>NZ_JACDUU010000022.1 GCF_013760845.1 [Anoxybacillus] calidus | reverse complement strand
TATATAAATTCAGTTTGAAATTCCGACATGTTTAATCCCCATCCACCTTTGTCTATACTGCTCCTAAACGGATCAATCAAAGGAGCGGATGAATGATGAAGAAAAAAGGATTACAAATTACGAACAATCATGGTTGGACCATCGAACGTCTTCAAGAACAGGAACGCCGAATGAAAAATGCGAACATGGCGAAACGAATTGCGGTGATTCGTCTGATTATGCAAGGCTATTTGGGAATCCAAGTCGCTGAGCTGTTGAACATCCATCGTGAAACCGTTTCGATTTACGTTCAAAAGTTTAATCAAGGTGGCATGGATGCGCTATTAGAACGCCATTATGCTCCCGGTAGAAAGCCGTATCTGTCTCCAGACGAAGAACGCGAATTAAGAAAGATGTTGGAAGAAAGCACCCCTGCCGATGAAGGATATGGCATCGAAACCAGCTGGAATACACGAATCATTCAACATGTGTTAGAAGAGAAATTTTCTGTCACCATGTCTCGCGGTGGGATTTGTGATATGCTCCATCGATGGGGATTTCGCTATACACACCCTACGTATACCCTCAAACGGGCGAATCCTCAAAAACAAAAAGAGTTTCAACAAGAAATGGAACTCATAAAAAAAACTTGTCCGACAACACAGTCATAATCTATGAAGATGAAAGTCATATTCGCGACTACCAAGCTCTTCGTACCACATGGAGTGTCAAAGGGCGTCAAAAACAAATCCCTACGTATGGACACCACGCGACGGTTAGCTTATTAGGCGGTGTGAATATCGAAACGGGTGAATTTCTCTGTATGGAAACGGACCAATGTAATGCACAGGCTTTTCTGCAGTTTCTCCAATACACATTGGACCAGTATCCAGATAAACATGTCGTGATGGTCTTGGATAACGCAAAAATTCATCATGCCAAAGTTCTTCAGCCTTTTTTACAGGAGCACGAAGAACAGTTAACTTTTGTATTCTTATCCCCTTATTCGCCGAATTTAAATTTAGTTGAACGAATTTGGGGTTGGCTGAAAGAGAGTGTCATTGCCAATCGGTTTCATCCCAATCGAAAAGAGTTGCGAGAATCGATTGTTTCGTTCTTAGAGTACCTTTCTGAATTTCCAGAAAAAGTGCTCCAACGCATCGGACAGGTGGTTATGTCGGAAAATTAATCTGAATCTATATA
>NZ_JACDUU010000021.1 GCF_013760845.1 [Anoxybacillus] calidus | reverse complement strand
TGGGGAACATAACATAACCGAACTCCCATCAAAAAATTACGAGAGGAGTTAGAAAATGGAACATCATCAAGTAAAAATTGCAGTAATTGGCTTAGGTTATGTAGGACTTCCACTTGCCATTCATTTTGCAACATGTGGATTTTCTGTTATAGGAATAGATAAAGATAAGAGCAAAATTGATAGTCTTGCGAAGGGAATCAGCTACATCCCAGACGTTTCAGACTCGCTTTTGCAAGATACTATCAAAAAAGGTGTTTTTACAGCAACTACATCAGAAGATGCAGTTGATTTATATAAACAAGCCTCCTATGTAATTGTGACTGTACCGACTCCCGTGACGGAAAACGGAGATCCAGATTTAGGAGCAATTATTGCTGCTTCTCATTTTATTCAACAGCATTTACAACAAGGACAAACAATTATTTTTGAAAGTTCAACCTATCCCGGTACATTAGAAGAAGTGATTTTACCTATCCTTCAGAAAACAGGAAAAGAAGTTGGAAAAGATTACTATTTAGGATATTCACCTGAGCGTATTGATCCGGGTAACCATCATTTTTCAGTGAAATCCATTCCAAAAGTAGTGAGCGGACAAACGAAGACATGTCTTGAAAAAGTAATTGATTTATATAAACATGCATTCGATGAAGTTGTACCTGTTAGCTCTCCAAAAGTCGCAGAAATGTGTAAGTTATTTGAGAACATTCAACGTCTTGTAAACATTTCACTTGTAAATGAGATATTCTCATTATGTCGAAAGCTTAATATCGATTTTTATGAAGCATTGCAAGCTGCAGCGACAAAGCCGTTTGGATTTACGCCTTATTGGCCAGGACCAGGGATAGGTGGTCACTGCATTCCAGTTGATCCTTTATACTTCCAATGGAAATTAAAGCAACATGGTTTTATAAGCCGCTTAATCCAAGTTGCACAAGAAATTAATGAAAAAATGCCTGCTGAAATTGTAGAGCGTGTCAATGAAATCGCTCCAAATGTAGCAGCCGAAGTACTTCTCATTGGTGTGGCGTATAAAAAAGATGTAAATGATTTGCGTGAATCGCCTGCTTTAGTTGTTTTCGATTTACTCGTTCAGAAAGGGTATGATGT
Organism: [Anoxybacillus] calidus; assembly: GCF_013760845.1. Classification (GTDB taxonomy): domain Bacteria; phylum Bacillota; class Bacilli; order Bacillales; family Anoxybacillaceae; genus Paranoxybacillus; species Paranoxybacillus calidus. The sequence goes on along the minus strand of NZ_JACDUU010000021.1, from coordinate 97 downwards.
GAAATATTACGACCCTTATTTTCCAAATATTTATATTAATGGTATAAATTATAAATCTGTAGAACTATCAAGGGAGCAAATACAACAAGCAGATGTG
>NZ_JACDUU010000020.1 GCF_013760845.1 [Anoxybacillus] calidus | reverse complement strand
TGGTCTTACCCCTGTCAAGTAGACAGAATAAAAGAAAGTCTATGCAACCTTTCTCCGATATTCCACCGGAGAAAGGTTGTTCAATTTCTTCTGGAATCGTTCTTCGTTATAAAATTGGATGTATTCATGAATGGCTCTTTTGACTTCCCATGAGTGTTGGAATTCATATTGATAAAAACATTCCGATTTTAGATGGCTAAAAAAGCTTTCTATACATGCGTTATCTAAACAATTTCCTTTTCTGGACATACTCGCCTTTATATTGTATCTTTGTAGTAGCTGATGATATTTTCGGGAGATGTATTGGTACCCCTGATCACTATGTAACAGGAGACCATTTACATCTCGTTTTTTTATGGCTTTTTTTACCGTGTCTAAAACAAGCTTTACATCATTTCGTTCACTGATTTTATAGGCGATGACTTCGTTGTTGTAGAGATCTAAAATAACGGATAAATATAAGCGCTTCCCTTTAAAAATCAAGTAAGTAATATCGGTTACCCACTTTTCATTTGGACGAGAAGCTGTAAACTCTCGGTTTAAATGATTATGGGAGACTACATACACTTCTTTTTTGCCATAATACACTCGTTTTTTTCGAATGTGAGCTTGAACGCCTAGTTCCTTCATGAGCCGGTACACTCGCTTATGATTGATTCGTTTCCCTGTTTGTTTTCGAAGCCAAACCGTCATTCTGGGATAACCAAATATCCCTTTATATTTCGAATGTGCTTCGATGATTTGTTTTTTGAACTCTTGGTCTTCTCTTTGTTTAGCTGTTAGTTTCTTCTGAGTCTTTAACCATTTGTAATATCCACTTCTCGAGACACCTGCCACTTCACAAAGAAGAGCGATTGGATAGGAAGAGGACATCTCTTGAATGATCTGATATTCGACCGTTTTTCTTTTTCTGCCTATTCCCCCTTTCTGACTTTCAACAGCTTTTTTAAAAATTCCACTTCCGCTTCTAGACGAATGATTTTTTCCTTGTCACTCAAAGGATTCTTTCGAGGTCTTCCTTTTTGTTTCCCTTTGGAGGTTCCGCGCTTTTCTTTTAAGCCCTCCACCCCTTCTTGACGGTAATCGTTAACCCATCTTTGTAACATTGAATTATATACACGGTAGTGATCCAAAATCATACTCTGGCTCCAGCCTTCGCTTAGATACTTTTGAACTACTTCTAATTTAAATTCTACTGAATAAGTTTTTCTGATTTTTCCCATAAAAAAACCCCTCCATAGTAAACAGTATCAGCCTTTGCTTTTTCCTGTCTACTATAAGGGGATAATATCA
>NZ_JACDUU010000019.1:1665-4667 GCF_013760845.1 [Anoxybacillus] calidus | reverse complement strand
CTTGGTTAAGTCCTCGATCGATTAGTATCCGTCAGCTCCACGTGTCACCACGCTTCCACCTCGGACCTATCTACCTTGTCATCTTCAAGGGATCTTACTCGCTTACGCGATGGGAAATCTCATCTTGAGGGGGGCTTCACGCTTAGATGCTTTCAGCGCTTATCCCTTCCGCACATAGCTACCCAGCGGTGCCCCTGGCGGGACAACTGGTACACCAGCGGTGCGTCCATCCCGGTCCTCTCGTACTAAGGACAGCTCCTCTCAAATTTCCTACGCCCGCGACGGATAGGGACCGAACTGTCTCACGACGTTCTGAACCCAGCTCGCGTACCGCTTTAATGGGCGAACAGCCCAACCCTTGGGACCGACTACAGCCCCAGGATGCGATGAGCCGACATCGAGGTGCCAAACCTCCCCGTCGATGTGGACTCTTGGGGGAGATAAGCCTGTTATCCCCGGGGTAGCTTTTATCCGTTGAGCGATGGCCCTTCCATGCGGAACCACCGGATCACTAAGCCCGACTTTCGTCCCTGCTCGACTTGTAGGTCTCGCAGTCAAGCTCCCTTCTGCCTTTGCACTCTACGAATGATTTCCAACCATTCTGAGGGAACCTTTGGGCGCCTCCGTTACCTTTTGGGAGGCGACCGCCCCAGTCAAACTGCCCACCTGACACTGTCTCCCACCCCGATCAGGGGTGCGGGTTAGAATTTCAATACCGCCAGGGTGGTATCCCACCGACGCCTCCACCGAAGCTGGCGCTCCGGCTTCTCAGGCTCCCACCTATCCTGTACAAGCGATACCAAAATTCAATATCAGGCTACAGTAAAGCTCCACGGGGTCTTTCCGTCCTGTCGCGGGTAACCTGCATCTTCACAGGTACTATAATTTCACCGGGTCTCTCGTTGAGACAGTGCCCAAGTCGTTACACCTTTCGTGCGGGTCGGAACTTACCCGACAAGGAATTTCGCTACCTTAGGACCGTTATAGTTACGGCCGCCGTTTACTGGGGCTTCGGTTCGCACCTTCGCTTGCGCTAAGCGCTCCCCTTAACCTTCCAGCACCGGGCAGGTGTCAGCCCCTATACATCGCCTTACGGCTTCGCAGAGACCTGTGTTTTTGATAAACAGTCGCTTGGGCCTTTTCACTGCGGCTCTTCGGGGCTATTCACCCCAAAGAGCACCCCTTCTCCCGAAGTTACGGGGTCATTTTGCCGAGTTCCTTAACGAGAGTTCTCCCGCGCACCTTAGGATTCTCTCCTCGCCTACCTGTGTCGGTTTGCGGTACGGGCACCTCTCACCTCGCTAGAGGCTTTTCTTGGCAGTGTGGAATCGGGAACTTCGGTACTTAAATTCCCTCGCCATCACAGCTCAGCCTTACGGCAAGCGGATTTGCCTACTTGCCAGCCTAACTGCTTGGACGCGCACAACCAGTCGCGCGCTTACCCTATCCTCCTGCGTCCCCCCATTGCTCAAACGGTGAGGAGGTGGTACAGGAATATCAACCTGTTGTCCATCGCCTACGCCTTTCGGCCTCGGCTTAGGTCCCGACTAACCCTGAGCGGACGAGCCTTCCTCAGGAAACCTTAGGCTTTCGGTGCAGAGGATTCTCACCTCTGTTTTCGCTACTCATACCGGCATTCTCACTTCTAAGCGCTCCACCAGTCCTTCCGGTCTAGCTTCGCCGCACTTAGAACGCTCCCCTACCGATGACGTAAGTCATCCCACAGCTTCGGTGGTACGTTTAGCCCCGGTACATTTTCGGCGCAGAGTCACTCGACCAGTGAGCTATTACGCACTCTTTAAATGGTGGCTGCTTCTAAGCCAACATCCTGGTTGTCTAAGCAACTCCACATCCTTTTCCACTTAACGTACACTTGGGGACCTTAGCTGGTGATCTGGGCTGTTTCCCTTTTGACCACGGATCTTATCACTCGTAGTCTGACTCCCAAGGATAAGTCATTGGCATTCGGAGTTTGACTGAGTTCGGTAACCCGATGAGGGCCCCTAGCCCAATCAGTGCTCTACCTCCAAGACTCTTCCCTTGAGGCTAGCCCTAAAGCTATTTCGGGGAGAACCAGCTATCTCCAAGTTCGATTGGCATTTCACCCCTACCCACACCTCATCCCCGCACTTTTCAACGTGCGTGGGTTCGGGCCTCCAGTAGGTGTTACCCTACCTTCACCCTGGACATGGGTAGATCACCTGGTTTCGGGTCTACGACCACGTACTATACGCCCTATTCAGACTCGCTTTCGCTACGGCTCCGTCTTTTCGACTTAACCTTGCACGTGATCGTAACTCGCCGGTTCATTCTACAAAAGGCACGCCATCACCCATTAACGGGCTCTGACTACTTGTAGGCACACGGTTTCAGGTTCTCTTTCACTCCCCTCCCGGGGTGCTTTTCACCTTTCCCTCACGGTACTGGTTCACTATCGGTCACTAGGGAGTATTTAGCCTTGGGAGATGGTCCTCCCTGCTTCCGACGGGATTTCACGTGTCCCGCCGTACTCAGGATCCACTCTGGAGGGAACGAAGTTTCGACTACAGGGTTATCACCTTCTATGACGGACCTTTCCAGATCACTTCGTCTACTCCGTTCCTTTGTAACTCCGTATAGAGTGTCCTACAACCCCAAGAGGCAAGCCTCTTGGTTTGGGCTGTTCCCGTTTCGCTCGCCGCTACTCAGGGAATCGCTGTTGCTTTCTTCTCCTCCGGGTACTTAGATGTTTCAGTTCCCCGGGTGTGCCCTCCATACCCTATGGATTCAGGTATGGATACTGCCCCATTACGAGCAGTGGGTTTCCCCATTCGGAAATCTCCGGATCAACGCTTACTTACAGCTCCCCGAAGCATATCGGTGTTTGTCCCGTCCTTCATCGGCTCCTAGTGCCAAGGCATCCACCGTGCGCCCTTTCTAACTTAACCAGTGAAAAGAGCTTCACTTTGTCTAGCTCCGGCTCCTAGCCTCTCGTGTCGAATAACCTTCCTCCGTCGAAGTAC
>NZ_JACDUU010000018.1 GCF_013760845.1 [Anoxybacillus] calidus | reverse complement strand
AAACGTCGAATCCTGTTATCCTCACTCCCTGGTGCTGCTGTAACATCTGTGCAAATAGATGGTGTACTGCATGAGTTTTCGACAATTGAAGGCGTCGTAGAAGATGTAACAGCAATCATTTTAAACATTAAGAAACTTGCGTTAAAAATTTACTCTGACGAAGAAAAGACGCTCGAAATTGATGTACAGGGCGAAGGAGTTGTCACGGCTGCAGATATTACTCACGACAGCGATGTAGAAATTCTCAACCCAGACCTTCATATTGCTACGTTAGCAGAAGGCGGCCATTTGCGCATGAGAATGACTGCGAAGCGTGGACGTGGGTATGTTCCAGCTGATGCAAATAAACGCGAGGATCAACCAATAGGTGTTATCCCTATCGATTCTATTTATACACCGGTATCACGCGTATCTTACCAAGTGGAAAATACACGTGTCGGTCAAGTGACAAACTATGATAAATTAACGATTGACGTATGGACAGATGGCAGCATCGGTCCGAAAGAAGCGATTGCACTTGGTGCGAAAATTTTAACAGAGCACTTAAATATTTTCGTTGGTCTTACTGATGAGGCGCAAAATGCGGAAATTATGGTAGAGAAAGAAGAAGACCAAAAAGAAAAAGTGCTGGAAATGACGATTGAGGAACTTGATCTTTCTGTACGTTCATATAACTGCTTAAAACGCGCTGGCATCAATACAGTTCAAGAGCTCGCTCAAAAAACGGAAGAAGATATGATGAAAGTGCGTAACCTAGGACGGAAATCTCTCGAAGAAGTAAAAGCGAAGCTAGAAGAGTTAGGTTTAGGATTACGCAAAGATGACTAGTTAACTTTTTGATTAACTAGGCATTTTCATGTTACAAGTTATTTAATAATAAAGGAGGGACATCTCATGTCTTACAGAAAATTAGGACGTACGAGCGCTCAACGCAAAGCATTACTTCGTGACTTAGTTACTGATTTAATCATCAATGAGCGTATTGAAACTACTGAAGCTCGTGCAAAAGAATTGCGTTCAGTAGTAGAAAAAATGATTACGTTAGGCAAACGTGGCGACTTACATGCTCGCCGTCAAGCAGCTGCTTTCGTTCGTAAAGAAGTAGCAAATACAGAAACAGGCCAAGATGCAGTTCAAAAATTATTCAGCGACATTGCACCACGTTATCAAGATCGTCAAGGTGGTTACACTCGCATTATGAAACTTGGCCAACGCCGTGGCGATGGTGCTCCAATGGTAATTATCGAGTTAGTTTAATAGCAATACTACAAGGGCGAGACAGTTTAATCTAAACTGGATCTATGCCCTTTTTTTATTTCTCTTTTTCCATAACTGTAGTAGAGTAGAGAATAGAAAGTGAAGAGTTGAGAGGAGGCTAGTTATGAGAGATGTTGCTGTATCAGTCGAGAACATTTCTTTCAAATATCCGAATGAAACAAACTATGCTGTCAAAAACGTTAGCTTCTATGTTCAAAGAGGAGAATGGCTTGCTATTGTTGGGCATAATGGCTCTGGAAAATCGACAATTGCTAAATTATTGAATGGCTTATTGAGACAGGAAAGCGGTTCTATCAAAATATTTGGTACAGAGTTAAATGAGACGACAATTTGGGAGATTCGCAAGCGGGTTGGAATGGTGTTTCAAAACCCGGATAATCAATTTGTTGGTACTACCGTTCAGGATGACGTTGCTTTTGGACTTGAGAATAATGGCATTCCTCGCGATGAGATGGTGGAAAGAGTAAATGAAGCGATTCGACTGGTGAAAATGGAAGAGTTTTCAGAACAAGAACCGCATCATCTTTCTGGTGGACAAAAGCAGAGAGTAGCGATTGCTGGCATTATTGCTTTACAGCCCGATATTATTATTCTAGATGAAGCTACATCCATGCTTGATCCGAAAGGTCGTAATGAAGTGCTGGAAACAGTAAGAGATTTAAAGAAGAAACAGAAGATTACCGTGATTTCGATTACACATGACCTTGAAGAAGTAGTAAAAGCAGACAGAGTTATAGTGATGAACAAGGGTGAAGTTTTGACTGAAGGAGCACCAGAAGAAATATTTTTATTAGGAGAACAACTTGAGAAAATTGGACTGGATCTTCCTTTTGCTATAAAACTTAGCAATCATTTAAAGAGAGCGGGATTCCCGTTGACTATGGATCATTTAACCGCAGAGGGGTTGGTGGATGAGTTATGGACATTATATTCAAAGATGTAGAACATCGATATCATACCAATACCCCTTTTGAAAGACGGGCCTTATATAATGTGAATGTATCGATTGCCAGCGGTTCTTATGTTGCTATAATTGGCCATACAGGCTCAGGAAAATCAACACTTTTACAGCATCTTAATGGTTTGCTCCAACCGACAGACGGCACAGTGCATGTTGGTGATCAAATCATTACAAATGCCAAAAAGTCAAAACACTTAAAGCCGTTACGCAAAAAAGTAGGAATTGTGTTCCAATTCCCGGAGCACCAACTTTTTGAGGAAACGGTAGAAAAGGATATTTGTTTCGGCCCGATGAATTTCGGAATTCCAGAAGAGCAAGCAAAAAAAATGGCAAGAGAACTGCTTTCGTTAGTAGGACTCCCTGAAGAAGTGTTAACCAAGTCGCCTTTTGAGTTAAGTGGAGGACAAATGAGACGAGTAGCAATTGCTGGGGTGCTTGCGATGGAACCGGAAGTAATTGTATTAGATGAGCCTACAGCAGGCTTAGATCCAAGGGGACGAAAAGAAATTATGGAAATGTTTTACCGCTTACATCAAGAGAAACAGTTAACAACGATTTTAGTTACTCATAGCATGGAAGATGCGGCAAGATATGCAGATGAAATTATTGTAATGCACCGAGGTACTGTGCTGAAAAAGGGAACTCCTAAAGAAATTTTCCGTGAGCCAAATACGTTGTTGGAGATAGGATTAGATGTGCCAGAGACCATTTTATTTCAAAAAAAATTAGAAGAAAAGTTTGGTATAACCATTACATCTCCGTGTTTAACGGTGGAAGAAATTGTTGAAGAAACAAAAAAGCTATTTGCCAAGGTGAAAAAAGATGATGAATAGCATGATTATCGGTAAATATGTTCCTGGTACATCGATTGTTCATCGAATGGATCCACGCTCCAAATTAATCATGGTCTTTTTCTATGTCTTTATCGTTTTTTTAGCAAATAATGTTAAATCTTATGCTATTTTAACGGCTTTTACTTTTAGCCTCATATTATTATCTCGTATTCCGCTTTCTTTCATAATCAGAGGCTTGAAACCAATTTTTTGGATGATTTTATTTACGTTTCTGCTTCACCTATTAATGACAAAAGAAGGAGAATTATTGTATAGACTTGGATGGCTTGAAATTCATGAGCAAGGTGTCAAGCAAGGTATTTTTATTTCTCTTCGCTTTCTGTCATTAATCATTGTAACTACGTTGCTGACATTAACAACAACTCCGATTGAAGTCACAGACGGAGTAGAAAGTCTTCTTTCGCCACTAAAAAAATTCAACATGCCAATACATGAGTTAGCGCTCATGATGTCGATTTCTCTCCGTTTTATTCCAACATTAATGGAGGAGACGGATAAGATTATGAAAGCTCAGACAGCACGAGGAGTCGATTTCTCAAGCGGCTCTTTTCAGGAGAGAATAAAAGCGATTGTGTCGTTGCTTGTTCCATTGTTTATCAACTCCTTTAAGCGGGCTGAAGAATTAGCTACTGCTATGGAAGCACGTGGATATCAGGGGGGCGAAGGAAGAACCAAATTCCGTTTATTAACGTGGAAATTTGCCGATACTGCATTAATAGTCTTACTTGTTTTATTAGCAATAATATTGTTTATACTACGGTCATAATGAGGAATGAACGATGCAAAGATTGAAATGCACAATTGCTTATGATGGAACGAACTTTGCTGGCTATCAAATTCAACCGAATAAGCGTACAGTACAAGGAGAATTGGAGCATGCTTTAGCAACCATGCATAAAGGACAGTCCATTCGCGTTTTCGCATCTGGAAGAACGGATGCGGGGGTTCATGCGCACGGGCAAGTCGTTCACTTTGATTCTCCAATGGAGATTCCGGTTGTTGGATGGGTAAAAGCATTGAACGCTTTGTTGCCAGACGATATTGTTGTTAAAGAAGTGGAGAAAGTAGATTCATCGTTCCATGCCCGATTCAGTGCTATATCTAAAGAGTATCGCTATAAAGTAAGAATCGCACAAGAAAAGGACGTATTCTCCCGTAACTATGCTTTTCATTTTCCATATCTGCTTAACTATGATGCAATGAAAGAGGCATTGCAATTTATTGTTGGTACACATGATTTCACAAGTTTTTGTTCGGCAAAAACAGAGATAGAAGACAAAGTGCGCACGATTTATGAAGCCGACTTTGTCATCTTAGACAGTGAGCTAATATTTAAGTTTGTGGGAAATGGCTTTCTTTATAATATGGTTCGTATTCTTGTTGGAACGATGCTTGATGTTGGACAAGGAAAGATTCATCCAGCTAATATTCCTGCAATTATAAAAGGGAAGAATCGCAGCTTAGCGGGTAAAACCGCACCTAGTCATGGTTTATATTTATGGAAAGTTTATTATGACAACTAATCCTGGTGTAACAATTTCTTGACATTGGTATTTTAAAGAGATATTATATCATATGGTATGTATTTTAACCCCACGATTAGCCCCGGAAAATAATCGTGTTGAAATAAATATAACCAATTCGTTTTATTTTTTATTTTAGGAGGGAAAACAATGCGTACAACTTACATGGCGAAGCCAAATGAAGTAGAACGTAAATGGTACGTTGTTGACGCTGAAGGCAAAACGTTAGGTCGTCTTGCAAGCGAAGTTGCTGCAATTTTACGCGGTAAACACAAACCAACTTTCACACCACATGTTGATACTGGTGATCACGTAATCATCATTAATGCTGAGAAAATTGAGTTGACTGGTAAAAAATTAACTGACAAATTATACTATCGTCATAGCTTACATCCAGGTGGATTAAAAGTAAGAACAGCGCTTGAAATGCGTACGAACTATCCAGAAAAAATGCTTGAATTAGCAGTTCGCGGCATGCTTCCAAAAGGTCGTCTTGGCCGTCAAATGTTCAAAAAATTACATGTTTACAGAGGAAGCGAACATCCACATCAAGCACAAAAACCAGAAGTATACGAACTTCGCGGATAATTGATTTAAGGAGGGTATTATTTTGGCACAGGTACAATATTATGGCACAGGCCGTCGTAAAAGCTCTGTTGCGCGCGTACGTTTAGTTCCTGGCGATGGACGCATCGTAATTAATGGTCGTGATATTAAAGAATATATTCCATTTGAAGCGTTAATTGAAGTAGTTAAACAGCCATTAGTATTAACAGAGACTTTAGGTAGCTATGATGTATTAGTAAATGTAAAAGGTGGCGGTTTCTCTGGGCAAGCAGGCGCAATCCGTCATGGTATCGCTCGTGCTTTATTAGAAGTTGATCCAGAATACCGTGCAACATTAAAACGTGCAGGCTTATTAACTCGTGACGCTCGCGTGAAAGAACGTAAGAAATACGGTCTTAAAGGCGCTCGTCGTGCACCACAATTCTCAAAACGTTAATCAAAGTTTCTTTATCAATCCCAGCCATTACGGCTGGGATTTTTTGTTTTCTTTATGCACGCATGATTGAGATGAGACGGTAGGAAACTACATCTCAAAGGAGCGTGAGATAGATGAATGTGGTTACTTCTTTTAAAGAGAAAAAACGGGAAAAGGAAATCGCTTATGAACGAAAAATGCTCCGGGAACTATCGTTAGAGCAACTGAGAAAACGAGTATACGAATATTTTGCAGATTTTTATAGCACTCACCGTGTTTTTCCTTCGTCTGTTGAAGATAGCTGCATAGATATTGCCATTGAAGCTTTCTTACTTGGTGCAAGTTATAGCCGTTTTGGTTATTATGGTGAGCCAGTCACGATGGTAAGACACCGTTGTGCAAAAGAGGAAAAATATTTAGTCGATACATTGTTTGATGTCTTGTGTTTTTGGGGGAATATTGATGATGCACTTATTAATGAATCACTATATTATGCATGTGAACATTATGTGGGAAGCTGGTGGATAGAAGGTTTTGAAAAAGGGAGAAAACGTTGGCGTTTAAAATTACGCTAATGCATGTTCTATTTTCTCTGCTTGTTCCATATAAGATAGAGAAGGGGAAAAGCAGGGGGAGAAACAATGAACAAAAAAATAAAAATGATTGGTTTTGTCATTGGTTTCATCATTTTAATGGTTTTGCTTCAATATAAGTTTACTGAGAACAACTCATGGAAATCATGGAATCTGCCGCTCTCAGGGAGAATCATTATTTTAGACCCAGGACATGGCGGTCCTGATGGTGGTGCGGTCGGAGGAGAAGTAGTCGAAAAAGATGTTGCTTTAAACATAGCGTTAAAATTGCGCGACTACTTACAACAACAGGGAGCATTAGTAATGATGACTCGTGAAGGAGACCATGATTTGGCTTCAAAGGACACAAAAGGTTACAGCAGACGGAAAGTAGAGGATTTGCAAAAGAGAGCAGAGTTTATTAATGAGTCAGAAGCAGATTTATTTATTAGCATTCATCTGAATGCGATTCCGTCTCCGCGATGGAGTGGAGCGCAAACGTTTTACTATGCCTCCTTTGTGGAAAATGAAAGGGTTGCGAAATTTATTCAAGCGGAGCTTCGACGAAATCTTGAAAATACGAACCGTTTAGCCAAACCAATCAATGGGGTCTATTTATTAAAGTACTCCAAAAAACCAGGTGCACTTGTCGAAGTCGGTTTTTTATCTAACTATGATGAGCGGCAGCTTTTGTCTTCTGAAGATTACCAAACGAAGGTAGCTGCATCCATATACAAAGGAATTTTAAGATATTTTTCAAATGAAAAAAATCCCCCAAACTAGGGGGCTTTTGTTTTGCTTGAAGTCATAGGCACTCTATTTTCTGAAAGGATTATTTCCATAGAAAAAATAGAATATTATGTTATATTAGAAATATGGAAACGAATACATAAAAGGATTGGGTGATAAATAATGTTGACACAACAAAAAGTGACGGAAATTTTAGAAAATATAAAAGATCCGTTCTTACATAAAACATTTAAAGAAACGAATGCCATTCAAGAAATAAAGATAAAAGAGGATAAAGGACATGTAAGCGTCAAAATTGCTTTAGCGAAGACAGGCACTGCTGAGCAACTCCAGGTACAGAATACGATTGTACAACTATTAAAAAATGCAGGTGCAGAAACGGTAGGATTACGATTTACAAGCTTGTCTCCAGAAGAACTAGCAAAACATCAAGGAGAGTTAAAACAAACTGCCTATATCGCTATTGCGAGCGGAAAAGGTGGGGTAGGCAAATCCACTGTTTCTGTCAATCTTGCTATATCCCTTGCACGCCTTGGAAAAAAAGTCGGGCTTATCGATGCAGATATTTACGGTTTTAGCATTCCAGATATGATGGGAATAGTAGAAAGACCAGTTGTTCGCGGCGAAAAAATTATTCCTGTGGAGCGTTTTGGAGTAAAAGTGATTTCCATGGGCTTTTTTGTGGAAGATAATGCTCCTGTTATTTGGCGCGGTCCGATGTTAGGGAAGATGTTAAACAATTTCTTTAAGGAAGTGGAGTGGGGAGAATTAGATTACTTATTATTAGATTTACCACCAGGAACAGGAGATGTAGCACTAGATGTACATTCCATGTTACCTGCATGTAAAGAAATTATCGTTACTACTCCTCACCCAACAGCAGCATTCGTTGCAGCAAGAGCGGGTGCGATGGCACTTCGTACAGAGCATGAAATCATTGGCGTTATTGAAAATATGTCTTATTTTGAAAGCAAATTAACTGGCGAGAAAGAATATGTATTCGGAAAAGGCGGCGGAAAAAAGCTTGCTGAAGAGCTGCAAACAGAGCTCCTAGGACAGTTGCCGTTACAACAGCCTGATTGGAATGAGGAGGACTTCGCACCTTCTGTATATGCTGAAGACCATCCAATTGGAAAAATTTATATGGATATTGCTCGCAAAATTACCGAGAAAGTTTCTTAATAGGAAATTGAGTAAGATAAGGGTCAGACTTCTCCCACATATTTTAGAGAGTCGGACCCTTATCAGACAGTTTAAATATTATTTCGAAAGAAGTTTCCTGCTTCAAGCGATTATACTAACTGCCCCCTTGTCCTCCACCCGTATCTTCGCTACCTTCCTCGCCGCCTTCTCCTTCTTGATCCTCATCTTGCTTTTTTGTTCCTTGCATATCTTCAGCTGCTTTAATAAGAAGATGTTGAATCTTCGCTTTGAATAATGGACTTTCAAATGTTTCTGTCATTACTTGTTGAAGGTGGGTGCGAAATTCTTGGCTTTTTAACACAGTTATCATCGATTTTTCTACTTCCGGATTTTTTAAAATATCGATGATCATCGCTTGATATTCTGGATCTTTCATTAACGTTTTCAACATTTTTTCTTGTTCTGTCTTTAAACTTTTCGCAAAGCTTTCAGCGAATTTAGGATCTTCGAACATTTTTTTCCAAAAATCTGCACCTTTTTTAGATGTGAGCACTTGTTCAACGGTTTGTTTAACAATGACTTGATCCATAATAAGTTCCTGTTTAATTTTTTCATCTTTCATAATTTCTTTAATGGCTTTCTTTCCTTCATCCGTTTTTAATATATCAACAATCATCTTTTTTGTTTGATCATAATCAGGTGGAGGAGGACTTGTCTCTTGAGGAGCACAAGCGCTAAGGATAAGGAAATAGCTCAATAAGAGGAGCGATGTCCATTTTGTCATGTGAAATAAGCTCCTTTCTGCAAAGATCCTTATCTTTAATATGAATGTTAAAGAAAAAAATATGCATCGGTCTGATTAATGGCTGGCTTTTTCAATAAGTGATTGATAAAATTTTTAAAGGAAATATTAGAACAATAATGGAGGATTTGACAGTGAATAGCCGTAAATGGGTTCGATTATTTCTAACGACACTAATAGTCGGTGGAATTACAACGGGAATTACCGGATTTGCAGTGAGATGGAGCGAATATAAAGATCTCTTCTTGGAGATGAATATGGGGGAAATTCTAGCATCTTTGCTATGGTTTATTGGTGTTGGCTTTATTTTCAGTATTATTAGCCAAATGGGCTTTTTTGCTTATTTAACGGTTCATCGCTTTGGGTTAGGGATATTTCGTTCTGTTTCTCTTTGGAATTCAGTACAACTTGTATTGATTGCATTTGTGTTGTTTGACTTAATTTATTTCCGATATCAAATTTTTGCTAAAGAAGGCGAGTCAATAATCAGCTATATATGGATTGCTTTGTTTATTTTCTTATTTGGACTAGTTGTGGCATATATTAAACGTTCGCAAACAAATAAAGAAGCTTTTGTTCCAGCTTTGTTTTTCATGGTCGTAGTCACAATTATTGAATGGTTTCCAGTATTGAGAATTAACGAAGAGGACTGGTTATACTTAATGTTATTCCCGCTGTTAGTGTGCAACGCTTATCAATTGCTTATACTTCATAAGTTAACAGGCACGAAAAAATAAGGGGTTGATTCCCTCTAACAACAATGTTGATAGAGGGGGACCCTTTATTTATTAATTGATTTCCTTAGCATTTGCTTTTGCGTTTGCAATCAATTCAGAAATACATGCATTTTGATAACCTTGCTTTTTCATTTTGCTAATAATTTGGGGTAGTGCTTCTAATGTTTGTTTTGCTGAGTCAGAGGCATGTAGCAAAATAATGTCTCCGCCATCAATATTTTCCACTACATTATTGACGATCATATCCACTCCTGGGTTAAGCCAATCTTTTGAATCGATACTCCAATGAACAACCGTATATCCTAAAGAGTCAGCAATTTTTAAAACTTTTTTATTAAAATGGCCGCTCGGTGGCCTTAAAAGGGTAACATTTTTTATCCCTAGCATATTAAATACTTTTTGTGATTGAAGCAAGTCTCTTCTTATTTTATCGTCTTCAAGTTCTGTATAGTCTATGTAATTGTATCCCATGCTCCCGATTTCATGTCCATCTTCTTTAATTCGTTTAACGATGTTTGGATGTCTTTCCGCCCAAGAAGCAGACAAGAAAAAAGTAGCGTTTTTTATGCCGTATTTCTTTAATGTATTAAGAATGGGGATTGCCTTTTCATCGCCCCAACTAATATCAAATGTTAAAGCCACCTCATTTCTGCTTTTTTCCGCCTTATAAACAGCTTTTGGTCCAGTAGGAGTTGAAAAGGCTGGGTTACTTTTCTGTTGAATGTATAAAATGGAGGCAGTAAAAAATGCAGCAATGACGATAATTAATGTTTTTTTTAATACGTGACCGTTTAATACATAAAAAAAATTCATTGTTCTTCCCCCTTGTCCTAATATCTCCTTTATGAGCATTTTATGCTTGTTCCATGAACTTATGAAAAGTATTTCATAAAACGAATTCAACTGGTAATAATTAGATTAAAGGGAAAAGTGAGGTGCAATAATGTTAGGTTTTTTAGTCACACAAAATGAAGTAAAAGAACTTCGTTATTTATTAAAGCGGGAAATGGAGGAAATTCTCTTTGATATTCAAGATTCACGAATTGATCAAGTTGTAAAGCAAGCGTTGGAAGAGCGGTATCGTGTATTATTTAAACTTTTTATTAGAATCGCTTCACCAAGTGAATGCAAAAAATATATTTTCCCGAAAAAAATTACACCCAAAAAGTATTGACATGTAATTTAAGCAGTGTTATATTTATAAACGTCGTTGAGACAATAAAAAAATGAGTGATACGAAAAAAAGTATTGACAAAGTAATTTTGTTTATATTAATATAAAAAAGTCGTTTGTTGATGTTCTTTGAAAACTGAACAAAACGAAGCGTCCACGTCAATTTGCTAGGTATGTAACTTTTATTGGAGAGTTTGATCCTGGCTCAGGACGAACGCTGGCGGCGTGCCTAATACATGCAAGTCGAGCGGACCACAAAGAAGCTTGCTTC
>NZ_JACDUU010000017.1:6573-14844 GCF_013760845.1 [Anoxybacillus] calidus | reverse complement strand
AATATTACGACCCTTATTTTCCAAATATTTATATTAATGGTATAAATTATAAATCTGTAGAACTATCAAGGGAGCAAATACAACAAGCAGATGTGATTGTTATTTTAACCGACCATAGTGTAATAGATTGGAAGCTTGTTCATGAAGAAGCAAAAGTGATTGTTGATACAAGAGGGATTTTACACTCGTTTAGAAAGAAGGAGAGAACATGAAGCCTTGATGTCTTATTACAAGAGGAGCAGGATTTATTGGTTCACATTTAGCAGAAGAACTTGTAAAGCGTGACCATAAAGTTACGATCTTGGATAATTTGTTTTTCAGAAGATGGGGATCGTTTATATGGTCCGACTAATAAATTGCGTTGGTGCTATGCCGTTTGTAAAACATTAGAAGAAACACTTTGTCTCGGCTACGGTTTGCAGGGGCTACCTGTTACAATTGTTCGTTATTTTAACATTTATGGTCCACGTGCAAAGGACGGTCCATACGCAGGGATGATACGCTTTATTAATGCTGCATTGCAAGGGAAACCAATCCAAGTGTATAGAGATGGGACACAAACACGCTGCTTTACCTATGTAAGTGATGCTGTAGAAGCAACGATTAAAGCAATGGATGAAGGAGCAAATAGTGAAATTATTAACATTGGATCCGAAAATGAAATAAGTATTCGAGATTTAGCGGCTTTAATTCGTACTATGACAAATTCTAACTCCCCTATTACCTATGTTCCGTTTGAGAAGGTCTATCCGATAGGATTTGAAGAAATTCCGAATCGGCGTCCTGATACAGTTAATCTAAAACAGCTTCTCTCGTTTGAACCAACTGTTTCTCTTATAGAAGGGTTAACAAACACAATACAGTGGTTTAAGAGAGAGTTGTAGAGAAAGAGAGCAAAGAAATGACGCCTATAACATTTTCTAATTAATATTCCTGTTTTTAATGAAGTATGTACATTAGAGACTGTTATTGAAGGAAGAAAGTAAACAACTAAAGCCATTTGAAATTACTATTGTTACCAATGGCTGTATTGATGGGTCAGAAGAAATGACAAAAAATAGCTTTGCAATCCTAGCAATTCGATCTGTTGTTTCATTTACAACTCCATGCATCTCCAGCGATTCAATTTTGCGTGCTTCTTTGATAACAGTACTAATTGTCATAAAGAGTCAGCTGAATAAGGTTGAAAAAAGAAACTTTGTATGTCCGGCTGAATAGGTGACAAAACCTCTATATGAAAAGCAAAGCTATTGCTATGATAATCATTTCACCATTAGTGTAACACCTTTTTTGCGAATTTTGTAAATGATCGATTTGGTGTTCGATTCTATATCTAGACTGGAATGAGAATGATTTGGAAACCGTTATCTTACTATAATTTAGAAAAGAGGAAGTGATTTGATAAAATGATTGAGGATAATACAGTGATTCATAAATATCAGAACATAACAATTAAATATGATCAATTGGATACTCTTCGTTTACCTGTTACCGAGCCTTTCGTACTCACAGTAGAGTGGGATGGGGTAAAATACGAGTTTTTAATTAGGATAAAGGAAAATTCCCCTCATTTACTTGTTTTTGGTGCAGGTGGCATAAACCCAGTAGGTCCGCGAGTAGGTCCACCATATTTTCAGAGACATTCTTGGATGAATGATTTTGAAGATTCTGTTATTTATTACAATGATCCAACGCTTTATTTAGGAGATATACTTGCGGGTTGGGGACAAGGAACCAAGGACAGATTTTATTTAAAAGATATTGCAACCATTCTGACAAAACTTATACAAAAAATACAAATTAATCCAAAAAATGTGCTGTTTTATGGGTCCTCTGGCGGTGGATTTATGTCTCTAATATTAGCCGGATTTATAAAAGATTCAATAGCTCTTGTGGATTGTCCTCAAACTTGTATAACAAGATGGTTTTTTAAACCGGTTGTTCAAAGTGTATTGAATGTTTCTTACCCAAATTTATCTGAGCAAGAAGTTACGAAGTTATTTCCTGAGCGCATTGATGTTATAAAATTTTACAATCATATAAAGTACGTACCTAAAATTTATTATTTGCAGAATGTAACATGTATACATGATGTTAACAACCATTTAATTCCCTTTATTTCAAATCTAAAGTATATGGATGAAGGTTGTGTTGTAAATAAAGTGAAGGTAGATTTATATTATGACAAACAGCCAGGACATAAGGACTTTCCAGAACTTGCAGGACATGGAGCACTAGGAAAAAAGGAAACCATAGATTATATTAATCACGTAAAGAACTTACAGTTTTGATTTAAAGAACGTGTTGCAAAACGCATAATGGATGCATAAAAGCACGCAAAAAATCCACCCGTCTTGGAAATTATATACAGTGACCAAAAATACTTCATTCCAAGGGGTGGATACTATCATGATTTCCAATGTTGTAATCAAACATGCACTGTCTAGCGAAATCGATCCTCTTTTGCAGGCTTTATTTCAATACATTGACCAACTTTCTTTACCTGAAACACCTTATGTGACAGGGCGATCACCGATTTCAAAAAAGTCATTGTTAAAGTGTTTCTTTTTGAAAACTTATTTTTCTATTGACTCTTTACGCCAGTTAGTGAACACACTGGATCGATTTGGCTACTTCCGTCGGATTTGTGGGCTTCATGAGGTTCCTCATCTTTCTACGTTTTCGCGGGCAAGGAAATGGTTTCGAGAACAAGGTTTTTCCGTTTTTAACGCCCAACTTCTCAAAGACTTAGGTGTTCGGTGTCCAAAAGTCGTCATCATTGACAGTACGGCACTCTGAAGCAGTTTCTACGATTCTCAAGCGAGATGGGGAATTTCCACTCGGTATAAATGGTTCAAAAGGTATAAGTTGCATCTTTGTACAACTAGGGAAGGAATCATCCTCTCTCATGCTTTCGCAACAGCCAATCAACATGATGCGTCCGTTGTACTTGAGTTTTTTCCATCTTTAAAGAAATGGAAGATCGAGTTTGCCCTTGGAGATGCCTCCTATGATAGCGAAAATGTTCGTAACATGGCTGAAGAAAATGGAATCTTTTTTATTTCACCGATCAACCCGCGAAATAGTGAGGAGCGAAAAGATTCCTATGGTCGGGTCATGCCTTCATTTTTGAAAACAGAATTAGGAAAGTGGATGTTCCGTTTCCGTAACACGATTGAACAGACATTTAATCAGTGAAAGAATGACCGATTAGAACAACCGCGTTGGTATGGGTTTCATCGCTATTTCCTGCAGGTACAGTTATGCATTCTAATGCACAATTTTGAGTTTTTACTCTAGTTTTGCAACACCATCTAAAATAATAGGAGGAAAATGGAAATGAATAAATTAATATCTATTATTATTTCGGCTTCGGATAATGCGGATACTTTAACAAACGTGATCGCATCTGCTTCAGGTATTTCTCCACATGAAATTATTGTTTTAATTAATGAAAATAAGAATAAAGATGGAGAATTTACAAAAGTTGCGGAAAAACTTGGATGTAAAGTAATTGTTACACAACAGACGAATAGTGATGATGGGTGTGTACAAGCAGCAAAAGAAGCAAATGGGGATGTGTTGCTATTTTTAGATGGAAACATTGTTCTTCCAGCTTCACAGTTGCGCCAATTCTTGGAACCAATTCTGAAAGATGAGGCTGAGGTGGTCTTAAATAATTTCGATCGTTCATTTCTTGACAGGCGGGTAAAACAGTGGCCTGATTCCTATACAGTATGGAAACAAGTATTAAATGATGCATTGGGGCATACGGAGTTGAATATTGATTCTCTTCTTTCTATGCCACATGCGATTACTAAAAAAGCCATACAGGCGATTGGCTATGAAAGCCTTGTAAATCCAGCTCTCGCTCATATGCGTACGATTGAACAAGGCTGGCACATTAGTCGTCAATATTCCATTGATGCAATGTCCCCTGGTGAGTTTTACTCAGAAGAACAATGCTCATATAGAAGTCCATTATCGGATGCAGAGAAACAAAATATGAGGAATTACCTGAAAGCATTGGCAGAGTGGCTACAGACTCACGGTGTAAGAGGTGGTTATACCGATGGAGGCAGAAGACGGGACATTATTGAACAGATAAAAAAACGCAAAAGTTTTTCTTCTTACCAGAAAGAATCGGGCGGGAATCCCTCAATTTATGAAGGTTGGGGAGTGAAATCCTCTATTTACAACGGTAAGCAACTGTCTGTGGTGATACCTGCGCAAAACGAAGAAAAGACCATTAAGGAAGTTATTGAAGAAGCAAGAAGGATGGATCCATTAGAGATTATCGTTGTTGTGAACGGTTCAACTGACAATACCGAAAGAATCGCGAAACAACTTGGTGCCACAGTTATTGTATTTAAAGAAGCACTGGGAAATGATGTAGGGCGTGCAATCGGAGCACTTCAAGCAACTGGTGATATTATTCTTTTTATTGATGCTGATTTTGCGATCCCGTCCTATGATTTACATCCGTTCGTCAAAGCAGTTGCTGACGGAGTAGATGTTGCACTCAATGATTTGAATCTTAATCTTCTCCCTCCTCTCTATGTTGTCGATTTATATAAATATATGTTGAATTTAGCTTGTAACCGTAAGGATTTGGGTGTCGGTTCAATCGTAGCTGTTCCTCATGCCATAAGCAGAAGATGCCTAGACGGAATCGGATGGGAAGTATTGTTAAATCCATGTCTTGCACAAGTGAAGGCTGTATTGCAAGGGTACAAAGTTTCATGTGTTCATTTTGTGGATGTGATGAGCCCAAACCGTATTCGTCCAGATCAACATTTTGCAGATAAAGGACATCCAAAGGCTGTATTACGTATTATTGGGGATCATTTAGAAGCTCTTTCGTACTTAATAGAGCAGTTAAAAGCTGATGGCAAATTTCATAGCGAAAAAACAGAAAAATCATTCGAACAAAAAAAAGTGTCTATTTGGATGAAACTTCGCAATTATCTACACAGACTTAGAACCATCTGGGAGAATAAGATAAAAAATGTTTAATACCTCAAGTGAAAAAATTCAGTGGTATTTTTTAGGGGAATTGGTATTATATCAAGAAAACAGACACGTTAAACAGAGAGAAAAACTCTTGTTTATGCAGCTACTTTTCTCTCGTTAGCGTAATAAGCTGCCTCATATTCAAATGGCGATAAGATAGCCAAAAGCTTGAATGACTTATTTTCCAGTTGTAAAAGTGCAAAAGCATTCAATACTCGAGAATCGCTTGTTTCGCTTCTTTCCGTGTACGGAATTGATTCAGATCAATGCACTCTTTCTTGATAAGACTATGAAACAATCCCCTACGAGCGTTGTCGTAACACTTCCCACATCTCGACATACTCAGTTGAAAATGCTCCCCTGTAACAGTTGCTGATAGTCATTAGACTCATACTAGTTTGAATGATGAATGATTCTCCCTCTTGTTTACGCTTTGCTTTGATGACTAACTTTTTCATCATTTGTGTATCAATGTACCATCCTACGATTATACCAGTATATAAATCCACGATACGCACTTAAATACAACCGTCCTTTATTGGTAAATAGGTATGTAATTACGTTGTAAGGATGATTACTGTTTGCGGCTGCGGTGAATTTGCGCACTTGTAATAGATTTCAGACTTTCTTCCCTCATGATGAGTGCCACCGATCCAGAACATACGGTGATTCTGCTGTCAGTTCCTCTGCTTCTGCAAAAGTCATAATGATTTGAAACGTTTTTCCAAACACTTTTCCGTAGAATAAGAAAAAGTTCGTATAGAAATCCATAAAAAACGTCGACGCTCGATCAAACTCCTCAAGCTGGTGTTTGACACAGTTCACCACATGCACCACAAACGAGTCAACTTTCATATGGCGCACCATGTAGCCGCAAAGCATTCCGTTGGCATTCAACATAAATCCCTCCTTTTATTAGTTCTGATGGGATGATACGGAACGGTTACGAAACGAAAAAGCTCTTTTCGCTATGAATGATGCGAAAAGAGCTTTTGCCGTTCTTATCATCCAAAGCGAATTGCTTTGCGGGTAGAAGCACCTTACGCGAAGCGCAGATTGCTGTGAAGTCATCGAGCCCGATCTCTCGTTCACTCTTGATAAGACTTATTCAATTATCCTTCCAAAATCACAATCATTATTTGCCTTAATTGTTTTCCTTTGTGAATGAACAAAAGAAGGAGAGAGGTCACTTAAATAGCGCAACTCTCCTTTTCTTTAATTCTATCTACCTTCGATAAAATTCAAGTAAAGACAAAGCACTTTAACTAGGATTTTGAATAAATGACTACTCCATCTCGCACGATCTGTTTTTTGATTTCTTCATTCAATGAAAAATCACCGCATGAAGCGTCAAGGAGTGTTTTTACTTGAAGTTGTTTTATGAGGAGGGAGAGCTGTTTGATAATCGTCTTAGTTTGGGGAAGCGATGAACCCGAACCCGATAGAAACTCACGACTTCTCCACGCTTGTAAAGATGTCTCTTCATTGATTTCATACCTTCCGCCATTTCCTTAGTTTAAGGAATATTTACTTATTGTCTTCAAGTCATTAAATTTTTACCAAATACTCCCTTAGGAGAGAAGCTGCGGCATTTCCTGTTTTGCCTTTAGTGCTATATAGACACAATAATCTTTAACGATCGTACAATCCAGATCATCGATAGAAAGATGATCATATAAACCGGCTTCATAACAAATCTTTGAGAACATTTTATTAGTATGCCAACAGTGAATATGAGGATGGTTAAATATAGAATCAGAGGATGTACTGAAATAGTCTAATTTTTCACCATCTACAACGAACTCGTCTACAAGATGGTTAACTGCTATTTCACTGCTATACATAGATGTTACCCCCCACCACCATCCCGGCCACTTTCCCGGTCCATCGTTAAATTCATGCTCTAAAATATGTTTAGCTGTAGACACAGTTAATCGACAAACTTCCCTTACTAATGGCGCATAACCGTAATGAGTTGCTCCAATGTTATAAATCCCCCTATGCCTAAGTCCAAGTGCTTTTGCAATCCTTTTTATCCTCTCCTTTACGTCATCATCATGAACGTAAGCGCCCTGGCCAACAGCATAAAGCTCCGGATAATAATTATTCCATGCAGGTGTTAAAAAGGTATCTACGTCTGTTCGAAGAAGTAAATCATATTCCTCAAGAAAATCAGCACGATCATCTGCTAAACAGCTGATTGAATTAATATAATGATAATTTTTCCATCCATCTTTATAACTGATAGGCTCATATTCAACTTTTATACAATCTTCAGGAACTTTATTTAGTGCCTCCTTCGTGCCAAAGACAACGAGGTCCGTATCCTTTGCTTGAATATACTTTAATGATGTATATAGCCAGCCAAACTGAAGCATTAGGCTAGGCTTATCTTCAAGGTAAATAACTAACGCCCTCTTCATAAATTCACCTCATATTCAACAAATTTCTATTCTATTTATTTTAGAAATTTAGAGATGTCAAATAAACACCTTAATAGAGGATCCCCTTCAGCACACTCTCTCTTATCATATGGCGACTGAAATTTTATTGTTCCCTTATTTACGTTTTTTGTGGTATCTAAATTCAAAATGACTGTTTCAGAAACATGAGAAAGAGACCTACTAGAAATAGGCATTGGAAAAAAGGATATTCTAAAGCACAAAAATACATGAATGAGGATACTGTTCATACAGCATTTAAAGAATGGGTTTTCTCACCAGGAAACAAGTCCAAACAAAATAGATAAACAAAGATAAAATGGTAATGTAGTAAAAAATACAAAAGGAGATGAAAGTTAATGTCTTTTCCGAATTTCCCTAACGATATTAGTCCAAACATCGATTTGGATGCTGAAGCGGTAGCTCTTTTACTTCTTGCTACCATTGCGTTTGAAGAACTGTCCTTAGCCCATGTTATTAACTCCGAAGCTGAAAAGCTTCAAGCAGCTCTAGGTACCCTTGTTAATCCTGCTGGCACAACGGTATTCCCAGGACCATTAGCATCAAATCTAGATGACTTATTAGATACGAACCGCAGCGTTGAAAGAACATTGCGTACTGTTATCAAAAAAGAAATGCTCCTTGAGTTTAAACTTGAGGATCTCATCGATTTTCTTCCTACAGTAACAACTACTGGCATATGATTGCTCGGTACTAGTCTTTCCCGTTACAGCTCCGAGTCAAACTGTAACGATGAATGGAACTGAATTCGTTGGTGCTATCGTATCAACGATAAAATGGTAATGTAGTAAAAAAT
>NZ_JACDUU010000017.1:0-6475 GCF_013760845.1 [Anoxybacillus] calidus | reverse complement strand
TCAAAAAAGAAATGCTCCTTGAGTTTAAACTTGAGGATCTCATCGATTTTCTTCCTACAGTAACAACTACTGGCATATGATTGCTCGGTACTAGTCTTTCCCGTTACAGCTCCGAGTCAAACTGTAACGATGAATGGAACTGAATTCGTTGGTGCTATCGTATCAACAGGCTCGATTTGTGCACTCTGTATCAGTACTAGCTTCTTCAATTTTACCCTCACTGATCTTGTTGCCTCTTCTGTTGCCTTTACTCTTATAGCTGATACGTTTGATATCACTGCTTGTTCAGTACCAGATGTAAACTCTACCATGGTAGTTGAGGGATCAGGTACGATTCTAGCAGGTGCGATTGGAATTACTCCTCGCACCTACTCCTATACACTAACATTAGACGATACTCTGGACAGAGTTGCACTTGTGTTAGAGGATGGAGCTGGTAACGTTGTTTTCGATAGCAACGGTGTTTTCCCTGCATCAGCACCTTTCACAATAACTGATTGTCCATAATAAAAATTTCTCACTTTAAAAGGAAATGCTTGTAGGTTGAAAGTGTGGGGAAATAGTATTTTCCCTGCCCTTTCCTTATATAGTACGTAAAAGATAAATAAAAGGTAGCGACTTTTGTACTTATGTTTGTTAAATCTAACCTTTTTGTACGTGAACTTACTGATCCGGGCACAAGTGCTTTTATTTACTCAGTTGATCACTTATTACCAAGCCTAATTCTTTAATGATTACCCTTTGTAAGTTCCGCTGTTTAAAAAATGGGGTTTCAAATTAAGAGTGTAGAGAATTCAATTTCTCTGCACTCTTTTTTGCAGTTTTCTCCCAACCTCCCAAACTCTAATCAACATATATAGACGTTGTTTGGGTATTTACTTATTGCCTCTAATTGAAAAAGGACTAGACAAGAACTTAATATAGGGAAATTGTCCAGTCAAAAATAGTCAATATGCATAAATTATTATGAACGAGCAGAGAGGGCGTTTTCGGAAAAACTATTATTCTTGCGCCTTACTTATTTACGAAAATAACAAAATCATAAAAAGGGTTGTGATGAACTTTGGCGAATAAACCTCTCGTTTCTTTAATTATGCCTGTGAAAAATGAAGGGAAACATATTAAAAATACGATTGAATCTGCCTTTAGTGTGAAAACAGACTGTGATTTTGAAATTGTGGTTGTGGATGATGATTCGCAAGATGGATGCTGCTATTTTCTTAAAAAGAATAAAAATGAAAAGATTAAACTAATCAACACGGAAGGTCTCGGTGCCGCAAATGCGAGAAATGCCGGGGCGGAACATGCTAAAGGGGACATTTTCATTTTTTGCGACGCCCATCTTTTCTTTGAAGATTATTGGATCGACCGTCTCATCGAGCCCATCCAAAAAGGGATAGCGGATGCAACAAATCCAGGCATTGCAGATGTGAAAAATCCAGAAAACATCGGGTACGGATATACATGGAATGAAAACCTTGAACCGAAATGGAACAGGGAGAAAAAAAAGGAACCTTATCCATCGCCTTTATTGGCTGGAGGATGTTTAGCCATCTCCCGCAAGGCCTTTGAGGATATAGATGGTTTTGAAAGAGGTTTTAGAGTTTGGGGACGTGAAGACGAAGAAATTTCACTTAAATTATGGCTGTTTGGCTATAAATGCTACATTGTCCCTGACGTAACGGTACTGCATGTCTTTCGGCCGACAGCTCCACCATTTGAATTGAAATGGGAGCATGTCGATTACAATTTACTAAGGATGGCGTTTTTGCATTTTAATTATGAACGCATTTACAACTCTACAAAGCAAATCAAATACAGCTTGAAAACGCTGCTGATGGCGGAATTATTGCAGACTGACATACTTGAAAAACGAGCTTTGTATGAACAAAAGAGAAAATACGACGATGACTGGTACATGAAAAAATTTAACATACCATTTTAAATCTTTTCATGTGACTTCTATCAACCCTCTTCTATAAGACTTATACTGCAACAGTAGAGAAACTTGGTTATTTGAAAACATTTTTCCTCTTGCCTCAATGCTGATAGTAATCCGCCTTAATCAACCCTTTAAACACCATTACATTTTTATCCAAAAAATGCAGAGAAATAAAATTCTCTGCATTTTCAAAAAACATGATCTTAAGCTGTCGGAAGCGAATTCATATTCCATATAATAATATTAATTATTTTGCTTAAACCGCTAATCGTTCTTTAAAAAATCAACAACATCCTCTAACTTAAATTGAAGAATTATTTCTTTTTTTATGACTGTACGCAGTACTCTTTCAACACTTCTGTTAATGTCCAATAAATCGACTACATCCTTAACAACAGAATCGCTATTATTAAGTGTGCCTAACGCGAACTGGATCTTTTCTGCTTCAGCATTAATAATATGAGCTAAGCCAAGTTCTTCAAAAGCGATGGAAGCTAAAAGTAAAAGAGCGACTTGTTCTTTGTCAAGATCCTCAATTGGGTTAATGTTCTCTGGGATATTAGGAAAAGTCATTTTCTCATCTCCTTATCATCTTTCTTTAACAATTCTAATGTATTCAGAATTGGGTTTTTGGTTATCACTTTTTTTATTTTTATTAGGGATAGCCCCAATTTTTAGTGATTAATGCTACACCAAAGCGCGATCATAAGCTTTTATTGTACCTCTTAGAAAAAAACATTCATTGATGTGCCACCATATCAACAATTATTTCATTAAAAAAATACTTCTCCAGAGAAGAGAAGTATCTGCGTGTTAAAAAAAGCAAAAGGGGTATACTCATGCTATCGCCCCTTTTTTTCAACGATTAACTTTATTCATTTTAAAGCCCATAATCAGCCTACTTCTTCAGATGAGCGTATTATTTCTTACTCCATTTTGTATCTACTTTAACCCCAGCATCAAGCAAAAGATTCAATACAGGACATCTTCTCTCTACCTCCTCTTTCAGTTGCTCAATTCTCTCTTCACTTTCTTCTGTTTGTATATCCACCTGGAAACAAACTTTTTGAAAATGGGTGCAAACGCCTTCTTCTCCCATTAGTCCCGGGTTATAAATAATACCAGTCGTTTCAAAATCAATCCCCGAGAAAGTAAAGTCTAATTCTTTAGAAACTAATAGAATCACCATTCCACTACAACCATTCAGAGCTGCGACTATATATTCCAGCGAAGTTGGCAGTGTATCAATCCCGCCCAATTCTGATGATTCATCCATAGAAAAAGTGGGATAATTTCGTATAGAGAGATTGGTTTTGACGCCAAATTTCCACTTACCTGTAGCGGATACTTTCAACAATCTAGAAACCCTATCCATGCTCTCTCCCCTTTAACGGTGTAAAGTTTTTAGAAGTAAGGAAATTACACAAAATATGCCCCAATATTAAGAAGTCACGTTTTTCCTTCTATTTACCTTTTCAAACACTTAGGTAAATTTTATAAATGAAGAATTTTTCCACTTCGGAACAAACCATATCATTGGTGGGGTCATACACCTTTCGAATATGTTTTGGAGGAATATAAAAATGAGGAGGTACATTATTATAAAGTAAAGAAGATGAAAAAAAGATACAAATCATTATTTTCTGATAAAAAGGAACGTTGGAACCTGGTCTCTCCTTTTCTTTTGTTATATCGACATTTTGTCATTTTTCGAGGTGTGCTGGTCACGCACCTTAATTATAAGAGCAATGCTTTATTGGAAGCATTGCTCTAGATGATACTATTCATACATACTCCGGATTGCAAGTAAAACAAAGAATACTCTAAAAGTCTTGTGTTACCAAGAATATATCCCCACTGTATATTACACTTTATGAGGAAGAAGAATGAATTGTTGCGATAAAGGGTTTTGTCCAGAACCTAACTGCCGATACTATTACGCTATGTTAACTTAACATGCAGAGAATACCCGTTTTTTCATTTCTGTTTTTAGATCCAAAACTGTAAGTTCTTTACTTGATTAATATAATCTATGGTTTCCTGTTTTCCTAGTGCTCCATGCCCTCCAAGTTCTGGAAGCACCGCGGGTCCTGGCTCTTTGTAATAATATAAGTCTACCTTCACTTTATTTACAACACAACCTTCATCCATGTTCTGTAGGCCTGAAAGAAAGGGAATTAAATGGTTTGTAACATCATATATACATGCTGCGTTTTGCAAATAATAGATTTTAGGCACGTACTTTATATGATTGTAGAAATTTATAACATTAATGCGTTCAGGAAATAACTTCATAATTTCTTGCTCGGATAAACCTGGATAAGAAAGGTCAAATACCTGTTGAACAGGCACTTTAAGCCATCTTGTTAAACAAGTTTGAGGACTATTCACAAGAGCTGTTGAATCTTTTATAAATCCGGCTAATATTAGAGACATAAATCCACCGGCGGATGACCCATAAAACAGTACATTTTTTGGACTAACTCCTATTTTTTCTATAAATTTTGTTAGAATGGTTGCAATATCTTTTAAATAAAATCTGTCACTAGTCCCTTGTCCCCAACCCACAAGTATATCCCCTAAATAAAGCGTAGGATCATTGTAATAAATAACAGAATCTTCAAAATCATCAATCCAAGAATGCCTCTGAAAATATGGCGGACGTACTGGCTGACCCACCTGATTTGCCTGAAAAATCATGGCACCTGAACCCAAAACAAGTAAATGAGAGGAATTTTCCTTTATCCTAATTAAAAACTCGTACTTTACCCCATCCCACTCTACTGTGAGTACAAAAGGCTCGGTAATAGGTAAACGAAGAGTATCCAATTGATCATATTTAATTGTTATGTTCTGATATTTATGAATCACTGTATTATCCTCAATCATTTTATTAAACCACTCCCTCTTTTCTAAATTATAGTAAGACAACGTTTTCAAAACCATTCTCATTCCAGTCTAGATATAGAATCAAACAACGATCTATCAAAAGGGTGTTACACTAATGGTGAAATGAGTATCATAGCAATAGCCTTGCTTTCCATATAGAGGTTTTGTCACCTATTCAGCTGGAAAGACAAGGCTTCTTTTTTTCAAATTTATTCAGCTGGCTCTTTATTGCATTAGTACTGTTATCCAAGTAGCAAACCGCTGAAGATGCATGTAGTTGTAAATGGAATAACAGATCGAACTACTGGGATTGCAAAGCTTTTTTACATTTCTTCTGACCCATCAATACAGCCATTTGTAACAATGGTAATTTCAAATGGTTTTAACTGTTCACATTCTTCAACAACAGTCTCTAATGTAAAAAACAGGAATAATAACCAAAAGTGTTTTAGGTATCGTTTCTTTGCTCTCTTTCTCTACAACTCTCTCTTAAACCACTCTATTGTTTGTGTTAACCCTTCTGTAAAAGAAACAGTTGGTTCAAACGAGAGAAGCTGTTTTAGCTTAACTGTATCAGGACGCCTATTCGGAATTTCTTCAAATCCTATCGGATAGACCTTCTCAAACGGAACATAGATAATAGGGGATTTAGAATTTGTCATAGTACGAATTAAAGCCGCTAAATCTCGAATACTTATTTCATTTTCGGATCCAATGTTAATAATTTCACTATTGACTCCTTCGTCCATTGCTTTAATCGTTGCTTCTACAGCATCACTCACATAGGTAAAGCAGCGTGTTTGTGTCCCATCTCCATACACTTGAATTGGTTTCCCCTGCAATGCAGCACTAATAAAGCGAGGTATCACCCCTGCATATGGACCGTCCTTTGCACGCGGACCATATATATTAAAATAACGAATAATGGTAACAGGTAACCCCTGTAAACCGTAGCCGAGACAAAGTGTTTCTTCCAATGTTTTACAAACCGCATAGCACCAACGCAATTTATCAGTTGAACCATATAAACGATCTCCATCTTCTGAAAAAGGAGGAGTTGCTTTGCCATATACTTCGGAAGTAGAAGCAAAGACTACTTTACGATTATATTTTTTAGCTGCTTGTAAAATATTTCGTGTTCCATCTATATTTGTTTCGATTAGTTCGACACTTTTATCCATGGTACTTTTCACACCTAAAATTGCGGCAAGGTGAAAAACGACATCGTGGTTTGCAACTAATTCCTCAATTACATCTTTTTCAAGAATACTTGCTTTAATAAAAGGGATGTGTTGAAATAACTCTTGATGATAACTGTGCTCCCCCTTATACAAATTATCCAAGATCGTTACTTTATGTCCACGCTTTACAAGTTCTTCTGCTAGATGCGAACCAATAAATCCTGCTCCTCCTGTAATAAGGCATCGAGGCTTCATGCTCTCCCCTTCTTTCCAAACGAGTGTAGGATACCTCTTGTATCAATAATCGCTTTTGCTTCTTCATGGACAAGTTTCCAATCTATTACACTATGGTCGGTTAAAATAACAACCACATCTGCTTGTTGTATTTGCTCCCTTGATAGTTCTACAGATTTATAATTTATACCATTAATATAAATATTTGGAAAATAAGGGTCGTAATATT
>NZ_JACDUU010000016.1 GCF_013760845.1 [Anoxybacillus] calidus | reverse complement strand
GTTCGTCCTGAGCCAGGATCAAACTCTCCAATAAAGTTATATACCTAGCAAATTGACGTTGATGCTTGCGTTTTGTTCAGTTTTCAAGGAACTTAGCACACTTTTTAAATTATAATCACTTTAAAAATCGTTGTCAACAATTAATTTTTGTTTTTTTAACTTTCAACAACGACGTTATTAACTATAACAGCTTAAAAATAATTAGTCAACACTTTTTTTAATAAAAAAAACGGCTTTTTTGCCGCCTTTTTAAAAAATAATATACTTTTCAATAACAATTAAAGCAACAAGACCAGGAATACCTAAAAATCCTGAAACAGCTGATGTCAGCAAATTGATTGGAACATGAATATCAAACGAACTCCCAATAGCATTAGCTACAAAAAGAAACAAGGCTCCAATTACAAGTTTTATCATTCCTTGTCCGATTAAACGAACCGGTTTTAAAGGAGTTCCTATTAATAATAATAAAATAATTAATCCTAACAAAATCATAATCACTACTTTTGGTTCCATTTTGTTCTCTCCTTTTTTCATACTTGTACTAAAAAATATGAATTCAAAACAAAAAAAGAACAAAAAATAAAAGAGACTGATCCAAAAGAAAAGTGTCAGACCTCACAACACGATATATAGGACATCACATTGGAGCAATGAACTATATATTGCGAAATGCACGTGAGGTCAGACACTGATGGGTCAGCCTCTTTTTATTGATATACGACGACGTTTAGCTTCCTTAATAAGAAAAAAATACTTTGCTTCAGCAATTTTTAAGTCAACTAGCACCGCTTCTGAAGGTTCTACAACCTTTTCGACAAGATTTCTTTGCTTCAACCATTCATTTTTGACCGTCTCAAGTTCTTCGATTAATTTTTTGTCAAACTCTTTTTTGAGCCAACCCTTTCGACGCCAAAGCACCATTTTCACCTCAATGCACAGTCTTTCTATAATTCTCTTCGACCTTCAAGAGCTTTAGAAAGAGTAACTTCATCTGCGTACTCTAAATCTCCCCCAACTGGTAAACCATGAGCAATTCTTGTAATTTTAATCCCAGTTGGTTTTAACAATCGCGATATATACATCGCTGTTGCTTCTCCTTCAATATTTGGATTAGTCGCTAAAATCACTTCTTGAACTGTATCATCTTGAAGTCTTTTCAATAATTCTGGAATTTTTATATCTTCTGGGCCAATTCCATCCATTGGCGAAATCGCCCCATGTAACACGTGATAAAGTCCGTTATATTCTTTCATTTTTTCCATCGCAATAACATCTTTTGGATCTTGAACAACACATATTGTTGTTCTATCACGTCTCTCATCTTCACAGATATAGCATGGATCTCTATCCGTAATGTGACCGCATGATGAACAATATGTTAAGTTTCTTTTCGCATTTACTAAAGCCTTTGCAAAGTCTAATACTGTATCTTCTTTCATATTAAGTACAAAAAAAGCCAGACGAACGGCCGTTTTAGGTCCGATTCCTGGCAGTTTCATAAAACTATCGATTAATTTCGATATCGGCTCAGGATAATGCATGTAAAATCCCCCTAGAACAAGCCTGGTATGTTCAATCCTTTTGTAAATTGCCCCATCGTTTCTGCCGTTAAATCATCCGCCTTTTTTAGTGCATCATTTGTTGCAGCCAACACTAAATCTTGTAGCATTTCGATATCTTCAGGATCAACAACTTCTTCTTTAATTTTGATTTCAAGGATTTCTTTATGTCCGTTTGCAATCACGGTAACCATGCCGCCACCAGCAGTACCTTCAACCGTCTTTTGTCCCAGTTCCTCTTGTGCTTTTTGCATCTCTTTTTGCATTTTTTGCATTTGTTTCATCATTTTTTGCATATTTCCCATTCCACGCATCATTGTATATTCCTCCCTTAAACTTTACTCCACAATTTCAACCAAATTTTCGCCAAATAGCTTTTTTGCTTCTGCGATTAGAGGGTCTTCTTGAGCTTCTTCCTTTTCGCGATGAACTCCTTTTTCTCGGATAAACTCTTCCCTTATCTTTCCCCATTCCTCATCAGGAACAGCAACCATTTCAAATCGCTTATTTGTTAAATCGAATAAAATCGCTTCAAGATTATCTTTTACATGATTGTTGTTTTCAGCTGCCATTTTACAATGAATTTCATATTTAAATTTTAGGATAAACGCATTTGGGCTAGCTGCTACTGGTTCACTTTCCTGCAATAAAGCTGCATGGGATACTTTGTTTTGCTTTTTCAAAATTTCTAGCATCTCGGCCCAATGGCTTTTAACAAGAGATAAATCTTGATGAGTTGCTTGTTTTAATATTTCATAAATACGGCCAACCGGAGTTTTGTAACCACTTCTAGTTACCTTTTGAACGCGTTTTGGTTGTGATGTTGCTTCCTGTGCTTTTATTAAAGTGCCATTTTCTTTTAAGCGATTAATTTCCGCTTCCAGCTTTGCTATTTTTTCGACAAGAGGCTGAAGCTCTACCGATTGATGGGATAAATGTGCATGTTCTTGGTGACAAAGCTTCACTAAAGCAACTTCTAAAAAAATACGGGGATGATTTGTCCATTTCATTTCTTGTTGACTCTTGTTAAGTGCCTCAATTGCTTCATAAATAGCTGATACTGGTATTAATTCGGCAAGCCGTTTAAAATCTTCATCAATAACAACCCTCTCAATCACTTCTTCAAGATGAGGCGCCGTTTTATACAGAAGCATGTCTCGATAATAAAAAATTAAGTCCTCAACTAAGCGATTTGGGTCCTTCCCTTGATTCATTAACTCTTCTAATGACAGCAATGCACCTGATACATCTTTTTCATAGATGGAGTGAATGAGTCGAGCTAACGCAAGCTGTGACACTGAGCCTGTAATAGAAAGCACATCTTCAAGCAAAATTTCCTCATCGCTGAAGGAAATGGCTTGGTCAAGCAAACTTAAAGCGTCACGCATCCCTCCATCTGCTGCTCGGGCGATAGTAAATAGCGCTTGATCAGAAGCTCTAATATTTTGCTTATCAACAACTTGTTTCAGTCGCGAAACAATAGCCTGGGGTTGAATGCTGCGAAAATCGAAACGCTGGCACCTAGATATAATCGTCAACGGGATTTTATGCGGCTCTGTTGTCGCTAGAATAAAAATGGCATGTCTAGGCGGTTCTTCTAATGTCTTTAGCAAAGCATTAAAAGCACCGATAGATAACATATGCACTTCATCAATAATATATACTTTATAACGAACAGAGCTTGGTGCAAATTTTACCTTTTCACGAATATCTCGTATTTCATCGACCCCGTTATTAGAAGCTGCGTCAATTTCGAGTACATCCGGAATCGAACCATTAGTAATGCCAATACATGTCGGACATTCATTACATGGCTCAGCCGTTGGTGCCTTTTCACAGTTTACTGCTTTCGCAAAAATTTTCGCAGCACTTGTTTTTCCTGTTCCACGCGGACCAGAAAAAAGATAAGCATGTGATATTTTTTGTTGAAGCAGGGCATTTTGTAATGTTTTTGTCACGTGTTCTTGACCGACAACATCCGAAAAACATTGCGGCCGAAAAACACGGTATAAAGCTTGATAAGTCACGAAATTGCCCTCCTCTTTCCTCTCATCTTATTTATTATATAATGGATTAAATGTTTTTCAAAATAACTAAAAAATAAATTCTAGACCTAATAAAAAAACTCACTCAAAAATGAGTGAGTTTTTAACAGCTTATGTATAAAATTACCGTGCACCTTCTGTCGATTAGTTGCCATAGGCGTTGCTCAAGCAGTTAGCTCGGTCCAGGCAACCCCACGGCACATGGGAGAGTCCGCTTACTGCTGCTTCCTTCCGGACCTGACAGGGTTCACGGAATCCCATTGCGTGGGACCCAAACGTCAACACCACTTACTTGAGACAGACCCTACAACAAACTAACCTCGAGAAGGGATTCGGCCTCGCTAGAGCGGATTGCGAGTACAGGGCACCGCTACCTCCCCGCTTAGCACGGTAAATATAAGTATATATTGTTTTTAAAAAAAATGCAACGAATATAGATTGTCAATTATTTGGAATGATCTCCAATCATTTCATTGTCCCTTTTTTGTTGTTTCTTCTTCATTCGTATTTTTCGAAAAAAATCACTTAGCATTTGACCACATTCTTCTTTAAGCACACCGCTAACGACCTCTGCTTGGTGATTAAATCTCTCTTCTTGCAATAAATTCATGAGCGTACCTGCGCAACCGCCTTTTGGGTCGCTTGCTCCAAAAACAACTTTTTCAATCCGTGAAAGAACAATAGCTCCTGCACACATGGCACAAGGTTCAAGTGTAACATATAATGTTGCTCCTTCTAAGCGCCATGAGCCGAGTGCCTTGCAAGCCTCGTCAATGGCTAATAGCTCTGCATGGGCAATAGAGCGTTGGTCTCTCTCCCGCAAATTATGGGCTCTAGCAATGATTTCTCCATCCTTTACGATGATTGCTCCAATTGGCACTTCACCAATTTTCTCTGCTTTTTTCGCTTCTTCAATGGCTAAATGCATATAATATTCATCGCTTTTCATAATGAAACTCCTTAATCAAAATAACGTCATTTACTTCCCGCTCTAATCATAAAATAGGAAAAGCGAGAGAAGCAACTAGGGAGGGAGAATAGAAGAATATGCAAATTCATGTTGTACAGCAAGGACAAACGTTAACAGGAATTGCACAAGCGTATAGTACAACAGTGGAAGAGATTATAAGAGCAAACGAGTTGCCTAATCCGAATTCACTAGTCGTCGGCCAAGCAATAGTCATTCCGATTACTGGTAGTTTTTATTGGGTACAACGCGGAGACAACCTTTGGTCTATTTCTCGTCGATTTGGTACTACACCTCAACAACTCGCACAGATTAATCGCATTCCCCTTAATCGTCCATTGCAAATAGGGCAACGCTTATATATACCTCAACGCGCAAAAAGAAATGCAGAATTTAACGGTTATGTAGAACCTCGTGGGACTACTGTTAGCCCATCATTAGAAGCAAGCGCTCGTGAAGCTGCTCCTTATTTAACATACTTAGCTCCATTTAGCTTTCAAATTCAACGAAATGGCACATTAAAAGAGCCGTTGTTAAATAACTTTCCGGCCATTGCCCGCGCCAATAATGTGACGCTTATGATGGTCGTAACCAACCTTGAAAATGACCAATTTAGCGATGAGCTTGGGCGGATTATTTTAAACAATGAAGAACTACAAAATCGTCTCCTTGATAATATTGTCGCGACAGCTAAAAAATATGGGTTCCGCGACATTCATTTCGATATGGAATATTTACGTCCAGCTGACAGAGAGGCGTATAATGCCTTTTTACGCAAAGCGAAACAACGGTTCGAACGTGAAGGATGGCTTATGTCTACCGCTCTTGCTCCAAAAAGAAGCGCGACACAAAAGGGGCGTTGGTATGAAGCGCATGACTACCGTGCACATGGACAAATCGTTGATTTTGTCGTCATTATGACGTATGAATGGGGCTATAGCGGAGGACCTCCAATGCCTGTATCACCGATCGGACCTGTCCGGGAGGTATTAGAATATGCTATTACAGAAATGCCTGCTTCCAAAATTATGATGGGACAAAATTTATATGGATACGACTGGACGCTTCCATATGTTCCAGGGGGACAGTATGCAAGAGCCATCAGTCCGCAGCAAGCCATTCAACTTGCCGATGAATACAATGTTCCTATTCAATATGACACTAGAGCTCAAGCTCCACATTTTAATTATAAAGATAGATCTGGAAAAGAACATAAAGTTTGGTTTGAAGATGCTCGCTCCATTCAAGCAAAGTTTAATTTAGTAAAAGAGTTAGGATTGCGCGGAGTAAGCTATTGGAAATTAGGTTTATCCTTCCCTCAAAACTGGCTTCTTATTACCAATAACTTTAATGTCGTTAAAAGATAAAATGAAAAA
Organism: [Anoxybacillus] calidus; assembly: GCF_013760845.1. Classification (GTDB taxonomy): domain Bacteria; phylum Bacillota; class Bacilli; order Bacillales; family Anoxybacillaceae; genus Paranoxybacillus; species Paranoxybacillus calidus. The sequence continues at coordinate 9,327 of NZ_JACDUU010000016.1, read as the reverse complement.
ACACCTGATAACAGGTGTTTTTTTCTTTTCTGAAGAATATTCCCTTCCCTATCTTTCGAATGTCTATGTTAAAATAGAGTTTGTCTGTTTAATGGACGTCTTGTTTAGGATAAAGGAGGGCCAACGCAATGAGCAAAGCGCCGTTTATTACGGTGGAAGGACCAATTGGGGTCGGAAAAACCTCGCTTGCAAAAGCAATTTCTGAACAATTCGGTTATCATCTATTAAAAGAAATTGTTGATGAAAATCCATTTCTCGGTAAATTTTATGAAAATATTGAAGAGTGGAGTTTCCAAACCGAGATGTTCTTCCTTTGTAATCGGTATAAACAACTCGAAGATATTGACCGCGATTTTATCAAAAAACAAAAGCCAGTTGTTGCAGACTATCATATTTTAAAAAATTTAATTTTCGCGGAAAGAACGTTAAAAGAACAACAATATAAAAAATATTTAAAAATATACGATATTCTTACAGAAGATATGCCGCAACCGAATGTAATTATTTACTTAAACGCAAGTCTCGATACACTGCTACAACGCATTGAAATGAGAGGCAGAGAATTTGAAAAAAATATCGACCCAACATATTTGAAGCAATTATCAACTGCCTATGAACAAACAATGGCTTTATTTGAAAAATCTAATCCTCACATTCCCGTGCTTCGTTTTAACGGAGATCAACTTGATTTCGTACAGAAAAAAGAGGATTTAAATTATATTCTTATGCAATTAGAAAATGTATTAAAAAGGAGTCAACTGTAATGAACTTAAGAGAGAAATATAACATTCCTAGCGATGCTGTTATCACGATTGCTGGAACGGTCGGGGTTGGAAAGTCGACAATGACCAAAGCACTCGCAAAAGCATTAAATTTTCGAACCTCTTTTGAAAAGGTCGATACAAATCCGTATTTAGACAAATTTTACGCTGATTTTCACCGTTGGAGTTTTCATCTACAAATTTATTTTTTAGCAGAACGCTTTAAAGAACAAAAAAGAATTTTTGAATATGGCGGCGGTTTTGTCCAAGACCGTTCTATTTATGAAGATACAGGAATCTTCGCAAAAATGCATTTTGAAAAAGGAACAATGACAAAAGTTGATTACGAAACATATACAAGCTTATTCGAAGCAATGGTGATGACCCCTTATTTTCCTCATCCAGATTTACTTATTTATTTAGAGGGAAGCTTTGAGGATATCCTTGCACGAATTCGCGAACGCGGACGTCCAATGGAACAGCAAACTCCAGTCGAATACTGGAAAGAAATGCATGAAAGATATGAGCAATGGATTAATAGCTTTAATGCTTGTCCTGTTCTGCGCATTAATATTAATGATTATGATATTGTTGAAAATGAACATTCTATTGAACCTATTGTTGAGAAAATTTCTTATATGTTAAATCAATACCGCAACCTAAAAAGATAAGAGGGTGTCCCAAAAGTCAACCTTTTGGGCACCCTCTCTTTTTAAGAGACAAATAAAAAATTCGTTACAAAACGTAACGAATTGTTTCAATACAATCTCCATTTATGCGCTGTGGTGTTTTCTAACTTCTTTATGGCGGAGGAGGAGGGATTCGAACCCCCGCGCGCCTTTCGACGCCTCTCGGTTTTCAAGACCGACCCCTTCAGCCAGACTTGGGTACTCCTCCTTATCGACACCATTTAATATAGCATTTTATATTTCAGAAGTCAATAGATTTTTTAATTTTTTTTACGGGGAGAGGATCAGCACTCTCCCCATCTCCATTACTTAATAATCTCTTTATTTCCCATATAAGGACGTAACACTTCAGGAATAATAACTGTCCCATCTTCTTGCTGGTAATTTTCTAAAATCGCTGCCACTGTTCGTCCGATAGCTAAACCGGAACCATTCAATGTATGAACATGTTCTGGTTTTGCTTTCGGGTCGCGACGGAAACGAATGTTTGCCCGGCGTGCTTGGAAAGCTTCAAAGTTACTGCAAGAAGAAATTTCACGATATGTCCCATAGCTTGGTAACCATACTTCAATATCGTATTTCTTCGCTGCTGTAAATCCTAAGTCGCCAGTACACATGCTCATTACACGATAAGGTAGACCGAGTAGCTGCAATACCTTTTCTGCATGACCTGTTAGTTTTTCTAATTCCTCATAAGAATCTTCCGGCTTGACAAACTTCACGAGCTCAACTTTATTAAATTGATGTTGGCGAATTAATCCTCTTGTGTCTCGACCAGCAGATCCAGCTTCAGAACGGAAACATCCACTGTAGGCAACATAGTTAATTGGTAAATCGTCAGCAGATAAAATTTCATCACGATGTAAGTTCGTGACAGGCACCTCCGCAGTCGGAATAAGGAAGTAATCTTCACTTTCAATGCGGAAAGCATCTTCTTCAAATTTCGGCAATTGACCTGTTCCTGTCATGCTTGCGCGATTGACAAGATAAGGTGGCAACACTTCTTGATACCCATGCTCCTCTACATGTAAATCAAGCATAAAATTAATTAATGCACGCTCTAAACGGGCACCTAAACCTTTATAAAATACAAAACGACTTCCTGTTACTTTTGCAGCCCGCTCAAAATCTAAAATGCCAAGTTTCTCAGCAATTTCCCAATGCGGCTTCGGTTCAAACGAAAATTGGCGCGGCTCTCCCCATTTGCGAATTTCCACATTATCCTCTTCTGATTCACCGACTGGAACAGATTCATGCGGAATATTTGGAATAGATAATAGCAATGTTTCCAATGTCTCTTCTACTTGACGAAGTTCATCATCCAACACTTTGATGCGATCGCCAACCTCGCGCATTTCTGCAATTAAATGCTCTGCATCTTTTTTCTCACGCTTTAACACCGCGATTTGTTGTGATACTTCATTGCGCTTGCTTTTTAACTCCTCTGCTTGAGCAATTAATTCACGACGTTTTCTATCCAACTCTTCGAAACGTTCAAAATCGGTTAGATCTTCACCGCGATGTTTTAATTTTTCTTTTACTTCTTGAAAATTAGCGCGTAAAAATTTTACATCTAACATCTCTATTCTCCTCCTTATCATTAATTTTATAAATAAAAAATCTCTTTTATAAAATAAAAAACTCTCGCCCCAAACTAAGGGACGAGAGTACACCCGCGTTGCCACCCTAATTGAAGACAAAATGTCTTCCGCTCAAACAGATAACGGCTTTGCACCGAAAATGCTTACTTGCTTTAAAGCGTTCGGCATTTCACTCAAGGATGGATTCACAAGCGTTTCCCATCGGTTTGCACCAACCACCGACTCTCTAAAGAGAAAACATCTTGCTACTAGTTCCTTTCATCGTTTTCACCGTAATGAAATTTTTAGTAAAAATAATGTACTATAAGTTTGCATGAGATGCAACTATTTTATTCTTTAGACTCTTTAACCATATTAATAAAATACTGTGTCACACGATGGTCATCTGTCAATTCCGGATGGAACGAACAACCTAAAAATTGTCCTTGTCTTGCCGCGACAATTCGATCATCATGTTTGGCTAAAATCTCAACATCTTCGCCAACTTCAACGATATGAGGAGCGCGAATAAACACACCGATAAAATCATCAGCAATACCTGTAATCGATAATTTTGCTTCAAAACTTTCACGTTGACGCCCAAACGAATTGCGCTCCACCGTAATGTCCATCAACCCAAGATGTGGCTCAGCATAACCAACAATTTTCTTTGCCAAAATAATTAATCCAGCGCAAGTACCAAACATTGGTTTCCCATTAGCGGCAAACTCACGTAACGGTTCGATAAAACCATACTTGTCCATAAGGCGGCGCATTGTTGTACTTTCCCCGCCTGGGAGAATTAAGCCATCGATATTTCCTAGTTGTTCTACCTTTTTTACAACAACAGCTTCCGCACCGCACGCTTCGATTGATTTTACATGTTCGCGAACTGCACCTTGCAAGCCTAGAACTCCGATTTTCACCATAATGTCTACCCCTTTAATTACCAGCCACGCTCTTGCATACGTTGTTCAGGTAATAATGCAGAAATATCAATTCCTTTCATCGCTCCGCCTAAACCTTTAGACAGATGTGCAATCAACTCATAATCCTCATAATGAGTAGTCGCTTCTACAATGGCACGCGCATACTTTTCCGGATTTTCTGATTTAAAAATACCAGAACCGACAAATACACCATCCGCTCCTAAATGCATCATTAACGCCGCATCAGCAGGTGTTGCGATTCCTCCAGCCGCAAAGTTTACAACCGGGAGGCGTCCTAAACGTTTAATCTCCAATAACACCTCAAACGGTGCTCCTAAGTTTTTCGCTTCTGTCATTAACTCATCTTCACTCATGCTCACTACTTTACGAACTTGCGCATTCACTTTGCGCATATGACGAACCGCTTCTACAATATTCCCCGTACCTGGCTCACCTTTTGTACGAAGCATAGAAGCACCTTCAGCAATACGGCGGGCTGCTTCCCCTAAATCACGGCAACCGCAAACAAATGGAACAGTAAATTTACGTTTATCAATATGGAACTCCTCATCAGCAGGAGTTAATACTTCACTCTCGTCAATATAGTCAACACCTAGCGCTTCCAGAACACGCGCTTCCACATAATGTCCGATGCGCGCTTTCGCCATTACTGGAATCGAAACTGCCTTCATCACTTCTTCGATAACAGTCGGATCTGCCATACGCGCGACTCCACCCGCTGCACGAATATCAGCTGGAACGCGCTCTAATGCCATAACAGCTACCGCTCCAGCAGCTTCTGCAATTTTTGCCTGCTCTGCATTTACAACGTCCATAATGACGCCGCCTTTTTGCATTTCTGCCATTCCACGTTTCACACGGTCAGTTCCTGTAATTGCCACTTATGATTCCTCCCGATTATGTATGTAGTAATTGTGAATATTGTACTGAAAAACAAACAAATTCACAATAAAAAATCTTTGTTTTTTAATAGCTACATTTTTATTTTACCTTAATTTTTTAAAAAATCATAATAAAAATAAAAAAGATATTGAAAAGAGGTTGCCCCATCAGTGTCTGACCTCACGTATAATCCCATAATATCGTATTCTTATCCAATGCTATGTCCGAATATATTATGTTTGTGGGGTCCAACACTTTACTTTAGGGTCAACCTCTTTTGTTAAAACCAACCTTTTACAGTTTTTACGACACTCATCCAAACGTCACTAAATAATCCACCAATTCCTCTAATTGTTAATACAAACCAATTGGCCTTTTCGACGTCTTTCGAAGCAACTAGATCAACTTGAACCGCTTTTTCTCCTTCAGGAGTTAAATAGCCGTAATCATCTTCTCCTTTATACTTGACAGTCATATATCCGACCTTTTCTCCCTTTTTCACTGGAGCAGTTAATTCGCCTTCTTTTGTCAACTTCTTCTTATCAATGACGTATACCGGTTCCCAAGTCTTTTCTTGACCGTTTTTTACAACGACAGAGAGCGGTTCTTTCGTTTCAATTTGTACAGATTTTTCTTTTCCTTTTGTAACAGGTAATGTAGACTTACCTTTTATTTGATATCCAGCCGGATATAACTCTTTCATAGAATAATTGCTAAAACCATAATCAAGCAGCTTTCTTGTTTCTTCAAAGCGCGCTTTATATGTGGCTTGTCCATCTGTTTTGGCATTCATGACAACTGTTATAAAACGAATGCCGTTTCTTTCTGCTGTGCCAGTAAAGCAGTAGCCAGCGAACTCTGTATATCCTGTCTTTATTCCGTCCACACCTTCATAGGAATAGACTAAACCTGGTAACATCCAGTTCCAGTTATCCATTTTAATTTCATCATCAGTTCCTTCTCTAAACGTTTTCTTTGGAATACTTGTTGTTTTAAGAATTTCAGGATATTCGTTCAATAAGTGATATGCTAACGTAGCTACCGCCCTTGCTGACATCACATTTTCTGCGTTTTCATCGCTTCCTTTAGGATGTAATCCTTGTAAATCTCGGTTATTTAGTCCAGTCGCATTGACAAATTTATAATCTTTAAGCCCAAGCTCTCTAGCTTTTTCGTTCATCATTTTTACGAAATTTTCTTCAGAGCCGGCAACAACTTCAGCAATAGCAACCGTCGCAGCATTAGCAGAATAAATCGCCATTGCTTCGTAAAGTTCGCGGACAGTATATTTTCCATCCTTACGTAAAGGGACATTCGATAAATCACGATTTTGCGAGATTTTATACACATAATCGCTTACCGTATATTCTTGGTCCCACTGTACTCTCTTTTCTTTGATTGCCTCTAACAATAAATACTCCGTCATCATTTTCGTCATGCTGGCAATCCCAAGTACTGCATCAATATTTTTTTGATATAAAATTTTCCCCGTTTTCGCTTCCACTAAAATAGCAGCATCTGCCTCAATGTTCAATGGATCTTGTGCCGCTTCTGCTCGATTTAACGGTAAAATGCTTGCTAAGCAAAAAATAGTGATGAGACTTAAGATTAAACTTTTATGCCATAAACTTTTCACTTTAAAACCTCCCTTACACAAACGTTATTTTAACACACTCTCTGTCAAAAAAATAGACAGAGGAATTTTCCTCTGTCGAAGTTAGGAATATAGATATATTAGGAGAGAGAGTAATTTGGTGCTTCTTTCGTAATTTGCACATCATGAGGATGACTTTCACGCAATCCTGCACCAGTCATGCGAACAAATTGTGTTTTTTCTCGTAATTCTTCTAAGTTCTTTGTGCCACAATATCCCATTCCAGAACGTAAACCGCCAACTAATTGATAAATCGTATCAGCCAAAGGTCCTTTATATGGAACACGTCCTTCAATTCCCTCTGGAACAAATTTTTTATTATCTTCTTGGAAATAACGGTCTTTGCTTCCTTTTTCCATTGCTGCGACTGAACCCATACCTCGATATACTTTAAATCGTCGCCCTTGATAAATCTCTGTTTCTCCTGGGCTCTCCGTAACTCCTGCCAATAAACTTCCGAGCATAACAGCATGAGCCCCTGCTGCTAGAGCCTTTACAATATCTCCAGAATATTTAATTCCACCATCTGCAATAATAGGAACCCCATGTTTTCTTGCTTCTGTCGCACAGTCATAAATGGCTGTAATTTGTGGTACTCCAACACCAGCGACAACACGTGTCGTACAGATTGAACCAGGACCAATTCCCACTTTAATGATATTAGCTCCTGCCTCAATTAAGTCACGAGTCGCTTCAGCTGTCGCGACATTACCAGCGATAATATTTAACTCAGGATACTCTTGACGAATTTTGCGAACTGTTTCTAATACTCCTTTTGAATGTCCATGAGCGGTATCAACAACAATGACATCTACATTCGCTTCAACTAACTTTTTCACACGAATCATTGTATCAGCAGTAACCCCGACAGCTGCTCCAACAAGTAGACGACCTTTTGCATCTTTTGCGGAATTAGGAAACTCAATCACTTTTTCAATATCTTTTATCGTAATGAGTCCTTTAAGAACGCCATTTTCATCAACAAGCGGTAGCTTTTCCACCTTGTATTTTTGCAAGATTTTCTCTGCTTCCTCTAATGTTGTTCCTACTGGAGCAGTAATTAAATTTTCTTTCGTCATGACATCTGATATTTTCATTGAATAATCTTGAATAAAACGTAAATCACGGTTCGTAATAATACCAACCAGCTTTTGTTCTACCTCATTATTTACAATTGGTACACCAGAAATGCGATATTTCCCCATCAAATGCTCTGCATCATACACTTGATGTTCAGGAGTTAAAAAGAATGGATCTGTAATAACTCCTCTTTCTGAACGTTTTACTTTATCTACTTGTTCAGCCTGCTGCTCAATCGACATATTTTTATGAATAATTCCTAAGCCGCCTTGACGCGCCATCGCAATGGCCATTTCTGCCTCTGTAACAGTATCCATTCCGGCACTAATAATTGGAATATTAAGCTGCAAGGTATCACTTAATTTTACAGTGACATCAACATCGCGCGGTAACACTTCTGATTTTGCAGGAATAAGAAGAACATCATCAAATGTTAAACCTTCTTTAACAAATTTAGATTCCCACATGTTTTCTCCCCCCACATTAGGAAATATTATTAGTAGATTAACAACTGGTTAAAATACTGTCAAGGAATCGACAAAATTTAAAATTTTTCAGTAAAATCCGACAATATGACACAAGGAGGAGAAAAAAACATGAATGATTATATAGATATTTGGCGAAGATTGACATTATTCCACTCAACTAATGTAGTACAAAAATTTTTATACCATTGTTATATAAAACAAGAGCGACAAGATGCTGCTAAAAAAAGTTATGCTAACTGCTATCCATTTATTTATTATTTAGAACACGGGCAAAGTTTTTATTCTACTGCTAAAGATGCACCTTTATCCATTAAACCCGTACTACTATTTTATGGGATGGTTCAATTATTAAAAGCTTGTCTGCTTACCGTCGACCCTGAATACCCCGAGTCCACATTAGTGCTTGCCCACGGAGTATCAACAAGAAAAAGAAAAAAACAAAGCTATGAATTTTTTGAGGACGAAGTAAAAGCACAAAAACATGGATTATTTACCCACTTTTCAGAGAAAATGTTTCATGTGAAACATTTATCGGGGGAAAAGTTTCAAATGCGAACATTGTTACAAAGAATTTATGAACTTCATGAACTTTTCGCAGTTTATTACAATGAAAACTTATCTCTAGACGTAAGCCATGACCATTTAAATCAAAACATTACGATCCCAGCAAAAATTTTAGATCATTATCATATGACATTTGGTCGTTTTAAAGAATACATAACAAAAGAACTGTATTCTTTTAATATTATCTCGATAAAAGATGAGGGTTCTTCTTCCTGTATACACATAACTATGGATAATAAACAAAAATTAACTCCTTTAAGTTGTGAACCTTTTCTGTATGGAATATACGATAGAACTTATAGATTGCCTACTAATATAACAGAAATTTTCAAAATACCTGAGATTATTGCTCATTACTTATTGTTATATAACTTAAGTATGATTTGCCGTTATGAAACAGAATGGTGGAATGAATTATTACATTCCTATTCAAGTGATGCCTACCCTTTTATTATAAAATTTTTATCAGTTACAGCTGATAAAGTTCCTTTTTTACTTCATTATTTTTTACTAGATAAATTTGAGGTTTAAAAATCTATATAAAAAAACAGAGGTTAAAACGAAATCGTTTTAACCTCTGTTGCTTCATTCGCCTGGCAACGTCCTACTCTCGCAGGGGCGCTGGCCCCAACTACCATCGGCGCTGGAGAGCTTAACTTCCGTGTTCGGGATGGGAACG
>NZ_JACDUU010000015.1 GCF_013760845.1 [Anoxybacillus] calidus | reverse complement strand
TCACACCCGTTCCCATCCCGAACACGGAAGTTAAGCTCTCCAGCGCCGATGGTAGTTGGGGCCAGCGCCCCTGCGAGAGTAGGACGTTGCCAGGCTATATATATTCTTAATTATCGCGGGGTGGAGCAGCCTGGTAGCTCGTCGGGCTCATAACCCGAAGGTCGCAGGTTCAAATCCTGCCCCCGCAACCAATCAAAATACATAATGTAGTGGTCCCGTAGTGTAGTGGTTAACATGCCTGCCTGTCACGCAGGAGATCGCGGGTTCGAGTCCCGTCGGGACCGCCATTTATGAACAGTGTTGAGGCGAAACATTGTTGTTTCGTGTTTTTTTATGTCTTTTTTGTTTTTGCTTAATTTCCCCTTTTACGATAAACTAATATATGTACCGTTTGCATCCTTAGGATATTCTTTCCTAAGGACTTTTTTATAATAAAAAGTGCTCTCTTGTTTAGCAAATCAATGAACAGTCAGGTGACTTAAAATGAGACGATATGAAATCATTAGCCATTCTTCTAAAGAAACAATGGATTTTGCAGCTAAATTAGCTGAAAAGCTGCAGCAAAAAGATGTAATAACACTAGAAGGAGATTTAGGTGCAGGAAAAACGACATTTACAAAAGGATTAGCAAAAGGTTTAGGAATTGAACGCAATGTAAACAGCCCTACTTTTACCATTATTAAAGAATATAAAGGAAGATTACCTCTTTATCATATGGATGTATATCGACTTGAGGATACATTTGAGGATTTAGGATTCGATGAATATTTTGACGGTGATGGAGTAACTGTAGTAGAATGGGCTCATTTAATACAAGAACAGCTTCCACCGGAGTTGCTAAACATTCATATTTACCACCATAGTGAATCAGAACGTAAAATCGTACTTGAGCCAATCGGTAAACGATATGAAGAGTTATGTAAGGAGATTATCGGCAATGAAAGTATTAGCAATTGATACATCCAATTTTGTCATGGGCATTGCTTTAGTGGAAGATGAGATTGTAAAAGGAGAAATGATTACCAATTTAAAGAAAAATCATTCTGTTCGAGTTATGCCGGCGGTTCAGTCGTTACTTGCCGAATGTGACGTTTCTCCAAAAGAGCTCGATTTAATTGTTGTGGCTAAGGGGCCTGGTTCTTATACAGGTGTGAGAATCGGGGTAACGATTGCGAAAACGCTAGCGTGGGCATTAAACATTCCGCTTGTAGGTGTTTCCAGTCTTGAAGTGCTGGCTGCTAATGCTAAATATTTTGACGGATTGATTTCACCATTGTTTGATGCAAGAAGAGGACAAATTTATACCGGGTTATATAAGTATCATGAAGAACTTCTTGAAGCAGTCGAACAGGATCAAATTTTGCTGTCGAAGGATTGGGCACGTAAATTAAAAGAGAAAAATGAAAAAGTATTATTTATTGGAAGCGACTATGAGTTACATAAGGAAATTTTAACAGAGGAACTTAGAGAGTTAGCTGTATTTGCTCCTCCGTCTCTCCAATTGCCGCGTCCAAGTGAATTGGCTTTACTCGGCTTGAAAAAAGAGCGGGAGAACGTTCATTCTTTTGTGCCTAATTATATACGTTTGGCTGAAGCGGAAGCGAAATGGCTTGAGCAACAGCAAAAATAAAGTGGGGATATGCATGGAGATTACATTTCGTCAAATGACACTCGATGATATTGACGATGTATTAAAAATTGAACATGCTTCTTTTACAATTCCTTGGAGCAGAGAATCGTTTTACAATGAGTTAGTTCATAATAATTATTCTAACTATATTGTTATGGAATGGAATGGTCAAGTGATTGGCTATTGCGGGATGTGGTTAGTAATTGATGAGGCACATATCACCAATGTGGCCGTGTTGCCAGAGTTTCGAGGAAAAAAATTAGGAGAAGCATTGATGAGAAAAGCGATGGAGACAGCTAAAGAATTAGGCGCAAAAACAATGACATTAGAGGTTCGCGTTTCTAATCATGTCGCTCAGTCTTTGTATCGCAAACTCGGTTTTCTTAACGGTGGGATTCGCAAACAGTATTATACGGATAATCAAGAAGATGCGCTTGTAATGTGGGTGAATTTAAGATGAAGGATATATATATACTTGGTATTGAAACGAGCTGCGATGAAACAGCAGCAGCAGTTGTAAAAAACGGCAGAGAGGTAATTTCAAATGTAGTAGCCTCGCAAATTGAAAGTCATAAGCGTTTTGGCGGGGTGGTGCCGGAAATTGCTTCCCGCCATCACGTTGAACAAATTACACTTGTATTGGAAGAGGCGATGCGCCAGGCAAATATCTCTTTTGCGGAGCTTGATGCGATTGCGGTTACCGAAGGACCAGGATTAGTAGGAGCGTTGCTTATTGGTGTTAATGCGGCAAAAGCATTAGCATTTGCCCATCAGTTACCATTGGTTGGCGTACATCATATTGCGGGACATATTTATGCTAATCGTCTAGTGACAGAAATGAAATTTCCTTTACTCTCCCTTGTTGTGTCTGGCGGGCATACTGAGCTAGTTTATATGAAAGAGCATGGGATATTTGAGGTAATCGGTGAGACGAGGGATGACGCTGCCGGAGAAGCTTATGATAAAGTGGCAAGAGCGTTAAATCTTCCGTATCCAGGTGGACCACATATTGATCGTTTAGCCCATGAAGGAAAGCCAACGATTGATTTGCCGCGTGCGTGGCTTGAAGAGGACTCATATGATTTTAGCTTTAGCGGGTTGAAATCGGCCGTCATTAACACATTACATAATGCCAATCAACGTGGTGAAACAATCGATCCAAAAGATATGGCGGCAAGCTTTCAAGCAAGTGTCGTTGAGGTGTTAGTAACAAAAACGGTCAAAGCGGCGAAAGCATATGGAGTACGTCAAGTGCTTTTAGCAGGCGGGGTAGCGGCAAATAAAGGATTAAGAACAGAACTTGAAAAACAGTTCGCGAAGCTGAAAGATGTTGAACTTGTGATTCCGCCTCTTTCCCTTTGCACAGATAATGCTGCCATGATTGCTGCAGCAGGTACAGTTTTATTTGAAAAAGGGAAATTTGCCACGATGGCGCTTAATGGAAACCCAAGCTTAGAATTAGAATAATAAAGTGAAACTTCTCAGAGGGGGCTTTCTTCATATCTCCCACTGATATTAGTTGAACTTATCGCTCTTCTAGCGTCCGTTATCTCCTATCTGTAGAGACGGGAGTCTTACGGGCGATTAGAACGGGATAAAGCAAAAATCCCCTTAAATGTCAAGGGGATTTTTCTTTTTCTAAAAAAATAGTTCATTGTGAATAGATTTATCAACAGGTTGTTAATAATGTGGAAAAAACCAATTTAACTGTTAGAATCAATGTTTATTTATCAACAGAAATCTGTGTATATCTTAATTATTTTTTGTGGATAATGTGGAAAAAATCGTGAATAACTTTATTTTAAAGGTTATTTTATGTGCGAAAAGATGTGGATAATTATTGATGTAAAAAGGCATAGCGGAATAAATGCTATGCCTTTTTAACGAAAATTATTATTGTAATGTACTATATATGCAACGATTCCCATTCTTCCATTAACGTTTCTAATCTTTCTTTCATTGTTTCCACTTCTGATGTTAATTGCTGTACTTTCTCGTGGTCTTGGTATATTTCTGGATCGCACAACAGTTCTTCTTTTTGGGCAATCAGGTCTTCCATCTTTGCGATTTCAGTTTCAATTTCCTCAATTCTTCGCTTTCGCTGCCTTTCTAATTTTTTCGCTTCTTTTTCTTGTTCATAACTTAGTTTTGCTGTTGCTGTATGGGTTTTTTCTATTTTGTTCTCTTCTGAAGCTAAGCGTTCAAGTTCCAGCATTTCTGCCTTTTTCGCTACATAATAGTCATAGTCTCCTAAGTATTCGGTAATGCCGTCTGTTGATAATTCGTATACTTTTGTGGCAATACGGTTGATAAAGTAACGGTCGTGTGAAACAAAAAGAATTGTTCCAGGGTAATCGATTAAAGCATTTTCAAGAACTTCTTTACTATCTAAGTCTAAATGATTCGTCGGTTCATCTAAAATTAAGAAATTCGCTTTTTCCATCATTAATTTTGCTAATGCCAATCGTGCTTTTTCTCCGCCGCTTAGTGCTGATACAGGCTTTAACACCTCATCTCCAGAGAATAAAAAGTTACCTAAGACCGTTCGAATTTCTTTTTCACTTTTTAAAGGGTATTCGTCCCATAGCTCGTCAAGTACTCGTTTATTAGATGACAAATTTGCCTGCTCTTGATCATAGTAGCCAATTTTCACATTTGAGCCATAGCGGAACTCGCCGCTTTGAAGCGGTAATTTTTTGATGATGGCCTTTAATAGCGTCGATTTTCCAATTCCATTTGGTCCTACTAATGCGATGCTTTCGCCTCTAGTAATTCGAAAATGAATATTTTGAACAATTGGCTCTCCTTCTCGGTAGCCTATAGAGACTTGTTCAGCCGTTAATACTTCGTTTCCGCTTTGCCGTTCAATCTCAAAAGAAAATGAAGCAGATTTTTCGTCTCCAGCAGGCTTGTCCATCAGTTGCATTTTCTCCAGTTGTTTGCGGCGGCTTTGGGCGCGTTTTGTTGTCGAAGCGCGCGCGATATTTCGTTGAATAAAATCTTTTAGCTTTGCGACTTCTTCTTGTTGTTTTTCGTAAAGCTTTAATTCCCGTTCATAGTTTTCTGCTTTTTGCTGCAGGTAGCTGCTGTAGTTACCAGTATATTTTTTGATGGATGTTCTCGATAGTTCATATACTTCGGTAACAATCTTATCTAAAAAATAGCGGTCGTGTGAAACGACTAAGATGGCTCCGGGATAGTTTTGTAAATATTGTTCAAGCCATGTCAATGTTTCAATATCTAAATGGTTTGTCGGTTCGTCTAAAATAAGTAAGTCAGGTTTTGTTAATAATAGTTTTCCAAGTGCAAGACGTGTTCGCTGGCCTCCGCTAAGTGAAGTAATAGGCGTATTCGTCCAGTCGTAATCAGCAAAATTTAAGCCGTGCAATACCGAGCGAATATCTGCCTCGTATTGATAACCGCCCTCATTTTTAAATTGCTCTTGCAGTGTATCATAATCTTTTAAAAGTTTCTCATACCGTTTACGATCAGCGATGACATCAGGGTCCCCCATTTGCAATTCTAACTTGCGGAGCTCATTTTCCATTTGTTTTAGTGGGGTGAATACGGTCATCATCTCTTCCCAGATGGTTAAATTTGAGTGAAATCCAGTGTCTTGAGCTAGATATCCAATTGTAACATCTTTCGGTTTGATAATCTCACCGCTGTCGTAGGACATGTGGCCGGCAATAATTTTTAATAATGTCGATTTTCCTGCTCCATTTCTACCAACTAGGGCAACACGATCTTTTGACTGTATTTCCAGTTTTATATTCGATAAAATAAGGTCATCACCAAAATATTTGGAAAGTTGGTTGATTTGTAAAATAATCATTGTTTTCACCTCTTGTTCGCCAATAATAGTGTAGCGCAAGTTATCTTAACAGGGCAACAATGGTAACTTTCGAACAGAAAAAGACAGATTAGCAAAAATCGTGTATATTTTATAAATAGGGGAGATTGAAATTGTCGTCTTTTACTCATTTTAATGAACAAGGCCATGCGAAAATGGTCGATATTACAGAAAAATCGGAAACGACAAGAACAGCGGTTGCAAGGACAAGCGTAATATTAAATAAGCATATATACGAACATATAACAAATCGAACAGTTGCTAAAGGAGACGTTCTTGCCGTTGCACAAGTGGCTGGTATTATGGCTGCGAAAAAAACTGCAGACATTATTCCGATGTGCCACCCTTTAATGTTAAAAGGTGTTGATATCCACTTTGCTTGGAATATTGAAAATGATAAGTATGAATTACTCATTACAGTTAGAGTAAAAACGAAAGGGAGCACAGGTGTAGAAATGGAAGCGCTAACGGCAGCTTCGGTGTGCGCTCTAACTGTTTACGATATGTGCAAAGCGATGGATAAAGGCATTGTCATAGGCCCAACGTATCTTATTGAAAAAACTGGAGGAAAGTCCGGTGCTTATCAAAGACAAGCTGAGATTTAAACCGCATTGTTCAAAGGGATGTTGGAGGGGTTTTTGTGAATCATGAACAAGTAAAAATTCCACAGGCTACCGCCAAACGCTTACCGTTATATTATCGTTTTTTAAAAAATTTACATGCTTCGGGGAAACAGCGAGTATCCTCGGCTGAGTTAAGCGAAGCGGTGAAAGTGGATTCGGCGACGATTCGTCGCGATTTCTCCTATTTCGGTGCGCTCGGGAAAAAAGGGTATGGTTATAATGTGAATTATTTGTTATCCTTTTTTAGAAAAACACTGGACCAAGATGAAATTACGGAAGTTGCTTTAGTTGGCGTAGGGAACTTAGGAACGGCGTTTTTAAATTATAATTTCATGAAAAATAACAATACAAAGATTGTAATGGCGTTTGATGTGGATGAAGCAAAAGTAGGACTCAAAGTCGGCGGTGTGCCTGTTTATCATCTTGATGAACTGGAGCAGCATTTGAATAAAGATATTCCTGTTGCGATTTTAACGGTTCCTGCTCATGTGGCTCAGCCGATTACTGACCGGCTTGTCAAACAAGGAGTAAAAGGAATTTTAAATTTTACTCCAGCCCGTTTAAATGTTCCGGAACATATTCGTGTTCATCATATTGACTTGGCTGTTGAACTACAATCATTAGTGTATTTTCTAAAGCATTATCCAGCAGAATGATATAAAGGAGCTAGGAAAACAATGAAATATTTATTAATATTGCTTGCTGTTGTATTATTGTTTGGTTCAAAAAAATTACCAGAGCTAGGCCGATCGCTTGGTCAATCGTTGCGGGAGTTTAAAGATGCTACAAAGGGCTTAGCTGACGAGGAAGATGACACTAACAAGAAAGATGCTAAGTAATGGTAGGATGAGTTTGTATGAATGATAAAGAAATGTCAGTGTACGAACATTTAGGAGAACTTCGAAAGCGACTCATTATTGTTGCTGTATTTTTTATCGTTGCATTAGTAGTTAGTTTCTTTTTAGTCGAGCCGATTATTCTTTATTTACAAAGGGCGGATGAAGCGAAGGAGTTAACAATGAACGCTTTCCGTCTGACAGACCCAATTAAGATTTATATGCAATTTGCTTTTATTATTGCGGTTATTCTTACGTCGCCGGTGTTTTTGTATCAGCTTTGGGCATTTGTCAGTCCGGGATTGTATGAAAAGGAGCGGAAAGTAACACTTAGCTATATTCCGCTATCTGTTGGATTATTTTTAGGAGGCGTAGCTTTTGCTTATTTCGTGCTATTTCCGTTCGTTGTTGACTTTATGCAAAGTTTAGCAGGGCGCCTCGGCATTCATCAAGTCATTGGAATTAACGAATATTTTCAGTTTATGCTGCAATTAATTTTACCTTTTGGGCTTTTATTTCAACTGCCTGTCATCATTATGTTTTTGACGCGTTTAGGGTTGATTACCCCGATGCTGTTAAGTAAGATTCGTAAATATGCTTATTTTGTGCTATTGATTATTGCTGCTTTTATTACCCCGCCTGATGTAATGTCACAAATTATCGTGACGGTACCACTCTGCTTGCTGTATGAGATAAGCATATGGATTTCGAAAATATCGTATCGTAAAGCTCTCTTAGCAGCTCAGCAAGAAGAAAACCTCCCATAATGCGGGAGGTTTTTGTTTTCGTTTCGCTATTTTACAATCGGGTTTGGAAGAATATTTTTTAGGCGTAAGTTATTTATTTAACTTTTTTATTTTAAAATGCAGCGCAAACATGCGCAAAGCAACACCGAAATCTAAAGTCGCGACAATCATTAAAATGACTGTTGAAAATTTCCATATCGTTTCATGAGCATTTTCAATTGCCAAGTAAGTAAATAAAGAACCCATAAGGAAATAGAAAAGCGCCATATTTAGTGGAGAAGTTCTCATTTCTAAAAGCCTCCAAAAATGAATTGCATTTTTTCTGCCTGTTTCATCATTTTTTCAATATCGTCGGCAAAAACGGTTTGCATTACTACAACAAATGTATTCATTGCTACATGAGCAAAAATCGGTACTAAAATTCGTTTTGTTTTTATATAAAGAAAGGCAAATGTCAATCCCATTGCTGAATATAACAATAAATGCTCAAATTCCATGTGGACAACGGCAAACAGCAATGAGCTAATAATGGCGGCAATGAAAAAATTATATTTTTTATAAAGCGAACCGAAGATGATTTTTCGGAAAATAATCTCTTCTAAAATAGGTCCAATAATGGAAGTGACGATAACAAGAAGAGGAGTAAGTTTAATAATTTCCACGATTCTTCTTGTGTTTTCCGACCCCATTTCAACGCCAAAGAAACGAAACTCGATATTTGCTGCAATCGCTTGAGCAAATAAAGCTAAAAAGAAGCCGCCGATTGCCCACATGAACGCAACAGGTGCAGAGGCTTGATCGCGATCGTGCCGATGTTTTATGTCGTCTCTTAATAGAAAAAGGATAATAAAGAAGGTGACAGAGAAACTAATCACAGCCCAGTAACCGGAAGCGATAGAAGAAGCAATTATTTTGTTTTGCGCGTTCGCTCCGATTCCTAAATATAACAATAAAGGAACTCCCGCCAAACCTGATAATTGCATTAAAACATATGCTACAATAACATACCAATATTGCCGTTTCAACATTCATTCTCCTTTACAATGAGAGATAGAAAGGTTATGCTTATCGTATTTTAGCACAGATTTAAAAAATAATGATAAAATGATTAAAATTCATGTTTATATTTGTAAGAGTGTGACATAATTTAAAAGGGTGTAACCCTTTTTTTGTTGTTAAATTATTCAATTTTTTTTAATTTCCTACTTGCAAAAAAAAGAGAAGTTCATTAATATTATAAGTGTGTTAGCACTCGATTTAGACGAGTGCTAATAAATGACCAAAATTAACTAAACCATTTTTGAGGAGGTCGTTTTGAGTGTTAAAGCCATTAGGTGATCGCGTTGTAATTGAGCTAATCCAAACAGAAGAAAAAACTGCAAGTGGTATCGTATTACCAGACACTGCGAAAGAAAAACCTCAAGAAGGAAAAGTAGTAGCTGTTGGTACAGGTCGTGTACTTGACAGCGGTGAGCGTGTAGCTCCAGAAGTAGCTGTAGGCGATCGCATCATCTTCTCAAAATATGCTGGTACTGAAGTGAAATACGAAGGTAAAGAATACTTAATCTTGCGTGAAAGCGACATCTTAGCTGTTATCGGTTAATCGTTTGATACGGCTTTTATAACATAGATAAACAAAAAATACTTAATCATTACATTTTTGAGGAGGTAATGGTTCATGGCAAAGGAAATTAAGTTCAGCGAAGAAGCTCGTCGCGCGATGTTACGCGGTGTTGACAAATTAGCTGACGCTGTAAAAGTTACGTTAGGTCCAAAAGGTCGTAACGTTGTATTAGAGAAAAAATTCGGTTCCCCATTAATCACTAACGACGGTGTAACAATCGCAAAAGAAATCGAATTAGAAGATCCATTTGAAAACATGGGTGCGAAGCTTGTTGCTGAAGTAGCAAGCAAAACAAACGACGTTGCTGGTGACGGTACGACTACTGCAACTGTATTAGCTCAAGCGATGATCCGTGAAGGCTTAAAGAACGTAACAGCTGGTGCGAACCCAATGGGTATCCGCAAAGGTATCGAAAAAGCAGTAGCTGTTGCGGTAGAAGAATTAAAAGCAATCTCTAAACCAATCGAAGGTAAAGAGTCTATCGCTCAAGTTGCTGCGATTTCTGCTGCTGACGAAGAAGTAGGTAAATTAATCGCAGAAGCAATGGAGCGCGTAGGTAAAGACGGTGTTATCACTTTAGAAGAATCTAAAGGCTTCACTACTGAGTTAGATGTAGTAGAAGGTATGCAATTTGACCGTGGTTATGCTTCTCCATACATGATTACTGATACTGAAAAAATGGAAGCAGTATTAGAAAATCCATATATCTTAATCACTGACAAGAAGATTTCAAGCATTCAAGAAATCTTACCTGTATTAGAACAAGTTGTTCAACAAGGCAAACCATTATTAATCATCGCTGAAGACGTTGAAGGCGAAGCGCTTGCTACATTAGTAGTAAACAAACTTCGCGGTACATTCACAGCTGTAGCTGTTAAAGCTCCTGGCTTTGGTGATCGTCGTAAAGCAATGTTAGAAGACATCGCTATTTTAACTGGCGGTGAAGTTATCACTGAAGAATTAGGTCGCGACTTAAAATCTACAACAATCGCATCACTTGGTCGCGCTTCTAAAGTTGTTGTTACAAAAGAACATACAACAATCGTTGAAGGTGCTGGCGATTCTGATCGCATCAAAGCTCGCATCAACCAAATCCGCGCTCAATTAGAAGAAACTACTTCTGAATTCGATCGTGAAAAATTGCAAGAGCGCTTAGCGAAATTAGCAGGCGGCGTAGCAGTAATCAAAGTTGGTGCTGCTACTGAAACTGAATTAAAAGAGCGCAAATTACGCATTGAAGACGCTCTTAACGCTACACGTGCAGCAGTTGAAGAAGGTATCGTAGCAGGCGGTGGTACTGCATTATTAAACGTATACAACAAAGTTGCTGAAATCCAAGCTGAAGGCGACGAAGCGACTGGTGTGAAAATCGTTCTTCGCGCTATGGAAGAGCCAGTTCGTCAAATCGCTTACAACGCTGGTTTAGAAGGCTCTGTTATCGTTGAGCGCTTAAAGAACGAAAAACCAGGCATCGGCTTCAACGCTGCTACTGGTGAATGGGTTGACATGATTGAAGCTGGTATCGTTGACCCTACAAAAGTAACTCGTTCTGCGCTTCAAAACGCAGCATCTGTTGCCGCTATGTTCTTAACAACTGAAGCAGTTGTTGCTGACAAGCCAGAAGAAAACAAAGGCGGCGCAGGTGCGGGAATGCCTGACATGGGCGGAATGATGTAATAATCATCCCCCTCATAACCTAGGAACACCGGGATTTCCCGGTGTTCCTTTTTTATTTTGATCGTGAAAAGAGGGGTATTCTATCATTTCCTTTTTGCTTTTTAGCAAGGGGATTTTTTATTTTTACGCTAAAAAATTAAATCTGTTTATCACCCCTATTTATTAAACTTTAGGGTCATGCCGCTAAGTATTATAAACAAACTTGTAATATTTTGTTAAAAACAACTTATATGGAATAAATGAAAAAGCTTACTTTTAACTCTTATCCTAATTTTTGTCTTAAGAGAAGTAGCAAGCTTATTGATGAAAAGTGAGGGGAAACTTCACTTTGTTTGCAATGATTTCATTCATTTTTCTGAAAGGTTTTTCAGCGTATTTATCGAATAGATAAATAGTTTGCCAATAAACTGATAAAGGAGCCTTAAAGAATGGAGAAGCATGAAAAATTGCGACCGATCATTGCTCAAGTGATTGAAAATATCGAAAAAGTCATTATCGGAAAACGGGATATCGCAACGTTGAGTGTTGTCGCTTTATTAGCGGAAGGACATGTATTATTGGAGGATGTTCCTGGAGTAGGAAAAACAATGCTTGTCCGTGCCTTAGCAAGATCGGTGAGCGCGAATTTTAAGCGAATTCAATTTACTCCTGATTTACTTCCAAGCGATGTAACAGGAGTTTCTATTTATAATCCAAAGAACATGCAGTTTGAATATAAGCCGGGGCCGATTATGGGCAACATTATTTTAGCGGATGAAATTAACCGTACTTCTCCTAAAACGCAGTCGGCGCTATTGGAAGCAATGGAGGAAGGGAATATTACAATTGATGGAACAACTCGACCTTTACCACGACCGTTTTTTGTAATGGCGACGCAAAATCCGATTGAATATGAGGGAACATATCCGTTGCCGGAAGCGCAGCTCGACCGCTTTTTGCTGAAAATGCGAATGGGGTATCCAGCGATTTTGGAAGAAATAGAGATATTAAGCAGAGCGAAAAAAATACCGCCGATTCAAGAGCTGCAGCCAGTTATTACGGTTGAGGAGTTGAACGTATTGCAACAAAAGGTAAAGGACGTATATGTCGATGATACAATTAAGCGATATATTGTCGAGATTGTCCAGCGAAGTCGTACATTTTCTTCCGTTTATTTAGGAGTCAGCCCACGTGGCTCAATTGCTTTGATGAAGGCGGCACAAGCGTACGCTTTTGTTCATGACCGCGATTTTGTCATTCCTGATGATGTTCAGTTTTTAGCTCCTTATGTTCTTTCGCACCGCATTATTTTGAAATCAGAGGCAAAATTTGATGGAGTAACAGCTGAAGATGTAGTGGCAGGCATACTAGAACGGACATCGGTTCCGATTCAAAGGTAGTGGATGATGCGATGAAAAAGATGATTCATCTAATCGGCAAAGTGATTCTTCTCGTGTTTTTAATCGTTGTTTTATTTTCGTATGCCATGTTTCAAGGTGGTTTTGTCAGTTGGTTTTTATTCTATAGTTTTCTTCCATTTGCTCTATATTCTCTTAGTATTGCGTTTTATCCAATCCACGCCTTTGATGTTCAACGTCAGTTCAATCAAGAGCAATTTCATGTTAGTGAAAAATTAGTAGCGATCTTAAAGATACGGGCGCGTTTTTTCTTTCCTATTATGTATTTAGTGATTGAAGACAAGCTGCCAAAGTCGCTGCAAAAATGCCAACAAACAAAACCTTCTAAGATATTTTTGTCTCCCTTGTTCAAAACCGATTTCTCTTATGAATATATATTGGAGCATATTCCCCGAGGAGAACATCGATTTTCAACGGTTCGGATCAAAATAACGGATTTTTTTGGCCTAATCGAAAAAGAAACAACTTTTCAAGTGGAAAATTCCATTTTAGTCTATCCGCGTTATGTAGAGATGAGGTATCGCAAAGTAGAACAGCGGTTTGAACAAGGAGTAGCTGCTTCGCACATTCAGCTTCGCCGTGATACGACAATGGCGGTCGGAATCAGGGAGTATCAGCCGGGAGACCGCTTTTCTTGGATTAACTGGAAAGCTTCGGCGCGCAAAAATGAACTGATGACAAAGGAATTTGAAGAAAGACAAAGTGAAGATATTGTTATTTTTCTTAATCGGACTCCCTCGTTACTTTTTGAGGAAATGGTTACATTTACTGCCTCCCTCGTACGCACAATGATTAAGCGGGGAGTGCAAACGGGACTTGTATCGGTTGGACGGGACCGCATCATTTTTCCTGCAAGAAACGGTGAGGCGCATCTTCAGGAACTTTTTTATCATTTGGCGAAGGTGCAATGTGATAGTGAATGGTCTTTTGCGAGAATCATTCATAAAGAAATCGCGTATTGGAACGCAGCGTTTTCATTTTGCTATATTACGGCAAGTATTGATAAGGAACTAGCGGCTTCATTAGGGAATTTAGCAATGAAAAATTTTAGCGGGATTGTTTTTATGATTAAAGACAAAGCTACGAACATTTCTAAAGAAGAAATCGTGGCGATGGAACAAATCGAGCGAAAAGGGATCATTGTCAAAATGATAGAAGAGCGCAACTTTGCCAATGCATTAATTGAAGGTGGGAAGTAACGGTGAATGGAACCCAACGAACAATCAAAGTGTTTTTTCTGAATTTATTAGCATTTTGGCTGTTATGGGAGTGGCTAGTTCCTCTCAAAACTGTTTCTGATACGGGAAATATTTATGTGTTTACCGTCTTTGTTGCCGGTTGTTTAGGGCTGTCTTTTTTAGGAGTTCGTTTTTGGTTAGGTGCGTTGATAAAAAGTATTTATATTTTCTATATGTTAAATATGTTATTTTTTCAAAAGCCATTTTTCAGTTTAAACTGGGTTGTCGATTTAACGAATACGGTTGTTCATAATTTTTATTTTCTTATGAACCTTCAATTTGCAGAAATGATGGATAGTTTCCGCAGCCTTCTGTTTTTTCTATTGCTTTGGGTTTCTGTCTATCTTTTACGTTACTGGCTTTTTGTCGAAAAAAGATTGTTTCTTTTTTATGCGATGACAGTTGGATATGTTGCTGTATTGGATACATTTACGGCGTATCAAGGCAAGGGAGCGATCATGCGCCTTGTTGTTGGTGGTTTCTTATTGCTTAGCTGGCTCCATTATGAAAGATTGGTAGAGAAAGAAAAGTTGTTATCAGCAAACAGAACATGGTGGAAACCATTCATTTTTTTCGCTTCTGTTTCACTGCTCATCGGCTACACTGCTCCAAAGCTTCAGCCGCAATGGCCAGATCCTGTACCGTTTATTAAAAGTTATACGGGTGGCGGAGAAGAGGAAGAAGAGGGAAAAGAGCCTGTGGTGAAAAAGATTGGTTATGGCACTAATGATTCACGGTTGGGAGGACCGTTTGTTGCCGATGATACCGTTGTGTTTTATGCCGAAGCAAAGAAGCGCCATTATTGGCGTGTTGAAACAAAGGATATTTATACCGGAAAAGGTTGGGAAGCTTCTGAGAGCGTCGAAATTCGCACATTTGAACGAGAAAATGATGTGCTGAAATGGTTTGAAGAAAGTGTAGACAACGAAACGTTAACCGCAAAAGTCATTTTCAAGCGACCTTATTCTCATCTAGTGTATCCGATAGGGTTAACAGCGTTGATTGCGTTTGGTGGTGTTGTCTTTCGTCTTCACGCAGCAAACGAAAAAATATATGCAACGGATCGGGAGTCTCATGTCGTTCGATTAGGTGAATACGAAATGACATATGAATATCCGTCGTTTTCTGTTGAAAAGTTGCGGCAGGTTCCGGTTGTGCAGGATAGCGAACTTTTACAGCGTTATACACAACTGCCTTCCGACCTTCCTGAACGGGTAAAAGAGTTAGCACAGCAAATTACAAAGGGAAAGGGCAATCAATACGATAAAGTGAAGGCGATAGAACAATACTTTAGCTTTAACGGCTATTTTTACGAGACGAAGGAGGTAGCTGTACCGAGTGAACAAGAAGACTATGTAGATCAATTTTTGTTTGAAACAAAAAAAGGATACTGTGATAACTTTTCCACTTCAATGACTGTTTTGCTTCGTTCTGTCGGCATTCCTGCACGTTGGGTAAAAGGATACACTTCAGGACAATTAGTAAATTCAGAAGAAAATGGAATGAATGTTTATGAAATTACAAACAATAATGCCCATTCATGGGTGGAAGTGTATTTTCAAGGGATTGGATGGGTTCCATTTGAACCGACGAAAGGGTTTACGAATCCGTATCGTTTTACAGAACAGTCACTGCAAGCTGCACCAACTCCTATGCCGCAAAATGTTCAGCCTGAACAACAACGAAAACTGTTTAATGAAGAGAAGAAAAGAGTATCAACGCCGTCTACAGGTTTGTTGCAATCGATTAAAACGTTTTTTGCATCTTTATCATTGAAAAATATGGTTCTATTTTTAGGAAGTTTAGCTGCGTCTGTCTATGTTCTTTATAAAGCGAGACGTAAATGGTGGCCGTTTCTCACGATTTTATCGTTTAAAATTTTCCGGAGCGAGCAAACTTTTATCAAGGCGTATCTTTCATTATTAAAACATTTAGATGATTACGGATTAAAACGGAGAAAAGCACAATCATTGCGCGATTATGCCGCATATGTGGATGAATGGTTTGCAAGCGATGAAATGAGCCGGTTGACTCTTTTATACGAAAAAGCGATTTATCGTAAAACACCGATAGAGAAAGAATGGGATAAAGTAAAAGAATTGTGGGAAAATTTAATCAAAAAGACGGTATCTTGACCGTTTTTACAAAAAATTGATAGAATGGACTAAAATTTAATATTACAATTAATACCTTCATATATCCTCGATAATATGGTTCGAGAGTTTCTACCAGGCAACCGTAAATTGCCTGACTATGAAGGCAGATGATTCTATTTTTGTGGTATAAACTAGAATTCTGCCTTTATATGTGAAGGTATGATTCTAGTTTTTTGTTTTTTTAGTAAGTGAATTTCATTTTGAGGTGATGAACGTGCAACAAAACCAAGAAATGATTGTTGTATTGGATTTTGGGAGCCAATATAATCAGTTAATTACTCGTCGTATTCGCGAGTTCGGAGTATATAGCGAACTGCATCCACACACAATTACAGCGGAAGAAATTAAAGCGATGAATGCAAAAGGGATCGTTTTTTCCGGTGGTCCTAACAGCGTATATGATGAAAATGCGTTTACTTGTGATGAAAAGCTTTTTGAGCTAGGTTTGCCGATTTTAGGTATTTGCTATGGCATGCAGTTAATGACGCATCATTTAGGCGGTAAAGTGGAAAAAGCGACACATCGTGAATACGGAAAAGCGACAATTACTGTACAAAATTCGTCCAAGCTATTTGATCGTCTTCCAAGTGAACAAGTGGTTTGGATGAGCCATGGGGATTTAGTAACAGCTACTCCAGAAGGATTTGTTGTTGACGCAACAAGTCCGTCTTGCCCGATTGCTGCGATGAGTGATGAGTCACGAAAATTTTATGCGGTACAATTCCATCCAGAAGTGCGTCACTCCGTATATGGCAACGATATTTTGAAGAACTTTGTTTTTGATGTATGCGGGTGCAAAGGCGACTGGACAATGGGAAGTTTCATTGATAACGAAATTCGCAAGATTCGGGAGTTAGTCGGCGATAAAAAAGTGCTTTGCGCATTGAGCGGCGGTGTTGATTCTTCAGTAGCGGCTGTGCTTGTGCATCGAGCAATCGGCGACCAATTGACATGTATCTTTGTTGACCATGGCTTACTTCGCAAAGGTGAAGCAGAAAGCGTCATGAAGACGTTTCGTGAAGGATTTAATATGAACGTTATTAAAGTTGATGCAAAAGAACGTTTCCTAAACAAATTAAAAGGGGTTACTGACCCTGAACAAAAACGTAAAATCATCGGTAATGAATTTATTTATGTGTTTGATGACGAAGCAGCGAAATTGGAAGGCATTGAATTTTTAGTGCAAGGTACATTGTATACAGACATTATCGAGAGTGGAACAGCAACAGCGCAGACAATTAAATCGCATCATAACGTAGGCGGTCTGCCTGAAGATATGAAATTTAAGCTAATTGAACCGCTAAATACTTTATTTAAAGATGAAGTGCGTGCGCTTGGCACAGAATTAGGCATTCCAGATGAAATTGTTTGGCGCCAACCTTTCCCAGGGCCAGGGTTAGGTATTCGCGTTCTTGGCGAGGTAACAGAAGAAAAGTTAGAAATTGTCCGTGAATCGGATGCTATTTTGCGTGAAGAAATTAAGAAAGCAGGACTAGACCGCGAAATTTGGCAATATTTCACCGTGCTTCCTGATATCCGCAGTGTAGGGGTTATGGGAGATGCACGCACATATGATTATACAGTTGGCATTCGTGCCGTGACTTCCATTGACGGTATGACGGCGGATTGGGCGCGCATTCCTTGGGATGTATTAGAAGTCATTTCAACCCGTATTGTAAACGAAGTTCCACATGTCAACCGTGTTGTTTACGACATTACAAGCAAGCCGCCAGCAACAATTGAATGGGAATAATCGAATAAAAACGAACAAAAAACGGACATTTTATAAAAAATGTTCGTTTTTTGTTGACTGATAGATAACGAATTGATAAAATTTAAGTGGGAAAAGCGAATATTGTCAAAATACGTCGTATAATCTCGGGAATATGGCTCGAGAGTTTCTACCAAGCTACCGTAAATAGCTTGACTACGAGGTATAATGATGCGGGGAGAGTATAATTATACCCTTTTTATGAATAAGGGGAGTTGTATAATCCTCTCCAATGTTCATCATTAGCCTTCTTAGTCAGCGCTTCTGGTAGTTTTCTAGAAGCGTTTTTGTTTTATCTTTAAATACATTTTGTAGGAGGACAGGAGAGGAAATGAGAAAATATTTTCAATTCGATGAACTTGGCACGAACTATCGTACCGAGATCATCGCTGGTATTACAACGTTTTTATCAATGGCGTACATTTTATTTGTTAACCCGTTCACACTCTCATTGGGGGCGGTTAAAGATTTTCCTAATGAATTGCGAATTGACCAAGGAGCTGTGTTTGTCGCGACCGCTCTTGCAGCAGCCTACGGTTCCATTCTTATGGGGATTTTAGCAAGATACCCAATTGCACTAGCTCCGGGAATGGGATTAAATGCATTTTTTGCTTTTACCGTTGTCTTAGGGATGGGCATTCCTTGGCAAACAGCGTTAGCAGGTGTATTTGTTTCTGGTATTATCTTTACGCTTTTAACGTTAACAGGAATTCGTGAGAAAATTATTGATGCGATTCCGGTAGATTTAAAATATGCGATAGGAGCCGGCATTGGTTTATTCATTACGTTTATCGGTTTCCAAAATGCCGGAATCATTGTTGATAACTCAGCTACATTAGTCGGATTATCTGATTTTAAAAATGGTAACACGCTTCTTGCCTTATTCGGTTTATTTGTAACGGTTATTTTAATGGTTAAGAAAGTAAACGGCGGTATTTTCTATGGAATGGTTATTACAGCTATTACAGGAATGATTTTTGGCCTTATCAAAGTGCCTGAAAAAGTGGTAGGTGCAATCCCTGATATTTCTCCGACATTTGGTGTAGCACTTCAGCATCTTGATGAAATTTTTACATTAAAAATGCTTGGTGTTGTATTAACATTCTTTATTGTTGACTTCTTTGATGCGACAGGAACACTTCTTGCGGTTGCTAACCAAGCGGGGTTATTGAAGAATAATAAATTACCTAGAGCTGGAAAAGCATTACTTGTTGATGCAACGGCCGTCATGGTGGGGGCTGTGTTCGGTACATCAACAACAACATCTTATATTGAGTCATCTGCAGGTGTTGCAGCAGGTGGCCGTTCCGGATTCTCAGCGGTTGTAACAGGTATTTTATTCTTATTAGCATTATTCTTCTCGCCATTGTTAGGTGTCATTACTGCTCCAGTCACGGCACCAGCGTTAATTATTGTCGGAGTACTAATGGCATCTTCGATTGGTGAAATCGACTGGAAGAAATTCGAGATTGCCATTCCAGCTTTCTTTACGCTCATTACGATGCCGCTATCTTACAGCATTGCAACAGGAATCGCTGTTGGCTTTATCTTTTATCCAATTACAATGATTCTAAAAGGACGCGGCAGAGAAGTACATCCGGTTTTATACGCTTTATTCTTAATTTTTATCCTTTATTTTGTATTCTTAAGAGAATAGAATAGAGATGAGAACAAAGGCGCTCTTTTATGGAAAAGAGTGCCTTTGTGTTTTTGTGAAAAAAATGATAGATTCATGTTGACTTTATTTTGTCGAGGTGTTATATTGAAAAAGTCGCTGTTAACGAACACTGTTAACGAATTAAAAAATAACAAAAAAGATGTTGACAGTTATGAACTAAAATGTTATATTATAAGAGTCGCTTCTGGGCGACAAAATAAAAAATAAATGTTCTTTGAAAACTGAACAAAACGAAGCGTCCACGTCAATTTGCTAGGTATATAACTTTATTGGAGAGTTTGATCCTGGCTCAGGACGAAC
>NZ_JACDUU010000014.1 GCF_013760845.1 [Anoxybacillus] calidus | reverse complement strand
CATTTTACAACTAATAAAGTGAAAAAGGCGGGATGGATTATGAATATTTTACTCGTTTCTACATTTGAAGGTGGTTTTCAGCCTAATACCATTGCCACTGCAGCAACTCCGTTAATAAAAGATGGCTTTCATGTATCTGTCTTGGATACCTACGTTGAAGGGGTACAAGAGAATCGTTTCTCTTCAGCTGATTTAGTAGCCATCTCTATTCCCCTGTTCGATGCTGTTCACGCTGGTATTGAAGTGGCAAAAATGGCTAGAACTATTAATCCGAATGCTCATATTACTTTTTTTGGTCAGCACGCGACGATTCATGCGAACCGTTTAGCCGGAAAATACAGTGATTCCTGTGTATGTGGTGAATGGGAAAAGCCGTTAGTATATTTAGCTCGGCATCTTTCTGGCGATACTCAGAGTGAAATACCAGGAGTGTTGTTTGCAGAACAGGCAAAAAAAGGAGTTTATGTTCATCCTTTTATGTCACGGGATCATTTAGATGTTCCAAGTCGACACCTTCTTCCGCCTTTGTACAAGTATCCTCAAAGGCAAATAGATAAGCTTCTTGGTTCACCTCAAATC
Organism: [Anoxybacillus] calidus; assembly: GCF_013760845.1. Classification (GTDB taxonomy): domain Bacteria; phylum Bacillota; class Bacilli; order Bacillales; family Anoxybacillaceae; genus Paranoxybacillus; species Paranoxybacillus calidus. The sequence continues at coordinate 27,169 of NZ_JACDUU010000014.1, read as the reverse complement.
GTTGGTTCTACAGAGATAGCTCGAGGATGCCATCATAAGTGCTTATATTGTTCTGTATATGCAGCCTATGATGGAAAAGTGATATTGATTCCAGAAGAAATAGTATTAGAAGATGTCCGGCAGCTCGTAGAAGGAGGAATGACCCATCTCACATTTATTGATGCGGATTTCTTTAATGCTAAATACCATGGTATTAAAATCCTGAGAAAATTACACGCTGAATTTCCACATTTAACATATGATTTTACTACTCGGGTTGACCACATTTTAGAAAACAAAGAGACTCTTCGTGAGATGAAAGAATTAGGTGTTAAATTCATTACATCTGCTCTTGAATTTCCTTCAGACGAAGTGCTTGATGCTGTTGCAAAGGAAACCACGGTTTCAGATATCGAGGATGCTATTGCCTATTTAAGAGAAATTGGAATCAAGTTAAATCCGACATTCATTATGTTTAATCCTTGGACGAAATTAGAAGATCTTTCTACTTTCCGTGCTTTTGTAGCTGAAAATCAACTTGAGGATATTATTGATCCCATTCAATATGAAACCAGACTTTACTTATATAAGGGTTCACCATTGTTATCTCGTCCATCAATTCAAGCACTTGAATTAACAGAATATGAATTTCATTATGAGTGGAAACATCCTGATCCTCAAATAGATGAATTATATTATAAAATCCTATCCCCTCCAGAAGAAGGGATTTTTAAACGTTGTTGTTTGAAATGCTAATTCTCAGATTGGGGTGATATTAGTGTTAGCATTAAATAATAAATTGCAAAAAGAATTTGATACCTTTTTTACCGAAGCTTTAGAAGGTGGAGTTTTATCTGAGCGAGACCGTATTCTCGTTATACTTGCAACGGCTCTGGCTATGGAAGATGCTAATACCTTAAAAAATGCCGTTCTTACTGCGAAACAATTAGGTCTTACAAACGAAGAAATAGGTCATATAAGCGCTATCACTGTTGCTATGAGAGGACAAAAAATCAACGGATTAGCTTCGTTCAATGTATCTACATCAACAAACAAATCCTCTAAATGTTGTGAATAGGTGGGATAAGATTGTCTCAAAGTAAATCAGCAATCATACTCGTTGCTCCACGTGATAATGAAATAGACCTAGTTAAAGCCAAAGGATTTAAAACCATTCTTTTTAGAAAGTCCATTAATTTGGAAGAAGCTTTCTCCGTTGATGTTCCTATTGAAGTGGATCTTAACAATGAGTTGTTAGTAGTTGAAAAATCAATAGAATTAGCCGAGCAATATGATATTCAAGCGGTTTTTACCATGAATGAGTATAGGATTCCTTTATGTGCTCGAATATCTGAAGCCATCGGATTGAAAAAAGGCTTAAGTTTGCAGGCTGCTTTAAATTGTCGAAACAAAAAGCTTACAAGGAAAATTTTATATGATTCCAAAGTAGACCAAGTTCAATTTGTTTTAGTTAAGTCTCCTGATGAATCTCTAGAAGCTTTGAAACAATTTTCTTTTCCTGTTATCGTAAAACCTTCTAACGACTCTGGTAGCCAACTTGTCAGGAGATGTCAGTCTCAGGACGAAGTAGTTCAAGCAATCCAGGAAATTAAAAATAAAAATACAAATTTTATTGGACAACCTATTGATCCTGAAATCCTTATTGAAGAATACTTGGAAGGCCCAGAATTTAGTGTGGAATCAGTAACTATAAACGGGGAAACCACAATCATTGCGATTACTGAAAAGAAAATCACTTCTCCTCCCTATTCAATTGAGATTGGTCATACAGTTCCATATACACTAAGTTCTGAAGATTATCAATCTGTTCACCAACTTATCTCAAAAGCTCTTCTTGTACTAGGGATTCAAAATGCTGTTACTCATGTTGAAATAAAGAAAACTTCATCAGGTTGGCACATTATTGAAGTAAATGCTAGACCGGGAGGAGACCAGATACCAAAGCTAGTTCGAATTGTTACAGGGTATGATTTGGCCGAGTTAGCGTTACATATCGCCTTAGGCGGAACTCTTAGGGATGCACCTAAACATCCTGTTCAGGCTCCTTCTGCCGCAATCCGTTTTTTAATCGCTGATCAACCAGGAACTGTATTGATTAATGACACAATTTTTACAGAAGGACATTGCAATCTAGTTGATGGCAAACTAAACGTACATCCAGGCGAAATCGTTCCTCAGACTACAAGTAATTATAATCGGTTAGGTTATATTATAGCCCAAGGTTCATCGGATACCCACGCTTCAGAAATATCTGAGGAAATATTAAAATCCTTAGAACTACGAATTATCTAATATCATTTCAATAATAAGTGGTGGTGATAATATGGCAGCTAAATTAGTTCTTTTAGGTGGTTTTCTGGGAGCTGGTAAAACTACAACGTTAATTCAAACAGCAAAAAAGTTACAGAAACGTGGAAAAAGAGTAGCAATTGTAACAAATGATCAAGGAAAGGAACTAATTGATACTGAACTAGTACGAAATAATGGTTTAGATGCAGAAGAAGTTACTGGCGGGTGCTTCTGTTGTCAGTTTGAAGATTTATACAAAAATCTCACTCTATTATTAAAGGAAAAACAACCAGATGTTATTTTAGCGGAAGCAGTAGGTAGTTGTACAGATTTAGCAGCTACTGTCATTCAACCGATGAAAAAGTATTACGCAGATGAATTTAAAACAGCCCCCTTAACGATTGTTGTGGACCCTTCCCGATTGATGGACAACCTTGATTATAAAATGGATGGCAAAAATAAAATATTTTCCCCTTCTGTTAGTTATATTTTCGAAAAACAACTTGCAGAAGCTGATATTATCGCATTAAACAAATTGGATAGGTTCCAGCATGAAGAAATTGATGGAGTAATCAAGTTTTTAAAACAACGTTATCCCCAAGCTGAAATTAGAACAATTTCGGCAGAGCGAGGAGACTTTCTCGAAGAATTAATAGATCTTTGGCTTTCCGATACTGTAGGTGGGGACAAGGTACTGGATATTGATTACGATTTGTACGCAGAAGGCGAAGCACAATTAGCTTGGATGAACATATTGGGAGATTTAACTCATTTGGAAAATAGCACATTTGATCCAAAGGAATGGGTAGATTCTTTTCTTGAAACGCTGAATGGACATTTCCTTCGAGAAAAAATGGCGATTGCTCATCTTAAAATCCAATTGGGGCAAAGTAATGGCTATGTAAAAGCAAGTATGATCAAAACGGGTGAAGCTCCGATTTTTACCATTACTGATGGTAGCCCAAATAAACAATTTCGTGTTCTTCTCAACATTCGTATAGAAGCTAACCCATCCATGTTGGATTTAATTGTAGCCGATGCCATTGAAGCAACTAACCAACAATACGGAACTCATTGGAAAGCGAGCTACCATGAGTGCTTTAGTCCAAAACCTCCTGTCCCAACTCATAGATTAATACTTCAGTCTTAATAATATTTTGGAAAGGAGATTTTCATGAAAAAAAAACTATTGGTTGAGCTATTTCCAAAATACCTTGTTCAATCCGAAAGCACTGAATGCTCACCACAAAGTGGATGTTGTGATACAGTCTCTAACGAATCAGATGCTGAAATGCAGGAACTAAAGCAACGTTTATTAGAAAAGTTTAAGGATCAAGTAATTGTTCAAATATATAATTACCAAATTCATCTAGATTTGGTTTTGACTCAAAAAAAATTGACTTCCATATTAGAAGAAAGAGGACTTAGAGCAATAGCATCTAATGCCGAAAAAACTATACAGTATGCTACACCGGCTGTAATTGTAAACGGTAAATTATTGTCCTTGGCTACATTTCCTCGATTAGAAGAAATTTATCAATCTATTAACGATGAGATTATGATTAGTACTTAAAAGACCGGTAATCTCCGGTCTTTTTAAATACAAAGACTACTATATTAGAAAGGGGATATTATGAAACAACATTCAACCACCTCGATAAACAGTCCAAATAGTAAAATATTTAAGAAGAATGCTTCTCTATATAAGATGACTCCTCTTACAAAAAACCCGTTAACTGGTCTTTTAATAGCTGTAGTAACAACACTCATTTTCATCAGGACGGGTCTTGTTCCTAATTATTCGTTAGGATCTATTATTGGTATTACAATTGTAGCTTGGTTGGCTGCTGAAAATGGCGGTAATGATGTATCAAAAGGAGTAGCACCTCTTGTAGCTTCAGGAGCAGCCAAGGAGTGGACAGCTTTAATTTACGGAGCAATTGTCACTGCTTTTGGCGGAACATTATCTATTTACTTTGCAATAAAGTTGTTAAAACTGTTTACTGGCGGTTTGATTAACTCTAATTATGAAGTTAATACCATAATGGCTTTATCCATGGCAATCGGAGCAACGTTATGGGTTGCATTGGCTACCCGCTTTTCTCTTCCGGTTTCAACAACACATTCTATAGTCGGTTCTGTTATTATGGTTGGCTGCGTAGCTCTTGGGGTTTCAAGCGTTGTGTGGTCTAGCCTTGTAAGTAAGGTAGTAATGCCTCTTCTTCTTAGTCCGCTGCTTGGTTTAAGCATTGCTTGGGCATTGACTTTTCTCATTCAGTTTATCAAACTACCTTCAAGTGCAGGTAAAGGTATTACCTGGGTTTCAAGCGGTGCGATTTGCTTTGTTCGTGCAGTGAATGATACTCCTAAAATTGTCGCAATTACAGCGCTAGTTGCTATAACGTCAATTAACATTAAAAATATCGACGCTTTGTTTCCATTATTTTTGCTGGTAACAGTATCTATGAGTATAGGCAGCCTTGTTAAGGGGGTATCAGTTACTCAACTCTTGGCAAGAAAAGTTGCGCAACTCGATAACCAGAGTAGTGTTTCTTCCGTATTAACTACAACAGTACTTGTTATGGCTTCCAGCCAACTAGGGCTACCAGTCTCTACTACTCATGTTTCGACAACAGCTATTATTGGTGCAGGACTAAGGAAAAATAAAAATGCTGTTAATTGGTCTGTAGTTCGTGACATGGTATTGTCTTGGATTGTAACCTTACCAGGAGCTGGTATATTAGGTATTTTAGCGTATTATATTTTAACTTTTGTCAAATAAAGAGAAAATGGTGATGCCTAAGTGTGGATCGTCCGTCAAGCAAGGGAAGATGACCTTTTAGAGATCCTTGATATTTATAATCAAGGAATTGAGGATAGAATAGCCACTTTAGAACAAGATTTAAAGTCGATTGATTACATAAAAAATTGGTATCGACATCGTCCTGATCGCTATACTGTTCTTGTAATCGGTGATGAAAAAATACGTGGATGGGCTTCATTAAATCCCTATTCACATCGTTGTGCCTATGATGGTGTTGCTGATATATCCATTTATATTGAACGGTCATGGAGAGGTAAAGGACTTGGTTCAGTACTCCTTTCAGCTTTAGAAGAAAAGGCGAAGGAGAATGGGTTTTATAAGCTGGTCTTGTTTACATTCCCATTTAATCAAATAGGACAAAACTTGTATCGAAAAATGGGATTTCGAGAAGTAGGTATATTTAAAAATCAAGGAATACTAGATGGGAAATTTGTAGACGTCATGGCAATGGAAAAACTATTATTTTAAGGGAAGCCATTCATTGGCTTCTTTTTTTTGTGTCTCTAATTTATTCCACATAATGTCTATTATGTTGCATTCAACAACACCCGATAAAACACGAAAAACCCCTTGATTTTCAAGGGGTTTTTAATTTTTCTCGACTTCGGAAGGAATTTGAATGCAACATATAGAATATATTTGTTGTATTGAATCTAACGTTTTGGAGGGAATTTCATGAAAACAACGCACGTGAGTTATTGCCAAGTATGTCACCAAGACTTTCGTCCGAATGAAATCGTGTATTATGTCGTGATTGACAACAATATCGTTTGTGGGGACTGTGCGGAAGCTGCCCAAACGAAAAATATCGAACCTCGGATTTATGAAGTACGAAAGGATGAGATCCGTGATTAAGATACAAGGGCAAAATAGCGTTGAGCCCATTCGTGATCCAGAGAAAATTCGCGCCATGAAGGAGTATTTGTTGCATCAATCGTATCGCGACTATTTCTTATTTACATTCGGGATTAACTCCGGCCTCCGGATTAGCGACATCTTGCCGTTACGCGTCATGGATGTGAAATATACGGAGCATTTGCGTGTCAAAGAAAAAAAGACCGGTAATGTTCGCAAAATTAAAATGACCGCAGCGTTAAAGCAGGAAATCGAGAAATATACACGAGGAATGGCCGATTCTGATTATTTATTCCAATCACGAAAAGGGGACCGTCCGATTGGCCGCGAAACGGCTTGGCGGATCATTAATGAGGCAGCCAAAGCATGTGGTGTAGAAGGACCGATTGGCACCCATACGATGCGAAAAACGTTTGGATATCACTTTTACCAACAGACAAAGGATGTCGCGATGTTGCAGCAGATTTTTGGACATTCCGCACCGTCGATTACCTTACGGTACATCGGTATTAATGATGATATGATGGACAAAGTGTTAGAAGACTTTCGATTATGAATCCAAATGAGGTTACTTTTTTAAATTCATTTTTGCTTGTATATTCAAGAACCAAAAAAGCCATACTACATATAGTGTTATCAATTGATAACATTTTTATTGACCACTCCTTTGATATGGTATAAAATCAAAATACCAAATAAAGCAATTATTTTCGAGGATGTGGTTATATTTGTCGTTGCAAATCCAATTAATTAATCGCGTTCTAGTTCAAATTAAACGAATTATCAGTGAATCTCCTGATAATTTTAGGTTGCTCACAACCAGGGAAAAAAATGAACGAACTTTATTGAAGTTGGGATTTACTCCTAACAATGCAAGAGATGAAATACTGAGGCTGAGTTATAAGGATTACATTGCTGGGCCTGAAGACAATAAAAGCGAGTTTGGCTCTAAAGAGGGTAATATTTGGGAATTTGGTAAAAAAATTAATGGTCTTGATATTTACATCAAGATTCACTTAGTACCAACGAAGTACGGGACTCAGTGTGTATGTATTTCATTTCATGAAGCAGAATTCCCTTTAAGCTATCCTTATAAATAAAGGATAGCTTAAAGGAAAGGGGTTAGGATACGAAATAGGAGGTTAAAGATGAATAATAATAAAGGGGCTTTAGAAAAGTTTTGTCCAGACTGCTTAGATTATACTTCAATGAAGCCTATAAAATTGAAGAAGATTTTTCAGGTTAAAGATGAAAATATAGAAATTGAAGCAGATTATTTGGAATGTCAAGAATGTAAAAATGTTGTTCCTGATCCCCAATTAGAAGAAAAAAATTACCAGAGAGTTTACACAGAGTACAGAAATCGTAAAGGTTTATTACAACCATCGGAAATAATTGCTTTAAGAAATAAGTACGGTATTAGTCAAAGACAGCTCGCTAAAATTTTAGGTTGGAGTCATGTTACTCTGTCACGTTATGAGAGTGGTGCTATACAGAGTTCCAGTCATAATAACGAATTAGTTTTAATCCTCGAAAATCCCAAAAATTTGTTGCGACTTTTGGAATTAAATGCATCTAATTTAAGTGCAAAGGAGGTAGAAAAACTTAGATCCAAAATTAGTATGCATATTTATGAAAAAGATACATTAAGCGAAGTATTTGAAAATTGTTTAAAAAAGGAAAAAAACATATATACAGGGTTTAAAGAATTTGATCTAAATAAATTTATTCATGTAGTTAAGTTTTTTGCTATAAGAGATCCTGAGTTATATAAAGTTAAATTAATGAAATACTTATGGTATTCCGATTTTCTAAACTTCAAAAGAAATACCCTTTCTATAACTGGATTAAGATATGTACGTTTACCTATGGGACCTGTTCCTGATGAACACGATTTACTTATAGCGATGGTTTTAAAAACAGGAGAGATTTCACGAGAATACATTGATTTTGGTTATCCTAATTTAGCTGAGTTATTTAAATCTAAAGATAGTCATTTAGATGAATCAGTATTCGAAACAGAAGAACTAGAAGTATTACATGATGTTTATGAGGCTTTAAAGCATCACTCATCTAAAAGTATCTCTAATTATTCTCATCATGAATCTGGTTGGCTAAATACTGAAGAAAATAATCCAATTTCATACGAATATGCTTTTGAATTATCATTATCATAATAATTTATTAAAGGGGAGGGGAGATAAAATGGGGAAACATTTATATAGCACCATGTTATCAGGGGAAATTTGTTCTTCAGAAGGAGCTTTAATAAGGGATTTAAAGTATTTAATAAAAGAGGAAAGAGAACTGGATGACCAGGTTCGCGAATTTTTTCCATTAGAAGCTTATGGGGAGTTAGATGAAGAACTAAAAATTAGGGGATCTAGAGAATTATTAGCAGCTTTTGATCAAATAGATGCAGAAAAGCAAGATTTCATAGAAACTTTAGAGAACATAGAGCTTATAGGTTTTTCAGACAAAAATCAGATTATATTGAGATTTAAAAAAGATGACTTAAATGCTACAGGTATTTATAACTTTACTTATGAGTTTCTTAATGATCTTTTTGATATGGGGATGTTCTCTAAATTCTGTTTAGAGAGAGGTTATACTGATTTATTAAGGGAAAATATTGAAGAATTATTTGAAAAATTAAAAACGGAGAAAAGACAGTATAGATTAATTAAACATCAGGATGACTGGTTTTTAAGAGGTATTACATCCACTCGATATAATAATTATGATAATCACTTAGCAATTTATTTAATTTTATTAGCACTTCATTCTTATGCCAAGAAAAATAAAACATTCTTTATTATTGAAAAGGCTTATATGAGCGACTCTGAAATTAAAGTCTTTTTTCAGCTTGAAAATCCGATTGTGGTACCTGGTGTTGGTGAGGTGTACTTCGGTGCTTTGCTTTCTAACAATGAAATAAGAGATAAAACGTTTTCTTTAGAGTTAAGGTACAAAATTGTAGATAAAACGAATAATTTTTCTTTTGGCGCGGTAAGTAAATTAGAGGATGCTGTTTTCAATATCAATCACTCTACCAGTGTAAATAATGTAAGGGAAAAAATTCAAAATGTATTTAATTTAGAAGAGTATAAGAATTTAATGCTTGGATATATAAACGAATTAAAACATGTGTCCACTTTATCAGCAGATGTTATATATTTATTATTTAAAAAAATTACGAACTCTAAACAAAAACTCTCTACACAAACTAAAAAGAAAGCCAAAGATCTGTACGATAAGAACTTAATAAATAATACGATGAATCTAATCGAGTTGTTTAACAGGGTAAGTGAAATAACTTCAGACGTAGAGGAAAGTATCTACCTAGAAAGAATCTATCATGAGGTAATTTTAGAGTTAAGTAGTAAGAATTAGACTTAACTTTTTAGAGTGATAAAAGAGGCGATCTTATTCGCCTCTTTTATTTATTCCTATAATCTTGATTATGTAACAAAAAGGAGCGATTGAAGGGCAATACAAAGTGAATGGGTTGCGTTCACTTGCTCGATTAATTCATGATAATGCGCCATTTAGTTGATTCAGAGCGTAAAGTATTTGTTCCATTTGAACTCAACGCTAGAACCATACAATAATTGAATATAATTACCGCTGAATTAGAGACGCTTTGAGCGTCTTTTTCTTTGCTTTTGAGCGAACTTCGATTATAAAACGTAATATAGATTTTGTTTGCTTTGAGTGTAACTACAAGCGTCTTACAGACACGAATATGAGGTCATTTTTTATTGTATATAATGATTTTCTCAATCTTCCTTACATCATTTTTTCAGCTTGAAAACAAAATTCAGGATAAAATCTTTATCATGGGAGGATATGCAGATTAAGACGATTGTTCTGACGATGGATGATTTAAAATAAATGATTATTGCAAGTGAAATAGGTAAACGTAAAACGTCTAACGTTAACTGTTAGACGTTTTTTATTAATTATTCACGAAACAGAGTCATATATAGGCGTAATGCGCATACATATTTAACGTAAACACGTAACGGCCATAGAAACTGTACGTTGACTATAGATGTATGCAATTCCTTATATTATGCAGCCAAGAATAAATATTTGGAGGTTGATTGTTTATGCAAACTATTAGTGCAAAAATGCCAAGTATAGGAACACCTACAGGTTCTTTAATGCTTCCTGCATTAAAATACGTTAGCGGTAAAAGGGAATGGTATGCAGTCACAATCCCTTATAAAACGCTAGGTAAATTTGTCCAAACATCATCGGTGAAAAAGAAAAATCAAGAAATCATTAAATCTGAAATAAAAAACCGTTTCCTAGACAAAAAGCACAAGGACGATATTAAACAATATATCAAAGAAGAAGAAGAATATACTATTCCTCCAATTACCCTTGTTTCTTATGAAAAGCTTCCATTTAGACCATTTGTATTTGAGGAAAATGAATCGGATATATTGCCTTCAGATTCGCTTGCAGGGATTATCTTTTTGCCGATTGATTACGAATTTGAGTGTTTAGATGGGAATCATCGCTCAGTTGCAATTAGGGAGTTAGCTTCTGAAGCTCCTGAATATATTGCCGATAGCCATATGTTGTTAAATATAGTTGTTGAAAATAGGCCTCGGAAAATTCGTCAGGATTTCGTTGATGTAAACAAAAATGCTAAACAAACAACTAGCTCTATTAATACTTTATTTAACACACGGGATCCTTTAGCTGGAATAGTGGCTGATTTATTAGAAGAAATTGACTATTTACAGGAAACAACTGAATTGTTGGCTACGAGTGTGTCAAAAAATAGCAAAGACATTTACACTATTAATAACCTAAAAAATGCAGTAATCGAGTTGGCGGGATACAATTCCCAATCTACAGGAGAAGAAAAATTAGTAAAAGAGTTGAAGGATAACACCAGCGAACGTGAGAAGGTAAAAGAAAGAGCCCTTATCTTCTTTACGAAACTAAAATCCAATCGTTTTATCAATCAATGTTTGAAAAACAGAGATAAAACACCAGAGTTAAGAAATGAATCATTACTAACTAGTGGTACAGGAATTGTTATTGCTTCAAGAATTTCAGGTATCTTTTTTAAAGAATTTGATGAATCTAGGGCTATTTTAGAAATTGAAAAGTTAATGGCGTATGATTGGTCAAGAAACAATTATATATTCAAAGGAAATGTCATAACACCTAGCCAAAAAATCTCAAATTCACGTGAATCAATCAGTAATACAGTGGAAGCAATTTTAAAAGATTTGGGATTTAATTTTAAATAAGTAAAAACACCACTCATTGAAGTGGTGTTTTTTTACAAAACATTTATTAAGTCACTTGCAAACAGTAAATTACCCGTTTATAATACGAACATAAGTTCGTTTTATGGGTGGAGGGGATTGTTGTGAAAACAGATTTATGTGATTACTGTTGCGAACGATTTGAGAGATCGGAGCTTATTGATATCTGTATCGATGGACGGAATTTTAATACATATTGCCACGATTGTTGGGATTCACGTATTCGCAACGTGGTTATGAAATTGATGAAACAATATGAAGAAGCTAGTAAGAAATATGCTAATCACCTCCAAGGGAAATGATTGCTTTTGTCGTAATTAATCGGCAAAAGGGGAGGGATTTATATGGCGGGATACAAAGTTGATGAACTTTACCGCGAAGTCGGAAAATATAAAGCGCGAATCGACGTGTATATAACCGCTCGAGGTTACGAAGCAGCTGCGGTATTCCTTGATAATCCCAATGCTAAACCGATGGTCAAGTTTGTTGATCGCAACAAAGACAGAGCGATTGTGTTGGCACTAGAACAATTGGCACGGATATCTATCTGAATGTAATCTCCTCTGTATTGAAAAAAGAGAATAACATTCAACATTGATAAAAAGGAAGTAATTTACTTGCGTTGAAAGGTTTTAATAAGGGAGGGATTAACATATGGGAGAAATTAGGGAAGGACTTTACGATACGTTCTACTATGACTCTCTAGAAGGAACCGTTGAATTTAAAATATTTCTAACCGACAAGTACGAATACAAAATCCAACTTACGTTTCCAAACAATAAAACAGCAATTGTCATTCATCCCGAACTTGAATTTGCATTATCCGAAGCGTTCGGAAAAATAGCTGGATATGTAGGAGAGAAGTATTTTTCACGTTTACATTGATTGTTATTGAATGCGCTCCAATAATGGGGGGGACGATTGGTTACTTTTTTTTCAGATTTTGGTGAGACCATAATCATTCTTAAATATCCTCAGCAAAAAAGGCTTCTCAAATTGGCTTATAACGCGTTTTAATTGATAGGGGAATGGTTTTATATTCTGTAAGATTAAAAATGCTCTCCAGACTTAATAGACACCTTAAACATTTTTGTTATGTTCTATAGAAATAAAAAGAGGAATAATGTACAATAAATTTGCCACCATATATTTGGTGAGCGGGTAAATTACTAAACATCCTGAATGGATGAATGGAGTTTGTTAAAAAACACCGTTATCGGTGGATGGTGCACGAAGGAAGCATTCTTGATCATTCCAGAAATCTTACCTTTGTGGAAGAGTACAAAAAATGTCCCGCTACTCGTATGTCCTTTTTTACGCTATTGGTGGGTGAATGGAGATAAATGAATAAAACTAAATTACGGGATAGGAAGAAACGAGCTTACATTACGTAAGGTCGTTTTTTTGTGTTTCCAGAAATCTATGGAGTCATGAGGTTTTCAATCAGAAGATTCATCAGCCCAGTAACCGCGTTGGAAATAAGTTTTCTTAATTGATTACTATTGATTACTCAGTAACTGCAATTTCTTAGACAGTTACAAACAGCTCAGGACTTGAGCCGCTTGACGTTTACTCATTTTCATATGTTCGCAGCAAAAGCACGACAATATTTGCACCCATTTCGATTATTTTTTGAGGGGGATTTCAGATGTCTTATTTGTTCGGGCATAACCTTTCTATCCATTCACTAAAAATCATTGAGATTCTATTCAAATACCGCGGTATGACCGCTAACCAGATTGCTCATATGATACATTCCGGTCATTATACACTTGCCCAAGAAAAATCCGTCTATAACTATTTAGGCAAACTAAAAAAACAAAAATTAGTTAATTCTTATCGCCTGCAAGGAAGTTTTTCGCGCGGCTCTATGTATTATCTAAGCGAAAAGGGATACGAACTAGCAAAACATTGGTTGAACATCGAACAAGAACAAAAAGGCGATGGGTGGATTTTATCTGATCAACTGCATGGTGAAGGTTACGCTGATTTACCATATGATGTTTACAAACCTCCGCTAGAGCAAACCACTCATCATTTGTTACTCATTGAATTTTTTAAACAGCTGAAAATGATTGAAGGTATTGATTTATATCATCGCCTTAATCTATATGCATCCAAAAAGTATCAAGTCGATGGACAGATGTATCGCTATCGTCCGGATGCAGAAATAAAATTAGCCGATGGACGCATCTTTGCTATTGAAATCGACCGCGCTACAGAAACACATGAACAGCTTCGAAAAAAATTCAAAACGTATCGTAATTATTTAGAGTATTTACGTAAAACAGAGCAACCAATACCAACAGGAATTATCTTTGTTGTTGAAGCAAAAAGACGTGAACACGGTATGAAGCGGCGTTGGGAGAATATGATGAGTGCGTTTTTCGAAGAGATTGGTGATTTCCATAAGGATTTCTATCTAGTGATGACATCCATGGACCGGGTTCCAGATACTGTCCTTTTTGAGCATTATCGTGTCGAGTATGAAAAAGCGGCAAGTGTAGCTATTCGTAAAGAATTAGAAAATGTATACGATAAAGTATCCAATTACGCTAAGCGAAATCCTATAAGAAACATTTTTTCGATAGCTATCCATAAAAAATCAGGATTATTTGATTTATACAGCAACGTCGTTTGTCATGAGATGGATACAGCTTTGTATAGCCGGGTGTACGATTTTTACCAACGTTTTGAGCCGGAAGCTAAAAAATATGATGAAGTTAAGGACTACGACTTAAATGCTACGTATATTAATTGCATTTTTGTCGAAAAACCTTTTATTATTCAATCCCTTGATTCTTACGAAGTTGATGAATTATTAAAAAAGACTGCACGCTCTCTTCAAAGGCATTGCTGCTACATTCAATTAGAACGAATTGAGTAACAAACAAGGAGGTCCTATTCGGGCCTCTTTTTTGTATTTCTGTTTATTACACATAAGAGCAATTATGTAGAAAGATATAAATCACTCCTCTCAAAATCCTGACGTATCTATGCACGCTAAAGCTATTACCATTTCAGCTTTAGGGTATTTTATTTTTCCTCTTGACTTAATAACTGATATAGCTCCTGAAGGATATACAGATGATTTAGGGGCTTTAGGTACTGCTCTTTTACAAGTAGCAATATATATTGATCAGGATGTAAAAGATAAAGCGAAGAATAAAATAAGAGATTGGTTTGGTGATGAATTTGACACTTCTGCTGTAGATAATAAACTTAAATAATCAGAGCTTATTATGATTGGGGGATATTAATACATACTTTCATGACTGTTTGATTCATCGATTTTTTATCGCTTCTAATGTTTGTCTATATCGTTGTACAGTACTTGCTAAAATATGGGGTATTGATAGTGTATAGTAGTACTTGTTTGAAAAAGTGACCAAATTCTTATTTATCATTGAGTTAAGCATGATAATATCATTCATCGCTCTAATTTCATCGGTTAAAACGTTAAGTGATACCAATTTAATAAAAACATCCATAGTTTAGGTACAATCAACCTATAATATTAACATTAATATTAATGTTAATATTTTTTTAATTTCAATTAGATTATTGAAGGAAAATTCCTAATAACAATAGAATTATTATGTATATTAATATATTTATTAATGTTAATATTAATAAAGAGGAGGGAGTAATATGACCAATATATGGGCAGTGTCCACCAATAAGGGGGGAGTATTAAAAACATCAATTACAACCAATTTAGCCGGTGCATTATCAAAAGAAAAAAAAGTTCTTATCGTTGACACAGATAACCAAGGGAATGTAGCACTAAGTTTTGGAGTTAATCCAGATTCATTAGAGACAACTCTATATGATGTACTGGTAGATGGTGTTAATCCACATAATGCGATAATCAATGTCTATGAAAATATCGATATCCTACCTTCCAATGACGATATGGCGTTTTTTGAATTTGACGTGTTAACACAACGCGAAAAGTATCAACAACCATTTTTATTGCTAAAAGAAGCAATTAAACCGATTGAAAAGGAATATGATTTAATTTTAATCGATACACCGCCAAACCTCGGATTAACACAGGGGAATGTCCTATCGGCTTCCAATAGTGTATTGATACCATTTCAGCCTGAAAACTATTCGATGCGGTCATTAGTGAAAATCCTGCAGGCTATTGAGAATTTTAAGGAAAAACATAATCCTTCTCTTTCTATTCTCGGTGTAGTAGCAACACTTGTAGATTCACGTACTACTTTGCACAGTCAGGTATTGCAGGAGTGCAGAAGATTTTGTTATGAAAACGATATTCGTATGTTTGAAACAGTCATTCCAAGATCCGTTCGTTTTGCAGCCAGTGTCGCATATGAACGGCTCCCAGCCACTTTGACAGAAAAAAACAATCCATTGGTTGCTTCATATTTCGATTTACTTAAGGAGGTACAAAATGGCTAGGAAAAATAGAGATTTAGCAGGATTTGGAGAGGTAGCTTTTAATAACATCAACAAAAACATTAATAATAATATTAATGATAATATTAATAAAAGTAACATAGAACAAAATAATGACGATAAGGTAGATTTTATCGATCAACTTATTGAAGGAACTAAAAAGAAATCAAACAATTTAGTGTTAGTCGGTGTCTATCTACAAAAAGATGTTGCTCAAGTACTAGACGAGCTCGCTAAGAAAGGTGGACGCGGTGCTAAGTCTAAAATTGTAAATGATGCATTACAACAAATATTTAAAGAGAAAGGATTAATATAGCTAATATCTTTCGTAAAATTAATCTGTTATGTATACCCAAAGTAACTATCATTGATTAGGGGAGAGAAAAAGGATGAAGCTGCTTAACCAATTTCATAAAAAGCCGGTTAATTCCAAAAAAGAAATTCCCATTGCAGAGATATTGAGTCCTTTAACAACAAAACAATTAGTAGACAAAAATGATCAAGATGAATTTTATATTCGTATGCTCGAGCAACAAGGAATTGTCTTAAATGAACGGCAATTGGAAGCAGTTCGTCAAACAGAGGGGCCTGTTCTAACACTAGCAGGTGCAGGAAGTGGGAAAACATCCGTTTTAACAGCACGGGTCGGATATTTAATCAATGTAAAAAGGATTGATCCTGAAAACATTTTAGTTCTTACTTTCACACGTAAAGCAGCTGAGGAAATGAAAGAGCGAATAGCCAAATTACCTGGCTTAAGCAAAAATACAATACGTAACCTTGTAGCTGGTACATTTCATTCTGTATTTCTTCAGATTCTTAAATCTCAAGGGTACGACCATAAAATTTTATCTAACGAAAAGCATAAAGAAGTTATTATTAAACGGATTTTAAAAGATATGGGATTAAAAGATGACTATGACCCTGAAACAATACTCTCTTTAATTTCATTTAGTAAAAACCAACTTCTTACAGTAGATGACCTTCCGGAACAAACACCAATTGAAAGAGAATTTAAAGAAATTTTTCGGCGTTACGAACAATGGAAAAATGAAGAACATTATATGGATTTCGATGATATGTTGGTATACACATATCATTTACTAAACGAAAATGAACGTTTGCTTGAAAGATTGCAAGAACGATTTAGATATATTGAAGTTGACGAATTTCAGGACACAAATATAGCACAATACAAAGTGTTACAAATGTTAGCAGAAAAACATAAAAATCTGTTTGTAGTTGGGGATGATGACCAATCGATTTATGCTTTTCGTGGTGCCAATAGTGATATTATCTTAAACTTTCCGAAAGACTATCCAAACACGTACATCGTGACATTAGACGTAAACTATCGCTCTAATCCTTCTATTGTTGGTCTTGGAAATGAAATCATTAAATACAATAAAAAACGCCATGTCAAAACATTAAGATGTTATACAGGAAGTAACGAATATTTCACACCGTTTTACATGAGACCTAAAGATACAGTAGACGAAGCACAATTGATTGTAGAGAATATGAAAAGTGATGTACAACATGGAACACGAAAATGGAGGGATTTTGTTGTATTATACCGTACACATGCCGTGAGTCGTGCTATAGTGGAACAGTTAGTATTAAAAAATATCCCTTTTGTGGTTTATGGCGATAAAAAGCCTTTTTACGAGCATCCTATCGTCAAGCCCGTTTTAGATTACATTCGACTATCTACCAATCCTAACGATTTAAATGCTCTAAAATCTATTTTACCTACTATGTATTTAAATCGAGATAAAGCAATTGATTACATAACAACAGAGATGGTATTCAATCCTTTAGACGATTCCAAAACACTTCTTCACTATTTGCTACGCATGCCTGGATTACATCCGTCACAGAAAGAGTTGATTACCGAAAGAATCCATTTGCTAAACGATATTAAAAAGATGTCCCCTGCTGATGCAATTCGCGAAATTCGCCAAGGTAAGGGACAATACGAGAAATATTTAGAAATAGATCAACGTCGTTCATTTACTCTACAAAAAGAGTTTGCTAGAGAAATGTTGGATGAATTATCTGCCTCTGCAAGTTACCATAATACACATGCATCCTATCTCAATTTAATCGATAAAATCTTGAAAAGACATGAAGAAATGGAAGAACTGAAAAAGAACCCTTATGCAGATGTCGTCTCACTAATGACAATTCATAATGCCAAAGGGCTCGAATTTCCTTGTGTTTATTTGATTGGCGCTAGTGATTATATTCTTCCCCATGCCGTTGCTTTACAAGAAGCTGAAGATATGGCTACAACACAACAAACAGTTGATAAATCTGAAGATAAGTTAAACAGAGCAGTAGAAGAAGAACGTAGACTTATGTATGTAGCGGTGACTCGCGCTAAAGAAGAGTTGTATGTATCCTCTCCGAAAAGATTTCGTAACAGAGACTTAGAGATATCAAGATTTTTATTAGACGTCTTTAGATAATTAATAATTATAATTAATGAACTAAAATATTGTTTATAACGCATAAAATGCAGATGAGAGATTTAAAAGATTATAAAATCAAACTTTCTTTGCTCATAGGCAAACATTACTCACTCATTTCCAGAGTGAGTTTTATTTTAGATAGATTTATTGTAGAGAGAAAATATTAATATTATCATTAATGTTAATATTAATTACTAAATAATAAAAATCATAAAAGGAAAAAATAAAGAAATGTTGAAAGTGACTCAACAAACCCAAACACCCCAATTAAGAATGCACTCTTACACACAAAAACATATCTCCTCTAAACTTTAGAAAGAGAATTCATCTAATATGTTCATTTAGAACATAGTTTTAAATGACAAAATAAAATGACTATAAAAGTCAACAAGATACAATATCTCATCTACATAAAAAATCCCTATCGATATATATTAATCTGAAAAAAGCCCCTCTCCTCTTTATTATTAAAAAAACGAATAAAAAAACGCTCCAAGAATTACTTAGAGCGTCATATTAATCTTTAATTCTATCTAAACTACTTTTAAGGATAACTCATTTAAGGACTATATTTTTTCAATCTTTCTTCTAATTCTTGTCGTTTTTGTTCCAAATCATGTAGATTTTCTTCTTCAGTTAGGGGTTCTTTTTGACTGTAATCCATGTTAAACCAATCAGGCAGCATTTCTGTTCGGATTAACGCTTTGCTTAGGTTCTCTGCATTTGGAGATGATGTAGGTCTACGATACGTTTCCATTCCCTTTTTTAATCGGCTTTTGATGCTACGGATTTTACCGGTTGTTTCCCTAAGCACATGATCTAAAATAATAGCAAACTCGTATTCATTAAACATGTCTTTATTGGCATGATAAACAATAGAAATATCAAAAATAGATATATTTTCACCAACCAATCGCTCCATATTGTGTAGCAACACTTTCTTAATGGATAACGGCAAATCACATTGTTCAACCTCTTCTCTGATTGATTGGTAATTTTCATTTTTAATTTTCATTTTTAATTTTGATTGGTTATTTTCCCCGGAACTTTTAGTACCGAACCTAGCGGAACTTTTGGTTCCGGTAGTAGCGGAACTTTTAGTTCCGGTAGTAGCGGAACTTTTGGTTCCGGTAGTAGTCTTTTTTGCTTCCGTTTTCCAGTAAATTTTTTCAGTTGGTTTAGTGTCTGGAAGACGCGATTCTCCTGCTAATTCTAGTACTCGGTCGATAAGCGGTTTTAAGCTATAAACGGCATTTTTTCTCTTTCCATCTACATAACGATAACCAACAGCTAACAATCCCTTTTCTTCTAATCCGTCCACCAGCTTACGAACTGCACGTTCTGAAATCCCACCCAAATATTTCCCTAATGTTTCCTGAGAAGGATACGGATCACGAGAATCATGTTTAAAAGTGGCCAATACACAAATGAATTGGAACTCTTTAGGTGTCATAAGTTCAGATGCATAGCGAATAATTAAATTGGGAATAGGAGTAAACCCTTCATCCAAAATTGGTGTTCCCCAGATGACTTCAACATGTGTCATTTGCTTGTTAAATTCGTTGCTATACATGAAAAAATCCTCCCCGATACTATATATTTGTAAAAAACGGGTAGGATAAGGCATTTAAGGTAATATTCGGTTTAAAAAATAAATATATTTCTATTGTGTTTTTTATCTAACATACACTATAATGGAAATATGAAAACCGAATATAATTAATAAATAGGTATAATTATGCCTTATCCTATAGCGTCACGCACCTAGGGCGGCCAACCCAGCGTGGCGCTTTTGTCTGTTTACAAACATATTATATCATTCTCTAAAACAACTTGCTGACAATTTCTCTAAAAATTTAACAATTATGCCGCCCTTTCGATATAAAAAACAAAAAACCCCAAAGCAAAATAGACGCTTATTGCGCCTTATTCTACTTTGGGGAGTCCCATTCAACTTCAACTACCAGCTATTCAATTCGCTTATGAGATTTTACATAAAATGCTACATAAATTAGTATTTTTCGTCAATATTCAGATCCCACTATTTCTGTTTCAAAACCAAACAATTAGATTCCGTATTTTCTTTTTAACTTTCCTGATGACCGATATACAATAATCCCTACAGGTTCCGTGTCTTCCTGGTTATTTTGAAAATCTTTAAGTAACTTGCGTATATCATTTTTTTCTTTCCATGTGAAAAAGAGATTAAGGATAAAGTCTCTAAAGATTGTAAGCATTTTTTATCTTCCTTTCGCTTTTCACTTAATAATAGTGTACTTCAAAATTATTTAGATAATCAAACAAATTTACCTTATTATTCCTTCATTTCCTTAGGAATAGATACACAAAAAATACATTAATATAAATACTAATATTAAAATTAATATTAATAAGTCTCTACGAAATTATGTATTTATTTTATGAAAACAAAGCTTATATTCAAGCTGATAAGACTTCAAAAATTCTCATAATACGGTGTATTTTTAAACTTTTAGATGCAAGTAAGGCCATATAAACAGCAAAGAAGTAAAAAAACGTACATTTTTTAACCATCGTCCTGTGCACTTAAATTTACTTGTACACTAGCTGTTCTAAACGGGTAGCAATATAGTAAGATTCATTTCGCAGCCATACAAAGCGTCATTAAAAAGTTAATCACTGTATAGCTGCAGGATTGCTCTATTATCAAATTTAACATTAAATATTAATATTAACATTAAATATTAATATTTAATGTTAATATTAATAACAAAATCAACTGGGTTACTTTTACATATAAACTCTCCTCTCTTTATTATCTAAGCCATAAATGAATATCATGAAAAACGAATAAAGGACTTGTATAAAGACTATCATAAACAACAAGGAGACCAAGCGAAAGCCGACTTTTCAGTATGGAACAACATCGATTGAGTATACACTTCAACTAACAGAAGAAAAAAATGACATCTCCATTGCTGTGGAATGTATAGAAGGGGTTACGGTCGTAGCACCTGCTCACCTTGTTCAAGAAGAACTATACGGTATTTTGCGTAAGAAAGCGCCGTGGATACTGGATAAGTGGTACGCCTTGAACGAAATCAAGCACCCACCAGCACCAAAGGAGTTCGTCAGTGGCAAAAAACTACCGTACCTTGGACATCATTACCGTATCAAAGTTAAGCAAAATCAAGACATCGAACGAGTTACTGTCCTGTTCCATCAAGGAAAGTTTTTCTAATTATAGAATTGGTTGAAGAAGAAGTTAAATTAAAAAGAGAAATAAGTACATATGTGTCGTTTTTGTACAAAATTGTTACATTTTTGTCGAATTTGTTTACACTTGTGTTCATTTTGTCTATAATGAAGTTACAAAAAGAAACGGTTTGTTAAACGATTTTCACTGCGTCGCATGGTGAGGCGACAATCAAGACTTACATATGATTATGATTGCGTAGAAAGGCTCCTGACTGACCATCAGGAGCCTTTCACGTTTTTTTGAATAAAATAGGGAAAAGTATTGGCTAGGAGGACCATACATAAATGTATGGTTGCCTTGCCATTTTGGTGATGTTCTGTTTTACGTCGGATAAAAGAGGTTGACCAGACCTCCCCAACTGTCATCTTATGTATGATCCTCTCATAAACCTAAAATAGGTTTAAATTATTAAGGTTATAAATGGCTAACGTAAGATAGTAGAGCCCACGCGAAATGAAATAAAAGAGCAGTGCTTTACCCAGGGCTTTACTTTTTTCCTTACGCTTACCCTGTTGTTGGTTTGTTAAACGATTGTTATTATTCACTGCGCCGCACCTCCCTTCCACAGAGAGTGGGCAAGGTATCCGACACAGAAATTTTACCACAACTTTCCCAAATAGGTAGAAAAAATCAGATAAATTTGCTTTAGAAACAGACCAAAAGATGATATTTCTATCCGGATTCACTATATCGCGTGTATATATGTTGTTTTATCATATTAAGGAACATCTCTATTTCTGCCGTAAAGTGGTCAATCATTACAAAGTGTTAAAAGCAGAACAAGGAATCGATTTATGCGATTTTTAAGCGCCTTTTCGTGAAGGCGCTTCTTTTTTAAAATTGGAGATAACACTACTTTAGGAGTGAGTTTTTTGATTGAAATAAAAGATATATTTTTATTGTAATTCTAGTTCATCCGCAATCATGAATAGTTCCTGCTTTAACTTTGCGTTAAGTTCGACTGGAACAAATATAGTTCGTTCAGAATCGATGATGATATTGAATGGTTCATTCTCATGAATCAATCGAGCAAGAGAACGCAAGCCATTTGCCTTATATCTCCCCTCAATCGCAAATCCAGCAATGCCACGCATGTAAAAAGAATCCTCGTCAAAATAACCATCAATCAATTCTAATTGGTCAATAACAGACATTCTTTCTCCCTCCTATAATTGATTCATTTTATGAATAAGTTCATCTTTGGTCGGATTGGTATATAAGAGTGTTGTATGAATGTTAGAATGTCCAGCTTGATTCGCCACTTCATGTACGCTTAATCCTCGACTGATGGCATGGGAACAAAAGAAATGCCGTAAATCATGCGGGGTAATCTCTTTACCGATAAGCTCTGAATACTCTTTAAACAGTTTATTAATCGTCGTGCGGTTTAAAGGTTGATTGCGATTACTTACAAAGAGAAAATCATGCTCAATCCCTTTTTCTTTCCGTTCCTTTAGCCATGACTGGAGAGCAGCTTTGACTTTGTCATTCATAAAGACAACCCTAAACTTATCTCCTTTGCCACTCCTTACCGTGATTTCCCTTGAAACAAGGTTAAAATCCTGCATTTTTAGGCTCAATGCTTCAGAAATCCGCAATCCTGCATACGCTAAAAGGGTAATCAACGCATAATTTCGTTTGCTACCACTGTCGAGAAGCAGCTGGCGAAACTTCTCTACGTCCTTTAGTTCCACCTTGGCCAATGAAGCATATTGTTGCTGCACCTTCATGTAATCCTTTTTCGTTAAGACCATATCCCGCTGAACGTTTGTTTCCACTAAAAATTCATTGAATTTGACCAAGGCGTTTAATTTCGTGTTAATCGTCTTAGGTTTCGCGTTCTTAACTGTTTTTAAAAAAGAAATATACTCTTGGACGTTTTCGCGATGGAGCTGCTTAAATTCTACATCCTTTGATTCATCAAACCACTTGAGGAATCCTGCTATCGACTGTAAATATCCTTTAACCGTATTTTCGCTTTTTCCTTCATTCAGTAAGTAGTGTTGAAATTGTTCGAGCATCACAACACCTCTTATAAACTATGTTGAATTTATTTTATACACTTTCCTCATAAACTATGTTGAATTTTACACTTAAATCTTATCATCATTATTATTGTTATTCAACATAGTTTATATTATGTTGAAAAATAAACTCACTCCTTTTTCAGAGTGAGTAACTTTATTTAGTGTTCTTTATTGAATTTTTAACCATTTAAAAATCACTTTCAGGTTAAATGATCTTTAAATGACTAAAAATCGATATGTATATCGGAAAACAGCCCTGATTGCTGTTTACCTCTTTTCGATATATTTATTTCCTATCTCCAAATGTTTCAATTATTATCCACCAATGGCTAGTAACTTTTCAATCACTTTTTGCTCTTCCGCAATTCTTTGGCATAAATCCGTGAATTCCTTATAAGGCAAATTGTTTTTCATTATATTGACAACCCTACAACAAAGAACAACATTGTCTAACTCGTATCCTCTCTCATTATCTAGTCGGTCCACGCTAATAGAATAGTTCTTATTCCTCTCTTTTACGTCTGGCGGTTCCATTTCAATTCCCGTGTAATAACATCTACCTTTTTGAAGAACGTAAATATGCCTTATTAGCTTTTCTAAGTCATCTGCCGACAAACTGGCGAGCTCCTTTTTTCTGCTCTTGCCGCGGCTCCTACAGCTTTAATAGTGAAATAATTTTTCTGTTGATACTGTTTCTGATAATTTCGCATATATTCGCGCATACATGTCTCACACCATGAGGGATTCTTGAAATGACTTAGTTCATACCATTTGTTGCATCGTGTACAAATTTTTCCTTTACGTCCCTCGTTGATAATGATTTTTTTCTAATTTCTACCACGTTTTTGGTTGTATTTGTTGTACTGAATAATTAATATAAAAAAGATCCAACTTTACAAAAGTTGGATCTTTTTTTACATCACTATATCGGTCTGTTATTTTTTTTCAGAAGAATCAACAGAACAGCAAGTTTCTTTTTCTTTTTTTTCCTCTTCTTTCACTTCTTCAATCTCAAAGCTGCAACAATCATTATCTTTTTTCTTATCTAATCCGAAAATGGATAAAAACTTGTTCGACATATCTTTCACCTCCTTTAATTAATCAGTAAGAACAAGTATCCAGAAAAGGTTGCCATAATAAAGACAGAGGCAATAAAAGCGATTAATAATTGTTTCTTAAACAGACTGTTTAACATAATAATTTCTGGTAAACTTGCTCCTGCACCTCCGATTAACAATGCCATGGTAGGAGCAAGAGGAAGACCTTTTGCGATTAATGCTTGGCTAACAGGCAACATGGTAGAAAGTCGGATATATAGTGGTACTCCTACAATAGCTGCTAGTGGAATCACCCACCATTGACTTCCTTTAGAAACAGCTTCTAGAAGAGAGTGTGGTATAGCTTCTTTGATAAGAGCACCTACAAGAGAACCAATGAGAATATGGATATATACAGATTTTAGAAGGACAAGTGTATCTTTCCAGGCTTTTTTCCAATCCACTTTACGGGATCCTTCAAGTTGTGGAGTTTCTTTACCTTTGATCCGTACATTTTTTACGTATTTTTCAAATCCCCATTTGTCCAACAACCAACCTATAATCATGGAGATTATTAAAGTAACGACAGCATAAATGATTGTAACCTTCCACCCTAATATATACGCCATCATCGTAAGAATCCAAGGATCTAATAGCGGTGATGTGAACAAATAAGTCATTGCGGCTTGAAAAGGGACTTTTTTATCGAACATAGTTATCAACATAGGAATTGTAGAACAAGAACAAAAGGGTGTTACAAATCCCAACAATGCCCCTGATAAATTGGCTAAAAAACGGTTTTTTACAAAAAGTGACTTCTCTAATTTATCAAACGGGATTAGATATTCAAGGATATTAATAAGATAAGTTATCAATACGAATAGAATCAAAAGATTTTTGGCCAAAGAAATGAACTCTTTTGTTATATTCCAAACAACATCCCACATGATAAACTCCTCCTGTTCATAATAGTTGTAATTTACAACTATTAACGAAATAGAATTAGTATTCTTTATACCCGTGTTACTAGTTGAAGCTAATTGTTCAACTGCACCAAGAACGACAGGGAATGAGCCCGCTGTCTCAGACCCATAGAGACTCCTCAAACAAATGGAAGTCAATCGAAACCAATCTGTTAAAACCGAAAACACCGTTTCGACAATTTTCTGTTTCCTGACGAATCCATTGTTGAAACTCATGAGAGATATACGTTTTGCTATTCTTACGAGAAGGAGTCCTTAATGATACCCTATAGTTCTGTTGGAGCTTTTCCTTGAGTGATTTACTCACATATCCCTTATCCTCCAATGTGTAGGGATGAGGCAAGCGTTCAATCACTTCTTCTGCCACCATAACATTGTGGTAAAAAGCCGGTGCCATCACATAGCTCATCACCATCCTTAAATCATTCGGTTGAATATGTTTTAACCCCATAGAAA
This sequence comes from [Anoxybacillus] calidus, assembly GCF_013760845.1. GTDB lineage: Bacteria > Bacillota > Bacilli > Bacillales > Anoxybacillaceae > Paranoxybacillus > Paranoxybacillus calidus. The sequence goes on along the minus strand of NZ_JACDUU010000014.1, from coordinate 1,270 downwards.
TGCATTCATTTCGAGACGCAGTATCCGACATCAGCGACTCCTCCGAAGCATTGCACTTTAGACATATATGCAAGATGACATAAAGAGATGGGCAAATTGTCAAGAATGGCATGGGCATGGTGTTGACCTTGTTTCGCTAATTGATGACGAATCCATTTGAGGGTCGACACCGTCGGTTATATCGAAAACGTTCGGGAAATGTGTCTTCTGAAAAAAGATTTCTAACCACAAAATGATACCAAGCTCGTTCTGACATAAATCCTAGTAGCTTTCCGAAAACAGAATACTAATAATGGTGGCATCCGATTGTTTGAGTAAGCGTTGATTTCATTCATATAAATATACACCTAGATAAGAGAGATGTTTTTCAACGATTTTGTAAAATGGATAACCATTGTTTTCGAATTTTAACCAAATCAAATCATTGGAAAACCTCCTTTCAAAATGTTGAATATGACCACTTTCATTTTGACGGGATTTCCAAGCAAGGATTATTTTTATACTCAACTCTTTTTATCTAGCACCACGGGTTTCTTTATCTTTCTTTAACAACAACTACTATTCTTCATGGCCTTTAGTAAAAGATTAATACTTTCATTAACTTGATCTCTTTTTTCTTCAGGAATGTGACTCATAATTTCATCAAGATATGTAATCATTTGATTGCTAATTTGGTCTTCGTATTTCTTTCCTTGTTCAGTAAGTATCAGTTCCACATAACGTCGATCAGTAGTAGATTGTCTTCTTTCAATCAAACCTTGTTCTACAAGACCTTGTACATGTCTACTCAATGTACTTTTGTCCAAACCTAAAACATTTGCAACATCATTTAATGAAGGATTACCTAGTCGGTTAATCTCATATAACACATGGCTTTGAACAAGCGTCAACCCACAACATTCGGCTCCTTCTTTTTGCAATAGACCAAATCGACGAATAAGAATTTGGAGCATTTCTCTAATACAAACTAACTGCTGATTATTTTGACTGGAAAAACTATTATTCATGGTATCACAACTTCCCTCAAAATAAAATATTTATAAAACATAAATTTCCATATATAGAAAATATTTAAAAAATAAACAAATTATGTTGAAAGAATAAATAAATTGGTATATACTTCAAAACATTGAAAAAATATAAAAATTCTATATATTTCAATCGTAATTGTATAATACAACTAATCCATTTTACAACTAATAAAGTGAAAAAGGCGGGATGGATTATGAATATTTTACTCGTTTCTACATTTGAAGGTGGTTTTCAGCCT
>NZ_JACDUU010000013.1 GCF_013760845.1 [Anoxybacillus] calidus | reverse complement strand
CCAAAGTTGTACCAAAACCACGCACAAGCCGATAAACGACGAATTTGCCATATGTGGCATCTTCGCTGATCTCAACCGTTTCGATTTTTGGCTTTTCGATTTCAATCATTATATAACCCTCCTTCAAAACGTCGAAACCCCGATCAAACGTTAAACGCCTAATCGAAATTCCCCCATGAATAAGTTCCCGAATGTGCACAACAACTGGTTTAAATTTCTCTGCAAGAATTTATATATCATATCCCATTATTGACAAGGATACAAATTCTATACAGAGAAATTAAACACGGCGACGTTTTGGCGGACGGCATCCGTTATGTGGTACAGGAGTAACATCTCTAATTGCTGTAATTTCTAATCCAGCAGCTTGAAGTGCACGGATAGCAGCTTCACGACCAGCACCAGGTCCCTTTACATTTACTTCAACAGTTTTCATGCCATGCTCCATAGAAGCTTTTGCAGCAGCTTCTGCAGCCATTTGCGCAGCGAATGGAGTTGATTTGCGAGAACCTTTAAAACCTAACGCACCAGCACTTGACCAAGAAATTGCGTTACCATGAACGTCAGTAATTGTTACGATTGTGTTGTTGAATGTAGAACGAATGTGAGCAATACCAGATTCAATATTCTTTTTCACACGGCGTTTACGTGTATTTGTTTTACGTGCCATTAATTCATTTACCTCCTTTTCTCAATTATTTTTTCTTGTTAGCTACAGTGCGGCGTGGACCTTTGCGTGTACGAGCATTGTTTTTCGTATTTTGACCACGAACTGGTAAACCACGACGATGACGAAGACCACGATAGCAGCCGATTTCCATCAAACGCTTAATGTTTAAAGATACTTCACGACGAAGATCTCCTTCAACTTTTAGACGGTCAACGATTTCACGAATTTTACCTAATTCTTCTTCTGTTAAATCGCGAACGCGAGTGTCTTCAGAAACACCTGCTTCCGCTAAGATTTTTTGCGCAGTTGGTTTTCCGATACCATAGATATATGTTAAAGAAATAACTACACGTTTATCACGAGGAATATCTACACCTGCAATACGTGCCATGTTACATACACCTCCTTAAAATTATCCTTGTTTTTGTTTGTGTTTTGGATTTTCGCAAATAACCATGACTCTTCCTCTTCTACGAATAACTTTGCATTTTTCGCAGATTGGTTTAACAGATGGTCTGACCTTCATGTTTCTTACCTCCTTATTAGTCCGGAGTGTTTATTATTTATATCGATACGTAATTCTACCACGAGTTAAATCATACGGAGATAATTCTACCGTAACTTTGTCTCCAGGTAAAATGCGAATGAAGTGCATTCGAATTTTTCCAGAGACATGCGCTAATACCGTATGTCCATTTTCCAATTCAACTTTGAACATTGCATTTGGTAACGTTTCAACAACAGTGCCTTCCACTTCAATTACATCGTCCTTCGCCATTGAACGGCTCTCCCTTCTTTGTAACATATTCATTGGCAAATTTCGTTAATGCATAACGCAATTTGCCGTTTGTCACACGACCAGTTTCCATAATGCTGTTTTGAACTTCCAAAGAAATGTAATCCAGCAACCGAATGTGCTGTACATTTTTCCGCTTTGGAAAATCAAATTTACGTCTACTTCCATCTGCAAGAAGGACAAAGCGTTCATCTATAACATGAATGACTACTGCATACTGTCCCGCATCACGTCCGTGCGTAATTTGTACAATTTGCCCCACTTGGCACGGTGAGCATTTTCTTGGCAACCATCTCACCTTCTATTAAAGGGTCGTCAAAATTTCATAACCGGTCTCCGTGATAGCGATCGTATGCTCAAAATGCGCACACATTTTACCGTCCACTGTAACAACTGTCCAATTATCTTCAAGTGTTCGCACATAGCGACTTCCCGCATTTACCATCGGTTCGATACATAAAACCATTCCAGGTCTCAGTCTAGGTCCTTTATTAGGTGGACCATAATGCGGAATTTGCGGGTCCTCATGTAAGTTTTGACCAATTCCATGCCCAACATACTCACGGACTATCGAAAAATGATGAGCCTCTACGTATGTTTGAATAGCATGAGAAATATTAGATAGACGGGCACCTGGTTTTGCCTCTTGTAAGCCCTTGTATAACGACTGTTCTGTTACGTCAAGAAGCTTTTGTGTTTCCTCAGAAATTTTACCGACCGGGTATGTCCAGGCAGAATCACCGTGATAACCATTATATTTAGCTCCAATATCAATGCTGATAATGTCGCCTTCCTTTAATACTCGGTCACCGGGAATACCGTGAACCAATTGTTCGTTCACAGAAGCACAAATGCTTCCAGGGAATCCATTATATCCTTTGAAGGAAGGAATAGCACCATATTGGCGGATGACTTTCTCAGCAATATGGTCAAGCTCCTTCGTTGTAATTCCTGGCTGAATGTGCTTTTTTAACTCTTGATGAGTTAAAGCAACAATTCGCCCAGCTTCACGCATGATTTCAATTTCACGTGGGGTTTTGCAAATAATCATTATTGTAAACCCCCGAGCAGTTCGCTAATATCTTCGAATACTTTATCGATTTCTTGCTGGCCGTTAATATTACGCAAGTAGCCTTTTTCTTGATAAAAATCGAGCAATGGCTTTGTTTGCTTTAAGTTCACCTCAAGACGATTTGCCACTGTTTCTTCATTATCATCAGCACGTTGATAAAGCTCACCGCCACATTTGTCACAAACCCCAGATTGAGCAGGCGGATTAAACACTAAATGATATGTCGCACCACAATCTTTGCAAATACGTCTTCCTGTTAAACGCTCCATTAAAATATCTTTATCAACATCAATGTTGATAACATAGTCGATAGAGCGGTTAAGTTCAGCAAGAATATTTTCAAGTGCCTCTGCTTGAGCTACAGTTCGTGGAAACCCATCAAGCAAAAATCCTTTTTGACAATCGTCTTTGCTTAAGCGTTCACGAACGATTCCAATTGTGACTTCATCAGGCACAAGATCTCCTCGGTCCATATATGACTTAGCTTTCAATCCTAAAGCTGTACCTTCCTTAATCGCAGCGCGAAACATATCACCTGTAGAAATATGGGGAATTCCATATTTCTCTACAATTTTTTCCGCTTGAGTACCTTTTCCGGCACCCGGCAACCCCATCAAAACTAAATTCATCCTTGTTCCCCCTCAGCTCTATGTGAGGTAAAGGGAATAAATATTCCCAAAACCTCTTACTTAATAAATCCTTTATAATGACGTTTTACGAGTTGACTTTCAAGCTGTTTCATCGTTTCAAGTGCAACACCGATAACGATAAGCAAGCTTGTTCCACCAATTCGAGCAGAAGGCGGCAATTCAGCAATTTTAGCAAAGAAGACAGGAAGAACAGCGATTGCTGCTAAGAATAATGAACCAACAAACGTGAGTCGATAAAGAACTTTTGTTACATACTCTTGCGTGTTTCTTCCTGGACGTATACCTGGAATGTAACCACCTTGCTTCTTTAAGTTCTCCGCCATTTGTTCCGGGTTCACTTGAACAAATGCATAGAAATACGTAAAGGCAATAATTAATGCCACATATATAATCATACCAACTGGTTGTGTATAATCAAATGTTTTCCTAATCCACAATGTTACATCATTAGAGCCGAAAAACGATGCAATCGTCGGTGGAGTAATAACAAACGACACCGCAAAGATAACAGGAATAACACCTGCCGGATTTACTTTAAGCGGTAAATGAGTAGAGTGACCACCCACTGAGCTACGTCCTTCTAAGCGCTTTGCATATTGAATCGGAATTTTCCGAAGCGCTTGCTGCATATAAATAACTCCGACAATAACTGCAACAACAGCCAATGCAATGAGAAGTACCGTAACAATTCGTAAGAACAAATCTTCGCCAGCATTTTCAAATTGCTGTGCGTAAATTTGGTTAAGAGTAGATGGGATACCTGAAACAATTCCTGCAAAGATGAGAACGGAAATTCCGTTTCCTACACCTTTAGCAGTAATTTGTTCTCCCAACCACATTAAAAATGCTGTACCAGCAGTTAAAACTGTTGCAATTAACAAATACGTTCCTATTCCAGGGTTTTTAATCAATAATCCTCCTGCAAGGTTATTGAAGCCGTAAGACATACCAAGTGCTTGAATAAAACCAAGCACAATCGTAAAGTAGCGGGTAAACTGAGCTAATTTACGCCTTCCAACTTCTCCTTGTTTGGACCATTCTGTAAATTTAGGAACAACATCCATCTGTAACAGTTGTACAATGATGGATGCTGTAATGTAAGGCATAACTCCCATCGCAAAAATAGAGAAGTTTTGCAAAGCTCCTCCACCGAATGTATTCAAAACACCAAACACATTCACTTGATCTTGGAGCTTTAACACATCAGTGTTCACGTTCGGTACGGGAATAAATGTACCGATGCGAAAAACAATCAACATAAGAAGGGTGAAAATAATTTTCTTTCTTATATCACCCACGCGCATAAAATTGGAGATTGTTTGAAACATTAAATCACCTCAGTTTTACCGCCAGCAGCTTCAATTGCTTCTTTTGCAGCAGAGGAGAACTTATGTGCTTTTACTGTTAATTTTTTCTCGATTTGGCCGTTACCTAAAATTTTCACGCCAGCTTTTAATTTGCTGACAACACCTGTTTCAAGTAAAAGTTCAGGTGTTACTTCTGTACCGTCTTCAAAACGGTTAAGTGCATCAAGGTTAACAATCGCATACTCTTTACGACTAATGTTTGTAAATCCACGTTTTGGAAGACGACGGAATAAAGGAGTTTGACCACCTTCAAAGCCAATTCTTACGCCGCCGCCAGAGCGAGCTTTTTGACCTTTTTGACCTCTACCAGAAGTTTTACCGTTACCAGAACCGATACCACGACCAACACGATTACGTTCTTTACGAGAACCCGGTGCTGGTTGTAATTCATGAAGTTTCATCGCGAGGCACCTCCTTATAGTTAAGAATATCGATTATTCTTCTACTTCTTCCACTTTTACAAGGTGAGAAACTTTATTAACCATTCCGCGGATTGCCGGATTATCATTATGAACAACAGTTTGATGCAATTTTCTTAATCCTAATGTTTTTACAGTAATACGTTGATCTTCAGGACGACCGATAACGCTACGAGTGAGGGTGATTGCTAATTTTTTCGCCATTTTATTTCCCTCCTTATCCTAACAGTTCCTCAACTGTTTTACCGCGTAACTTCGCTACGTCTTCAGCACGTTTTAATTGTTTTAAACCGTCAATTGTTGCACGTACCATGTTAATTGGTGTGTTAGAACCAATTGATTTTGATAAGATGTCGCTAATACCTGCTAACTCCAATACAGCACGTGCAGGACCACCAGCGATAACTCCTGTACCTTCAGAAGCAGGCTTTAAGATAATTTCACCTGCACCGAAATGACCGATTACTTCGTGAGGAATCGTTGTGCCAACGATTGGTACAGTGATTAGGTTTTTCTTAGCGTCCTCAATTGCTTTGCGAATAGCATCTGGAACTTCTTGAGCTTTTCCTGTTCCGAATCCAACATGCCCGTTCTTGTCACCAACAACAACTAAAGCAGCGAAACGGAAACGACGTCCACCTTTTACTACTTTTGCTACGCGGTTAACGGCAACAACGCGTTCTTCAAGTTCAAGTTTGTTTGGATCAATGCGACGCATCTCTGTCCCTCCTTTGTTATTAGAATTCTAAACCAGCTTCACGAGCAGCGTCAGCAAGAGCTTTTACACGTCCATGATATAAATATCCGCCACGGTCGAATACAACAGATTTAATACCTTTCTCTAACGCACGCTTTGCAACTAATTCGCCAACTTTTTTAGCTGCTTCAACATTGCCTGTTGACTCTAAGTTCAATTCTTTATCTAATGTAGAAGCGCTCACAATCGTTACTGCTTTCATATCATCAATTACTTGAGCGTAAATGTGTTTGTTAGAACGGAACACATTTAAACGCGGACGCTCAGCAGTTCCGAACACTTTTCTACGAACACGAGCATGTCTTTTTTTGCGAACTGCATTTTTATCAAGCTTAGTGATCATTTATGTCACTCCTTTCATTTACCTAAGCAGCATTATTTACCAGTTTTACCTTCTTTACGACGTACAACTTCACCTTCGTAACGGATACCTTTTCCTTTATAAGGCTCTGGAGCACGTACCGCACGAATGTTGGCTGCTAATTCACCAACACGTTGTTTGTCCGCACCTTTAACGATAATTTTTGTTTGAGACGGAACTTCGATTTCAAGACCTTCTTCTGGCTCGATTTCAACAGGATGAGAGTAGCCAACGTTAAGTACAAGTTTTTTACCTTGTTTAGATGCACGATAACCGACACCGATTAGCTCAAGGCCTTTCTCGTATCCTTTAGAAACTCCTTCGATCATGTTTGCTAAAAGGCTACGAGTTGTGCCGTGAAGAGCGCGATGCTCTTTTTCATCGCTCGGACGAGAAACTGTTAAAACGTTATCTTCTAATTTAATTGTCATATCAGGATGGAAAGTGCGAGTAAGTTCGCCTTTCGGACCTTTTACCGTAACTGTGTTGCCATTCACTGTAACTGTAACACCAGCAGGAATCTCAAGTGGTTTTTTACCAACACGTGACATACATTACACCTCCATTCGTAAAAAGACTATTACCAAACGTATGCTAATACTTCGCCGCCAGTACCTTTTTGACGTGCTTCTTTATCAGTTAATACGCCTTGAGAAGTAGAAAGAATCGCGATACCTAAACCGTTCAATACGCGAGGAACTTCATTTGCTTTTGCATAAACACGTAAACCAGGCTTGCTGATACGTTTTAAACCAGTAATAACACGCTCATTATTTGGACCGTATTTTAAGAAGATACGGAGGATACCTTGTTTGTTGTCCTCAATGTATTCTACATCACGAATGAAACCTTCGCGTTTTAAAATTTCTGCGATTTCCTTTTTAAGTTTAGAAGCAGGAACTTCAAGTTTCTCGTGACGTACCATGTTCGCATTACGAATGCGAGTAAGCATATCTGCAATTGGATCTGTCATCACCATTATTTTTACCTCCTTCCCAATTCACGGGTTGATTACCAACTTGCTTTTTTAACACCAGGAATTTGACCTTTGTAAGCTAACTCACGGAAACAAATACGGCAAAGTTTAAATTTGCGATACACAGAGTGTGGACGTCCGCAACGTTCACAACGAGTGTACGCTTGAACTTTAAACTTTGGCGTACGTTTTTGTTTCGCAATCATTGATTTTTTAGCCACGTTTTCGCCTCCCTCTTTTTGCGATTGGGATCCATTATTTTTGGAATGGCATACCAAGTAAAGTTAATAACTCACGAGCTTCTTCGTCAGTTTTTGCTGTTGTAACGATTACGATATCCATACCGCGCACTTTGTTTACTTTATCGTAATCAATTTCAGGGAAAATTAATTGTTCTTTAATACCTAATGTATAGTTACCGCGGCCATCAAATGATTTTTTAGATACGCCACGGAAGTCACGAACGCGTGGAAGAGATACAGAAATTAATTTATCTAAGAATTCGTACATGCGCTCTCCACGTAATGTAACTTTCGCACCGATTGGCATACCTTCACGAAGACGGAAGCCAGCGATTGATTTTTTCGCGCGAGTTACAACTGGTTTTTGACCAGAAATTAACGCTAACTCTTCAACAGCGCTATCTAATGCTTTTGGATTTTGTACAGCATCACCAACACCCATGTTGATGACGATTTTTTCGATTTTTGGAACTTGCATTACAGATTTATAGTTAAACTTGCTCATAAGAGCAGGAGTAACTTCTTTTAAGAATTTTTCTTTTAGGCGGTTCATGTAAGTACCTCCCTTCCGACATCACGATTATTTATCTAAAATTTCACCAGATTTTTTCGCATAACGTACTTTTTTACCATCTACAATTTTATATCCTACACGAGTTGGTGTTCCTGTTTTAGGATCTAAAGGCATTACGTTTGATACATGAATAGGTGCCTCTTTGCTAATGATACCGCCCTGCGGATTTAGTTGAGATGGCTTTACGTGTTTTTTAACGATATTTACGCCTTCTACAAGCACTCGGTTTTTCTTAGGATATGCAGCAAGAACAACTCCTTGCTTTCCTTTGTCTTTACCAGAGATTACTTGTACTTTATCACCTTTTTTTACATGCATCTTAGTTCGCACCTCCTTGAAAGGCTTCTCGATTTTGTTAGATTACTTCTGGAGCTAAAGATACGATTTTCATAAAGTTGTTGTCGCGCAATTCACGAGCAACAGGTCCGAAAATACGTGTACCACGTGGGCTCTTATCATCACGGATAATTACGCAAGCATTTTCGTCAAAGCGAATATAAGAACCATCAGAACGGCGAACTCCGCGCTTTGTACGTACAACTACCGCTTTGACTACTTGACCTTTTTTAACAACGCCACCTGGTGTTGCTTCTTTAACTGTTGCCACCACAACATCGCCGATGTTTGCATAACGACGACCAGAGCCACCTAACACTTTAATAACAAGCACTTCACGTGCACCTGAGTTATCAGCAACTTTTAAACGAGATTCTTGTTGAACCATTTACGAGACCTCCCTTCGGAATTATATAACCGTTCCGAACAATAGTTAGATAATAACAGCTTTCTCCACAACTTCAACTAAACGGAAACGCTTTGTCGCAGAAAGCGGGCGAGTTTCCATGATTTTAACGATATCGCCAACTTTAGCTACATTGTTTTCATCATGAGCTTTGTATTTTTTAGAATACTTTACGCGCTTTCCATATAGAGGATGCTTTTTGTAAGTTTCTACAAGAACAGTGATCGTTTTATCCATTTTGTCGGATACAACACGACCAACATATACTTTGCGGTTATTGCGTTCACTCATTCCGCGAACCTCCTCTCAAGGTTTTATTTATTAGCAGCGATCTCTCTTTCGCGAATAATTGTTTTCATGCGAGCAATTGCTTTGCGCACTTCACGAATACGTGCAGTGTTTTCTAATTGACCAGTTGCTAATTGGAAACGAAGGTTGAATAACTCTTCTTTTAAAGATTTAATTTTTTGTTCAATTTCGGCAGTGGTAAGTTCACGAATTTCTTTAGCTTTCATTAGATTCACCACCAATTTCTTCACGTTTTACAAACTTACACTTCACAGGAAGTTTATGAGAAGCAAGACGCAATGCTTCACGTGCTACTTCTTCAGAAACACCTGCAACTTCAAACATTACCTTTCCAGGTTTAACTACCGCTACCCAACCTTCAGGCGCACCTTTACCGGAACCCATGCGCACTTCTAGAGGTTTTGCAGTATAAGGTTTTGAAGGGAAGATTTTAATCCATACTTTACCGCCACGTTTCATGTAACGAGTCATTGCACGACGAGCAGCCTCAATTTGACGGTTTGTAATCCAAGAAGATTCTAATGCTTGTAAACCGTATTCACCAAAATGTACTTCCGTACCGCCTTTCGCACGACCTTTCATACGTCCGCGATGTTCACGACGATATTTTACGCGTTTTGGCATTAACATGATTAATTTCCTCCTTCCTCAGTTTTCTTTTTAGTAGGAAGGACCTCTCCACGATAAATCCATACTTTGACACCGATTTTTCCGTAAGTTGTATCAGCTTCTGCTGTTGCATAATCGATGTCAGCACGCAATGTGTGGAGTGGAACTGTTCCTTCGCTATAATGTTCAGAACGAGCGATATCAGCACCGCCTAGACGACCAGATACCATTGTTTTAATTCCTAATGCACCAGCGCGCATAGTACGTTGAATCGCTTGTTTTTGTGCACGACGGAATGATACGCGGTTTTCGATTTGACGAGCGATATTTTCCGCTACTAATTTCGCATCTAGTTCTGGCTTTTTAATCTCAAGAATGTTGATATGAACACGTTTACCTGTTAATTGGTTAAGAGCTTTACGAAGCGCTTCAACTTCTGTACCGCCCTTACCGATAACCATACCAGGTTTTGCAGTGTGAATAGTGATGTTTACACGGTTTGCTGCACGTTCAATTTCGACACGTGAAACAGCAGCATCGCTTAAACGTTTCGTAATGTATTCACGAATTTTTAGGTCTTCATGTAAGAGGTCTGCGTAATCTTTTTCAGCGTACCATCTTGATTCCCAATCACGGATAATGCCGATACGAAGACCGACTGGATTCACCTTTTGACCCACTGATTATCCCTCCTTCTTTTCTGAAACAACAATTGTAATATGGCTCGTACGTTTGTTAATTGCGCTTGCACGTCCCATAGCGCGAGGGCGGAAACGTTTTAAAGTTGGACCTTCATCAACGTATGCTTTTGTGATTACTAATTTGTTAACGTCCATTTCATAATTATGTTCTGCGTTCGCTACCGCAGATTTTAACACTTTCTCAATGATTGGAGAAGCAGCTTTTGGAGTGTGGCGAAGAATAGCTACTGCTTCACCTACTTGCTTTCCTCGAATTAAATCAATGACTAAACGAGCTTTACGAGGAGCAATGCGTACTGTTCTCGCAACAGCTTTAGCTTCCATGAATGAATCCTCCTCTCATTAACGTTTTGTTTTCTTATCGTCGCCAGCGTGACCTTTGAATGTACGTGTTGGCGCGAATTCACCGAGCTTGTGTCCTACCATATCCTCTGTAATATATACAGGCACATGTTTACGGCCATCATATACAGCAATTGTATGACCGATAAATTGAGGGAAAATTGTTGAACGACGAGACCAAGTTTTAATTACTTGTTTTTGTCCAGTTTCATTCAACTTCTCAATCTTTTTCATTAAGTGATCATCACAGAAAGGACCTTTTTTCAAGCTGCGACCCATAAATGAACCTCCCTTCGTGATTGCTCTACGGTTCTTTTGAACCGTAGCTCAACCCCGTTATTTTTTACGACGACGTACAATGAATTTATCAGATTTATTTTTCTTCTTACGAGTTTTGAAGCCAAGAGTTGGTTTACCCCATGGAGTCATTGGTGACTTACGTCCGATCGGTGCTTTACCTTCACCACCACCATGTGGGTGATCCACTGGGTTCATTACAGAACCGCGAACTGTTGGACGAATTCCTAACCAACGAGCACGTCCTGCTTTACCAATGTTTACAAGCTCGTGTTGTTCGTTACCTACTTGACCGATTGTTGCACGGCAAGTTCCTAAAATCATACGAACTTCGCCAGACGCTAAACGAACAAGCACATATTTACCTTCTTTACCAAGAATCTGTGCAGATGTACCTGCAGAACGTACTAATTGTCCACCTTTACCAGGTTTTAATTCAATGTTGTGTACTAACGTACCAACAGGGATATTTGCAAGTGGTAATGCGTTACCTACTTTAATGTCCGCATCTGGACCAGACATGATTTCCATGCCTACTTCTAAGTTTTTAGGCGCAATGATGTAGCGTTTTTCACCATCTAAGTAGTGAATTAACGCGATGTTAGCAGAACGGTTTGGATCGTACTCGATTGTAGCAACGCGTCCTGGAATGCCATCTTTATCGCGTTTGAAGTCAATGATACGATATTGACGCTTATGACCGCCACCTTGGTGACGTACAGTTAACTTACCTTGGTTATTGCGACCGCCTTTTTTCTTTAAAGGCACAAGCAAAGATTTTTCCGGCTTATCAGTTGTGATTTCAGAGAAATCAAGAACTGTCATGCCACGACGACCGTTAGATGTTGGTTTATATTTTTTAATCGCCATGTCGTTTTCCCTCCTTCGCTTTTAAACTTACACTTCAAACAATTCGATTTCTTTGCTGTCAGGCGTTAATGTAACGATCGCTTTGCGACGGCGATTTGTAAGACCGCTATAACGACCTACACGCTTGAATTTACCTTTGTAGTTCATGATGTTTACTTTTGCAACTTTTACGCCAAAGATCGCTTCAATTGCATCTTTTACTTCTGTTTTATTAGCTTTCACGTCAACTTCAAACGTATATTTTTTCTCAGCCATTAATTCAGTTGAACGCTCAGTAATGACGGGGCGCTTAATAATATCGCGAGGATCTTTCATTATGCAAGCACCTCCTCTACTTTTTCCACTGCAGCTTTCGTGATCACAAGCTTATCGTGGTTAAGCACGTCAAGAACGTTAATTCCGTTTGCAGTAACAACTGTTACTCCAGGAATGTTGCGTGCTGATAATGTAATATTCTCGTTTACATCAGCTGTAACGATTAACGCTTTGCGATCAACAGAAAGATTATTTAGGATGTTCACCATTTCTTTTGTTTTTGGCGCTTCAAGAGTTAAGTTATCTAACACGATAATGTTGTTTTCAAGAACTTTTGAAGATAATGCAGATTTAATTGCTAAACGACGTACTTTTTTCGGTAATTTGTAGCTGTAGCTGCGTGGAACCGGACCAAATACTGTACCACCACCGCGCCATTGTGGAGAGCGAATAGAACCTTGACGAGCGCGTCCAGTACCTTTTTGGCGCCATGGTTTACGGCCACCGCCGCTTACCTCTGCACGATTTTTTGTTTTGTGAGTTCCTTGACGTAAGGAAGCACGTTGCATAATAACAGCTTCAAATAAAACATGCTTATTTGGCTCAATACCAAATACGGAATCGTTTAATTCGATTTCACCAATAGTTGCTCCGTTTTGGTTGTACAATGCTACTTTTGGCATTGGATAATTCCTCCTTTCTTAAAGAAGTTATTTCGCTTTAACCGCACTTTTGATGATTACTAATGCTTTTTTCGGACCAGGTACGTTACCTTTTACAAGAATTAAGTTGCGTTCTGCATCAACTTTAACAATCTTTAAGTTTTGAACTGTTACACGTTCGCCACCCATACGACCTGGAAGTTCTTTAGATTTGAATACACGGTTTGGAGCAATAGCACCCATTGAACCAGGACGACGATGGTAACGAGAACCGTGTGACATAGGTCCACGAGATTGTCCATGGCGTTTGATTGCACCTTGGAATCCTTTACCTTTTGAAATTCCTGTTACATCAACAACATCGCCTTCAGCGAAAATATCAACTTTGACTTCCTGACCAACTTCATAATCCGCAAGATTTACTCCACGGATTTCACGAATGAAGCGCTTAGGTGCAGTATTCGCTTTAGCAACATGCCCTTTTAAAGGCTTATTAGCAAGCTTTTCGCGTAAATCTTCAAAACCTAATTGGATTGCTTCATAGCCATCATTTTCGATTGTTTTCTTTTGAAGAACTACGTTTGGAGTAGCTTCAATAACCGTTACAGGAATTAAATCACCGTTTTCAGCGAATACTTGCGTCATGCCAATTTTTCTACCTAAGATTCCTTTGGTCATTCGTCACACCTCCTATAAAACTCGTTTTTAGATTAAAGTTTAATTTCAATATCTACACCAGACGGTAAGTCAAGACGCATTAAAGAATCCACTGTTTGTGGAGTTGGGTTTACGATATCGATTAAACGCTTGTGAGTACGCATTTCAAATTGCTCACGAGAGTCTTTGTATTTGTGAACAGCGCGTAAAATCGTATAAACAGTTCTTTCAGTTGGTAATGGGATCGGTCCAGACACAGTTGCACCTGAACGTTTTGCTGTTTCTACGATTTTCTCAGCAGATTGATCAAGGATTCGATGATCGTAAGCTTTTAAACGGATACGAATTTTTTCTTTTGCCATTATTTTCCCTCCTTCTTCGCCTATTTTAAAAATAGACATTCTCCGTGGAAATTCCCTCACACTCTCGCCATGGCAAAGCGGCCGGGTGTGTCAGCAACCTTCCACTTCATCGCAATTAAAGACCAACATTAGATATTATACAGATATCTAATGTAGATTGCAAGTAATTTCTCGCATGACCACACACTTCTTATATTATACATACAAAAAAATCCTATTTCAACTTCTCGTGAAATTATTAGAATTTTGTTGCATATACATATTTTAATTAAAGAAAAAGATGGATGGCTTAACTCCTGAAACTCTTTAATCTTTGAATCAAAAAAGAACAGGCTTGCTTTAGCAAGCCTGTTCCTTCAACCCTCTATCGATTATTCGATGATAGAAGATACAACGCCAGCGCCTACTGTGCGGCCGCCTTCACGGATTGAGAATTTTGTACCTTCTTCGATCGCGATTGGAGCGATTAATTCTACTGTCATTTCAACGTTGTCGCCAGGCATTACCATCTCTACGCCTTCTGGAAGAGTGATGATACCTGTTACGTCAGTTGTACGGAAGTAGAATTGTGGACGGTAGTTAGAGAAGAATGGAGTATGACGTCCACCTTCTTCTTTAGATAATACGTAAACTTCTGCTTTAAATTTAGTGTGTGGTGTGATTGTACCTGGTTTTGCAAGTACTTGACCACGTTGTACTTCGTCGCGAGATACACCACGAAGAAGCGCACCGATGTTGTCACCAGCTTCAGCTTGGTCAAGAAGTTTACGGAACATTTCTACACCAGTAACTGTTGTAGCTTTTGGCTCATCAGCAAGACCGATGATTTCAACAGCGTCACCAACTTTTAAGATACCGCGCTCAACGCGACCAGTAGCAACTGTACCACGACCAGTGATTGAGAATACGTCCTCAACTGGCATCATGAATGGTTTGTCAGTTTCACGTTGTGGAGTTGGGATGTACTCGTCAACAGCGTTCATAAGCTCAATGATTTTTGCTTCCCATTCAGCATCGCCTTCAAGAGCTTTTAACGCAGAACCTTTGATAACTGGGATTTCATCGCCAGGGAAGTCATATTCAGATAATAAGTCACGAACTTCCATTTCAACAAGCTCTAGTAATTCTTCGTCGTCTACCATATCGCATTTGTTTAAGAATACTACGATGTATGGTACACCTACTTGACGAGATAAAAGAATGTGCTCACGAGTTTGTGGCATTGGACCGTCAGCAGCAGATACTACAAGGATTGCGCCGTCCATTTGCGCAGCACCAGTGATCATGTTTTTAACGTAGTCTGCGTGACCTGGGCAGTCAACGTGTGCATAGTGACGAGCGTCAGTTTCATACTCAACGTGTGCAGTTGAGATTGTGATACCGCGCTCACGCTCTTCTGGAGCAGCGTCGATTTGGTCATAAGCACGAGCTTCTGCTTTACCTTGTTTTGCAAGAACTGTTGTAATAGCAGCTGTTAAAGTTGTTTTACCATGGTCAACGTGGCCAATTGTACCAATGTTAACGTGTGGTTTAGAGCGTTCGAATTTCGCTTTAGCCATTAGAAATATCCTCCTTAATGATAAATTTCAATATATAAAATATAGAATGCCTGGAAGCGAACACGCAAGCATATTCGCTTCCAAGTCTTACATAAGTATTTATACTTGAACAATGCTAGAAAATCAATTATTCACCTTTATTTTTTTTGATGATTTCCTCAGCAATGCTCTTAGGAACTTCTTCATAGTGGTCAAATACCATTGAGAATGTTCCGCGTCCTTGAGTGTTTGAACGCAATGAAGTTGCGTATCCAAACATTTCAGCAAGCGGAACCATTGCATGTACAACTTGTGCATTACCGCGAGCTTCCATACCTTCTACACGACCGCGGCGAGAAGTGATGTCACCCATAATATCTCCAAGATATTCTTCAGGGATGACTACTTCTACTTTCATAATTGGCTCAAGTAATACTGGATCACATTTTGCTGCTGCATTTTTCAATGCAAGAGAAGCAGCAATTTTGAACGCCATCTCACTTGAGTCAACATCATGGTAAGAACCATCAAATAGTTTTGCTTTAATATCTACTACTGGATATCCAGCAAGAACCCCATTTTGCATTGCATCTTCAAGACCTGCTTGGATCGCTGGGATGTACTCTTTTGGAACTACCCCACCAACGATCGCGTTTTCGAACTCGAATCCTTTACCTTCTTCATTTGGAGAGAATTCGATCCAAACGTGACCGTATTGACCGCGACCACCAGATTGACGCACAAATTTACCTTCAACTTGTGCAGATTTACGGAATGTTTCGCGGTACGCTACTTGTGGAGCACCAACGTTTGCTTCTACTTTGAATTCACGACGCATACGGTCTACAATGATATCAAGGTGAAGCTCACCCATACCAGCGATGATTGTTTGACCAGTTTCTTGGTCTGTCCATGCACGGAATGTTGGGTCTTCTTCTTGTAGTTTTTGTAGAGCTTGACCCATTTTATCTTGGTCTGCTTTTGATTTTGGTTCAATTGCAATTTGAATAACTGGCTCTGGGAATTGCATTGACTCTAAAATAACAGGATGTTTTTCATCACATAGAGTATCGCCAGTTGTTGTATCTTTTAAACCTACAGCCGCAGCGATGTCACCAGCGTACACTTTAGAAATCTCTTGACGATGGTTCGCATGCATTTGTAGGATACGACCGATACGTTCGCGTTTACGTTTTGTAGAGTTCAACACGTATGAACCAGAATCTAATGTACCTGAGTAAACGCGGAAGAATGTTAATTTACCAACATAAGGGTCAGTCATAATCTTGAACGCTAATGCTGAGAATGGAGCGTCATCGCTAGATTCACGAACTACTTCTTCTTCTGTACTTGGATCGACACCTTTGATAGCAGGTACGTCTATTGGGGAAGGTAAGTAGTCGATAACGCCGTCAAGCATTAACTGAACACCTTTGTTTTTAAACGCAGAACCGCAGAATACAGGGAAGAATTCAACGCTAACAGTTGCTTTTCGAATCGCAGCTTTAAGCTCTTCTACTGTAATTTCTTCCCCTTCTAAATATTTCATCATTAATTCTTCGTCAAGTTCTGCTACCGCTTCAATAAGTTTTCCACGATATTCTTCTGCAATATCTCTGTAATCTTCAGGAATTTCGATTTCTCGAATATCTTTACCAAGATCATCGTTATATTGGTAAGCAGTCATTTTTACTAAGTCGATAATTCCTGTGAATTGATCTTCCGCACCAATCGGTAATTGAACCGGATGCGCATTTGCTTCCAAACGATCATGAAGCGTTTTTACAGAATATAAAAAGTCTGCGCCAATTTTGTCCATTTTGTTTACGAATACAATACGTGGAACACCGTACGTAGTCGCTTGGCGCCATACTGTTTCAGTTTGTGGTTCTACCCCGGATTGTGCATCAAGTACAGCTACTGCACCGTCTAATACACGTAAAGAACGCTCAACTTCAACTGTGAAGTCTACGTGTCCAGGTGTATCGATAATGTTAATGCGGTGACCTTTCCATTGCGCAGTTGTTGCCGCAGAAGTGATTGTAATACCACGTTCTTGCTCTTGCTCCATCCAGTCCATTGTAGCTGCGCCTTCATGAACTTCACCGATTTTGTGAACGCGCCCTGTATAGAAAAGGATACGTTCAGTTGTTGTTGTTTTACCGGCATCGATATGAGCCATGATACCAATATTGCGAGTTTTTTCTAAGGAGAACTCTCTTGCCATCGTGGTTTTTTCTCCTTCCTTAAGTAAGTATCGTGTTTGAAAAAATTCATTCATATATAGGAAGATAGGTGAGTGTACGATAGAAATATTTCTATCGCCTTCACCTATTCCTAGTATATATCAATAGACATACGAAACAAAACAACAATAATGAAGATTACCAACGATAGTGAGCGAATGCTTTGTTCGCTTCTGCCATTTTGTGAGTATCTTCACGTTTCTTAACAGCTGCACCTGTGTTGTTTGCAGCATCCATAATTTCGTTAGCTAGACGCTCTTCCATTGTTCTTTCACCACGAAGACGAGCGTAGTTTACTAACCAACGAAGACCTAATGTTGTACGACGTTCAGGGCGCACTTCTACCGGAACTTGATAGTTAGCACCACCAACACGGCGAGCTCTTACTTCAAGAACTGGCATTACATTTTTTAAAGCTTGCTCAAAAACTTCCATTGGATCTTTACCTGTGCGCTCACGGATGATATCAAACGCAGTATAAAGAATTTTTTGAGCTTTACCTTTTTTACCGTCAATCATAATTTTGTTGATAAGACGTGTTACTAGTTTTGAATTGTAAATTGGATCAGGTAATACATCTCTTTTCGGAACTGGACCTTTACGTGGCATAGTTTTTCCTCCTTTCAAGAAAAAGTTATCTTTTTCTTAAATTATTTTTTATTACTTCTTAGCTGCTTTTGGTTTCTTCGTACCGTATTTAGAACGTCCTTGCATACGGTTTGCTACACCAGCAGTATCTAACGCACCACGAACGATATGGTAGCGCACACCTGGTAAGTCTTTTACACGTCCACCGCGAATTAATACAACGCTGTGTTCTTGTAAGTTATGACCGATACCAGGAATGTATGCTGTTACCTCGATACCGTTTGTTAAACGTACACGAGCATATTTACGAAGCGCTGAGTTTGGCTTCTTAGGTGTCATAGTACCTACACGTGTACATACACCACGTTTTTGTGGTGAAGAAACGTTAGTTTGCACTTTTTTGAAGCTGTTGTATCCTTTGTTTAACGCAGGAGATTTAGATTTTTCAACTTTTTTCGTACGACCTTTACGTACTAGCTGGTTAATTGTAGGCATTATGAATTTCCTCCCTTCACATCTAAGTTCAAGCCCACACATCCAGGCGGCTCATTTTTATACAAAAACAAAGTTTTTGTAGCCAAACCTACAAAAACAGTTTTTAACAAATAATCGCAACAGCGGCAGCTCCAACTTGGATTTTACATACCTTCCCAAGTTTTTTCATAGAGTCTACTTTCGTTACAGGAACGTTTGCTTCCTTTGCAGCTTCTAATACTTTATCAATAATGAATGAATCCGCATCTTCCGCAATAACAACTTCCTGTACTTTTCCCTCTTTTAGAGCTCTCACTGTTTGTTTGGTTCCTACAATGATTTGTTTAGCCTGCAATACTTTTTCATAAGACATGAAACATATCCTCCAAAGTACCAGGTTTTTGGAACACCTTTATTACATTAACATTTTCTCAAGGCGTTGTCAACTTCATTTATTAAAAATTTGTTACCGGCAAGAACTGTGCTTGCCGGTAACAATGTATAAGCGATTACTTGCTTGTTGTCACTACATCTTCACCAGTGTTTGACTTCTTAATTACTGGTTTTACTTTACGATAACGTGCCATTCCTGTTCCAGCAGGCACTAACTTACCAATAATAACGTTTTCCTTAAGGCCAAGTAATTCGTCACGTTTGCCTTTAATTGCTGCATCTGTAAGCACTCTCGTTGTTTCTTGGAAAGATGCAGCAGATAGGAATGAGTCTGTTTCAAGCGATGCTTTTGTAATACCAAGTAATACCGGACGAGCTGTTGCCGGTGTTTTGCCTTCAAGCAACGCTTTAGCATTGACATCTGTAAATTGATGTACATCAAGCAACGTGCCTGGAAGTACGTCCGTATCACCTGCATCAATGACACGAACTTTCCGAAGCATTTGACGAACCATTACTTCAATATGTTTATCACTAATTTCTACCCCTTGCATTCGGTACACTTTCTGCACTTCACGCAACAAGTATTCTTGAACAGCGGTAATATCTTTTACCTTTAGGAGCTCCTTCGGATCAATTGAACCTTCTGTTAGCTCTTGACCCCGCTCTACTTGCTGACCTTCTTGAACTTTTAATCTTGCACTATACGGAGCTGTATACGTGCGTGTTTCTACTTCGCCTTGTACAACAATTTCTTGTTGACGGTCGCGAGTTTCATTAATAGCAACAACCACACCGTCAATTTCTGAAATGACCGCTTGACCTTTTGGATTACGCGCTTCGAACAATTCTTGAACACGCGGTAAACCTTGAGTGATATCGTCTCCTGCTACACCACCAGTGTGGAATGTACGCATCGTTAATTGTGTACCAGGTTCACCGATGGATTGAGCGGCGATAATACCAACCGCTTCCCCAACTTCTACTTCTGCACCTGTAGCTAGGTTACGGCCATAACATTTCTTACATACTCCATGACGCGTATTACATGTAAACGCAGAGCGAATCCAAACTTGGTCAATACCTGCCTTAATAATGGCGTTAGCAATATCTTCAGTGATCATTTCATTTTCCCGAACAAGGATTTCACCTGTTTCCGGATGTTTCACTGTTTTTCTCGCATATCGACCAACTAAGCGCTCTTCTAACTTAACAATGACCTCACTTCCATCCGTTAACGCTCTTACAAGTATACCTCGATCCGTACCACAATCATCTTCACGAACAATCACATCTTGAGCAACGTCAACGAGACGTCTTGTGAGATAACCAGAGTCAGCCGTTTTCAGCGCTGTATCGGCAAGACCTTTACGCGCACCATGCGTTGAAATAAAGTACTCTAATACCGTTAAACCTTCACGGAACGAAGATTTAATCGGCAATTCAATAATGCGTCCCGCTGGGTTAGCCATGAGACCACGCATACCCGCAAGCTGCGTAAAGTTCGATGCGTTACCGCGAGCACCGGAGTCGCTCATCATAAAGATTGGGTTGCGTTTATCCAATGATTCCATTAACTTGCTTTGAATTTTGTCTTTCGCAGCACTCCAGATAGAGATGACACGCTCATAACGCTCGTCTTCAGTAATTAAACCGCGTCTAAATTGCTTTAAGACCGTGTCTACTTTGGCTTGTGCTTCTTGTAAAATCTCTTGTTTTTCCGGCAATACAACGATATCGGCGACACCGATTGTGATACCGGCTTTCGTTGAATATTTGAAACCAAGGTCTTTCATGCGGTCAAGCATTTTAGACGTTTCCGTAATTTTGAAACGCTTAAACACTTCCGCGATGATGTTTCCAAGAATCTTTTTCTTAAATGGAGGAACAAGCTCGCGTTTGCGAATTTCCTCTTTTACATTTACACCTTTATCAAGGAAGTACTTATCAGGAGTACGTTCCTCTAGGTTTTCTTTTGTAGGTTCGTTAATGTAAGGGAAAGACTTCGGTAAAATTTCGTTAAAGATTAATTTACCAACCGTCGTAATTAATAATTTATTATTTTGCTCTTCAGTGAACGTTTCATTTTTCAATGAACCTGCGTGCACGGCGATACGGCTGTGAAGATGCACATAACCATTATGGTAAGCTAAAAGCGCTTCATTCGTATCTTTGAACACCATTCCTTCACCGATTGCACCTTCACGTTCCATCGTTAGGTAATAGTTACCTAATACCATGTCTTGTGATGGAGTAACAACCGGTTTTCCATCTTTAGGGTTTAAGATGTTTTGTGCTGCGAGCATGAGCAAGCGAGCTTCTGCTTGCGCCTCCGCTGATAACGGAACGTGTACCGCCATTTGGTCACCATCGAAGTCCGCGTTATATGCTGTACATACAAGCGGATGCAAGCGAATGGCACGACCTTCAACAAGTGTAGGTTCGAACGCTTGAATACCAAGTCTGTGTAAAGTTGGAGCACGGTTCAAAAGTACAGGATGTTCTTTAATAACCGATTCTAAAACATCCCAAACTTCTGGTTGAACACGTTCGATTTTTCGTTTTGCGCTCTTAATGTTGTGAGCTAAACCTCTTTCTACAAGCTCTTTCATCACGAATGGCTTAAAGAGCTCAAGCGCCATTTCCTTCGGAAGACCGCATTGATACATTTTTAAGTTTGGTCCTACAACGATAACGGAACGACCAGAATAGTCAACACGTTTACCAAGTAAGTTTTGACGGAAGCGACCTTGCTTACCTTTTAGCATATGAGAAAGAGATTTTAACGGACGGTTTCCAGGACCTGTAACTGGACGACCACGACGACCGTTATCAATTAGCGCATCAACCGCTTCTTGAAGCATGCGTTTTTCGTTTTGCACAATGATATTTGGTGCTCCAAGATCTAGAAGTCGTTTTAAGCGGTTGTTACGATTAATGACACGACGATATAAATCATTTAAATCGGATGTCGCAAAACGACCGCCATCCAGTTGAACCATCGGGCGCAATTCTGGCGGAATAACCGGAAGGACATCTAATACCATCCATGCCGGATCGTTTCCAGAATTCCGGAATGCTTCCAACACTTCAAGACGTTTAATTGTTCGAGCACGACGTTGTCCTTGAGCTGTTTTTAATTCTTCTTTTAGTGCCTCTACTTCTTTTTCAAGATCAATATCTTGAAGAAGCTTTTTAATCGCTTCAGCTCCCATAGAAGCTTGGAATGACTGTCCGTACTTTTCGCGATATGCACGATATTCTTTTTCAGAAAGCAATTGCTTTTTCTCAAGCGGAGTATCTCCAGGATCAGTAACTACATAGGAAGCAAAGTAAATTACTTCTTCCAAAGCCCGCGGGGACATGTCTAAGACAAGTCCCATGCGGCTTGGAATTCCTTTGAAATACCAAATATGTGAAACAGGGGCTGCCAGTTCAATATGGCCCATTCGTTCACGACGAACTTTGGCACGAGTGACTTCAACACCGCAACGATCACAAACAACGCCTTTATAACGCACGCGCTTATATTTACCGCAATGACACTCCCAGTCTTTTGTTGGACCAAAAATACGCTCACAGAATAGCCCATCTTTTTCAGGTTTTAATGTACGATAGTTAATCGTTTCAGGTTTCTTTACTTCACCGTATGACCAAGAACGAATTTTTTCTGGTGAAGCAAGTCCGATTTTCATATACTCAAAATTATTTACATCTAGCAAGGGGCCTACCTCCCTCTTAATCTCCAGGTTTTACCCTTATTGCTTTGTCATTTTATTACTCTTTCGTTACGACATCTTTTTCTTCTTTAGCTTCATCTACACCAATTGCAACCGCATCCGCTGGTTGAACATCATCATCTTCATCAAAATTTTCCATATTAATTTCTTTGTCGTCGCTAGAAAGAATTGTAACGTCCATACCCAAACTTTGCAGTTCTTTTATCAATACTTTGAATGACTCTGGAACACCAGGTTCTGGAACGTTCTCACCTTTAACAATAGCTTCATATGTTTTCACACGACCAACGACGTCATCTGATTTAACTGTAAGAATCTCTTGTAATGTGTATGCTGCACCATAAGCTTCAAGCGCCCATACTTCCATCTCACCGAAACGCTGACCACCGAACTGCGCTTTACCACCGAGTGGTTGTTGCGTTACCAGCGAGTAAGGACCTGTTGAACGAGCATGCAATTTATCATCAACCATGTGTGCCAATTTAATCATGTACATGATACCAACAGACACACGATTATCAAACGGCTCTCCTGTTCTTCCATCATAAAGAACCGTTTTAGCATCACGAGGCATTCCAGCTTCTTCTAATGTTGCCCACACATCTTCATCAGTGGCTCCATCGAATACTGGAGTAGCTACATGAATGCCCAGTTTTTTCGCCGCCATACCGAGGTGTAACTCTAGTACCTGACCAATGTTCATACGTGAAGGTACCCCTAATGGGTTTAACATGATATCAACTGGCGTGCCATCTGGTAAGAAAGGCATATCCTCTTCTGGTAAGATTCTTGAAATGACCCCTTTGTTACCATGGCGTCCTGCCATTTTATCGCCTTCAGAGATTTTACGTTTTTGAACAATGTACACACGTACTAGCTGATTCACACCAGGTGGAAGCTCATCTCCATCTTCTCGGTTAAATACTTTGACATCTAATACGATACCGCCACCACCATGTGGAACACGGAGAGATGTATCTCGTACTTCGCGAGCTTTTTCGCCAAAGATCGCATGCAACAAACGCTCTTCCGCTGTTAACTCCGTTACTCCTTTTGGCGTTACTTTACCAACAAGTAAATCTCCGTCTTTTACCTCGGCACCAATTCGCACAATTCCTCGTTCATCTAAGTTACGTAACGCATCTTCTCCGACGTTCGGAATGTCGCGTGTAATTTCTTCAGGTCCAAGCTTTGTATCGCGAGCCTCAGACTCATATTCCTCAATATGAATAGATGTATAAACATCTTCTTTAACAAGACGCTCGCTCATAATAATCGCGTCCTCGTAGTTGTAACCATCCCATGTCATGAAGGCAACAAGGACGTTGCGACCAAGAGCAAGTTCGCCTTTCTCCATTGACGGACCATCAGCAAGGATTTCACCTTTTTCAACGATATCGCCTTTTTTCACAATTGGACGTTGATTATAGCATGTTCCTTGGTTAGAACGAACAAATTTAAGCAGACGGTATTTATCAAGATCTCCTTTTACCTCTTGACCATCTACTTCAATTAAACGACGAACCCAAATTTCTTTTGCTTCTACTCTTTCAACAATTCCTCTATGCTTACAAATAACTGCCGCACCTGAATCTCTCGCGGAAACATACTCCATTCCTGTACCAACGATTGGAGCCTCAGGTTGCAATAATGGAACCGCTTGACGCTGCATGTTTGCACCCATCAAAGCACGGTTAGAGTCGTCATTTTCCAAGAATGGGATGCACGCTGTTGCAGCTGATACGACCTGTTTCGGCGATACGTCCATGTAGTCGACGCGATCGCGTTTGACCACAATGTTTTCACCACGGAAACGTGCCACGATATCTTCATCTAGGAACGTACCGTCTTCGGCAATTCTTGCGTTCGCCTGAGCTACAACATAGTTATCTTCTTCGTCGGCTGTTAAGTAATCAATGCGGTTCGTTACTTTTCCTGTTTCAGGATCAACACGACGATACGGTGTTTCGATAAAACCAAATTTGTTTACTTTTGCATATGTTGACAGCGAGTTAATTAAACCGATGTTTGGACCCTCAGGAGTTTCGATTGGACACATGCGACCATAGTGTGAATAGTGAACGTCACGAACTTCGAAACCAGCACGTTCACGCGTTAAACCACCTGGCCCTAGCGCAGAAAGACGACGCTTATGTGTTAACTCAGCAAGAGGGTTTGTTTGGTCCATGAATTGAGATAATTGTGAACTTCCGAAAAATTCCTTAATCGCCGCGATCACTGGACGAATATTGATAAGTTGCTGCGGCGTAATTGTATTTGTATCTTGGATAGACATACGCTCACGCACAACGCGTTCCATGCGTGAAAGCCCAATTCTAAATTGGTTTTGCAATAACTCACCAACAGAACGAAGACGACGATTTCCTAAGTGGTCAATATCGTCTGTATCGCCTACTCCGTGAAGCAAGTTAAAGAAGTAGCTAATCGATGCAATAATATCGCTTGGTGTGATATGTTTTACATCTTCCGCAATATAGCCGTTACCAATGACATTAATGACTTGCTCCCCATCCGGATCATTTGGCGCATAAATTTTAATAGATTGTAGTGTGAATTCTTCATCTACAACGCCACCAGCAGGGTTGTATGTCTTAAAACCAATATTCTTTTCTAGCTTTGGTAAAATTCGGTCTAGTGTTCTACGGTCGATGATTGTTCCTTTTTCAGCGATAATTTCACCAGTTTCAGGATCAACAAGAGTTTCTGCTAAACGCTGATTAAAGAGTCGGTTTTTAATATGAAGCTTTTTATTAATTTTATAACGTCCAACGCTTGCTAAATCGTAGCGTTTTGGATCAAAGAAACGAGAAATTAGTAAATTTTTTGCATTTTCTACAGTAGGCGGTTCTCCCGGGCGTAAGCGCTCATAAATTTCTAATAACGCTTTTTCTGTGCTTTCTGTATTATCTTTTTCAAGAGTGTTACGTAAATACTCATTATCACCAATTAAATCGATGATTTCTTGATCAGACCCAAACCCAAGCGCACGTAAAAGCACCGTTACTGGCAATTTACGAGTACGGTCGATACGAACATATACAACATCTTTCGCATCTGTTTCATACTCCAACCACGCACCACGGTTTGGAATAACTGTCGCAGAAAAGCCGCGTTTACCGTTTTTGTCAACCTTTCCGCTGTAATATACGCTTGGTGAGCGAACGAGCTGAGAAACGATGACACGTTCAGCCCCGTTAATGATGAACGTACCCGTCTCTGTCATGAGAGGAAAATCTCCCATAAACACGTCTTGATCTTTTACCTCACCAGTTTCTTTATTAATTAAACGGACCTTTACGCGAAGCGGTGCTGCATACGTAACGTCCCGTTCTTTCGCTTCTTCAACGGAATATTTAGGCTCTCCTAAACTATAATCAATAAATTCAAGCGACAAATTTCCTGTGAAATCCTCGATAGGAGAGATTTCTTTAAACATTTCTCTTAAACCCTCATCAAGAAACCACTGATAAGAGGAAGTTTGAATTTCAATTAGATTTGGTAATTCCAAAACTTCACTGATACGCGCGTAACTTCTTCGTTGGCGGTGTCGTCCATATTGAACTAGTTGACCTGTCAACTGATTCACCCCTCAAATTAAAGCGTTAATAAGTAGAAAGCAAGCTTATGAAAAGACAATCATTGCCTTATCATATAAAACAAAAGAAAAAATGGTTTCTGTTAAGAAAACCACATTTTACACAGCATTGATTTTATAATTTTTTCCATTAAAAATAAAATTATACACTTTATTTTTTGAACAGAACCTTAATAAAATTACACATTTGGCATTTTATAATGATATCATATACAAAAAAAACCGTCAATATTTTTTCGCTTTTATGATATAATATCCTTTTTTCTTTTCTATAACTTCTACCTCAGGAAATAAAGATTGTAACTTTTCCATCGCTGAAGGAGCGCCTTGCTTTTTTTGAATAACGACCCATAATTCTCCACCAGAAAACAAACGAGAGAAGCTTTGCTCAAAAATCGAATAAACAACACTTTTTCCTGCACGAATGGGTGGGTTTGTTAAAATTGCAGCAAACATCTTATCACCAACACGTTCAAATAAATCACTTTGATAAATAACTACATTGTCTACTTGATTGATGGCTTTATTTTTGTTAGCTAACTCAACGGCACGTTCATTAATATCGATCATTTCTACTTTACGCTCAGGAAAATCTTTTGCTATGGACAGTCCAATCGGTCCATATCCACAACCTACATCCAAAAAATCCCCCTCAATTTCCGGTTGCTCAAACGATTCGATTAGTAATCGCGAACCAAAATCCACTTCCTTTTTTGAAAAAACACCGCTGTCAGTTGTAAAAGTAAAAAGCCGGCCTCTTAATTGAAATGTCCAAGTTTGCGGATTGCTCGATGAAGAAGGTTTTTTCGAATAATAATGTTCGTTCAACGACATCACCTTTTCATTCCTTTTTTCCCTATCATCATAACCGTTTCTTCACAATATTAATATTAAAAAAAGCCCGCTATCATTAGCGAGCTTTTTATTGCATAGCTGAAATTACTTAATTTCTACGCTAGCGCCAGCTTCTTCAAGTTTAGCTTTGATTTCTTCAGCTTCTTCTTTAGAAACGCCTTCTTTAACTGGTTTTGGAGTGTTATCAACTAAGTCTTTTGCTTCTTTTAAGCCAAGACCAGTGATTTCACGAACAACTTTGATAACTTTAATTTTTTGAGCGCCGCCATCAGCAAGGATAACGTCGAATTCTGTTTTCTCAGCAGCAGCATCGCCACCAGCAGCAGCACCGCCAGCAACTACTACAGGAGCAGCAGCAGTTACACCGAACTCTTCTTCAATTGCTTTTACTAATTCATTTAATTCTAAAACAGTCATATTCTTAACCGCTTCAATGATTTGTTCTTTAGTCATTGTAATATTCCTCCCTTAATATCATTTTTTAATGTAATCACACTTAAGATACAAACGCTAAATTATGCGCCTTGTTCTTCTTTCTTCTCTGCAACCGCTTTTGTAACAAGAGCGAAGTTGCGGATTGGTGCTTGAAGAACGCTAAGCAACATAGAAAGCAAGCCTTCGCGAGAAGGAAGATTTGCAAGTGCTTTAACTTCTTCAACAGTAGCAACGTTACCTTCAATTACACCTGCTTTAATCTCTAACGCTTCGTGAGTTTTCGCGAATTCATTTAAGATTTTTGCAGGCGCTACTACATCATCGTTACTAAACGCGATCGCATTTGGTCCAGTAAGAACTTCGTCTAATCCCTCTAAACCAACTTCTGCAAGAGCACGACGAGTTAATGTGTTTTTGTACACTTTGAACTCGATGCCAGCTTCACGAAGCTGTTTACGAAGTTCTGTAACTTCTGCTACGTTAAGACCGCGATAGTCTACGATGATTGTCGATTTGCTCGCGCGGAATTTATCAGCGATTTCCGCTACAACTTGCTTTTTGAGTTCGATTGCGCTGCTCATCTTTACACCTCCTGTAGAAGATAAAATAAAACACCACTTATACCGTTCACAAAAAACCTCCATGCCTTCGCAGACATGGAGGTACCACAAAGCAAGTGCATGATGAAGACGCACTTTATTTATGAACAACACCTCGGTAGGAAATTAAGCCCTTAGGGCACCTACTGTCTACGGTACAAATGATATTCCTTTTTCAAACAAAATATATAATACTAAATGACTTTGAAAAAGTCAACAATTAGCTTATGAAATAACAAATGTTGAAGGGTCTACTTTAATACCAGGTCCCATTGTTGAAGTAACCGTTACGTTTTTCACGTAAGTACCTTTAGCAGCGGCTGGTTTTACTTTTAAGATTGTTTCGTAAATAGTTGTAAAGTTATCAACAAGTTTTTCATTATCGAAAGAAATTTTTCCGATTGGTACATGAATGTTACCCGCTTTATCTACACGGTATTCAACTTTACCTGCTTTAATTTCTTTTACTGCTTTCGCTACATCAAATGTAACTGTACCTGTTTTAGGGTTTGGCATTAAGCCTTTAGGACCTAAAATACGACCTAATTTACCTACCTCACCCATCATATCAGGAGTTGCTACGATTACATCAAATTCGAACCAACCTTGTTGAATTTTATTGATGTAATCTGTATCGCCAACGTAGTCTGCACCTGCAGCTTCCGCTTCTTTTGCTTTTTCACCTTTTGCGAATACTAACACGCGTTGCACTTTACCAGTACCATGTGGTAATACAACCGCGCCGCGGATTTGTTGGTCAGCTTTTTTAGGGTCTACACCTAAGCGGAAAGCAACTTCTACTGTTGCATCAAATTTCGCAATGTTTGTTTTTTTCACTAACTCAATTGCTTCTGTTACAGAATAAGCTTTAGAACGATCAACAAGCTTTACAGCTTCTAAATATCTTTTGCCTCTTTTAGCCATCTTAATTTCCTCCTTAATTGTGGTTTTAGCGGAATAACCTCCCACGAATAAAGGTTGCGAAACAGAACACCCCTGTATTCGCAACCTTCAAAAGCCAGCTAAATGACAACATTAGTCTTCAATAACGATACCCATACTGCGCGCTGTACCTTCAATCATGCGCATTGCAGCTTCAATGCTAGCAGCATTTAGATCTGGCATTTTTGTTTCAGCAATCTCGCGTACTTTATCACGCTTGATTGTTGCTACTTTATTACGGTTTGGCTCACCAGAACCTGACTCGATACCAGCTGCTTTCTTAAGCAATACTGCAGCAGGCGGAGTCTTCGTAATAAATGTAAATGAACGGTCTTCGTATACCGTAATTTCAACAGGAATGATTAAACCTGCTTGGTCAGCTGTACGAGCATTGAATTCTTTACAGAATCCCATGATGTTTACACCAGCTTGACCTAACGCTGGACCAACTGGTGGTGCCGGATTCGCTTTACCTGCAGGAATTTGCAATTTCACAACTTTAATCACTTTTTTAGCCACGAGACACACCTCCTTAAGTCCGTGATGTGGTATTAGGGATTTACCCTCCCACTCGTTATTCTTTATATAACCTATATAAAGAACTAGCAATAACAGCCTCAATGTATTTGAGACATACTGACCTTAAAATATTACCACTTTTCTTAACTGATTTCAAGTTATTTGATATTATATTTTTTCAATCTGTGCAAAGTCGAGTTCGACTGGCGTTTCACGACCAAACATATTAACAAGAACTTTCACTTTGCGCTTATCTTTATCAATCTCTTCAATCGTACCGGTAAAGTTTGCAAACGGTCCTTCTTTTACTTGAACCGTTTCATTTAATTCATAGTCAAAATCAAGATCCATTAAGTCTACTCCTGCACGCTTCAAGATGACGTTTACTTCTTCTTCAAGCAGTGGAGTCGGCTTAGAACCTGCCCCAGAAGAACCTACAAATCCAGTTACACCAGGTGTATTGCGTACAACATACCAAGAGTCATCTGTCATAACCATTTCGACTAAAACATATCCAGGGAATACCTTTCGTTTCGTTACTTTTTTCTTTCCATTTTTCATATCCGTTTCTTCTTCCTCAGGAACAACAACACGAAAAATTTTATCTTGCATTCCCATGGATTCTACTCTTTTCTCAAGATTCGCTTTCACTTTATTTTCATATCCAGAATAAGTATGAATCACATACCAATTTTTCTCCATTTATTGGGGCCTTAAACGCCCTTCCCTCCCTAAAGAAAATTGAGAAAATATGGATTTATATTCGTTAAAAACCAAAATAAAAACCCGTTTCCGGGCTTCACACTTCCTATATTATCTTTCATTATACCATACAATTACAAGAGTTATTCAAGCACTAAACGAATTAAAGAAGAAATCCCTAAATCAACAATAGCAAAAAAGACTGTCATAAACGCAACTGTAGCCAAGACCGTAATCGTGTAACGCACGAGCTCTTTCCGCTTCGGCCAACTTACTTTTTTCATTTCTCGTGCGACATCACTGAAAAATTTCATCATTCGTTGCATAATAAGTAACCTCCAACAGCTAGGGACTGGCTCAAACAAGCATTAAATTTATGTTAAAACAAAATTATTTCGTTTCACGGTGAACAGTATGAGTGTTACATACTTTGCAAAACTTTTTCATTTCAAGCCGCTCTTGCAAATTCGCAGCATTTTTCATTGTTGAGTAATTCCTGCTATTACAATTACTGCATGCTAATACTACTTTTTTACGCATATTCATCTCACCAATACAACAAGATGTCTTTAAAACTGTAACACACCGCTATTTTTCATGTCAACATAATCGCGAAGAATTAAAACTATAAGCTGATTTCTTTCCATTCCAAATATCTTTCCAATTTACGCTTCACGCGTTGCAAAGCATTATCAATCGATTTGACATGTCGGTTTAACTCTTCTGAAATTTCCTGGTAAGAACGGCCGTCCAAATACAAAACAAGCACTTTTCTTTCTAAATCACTTAGCAATTCAGCCATTTTCACTTCAATATCGTCTACTTTTTCCTGATTAATGATTAATTCCTCAGGATCCATCACTTTTGCTCCTGAAATAACATCCATCAAAGTTCGATCTGATTCATCATCATAGATTGGTTTATCAAGTGAGACATACGAGTTAAGAGGAATATGTTTTTGCCGAGTTGCAGTCTTAATGGCTGTAATCATCTGTCTTGTAATACACAACTCGGCAAATGCTTTAAAAGAGGTTAACTTGTCCTCTTTAAAGTCACGAATAGCTTTATATAAACCAATCATTCCTTCTTGAATAATATCTTCTCGATCTGCGCCAACTAAAAAATACGAACGTGCTTTGGCACGAACAAAATTTTGATATTTATGAATCAGATAATCTAGTGCATCACTGTCGCCTTGATGAACTAATTCTACTACCTCTTCGTCCTCAAGATGGTCATAATCCTTGATAGTTCTGCCTTTGAAGCCTGCGCCCACGCCAATCCCCCCGACCGCACAACTCGATAGAATCATTATACAGTACAATTTTTTACAGCGTCAACCGCTCATTTTTCGCCTCTTCGCCATCTTTCAAAAATTCTCGCAATTTCATCATTTAAAGGGATTTTCGATATCGGTTTTTTCTCTTGAATTTTCTTTACTTTTCGCTCGATGCTTTTTTCAATCGATTCCATCTCAATGAGTAACTCCCGCGCTGATTTTCGCAAGGCTCCTTGGCCAAAAATCGCCCATTGTTCTGTATAATCAGATGTTGCTACGTAAATTTGTGTGCGGATGTTATTTAAACTTTTCGCAAGTTTTTCAATACGTTCATCTGCCGTCTCATTTTCTCTCGTGAAAATGACTTCTACTTTATAATTTTTATATTTTTTCTCAATTCCTTGTACGAGGTGCGCATCGAAAACAATAATCACTTTATAACCTGTAAAGGCTTGGTACTCAGCCATTTTTGCAATTAATAAGTCTCTTGCCGAGGCAAGATCATGTTCTTTTAATTGTCTAAGTTCTGGCCAAGCACCAATAATGTTATAACCATCTACAATAAGAATATCCATATTAATTATTCTCCTAAAGGATACCGTTTGCGATACACCTCATACATTAGTAAACCAGCAGCTACAGATGCATTTAAAGATGTGACTTTCCCTTTCATTGGCAAACGAATTAAAAAGTCACATTTTTCTAAAATGAGTCTGCCAATTCCTTTTCCTTCGCTACCAATAACAAGAGCTATTGGCAGTGTTCCATCAAGAGAACGATAATCATCGCTTCCTTTCGCATCTGTTCCAACAATCCAAATCCCCCGTTCTTTTAACTCATCAATTGTTCTTGCTAGATTCGTTACCCGAGCTACTGGAATATATTCAATTGCCCCTGTTGATGCTTTTGCTACCGTAGCCGTCAATCCAACAGACCGACGCTTCGGAATAATAATTCCATGCGCTCCTACGGCATCGGCTGTTCTCATAATGGATCCTAAGTTATGAGGATCCTCAAGCTCGTCCAATATTAAAAAGAACGGTTGTTCATTTTTCTCATCAGCACGTTTAAATAGTTCATCGATGTCATAATATTTATAGGAAGCTACTTGTGCAACAACACCTTGATGATTTCCTTCCACCATTTGATCAATTTTCTTTTTCGGTACATACTGTACAACAACACCTTTTTGCTTCGCTAATTGAATAATTTGTTGCATCGTGCCGCGCTGCGAGTTTTCCGAAATCCAAATTTTGTTAATATCACGTTCTGACTTCAACGCCTCAACTACTGGATTTTTTCCGATCACAAAATCCATTCTTATTTCTCCCTTTCTTGATTCTCGATAATATCAAAAGAATAGCCGATAATCTCTTCCATTCGCTCGTGGTTATTTCCTAAGAAATGATATCCGATTAGTGTTTCAAAAGCCGTGCTATATCTATATGTCTGTACATCCGTATTTTTCGGAATCGTAGCCGATTTGGCATTTCTTCCTCTTCGAACGACTGATTGCTCTTCTTCCGTTAATATGGACTGTTGCAAAAAGGTTAAAATTACACTCGCTTGCGCCTTGGCTGATACATATTTTGTTGCTTGCCTATGCAGTTGGTTAGGTTTAACATTTCCTTGAGAAAGTAGGCGATGCCGCACATAAAGGTCATAAACGGCATCACCAATATACGCAAGAGCTAGACTGTTTAACTGTTTAAAATCTTTTACTTCTTTTAATAAACTCATACAAACCTTATCCTCTTTTCCATCTTGTTCCTTGTGGTGTATCTTCTAAAATAATATTTTTTGCTCTTAATTCATCACGAATTTGATCAGCTAAAGCAAAATTGCGATTTTTCCGAGCCTCCATTCGTTTTTGGATGAGCGCTTCAATTTCTTCATCCAGTAACTGCTCCTCTTGCAAAGTAAGACCTAATACATCGAATAACTGTTCAAACTCTGTTAAAAATGCTTGAATCACTGTTTCTGATGTGTTCTTTTCCAGCAAATATAAATTGGCCTGCTTCGACAATTCAAACAAAACAGCAATGGCGTTCGCTGTATTAAAATCATCGTCCATTTCTTTAATAAATGCCTCACGATAACCTTTAATTTTATCTAACCACTGCTCATCATTATGTGTTAAATTTGTACTGCTTTCTAGACGATGTTTAAGGTTAAAATACGAAGTTTTTAAACGCTCTAATCCATTTTTTGCGCTCTCTAACAATTCTTCACTATAGTTAATTGGATGACGGTAATGTACAGAAAGCATAAAGAATCGTAGCACTTGCGGATCAATTTGTTTAATAATGTCATGAACAAGTACAAAGTTTCCAAGAGATTTAGACATTTTTTCATTATTAATGTTAATATAACCATTATGCAACCAATATTTTGCAAATGTTTTTCCTGTTAACGCTTCAGACTGAGCAATTTCGTTTTCATGATGTGGAAACGTTAAATCCTGTCCTCCTGCGTGAATGTCAATCGTATCACCTAAATATTTACGCGCCATTGCCGAGCACTCAATATGCCAGCCTGGTCTTCCTTTGCCCCATGGGCTATCCCAAGCAATTTCTCCTTCTTTTGCCGCTTTCCATAGAGCAAAATCCAGCGGATCTTTTTTCTTCTCGCCCACTTCAATGCGTGCTCCCGCTCGCAATTCATCAATCGATTGATGAGAAAGCTTTCCGTATTCGGCAAATTCTCTTGTTTTGTAATACACATCTCCGTCTGCTTCATATGCATATCCTTTTTCGATAAGCTGTTCAATGAACTCAATAATAATATCAATGTTCTCTGTTACGCGAGGATGAACATCCGCTTTTTTGCATCCTAGTGCAGATATATCTTCAAAATACGCTTGAATAAAACGCTCCGCAATGGTTGGAACATCTTCTCCCAATTCTTTTGCTGCTTTAATTAATTTATCATCTACATCAGTAAAGTTGGAAACATATTGAACCTCATAACCTCGAAATTCTAGATAGCGGCGAATCGTATCATAAACGATGGCTGGCCGAGCATTTCCGATATGAATATAGTTATAAACGGTTGGACCGCATACATACATTTTCACCTTATTTGGTTCTATTGGTTCGAAAACTTCTTTTTTGCGGGTCATCGTATTATAAAGCTGAATGGTCATTTTCTATCTTCCTTTCCTTTAGTTCGTTAAGTTCGTTTCTTAGCTTTTCAATTTCCATTTCTAGTTCTTTTAATCTGTCAGCAATTGGATCTGGCAAATCTGTATGATTTAAATCTTTTTTAATTCTAACACCATTTTGAACAACGACACGTCCAGGTATGCCGACAACAGTAGAGTTAGGCGGTACATCCTTTAGAACAACAGAACCAGCGCCGATTTTTGAATTCTCTCCAATGGTAATCGACCCAAGTACTTTTGCCCCTGTGGCAATGAGGCAATTATCTTTAATTGTTGGGTGACGTTTTCCTTTTTCTTTTCCCGTTCCTCCTAATGTCACCCCTTGATAAACCGTCACATTATCCCCAATTTCACATGTTTCTCCAATCACAACCCCCATGCCATGGTCAATGAAAAAGCGACGGCCAATTTTCGCTCCTGGATGAATCTCTATTCCTGTAAAAAAACGGCTAATCTGTGAAATAACTCTTGCGATAAAGAAAAATTTACGTTTGTAAAAAGCATGGGCAATGCGATGAGCCCAAATCGCATGTAATCCTGAATAAGTAAGAATAACTTCCAAATAACTCCTTGCCGCTGGATCTTGCTCAAAAATGACTTCAATGTCCTCTTTTAATGTTTTAAACATACATATTCTCCCTCCTATCTGCCTGCAAGAATAATAAAAAGCGTCTCTGTGTTTATAAACACAGAGACGCTCAAATGCGCGGTTCCACTCTGTTTAGCTAAACAAATGAAGTGTTTAGCTCCCTCAACTCTTATAACGGAAGAGAATCCGCTCCATTCTAATACAGAGCATCTCTGATTCGAAAGGAGACTCAGAGGCGCATTTCAAAAACATTGAACATGAATCACTTCCAGCCAAGGTGATTCTCTCTGTAATGTCAATGTTTTTTACTTCTCCTCATCAACGTTTTAGCCATCTATTGACTTGTTATCATTACTATATTATAACAGGTCAAAAATGTTAATTAATTAGCTTCTCTAAACGGCTGATTACTTTTTCTTTACCTAGTAACTGAAGAGCAAGCGGCAGCTCCGGTCCATGAGTTTGGCCAGTCGTCGCGACACGAATCGGCATAAATAATTTCTTTCCTTTTTGTCCCGTTGCTTTTTGTACCGCTTTAATCGCTGCTTTGATTGCTTCAGCTTCAAACGTTTCTAGATTTTTCACTTCCTCTAAAAACGCTTTTAATACTTCTGGCACTTGTTCTTCTGCCAATACTGCTTTTGCTTCATCATTATACTCAATATCCTCTTTAAAGAACAACTCGGATAATTCTACAATCTCCGCACCATAGCTCATTTGTTCTTGATAAAGTGCAATAAGGCTACGGGCCCATTGCTTCTGCTCATCGCTCATATTTTCAGGTAGGCGGCCTGCTTTCACTAAATGCGGAAGTGCCAGATCAACTAATCGGTCTAAATCTAATTTTTTAATATATTGGTTGTTCATCCATGTTAGCTTTTGTTTATCGAACATCGAAGGAGACTTTGATAAGCGAGAAACATCAAAGATTTTAATTAATTCTTCTTTTGTAAAAATCTCTTCTTCTCCTTCTGGTGACCATCCTAGTAAAGCAAAAAAGTTAAACATTGCCTCCGGTAAATAGCCTAACTCTTTGTATTGAGATACGAATTGAATAATTGATTCATCGCGCTTAGATAGCTTTTTACGATTTTCATTAACGATTAGTGTCATATGACCATATTTCGGTGCTTCCCATCCTAAATATTCGTAAATCATTAATTGCTTTGGTGTGTTCGATAAGTGTTCTTCTCCACGGAATACGTGCGTAATCTTCATTAAATAGTCATCGATCACAACAGCAAAGTTATAGGTTGGAATGCCGTTTGCCTTTACAATCACCCAGTCTCCAATATCTTTTGACTCAAATACTACTTTGCCGCGAACCATATCTTCGAATTCATATACTTTTCCTTCTGGAACTTTAATACGAAGCGTATATGGCTTTCCTTCCGCTTCCAATTGTGCTACTTGCTCTGGAGTTAAATGACGGCATTTTCCGCTGTACTGTGGAGCCGCTATGCCGGCAGCTTTTTGAGCTTCACGCTCCTGCTCCAATTCTTCTGGCGTACAGAAGCATTTATACGCATATCCTTTTTCTAATAATTCATTTGCATACTTACGATATATATCAAGGCGTTCAGTTTGGCGATAAGGACCGTATCCGCCATCTTTATCAATCGATTCATCATACTCAATACCAAGCCATTTTAAGTTTTCTAATTGTGATTGTTCTCCACCTTCAACGTTACGTTCGATATCAGTATCTTCTATACGCACAATAAACTTACCATTGTGATGACGTGCAAATAAATAATTGAATAGCGCTGTTCGCGCTCCGCCAATATGTAAATGTCCTGTTGGACTTGGCGCATAACGCACTCTTACTTCTTGTGACATTGTCGATAACCCTCCATAAAATTTTCGATAATCCGAGTATCCTACGTTATTTTAACATTATACAAGAGAAAAGTTCAAAAACAGTTATTTCTTTTGCAATAGAACAACCGCTTGTGCAGCGATTCCTTCTTCACGACCCGTAAAGCCCAGCTTTTCAGTAGTAGTCGCCTTCACATTAACTTGAGACAGTTCTCCCTCTAGTAATTCCGCAATTCTTGCTCTCATTTGCTCAATATACGGCGCCATTTTCGGTTTTTGCGCAATAATGGTACAATCAAGGTTCACTAGTTGATAACCTTCTTTTTTTACAAGGTTCCAAACATGTTGTAAAAGAACAGCAGAATCGGCATCTTTATATCTTTGATCGTTATCCGGAAAATGTTTGCCGATATCCCCAGCAGCAATGGCCCCTAAACATGCATCGGCCACAGCATGAAGTAAAACATCAGCATCTGAATGTCCAAGCAGCCCTTTTTCATATGGAATTTCAACTCCACCAATAATAAGAGGACGTCCTTCGGCAAACTGATGAACATCAAAACCTTGACCAATTCGAAACATAATGGTCCTCCTTTTTCTCTCTATTTTAACAGCTTGTCCAATTCGACAAAATAGCTTGTGCAAATAATAAATCATCAGGAGTCGTTAATTTTATATTCCGGTAATCTCCTTCAATAATCCTTACCTGCTTTCCAATTCGCTCAACAAGACTGGCATCGTCTGTTCCAATATATCCCTCCAAAGAAGCACGTTCATGAGCTTCTAACACAAGTGAAACATGAAAAGCTTGTGGAGTTTGTACAGCCCACAAGCTAGAGCGTTCCACCGTTTCATGGACATATCCATCAAATACCCGTTTAATTGTGTCCTTTACTGGCACAGCTATAACCGCCGCTCCATGTTCTTTCGCTGCTTGAACAAGCTCATGAATTTTCTCTACTGTAATAAAAGGACGTGCCCCATCATGAATAAGAACAATATCGCTGTTTTGAATCTTTTTCAAGCCGTTGTAAACGCTATGCTGACGCTCAGTACCGCCGCTTACCATAGAAATGACTTTTTTAATCGAGTAACGTTTTACTATTTCATTAAATTGCTCACGTTCCGCTTCATTAATAACAAGAATGATTCCTTCACACCATTCATCCCGCTCAAACACTTTTAATGTATGGACAATAACAGGTTGGTCACAAAGTTCAATAAATTGTTTATTCTTACCTGCCTTCATTCGTTTTCCTTGTCCAGCAGCAGGAATTACAACCTGATAAAACATTCCTCATTCCCCTAACCAAAGTCTATAATGCTTTTTCAAGAAGTTTCAGCTTTGCAAAAATCATTCTTCCTGCCGATGTTTGCAACACGCTTGTGACCATTACATCGACTCGCTTACCGATATAGTCTCTTCCATCTTCAACAACAATCATTGTACCGTCATCCAAGTATGCCACACCTTGATTATGTTCCTTCCCGTCTTTAATCACATGAACATTTAATTCTTCCCCAGGAAGCACAATTGGCTTTACGGCATTGGCTAAATCATTGATATTTAGTACCGGTACATTTTGCAATTCACATACTTTATTTAAATTAAAATCGTTAGTAACCACAACCCCGGAAATCAATTTTGCTAATTTGACAAGTTTGCTGTCTACTTCTTGAATATCATCAAAATCTCCTTCATAAATTTCAACTTTCCTATCTAATTCTTTTTGAATGCGATTCAAAATGTCAAGACCGCGGCGTCCACGGTTTCGCTTCAGCACATCCGATGAGTCGGCAATATGTTGTAACTCCTCTAAGACAAAACGTGGAATCACAATGGTTCCTTCTAAAAATCCAGTTTGACAAATATCAGCAATTCGGCCATCGATAATGACGCTTGTATCCAATATTTTCAATGCCCGACCTTTACTATTTTCAACTTCTTCATCATTTCCTTTTTTCTTTGCCATTCGGTTAGAAAGAGAAAATAAGTTCATAAGTTCATGGCGTTTTTTAAATCCGACCTGAAACCCTAAATACCCTAACAAAACAGTTAGAAAAATAGGCAACACCGTGTTGAGCACTTGAAATTGGAACGCCTTAAGCGGCATAACAACTAAAAAGGCAACAATCAAGCCAAAAATTAATCCTAGACTGCCAAATAAAATATCAGTAACTGGTGCCTTGACCAGCGACTCCTCAATCCAATGTATGAGACCAACAATATAATCAACTAACCAAAATGTCATGATAAATAAAATAAGAGCTCCTAATATCGCTAAAATATAAGGACTATTCAAAAAAGGGGCGTTTCTAATATTTAACAAACCCAATAAATCCGGAAGAAAAATAACTCCTAACATCCCCCCGACAATAAGAAAAAACAATTGAACAATTCTTTTTAACATTTTTTCACCTCCTCATATTACCATTATAAACAGTTTCGAATGTTTGAAACCAATATTAGTACATTTTTAAAGAGTTTGATAAAAATTTGTAAAACTTATTGGAAAGGATTATATGAATTTCCTAATACATACTCAAGCGTTTCAGCGACATCAGAAACCCCGATTATTTCCACACCTTTTGGAACGGTCCATCCCCCTAAGTTATTTTTCGGAATAATAATGCGGTTAAATCCTAATTTTACTGCTTCTTGCACACGCTGCTCGATGCGGGAAACACGGCGAACCTCCCCAGTTAATCCTACCTCACCAATAATGACATCAGCCGGATTGGTTGGCTGGTCACGGAAACTTGATGCAATGCTAACAGCAATCGCTAAATCGATCGCTGGTTCATCTAATTTGACTCCGCCAGCTACTTTTAAATAAGCATCTTGATTTTGCAATAGCAAACCTACCCGCTTCTCAAGCACTGCCATTAATAAAGAAACTCGATTATGATCAATTCCCGTAGCCATTCTTCGCGGGTGACCAAAGCTGGTTGGTGAAATTAACGCTTGAATTTCCACTAAGACCGGTCTTGTTCCTTCCATAGCAGCTACAACAGTTGAGCCTGCTGCCCCCTGCGATCTCTCTTCAAGAAAAATTTCTGAAGGATTCTCAACCTCTGATAAACCGGATTCTCTCATTTCAAAAATACCGATTTCATTTGTCGAACCAAAGCGGTTTTTCACAGCCCGCAAAATTCGATACGTATGATGGCGTTCTCCTTCAAAATAAAGAACCGTATCTACCATATGTTCTAAAATTCTCGGTCCAGCAATCGATCCTTCCTTTGTGACGTGACCGACAATAAATATAGCGATTCCTTTTGTCTTCGCTACTCTCATAAGTTCAGCTGTACACTCACGCACTTGGGATACACTTCCAGGTGCTGAAGTAATATTCGAATGGTAGATTGTTTGAATTGAA
This sequence comes from [Anoxybacillus] calidus, assembly GCF_013760845.1. Lineage (GTDB taxonomy): Bacteria > Bacillota > Bacilli > Bacillales > Anoxybacillaceae > Paranoxybacillus > Paranoxybacillus calidus. The sequence goes on along the minus strand of NZ_JACDUU010000013.1, from coordinate 5,554 downwards.
TCAATGATGACAAAAGCCGGATTCATTTCCTCGATCGTTTGGATGATATATTCTAAATCCGTTTCAGCCATTACATATAGTTGGTCAGTATTAACATGCAGACGATCTGCACGTAATTTTGTTTGCTTTACAGATTCCTCTCCGGAAATATATAAAATTTTATGTCCTTTCATAGCCATTTGGGCAGAAACTTGCAAAAGAAGCGTTGATTTTCCAATCCCAGGATCCCCACCAATTAATACGAGGGAGCCTTTTACAATTCCACCACCTAAAACACGATTAAACTCTGATAAATCAGTTAGCATTCGGGGCTCTTGAGACGTTTCAATTGTGGAAATGGGCACAGGCTTCGATATCGTTTGCTGCGAAGAATGAATAAATACTCCCTTTGGAGTTTGCTTTGTCCGCTCAACTTCCTCTACCATTGAATTCCACATATAACATCCGGGGCACTTCCCCATCCATTTCGGTGATTCATAACCGCATTCTTGACAAATAAACTTTGTCTTTCTCTTTGCCATTCCACTATTTCCTTTCTTCATTAAAAATACAAAAGAAGGGGCTGCCCCAAAAGTGTCTGACCTCACGCGCATTCCACAATACATAGTTCATTTACTCAATGTTATGTCTTATATATTGTGTTATGGGGTCTGACACTTTGCTTTAGGGTCAGCCTCTTACTGCTTCATTGGCTTTATTGTACCGTTTCTCCCGTTAATACTACAAATTCATTATCTTTTACATCTACGACTACTTTTTGTCCTTTTGTAATTGTGCCTTTAAGCAATTCTTCGGATAAGCGATCTTCAATATGTTTTTGAAGCGCCCGGCGCAATGGACGTGCACCATATTCAGGGTCGTATCCTTCCTGTGCAATTTTTTCGATTGCTGCCTCCGTTAATTCTAAATCAATGTCTTGCTCTTTCAAACGTTTTACCAATTGCTCAGCCATTAAATTAACGATTTGTGCTAAATGTTTCTTCTCTAATGAATGGAAAACAATGATTTCATCAATACGGTTTAAAAATTCTGGACGGAATGCTTTCTTTAACTCTTCCATCACTTTTCCTTTCATATCTTTGTATTGCTGATTTTCATCTTGAACATTGAAGCCAACGTATTTATTTCGCTTCAATGCATCAGCACCAACATTCGATGTCATAATTAAAATTGTATTGCGGAAATCGACCGTTCTTCCCTTTGAATCCGTTAAACGCCCATCTTCTAATACTTGTAAAAGAATGTTAAATACATCTGGATGAGCTTTCTCCATTTCATCTAACAATACGACTGAATATGGTTTTCTACGAACTTTTTCCGTTAATTGTCCGCCTTCTTCATATCCTACATATCCAGGAGGAGAACCGACTAAACGAGAAGTTGAATGCTTCTCCATATACTCTGACATATCGATACGAATTAAAGCATCCTCATCACCAAACATCGCTTCCGCAAGCGCTCTAGCTAATTCTGTTTTACCTACTCCAGTTGGTCCTAAGAAAATAAATGAACCGATTGGGCGTTTTGGATCTTTTAATCCGGCACGAGCACGACGTACTGCTTTAGCAACTGCTTTAACCGCTTCCTCTTGACCGATTACACGAGAATGGAGAATTTCTTCTAGTTTTAACAAACGTTCCGTCTCTGTTTGTGCTAGTTTCGATACTGGAATTCCCGTCCAACTTGATACAACCATGGCAATATCTTCAACGGTTACTTCTGAATTCTCTTGTCCTTGTTTTTCTTTCCAAGCTCGCTTCGTTTCCTCAAGTTGTTCGCGTAACCGTTGTTCAGCATCTCGCAATGAAGCTGCTTTTTCGAATTCTTGGCTTTGAACAGCAGCGTCTTTTTCTTTGCGTACTTCCTCTAATTTTTGTTCTAATTCTTTTAAGTTTGGAGGAGCGGTAAAGGAACGAAGACGTACTTTAGAGCATGCTTCATCAATTAAGTCAATTGCTTTATCTGGAAGGAAACGATCGGTAATATAGCGATCTGATAACTTGACAGCTTGGATGATTGCTTCATCGGAAATGGATACGCGATGATGTGCCTCATAACGATCACGCAATCCTTTTAAAATCTGAATAGACTCTTCAATGGTCGGTTCATCAACGTAAATCGGCTGGAAACGACGCTCAAGTGCCGCATCTTTTTCGATATATTTACGATATTCATCTAATGTCGTTGCACCAATGCATTGCAATTCTCCACGGGCAAGAGATGGTTTTAAAATGTTTGATGCATCAATCGCCCCTTCTGCACCACCAGCTCCAATCAATGTATGCAACTCATCAATGAATAAAATAATGTTACCAGCTTGGCGGATTTCATCCATTACCTTTTTCAAGCGGTCTTCGAATTCACCACGGTATTTTGTACCCGCGACCACGGTTCCCATATCTAATGTCATCACGCGCTTGTCGCGAAGAGTTTCCGGCACTTCATTGTTTACAATTTGCTGTGCCAGTCCTTCCGCAATCGCTGTTTTACCTACCCCTGGTTCACCGATAAGAACAGGGTTATTTTTTGTACGACGACTTAATACTTCAATCACGCGTTGTATTTCTTTGCTTCTTCCAATAACAGGATCGAGGCTACCTTCTCGAGCAATTGCAGTCAAATCGCGAGCGAGACTATCTAACGTAGGGGTACTTACGTGAGATGCTGTACCGCCTTGATGTCCAGCAACGGATTCATTGCTACCTAACAATTGCAATACTTGTTGTCGTGCTTTATTTAAGCTAACCCCTAGATTATTAAGCACGCGGGCTGCTACACCTTCGCCTTCGCGAATAAGGCCAAGTAAAATATGTTCCGTACCAACATAAGAATGACCCAGTTTTCGCGCTTCATCCATAGAAAGTTCAATGACTTTTTTCGCTCGCGGCGTATAGTGAATTGTTTGCATTGATTCATGGCCTCGGCCGATGAGCGCTTCCACTTCTTTTTGAATTTTTTCCGGCCCTAGTCCCAAGGCAGTTAACGCCTTCGCGGCAATCCCTTCACCTTCACGAATGAGGCCAAGCAAAATATGTTCTGTACCAATATTGTTATGTCCTAAGCGGACTGCTTCCTCTTGTGCTAGAGCCAATACTTTCTGCGCTCTTTCTGTAAATCGACCAAACATCATTCCTCATCACCCTCCATTTCTTGATACTTCCTTTCTTCCATTTTCAAACGCTCACGAATTAGAGTAGCTCTACGAACATCCCGTTCACTTGGTCTTAAAGCTCCTCCAGCATATTGTTGTAAGAAACCTGGCTGCATTAAAATCATTAACTCATTCAAAATACTTCGAGAGACATTTCTAATGTATCCTAAGTCTATTCCTAATCGTACATCAGATAAACATTGAGCTGCCTCTTTTGATTCAATAATACGGCTATTTGTCAATATACCGTAAGAGCGAAAGATTCTGTCTTCTAATTGTATGTTAGAAGTTTTGACTAATGCCTCCCTTGCCATTCTTTCTTGAGCAATTAATTGTTGAACAACACTTTTTAAATCCTCAACAATATCTTCCTCAGACTTTCCTAATGTAATTTGATTAGATATTTGAAATATATTCCCTAAAGCTTCACTGCCTTCTCCATACGTTCCCCTTACTACTAGTCCAAGTTGATTAATAGCAGGGATAATTCGATTCATTTGCTGCGTTAAAACAAGAGCCGGCAGATGCATCATTACCGAAGCGCGCATCCCTGTCCCTACATTTGTAGGACAACTAGTTAAATAACCACGTTTTTCATCAAATGCGTAGTTAACATGAGTCTCGATCCAATCATCCAATTGATTTGCCACATCTAAAGCTTCTGTTAGTTGAAGACCTGGGAACAAACATTGAATTCGTATGTGATCTTCCTCGTTAATCATGATGCTAACCTCTTCGTTTTCTGAAAGCAAACACGCCCCGAATGCACAATCTTCAGCTAAATGAGGACTTATTAAATGTTTCTCAACCAATACCCGCTTCTCAATTGGCTGAAGCTCATTCATTTTTAATAGTTCAAATTTCCCAAAGGGAACGTATGATTTATAAGCAAATGTTTTTTCAAACAGATCAACAATTTCTTGTGCTTCTTCATTTGTAAATACAGTAGGAAATTGAAAATCCTCAATATTTCTCGCCAATCTAATCCTGCTGCTTAATACAATATCGGAATCAGGTCCTTCTTGGCTCATCCAAGAGCTCACTGCTGTATTAAGAAATTTCTCTAATGACATAAAATTATAATCCCCCCTCTCCATATTCCATTAACCGAGATTCGAGAGAACGGATTTCATCGCGGACATTGGCAGCTTTTTCAAATTCTTCTCTAACGATAAGATCTTGTAGTTTTTGTTTTAATTTTTCAATTTGTTTTCGTATATGGATCGCTCCACCAATACGTTTTGGTATTTTACCTGCGTGAGTGGCATTTCCGCTATGCAGTCTTCTCAATATTGGCTGCAAGTGTCTAGAAAATGTATGATAACAATCCGAACAACCAAACCGGCCTACCTTTGTAAATTGGTGATATGTCATTTTACAACGTTCACATTGTAAAATTTCCGGTCCCTGAAAAGCGCTTGTTTTAGCTTCTTTCAAAGGAGATTCAAGATTCAATAAACCTGCTAATAAATTATTAATGGAGAAACCTGCATTTTCCGAAAACATTAACATCTCTCCACGTTCTTGAGCACAATGCTCACAAAGGTGAACTTCCGTTTTTTCACCGTTAATAATTTTTGTAAAATGCAAGGTGGCCGGTCTTTGTTTACACTCTTGACATATCAAGTTTTTCACCCCTCTGCAGCTTTACTTATATTTCAATGAAGTTAGCATCGCTCTTAACATTCTCGCTCTTAGTTCATCTCGATGCGGCAAATCAATATATAAAACAGAGCGATCCATAACACTTAGCATAATATTTGCCTCTCGATCAGAAATTACTTTTTCTTCTACCAAACGATGAACAATATCTTCAGCACTCGATTGACTAATTCGGTTACCAATAAGAGATAGCAACTGATCAATTAACTGCGCTCCGCTTTGCATCTTAACTTTCATAATCCGAATATATCCTCCGCCCCCGCGTTTACTTTCAACAATGTAACCTCTTTCCAATGTGAAACGGGTATTAATAACATAATTAATTTGCGAAGGAACACATTGAAATTTATCAGCGATCTCACTCCGTTTAATTTCAACAATATCTTTGTTACTTGTATGAAGAACTTGTTTTAAATACTGTTCAATTATGTCAGAAATATTTCTCACTCTACCTCCTCCTTGTTGCAGCTGACTTTGACTATATTTGACCTTACTTTTACTATATAGCGAATGAATGAAAAATGCAAGGAAACAAATCAACAGAAACTCAGTTATACAATTATATAATGACCTTTTTTAGATAAAATGAAACATAATAAAAAATAAAAGAGACTGGATATAATCCAGCCTCTTTTCTGCTAATACTGCCTGGCAACGTCCTACTCTCGCAGGGGCGCTGGCCCCAACTACCATCGGCGCTGGAGAGCTTAACTTCCGTGTTCGGGATGGGAACGGGTGTGA
>NZ_JACDUU010000012.1 GCF_013760845.1 [Anoxybacillus] calidus | reverse complement strand
CACACCCGTTCCCATCCCGAACACGGAAGTTAAGCTCTCCAGCGCCGATGGTAGTTGGGGCCAGCGCCCCTGCGAGAGTAGGACGTTGCCAGGCGAATGAAAAAACAGAGGTTAAAACGATTTCGTTTTAACCTCTGTTTTTTTTCTCACTCTATCATTCTTGTTCTAACTGTTCCGTTCGTAAGAACTCCATGTAAAGGGGCGGATACTGGGGAATAGAAGTGCTATTTGTTTATTAATAATAAAGATGGGCAAACACGGACGTAAGATCAAAAACATATTTTATGAGTATATAAACTTAAAAATTTGGAAAATATGATGGGTGGGAGGTGGAGAAATGCATTCGTCTACAACTAATCGATTCGTTGAGGAGACATGCATCATATGTGAGCAGCCGAAATTGAAAGGGATTCATTTATATACAAAATTTATTTGTTCTGATTGTGAAAAAGATATGATACAAACGGATACAGATAACCCAAAATATCGTTTTTATTTACAGCAACTAAAAAAAATTAGAAACAAAGAGATATATTCATGATGCATAAGGTCCTGCCATTAAGGACCTTTTTATTTTAATATATTAATTGAAAAATAAACGAAGGATGAGAAAATATGAATAGACAACAAAAGACACCTTTATACACAGCTTTAAAACATCACTCTTTATCAAATCCCGTTTCATTTCATGTTCCTGGTCATAAATATGGAACAGTGTTTACAGACATGGGGAAAGAAGACTACAATTGCTTATTACATATAGATGTAACCGAGCTGAACGGTTTAGATGATTTGCATCAACCAGAATCCATTATTGCCGAAGCACAAATGTTAGCGGCTGAATTTTTTGGAGTACAAAAAACATTTTTTTTAGTGAATGGTTCAACTTCTGGAAATTTGGCAATGATTTTTGCTGTTTGTGAAGAAAATAAGAAAGTAATTGTCCAGCGAAATTGTCATAAATCCATTATTAATGGATTGCAGCTAGTTGGTGCGGAGCCTATTTTTATTTCTCCAGAATTTGATCGTGATGTTTGTGTCGCTTCATATATTTCTTATAATACTGTTAAAGAAACATTAGAGCGTCATCCAGATGCCACTGCTTTAATTTTAACGAATCCAAATTACTATGGAATGGCTATCGATCTAACGGAAATTGTCAAATTAGCCCATTCTTATCGCATACCTGTCCTCGTTGATGAGGCACATGGGGCTCATTTTGCTTTAGGAACTCCTTTTCCGAAAACGGCAGTTGCGTGCGGTGCCGATCTAGTCGTTCAATCGGCACATAAAACATTGCCAGCAATGACAATGGGTTCTTATTTGCATTTTAACAGCGAACTAGTAGATGAAGAGAAGGTAAAGTATTTTTTACAAGTTTTCCAATCTAGCAGCCCTTCATATCCGATTATGGCATCGCTAGATTTAGCGAGAAACTATTTAGCTAACTTATCGCGGGAAGATATAAATCAGATTAGTGAAGAAATTGAGTGTTTTAAAGGATTGTTAAAAGAGATAGAGTGTATTACAGTAGTAGAATCAACAGATCCGGTTGTTGCAACAGATTTATTGAAAATAACAGTGCAGACAAGAAGCCCTTTATCTGGCTATCAATTACAGTCGTTGTTGGAAAAAGAGGGAATATTTACGGAATTAGCTGATCCTTTTAATGTACTCTTTGTTTATCCTTTGGCGTTATTAAAAAATTTAGGAGAGGTAAGTAAAAAAATAAAACGGGCTTTACGAGGAATTCAATATGATCCGGATTATATCAATTTATTGCTACCATATGCTTTGCCAATAGTTTCTCAGTCATATTCCTATAAAAAGTTGAAAAATCTACCTACAAGAGTTGTCTCTTTAGAAAAGGCAGAAGGATTGGTAGCTGCGGAAATGCTCATTCCTTATCCGCCAGGGATTCCGATTTTATTTATAGGAGAAATGATTACGAAAGAACATATTGAGCTAATTAACTATCTAAAGAATAGCGGTTCCCGATTCCAAGGGGGAAAACTTTTGTCGTTTAATCAATTAGAAGTATTTGAAATGTGAAAGTATTGTTAGTTTAGAGCTGAAGGGAGATTTGTAATTATGACAGGCTACTTTTTTTCATTTGAAGGACCGGATGGAGCGGGGAAAACAACGATTATACAATTAGTAGAGAAATTTTTAACTGAACAAGGCTTTGAAGTTATTTCAACTCGCGAACCGGGAGGAATTGAAATCGCTGAGAAGATCCGGGCTGTTATTTTAAATCCTGAGCATAAAAGCATGGATGCGCGCACAGAGGCACTGCTTTATGCTGCGGCGAGAAGACAGCATTTAGTCGAAAGAGTCGTACCAGCGCTTAACGAGGGAAAAATTGTTTTATGTGATCGTTTCATTGATAGCTCTCTTGCTTATCAAGGATTTGCAAGGGGATTAGGTATAGACGAGGTGTTAGCGATTAATGAGTTTGCAATTAGCGGATGCATGCCTTTATTAACCATTTATTTTGATTTGGATCCAAAAATTGGTTTAGAGCGGATTAATAAAAATAAATTGCGCGAAATCAATCGGCTTGATATGGAAAGTTTTTCATTTCATTATAAAGTTCGTGAAGGGTATTTGCAGTTAGTGAAGCGGTTTAAAGATAGAATTATTCAAGTTGATGCCAATCGAACTATTAATGAGGTATTTGAAGAAACAGTAAAGATTATTATGCAAAGAATTCAATCCTAGCTAGGAAGAAGAGATTCTTCCATTAAACATAAAATGATGAGCAAATGAAAACGTGTTAAAATAAAGAATAAATGATAAGAGAGTGATGAGAGTGTCTATTGTTTGGGAGCAACTTGAACAATATCAGCCTACGGTGTTAAAAATGATTGCAAAGATCGTTCAAAAAGGACGGGTTGCTCACGCTTATTTATTTGAAGGACAACGCGGTACCGGAAAGAAAGATGTCAGCATTTTATTTGCAAAGAGTTTATTTTGTATAAATCGTAACGGATATAAGCCTTGCAATGACTGTATCAATTGCCGAAGAATTGACTCTGGGAACCATCCGGATGTTCATATTATTGAGCCGGATGGTCAATCGATTAAGAAAGCGCAGATCGAAGCTTTACAAGCAGAGTTTTCAAAGACAGGTGTCGAATCTAACAAAAAGCTTTATATTATTGAACATGCTGATCGGATGACGGTTAATGCAGCGAATAGCTTATTGAAGTTTTTAGAGGAACCTAACTCCGAAACAGTGGCTATTCTATTAACTGAACAGTATCATCGTATGTTGAACACCATTGTTTCTCGATGCCAAGTTTTATCTTTCAAACCACTGCCACCAAACGCCATTGCGGATTATTTGAAAGAGCAACATATCCCATCTCACTTTGCACTCCTTGCTGCTTATGTCACTAACAATCGAGAACATGCTCTCGAACTAAGTCGAGATGATTGGTTTGCACAAGCCCGAAAAATAGTGTTACAATTATATGAAGCGTTGCACAAAAATTATTTGCAAGCCCTTTTTATTGTTCAGGAACAATGGATTCAACATTTTGTGGAAAAGCAACAAATAGATTTGGGATTAGACTTGTTATTATATCTTTATAAAGATTTAATATATATTCAATTAGGGGAAACGGAAAAAGTGGTTTATAAGGACCAGATTAGTTATTTAAATCAATTAGCTCTTACTTTGTCACAGAAGCGGATTGCAGAAAATATGACGGCAATTTTACAAGCAAAAGCACGTTTAAATACAAATATGAATCCACAGCTTTTGATGGAGCAATTAGTGTTAAAATTGCAGGAGGGGGATTGACGTTTGTATGATGTAGTCGGTGTCCGCTTCAAAAAGGCGGGGAAAATTTATTATTTTGATCCAGGGGATTTAACGATTCCTAACGGTGAATATGTCATTGTTGAAACGGTTCGAGGAATTGAGTACGGAAAGGTAGTTATTAATAAAAAGCAAGTTGATGAAAATGATGTTGTTTTGCCATTAAAAAAAGTCATTCGTATTGCCGAACCGAAAGACAAACTCATTGTGGAAGAGAACAAAAAAGCAGCTCAAGAAGCATACGAAATTTGTTTAAAAAAGGTTGAAGAACACGGCCTCGATATGAAGCTTGTCGATGTAGAATATACATTTGACCGCAATAAAGTTATTTTTTATTTCACGGCTGATGGTCGAGTTGATTTTAGGGAGTTAGTTAAAGATTTAGCAGCTATTTTCCGTACTCGTATTGAATTACGGCAAATTGGTGTGCGCGATGAAGCAAAAATGTTAGGCGGTATTGGCCCTTGCGGACGAATGCTTTGTTGTTCTACATTTTTAGGAGACTTTGATCCTGTATCAATAAAAATGGCGAAAGACCAAAATTTATCTTTAAATCCGACGAAAATTTCTGGTCTTTGTGGTCGGTTAATGTGTTGTTTAAAATATGAAAATGATGAGTACGAAACTGCGAAAGAACAGCTTCCAGATCTCGGTGAATATATTGAAACTCCGCATGGGCTTGGAAGAGTAGTTGGTTTGAATATTTTAGAGAGAGTTTTACAAGTGGAATTGACAGAGCGTGAGCGTGTGGTGGAATACACAATTGATGAATTAATTAAAGAAGGAGTCCTATCGATTCAAGCCACAGATTAATGAGGTGGATTACGTGGATAAGAAAGAGATATTTCAATCGGTAGCAAGTATGGAAGAACAAATTAGTCATTTGTATCGCCAGCTTGGTGAGCTGAAAGAACATCTTGCGCAGCTGCTTGAGGAGAATCAACATTTACAAATTGAAAATGAGCATTTACGCCGTCGGCTTGAACAAACTTTGGGAGAAACGAAGGCATCAAAAAGAAAAGGAAAAAATAGCAAAAATAAGAAGGAAAAAAAGCAAGTAGATATTGGAGAAGGATACGATAATCTGGCGCGCCTTTATCAAGAAGGATTTCACATTTGTCATGTTCACTATGGAAGTGTAAGAAAAGAAGGAGATTGTTTGTTTTGTTTATCTTTTTTAAATAAAAATAATTAACAGTTTCTATAGCCTTTCCAAAGCGGGAGAGGCTCTTTTCTTGAATGGAGAATCTAAGCAGAGAGGTTATCGGAAATGGTTGAATTGTATAATGATGAGCGACTTGATTATCTTTTAGGTGAGGACTTGCGTATTATTCAAAGTCCGTCAGTATTTGCTTTTTCACTAGATGCTGTACTGTTGGCTAATTTCGCTTATATGCCGATTCAAAAAGGAAACATCGTTGATTTATGTACGGGAAATGGAGTCATTCCATTGTTGTTGAGCAAGAGGACAAAGGGGAATATTATTGGTATTGAAATCCAAGAAAGAATTTATAGTATGGCAAAAAGAAGTGTCGAATACAACAATCTTGAAAAACAAATTGAAATTATTCACGGAGATATAAAGGATGCACCTCGTCAGTTAGGCTATAGTAAATACGATGTCGTAACTTGTAATCCACCATATTTTCCGACACCGAGCGCAGAAGAAATTAACAAAAACGAACATTTGGCCATTGCACGCCATGAGATTTATTGTACATTAGAAGATGTGATTAGAATTAGCAGCCAATTGTTGAAGCAAGGCGGAAAAGCGGCATTTGTTCATCGGCCGGGGCGTTTGCTTGATATTGTTACATTAATGCGGCAATATCGATTAGAGCCAAAGCGGCTTCGTTTTGTCTATCCAAAATTAGGAAGAGAAGCTAATACGATCTTAATTGAAGGAATAAAAGATGGCAACCCGGATTTAAAAGTCTTGCCACCGCTTATTGTGTATAATGACAATAATGAATATACGGAGGAAATAAAGCGAATTCTTTATGGAGAATGATTACTATTTCTACATTGTTGAATGTTCTGACGGTAGTTACTATGCTGGATATACAAATAACTTAACGGCACGCATTCGCAAGCATAATGAAGGAAAAGGAGCTAAATATACAAGAAGTCGTACTCCAGTAAAGCTAATATTTTCTAGGAAATATCAAACGAAGCGAGAGGCATTACAAGCAGAGTATCGTTTTAAACAATTATCACGAAAAGAAAAGGAAGAATTTATTAAAAAGGAGCAAAAAGATGTTTTCGCAGCAGAAAAGCTTTGAAGAAAATCACGTTACCGGGAAGCTTTATATTGTCCCTACCCCAATTGGAAATTTAGAAGATATTACATTTCGTGCTTTGCGCGTGTTGAAAGAAGTTGATGTAATTGCAGCAGAAGATACAAGACAGACAAAAAAATTATTGAATCACTTTGAAATTGCAACGCCAGTTGTCAGCTATCATGAACATAACAAAATGACGAGCGGAAAAAAAATTATGGAATGGTTACTTGAAGGGAAACAGATTGCATTAGTAAGCGATGCAGGGATACCAGCTATTTCTGACCCTGGCTATGAGCTAGTTGTCGATGCAATAAGAGCAAACTGTATCGTTATTCCTCTTCCAGGAGCAAATGCTGCATTAACTGCATTGATTGCTTCTGGATTGCCAACAGAGCACTTTTACTTTTTTGGTTTTCTTAATCGTAATAAAAAGGAAAAAAGAAAGCAGTTGGAGTCGTTAGTACACATTCGTGATACAATGATTTTTTACGAAGCGCCTCACCGTTTAAAAGAAACGTTGGAAATGATGTATGAAGTTTTAGGAAATAGACGAGCGGTTTTATCTCGTGAGTTAACAAAACGATTTGAAGAATTCATTCGTGGTGATATTGAAAGCATTTTACAATGGACAAAAGAAAACGAAATTCGTGGCGAATTTTGTGTTCTTGTCGAAGGGACAAGAGAAGAAAGTCAAAGTAAAGAAGAATGGTGGCAAAACTTTTCGCTCATTGAACATGTGGATTATTATATAAACGAAAAACAATTAACGTCAAAGGAAGCGATTAAACAAACTGCAAGGGACAGAAACATGACTAAGCGTGAAGTATATCAGGAATATCATGGAAAATAAAAAAGTTTCTCTAGAAAAAATCTAGAGAAACTTTTTTATTTTGTTGATTGTAAATGAGTTTGAATTTCTTTAAGAAGCTGTTCAGCACCTTCACGGCTTAAAATGATTTTGCCGTCAGCCAACTTAAGGTTATCATCAGAAACTTCGCCAGTTACTTGACATGCCATATTTGGTTTATATTTCTTTAAAATAATAAGATCATCATCAACATAAATTTCTAATGCATCTTTTTCATTAATACCTAATGTACGACGTAATTCAATAGGAATAACAACGCGACCTAATTCGTCAACTTTACGAACAATCCCTGTAGATTTCATATAATAATCTCCTCTCTATGATAATTTGTTATTTTTTTCGTCAATATTCGACAAAACTTCATGGATTAATCATATCAATCTTTCCATTAAACGTCAATCCTTTTATATGTAAAATTTTAAAAAAATGTATATTGGTATCCAAAAACTATTGATATAAAAGGCTTTTTCATTAAGCACTAAATAAAAATTGTTATACCAATTCTATCTTTTTTTCAAATCGATAAAAGTATTATAGTGATAATTCGACAAAAATCGGCTAATTTTCGACGTGTTTTGCATTTTTCTACACATCCCCTTATAATATTCGTACAAAAATGAATCATTATGTCTCAAAACAAACAAATTGACAGTAGAAATCATTTTTATGTATATTTTGTTAAAATAAGAGAAATAGATGTTTTTATAAGACGAAAAAAATATGTAAAATAGTAATATAATCGCTCTCGTCCTTTGGGCGAGGGCTTTTCTTCTAATTTAAAATAGAGGAGGGAAAATCATGGAGAAACAAAGAAAAACATTTTATCTTACCACACCTATTTATTATCCAAGTGGAAAATTACATATTGGCCATGCATACACGACGGTAGCTGGTGATGCAATGGCCCGCTATAAGCGTCTTCGTGGTTATGATGTAATGTATTTGACAGGAACGGATGAGCATGGTCAAAAAATTCAACGAAAAGCAGAGGAAAAAGGTGTTACTCCGCAAGAGTATGTTGACGAAATTGTCGCTGGTATTCAAGAGCTATGGAAAAAACTCGATATTTCTTACGATGATTTCATTCGTACAACGCAAGAGCGACATAAAGAAGTTGTCGAAAAAATTTTCGCGCGTCTCCTTGAGCAAGGTGATATTTATTTAGATGAGTATGAAGGCTGGTATTGTACGCCATGTGAGTCTTTCTATACAGAGAGACAGATTGTAGACGGAAATTGTCCTGACTGCGGTCGTCCTGTTGAAAAAGTAAAAGAAGAATCTTACTTTTTCCGAATGGGCAAATATGTTGAGCGTTTGCTCCAATATTACGAAGAGAATCCAGAGTTCATTCAGCCGGAATCCCGCAAAAATGAAATGATTAATAATTTTATAAAACCTGGATTAGAAGATTTAGCCGTGTCTCGTACAACATTCGACTGGGGTATTAAAGTTCCAGGAGATCCGAAACATGTAATTTATGTATGGATTGATGCTTTAACGAACTATATTACAGCATTAGGATACGGCACAGAAAATGATGAAAAATACTTAAAATATTGGCCGGCAGATGTGCATTTGGTCGGAAAAGAAATTGTTCGCTTCCATACGATTTATTGGCCGATTATGTTAATGGCTTTAGGTCTGCCGCTTCCGAAAAAGGTATTTGCTCATGGCTGGTTGTTAATGAAAGACGGTAAAATGTCGAAATCAAAGGGGAATGTTGTCGACCCAGTAACGTTAATTGATCGCTACGGTTTAGATGCGTTGCGTTACTACTTGCTTCGCGAAGTACCGTTCGGTTCTGACGGCGTTTTTACTCCTGAAGGTTTTGTAGAACGTATTAACTATGATTTAGCAAATGATTTAGGAAACCTTCTAAACCGTACAGTAGCAATGATTGAAAAATATTTTGATGGTGTCATTCCAACTTATGAAGGAAGTAAAACAGAGTTTGACGATCAGATTGTCGAAATGTCGAAGAAAACAGTTAAAGATTATGAAGAAGCGATGGAAAAAATGGAGTTTTCTGTTGCTTTGACAGCTGTATGGCAATTAATCAGCCGGACAAATAAATATATTGATGAGACACAACCTTGGGTGTTAGCGAAAGATGAGTCACAGAAAGACAAATTAGCATCTGTGATGGTTCATTTAGCCGAATCGCTTCGACATATTGCAATTCTTTTGCAACCGTTCTTAACGCGAACTCCAGCAAAAATCTTTGCACAACTTGGTATTACAGAAAATGAGTTAAAACAATGGGATAGTTTGTATGAATTTGGTCTCATCAAAGAAGGAACAAAAGTGGTAAAAGGTGAACCGTTATTCCCGCGCTTAGAGATGTCTAAAGAAATCGAATATATTAAAGCACAGATGCAAGGAACAATACCAAACCAAGAAGAAAAAAAGGAAGTTCCAAAAGTGGATGAGATTACAATTGATGATTTCATGAAAGTTGATTTACGTGTTGCGCAAGTTCTTCATGCTGAACCGGTAAAAAATGCTGACAAGTTGCTAAAATTACAGCTTGACCTTGGTTATGAAAAACGACAAGTTGTATCAGGAATTGCGAAATTTTACAAGCCGGAAGAGTTAATTGGAAAAAAAGTTATTTGTGTGACAAATTTAAAACCTGTTAAACTTCGCGGTGAATTATCGCAAGGAATGATTTTGGCAGGTGAAGAAAACGGCGTACTTTCTTTAGCAACTGTTGATGAAACATTGCCAAATGGGGCAAAAGTAAAATAACAGTTAAATACAGGAGGTGAAGAGGCTGACTCAAGATTTAATGGTCAGACCTCACAACACAATATATAGGACATTACATTGGATAAATGGACTATATATTGTGAAATGTACGTGAGGTCAGACACTTATGGGTCAGCCCCGACACCTCTTTGTTGTTGTTTTGTAATGTAATTGTTAAGATTCTGTGATATATGTAATGATTTTATGTGTTACACTTAGCATCAAACTGGAGAAGGAGTATGGTTATGTTATTTGATACACATGCTCATTTAAATGCAATACAATACAACGATGATTTGCAAGAAGTGATTAACCGTGCTCTTGAAGAAGGAGTTTCTAATATTGTTGTTGTTGGTTTTGACCGGCCGACGATTTCCCGCGCGATTGAATTAGCGGAACAATATCCATTTATTTATGCTGCGGTTGGCTGGCACCCGGTCGATGCCATTGATATGACCGAAGAAGATTTACAAATGATTGAGCAGCTTGCAGCACACCCGAAAGTAGTTGCTCTTGGCGAGATGGGATTGGATTATTATTGGGATAAATCGCCTAAAGAGGTGCAAAAAGAAGTATTCCGTAAGCAAATTGCCTTAGCGAAAAAGGTCAAATTGCCAATTATTATCCATAACCGTGAGGCGACAGCGGACATTATTGAAATTTTAAAAGAAGAAAATGCCGCTGAAGTTGGCGGGGTTATGCATTGTTTCACCGGCAGCGTAGAAGTAGCAAAACAATGTATTGACATGAATTTTTATATTTCTTTTGGTGGCCCAGTTACATTTAAAAACGCAAAAAAACCAAAAGAAGTAGCAAAGGAAATTCCGTTAGAGCATTTATTAATTGAAACCGATTGTCCTTATTTGACGCCTCATCCTTTTCGCGGCAAAAGAAACGAGCCAAGTTACGTCAAGTATGTTGCGGAAGCGATTGCTGAACTAAAAGGGATTTCATTTGAAGAAGTGGCACAAAAAACATCCGACAATGCAAAAAAATTATTCGGCATCACTCGATAAAAAAACGTGTCGCTTTTTTGGGAAGCTTGTCTGACAAAATCTTAAACAGAAAAAGTTCTACAATTTCAGCAACAAGCATAGGATAGACTTGTCGACAAGTCTTCCTTTCCTTTTAACAGAATTTTCTGCATAATAGAGTGTGCGTTGAGCGTAAAAATTCAAATTAGGAAGGGAAGGTTGACAACTAAAAGAGAGCTCTATGCAATCTCTGCAGATAAAGGAGGCGTTTTTTATCATGTTGAATAACATGAAAGATCTGTTTTCCGGGTCATTGAAAAAAAATTTAGCTGTAACGGCTGGTAGTTTAATAGCTTTTTCAACAACGACTGGTGTTGCCGCATATGAATTAACAAAAGAGAGCGTGACGCTCACATTAAATGGGCAAAAACAAGAAATTCGAACGCATGCTGATACAGTAGCTGACGTTCTAGCTGAGCACAATATTCAGGTACGTTCCGAAGATTATTTGTTTCCCTCGAAAAACACACCGGTTACTGATGATTTAAAAATTGTTTGGGAAGCAAGTAAACCTGTAAAGCTTACTGTAAACGGAACAGCCAAAAAAGTATGGACAACTGCAAAAACAGTAAGAGATTTGCTTATGACTCAGCAAATTACAATCAATGAACATGACCGAGTTTCTCCATCGCTGGATGCAAAAATACAAAAAAACATGGACATTACGTTTGATAAGGCTTTCCAAGTCAAATTGAATGTCGGCGGTCAAGAACAACAAGTGTGGGCAACTTCGACTACTGTCGCTGACTTTTTAAAACAACAGAAAATTACATTGAATAAACTAGATCGTGTTGAGCCATCCGTAAATGAGATGGTGAAAGAGAATACTGTTGTCAAAGTTACAAGAGTTGAAAAAGTCACCGATGTAGTGGAAGAACCCGTTAATTTTGCAGTTGTTACAAAGAAAGACCCTCAGTTGCCAAAAGGAGAACAGGAAGTAATTAACCCGGGAGAAAAAGGACTCGTATCTAAACAGTACGAAGTTATTTTAGAAAACGGAAAAGAAGTTTCCCGTAAACTAGTGAAAACGGAAACGATTAAACAAAGTGAAGATCGTATAGTCGCTGTCGGTACAAAAGTAAACAGTCCGCAAATTGTGTCGCGCGGCAAAGAAACAGCTTCGCAGGAATTTTATGTTACAGCAACGGCTTATACGGCTTATTGTGATGGCTGTTCCGGGCGAACGAGAACGGGGATTAATTTGCGTTCAAATCCTAATATGAAAGTCATCGCAGTGGACCCAAGCATTATTCCGCTTGGTTCAAAAGTATATGTCGAGGGTTATGGATATGCCATTGCCGCAGACACAGGTTCAGCGATTCATGGCTATAAAATTGACGTATTTTTCCCAGAGGAATCATCAGCTTTTTACTGGGGAAGAAAAAGAGTTAAAGTAAAAATTATTAAATAATGTAAAGTGACAGAGGATTTCCCTATCCTCTGTTTTTTTCGTTATAATGGAGAAAGATTTTCTATCTACTATATATAGACGTAGGAATGTTAATAAAGTTTCAACTTTTTGGAGGCTGTTATGAAAATTAAAGAAATTATTGTTGTAGAAGGAAGAGATGACACAATAGCGATTCAGCGTGCTGTTGAAGCGGATACAATTGAAACAAATGGTTCAGCTATTAACGATGAAATATTAGAACGAATTAAAATTGCGAAAGAAAAGCGAGGTGTGATTATTTTTACAGACCCAGATTTTCCGGGAGAAAAAATTCGCAAAACCATTTCTACGTGTATCCCTGGGTGTAAACATGCCTTTTTGCCCAAGGAAGAAGCGCTTGAAAAGAACGGCAAGGGCGTGGGGGTAGAGCATGCTTCTGTTGAAGCGATCCGAAAAGCTTTAGAGCATGTATATGAAGAAACAATTGAGCTGAAAGAAGAGATTACTTTTGATGATTTGATTGATGCCGGCTTAATCGGCGGTTCTTTGGCAAAAGCACGCCGCAATCGTTTAGGGCAACTGCTTAAAATAGGATATACAAACGGAAAGCAACTTCATAAACGTTTGCAAATGTTCCAAATTTCAAAAGAAGCGTTTATGAACGCTTTAGAGCAAGTGCTTCAGGAGGAAAAGCGAAATGTATAAAGATATTGCCACACCTAATCGCACGAAGGAAATTTTAGAAAAATACGGCTTTTCATTTAAAAAAAGTCTTGGACAAAATTTTTTAATCGATACAAATATTCTTCGCCGCATTGTTGATTTTGCTGAGCTTTCTGATGAGACAGGAGTAATTGAAATCGGACCGGGAATAGGAGCGTTAACAGAACAGCTTGCCCGGCGTGCCAAAAAAGTAGTCGCATTTGAAATTGACCAACGCCTTTTGCCGATTTTAGCAGAGACGTTATCCTCTTATTCAAATGTGCGTATCATCCATCAAGATGTTTTAAAAGCAGATGTGCGAAAAGTCATCGACGAAGAATTTGCTGGAATCAAAGATATGATGGTCGTTGCGAACCTGCCTTACTATGTAACGACACCGATTGTTATGAAGTTGTTAACAGACAATTTGCCGCTTCGAGGAATTGTTATTATGTTGCAAAAGGAAGTGGCCGAGCGAATGGCTGCTAAACCAGGCACAAAAGATTACGGCTCATTATCGATTGCCGTTCAATATTATACAAAAGCGGAAACGGTTATGACGGTACCAAGAACTGTATTCGTACCGCAGCCAAATGTTGACTCTGCCGTTATTCGTTTAACTAAATTATCTCAGCCTGCTGTTTTTGTTGAGAATGAAGCATTTTTCTTTGAAGTGGTTCGTGCGAGCTTTGGACAGCGACGAAAAACGATTTTGAATAATTTAACAAGCAATTTACCGAATGGAAAAATGTTTAAAGAAACAATTGAACAAGTATTGCATGAAGTGAATATTGACCCGCGCCGCAGGGGAGAGACATTAACGATTGCTGAATTTGCTATCCTCAGCGACCGATTGTTGCAGGTATTTCAAAAAAGCTGATGAATAAGAGCCGGATTCTCTCTGTCATCACAATAGTGATGATATAAAAAGAATCTGGCTCTTTTGCTTTCATGAAGACTTTCTATTCGTTTTTGGAGTACCTTTCTGAATTTCCAGAAAGAGTGCTCCAGCGCATCGGACAGGTGGTTATGTCGGAAAATTAATCTGAATCTATATACATCGAATGGAAGTCCTGCTTTTCGAAAAATAATTATTATTTTCACGTATTTAGAATGTATGCATATTTTACATAATAAATAACTGTTATAGTCTTGGAGTTGATTTTATGGATATTAAGATTGGAGATATTGTTGGGCGTAAATCATATAAGTGTGATTTATTGTTTCGCGTTATTGATATTAAGGAGAAAAATGAAGAAAAAGAAGCGATTCTCCATGGAGAGGACGTACGGTTAATTGCCGATGCTCCTTTTGCTGATTTAGTGATTATCGATGAGAGTGAACAACAAAAACGCCAGAAAAAAGAAAAGGAATTAATTGAACAATCATATAAGCTGTTAAGGCAGGATTACAATCTAATAAGGCAAAAAAATGAGTACAATGCGACAGGGGGATATAGGACAGAACAGGATTTTTTTCAAATTCCAGGGCGTGTCCTCCACTTGGATGGTGATCCTTTGTATTTACGAAAATGTTTAGATTTATACGAAAAAATTGGAGTGCCTGTTCACGGAGTTTATTGCAATGAAAAAGAAATGCCGGAAAAAGTGGGAAGCTTAATTGAACAAGTTCGTCCTGATATTCTAGTCATTACTGGTCATGATTCATATTCAAAGGCAAAAGGAAAAGTTACGGATATTAAAGCATATCGTCATTCCAAATATTTTGTACAAACGGTGCGAGAGGCGAGAAAAAAAATCCCCCATTTAGACCAGCTTGTTATTTTTGCCGGCGCATGTCAATCTCATTTCGAATCGTTAATTCGCGCCGGCGCTAACTTTGCCAGCTCTCCAGCGCGGGTCAACATTCATGCTCTTGACCCCGTATATATTGTATCGAGAATTAGCTTTACCCCATTTATGGAAAGAGTAAATGTATGGGATGTATTAAGGAATACACTTACAGGTGAGAAGGGGCTCGGTGGTGTAGAAACAAAAGGTGTATTGCGTACAGGTATGCCTTTTCGTACTATTGTTGATTTTGCAAGAGACCGCTAATGTAAATTTTCATTAGGCGGTTTTGTTTATACATAATTTTACATTCAATGTGCATAATACGTTATAATGATAAAAAATATGTAGAAAAAATAGATATTGACATTCATTGTGTTGTGTTGGTAAAATAATTGTTTTTTGACTTTTGGTGAAAATTTTGTTACAATTGCATTAGTGAGGTGGATAGCGAATGGCAAAAACACTGGCCGACATTAAAAAAGCGTTGGATTCAAACCTTGGCAGACGGCTAACGCTGAAAGCAAATGGTGGAAGAAGAAAAACGATTGAGCGATGCGGCGTTTTAGCGGAAACATACCCTTCTGTGTTCGTTATTGAACTTGACCAGGAAGAAAATGCTTTTGAACGTGTGTCTTACAGCTATGCAGATATTCTTACAGAGACTGTACAGCTAACCTTCTTAGACGATGACAATATGGCAATTAGTGGGCAGTAGACATTTGTTTGCTGCTTTTTATTTTGTGACTTTTTGGAAACATAAATCTCCCCTTGTCTTACAATAATAAAATTGTCGCGGTTTTTGAAAGGAGTTGCTTGTGTTTGGGTAGACGTCGAGGCATTATGTCAGAACGCTTTAAAGAAGAGCTTGCTAAAGAGCTAGGATTTTACGATGTTGTGCAAAAAGAAGGATGGGGAGCTATTCGCGCACGTGATGCAGGAAATATGGTCAAATTGGCGATACAAATGGCCGAGCAACATTTAGCAGAAAGAACGAAGTAACTCAGCATCATATTCATATGGACCGCGACAGACAGCTGTCTCAAAAAAGAATTCGACTCCTCAATTACCATGATTTATGGAGGAATGTCCATAAACATTTGTAAACGGTTGGGGGAGTCAGTCTTGAGACAGCTACTTTTTTACATAGTTGAATAATGGACTTCTTTATTTCATAATGTGTCGAAATATAGGATAATTGTAAATGACTTTTATGTTAAAATGTTGGTATAGGTTTGAAGTCGTAAAAGTAGGTGGAAAGTTTGAAATTGTTAGTAAAGGCTCCAGCAAAAATTAATTTATCTTTAGATGTATTACATAAACGTCCTGATGGTTATCATGAAGTAAAAATGGTTATGACAACTATCGATCTTGCTGATCGAATTGAATTAACCCCGCTTCCTTCTGACACGATACGAATCGTGTCTCATAATCGTTTTGTTCCCGATGATCACCGGAATCTTGCCTATCAGGCGGCAAAACTGTTAAAAGAACGATTCAAAGTTCGAGATGGTGTCGCTATTTCGATTACTAAAACGATTCCAGTGGCAGCGGGATTAGCAGGAGGAAGCAGCGATGCAGCTGCGACATTGAGAGGTTTAAATAAACTTTGGAATTTAGGTTTGACGCTTGATGAATTGGCAGAGCTTGGAGCGGAAATTGGCTCAGATGTATCGTTTTGCGTATATGGAGGAACGGCAATTGCAACAGGGCGCGGTGAAAAGATTGAGCATATTCCAGCTCCTCCACAATGTTGGGTCATTCTTGCTAAGCCGACAATCGGTGTATCAACTGCTGAAGTTTATCGTAATCTAAATTTAGCTTCTATTGTTCATCCAGATGTTGATGCGATGGTAAAGGCTATAAAGGAACAAGATTACGAGGGAATTTGCTCTCTTGTAGGAAATGTTTTAGAGGAAGTTACATTGAAGAGGTATCCGGAAGTGGCTCAGATTAAAGAGCAAATGAAACGCTTTGGAGCAGATGCCGTATTGATGAGTGGAAGTGGTCCAACTGTTTTTGGATTGGTACGGCACGATTCGCGACTGCATCGAATTTACAACGGTTTGCGCGGTTTTTGTGACCAAGTATTTGCGGTGCGGCTATTAGGAGAGCGGAATTCGCTTGATTAAACCCGTATATTAATGTTATATTTATCTTAAAACATTCGGGTTTAGGAGGTCTTTTATGAAATTAAGGCGAAGTAGCCGTTTAGTTGATATGACGCACTATCTCCTTGAACATCCTCATCAATTAGTTCCGCTCACTTTTTTTGCTGAACGTTATCAATCCGCTAAATCATCCATTAGTGAAGATTTAGCGATTATTAAACAAACATTTGAACATCAGGGAATCGGAACGTTGCAAACTCTTCCAGGAGCTGCAGGGGGAGTTCAATATATTCCTAAAATTTCTCATGAAGAAGCGAAGGAAACGATTGATTATTTGTGTGAAATGTTAGCAAATCCTGAACGATTATTACCGGGCGGATATTTATACATGACCGATATTCTTGGTGATCCTCGGATTGTCAATAAAATTGGACGATTATATGCTTCCGTTTTTGCTGATCGGAAAGTTGATGTTGTCATGACAGTTGCTACGAAAGGAATACCATTAGCTTATGCGGTCGCTAATTTCTTAAATGTTCCGGTTGTCATTGTACGTCGCGACAACAAAGTAACGGAAGGTTCAATGGTGAGCATTAATTATGTTTCTGGTTCATCGAAGCGGATTCAAACGATGGTGCTTGCAAAGCGCAGCTTAGCAGAAGGATCAAACGTCTTGATTATTGATGATTTTATGAAAGCGGGCGGAACAGTTAACGGGATGATTAGCTTGTTAGAGGAATTCAACGCAAATGTACAGGGGATTGGCGTTCTTGTTGAATCTGAAGAGACGGAAGAACGGCTTGTTGATGAGTATATTTCCCTTGTAAAATTATCTTCGGTAGATGTAAAAGAAAAACAAATTACCGTTAAGGAAGGAAATTACTTTAAATTTGTCAAGTAACAGTATGAAGGAATCGAAAGGAGAACAAGAACGATGAGAAAAGTAGAAACAAAAAAAGCACCGCAGGCAATTGGTCCATATTCACAAGGTATTATTGTCAATAATATGTTCTATAGTTCAGGACAAATCGCTTTAACACCTGAAGGGGAAATGGTCCAAGGTGATGTAAAAGCACAAACTCACCAAGTGTTTAAAAATTTACAAGCTGTTTTAGAAGCAGCAGGAGCGTCTTTAGAAACAGTCGTCAAAGCAACTGTATTTATTAAAAATATGGATGATTTTGCAGCAGTTAACGAAGTGTACGGAGAGTATTTTAAAGAACATAAACCGGCGCGCTCTTTAGTTGAAGTAGCTCGCTTGCCAAAAGATGCGCTTGTCGAAATTGAAGTTGTTGCCCTTGTGAAATAACAATAAAATTAAAGTTTCCATCTGTTCACAAAATTTTCTAAAAAATTTTTAAAAAAAGAAGGAAAATAAGAAAAAATGTGGAATAAATTTAGTTAAGTTCTTATATAGGGAAAAGGTGGTGAACAGAATGGAAGTAACTGACGTAAGATTACGCCGCGTGAATACCGAAGGACGTATGAGAGCGATTGCTTCTATTACGCTGGATAACGAATTCGTCGTTCATGATATCCGCGTGATTGAAGGCAATAATGGCTTGTTTGTTGCCATGCCAAGTAAGCGTACTCCTGACGGGGAATTCCGTGATATTGCGCATCCGATTAACTCGACAACCCGCGGGAAAATTCAAGATGCAGTATTAGCAGAGTATCACCGTTTAGGTGAACTTGAAGAAGAATTTGAAGAAGCTGGTGCTTCATAAAAAAATAAATTGTTAGAAAAGGGCCTGTTCCGATCTTTGGACAGGCTCTTTTTCATTTTTTGTAAGAACCAGCTTTATATTAGCAAATAAACTACATTTTCCTAAATATTTGGTAAAATAGAATGTTTCCTTGAAATGCATAGTTAATTGAGATATATTCAATATGGATAAAAAGGTAATTGGAGGCCCTATTATGAAACGATATGCAATAATATTGGCTGCGGGACAGGGAACACGGATGAAGTCAAAACTATACAAAGTTTTGCACCCTGTTTGCGGCAAGCCAATGGTTGAGCATGTAGTCGATCAAGTATCAAAGCTTAATCTTGAAAAGCTTGTAACAATTGTTGGATTTGGTGCTGAACAGGTAAAAGCACAAATTGGTGGAAAAAGTGAATTTGCTCTTCAAGAAGAGCAGCTTGGAACAGCACATGCTGTCATGCAAGCAGCGTCTCATTTAGGAGATAAAGAAGGAGTAACTCTTGTTATTTGCGGGGATACGCCGTTAATTACCGCAGACACAATGAAAGCGCTCTTAGAGCATCATTCAAAAACAAATGCCAAAGCTACCATTTTAACAGCTATTGCAGAAGATCCAACTGGTTATGGTAGAATTATCCGCAATGATGAAGGTCATGTTGAAAAAATCGTCGAACATAAAGATGCGACAGAAGAGGAGCGGAAAGTTAAGGAAATTAACACAGGGACGTATTGCTTTGACAACAAGTTACTGTTTGAAGCGCTTACAAAAGTCTCAAACGAAAATGCACAAGGTGAATACTATTTGCCTGATGTGATTGAAATTTTGAAAAAGCAGGGAGAAATTGTTTCTGCTTATCAAACAGAGGTGTTTGAAGAAACATTAGGTGTGAATGACCGCGTTGCCCTTTCTCAAGCGGAAAAAATTATGCGTGCGCGTATTAACCGTACACACATGATGAATGGCGTGACAATTATTGATCCTGAGCATACGTATATTTCAGCTGATGCGGAAATCGGGCGAGATACGGTCATTTATCCAGGGACGATCATCGAAGGGAAAACAGTAATTGGCGAAGACTGTGTGATTGGACCTAATTCAGAAATTAAAAATTGTGTTATTGGCAATCGTACAACGATTCGCCACTCCGTTGCACATGACAGCGAAATTGGCAACGATGTCACAATTGGTCCTTTTGCGCATATTCGTCCATCGTCAAAAATTAGCGATGAGGTTCGGATTGGAAACTTTGTTGAAGTGAAGAAATCGACATTTGGAAAAGGAAGCAAAGCCTCTCATTTAAGTTATATCGGTGATGCTGAAGTTGGTGCGGATGTTAATTTAGGATGCGGCTCCATTACCGTTAATTACGATGGGAAACATAAACATTTAACAAAAATTGAGGACGGCGCTTTTATTGGCTGTAATGCAAACTTAATTGCTCCTGTAACAATTGGGAAAGGAGCTTATGTTGCAGCTGGTTCTACCATTACAGAAGATGTCCCAGGAAACGCTTTATCGATAGCCCGAGCTCGTCAAGTAAACAAAGAAAATTACGTTGAACGTATGAATGCCAAGAAAAATTCTTAATGGAGGTTTACCATGTCTCAATATCTTGATTCTAACTTAAAGTTATTTGCTTTAAATTCCAATATGCAATTAGCTCAGGAAATTGCAAAAGTAATCGGTGTCGAGTTAGGAAAGTGCTCCGTTTCTCGCTTTAGCGATGGCGAAATTCAAATTAACATTGAAGAAAGCATCCGCGGTGGCGATGTGTTTGTTATTCAGTCAACGAGTGCACCGGTAAACGAGCATTTAATGGAACTATTAATTATGATTGATGCGTTAAAACGCGCTTCCGCAAAGACGATTAATATTGTTATGCCTTATTATGGATATGCCCGCCAGGATCGTAAAGCACGCTCTCGTGAACCGATTACTGCGAAATTAGTGGCAAACCTTTTAGAAACAGCTGGAGCTTCCCGCGTAATCATGCTTGATTTGCACGCTCCACAAATCCAAGGATTCTTCGATATTCCGATCGACCATTTAATGGGAGTGCCAATTTTAGCTGAATACTTTAAAAACAAGAATCTTGAGGATATTGTTATTGTGTCTCCGGACCATGGCGGTGTAACACGCGCGCGTAAAATGGCAGATCGTTTAAAAGCGCCAATTGCCATTATTGATAAACGCCGTCCGAAGCCGAACGTGGCAGAAGTAATGAACATCGTTGGTCAAGTAGAAGGAAAAACGGCAATCTTAATTGATGACATTATCGACACTGCAGGGACGATTACACTTGCGGCCAATGCGCTTATTGAAAATGGTGCAGTTGAAGTATATGCATGTTGTACGCATCCTGTCTTATCTGGACCAGCGATTGAACGCATTCAAAATTCAAAAATTAAAGAACTTGTTGTTACAAATACTATTGCATTACCTGAAGAGAAGAAGATCGATAAAATTGTTCAATTGTCTGTTGCTCCACTGATTGGTGAAGCAATTATTCGCGTTTACGAAGAACAATCCATCAGCGCATTATTTGATTAATTGAAAAAGATGTTTAGTCCTTTCTGTTTTAGGAGAAATTAATCCATAGATTCTAAAACAGGAAGGTGAACTTTGTGGCTTTATTACAAGCTCAAGAACGCACAGAAGAACAACATTCTACGATTCGTAAAATCCGTGAAGAAGGCAATATTCCGGCTGTTCTATACGGAAAAAATGTCAAAAGCAAAGCCATTTTTGTCAATGTTGCTGATTTTATGAAGACACTTCGCGAGAACGGACGGAATAGCCTTATTACACTGAAAGTAAATGGTGAAGAGTATTCTGTTATGCTTCGTGATATTCAAAAGGACTCGCTTCGCAATGAAATTATTCATGCTGATTTTCACGCTGTTGACATGAAAACAGAAGTAGAAGTAAACGTAGATGTTCATTTAGTCGGCGAAGCTTCAGGCGTGAAAGATGGCGGGGTTTTACAACAATCATTACATCAATTATCGATTCGGGCATTGCCAACTCATATACCATCGTCTATTGAAGTGGATATCTCCAATTTACAAGTTGGACAAACGATTACGGTAGCAGATATTCAAACCAATGGCGAATACGAGATTAATCATGAGCTAACAGAAGTGATTGCGTCTATTTTACCGCCGAAGCAAGAAGAAGAAATTCATAGCGGTGAACAGCAAGAACCTGGACAACCGGAAGCAATGGAAGGCCGCGAAACAACTCCAGAATAATTGATTAGACGTAGCCATTTTGTGGTTACGTCTTATTTGTAATACTTATTGTTGAAATTGAAAAATGTTATGTGGCGAGAAAACTTTGTTTATTGGGAAATTTCCCTTGTTCACTTTTCAACAAATACAAATGATGCAAAATAGATGAGAGGAGTTCTACCATTGAAGTTATTTGTTGGGTTAGGAAATCCTGGAAAAGAATATGAAAATACAAGGCATAACGTCGGTTTCATGGTTATTGATGAATTAGCAAGACAGTTAAATATTACGTTAGATAAAGCAAAATTTAATGGCATTTTTGGAATGGGAGTTATATCAGGAGAAAAAGTAATATTATGTAAACCTTTAACATATATGAATTTATCAGGGGAATGCGTACGCCCTCTTATTGACTACTATAATATCGATATAGAGGATTTAATTGTTATTTATGATGATCTAGACCTTCCTACTGGAAGAGTTCGTCTGCGCATGAAAGGAAGTGCGGGTGGGCATAACGGTATTAAGTCTTTAATTCAACATTTAGGCACACAAGAGTTTAAGCGAATTCGTGTCGGAATTGACCGCCCTAAAAATGGAATGAAAGTGACGGATTATGTATTAGGGCATTTTACTGAAGATGAAAAGCCGTTTATTAACGAAGCTATCTTAAAATCAGCGGAAGCTTGTAAGAAATGGATTTCTACTCCGTTTTTACAAGTAATGAATGAGTTCAATTAACCGTCATTTTTCGTGAATATTTCCCTTCTAAATGGTCAAAAATGTATGTGATAAGACCATTAGGAGGTTTTTCAATGGCGTTGCACTATTATTGTCGGCATTGTGGAATAAAAGTAGGGACGATTGATAGAATGTCAGTATATAGTGAACAGCTTGGCTTTCATCATTTAACGGATGAGGAACGGTTAGAGATGATTTCATATCTCCCAAATGGAGATATTCATGTAAAAACGATTTGCGAAGATTGCCAAGAAGCACTCGAACGAAATCCAGAATATCATCTGCATGAAAAATTCATACAATAGAACGCTTTGGTTATACCAAAGCATTTTTGTATTTAGTTTACAGAATGAGAGGAGGGGCATACGTGCTATCCTTACATCATTATTTTATTGAAAATCAGGATATACAATCAATTATAGATGGCGTGGAAGCAGGGTTGAAAGAACAGCTTGTTACCGGATTATCTGGTTCGGCACGTTCTGTTTTTCTTGCTTCTCTTTATAAGGAGACGGGAAAGTCGCTGTTAATTGTGACACACAACTTATTTCAAGCACAAAAAGTGTACGACGATCTTGTACAGCTTTTAGGGATGGAAGAGGTGTTCCTATATCCTGTTAACGAGCTTATCGCTGCGGAGTTAGCTATTGCCAGCCCAGAGCTAAAAGGACAGCGTCTCGAAGTAATGAATTATTGGAGCCAAAACAAAAAAGGAATTGTCGTCGCTCCAATTGCTGGATTACGAAGACTATTACCTCCAAAATCGTTATGGCAACAAAATCAGCTTTTATTTAAAGTGAAAGAGGACATTGATGTTGATGCATATATTAGTCAATTAGTAAAAATGGGATATGAACGTGTCTCCATGGTTTCTACTCCAGGCGAGTTCAGTGTTCGCGGCGGCATCATTGATATATATCCGCTGACTGCGGAACTTCCTTACCGGATTGAACTGTTCGATACAGAAATAGAATCAATTCGTACTTTTACAATCGATGATCAGCGCTCCCGTGAGGAAATAAACGAAGTGGTCATCGGTCCTGCAGATGAAATGCTTGTATATGGGGAACATTTAGAGAGAGGAATTCAACAAATCGAAAAAGGATTATCTGCAAGCATCAAAAAATTAAAGGACGACAAAGTAAAAGAGTTATTGCTTGAACATATTTCTTTTGAACTTGAAAAACTAAGAAATGGGCATCCAATTGAACAAAAATATAAATATTTAGCTCTATTCTATGAGAATCCTGCTAGTTTACTAGACTATATGCCAGAAAATGGACTTCTACTCCTTGATGAGATCAGCAGGGTACAGGAAATGGCAGAGAGCCTGGATAAAGAGGAAGCAGAATGGTACACAAGTTTGTTAGGTGAGGGAAAAATTATTCACGATATCCCTATTTCGCACAAATATCCAGACCTATTACAAAAAAATAAAAGACCAATTATTTACTTATCACTGTTTTTACGCCATGTCCCGCATACCCACCCGCAAAATATTGTAAATATATCATGCAAACAAATGCAAAACTTTCATGGACAGATGCATCTTTTAAAAGCTGAGTTAGAGCGGTGGAAAAAGGCGAAGTACGCGGTTGTGTTCTTAGCTCCGAACGCAGAAAGAGTAAAAAGGTTGCAAAGTGTTTTAGAAGACTATGAAATTGACGTCCTTCCGTTAGATGACCACGTTATGTTGATGCATGAGAAGTTTCAAATTATCCAAGGAGATTTAAATACAGGATTTGAACTTCCAATGCAAAAGTTAGCGGTCATTACAGAAGAGGAGTTATTTAAAAAACGTGCGAAAAAGCCGATTCGCCGGCAAAAATTATCAAATGCTGAACGCATAAAAAGTTATTCAGAGCTGCAAGTCGGTGACTATGTCGTCCATGTCAATCATGGAATTGGAAAATATTTAGGAATTGTAACATTAGAAATTAACGGAATTCATAAAGACTACATCCATATCCAGTACCAAGGAAGCGACACATTATATGTTCCTGTCGAACAAATTGACCAAGTTCAAAAATATGTAGGTTCTGAAGGAAAAGAACCGAAAATCTACAAACTTGGTGGTTCAGAATGGAAAAAAGTGAAGAAAAAGGTTGAATCTTCCGTTCAAGATATTGCGGAAGATTTAATCAAGCTTTATGCCGAGCGTGAGGCAAGCAAAGGCTATGCTTTCTCTCCGGATGGAGAAATGCAACGCGAATTTGAAGCGGCATTTCCTTATCAAGAAACGGAAGATCAGCTTCGCTCTATTAATGAAATTAAGAGGGACATGGAGAGCGAACGGCCAATGGACCGGCTTCTCTGCGGTGATGTTGGTTACGGCAAAACGGAAGTGGCGATTCGTGCCGCTTTTAAAGCAATTATGGATGGAAAACAAGTTGCTTTCCTTGTGCCGACAACCATTTTAGCTCAGCAACATTATCAAACGATTCGTGAGCGTTTTCAAGGTTACCCAATCAACATAGGATTATTAAGCAGATTTCGGACGCGAAAGCAGCAAGCCGAAACGATTAAAGGATTGAAGGATGGAACAATTGATATTGTCATTGGCACACACCGCTTACTTTCTAAGGACGTTTCTTTTAAAGATTTAGGATTATTAATTATCGATGAAGAGCAGCGTTTTGGTGTCACCCATAAAGAAAAAATTAAACAAATGAAAACAAATATCGATGTCCTTACATTAACGGCAACACCGATTCCGCGAACGTTGCATATGTCAATGATTGGGGTACGCGACTTATCGGTGATTGAAACACCTCCGGAAAACCGTTTCCCAGTTCAAACATATGTAATGGAATATAGTCCAGAGCTCGTACGCGAAGCGATTGAACGGGAATTAGCCCGCGGTGGACAAGTGTTTTTCCTTTATAACCGCGTTGAAGATATTGACCGTAAGGCGGAAGAAATCTCGATGCTTGTTCCGGATGCCCGTGTGACATATGCTCATGGAAAGATGTCAGAGAATGAGCTAGAATCAGTAATGCTTTCATTTTTAGAGGGACAATACGATGTGTTAGTGAGTACAACGATTATTGAAACAGGTGTCGATATACCGAATGTGAATACACTTATTGTATATGATGCTGACCGCATGGGCCTTTCACAATTGTACCAATTAAGAGGGCGTGTTGGTCGCTCTAATCGTGTTGCATATGCGTATTTTACGTATCGTAAAGATAAAGTATTAAATGAAGTGGCAGAAAAGCGTCTACAGGCCATTAAGGAATTTACAGAGCTTGGTTCCGGATTTAAAATCGCCATGCGCGATTTATCCATCCGCGGAGCAGGTAATTTATTAGGCGCTGAACAGCACGGATTTATTGATTCTGTTGGATTCGATTTATATTCACAAATGCTGAAAGAGGCGATAGAAAAGCGAAAAGGAATCAAGCAAGTTGAGGAAAAATTTGAAGTGGAAATTGACCTTGAAGTGGATGCCTATATTCCTGATGCCTACATTTCTGATGGAAGACTAAAAATTGACATGTATAAGCGTTTTAAAGCGATTGATACCATGGAAGATGTAGAAGAGCTTCAAGAAGAAATGATCGACCGCTTTGGAGAATATCCAGATGAAGTTGCTTATTTATTCCAAATTGCAGAAATAAAAGTATATGCCAAACAAAACCGTGTCGAGTCGATTAAGCAAAATAAACAACAAGTTGATATTTTATTTAATGAAGCTGCTTCAAAAGATGTCCAAATTCAACGTTTGGCAAAATTAGGTGATAAGTATGGACGTGTTTATGGTTTTGGCATGGAAGGAGAAAAATTGAAAATCGTTCTTTATATTAAAGGGCTTAAACTGCAGGAGTGGCTAATGATTTTATTGGAAACGCTAAAAGAACTAAGCAATGCAAAAAAAGATGAGAAATCGGTAACTGCCTAGAATTGCAACGTTTAAGTTTAAATCTAACTGTCCATGATGATGCTGGAGAAATTTCTCTTTAATTGAAAAAATCACTTTCATCATGCATAGAAGTTGTGTTGTGAAGGATACTAATCACAACAATGGTGAATTCTTCATTACAGAATTCAACCATTATTCTTCAATCATCAGATGAAAGTGAGGGGCATCTAAGATGAAAGCAACAGGTATTGTTCGGCGGATTGATGATTTAGGAAGGGTAGTTATTCCAAAAGAAATTCGCAGAACATTGCGTATTCGTGAAGGCGATCCACTTGAAATATTTGTAGACCGTGATGGAGAGGTCATTTTGAAAAAATATTCACCGATTAGTGAGTTAGGTGATTTTGCGAAAGAGTATGCAGAGGCATTATTTGACAGCTTAGGTCATCCGGTTTTAATCTGTGACCGCGATGTATTTATTGCGGTAGCAGGTGTATCGAAAAAAGAGTATTTGAATAAAAACGTTAGTTCATTAATTGAAAAAACAATGGAAGAGCGTAACTCTGTGCTTCAGACAGAGGAAAGTGATATTGAAATTGTTGATGGGAACACAGAAAGATTTAAATCGTACACAGTCGGCCCGATTGTTGCCAATGGCGACCCAATTGGTGCAGTTGTGATTTTGTCGAAGGACAAGGCGTTAGGTGAAGTAGAGCATAAAGCTGCTGAGACAGCTGCCGGATTTTTAGCAAGACAAATGGAGCAATAAAGAAAAACGGAGGCACCGTGATTAGCTCTCAAAGCCAAATGTTCTTCACTCGCAGAAGTGCCTAACACTTCGAGAGTGAAGGTTATTTGGCACAGAGAGCTAGGTGCCGGAGCTAGACATTCCGAAAAGCTGAAGCTAGACATCACTGAAAAGCGGAGGAAACAGATACTTTTGTAAAAAGGTAGCTTTGTGCTGCCTTTTTCTTTTGTCGAAAAATCTCAATAAAGGAGTTTATGATATAATGTGAACGTTAATTTATAGTGGAAGGTGAAAAAAATGGCTCTTGAATCAGAGTCACGAACAAAAGGAATATGGCGGGGAGCGCTTGCTCTTACTATTGCCGCTTTTGTAACGAAAATATTGAGTGCATTTTATCGCATTCCTTATCAAAACATTGCCGGTGATATCGGATTTTATATTTATCAGCAAGTCTATCCTTTTTACGGAATCGTTATTGCCCTTGCCACTTATGGTTACCCAGTTGTCATTTCAAAAATGATTGCTGAACGCGATGTCGAACAAGATGAAGAGGGAATTACATACATTTTAAAAATCTCTTTATATTTTCTGTTAATAATAGGTATGATTGGGTTTAGTATTTTGTATATTGGTGCAGACTGGATTGCCCGATTGATGGGGGACAAGGAATTAGCTTTGCTTATCCAAATTATTTCGTTTTCTTTTTTACTTTTTCCTTTTATTTCTATATTGAGAGGTTATTTTCAAGGCAAAAACAATATGGTGCCGACAGCTGTTTCTCAAATAGCTGAGCAGTTTGTTCGCGTAGTAACGATTTTGCTCTCAGTATATGTGCTACTAAAAAGCGGTCACACCATATACGAAGCGGGAGCCGGAGCTATCTTTGGTTCTCTGGCAGGCGGGTTTGCCGCATTGCTTTTCTTAACTGCTTATTGGTTTAAAAAAGGTACGAGATGGAAGAAAACAATTATAAAAAAGACGAAGGTAGATGCAAAAAAAATCATTTTTATGTTGTTTGTTCAAGGTTTTACCATTTGTATGGCAAACATGATGCTCATATTAATACAGTTTGTCGATGCGCTTTCCCTTTTTTCATTGTTAGTATCAGCAGGTATGGAAGAACAGATGGCAAAAGTATCGAAAGGAATATATGACCGGGGACAACCGCTTATTCAACTTGGAACGGTCATTGCCACTGCGTTTTCTTTAACACTTGTTCCGTTAATTTCTGGAGCAAGGAAGCGGGGAGACGAACTGTTTATTAAGGAGAAAATTCGACTTTCTTTTCGTGTTTGCATTGTCATTGGATTAGGTGCGGCAGCAGGACTTGCTTGCATTATTAAACCAACTAATATTATGTTATTTAAAGATGATTCTGGTTCCCTTGAATTAGCAATTTTAAGCGGATCCATTTTATTTACATCGCTGGCTTTAACCATAGTAGCCATTTTGCAAGGCTTAGAGCATCAATGGGCTCCTGTTTTCGCATTGTTAATCGGAGTACTTATGAAGTGGCTACTTAATATATGGCTTGTACCAATGTATCAAATCATTGGTGCAGCTATAGCAACAATGATTTCTTACATGACTGTTTTTGCTTTTTTATACTATACCTTAAGAAAGAATATAAAAAGTTCTTTAATAAGCAAAGAAATTATCTTTCGGATTGTAGTAGCATCGGTAGCGATGGTTGTTTTATTACAATTTTATTTATGGATAAGCAGTAAGTTCGCTTTTGGCTGGCAGGGAACCCGCTTATTTGCCTCTATGCAGGCGTTAGTCGGTGTTGCTGTTGGCGGCTGTTTTTACATCATAGCCGTTTTGAAAGGAAAAGTGTTTTCAAAACAAGAACTGTCCCTTCTCCCATTTGGAGAGAAGGCAATAAAGTTTTTATTTAAAAATGATAGGTGATGAATCATGAATACTATTTTTGTATTAGGTTTAGGTGCTGGTGATTTAGAACAATTACCACTTGGAATTTATCGCAAATTACAAAAAGCATCGCCGCTTTTTTTAAGAACGAAGGAACATCCTGCTGTATATGGATTAATAGAAGAAGGAATTCAGTTCCAAGCATTTGATGATGTATATGAAAAGCATGATTCTTTTGAAAAGGTTTATGAGGAAATTGTCGACATTTTATTGGAACAAGCAAAAGCATCGAATGTATTTTATGCTGTTCCTGGTCACCCTCTTGTTGCGGAACGGACGGTACAGTTGCTTTTAGAGGCAGAAAACAAAAATTTATGTAAAGTGGTGATAGAAGGCGGGCAAAGCTTTTTAGATGCTTTGTTTGCATCCTTAAAAATTGACCCGATTGAAGGGTTTCAATTCATTGATGCAACCCATTTTCGCGGCGATGAACTACAACTGACACAGCATGTGGTTTTTTGCCAAGTATATGACCAATTTATTGCTTCTGATGTAAAGCTTTCCTTGATGGAAGAGCTGCCTGATGAATATGAAGTATATGTGGTGACGGCTGCCGGAAGCAAAGATGAAAAAATTAAGAAAGTTCCTTTATATGAATTAGATCGGGTAACGGAACTGAATAATTTAACAAGCGTCTATGTGCCGCCGGTTAGAGATGAAACGTTGCTTTATCATCGCTTTGGAACATTGCGTCGCGTTATTGCGATATTGAGAGGACCAAACGGTTGTCCATGGGACCGCAAACAGACGCATGAATCATTAAAAAAATATTTAATCGAAGAGGCATATGAGCTGTTGGATGCCATTGACAGGCAAGATGATGATAACATAATTGAAGAATTAGGAGATGTGCTTTTGCAAGTCATGTTGCATGCACAAATTGGCGAAGATGAAGGAATATTTTCGATTAATGATGTTATTCATAGTATTACTGAAAAAATGATTCGCCGTCATCCTCACGTATTTGGCGATGTAGCTGTAGAAAATGCTGATGAAGTTGTTCGCAACTGGGAAAGTATTAAAGCGGAGGAAAAAAGGGAGAAAACGACCTTTTTGCTTGACGAGGTGGCGAAAAGTTTACCAGGTTTATTAAAAGCATATGAATTTCAAGCCAAAGCAGCGAAAGTTGGTTTTGATTGGCCGGATGTTCAACCGATGTGGGAGAAAGTAAACGAAGAAATAGCTGAATTTCAACAAGAGGCTGAGGAAGGTAAGCATCGTCAAAGATTGATTAGCGAGTTTGGCGATTTACTATTTGCACTTGTCAATATTGCAAGATTCTACAAAATCAATCCAGAAGAAGCCTTAGCCATGACAAATGAAAAATTTTATCGTCGTTTTACGTATATAGAGGAACAAGTGAAAGCAAACGGATGGGATATTACGACATTAACATTGGAACAATTAGATAAGTTTTGGGAAGAAGCGAAAGAAAAAGGTTTATAAGGGGGAAATGGAATGCGTCTAGATAAATTTTTAAAAGTCTCACGTTTAATTAAACGTCGCACTTTAGCAAAAGAAGTAGCTGATCAAGGGCGGATTACTATTAATGGTGTGACGGCAAAAGCAAGCTCAAATGTAAAGGTAGGAGACGAATTAACGATTCAGTTTGGACAAAAGTTAGTCACTGTAAAAATCACAAATCTACAGGAAACGGCTCGGAAAGAAGATGCAGCAACTCTTTATGAGGTGATTAAAGAAGAACGAATTGAAGCGGAGATATGATGTATAGCTTGTTCTAAAAATCTTCCCGCATTCATACATATGTTACAAACATGAGAGGGATAAGCCCTCTTAGTTTAAATGTGAATGCGGGGGAATGGTATGAATCAACATTATGAATTCGGTTCTAATAATAAGGGGCCTATTCAGGACCATGATTTAATTATGCGCGGAAGGCGTCTTCTTGACATTACTGGGGTCAAACAGGTAGAAAGTTTCGATAATGAGGAATTTCTATTAGAAACAGTAATGGGGTTTTTATCGATTCGCGGCCAAAACTTACAAATGAAAAATTTAGACGTGGATAAAGGAGTCGTCTCGATTAAAGGAAGAGTTTTTGAAATTATATATTTAGACGACCAACATCCGGAGAAAGCTAAAGGTTTCTTTAGCAAGTTGTTCAAATGAGTTTAACGACCCAGTTTCTAACCATGCTGACGATGATTGGCATGGGAAGTTATCTTGGAGCGGCTGTTGACACTTATAGTCGCTTTTTGCAGAGGCAGAAACGAGCACATTGGGTTGTTTTTATCAATGATATTCTTTTCTGGGTGATTCAAGGCCTAATTGTATTCTATGTGTTATTGTCTGTAAATGAAGGTGAACTTCGATTTTATATTTTTTTAGCACTGTTATGCGGTTATGCTGCTTATCAAAGTTTATTTCGTGCTGTTTACCTAAAGATGCTCGAATTCGTTATTCAGACATGTGTAACCATGTACCGCTTTGTTGTAAGGACATGCTATTATGTAATTGTCCGCCCTCTTCAATTTATGTTTCAACTTTTACTTGCTTTATTAATGACAAGCGGACGAATATTATTTATGATGGCCAACATGTTATATAAACTTGTTAAAATGATATTGCGGATTACTTTTCTCCCAATAAAATGGCTGTTCCGCTTATTATGGCGGTTTATTCCAACCCATTGGCGAATCAACGTAGAAAAGTTTTTTAAGAAATTTGCAGGAGTTATTGCCAAAGGAAAGAATATGAAAAATATCGTACAAAAATGGTGGGGTAAACTCCGAAAATAAGATGGAGGTAGAAAGATGAGTGTATTACATAAAAACAAAGTGACAAAAATTCAGTCATCCTATGTGCTAGAGCAGGAAAGAAAAGAAAAAAGAGCTATGCAGAGACGACGTATAGCTATTATTCGCTTTACATTGCTCAGCGGCATTCTTTTAGCCCTATCTTCTGTTCTTTTGTATACACTCATCTCTCAATCTGCCAATATTGAGGCGAAAATAGAAGAAAAACAGAAGCTAGAACACAAACTGGAAAAACTTGAGAAAAAAGAGCGACAATTAAAAGAAGAAATTAAAAAGCTTAACGATGATGAATATATTACTGAACTGGCTCGTAAAAATTATTTTCTTTCTAAAGAGGGAGAAATTATTTTTACCGTTCCTGAAGAATGAGTGGGCGTTCAGCTTATTGACACTTGTTTTTTTCATTATGTATAATGAAGAAAATTGATTTTGAGATTTTAAGGAGGAGCACTTTTTTTATGTCAATTGAAGTAGGCAGCAAGTTACAAGGCAAAGTAACGGGCATTACGAAATTTGGAGCGTTTGTGGAGCTGCCAGAAGGCTCAACAGGTTTAGTTCACATTAGCGAAGTAGCGGATAACTATGTGAAGGATATTAACGACCACCTCAAAGTAGGCGATGTAGTTGAGGTAAAGGTAATTAATGTTGAGAAAGATGGCAAAATCGGCTTATCGATTAAAAAAGCAAAAGAACAGACTTCAGTACAACGCTCGCGTAATAAAGCAAACGATCGTTCTTCTAAAGAAAGTTTCGAACAAAAAATTAGTCGCTTTTTAAAGGAAAGCGAAGATCGTTTAGCATCCCTTAAACGTCACACTGAATCAAAGCGAGGAGGTCGTGGTGCAAGACGCGGTTAACTTGCTGCTGAACAATATAGATGGCAGGTTAGGTAAAGAGCGTTTTTACTAGCATCCATTCTAATGGATGCTTTTTCATTGAGAGAAAATGAATAAAAAGTATTGACGAACTGTGAAAAATGTATTAATATAATAACTGTCGTTACGTGGCGGCGTAGCTCAGCTGGCTAGAGCGTACGGTTCATACCCGTGAGGTCGGGGGTTCGATTCCCTCCGCCGCTACCATGCATGATAAATGGCCCGTTGGTCAAGTGGTTAAGACACCGCCCTTTCACGGCGGTAACACGGGTTCGAATCCCGTACGGGTCATCGATATAAAAACACCGATTTCGTGAAGAAATCGGTGTTTTTTGTTTTTTTATCTCATGTTACGGTGAATTTCGTCGAAGGGTTTTTTTTATTCTCCTCTTGTTTTGACAAAATTTTGATAATTCTAACTATATAATTAGAATCAATAGAAAAGCGGAGGAGTGAATAACTATGGAAAGAGTGGCAAGAAATTTAATGAATCAATTTTCGGACATGCCTCTGGAACAAACTCAGGCAGTATTTTTTCGCTGGACTCGTCGTCTTAGATTAAGAATGGAGCATCTTTTTCTGCATAAGGGGTTTATTTTGCTTATTATTGGCTTTTTGCTGGGACGAGCCCTTATTTTATCAAAAATTACTCCATTTGCTTTACCTTTTTTTGCTGCGGTTTATATCATGCAACGCGATAAAACTGGTTTAGCGTTTATTGCTTTGACAGCAGGAGCTTTAACATTATCATTTGAAGCAACTTTGTTCATTTTCACAAGCATGTTCGGATTCTTCATTTTCAATCATATCACCAAAAAATTTGTAAATGATTCTATTAAGGCTATGCCTTTCGTTGTTTTTTTTACATCTTTTTCAATTAAATTAACGATTATTTATTTTCTCTCAAACAATTGGACGGTATATGAAATCGTTATGGCATTAGTTGAATCAGGGCTTGGCTTTATTTTAACTCTCATCTTTTTACAAAGCGTTCCGCTTTTGACAGTGCATAAGCGGAAACAATTACTAAAACCAGAGGAAATTATTTCAATCATTATTCTTCTTGCTTCCATGTTAACTGGTACAATTGGTTGGTCATTTTATGATTTATCTTTAGAACATGTTATGTCACGTTATCTTGTATTATTACTCGCTTTTGTAGCTGGAGCGACGATTGGTTCAACGGTAGGAGTAGTCACTGGTTTAGTTTTGAGCTTAGCTAATGTCGATAGCTTATATCAAATGAGTTTACTGGCCTTTGCGGGGCTGTTGGGAGGATTATTAAAAGACGGGAAAAAAATCGGTGTTTCATTTGGTTTAATCGTTGCTACGTTGTTAATTGGTCTATATGGTGAGGGTAAGGCAGAAGTTATACCAACAGTTATCGAATCGGTGCTTGCAGTTCTATTATTTATAGGTACACCAAAAACGCTAACAGAAAAAATTGCAAAGCATATTCCTGGTACTGTTGAGTATGTGAACGAGCAACAGCAATATGTAAGAAAACTTCGCGATGTAACTGCGCATCGTGTCGCTCAATTTTCCCGAGTGTTTCAAGCGTTAGCTAACAGTTTTTCGAATTATGGATTAACTTCGGAAGATGACTATCAAGAAAGAGAAATCGATTATTTTTTGGGGGATATAGCTGGGAAAACATGTCAAACATGCTTTAAAAAAGAGCAATGCTGGTCTCAGCACTTTGATACAACTTATGAATACATGAAACAAATTATGCTTGAAGCGGATACAAAAAAGTTTGATCCTAAATTGTTACGTGAGTGGGATAAACATTGTATAAAATCGAAAAAAGTTGTTGAGCTAATGGAAAAAGAAGTTAGTTATTATCAAGCGAACAAAAAGCTGCGTAAACAAGTCAATGAAAGCAGAAAACTTGTTGCTGAACAATTAATGGGTGTTTCACAAGTCATGGAAGATTTTGCAAAAGAAATTCAAAGGGAGCGTGAAAATCATTATTTACAGGAAGAGCAAATTCTCGACGCATTACAAGAGTTCGGTATGGAAATCGGGCATGTTGATATTTACAGTTTAGAAAAAGGAAATGTTGACATAGAAATGAGCATTCCGTATTGTGATGGACGTGGTGAGTGCGAAAAGCTAATTGCGCCGATGCTTTCTGATATTTTAGGAGAAACGATTGTTGTAAAAAAAGAAGAGTGTGCAGCGTATCCTAATGGATATTGCCATGTTGCATTTGGTTCTGCAAAAGCATTTGTTATCGAAACAGGAGTTGCCCATGCGGCAAAAGGTGGAGGGTTAATATCTGGTGACAGTTACTCAATGATTGAACTTGGTGCTGGCAAATATGCAATTGCGATTAGCGATGGAATGGGAAATGGAGAGAGAGCTCACAATGAGAGTAATGAAACATTGAGGCTTTTACAGCAAATACTGCAAACAGGTATTGAAGAGAAGGTTGCCATTAAATCAATCAACTCGATTCTTTCATTAAGAACGACAGATGAAATTTTTTCAACGTTAGACTTAGCGATGATTGATTTACAAGATGCGTCAACAAATTTTTTGAAAATCGGTTCGACCCCAAGTTTTGTAAAACGAGGTGACAAAGTCATTAAAATCGAAGCGAGCAATTTACCGATCGGAATTATTAAAGAAGTTGAGTTTGAAGTAGTAAGCGAACAATTAAAAGCAGGAGATTTGTTAATTATGATGAGTGATGGTGTCTTTGAAGGGCCGGCTCATGTAGAAAATTATGATGTTTGGATGAAACGAAAAATTAAGGAAATAAAAACAAATGATCCGCAAGAAGTCGCTGACCTTATTATGGAAGAAGTCATTCGAACGTGCTCTGGAAGAATTGAGGATGATATGACGATTGTTGTCGCAAAAATTAAGCACAATACACCAAAATGGGCGACCATCCCTGCATATACTTACATGAAAAAGGCGCAATAAAAGTATAAAATCCTTTCATTCCGTCGATGATGGTAATACACAAATGTAGGAGGGGAATGAAAGGTGCGCAAAGGAACGTTAAAGCAAATTCTTTTAATTACAGACGGTTGTTCCAATCATGGCGAAGACCCAGTAGCGATGGCAGCATTGGCAAGAGAGCAGGGAATTACGGTAAATGTGATCGGAGTACTTGACCAAGATACAATTGATGAAAGTGGTTTGCGCGAAATTGAGGGAATTGCTATGGCAGGTGGAGGTGTCAGTCAAGTTGTTTATGCAACTCAGTTGTCGCAAACGGTTCAAATGGTAACGAGAAAAGCGATGACCCAAACATTACAAGGCGTTGTAAACAGGGAGTTAAAGCAAATTTTAGGCTCTGATGTGACAATGGAAGATTTGCCGCCGGAAAAGCGCGGTGAAGTAATGGAAGTCGTTGATGAACTTGGGGAAACCGCTGAATTAGAAGTTTTAATATTAGTAGATACAAGCGGAAGTATGAAAACCAAATTGCCCACTGTAAAAGAAGCTTTATTTGATTTATCGCTTAGCCTAAATGCCCGTATTGGAGATAATCATTTTGCGGTTTTTGTATTTCCAGGAAAACGGAGAGATGTTGAGAAAGTACTAGATTGGACACCGAAGCTTGAAGCGTTATCAACTGTTTTCCCTAAGCTTACATCAGGGGGACTTACCCCTACAGGCCCAGCATTGCGTGAAGCGTTGACTTATTTCAAGAAAAAGCGTTCATTAAGGAGCCTGATATCTAGTGATGAACAATACTTTGAAGAATCATCTATGTAAACTCCCATCAGGGTATATCATTGTTGGAAAATGGCACAAACATTCTTATAAAATGATAAAGCCGTTAGGTAAAGGAGCGAATGGAGTCGTTTACTTAGCCGAAAGTTCAAAAGGGCTTGTAGCAGTGAAATTAAGTGATAATAGTACGGCAATTACTTCAGAAGTAAATGTATTAAAGCATTTTTCCAAGGTCCAGGGAGTTGCCCTTGGACCTTCTTTGCTAGATGTTGATGATTGGTTTGACCCTTATAGTAAAAAGGTAGTTTGTTTTTATGTCATGGAATATATAAAAGGTGAAGATTTCCTTTCATTTATTCAAAAACGGGGAAAAGAGTGGATTGTCATTCTTATTTTGCAACTGCTTTCGGATTTAGAAAAACTTCATCAAGAAGGATGGGTGTTTGGTGATTTAAAGCCCGAAAATTTATTGGTCGTTGGCCAAGCTCCGAAAATTCGTTTGCTTGATGTTGGGGGAACAACTTTGAAAGGAAGAGCTATTAAAGAATTCACTGAATTTTATGACCGCGGTTATTGGGGAATGGGTTCGCGCAAGGCAGAACCATCGTATGATTTATTTTCCGTCGCCATGATCATGATCAATGCGTGTTATCTGAAACGGTTTGAAAAAAAGGAAAACGGACGCGAACAATTAATAAAAATGATTGGCGCCGATGAAACACTGCGAAAGTATCGAAAAGTGCTCGTGCGTGCTATTGATGGTAAATATGAGCATGCAAGGGAAATGCATCAAGAGTTAATGGCTGCCGTGATTGATGAATCCTCTAGCACGAAAACAAAAAGCCGTTCAAACCAAAGTAGAAAAAGATCCGTTCAAAAGAGGTATCAAAAGAGAAAAAAACGCAGCGGGGTTTTAGAAACAGCTCTTATTGTTATGTTTCTTCTTTTTATGTATGTGATGTATTTATATGGTGAATTATTGTAATTATAAACATTCTCTTTTGAGAAATTTTTTTGTTAGTGATACGATTAAGAAGGTGGATAGATAAAGTACAAAGAGGTATTTAACATATGTTAGAGAAAGTTCGTTTGTTTTTAAAAAAACACGATTTGCTTGCTCCTAACTCTACCGTAGTAATAGGCGTTTCCGGTGGTCCCGATTCGCTTGCTTTATTGCACATATTTTCAAAATTACGAAATGAATTCCAGCTTCATATTATCGCTGCTCATGTCGACCATATGTTTCGTGG
Organism: [Anoxybacillus] calidus; assembly: GCF_013760845.1. Lineage (GTDB taxonomy): Bacteria > Bacillota > Bacilli > Bacillales > Anoxybacillaceae > Paranoxybacillus > Paranoxybacillus calidus. The sequence continues at coordinate 14,676 of NZ_JACDUU010000012.1, read as the reverse complement.
TCAACAATCTGAAGAAGATATGAAGTTTGTGAAACATTTTTGCGCTGAGCTCGGTATTATATGTGAAGCGAAGCAAATTAATGTACCGGAGTTTCAAAAGCGTTCGCGGCTAAGTGCTCAAGCGGCAGCGCGTGAATGCCGGTATCACTTTTTTGAGGAAGTGATGAAAAAGTACTCTGCTCGTTATTTAGCACTTGGCCATCATGGAGATGACCAAATTGAAACGATTTTGATGAGGCTTGTGAGAGGAAGTATTGGAAGAGGATATGGAGGAATTCCGGTAAAACGAAAGTTTGGTCTAGGTTACATTATTCGTCCCCTTTTGTCTGTTAGCCGGGATGAAATAGAAGCGTATTGTGAGGAACATCAATTACAGCCTCGCTATGACCCGAGCAATGAGAAAAATAACTATACAAGAAATCGATTTCGTCATTACGTTGTTCCTTTATTAAAAAAAGAAAATCCAAATGTACATGAACGGTTTCAGCACTATAGCGAAATGGTAGCAGAAGATGAAGCTTTTTTAGAGGAATTAACTTTGCAGACGCTGAATAAGGTAATTAGAAGACAACAAGGAAAAATAACACTGCAAATTGAACCGTTCAAGACAATCCCTAAACCTTTACAAAGAAGAGGGATTCAACTAATATTAAACTATCTTTATAGGGATATTCCTCCTGATTTATCCTCTATACATATAAGCAGTTTATTAACTTTTTTAGATCGTAAATGTCCGTCAGGAAGGTTGGATTTTCCCAACGGCTTAAAAATTATTCGCTCGTATGATATTTGTACGTTTACGTTTCAAGAAGAGCGAATGGATACGTATCGCTTTAAAATTGAAGTTCCTTCCGTTTTGTCTCTCCCAAACGGATATGCAATCATTAGTGAAGTTTGGGAACACTATCCTAAGGAGCTTACAGGAAATGATGTATTTATTATCGATTCAGAGTCTGTATCGCTTCCGTTATACGTTCGAACAAGGCGTGCTGGCGACCGAATGACTTTAAAGGGGACAGACGGTACAAAAAAGATTAAAGATATTTTTATCGATGCGAAAATTCCTTTAGCGGAAAGAGAAAGATGGCCAATTGTTGAAGATGGAATTGGAAATATCCTATGGCTTCCTTGTTTAAAAAAATCAAGTTATGAAGCAACTGATATTACAAAAAAGCGCTATATTGTATTACACTATAAGGAGCAATGAACATCTGGGAGGAAAGTGAGTATGAGCATGAATCAAGATATTGAAAAAGTATTGATTACAGAGGAACAAATTCAACAAAAGGTAAAAGAATTAGGTCAATTGCTTACGAAAGAGTACGAGGGCCGTTTTCCATTGGCTGTCGGTGTATTAAAAGGTGCTATGCCGTTTATGGCTGATTTATTAAAGAATATTGATACATACTTAGAAATGGATTTTATGGACGTATCAAGCTATGGGAATGCTACAGTGTCATCTGGGGAAGTAAAAATTTTAAAGGATTTAAATACTTCTGTTGAGGGACGCGACATTCTTATCATTGAAGATATTATTGACAGCGGTTTGACATTGAGTTATTTGGCTGAACTATTCCGATATCGCAAGGCAAAATCAATTAAAATTGTCACTCTTTTAGATAAGCCGTCGGGACGTAAGGCCAATATTGAAGCTGACTATGTTGGATTTATTGTGCCTGACGAATTTGTTGTTGGATATGGACTAGATTACTGCGAGAAATACCGAAATCTTCCATATATTGGCGTGTTAAAACCGGAAGTGTACAGCAAATAATTTTTTATTGCAGATACTTTGCATAAGACAAGGCAATTTGTTGTGTTGGAATGATTTTCTATGATACTATTGAGTATAGCGTGTTTGATGTGGGAGGAGGTAAGAAATGAATCGGATCTTCCGTAATACGATATTTTATTTATTGATTTTTCTTGTTGTCATTGGCGTTGTTAGTTTCTTTAATGGAAGCAATCAACGGACTGAACCGATGACATATGATGCATTTATGACGCATTTGGAAAATGGCGATGTCAAATCGCTTTCAATGAAGCCAGAGCGAGGCGTGTATGAAATAAGAGGTCAATTAAAGACTTATGAAGAAGACCAATACTTCTCAACATATGTTGTTAATAGTGATAAAGTTCTTGATCGTATTGATGCAGCCGCTGAACGAGCAAGGGTAGAAGTGATGCCAGCGGACGAAACAAGCGGTTGGGTGACTTTCTTCACTTCCATTATCCCATTTGTCATCATTTTTATTTTGTTTTTCTTCCTGCTTAACCAGGCGCAAGGCGGCGGGAGCCGGGTAATGAATTTCGGTAAAAGCAGAGCGAAACTGTACAATGAAGAAAAGAAAAAGGTTCGCTTTAAAGACGTAGCTGGTGCGGATGAGGAAAAGCAAGAGCTTGTTGAAATTGTAGAGTTTTTAAAAGACCCACGCAAATTTGCCGAGCTTGGCGCACGTATTCCAAAGGGTGTTCTACTTGTTGGTCCGCCGGGTACAGGTAAAACGTTATTGGCACGTGCGGTTGCTGGAGAAGCGGGCGTTCCATTTTTCTCTATCAGTGGTTCTGATTTCGTTGAAATGTTTGTCGGTGTCGGTGCGTCACGTGTACGTGACTTATTCGAGACAGCGAAAAAGAATGCTCCGTGTATTATCTTTATTGATGAAATTGACGCAGTCGGTCGTCAACGTGGTGCAGGTCTTGGCGGCGGACATGATGAGCGCGAGCAAACATTAAACCAATTGCTTGTTGAAATGGATGGTTTCAGCGGCAATGAGGGAATTATTATTATTGCAGCGACAAACCGTCCGGATATTTTAGACCCTGCTTTATTGCGTCCGGGACGTTTTGACCGACAAATTACGGTTGACCGTCCAGATGTAAAGGGACGTGAAGAGGTATTAAGAGTTCATGCGCGCAACAAACCTTTAGATGAATCCGTTGACTTAAAAACGATTGCAATGAGAACACCTGGATTTTCAGGAGCTGACTTAGAGAATCTGCTTAATGAAGCAGCGCTCGTAGCAGCGCGTCAAAACAAGAAGAAAATTGACATGAGCGACATTGACGAGGCAACAGATCGCGTCATTGCTGGGCCAGCGAAAAAGAGCCGCGTCATTTCCGAAAAAGAGCGCAAAATTGTCGCTTACCATGAGGCGGGGCATACAGTTATTGGTATGGTGCTTGATGACGCCGATATGGTTCATAAAGTAACGATTGTACCGCGAGGACAAGCGGGCGGTTATGCTGTGATGCTTCCGAAAGAAGACCGTTACTTTATGACAAAACCGGAGCTTTTAGATAAAATTACTGGTCTGTTAGGCGGCCGCGTTGCCGAGGAAATTGTGTTTGGTGAAGTAAGTACTGGGGCACACAATGACTTCCAACGTGCAACAAGTATTGCTCGCCGTATGGTAACAGAGTTTGGAATGAGCGAAAAGCTTGGACCGATGCAGTTCGGTCAGTCTCACGGTCATGTCTTTTTAGGTCGGGACCTTCATAATGAACAAAATTACAGCGATCAAATCGCTTATGAAATTGATTTAGAAATTCAACGCATTATTAAAGAATGCTATGAAAGAGCAAAACAAATTTTAACAGAGCAGCGTGATAAGCTTGAGTTAATTGCGAAAACGCTGTTAGAGGTAGAAACATTGAATGCAGAGCAAATTAAACACTTATTTGAGCATGGTACGCTTCCTAACTATGGAGCAAACGGCTCTGATCAAAATGTGGATGATGTCAAAGTAAACATTCATACGAAGAAAGACGAAGAATAAGAGGCTGACCCTAAGCGAAGTGTCAGACCCCACAACCACAATATATAGTATATAACAATGGAAAAAATACACTATATATCATGAGTTGTGCGTGAGGTCAGACACTTTTGGGGTCAGCCCCTTTTTTTCAATCTAATTGTTTGTCTTGTTCATGATCACTTATGATATGATGAAAAAAGCAAAAATTTGTGAAAAGTGGGGATGAAGCAATGATTTTTGTTTTGGATGTAGGGAATACAAACACGGTTTTAGGGGTATATGAAGGAGAAGAGCTAAAGCATCATTGGCGCATCGAGACAAGCCGCAGCAAAACTGAAGACGAGTATGGCATGATAATTAAATCGTTACTAAATCATGTCGGTCTTAATTTTTCCGACATTGATGGCATCATTATTTCTTCTGTTGTGCCACCGATTATGTTTGCGCTTGAGCGCATGTGTTTGAAATATTTCCATATCAAGCCGCTTATCGTCGGACCTGGAATTAAAACAGGATTAAATATTAAATATGACAATCCAAAAGAAGTAGGTGCAGACCGAATTGTAAATGCTGTTGCCGGCATACATTTATACGGAAGTCCGCTTATTATTGTTGATTTTGGCACCGCTACTACGTATTGTTACATAAATGAGCATAAACAATATATGGGCGGAGCGATTGCACCTGGAATTACAATTTCTACGGAAGCATTATATTCTCGTGCTGCGAAATTGCCGCGTATTGAAATCGCTCGCCCTGATGATATTATCGGCAAAAATACGGTTAGTGCGATGCAAGCGGGAATATTATACGGCTACGTCGGACAAGTGGAAGGTATTGTGTCACGAATGAAGGCGCAAAGTCCGGTTCCGCCTAAAGTGATTGCAACGGGTGGGTTAGCTCCTCTTATTGCGGAAGAGTCAAAAGTCATCGATATTGTTGATCCATTTTTAACATTAAAAGGACTACAGCTTTTATATGCAAAAAACGTCGAGAAAAAATATGATGAAAGGTGAGTTTACAACATGTCAGACTATTTAGTGAAAGCATTGGCATATGATGGACAAGTAAGAGCATATGCAGTACGTACAACCGCAACAATTAATGAAGCGCAACGCCGTCATCAAACATGGCCGACCGCTTCAGCGGCTCTTGGTCGGGCGATGACCGCAGGTGTCATGATGGGAGCGATGCTGAAAGGGGATAGTAAACTAACGATTAAAATTGAAGGCGGCGGTCCAATTGGTACGATTCTCGTTGATAGTAACGCTAAAGGTGAGGTAAGAGGATATGTTTCTAACCCCCAAGTCCATTTTGAGTTAAATCAATATGGAAAGCTTGACGTTGCTAGAGCAGTTGGGACAGCGGGTACATTAACTGTTGTAAAAGATTTAGGTTTACGCGATTATTTTACTGGTCAAGTACCGATTGTTTCTGGTGAATTAGGGGAAGATTTTACTTATTATTTCGTTTCCTCCGAACAAACGCCTTCTTCTGTCGGTGTTGGTGTGCTCGTCAATCCTGATAATACGATTCTTGCTGCGGGTGGCTTTATTCTTCAATTAATGCCGGGGACAGAGGAGAAAACGATTGATGAAATAGAGAAAAGATTAAAGTCGATTCCACCTGTTTCCAAGATGATTGAGAAAGGATTAACACCAGAAGAAATACTATATGAGTTGTTAGGAAAAGATAATGTGAAAATTCTCGAGACACTTCCTGTTGCTTTCGTGTGCCGTTGCTCAAAAGAGAGAATTGCTGATGCAATTATTAGCCTTGGGGCCAAAGAAATTCAAGAAATCATTGAAGAGGAAGGACATGCTGAAGCATCATGTCACTTCTGTAATGAGACATATCATTTTACAAAAGAAGAATTAGAGGAATTGAAACGATTTGCTGAAGGGCGCTATGAATAAATTACGCAAAATGATTGACAATTTAGAAAATAACTGGTACATTTTTTACAAATTCTATAAAATTACTCGGGATTAGGGGTGGAGAATATGGCACACGTAGCAAATTCGATTACAGATTTAATCGGCCGAACGCCGGTTGTCAAACTAAATCGTCTTGTGGATGAGGATAGTGCAGAAGTATATTTAAAACTAGAGTTTATGAACCCAGGAAGCAGTGTAAAAGACCGAATTGCCTTGGCAATGATCGAAGCAGCAGAAAAAGCAGGAAAAATTAAGCCGGGAGATACAATTATCGAGCCGACAAGTGGAAACACAGGTATTGGTTTAGCGATGGTTGCTGCAGCAAAAGGATATAAGGCGATTCTTGTCATGCCTGATACGATGAGTTTAGAGCGCAGAAATTTATTGCGCGCTTATGGAGCGGAGCTTGTTTTGACTCCTGGGAGTGAAGGAATGCGTGGGGCAATTCGTAAGGCAGAAGAGCTTGCGAATGAACATGGCTACTTTATGCCGCAACAGTTTAAAAATGAAGCAAATCCAGAGATTCACCGTTTAACAACGGGTCCTGAAATTGTTGAGCAAATGGGAGATCAGCTTGATGCATTTGTTGCTGGTATTGGTACAGGGGGAACGATTACAGGTGCTGGTGAAGTGTTACGTGAAAAATATCCAAATATAAAAATTTATGCAGTAGAACCGGCTGATTCACCAGTGCTTTCCGGTGGCAAACCAGGACCGCATAAAATTCAAGGAATTGGCGCAGGATTCGTTCCAGACATTTTAGATACAAATATTTATGATGAAGTGATTACAGTAAAAACGGAAGAAGCATTTGAAGCCGCTCGTCGTGCTGCGCGCGAAGAAGGAATATTAGGCGGTATTTCTTCGGGGGCTGCTATTCATGCCGCGTTAAAAGTGGCAAAGCAGTTAGGAAAAGGGAAAAAAGTTTTAGCGATTATTCCAAGCAACGGTGAACGTTATTTAAGTACAGCACTATATCAATTTGAAGAATAAAACGGGGGAGTCGCCCTCTTTAAAACTAGCGTCTTTCATTTTGAAAATGCTGTTAGTTAGAACGGTATTACACGAATTCGACAGGGGTTGTTCCCTGTCGAAATTTTTTTATTAATGATATGTGCCTTCATTCATTGTACAATAGGCTTATGAGTAACAGCATTAGGAGAGTGACAACAATGTTGGGGCACGCGAGAATCGCAGCAGAGCGTAAAATTCCATATAAACAACAAGACTGGTTTCAACAATATAAACATTTAGCAAAAAACGAGCCGTACCATGTATTGTTGGAAAGTGGCCGCGATGGAAGATACAGCATTATGGCATTTCGGCCGGTTGGAATTGTTCAGGGGAAAGGGAATAAGCTTACCATTCGATATAAAGGACGAGAGGAACAACATGAGGGAAATCCGTTGCTTCTCATGAAGCAGTGGTTTGCTCAATTTCAGACAAAATCTCTTGTTGACGGTCCTGATTTTCAAGGTGGGGCAATCGGATATATCAGTTACGACTGCGCGCGCTATATTGAACGTTTACCTAATTGGGCCCAAGACAATTTACAAATTCCCGACTTATATTTTCTTATTTTTGATGATGTATTTATTTATAATCATCTTACTGAAACACTGCATATCATTACCCATTACATCGAAGGGGAAGAAGATGAAGCGCAAAAACGCCTATCCTTGTATGAATCATTATGGCTTGAACGTATAAGTGACCAAGAAGTGTTTCCGTTTGTTCCGACGAACGCAACCGAAGCGGTTTCCATGACAGAAACACAATTTATAGAGGCGGTTGAGAAAGTAAGAAATTATATTGCGCAAGGAGATGTGTTCCAAGTTAATTTATCGGTGCGACAATCGAAGCCGCTGTTCACTCATCCTTTTTCGATTTATGAAAAACTTCGTCTGCTTAATCCATCCCCATATATGGCGTATTTGCAATTCCCTGAATTTCAAATTGTCAGCGGTTCACCTGAGCTGCTTGTCAAGAAAAAAGGGGATAAAATCAGCACGAGACCTATTGCTGGTACACGTTCGCGAGGGAAAACGCTGCAGGAGGACATGGCAATTGCCAGTGAATTAATTAATAACGAGAAAGAGCGGGCGGAGCATATAATGTTAGTTGATTTGGAACGAAACGATTTAGGTCGTGTGTGCAAATACGGAACGGTGAAAGTAGATGAATTTATGACGATTGAAAAGTACTCTCATGTGATGCACATTGTTTCTCATGTATCGGGAGAATTAGCGGAAGGAAAAGATGCATTTGATGTCATTAAAGCAGTTTTTCCAGGCGGAACGATTACTGGAGCACCAAAGGTACGTACGATGGAAATTATTGAAGAATTGGAGCCAGTGCGTCGTGGTATTTATACAGGCTCCATCGGCTGGATTGGTTTTAACGGGGACATGGAACTCAATATTGTCATTCGCACGATGATCGCTAAAGATGGACTGGCACATGTTCAAGCAGGAGCTGGGATTGTCATTGATTCTCGTCCTGAATACGAATACAAAGAGTGTTTGAAAAAAGCATTTGCGCTTTGGAAAGCAAAAGAGCTGAGCGAAGCAGAGTACGAATCTATGAGCATGAGGTGAGAAAAAGATGATTTTAATGATTGATAATTACGATTCATTTACGTATAACTTAGTACAATATTTAGGGCAATTAGGAGAAGAATTAATTGTTAAACGAAATGATGAAATAACAATTAAGGAAATAGAAAAGCTGAGTCCGGAATTTTTAATGATTTCACCTGGTCCATGCAGCCCGAATGAGGCAGGAATTAGTATGTCAGCGATTGAGCATTTTGCTGGAAAGATACCGATTTTTGGAGTGTGCCTTGGTCATCAGTCGATTGCTCAAGTGTTTGGCGGAGATATTGTGCGGGCAGAGCGGTTAATGCACGGGAAAACATCGCAAATTTTTCACGATGGAAAAACGATTTTCACAGGCTTGCCTCAACCGTTTACCGCTACTCGTTATCATTCGCTCATTGTCAAAAAAGAAACACTGCCAGACTGCTTTGAAGTTTCTGCTTGGACAGATGCGGATGAAATTATGGCGATTCGCCATAAAACATTGCCGATTGAAGGTGTCCAATTCCATCCAGAATCGATTATGACAAGCCATGGATTAGAGATGTTAAAAAACTTTATTGATCAGTATAAAAGGGTTCGATAATGATGTACGTTTACGTAAATGGCAGCATTGTTAAAAAAGAAGAAGCACGTATTTCGCCATTTGACCATGGTTTTATGTATGGGCTTGGCTTATTTGAAACGTTTCGCACTTATGAAGGACATCCTTTTTTATTAGATGATCATCTTCAACGTTTAAACGATAGCTTGCGAGAGGTAAACATTAAATTGCAATTAAAGCGCGCTGAAATTATAGAAATCATTCATCAATTACTAGAAGCTAACAAAATGAAAGACGCTTATGTTCGCCTTAATGTTTCCGCAGGGATAGGCGATTTGGGATTACAGACGAATGAGTATGAAGAGCCAACGATGATTGTTTATATGAAGCCTGTTCCGCATTTTTCTTCCAATGAAAAGGTATGTAAGATTTTAAACACAAGGAGAAATAGTCCAGAGGGAGAAAAACGCTTAAAATCTCATCACTACTTAAATAACATTTTTGGCAAGAGAGAAATCGGGAATAATCCTAACATAGAGGGGATTTTTCTCACTGAAGCTGGTTTTGTAGCTGAAGGGATAGTTTCTAATATTTTTTGGGTAAAAAATGGTGTTGTTTATACTCCTTCGGTTGATACGGGAATTTTAAACGGTATTACAAGACAATTTGTGTTAACGCTGCTTTCCGTATTAGAAATTGAGTACGAAGAAGGATTGTATAAGCTTAATGAGTTAGAGCAGGCAGACGAAATATTTTTAACCAATTCGATTCAAGAAATTGTTCCCGTTCGGCAGTTCAATACCAGAGTGTATCCAGGGATTGAAGGTTCATTGAGTAAAATGTTAAAACAACAATATCAGCGTTTTACAACGTCTTTATGGACAAGATGTCAATTAAAAGAAAGGATCGAAAAGTAATGAGCAATTTTATCATCGATTGCGGTTCTTATCAGTTAAACCTACAACATAAAACGCTCATTATGGGCATTTTAAATGTGACCCCAGACTCCTTTTCCGATGGCGGTAAATTTAATGCGATTGACCTTGCAGTGGAACATGCAAAAAAGCTAGTCGCTGATGGGGCGGATATTATTGACATCGGTGGCGAATCAACGAGACCTGGGGCTGAGAAGGTACCGTTAGACGAAGAACTAAGACGCGTTATTCCTGTCATCAAGGCTGTGTCAGAAGCCGTTGATGTTCCAATTTCTGTAGATACGTATAAGGCAGAGGTCGCGAAACAGGCGATTGAAGCGGGAGCGCATATCATTAATGACGTATGGGGAGCAAAAGCCGATCCACAAATGGCGGAAGTAGCCGCTTATTATAACGTACCGATTATTCTTATGCATAATCGTCATAATCGAGATTATAAGAACCTGATACCTGATATGATTGCTGATTTGTTTGAAAGCATTTCAATCGTAAAAAAAGCGGGAGTCAAGGATGAGAAAATTATTTTAGACCCCGGCATTGGCTTTGCGAAAACATTTGAACATAACCTTGAAGTGATGCGAAATTTAGAGCAATTTACCAAATTAGGATATCCTGTTTTGCTGGGAACATCGCGGAAGTCGTTTATTGGGCATGTTCTAGATCTTCCTACAGACGAGCGCGTTGAAGGAACGGGAGCTACCGTTTGTCTTGGAATTGCGAAAGGTGTGCAAATTGTCCGTGTTCATGATGTGCTCCCAATTGCCCGAATGGCGAAAATGATGGATGCGATGCTCGGTAAAGGAGGGGAACATAATCGATAAAATTTATGTAAACCGGATGCAATTTTACGGTTATCACGGTGTATTTCCAGAAGAAAATAAATTGGGTCAAATGTTTTTGGTAGATTTGGTTATTGAAACGGATTTAAGAAAGGCTGGGCAAAACGATGATTTGAATTATACGATTAATTATGCAGAACTGTATCGTATCTGTCGGGAAATTGTTGAAGGAAAGCCATTTAAGCTGATTGAGACAGTAGCTGAGAAAATCGCTGACACCATCTTAGCCACTTTTCCCTCCATCTCTAATTGCAAAGTAAAAGTAATAAAGCCAAATCCGCCAATACGGGGACATTATGAGTCAGTGGCAGTAGAAATAGTAAGGGGTCGTTAAATGGTAAATAATGCATATATTGCTCTTGGATCAAATATTGGTAATCGCCTTCGGTATCTGCATGATGCAGTAAGAAAATTAGATGAACATGAGCAAATTTCTGTTGTTGATACATCTTCAATATATGAGACAGAACCAGTTGGCTACGTAGAACAAGATTATTTTTTAAATATGGTCATCCAAGTCAAAACCACCCTTTCTCCGTTTGCATTATTAGAAGTGACGCGAAAAATTGAAGATGATCTTGGAAGAAAACGGGAGATTCACTGGGGGCCAAGAACGTTAGACCTTGACATTTTATTGTATAATCAAGAAAATATTGAGACAGAGCAACTTATCATTCCGCATCCTCGCATGCTGGAGAGAGCATTTGTATTAGTGCCGCTTTTAGAGCTTAATCCTAATATTTGCATTCCTAACAATAAAAAAAATTTATTATTGATAATAGATGAACTACCGGACAAAGAAGGGATTTGTATATGGAAGCAGAAAAGTGGGGAAGACGTATTCGCGCTTTTCGAAAACTAAAAGGACATACACAGGAAAGCTTCGCTAAAGAATTGGGAGTATCTGTGTCTGTTTTAGGTGAAATAGAGCGTGGTAACCGCTTGCCAACAGAACAGTTTTTGCAGATGGTGGCTGAACGGTTAAATATCACAGTAGAAGAGCTTTCTCCACCAAAACATAATACCTAATACATTTTAAAAGAAGGAGGGTGGAACATGTTAAAAATCGGTGATATTGAAATGAAAAATCCTGTCGTATTGGCTCCGATGGCGGGGGTTTGTAATTCTGCATTTCGTTTAACAGTGAAAGAATTCGGAGCTGGCCTTGTTTGTGCGGAGATGGTTAGCGATAAGGCGATTTTATTTAATAACCAAAAAACGATGGGGATGTTATATATCGATGAGCGGGAGAAGCCGTTAAGTCTGCAAATTTTTGGCGGAGAAATAGAAACATTAGTTGAAGCAGCAAAATTTGTTGATAAAAATACAAATGCCGATATTATTGATATCAATATGGGATGCCCTGTTCCAAAAATTACAAAATGCGATGCTGGGGCGAAATGGTTGTTAGACCCTAACAAAATTTATGATGTAGTGGCTGCGGTTGTCGATGCAGTAGAAAAACCAGTTACAGTGAAAATGCGGATTGGCTGGGATGAAAATCACATTTATGCGGTCGAAAACGCCCAAGCTGTTGAGCGTGCCGGGGGTAAAGCGGTTGCTGTTCATGGAAGAACAAGAGCACAAATGTATGAAGGAAAAGCAGATTGGAATATTATTAAGCAAGTAAAAGAAGCGGTAAGTATTCCGGTTATTGGGAATGGGGATGTACAAACTCCACAAGACGCGAAAAGAATGCTGGAAGAAACAGGCGTAGATGGTGTAATGATTGGACGTGCAGCTCTTGGAAATCCATGGATGATTTATCGTACCGTACGTTATTTAGAAACAGGAGAGCTCATCCCTGAACCGTCTGTTCGAGAGAAGATTGATGTATGTATTTTACACTTAGATCGTTTAATCGCATTAAAAAATGAACATATTGCAGTAAAAGAAATGCGCAAACATGCTGCTTGGTATTTAAAAGGTATTCGAGGAAATGCGAAGATTCGCAATGCGATTAACGAATGTAATACACGTGAAGAACTTGTCTCACTTTTAACAAATTTTGCGGCAGAGGTAGAAGAAAAACAACAAAACAGCGCTCAAGCTGTATAATGAATTTGATTACCGACTGCCAGCTCTTTTGCTGGCAGTATTTCTTATAAATATAAAATGTACAATGGAGTGAATTACATGAGTCATGAAGAATTAAATGATCAATTGTTAGTTCGTCGGGAAAAGTTGAATAAATTAAGAGAAAAAGGCTTAGATCCATTTGGAAAACGTTTTGAACGCACGCATAAAGCACAAGAGCTATTCGAATTATATGGAAATTTATCAAAAGAAGAATTAGAAGAGAAACAAATTAAGGTTGCCGTTGCCGGTCGGATTATGACTAAACGCGGTAAAGGTAAAGCCGGATTTGCCCACATTCAAGATGTAACAGGACAAATCCAAATCTATGTTCGTAAAGATGATGTTGGTGAAGAGCAGTACCAGCTATTTGATACTTCCGATTTAGGTGATATTGTTGGCGTTCACGGCACGGTTTTCAAAACAAAAGTGGGTGAACTATCCATTAAAGTTTCATCTTATGAGCTATTAACAAAATCATTGCGTCCTCTTCCGGAAAAATATCATGGTTTAAAAGATATTGAACAACGCTATCGTCAACGTTACCTTGATTTAATTATGAATCCGGAAAGCAAAAATACGTTTATTACGCGCAGTTTAATTATTCAATCAATGCGTCGTTATCTAGATAGCCATGGTTATTTAGAAGTAGAAACACCGATGATGCATTCAATCGCTGGAGGTGCAGCGGCTCGTCCGTTTATCACTCACCATAATGCATTAGATATTCCGTTGTATATGCGTATTGCGATTGAATTGCATTTAAAACGTCTAATTGTTGGTGGATTAGAAAAAGTATACGAAATAGGCCGTGTGTTCCGTAATGAAGGTATTTCTACGCGTCACAATCCAGAGTTTACTATGCTTGAACTATATGAAGCTTATGCTGATTATAAAGACATTATGAAGCTTACTGAAAATATGATTGCTCATATTGCTCAAGAAGTGCTAGGTACAACGAAAATCCAATATGGAGAGCATACAGTTGATTTAACACCTGAGTGGAAGCGACTTCATATGGTGGACGCAATTAAAGAATATGTTGGGGTAGACTTCTGGAAGGAAATGAGCGATGAAGAAGCGAGAGCTTTAGCAAAAGAACACGGTGTAGAAATTGCTCCACATATGACATTTGGACATATTGTAAACGAGTTCTTTGAGCAAAAAGTAGAAGACAAGCTTATTCAGCCAACATTTATTTATGGTCATCCAGTAGAAATATCACCATTGGCAAAGAAAAATCCAGATGATCCACGGTTTACAGATCGTTTTGAGTTGTTTATTGTTGGTCGCGAACATGCAAACGCATTTACTGAACTAAATGATCCAATTGATCAAAGAGAACGTTTTGAAGCTCAGTTAAAAGAGAGAGAACAAGGTAACGATGAAGCGCACGAGATGGATGAAGATTTTATTGAAGCATTAGAATACGGTATGCCGCCAACAGGTGGTTTAGGTATTGGTATTGACCGTCTTGTCATGCTATTGACTAATTCTCCATCTATTCGTGATGTGTTATTATTCCCACAAATGCGTAATAAATAATAAATCTATAGTCGGGGCTACTCATAAGTGTCTGATCTCACATACATTTCATTTATATATTGTGATTGTGTTGTGGGATCTGGCGTTTGGCTTTTGGGTCAGCCTCGGCTTAAAAATTTTTATAAAATATTGTTGACTTATTTATATCATCGTGATATATTTAGAAGCGTCGCTTTTGAGATATGAAATTTGAGATATGAAAAATAAATATAAATTAAGAACAAAAAGTTGTTGACAATAAAAACTTAAAATGATATATTAAAAAAGTCGCTTGTGGGCGACGGAAACAAATGTTCTTTGAAAACTGAACAAAACGAAGCGTCCACGTCAATTTGCTAGGTATATAAACTTTTTATTGGAGAGTTTGATCCTGGCTCAGGACGAACGCTGGCGGCGTGCCTAATACATGCAAGTCGAGCGGACCACAAAGAAGCTTGCTTCTGAG
>NZ_JACDUU010000011.1 GCF_013760845.1 [Anoxybacillus] calidus | reverse complement strand
TTATACGGAGGGGTAGCGAAGTGGCCAAACGCGGCGGACTGTAAATCCGCTCCCTGTGGGTTCGGCGGTTCGAATCCGTCCCCCTCCACCATTTTCACATGATGTAAAAAAGATTACATACGTTTTTGTTGTATCGTTTGTCGGATAATTTCCCGAATTTCCTTACAGAAATTCTTGAAATTATCCTGCGTTATTAAATCATGAAGCATATTCACAGAAGTATCTCACGAAGTTATATCAATGGGCTATAGCCAAGCGGTAAGGCAACGGACTTTGACTCCGTGATGCGCTGGTTCGAATCCAGCTAGCCCAGCCATTTAAAGATGAGCCATTAGCTCAGCAGGTAGAGCATCTGACTTTTAATCAGAGGGTCGGAGGTTCGAGTCCTCCATGGCTCATTTTTTTGCGGAAGTAGTTCAGTGGTAGAACACCACCTTGCCAAGGTGGGGGTCGCGGGTTCGAGTCCCGTCTTCCGCTCCATTATGGGGCCTTAGCTCAGCTGGGAGAGCGCCTGCTTTGCACGCAGGAGGTCAGCGGTTCGATCCCGCTAGGCTCCATTAAAAACTCCTTAAGTCATAACGGCTTAAGGAGTTTTTTGTTTTTAAAGAATATGTTTTCCCTTTCATATTGCTTTATTGTTCAGAGCGGCTTGCCATGCTTTCTGGAAGATAACTTTCCTCTGTTGAAGTGATAAGTGTTTCTTGTGGGAAGAACATTTTCTTTCGACGTTAGGCATTTACATCGGTTTTTAATAGAATAAATATTCAAAAAATTGTTGAGTTGAGTCACCAATTTATTATTCGGTAAAATATAAGCAATATGAGGGGGAGGAGAGGTTTTATGAAAAAGATTTCCATCATTGGCGTTCCTATGGATTTAGGACAAACACGTCGCGGAGTAGATATGGGACCAAGCGCTATCCGTTATGCGGGTGTTATAGAACGTTTAGAGCGTTTACATTATGAAATTGATGATTTAGGAGATATTGCTATTGGCAGAGCAGAAAGATCTGGCGACTCTGCTGTTCATTCAAATTTACGAAATTTGAAAGCAGTTGCTGAGGCGAATGAAAAATTAGCAGAAGCTGTGGATGAGGTAGTGCAAAAGGGGGATTTTCCGTTAGTTTTAGGTGGTGACCATAGTATTGCGATTGGAACGTTAGCGGGTGTTGCTAAACATTACAAAAACTTAGGAGTTATTTGGTATGATGCCCACGGAGATTTAAATACAGCAGAAACATCGCCTTCTGGAAATATTCATGGTATGTCGCTGGCTGCCAGCTTAGGATTGGGGCATCCAGCCTTGACCAACATAGGTGGCTATAGTCCAAAAGTAAAACCAGAGAATATTGTTCTGATCGGGGCGCGTTCATTAGATGAAGGAGAGAAACGGCTTATTAAAGAAAAAGGTATTAAAGTATACACAATGCATGAGATTGATCGCCTCGGAATGACAAAAGTCATGGAGGAGACGATTGCATATTTAAAAGAACGGACAGATGGTGTTCATTTATCATTAGATTTAGATGGATTAGATCCTCATGATGCTCCTGGAGTAGGGACTCCTGTTATTGGTGGACTGACCTATAGAGAAAGCCATTTAGCAATGGAAATGCTTGCAGAGGCAGAAATGATTACTTCTGCTGAATTTGTTGAGGTCAATCCAATTCTTGATGAACGAAATAAAACAGCTTCAGTGGCTGTTGCACTAATGGGCTCTTTATTTGGAGAAAAACTAGTATAGTTTATAAAAAGCTGAAAACTTTTGTGCAGACAATAAAATCTGAATATTGAGAACATAGAAGTTCTTTCTTATAAAAACAGCAGACCTGATGATTAGGCTGCTGTTTTTTGTTACAATAAATCGTGGAACTTTTTTTGTTTTGATTCGTATAGAAATATAGCCGCAATAGGGCGGGGGTATAATATAAACATGGAACAGTTGGTAAAAAATAGAATTAAAGCTATAAAAAAAGGCGATCAAAATGCATATGCTGAAATTGTTGAAATTTACAAAAATAAAGTATATCAATTATGTTATCGAATGCTTGGAAATCGTCATGAGGCAGAAGATGTTGCTCAGGAAGCATTTATTCGTGCTTACATAAATATTCATACGTATAATCCTGACATGAAATTTTCTTCTTGGCTTTATCGCATTGCTACCAATTTATCGATTGATCGAATTCGCAAGAAGAAACCAGATTTTTACCTAGATGCAGAAGTCAGCGGTACAGATGGTTTGACGATGTATTCACAGCTAGCCTCGACGGAAGCTTCACCAGAGGATACATTAGAAAGTTTAGAACTGCAAGAGATTGTCCAAAAAGCGATATTAAAATTGCCGGAAAAGTATCGGAGTGTTATTGTTTTAAAATATATAGAGGAACTATCATTACAAGAAATTAGCGAAATTCTCGATTTGCCTGTAGGAACAGTGAAGACAAGACTTCATCGCGGGCGTGAAGCACTGAGAAAGCAATTGGGACATTTATGAGAGGGTGAGAAAAAATGATGAAATGTCCATCTAACATTATTGAATTAATGCACAACTATTTAGACGAGGAGATTAGCCCTCAGGATGAACTTATTTTACGAGATCATTTGCATGAATGCGCGAAATGCAGCCAACATTTTAATGATTTGAAAAAGACGGTTGCTTTCATTCAGCATTCTTCTCATCTTGTACCTTCTGATGATTTTACAGCGAAAGTAATGGCTCGATTACCGAAAGAAAAGAAAACCATTCGCTTAGGAAGATGGTTGAAGAAGCATCCGATGATTACGGCGGCGTCTTTATTTTTCGCTTTAATGATGGGAAGTTTGTTGACGACATGGAATGGCGAGCAGCAATTTTCTGTATCGACAAAAGAAAATTTAATTATTAAAGGCAATACAGTTATTGTGCCAAAAGGAGAAGTAGTTAATGGAGATATTGTAGTCCGAAATGGTTCAATCCAAATTGAAGGGAAAGTGAACGGAGACGTAACGGTCATTCACGGGGAAAAACACCTTGCTTCTGCTGGTCAAGTGACGGGAGAAATTGAAGAAATTAATGAGGTATTCGGGTGGATTTGGTATAACATAAAAGATATGATGAAAGATACATTGGAAACTTTCGATCGCGAATAACAAAGCCGTCTTTTTGATGGCTTTTTTGCTTATATGATATAATAAAAGAGTTGTTTAAATACAACGTATAGGAATTAGAACAACAAAGGAAGTGTGAGAATGCCTTTTGGAGAGCTCCCAATCTTAAGTTATTTAGCAAAAATTGTTGATATACTCCTTGTTTGGTTTGTTATTTATAAATTGATCATGATTATTCGCGGAACGAAAGCCGTTCAGCTTTTAAAAGGAATTATTTTAATTGTACTCATTAGAATTGTAAGCAATTTTTTAGGATTCAGCACTTTGCAATGGTTAATGGACCAAGCATTAACGTGGGGCTTTTTAGCGATTATTATCATTTTCCAGCCGGAATTGCGGCGTGCGCTTGAGCAGTTAGGAAGGGGAAAGCTGTTCTCAAGAAGCAGTGTGCCTGAGGAAGAAGAACAGACAAAAACCATTGAAGCCATTATTAAAGCTACTGAATATATGGCGAAACGAAGAATTGGTGCTCTCATATCAGTCGAACGGGAAACAGGCATGGGTGATTATATCGAGACAGGTATTCCTTTAAATGCACATATTTCTTCGGAATTATTAATTAATATTTTTATACCGAATACCCCCCTTCATGATGGAGCAGTTATTATCCAGAAAAATCACGTTGCTGCTGCAGCGTGTTATTTGCCGTTATCGGAAAGTCCTTTTATCTCAAAAGAATTAGGAACACGGCATCGTGCAGCACTAGGAATTAGTGAAGTGACAGATAGTGTGACCGTTGTCGTATCAGAGGAAACTGGAGCCATTTCAGTGACGAAAAATGGAGAATTGCATCGTGATTTAACATTAGAACAGTTCCGTGAATTGCTGACAGGAGAATTGAAGACAGCAACGAAGACAGCTTCCTCATCTCGTTGGCAATGGAGGGGGAAGAAAAAATGGATAAATTAATGAATAACCATTGGTTTATGAAGGCTTTTGCGTTGTTGCTGGCGCTTATGCTATATATGTCTGTGAACATTGAAAAAGAGACAAAATCGGGGAGTTTAACGCGTAACTCCGTAGGAACAACGAGTGAAGAAATAGTGACAGATGTGCCTGTTGTTGTTTATTATGATAAAGAAAATTTAGTCGTCTCCGGCGTCCCAGAGTTTGTCAATGTGACATTGGAGGGTCCTGCAAGCATTTTAAAACGAACGAAGCTTCAACGAGATTTTGAAATTTATGCAGATTTAACTGATTTAGAATTAGGGAGACATACAATTCCTTTAAAATATAAAAATATATCAGATAAACTCAAGGTAACAATAGAGCCAGCTGTAGTAAATGTTGTTATTGACGAAAAAGTTTCTAAAGATTTTCCTGTTGAAGTAGATTTTATTCATAAAAATAAAATAGCGGATGGTTACTCGATAGAGCAGCCGATTGTCAAACCAAACTTGGTCACAGTGACAGGCGCTAAAGAATTAGTTCAAAAGGTGGCGCTTGTAAAAGCAAGAGTTAGTTTGGATGGAGCAAAAGAAACAGTTGAACAAGAATCGCGTGTGAACGTTTATGATAAAGATGGAGAGGAACTCGATGTCGAAGTAGAGCCTTCTGTTGTAGATGTAACGGTGCCAGTAAAAAGCCCTAGCAAGTCCGTTCCGTTTAAAATTAATCGGACGGGCAAATTGAAAGAAGGTTTAAGTATTGTTAAAATCGAAGCAGTCCCAAATGAAGTAACGATTTTTGGACCGAAAGACAAAATCGAACAAATTGAATTTATCGATGGAATTACCATCAATTTAGATGAAATTACGAAAGACACGACGTTAGAAGTGAAAGTTCCACTTCCAGAAGGAGTTAAAGCGGTTGATCCAGCGAAAATTAACATTCATATTGATGTACAAGAGGAACAGTCAAAAACATTTTCTCAAGTACCGATTGATATTTTAGGATTAGGTGATCGATATTTGCTTCAGTTTTTAGACCCAGAGGATGGGAAGCTTGATATAGTGGCTCACGGTGCGTCAAGCGTACTAAACAGTATAAAACCAGATGACATTGATTTGTATATAAATGTAAGTGAACTGGGTATTGGAGAGCATGAAGTAGCGGTTGAAGCAAATGGACCGCAAAATATAACATGGGATTTATCTCAAGATAAAGTCAAAGTTAAAATTACGGAAAAAGAATAAATAAGCAAGAGAATAAAAGGAGAGATACAGATAATGGGTAAATATTTTGGTACTGACGGTGTACGTGGCATTGCCAATAGCGAGTTAACGCCAGAGCTGGCGTTTAAAATTGGCCGTTGTGGCGGTTATGTGTTAACAAAGGATAAAGAACGTCCAAAAGTATTAATCGGCCGTGATACACGTATTTCAGGGCATATGCTTGAGGGAGCATTAGTAGCTGGATTGCTTTCTATCGGAGCAGAGGTTATGCGTCTTGGTGTCATTTCAACTCCAGGTGTAGCTTACTTGACAAAAGCGCTAGGGGCGCAAGCGGGAGTTATGATTTCTGCTTCGCATAACCCTGTGCAGGATAACGGGATTAAGTTTTTTGGACCGGATGGATTCAAGCTTTCAGACGAACAGGAAAGAGAAATTGAGGAATTATTAGACAGTCCAGAAGATACATTACCGAGACCGATCGGCAAAGATTTAGGACAAGTAAATGATTACTTTGAAGGCGGACAAAAATATTTACAATATTTAAAACAGACGGTAGAAGAAGATTTCTCAGGATTGCGCCTTGCCCTTGACTGTGCTCACGGAGCAACTTCTTCACTAGCTACTCACTTATTTGCAGACTTAGAAGCAGATGTTTTAACAATGGGAGCATCACCAAACGGAATTAATATTAACGATGGAGTTGGATCAACACATCCAGAAGCGTTAGCGGCGTTTGTAAAAGAAAAAGAAGCGGATGTAGGGCTTGCATTTGACGGTGACGGTGACCGTTTAATTGCAGTTGATGAAAACGGCAATATTGTCGATGGCGATCAAATTATGTATATTTGCGCGAAGTATTTGAAGGAGACGGGACGTTTAAAACATCAAACCGTTGTTTCAACGGTCATGAGCAATCTTGGTTTTTATAAAGCATTAGAAGCACAAGGAATTCAAAGTGTACAAACAGCAGTCGGTGACCGCTATGTAGTCGAGGAAATGAAGAAAAATGGCTATAACTTAGGCGGTGAGCAGTCCGGCCATATCATTTTCCTTGATTACAATACAACGGGTGATGGTTTGTTAACGGCTTTGCAGCTTGTCAATATCATGAAAATTACCCAAAAGCCGCTTTCGCAATTAGCAAGCGAAATGCCGAAATATCCGCAGCTTCTTGTGAACGTCAAAGTAACAGATAAACATAAAGTAATGGAAAACGAGAAAGTAAAAGAAGTGATTCAAGCGGTAGAAGCAGAAATGAACGGAAATGGCCGCGTTCTTGTTCGTCCATCAGGAACAGAACCGCTTGTCCGCGTCATGGCAGAAGCCCCAACAGAGGAATTATGTAAAGAGTATGTAGAACGAATTGCTACAGTAGTAAAAGAAGAAATGGGAGCTGAATAATTTATTTCTCTTATAACCAACCTACGCATAAGTGGAACGAACGAGAATATTCCACTTATGCGTATTTTATAAAATAAGTGGAACGAGAAATTTCACTTATACATATTTTATAAAATATATTAGTTGACGTTTCTTAGTGGACTGCTATAATATTAACATTGTTGTTATTCAAAATAGAAAGGTGGGTAGGAGAAGTATTTATTTTGTAAAGCGCCTGGACTAAGCTTTGCTCGGAAGAAAGCTTAGTTGACGAGGAGGAGGTTTATCGATCGTTCGGCGGATGCCTCCCGGTTGCTGCGATTACAGCCGCAAGTCCTTTCTTAAAACAAAGAGGTGACTCTTTGCACAAAGGAAAGGATTTAATCGCAAAGTTGATCATTAAGGGAGTCTGTCTAAAACAAAGGGTCAGATCCCTCAGCTACAATATAAAATATAAATAGGTCGGTAGAAGATATTGTAATCATTCGAGGGGTCCTCACATCCTTATAGGCAGCCTCTTTTGAAAAATAGGGAGGAATGTGTTGATGTGTGGAATCGTTGGATATATCGGTGAACAAGATTCAAAAGAAATTTTATTACGCGGACTTGAGAAATTAGAATATCGTGGCTACGATTCAGCTGGGATTGCTGTGTTAAACGAGAACGGAGTACATGTTTTTAAAGAAAAAGGACGCATCGCAGACTTACGTGAAGTTGTCAATCCAGATGTCGAAGCGTCAGTCGGTATCGGTCATACACGTTGGGCTACTCATGGTGCGCCAAGCCGTGTAAATGCACATCCACACCAAAGTGCATCAGGTCGTTTTACACTTGTTCATAACGGAGTAATCGAAAACTATGCGATTTTAAAACGCGAATATTTACAAGATGTTGAATTAAAGAGTGATACAGATACAGAAGTTATCGTGCAGCTCGTTGAGAAATTTGTAAACAGCGGCTTAGATGTAGAGGAAGCATTCCGACAAACATTAATGCTTTTAAAAGGCTCTTATGCGATTGCATTAATCGATTCTGAGAATAAAGATGTTATTTATGTGGCTAAAAATAAAAGTCCATTGCTCGTTGGTCTTGGAGACGGCTTCAATGTTGTCGCAAGTGACGCGATGGCTATGCTGCAAGTGACAAACCAATATGTCGAGTTAATGGATAAAGAAATGGTAATGGTCACAAAAAATTCAGTGACGATTAAGAAATTAGACGGCAACATTATTGACCGTGATCCGTACACAGCAGAGTTGGATGCAAGCGACATTGAAAAAGGAACATATCCGCATTACATGTTAAAAGAAATCGATGAACAGCCGCTTGTGATGCGCCGCATTATTCAAAAGTATCAAGATGAAAACGGCCATTTAACCATTGACCCAGAAATTATTGAGGCGATGAACGAAGCGGATCGTATATACATTATAGCGTGCGGTACAAGCTACCATGCCGGCTTAGTTGGCAAGCAGTTCATTGAAAAATGGGCAAAAATCCCTGTGGAAGTACATGTCGCAAGTGAGTTCTCATACAATATGCCATTACTATCTGAAAGACCGTTGTTTATCTATATTTCACAAAGCGGTGAAACAGCAGACAGCCGTGCGGTACTTGTCCAAACGAAAGAAATGGGCTATAAAGCTTTAACGATTACAAACGTTCCTGGTTCCACGCTTTCCCGTGAAGCAGATTATACGTTATTGCTTCATGCTGGTCCGGAAATCGCAGTTGCATCGACAAAAGCATATACCGCACAGATTGCGGTTTTAGCGATTTTAGCGACAGTAACGGCGAAAGCAAAAGGAATTGAACTTGATTTTGATCTTGTTAAAGAGTTAGGTATTATCGCGAATGTTATGGAAATGCTTTGCGATGCAAAAGAAGAAATGGAAAAAATTGCACGTGAATATTTAGCGACAACGCGCAACTGCTTCTTTATCGGTCGTGCGGTAGACTTCTACGTCTGCCTTGAAGGTGCGTTAAAGCTAAAAGAGATTTCATACATTCAAGCGGAAGGCTTTGCTGGCGGTGAATTGAAGCACGGTACAATCGCGTTAATTGAAGAGGGTACGCCAGTCATCGCTTTGGCAACGCAAGAGCACGTGAACTTAAGCATTCGCGGTAATGTAAAAGAAGTGGTTGCACGCGGTGCGAACCCTTGCATTATCTCAATGAAAGGCTTAGAAACAGAAGAAGACCGTTACGTCATCCCAGCGGTTCATCCAATGTTAACGCCGCTTGTTTCGGTTGTGCCATTGCAGCTTATCGCTTACTACGCTGCATTACACCGCGGCTGCGACGTTGACAAACCGCGTAACTTAGCGAAGTCAGTGACGGTGGAGTAATTAAGACAGCTACTTTGAAAAGGTGTTGAATTACAAAAAAGTCGGGTACTTGACAAAAAAGTCGGGAACCGGACAAAAAAGTTGGGTACCGAACAAAAAAGTCCGGGAACTGAAAGCCTGCTGGTGAATCCAGCAGGCTTTTGTTTTTCCTATTACAGTGTTTATTTCCTTTGCAAATATAACTGTTATTGGTGTTCGCGGAAAATAAAGTCGCATACTGAAAAATAAAGTTGGTAACTAGAAAATAATAATGGTAACTGGGAAAAGGTGTTGGCATAGGTTTATGCCTAAGTAGTTCTGATAATGTGGAGAAAAAGCTAAATAACAGTGTAAATGACACATCAAATAACAACTGAAATAACAGGCACAATAACAATATAATTAAAACATAAAAACGCTTGGGGTATTTCAAAGAACCCCAAGCGTTTTAACTTTATAGTGTTGGTCTTGTTCAATTAACCCGCGTTAGTTGAAGATTGGTATTATCCCTGACTGTCTTCGTCACTTTTGTATTCTAAAATATCTCCAGGCTGACATTCTAAAGCCTTACAAATCGCATCTAAAGTTGATAATCGAATCGCTTTTGCCTTTCCATTTTTCAATATAGAAAGATTAGCCATCGTTATTCCAACCCTCTCCGAAAGTTCTGTAAGGCTCATTTTCCTTTTAGCCAGCATCACATCAAGATTGATTATAATTGCCACGTTATTCACCTTAGACCGTTAAATCATTTTCTGATTTTATATCTATGGCATTTTTTAATAGTTTTTGAAGAATAGAAGCAAAGACTGCAATCACAATTGAAGCAAGAATAATGACCAATCCAAATAACATGACACCTGGGGCATCCTCATTCTTCGCGCAGCGATAGAACATTGGCAAGGCTGACACATACAACATACTGAATGTGAATGCACAGTATTTTATATACTTTAAAGACCTAACAGATAATTCCGAGAAAGCAATGTTCTTATCAATATAGCTTAAAAGTCTTAAAGTATGATACAATGCAACGAAAAACGGTATTGCCGATGCATACAAATCTATTACAAACAAAACTAACAACCATTCCAACCCTTTTGCTAATTCATTTGCTATAAAAGGCGACACAAATATAAACATAGCAAGTACCGTAATTCCAATAAGACAAACAACTATCTTTAAAAAGAGAGTTTCTGGTTTCATATATAGCACCTCCGCTTATTTTTGTCAATCTGATTTTAATACACAATTTATCGTTTTGCAATATATTTTTATCCTTTTACGATATTTTTTTTATGTAAACGAATATACATAATCTGATTATTTTATTACTTATATTTTCAAAACGTATGTTGACTCTCACGTTACGTGATACTTTATAGTGAATATGGAAGGGAGGTCAAAACGATGGCAATGACAGTGAAAGAAGTGGCCGATTTAGTTGGCATTAGTGTGCGCACACTGCATTATTATGATGAAATCGGGTTATTAACCCCAGATGAGACAACCAAATCTGGTTATCGTCTTTACTCCGATGATAATCTTGAGATGTTACAACAAATCTTATTTTTTAAAGAACTTGGCTTCCCTTTAAAGAAAATCAAAGAAATTATCAATAGTCCTTCATTTGATCGGCATGAAGCGTTGGTACTGCAACGAAAAATGTTGCTTGAGAAACGCAGGCGACTCGATAAAGTGATTGCTACGATTGATAAGACCATTCAGCATATGAAAGGAGAAATTCAAATGACGAACAAAGAGAAATTTGAAGGCTTTGACTTTAGTCATAATCCATACGAGCAAGAAGCTCGTGAACGTTGGGGAGATGAAGCTGTCGACAAAGCAAACGCTAAAATCGGGAGCATGTCTAAAGATGAACAAGAAGCTATGGCTAAAGCAATGAATTCGATCTATCAAAAACTTGCGGCTCTTCGTAATGGCTCACCTGAATCAGAAGAGGCGCAAGCAGCCATTAAAGAATGGTATGATTTTTTGAACAATAACTTCGGCAATTACTCACTCGAAGCATTCAAAGGATTAGGGCAAATGTACGTAGATGATGAACGCTTCACCAAAAACATCGACCAATTTGGTGAAGGCTTAGCGAAATTTATGCGCGATGCCATGGCAGTCTTTGCGGATAAAAACAAAAAATAATGTGAACAAAGAGGCTAATCCAAGTGTCAGACCCCACAACACAATATATAGGACATAACATTGGATAAATGAACGATATATCGTGAAATGCGCGTGAGGTCAGACACTTATGGATCAGCCTCTTTGTTGTTATAACATAAGTGGGAGTTTTCTCGCCTATTTAAGATAAAACATATTGTAGTTTCTCCAGCTGAAAGAGGAAATGCGGGATAGGAAGTAAAATGGTTAGGTTTGTTTGTGATAAACATTCATTAAAATTCATTTCTGCTGAGACACATAAAGATGCGGTAGAGTTTTATCGAAAATATGGCTTTAAGATAACAAGTTTGAGAGAAAAGTATCGAGGTGTTGAGAGATTTTTGTGTAAATTGTTAGGCTATAGGGTGGCATTACTACAGTAAGTGTTCATAAAATCCATTTTTTAAATCTATTTCTTCTTTCCTACTTCTTATATAATATTGTAGGAATTATCAGTGGCTCAAGGTATCTACAATCGTTCATATAAGGAAAGGAGAAGATTATGTGGGTTTGTATCAGTTAAAAAAGGCTACTATTTCTGCGTTAATTGTTGCTATAATGCTGTTTACCATGTTTCCGAGTTATTCAAAAGCAGAAGAAAGTTCAGATAATCCTGTTATTCAAATTGCAGCTGGAAGCTTTCACAAACTAGCGTTAAGAAAAGATGGGACGGTTGTTGCGTGGGGCGCTGATTTTTTAGATCGTGTGGCACTTCCAGAAATGAGAAACGTCCAAATGATTGCTGCTGGTCATAACTATTCTGTTTTTGTTTATAAAGATGGGACGGTCTCGACTTGGGGAGCAAGTGAGAGGGAGATTCCAAAAAATCCACCGAAAAAATTAACCGATATTGTTCAAATTTCAGCGGGATACCGTCACGTTTTAGCCTTAAAAAAAGACGGAACGGTTGTGAGCTGGGGAGAAGGAGAAGGGGCCGCTGTTCCTGAAAATTTAAAGAACATTGTTGCGGTAGCAGCAGGATATGACCATTCTTTAGCTTTAGATAACAATGGAAAGGTCTATGCCTGGGGCGAAAAAGATGGTCGTTCTTCCGTTCCATCAACGCTTGGTCCTGTAAAAGCGATTGCTGAAGGGGGGACTTTTTGCGTAGCATTACAGAAAGATGGAAAAGTGGTCATTTGGGGACTTGACACCAAATTCGAACCTTCAGCTCCTTTAACAAACGTGGTTTCAATTGCGGCGGCAAGAGGATATGTTTTGGCTTTACGAGCCGATGGAAAAGTGGTGTACGTTGGATATCCCGCTTATTTATATGTACATAACCCAGAATTTATGAATCAATTAACAGGTGTGAAACAAATTGAAACTGGAATGTATGACGATGTAGCTCTATTAGAGAACGGAAAGGTTGTTAACTGGGGAAAGGACGTCAAACCTTATAACGTGCCTGATGGTATTCGTCAACCAGGAATAGATGCTACATTAAACGGAATTGCTGTATCTGGAAAAAATAATTATTCGAGCTATGCAAATTATTCTTTTCAAGAAAATCAGAAGAATTATCATTTAGACGTGCCTTATGGCCTTCAAGAAATTTTGCTAGAACCGCGAACAGAAGATCCACACGTTTCCGAAGTCTTGATTCGGACAAACAAGAGTAAGCAAACGGGAACGTCTACCATTGATTTAGGAAATGGACCGACATACGTATCTGTAAAAGTAACAGCAGAAGATCAAAAAACAAGCAAGACATATGCGTTAAACGTATATCAAACATTGAACAATCGACCGGCTATCATATCAAATGTTCCGTTGTCAGATGGTGTTACTGGAAACAGATTTGAAGTAAACTCATCGGAGGTTCTTAACCTACTGAATACACCAGATGAGTTGGATAAATTAAAGATTATCATTTCAAATTTTAGTTATTTCAATAGAAATACAGATATCGTGATTCCAAGTTCAGTCATTAAAGCGATCCAAGAGAAAGATGAAAAGGCGCAAATTGAGATTTGTGATCCTGAATTTTCCACTCGTTTTCCGGTATCAACGTTTGCGGTCGATCAAATTATTCAACAGGAAAACATTTCTCTTGAGGACTTGTCGTTCATTGTTCAATTAAGATTGAAGGAAATGCCATTGTTTTTACAATCTGAAGGCTTTTCTAACCTCTCACCCGTTTATCGCTTCAATGTAGTGGCGAAGGCGGGAAGCGAGTTAAAATCGCTCATATTGAAAGGAAAAGTGGAGAGTACGTTTGGAGCCGAAGTGATCAAAGCAAAAGCAATGGCCGCTCAACTTGATGGACAAAATCTTGGTCCAGCATTACCGATTATTCCAGAAATTGATAAAGTTACTATCAAACATCGCTGGAACCAACCGTTTTTTTACGGAGAAAACAACAATAACACCTTCAAGGATATTGGTGGGCTATGGAACGAAGAACAAGTAAAGAAGTTAGCGGCAAGGGGCATTGTTAAAGGAAAAAAAGACGGCACGTTCGGTCCACATGAACCAGTAAGCCGTATTCAATTTGCCGTCATGTTGACAAGGGCTTTAGGTCTATATTCGGAAAGCGAATATCGTCAACAGTTCTCTGATGTAAGCGGCAAAGAATGGTTTGTGCCGGAGCTTTTGAGTGCTGTCGAAGCTGGGATTATTAAAGGAAAAAATGATGGAACTTTTGCACCGAATGATCCGATTACGCGCGAACAAGCAGCTGCGATGCTTGGCCGGGCGATGAGAGCGGTCGGATACGAGCCTTTGAAGCTGGATGAAACAAAAAACGTGGACAACTTTAGAGACGTGCAACAAATAACCTGGGCAAGAGAAGACGTAAACTTGTTATTACAGGCAAATGTGTTATCTGGAAAAGCAGATGGAAGTTTTGCCCCTCGTTCTTATACAACAAGAAGCCAAATGGTAAAATTACTTGATCAATTTTTGGTTTTTACTGAATATGGAAATTGATATAAGATAGGGGAATTTTTCATAGCCCAAAAAGACAAAAATCCCCAAAAACATATATAACTGATTTAATAACTTTTCGACATGCAAATTTAAACTGATGAATCTCGTACAGCCTATTTTGTTCGTTGACAAACTTGCACCATGTCGAAATCACGCATCATTTATATATAGTTATGTATAAAAATCTTGATAAATCAACGATTGAAAGGCTTGGAGCAATCCAAGTCTTTTTCTTTTTCCCGCTTAAAAGGATCACCTTTATTTAAAGCCTTGGGAGAGCGGGGAGCATTAACGGTTGTTTTGTTGAAAAGGCAGAGATGAATTTTTAGCAAAAAAAGTCAAGATTTCCTTTTTGTGTTTAGTACCCTATAAGCAAAGGAGGTGCGGGTGGTGATTTACCAGCAAATATTACAGAAAGCCATTAGTTATATTGAGGATAACTTACACGAATCTCTTACATTAGAAAACGTGGCTTCCTATGCTGGTTTCTCGAAGTACCATTTTCTTAGAATTTTTCAGAAGGAAACCGGGATGACAGTTGGTGATTACGTGCGAATTAGAAGGCTAGTTAGCGCTGCTAGTATGCTGTTTTACACCGATGAGTCGATTATTAACATCGCTTATCATTTTCGATTTGGAACGCAAGAATCTTTTACAAGAGCTTTTAAGAAAGTTTATCATATGCCGCCAGGACAATACCGCCGGATTATGAACTCAATTATTGATAAAAATGGAGGAAAGAATATGAAACAACAGCAAAAAATGAAGGGATGGTTTTTGAGTGGAAGCCATCCATTCAATTATGAAATGGGGATTGATACGAAAGTAGTCCATCGAGGAAAATGCTCAGGCTATTTAAAATCTGTAACGGTTCAAACAACTGATGAATTCGCTACAATGATGCAACAGTTCAAAGCAGACAAATTTTTAGGGAAACGAGTAAAGCTCTCCGCTTTTGTTAAAACGAAAAATATGGACGGTTTTTGCGGTTTATGGATGAGAGTCGATAACGCTCTGTATGATGTTCTTCAATTCGATAACATGAGCGACCGGCCAATTGTAAAAGATACGAATTGGAATTTATACTCCATCGTTCTTGATGTTCCGGAAAATAGCGCTCTTATCTCCTTTGGCGTTCTTCTCTTTGGCAAGGGACATGTTTGGGTCGATCAATTTAAATTTGAGGAAGTGGATAAAAGTGTACCGACTACCAATCTTGAAATAGCCCATGACGTTCTCGATGAACCGATAAACTTATCTTTCGAAGAGGAGTGATTTTTCATTTAGCGAAAATTTCGGTTTGAGGATGCTTTTTGTTTGAAAGGTAGGCAATACGTAAAGGTGATAAAATAATGCGTATAAAGCGATACTTCTCAAATAGGGGTATCGCTATTTTTGTTTCCATAACAATGGAACCTTTTTCTCTTTTGGCAAAAAAAACTGTGTGCTCTCCCTTTGTTGAGTAAATTTTTGTTCATTCCTCCGTCTTAATTGTCATATCCCATACATCAAACGAAAAACGTATGGAAAGAGGGAGTTTATTTTAAAGATTTGAGAGAGTATGGATGAAGATTCAAACCAACCGTTTAAATCACCCTTCCTATTTGAGTGATTTTACTAAATATTCAATAATTTATATAAAAACTGCAGAAAAATATAGAATTCTTGAGTTTTTATTAGATGGAATCGTTTTTTTGAAAGTATACGCTTGTGGTAGTTATTTAGCTTGAATGATACTTTTAATAATAATTAATTTTGGAAATTTAGTTTATAAGATTCATTTTTAGATATATTTACCGAAATTATGATTTTAGGGAGTGAGATGATGTACGATATTTTTAGGAGTTTTTCAACAACATTTATGTTAGGAACCGTTTTTCTTATAGGTTCAGCTTTATTAAATGCCATCAATCAAGTTTATTATGCGAAATATGTACAGGAAATTAGTCCTTTTACTTTTACATTTGTAAGCTTTTTTGTAACTTCTATCACATTTAATGTTATTAGCTTGTTTTCAAAGAAAAATAAAAATTCTATTAGGCGTTTAAGTTCAAAGGATCGAATGAATTTTATAAGTCTGAATGGATGGACTGCGATTATATTTATTTGTTTTTTCTTTGCATTGAAATATGTTGAACCAGCTATTGTAAGTGCTATTGAGATTGGTGTAGGACCTTTATTAGCCCTTTTTATTGGTAAATGGTTATATCCACAGCATACGGCATCCAAGGTAGAGTTTCTAATCGGTATAGGGATTTTAATAGGGAGTATTGTCTTGTTTTGGGCGTCTCTTACGGGGCACTCAGGAATTGAGATGATTTCCATTGATTTAACGGTGAAAGGCCTAATTGCCTCAACGATCAGTGGAATAGGAGCTGTTTTGGCAGCGATTTATTCAAAAAGATTGAGTGATTCAGGTTGGAGTTCAACACAAATTTTGGACCATCGATTTTATGCCATTATTCCGATTGCAGCCGTCCTCGCTTTTACTCAAGACTCCTTGTATGTAACTGTTTTAAAAAATGGGAAATAGATTCTTTTTATAACGATAGCGGGTGTCATTTTACCTTTATATATGCTTCAAATAGGAGTCCGGTTTTGTAATCCATTTTTTGTCATGATTACGACTACACTTGTTCCTGTGTTTACTTTTATTTTTCAACTCTTTGACCCTCGCATTAAGTGGTCAAATACGTCATTAATAGGTATCGTTCTCATTTTATTTTTTGCTTTACTAAGTGTTATTAGTGAAAAGTGGAGAGATTGAGATTGCTAGTATTTTTACACTGAGTCATTGCTACTTGCGATAAGGAAAACAGAGCGCCCATTCATGTATTGCAAAAATGTGATATGCGAAAAGAGGAGGATTTCAAAGAAACTTGCGTACGGGGGAGCTGGAGAGACAGCTACTTGTTTGTCATGCTGGAAGAAGAAAGAATATAAATTTCTTCCATAATAAGTGGCTGTACGGCAATGTTTCGATGAAGAAGATGAAAAAGAGTAATATTTATACAGAATTTTCATTCATTTTTTGACAATAAATTGGTAAGGAAAATGCTATAATACAATCAGCAATAGCGGAAGTTCAAGGGTGGTCGGCTTGCCCCTATTTCCTTTTGAAAGGGGGTGAGCATAATGACAGTATATGAGTCCCTTTCTCTTATGCTTTCTTTCGGGATGCTAGTGATAGCGGTACTGTCGTTTAATCATAAGAATAAAAAATAGACCTCCCTTGAACCGCCAATTCTAGGATGAGGTCTATTTTTCCAAGTAGGCCGACTCCTTTGAGTCTGCTATTGCAAGGACCGGAAGTGTTGCCGCACTTTCGGTCTCTGTTTATTATTATGTTCTTCCTATTGCGTATCATACCATATTTTTTAGTTAGAAAAAAGATGATTTATCATGTCTTCCGTAAGGCATAAAACCACTTTTGCATTCAGTTTTGTTGAGAAGATAAGATTCAAATCTCTAGCTTGCGACAATATCGAAATCATTAGAATAAAAGCTTTGCTCATATATCATGCTGTTCGGCACTTAGCTAAAGAGGAAATACAACCTATTTATAAAATGTGATTAAGGATGTGATTGAAATCGTGATAGTAGCTTTAAATGAACGGAATGAACGAAGAACAAAGATCCTTTCTTATTTAATGACCAAGCTGTCCGGTGCAGGTTTTTCGATATTCATTTTTTTCATAGCTACTTTGTTTTTAGCGGATTTTGATATGTATGAAGCTGTAAAGAATATAGCAAATCCGTTCATTTGGCTTGTTTTTTACGGATACGGAATTGTTTGTTCCCTTTTCATTGATTTGCTTGTTTTTAAAATTCCTAAAATCAATACAACGATAAAAGTAATTCTCTATATTCTGGCAGGATACATTATTTTCATCCCGTGGGGCTGGTTAGCGTTAATTGCTGGAACAGTTGGTGCGCTCTGTTCTTTGTTATTTTACTTAGGCATGTATCTTTCGCAAAGAAAGATGGTTTTTAAATATGGATTCGCGATTATGGCTCCGTTTATTTTAGTTATTCTTATGAAT
The DNA here is from genome assembly GCF_013760845.1 of [Anoxybacillus] calidus. Lineage (GTDB taxonomy): Bacteria > Bacillota > Bacilli > Bacillales > Anoxybacillaceae > Paranoxybacillus > Paranoxybacillus calidus. The sequence continues at coordinate 38,922 of NZ_JACDUU010000011.1, read as the reverse complement.
CTTGATTTTACAATCAAGATGAAGTGGGAAGAGACAAAAGGTGATTCAAGCTATACAGCAAGCTTTAGCTATTTTAATGGAGAACATGCCATCCCGATTCATGCGAAAAAAGGACAAACGATTACGTTTTCCGTCCAGTTCAACAATATTAATGAAGGCGGGTACGGTTATCATGTGTTAAACGAGGAAAATGAATTGGTCGGGATGAATGAAGGAGATGAGCAACAACATAGAATCGAGGTGAAAGACAGCGGAATATATCGAATTATTGTTACAGGTGACGGTTTAAAAGGAAGTTTTCAAGTTGTTTGGGACGTAGAAGAGTAAACATACTTGAAACAAAACAATTATTTAAACGTACATTTTAACTAAAGTCGGTATGTGGCGGAGGGGAGATTTTGATGGCAAGTATAAAGGCAAAAACAAAAGTAGAGAAGGTTCTCCTCATGTTATCGATTTTCGGGATTGTTGCGATGTTTGTTTATGTGATGTTGATTTGGTCCAAATTGCCTGAAACGATTCCTCGGCATTTCAATTTTAAAGGAGAGCCCGATGGATTCGGCGGTAAAGGTTTCATCCTTGTGCTGCCCTTTGTAGGATTAGGACTTTTCATTTTAACTACCTTGCTAAGTCAAATTCCGAACGCGTTTAACTATCCGGACGATGTGACCGAAGAGCAAAAACAGCGGCTTTATGTTCATGGGCGGATTTGTCTAAGCTGGCTACAAACGCAAATTATTTATTTTTTGTTATATGGTGTCTGGCAAACGGCTCAAGTGGCTTTAGGAAAAGCGAATGGATTAGGAATTTATGCACTTCCAATCTTCTTATTTATGGTACTTGGAACTATTATATATTTTGCGGTTCGCGGAAAAAGGCTGTAGGAGAGGATGGTACAATTATTATATAATTATATATATCTATATATAGAGATATATATATCTGTATCGATACCGATCATAAAGTCAAACTCATACATAATCTACGCTATCGTGAAAGAGTAAATAAATGTAAACGTATTTCCCCGCTGATATTGTGAGAGGAGAGAAAATGTGAGTGTAACTAGTTTTTATCATATTCCGTTAGTGTTTTTTTCATTGATTATCGCTGCCGTTGCTTCCTATAATTTCCTTAACCTTGTAGCACATTTACACACGAGAACAGGATATATACGGACCATCTTATTACTTGGCGGAGCAAGCACGAGCGGAGTAGGGATTTGGTCGATGCATTTTATCGCGATGTTAGCGTTTCATTTACCAATTCCAATACAATGTAACTTTTCTCTCTTACTGACATCGATGGTTGTCCCTATGATCTCTTCTTTTATCGTTTTGTTAACGTTCAGCCAAAAAAAGCTATCTTTTCGTTCTATATGTCTTGCAAGCATCTTTATGGGAACTGGGATTAGCTCGATGCATTATATTGGAATGGAGTCTTTAGAAATCGCGGCTAAGATTCATTATACTCTTTATTCGATCCCGTTATCGACGTTAATCGCTATCTTTCATTCATTTATTGCCTTTTTCATACTTTTTCGTTTTAAGAAAGACTTTCAACGATTTACAATTTGGAAAATGATTAGTGCACTATTTATGGGAATTGCTGTTTTTGGAATGCATTACTTTGCAATGGCTGGTACAACGTTTACACCAGTGCATCTGGTTCATTCGACAAGCTCAACTTTTTCCATTAATCACTTGTTACTCGCTGCGATAATCGGCATTGCCGTATTCACCATTTTCGTTTTTACGACAGCGACCTTACTCATTGACCGTCTTTTAAAAGAAACTGAAAAATACCATCAATCACTTTTTACGCAAACACCTGACATGGTATTCTTGTTAAATACAGATGGTACTTTCGTTTCTGGGAATCCAGTTTTCGAAAAAATAACTGGATACGCTCCAGAAGATTATATTGGGAAACATTTTCAACTATTTATTGATCCGAAAGATTGTAAAAAAGCTATTATGTTTTTTCATCAAGCGTTAGAAGGAAAAGTAAATGAATTTGACGTAAAAACGAAACATAAAAACGGCGGAACGATCGATATACATACTAAACTCATTCCGATGACAGTCGAATCAGAACTAAAAGGAATTTATGTCATCGCACAAAACATTACAGAGTTAAAGCAATCTAGAAAAGAATTAGAGACATTACATCATAAACATACACTCATTTTAAATTCAATGGCTGAAGGTGTATATGGAATTGACAGATATACAAACATCGTTTTTTGCAATCCGGCAGCCGAAAAAATGACAGGATACAAAGCGGAAGAAGTAATCGGAAAATGTCTTCACCTTATGATTCACCATACAAAACTAGACGAAACCCCTCATCATATTGAAGAATGCCCGATTTATCGTTCCGTTCAAGAAGGACGTACTTATCATATAACAAAAGACATTTTTTTCAGAAAAGATGGGACATCGTTTCTCGTTTCATACACGAGCACACCAATTTTAGAAAATGGCGATGTAGTTGGCGCTGTGATTACTTTTACAGATATTACAGAAAAACAGAAGACAGAAGAATTAATCCGAACATCAGAAAAACTTTCTGTCGCTGGCCAACTCGCAGCGGGCATCGCTCATGAAATTCGCAATCCATTAACAGCCATTAAAGGATTTTTAAAACTACTAGAATCTGAATTAGGAGAAAAGAAACATTATTTACAAATCGTTCAGTCAGAAATACAACGAATTGAACTGATTTTAAGCGAGCTCCTTGTCCTTGCGAAACCGCAAGCAACAAAATTCGTGCCAAAAGAGATGAGACTGTTGTTAACACATGTTACAGCTCTTTTAGAAACACACGGAAACTTACATAATATCCAAATCATAACAGAAATTGAGCCTGACCTCCCACTTGTTGAATGTGACGAAAACGGGCTTAAACAAGTGTTTATTAATTTCTTAAAAAACGCGATGGAAGCAATGCCAAATGGCGGAGAAATCCGCATCGAAGCGAAGAAAAACGGTCACGATTCTATTGTGATCCGCTTTATCGATCAAGGTTGTGGGATTCCGGAAGAACAGCTCAGAAAAATCGGACAACCGTTTTTCACGACAAAAGAAAAAGGAACGGGGCTTGGCTTTATGGTAAGCAAAAAAATTATCGAAGATCATGGAGGAACGATACATATTACAAGTCGAGTAAACGAAGGAACAACGATCGAAGTAACCTTACCGATTCATATTCAAACAACCCCATTACCTCCAAAGCATGTTTCTACCCTATAATCGTAAACCAGATGATGATCTTTTTAGATCATCATCTGGTTTTTATTTAATCTGTTTTTAGCCGCGTTTTATAAAGAAAGGAAGTTCTGTATGCCCCATTTCGCGCACGTATACGAAAAGTTGTCCTTTATGATGAATTTCATGGTCTAGCGCTAATTGAAGAAGTTGAAATGCAGGGATTTTCATGCCAAATCTTTGCGTAAGGTCAAGGACGCGGTCTAATTCTTCATCTGTAAGTGATTCTAGTAGGCTTTTTGTTTTTTCAGTGTAGGTTTCTGTCACTTTTCGCAAGTCTGTTTCGGTTTCCTCGATTTTTTCACTGAATACTGCTGAATTGCCGCTTTTTGCGACTTTCGCAAATCTATAGAATGAAAAAAGTATATGAGTCACTAAGTCTTTTGCTGTCATGGATGTCGGCGTTGGTTTGTAGTTATAATGTTCCTTTTCGATTTTGTTCACCAATTCCACTGTAACGTTGCGATGGGCTAAAAAACGTTGAACAAGCTGGTTTGTGCGGTTCATAGTTAAACGCCTCCTTAAGAGAAATCAATATCACTTCCATGTTAAGGTGAAAAATATCTTTTTGCAAAAAATTGGCTTGAAATACATCATTTTTTTGCCGCATTTTCTCGTGAATTTTGAACAAATTGGAATTTGGGCAGTTCACTTGAAAGATACGAAGGAGGGCGACGAATTTTATTTTGAAATGAATGATCAATAACGTTTTTTATTACATTCATCTTTTTCCGACCATTAGCTATTGAATAGACATGTTAATAAAGATTCATTTATAGCCCAACAGTTTACTAAAAAGAAAAGGGGAAGCCATTCGCCTTTTTTTGAACAGCTTCCCTAGCAGCTAAAGGTTCAAGTTAGTTATTTTTTTCTTCGGTTCGTTCTTTATGATGATTGTAGTCGTATTTAGAACGGTCTACTGGTTTGAATCCTTTCGGTGTGTAAAAGCGAAGCAAGTCTTCGTACACGACTTTATCGGACAGGTTCAGTTTGGTTCGTACGATTTGTTCATCACGCTTAATTTCGTCATTTTTCTCAATTGGATTGCCGGTTTTGGAATCATAATATTTTCCGTTAATGGCGGTAACGGTTGGAGTGACGAAATCCCCATTGCGAAACGCGACAATTTGTTGGTGTTCTGGTGACAAGAGGTCTGTACCAAATTGAATATAGTTTTTCGTATCAATTCCTAATAAGTGGAGAAGGGTTGGCAGAACATCGATTTCTCCACCATATTGATGCATAATTCCACCTTTGACACCTGGAACACGAATGAATAATGGTACGCGTTGTAATTGGGCATGTTCAAATGGCGTGATTTCTTTTCCGATAATTTGCGCCATTGCTTCATTATGATTTTCAGAAATTCCATAATGATCACCATATAAGATGATGATGGAACGATCATATAAACCAGATTTCTTTAGATAATCGAAGAACTCTTTCACAGCTTCGTCTAAGTAACGCGCTGTTTGGAAGTAACGGTCCACAGACGCATCACCGGTATTAGCTGGCTCAATCGTTGCCTCTTCCTCATCAATTAGATAAGGGAAATGGTTCGATAAGGTAATAAACTTCACATAAAAAGGTTCTTTTAACGTTTCTAACAATGGAATCGATTCTTTAAAGAACGGTTTGTCCTTTAAGCCATAATTTAAAACATCTTTATCATTCATGTCATAATAACTTGCATCAAAGAAGTGGTCAAATCCAAATGACTTATAGACTTCGTTACGATTCCAGAATGTTTTATAGTTGCCGTGGAAGACGGCTGATGTATAGCCAAGTTGCCCTAAAATAGCCGGAGCTGCTTGGTATGTGTTTTGTCCTTTCGTTGTAAATACCGACCCTTGTGGCAATCCAAACAAGGAGTTTTCTAACATAAATTCGGCATCGGACGTTTTTCCTTGCCCTGTTTGATGGAAAAAGTTATCAAAGTATAACGTGTTTTTATCACGAGTTAATGAATTTAAAAATGGTGTCACTTCTTGACCATGTAGCTTATAGTTAATCAAAAAGTTTTGGAATGATTCCAAATGAATATAGATAACGTTCATTCCTTTTCCTTTGCCAAAGTAAGCAGGATTCGGTTTTGCGTACGTTGCTTGTACCTGGTTCAGAACGGTTGTTATATCATTTTTATTGGCAAAGGCACGTTGTGTCGACGATTTCATACTTTGAATTGCATCATAAATTACATAGTTATACATTCCTAAATATTTGACAATATAGTTACGGTCAAACGTTCTTGTTAATAATTGCGGACGATCGATTTCCGCTAACGCTAAGTTGGCCACGAACATAAAGATAGACGTTGCAAATACTAGATTTCTTTTATGACGTCCTAAAGAAACGGGTTCTAGTTTTACACGTTTAGACACGACGAACGCGATTAAAATAGCAGTGTCTAAGAAATATAGTACATCGTATCCTTTTAATAACGCTAAAATACTTCCACCTAAGTCACTGAAATTGTTCGTTTGCGTAAGAGTTGGGAATGTAATAAAGTCACTAAAGAATCGGTAATATACGATATTCGCATACAAGACAAACGATAGAATAAAGTCAATAACAATCAGCCAAGTATAAGTTCTTCTCCCTTTAGCCAATAAAGCTAAGCCGAAGAAGAAAATGGCAGAGCTAATTGGGTTAATGAATAATAAGAATTTTTGCATGGAATTGCTAATTCCTAAGTTGAACTCTATCCGATAGGCTGCGTATGTTTTCAGCCAAAATAAAAACACGGCAAAAATAAAAAAACCAAGAGGTTGGTTAAAAACATGTTGATATTTTTCTACTAATTTTTTTATTCCCTTCATTTTCTAAACTCACCCCTGTTCTCTATAATTCTAGTACTTTGAGTTTTTTAAAAAATATGTGGGGGTCATCGTATTTATAATAGACAAAAGTTGTCCGGCTTGTTTGTTGATTAGGGAGACCAACACGTATATGATTAACAAGAAAGCGAGTAATACTCACAATCTGTTAACATACTTATCAAACGATGACGGCTTACTTTATATCTTTTATATAGAATCGTGATTGAAAATCCCCCATGTCAAGTAGCATAATATATCATTTGATGTTTGGTCAAATCAATAATCTTACTTGATTTCCATTTAATGCAAGTATAGGCGCCATTTAAGGTTTTTATAGCGTTGTTCTTTTTGCGATACGTTTATTTTTTAATCCATTCGCTAATTTTTGCAATAATCGAAGCAGATATGTTTCCTAATAAAAATTTTATTTTGGATGAGGAATGCTGATTTTATCGAATGGGATATGAGGATTGTGAATACGAAAATATATTGAGCGAGCCGGGATAACATGAAAGTAAGGAAATAGCTTGGTATGGCTGTTTTATGTTTAGGGGGGTTCGTTGTATTTCCTATTCGATGAGGTCACATTGCGCATGACCAATCATTATCGGCAAGATGGCAAAATGGTGAAAGTAAAAAGGAATGAAAAGGGGATTAGGACCATTTATTTGAGTTATTCAAAGCTCGCTTCGACGACTTTTTAGCGAGATTTCGCTCTAAAAATGGCTTTTAGAGGATCGTCGCTGTTCGAAAAGTTTTCAACAGTCGACGATCCTTATTTATTTGGAAGCAGGGAGATGCATTGGAAAAGCTTTCATTAGTCATACTATTTAAGACAATAAAGGTATGTATTTTTAATATTTCGTTTTCGAACGTTTTACATCATTTATAGAAGAGTTTGACTAAATGGAGGGAGGGGTAATGATGCGCAGGAATGCCAAATATAATTTCGATCCTCCGAAAGTGTTAGTGGGTGGATTTGCTTTCATTATTTTGCTTGGTTCCATCCTTTTAACACTTCCGATCGCCACAAATGATGGAAAAGGTCTTCCGTGGCTAGATGCGTTGTTTACTGCTACATCAGCTACATGTGTAACGGGGCTTGTTGTTGTTGATACAGGGACGACGTTTACGTTATTTGGACAATTAGTGATTTTGTCTTTAATTCAAGTTGGTGGATTGGGCTTTATGACGTTTGCGACTTTTTTCGCATTTCTCATCGGAAAGCGAATTTCCTTGAAAGAGCGGCTGGTGCTACAGGAGGCGCTTAACAATTTAACAATGGAGGGAGTTGTAAAGCTTGTCAAACGAATTCTTATTTTCACCGTTATTATCGAGTTCATTGGAGGTATTTTATTAGCAATTCGTTTTTCATTTGATATGCCGTTATTCAAGGCGATTTATTTTGGACTGTTTCATGCGATTTCCAACTTTAATAATGCAGGATTTGATATCATGGGCGAATTCAGAAGTTTAACCGGATATGTGGAAGATCCAGTTGTTACGCTTGTTGTATGTGCGCTTATTACGCTTGGTGGCATCGGTTTTATTGTGATGAATGAAGTATATGAGTATCGCGAAACACGCCGCCTTTCTCTGCATACAAAAATTGTTATTTTTACAAGCTTATTATTAGTCGTGCTTAGTACATTGGCAATATTTTTACTGGAGCTGAATAATCCGAAAACGTTGCAGCCGCTGTCTCCGCTTGGGAAATTCCTAAGCTCTTTATTTCAGGCGGTTACCCCGCGTACAGCAGGTGCTAATACGTTAAACATTCCCGACTTAACACAGCCGACTTTGTTTTTAATTATCTTTTTAATGTTTGTCGGGGCTTCTCCCGGTTCAACGGGGGGAGGAATTAAAACAACGACGTTTGCCACGTTGCTTGGGGCAGTTTGGTCGCAAATAAAAGGGAAAGAAGATGTCGTTTTTTTTAAACATCGAATTCTGTACAACACTATTTATAAAGCGTTGACGGTGACATTTAGCGGTTTATTTATTGTTATGGTTGTTACGATGTTGCTAACCATTACAGAACAGGGAAAAGATTTTTTGATGATTTTATTTGAAGCGACTTCTGCTTTTGGAACGGTCGGACTTTCGATGGGGCTTACACCTGAATTGTCTCCAATTGGAAAAATTGTAATTATGTTAACGATGTTTGTCGGCAGGTTAGGGCCACTAACGATTGCCTATGCCGTTACATTGCGGAGAAAACCTGATCCGTTCCGTTATCCGAAGGGAAAAATTATGATTGGCTGATGGCAAGGAGGTGTCACCAATGCAAAAGCAATATGCAGTCATTGGTTTAGGAAGATTTGGTTCAAGTATTGCTTCTACTTTATTTGAAGCAGGTAATGAAGTATTAGGAATAGATATCAATGAGGAACGGGTGGAGGAATTTAAAGATTGTGTTACACATGCTATTGTTGCTGATTCGACCGAGGAAGAGGCTTTAAAAGCGATTGGCATTCAAGATTTTGATGAGGTCATTGTGGCGATTGGCAATGATATTCAATCAAGTATATTGACCGTGCTTGTTTTAAAAGAGATGGGAATTAAAAAAGTCATTGCAAAGGCGCTGAGTAAGCGGCATGGGCAAGTATTGCAAAAGCTGGGGGCGGATTGGGTTGTATTTCCCGAGCGGGATATGGGTGAGCGCGTTGCACATCATCTTATGTCGCCTAACGTCCTTGATTTCATTGAGCTTGCGAAAGATTACAGCATCGAGGAAGTTAAAGTGCCGATTAGCATGGTGGGAAAAAGCCTCAAGGAACTGGATTTACGCGCCAAATTTAACTTAAGTGTAATTGCAATTAACAGCAGGGGGAATATTCATATTTCTCCGCATCCGGATCAAATGATTAAGGAAGATGACGTGTTGGTGGTAATCGGGAGAAATGAGGATTTGAAAAGATTCGCGAATTTGAAATGATATATTATGAACAAGCTTATTGAGAAATCAGGAGCTTATAAAGTATCGATCTTCCCAACTTCAGATTAATAATACGAATGATCAGAAGCCGAAGTGATCAACAAAACATGAAAAGTGAAGACGAAAGAATGGTACCTGTCATTAAAATTGCAAAGCACGATAAAGAATCAACCACTTGGATGATTCGTGTAAAAGATGCGAATGAAGAGAGTGAATTGATATTCAGGTGGGGGATTAATTGATTAAAGAGAAGGAAAGAATGCCTGTCACATAGGAGTGGCAGGCATGAACTTTATACGATTTATTTGTTATTGACAACCGCAGGTAATAAAAAGCTTAACGCCGATGCGCCAAGGAGTAGAATAATCGAGTAAATAAAAGAGATGTCATAGTTCCCTGTAACATCATAGAGAAGACCTGGGATATAGGAACCGATGGCGGAACCGATTTGATGGCTTAAGAATAGCCATCCGATCACAACACCTACCGAAAGATGTTTAAAATACTCGGTTGCTAACTTAACGGTAGGAGCGACGGTTGCAAAGTCAACAATCCCAAAGGAAATGGCAAATAGGAGTAGTAAATAGGATTGAGATATAAAGAAGTTAAAGAATGACGTCTCATGGACGATGATGAGTAATATTGCAATGGAGATGGCTCTTGCTCCATAAAGAAAAGACAACATGTTTTTACAACTTAAACGGTCTGCTAAATGTCCGGATACAATCGTTCCGAGTATATTAAATGCTGCTAATAAACTAACAGCTGTACCTGTTAGAGTGGGAGAAAAACCGCATACTTGAGCGAATGGGATCAGATGAGTATCAATTAAGCCGCTCGTGGTGACTCCACACACAAAAAAAGGAAGCAATAAAAATAAAAATGGTTTTGTTTTGAATAACTTTAAAATGGACACACTTTCTTTTTGCTCGTTCTTCTTTATTTCTATCTTTGTACTCTCTACCTCTCCATAGGCGGTCGTTCCTTTTTCAGAAGGAGAAGTTCGGATAAATAGAAAAATGAGCGGAAACACGATAATGGTTAAAAAAGATCCTAATAGTAGAACCGTATGTTTCCAGCCAAATTGCTCAATTAAAAACAAGGAAAAAGGAACGAGAAGCAGCTGTCCTGCTGCTGTGCCTGCGGACATTAATCCAAGTGCAAAGCCTCGTTTTTCCACAAACCAGTTTGCGATAACGACAGAACCTGCAACATTCGAAGCACCCCCAAAACCAACAGATGCTACGACACCATACAAAATCATGAGTTGCCAAGGACTATTAATAAAAAAGGTACATATGGTTGTTAAACCAATTAACAAAATACTGAAAGAAAGTACCTTTCTAACACCATGTTGATCGATTAATTTTCCGATGTAAGGTTGAGATAAACCAAACACGGCATAACTAATAAACGAAATGAGTGATATGACGCCGCGATTCGTGTGAAATTCGTCTTCCCATGGAGTAATAAATGCACCAAACGACAGTCTCACTCCTTGGGCAGAGAGTAAGGCAATAAAAGCGAGTAATAGTACGATCCATGCGTAATGAAAGCTTCGTTTCATCTATAAACACCTTCTTCTCTTGTTGATTTATCTCAATATTATCAATTTATTAGATTTATAAAAATAAATTTTAAAAGATGAAAAAATTTTATTTCCATTAGTGGGTTGTGATTCGCGAAAAGCGGTATTAGAAGGGTTTCATCAAGCGGGACTTCAGCCTAAAGTCCACCTTGAAGTGCCTTATGATTCTTTATTAAGTTATACAGCGGCTGGATATGGAATCACCTTCATTCCTTCGATTCAGGCGCAAAATATGACACAAAAAGGGGTCGTCTTTAAAGACATCAAAAACAATCCGATTCGAAGAAAAATTTATTTACTCGCTCGCTCCCAATCAATACTCGAGCTAATTGGACAGCATATCTTATAGATAAAAATATGTCGAATGTAGGGGGAAATATTTCCCCGGAAATCGACAAAACATGATAATGGTTCGTTAGGGATGAGCGATAAGGGTCTGACCCTACGCGAAATCTACGTATAGTTTTCTAATAATAGAGGATACATGATGCTCTAGGGTTCTTTTGCTAATCATCAACATTTCGCTGATTTCGGCGTTAGTCTTATCCTCAGAAATTAACTTAAGAATTTCGATTTCAGTCTTTGTTAGATAGTGTTTATGATATACAAACTTTTGTTAGGAAATAATTCAAACCATAAATGATTATTTTCTGATAGCTGAGACAAATGTTTAGGTACTTTGAACCCAATATCATATCTTTTATTGTTATACTTAGGAAGTGATTCAGTTCAACAATAGAAACGAAAGTCATTTTGATGTAGAATGCTTATGGCGCGTTATAAACAACTCTTTTATCTATAAAGAAAACGACGTTGTTAGCTTAAATATCCCTTTTCTCCATTCGCCAAATCCCAATGAAAGAGAAGGTACATATGTAAAAAGTAGAAGCCAAGTAAAATAAACATAAATGAAAACGGTTATCCAGACCTTTTAGATGGATGGGATCCATTGCGATGGTTGGGTAAGAAAGCGGCCATATATAACCGATTTTTAATAAATACAATAATATTCCTAAAAATGTGAATCCAACACCTACTCCTACGGGTACAGAGAAGCTTTTCATAGACGTAGATAATAAAAGTTGAAGAGAAGCAATAGCGATTGTGCCAATCCATCCGTGAAAAACCCATTTGATAATAGTGAACGGTATAAAGCCTGGAAGTCCCATTAATTTACCTATTAGTGTATAGGCTGCTAATAAAAAGATTTGCGTTATGAACGAAAGGAAAGCAATCATCATAAGCTTTGATATATAAATGTTTTTTATCGATATGGGCATTGAAAGAAGTTTATTCCAATTGTTCCCTGCAAATTCGCTTCTACAGATTAATGAGCTGTAAATACTAATGAGAATAGGGAGCAGAAACATACTGTAAAGCATACCGACTTGCGTCCAAGCTTTTATCCATTCGTTTTCTCCATGGTGTACAAGTACTTCTTTATTTGCTTGAAAGTTCAACAGTCCTAACACAATGCAAATGAGCGGTATACACATCATAATGAGCCAAAGTTTTGATCTCTTTAATTTGAGCAATTCAGAAGCAAGAACGAATCTGATAGGCATACATCCAATCCTCCTAGTTAATATCTTTTCTTATAAAATGATTTAAACTTAATAGAATCAAAAATATTCCGATGATTAAACTTAAATATATATTAGAGAGATAAGAAGGATTGTATTGGTAATTCATATGACCATCTATCATTTTAAAAGTAATTGGGTTTGAAATAGCAGGATATGTCCAGATAAATAAACGGCTCACCGAGAACATTTGACCAAAATATCCTAGAAATGATCCAATCATTCCTGCCGCTAATGCAAAGGCTTGATTTTTATTTATCAAAGATATCCACAGTTGAAGAGCTACAATACATATACTTGATCCAATCGATGCAAATACAAACTTTATCGTTAAGATAAAAGGGAACGATCCTGGGAAATCTAAGATCTTTCCAATGATTATAGTGCTAAGAAAAGAAATGACAGCAGGTATTAGCAATAACACAAAACTTACAATTAGTTTGCTGAAATATACAGAAGCTTTGTGGATAGGAGTAGCCAACAGCAATCTCCATGTGTTTTCCTTATGTTCTAAATCGATCAATCGTGATACAATAACCGCTATAATAATAGGAAAAAACAGACCATTAAGAACGCCAAAATTTAGTATTAAATTTTCCCAAGTAAGAAACTCTTGTTTAGCTTTTGCTGTTAAGGTGAAAACCCAAGCAATCTCTAATAAGTGCATCAAACCTATAACAAGTACAAAATGTTTTCTTTTTAACTTGAGAAATTCACTTTTTAATATCGATAACATCACAGACTTCCTCCCTTGCCTGTAAGCTCAAGGAAAATATCTTCCAATGTGCGCCGTTCTTCCTCGATTCTATAAACGGATATATGGTTTGTTACTATGAGCTGATTCGCTTGGGCAATCTTCTCATCATCGCAGTTATTGAGTACTAAGCATCCATTTTTTATAGTGGAAATAATATTATTACTCTGCAAAATTCGATAGCTTTCGGCGAGATTGCTTACTCTCATCTTTACTATTGATTTGCTTTTTCGCAATTTCTCTATTTTATCCTGAAAAATAAGGTTTCCTTTTTGAATAATACCGACCTGGGTAGCAATCTGGTCAATTTCACTAAGTAAATGGCTTGAAATAATAACAGTCATGCCATATTTAGAAGGTAATTGCTTAATGAGCTCACGTATTTCTTGTATACCGGCCGGATCTAATCCATTCGTAGGTTCATCAAGAATTAAGAGTTTTGGGTAAGCTAAGAGAGAAGCAGCGATGCCCAGCCGTTGTTTCATACCTAACGAATATTTTTTTACAAGCTTATCTTTTTGGTTCGTTAGTCGTACAATTTCTAGTACTTCATCTATATTTTGTTTTGGGACGTTAATTAAACGACGAATAACTTCTAAGTTTTCATAACCTGTTAAATGCCCGTAGTAAGATGGTGATTCCACTAAGGATCCTATATTCTTTAGGATGTTTGTTCTATGGATGTTTAAATCTTTGTTGAAAATTTTAATTTTCCCCTCGGTTGGTTTTACTAAACCTAAAAGCATTTTTAGTGTGGTTGTTTTTCCTGCGCCATTTGGCCCTAGGAAGCCGTAAATTTCTCCTTCTTTTACTTTTAAATTTAATTGTTTCACGCTAAAATGATCCCCATATTTTTTTGTAAGGTTTTGAGTTTCTACAATATACTGAGACATATTGTTGTTTTCCTCCTTTAGATGTGGTGTAATTTCAACCATAAAAAACTATACACAATCTTGTTTAACTTCCTTTTCACATTACCTTAAGATTTGCTTAATTAGAAAAGCGTATTAACATTTAGTTAATACGCTTTTTTAAAACTACTGTTGTTGTTGTCCCTTTTCCCCATTTGCTTTGCACATGAATTTCGCCGTTGTGAGCATTAATAATTTGTTTCGCAATCGCTAATCCTAAACCTGATCCCTCGATATTTTTCGTATTACTGCCTCTAAAGTAACGATCAAATAAATGTTCTAATTCTTCTTCTGGAATGCCTCGACCATTATCTTCGACAAAAATATATACTGCATGTTTATCATCTTTAACATCGACTTTTATATGTGTACCACTCGAGTTATGAACAATCGCATTAATAATAATATTATTTAAGGCTCTCTGGATTAACTTTTCATCTATTTTTAATATTAAAGAAGTACTGTTTGCAATGAATTCTATATTTTTATCTTGGTAAGCGGGATTATTTACGTATGAAATGATCAAGTCCCTTAATATCTTTATAATATCTGTATCTTTTTTGTTTAAAGGGAGTATATCATTTTTAAGTTGATATGTAAGCTTTAAGTCGTCTATAAGTTTTTCTATATAAAGAGATTTTGACTCAATAATCTTAGCGTATTTCGCTCGTTCTTCTGTGGTAAAGTGATAATTTTTGTCCGCCAGCAATTCACTGTAGCCCTTAATGGAAGACAAAGGAGTTTTTAAATCATGTGTAAGGTTGGTAATCCATTCCTCTCTCATTTTATCCAATTGTTTTCTCTTTTTATCTAATTCTTGCAAATTAGTAGACAGCTGTTTTAAACTTGCAAAAACATCTTTATATATACCTTTGTTTACACTTTTCTGTTCATATATCCCCTTGGACAAATTGGTGATATTATCCATCAACATCCATACAGGTCTAGCCATATATTTAGCTACTCCATAGGCGAAAATCAGAACACATAGTATGGCTGCGATAACTAGCATGAGAATCCCATAAGGATACAAGCTAAACATATTGTTAATATTCAAATAGATTAAAAAACGCGAAACTCTTTGATAAGGAAACGCAACAATATAACTCCATTTTTCGTTATTTTTTTCTAGTTCGCTCACGAAAATGGTATATCCATCTACTGAATATTTGTATAAAAAGACAATGTCTTTGGCTGTGTAGTGCTGCTTTACATTCTTTGGGGTATGAGCGTTATAAACGACATTTCCATTCGTGTCTACAATTTGCATCCAAGCTTTATTGTGAGTTAGTATGTGTTCTCCTTTTTTAGTGAGATAAAAATTCCCATTCATCCACTGGATTTGTTTTTTTAAGTTTAAGGTAATTTCTTCCGGAGAAGATTCCTGATGGTTTAATTTATTATTGTGAAAGACGAAATAAGTAACGATAGCTACTTGTACGATTAATACTGTTAATAGTAGTCCAATAATAGAAGCTATATATAAAAGTGTGATTTTCCATTTCATATCCACTATTCCTTTATATTTAATTTATAACCTAAGCCTCTAACGGTGATTAGATATTTTGGATTAGAAGGATCATCCTCTATCTTTTCTCTTAGATGTCTTATATGCACCATAATCACATTATCACTTCCATAATATTCTTCATTCCAGATCGCTTCATATAAAGAGGACTTGCTGAATACTTGGTTTGGATTTTTTGCTAAAAATAATAGAAGCTGATATTCTGTTGCAGTCAAAGAGAGGGGAGTATCGTTTTTTAATACTTCTCCGCTTTTTTCATTAATTGTAATGTCACCAAATCGATATAACTTTGAACGAACAGATTGCAGCTCTCCTCTTAAATATTGATCCCGTCTAAAAAAAGCTTTCATGCGGTAAGCAACTTCTTTCGGACTGAATGGTTTTGTAATATAGTCATCCGCTCCAATGCTTAAACCAACAATACGATCTACATCTTCTTCCCGAGCTGACAGAAAAAAGATAGGTGCCATTGTAAAAGATCTAATTTCTTGACAGACACTAAACCCATCTATATCTGGAAGCATAATGTCCAGAACAATTAAATCTGGATTAATACTCTTACACATCTCTATCCCTTTATATCCAAGAGAGGTTTTGTATATGTAACGGAATCCTTCTTTTCTTAACACAATTTCCAGCAAATCTAAAATTTCTTCTTCGTCATCGATGATTAATATTTTTTTAGATTCTATGTATTTAATATCAACGAGCAATATGTTCACCTCCCGCGATTAGATGTGATTTTTCTAAATATATTCATTCTATAGATTTTGATTTGTTAATTATTATCAGAGTGTAACAAACCCTTCGTAGTAAAATTTTACATTATATTATAATTATTTTCATTATCTTCCAAAAAATAGAGAAGGTGATTAAAAACATATTTGTAGAAAATAATATGGATTCTTTTAAAAGCGAGGGATAATAGTTTTTCAGAAAGTGATGAAGGGGAAAATGTTATTTTACCTTAGTTCCATTAGCTGTTTTTCTGTCTGAATACATTGAGAAAGATTAGATTAAGTTCATTTTACAATGAATTCCCATATCGAAAAGCGTTTGATATCGATGATCTTTTGCTTAATACATTAGGTGGTCTAATAGGGGTTGGATTATACAAGTTTTTCGTTAGTCCGTTATATAGCATCGTTAATACTAAATTTAAAGCTTTTCATAAGTCTTTAACATAGTGTGGTTACCGGTCTAAAGTAATAAACATAGCACCTGTAAAATACAGGTGCTATGTTTCTTTTAAAGGGGAGAATATGTTTAGCTTTTACTCTTTACTACATCCTCTCCGGCGCCCCAATCCCTAATAAACGTAATCCTTCTTGTAATACAATTGTTGTCGCCCGAACCAAAGCAAGGCGCGAGTTCAGTCCTTCATCTTCGACAAGAATTTTTGTATGGGCGTAATAGCTGTTAAATGCTTGTGCTAAATGGATGACATATTTAGCAATCAAAGAAGGATCGAGATGTTCATACGCTTTCTGAATGACATTCGGGAACGCAGCGAGCAGTTTGGCGATTTCCCAGCTTTCTTCGTCTTCTAGCCCGTGAATGTCGCTTGTCACCACTGTTTTGGCGTTTCGTAAAATCGAGCCGGCTCTTGCGTACGTATACTGTACATACGGTCCTGTTTCACCTTCAAACTTCAGCATGTCTTCAAGGGAAAATTCGATGTTGTTGATACGCTCGTGTTTTAAATCATAAAAGATGACTGCCCCGACACCCACTTGGCGCGCGATTTCGTCTTTATTTTCTAAATTTGGATTTTTGGCGGCAATGTTTTGTTCGGCGAGCGCGATTGCTTCTTTGAGAACGTCCTCAAGCAAAATGACGCGGCCTTTTCTTGTCGACATCTTTTTACCGTCTTTTAAAATCAAACCGAACGGAACGTGAACCATTGTTTTTGCCCAAGCGAAGCCAAGTTTTTCGAGCAACAAGAACACCTGCTGGAAATGAAGGCTTTGTTCGTGTCCGACGACATATAAGGCTTTAGCGAACTGATAGGTTTCATAACGATAAAGTGCCGCTGCTAAATCACGGGTTGCGTATAATGTCGCACCGTCTGATTTTTTAATGAGGCAAGGCGGCAATTCTTTTTCGTCAAGGCGGACGACCATTGCACCGTCTGATTCGCTCAATATCCCATGTTCTTCAAGCAAATGCACCATGCGATCCATTTTGTCGTTGTAAAACGCTTCTCCGTTGTAGGAGTCAAACGAAACGCCTAGCAATTCGTAGATGCGAGAGAAGTCTTTTAAAGACTCATCGCGAAACCATTTCCAAAGCCGATATGCTTCCTCGTCGCCGTCTTCCAGTTTTTTAAACCATGCCCGTCCTTCCATTTCAAGCTGTTCGTTCGTTTCCGCTTCCTGATGAAATTTGACATAGAGGTTAAACAGTTCTTTAATCGGGTTTTCTTTAATTTTTTCGTCATTGCCCCAGCGTTTGTAAGCGGCGATGAGTTTACCGAATTGTGTGCCCCAGTCGCCTAAATGGTTAATTCTTACTGCCTTGTAGCCGCATTTTTCCGCAATGTTGGCGATGGCGTTTCCGATGACAGTTGAACGAAGATGCCCCATCGAAAACGGCTTGGCGATATTCGGGGAAGAGAGGTCAAGGACAATCGTTTTTCCTTCTCCTAATGACATGTCCCCATAATGATTGCCTTGTTGTAAAACCGTTTCAATGACTTGCTTGCTGACCGTTGTTTTGTTTAAGAGGACGTTCACATAAGCGCCTTTTGCTTCGACCTTTTCAAAAAGCGAATCATCAAGTTTTTCTGCAATCTCTTTCGCGATGAGAGCAGGCGATTTTCGGAATGTTTTGGCCAAAGTGAAACAAGGAAAGGCAAAGTCCCCGTAAGAGGCATACTTTGGAACTTCGATGAGTTCATATACTTGCTGTTTCGTTAAATGTTCGCTAAGCAAATTGGTTAAGCATTGGGCGAACTGTAATTTGTAATCCATCAGACACTCTCCTTTGCTTTGTAGTCAAATAAAAAAGCCCGTCTCCTGATAGAGACGAGCTATTACCCGCGGTACCACTCTAATTGTTTACATAAAAACCTCTCTTGTTTATAACGGGGACTCCCCGGCGAATCTTACTAACCGACAGGTGTTCAGATTAGCATCTCCGAAGTGCGCTTCATTATATAGTCCACATCAGGCTTCCACTATTCCTGACTCGCTAGTGCTTCCTATATAACTACTCTCTTCGTCATCGAATTGGATATTGATTTTTTAGTATTATAATGGTTTTTCAGAATTTTTCAAGTTATTTTTGGCTTGATTCGTTAATAAGCGTAAGAAGTTTATTTAATGCATCATTTGCTTCGGATTTTTCCATGTTATCAATGTATTTTTGTCTGTCGCGATAAAGCTGATAGATAGCTTGCAGCAATGACTCATTCGATAAATCTTCTTCCATTAGCATTTCACAATAACCAGCTTTTTGGAAGGAGCGGGCATTTAAAATTTGGTCACCGCGGCTGGCGCCTTTTGACAGTGGAATAAGGAGCATCGGCTTTCTTAACGTTAAAAATTCGAAAATCGAATTAGAACCGGCGCGCGACAAGACAATATCCGCCATTGCCATTAAATGAGGCAATTCATCGCTTACATATTCAAATTGTTTATATCCTTTATGATTGATTAAGTCAGGGTCTATATTTCCTTTGCCGCAAATATGAACGATTTGGAAGTCAGCTGTGAGTGTTTGTAAGTTGGCGCGCAGCACGTCATTGATACGCTTCGAGCCTAAGCTTCCTCCCATGACAAGGAGAACCGGCTTTTCTTTTTCAAAGCGGCAATATTCAAATCCTTTGTTCGCTTCTCCTTTGAATAGTTCTTCTCTTACAACTGCGCCGACATAAATGCCTTTATCTTCCTTTACATGTTCCAATGTTTCCGGAAAAGTAACGCATACTTTTGTCGCAAAAGGCATGGCAATTTTATTAGCAAGTCCTGGCGTTATGTCCGATTCATGGATAATTGTCGGTACATGGTTGAGCCATGCGCCGATAATGACAGGAACAGAGACAAACCCGCCTTTGGAGAAAATAATATCGGGTTTTTCCCGCTTGATAATTTGATAAGCTTGAAGTGTTCCTTGCATGACTTTAAAAGGATCTTTAAAATTGTTCCAATCAAAATAGCGGCGCAATTTTCCTGTTGAGATAGGGAAATACGGTACATTTTCCACTTTAGAGAGCAGCTCTCGTTCAATTCCTGTATGTGAGCCAATATAGCTGATTTCCCATCCTTGTTCTAACAACTTCGGGATAAGTGCTAAATTGACGGTAACATGTCCAGCAGATCCTCCACCTGTAAGAATGATTTTTTTCTTCAACGATCATCACCTATCTTTATAAGATTTATGCCCAACGTTTACTTATAACGTTCTCAAGGTCATTGATTCCAATTGAAAATGAAGGAGTTGTAACATATAGTTTGCAGGAAAATGAATTCTTGTTCAAGGGGGATAAGCATCTTAACAAGCAAGATCTGTCCCATTCTTTATGAAAGAATAAAACAATGCAATATTGTAACATCTATACAATAAAAATAAATGAGGCGAAAGACAGGTAAATCTTTCTCTTTCTTAAAAAGATGAACTATAATGAAACATAGAGTATATGTGCTCATTTTTTGAAAATAGGAAGAGTACGGATGTTTTATGTCATTATTTTCCTTAAATCATAGTAACTTCATATTTAAAAACGGTTTATTTATTGTTAAAGTGATAAATGTAGATTATTAGTATTATAGTTTATAGCCGTGGTAAAAAGCTGATAAAGAGGTGTATTTTTTGAAAAATTTATTGCTGGTTCTGCTTGCTTTTTTCCTGTTTTACGCTGTTGTTCCGACCGTCGTGATTCGTGTTTTTTCTCTGCGTATTTACAAAAAGGGAAATAAGCGAAACACGATTGCTTTAACGTTTGATGATGGTCCGGATTCCATATATACTCCTCGTTTATTAGATTTATTGAAAAAATATCAAGTAAAAGCCACTTTTTTTGTTGTAGGGGAAAAAGCAAAGCAGCATCCGGATCTTATTAAACGAATGCATCAAGAAGGTCATGAGATTGGGTTACATAATTACCGCCATATTAGCAATTGGTTTGTGCTTCCATTTTTTTTATCGCGAGGATTACGTAAATCAGCCGACATCATTGAACAAATCATTCAAGAAAAGCCGATTTACTATCGTCCTCCTTGGGGCCACTTTAATTTGTGTACACTTCCTTTGCAGAAGCAGTATAAAACGATTATGTGGACACATATCCTAGGTGATTGGAAAGAAAAGGTAGGAATACTTGAACTGTTTCAGCGTTTGAAAAAATGCGGGACAGATGGCTCGATCATCGTGCTTCATGACAGCGGAGAGACGTTCGGAGCAGATGCGAATGCTCCGGAAAATATGCTGGCAGCATTAGAGTTGTTTTTGAAAGAAGGGTATACTCAAAAAATAAGATGGGTGACGCTTAGCGAAATGCTGAATGCGCAAAATAAAAAACAAATTTCATAATAAGAGGGACGTATGGAGACAAATACAATTTTAATGTATATACAGTCATATGGATATATGATTATTTTTCTTTTCCTCTTTTTCGGAATTGTCGGTATTCCGGCTCCTGAAGAAAGTTTATTGTTTTTGCTTGGGGTGTTGATTGCCCATCAGCAATTGGCGTGGGAATATTGTTTACTTGCGGGATTGTTAGGGATCAATGCCGGTATGCTGAGTGCTTATGGAGCTGGTTTTTTTCTCGGCCATCCGTTTATTAATAAATATGGAAAATATGTTGGGATTAACAAGGATCGCTGGGTTAAAGCGGATGCAACGTTTCGGAAATATGGGAGATGGACCATTTTATTTGGTTATTATCTCCCGGGGGTTCGGCAAATTTCACCATATATGGCAGGGATGACAAATTTTCCGTTTGTTCCTTTTTTGCTGCTTTCGTGTGTAGGGTCTTTATTATGGGCACTTCCATTTGTGTTATTAGGAGCTTTTTTCGGAGAACGGTTCAAATTCCCTCTTTCGTATATTCCTTTGATTGGTTTAGGTATGTTTGTCTTGTTCATTCTTGGAGTTTGGCTGAATCAGATGATTAGAAAGAAACAATACGGAAATCGGTAAGGAGCTATTGTAATGATGAAAGTTCTTGTTTTGCCGTTGTTTCAAATGCCTTCTGGACATCATAAAGTAGCGGATGCGCTCATTTACTCTTTAGAAAAACAAAACCCTTCTGTTGTTTGTAAAAAGATTGATTTTTTAAGCTATTGCAATGAGCACATGGAAAAATTGATTTCCGAAATGTACATTCGCTGGATTCGTTCATATCCGAATTCGTATCATCATGTTTATAAAAAATTAATGTGCGCTGATTCCCATCGTCTGGAAGTTGCTCACTTAGAGCCATGGCTTCCTTATTTTGAGCATAAAATGAAAAAAATGTTAGAGAAAGAGCAGCCTGACTTCATTATTTGTACTCATTCGTTCCCTTCCCGTGTTTTACAACGACTGAAAAAGCGAAAAAGGATAAAGGCTCCTGTGATTAATGTGTATACCGATTTCTTTTTGAATGGTATTTGGGGAAAAAACGGAATTGATTATCATTTTGTTCCTCATCAAGAGGCAAAAATCGAATTAATGACAAAACATAAAATTTCTAAGGAAAAAATTATCGTTACCGGCATTCCTGTTCACGAAACCATTACTCCGAGAAATACGGTAAAAAAATCGGTGAATCACCGAAAGCATATTTTATTTGCTGGAGGCAATCA
The DNA here is from genome assembly GCF_013760845.1 of [Anoxybacillus] calidus. Classification (GTDB taxonomy): domain Bacteria; phylum Bacillota; class Bacilli; order Bacillales; family Anoxybacillaceae; genus Paranoxybacillus; species Paranoxybacillus calidus. The sequence continues at coordinate 16,744 of NZ_JACDUU010000011.1, read as the reverse complement.
AGGATTAGGTAATATGGCCGATTTCTTTAAAAAGATGGGGGAATCCAGCCATTTTCAGTATTCTGTATTGTGTGGAAAAAACGAACAGCTTTATGAAGAAATTTTGAGCTGGAATAATGCGAATATTCGTCCTATCCGATATATATCCGATACGAAAGAAATGAATCATTTATATGATGAAGTCGATGCGATTATTACAAAACCGGGCGGAGTGACAGTGAGCGAAGCACTGCAAAAAAGATTGCCTCTATTCACGTTTGCTTGGCTGCCGGGGCAGGAGAAAATTAACTTGCAATATCTTGAACGAAGAGGGCTTATATATAATTTATCTGGGCTGGACTCTTATGAGCAGAAAATTTCTCAAGTATTGAATGATGAAATCGAACGGAACCGCCTTAATAAGCGAATCAATGAATACTTTGAAGAGATTGAAAAAACAGCACAAGAGGCAATTAAAGACATGATTACAGCAGGTGGAAACACAAAAAAGCAGAGAAGATATTAATATCGCAAGCAAATGAATGAAGATTAGTAGCGTTCAATACGACAAGACCGAGGCTGTTCCAAAATTGAGTGTCAGACCCTTGCAACCACAATTATATATTGTGGTATGCGGGGGCAGACACGTATGGGGCAGCCCCGGTTTTTTCCGTTTTCATTGAACAGCAGAGCCTACTTTATCATATCATAGTAAATGCAGATGTACGGAATTTCTCAGTAATTTTTTTGATAACGTGTTACAATAAACATTGGTAAAAAAGATGAGGAGGGACCCCCTGATGAAAACGAGAATTGGAGTATTATATGGCGGAAAGTCTCCAGAACATAAAGTATCACTACAAACTGCGAAAGCGGTCATGAACGCTATCAATAAAGAAAAATTTGACGTTACACCGATTTATATTACAACAGAAGGAAAATGGGTGAAAGGTGAGCGTTTAACTGGAGAAGTAAAGGATGTAAAGCAACTAGAGTTGAAATCAGAAGCAAATGCGATCTTGCCAGTGGCTTTAAATAAAACGGGAGCTCCTGCAACAACGGAAGAAAGTGAAGGAGCGATAGATGTCATTTTCCCATTGTTGCACGGACCAAATGGTGAAGATGGCACAGTTCAAGGTTTGCTTGAATTATTGAACATTCCATATGTCGGAAACGGTGTGCTAGGCTCTGCGGCAGGTATGGATAAGGTCATTATGAAAAACTTATTTGCCCAAGCAGGTTTAAAGCAGGCAAAATACGTTTGGTTTATTAAAAATGATTGGAAGGAAAATGCTGAGGCTGCCTATGCAAAAGTTGAGGAAGAACTTGGCTATCCTTGTTTTGTGAAACCGGCAAATGCGGGTTCAAGCGTGGGAATTAACAAATGTAAAAATCGTGAAGACTTAGAGGCTGCATTTATTGAAGCGTTTAAATATGACCGAAAAATTATTATTGAAGAAGCAATTGTCGGCCGTGAAATCGAAATCGGGGTCATCGGCAACGATAAGCCGATTTGCTCGGTTGTTGGAGAAATTGTCCCGAAAAAAGAATTTTACGACTATCAAGCAAAATATGAAGATGGCGACACAGAGCTAATTATTCCGGCTGATGTGACAGAAGAACAGTATGAAACCATTAAACAGATGGCGATTACTGCGTTTAAAGCTCTTGACCTTTGCGGACTTGTGCGCGCTGACTTTTTCTTAACGAAAGATGGTACTATTTACATTAACGAAGTCAATACAATGCCTGGTTTTACCCCATTTAGCATGTTCCCGCTTCTTTGGAAGCATACGGGAGTTTCATATCCAGAACTTATTGAACGTTTAGTTCAGTTGGCAATTGAACGCCATCAAGAAAAGCAAACGATTACGTATACATTTTAAGAAAACAAGGGAAGGGCTGATCTAAAAGTAAGGTGTCAGATCCCACAATTGCAATATATGGTACTGAATGTGTGTTTATCACATTACATACTGTGTGTTGTGCGTGAGGTCAGACACTTATGGAGCCAGCCCTTTCTCAATTCCATTACAGAAGCAAGGTGGAAGATAATGATTACTCGTACATTGCAAGAAATCCAAGAAATGATAGCAGGAAGTGGTTTGTCCGATCGGTATAATGAGCTTGTTATTTCTGGCGTTTCAACGGATACAAGAACTCTCTGCAAAGGAAATTTGTATATTCCGCTTAAAGGAGAAAAATTTAATGGCCATGCGTTTGTGAAAGATGCTTTTGCGAAGGGAGCTGTTGCGGCATTATGGGAAAAAAGTGAACCGAATTTTCCGCAGGATGTGCCGCTTATTTTTGTTGATGATACATTGGAAGCACTTCAACGTTTAGCAAGCCGCTATCGCGAGCAGCTTTCTGTCAAAATTATCGGCATTACCGGAAGCAACGGTAAGACAACGACAAAAGATATGACGGCCGCGATTTTATCCACGCAATACAAAGTACAGAAAACAGAAGGAAACTTAAATAATCATATCGGTTTGCCGCTGACATTGCTTCGTCTTGAAGAAACGACAGAAATGGCTGTAGTAGAGATGGGAATGAGCAACTTTGGTGAGATTGAACTTCTCTCCAACTTGGCGAAACCAGATGCCGCCATTATTACGAATATCGGAGAATCCCATATGCAAGAGTTAGGATCGCGCGATGGCATTGCGAAAGCAAAATTAGAAATTGTGTTGGGATTAAAAGAAGACGGTGTTTTCATCTATAATGGTGACGAACCTCTTTTAACAACACGTGTGCAAAAGATGAATCTCTCTCAGAAGACGCTGACGTTTGGCAACCAAAACAGCAATGATTATTATCCGCTTATGGTTTCTTTAAAAGCGAATGGAACGACTTTTACTGTGAATCAAATGCCTGATGTTTCTTTCTTTATTCCTATTTTAGGAAAACATCATGTATATAATGCTTTAGCAGCCATTTCCGTCGCGCGTTTCTTTGGTATAAGCTGGGAGAATATCAAATCGGGTCTTGAACGCTTGCAAGTTACAAAAATGCGTATGGAAATTATAAAAGGAAAAGACGGCTTAACGATTATTAACGATGCATATAATGCAAGTCCAACATCAATGAAAGCGGCACTTGAGCTGTTGGGAGAATTAACAGGCTACGAAAAGAAAGTGGCTGTTTTAGGGGATATGCTTGAACTTGGTGAAAAGGAAATCGAGTTCCACGAAGAAATTGGCCGAATGTTAAACAAAAACATAGCAGACTATATTCTGACGTATGGACGGCTCGGCAAAGCGATTGCTTTAGCAGCGCAGTCATCTTTTCCAGAAGGGTGTGTAAAAGCGTATGATAGCAAAGAAACGCTGGCGGCGGACCTTGCTAGGCTTGTGTCTGGGAAAGATGTTGTTCTTTTAAAAGCTTCAAGAGGGATGAAGCTGGAAGAAATAATAGCGTATTTGGCAGAATAAGCAGAGGGGGAATTTCCTCTGCTTTTTTTATCGTGTTAAAATGAAGGACAGATACATTACAGAAAGAATCGAGGAGATAGAAATGGATTATTTGGCTGCGTCTGCATCAAGCAAAAAGTGTATATGGATTGGATTACAGGGGCGAAAAGAAACACGTCATTGTCGTATTGCTCAAGCGATTGAAAAACTGCAACAAGGGCAAAAAGGGCCTTACGTTAAATAGGTGATGTATAATGATTGGTTGTTTATGTATACACGGATTTACAGGCGGGCCTTATGAAGTTGAGCCGTTAGCGCGATATTTGTGGGAAAGAACCAATTGGCTCATTGAAACCCCTTGTTTGCCGGGGCACGGCGAGCAATTGCAATTAAAGGGAGTTACATATGACCAATGGCTGCAAACAGCGGAAGAAGAATTACAAAAGCTGCTAAACAAATGCGATACCGTTTACTTAGTTGGTTTTTCCATGGGTGGTGTGATAGCCGGTTATTTAGCGACAAAATACAATGTACAAAAACTTGTTCTGTTGAGTGCGGCTGCTTATTATATCAATCCTAAACAAATGTTCATTGATATTCGTGGGATGATTCGTGACAGTTTCGCAGGCAGACTGAAGGAAAATCCTTTATTTGTTCGTTATAAGACGAAAATTGTACATACACCATTAACAGCAACGCTTGAGTTCCGGAAATTGGTCAATAAAGTTCGGCCAATGTTGAAAGAGATTTCGGTTCCTACTCTGATTGTTCAAGGAGAGAAAGATGGAATTGTCCCGTTAAAAAGCGCTCGTTACCTATATGAAACCGTTCGCTCTCCGATGAAAAGACTGCTTTTTTTGCCTTCTTCCGGACATCTTGTTTGTCATGGACCAGACCGTCAGCGATTATTTGTTGAAGTTGAGAAATTTTTTCAGGAAAATCTTTCATGAGGCTTTTATTGAAAATACAGTATTAAAATGGTATGATAACTTACAGCATTTAAAGGAGGGGCATCTTCTGCTTTAGCGGAATGCCTTTTTTTATAAGCTAGAAATTTTAAAAGGAGTATGGAAGCGTTGATTACATTTCAAGAATTAGGTTTAAGCAAAGAATTAATGAAGGCGATTCGCCGCATGGGATTTGAACAAGCGACTCCGATTCAGGCGGAAACGATTCCGTTAAGCCTGGAAAATAAGGATGTAATTGGTCAGGCACAGACAGGTACAGGAAAAACGGCAGCATTCGGAATTCCGTTAATCGAGAAAATTGATATAAATAACGATATGATTCAGGCGATTGTTGTTGCCCCGACACGGGAATTAGCGATTCAAGTATCGGAGGAATTGTATAAAATCGGAACGACGAAACGTGTTCGCGTCTTGCCAATTTACGGCGGACAGGATATCGAAAGACAAATTCGCGCCCTGAAGAAACGGCCGCATGTCATTGTCGGCACACCAGGAAGAATTATTGACCATATTAATCGGAAAACGCTTCGTTTGCAACATGTGCATACCGTTGTTCTGGATGAAGCGGATGAAATGCTCAATATGGGATTTATCGATGATATTGAAGCGATTTTAAGTCAAGTTCCTACAGAACGGCAGACATTGCTGTTCTCTGCGACGATGCCGGAGCCGATTCGCCGCATTGCTGAGCGATTTATGAACAATCCGCATCTCGTTAAAGTAAAAGCAAGAGAAATGACCGTGCCGAATATCGAGCAATATTACTTAGAAATTCATGAGAAAAAGAAGTTCGATACGTTGACGCGCCTGTTAGATATTCAAGCGCCGGAGCTGGCGATTGTGTTCGGACGTACGAAACGCCGCGTTGATGAGCTTGCCGAGGCGTTAAATTTACGCGGCTATGCAGCGGAAGGAATTCACGGAGACTTAAGTCAGGCAAAGCGCCTTTCCGTTTTACGCAAATTCAAAGAGGGTTCCATTGAAATTTTAGTGGCAACTGACGTAGCGGCACGTGGGTTGGATATTTCAGGAGTGACGCATGTATATAACTTTGATATTCCTCAAGACCCAGAAAGCTATGTACATCGCATTGGACGCACTGGCCGCGCAGGAAAAACGGGAGTGGCGATGACGTTTGTCACTCCACGTGAGATTGGACAACTTCACAATATTGAGAAAACAACAAAGCGGAAAATGGAACGGATGAAGCCGCCGACATTGGATGAAGCGTTAGAAGGACAGCAGCGCATTGCGATTGAAAAGCTACTCGCAACTGTAGAAAAGGAAAACTTATCATTTTATAAACGTGCAGCAGAGGAGCTGTTAGAAGAACACGATTCGGTTTCCCTAATTGCCGCTGCGATTAAAATGATGACGAAAGAGCCGGATACAACGCCTGTCAAATTAACAGAAGAGCCACCGATTCCAGTGAAAAAAGAGAAAAAACGTCCAAACTATAAAAATGGGCATGTAAAAGAGCAACCGCGACATCGGCAAATGAAAAAACGCCGTGCTGTCCGATAAAGGAAAAGGGTCTATCTCCTTTCAAAACTGGGAAATACGTTGAAGGGAGACGGGCTCTTTTTTTATACCTTTCTGCTCGACTAGCCTTTTTAGAAAGAACCATACTAAAGGTAATCTTAGTTTGAGGTGGCGAATCATGACAATTGTAAGACTAGGATATGTCGCAATGAGCGTTCATTTACAAAATTGTTCACCGTCACAGACGATGACATTTGCACAATTTCAGAAAATAAAGAATCGCGAAGCAGCGGTTAAAAAATTGGAGCGGATTGCTGTTTCCAACTTAGAAAATTGTTTGCGGCTATTAAAACATAATAAGGCGCACGATATTCGCTTTTTCCGCTTTAGTTCAAGGCTCATCCCACTTGCGAACCACGAAGAGTTAGAGGATTGGGATTATATAGAGCCGCTTCGGGATATATTAGGAGAAATTGCTAGATTTTTGAAAAATTACCCAATCAGAATCGATTTTCACCCCGACCATTTTGTTTTGCTAAATTCGTCTGATCCGGAAATTTTAAAAATGTCGTTAAAAACACTGCGCATGCATGAAGCGTTGTTGAAGGGAATGAACATTGATCCTGAACATCGCTGTGTCCTTCATGTAGGTGGCGGATACAATGACAAAGAACAAGCATTAGAGCAGTTTATTCATAATTGGAGCTATGTCCCTAGTCACTTGCAACGAATGATGATGCTAGAAAATGATGATACGACTTTTACGCTGCAACATACGTTATATTTATGTGAAAAACTCGCGATTCCACTCGTGTTTGATTTACACCACCATTTGGCAAACTACGAGAATAAAGATTGGAAGCCAGACTGGGAACGCATCGTTTCAACATGGAAGCACTCGCCGCTGCCGATGAAAATGCACATTTCCAGCCCAAGAAATGAAAAAGATTTTCGCGCTCATAGCGATTTTGTTGATACTCAAATGTTCATGAAATTTTTGAATGAAATAAAAGGAACCGTTACACAAATTGACTGTATGATTGAAGCGAAACAAAAAGATGAAGCTTTATTCCGATTAGTAGAGGATTTGCAACATTATCAAGAAGTTGAGTTGATTGATGGATCAAGCTTTTATGTACGGTAACCGCCAAAATCGTGGCGGTTTTTTTGTTCGTTTTCATGTATATTTTTGTTATAGAGGAAATTGACTTCCAAATAGAAAGAAGGGAAAACATGAGGGAAGAACCAAAACAGCGGATTAGTGAAAGAGCGTTAACGGTTTGGAGAATTAGTGGAGCTATTTTATCTGCGATTTTATGGATCGTTTTTTTCGCTTTTGTTGCAGTAACACTGATTTTTGACTGGCCTTATTGGCTTATTATGATCGGTTTTATTGTTGTTGTCGTTGACACATATGTAACGATATTTGTATTTCCAAAGCTGCGTTGGAAACGATGGCGGTATGAAGTTCATGAACATGAAATTGATATTCAACACGGATTATTTATTGTTAGAAGAACCATTATTCCGATGGTTCGTGTTCAGCATGTGGATACAGAGCAAGGGCCACTTTTACGTAAGTACCATCTAGCGACGGTATCCGTATCCACGGCGGCGACTACTCATGAAATACCAGCTTTGGATGTTGAGGAAGCAGAGAAATTGCGCGACCGCATTTCCATATTAGCAAGGGTGGTTGATGAAGATGAATGAGCCGTGCCGCCTGCATCCGCTTGCTGCTTTTATCCAATTTCTTAAAACTGTTCGTGAGTTAATTCTTCCTTTAGCGTTATTTTTCCTATTTGGCGGGGAGGGAGAAGGAAAGTTTGTCTGGCTAAAATATGCGGTTTTAGTTATTACTTTGCTGGGAACGTTGATTGTCGGCTTATTTTCTTGGTATCGCTATACTTACCGAATTGAGCATGGAGAATTACGAATCGAATACGGTATATTTGTACGAAAACGAAGATATATTCCGCGGGAACGGATTCAAACGATTCATGTTTCAGCAGGAATTATGCAAAGATTGTTCGGTTTAGTAAAATTGCAAATTGAAACAGCGGGAGGAGGAAATGAGGCAGAAGCGGTCTTAACCGCGATTACAAAAGCGGAAGCAGACAGAATAAAGAGCGCTTTGTTTGTTGATGACTTGATCTCTTATGAGCAAAAGGACGATACGTCTTTACGTTATGAAGCAACAATGAAAGAATTGGTTATTGCTGCTTCTACGTCTGGCAGCATCGGTGTTGTTTTGTCAGCAGCAGGGGCGTTTTTCAGTCAGTTTGATGAGTTGATTCCTTATGAATTATTTTTACAAAAGTTTCAGCAGTTTACTCATTTGAATATCATTATTATTTCTCTCATTACCCTATTCGCTATTTTCTTAGTATGGTTTATTTCTATTTTTATGATGGTTGCTAAATACGGCCATTTTACCGTTGTCAAAAAGGGAGATGATTTAATGATTTCCCGCGGTTTGCTAGAAAAGCGGCAGTTCAACATTCCTGTTTCTCGTGTTCAAGCGATTCGCATTGCGCAAAATCCTCTCCGCCAATTGTTGGGTTATGCTGCTGTTTACGTCGAAAGCGCGGGGAGTGCAGGCGAAAAGGAAAGCAACTATTCTACGGTTCTTTTTCCGCTTGTAAAGGTTTCGAAAATAAATGAGCTATTATCGATGTTTGTGCCTCATTATTCCGTACCATCTTCTTTTGAACGATTGCCGTCAAGAGCGTTGCGTCGCTATATATTGCGGACCGTATTTCTAACAGTTGTTATTTTGTTTCCGATCAGTTATCTTTTTCGTCCATGGGGGTATTTGTCACTATTGATTTTAGTCCCTTTTGCGTTTCTTGGTTATATGCGTTTTAAAGATGCCGGTTTTTATATGACGGACGAACATAGCTTATCGTTGCGTTATCGAGTTTTTTCAAAAATGGTTGTGTTATTAAGGAAAAAGAGAATTCAAGCATTAGAAAACAGCCAATCTATTTTTCAGCGAAAACAGCAGCTTGCAACGGTTCACCTGTCCATTCAATCCGGATTACATTCAAAGTCTTTTAAGATCGTAGATATCGATGAGGCACATATGGATGCAATACAAAAATGGTATCGAAAACAGTAACTATATCGTATATGGATTTGGACGGGAAGCGATAAATGGGGCAATCGTTGCTCCGCCTAAAAATCCGAATGTATGAGCGATTGTATTAATATTGGGGTTCGTTACCGTCATAATAACACCAATGCATAAACTTGTGAGAATGATTTGTGTGTGCTGGCGGTCGATGATATTTTTGTGGATGACAATGAGGTAACTATACACGCCAAACAGTCCAAAAATGGCACTTGAAGCGCCTAAATGGCTATACAGCGGCGGAAGGAGAAATAAAGTAGCAATGTTTGCAAATATGCCGCTCCATATATAGACAATGATGAATTTATATGTTCCAAGCATCTTTTCTAAAGCAGGGCCAAAAAGGATAAGGGAAACCGAATTAATGATCATATGACCAAAATGAAGGTGCAAAAAAAGCGGAGTGAAAAGGCGCCAATATTCCCCCATGCGAATATAAGTATTCGTTCCGATTAGTTTTTCTAGAACAAAATTTGTAAACGTCGTCTGAACCGAAAAGAAAACCCAGCAAATAACATGAGTAATAACAATAGTTGAGACGATAGGATATAAACGGACAAATGTTTGAATATTTTCAGTACGTATAAACATAAACTCCCTCCTTGAGAGCTTGTTTTGTAAATATGTATGTAATGAATACAACAGATAGAAGGAAGGAAAAGAAATGATTGTTGGAATTGGAATTGATATTGTGGAGATCAAGCGGATAAAAGAAATTGTTGAACGACAGCCGAAATTTATTGAGCGAATTTTATCAGAGCAAGAGAAGAAAAGATTTTTTCAATTATCAGAAACGAGAAAAATAGAATTTTTAGCGGGGAGATTTGCTGCTAAAGAAGCTTATGCCAAGGCGGTAGGAACGGGGATTGGCAAAGAGCTTTCTTTTGCGGACATACACATACATAATGATGAGAAAGGAAAGCCTTTTATCCTTTCAGGAACTCCGGGACAGTACATTCATTTATCGATTTCTCATAGCGATGAATATGCGATTGCACAAGTAATTATTGAGCGCTTGTCAAGCTAGTCTGCATATTTGAAAACTTTGTCTCATATATTTGTAGTGCGCAAGGGGGAGAACATCTCTTGATGTTTATATGAGGCAAAGGGGTTGAAAAAATGAGGAGAAATTTATTCGGGGCATTACTAACCATCTTTTTAGTTTTCGCTCTAGTTGCATGCGGGTCAAAATCGCAAGAGGACGTAGTCAAAGAACTTGATGAAAAAATGGAGGAGCTGTCCAGCTATAAAGCGGAAGCGAAATTGACCTTAACGACTGGCTCAGAGCCGCAAGTGTATGACGTGGAGATTTGGTATAAACAGCCGTCCTACTACCGCGTCAATTTGAAAAATGCACAAAAAGATCAAAACCAAATGATTTTACGCAATGACGAAGGAGTGTTTGTCTTAACACCAGCGTTAAACAAAAGCTTTCGTTTTGAAAGCGATTGGCCCAAAAACAGTAGTCAAGCATATTTATACGAATCTTTAGTAAAAGACATCTTAAGCGATTCGAAGGCTTCCTTTAAAGCGACAAAAAAACATTACGTTTTCGAAACAAAAACGAATTATCAAAACAGCAAAATGATTCCCAAACAAGAAATTACTTTAAACAAAAAAGACTTGTCTCCTGTTTCTGTAAAAGTGATGGATCCAGATATGAATGCGTTACTTACGGTCGAGTTTTCCAAAGTTGAATTTAATGCCAAGTTTGATAAAGATGCATTTGATACAAAGAAAAATATGACAGGGGCGAAATTAGATGTTCCAACAATAGCACAAGAAGATGATGCAACGCTAGAAGTAATGTACCCGGCCGATTTGCCAGTAGGAGTTGAACCTATTGAGGAAAAAGAAATTGCAACAGAGAATGGAAAACGGATTATTATGACGTTTGGCGGTGAAAAATCATTTACTCTTATTCAAGAAAAAGCGCGCGTGCTACCAGCAACGAGCACATCTACGCTTATCAAAGGAGAGCCGGTTGACTTGGGATTTGCCATCGGTGCGCTTACTGATCAATCACTTACTTGGTCATATAAAGGCGTTGAATTTACGTTGGCTTCTAACGATTTAACACGAGAAGAAATGATGATGGTTGCCCGTTCCGTACAAAGAACAGCCATTAAATAACATGTGTTTACACAGGCTCAATTATAAAAGGAGCCTGTTTTTTTATCATTCACTTGTACGGTATTCGTATTTTTTTGAAAAAGAAAAGTATAATTGAAGAGAGAAATCTTGTTTTAAATGGAATTTAATATGCATAAACAAGCAACTTTTCAGACGATAATATGTAGGGAATTAAGGAAATAGCTTTGCATGGAAAAGATTTAATGTTATTATTGAAATGAATGTGACTTAATTGGGCGGTAGTTTCTTGGAGGTGCATGTTTGTGTCTGAATCTAGCGCAACAACAGAAATCGTAATTCGTCTACCTCAAGCATTAGTAACAGAATTAGACGGAATTGTAAAACAAGAAAATGGTAATCGCAGCGATCTTATTTATCAAGCGACGAAAATGTATATTCGTGAGCGTAAAAAGCGCCAAATCCGTGAAGCGATGAGACGTGGTTATATGGAAATGGCGAAAATTAATCTATCCATTGCATCGGAAGCGTTTCTTGCAGAATATGAAGCCGACCACACCGTTGAACGTTTAGTTAGCGGGGGGTAATCCTTTGATTGTCAAGCGTGGCGACGTGTATTTTGCAGACCTTTCCCCGGTAGTTGGCTCAGAGCAAGGAGGCGTTCGTCCGGTATTAGTTATTCAGAATGATATTGGAAACCGTTTTAGTCCTACTGTAATAGTGGCGGCTATTACCGCGCAAATCCAAAAAGCGAAATTGCCAACGCACGTGGAAATTGATGCGAAACGCTACGGATTTGAGCGGGATTCCGTTATCCTTCTGGAACAAATACGGACGATTGATAAACAACGCTTAACAGATAAGATTACTCATCTCGATGATGAGATGATGGATAAAGTGGATGAAGCTCTTCAAATCAGCCTAGGACTCATTGATTTTTAATTTGTGCAAATCTATATGTTTGAATATTTAGAAAAATAGCTACCGCAAGCCGTAGCTATTTTTATTTTTTATCATAAACAACTGAGAAGTCTCCCCATTCAAATGACCTATAAGGGTGTTAAGTGGGAATAGTCCAAGAGGGGAAAGATAGCTTTTCTATTTCAATACTATTTGTATGTAAGTTTTGGTAAAATGAAGGAACAAACCTTTTCACATTCTAGGAGGAATTGCTTTGGAGAAGCGAGAAAAGCTGATTCACATCATTGCACAAGAGCTAAATATTGCCGCTCAGCGGGTAGAAAATGTCATTTCTCTTTTTGAAGAAGGAAACACGGTTCCATTCATTGCTCGTTATCGCAAAGAGTTAACAGGTGCTCTGGATGAAGTGCAAATTCGTGAGGTATTAGAAAAATGGCAATATCTTCAAAATCTTGAGTCGCGCAAAGAAGAAGTGCTAAGGCTTATTGATGAACAAGGAAAGCTAACGGAAGAATTAAAAACAGCCATTTTACAAGCGACTAAATTACAGCAAGTAGAGGATTTATATCGCCCATACAAACAGAAGCGGCGTACAAAAGCGACCATCGCCAAGGAAAAAGGGCTTGAGCCATTGGCGGAATGGATTTTAACATTCCCAATGAATGAATCGGTAGAAGAAAAAGCATCTCAGTTTCTTTCTGAGGAAAAAGAAGTTCATTCGATTGAAGAAGCCATTCAAGGTGCCAAGGATATTATCGCTGAGAAAGTGGCTGATGATGCAACATTTCGTCAGTGGATTCGTACGGAGACATTTAAAAAAGGAATCGTTGTATCTGTCGCTAAAGACACAGAGAAGGACGAAAAAAAAGTGTACGAAATGTACTACGAATATGAGGAGCCTGTTCATAAAATTGTTCCGCATCGAGTGTTGGCGCTTAACCGCGGGGAAAAAGAAGATATTTTACGCGTTTCCATCAAAGCTCCTGTTGATGATATTTTAAATTACTTAAGAAAAAAAGTGATTTTACACGAGAATTCAAAAGTAGCAAATTTTGTTTCTGAAGCTATTGAAGATAGTTATAAACGTTTAATTGAACCGGCTGTAGAAAGAGAAATTCGCAATGAATTAACGGAAAAAGCAGAAGAGCGTGCTATTCATATTTTTGCAGAAAATTTACGAAAGCTTTTATTGCAGCCACCATTGAAAGGGAAGACGGTATTAGGAATTGACCCTGCTTATCGGACAGGATGTAAATTAGCGGTTGTCGATGAGACAGGAAAATTATTAAAAATTGACGTGATTTATCCGCATCCGCCAAAAAATCAATTAGAAGAAGCAAAGAAAAAGCTGCTCGAAATGATTAACAACTATTCGGTAGAAATGATTGCGATCGGCAACGGAACAGCTTCGCGTGAAACGGAACAATTTGTAGCTGATACGATAAAAGAACTGAACGAAGATGTGTTTTATATGATTGTCAACGAAGCAGGAGCGAGCGTCTATTCTGCTTCAGAGCTTGCCCGTAAAGAATTTCCAGACTTGCAAGTAGAGGAAAGAAGCGCTGTTTCCATCGCGCGGCGTGTGCAGGATCCGCTTGCAGAACTGGTGAAAATTGACCCAAAATCGGTAGGGGTTGGGCAATATCAGCATGATGTTTCGCAGAAAAAGCTGGCGGAGTCATTAAACTTTGTTGTTGAAACAGTTGTAAACCAAGTTGGGGTGAATGTGAATACAGCTTCGGCAGCATTGTTGCAGTATGTATCGGGGCTATCGAAAACAGTTGCTGAAAATATCGTGAAGCGCAGGGAAGAACAAGGGAAATTTAAAAATCGCAGCGAATTAAAAGCCATTCCAAGGCTAGGGGCGAAAACGTATGAACAGTGTATCGGTTTCTTGCGGATTATTGATGGAGACGAGCCTTTGGATCGAACAGCCATTCATCCAGAAAACTACAAAAAAGTAAAAGAATTGTTGAAGCAAATTGGTGCTACGACAAAAGATTTGGGAAGTGAAAAGCTTCGTCAAGCGCTTGAAAATTTATCAATCAAAGACACTGCAACTGCTCTCGGGATTGGAGAATTGACCTTAAAAGATATTATTGATGCACTGATTCGTCCGGAAAGAGATCCGCGTGACGATTTGCCGAAACCGTTATTGAAAAAAGATGTCTTAAAACTGGAAGATTTACAAAAAGGAATGGAACTAGAAGGAACCATACGCAACGTCGTTGATTTCGGTGCGTTTGTTGATATTGGGGTTAAGCAGGACGGGCTTGTTCATATTTCAAAATTAAGCGACAAATATGTAAAGCATCCTTTAGATGTTGTTTCTGTAGGTGATGTTGTTAAAGTATGGGTAGAAGATGTTGATGTCACAAAAGGACGTGTATCTTTATCCATGCTGCCTCCTCGTTAAAAGGATTCTAGAAAAAAACACTGCTTTTACGAGCAGTGTTTTTTTCTATAAAAGAACCAGCATTGGTTTAACAGTTTAATTTGATATCTATTTTTTTCGTAATAAGCACGCATCATCTGATTTTTTAACCATGTAGGCATTTTGGCAAACCTCCATTAGACATTTGTTTAAAAAGAAAAAGAAAGTTAGTATATAGTTTATGTATAGATAAGTTGTCTTGTGTCAAAAAGGAGAGATCACTATGGAGCAGAGGAAACTGCAGCAATTGGTAGAACACATTTCCTTGCGTTTTTTTGGCAAACCGTTTAAACATCAAGCGGTCTTTAATCCGCGCTTGCGAACGACAGGAGGAAGATATTTATTGCTTTCTCACAACATTGAACTTAACCCGAAATATTACGAAGTGTTTGGAGAAGAAGAGTTGATTGCGATTATTAAACATGAGCTATGTCATTATCATCTCCATTTAGAGGGAAAAGGCTATCGACATCGAGACAATGATTTCCGCGTTTTGTTAAAGCAAGTGGGAGCACCAAGATTTTGCAAACCATTGCCGGGTGAATTAAGAAAAAAAAGCATCTCCATTCATATTTATATTTGCACAGCTTGCGGCGTACAGTACAAAAGGAGAAAAAGAATCAACACAGAACGCTATGTTTGTGGCAACTGCCAAGGTCGCTTAAAAAAATTAAAATAAATAGTTGACGGAAGAGATATATGTATGTTAAATTATAAAAGCCGTCGTTGATAGGCGGTTTCGAAAAGAATAGTAAAAAAATATGTTGACAACCGATAAGCATCCCACTATAATAAAAGAAGTCAGGAAGACAACTGTTTTGGATTAGCTTATAACTAAAACAGTTTTTCAGGAAGTTTGTTGATAAAAGATATTGACCGCTAATTTATTCCGCAATAGCTCAGCGGTAGAGCAACCGGCTGTTAACCGGTAGGTCGTAGGTTCGAATCCTACTTGCGGAGCCATTGGAGAAGTACCCAAGTGGCTGAAGGGGACGGTTTGCTAAACCGTTAGGTCGCGTTTTTGCGGCGCGCGGGTTCAAATCCCGCCTTCTCCGCCACTTTGAAATATGTAATATGGCCCGTTGGTCAAGTGGTTAAGACACCGCCCTTTCACGGCGGTAACACGGGTTCGAATCCCGTACGGGTCATCTTTTAGTGGGAGATGTTGGGAACTTTCCTTTGTTGAAAGTGAACACCACCTCCCGTTTGTTTGCTATGGAGGATTAGCTCAGCTGGGAGAGCACTTGCCTTACAAGCAAGGGGTCGGCGGTTCGATCCCGTCATCCTCCACCATATCAAAATATTGGTCCCGTAGTGTAGTGGTTAACATGCCTGCCTGTCACGCAGGAGATCGCGGGTTCGAGTCCCGTCGGGACCGCCATTGATTTGAAAGTGTTATATCAACGTCGGATAATTCCCCGAATTTCTTGATAGAAATTCTTGAAATTATTCTGCGGTGTGAATTCATGGGGTATATTCAAAGGAGTATTTCACGAAGTAGCATCATTGGGCTATAGCCAAGCGGTAAGGCAACGGACTTTGACTCCGTGATGCGCTGGTTCGAATCCAGCTAGCCCAGCCATTAAGAAAACGAGCCATTAGCTCAGCAGGTAGAGCATCTGACTTTTAATCAGAGGGTCGGAGGTTCGAGTCCTCCATGGCTCACCATTTTGCGGGTGTGGCGGAATTGGCAGACGCACCAGACTTAGGATCTGGCGCCGCAAGGCGTGGGGGTTCAAGTCCCTCCACCCGCACCACCATTGATATCGCGGTCGTGGCGGAATGGCAGACGCGCTAGGTTGAGGGCCTAGTGGGGGCAACCCCGTGGAGGTTCAAGTCCTCTCGGCCGCATCAAAAAAGTGTTGCAAAAACATTTTTGATGATATATAATAGAAAACGTCTCTTAAGAATTAAGCGCTCGTAGCTCAATTGGATAGAGCATCTGACTACGGATCAGAAGGTTAGGGGTTCGAATCCTCTCGAGCGCGCCATATTTAACGGGAAGTAGCTCAGCTTGGTAGAGCACATGGTTTGGGACCATGGGGTCGCAGGTTCGAATCCTGTCTTCCCGACCAGTCAGGCTATATGCGGGTGTAGTTTAGTGGTAAAACCTCAGCCTTCCAAGCTGATGTCGTGGGTTCGATTCCCATCACCCGCTCCATAAAATAAATGTTCTTTGAAAACTGAACAAAACGAAGCGTCCACGTCAATTTGCTAGGTATATAACTTTTATTGGAGAGTTTGATCCTGGCTCAGGACGAACGCTGGCGGCGTGCCTAATACATGCAAGTCGAGCGGACCACAAAGAAGCTTGCTTCTGAGT
>NZ_JACDUU010000010.1 GCF_013760845.1 [Anoxybacillus] calidus | reverse complement strand
CATTCATCCGCTCCTTTGATTGATCCGTTTAGGAGCAGTATAGACAAAGGTGGATGGGGATTAAACATGTCGGAATTTCAAACTGAATTTATATAGTATGTAGTATGAACAACTCATGAACATATCTTGCTATCCTCTCGCTTCCATATAAAATGCGGAGAGAAATTTTCTTACGTTAATGCGGCACTTCGTCGTTTTCTCACCTGCTTCCAACTCCTGCATACGCAAGCGAATTTCTTCAAAATCAAATAAACGGGGGGCAAAGTGCTCAAAGGTAGGATTCGTATAATCCGTCAAGCCAAGTGAAGCCAAGTGGGTGAAAGCTTGAAAGACCATGCGGCGAATTCGCTGCTCCATAGCACGCATCTCTCTTTGTAACGAATTTTCGTCTTCATTCCCATGCATCTGACGCAGTATTTGCCTATATAATTCCTTTAGCTGAGGCAAATCGTTTAACGGCTGGTCTTTCTCTTCTTTTTCAGCGAGCCATTGCATAACTAGCAACAAATCAGATGCTCCAGCTTCACCAGCAATTCCTAATAGCAGAAGAAGCTGGCGCACCTTCTGTTGAAGGGTGTTCTTCTCATAAACGCCTAATCTTGTTTTATCTCCATCACGATGACCGCTCTCTCCTTTTTCATCTATCTCCTGTACCAATCTGCGAATAGAATGAAGTGAAGAGACAAGAGACAGATGGTTAGAGACCCGTTTCAATACAGATACGACTTCATAACGGTTAATCGGTTTTTGAATATATGTATCTACACCTTGTAGATAAGCTTGACCAATCATTTCTTTATTTTCTACTTGGGAAATCATAACGAATTGACCAGTAAATCCTTCTGCTTTTAATTTTTTCATCGTTTGAATGCCATCAAGTCCTGGCATAAGCAAGTCAATCAGCACAACATCAACCGAATACAACTGATCAATCGATACATCTAGTCCATCTTCCGCCTGTCCTACCACCTCGCCCAGACCGTTTTCCGTAATCATTTTCTCCAGCATTTTTCGAACAACCCGGTCATCGTCAATAAGAAAGAAACGAAGCGACATCAGGCCTCCTCCTCTCGAAGTAATTGGTCAGTTGGTATTCTTACTTGAAATTGCGTCCTATCGTCATCATCATAAGTTAATTGTATGCATCCATTTAAACTTTCAACAATCTCTTTCGCATGCGTTAGACCGATTCCCGTCGATGGGTTGCCTTGTTCATCATATTTTGTAGTAAATCCTGGTTGAAACACCCAATCCCAGTCTTCTTTTGGAATTCCCGGTCCAGAGTCCGTCACATAAAACACAGTTTCGCCTTTATCCAGTTCTACCCGCAGTTCAATCCAACCCGAATATGAAATTGCTTCCACTGAGTTAGCCACTAAATTGTTTAGCACTGAAAGAAGGGCATATATCTGATTGGTAAACAAATTCACATTACATTTTTCTTCAAAACGAATACATTTTCCTAAAAGTTCCGCATATTTTTGATTGGCACGGATGACCATTCCACAAAGTTCAGCAATATTGATACGTAGGGCAAAATCCTCTTGACGTATCAGCTTAGACAGACCGGCTAAAATTCGTTGCGAATCTTTTTTCACTTCATGTACATGTTCAGCAATATATAAAGCCATGCTCGGCTCTACCTTTTCCGACTCGAGCAGACGTGTATAAAGCTGGTAGCTTTTCCGCGTAATTTCCTCCATATGTGTCATCGACTTACGTAAATAGAACACTTCTTCATAAAGACTTGTATTAATCATAACAAGACGTTCGAGTTCTTTGCGACGCGCTTCTCCTAAAGCTTTTATTTGGCGAATGGATAAAATATTGTACAATCCCACTACAGAAAAGCTACGCAAGATACCGAACAAAAGCAACATAAAAATAGATTCCTTTATAATAAGTGGGGATTCACCAATTAGCTGTCGAATCGATAATTCAATGATGTTGGAAGCAAAATCAATGACCGCCCCAATTAATCCTACTCGAATCGGAAACTCTGTATACTGGCTCGTCCTCGTAAAATAAACAAACAAAGCAAAACTAAAATAATAAAAAGCTGCTGGAAAATGAGTCAATAGACTGTCGTACCACGATAGATGTCCCATCATTATATCGATGGCTACCCGAAATCCTGTAATAAACACTCCCGTACAAAAACCAGCAAGAAGAGTAGGAACGGAATGAAACCATAGCAATCCGAAAAAGAAAGCAACACTTCCCAACGAAAATCGAAACGTACCACCGAATGGAGTCACTTTCATTTCTCCGAAAAAAGCTGTAGCCAGCATAATAGCTAGCAACAACAATAAACGATCACGCATTGAACTCCCCTTTTACACCATGAAAATAATAACTCCATTTCCTAATTATTAATAAATTATATTAGGAAATGGAGATTTAGCAATAAAAAAGTAAAAATATTTAAAATTATTTGTTTTCTAATCGTTTGGAAATCAAGGATAATGAATAATTCACTGTAAAATACATGAGAGCAACGAGCAGGAAAATAGGAATGACATAGTTGACATTTCTTCCATTAATAATTTGAGCATGATTCATCAGCTCTGGCAAAGCAATGACTACAGCCAATGACGTGTCTTTCAATAAAGCGATAAACTGGCTTACAATTGGTGGTACCATGCGCCGCAATGCTTGCGGCAATATAACATGCCACATCGTTTGTATATAAGTGAGACCAGATGCCCGTGCTGCTTCAATTTGCCCTTTTTCAATCGAATTTAACCCGCTTCGCACAATTTCTGATAGCATCGCTGATTCAAAAATGACAAGAGCCAAAATCGCCGCATATAATTTATCCAACTTCAAGCCTACTTCCGGCAGAGCGAAGTAGGTAAAGAAAATAATCAATAACAGCGGAAGATTGCGAATCGTCTCAACCCCTACTGTCAAAACTTGAGCAACAACAGGGATTCGAGCGTAACGCAACACCCCTATGACAATTCCAATCGCAAAACTGAGCACAATCGATATAAATGCTACTTCAAGCGTAACTAAAAAACCTTCGAACAAAAATTTAAGATGAATAGGAGAGTATGCACCAATAAAATCCATTTTATCTCCCCCCCTTTATCGGCTTCTTGCCAAGCGACGCTCGAGAAAACCGACGCCGAGGCTTAGTGGAACGGTTAATACAAGATAAAACATCGCTACAAAAATGTAAACATCGAACGTAACAAACGTTTCAGATGAAATTAAGTCTCCGAAATACATTAAATCAAGCCCAGCAATAACTCCCAATATGGAAGAATTTTTTACTAGGTTAATAAACTGATTGCCCAGCGGTGGAATAACAATTTTGATGGCTTGAGGCAAAATAATGTAGCGCATGGTTTGCAAATAGGTAAGACCTGATGAACGTGCTGCCTCCATCTGTCCTTTAGGAACGGAAAGAATTCCGGCGCGAATCACTTCAGCGATAAAAGCGGCCGTGTAAACAGTAAGCCCTAAAGTTCCAGCAGTGAACGAATCCAAACGAACTCCAAGCGCTGGGAACCCAAAGAAAAAAACAAATACAACTAGAATCAGTGGTATATTTCGGATAAATTCGACGTATGCTGCTCCGAACCAATTTAACGGTCTTACTGGTGCAATCCGAAATACAGCGATCACGATTCCTATCAGTAAGCTACCCAGTAAGGCAAGAAGACTGGCTTTCACCGTGTGGCCAAACCCTTGCATATACATATCCCAATAGTCAACAATAATCGAAAAATCAAGCATCGTGTTGTCTCTCCCCCTTTTTCTCCTTCAGAAGAAGCAAATGAGCGGCAGGGAATCCGCTCATCTACTTACACCTTCTTTATTGTTTCG
The DNA here is from genome assembly GCF_013760845.1 of [Anoxybacillus] calidus. GTDB lineage: Bacteria > Bacillota > Bacilli > Bacillales > Anoxybacillaceae > Paranoxybacillus > Paranoxybacillus calidus. Next base: position 68,123 of record NZ_JACDUU010000010.1, on the reverse strand, counting down.
GCTTTTGGCCCATCCATTTCTCATAAATTTTGTCATATTCGCCGCTCTCTTTTAACTCTTTTAGATATTCATTAATCACTTGCAAAAACTCCTGATCGCCTTTTCTCACAGCGATTCCATAAGGTTCCTCTGTAAATGTTTCATCAACTACTCGATAATTAGGGTCTTGCTTCGCCATACCAAAAAGGATCGCGTTATCGGTCGTCAATGCATCACCTTGTCCTGCTTTTAATGCTGTAAATGCCTCCGCATAGTTTTCAAATTCTAAAACCGTCGCTTCAGGAGCTTTTTCACGAATGTTTTGCGCAGAAGTCGATCCTTTTGCGGTTAAAACAGTTACACCTTTTTTGATATCTTTCAAACCGTTAATGTTGCTGTCTTTTTTCACGAGCAATGATTGACCAGCCTTGAAATATACATCAGAAAAGTCAACCTCTTTCTTCCGCTCTTCTGTAATCGTCATCGTCGCGATAATCGCATCGATTTCCCCATTATTCAACATTGGAATACGCGTTTTGGAAGTTACTTCTTTCAGTTCAATTTTATTTTCATCACCAAGAATTTTCTTTGCCAATCCTTTGGCAATGTCAATATCAAAACCTTCTACTTTCCCCGTTTGAGGGTCTTTTAACCCGAAAAGATTCAAATCATATTTAACACCAACAACGAGTTTGCCTCTTTCTTTAATTTTCTCTAACGTATTTCCTTCCGTTGTACTCGTTTCCTTCGTTTTGTCTTCTCCTCCCGTTTCGGTTCCACCGCTGCATCCTACTAACATTGTGGCGCTAAGCATAGCAGTAAGTCCAATGCCAATCACTTTTTTCCATACATTTTTCCATTTCATACAAAATAGCCCCCTTTTCATTGGTTAATGATTAAGAATTCTGCTCAAAAATAATCGAGCCCGTTCTTCGCGAGGATTGGCAAAAAACTCTTCAGGCGGCGCTTCTTCGAGAATTCTTCCTTGATCCATGAAGACGATGCGATCGGCTACTTCACGAGCAAAGCCCATTTCATGAGTAACAACTACCATCGTCATTCCTTCCTTTGTCAGCTTTTTCATCACATCAAGCACTTCCCCAATTGTCTCTGGGTCAAGCGCTGAAGTTGGCTCATCGAACAACATGATTTTAGGGTTCATCGCCAACCCGCGGGCAATCGCTACACGCTGTTGTTGGCCGCCTGATAACTCGGATGGATAAGCGTTCGCCTTATCAGGTATTCCGACCTTTTCCAAGTAATACATCGCCGTTTCCTTTGCTTCCTTCTCAGAAATGCCTAACACCTTTATAGGCGCCAACGTGATATTCTGCAGAACGGTTTTGTGCGGATAAAGATTAAAATGCTGAAACACCATGCCGATGTTGCGCCGCAGTTTATTAATATCCGTATTTTTGTCGTTTACCTTTACGTTGTCGACAATCAATTCACCGCTCGTAATCGTTTCAAGTCGATTTATGCAGCGTACGAGCGTGCTTTTTCCAGAACCAGAAGGCCCAATAATAACGACTACTTCTCCTTGATTAATGTGAAGATTGATATCTTTGAGGACATGAAAATTTCCGTAATGTTTATTGACTTGATGAAAACTAATCAAAGAAGCCCCCCCTTCCTTTTTTACTTTTCACTCCGCTAGCCAATCATGCTGATATTTGAAACTGTTGAAGCCATTGAACTGGTAGTAGTTCCTCTTCGTCCAATTAGAACAATGCTCAACAGTCGTGAACAATCAACAATATTGTTTCACAGAGTTATTTTTAAAAAATTCGTTTTCTTCTGAATTGATTGTAATTATAAATCTACTGAAATCTACACGAAACAACAGTAAAAAACTTAATAAGAAGAGAAATTGGCCATGTATGAGAAATTTTTGTTCTCTTAGACTTAAAAACTTGGAACAAATGATTATTACAAATGATATGTATGAAAATTACCCTTTTATTCTTTTATTTTGTAGATTCTCTCCGGTCTTCCAACTGATCCGTACGATATATCAGCAGTAACAAGGGAGATAGATACAAGATATTCTAAATACCTTCTCGTTGTTGTCCTGCTCGCTCCAATTTGTTGCCCCACCTCCTCAGCTGTCATTCCATTTTTATGTTTCTTGATGATAGCCATTACCTTATCAAGCGTTAAACGGTTGATTCCTTTAGGAAGGTTTTCATCGATGCGTTCCCTATTTCCTTTACCAATCAATTTATCAATTTCATCTTGATTAATCGTTTCTTTTTCATTCATTAATCGATTCATTGTATGATAGTAATCTTTATATTTGTTTAATGTCTCTTTAAACCGATCCAATATGACCGGTTTAATAATATAATCAAAAATACCTCCATGTATTGCTTGCTTTAAAGCTTCGATTTCTTTCGCTGCAGTAATCATAATGACATCCATATTTGTAAAATTTTCTCTAATCCATTTCAGCAAATGAAGCCCTGACATATCAGGGAAATAAATGTCTAACAAAATGAGTTGTGGCTGTAATATTTCAATTTGCTCTTTTGCTTCCCTTTCATTCGTTGCTATTCCAATGACGGCATAACCGGGTACTTTCTCTACAAACCGACGATTAATTTCTGCAATCCGCTTATCATCTTCAACAATGAAAGTTTGTATCAGTTGAGCGTTTTTATTTAAGACCATATATCCCATAACTCCCCTCATTTTTTATATTTTGGAATAACAATGGTAAAAATCGTGCCTCCTTCAGGGAATGTATCAAATGTAAGATATCCATTTAAAGTTCCTAAAGCCTTTTTTACTAAATCAAGTCCGTATCCCCTCCCAGTTGCGGCTTTTGTAGAAAAACCTCTATCAAAAATCTTTTCGCAAATCTCCTTTGGAATACCAGGGCCAGTATCTTCCACCTCAATAATTAAATCTTCACCAAGATCCGTTAAAAATACAGTCACTCTTCTCTCTTTTTGATGATTTTGTAAAACAGATTCCATGGCATTATCAATAACATTTCCGATAATAGTTACAAGACTATCTCGGTTTATTTTTTTCGGGACGTCTTTGAAACTGCTTTCACGGTGAATATCAAATGTGATTTTTAATTCATTAGCCCGATTGAATTTACCAATTAATAACCCTCCAATAATTGGATCAGGTATTTCAGTCATAATAAATCGAATGAAATTTTGCTGCACGTTCGATTCTTTTGTGATTAATTCAAGCGCTTCATCGTATTGTTCTAACTGAATAAGACCTGAAATTAAATACAGTTTATTAGAAAATTCATGCGTTTGTGCCCGAAGTGCTTCAGCATAGCTTTTCACCTGTGCAAGCTCCTGAGTTAGCTGATAAAGCTCCGATTTATTCCGAAACGTTGAAACAGCACCGATTACAACGCCACTTTTGTCAACAATAGGGATACGATTCGTAATAACAATTTGTTCTCCTACCAACATTTCATCATCATATTCTGCCTTTCCAGTCTTGATAATTTCCAATAGCTTTGAGTTTGGAACGATATCAAAAATATGTTTTCCTATCATCTCTTTTTCGGGTACATTTAATATCGACATCGCTGTCGGGTTCACCATCGTAATCATTCCATCGGCATTAATCGCAACGATTCCTTCTCTTATCGCCTCAAGGATTGCCTGTTTTTCTTGATACAATAATCCGATTTGTTTTGGCTCTAAACCATGAATCGCTTTTTTCACTCCGCGGGCAATTGCAATGGAACCAATAGCTCCCAATGTTAATGCAACAATCCCAGTCATCAAAACTCTCCATTGGTACGGCCATGTTATCGCATGGATATCTTCAATCAGAAAACCAACAGAAACAAGTCCAATGACATTTCCGTCATCGTCAAAAATAGGAGCTTTCCCTCTTATCGAAGGTCCCAACGATCCTACTGCCTCGCTAACAACTGCTTTTCCTGAAAGGGCCGCATCATTATCTCCACCGACCATTTTCTTGCCGATTCGTTCAGGAATGGGGTGAGAATAGCGAATTCCTTCCGTATTGCCAACAACAACAAATTCCGCTCCAGTTTTCCGTCGAACTTCTTCAGCATATGGTTGTATCATTTTTGATGGTTCCGCCTCTTTAAATGCGTTTTTAACAGTAGGACTAGAGGCAACCGCCTCTGCCACCCCCAAAGCCCTTAAGCCGATTTGCTCCTTTAAAGTAACAGATAACATATGCTGGAATAATAGTTCTAAAAATAAAGTGACGAACAGAATGAGTGAACATATAATTAAAATCAACTTGCTTTGTAGTTTCATAAGCTCCCCCAAATGTTCAATAAAGTGAAACTTCATCAGTGGGAGTTCTCCATCCCTACTGATGTTAGTTGAATTTATCGCACTTCTCGCGTCCGTAAGTCTCCCACCTGTAGAGGTGGAAATAGCGGACGATTAGAACGGGATAAATGAAAGAAAGACTAACTACCTAAGGCAGTAAGTCTTTCTCCTTTTCTTATGCTTCTTCGCTAATAACTAATGTTTTTCCTCTTACTTTAAGCAAAATCGGTACAATAATCCATAAAAGAGCAGTGATAATGAAAACAAGAGAAATTGGCTTTTCGACAAATACCATAAAATCTCCGTTTGAAGCAGTGAGTGCTCTTCTCATGTTATTTTCAATCATTGGTCCAAGCACCAGCCCGAGTACAAGCGGTGCGAGCGGAAAATCGTTAGAAGCTAACAAGTATCCGGCTAAACCACAGCCAATTAGGAGAAGCAAATCAAATGTCGTTACTTGAACTGCATATACACCAAAAATAGAAATGGCAATAATAATCGGAATTAAATACTTTGGAGGCGTCTCAATAATCTTCGCAAATACTTTTACTAAAGGCATATTTAAAATCAATAACATAAGATTTCCAATGAACATACTTGCAATTAATCCCCAAGCAACATCTGGATGCTCATCAAATAAAAGCGGTCCGGGCTGTATGTTATACATAATGAGTGCTCCCATTAAAATAGCAGTTGTTCCTGAGCCAGGAATCCCCAGTGTTAATAAGGGAATCATCGCACCACCAGAGGCGGCATTATTGGCTGACTCAGGAGCAGCAACTCCAGCAATTGTCCCTTTTCCGAATTTCTCAGGATTTTTACTAATCTTTTTCTCAAAAATATAGGAGAAAAAGGAAGCAAGCGTAGCTCCTGCGCCTGGTAATACCCCAACGAAAAATCCTAATAAAGAGCCACGAACGATGGGCCCTGAACTTTCCTTCAACTCTTGTTTCGAAGGGAGAATTCTGCCGACTTTTGCAACTTCCCCGTCATTTTCTTCTTTATGAAGAATGGCTTTAAATACTTCACCAAGAGCAAACACTCCTACAGCAATCGTGAGAAATTCTAAGCCGCCGTAAAGGACAGAAATATCATACGTAAACCTCGCTACACCAGATACTGCATCAATCCCGATTGTCGAAAGCAACAAACCAAAAACCGTCATCATCCATGCTTTTGTCATGGAATTTCCTGCAAGTCCGCTCACAGCAGCTAATCCAAGCAGCATGAGTGAAAAATACTCAGCAGGTCCAAATTTCAATGCAATTTTAGAAAGCGGTTCGGCAAGAAGGGTAAGTGCGATGAGCGCTACAATCCCAGCAAAAAAGGAACCAATTGCCGCAATGGAAAGGGCTGAGCCCGCTCTTCCTTGCTTCGCCATCTGATAACCATCTAATGTCGTAACAACCGAAGAAGATTCACCGGGTGTATTTAATAAAATAGAAGTCGTTGAGCCGCCATACATCGCACCATAGTAAACACCCGCAAGTAAAATAATCGAACTTGTTGCCGCTTCAGCCGGTTCTAAGCCACTTGTCATTGATGCGGTTACAGGTATTAACAAAGCAACTCCACTCATCGGCCCTATACCTGGTAATACTCCAACAGCCGTCCCAATTAATACGCCTACGAATGCAAAAAGCAAATTGTGCGGCAGCAATGCCGTTTGAAATCCGTCTAACAAGAAATTGATTACATCCATCGTTCTCGTCCTCCTGTCTAACTAAACCAAATTGGCCACCCAGGTAAAGTTCCTTGCAAAATTTTTACATACACATAATAGACACCAAAGGAGAACGCTCCTGCTATGAATATCGTTTTTAACAACTTCCCTTTTTCCATCGTCTGAAATCCGATTATAAGGAAAAGAAAAGTTGTTATCACATATCCCACCGGTTCAAGCAAGATCGCATAAAGAATAGCTGCTGCTAAAATAATGAGAAATTTTTTGTATTGCACCTTCTTTTTTTGCAAGTGACCAGCATTGTATTTCAACGTTTCGAGTAAAAGCTTGATGCTAAGCAAAACGAGAATTAATCCTAAAAGAAATGGAAACACATTCGGTCCTACGTTACTTCCGTAAGCATTTTTAGAAATTCTAAAGCTCTCCAACATAAACGCTGCACCAATCATAAGAAATATGAAGCCAGCGTAACGATCAAACGTTTTATTCATCACACGCCTCCTCGTTCACCATAATGGAAACAGAGCAGGCTGACCGAGCATGTGTCTGACTTCAGGCACCAATATATAAGACTCTTACTAAAGATGTCCTATATATGGTAGTTATGAGGTCTGACACTTTACTTTAAGTCAGCCCCTATATGTTTTTTCCTTATTTATTCATTCCTAAAGATTTCAACATGTCACCAATGAGCTGTTCCTGTTCTTCTAGGAATTTCACAAAGTCTTCAGGACCTTTGTATTCTGCCTGCCAGCCATGAGCCTCTAATTCTGCTTTCCACTTTTCGTGTTCAGAAAGTTTTTTCAACGTATCTGTCCAGTATTGTTTTGCCTCTTCTGACATTTCTTTAGGACCAAAAACACCGCGCCAGATCGTAAATTCTGTATCGATTCCTAGCTCCTTCATCGTCGGGACATCTTTTAAGTCTCCTTCAAGACGTTCTGGAGAAGATACTGCAAGAACTTTCACTTTTCCCGCTTTTAAGTATTCTCCTACTGTAGATGCGTCTGTTGCAATTACATCGGCATTTCCACCAAGCAACGCTGCAATCGCTTCTCCTCCACCGTCGTAGGAAACATATTTAACCTTCTTTGGATCAAGGCCTGACTTATAAATCGGGAGAACTGCGACTAAATGATCCATTGAACCTGGACCCGAACCACCCGCTACTGTTACTGACTTTGGCTCTTTCTTTATTTCTTCAATCACTTGCTGCAAAGAATTAAATTTTGAGTCAGCCTTTACAACAATTGCTCCATAATCTTTTGTTAATTGGGCAAGCGGTGTTGTATCTTTGTAACCAAATGGACTATTCCCTTCTTCCTTTAAATGGTTAATAATGATTGGCGGAGAATTCACAAACAATTTGTAATCGTTCTTTTTATCTTGAGTAGCGTATTCCGCCATGAACACAGTTCCTCCACCGCCAGGTTTATTCTCAACTGTCATCGTTTGCTTAACAAGCCCTGTCTCATTAAGCGCTTTCGTTAATGCCCTAGCCGTTAAATCCCATCCTCCGCCTGCACCTGAAGGCGCAACAACGACAATAGGTTTTTCAGGATAATTTGACTTGGATGTGGAAGCCTTATTAGCTTCGCTGCTTCCACATGCGGTAAGACCTAAACTAAAAATTCCTGCCATAAAAAGTTGCAGCCATTTCTTTTTACCTTTAAACATACGTTTTACCCCCTTCATTCAACAAATTGATAACGCTTACACCTTTTAACGGAATTATATCAAGAATATTCAGAATTAAAAGGTTATAAAAATAAAAAACATTTTGTTCATTAAGTTCATAAAATCCCAAAAGCATATGGATTTTTCTCCTAATAAAAAAGGAGAGCGAATCACATTCGTGAAGCTCTCCTTTCTAATGATCCTATCTATCTTTCAGCACGATTTGACTGGAACAGGCACTTAACTATTTGTTTAACAATTTAATAAACTCGCGCATGAATACAGGCAAATCCGGCCATGCGTGAGCAGATACGAGGTTATTGTCGACATGAGTTGTTTCAGAAACATAGGTAGCGCCCAACGCTTCGACACCTGGTTTGCAAGCAATATACGCTGTCATGCTACGACCTTTAATGACTTCAGGAATCGTTTCAAACACAAGCGATGCATGGCAAATAGCAGCAATTGGTTTATTGGCCTCGAAGAAGTGTTTGACAATTTTTTGTACATTTTCATCAAGGCGAATATATTCAGGCGCACGTCCTCCTGGAATGATGAGGCCATCGTACTGTGTTGGATCAACTTCTGAAAAAGCGGCATGAGCATCAATGAGATAACCTGGCTTTTCGACGTATGTGTCCCAATCAGCAAAATCATGAACAACTGTATGTAATTTCTTTTTCTTTGGTGCCGCAATCGTCACTTCAAAACCTTCCTCTAACAAACGATAGTATGGATAGTACACCTCTAATGCTTCTACTGCATCTCCTGTCAAAATTAACACTTTTTTACTCATTCGTGACATCCTCCTCGTCTATTTGCCATTTTTACACTTTCATCATATCGGAATTCTCCAGAAATGAAAAGTAAAATGCTTATAATCTATATCTTTAAGCAGCGACAAACCATGCGCTGTTTGCTAGATAAAAGTGTGCATCATACATTTGCATGTCATTTAGGAAAAAGCGTTGATTCGGGTCATCTTCTCATTTGAAAACTCCTATTAATCTATGAATATGGACGATAACAGGTGCTTTGCTCGAGCAGGTTTTCCTTCATCTCGCGTCTGTATCCCTTCCATTTTATATTATATTGCGTAGGATTCCATATGAGGGCTCGAAAGAAAATGTTCGTGTGCTTCGTGAAGTGTTCTTTTCACATGAGGATGAACTTTTCGATTCGATGATTGGAGGAAACTAGCGGTTGCACCTTTATTAAAGTCGCAGTTAGGAAAAAATCGAGGTAAAAACAATAAAAAGCGGAACAAGAGAGCATTTTGTTTGCGATCAAGAAAAGAAGGAGAGCTCGTTCCTTTGACATCCAAGCTCTCCTTTTCTTTTATCCTATTTTTCAAAGCAACTAAACTACGATCCTAAATAACTAGATTTAATAGCGCGATAAATCCTAAAGCAACGACCGAAATAATCGTTTCCATGACGGTCCACGTCATCAATGTTTCTTTTACCGTCATCCCGAAATATTCCTTAATCATCCAGAAACCAGAATCGTTGACGTGGGATAGAATGAGCGAACCGGCTCCAGTGGCAAGCACTAGTAATTCTGTATTCGTGCCTGGGATGCTAGCTGCAATCGGCGCGACAATGCCAGCTGCCGTCATCATCGATACTGTTGCCGAACCTGTGGCAACACGAATCAATGCAGCGATTCCCCATCCTAAAAGCAGTGGAGAAATATGTGAATGTTTGGCCAAATCGGCAATTTGCGTACCAATACCAGAATCAAGTAACACTTTATTAAATGCCCCACCTGCACCGATGACAAGTAAGATATTCGCTACTGGTCCTAGGCAATCATTCGCAAATTTTAATACTTTATCTCGATTAAATCCTCGAGCATAACCGAGACTGAAAAACGAGTAAATAGTGGCAATTAATAGTGCTACAATTGGATCGCCAATAAAATGCAATATTTTCGCCAGTTGTGTTGTTTTATCTAACGTTACATCAGCAACGGACGCAATGAGCATTAAAAACACTGGAAGTAAAATCGTAAATAATGTATTAACAAATCCAGGAAGCTCTTTTGTTTCTTTATGTTGCACAAGCTGTTCAGCAATATCTGTCGGCACTTTTTTATGTATACGGGAGCCAATCCACTTACCGAAAATCGGACCAGCAATGATGGCTGTTGGAAGCCCGATAATTAAAGAATACAGAATGGTGCGTCCTACATCCGCCTTAAAAATCCCTACTGCCGCCATAGCTGCTGGATGCGGAGGAACAAGACCATGCACAACCGATAATCCAGCGACAAGCGGAATTCCGATTGTAACAAGAGAAATACCGGTTTCCATCGCAATCGTAAACACAAGAGGGATCAATAAGACAAACCCAACTTGGAAAAACACAGGGATACCAACTAAGAACGCAACTACCATCATCGCCCAATGAACGCGCTTTTGACCGAAACGATTAATGAGCGTTTTGGCAATTCGCTCTGCCCCACCTGACTCTGCCATCATTTTCCCAAGCATCGTACCAAGAGCTAAAACAATCGCTAAAAATCCTAATGTGTTTCCAAGACCTGCTTTAATCGAATCAATAATGCCGGGAGTTTCTGGGGAAGGCGCTACTAAAGGCATTCCCATCGCCAAACCTACGCCAACCGCTGTTAAGATTAAGGCAACAAACGGATGAAGCTTCGCTACTGTAATTAAAAGAAGTAAGACAATAATTGCTGTAATAACAATTCCAATTCCCATCATCTTTCCCCCTATCCCTTTCTTTGAAATGAAGCGATGACATCAAATTCATCTTTTAAGCGATGGTATAAACGTTCATACATATAAAATAATTCTAAATATAAGGATGTATTGTTTTTGTTTGGAGTGTGATGAGACGTAATATGAATCCATTCTTTAACAGTTTCAAGTGAATGAATTTCACCAAGCGCATAAAGCGCCAGCACCGCTGCTCCTAATGCAGAAGCTTCGTGAGTTTCTGGAACAAGAAGCTCTTTTCCCATCATATCGGACAGCATTTGTCGCCAAAACGGTGATTTCGCAAATCCACCCGACACGCGAATTTCTGACAATGGTCCTGTTAAATCACGAATCGCTAGAGCGACAGAAAATACGCTCATACACACGCCTTCCATCACCGCGCGAATAAAATGTTCACGCTTATGATGAAGGCTAATCCCAAAAAATGTACCTCTTGCATTCGCGTTCCAATACGGTGCACGTTCCCCTGATAAAAAAGGAAGGAATAATAACCCCTCTGAACCAGCCGGAACGTTCTGTGCATATTGAATCAGTAAATCATATGGATCGATACCAAGTTTTTTCGCTACTTCTCGTTCTGGACTGCCGAACTCGTCACGCAGCCATCTTAGAAGAATACCACCGTTATTCGTTGGTCCTCCAATGACCCAATGATTTTCGGTAAGCGCATAACAAAAGGTTCTCCCTTTTTCATCTGTTTTTTGTACAGGGGAAATCGTACGAACAGCACCGCTTGTTCCAATCGTAATCGCTGCTTCTCCCGGTAAAACAGCCCCTACTCCTACATTCGCAAGTACACCGTCACTCGCTCCAACAATTACAGGTATATCCGGATCAAGCGTCATTTGTTCAGCCCATTCTTTTTTCATGCCGCGCAACATGTATGTTGTTGGAACAGGCTCTGATAAATGATTGCGCGTAATCCCAAGAAGATTTAATCCATCGATATCCCAATCAAGCGTATCAAGACGGAATAATCCAGTTGCTGAAGCGATCGAGTAATCAACCACGTATTGAGAATATAGCTGATAAAGTACATACTCTTTAATCGAAACAAATTTATGAACTTTATCAAATAATTCTGGCATTTCCTCCTTCATCCAAAGTAATTTTGGAAGAGGAGACATCGGATGGATTGGCGTTCCTGTTCTCTTATAAATCGCTAATCCATTCATTTCTTTTAAAAGGCGCTCTGATTGCATCACGCTTCGATTGTCGGCCCAAATAATGCAACGAGTAAGAGGACGACCTGATTCATCTAATGCAATAAGCGAATGCATGGCTGCGCTAAATCCTAAAGCTTTTACTTGATGAGGAAAAATGTTCGCTTTTTTCATGGCAGCGCTTACACTTTTGATAACAGCTGAGAAAATCACATCGGGATCCTGTTCCGCCCAACCGGGATGCGGCTGTACAATCGGATAATCAATCGCATGTGAGGAAACGACTTTACCGCGTTCTCCAAATGCTACGGCTTTGGTACTTGTCGTTCCTATATCAACTCCAATAACAATGTTTCTATTCTTATCCACGGTAACCCTCGCCTCTTTTCTCACATGATATCATTCACTTGTTCTAAATAGATCACAAACACCTATAAGAAAAACGAAAGGAACTCTCCCACATAAAAATTAAACCGCTTACATCCATTCATAAAATAAAATGGTTTATATTCGTGATTTGACAGACTCCCGTTTTATTAACGTAGGAGAGAATCGTAAAATTTGATGACGATCCTCGTTTCTTTGATCAATTTTCATAAACAATCGTTCTGCCGCTTTTCTCCCCATTTCGAACGTGGGCTGAGCGATCGTCGTTAAAGACGGGGTGTAAATATTCGCAAAAGACACATCATCAATGCTAATAAGAGCTAAATCATCCGGAATTTTTATGTTGTTTTCTTTCACAAAATTCAAGATTTCCATGAGTGTCAAGTCATTAATCGCAAATAGCGCTTGTGGTGGACACTCGGATGAAAATAATTTTTCTAACCCTTCCTTCATGTACGGGATCTCCATTCCGACTATATACTCCTCAACGACTGGGAGACCTTTTTCTACTAATGCATGTTTAAACCCTTCAATCCGCTCAAGCCTCGGTATGACATGTGATACAATGGGCGGTGTCACCATTCCAATTCGTTCGTAACCATGTTCCACCAAATGGTCGACGGCTAATTTTGAAGCTTTATGATTGTCAAGAAGGATGGCATCCACTGGAGTGTTGGGAACCATTCGGTCGACAAACACAAGTGGAAACTTTTCTTCGACCATCCTTTCATACAGCTTAAGGTTTCTTCCTGTTGGAAAGACGATTAAACCGTCCACTTGCTTTGCTCTTAACATTTCTATATATTTTTTTTCCTTATCCGGATCGTCATCTGTATTACATACGATCACGTGGAAATCACGTTCTTGACATACATCCTCAATCGCCCGAAGCACCTGTGTTGTCAACATGTGCAAAACATTGAAGACAATGACACCAATGGTAGCAGTCGATTTTTGCTTTAAACTTCGTGCGATAATGTTCGGTTGGTAACCTAATTCTTCAATCGCCTTCGCAATGCGTTTTTTCGTTTCTTCACTCATGTAGTCATACCGTTTGTTTAAATATTGGGAAACGGTACTTTTCGAAACATTGGCCAATTTCGCGACATCAGCCATTGTCACCCTTTTCAAAGGATATCCCTTCTTCCTATTACTAAATCGATTTAGTAAACACGTCAAAAAAGTAAACGTTAACCCTTCGATTGCTATTTTCATAAACCGGTTTAGTTGAATTATACAACGGTTGTAAGCGCTTTTACAACTATTTTTTACATTATCTCATCCACCATCCTAAGTGAAGATGTCCTCTTACAATACCATCAACTTGCATAGTGGATCGTTCAAACCAAATTGCGAACTCGTTTTAGTCAAATGTTTTTCTTTGTTTTCTCTGATATGTTCCAGCCACCAAATTTCTCACACCGAACCATCGTTCATCTCCCACTTTTACTGCGTTTATAAATGGGAAGGATTTTTTCTATAAAAAATAGACTCTGTTAAATTTTATTGTTGTTTTTTAGTTCCATTGTGTTGCCAATGAATCCAAGAAAACCTGTAACAGCAAATATGATAGGGACAAATAATGAACCAGATGATGAAGCTTCGGTTATGAAACGATACACTCCGAAAAGACTAACAATAAGGGAACTGATTAGTCCAATAATCGGTTTTGTCTTTTTATTGATTTTAAACACCTCCCAAACAATTTTACAAATATATGGTAAAATTTCTTCTACTATCCTACCAGTAAGTTACAATAAAAAACTAACAACATTCTTTCACAGAGCCAAAAAATAAAATGCAAATCCTGCACTTTATACAATCAATGATGCCAACGCAATTGGTCATATTTCTACTCCTTTTAGAGACTACTTCATTTAATCCCTCTACTTGAGTAAATGATTGAACATAAATTTACAGATAAACATAATACGAAAAAGAGATCAATCGATTTCTTGGTTAAAATAGAATGTACCACCAAACTATTATAGAAAATAAAAGACGAAAGAAAACGTAATGTTAATATTATTGTGTTGAAATCCAAGTATCTTCCAAAACAAAATCGCTACATTTTTGTTCAAATGTAGCGATTTTGTTTTGAAACCACTTTCTAAAACTGCTCTTATGTTAACAGATGTCACGTTTTCGCTATTCTATCCATCGGCATAATTGGATGGACATTTGATTATATTAAACCAACATTTTATATGGTTTTTCTAAATAATCCTTAATGGTCGAAAGAAACTTACTAGCAGGTGCACCATCAATGACACGGTGGTCAAAGGTTAAACTAAGCGGTAAAAGGCTTCGACGCTGCACGATCTCTCCAACAAAAACAGGAGTATCCGTAACGGTTCCAACACCAAGAATTCCTACTTCCGGCGGATTTAGTACCGGGGTAAAAAATTCAACTCCATAAGCACCAAGACTCGTAATCGTGAAAGTGGACCCTTTCATTTCTTCGCTTTCTAGTTTTCCTTCTTTTGCACGCAAGCTTAAATCCTTTATCTTTCTGGAAATTTCCCTAATGGACAGTTTCTCTGCATGAGAAATAACAGGAACCATAAGACCGTTTTCTAACGCTACGGCAATTCCGAGATGAATTGAATCATATATATGAATATGTTCGTCTTGATAGATGCTGTTCATCTGCTTGTGATTGAGTAATGCTAAGATTGTCGCTTGAGCAATAAAATCTGTGATCGTCAGTTTAACGTCCTGTTCATCTATAAGATTGGCTCTGGCCTTTTTCTGTATTTCGAGCAGTTCGGTGACATCTGCCCGCATATGAATGGAGAGCTGGGCAGATTGCTGAAGGCTCGTGAACATTCTTGTCGCAATCACTTTCCTCATCCCAGTGATAGCTTTTACCGTAACCCCCGTTTGATTCATTGGTTTTTGTTCCATCGTGGCGATTTCTGGTTTCCTTTTTAACTGAAAACCGGAGTCTGAACGTTTCGCTTGAATCGCTTTTTGAATATCTGCTCTTGTAATTCTTCCATTTGGTCCCGACCCTGAAATACTATTGAGATCAATCCCCGCTTCAAGTGCTAGTTTCCTAGCAGCAGGGGAAACTCGTGGCTTTTGTCTTTTCATGTCTATTTCTATTGGTTTCATTGTCTCGACGGAAGTAGCTGTTTCTTGATTCGCTTGTTTTATCGTTGTCGTTGATTGACTACGTTCAACATTTTCATTCGTTTGGCCGATATAGCCAATCGCTTTTCCAACCGGAACCGTTTCATCTTGTTCGGCGAGGATTTCTAATAACACTCCATCCTCTGGTGCTTCGATTTCATTCTCAATTTTTTCGGAACTAATAATAACCACGGATTCTCCTTTTTTGACAGGATCCCCCTTTTTCTTTAACCATTCAACAACCGTACCTTCTTCCATACTCATTCCCAGCTTTGGCATAATAATTTCAGCAGGCATTCTGCTTCACTCCCCTTTCACCGATAAAAAGAGTGCGTGTTGCTATGTTCCTTCATGATGTTTGTTTGGCAACACGCCATCCTAAGATTGAATATTAAACGGCTACGAATGATTCATCCCCAATCATTTCTGCAACAGCATGAAGTACTTTTTCAGGGGTTGGCAAGTAGAGATCTTCTAAAACAGGCGTGAACGGAACCGGGCAGTGTGGAGCAGTAATCATTTTTATTGGAGCATCTAAATAATCAAATCCCTTGTCCGCCACAAGAGCAGAAATATCGGTTGCTACACTGCATCTTGGATTGGCCTCATCAATCACGATCAGACGGCCTGTCTTTGCAACAGAAGATAATATAGTATCTTCATCAAGCGGCGACAGACTTCTTGGGTCGATCACTTCTGTTTCGAGTCCTTTTTCCACAAGCATGTCGGCTGCCTTCAGGGCGGTGTGGACTTGTTTTCCTATTGCCACAATCGTAAGGTCGCTTCCTTTTCTTTTTATGTCTGCTTTGCCAATCGGAATGGTATAAAACCCTTCTTCTACTTCTCCCTTCATGTTATAGAGTGTTTTGTCCTCGAAAAAGATCACTGGATCATCATCGAAAATGGAGGAAAGTAGAAGACCTTTCGCATCTGCTGGTGTAGAAGGAACAACGACTTTCAAACCAGGTATATGTGTAAAAAGCGCATAAAGACTTTGCGAATGTTGAGCAGCTGCCCGGAATCCAGCACCATGCATCGTCCGAATGGTTAACGGCACCTTAGCCTTTCCTCCGAACATATAGCGAAGTTTTGCTGCTTGATTCATGACTTCATCAAGACAGCTGCCAATAAAATCATTGAACATCAATTCCGCAATCGGCCGTAGCCCGGTTGCTGCTGCCGTAACAGAAGCCCCGATATATCCCGCTTCTGCAATCGGTGTATCTAAAACACGATCTCTGCCAAATTCTTGGACAAGTCCTTTCGTGACCCCCATGACACCTCCCCATGCCTCGTCATCCTGTAAATGGTCAACAGCTGCACCACCAGCCACGTCCTCACCTAAGAGAATGACATTTTCATCCTTACGCATAGCTAGCTTCATTGCTTCGTTAATAGCCTGTGAAAAAGAAATTTTTCTTGTCATATTGATACACCTCCAGCCTTATTCATAGGAAACATATACATCTTTTAAGAGATCTTCTGCCTGAGGAAACGGGCTTTGTTCTGCAAATTCAACAGCATTCTTAACAGCTTCTATTACTTTACCTTCAATCTCTTCTAATTCCTTTTCTGTTACTAATTGTTTGGAAAGGACATAGTTTCGGAACTTGGAAATTGCATCCAATTCTTTTGCATGTTTTTCTTTTTCTTCAGCTGTTTTGTATTTTTGAGCGTCACCCTCAAAATGACCGTAATTTCGGTATGTCTTACATTCAATCAAAGTCGGACCTTCTCCATTTCGTGCCCGAATAATCGCACGCCCAGCCGCTTCATATACGGCGACAACATCTTTTCCATCCACGATTTCTCCCGGGATGTTGTAAGCCGCTGCTCTGTCAGCGATATTTTTGCAGCTCGATGCATATTCAAAAGGGGTCGCTTCACCATAACCATTATTTTCGGCTACGAAAATGACAGGAAGTTTCCAAATCGCCGCTAAGTTGATTCCCTCATGAAAAGTGCCGTGATTGTTGGCTCCATCACCGAAGAAACAAACAGCAACCGCTCCCGTTTTTTTCAATTTGGCTGTTAAGGCGGCACCCACTGCAAGAGGAAATCCACCTCCGACAATCCCATTTGCACCAAGCATACCTTTTTCAACATCAGCAATATGCATGGAGCCCCCTTTTCCTTTACATAGACCGGTTGCTTTTCCATATATTTCAGCCATCATTCCATTCAAATCACAGCCCTTCGCAATGCAATGACCATGTCCGCGATGGGTGCTGGTAATATAGTCTTTTTCATCGAGGTGAGCACAAATTCCGACGGCTACCGCTTCTTCACCGGCATACAAATGAACAAATCCAGGCAAAACGCCTTTGCTGAAAATTTCATGGACTTTGTCTTCAAACTGACGGATTTCACACATTTTCTCATACATCCACTTTGCTTTCTCACGGGTGATACTTTTCGTTTCCGATTTCATCACTGTCATGATTTTGTACCTCCTATCATTTTGGTGTTCATGTAGGAAAAAATCCTTTCATTTCAAAAGTAATGCAAGAACCATGCCAAAAAATAAAACGCTTACAAAAAGCGTTTTTTTTTGATTATATTTCCTTGAATTCTTCTATGAAACGAGACATTGTCTCATTCCGTCTCAATATGTCTCATGATAAACCATATTTTTTCAGTTTCCGATAAAACGTACTTCGCGGAATATTTAATATGGCAGCGGCAGCTGTTACGTTCCCTGCTGTTTTTTCAAGCATCTCCATGATGCAATTTTTCTCCATTTGTTCACGAAAGGACAGCTGCTGGGAACTTTCGTTGCTTTCATTTCTTTCTCGTTTATCCCAATGTGTAAACATGGATTGAATAATGGAAACATCCGGAAGGTTCTCCTCATATTGGACACGGATCCGTTCCAATACATTAAACAATTCCCGGATATTCCCTGGCCAATCATGCTTCATAAGAACTTCCATTACATCTTGAGTAAATGAGATTGGCCAATCATTTTTTTCACAGTAATATTGAATGAAGGATGGAAGATCCTCTTTCCTTTGTCTTAAGGGGGGAACTTGTATCGGATAGACATAAATTCGGTAAAACAAATCTTCACGAAACTTTCCCAATCTTACAAGTTCATATAGATTTCGGTGTGTAGCGGTAATAATTCGGATATCCAACGGGATTGGTTTTGTTCCGCCAATCGGAACGATTTGTTTTTCCTGCAGCACTCTCAGCAAAGCAACCTGCATCTCATAAGGAATTTCACCGATTTCGTCAAGGAAAAGAGTACCTCCATTCGCCTGTTCAAACTTTCCTTTATGGCCTGTGCGTTTTGCACCGGTAAACGCTCCCTCTACATATCCAAATAGTTCACTTCCGATTAAATCTTTTGGAATGGCGCCACAATTAATGGCGATAAAAGGACCATTTTTTCTTGGACTGTTGAAATGAATTGAACGGGCAACTACTTCCTTACCAGTGCCGGTTTCTCCTGTTATATGAACAGTTACATCTGTTTTCGCCGCTCTTTCACAACATTTAATGACATTTTCAAATATCTTACTTGTTCCTTTTACACCATCAAACTGAAAGATCATTGAAGCATGTTGCCTCTTTTTTTCTTTCTTTTTTTGGATGTGGATGCGATAGCCAATGACATCGTGATGAATGTTCGAGTATAGTGGGAATTTCGTTTGAATGAGCCAATCTTGATTGTAAAGATCCTCTAAGTACATATCTTTCCAGTTGAAGAGAGAATGACGTAAACAATGGTTAATCCAAACAATTTTTTCTTTTTCATCACATAAAACGATAGGCAGATCGGGGTTATCTATATTTGAAGCCTGTTTAAATAATTCCAATTCATCTTCTTTTGACTGAATGTGAAATCGTTGTTCAATGGCATAAGCTGTCGAAACAACAGCCCCAAGGACATATTCATCTAAATGATCATCAATAGGGTAAGAAACATTAATAATACCTACAAATTCTCGGTGTTCATTATAGATAGGAGCAGCGGAACATCCCCATAGATGGGAAGCGACAGAATAATGTTCCATTCCGACGATCGTAATGGGTTCTTTGATTCGTAAAGCTGTGCCGATGGCATTCGTTCCGACTTCATCTTCTGTCCATTTGACCCCTTCCACAAAATTTATGGATTCAGCCCTCTTTAGTGTTTGTTGATTCCCTTTTGCACATAAAACATAACCATTACGGTCTACAAGCAAGAATATAGATTTTGATTTCTCATAAACCTTTTGTAATTTTTCTAGAAAAGGAATGGCCATATACAGCAATTTTTGATTCCGTTTTTTGCGTGTCATGAGTGAATCTTGACTTAAGATCACTTTACCTTTTCCATCGTATGGATTGACCCCAGATTGGCGACATAGGTACCATGACTCTGCAATCCGTTTGTTGATTCGAATAGTATCGAGTGCCCCTTCCCGAACGAACCGATCCCAAATCTCTTGATTTAATGGGTTAATAACTTTCATTCCTCCACCCCCATAAGAAGATTGTTTTTTCTCATAGTTGGATCATCGCAAAATGGTATTCTTTATTTAAATATATACTTTTCAAAAAAGAGGAATCCTCTTTAAACAAATGTATTTTCAACATTGAAAGGACAATAAATAACAGCAACTGATTTAGTTACGGTCGTTTATAGACTCCTGTTTTCTTTTTTCATTTTCTCTTTTTCGGGAAATAAAATGGTCGCCAACGCTATAAATGCAAGTGTTGTCGAAAACGTTTAATGATATGACGAATATTGTTCTCTATCGCACTCGCAAAAGCAACGAATGGATTGCTTTTCTTGAATGTATGATTAAAGGATATTCTCTATGGAAATCTAACGAAATCGTAGGAGGGTACTTGGGTACGCTTTTTTACTGACGGCACAAGTTGCTCAATGCGTTAAAACAAATAGACTTCAATCAATTTGAAGGTATCGTTGAAGTGAATGAAATCTATTTCCTGTACTCGGAAAAAGGCAAACATGGTGGTAAATCAAAGCATCGAGGTATTAGTAGAGAACAAGTCTATGTTCTTGTTGCTCGTGACCGATGATTATCATTGTTTCACTAAAGGGAGTAATGTTCAATAAGGTGATTGTAATAATATCTTATATTGTTGTTGAGAGGAAACCATTCTTCGTGTTTCTATATTCGACAACGAACTTAAGAAAGAAAAATATGAACATAAAAGGAACGATCTGCTTATCTACGAATGAATATGATAAACGTTTTTGGCGGGAATTTTATTTTTATTTGATAAAAAATGAAGCTTTTTCCTTCTTCCACCGTCGTCTTTCGCTTCATATACAGTCGCCTCATTAGGATATTAGAAAAACAGGATAGCAGCAAAAGCTAACTAAAAAGGAGGATATCATATCCTCCTGTAAAGTCCTGAAATGACCTGTTTGCTTTTCATAACGATGTTTCATTATATTTAGAAAATATTCTCATTCTTTACTTCGCCGGCTCATAAAATTCAATCCACTCTCCGTCTGGACCAAGGAAAAATAAATATTTTGCACCGTTTGGTAGCGTCGTAATGTCTTCCCAAACGAGAGGTACACCAAGCGATTGTAACCGTTCTTTTTCTTGTTCGATGGCTTCCACGGTAAACGCAACATGGTGAACTTTTCCTTCTGTCGGTAAATTAGGATGATACCCTTCAATCAGTTCAACGATAATCGAACCATTTAGACCAAGAAACGCCAGTTTCATGCTTCCGTTCGTATGAATCATTTCACTGATCAAATCAAGTCCGACGACGTTTTGGTAAAAATGTTTCGATGTTTCAATGTCTTTTACTTGAATACCAACATGTTCAAATTTTTTGACTGCCATGTTCTCTCTCCCCTTCTTACACCTTATTTGTCCGCTAATACCGTTTGTAAATAATGCGTTGTATTTTTGATTGGAAGGCCTTTTGCCTTTATTTCTTCCCAAATGCGGCGGTCAAGCGCGTACGGTCCTTTTGCTTTTAACACTTCCACTTCCGCAAACGTCAGCAGCAATTGGAACGTTTGTCCAAACGCTTGCCCATAAAATAAGAAAAAATTTGTATGGTAGTCCATATGAAAAGTCGCCGTTGACTCAAATTCTAAAAGTTGACGTCTCACACAATTGGCAACATGTGAAGCAAATGAGTCTACTTTCATATGACATGCCATGTATCCACGGATTATGCCATTTGCGTTCATATTTCCTTTCCCCCGTTCTTTATAAGGTTTGTGGGATGATGCCGAACGGTTCATTGAAAAATAAAAAAACTCTTTTCGCCATGAATGATGCGAAAAGAGCGTATAGCCGTTCTTATCATCCAAAGCGAAACGCTTTGCGGGTAGGAGCACCTTACGCTAAGTCGCAGGTTGCTGTGAAGTCATCGAGCCCGATCTCTCGTTCACTCTTGATAAGACTTATTCAGTTATCCTAATATTACCACTTCTTTTGTAACATGACAATTCTTTTTTGTTATTTTCCTTATCATCACCTAACAGCTATTTTTTTATCGAGTTATCGACTTAATCATTTAATACCAAATTTTTCAAGAAAAAAATTAACCATTAAAACTACAACCGTTTCTTTAAATGGTTGATTTTTGTTTCGTGCTTTCCTGTCTTGGAACTTAAAACGAATCATAACCGTTCTGCTGCGGGACTTATAAATTGAAATTTTTAGCGTTGCTTTCTTTCTATGTTTCAAATACATCACTTCCGCTAGCGCCTTTCATTTTTAGAATACATATTGATTATTTAGAACATAGTTTCGTTTTAACAGCTAATTCCCAATGGTTTCTGCAAAAATGAGCTATTCATCTGATAGTCCCTGCTTTCCTAACAAAAAAATCCTCCTTGCAAAAAGGAGGTATAAGCAAGTTAAACTTTTATTTAGTGCTTTTCATAAATCGAATTATGCCACAGTAGAAATGATTAGATGTGCTTAAAAATTACCTTCTTTTTTAGGACCATATTGATTACCTACTTTAAATATGAATGGAGTCCCTATTATTGTAGGAAGAAACCAAAATAACAAAATGGGTAATTCATTTAATACAGGTATTCTAGGAATATTAACTACTAAGGTTGTAGTTACTATACCTATATAAGAGCCTAGTATTCCTCCTATATGAGCACCTAGCCAATTTTTCCATTTTTTTTTGACTGCTAAGTAACCGAATAAAACAAGTCCATAAGAAAACAAAGCGATGTAGAATAAATATTGGCTCTTTTGCCAATGTATTATCGACATTACCAAAGCCGTTATAAATACAAGAACATAAGACCAATGATATATCTCGCCAGATACTGTATGTTTTCCTTTCTTCTTTTTAGAAGCCATTGCAAATATCCCACTTATTAAACATATTGTACCTGTAAGTATATGGGTTATTAAAAATACATGAAACAATAACATCACCTCAACACTAAAAAACAAATATATTTAATTTATTTTTAGTGTAAACGAAATTTCCTTTAAAGCAACAATATTTACACGAGAAAAAAGGAACCAGAGCGGTTTAGACTCTGATTCCTTCTAACTAAACAAAATGTAAATGCTAACTGAATCTCTTTTTACTTCCTTCCTCTTAATGCTTCAACTTGTTTAATGATCGCATCGACAAGAGGATGGTCTTTTTCTAATTGTGCATATTGAGATAGGGCTCCCTCGATGCCAGTTTTCTTGATCGTCTCTTGCAGTTCGATTGCTTCAGGGTCCTCTTGATAATCAAACAATAAGAGCGCAGCAATTCCTTTTGTCAAACCGGTCGGTACCTCTTTGAATAGTTCGTAATATTGCTTGGCAGGTTTCATTAGACGGTCATTTGCACCTAGTTTGCGAATCGGTGAACGAGCGACTCTGACGATTTCGTCCGAAATAGATGGATTTGTAAATCTATGGATAATTTTTTCTATATATTTCTTATGGTCAGTTTCATTAAATCCGTACTTTTTCACGAGTACAGCGCCAGATTCATTGAGTGCTTGTTGAACATCTGAATAAATGTCCTGATCATCCATAGCTTCTTTGATCGTATGAAGCTTTTTGTTATATCCTAAGTAAGCAGCCATCGCATGCCCAGTATTGACGGTAAAAAGCTTTCTTTCAATATAAGGCATTAAATCATCAACAAGCTGCATGCCTTTTACGTTTGGAATGTCTCCAACGACATTTTTTTGTTCGACCACCCATTCAAAAAACGGCTCGACTGTAACATTCAGCGGATCACTATTTTTTTGGTTCGGAACGATACGGTCGACGGCACAATTCAGAAAACCATAATTTCTTTCGAATAAACTTTTTTCTTCTTCCGAAATTTTTTCGAACACTTTTTCCTTCAGGAAGGTCGTTCCGCCGATCATATTTTCACATGCGATAATATTTAGAGGCTTTGGATTGACGGATAATCTTTTGCGAAGCCCCTCCGCTAGGATCGATGAGATGATTGGCAAAATATTCGGTCCCACCGCTGTTGTCACCAAATCCGCTTCTGTTAAATAGTGAATGACTTTGTCACTTTCTGTTTGGCTATTTACAGCAGATACGTTACGAATGATTTCCTCTTTACCAGATTCATCTGCGATGAAAACCCGGTATTCTTTTCTCTCATTTAATAGGCGGACGACTTCCTCATTGACATCGACAAATACGACCTCATAACCCGATTGGGAAAGCAAGCTTCCAATAAATCCCCTACCAATATTTCCTGCACCAAAATGAACGGCCAACATGTTAATTCACCTCGTTTAAAAGGCGGATGATATCTTCTTCGCTTGCTGCTTCGATGAGTTTTTGAATATTTTCTTCCTCAGAACAAACTATCGCAATCTTTGAAAGAATTTCTAAATGTTCATTGTCTTTTCCGGCAATTCCAATAAGGATTTTTGCGATATTTCCATCGCCGAAATCAACCCCGTCCGGTATTTGGACAACAGAAATGCCCGCATTCTTCACGAGGCTTCTTGCATCCTCCGTACCATGAGGAATCGCAATAAAGTTCCCCATATACGTAGATGTCAGTTCTTCCCGTTCGAACATTTTATCAACATAAGAAGGTTCAACATAACCTTGTTCGACTAAAATGTTCCCCACTAAACGAATCGCTTCTGTTTTATCTGCAACAGATGCACGCAAAACAATATTTTCTTTCTTCAATACTGCCATTGACATGCTGATTCACTCCTTATGATGTTGAATTTGTTCGTAAAAATATTTCTCTAGCTGATGGCTTAACAATGAATAAATCTTTTCATCGTTTCCTGATGAGAATACAGCGATACTTTCGTCATCTTTAATGATTAAAGAACTAATGTGGCTTAAAACGGATAGCATCTCTTGGGGAGCAGACTCCGGTGCTAACATCAGCAAGATTGTGTTCACCTTCATTTGCTCTTGATGCATGCCGGTTACCATTTGCCATTTCGTTAACCTATAGATGGTAAAGGAAGGAGCAGTAATCGCCGGACTCCGCGTATGGTACAAAGCAAAGGGAGTGTCCGGTATGCCTAATCCTCCTATTTTTTCCCTGTTTAACAATTGAGAAAGAACGTGTTCCTGATCGCGAATAACCCCTTTTTGATACAGCCGCTGACACGCTTCAGACAACGCTTCCTTGATAGAATCTGCCTCTAATTCTTGTAAATTAAACCCCTTCAAGATATGGACCATTGTTTCGCTCATTTTTTGAACGGAACTGAGCTTCTCTACCACTCTCTCAGCACCATCCATCCCTTGATGGTCTGGTTCTTTTCGAGCTTTCACTTTTTGATTTTCAAGAAATTTTTTAATCGTTATAATTTCGCTTTCTTGAAGGATCGGACTCACGACAAAATAATGTCCCGTAAAGTTATGTAGCGGCACTGTCGAAACAATGAGATCATATTGATTCGCATCCACATCTCTCAATTCTAAGACAGATGTATGTTGAATGCGTACAATATCTGAAATTTCTTTTTTCAATCTCGTTGCTAATATTTTTGCCGTACCTAAACCGCTTGAACAGACCACTAAAGCGTGAATCCCTTTCCTTTCTTTTAAAAGAGCAGAAGCGAAGTGTAGAACTAAATAGCCGATTTCTTCTTTTGGAACAGTCAAATCAGGAAAAACTTTTTTGACTCCTCTTTCTAAAGTAGAAAAAAGGTCAGGATAATCTTGAACTATTTTTGATAAAAGGGGATTGGCAATCCCCATGTTATGTTCAATTCGGTAAATCGCCGGCTTTAAATGAACGACTAAATCCTGAAATAATGGATCATTGTTCGTTAAATCTACGTTCAGTTCATCGCTGACAAAGCGAATCAGCTCTTGTGCTTTGATTCCCACTTCAAAACTTGCTTCCTCTAACATATAGCCGTGGCGATCCCGAAGTTTCGCTCCCATTAAATGCATCGTAATATAGCCAATTTCTTCATCCGGTATCGTGATACGAAATGCATGTTCTAGCGATCTGGCAATTTTTTCGGCCGTTTCGTATTCCTTCGTTCCGCGGATCGTTTGTAAATATTGCGGATCGAAATTAATCGATTCTCCCTGAATAATCCGTTCAACCGCCAAGGCAAGATGAACAACTAAGGCAACATACGAACTATCCGCAATCGTAAAAGGAAGCTCGTCTTGGATTTCGTCAATTTGCTTTTCTATGGTTACTAAGGTTTTCTGATCAACGAGTCCGAGGAGTTTCTCCGTAACGATGTTAAGCGTTTCCGCCGATCTTTTTTGAATGGATTCTTTCATGAACGAAAGAAATTCATATTCACCGAAGTGATGGAATAATAACTCGCTCATCATCCGCCGTTTCGCCGATTCAGATCCGGTAATTTCGACTCCGTATCCTCTTTTTCGAATAAGAGACAGACCGTATTTTTCAATAGTTTCGCTGATCTTATCTAAATCATGGCTAATGGTTGCTATGGTGACGTTTAAATCATTAGCAAGAGATAAAAGCTTGACAGGCTCGGTCGCCTCCAATAATGTAATCAGGATAATGGTTTGGCGCTCTTCCGGTGTGTATTCGGTATGGGACAAATGAAAAAGATGCATTTGCAGCTCTTTTTTGTTGTGTTCATCTCCATCTACTTGGATCCCAAATCCTGATTTTTTGATAAGCTGCAAATGATAATCTTTTAAAATACGTTCGACACCTTTTAAATCTCGATGAACCGTGCGGTTACTTACATTGAGCTGCTCGGCAAGCTCCCTTGTCGGAAGCCCTTGATCATGAGACAACAAAATATCAAGTATTTTTCTTTCTCTTGCAGATATATACATCCTTCTTCACCCGTCTCATTTGAGCAACCATTTCGTCATGATTAAATAATACTTTACATAGAAAATTTTAGAGTGTTGGATCCTTTATGGCAACAAATAGAAAATTCATTTTCATCCATTTCATTTGTTGCCAATTTTTAAATAACCATGTCCACCAAAATGTGGGGTTGCCCTCTTTAATTATTCTCTTTCAAAGTATGAATTAACTCGTCATATTTGGGACTATTTAGGAAGTTTTCAACTGAAACATGATAAGCGTTTGGTCGTTTTTCCTTCGCACGTTCTGTTAAATTTTTATGCGTAATGACAATATCTGCATCTTCCGGAAGCTGGTTGATGGCTGTATTTGTGACTTCAATATCCAATCCAGCTTTCTGTACCTTATTTCGTAAAATCGAAGCACCCATGGCGCTTGAACCCATTCCTGCATCACAAGCAAACACAATTTTCTTCACTTTGGATGGGATAGCTGCTTCTTTTTGTAGCACAGCAGCAACGTCACTCTTTTTCCCTTTTAATTGCTGCATTTTTTCTGCAGCCTTGCTCAAGTCTTCCTCTTCTTCATTATTTTTCGCAGATTTTAAGAAAATAGATGCGACAAGGAAGGAGACAGCTGCTGCAACAATAACCCCTGCCAATACGCCAAGATGGTTTCCTTTTGGCGTCATCGCTAACAAGGCAACAATACTTCCCGGCGATGGAGCGGCTACGAGTCCTGCATTAAATAGTGTAAACGTTAAAACACCACTTACTCCCCCTGCCATCGCTGCTAAAATTAAGATCGGTTTCATTAAGATGTACGGGAAGTAAATTTCGTGAATACCTCCAAGAAAATGAATGATCACAGCGCCTGGAGCAGACTGTTTGGCGGTTCCTTTTCCAAATAGCCAATAAGCGAGCAAAATTCCAAGACCTGGGCCAGGGTTTGTTTCTAATAGGAATAAAACCGATTTCCCTGTTTCAGCCGCTTGCTCGATTCCAAGCGGGCTTAAAATTCCGTGGTTGATTGCGTTATTCAAAAATAAGACCTTGCCAGGTTCGATAAAGATATTCGCTAACGGTAAAATTTTGTGATTAACAATGAACTCAACACCAGCAGCTAACGTTTTGTTCAGCCCTAATACGATTGGTCCAATTCCTTTAAAGGCCACTAACGTTAAAATCCCGCCGATGATTCCGGCTGAGAAGTTGTTGACTAACATTTCAAAGCCTTGTTTGACTTTTCCTTGAATGAGTTGATCAAATTTCTTAATCAGGTAACCGCCAAGCGGTCCCATAATCATCGCACCGAGGAACATCGGAATGTCAGCACCGACAATGACCCCCATCGTTGCTGTCGCACCGACGACGCCTCCGCGAACATCATAAATCATCTTACCGCCAGTATAACCAATTAATAATGGCAATAAATACGTAATCATTGGACTGACAAGCTTGGCAAATGCTTCATTCGGGATCCAGCCTGTCGGAATAAACAATGCAGTAATAAAGCCCCATGCAATAAATGCACCAATATTAGGCATAATCATACCACTTAAATAACTGCCAAATCGTTGAATTTTTACACGAAAATTTGATTGATTGTCCTTTTCATGAACCATTTTCTGTAAAACCCCTTTTTTCATTTTTTCTTTTCACACGTCCATATTAAAGCGCTTACAACTTAGGTTCAATGAAAAGTAAATGTTATTTTGTCTAAAACATTATTGTCATTTTTTAAAAAAGATTCAGAAACAGCCGTGGTAATTGGTGTGGATTGCAACGAGCAAGTAACATTAAACAGAATTTATTACACTTTTTTATCCGTTAGGAACGTGCACCTTATATGGAGTGACAGTGTCCTATACCAAATAAGATTTTCGATTTCTAGGTATTCCCACATTTGCGGAACGTAAGCTAGAGTTTCTGTTATCAAGTATCTGTATCTTACAACAGGAAGGCACTAGGTCTTTTTATTTTTCAAAAGGAAGGCCTTTTGACATTATTATCTAATACACTAGGCCTCTGCTCCCTCACAGTATGTATTGTTTGTCAACCAAAAAGAATTTTTGCTATTGTAAAATCATCTACTACATTTTGATCACTTGAAATATACAATGATCATATTGGTATGCACACCTTTCCCAAACATTGATGACGAAAAAGGATGAAAAGTCAATGGTACGAAAACGTTATGAAAATCTTGATAACGTATCAACGAAAAAGACATTTGCCGATTTTCGGCGATGGCAACGAGAGCGAAAAGCAAAACAAAAAAATAGTTCCTATCAAGTTCCACATGTGAACAAGCCGGAACACACTCTCTTGCATATGAATCGCTCACATACGCTTTTATCATGGATCGGTCACTCCACCTTCGTCATTCAAGTGAACGGAACAACAATTGTTACCGATCCTGTTTGGGCTAATCGCTTAGGAACGGTAAAACGGTTATCCCGTCCTGGAATTCCGCTCAATGACATGCCGGATGTTGACATCGTTTTAATTTCCCATAGCCATTACGACCACTTAAATTTTGCAAGCATTAGAAAGTTAAAAGGAAAACCGCGCATTTTTGTGCCGATGGGTCTTGGACGGTTATTTCGCAAAAAAAGGATTGAAAACGTTGTGGAATGCACGTGGTGGGAGGAAAAACGTTCTAACAATATCACACTGACTTTTGTTCCTGCCCAGCATTGGACAAGAAGATCATTATTCGACATGAACACATCGCATTGGGGTGGTTGGATCATTCAAGCAGATGGAAAACCAACGTTTTATTTCGCAGGAGACAGCGGCTATTTCCGAGGCTTTAAAGAAATCGGTGACCGTTTTTTGATTGATTATGCACTCCTTCCGATTGGTGCATACGAGCCGGAATGGTTTATGGGACCACAGCATGTCACCCCGGAAGAAGCGGTGCAGGCTTTTGTTGACTGTAAAGCTAAAACATTTATCCCAATGCACTATGGAACATTCCCTCTTGCCGATGATACTCCAGAAGAAGCACTTGATCGCTTGCTTGCTGAATGGAAGCGGCGCCAATTAGATGATGAAAGATTGAAGCTATTAAAGCTTGGTGAAATTTTGCGGTGCGATTAACTTCAAAAATAGGAGCGGCGTTTTGATTTCCGCTCCTAAAGCTGTTTCTACGAAGAAAAATTAATATTTTTTATACATACATATAGGCAAAGCCAAATGGTTCATATAATTTATCTTGAGATACATTAACTAAATGTTCATCTAGAACATAATTCAATTAATCATATATTGACATATTGATATAATAAAAGCACCTGCCTCCAGCAAGCGCTTCTCTCTGGGATACTCCTAATACAGATAATAAACAAATCTATCTTCACTAACATTTATTGACTCTATTTTAATTGACAATCAGACATAGTTTTTTTAAATAATTGGTTTTAATCATGCCAATAAACGGCTCGACAAACGTCGGATCAAACTGCTTGCCAGCGCATCGTCTCAATTCTTCGATTGCCTCTTCGAATGTTTTTGTTCGTTGATACGGTCTTTCCGTTGTCATCGCATCAAATGAATCGATGATGCATAAAATACGGGCGAGTTTTGGAATTTCTTCCCCTTTCAAACCGTACGGATACCCTTTTCCGTCGTATCGTTCGTGGTGAAGCTCCACGAGCGGAATGAGTTCTTCAAATCTTTTATCCGCAGCAAGAATTTCCTTCCCCCATGTCACATGCTTCTTCATAATTTCCCATTCATGTGGTTCTAATTTTCCTTCTTTATTAATAATATCACGTGGTACTTCTAATTTACCGATATCATGAATAAGCGCACCTAATATGAGCGTTTGTTTTTCATGTTCACTCAACTGTAATTTTCCACTAAATTCCACCGCATATTTAAACACTCGTTTACTATGCCGATACGTATACACATCTTTTGATAAAAAGATTTTTAAAAGCTGTTCTATCGCGTCAAGTTCTTCTTTAAACTGCATCGCATCAAATCCGACATTTTGCTCATCGTACACTTGTACGTTGTTTTTTCCCTGCGCTTTCGCATAATATAACGCTTTGTCAGCTTTATGGATTAACTCGCCGGCATCATATGTACCTTTTTCATATTCGGCAATTCCGCACGAAAACGAAAGACAACGATACGGAAGATTTTCCACACCTGTAAAATACGTGTCATTCACTTTTTTGCGCACTCGATCAAAAAAGGCGCACGCCTCATCTTTGGTCGTGTTTTTCATTAAAACAGCAAATTCCTCTCCACCGTATCGAGCAAGGACATATTTTTCGTTTTCCATTTCTTCCATTTCCGCCTTCAAAAATTCCCCGAAAAACTTTAACAGTTCATCCCCTTGAAGATGACCATTGCTGTCATTATATTTTTTAAAATCATCCATATCAAGCAACGCCACACAAAATGGCTCCTTCAACTTATCCAATTTAGCAAACTGCTCGTCCAACACATTTTTAAAGAAGCCGTGGTTGTAAAGTCCTGTTAAATAATCTTTGTTGGCTTTTTCTGAAACGTTTTGGTACAAATACAAAAATTTGCTAAAAGCGAAAGAGATTAACACAACCAAAATTGTAAATAAAAATAGGCCGAAATATTTTTCTTCTTTCATTAAAATCGTTAAAACAAGAGAAAGTAACAAAGTAACTGAATAACTTACAAATGATTCTTTCAAAATACCTATATTTAAGACTCCTTTGAATACATTAAACAAAGTCCCCGGAGAAGAAAAAATAAAAAATAAAGACATTAATGTAATGTTTACTGTAAGATACACAATTAAACTGATTAAATGAGAAAAAATATTATGAATATTAACCCCGCCAATTTCTCCTCCAAAAACTATAAATGAATAATAAGAGCTGATAATCATTAAACAATACATAGAAAAATTAAAAAGATGCTTCCACCATACAATTTTATTCTTATATAAAGCATAAATTAAATTATTTAAAAATAAAACTTCAAGTGTCAAATCTAGTCCGTATAAAAATATACAAGCTAAATAAATAGCTGAATCCATTGAAAAGGTATTATCTTTCGGAGGGAGATAGACTAGAAAGTGATTTAGTAAAAGAATTGCTCCAGACAACATATAAACTAAAACCCAATCGTCTAATGATTGAGCGTAAAAACTGTTCTCTAATATAAACAAACATATGCCTAAAATTGAGATGACAGCTATATATAACTTCTTATAATACTTCGAAAATGGGTATCTATGAAGGTACATATTTTATCACTCTCGTTGTTAAAATTTGAGGAGAAGTAATTTTGGTATACTTCTCCTTCAATCAAGGTTAACCAAGTTTGTACCCAGATGTCAAAGCTACAATAACAGAACCAATAATGAATAAATTAATAAGTGCTTTTTTCACTGTTGCGTTCATCGCGTTCACCTCCCTTCATTGACCGTTTGAAGGGAAGATTTCTCGCTTTTGTAATCCATCATAAGGTGCTGGATGAAAATGAACACCCCTACGTTCATAACCACATCGCCGATGCTGATCACTTGCTCCTTCGGGTACGGAGCGGAAAGCGGAATAATGTCGCCAAGAAACGGCAGTAACGTCGAATTGTTAATCGCTATATGTTTGCCATATGTTCCGGCTTTTAATGCTTCAATATATTCCGGTCCTAAAAACTGACCTGCCTCAATCGAAACCGGCATTCTCCCGCCGTTTAAAGTCATAACAATAAAATTTAATAAAACCCCAATGAAAATAATCATAAATCCCTGATTATGTCGATTGAACCATAAAAAAACAAGTGCAACTATGTAAATCGCTATAAATAAATAATTGCTTAAAGAAGCGATTACGTTCAACTTATTTTGCAACAAAAATACACAAATTTCAATGCCTAACAAGAGAGGAAATAACCATCCTCCCTTAAGTTTCATATATGCCAATCCTTTTAAACTCCCGCCACGAAAAAAACCGATTAACAATGATAGAATAATTCCATCGTAGACCATTTCCATTCCCCTTTTAGCACGAATAGCCCTTCTTTTTATTACAAATCAATTTTTAGGTATTTTAAAAAAATAGAAAAATAACAAAAATTTTCATGCTAGTTTATATTAATATATATTTGCATAATATTGTAAATAGGTCTTTTTACCCATTAATTTTGTACGTGTACTAGAAAAGAAAAAACGCCGAAACCTATATCGGGTCTCGACGCTTTTTTCATGCTATTCATTTTTAAAATAATGGCTTAGATGTTTAGATCCTGCAATACCAGGACGGGTCATCTCGTAAGGATCTAAAATCGCATCCAATTCTTGTTCTGTTAATAGATTATAAGACTTACATAATTCTCGGACGGATTTTCCAGTAAGCACAGCTTCGCGGGCAATGCGAGATGCTGTTTCATAGCCAAGATAAGGATTTAAGGCAGTAATAACGCCCACACTTTTTTCTACATATTCCTTTAACTTCTCTTCGTTTGCCTCAATTCCAGCTAAACAATAATCCGTAAATACACGAAACGCATTGTTCATAATACTAATGGACTGAAGTAAGTTAAAAACAAGCACCGGCTCCATAACATTTAACTCGAGCTGCCCCGCTTCTGACGCCAAACAGATTGTGTGATCATTACCTATGACTTGAAAAGCAACTTGATTGATGACTTCAGCCATGACTGGATTCACCTTCCCTGGCATGATAGAAGAACCAGGTTGTCGAGCCGGCAATGTAATTTCAGCGAATCCTGCACGAGGTCCCGATGCCATCAACCTTAAGTCGTTGGCGATTTTCGACATATTAATCATGCACACTTTCAATGCCGCAGAAACTTCCGTATAAGCATCGGTATTTTGCGTACCATCAACGAGGTGTTCGACACCAATGAACGAAAATCCGCTAATTTCTGAGAGATGCTTAATAACGAGTTCAATATAGCGGGGATCTGCATTCAATCCTGTTCCAACCGCCGTTGCTCCCATGTTGATCTCATAAAGATGCTGCCGAGATTGTTTAATCCGTTTAATATCACGAGCTAAGACGCGCCGATACGCTTCAAACTCCTGTCCTAACCGAATAGGGACGGCGTCTTGCAAGTGCGTACGGCCCATTTTTATGACATGGTCAAACTGCTTCGCTTTTTCTGCGAAAACATCATGCATATGTTCCATAGTCGCCAACAAGTTCTCTAACATACTTAAAACGGCAATACGAATAGCGGTCGGAAAAGCATCATTGGTTGACTGGGACATGTTTACATGGCTGTTTGGACTTATAATATGATAGCTTCCCTTCCGTTCCCCGATTAGTTCAAGCGCTCGGTTTGCAATTACTTCGTTCGTGTTCATGTTAATGGACGTGCCAGCCCCGCCTTGAATGGGGTCAACAATAAATTGATCGTGCCATTTCCCTTCGATAATTTCTTGTGCTGCTGTAACGATCGCGTTACCAAGATGCGGGTCTAATTGCCCTATTTCCATGTTCGCTAATGCGGCGGCTTTTTTCACCATCGCCATCGCCTGAATTAAAGATGAGTGAAGACGATATCCCGTAATAGGAAAGTTTTCAACCGCACGCATTGTTTGAATCCCATAGTAAGCGTTCTCAGGAATTTCTTTTTCTCCGAGAAAATCTTTTTCTCGGCGGCATAATTTCATTTCGATCATTCTACTCCCCACTTTCTTTTTTCAGCTTCCGGAGTAATGTCCCTTGCAATTGGGGTTTCCATGATTTTCTTTACTTCCATAAGGTTGTTTGTTTTTCCTAATGCCCACATGAGCTTCGGGACAATCGCTTCTGTATTCATATCCCCTGAAAAAATCACCATATTTTGCGCAACTTTCCGTCCCACTTCATAAAGGGTTAAATCTTCCCCTTCCTCTAAGCATTGAGTTGTGATGACAACCGCTATTCCTGAATCGATAAGTTCTTTTATTTTTGGAAGCAAGTTTCTTTCTTGAAAAGGCACGCCACCATTTCCAAAACTCTCAATAATGACTCCTTTGTAAAGATGTTTTATGTAATCAAAAATTTCCGGTTTTGTTCCAGGATAAAGTTTTAACAAGAAAACATCCGGACATAACGATGTATCGAGTTTTAACTTTCCTTTTACAGGCGGAATTTCAAAATAATACGTTATTTTTGACCGCTCGATATAGGCGATGTACGGATGGTTAATACTCTCAAATGCATCATAGCTTTTTGTACGCATTTTCACAGCTCTTGTCCCGATAATCACTCTGCCGTCAAAAACAACATACACACCACCGATCTCCTCACAGGCAAACAGAAGCGCATCAGCGATATTCTTTTTCGCATCTGTTTTCTTAAACCCGATCGGCACTTGAGATCCTGTAAGAACGACCGGTTTACTTAAGTTTTGCAGCATATACGAAAGCGCCGCTGCTGTATACGCCATTGTATCCGTTCCATGGGTAATAACAAAACCATCGTAAGCGTCATAGTTGTTATAAATGGCTTGGGCCATTTTCACCCAATATTCCGGCTGCATATTCGTGCTGTCAATGTTCATTAA
The DNA here is from genome assembly GCF_013760845.1 of [Anoxybacillus] calidus. Lineage (GTDB taxonomy): Bacteria > Bacillota > Bacilli > Bacillales > Anoxybacillaceae > Paranoxybacillus > Paranoxybacillus calidus. The sequence continues at coordinate 33,339 of NZ_JACDUU010000010.1, read as the reverse complement.
AATTTTGCTTTCTATCATATATTTTTCATCCTGTTTCGGTAAATAGCTGATCAGCTCTTCTGCTGTCATACCCGGTGTTAAACCATTTTCTCCTTTTACCGAAGCGATCGTTCCGCCGGTAGCTAATAATAATAACTTTTTCATCTTTCACACCTCCTCTGAGAAAAAAATCGCTTCAAGAATAGAGGATTTATTTTTTCGCAAATAAAGAGAACGAACGTTGCTATTGTTTTCAAAAGGTAGATTAGTGTAAATTATAAGTATCAATTGTACGCGATACGCGACCAACCGATTAAAATTATATTAATTATAGACGAGAATAACAAGTATTTTTTATTCATTTCGCGAACATTGAGTTTTATGATTCAACTTTAATAAAAAACACTGATGATATTATAAGATCAAACGAAAGAAAGCAAGGAGGACGAGCCGGTGATATCGAAACGATTATCGGAATTGAGGAAAAGAAAAAAGTGGTCATTGCAATATACAGCTGATCAGCTTGGAATTGCAAAAAGCACATACGCTGGCTATGAATCGGGATACCGTCAACCTTCTTTGGAAGCCATAAAAGAGATTGCAAGTCTGTTCGAAACATCCGTTGACTATTTATTAGGCATGGTGGACAACTCCTCCTTCGAGCTAGAGCATAAGGACAAAATGAAGAGCTTGGAACTGACAGAAAAAGATCTATTAGCTAAAGTTCGTTTAACAATAGATGGAAAGAGTCTTTCACAAGATGAACTAAATCAATTCATCGCCTTTATCCGAGTAAAAAGAGAAGTCGAAGCAAAACGATAATATGAAAATCGGCATGTTATTCACATGTCATTCTTTCTCGGAAACATAAATGCGTCGACACTTATTCTCAGAGAGCGACGCATTTGTGTACCATTGATCTTTATTTTTCTCCCATCCTATTCACTCGTTTACTCATGATTTGACTTATGGAAGCGTAAAAATATAAAAACAACTTTCTCTTATTATTTTTATAAAACTAATCAAATCTTCTTTTATCAAGCTTCCATCCGTATTTTTGATTTTATAAACAGTCCTTATGAAGCCTTTTGCTGTCTATTAACACAATACCAAGGCTGCGCGCTGCTATTTATAAACAGGAACACATTCCTCAAGCAGACATCGTTTTAAGCTTTCAAACCCTTCCAACTGTTAAATAGTTTGTTCGATTTCTTTCTTTTGCTCCATTTCCTATCAAAGAAATCGATTGTTTCGGTTTAAAGTCAATCTTTAAGGAAACAGAATTTTAAAAGTCTGTCATTTCTTGTACCGCGTATTTCATGCCCTCGCGTCCGTAACAGCGTTCTTTTCCCTCCATAAAACATATAGTAGGTATGTCTTGGCCCCCCACCTGATTCAATTTACCGGATAGTATACAAGTCACGATGGATATTCTGTGTACAAATCCCCATATTTAGTCCGCATGCTGAATCATTAACCAGAGCAATCGCTTTTTTAAAATCTATCTAATGCAGAAAAAGAAATGATTGCTCATCCCATCCCCAATGAAGCAATTGGAAAGACAAGCCATTCGCAGCCGTTCCTGAACCATTGCTAATATCAGAGTTATTTTAAATGGAGAAAACAACAAAAAAAGCTGCCTTCAAAGGATTCATTCAAGAACCTTTAAGGACAGCTTTTCTCCTTATGTTCACTTTCACGTTTTATCAGTAACTTTTTCTAATATTTCTTTTTTGATACTTTGTCAACTTTTTCATTGACCTCTTTAACTATTTCCGCACGTGTCTCAGCTAATTCAGTTTGAATTTCGTTTGAATTTCTGCTAGTTCTTTCTCATATTCTTTTTTGTCAATCTCACCGGATGCTAGTTTTTCCTCTAGCTTAGCGATTTTTTTCTGACCTTTAAGTTTTTTTTCTTCACGTTTTAGTTTTTTTTCTTCACGTTTTAGTTTTTTTTCTTCACGTTTTGTTATTTTTCGATTTCTTGAAACGCCACTTGTAATGATAAAAGGTTTTCGGCGAGTTTTGTCTCTAATTTGTTCATGAATTGAATCCATTTCCGTTGATGAATCTTGTGTTGGTTCCTCCGTACCTTCTTTTTGTTGTTTTTCCATTATTTGATCATTTTCCAATTCAGTAACATATTCTTCGTTCATTTTTGCTGGTTTAACTGCTTTTGATTGTTCTTCTGTTATTTTATCATTTTCTGATTCAGAAACATGTTCTTCGTTCGTTTTTGCTTGTTTAACTGCTTTTGGTTGTTCTTCTGTTATTCTATCATTTTCTGATTCAACAACATGTTCTTCGTTCGTTTTTGCTTGTTCAACCTCTTTAGCTTGCTTCCAAACTTCAAGCAGCTCGGAAGCTACTCTATCCCACTTGTAACGGGAAACAGCAAGTTCTCTTCCTTTCTCCCCCATTCTTTTCATCAATGACTTGTCTGATAATATTTGTGAAAGCGTTTCTACAAAACAGCTTGGATCTTCCGGATTCTCCACGATAAGACCGTTCTCTTTTGAGAGAATAACCTCTGGATTGCCTCCCCTTGCAGTTGTTACAATCGGAAGACCTGCTGCCATCGCTTCATAGTGTACCCGTGCCAACGGTTCTTGCCATTGCGAAGTACATACAAATAAATCAGCTGCAGCGAACCAATTTTGGATTTCATCCGGTACCACAAAGCCAGTTGTCACAACTGGTATCGGCAGCTTTTTTGCCAATGCCCGTACATAGGCTACATAATCGGTTACATCATTTTGGCTAAACCATTTACTTCCTACTATTACCAGAGCTAAATCTTTAAATTTTTTTGAAAGCTCCGGTAACGCTCTAACTAACTTATCGACCCCTTTATTGTTCGAAAGCCTTCCTGCAAATAAAATAACCGTTTTATTCTCTAAACCATTTGCTTGACGAATTTCCTTGCGTATTTTTTGCATCTTTGGATGATTTCCAGGTAAAAATCTCTCAGTGTCCACTCCGGAATAAATCGTGCGTATCTTTGGTGAGGCTTGTGGATATAGCTCACGTATTACATTTCCAACATAATCACTAACCGTTACAATATTTGACACTTGTTCTAATGCTGCTGTTGCTTCTTCTGGATCAATTTTTTCTGGATTGAACATATCATTGTGCATGCTTAAGGTAATTTTTGATTGGGGAGCTGCATTTCGAACAGGCATGACGAGGCGTGGACGATTAAAAATGTGGATCAGATCAAATTGATTTGATTCAACATAACGAACAACATTTTCTCGATATATTTCGAATACTTTTCCTGGTACGCGAACATAATGAATTCCATCTATGGTTTCTTGATCTGGAAGTGATGGATCACTAATTCCCAAAACCGTAATATCATGAAATTTGCTTAAATGTGGAAGAGTACCGGAAATATAAGTTTGGATTGCTCCTCCTAATACAGGAGGAACAGGAAGTTTTTCAGTACAAATCATTAAAATTTTCATGTTTATTCCATCCCCTTCCAGTCGTTTTGGATTTCTTCCAATACAGGCCACTTCGATTGATCGGTTTCAACAATCGTTTGAATTAATTGTGTTGTTTGTTCGTTGAGAAATAGTTCAGGTTCATACACGACTTCTTTTATATTTTTATAAAATTCGTTTGGCAGTGACAAATCAATCATTAAAATTTCATATAATTGAGGTGTTATCGGATTGGCTTCATGGTAAGCCTTAATCATTTCCCGTACCCACGTCACATCCCATCTATATAAATCCGCCATTGTACCACTAATCAACTTTCTCAAATCACGAATCGGAAGGTCAAATGCGACACCATCAAGGTCAATAATCCACATTCCTTCCGCTCCCATTTGCCCATTAGACCAACCATAATCCTGGTGAACTAACCCCCAATACGCATTTCCGTGTTTAATCAATTCAAAATAGCTTGATTGATTGAGTCTTTCTAGACTTCTTCTTGCTTGTTCTTCAAATTGATCTACCACATTCAATAAGTGTGAACTTGCTGGCATTTCCTCATAAGCTTTGGCAATGTTTCGAAACCAATCCATTTTAGCTATGATCTTCTCATAGTTTTTTGGCCACTTATACAATCTTGAAGCTACTTCAGCCTGTTCAGGAGGGATATACCCCTTGCTTAAACGATGGAATTCGCCGAGAGCATAACAAAGCTGCTTTGCTCCTTCCAAATCTTTTGTAACTGGTGCCAATGGTTCGATCCATTCTGCAACAAACCATAATTTTCCTCCTGCTTCAACATAATTTTTTCCGTCCTTTGTTTTTACAATTGGTGGAACCCTTGCTTCTCTGACATCAACTAAATATTCCTGAGCCCCTAAGCTAAACAAACTTCTGGTTGGTCTCCGATGTAACAGCTTCAAACTTTTTGGCCCTAAATTTGTCTCAATCTTCCAAATCGCTCCACCCTTGTCCGGCTTAGTTGTGATTATTTGAATGTTCTTAACGGATAAATCGTAGCTTTGAAGAACCTCCTCTGCTATTTGATTAATATAGTCAGGTACAAAAAATTCATGAGTAAGTTCATCGACTACCCATGGTTCAATTACCATCTTCTCCACACTATCCCTCCTATGAAATAGAGAAGTATCATCTCTATGCCACCATACTTAGACAAAACATGATTTTTGTCGTTCATTCATCTAATAAAGGACTTTACCCTCCCGTTAAATCTTACCCCCGATAAGAAATGAAATAAACAAATTTCATTCAATCATTTTCTAAAGATAGAAAAACACGAATCCGGCTTAGAATGAATGTGCTACCATAACCTATCCAGAGGGGGTGATGTCCACTGAATAGACGATCACATAAAGAAAAAGTCTATAACTAGTGGATTGAAATTTTCCTTTTTATTTGCTTCTTCAAAACCGGTCATCAATCATCTAGATTCCTTTATCGATGGAATGCTTAGTGTTGGGTTAAATACATTAATAAGTTATGCAACATTATTTAATACGGTATAGACAGATATAACGGTAAAGGCGTTTTTTTAGCACAACTGCATATTTCGGCTCTTCATTCATTTTTGTTTGCATTTATATTTTTGAAAGATGTTGCTGAACGGTACAGATGTAATAAAAGACAGAAAACCGTTTATGCTTCTGGTTTTATAGCTTTCAAATCATGTTAAGGTTTAATCCGTTTTTAGGTAGCCTTCTCTTTTAAATCTCAATATACCATGACAATTGTTCCTTTGATTCATTATTCTCCTAAAAATAAAAAATTTGGATTCGGTACAGCACATAATAAATTTTGATACGAACCCATACATCTATACGTCCATCATCATATGATTTATGAAAAATGAATGAGAGGAGAAAAACGATGGAGATACCTGTTAGCGGATATTTAGTTCATTCCGATGATTCAGACTCATATCACTCACATAATCTATATATGGCTACTTGGGATGGTCTTTCATATTGCAATCTTCGCGGAGTAAGTGATGAAATTTTCAATTAATCTCGTAAAATCGCTTTCGCTCGCTCCTTTATTCGCTACTGCTGTCCTCCTTGGACATTCTATACACTCATCATAGCTAATATTGATAAAAATGTTGTCGAACGGCGTAGGTAAAGCAGCTTTTTCACCTAAATAAAAACAGAAGCCGCTCAAGCTTCTGCTGCAATAAGGTTGTTATTTACTCGACACTTGAATCCAGGTGATGACAGATACTAGTTCATTTACAGCGAGACTGAATTTCATCTAAATCCGCGATGAATTGCTTTATTTCTTCCTGTGACAATCTTACAGGCATTTGATCGTAAAGAATGAGAATTTGTCCTTCCTCCTCATTTTGATGATTCTTCAGATAGTCTGACAGATGTTGCATCTGGTGTGGTTGGAGAACGGATTCCACGAAAAACTGTTTTAACTTTTGGATGGTGAAGACGTTCATTTCATTGTCATATTCACCGGAAATAATGCGTCCTTCGATCCATGACATGCCTGCTTCCTCCTGTTTTTGTTTTCATTAGTGTTTCCTAAAAATCAATTTTTTTATCGGGCATCATGTCAAACTAATAGACATTGTTTTAACGAATTTCCAAAAGAAGTCTCCCGCTTCTAAATGCGTAGGGTTATTTGCAGCATTGATTTCATATGTTCTCATCAATCAATAAAACTGACCGAATACGGACCGTTTTATTTGTTTAAAATATTCCCCTGATGAAATAAATATCCAAATGTTTCAAATGAATTTCTTTTATAAGCATATCAACCTTTCCCTATGTTTTTTACATCCTGTTCAAACATCACTCTCATACTCTCGGATACATCGTTTATGAACGAGGTCCCCATAACATGACCGATACGCCAATCAAGCAAATGAGCGCTCCTATCCAGTCATACAAGTCGGGCGTTTTTTTATCCACCCACCATCCCCAGAGAACGGCAAGAACAATAAAAATGCCTCCATACGCTGCATAAACCCTGCCAAACGTTGGAAAGCTTTGTAAAGTTGGAATGATTCCGTAAGCTATAAGAATAAGGCTTCCTATTATTCCGTACGAGAGCGGTTTGGCTTCTCGCAGCCATAACCAAACTAAATATCCTCCGCCAATCTCTGCTAATCCAGCAAGAACAAATAATAATATAGCTACCAATAATATCTTATCCTCCCAATCGTATTCATAACGCCTCAATAGAAGCAAAAACGGGCAAATAATTCCCGCTCGCTTCTACGTAGAAGTATTCTCAACTGTCATGATAAACTTCGTTTCATCGTCCAAGATGTCCCCGATATGCCGCATTGTTCAAATCCCAGTTTTTGATAAAGCTGAACGGCCGCTTCGTTTCGAGGATCGACGCTCAACGAAAGAGCTTTATAGCCATCAAGTTTGGCTTGTTCGATGATTTTTTCTAAAAGTAGCGTACCGATTCCTTGCTTTCTATATTCAGGAACGATCGCAATTCCTAACTCAGGCGTTTCATCGTCCACATATCCGTATCCTTTGTTTTCTGCACTAAACAAGCGATACCAAACCGCACCGACTCGTTTTTGATCGGATGTGAAAGCGATAAACGCTCGGTCCCCTTTTCTTCCCCATCCGTCACTATATTTTTTGATGTGAGGAAGACTCAGAAGCTCTTCTTTCAGCGGTTTCCCCTCTGGCATATAAATGGCTTCATAACGCATCTCCATGAAAAAGTCCATGTCTTGTTCTGACAGTGGGCGAACAGTAAGCATCCTATCCCTTCTTTCGTTCAATGTTCACATAGCGCTGTCGCACTCTCCCCTTGAATGAACCATTTCATCTTCATCTATACATTTTTGAAGAATGAGAGTGCCTGTAACATTTCATCATTCCGTTTATTTGCTAGGGAATTGGGTTTGCGTTTTTCCAAAAAGGCACGAACCCCTTCACGAAAGTTTTCGGTTTGTCTCATTTTTTGTTGTTCCATCGCAACATATTCTTTATTTATAAGACTGTGAAACAATGAAACATGATACTTTCTAACTTTTAGACTGATTAAAAAGACCGTCAGTTCATTTGACGGTACTTTTTAGGCGTTCTTCTTTATCTATCGCTGAAGAAAATAGCACCATTCCTTAACGGAGCATGTAAACGTTCAATCCCCGCCTCCCCCTCCACCGTCTCCACCACCACCTCCACTGAAATCGCTGTGATCGTTGTGATCATTGGTGGATGAAGTATCATGATAAAACGGCGGAAGCACTTCGCTATCGCCTCTTTTATTTCGTTTATGTGTTTTCGTTGTATTTGATAGAAAGACGAAGAAAAAAAGAGCAGCGAATATACCTAGCAAGAAAAGCAGAAAAAATTTCATTTCTCTCACCTCATTTTCTTTAAACGCTCGTCATTTTTTTAAATAATCTTCTAATATACGGCGATGACTTTTTACGATTTGCTCTGGCAGTTCACTCGTTTGAAAATAACGAAAATCGAGTGATTCTTGTTGATCGATGCGTAGCTCTCCGCTAATCTCGCTCGTCTCGTAAACAACCGTCACCATGTAGAATTCATCCCCATTCGGCGCTTTAATAAAGTTGTCCGCCCCGGAAACGACATCAATCATCTTTAAATTCCCGAGTATTAAACCTGTTTCCTCCCATACTTCTCGCCGCGCTGTTTCTTCCGTTGATTCTCCAAGTTCCATTAGCCCTCCTGGAAGTCCCCAAAATCCGTACGGATGTTTTCGCTGTTGCAACAATATTCGCCCCTTCTCATCCTTCATAATGACAAGAGAACCAACTAAAATTAACGGCCGATGACCGACAATCGCACGTAATTCCTCGATATATCCCATTTTATTTTCCTCCATTTTCTCCCCACGTAAACCTACTCCTACCGTCTATAAATCGATTGCCATCTTGCGGCTCAATGGTTTCATACCAAGCTTCTCGTAAAACGTAATGGCTTTTTGATTGAACTCCCAAACATTTAATTCAAGCGAGGAGGCGTCTTTTTCTTTTGCCCACTCTACACAGGCAAAAAATAATTGTTTACCAATACCGTTGTTTTGAAATGCTTTTTTTACGCCGAAGTCGCTTATATAAGCATACATCCGCGGGACAAGAGAAGCAAACGGCGGAGCTTCTTTTATTTCCAATACTGCAAATCCAACAACCTGTCCGTCCAGCTTAGCAACCAAAACTTCGCTATTTTTATCATTTAATAACTGTTGGTAATAATCAATTGGCATCACAACATCGACTTTGGCAAAAACAGTTGGAAGCGCTTCTGCGTGCTCATCTTGTCCTTCCTTAACAATATCATTTATGTTTTCATAATCGTCGATGCTGGCTGTCGTAATAACAACCTTTCTTTCCTTATGTTCCGCATCTTTTTCGAAATCTTGAATTTGAAACTCTAATAAAGGAAGTGTGCGATTTGGAAAAACACTTGAAATGACTTCACCAATTCGCTTTGCTCCCATCGCTTTGTAAAATCCTTCGGCATGCGGGTCACTATGAATGAAAACTTTCTGAATTTGTAATTCCCGTGCTGTTTTAATCATATGCTCCCACAATTGTTTTCCAATACCTTTGCCAATCATTTTTGGCTCAACAAATAAGTCACGTAATTCGGCGTTGCTTTTCGAGCAAACTAAACCGTAAAAACCAACAATCTTTCCGTTTATCTCTGCTACATAAACAGGTGAAGATTCAATATATTTGGTTGATACGGTTAAATCATCACGGCACGCTTCCATAAAGTCGTCACTATATCCCCAAAACCCTTTAGATCGGAAAGATAATTGACTTAATTCGTCTGCCTCCTCGCGTCTTGCTCTGCGAATCATCCTCTGTCCCCCCTGCTGCCTATCCTCAATGAAACAGTGAAAGAGCTATCCGCGGCGATAGCTCTCGTAACAAAAGAATCGTATTATAATATGTTCGACATTTATATACAAAATCCTACTTTACTGTAAAAATAATCGCTTTTTACTATATTAGCTAACTACATCTGCTTTCTGCCAAATCCTTTGGACAATAGAAACGATTTCTGAAAACTGATTTACAATATAGTCCGCTTCCGCTAGTTCACTATGATCCGCAAACCCGAATTGACAGCCAACTGACCATAATTTGTTGTCTTTAGCCGCTTGAATATCTGAGATTCGATCTCCAATCATAATCGCCTTTTCAATGCGATAATCCTTCAGCAATTTACCGACTAAAGCAGATTTAGACGTGCATTGGAAACGACCTACACTGTAAAAATCAATGATATATTGTCCCAAAGAAAAATATTGATTAATGGCATCTATATATCGTTCCAAACCATTGCTGGCAACAAAAAGAGGAATTCCGTTTTTCTTGAGCTGTTCAAGAGTTGCCATTACTTCTGGATATAATTCGCCATTTCCTTGTTGTATTTCTTCTATTAAATATTCAAGAAACCACTTGTCTGCTTCTTCACGAGTTTTTTCAGCAGCATCCGGTAAAAGTTGTCGCCATACTTCTGGGAGAGTGCCCCCTAATATTTTTAAATATTTTTGAACAGGCGTTTCTCCCTTCCATTCACCTGCGCTCCGCAATCGATCAAACGTCTTATGGAGTGCCGGAACAAGAATTTTTTCTGTTTGAAACAACGTTCCGTCCATATCAAAAATCACCGCAAACCGAATAACGTTCATAAAAATAACTTCTTTTTGTTCACTTATTTTCCATTGCTCTTAACGTTTGGTATTTGAAAAACAACATACTTTCCTGTTCACAAATGGAGAATGGCAATAATTATAGCGAAGAGAGATACATTACAAAAATCTCTTTAAAAGAACTAAACTTCAATTGTAAAAAACACGTTCTCTTTTCAAAATTCTTTTTTCATAACCACGGTTTTCACTGGAAACCCATTTGGATTCGTTACAACCTCTTCCATACAAACATTGTATCCAGCTGACTTGTACAACTGTATATTCTGCGGAACGGATATTCGAACTCTGCACCAAACCTCTGATTTTCCATGTTCTTTTGCATAGTCCTCAAGCCATTTTAACATGGATTTCGCAACTCCCCTTCCTCTTGCCTCAGGACAAACAGATAGACGAGAAAAATAAAGAGTATTCTTATCTGTTTTAAATCTGACAGAACCTAGTGGGACATCATCATCGAAGCAAAGTAATGCTTTTTCAGTTCCATTTTTTAGCGAACTTTGTATTGAACATACGGTTTCATTGAGTGCACTTGAAGGAATATCTATATGCCTATATTCCTCAAAAGCCAACATCATTACTCGGTGAACCAAATCAGCCTCATCTGCCCTTGCTAATCGAATCATAAGATTCATCTAATTTTTATCTCCTTTCTATTAATCATCGTAAATAAAGAATATATTTGATATTTCATAACCTATTCCTTCTGTTCCCTGTAAAATAAACAAGAGCATTTGGTCCAATTTTCTTGCAAATGCTTTTGGGTATTGTGTTTTACATAAGAAAAGGGTTGTGAGTAAATGCACATCGATATTGGTTGGTAATACAATAGCTGAGATTGATATTGTAACCCACGAAGAATATAGGGGGAATGGTTTAGCTTTTATTACTGCTAAGGCATTGATTGAGCATGGCTTACAAAATGATTTTATTCCAAGGTGAAAGTGTGATCGTAATAACTTAGCCAAAGTCAGCAGAAAAATTAGGGTTTGATAACGCAACAAAATATTCGATATTTGTTAGAAAAGCTAAAAACAGAATGTATGCCTCTTATTCGTGGTTCAACAAACAGGTGGCGATTGTTTAACAGGCAGTTTGATTTCATATTCAATATTATATAAAAAAAATTTTTCCTATATACACCAAGGATGTAAGCGTTATCTTTTACACTAATAAAAAAACGTATATTGACAACCATTTTTTTAAGAATTATGATTTATATAAAAATTGAATACAATCAACCGCTTATCGAGAGTGACCGAGGGAACAGGCCCTATGACGTCCGGCAACCTCCTGATAAAAGGAACGGTGCCAAATCCTGCAGAATGGCTTCCATTCTGAAAGATAAGTCGTGTACATAGATACCCGATGCCTCTTTCTGAATGGAAGAGGCATTTTTTATTAGCAAAACTTGCAAGGATAATCATGCAACGAGGAGAGTAAATCCTATTGTTGGATAAGGTAAACATTTATCCGTGGTTGCCTTCTTCTCTTCATTTTTTTAAAAATATATAAATATTTCAATATATTTCTAAAGCAAAAAAATAGAAGCGAGGGATTCGATGATTGAGGTAAAGAATTTAGTAAAAGTGTATTCGTCTAAAAAAAATAAGGTCATTGGGGTGGACAATGTTTCTTTAACGATCAAAAATGGAGAAATCTTCGGTATTGTCGGCTATAGCGGTGCCGGAAAAAGTACTCTATTACGATGCATAAACCTTTTAGAACGTCCGACATCCGGTCAAGTCATCATCGATGGTGTTGATTTGACCACTTTAAATGAAAAGGAATTACGCCAAGCACGCTTAAAGATCGGAATGATTTTTCAACATTTCCATCTCGTTAGTTCAAAAACGGTTTTTGAAAATGTCGCATTTGCTTTAAAAGCCGCCAAAAAATCAAAAGAAGAAATTGAGAAACGAGTAAATGAACTACTGGAAATGGTTGGTCTTGCTGATAAACGAGATGCGTATCCTTCTCAACTAAGCGGCGGTCAAAAACAACGAGTCGGAATTGCACGCGCACTCGCAAATGAACCAACTGTCCTTTTATGCGACGAAGCAACATCAGCGCTTGATCCAAGTACGACAAAGTCGATTTTAGCCTTACTGAAAAAGATTAACCGCGAACTTGGAATTACGATCGTTTTAATAACTCATGAAATGGAAGTCGTCAAAGACATATGTGACCGTATTGCGGTAATGCAGGATGGGAAAGTAATTGAATTAGGAACCGTGTATGACATTTTTACAAATCCAAAAGAAGAACTGACAAAATCGTTTATTCATAGTGTTCTGCAGTTTGAGATTCCGGACCATTTGCTGAAAAAACGTACAGGAACGATTGTAAAAATTCAGTTCAAAGGCGAGATGGCTGAAGAAGCAATTGTTTCTGATATGCTCCAAACATTTAAAGTAAAAGGAAATATTCTACACGGAAAAATTGAGTACATTCAAGACATGCCGCTTGGAATTTTCATTATGGAACTTACAGGAGATCCTCATGAAATCAAGCGAGCCATTGATTATATTTCGCTAAGAACAAATGGATTGGAGGTCATTAAAAATGTTGCTTGATTCGCTTCTGAATTTAGTTCCTGAACTAAATAAAGCATTCTTAGAAACGATTTATATGGTCGCTATTTCTCTCGTAATCGCTATTATCGCTGGACTTCCTTTAGGGATTTTATTATTCGTCACCGACCACGGTCTGTTTTTAGAAAATACGACCGTTAAATCAGTTCTCGGCTTTGTCGTGAACATGATTCGTTCTATTCCCTTTGTTATTTTACTTGTTGGGCTATTGCCACTCACTAAACTCATTACAGGGACAACCATCGGACCTACAGCGGCTTCTGTTTCGTTGTCCGTTGCAGCGATTCCGTTTTTTGCTAGAATTGTAGAAACTTCTTTGCGAGAGATTGACAAAGGTGTAATCGAAGCAGCTGTTGCTGTTGGCGCCACACCTTGGATGATTATAAAAGACGTCCTCTTACCTGAAGCCCGCCCCGGCATTATACACGGAATTACGATTACAACGATAAGTTTAGTCGGATATTCAGCGATGGCTGGAATTGTTGGCGGCGGAGGAATTGGGGACCTCGCGATTCGTTTTGGTTATTACCGCTACGACAATACTGTCATGATTACGACGATTGTCATTTTAATCTGCCTTGTGCAAATGATTCAGTTTGCAGGCGACCGTATTGCTCGTCTCGCTGATAAGCGATAAGGTCTTTGAAAATACTAATAATGATAGGGGGATTTTTTATGAAAAAATTATCGATCTTTCTAGTTTTACTGTTATCCTTCGGGCTTCTTGCTGCCTGCGGAAGTAAGGAAACAGCTTCCAATTCTACAGAGAAGAAAGAACTTACAATTGGGGCTACTTCTGGTCCTTACAGCGACATGGTGAATAAAGCGATTAAACCCATTCTTGAAAAGAAAGGCTATAAAGTAAAAGTCGTAGAATTCAGCGATTACATACAACCAAATATGGCTCTCGCTAACAGTGATTTAGATGCGAACCTATTCCAGCACAAAATTTATATGGAAACATTCGCCAAACAAAATAACCTTGACCTTTCAGAAGTGATTATCGTTCCAACTGCGCCGATGGGAATTTACTCAAATAAATTTAAGTCACTAGACGAAATTAAAAAAGGCAGTCAGATTGCTATTCCTAACGACCCGACAAACGCAGCAAGAGCGTTCTTAATCTTACAAGATGCAGGATTAATTAAACTCGACCCATCTGCAAATCCATTAACGGTCTCTGAGAAAGATGTAAAGGAAAATGTAAAAAACCTTCAGTTTAAGCCAATTGAAGCAGGTCAATTACCTCGTGCAGTAGAAAGTGTTGATTTAGCTGCCGTTCCTGGAAACTATGCATTAGCAGCAAAAATGAACCTTCTTGACGCACTTGTATTAGAAAAGATGCCTGATCAATACCGCAACCGTGTTGTAGTAAATACAAAAGATTTGAACAAACCATTTGTAAAAGATATCAAAGAAGCAGTTGAATCCGAAGAATTTGAAAAAGTTATCGATGAACAATTTAAAGGCTTCGGTAAGCCAGAGTGGATGTTAAAGCGAAAACAATAAATCCGTATTGCGAAACGCCGCTCTTTTAGCGGCGTTTCACATTTAAACCATTGCTTTTTCATAGATTAATTGATTACACGTACGGCTTTCACCAAGCGTTCTTTCCAATAAGAAGAATCAATCGATACATAAGAAACACCTTTGGAAGTTGAAACATTTAATATTTGGTCGTTACCCGCATAAATTCCAACGTGATTGATCGTTCCATTGAAGTCTGTATCAAAGAACACTATATCTCCTTTTTGAAGCTGATTTAAAGAAACCGGTGTGCCAACTTGTGATTGTGCTGCCGAACTGCGAGGTAAGGAAATTCCAGCTTCACTAAATACCCGCATAGTAAAGGATGAGCAATCAAATGCATCTGTGCGAGATGGACTAGCACCATATAAATATTTAGCACCTAAATATTTTTCTCCAATTTGAATTACTCGATCAGCCAAAGAAGAATTCTCAGCTTTTGTGCTATTTTCGGAAGGAGTGGTAGATACCGTTGAAACCGGGGAATGTTTAGAAACTTTTTGGTTTGAAGAAGACACTGTTTCTGGTTTAGTTGTTGATTGTTTGTTCACTTTTTTTTGTGAAGATGTCGCTTGCTTTTGAACAGGAGCTGGAACCGACTCAGACAAACGAATGGTTTGACCAACCTTAATAAAATTTGGATTAGTAATTTCAGGATTCATTTTTAATAACACATTAACAGTCATATTAAATTGCTTTGCAATTTTACTTAAGGTATCACCAGCCTTCACTACATATGTATCTTCTTTTTCGTTAACTTTTAATATTTGTCCAGGGAAAATAAGATTAGAAGTTAAATGATTCATTTGTTTTAATGTTTCTACAGTAGTGTTGTATTTTTTCGATATTCCCCAAAGCGTATCTCCTTTTTGGACGGTATAATTACTAGCGAAAGCAATTTGACTCGCTAATAAAGAACTTATAATTGTACCTATAAGAATAAATGATTTTTTCATTTTGTGCCCCTCCAATTGTATTTTGGATATTCATTCTGTTAACATTAACCATTATATTTAAAAAAAAATAGATAATTTATAACAAAAAGAATAAGAAGTGGTTACAAATCTATTACAGTTACATTACAGATTAAAAAGTATTGTTTCGTTCGAAGTATCTTTTTTTCTCGTATTATTATTTTTGGATTGAATGGAAATTTTATTATTTTAACCAAGAATAGTATTATCTCCTACAGGTAGACAACAAAAAAGAGGACATTTGATAGGACGTTCTTAGGAGTCTATCTTCGAGAGGATTTTTTATGGATAAGAAAGGATAATCTTTTCACTCATATTCGGAAAATCTGAAACATGAAGTAGTTCGTTTGAAGTTGGAGGGAAGCTGGTCTTATCGGCAGCTGAGTGAACGTTTTAGAATGAAGAGTGATGCCCGGATTGCACAATGGGTCAAGAAAGTTCAAAATGGCGAGTCTTTTGAAGATTAACAAGAAGTGACGATTCCTAAAATGCTTCCATGCTTCTTTTCTCCTTCGCGAATCGAAAAAACTAATGTAACCACATGTAAAATGAACATCACCGCTAACGGAGTCCACGCTAAAGCAATGACCAATTTCCCTCCTAAAATAGGAACTCCTAACAACGCTTCAAGTCCCCCGCTAATCCATTTTAATACTGTTGAAACAGCCATATTTCTTCCTCTCCTTTCTATCTATTATTCTAATTTATAAGTATAAAAACACTGCAAATTTCGACTTATCTTTGTTGCATGTACAAATAAAAAACGTGAAACTCGTGGTCAATGACCACAGGTTCCACGCTAACAACTCGTTATTTTTATGACTTTAGCATCCGAAACACTTGCTCAACGTCTTTATCTCCACGTCCGGAAAGATTGACAATGATGATTTGTTCTCGGCTTAATATCGGCGCCAGCTTCAGCGCATAAGCAACAGCATGGGCGCTCTCAAGTGCTGGAATAATACCTTCCGTTCTCGATAACACTTGAAATGCTTCAAGCACTTCCTCGTTCGTAACTGTATAATACTCGGCACGTCCGGAAACTTTTAAATGGCTGTGCTCAGGACCAATTCCCGGATAATCAAGACCAGCGGCAATCGAATAAGTCGGCTGAGGATTTCCTTCTTCATCTAACAATACTAAACATTTAAATCCATGAAGCACGGCTGGGACACCTTTTGTAAGCGTTGCTGCTCTTTCCGGCTCGACGCCGATCAGACGTACGCTTAGTTCATCAATATAATGAGCAAATGCCCCAATCGCGTTGCTTCCTCCGCCGACGCAAGCGATGACCGCATCCGGCAAACGTCCTTCTTTTTCTAAAATTTGTCGTTTGCTTTCTTCGCTTATGACAGACTGAAAATGTTTGACGATGCTTGGGTATGGATGAGGTCCAACCGCTGAACCAAGCAAATAAAACGTGTTCTTATAATTTTCAACAAGGTCATTTAACGCTTCATCGACTGCATCCTTCAATCTTCCTTGTCCTTTTGATACCGGAACGACTTTTGCACCTAAAAGCTCCATGCGAAACACGTTTAATGCCTGACGTCTTGTATCTTCCTCACCCATATAAATGGTGCAATCGATTCCAAACATCGCACAAGCCGTCGCAGTGGCGACACCATGCTGTCCCGCACCCGTTTCAGCGATGACGCGTTTTGCTCCCATTCGTTTCGCAAGCAAAATTTGTCCGATGACGTTATTAATCTTATGTGAACCTGTATGGTTTAAATCTTCGCGCTTCAAATAAATTTTTGCCCCTCCTAAACGCTCTGTGAGCCGGGCAGCAAACGTAAGCGGATTTTCTCGTCCGATGTATTCCTTTAAATAGTGCTTAAATTCTTCGTTAAATTCCGGATCATCTTTGTACTTAAAAAACTGGTCCTCCAAATAGTCAAGCGCTTCCTGCAGTTCCGGTGGCACGAAACTCCCGCCAAATTCTCCGAAATAACCTCTTCTTTGCTGAACTAAACTCATTGCTCATCTCTCCTCTGCTTTTCAAACTTCATAATTAGGATATTACCTTTGCCTATGAAAGTCAACGAATTTTCTGTATTTTCTTACAAAAATCATTTTTTGTTTCCTCCAAGCCAGCAGGACGAACGTGAAAAGGAAAGTGAGGATTCCAATCCATACAGTAACACTGGAATATCTTAACCGAACTGTGCGAACGTTACGTTTTACTAAATGTAAAAATGGTTCTGGAATCGGCTCTTTGCGGTTTTTTACGCACTTGATATGCTTCACTGTATCGCCTGATAATGCTGGCTCCCAACCGTACTCCCCTTTTTCCAGCCAAAATTCAATGACATCCCCAACGGCAATGTCCATTCGTTTTGCACCTGAGTATGCCTTTCAAGAAGGAATGTATGTGTAGAAGATATCAACTGTAGTGAGTATTTCATTAGTTGGAGCTTTTAAAATCTGTCTAACATCGAGGATTATTTTTCTTATTTGAACAGGGATTTCTTTTTCTTCTGTTATGTCTTTGTACAGCTGATCGGAAGTGACCGTGCCGATAACATGCAGAGGAGCTTCTTGTTTTGCTTTTTCAATTTCGGAAGGAGACGGAGCGGCGTTGGGTTTCATTTCGAAAATAGTCATGAACAGTAAGATGAAGCTGAAAAATGGAAGAAAACAGAACTTTCCTCGACACACCTTTCTTCTCCTTTTTTGAAATGACAAGTTTTTATTTTACGGCATAAACAGGGGCACGAGATAAAAAATGACGTATTGAACTGATAAAGATAAAAATTCCATTTTCTCATCTTTAGTATTGAAAAAAATAAAGTATAACAATAAATGCTCTAATCATTCTATCAGATACCGTTATTGGAATGAGAAAAAAATGCCCGGAAAAGAAGGGGGAATGATGGTCCTTTAACCGTTACGATGCTTATACCACTGCAATGCTTTCTTCTCTGTCTCTTTAATAAACGGGTCTTTTCCTTCAATATAGGATTTAATATCGGTTGGAAACTGCTCAGAGAGCTTTTGTTTCAATTCGCTATATGCTTTTGCTTCCTCAGGATGGGCAATCATATATTCTTTAAACGCCAAATGCCTTGTAATATGCTCGCTTCCCGTTTCGAACACATGGATATGATGTGTTCTTTCTACCTCACCTTTACGAAAATATCTTCGTCCGGAAATCCCATTCTCCCCCATCGCCCGATAACCAAGCGCCGACATTTGCTCGTTGTAGTGATCAACGCTCTCAATGTCTTTTACCTCTACTAAAATATCAATAATTGGTTTAGCATACATGCCAGGAATCGACGTACTTCCAATGTGATAAATAGCAACGATTTCATTGCCAAAAATGGTATTCATCTTTCGTGCTTCTTCTTCAAACATGACAGACCAACTCTCATTAAATGGAACAACTTCTACCTTTCTCATTAACCATTCTCCTTTTCATCATGAAAATCGAGTAATATTCGATCGCCTTTGCTTGCCGGCTGTGAAATGACTAAAAATTCGGCATCACACTCCGATTGGTTAAACACTTGATGTGGAACAAGCGGTGGAACTTCGATGCCTTCATGCTTATCGAGGTTCATTATATTACCATTCACTTCAATTGTAATGGTTCCTGATAACACAAAGAAAAATTGCCGCGATTTTTCGTGATAATGTTTGACTTCTGACGTGTTTGACGGCATGCGTTCGTGAATAACACTCAAATTGCTGTCTTTGACTAAATGCCATCTATCACACCTTTCTCCCCAGATGTAATGATCGGCGGTTTGTTTACTGATTTTCATATACCTCATTCACCTTTTCATAGGAAATAAGTTTTTCAACAAATTCTTCTATTGAACCAGTAAATCTCTTCACATTCGATACGTGATAAAATGTTGTTGCTGTCGCAAAATCGTTCACTTCATCTTCTGGCGAGTATATATAGATGCGCTTTCCTAATGCGAGTGCAATCCCTAGCTCCACATGACTTCCTTTTCCGCCTGGAAGCAATAAAATAAAAAAATCCGCAGATATAACCGCGTTTTTCTCTTCCTCCCCGATTCGTGCTAAATCTTCTAACGTTACCGCGCGTTCATTTTTTGTCCAATCATACGTTTGTGTAAAACCTTCTTTTATAAGAAAGCTTGCCAAAGCGCGAACCGCTTCTTTGTTGGCAAAACTAGAGGCGATATAAAATTTCATTTTTTCACGCTCCTTTTGTTTTTCAAACAACCTTCCACGCGTTTTCCAGTTTGACTTGTGTATGAATCATGTTTTTCCATTCGATCGGAGAAAGTTCCATCGATGCACATAAAACAGCAAGTAAATGATGATTTTTTTGATTTTCTGAAAGGAACGTTGCCACTATATGTTTGTCTTGTTTTATCGTGTCTGACAGTGTTTGTTTTTCTTTTAGTCTACTAACGTACAGCATTTTGCTTTTTTGTAGCACTTCGGTCATGCTTATATGATACCATTCGGTAGGTTGTTTTACTTCAACAATATCAACTGAGATTTTATAATACGTCCCTTTTTGCCTGCTTCGCTCAAAAATTTCGTCATGTTTATCACTCATAAAAGAGCGATAAGAATCATGATTTTCCCAAAACGCCAATATACACGCTTCTTGTAGCTTCGCAACATTCCAGCCACCGATCTGTCCGAGAAACCCCGGGTATCCTTTCAAATCGCGCCATTTTTCTTGTGCGGTGGAAAACGCCGCTTTCTTCTCTTCATCCACTTCACATCGAATCCATTTTAAAAGCATCGTTTTCCCTTCTTCCCCTGTACCATTTCATTTTCTCATACACTTCATCATATTTTTTCACCAGTTCGAAATCAAGTTTCGTGAGTCCTTTCGCTCGCCAAGATGAAATTTTTACCGTAATTAACTTATAATCAATGGAAATGAACGGATGATGGTTGGCTTCTTCAGAAATGGCCGCTATTTGCCGCACAAATTCTATTTCTTGCAAATAGTCTTGAAAGCGGTACTTTCTTGCAATCCATCGCTGTTCAAGAAGACGCCAACCTTCTATCTTCTGTAAAAGAGATTGTACTTCCTCATCTGTTAACCGCATCAACGTTTTTTCCTCCTCGAATTTTGTATCAAAAACGGACGACAAAAACACATATCAGTGTAAAAATACTACCATATATAGAAAAAGCCTTCTACAAATCCGCAAGATTATTAAAAAAATTTTGTTAATAATAGCCCCTCTTTGAACGTAAAGAAACGAACAAAAATATCAGATTTCCGTTCGCTTCTTTTTTTTGAAAAAAGATTTGATCCTTCAATCAATCGCTGATTTAACAAAATCCTTTAACATGTTCAAGGTTAGCATAAGAATGTCATGCGTTTTGAAATAAATCCTTATAATAAAAGCCTGTACATACAAAAGCCTCTCTGTATGTACAGGCATCTTCTTACTAAAAAACTCTTACTGATATAGCATTATTACTTACTATACATTTTGAAATCGATAAAAAATAGTAGAGTTTATAATGGATGAATTTGCTTTCGTACGCCCTAATTCTTCGCAAACTACATTTTGGAAAATAGTAGCATCCACTGGTTCATATAACAATTGATAGATTCCATCTACTGATCTTATTGCTACAATCGCATTTGGATTTGTCTCATATATTCTTTTAACAACCTCTTCTTTATTAGGTACAAGACTGGCAATCCATACTAAATCATAACCATCGTAATGATAGGATGCGCCGTCTGCTAATACATACTCTAACGAATGTTGCAGACTGTATTGATCAATTAATTTTTTGCCCATATCATATGCCTCTGTATTGATATCCAAGCATACAACCGGTTTCCCTGTTTTTTGCTGAATCAATATAGTACTAAGTGGCAATGGTCCTGATCCGACAAACACAATAGAAGATAATTGTTGTCGTTCTATGATCGCAAAAAGCTTATTTAATTCTATTTCAACGAGTCTTTCATAGTTGTCCCAATAAATAAATTTTCTCAAATGATTTATATTTGGTGTATCTTGTATAAATTTTTCAGCATAATAAAATTCCATGAGCGTTTCTGCAGTTTCTAATTTTCGAAGCATATCTCTTCGTATCTTTCCTATTTCGTGATCGGATAGTATTTCATCTTCCATCTCATGTTCAAAAAATTGCCCCAGATTGGTTACAAGGGAATAAAGTGTTTGATTGATGATCGGATTATTAGGGGATAAATCATGTTCATCCATAAGTATTTTGTAGGCCTGTTTGTATTGGTTAATGAGTTGTTCTTTAAGTTTAATAGACTTAGCTAATGGCATTAATAGCACCTCTTTTTCTAAATAATGTTCTGTTTAACATTGGAACATACATGGCTAAAAACAAAGACCGACCTAAACTGAAAATAATAAAAGCAAGCCACAATCCATGGTTATGAAACATAGGTATAAAAATGAGCAGAAACGCAATATATACTGCGAGAGAAATTAGCATGGAATTGCGAATCGGTGCTGTCTCTGTCGCTCCTGTAAAAACACCGTAAAGGATTAAACCGAAACTTGCCGCAAGTGGAAATATCGCTACCCAAATACTATAGGATCTTGCCAGTTCGATCACATTCTGATTTTTTGTAAAAACAGGAATGATCGAATCTTTAAACAGTATATAAATGAGCATCATAAACAAAGGGGAAATAATCGCCCATTGCGATGACAACGATAAAGTACGCTTATACAACGTTTCGTCATTTGCGCCGACAGCTTTTCCCACTAGAATACTACTAGCATTGGCAAATCCGTCTAAAAAGTATGCCATGATGTAATGGATTTGAATCAGAACGGCATTGGCTGCTAGTATTTCTGTGCCAAAAGATGCACCTCTCGCTGTAAAGAGATTAAACACTGTTAATAAACAAATCGTGCGAATAAACAAATCTCGATTGACCGACATCATTTTCTTAAATTCTCCTACATTCCACAACTCGTTGTTGGAAATGGCGGAAAGACGAAGATTGGAAGACTTTAAGACAATATACATACCAATCAAAAATGCAGCCGCTTCTGAAATTAATGTAGCGGTTGCTACACCTTTAACATCCTGATGAAGGATGTTCACAAACAATAAATCAAGCACAACATTTAATAGATTCATAAACACTTGTAAAAATAACGAAATTTTTACACGGGATATTCCCATGAACCATCCAAGAATTACATAATTTGCTAGAGTAAAAGGCGCTCCCCAAATACGAATTGAAAAATATTCATCTGCGAAAGTCATGACGTTCTCATCTGGATGAATAAGCGTTAAAGCAGTATGCTTAATCGGCCATTGAAAAAGGATAAATATGATGCCGATGGCTAACGCAATGAGAAACGGTCTTACTAAATATAAAAAACACTGCTTGGAATCTTGCGCACCATATGCTTGTGCGGTAAATCCGGACGTACTGACTCTTAAAAAGCCAAACAACCAATACATCGTGTTAAAAATCATGGTCCCTACAGCCACGCCACCAATATACGCTGGATCGGGAAGTTGTCCCACTACTGCCGTATCAACAGCTCCTAATAACGGAGTGGTCATCGTTGAAATAATAAGCGGGATCGCCAGAGAAAGATATGCTCGATGAGTCATTGTTGTCCTCCTTAGATCTCAAACAAGTTAACGAGTTTTTTTGTATAAGGATAGCGATCTTGAGAAAACAGATCATCCTTTTTAAAATGATCTACAAAAACTCCTTCCTTCATCACCAAAATGCGTTCGCTTAAAAAATGAACCGATGGGAGATCATGAGAAATAAACAAATAGGATAATTCTAATTGTTCCTGCAGTTCCTTTAAAAGGGTTAATATTTGCCCTTGTGTATATACATCTAAGCTTGCTGTTGGTTCATCAAAAATGATGAAAGACGGCTGGATGCTAATCGCACGAGCAATAGCGACCCGTTGTTTTTGTCCGCCACTTAACTCGTGAGGATAACAATAAAGATAGCGGCTCTCTATCCCAACCATTTCAAGCAATCGCTTAGCACATAATTCGCGATTATCTCTTACATCTTGGAGATAAACCGGGGTGATGTTAGGATACGTATCTAATACCTCCATGAGGGAATCAATGATCTTAAGTTTTGGATTTAAGGCAGATGTTGGGTTTTGAAACACTGCTTGCATATCATGACGAATTTTTCGAATTTCTCTTTTTGTCATGAGATGCAATGGGTTGTCATGTAAAAAAATTTCTCCTTCGTCCAGCTTTTCTAACATAAGCAAACAGCGCGCCAACGTACTTTTGCCGCTGCCACTTTCTCCAACAAGCCCTACACATTCGCCTTTTTGTATAGACATCGACACCCCATTTATCGCTCGCTGACCTGAAGAATAAGTTTTTTTAATGTTTCTCGCAATTAATACATTTGTCATCATGCCTTATTCCTTCCTATTGCAAAATTAAGTCACGTTTGGTGGGTGAAGTAATACGCTTAATCGTTGGAACAGCACTCAATAATCGCTTCGTATAAGGATGGCTAGGATGGTATATAACACTTTCTTTCGTGCCCACTTCCACTATTTTTCCTTGTTTCATTACCGCGATGGTATTGGAGTATTTTCTAGCCATCCTTAAATCATGTGTAATAAATAAAATCGCACAATTTATTTTCTCTTTGATGTTTGCAATGACTTCTAACACATGAGCTGCTGTAATGCTGTCAAGCGCTGTGGTAGGCTCATCGGCAATAAGTAATTTAGGTTTCAACATGATGGCCATGGCAATGGATGCACGTTGCAACTGTCCGCCACTTAGCTGAAAAGGATAACTATCATATACACGTTTTGCGGGTAGTTGTACGTCTTCCAATGCTTGAAATGCGATTTCTCTTCTTTCCTTTTTGGTTAAAGAGCAATGCGCTTGTATCATTTCATCTAGTTGTTTTCCTATTTTAATAAAAGGAGTAAACGAGCTTTGATAGTCTTGGAAAACATAAGAAATTTCTTTTCCGCGTATTTTCTGAAATTCTTTATTAGATAAATGAGTAATATCCTTGTAGTCAAAAAGAATATGACCAGCGGCTATCAACATTTCTTTTGGAAGCAACCCTCCAATAGCAGAAGCTGTTATGCTTTTGCCGCTGCCGCTTTCACCAATTAACGAAAACCATTCCCCATGTCTGACGGTAAAATCGATATTTTTGACAATGGGCTTATTGCGAAAATAAATATACAATTGATGAACAGTTAATAATGACATGTCATTCCCCCTTTATCCTTTCACATCAAAACGGTCTCTCAAGACATCACCAGCTAAATTAGAAATCAGTACTGTAGACATAATCGCTATGCCTGGAATCACCATTAAATACGGTGAGCTGTGAAAATACGGGGTACTTTCGTTAAGCATAGCTCCCCATTCAGGAGTTGGCGGCTGTGCTCCTAAGCCAATATAAGATAGGGAAGCAATCAACAAAATAATTTTCCCAAAATCTAACGTTGCTAAAACGAACACATTTCCCACTACATGGGGTAGCAAATGTTTACGAATCAATTTAAAAGTGCTTAGGCCATTGACAACTGCCATTAAAACATAATCTTTTTCTTTCTCAGATAACACAGTACTGCGAGCGAGTCGCACATAGCTCCCCCATTTCGTAACAACAATCGCAAAAATTAAATTCAACATACCAGGTCCTAAAATTCCGCTAAGAACAATGGCGATAATAAAGTCAGGAAACGCCATAAAAGAGTCTATTATTCTCATAAAATAACGATCAAAACGCCCGCCAATAAATCCTGACATCATCCCTAACGGAACCCCGCTCAGTAAAACAATGATCAATACGAGAAGGCCTGTTCCTACCGTTACTTGCCCTCCTGCTAATATGCGTGAGAACAAATCCCGCCCAAGATGATCCGTCCCAAAAAGATGTTCTACACTTGGTTCAAGCAGACGCTCATTCATATTGATTTCTAACGGATCATGAGGAGTAAATAGAGGAGCGGTCACGATGGCAAGTAAATATGCCAAAAAAAGAATAAAAGGAAGCTGGCGTGAGCACATCCAATACATTTGTTTGATTATTTTCAACGTCTCTCTACTCCTTTTAAACGTATCTCAGGGTTTAAATAACGGTAGCAAATATCAACGAATATATTGATCATGACAATAAGGATCGTAATAAACAAAACATATCCTTGAATGACTGGATAATCTCTGCGAATAATCGCATCAACGACCATTTTCCCAATTCCCGGGTATGCAAACAGTACTTCAATGACAACCGTACCGCTTATTAAACTCCCAAGACTCATCCCAAAAATAGTTATGACAGGAATTAAGGAACGACGAAAAACGTGGAATAAAAAGATACGTTTTTCACTAATTCCTCTTGCTCTTGCAGCTTTCACATAATCCTCATTCAAGCCTTCTAATAAACTTGAGCGCAACAATCTTACATAAACCGCTGACATCGCGATTCCTAATGTAAGGGATGGCAATATGATGTGTTTAGCCGTTCCCTTTCCCATGCTTGGCAATATACCTAGTTTAACTGCAAATAATTCAATGAAAAGGAGCCCCAGCCAAAAGCTAGGGATGGATGAACCGACAAGTGCAAACAAACGGCTCATATGGTCCACCCATTTATTTTTATAGAGCGCGGATAACGTTCCTAAAGGAACGGAAATAAGAATCATTACGATTAAAGAAGCGCATGTAAGCGTAATTGTTGCAGGAAATCTCGATAACAACTCAGACAAAACTGGCTGCTTTGTTATATAAGAATGGCCTAAATCAAACTCAAAAAATCGTTTCAACCAATACCAATATTGAATATATAAAGGCTCATTAAACTTCAGTTCATCTCTAAGCGCTTCTATTTGTTCTTTCGTAACGGACACTTCATCTACATGAAGCATCTGTTTAACAGGGTCACCAGGTGCTAGTTTTATAAATATAAAGCTTATGAAAGAAAGCAAGAGTAAAAATAACATGAATTCTATTAATCTTTTCGCTATGTGAATCATATTACTTATCCACATCCAAATCTTTTGTTAGCATGTAATACTCGCTTTTACTTGTCACCCAATTTTTCACTCCGTCACGATAGGCAACAATAATATTTGGATGTACGATAAAGGAATGAAGCATCTCTTTATCAATGATTTTTGCTGCTTCTCTTGCCAATTTGTTCCGTTCGTTCACTTCTACTGTTTTGTTTAATTGGTTAATAACGGATATTAATTCTGGATGGTTCATATTTGCGTAGTTTAGCGCTCCATTCGGCATGTATGTCGCATTCAAAAAGTATGCCGCATCACCACGAGGAGCCGTTAAACTGCTGTATGTAGCAAAATCCCAATCATCATTGGCCGCTAAATACTCATCAATATTTTCAACTTGTTGAATCGTCATCTCGATTCCGAGTTCCTTCGCCTTTGATTGTAAAATTTGTACAATTAAAGGAAGTTCAGGACGTGATGAGTACGTTAACACTTTAAATTGAACGATTTTTCCATCTTTCGTAAGTTTTCCGTTTTCAACTTGAAAACCTGCTTGTGTAAAATATTGTCTCGCCACTTCGATTCCGCGTTTCTTCTCTTCATAGGACGGTGCGAACGGAAAGTCTGTCAAAAAAGGACCTTTCGCTTCAACGGCATGCCCGTTTAAAATATGTTCAACAATCTCTTTCCGATCAATTAACGTATCAATCGCTTTACGCACATTCTCATCTTTCATATATGGACTGTCCATATTAAATAACAACTGATGTGTACGCAATCCTGGGACAGACTCTACTTTTACTTTTTCTTCTTTTAACTGTTCAAGATTTTCAACTGGCGGTCTAAAAATAATATCGGCATCTCCTGATTGAAGCGCCATTAATCGCGCATTGGCATCCTCGTTAAAGGCGAACGTTGCTTTATCAAGTTTTGCTTTACCGTCCCAATACTCGTCAAAACGTTCGACTTTAAGTGCTACCCCAGGTTCAAAAGAAGATACTTTAAATGGTCCTGTACCAATCGGCTTTTGATCGAAGTCTTTTTCAGTAACATCAATGATTGCGGTGTAAGGGTGCACCAGCTCTGAAGGAAATTGCGGAAATACTTCTTCTGTTTGAATGGTTAACAGTTGTCCATCCGCTTCCATCTTACGAATTTTTAATGCCGCTTTTACGGCTGGACTAATTTTTATTGCTCTTTCCAAAGACTCCTTCACCGCATGAGCATCAACTTTTTTTCCATTATGGAATGTAATACCTTCCCTAATTTTGAAAGTCCAATGTTGTCCATCTTTACTTTCCCATTCTTCTGCGAGCCAAGGTTCCATTTCTAACTTTTCACTAATCTTTACAAGCGTCTCTCCCACTCCCGCACGAACCATCGTATAATTGCTGTCTAATTGTGGATCGATTGTGTTTGTCGGGAAATTAAAAAGCAATGTTAATTCCTTTTGGCTCTTTTCTTCTTCTCCAGAGGAAGATAGCGAACATCCGAAAAGCATAAAAATCATGAGAAGGATCAATGTACTTTTGAAATATCGAAACATTTTCTCACCTACCTAATTCGTAATGATTACTATTTTCGTTTTATATATTACATAATTTTTCCTCCGTTGTAAATAGAGTGTGAATAAATTTAATAAATTAAAAACAGAATCCTTCTCAAATTAATATGATGAACAGATGAGAAAGATTCTGTTTCATAGATAAGAGCAGATTGTCAAAAAGTTTTGTTTTAAAATGAAACAACTCCTATCATCATAAACAACCGAGTTCATCGATCCCCTGCAGCTATGCACCCGAACCCACTTAGATCATCAACTATTACACATTCTTCATACAAATTCCCTATTCTTCCATTAGCTATATTCTCTTTTCGGTATAGAGGTTTTACATTCTACTCCAAAAATCTGTTCCGAATATCCGGAGTTGGAATCATGCAGCTCTCTTTTTTCCCAAACCATTGATATCTATTTCTAGCAATAAAATCATAAAAGCGATCACGAAGCGGACGTGGAACTAGAATGAAGACATAAAACAACCTCCAAAATCCTTTTAAATGCTTGCACACTCTTAACGCTGCACTGGATTTCGTGTAGTACCTCTCTCCAGCAATGAATATAAAACTGTTGATATCCTCAGGAATTTTATACTTCGTTAACAGCTTCTTCCCCACTTCACTCTGTAATGATGCAAAACGAAATTGAGCTTGCGTGTCTCGTTTTATAATAAACTGAACGCTTGCGTTACAGAAGTTACATATTCCATCAAACAAGATGATTTTCTCCACTAATAAACATCTCCCGCTTTTAAAATGATGATTTTCTTTTTATCATTGTATCTCAAAAAACAAACGCCTGTCCTCGCTCAGACAGACGCTTTTGACTTCATAAACTTCATCATCCATCGACATATTAACCTAAGGGCTACAACGAGTATATGTGCTTCCACGTCACTTGTTTATATACTCCAATCCATCTGCAAGCACCTGGTATAATAAGAATAGAAAGAGTCTAACGGCTGTTAATCGGTTTTACACATTCTTCTACATCATTTTTGGCTGAATTGACTGCTGTGGATACTTCATACATTTTCATTTCTTCCGCTGGATACGGCCTCAATAACGATTTTAAATACTCGGTATCATCTATCGCTGGATCAAGCCAAAACTCCTCCCATTCTTTAGGGAGTATGACAGGCATTCGCTCATGAACCCCTTTAACAAGTTCATTCGCTTTTGTAGTGATAATCGTACACGTATACATTGAATCGCCATGTTTGTCCCATTTCTCCCAAAGACCCGCAAACGCAAAAGGTCGTTCGCTCTTTAACGTAAATCGATACGGTATCTTTTTGTTTCCTTCTTTTCTCCACTCGTAAAAACCATCAGCGAGAACGAAACATCTCCTCTTTTTAAAAGCATGCTTAAAGCTTGCTTTTTCATCAACCGTTTCTGCCCTTGTGTTGATCATCTTAAAGCCGATTTTTGGATCATTTGCCCAATACGGTACAAGTCCCCATTTCAACATCTTCCCTGTGATTTTCTCGCCGTCAGAAACAACCGCCAACACTTCCTGACTCGGAGCAATATTATATCTCGGCAACACTTTTTTTGGAAACTCCAAAGGAAAATATTGTTTAAGTATTTCTTCAGAAACCGTTAATGAAAATCTCCCACACACAGCATCTCACCTCACAAAATAGTTTCATCCCTTTATCGTCAAACCTTTTTCTATCATTATAATAATCCAAGTGGTAAGCAGATTCACAATAGCCATTCCATCTTCCACTTCTCCTATTTCGCTTATCATATAATTTTGCGCCAACGCCATGTTAACATTAGAGAGAACAAAAAATAAAAGAAGCACCAAAAGCGCCGCAAAAATGGATTTACATGAATGATTTCAAACACATGAATCCATTAAAAAACTTAATCACCTTGAAGAGGTCATTAAAAATAATCGTTCTAAAGCGCCCTTTTTTGAATGCTTAGTTCCTTTCCTTTTACATCTTCATATATTAATACTGAAGGGAGGAATGAGCATGGATAAACTTGCGCTTTTGTTCTTGGCTTGCGTCCTTGCCGGTTTTGCACTAATCAAGCTGCCTTTAGCCGGTACAGCTTTAGCGAGTATAGCGCCCGTAACATTCTATATTGGGATTTTATCCGTTCTTGTTTTTTCATTAATCCTTATATTTAAAGGAATATTGGCCTTAATTGACAAATAGATTAAAGACTCAGACATTCGTCTGAGTCTTTTTTGCGCAAAAAAAGACGCCCAAATGAAGCACCGCCCAGAAGATCCCTGAACCCTGTACAAGGAAAATTTTCGTATCACATTAACTTATGTAAAACAAAATACTCCGCTGATTTTCTTCCTTCTTTCTGACAATAGTCTGTCACTTTTCATCAAATGAATAAATATCTAAATTTTCAACTTTAAATTCATTTATGTTATAGCGTTTAGAAAGTGTTAAAGAAAAATCAACAATCAAGTCTACATTTATAGATCCTCTATGGAGATACTCCTCATCACCTGGTTCATACAAAGGGCTCCGCTCATATAGTTCTAGAAAACAATCACACCAGTCTCCTACAAAGAACAGGTTACCAAAAGGTTGGCATCTTGCTCCTGATAATTAGTCCATTTTATCTCCTGAGTGGCCGCTCGCTTCGAAACACGAGGGACACAAGTTCATCGCGCCAGTTAATATAAATATCTAACTCTTTTTCTAATTTGTGAAAAACAGATGTATCACGACCATAGCTCGAATAAGCATAAAAGTTGAACGGTAACCCTTTAATCGTTAGAGTAACAACTCTTACCCCCAGATTTCCCCTTTCTAACATGGTAACTTTTTACTTAGGCAGGAACCTATTTTTATATTTTGCATACATTGGTTAAAGAATATAAAAAGGAGCTGGTATCGATGAGTATGCCCAAAATTCCAAAGATGTCGCATCGCCCAGATAAGGAAGAAGTCATTATTGATTTATTAGAATCCATTGCCCTCGAAGAAGTTGCTCTATCCCACATCTTAAATGCAGAGGCAGAAAAAATCCAAGCGTTCGTCGGTAACTGTTTAGATTTTCCAACTAAACCAAACAATCATGAAATTATTAAATTTAATAGGTCTGTCCAGGATTTAATCGAAACGGTCGTCATGAAAGAATGGCTATTACTCAAAAAGTTAGAAAATGTGATGGAGTTGATTCCAATTCATCATGACAAATGTCAATGTCCATCATGTAAAGAACACCAAAAACATGATGCAAAGGACATCAAAAATGAATAAGTGCCTAAAGCAACACCTGCATTCTTTATCCCGCTCGCTCATAGCTGTCGAGGAAGCATTGACCACTTATGTACAATCTCTTGCATCGCTATGTGAAGCAGAAATTCATTTAAAAGTTGAAGAAAAAAACATAAAAGATTTCGTCTTTATTATACTCATAGAGATAGCTCAACTGCAAAAGTTCCTATTACGAAAAAACAAACGGTTAGCAGCGCATTTCAATCAACATGAATGGCCAGTTTCCGAATACACATTCGACAATTGTCTATCTCTACTCGACTGTACTTCTAAACTGAAACATGCTGCCAATTCTTTATTCCTTTCAACACGGGACCGAAAAGAGCTGTATGATTTACTGGAAGAGAATAAACAATTATATAAAAAGAGGTTTACATTGTTTTCTTATCAAACGCGTTCGGAAAACGATCCGGCTACAAGATGGATCCCCCGCCATCCTTCACACACGAAAAAACAGGATTTCGTACTCTAACCAAAGAGACGGAGCCTGTTTTTCCTTTATCGACAACACCATTAGATGATCACTCATATGTCATTCAACTATCTATGAATATCTCTTCTTTACCATTACAATCCTTTTCTTCTGTATAAATACATACCAATATTTTCTAAACTATTTAAGATACGAAAACAGAAGGACCATAAATAAGATCGAACAGAGTGACTTTGATGAACCTTCCCCCTCCCCTTCGCTTAGAGAAGGGAGACTTCTCGAAAAAAATGTTAAAAGTCATGAATTAACGAGCTTGCGGTTAAACGCCTAAGCGTTCACCACGTTCGGCTGGTTGACGACAGCGCGATGACGAATGTTTGTCCGCCGTCACGTTGTCAGCATAGTCGGCGTGTCCATATGTCTAACAACAGAAAATCATTTAATATAGAAAGTTCATCTTAGTCATAATAAAATATTTATCCATTGTCTCAAAGTAATTAAATTTTGCTCAATGCTATTTTTTAAAATGTCCTTTGGAGAGAAGCCATGGCATTTCCTGCTTTGCCTTTAATGCTATATAGACACAATAATCTTTAACGATCGTACAATCCACATCATCGATAGAAAGATGATCATATAAACCGGCTTCATAACAAATCTTTGAGAACATTTTATTAGTATGCCAACAGTGAATATGAGGATGGTTAAATATAGAATCCCTGTTTCTTCGGCAATAGATGTTTGAGTCCAGCCTTTCTGATACAACTCCCAATCTTCAGCATCGTTTCTCCACTCCATCTAAGATGTTGTTTTGAAACGATTATCTGTTATTTTCGGGGAATTTTAAACCGCTGTTATTGGGGAATTTTATCACCGTTGATTACAAATATAAGATGTTAGATTGATTAAATTTGATTGGACGAAATGATTAGTTTTGGGATAAAAACTCCAAGACAGCTGCAATTCATCTCTACATCTTGGACATGCTAATCCCAACTAAGATAACCTCATATGATATTGCTGCCTACTTATATAAATTTAACTTGAAGATTCGACTTCTCCATCATAAAAATTGTTGCTTCCATCAACGTCTAAAATCGGATAACGGACGTAGTACTCTAATCAACTTTTACAAAGAAACGGAAAATTGAAAAGTTAATATAGAAGAGTTAGACCTTTTTCAAGCGGTTGAAAAAACAAAGTAAACGTAATTTTTTAGTGTTCAATATACTGAGTGATATATTTACTAAAATTGTACCTAAAAACCTATTAACACTCTCAATATCTACTGGGTAAAAATGGAAATAAATAGAATTAGATTAATGCTCTATACAAGATAGAAGCTGCTTTCATATCCTATAGTGAAGATTTGGAAGGAGGGAGAGTCTTTCAAAAACGGATAGAGTGTAGAGAATGTTTTTAAGAATCACTCTGTAACTTTTATCTCCTTAGGAAAAAAGTCGATAGAGTTAAAAGGTTATAAACCTTTATTTAATGATTTCTTATTCTTTGCCCGGCATAAAAGTTGGAACTTTAGAAATAGGAATGTATTTTTGTCACTTGTTTGAAGATGATGATTTGTTCGTATTGCACACTCACACACTTCAGAAGTCTCCGATCACCTGAACCTTTCCTTCTTGAACAAACATGCTAGAACCTGCAAATCTCGCTTCTCTTTAGTATACGTAGGAAAGCATTTGCTAGTTCTGCAAGTAACAACCTACTACCAGTTGCCTAAGTCTCTGCTATTTTAAGCAGGATATAACATACAGCCGTTCATTAGTTGATGCTGTAAGCCAAATCATATTAGAGCGCCAATTATTGAGGACCGTATTCCAGCGTCTAGAATTTGCCGGTGGGGAACATAACATAACCGAACTCCCATCAAAAAATTACGAGAGGAGTTAGAAAATGGAACATCATCAAGTAAAAATTGCAGTAATTGGCTTAG
>NZ_JACDUU010000009.1 GCF_013760845.1 [Anoxybacillus] calidus | reverse complement strand
TCCGCTCGACTTGCATGTATTAGGCACGCCGCCAGCGTTCGTCCTGAGCCAGGATCAAACTCTCCAATAAAGTTATATACCTAGCAAATTGACGTTGATGCTTGCGTTTTGTTCAGTTTTCAAGGAACTTAATTAGAACAGCTATTTGATAATAACAAAATAAAAAAGAGATGTCAACCTATTAAAATGAATATTATACATAAACATCGGACATGTTCTATTATATTTAATATCATTTATTTGCGCAAGTATATTTTTTAAAAAAAGACAATGATTTTTATCTCATTGTCTTTAACTTTTAATAAATAACTTCTTCAATATGAATATTTCGATGCTCCCTTAACGATACGAACTGATTTGTTTCCAAATTTTTAACCATTGGCCGCGTAGGAGAGTCAGGATAGATAAATACAATTTCTGCTGTCTCTCCACTTGATAGCTTAACTTTTGTTCCAATAGTAAAAGCAGTAAGATTGTCTAATAAAACTTGAACATTTTCCATACTTAACTTTCCAAAACTATCAGCTTGAAGCTGTTCAAGCGCTTTAAATGGAGATTGTTTCGCTCGATAAAGACGCTCCGATATCATCGCATGATAAACATCAGCTACAGCCACTATTTTGCTATAAGGATGAATTTTTTTTTCATCGAGCCCGAATGGATAACCACTTCCATCATTTCTTTCATGGTGTTGCAAAACAGCTAACTTCGCTCCTTCTTGTAATGTTGGAAGTTTTTGAATCATTTTATAACCATATACTGTATGTTGTTTTATTTCTTTATACTCGTCTGAAGTAAGAGCGGAACTTTTTGTTAATAATCTTGGATCAATTTTCGCCATCCCACAATCACATAAAACACCGGATATTGCAATTTGGTAATAATCTCCTTTATCATAACTCAAGTTTTTCGCTATAAACCCTGCAAGCAAACCTACACTAATCGCATGATGATACAAATAGTCTTCCTTTGTTGTGTAACGGTATAGAGAAAATAGTTCCCCTTTTGATTCGAGCAGCTTATCCAGCAATGGAATAATAACTGCTCTAACTTCTCCAATATCAATTGGAACTCCTGATTGCCAAGTTTGAAAAATATGCTTATACTGTTGAACTGCTTTTAAATACAATGAAATATTTTCTTCTTCCACCCTCTCTCTCTCTTGATTCTGATTGTTTTCGATTATTTCACTTGGCTTAAATGGTTCACCGTTGGCCAAAACTGATTTAACATATACATCTTCAATGAAAAATTTTTTTAGCACTGTTAATAAAAGAGGGGTTAATATTGTATTTTTAGGAATAATTGGATTGTTTGATTTTCCCAATACATCTTCTGATAAAATGCATCCTTCCTGCAATTGATTCACTTTTACCCGTATCACTTTTCTTCACCTTCCGATACCGCAAAACATTTAAAAAGGGGCTGACCCATAAGTACTGACCTCACATTCATTTCACAATATATCGTTCATTGATTATATTGTGTTGTGGGGTCTGACACTTCGCTCTTAGGTCAGCCTCTTTATTTTAATGTTCCTCAAATTCTTCGCTATCTTTTTCTTCCTCTTTCGGTACTTTAGCAACTGTAGCAACATATTCATTGTCATCAGATAGACGGATAAGCTTAACTCCCTGTGTATTTCTGCCCATGCGAGAAATATCGCTGACAGCGATGCGAATTAGTATTCCGCTTGCAGTAATTAACATTAAATCTTCTTCATCCGTCACTGTTTTTACCGCAACAACGTCTCCGTTTTTCTCAGTAATATTGCATGTTTTTAATCCTTTTCCACCTCTGCTTTGAATGCGATACTCTGAGGCTGGAGTACGTTTTCCATATCCATTTTTTGTAACAACTAAAACATCTGAGTCTTCATCTAATATTTCCATACCAACGACTTCATCATCCGCATCCAACGTAATGGCTTTTACTCCTGTAGCATTTCTTCCCATTGTTCGTACATCTGTCTCCGGAAAACGAATTAACATACCTTTTTTCGTTCCAACGATAATATCTTTAGATCCATCCGTAAGTTTAACAGAAATTAATTCATCTCCCTCACGTAAACTAATAGCGATTAATCCATTATTACGAATATTGAAGAACGAAGACAATGGTGAACGTTTTGCAATTCCTTCTTTCGTAGTAAAGAAAAGGAACGAATGATCATCGAACTCATCAATGGTGATAATTGTATTAATCCATTCGTCTTTATCAATTTCTAACAAGTTAACAATCGGTATTCCTTTCGCAGTACGTCCAAACTCCGGAATTTCATAACCTTTTGCGCGGTATACTTTTCCTTTGTTTGTGAAAAATAAAATTGTATTATGTGTAGAGGTAATTAATAGATGCTCAACAAAGTCGTCCTCGCTTGTGTTCATTCCTTGAATACCTCTACCACCTCTTCTTTGGCTCTTATATGTCGATACAGGCAAACGCTTAATATAACCTTTATGTGTTAATGTTACGACAATATTTTCGCGCGGAATTAAATCCTCGTCATCGATTTCTTCAACGCTGCCAACGACAATTTCTGTTCTGCGCTCATCATTAAATCTTTCTTTAATTTCAAGCAGCTCATCGCGAATGATTTGTAAAACTTTCTCTTCATCTGCCAAAATGGCTTTCAATTCACTGATTAGTTTAACTAAATCTTTATACTCTTGTTCAATTTTTTCACGTTCTAAACCTGTAAGTCTCTGAAGACGCATATCTAAAATCGCTTGGGCTTGTCTCTCCGTTAAAGAAAATTGTTGCATTAACCCTTCTCTTGCAATATCAGTTGTTTGTGAGCTACGAATTAAGTTGATTACTTCATCTAAGTGATCAAGGGCAATGCGCAATCCTTCTAAAATATGCGCCCGCGCTTCAGCTTTTTTCAATTCATAGGCTGTACGGCGACGAATCACTACTTTTTGATGGTCTAAATAATAATTTAAGCATTGCTTTAAATTTAAAACTTTCGGCTCTCCATCTACTAAAGCAAGCATATTAATACCGAAACTAGTTTGCAAAGCCGTTTGTTTGTATAAGTTATTTAAAATGACATTGGCATTAGCATCTTTTCTCACTTCAATAACAATTCTCATGCCGTTGCGGTCGGATTCATCGCGCAAATCAGTGATTCCGTCAATTTTCTTTTCGCGAACAAGTTCAGCAATTTTCTCAATTAGTTTTGCTTTATTCACTTGATAAGGAAGTTCTCGAACAATAATCGTTTCTTTTCCGCTTGCATTTTTCTCAATTTCTACTTTCGCCCGCAATGTAATTGAGCCGCGACCCGTTTCATACGCTTTACGAATTCCGCTGCGGCCAATAATCTGTCCAGCTGTTGGAAAGTCTGGTCCCGGTATGATTTCCATTAATTCAGCAATGGTAATGTCGGGGTCTTTGCTTAATGCTAAAATTGCATCAATCACTTCGCCAAGCTGATGAGGTGGAATGTTTGTTGCCATCCCGACAGCAATACCAGACGAGCCATTAACAAGCAAGTTAGGAAATCTTGAAGGCAACACGATTGGTTCTTTTTCTGAACCGTCGTAGTTATCTTGGTAGTCAATCGTATCTTTATTAATGTCACGCAAAAGTTCCATCGCTATTTTGGACATGCGCGCCTCGGTGTAACGCATTGCTGCTGCAGCGTCCCCATCAATTGAACCAAAGTTTCCATGTCCATCAACAAGCATGTAGCGATAGTTAAAGTCTTGTGCCATCCGCACCATCGTATCATAAACAGCAGCATCTCCATGAGGATGATATTTACCAATAACTTCACCGACGATACGTGCAGATTTTTTATACGGCTTATCTGCTGTCATTCCTAAATCATGCATTGCATATAAAATACGGCGATGTACCGGCTTTAAACCGTCACGCACATCCGGAAGAGCACGCGATACAATAACACTCATCGCATAATCTAGGAACGATGAACGCATTTCTTGACTAATATTGACTTCTCTAATTCGTAAATTTTGATTTTCCGACATAGAAACGAACCTCCCTTAGAAGTTCACTTTATTAAAATTTGGGGAGGGTGATTAGTTAAACACTCTCCGATGTACAAAGAAGGATAGATACACTATCTATCCTTAAATATCTAAGTTTTTTACATATTTCGCATTTTCCTCAATAAACTGTCTTCGTGGTTCTACTTTATCTCCCATTAAAATTTCAAACGTTTCATCCGCTTCAATGGCATCTTGCAAGCTTACTTGAAGCAATGTTCTCGTTTCGGGATTCATTGTTGTTTCCCATAATTGTTCTGGATTCATCTCGCCAAGACCTTTATACCGTTGAATATTAGGTTTTGGATTGTCAGGTAATTTGGCAAGAATAGTTTCTAATTGACGGTCATTGTATGCATATTCAACATGTTTGCCTTGTTGAATTTTGTAAAGAGGTGGTTGAGCAATATACACATACCCTTTTTCAATAAGTTGCCGCATATATCGATAAAAGAATGTAAGCAATAACGTACGAATATGGGCTCCATCGACATCGGCATCGGTCATGATAATAATTTTATGATAGCGTGCCTTTGTAATATCAAAATCTTCACCGATTCCTGTTCCTAAAGCAGTAATAATGGCTCTCACTTCATTGTTGGATAAGATTTTATCCAGCCGCGCTTTCTCAACGTTAATAATTTTACCACGTAATGGCAAAATCGCTTGGAAATGACGATCCCTTCCTTGCTTAGCCGAACCACCCGCTGAATCTCCCTCAACTACATATAACTCACTAATCGATGGATCCTTTGAGGAGCAGTCCGCTAGTTTTCCTGGTAAATTGGACACTTCAAGAGCGCTCTTTCTTCTCGTTAGCTCTCTCGCTTTCTTTGCTGCTAGTCGAGCACGTGCTGCCATCATTCCCTTTTCGACAATCTTTCTTGCCACTACAGGATTTTCTAATAAAAATGTCTCAAAGTGCTCGGAGAAAATAGAATCTGTAACTGTTCTTGCATCACTGTTTCCAAGCTTTGTTTTTGTTTGTCCTTCAAACTGAGGGGCTGGATGCTTTACTGAAACAATGGCGGTTAATCCTTCACGAACATCTTCGCCGGTTAAATTTGTATCATTGTCTTTTATGATATGATGCTTGCGTGCATAGTCATTAATAATGCGAGTTAATGCTGTTTTAAAACCTGATTCGTGTGTCCCGCCCTCATGTGTATGAATATTATTTGCAAATGAATATATATTACTAGTATAGCCGTCGTTATATTGGAGGGCGATTTCAACATAAATTCCATCTTTCTCGCCAACAATATAAATTGGTTCTTCATGAAGAACTTCTCTCGTGCGGTTCAAGTGCTCTACATACGACTTGATTCCACCTTCGTAATAATACTCATTTTTGCGGTTTTCTACGCGCTTATCCTCAAGCGTAATTTTGATGCCGCGGTTTAAGAAAGCAAGTTCTCGCAGACGAGTCGCTAACGTATCATAATCATATTCTGTTGTCTCTGTAAAAATTTCAGGATCTGGTTTAAAATGCACGGTAGTTCCTGTGCGATCCGTATCACCAATTACTTGCAAATCTGTAACCGGAACACCACGTTTATATTTTTGATAATGTATTTTTCCTTCGAGATATACAAACACTTCCAACTCTGTTGATAATGCATTCACAACTGATGCGCCAACACCATGCAATCCGCCAGATACTTTATAGCCGCCACCGCCGAACTTACCGCCTGCATGGAGAACCGTCATGATTACTTCTACAGCTGGCCGTCCCATTTTTTCATGAATTCCGACTGGAATACCTCGTCCATTATCAACAACTGTAATACTATTATCTTCCTCAATCGTCACATTAATTTCCGTACAATAACCGGCCAGCGCTTCGTCAATACTATTGTCGACTATTTCCCATACTAAATGATGAAGCCCTTTTGATCCCGTTGAGCCAATGTACATTCCCGGTCTTTTACGAACGGCTTCTAATCCCTCAAGGACTTGAATTTGGCTTGCATCATATGTCTGTTCCACTTTTTGCTCCATTGTCATGTCAATCACCTACGCTTTCCCTATAAAAAAATTAAACCTTGGCAATTTGCCCTGAAACAACTTTATATATATCCGCTTCTTTAATTACCTCATGCTCTATTCCATCGATACTCGTTGTTGTTACAAATGTTTGCACTTTTCCTTGTATAGTATTGAGCAAATGAGTTTGGCGAAAATCGTCAAGCTCTGATAAAACATCATCCAACAGCAAGATTGGATAATCGCCAATTTCAGAAAAAATAAGCTCAATTTCCGCTAATTTTAAAGAGAGAGCGGTTGTTCGTTGCTGGCCTTGCGAGCCGAATGTTTGCACATCTTTTCCATTCACATCGAATGCTAAATCATCACGATGCGGGCCCACCAATGTCGTTCCCCTGTCTATTTCTCTATCCTTTATTTTAGCAAACTTCTCGTTATATGCTTCTATTATTCTCGACAATTCCACGTCTTCTGATACATCGATAGACGGACGATATTTTATCTCCAATGTTTCAAGCCCTCTGCTTATCTCATAATGAATGGGTTCAGCCCATTTTTGCAACAAATCCAAAAACTGGTATCGTTTTAATGTAATCTTAGCAGCTAATTCAATTAATTGATCCGTTAATACTTCGAGCATTGTTTCATCGTTATGACGATTCGATTGGAGCAGTTTTAAATAATGATTTCTTTGCTGCAAGATTTTTTGGTATTGACTTAAATCATGCATATAAACAGGGGAAACTTGTCCAATTTCCATGTCGATAAAACGTCTTCTTATTTGAGGACTTCCTTTGACAAGATTCAAATCCTCAGGAGCAAACATGACAACATTTATATTTCCAACGTATTGACTTAATTTTGGCTGTTCAATATGATTACTCCGTGCTTTTTTTCCTTTTTTCGAGATTATTAATTCCAAAGACAATGGGCCCTTTCGTTTTATGGCTCTCCCCTCTATTTTAGCATATTCCTCTTCCCAACAAATAAGGTCTTTATCGTTAGAAGTACGGTGGGATTTTGCCATTGCTAAAACATAAATGGCTTCCATCACATTCGTTTTTCCTTGGGCATTTTCCCCTAAAATGATATTTACTTTATTTTCAAACTGAAGTTCGGCGCTTTTATAATTACGGTAATTTTTTAAGCATAAATTCGTTAAAAACAAAGGTACTTCACCTACTCTATGTGATTACAATAAAGGTACCGTGTCCTTTAATTTCGACTACATCTTCAGGCTTTAGTTTGCGGCCGCGACGGTTTTCGCGCTCTCCATTTACATATACTTCATAGTTTTGCAAAAACCATTTCGCCATGCCACCCGTTTCAATTACGTTCGCTAATTTCAATAATTGACCTAGTGTAATTGTATCCGTAGAAATTTTAATTTTCTCA
Organism: [Anoxybacillus] calidus; assembly: GCF_013760845.1. Lineage (GTDB taxonomy): Bacteria > Bacillota > Bacilli > Bacillales > Anoxybacillaceae > Paranoxybacillus > Paranoxybacillus calidus. Next base: position 117,181 of record NZ_JACDUU010000009.1, on the reverse strand, counting down.
ACCATCATTCAATCGCTCTCTTTCGTAAAAACTGTCCATTATTTCATTTTACTAAAAATTTTGTCCATAGAAAAGAAAGCTGCCAGAACCCCGTCTTTCTAGCAGCTTTCATTTTTTAGTACGTTCTTACAGGAAGAATAAGTTGAAGCATTGATTCATCATTAATCGGACGAATTAAAAATGGCCGCATCGCTCCAGTGAAGCTAATTTTAATTTCTGTTCCCTCCAACGCTTTGAGAGCCTCCATCATATATTTTGCACTGAAAGAAATTTTCAATTCTTCCCCTGTGACAGATTCACTTTGAATTTCCTCAATGACTTTTCCGATTTCAGGAGAATTAGAGGAAATCTCAATGACACCATCCTGCAAAGTTGATAATTTTACTACGTTATTTCTACCTTCCCTTGCCAAAAGAGAAGCACGATCAATAGCTTGGAAAAACTCTTTCGCATTTACTATAACGTCTGTTTTGCTATCTTCAGGAATTAAACGGGATGTCTCTGGATAATTCCCTTCAAGAAGTCTTGAGAAAAATAACAAATGTTTTGTTTTAAATAGGATTTGGTTTTCAGTAATAACAATATCTACTAATTCTGTAGTATCGTCTAAAATTTTACTTAATTCATTCAAGCTTTTTCCTGGAATGACAACATTGTAGAATACTTCACTCTCTGTTTCGATTTTCGCCTTCCGCAGCGCTAAACGATGGCTATCTGTTGCAATACAGATGAGTTCATTGTTTTCCACCTTCCAGTTTACACCTGTCAAGATCGGTCTAGTTTCTGAAGTGGAAACAGCAAAAACAGTTTGGCGAATGATTGTTTTTAGTAAATCTGTAGGAATTTTAAATACATTTTCTTCTTCAATTTGCGGCAGACGTGGATACTCTTCTGCATCTAATCCATTGAGATTGAATTCTGCTTTCCCTGAACGAATAATCGTTAAAAACTGATTTTGTACTTCGATTTCTACTGTTTCTTTTGGGAGTTTTTTTACAATTTCACCAAAGAAACGAGCTGGTAGCACAATGCTTCCTGGTTCCAGGATTTCTACTATGACTTTATCTTCTTCTTCCACAGGAATAAAGGATTCAATAGAAATATCTGAATCGCTTCCAGTCAACGTAACGCCTTGCTCAGTCGCTACAATTTTAATACCTGTTAAGATGGGGATAGTTGTTCTTGAAGAGATTGCTTTCATGACATCTTGAACACTTCGAACTAAATAGTCGCGCTGAATCACAAATTTCATCAACAAGTTCCTCCTAAATGTGTCTATTTTATATATTATTATTCTTAAAAAATAATAGAAGTAGTCGTAGGTGTTGTTGACATGTGGATAACTCTGAAAAACAAAGGAAACACAGTCTATCCACATGTGGACAAACTGTGTAAAAACAAGCTATTGTTATTCACATTATCCTAAAAAGTTCAAGTAGTCTGCTTTCTACTGTTTTAATTTTTCTTGAATTTCTTTTAAATGTTTCTGTAATTGGACATCCGTTTGTAAGAGCTTAGAAATTTTTTCATGAGCGTGAATGACCGTTGTATGATCCCGTCCGCCAAACTCCTCACCAATTTTCGGTAAAGAACAATCGGTTAACTCGCGGGAAAGATACATCGCGATTTGTCGCGGAAAAGCTACTGATTTTGTTCTCTTCTTAGCTTTAAAGTCTTCCAGCTTTACATTAAAATGCTGTCCAACGACTCTTTGAATATCCTGAATGGTGATGACTTTTGGTTTTGAACTTGGAATAATGTCCTTTAGAGCCTCAGCGGCTAAATCAGCATTAATTTCTTTGTTAATTAATGATGAATAAGCAACTACGCGAATAAGTGCTCCCTCGAGTTCACGGATATTGGAGTCAATTTGGTTTGCTATATAAAGCATCACTTCGTTTGGAATATCAAACCCTTCCGCTTTGGCTTTTTTGCGCAGGATAGCAATTCGCGTTTCCAAATCAGGAGGAGTGATGTCCGTAATAAGGCCCCATTCAAAGCGTGAACGTAGGCGATCTTCGAGCGTCGGGATTTCTTTTGGAGGTCGGTCGCTCGAAATAACAATTTGTTTACTTTCTTCATGAAGCGTATTAAATGTATGGAAAAATTCCTCTTGTGTTTGTTCTTTTCCCGCTAAAAATTGAATATCGTCAATTAATAGAACGTCTACATTTCTATATTTATTGCGAAAATCGACCGCTTTGTTATCTCGAATGGAGTTAATGAACTCGTTTGTAAATTTTTCAGAAGATAGGTAGACAACTTTGGCCGATGGATTGTGCTCAATAACATAGTGACCAATTGCATGCATTAAGTGTGTCTTCCCTAATCCTACACCGCCGTATATGAAAAGAGGATTATATGCTTTAGCAGGCGCTTCCGCTACTGCTAATGAAGCTGCATGGGCAAAGCGGTTTCCTGAACCGATGACAAACGTATCAAAAGTATATTTTGGATTCAGCATGCTTTGCGGCAGTTCTGTTTGTTCTTCCTCTGTTTTCCGATGTTTTTTGATGGCGGGCTTTATGTTAAACTCTTCCTCGTTTTGATTTTGCGGAATAATAAACTTGATTTTCAGCTCTTCACCAGTAATGTCATAAATCGTTTCAGCAATTAAGTTGGCATAGCGGGAGTCTAGCCAGTCTCTTGCAAATTCATTAGGGGCTATGATGACGAGTGTATCACCTTTAAGAGAGTGGGCTTTTGTTGACTTTAGCCATGTTTCAAAGCTGGGCTTGCTGATTTTCTTTTCAATTTCTGCGAGCGCCTTATTCCATAAATCATGTATATTTTCCACCCGTTGGCCCTCCTTTACATAAGAGGTTGTTTAACTTTTGTATAACTGTATAAGATGAATGAATATAAGATTATAAAAATGCAAATGTGGAAAAACATATAAATAGGAAATAATAAAGTATTTCGACAAAATCCACGCTATGTGGATAACGTTTATTCACATGTTAAATACGATGTCCACAACTTATTCACATTTTGTGGATAAATAACTTATTCACAAAAATTATCCAAAGTAAAAACAACAATATAATAACAAATAAACTACTATGTTGCAATGTATTTTTAAAATTATCCACAATAACCAAAGTTGTGGAAAAGTTGTTATCCACACAGGAATAAAATGTGAAAAAAATGTCGATAAATGTTGTGGATAATATAAAAAGAGTGAAAAAAATTATCCACATTGAACTTTGTATAAGTTTAAAGATCATTTTGAAGAAAGATACTCCTGGAACGGTTGACATTTTTATAGATTTCTCACTATAATTAGAAAGACTGCCTGTAACAGTTATTCCTCAGGGAGGTGTCATATAATGAAAAGAACTTATCAACCAAATAAGCGTAAGCGCAGCAAAGTTCACGGTTTCCGCGCTCGCATGAGCACAAAGAACGGACGTAAAGTTCTTGCTCGTCGTCGTCGTAAAGGAAGAAAAGTATTATCAGCATAGGCCACTGAAACCTCAGTGGTCTTTTTTCTAAGCTTGCTTTCATCATAAAATCCCGAACGAATATGGGAGTGTGTTGGACCTTGGGATAAAGAAAAAATATCGTATAAAGAAAAATGACGAGTTTCAAAAAGTGTTCCAAAATGGAAGATCAACGGCAAATCGTCAGTTCGTTATTTACGTGCTTGATAAGCCGGAGCAGCCTTACTTTCGTGTCGGGTTGTCAGTAAGCAAAAAACTTGGCAAAGCTGTAGTTAGAAATCGAATTAAACGATATATAAGACAAGTGTTTTTAGAGACGGGGGAACAAATCGTTCCAGGCAAGGATTATGTTATTATTGCGAGAAGGCCTGTTTCGGATATGGGATATGCGGAAGTAAAGAAAAGCTTAATCCATGTCTTTAGGAAGGCTGGAATCATGAAATAACTGACATTTGGACAGCTATTTCAGCTATGATAATGTTAAAATACATAATGGATATGCACGAATATTAAATGTTAGGAGGAAAAAATGGTGAAAAGGCGGATTTGGTTAGCATTTTTATTAGTGGCCTTGCTAGCCTTTGTATCAGGTTGTTCACAAATAAACGAACCAATTACACCGGAGAGCAAAGGATTTTGGAATCAGTACATTGTTTATCCGCTTTCATGGCTAATCACATATGTTGCGAATTTGTTTAATGACAATTATGGTTTGTCGATTATTATTGTTACTGTTTTAATTCGCTTAGTTATTTTGCCACTCATGATTCAGCAGACGAAAAACTCAAAAGCAATGCAAGCTCTTCAGCCAGAATTGCAAAAGTTGCGCGAAAAATATAGCTCTAAAGATATGCAAACCCAACAAAAGCTGCAACAGGAAACAATGCTATTGTTCCAAAAGCATGGAGTAAATCCGCTGGCAGGCTGTTTCCCGCTTTTAATTCAGATGCCGATTTTGATTGGTTTTTACCATGCTATTATGCGAACAAAAGAAATCGCTAATCATAACTTCTTATGGTTTGATTTAGGAGATAAAGATCCGTACTATATTCTACCGTTAATAGCTGGAGTAACTACTTTTATTCAACAAAAAATGATTATGGCTGGAACGGAACAACAAAATCCACAAATGGCAATGATGCTCTGGATGATGCCGGTTATGATTGTTATTTTTGCGATTAATTTCCCGGCAGCGTTATCATTGTATTGGGTAGTTGGAAACATCTTTATGATTATTCAAACATACTTTATTAAAGGCCCAGATATAAAGACTGCTAATTCAGGAGGAGCGAAGAAGTGAAAGAAGTAACTGCTACGGCCCAAACTGTCGAAGAAGCAGTTCATCTAGCTTTAGCTCAACTAAATGTTTCGAAAGAACGGGCGGAAATTATTGTTGTTGATGAAGGAAAGAAAGGTTTTTTAGGGATTTTTGGGGCAAGACCGGCTATTGTAAAGGCAAAGTTAATCTATAATCCTATAGAAGAAGCTGAGAAATTTTTAAAATCTGTAATTGAAAAGATGGGAATTCAAGCAGATATTCAAAAAATAGAAAATGGCAGAAATGCAGAATTTATTTTAAGTGGCGAGCAAATGGCCTTATTAATTGGCAAACATGGACAAACGTTGAATTCGCTTCAATTGTTAGCTCAACTTGTAGCCAATCGATATTCGGAACATTATATTCATATTACGATTGATGCAGAAAACTATCGCGCGAGACGAAAAGAGACACTTGCTCAATTAGCGCAAAAATTAGCGGACAAAGCAATAAAAACGGGAAAAGAAGTCAAGTTAGAGCCGCTTCCAGCTTATGAAAGAAAAATTATTCATGCCGCGTTAGCGGAGCGTAAAGGAATAAAAACATATTCTGTTGGAACGGAACCGCACCGCTACATCGTTATATCCCCGGATCAATAAACTCTAGGGCGTAATGCCTAGGGTTTATTTTTTTAACTTTTTAAAGGCAAAATTTATGTTTATTCGTCTTCATTACTCCTGAATTGATATTGACGTGCTTATTATTATTGTTATTCACATGTGGATAAGTTAAAATTAAAATGATTGCACTGAATGTGGATAATTTTTGTGTCTGGGAATATAGAAACATTTTCTTTTGTTCACAATATAAATGTGTTATTTTAATAATTTAGGGAATCTATTCGGGATATAATGGGATTTAACATATAGATAGGATAGCGGCTTTTTTAGTAAAAAAGAGGTGATAGGAGATGGAGTTTGATACAATTGCAGCCATTTCAACGCCGCTGGGAGAAGGAGCGATAGCGATTGTCCGACTAAGCGGAAATGAGGCGATACAAATTGCTGATAAAATTTTTAAGGGAGTCGGGGACAAGCGCTTAAAAGACGTACCATCTCATACGATTCATTATGGTCATATTGTCGATCCTTCTTCAGGGCAAACGGTTGAAGAAGTAATGGTAACGGTGATGAGAGCGCCAAAAACATTTACAAGGGAAGACGTCGTGGAAATTAATTGTCACGGTGGTCTCTTTTCTGTCAATCGTGTTCTACAGCTTGTGTTAACGAATGGAGCGCGTTTAGCTGAACCGGGAGAATTTACAAAACGCGCCTTTTTAAATGGGCGCATTGATTTGTCACAGGCGGAAGCGGTTATGGATTTAATTCGTGCGAAAACAGACAGGGCGATGAATGTAGCGTTAAGTCAAATGGAAGGGCGCCTTTCAAAGCTAATCCGCGGGTTACGGCAAACGATTTTAGAGACATTAGCTCACGTTGAAGTAAACATCGATTACCCAGAATATGACGATGTTGAAGAGATGACGCATAAAATGCTCATTGAAAAAGCGCTCTATGTTCGTGATGAGATTAATAAGCTTTTGCAAACATCACAGCAAGGGAAAATATTGCGTGAAGGTTTGGCAACGGTGATTATTGGTAGGCCGAATGTCGGGAAATCATCATTACTCAACAGTTTAGTACATGAAAATAAGGCGATTGTCACTGATATTCCAGGAACAACAAGGGATGTCATTGAAGAATACGTAAACGTGCGCGGAGTGCCGCTTCGATTAATCGATACAGCTGGAATTCGTGAAACGGAAGATATTGTCGAAAGAATCGGAGTAGAGCGTTCGCGCGAAGTGCTTAAGAAAGCCGACTTAATTTTACTCGTTTTAAATTATAATGAGGAACTAACCCCAGAAGATGAGCAACTTTTTGAAGCGGTTAAGGATATGGATGTGATTGTCATCGTCAATAAAACGGACTTACCGCAGAAAATTGACATGGGACGTGTTCGGGAGCTCGCTGGCAATTGGCCAATTGTAACTACATCTCTTTTACAAGAAAAAGGAATTGATGAATTAGAAGAAGCGATTTCTTCTCTATTTTTTACGGGTGCTATTGAAGCAAAAGATTTAACATATGTATCTAACTCTCGGCATATTGCACTTCTTCATCAAGCGAAACAGGCGGTTGAAGAAGCGATTTCTGGAATAGAAGCAGGAGTGCCAATTGATATTGTGCAAATCGATTTAACAAGAACATGGGAATTGCTAGGTGAGATTATCGGTGATACGGTACATGAAAGTTTGATTGATCAGCTCTTTTCGCAATTTTGCTTAGGAAAGTAAGTATATTTGTCACAGAGGGATTGAAAGAAGGAGGTTATTTTTATGGAATATCACGCCGGCTCATATGACGTTATTGTAGTTGGTGCCGGGCATGCGGGGTGTGAAGCGGGATTAGCCGCGGCTCGCATGGGAGCAAAGACGTTAATGATTACACTCAATCTTGATATGGTTGCGTTTATGCCTTGTAACCCATCGATTGGTGGTCCAGCAAAAGGAATTGTTGTGAGAGAAATTGATGCGCTGGGCGGAGAAATGGGGAAAAATATTGATAAAACCTATATTCAAATGAGAATGTTGAATACAGGAAAAGGTCCAGCTGTGCGTGCGTTGCGTGCTCAAGCGGATAAGTTCCTATATCAGCATGAAATGAAAAAGACGCTTGAAAATCAAAAGAATCTCACATTATTGCAGGGAAAAGTAGAACGTTTAATCGTTGAGGACGGCGTCTGCAAAGGAGTTATTACGCATACAGGGGCTCACTATTATGCCAAAACAGTTGTTATTACAACTGGAACATTTTTACGCGGAGAAATTATTATCGGTGACATTAAATACTCGAGCGGTCCAAATAACCAGCAGCCTTCTATCAAGTTATCTGAGCATTTAGAAGAGCTTGGGTTTGAATTAGTGCGTTTTAAAACAGGAACACCTCCTCGAGTAAATAGTCGATCTATCGATTACAGTAAAACAGAAATTCAGCCGGGTGACGATGTTCCTAGAGCGTTTTCCTATGAGACGACGGAGTTTATTACCGATCAGCTTCCTTGCTGGTTAACGTATACAACGGAAGAGACTCATCGAATTATTGACGAGAATCTTCACTTATCACCAATGTACTCAGGAATGATTAAAGGAACAGGACCACGCTACTGTCCGTCCATTGAAGATAAAATTGTCCGTTTCCATGACAAACCGCGTCATCAAATTTTCTTAGAGCCGGAAGGACGCAATACAGAGGAAGTGTATGTACAAGGATTATCAACAAGCTTACCAGAGCATATTCAGCGGAAAATTTTAGCAACGATTCCTGGTTTAGAGAATGTGGAAATGATGCGCGCTGGCTATGCAATTGAATATGACGCGATTGTACCAACACAGTTGTGGCCAACGCTTGAAACGAAAATCGTGAAAAATTTATATACGGCCGGACAAATTAACGGAACTTCTGGCTATGAAGAAGCAGCGGGACAAGGAATTATTGCCGGAATTAATGCCGCTAGAAAAGCACTAGGAAAAGAAGAGCTTATTTTAAGTCGTTCCGATGCTTATATCGGTGTATTGATTGACGATCTTGTCACAAAGGGAACAAATGAGCCATATCGTTTACTGACATCACGTGCGGAATATCGTTTATTACTTCGTCATGATAACGCTGATTTGCGTCTAACAGAGATTGGTTATAAAATCGGTCTCATTTCCGAGGAGCGTTATCAAAAGTTTTTAGCGAAGAAAGAGGCCATTGAGAAAGAGAAAAAACGATTAGCTTCCCATATTATTAAACCGACTGCACAAGTGCAAGAGGTTATTCGTAATGCTGGCGGAAGCGAGTTGAAAGACGGAATTCGCGCTGCCGATTTATTGAAACGTCCAGAAATGACATACGAGCACATCAAAATGCTTGCACCGGCAGATGTAGAAATTCCGCCAGAGGTAGCGGAACAAGTAGAAATCCAAATTAAGTATGAAGGATACATTGAGAAATCACTTCAACAAGTAGAACGCTTGAAGAAGATGGAAAACAAAAAAATTCCAGAGGATATTGATTATGATGCGATTAACGGGCTTGCAACAGAAGCAAGACAAAAGTTAAAACAAGTTCGCCCGCTTTCCGTTGCACAGGCTTCCCGTATTTCCGGAGTAAATCCAGCCGATATTTCAATATTATTAGTTTATTTAGAACAAGGAAGAATCGCTCGAGTGTCGAATGAATAACAATAGTGAAAGGATTGGCTTATGGAGACGAGACAGTTTCAGACGATGTTAGAGGAGAGGGGAATTGTCCTTTCTCCTCAACAACTTGAACAATTTGAACTGTATTATGAATTATTAGTGGAATGGAACGAAAAAATGAACTTAACTGCTATTACGGACAAGCCTGGAGTATATTTAAAGCATTTTTTCGATTCAATTTCTCCAGCATTTTACTATGATTTTTCAAAGCCGATTTCTATTTGTGACGTAGGAGCAGGAGCCGGATTTCCAAGCATTCCTTTAAAAATTTGTTTTCCGCATTTAAAGTTATCAATTGTCGATTCATTGCAAAAACGAATTACGTTTCTTAACCATCTTGCGTCTAAGCTACAGTTAGAGAATGTGGCATTTTATCATGACCGTGCAGAAACATTTGGGAGAAAAGAAGGAATTCGCGAATCATTTGATGTAGTTATAGCAAGAGCGGTTGCACGAATGGCAGTATTAAGTGAGCTTTGCCTTCCATTAGTTAAAATGAACGGAACATTTATCGCCATGAAAGCAGCTGCTGCCGGGGAGGAATTAGAACAAGGAAAAACGGCTATTAAAGTACTTGGCGGGGAAGTTGAACGTACAGAACAGTTTATTTTACCAATTGAACAAAGTGAGCGCACGATCATTTTTATTGAGAAAAAACGGAAAACACCAAAAAAATATCCTCGAAAACCAGGAATGCCAAATAAGCTTCCGATTGAATAAATGTTTTATATTAACAGAATACAGGGGAGAGTTTTCAAAGGTGGTGTAGGGGCATGAAACATCCTTTTTCGCGCTTTTTCAATTTTGGGGAAAAGGAAACTGAACAAGTAATGGAAAAAACAGAAGGAGAAGAAATTAGAAAAATTCCTGTATCTCTTATTGTACCGAATCGCTATCAACCGCGTACGATTTTCGCAGAGGACAAGATTGAAGAATTAGCGCTAACCATCCGGACACATGGAATCATTCAACCGATTGTTGTCCGCGAATGCGAAGATGGGAAATTTGAAATTATTGCTGGAGAAAGACGCTGGCGGGCTGTCCAAAAACTTGGATGGGAAGAGATACCTGCTATTGTTAAAAATTTAAATGACACAGAAACCGCGTCTGTGGCGCTCATTGAAAACTTGCAGCGCGAGGAATTAACACCGATTGAAGAAGCGCTTGCATATGCGAAACTGCTTGAATTGCATAATTTAACTCAGGAGGCGTTAGCCCAACGATTAGGAAAAGGCCAATCAACGGTAGCTAACAAGCTGCGTTTATTAAAACTTCCTCAAGAGGTACAGGATGCTCTTTTACAAAGGAAAATTACAGAACGCCACGCTCGTGCGCTAATCGCATTGAAAGATAAAGAAAAACAGCTAAAACTTTTACAAGAAATTGTTGAAAAGCAATTAAATGTAAAACAAACAGAAGATCGCGTTCTCAAAATGTTGGAGAATGCTTCGCCTAAGCCAAAGCCTAAACGAAAAGCGTTCAGCAAAGATATGAGAATCGCTGTAAATACAATCCGCCAATCATTAACGATGGTGGCAGATAGCGGTCTTGCGATCGATTCAGAGGAAGAGGACTTTGAAGATTACTATCAAATTACGATTCGCATTCCTAAAAAGTAATATTGCCCTTAATTATGCCTCATCATAAGCTACATTGATGAGGTTTTTTATTTAATTTTTATTTATAGATTAGAAAAAGCATCCATCTTAGTTGTTTCATGATAAAATAAAAAACATAGCGACTCTTCTCGTCCGTTATGTTTTAAACAATAAATATGAAGGCAGCATTACGTACGGTTAGAACAAAATAAAGATTTGATTTAGTATGAGTTGAGGGTAGGTGTCATCGTGGGCAAGATTATCGCGATTGCAAACCAAAAAGGCGGGGTTGGAAAAACGACAACAGCAGTGAATTTAGCTGCCTGCCTTGCATATATAGGAAAAAAAGTGTTGCTTGTAGATATTGATCCGCAGGGAAATGCGACAAGCGGAATCGGCATTGAAAAAGGCGATGTGGATGAATGTATCTATAACGTTCTTGTTGAAGAGATGACAGCGAAAGAAGTAATAAGACCAACCTCTATCGAAAACCTACATATTATTCCTGCTACCATTCAGCTTGCAGGAGCGGAAATAGAGCTTGTTCCGATTATTTCTCGTGAGATTCGTTTAAAGAAAGCACTCGAGCCTTTAAAATCTCTATATGAATTTATTATTATTGATTGTCCGCCTTCTTTAGGCTTGCTCACTGTCAATGCTTTAACTGCTGCAGATACCGTTTTAATTCCGGTACAGTGTGAGTACTATGCTCTTGAAGGGTTAAGTCAATTACTGAATACAATACGTTTAGTACAAAAACATTTAAATAAAGATTTACGATTAGAAGGCGTTGTTCTGACGATGCTGGATGCTAGGACAAACCTCGGCATTCAAGTAATTCAAGAAGTGAAAAAATATTTTCGAGAAAAAGTCTATCAAACGATTATTCCACGGAATGTCCGCTTAAGCGAAGCACCAAGTCACGGGAAACCAATTATTCTTTATGATACAAAATCCCGCGGAGCAGAAGTATATTTAGAGTTTGCGAAGGAGGTGTTAGAACGTGGCTAAAGGTCTTGGAAAAGGGATTAATGCATTGTTTGCGAATTTAGAAACTAAAGAAGACGAGGTTATTCAAGAAATCAGTATTAAAGAGCTGCGGCCGAATCCTTACCAACCGAGGAAAACATTTAAGCAAGAAACAATTGACGAGTTAAAAGAATCAATTCTTCAACATGGTATTTTACAGCCGCTCATTGTTAGAAAAAGTATTAAAGGTTATGAAATTGTTGTTGGCGAAAGACGATATCGCGCCGCTAAAGAAGCAAAATTAAAAACAGTCCCTGCCGTAGTCCGCGATTTAACCGAACAGCAAATGATGGAATTTGCGCTATTAGAAAATTTACAGCGTGAGGATTTGACACCAATTGAGGAGGCGCGGGCTTATCAAGCGCTTATTGACCATTTGAACATTACTCAAGAAGAGTTGGCAAAGCGATTAGGAAAAAGCCGTCCTCATATTGCTAATCATATTCGGTTACTTTCACTTCCAAAAGATGTGCAGCAGCTTATCACAGATGGGATTTTATCGATGGGGCATGGTCGCGCTTTGTTAGGATTAAAGAAAAAAGGAAAATTGAAAACGATTGTCGACAAGATTGTAAAAGAAAAACTAAATGTTCGCCAAGTGGAACAGCTCATCAATCAGATTAACCAAAATGTTTCACGTGAAACATCACAGATAAAAGTAGAGAAAAGCATATTTTTAAAACAAAGTGAGTCTTTGTTAAGGGAAAAGCTTGGAACTCCTGTTGTGATTAAACAAAATCGAAAAAAAGGGAAAATTGAAATCGAGTTCTTTTCAAATGAAGACTTAGAAAGAATATTAGAATTATTAAATGTAAAATTTGATGAGCTGGAGTAACGATAACCATCCGTTATGATGGTTTATTTTTTTACTGCATAGGGGGAACAAAAAATTGGTTTTATTAGGAACAGTTGTTAATGGAGTTTGCATTACGATCGGAGCTTTGTTAGGGAAAGTTTTCCGTCGTATTCCTGAACGAGTAAAAACGACAGTGATGAGCGGAATTGGTCTTGCGGTTACGTTGTTAGGAATTCAGATGGGGTTAAAAGGTGAACAATTTTTAGTTGTTATTTTTAGCCTTGTGCTTGGCGGGATTTTAGGGGAATTATGGAAGCTAGAAGATAAGCTAAACAAGTTAGGTCTATGGTTAGAGAGAAAATTAGGGGATAATCAAGAAGGGAATATTGCAAAAGGATTTGTAACGGCAACTTTATTATTTGTAATTGGTGCTATGGCTATTATTGGTGCTTTGGACAGCGGTTTGCGGGGAGACCACAGGGTGTTATATACAAAATCAATTATTGACGGTTTTACAAGTATTATCCTTACGACAACTCTTGGTATCGGTGTTATTTTCTCAGCCATACCGGTTATGATCTATCAAGGAACAATTGCTCTATTAGCGACGCAAATTGAACGATGGGTGCCGAATGCTCTTCTTGAGTCGTTTATTACGGAATCGACTGCTACAGGAGGCATTTTAATTATTGCGATCGGTTTAAATATGTTAGGGTTGACGAAAATTCACGTAGCAAATTTACTCCCAAGTATTTTAGTAACTGCTATATTCGTTTCAATCATTTACGTCATATAAAATAAATAATCCCTTCTTGTTAATGAAAGAGGGGATTTATTTACTTTAAAAAAATTTATACTTTTCATGATTCATATCGAGTTTTGCTAAATGGATTCTTCTCATTAATTGTAAATCAGCTTCATAAATACCGTTCGCAATCGTTTTCGCCATATTCATAACTAAATGAAGTCGTGTGTTTTGCAAAACAAAAAATTCCATAAAACCGCTCACATTAACAGTTCCAGTAATATGAATATCACCAACGGGAGGTAAATCCTTGTTCACTCCTGCTCCTGGCCGTACCGGCCCTTCTCCGATTGTGATGGCACCGACGCTTTTTAATCTACCTAAGCAAGCATCAATTCCAATGATAAATGCATTTTCATGAAGCGAGTGAATCATGTTTAACTTTTCCTGTAAGTTCATTGCGTGAATGGGATCTTCTAATGTACCGTACACAAGGAAAGAAGAAACATCTTTTTCTTTTAACATCGTCCCAACAAGCGGACCAAGAGAGTCACCAGTGGAACGGTCTGTTCCGATGCACACGATGGCAATTGGTTGAGATAAATTAGAAGGTAGTAAAGAAGTAAGCCTCATTGCTACTAGTGTGGAAGCATCTTGCTCATCGTGGAAAATCCGTTCTTTCCCACCCTTCTGACCAAAAAAGGCAGACTTTAAGCTCATTATTTTCACTCCCGAATTCATTTAAGTATTAACAGTATACGGAAAATAGTGAATTCCTATACATATCTAATCCGTTTTTTGTTATAACAATAATGTATATTGCTACAAATCAACCTGAAATCTTGGTAGAATAGCTTATGTATCGAAAGAATCATCTGTATAGGCAACTAATTTAGACAGAGGTGTACATTTTGTGAATAGAGTAGAGAGGTTTTATGATAAAGTGTTGGGGATTCTTACAAATGGAGAGTTATGGATTAATATCGGATTAGGTTCAGTGAAAATTATTACCATTTTCGTTTTATCAACCATTTTTCTAAAAATTGTTAAGCTTGCTTTGCATAACGTATTCAAGGTGCGGCAAAAAGCGGCTTTGCGGATTTCGGAGCGAAGAGAGGCGACATTATTACGCCTGCTGGATAATGTTGTAACATATGTTGTTTATTTTATTGCGATTATTATGATTTTAGATACACTTGGAGTAGAAGTGAAAGCGATTCTTGCCGGTGCAGGGATTGTCGGTCTTGCTGTCGGCTTTGGGGCACAAAGCTTAGTAAAAGATATCATTACAGGCTTTTTCATTATTTTCGAAGATCAATTTTCTGTTGGTGACTACGTTCGAATTGGAAATTTTGAAGGTTATGTAGAGGAAATTGGCCTAAGAACAACGAAAATCAAAAGTTGGACAGGAGAAGTCCACATTCTCCCGAATGGAAGTATTAACCAAGTAACAAACTTCTCGTTAAACAACAGTATGGCCGTTGTTGATGTTAACATTGCCTATGAAGGAGATATCGAAAGAGCGGAAAATGTCATTCGCGAGTTGCTGGCGGAACTGCCGGCAAAGTATGAAGATATGGTTGCTGCGCCAGAGTTATTAGGAATTCAAAGTTTCGGGCAATCTGAAATTGTCTTGAGAGTCATTTGTGAAACGAAGCCAATGCGTCATTGGTTTATTGCCCGGGCGTTACGCAAGGAAATTAAACTTCGATTAGATGAGCATGGAATCGAAATACCGTTTCCGCGCCTTGTCCTTTATAATCGCCAGGAAGAAGCGGAGCCGGTACAAAAAACGATGAAATCAAATGCTTAAATAATCGAAGAAAGGCGGGATTCCGTTTGCTTGATAAAGAGTTTAATTTACACGACATCGTTGAAATGAAAAAACCGCATCCTTGCGGGACAAATCGCTGGAAAATTATTCGAATGGGCATGGATATACGCATTAAATGTGAAGGATGTGCTCATAGCGTGTTAATGCCGCGCAAAGAGTTTGTAAGAAAATTAAAAAAGGTATTAGTAAAGCATGGGGAATAAATTCCTCATGCTATTTCTATAAAGAAAGGGGTTAGGAGCATGGCAGCTACGTATCAATCCTCTTGTCCGTTAAATTGTTGGGATACGTGTGGATTTACGGTAACGGTAGAGAACGGTAAAGTAGTGAAAGTAGAAGGAGACAAGAGCCATCCGATTACGCAGGGGAAAATTTGCAGCCGGGGCCGCATGTTGGAAACGCGAACAAACTCAACAGAACGGTTGCTTTATCCGCTCAAAAAAGTGAATGGACAATTCGTAAGAATCTCATGGGAACAAGCATTAGATGAAATCGCTGAAAAAATGGAAGAAATTAAAGAAAAATACGGTACAACTGCCATTCTCCATAGCCACGATTATGCAAACAATGGATTGTTGAAAAATTTAGATCAGCGTTTTTTTAATTGTTTTGGAGGAGTGACAGAATTAACAGGCAGCCTTTGCTGGGGTGCAGGAATTGAGGCGCAAACGTGGGATTTTGGCAGTTCTTATAGTCATGCTCCAGAGGATATTTATAACAGTCAAAATGTCGTCATCTGGGGGAGAAACGTTGCACGCACAAATATGCATTTATTTCAGCATCTTCAAGCAGTCAAAAAACAAGGAACTAAGCTAGTTGTTATTGACCCGATTTTTAACCAAACTGCGAAAATAGCCGATATGTATGTTTCGATTAAACCGGGTATGGATGGGTTTCTTGCGATTGGTATCATGAAAGAACTGCTTCGTCTTGGGCTTGAAGATCAAACATTTATTAAGAACTATACAGTCGGTTTTGAAGACTTGTTGGCATTAATCGAACAAATCACACTTGATGAAATTATTGAGATGACGGAAGTTCGCCGCGAAGTGTTTACAGAACTTGCCTATATATATGGAAACCGTCCAACGATGACGTATTTAGGATTAGGAATGCAACGATATGCCAATGGTGGAAATACGATTCGTTTAATAGATGCGTTAGTTGCGATAAGCGGCAATATCGGTATCCCTGGAGGCGGTGCTAATTTTGGCAATCTTCAAGTAGGACAAAGTTTTAATATAAAAGCGTTAACGTTGCCGGAAAGAAAAACAGCTTCAAGAACATTTACGATGATGAAGCAGGCGGAAGGAATTTTACAGGCAAAAAATCCGGCAATTAAGATGATTATCGTGACGTGCGGTAATCCGCTTACTCAAGTTCCAAACACCAATCTAGTGAAAAAAGCATTTCAATCTGTTGAGACGGTCGTTGTGTTTGAACAGTTTATGACGGATACAGCAGAACTTGCCGATTATGTATTACCAACGACGACGGTTTTTGAGGAGGAAGATATTTATTATTCATCAATGTACCATGCTTATGTGAATTACGGTCCAGCCATTGTTGATCCGCCTGGCGAAGCAAAATCCGATCTTTGGATTTGGACGGAACTGGCAAAGCGACTCGGTTTTGGCGATGATTTTTCTTACTCAAGGGAAGAGTTTCTAAAAATGGGATTAAGCCATCTTGAAAAACATGGCATTACTTTAAAAAAGTTAAAACAAGAAAAACATATGCTTCTTCCGGTAAAATCTGTTCCATGGGACGATTATCAATTTAAAACGCCAAGCGGAAAATATGAATTTACTTCATTGCTTGCTAGACAAAAAGGGTTTGACGGAAAGTTGAAAATGATGTATCCAGCGGAAATTGGAAACCCCAAACTGGAAAATAAATATCCTTATACATTGCTAACGATTCATCCTCTTCGTTCCAATCATTCACAGCATTATCATTTGCTTGAGTCAATGCAGTCTGTAAAAATAGAAGTTTCTGAGGATATTGCAATAGAAAAAGGGCTAAAGGACGGCGACCTTGTGAAAATATTTAATGATCGTGGTGAACTGACTGGAAATATAAAGGTAATGAAGAAAGCCCATCCAAAAACGATTAATATTGATGAGGGACAGTGGCAAAAGTTTGGCGGGAGCGTTAATACTTTAACATCCGATCTGGAGTCTGACAATGGAGCTGGAAGCACATTATATGATTGTCTAGTCAATCTTGAAAAAATTTAGAGATGCTTGTCATTTCTTTTACTACTATCCTATAATTGTGAAAGATGTTTACGGTTTAAAAGAGGAGTGAAAACAATGGGATTAACAGCAGGAATCGTCGGTCTTCCTAACGTTGGAAAATCTACATTATTTAATGCTATTACGAAAGCAGGGGCTGAATCAGCCAACTATCCATTCTGTACGATTGAACCGAATGTTGGGATTGTTGAGGTGCCGGACGAACGTTTGAAAAAATTAACTGAAATCGTAAAACCAAAAAGAACAGTACCTACAGTTTTTGAATTTACAGATATTGCTGGAATTGTAAAGGGTGCCAGCAAAGGTGAAGGCTTAGGAAATAAGTTTTTATCTCATATCCGTCAGGTTGATGCCATCTGTCAGGTTGTTCGTTGCTTCGCTGATGAAAATATTACCCATGTTGCTGGTAAAGTCGATCCGATTGCCGATATTGAAACAATCAATCTCGAACTTATTTTAGCTGACCTTGAGACTGTAGATAAGCGTATTGATCGTGTAGGTAAAATGGCAAAGCAAAAAGATAAAGACGCAATGTTTGAGTACGATATTCTTCTCCGTTTAAAAGAAACGTTTGAAGCAGGAAAAGCAGCGCGTACATTACAATTTACGGAAGAAGAAATGAAAGTCGTTAAGCATCTTCATTTGTTAACCATTAAGCCGATGTTATATGTGGCAAATGTCGGCGAAGAGGACTTAGCTGATCCAAATAGCAATCCGTTTGTTCAGCAAGTGCGTGAGTTTGCGAAAAACGATAATGCAGAAGTCATTGTTGTGTGCGCAAAGGTGGAAGCGGAAATCGTTGAACTTGATGATGAAGAAAAAGAACTGTTTTTACAAGAACTTGGCATTGAACAATCAGGCTTAGATCAATTAATTCGCGCAGCTTACAATTTACTTGGCTTAGCGACTTACTTTACTGCCGGAGAACAGGAAGTACGTGCTTGGACGTTCCGTAAAGGTATGAAGGCCCCACAATGTGCAGGTATTATTCATTCAGACTTTGAGCGCGGTTTTATTCGTGCTGAAACCGTTTCTTACGAAGATTTAGTTGCTTGCGGCTCGATGGCGGCGGCGCGTGAAGCAGGAAAAGTTCGCCTAGAAGGAAAGGACTACGAAGTACAAGACGGAGATATTATGCATTTCCGCTTCAATGTTTAATATTGCATCTGTCTTTTTGCCATGTTATAATCAGAAAATGTGAGTAATGCTTTATTGCTCCTTGCTCTAGCTATAGAGCCGTTGAGACCAAAAGGAGGTGACTGTGATGAGAAAATACGAAATCATGTACATTATCCGCCCAAATATGGACGATGAAGCAAGAAAAGCGGTAGTTGAGCGTTTCAACAGCGTATTAACAGAAAATGGTGCGGAAATTACAAACGTAAAAGAGTGGGGTAAACGTCGCTTAGCATACGAAATTAAAGATTTCCGCGACGGTTACTACATGATTGTGAACGTAATGTCTGAGCCTAAAGCGGTACAAGAGTTCGAC
Source organism: [Anoxybacillus] calidus (assembly GCF_013760845.1). Lineage (GTDB taxonomy): Bacteria > Bacillota > Bacilli > Bacillales > Anoxybacillaceae > Paranoxybacillus > Paranoxybacillus calidus. The sequence goes on along the minus strand of NZ_JACDUU010000009.1, from coordinate 98,422 downwards.
CGTTTAGCAAAAATCAGCGAAGACATTATTCGTCACATCGTCGTAAAAGAAGAAGAATAATTCCCTTATTTAAGGAGTGGTTCTGATGATTAACCGCGTAATTCTTGTAGGAAGGCTTACCAGAGACCCGGAATTACGCTATACTCCAAATGGAGTAGCTGTTGCCACGTTTACACTGGCGGTGAACCGGACTTTTACAAATCAACAAGGTGAGCGCGAAGCAGATTTTATTAACTGCGTTGTTTGGCGTCGTCCCGCAGAAAACGTTGCTAATTTCTTGAAGAAAGGGAGTTTAGCGGGAGTAGACGGTCGACTACAGACAAGAAGCTACGAAGGTCAAGATGGAAAACGAGTATATGTGACTGAAGTGGTGGCTGATAGCGTTCAATTTTTAGAACCGAAAAGTAGCTCAGAACAACGTGGCACAACAGCAGGCGGTGGCTACTACGGTGATCCGTTTCCATTTGGACCAAATCAGAACCCACGCAGCACAAATGATCCAGGATTTAGTCGCATCGATGAAGATCCATTTGCAAATGATGGACAAACAATTGATATTTCCGATGACGACTTACCGTTTTAATTAAGATATAAATGGAACGTGTCATAGATAATTTAGTAAGGAAGGAGGAAAAAGAGATGGCAGCACGTAAAGGTGGACGTGCAAAACGTCGTAAAGTGTGCTATTTTACAGCAAACGGTATCACACACATCGACTATAAAGATGTTGATACATTAAAGAAATTTATTTCTGAGCGCGGTAAAATTTTACCTCGTCGTGTAACTGGAACAAGCGCAAAATATCAACGTAAATTAACAGTTGCGATCAAACGCGCTCGTCAAATGGCATTATTACCATACGTTGCAGGTGAATAATAATGAAAAGGCAGTAAGGGGTCCTTACTGCTTTTTATTTTTTATGTTCTTAAATCAGCAACGATTATTAAAATGAACTATTCACTATGTTAAGGAGGTGGCCAAGTGAAAAATACATATGTTCTTACAGAAGGAGCCATTCAACTGGCCATTTTTGTGGTTTTATTTTTAGTTTCTTTAAATATTCCTTTATTAGGAGCGTTTGCCGCTTTATTTTTATCTCTTCCTTTTATCATTTTTACCATTAGGCACGGGATTAGAAATGGATTATTATTACTTTTTATATCGTTAATCGTCTCCTTAGTCGTTGGTTCCATATTTTCTGTTCCTATTGCATTTATGTTTGGAATGAGCGGAGTTGTCATTGGCTCCCTTTTGTCTAAAATGAAAAATCATTATATTATTTTATTGGCAGGAACCGTTGCATTTTTAATTGGAATTATTGTTGATTACGTTATTTCTGTTGTATTTTTACAATTTGATGTCATTAAAGAATCGATATCCTTATTGAGCAATGCTTTTGACCAAGCTTTTAAGTTGATGGAAGCAACGGGAAAGCAGCCGCCAAAAGAACTGATGGATCGTTTTAATGAAAGGCTAGAGTTTATTGGCTATATGACGCCAACTTTTTTCGTTATATTTGCATCTGTTTTATCTTATTTAACGATTTTGATCTCTATACCAATATTAAAACGTTTGAGAATAGAAGTGAGTGCTTGGCCGCCTTTTCGTCATATCGTCTTTCCTAAAAGTCTTATATGGTACTATTTGATAGTGGTCATCATTGCAACATTTTTCCCAATGGAAAAAGGAACGTTTGTTTATATAGCAATACTGAACATTTATTATTTACTCCAAATTTTAATGCTTATTCAAGGGTTTTCATTTATTTATTATGTTAGCCATCAAAAAGGGTTAGCGAGAGGAATAGTAGGCGTTTTTACGATTATTTCTTTCATGGTTCCTTTTTTTCTTTATCTTATCGCAATCTTAGGTATAATTGATTTAGGATTTGAATTGAGGAAGTATATTAATAATAAATAAATATTTTATACCATTTGTAACTTAGGAGCTGACATTGATGTCTAATTTTTATAAAAAGCAGGTATATCGCTATCCCATATATGCCTTAATTGGATTGTCGCTGATTTTTATAGTAATTGTTTCCTATTTCCAATGGATGATGGGGTTAGCAGGCTTATTGCTCCTTGGCTTTGTGATTTATTATTGGCTGAAATCACAACAAGCGTTAGATAAAGAAATGGAAGAATATATTTCCACTCTTTCCTATCGGGTCAAAAAAGTTGGCGAAGAGGCGTTAATGGAAATGCCTATAGGGATCATGCTGATCAATGATGATTATGGAATTGAGTGGACAAACTCGTTTTTAGCTTCTTGTTTTAATGAAGATACGTTAGTTGGTCGCTCGCTATATGATATTGCTGAGCAATTAATCCCGCTTATAAAGCAGGAAATGGATACAGAAGTAATTGATATTCATGGCAGAAAATTTAGGGTCATCGTTAAAAGAGAAGAAAGGCTTTTATACTTTTTTGATGTAACGGAACAAGTAGAGCTCGAAAAGCAATATGAAGAAGAAAGAACGGTATTGGGAGTTATTTTTCTTGATAACTATGATGAAGTCACTCAAGGATTGGACGATCAAACGAAAAGCCAAATCAATAGCCAAGTGATGTCGATTTTGAATAAGTGGGCAAATGATTATGGCTTATTTTTAAAAAGAACTTCTTCTGACCGCTTTATTGCTGTTATGAATGAACATATTTTGCAGCAGCTCGAGAAAAATAAGTTTTCGATATTAGATGAAGTTCGCGACCAAACGATGAAAAATAATATTCAATTAACGTTAAGTATCGGAATTGGCTCGGGAGCTTCCTCTTTGCCAGAGTTAGGGGCATTGGCACAATCAAGCTTAGATTTAGCATTAGGTCGTGGCGGTGACCAAGTAGCGATTAAACAAACGAACGGAAAAGTAAAGTTTTACGGCGGAAAAACAAACCCAATGGAAAAACGGACGCGGGTTCGAGCAAGAGTCATTTCTCATGCATTAAAAGAGTTGATTGCCGAAAGTGATAAAGTGCTCATTATGGGACATAAATATCCTGATATGGATGCATTAGGTGCTTGTATCGGCATTTTAAAAGTGGCCCAGCTCAATCAAAAAGAAGGTTTCATCGTTATTGATCTCACCCGCATCGATTCAGGAGTTCAACGGTTAATTGAAGAAATAAAAAAACATGCAGAACTTTGGTCTCGTTTTATTACTCCAGAAGAAGCTCTTGAAATCGCTACAGATGATACACTGCTCATTGTGGTTGATACACATAAGCCTTCTCTCGTGATTGAAGAGAAATTATTGTTTAGAATTGATAATGTAGTCGTTATTGACCATCATCGCCGCGGTGAAGAATTTATTGAAGATCCGCTTCTTGTTTATATGGAGCCATATGCGTCTTCAACTTCAGAACTTGTCACAGAATTGCTGGAATATCAACCGAAACGAATGAAATTAACCATGTTGGAGGCAACGGCTTTGCTTTCTGGTATTGTTGTTGATACAAAAAGCTTTACGTTAAGGACCGGCTCCCGCACATTTGATGCTGCTTCTTATTTACGCGCTCAAGGGGCTGATACAGTCCTTGTTCAAAAGCTATTAAAAGAAAATATTAGCAATTATATAAAGCGCGCTAAAATCATTGAAAACGCATCGATTGATGCCAATGGGATTGCGATTGCGAAAGGGAATGCAAATGAAACCTATGACCAAGTATTGATTGCACAAACAGCGGATACATTGCTGTCGTTAAATGGTGTTGTTGCTTCATTCGTCATTTCAAAAAGGGACGACCAAATGATAGCGATTAGTGCACGTTCTTTAGGAGATATCAATGTTCAGGTGATTATGGAAAGCCTTGGAGGAGGCGGACATTTAACAAATGCGGCTGTTCAGCTCCGCAATATCACATTAGAGGAAGCAGAAAAACGTCTGCGGGAAGCAATTCATGATTATTTAGAAGGGGGTAACAAATCATGAAAGTGATTTTCTTAAAAGATGTAAAAGGAAAAGGAAAAAAGGGCGAAGTGAAAAATGTAGCGGACGGTTATGCGCAAAATTTTCTTTTTAAACAAGGATTAGCAATTGAGGCTACTCCAGCTAATCTAAAAGCGTTAGAAGCGCAAAAAAATAAACAAAAGCGGGAAGCTGAAGAAGAGCTAGCTAGAGCCAAACAACTAAAAGGACAACTAGAACAGTTAATGGTGGAAATTTCGGCAAAAGCAGGAGAAGGTGGACGTCTATTTGGTTCGATTACAAGCAAACAAATTGCCGAAGCTCTTCAAAGCCAACATAAGATTAAAATTGATAAACGTAAAATCGAATTAAACGATGCTATTCGTTCACTAGGATATACCAATGTACCAATTAAGTTGCATCCGGAAGTAACAGCGACATTAAAAGTACATGTAAGCGAACAAAAATAATTTAATTTATAAAAATGTGATTTTATGAAGACGGTTTTCTTCATATAATCACATTTTTCTTATTGTTAAATCAGTTCGTGGAAATAAGAGGAAAGGAAGGTGAAAAGGATGAGCGATTTATTTGCTGACCGTATTCCACCGCAAAATATCGAAGCAGAACAGGCAGTATTAGGAGCGATTTTTCTTGATTCAGCTGCTTTAACGTTAGCTTCTGAGGTTCTTGTTCCAGAAGATTTTTATCGCGCTTCCCATCAAAAGATTTTTCATGCAATGCTGAAAGTTGCGGACAAAGGGGAACCAGTTGATTTAGTAACCGTAACAGCGGAGTTAGCAGATGCGAAGATGTTAGAAGAAGTCGGCGGTGTTTCATATTTAAGCGAATTGGCTAACTCTGTCCCAACAGCGGCAAACGTAGAGTACTATGCTCGTATTGTTGAAGAAAAATCGATTTTGCGTCGGTTAATTCGTACAGCCACCTCGATTGCCCAAGAAGGATATACAAGAGAAGATGAGGTTGATGACCTTTTAAACGAAGCAGAAAAGAAAATTATGGAAGTTTCCCAACGGAAAAATACAGGGGCTTTCCAAAATATAAAAGATATTCTTGTTCAAACGTATGATAATATTGAAATGCTTCATAATCGCAAAGGAGAAATTACCGGAATTCCAACCGGTTTTATTGAACTTGATCGGATGACAGCGGGGTTTCAGCGTAGTGATTTAATTATTGTGGCTGCCCGTCCTTCTGTTGGAAAAACAGCATTTGCCCTCAATATCGCCCAAAATGTGGCGACAAAAACGAATGAAAATGTAGCGATTTTCAGTTTAGAAATGAGTGCACAGCAGCTTGTGATGAGGATGTTATGTGCAGAAGGAAACATTAATGCGCAAAATTTACGTACCGGTAAACTGACCCCAGAGGATTGGGGAAAGTTAACAATGGCGATGGGGAGCTTATCGAATGCGGGAATTTATATTGATGATACTCCGGGCATTCGTATCAGTGAAATTCGCGCTAAATGTCGCCGCTTAAAGCAAGAAAGCGGGTTAGGAATGGTATTGATTGATTATTTGCAATTGATTCAGGGCAGCGGCAGAAATCGCGAAAACCGTCAGCAGGAGGTATCGGAAATTTCCCGCTCCTTAAAGGCACTTGCCCGCGAATTAGAAGTTCCGGTTATCGCTCTATCACAGCTATCTCGCAGCGTTGAACAGCGGCAAGATAAACGGCCAATGATGTCTGATATTCGTGAATCGGGAAGTATTGAACAGGATGCTGATATTGTTGCGTTTTTGTATCGCGATGATTATTATGATAAAGACTCAGAAAATAAGAACATTATTGAGATTATTATTGCGAAACAGCGGAATGGTCCGGTTGGAACGGTACAATTGGCATTTATTAAAGAGTACAATAAATTCGTTAATTTAGAGCGACGTTTTGATGATGCGAACATCCCTCCTGGTGCATAATCCTTCTTCAGCATGGAGGGATTTTTTTATTTCTTATTAAGACGAATGAAGGATTGGAATTACAATATAAATGTTCGGATTTAATTGACTTTAGTTCATAAAACTGATACACTTACTATGTTTGGTAATGAAAATGTTCTTATTTGAGACTAGTGGAGGTGCTCACCATGTCTTCAGTTGTAGTTGTCGGGACACAATGGGGAGATGAAGGAAAAGGGAAAATTACAGATTTCCTTTCAGAAAATGCGGAAGTTGTAGCAAGATATCAAGGTGGAAATAACGCAGGACACACGATAGTGTTTAATGGCGAAAAATATAAACTACATCTCATTCCATCAGGGATTTTTTATAAAGATAAAATTTGTGTCATCGGAAACGGAATGGTTGTCGATCCGAAGGCATTAGTAGAGGAATTAAAATACTTACATGAACGCGGTGTAAGTACAGATAATTTACGCATAAGTAATCGGGCACACGTGATTTTGCCTTATCATTTAAAGCTAGATCAAGTAGAAGAAGAGAGAAAAGGCGCTAATAAAATTGGAACAACGAAAAAGGGAATTGGACCGGCTTACATGGATAAAGCGGCCCGCATTGGTATTCGCATTGCTGATTTGCTTGATCGTGAAGTATTTGAAGAGAAACTTGCCCGCAATTTAGAAGAGAAAAACATGTTGTTTGAAAAAGTATACGGTGTTGAAGGATTTAAATTGGAAGATATTTTAGATGAGTATTATGAATATGGTCAACAAATTGCCAAGTATGTTTGTGATACATCTGTTGTTTTAAATAATGCTCTAGATGAGGGACGACGCGTATTATTTGAGGGCGCTCAAGGAGTTATGCTTGACATTGACCAAGGTACATATCCGTTCGTTACTTCTTCTAATCCAGTAGCTGGTGGAGTGACGATTGGTTCTGGCGTTGGTCCGACAAAAATTAAACATGTTGTTGGTGTGGCAAAAGCTTATACAACTCGTGTTGGCGATGGTCCATTCCCAACAGAACTAAAAGACGAAATCGGCGACCGTATTCGCGAAGTAGGACGTGAATATGGTACGACAACAGGACGGCCACGCCGCGTTGGCTGGTTTGACAGCGTCGTTGTTCGTCACGCTCGCCGTGTCAGTGGAATTACCGATTTGTCTTTAAATTCCATTGATGTTTTAACTGGAATTGAAACATTAAAAATTTGTGTTGCTTATCGCTACAAAGGACAAATTATGGAGGAATTTCCAGCAAGCTTAAAAGTGTTGGCAGAGTGCGAGCCAATATATGAAGAGCTTCCTGGATGGACAGAAGATATTACGGGCATAAAAAGCCTAGATGAACTTCCAACAAATGCTCGTCATTATGTCGAACGTATCTCACAGTTAACAGGAATTCCTTTATCAATTTTCTCTGTAGGCCCAGACCGTTCACAAACAAACGTTATACGTAGTGTATATGCTTAATAATATACAGAACAAGAAGCCTGCTAATAAAAAATGTTAGCAGGCTTCATTACAATTCATAACCATGTTAAAAACAGGCATCACTGTTTTATAAAGAAAATATTTTATAAAACACTTGTCAAAATCAGTATTCATATGTTAACATAAAAAACGTCACTAAAATAATATGGCTCGGTAGCGACGAGCGAAGCTTCTGTGAATGAACTGCGAGTTGTCCCGACGCATATAACTTCTTTGAATTGGCTAGAAGAGGAAGGGACACAGTCGGTAGAGCACGATCGAGTAATCTTCGGTGAGTAAACTACAGCGTACCGCTCGAGCCGCTGCTTGGATAGACTTACTGAGAGCGGGACGAAGGATTGTAAAAGTAGAAATATTTATTATTGTTGATTAAATAATATGGCTCGGTAGCTCAGTCGGTAGAGCAAAGGACTGAAAATCCTTGTGTCGGCGGTTCGATTCCGTCCCGAGCCACTTCTTTTTATGTAAAGCATAGATACGGTAAGGTGTCTATGCTTTTTTTATTTATACTAATATTGGTAATGGCTAATAAGTGAATTAGGTTATATAACGTGGTAAATTATAAATGTACTTATCTAAAAAAATTCATCTAGTGTACTAGATGTAATGATAGAAAGTACGAGATGTAATAATAGAAATGAAAATAAGAGAAGGGATGTGAATCACCATGAATAAGCGTATTCTCGTTGTCGATGATGAAAAACCGATTGCAGATATTTTGCAGTTTAATTTAAAAAAGGAAGGATATGAAGTTGTCTGTGCTTATGATGGAGAGGAAGCATTGCAAAAAGTAGAAGAACTTACACCTGACCTTATTCTATTAGACATTATGCTTCCACAAAAAGATGGAATAGAAGTATGTAGAGAAGTACGAAAAAAGTATGATATGCCAATTATTATGCTAACAGCTAAAGATTCAGAGATTGATAAGGTTCTTGGCTTAGAATTAGGTGCGGATGATTATGTTACAAAACCGTTCAGTACTAGGGAACTACTTGCTCGTGTAAAAGCAAACTTGCGCCGCCATCAACAAAATGCAAATGTTTCTGATGAGAACAATGACACAGGAGAAATTGTCATAGGTTCTCTCGTTATCCATCCAGATGCTTACATCGTATCTAAGCGCGGAGAAAAAATCGAACTGACTCATCGCGAATTCGAATTACTTCATTATCTTGCTAAACATATTGGTCAAGTAATGACGCGCGAACATTTGCTGCAAACGGTATGGGGATATGATTACTATGGGGATGTGCGTACGGTTGATGTCACAGTGCGCCGTTTGCGGGAAAAAATTGAGGATAATCCATCCCATCCGACATGGATTGTAACGCGCAGGGGAGTAGGATATTATTTACGCAATCCAGAACAGGAGTAAATGAAGAAGATGAAAAAAGTTGGACCGTTTCGTTCGATTCATTTTAAGTTTGTTCTCATTTATGTTCTTTTAATTCTTGTTGCGATGCAAATTATCGGTGTGTACTTTGTCAGACAATTAGAAGAGCAGCTCATTAATAATTTTAAAAACTCTTTAAATGAGCGTGTAACATTACTTGCTTACAATGTGGAGCAAGCAATGAATAAAGAACGGGATAAGAATAGCCCGACTCTGGAGGAAGATATTCGTCTTCTGTTACAAGACTTTGTCTCGCAAGATATTTCCGAAGTCAGAGTGATTGATAATAAAAGTAAAGTATTAGGAACATCTAATCCATATAGGCAAAATATTGTCGGCAAAAGAACAACAGAAATATTTGTCAAGCGAACATTAGTATCTGGTGAAACAGTTGAAGTGGATAAACCATGGGTAGATCCTAATACGAGACATCGAATGTACAGTTCTTCGACACCGATTAAATCGGACGGAGAAATAAAAGGAGCGATTTATGTAATCGCTTCGATGGAAAATGTCTTTTCACAAATGAAGCAAATTAATATGATTTTAGCGACAGGAACGGGAATCGCTCTTGCCATTACAGCTGTATTAGGCATTTTATTGGCGCGCACGATTACGCGACCAATTTCTGACATGAGAAGACAAGCGCTCGAGATGGCGAAGGGGAATTTTTCAAGAAAAGTAAAAGTATATGGTTATGATGAGATTGGGCAGCTGGCAATGACATTTAACAACTTAAACAAAAAATTGCAAGAAGCTCAGGCGACAACAGAAGGAGAACGACGAAAATTGGCTTCCGTTTTAACGCATATGACCGATGGAGTGATTGCAACGGACAGAAAAGGAAGAATTATTTTAATCAACGATGCAGCGCTTAATATATTAAATGTTTCACGTGAAACAGTTCTTTCTAGTTCGATTATTGATGTATTAGGCTTGAACGACCAATATACGTTTGAAACTTTAGTGGAAGAACGGGATTCTTTAATTTTAGATTTTAGTACGGATAATGAACTTTATATTTTACGTGCTTCCTTATCCGTTATTCAAAAGGAAACAGGGTTTATAAACGGATTAATCGTCGTGTTACATGACATTACTGAGCATGAAAAAATTGACCAAGAGAGAAGAGAATTTGTGGCAAACGTTTCTCATGAGTTGAGAACACCTTTAACAACGATGAAAAGTTATTTAGAAGCGCTCGCTGATGGAGCGTGGAAAGATGAAGAAATTGCTCCGCGGTTCATTGAAGTAGCACAAACAGAAACGGAGCGAATGATTCGTTTAGTCAACGATTTATTACAGCTTTCAAAGCTGGATAGTAAAGATTATAAGCTCAATACATCCTGGGTGAACTTTTCACGTTATTTTCATAAAATTATCGATCGTTTCGAATTAACAAAGCAAGAAAATGTTAAGTTTGTTCGCAAAATACCTGATGAGGCGATATTCATTGAAATTGACGAAGATAAAATTACACAAGTGCTCGATAATATTATTTCCAATGCGTTAAAATATTCCCCTCAAGGCGGTAAGATTACGTTTTGTGTAAAAGAGCTAAGCAACCATATTGAAGTTAGTGTAAGCGATGAAGGGGTTGGAATTCCAAAAGCAGATCTTTCAAAGATTTTTGAACGATTTTATCGTGTAGACAAAGCGCGCTCAAGAAAGCTTGGGGGAACAGGATTAGGTTTAGCAATCGCAAAGGAGGTTGTTGTCGCCCATGGTGGTGAAATTTGGGCGGAAAGCCGAGAAAACAAGGGCACAACCATTTTCTTTACTTTACCACTTGAGCGTATTCAAGAGGATGAATGGAATGACATATGAAAAAATAAAAACGATTATTTTGACCGTTTTGGTATTGACCAGCATTGTTTTAACAGGGGCATTATGGACATATCAACCGAAGTATGATTTTATGGAAAATGTAGATTCCGATTATATTCAAAATGTATCAGTAAGTAGCAATACTCAAGTTGATGCAGGCATTATTATTCGTCCTTCCAAAATACTCATTCATAAAGATGGAAAGCACTATGGAATTGTCCAAGAAACAGAAATGAATAAATTGATGAAACAAGTGAAAAAGTGGTCGTTTGACGAGTTTGAAAATATCTCATCAACCGTTTCAAAGAAAGATTTTTTATCTTTTCTTCATGGAAAGGGAAAAATTGAAATCATTTACCCCGATGATTTTCCGATTGAAATGTATCATTATATTTTTAAAATCGAGGATGAGGGCATTCAAGGGGTGAACTTTGATCGAATTGTCATTCCTGTAGAGAAAGAAAAGGAAGGAATTGTTTACTTTGTATGTATGAAGGACCGTAAAATTTATAAAGCAACGGTCAACAACTTTTCACTTCAAGAAATTCAGAACACATACTATTATCAAGCCGAAAAATACCCACGTTATTTTGTTTATGATATTGATGTAACAAAATCTTTATTTATTCCTGAAGGGCCTATTACGATGAACCGGTTGCAATATTACACGGATGAATTGGATCCTGATAAATTTAAACAGGCGCTTTTTAGTAATCCAAGCTTTGTGAAGCAAGATTTATTAACAAACGGTGAAGAGTATACAGATGGATCAAGTCTAATGAAAATCAATTCTATGCACAAGATATTATCATATGTCAATCCAGCTGCACAAAGAACATTGATACAGGGGCAAGACCCATTTTTAATCCAGAAAAGCATTGATTTTGTTAATGAACATGGTGGTTGGACAGATACGTATCATTTTGCCGAATGGGATGAGAAAAAGCGAAAAGTGGTTTTTCGTTTAGTGAAAAATAGTTATCCAGTATTTAATGCATTTGGTATGTCCGAAGTTGTACCAGAATGGGGAGACAGCGAAATCATTAATTATTCTCGACCAATTTTCAGGCTTGAAATCGCTGATCGAACTAACGTTTCCGTTCAATTGCCATCCGGGCGAGAGGTCGTTAAGCAGTTGAAAAACATGAGATGGTTTGAAAAAAAAGAGTTGGTTTATGATATAGTCTTAGGATATGAATTAATTAGAGACTCACAGAGAGATAAAATTGTTGTGTTAGAACCAGCATGGTTTTGTTTATATGATGGTACATGGCGGAAGATTGTTTTTAAAGAGAACGAAGAAATAAAAAGAGGCGATGTAATTGGATTGGAGTAAAACAAAAACAATATTTATTATTACCTTCCTCATCCTCGATATTTTTTTGGCTTATCAATTTATTCAGAAACGAAGCAGCAGCCAGTTGAATGTTATGTTGGAAACGACGATTGAAGAACAGTTAGAAGTAAATGGAATTACGTATGTTGAACCGCCAAAGGAGATTACAAAAGCTGCTTATTTAAGCGGGAAAAGTAAAATATTTACTGATGAAGAAGTAAAAAAGCTATCCAATCAACAAGCCGTGATTAGCAATCAACCGATATTAAAAGTATTATTTACGAAGCCTATTCCACTTTCCAATCCAAAGGATCAATACTTTTTAAATGATTTTATAAAAAGAAACATCATTTCAGGCGAAAATTATTCGTTTTGGAAATTTGATGAAAAGGCAAAAGAGATTTTGTTTTTTCAAAAGTATAACGGCAAAGTCATTTATAAAAATGCCAACAGTATGCTTGTACTACATTTAAATGAAAAGAATGAGATCATTTCTTATGAACAAACGTTACTTAATGATTTAGAAGAATATGAAAAACAAGAAATTGTATCAGCTATTAAAGCAATTGAAACGTTATATAAGAAAGATCACTTAAAGCCCGGTGACCATGTGACGAATATTCAACTTGGTTATTATGCACTTGTTCAATTTACTGCTTCTTCGCAAGTGTTAACGCCAACATGGCGTATTGTTGTGAATGGAAACAAGGATTATTATGTAAATGCCTTCGAAGGCCAAGTCATTAATGAAGAAAATAAAATTTTGGAGTGAGACATGGTGAGTATAAGGTTTAGCGTCCTTGCAAGCGGAAGCACAGGAAACGCCTTTTTTGTGGAGACCGATCGAAGTAGTTTGCTTGTTGACGCAGGCTTGAGCGGAAAACAGATGGAACAGCTGTTTCAGCAAATTGAGCGGGACATGAGGCAGCTATCAGGCATTTTAGTTACCCATGAACATAGTGACCATATTAAAGGTCTCGGCGTCATTGCCCGAAAATATCAATTGCCGATTTATGCTAATGAAAAGACGTGGAAAGCGATGGAAGGATTAATCGGCGATATTCCAACTGAGCAAAAATTTGTATTTCAAATGGGAACGGTAAAAACTTTTGGCGATCTAGATGTTGAATCATTCGGTGTTTCACATGATGCTGCTGAACCGATGTTTTATGTATTTCATCATGAAGGGAAAAAACTTGTATTAATTACTGATACAGGCTATGTAAGCGACCGTATGAAAGGCATCATTAAGAACGCCGATGTGTTTGTATTTGAAAGCAACCACGATGTGGAAATGCTAAGAATGGGGCATTATCCATGGAATATTAAACGTCGGATTTTGAGCGATGTTGGACATGTTTCCAATGAAGATGCAGGACTTGCTTTAGCTGATGTAATTGGTGATAATACAAAACGAATTTATTTGGCTCATTTAAGTCAAGATAATAATATGAAAGATTTGGCGAGAATGTCAGTGACTCAAGTACTGGCAAGCAAAGGAATTATTGTTGGAGAGCAGTTTGATTTATATGATACAGACCCAAAAATTCCAACAAAGCTGACGTATGTGTAACGATGTTTTTGGATATGCTGTGCTAATATCTTAATAATGGATTTTTAACGGTGGAGAGGAGTATAATGATAATTGGATACATACACTACCTTTTACTGACTCCTCTTTGATGAAAGGATTGGTGAGTGCAGTGGGGTATTATGATGATCATTATCAGCAATATCAACAAAAACAAAAAGGAAATCGGGGCGGTTGGTTTTTATCGGCTTTAGTTGGTGCGATTTTAGGCGCATTATTAATCATGTTCTCCATTCCGACTCTTTCAAAATGGAATGTTCTCCCTTATGATATAGCTATTACGGAGGATGAGAACGAACCGAAGGAAGGTACGTCCCGTCAGCCAACTATGCAAAAAAGTGTTGAGGTCGATGTCGTTTCCCAAGTGACGAAAGCCGTCGATAAAGTCTCTGACGCAGTCGTTGGCATTGTAAATATTCAAGAAGCTAACTTCTGGTCTCAAGGCGGCGAAGCAGGAACAGGATCAGGTGTGATTTATAAAAAAGCAAATGGTAAAGCATTTATTGTAACGAATCATCACGTTGTGGAAAACGCAAGTCAAGTGGAAGTGAGCTTAAAGGACGGTACAAGAGTTCCAGCGAAAGTATTGGGAAGCGATATTTGGACAGATTTAGCCGTACTTGAAATTGATGCGAAGCATGTAAAGAAAGTGGCGGAGTTTGGCAACTCCGATGCGGTCAAACCGGGTGAACCAGTCATCGCTATTGGTAACCCGTTAGGTCTTCAATTTGCTGGTTCTGTTACACAAGGAATTATTTCGGGAACGAACCGCACGATTGAAGTTGATTTGGACCAAGACGGTGTACCGGATTGGAATGCGGAAGTGTTACAAACAGACGCTGCCATTAACCCTGGAAACAGTGGAGGCGCTCTTGTAAACATTGAAGGTCAAGTCATTGGCATTAACTCGATGAAAATCGCCCAGCAAGCCGTTGAAGGAATTGGATTTGCCATTCCAATTAATTTTGCTCAACCAGTTATTGCTGACTTAGAAAAATATGGACAAGTGCGTCGTCCGTATATGGGAGTAGAACTCCGTTCGCTAAGTGACATTGCTTCTTATCATTTACAAGAAACGCTTCATTTACCGAAAGACGTAACTGAAGGAGTGGCGATTGTTCAAGTCGTACCAATGTCTCCGGCAGCACAAGCTGGTTTAAAACAGTTCGATGTCATTGTCGCTTTAGACGATAAAAAAATTCGTAACGTTCTTGAATTGAGAAAATACTTATATACAGAAAAATCCATTGGAGACAAAATGAAAGTGACGTTCTACAGGGAAGGCAAAAAGCAAACGGTCACAATGAAGTTAGCAAAAGAATCATTTTAAGTAGAAAAACGAAAAGAATTTCGGATATAATTTATCAACAGGAGAGTAGTTTCTCTCCTGTTTTTCTTTTTCCACAAGTGGATAACAGGAGGTACTGCAAGATGTATAAATGTTGCGAAGAACATATTGAATTAGCGATCGATATGTATATTGATGAAAGAGAAGTAGCACCAGAGATTGAAAAGATTTCTGTGGATAACCAGGCATTACATTGTGATTTTTGCAAAAATCAAGCGGTATATATTGTAGGGAACTAATGTTTCCACACAAAATGTGGATATGTTTTGTGAATATGTGGATAAATTCTGTGGATATTATGTTTGTAAAGTGGGGATGAACTGTGAATATCTCGATTATTTGTGTCGGCAAACTGAAAGAAAAATATTTAAAGCAAGGAATTGATGAATACGTAAAACGGTTATCAGGCTACGCAAAAGTAGAAATCATTGAAGTACCGGATGAAAAAGCGCCAGAGAATCTAAGTGATCAAGAAATGGAGCAAGTAAAGCAAAAAGAAGGCGAGCGCATCTTAGCGAAAATTTCAGATGATACATATGTTATTGCCTTAGCCATCGAAGGAAAGATGAAATCGTCCGAAGAGCTGGCAGAAAGCTTGGATAAGCTTGCTACCTACGGAAAAAGCAAAATGGCCTTTGTTATCGGGGGCTCACTTGGATTAAGCAAACAAGTCATGCAGCGGGCTGACGAAGCCTTATCCTTTTCAAAGATGACGTTTCCACATCAGCTCATGCGGCTTATTCTTCTTGAACAAGTATACCGGGCGTTTCGCATTAATAGAGGGGAACCGTATCATAAGTAAATGAGGTTTGTTTCTGATGAAATATCTTTTATATATTGATAATGAGAAAGCAAATTGCACAGACTTTATTCAGAGTAAATGAAAGATGTTTAGTTATGAGAGGAAAAGAAAAAAATATTAGAAGTTTAATTTATAAACAATGTAAGTGAAGTAGTAAGATAGCGATAAAAAGACTCCAAAATTCTTTTTTTTATACACCCATAATATATTTTGGTTCGTTCGTATTCTTTTAATACGATCATTTAAAAAACACGAGGGGATTTATATGAAGAAACTAACCAAGGGAGCCCTTGCCATGGTTTTAGCGGGATCTGTTACGTTTTCTGTCACCAACGCCTTGTTAGTCAATCAATCTTCTAAAAAATTTACAGAAGAAAATGCTTCAACTATATCCGGAGACCCAAAAAAAGCGGGTATAATCAGCCAAGCAGAAAAAACGGTGAAAGATCACACGCCAACAACGAATGTGAAAGACGGTCAAACCAAGCTTTCTCATGATATTCCTGCTTTTCAAGAGTCTTTAAAAAATAGAAACAAGAGTGATATGGCTATAGCAGCCATTCAACAAAATACGAAAAAATTCAGCAAGAGAACTACAACAAATCCTGCTAATACGGATACGGCAACAACCACAAAGCCAGCTGCAACAGCGATATCGTCGACAAGGGCAAAAGCACCGACGACAACGACTACACCCGTGACGACGGGAACTAATACAACAAATGTAACCACAACGCCTGTTGCAACAACGATACCTTCAACTAGCACAAAAGCACCAACGGCAACAACCACACCCACGGCGACGGGAACTAATACAACAACAAGTACTAATACAACAACAAGTACTACTAAAACGACAAGTACTACTACAAAGACAACCAACCGTGGACAACAAGTTTCTCAAGCCGCAAAAGAAAAGGCTGCGAGCCATGAGGATAAAAAAGACAAAAACGGAAAGAAAATATAATTCTTTCAAAAAGGATCATCAAAAGGAGGTGATCCTTTTCTTTTATAAATTAATATATAAAAGGCCTTCCCCAAATGGGAAAGACCTGTACGAAGATGCCATTATGCAGATTCCTTAACCGTTACAATAGAGGTTTCCTGAGTTACATTCCCTTTTCGTATTAGTTTATTCCAACCAACGGTTACTCCCTTTATTGCGGAGAAGAGGGATTTTATCACCACATAAGTCATAAGCTGTTTGTATAAGATTCGTTGTAGAAACAATGAACTTAGTGGTTTAGGACTTTCTTTCTCCAAACGAAATGCATATAGAGAAGTAACGAAATCCAGTAAGTAAAAAAGTATAAATCCAATGACTGCTTTTCCAGGGTTCGGACTAAAAAGGGATATAATAAACAATATATCTGCAATAGGCGATATGGTTTGATAAATATATTGGAAAAGCCACATGTTTGGTAGGCCGATATATCCTAATGATTTATGTTTTTTATTGAATAAAGCATCACGATGTTTCCATAAGCATTGTAACGTACCATAAACCCATCGGTAACGCTGTTTTGCCAGACTTTTAATATCTTCCGGTACTTCTGTATAGGCATAAGCCTTTTCTTCAAATTCAATCTTTTTCCCATGGCGTAAAAGAGTAAGAGTGATATCGGTATCCTCTGCCAGTGTATCCTCTTTAAAGTATCCTGCTTCTTCTACAGCCGTCTTTCTCCATGCACCGATCGCACCTGGTACAACCGTAATGCAATTAAGCGCGGCAAAGGCCCTTCTCTCTAGGTTAAAGCCTGTCACATATTCGATGTGCTGCCAGTTTGTAAGGAGGTTCACCTTATTGCCGACCTTTACATTACCAGAAACAGCAGCAACATTTTCATTTTTAAAATGGTTAACAAGCAGTGAGATAGCATTTTCAGCAATGAGTGTATCAGCGTCAAGAGCAACCACGATTTCCCCTTTTGCTTCTTTAAAACCAAGATTAACAGCGGAAGATTTTCCCCCATTGGTTTTTTTGATTAATCTGACTTGATGATGGTTTGCATAAGTTTCTTGAACCACAACAGCAGTATTATCCTTTGATCCATCGTCGACAATCAGCACCTCAAAGGCTGGGTAATCGCTGGATAAGATAGAATCAACGGTTTTGCAAATTACTTTTTCTTCGTTATAGGCAGCAATCACGACACTGACAAAAGGTGTAAAGTTAGGGTCGATCTGGGTTTCTTTATACCTTTTTACCTGTATTCTCGAAAGGAAAACGAAGATAATCAGCCGTAAGATTCCTAAAAGGATAGCCGAGTAGAACAGGAAATTTAACCCTATGTGCCAACCTTGTATGACTTTGAATACAGCCTTGTTATAGACCAAATAAGGGCTGTCCTGATCAGCAGGGGGCATAATCTGACTATTACTTTTTCCAATTAGATCAGCAATGGTGGTAAATGTGTAGCCGCGCTTTTTAAGTTCTTTAATAATAATAGGCAAGGCCTCTACAGTGTTGGAGCGGTCACCGCCAGCATCGTGCAGCAAAATCACATTTCCTTCTGGCAGCTGATCCAATACCCGCTTCACAATTTCATTACTAGAAATTTCTTTCCAATCTTCAGAGTCAATTGATTCACCGACCATGGTATAACCCATTTCCTGTGCCCGCAATATGGGCACGAGTTCGCTCCTTGTGCTCGGTTCGGCATCAGCAATATACGGTGGGCGGAAAAGGGTCATCGAATGACCTGTAATTTCTTGAAATAAACGCTGAGTTGCATTTAGCTCCATTCTCGTTTGAAATGGTGTGATGGATGCAACATCAGGATGGGTAAAGGTATGGTTGCCAACTTCATGGCCTTCCTTAAACATCCTTTCAACCAGTTCTGGATGCTTCATAGCATTCTCTCCAAGAATAAAAAAGGTCCCTTTTATATCATTCTTGTCCAAAATGTCCAATATTTGCGGTGTATAGGTTGGATCTGGACCGTCATCAAAGGAAAGGACGACTTCCTTACGTTTCGGTTTTCCATATCGAGCCACCTGAAAAGGCTTTGGTAATTTAATATAGGTTTCAGTTTGAATCATCCCATGAGAATCCAATTGAATCGTTCTTTTACCTTTTTCAGATTGAGAATCAATTTTTAAAATCTCACCATCACCTATATAGTGAACAAGTTCAGGACTGACCAAGGTTTTAAGGGCATTGGATGGATTGTTCATTTCCTCTGGTTTATTAATGTAATTCCAGATAGAAGGATCTTCAGAACCGAGACGCCAAACCGCTATTCCTCTTGAGCCGGCACCTATCGCTAACTTCATTTGATTATAAAAAGTAGCAGCATCTAAAAACCAAACAATATGGTTTTTTCCGTTTATTTTGTAGCGTAAATAAGGGTTGCCTGCTTGTTTATTCCAATGGATTTGGAGGTTGGTTCCCATTCCCAAATTCATGATATCTCCGAAGGTCATCGTATCTGCAGGCTGATTGGAGTTTTCTTCCCAGTCGTAACCGTAGCTTCCCAAACTCACAATCAACTTTTGGGAAGGAATATTGAGCTGGTTTAAGCTCTCTTTTACCCAATCAGATGGAGCAACAGGTCCAGGTTTACTCATGGAGTTGTGCAGGTCATATAGCATGACAATCATCCGATCAACTTTAGCTGCTAAAGAAGCATAGTCAAAACTATTGTTCTTCGGCGGGACATCCACTGTGACCATGAGACCATGTCGATGAAAGCTTTTAGAAACTTTATCAATAAAACGAGTGAAATGATCTTTGTCATTTGGATTGATTTCTTCAAAGTCTATATTAATACCGTCAAAGTCATTTGTTCTCACATAAGCCAGCAAATTTTTAATAAAAAGATCTTCAGCGCCGGGAGTAGTAAATAACCGATGCAGTGTTTCGCCATCCCATTTATTATTAATAAAATTATGAACTAATGGGAGAATCTTTACATCATGTGCTTTTGCCTCTGCAATAATTGACCTGTCAGTGTTGGTTTTAAGAGTAAGGTTAGGCGTAAGCTGCACCCACTCCGGCACTAATGTTGTAATAGAATTGATATTTTTTTTAAAAGAAGTTTTGCTGTTTTCGTCCCAATTGACGTAAAAACCATAAACTTCTTGTTTGCTCGCCAATTGTTTTTTGTTCAATATACCCATATATGGGGAAGGATTCGTTTTTTGAACCTGTGAAGCGAGCTGTTCTTCACTAAAGCTTTTATTAATCGGCTCGATCCCGCTCTTTGATGCGCTTTTATTTAATTGCAGCTCAGGAAATACTGGGTTCGTAGTAAGGCTTTCAATAAAAATAGTTGATACTAAAACAATTAAAATAGTAAAGCCTACACTCATTCGTTTAATAATGGACCAGCGTCTTTTTGCAGGATCAAGAAAAACATTTTCTTGATTTCGCTCCCTTTTTTTCAGCCCTAAATTGTAAAACCAGTAGAAGAAAAAATAGCAGACAAGACCAATCAAGCCCCCGAAGACCCCTGATGCAATGATTTGTGAAGATTGTATTTTAGTTTTTAGGACAGAAAATAGCCAGTAATCTTCCAATACAAGTAAATCTAGGAAGGGTAAATCACGAATATTAGGAATAAAAATCGTAATTAACGTTCCAAGGAATAAGGCAATGATATTAAGACGAAACAAAAGTGAAAAAGCAAGCAATAATGGAATTCTTAAACTATCTAAAGGTAAAAAGGCCAGAAAAAAACCAAGTGTACTCGCAACTGCTCCTGCATTTCCGGTGACAGGTGCAAACAATGATCTGACAATCCACCTAAAAATTCGATTCACTAAAGACTCCTCCTCATAGGTGAAGTATCGAAAAATGTATAACTATATTTTTAATAAATTGATTTTATACAAATAAAATCTGTAAAAAATCCAAAGGAACGTTAACTATTATGTCCCGGATCCAGCGGATAGCTTTTTCGATAAAAAATGACTATCAACAAAAGTTTAGGTAGACATTTTAAGATTTTGGGGGTATGCTGAAAAAGTTTTTTTTACTTATATATAGTAATTGAGAATATTTTTGGTTTTTACTTGAATTATTTTTGATGAATCAGTTTGGAGAGAGGTGTTAGGCGGAACCATGATAATAATAAGATGAATCTTTTTTTAAATAGGAATCTAGAACAAAATCTTTATTGAGAAATGAATAAGAAAGAATGTATATGTTCGAATGAATTGCTGGTACACATTACTCAATTCAATTAACGAGCACAAGCCCTTCAATTGTTGATTAGAGGTAAATATAAAAACCTCATTTAAATACGTTACGGTGAACCATATCACAAATAGTGTTAAACCCCAAAATAGAGATAGAGTAATTCTAAGCAAAATAATACTATATATGTAGTGAAACACAACCAGAGGCCCAATGTGCATTTAGTTTAAAAGATGTAAAATATATCTGGATGTTGCTTATTTCTGTATTGGTTTTTGCAACCACATTATATCTTGATTGGCATTCTGTGCTGTCACTTGTTCAGCTCAAAGCCTTGGTAGGTTATAGTGCAGTTTTTATTATTACGGTTCTTTGGAGAAAAGAGTAAGGAAATAAGATTGAGGGAGTGTTTTTAGGTGAATTTGTGGGAATTATTTGTAGCATTGATTTTAGGCATTGTTGAGGGGTTAACGGAATTCGCACCCATTTCCTCAACGGGTCACATGATTATTGTGGATGATATATTGCTCCATTCGAAAGAAATATTTACAGAGCCGGTGGCTAATACGTTCAAAGTTGTCATTCAACTAGGCTCTATTTTAGCAGTTGTTATTCTTTTTAAAGAAAGATTTATACATTTATTGAGACTGGACAAAGGAAAATCAGAACACCAAAATCAAAAGGCAAAGTTAAGTCTATCAAAAGTTATTGTAGGGTTAATACCAGCAGGAGTGTTTGGAGTTATTTTTGAAGATTACATTGATGAATACTTATTTTCCGTTCAGACGGTTATCATTGGACTGATAGTTGGAGCGGTTCTTATGTTAATAGCAGATAGATTGAGCTCAGGTAAACTTATTACAGAAACGGTTGATCAAATCACGTATAAACAGGCTTTGGGAATGGGGCTTTTTCAATGTTTAGGATTATGGCCTGGTTTTTCTCGATCAGGTTCCACCATCGCGGGTGGAGTTTTACTGGGTATGAGTCACCGTGCTGCAGCTGACTTTACTTTTATTATGGCAGTCCCTATTATGTTAGGAGCAAGTTGCTTATCGCTATTAAAGAATTGGGAATACTTCACGATAGAAGCGTTGCCCTTCTTTATAGTTGGCTTTATAAGCGCTTTTGTGGTTGCATTAATAGTTGTAAAATTCTTTTTAAAGCTAATTAATCGAATTAAACTTGTGCCTTTTGCCATTTATCGAATTGTATTGGCTGTATTGATTTATGTTGTTTACCTGAAATGATTTACCAGTGAAATTCTGTGAACCGTACTATAAGTAACAAACTCTTCTGAGTATGATGCAACATTTTTTGTAGAAAATACTGGCTTTTTACGCTCTCTATGAAAAGAAAGTATAACGAGTGAAAGAAAGAAGGAGTCAACCATCTGATTAAGAAATTTAAAATCCCCCTGTATCATTCAGCGGGGATTTTATTTATGTATTGTCCCTTTCCTTGAAGTGTTCAATTTAAAAAAGCGGCTGCTCCAAAAGCAAGTGTCAGACCCCACAACCAAATATATAGAGCATAACAACGGATCAAACCACTATATTGTGAGTTATGTGTGAGGTCAGACACTTATGGATCAGCCACCGAGGAGGAGGGTGTCTCTATGGATATCTAAACTTATTATATGCATTATTTTTAGATTAGATTAATGAAACATTTAGTTATCCTCGTCAAAACTTCGCCGCTTTTCATAACGTTATACATATATTTTCATGATCTTTGTACACTAATCGTACGCCAATAAGGTCCTTCCCACTTGACTTCTTCATATACTAGGGAAAGAACTGTTTGATTCCCAGTCTCATAAATCATCAACATGGTCGAGATTGTTTCGGATTCATTCCATCGTATGTTCATTTACTCGATAAATAAAGCCAACCACTAAATGGCTGTTACAGTATATTAAATAAGGATTAGAAGATTTCTCTTAAAATTTCTAACCCAGTAGTAAACTAATTACATACTATCCTCATTTCATTTTCATACAGCTCGAACGGTTTTTGGGAGTTCGATAGGCTCTTTTTTCGAGTTGTTCAAAGTAGTTATAAAAATTGTTTGTTTGCTGTATTAAATTTTTGTCTTTACGATGAAATCCTTCTCCACGAAATAAAGGATGTTTTTCATAATTCTACAGCGAACGCTTAATAAATTCCTTTTTACTGAAAGATTCAAGTCAAATTGCTTTCATTTTAGGAGGAATTCACATTTGATTTTGGGAACCAGTTGTAAAGTGACTAGGCATTAGTGAAGGATTCTGTGAACTTCCCACTCCATTTTTTTCTTTAGTCTAAATGGAAGGATAGGAGGTAAAAAGGAGAGAATGGGATTTTTCATTTGGAGGCCAGCTTATAATGATTTTGGTTTATTACCTAGAGCTTTTTCTCCGTTTTCCAAAGATGAAAGTTGATGAAAGCATAGAAGTATCTTTAGTGGAAATTTCAAACATCCTGTTTTGCACGGTTTGCAACAGCAAACTGACTCTGAAAAAGCTCGAGGAATTAGGCTGGATGATATGCAAACTAGGGAAAGGACGAGGCAATAAATCTTTGTTAACTTTTAGGGAAGAGCCTGATCGCTTAATTTGGAAAATAGGAATTATTCTTATTTTAATTGGTATTGCTATTACGCAAGTTTCTCTACGTTGACGATCTCATTGGAACATCGGATTTCATAGGAATTAATGTCTTGTCATTACGTGATAGAATGGTATACAATAGAGGGCTCCTCCTATGATGTCCTAATAAAAAGGTTTTTATGCTTTCATCAAGCAAAGTATATGTATACAAAATTTTCAATTAAGTGTCAAATTCTCCGCCATTTTGACTATTGGATAGTTCCTCAGAAAGGAGTTCCTCGTGTTGCGAATGATTTTGGTTATTCATCTTTGCTGAGTCCTCTTCTTGATGGAATGAATCGTGTGTTTGCTTTAGTTCATCCATTTTTTCTTTCCATTCCTCAGCCAACTCAGGAGGAATGATGCCTTTTTCATAGGTCGCTCCAATGTTTAAGCTGCCGCTTAATTCTTTAATACCTAGCTGGGCAATATTGTTGTTAAGTTCATATTTATCTAGGAGCATTTTGTCAATATGGATTTCTTGAAAGATAACCGGTTGACTTGTTGATTTTTCTTTCGTTTTTTGCTGTTGTTTCATACGTCCAGTTTCTTCTCGCAATTCGTTAAGCTGGGATCTGTATGTCTGCATTCGTTTTTTCAAATCAGAAAGGGTAGTTTCCAAATGGTAGAGCCGTTCTTCAATATCTGTTATGAGCCTATAATATGGCTCTAGCTTGCTGACAATGCGTTGTTCTATTTTTGCAAGTATTTGTTTTTCCCACTCCACGAATGAAGGTTGCTCGTTACTGTAGGTTCGATAAGGAGTATGGTGTTTTTTTTCGCTTTTTTCCCTACTTAGTTGTTCTTTTAAAGCGGAGACGGGGCCAAGCTGCTTCTCGAGATTGACTAATCGCTTAATATGAACTTCAAACGTGTTGAACTTTTTTAATTGTTTTTCTATAAGTTCGATTTTTTGCTTTACTATATTTAAATCTTCATGATGATCATTTTTGTTAAATATCCTTTTTATAGGCATATCGTTCCCCACACTTTTTTATTAGATAAATGAAGAAGGAAGAAGCGAAATTGAATTTTAAATATAGAATAAATATGCATTTAATCAAGATGAATTCGATCGGTAGACACTGTAGCATTTTCATAGCTAATATGTTCTAAATAGAGAAGCGTGTAATAAACAAAAAACAAAGGTTTAGTGAGAAAAAGGCAGATGGATGATGCATTCTTTCTTCAGATTTGAATGTTACAGATACTGATTTTTTAATAAGCAGACCGAAAACAAATGATAAATTATTCAATTACGATGTGTTCTTCGCGACTATATTTCCTTATATAGGATAAAATGAGCAATCCATTATCAAATCTTGCTGTAATATTTTTTCCTTCTGTTGGTTCTGGAAGTTCAACTGTTCTTTGAAATTCCCCATACATACGTTCGTTTTGTATGGTAACAACAGGAATTATTGGTAATTTACAATTTCCCTTTATGACCAACTGATTACCAGATACGAATAATTGAACATCCTCTTTGCGGAATCCTGGTAATTCAATCAAAATGATGACTTGTAAATCTGTCAAATAAATATCTGTTCGCGGGAAATTGGGGACAGTTTTACGTTCTTGTTTTTCTGTTGTCTCCCCTCCACCCATTTCCTGCATAAACTTTGTGTCGGAATCTTGATCAAACACATTTTTCCAAAAATTACCTGTATGGTATTTCTGCGCAATTTCCATCCATTGCTTTAATTTTTCAAAATCCAAGGCGCATTCCTCCTTCATTTAACTCATAAAAAATGATGATTTGAACATATTTTGTAAAAAAAGGTGGGGATATTGGCTGGTGCCTTTGTAAATATTAATATTTTTCTATTGAAGATTCATTCCTTTGAAAATGCTTCAACTGTAAATATAGTCCAGAACTTGTTGGCTAATTGGCGCAACTTTGACAAAAGACTAAAGAATATGATCAAAATTTTGGTGATGAGAGTACGCTCGTTGGCACACAAAGTTTGGTGATGATAAAGGCCAAATTGATTCTCTAACGTCATTTTCAGTGACTCCTATCAAATAAGAAAGGGGAGTTAGTCATTCATTTTCTTGCCTTAAACATCATGGATCGTGGATGAAGTGTTAGCTTTTATCGAACTCAACAAATCGATTTACTTCCTTCTAACAAGCAAAATTAAGGATTTGCTGAGGGTAACGGACATGTGTTGTTTGTCAATGTTCCATTCAGTGTAGTAAATCACTCCAATTTTCGTGACAAGAACGCAGGCAGGACAAGTGTAATTAAAAGGAAATAGACGTCCTCAATCAATATTAGGGACGTCTATTTCTGTGTACTGAAAATCGATTCGCTTAGGGATTTTTATTTGCAAAATGCCGTCTTTATAGTTCGTAGAAGCTCCTTTCTTTTTCACGATGGATGGCAAGGGAATGACATGGCGATCTTCAGGAGAGGGAATGCCTTCGATGATAGCTTGATTAGATGTATGGAAAATTTTCAGTTGGGATAATTGGGAGGAATCTTTAATTGGCATTTTTAAATAAATATGGTCAAGGGATTCGAATATATTTACATCAAGTTTAGGAGCAACAGTGGAGTTATCAGACGTGTGAGAGTTTGTGTGCTCGCTATTTCCAAACAGTTTTTTTAAGATTTCTGCATGATGCTCATACATCTGCATGGAATTAGGAATGGATTTAGCAATAGAATCTTGGACATATTTTTCAATTTCCATAGCATGTGATTGTTGTAACCATTTTTGAATGCCTTCTTTAAAAGGAAAGAATGATTGGAAAGGAAACATTCGCTACCCTCCTTTGGGTTAAAATTGATTGGTTATCGGTAATGATGGGTCCAGAATTTGGTCTTGATCGCTTACATCGGTATCGAAATATCCGCTAGCCATCCATGAGCTCGTAGGTGAAAAATCCCCTAATGAGATGTTAGTACCTATATTTTTCGAGTTAGCAGTATGGCTATTGTGAACGGTACCGCCTATATCGATACTTCCAACTTGCTTCACTCCGTTTGTTTTCATGTTAAAGATGTTGATAACAAAAGGCATAATTACTCCTCCTCTTTTTTGTAATCATTTTACTTTAAAGGAATTTTAGTTAAAGAAAAAATTTAAAACTGTATGATTTAGGCAGATGAATATCTGGCTTATGCTCCTAATCTCTTTGAATCGTTCCTGTTTAATCTTGGATGGCATTTACATTTGCAGGGTTTGCAATGTCGCCTTGGTCATTGACATCAGGATCGATAAATACATTTTCCATACCTGAAGTTGTAGGAGAGTGGTCCCCATATGAGGCATTCTGTCCTTGTAATTTGCTGTTGGCTGTAGGAGCATTATTAAGCGTTTCGCCAATATTAACCGACCCGTTGTTAGATATATTGTTAATTTTAACTAAATAAATATTGATAATAGAGGGCATAATATAGTTCCTCCTAGCGTCCTGTTATTCGGTAATATATGCAATTACTTGCTTATTTGTGAATCCAATGCCCAGATTCTTAAAACTATGGAGCGTCATTGTGGATGCTACTGTTTCTGTGCCCCATAACCTATTTTCCATGCCAAAAACCCCCTTCTCTACGAAGAGAGGGGGATTTCAGAATCACTTTATTCCAATTCAACTTTCTTTAAAGGCTTTTGCGCCGGACCTTCAACGACATCGCCATCGATGGAAAATCTTGAACCGTGGCAAGGACAATCCCATGTCCGGTCACCGCTGTTCCATTCCAATTCACAGCCCATATGCGTGCATGTGGTGTCAACAATATGCAACTTTCCTTCTTCGTCTTTGTAGGCCCCAGCCCTTTTCCCGTTAACGGAAACGACTGCTCCTTCATCGTTGGTTAAATCTTCAGGTTTTCGTAGGGCAAATTCCAGTTTTCCTTCAATTAAATGTTTGGCAACATCCATGTTCATCGAAATAAACTTTTTCACACTAGGATCGGCATAAAATCTCGATGGCGTATAAAGCTCGTGATAGCGGTTTTCTTTTTTCAGCACCAAATCCGTCAGCAACAATGCTGCGGCGGTTCCATTTGTCATTCCCCATTTTCGATATCCTGTCGCAACGAAGATATTTGGTGTACCATTATTCATTTGCCCGATATAAGGAACTTTATCTAATGTTGTGAAGTCTTGGGTAGACCAGCGATAAGGAATTTCCTTGATTCCAAATACTTCGTCACCGAACGATTGCAGAGCTTCATAATGTTGCATCATCGGAACGCCTTGTCCTGTTTTATGGTTTTCCCCGGCGATTAACACAAGCTTTTCTCCGTTCACATTAGCGTATCGGAGCGAACGTATAGGATCTTCGGCACTAATATACATACCTCCGGGATAGTCTTTTTCTGTTTTTACCGCAATGATGTAAGAACGTTCTGCATACATTCTTGAAAAATAAAATCCGGCATCATAAAAAGGAAAATGGGAACAGGCGATCACGTTTTCGCATGTAATTTTATATCCGTCTCTCGTTACTACTTTTGGCTGTGTTCCTCTTTCGACATCAATAGCGGTTGTATGTTCATAGATTTCGACACCCTTTTGTGTCATTTGTTCGACAAGTTTTGTTAAATATTTTAGAGGATGGAATTGGGCTTGATTTTTCATAATGACCGCTGCTTTTATCTGTATAGGAAGAGAAATGCTTTCCGCAAACGCCCCGTTAATTCCTAATTTTTCATATGCTTTGAATTCATTAATGACTTTGCTTATGTATGGATTGGAATTCGTGTATACATAGGCGTCTTCTTCCATCCAATCGCATTCAATGTGATGCTCGCGAATCGTATTCCGGATAAACTGCAGCGCATCGTTAGCAGCTTCATAATACATCTTTGCTTTTTCTTCACCTAAATGATTGATAAACTCGTCATAAATAAGACCATGTTGTGCCGTGACTTTTGCGGTTGTATGGCCGGTTGTTCCGTTTAAAATGCGATCTGCTTCAATGAGCGCGACTTTTACTCCGTGCTGAGCAAGCAAATAAGCCGCTGTTATTCCCGATATTCCTCCGCCGACAATGGCGACATCTACATTGATATCCTTGTTAAGTTTTGAAAATGACGGAAGCTTTATAAAATCCCGCCAATATGGTTCGGGAAATTGTGGCAGAACTCCCTCAGCTTTGTTCATTTCATTCATTGAAAAATTCCCTCCATTCATCGTTTTATTACATAAAATTCCCAATAAATAAAAATTCATGTATGGCGTGTCAGCTATTTATAATGGATAACGTATATTAGGTTGTCTTAGTTTACATAAGATCGTGAAAACATATAGCAGTACCGTTTCTTTTTTCAGGCAATAAACGCTCAATGAATGTGAAAGATGATAAAATAGAGAAAGAAGCTGGTAATTGGCGTGCTGATTTATCACGTTCTAACGGACGCTAGAAGTGCGATCAGTTCAACCAACATCAGTGGGGTTTTCTTCATCCTCCACTGATGAAGTTGTACTTTATTTTTATAAAATAGTTTAAGAGGGAGAGTAGAAGTGAATAAAAATACAGTTTATCCAACTGATCATTCATCAGGATTACAGGATAATTTGATTTTGGAGCATTATGGATTAAATGAATTAAATTATGAATCTGTCAAAAGTTATCGGGAACGGTTTGCTGCGGTGAAACCGAACCATCCTTGGAACGGCCTTGAGACGAAAGAATTTTTATACAAAATTGGTGCATGGGGGAAATTACGAAACAGCAGCAAAGAAGGAGTCACTCTTGCGGGGTTATTAATGTTCAGTGAAGAAAGAATCATTACAGAAGTTTTACCGCAATATTTTCTCGAATATCGAGAAAATTTGTCGAATATAGTAAATGGTACGTGGTCAAAGCGGTTTACGTCACAAGATGGCACATGGTCAGGCAATGTGTATGATTTTTATTTTAAAGTAATGTCCCACATTGCTGCGGATTCGTTTGCTGAACCAGCGATTCGCTCTGCTTTACATGAAGCGTTAATCAATGCGATCGTCCATTGTGATTATGATGGTGAAGGCGGCATTGTTATTGAAAAAGAACAGAATTTGTTCCGTTTTTCTAATCCTGGTCTTTTCCGCCCTTCGATCGAACAAGCCTTTGAAGGTGGAATCAGCAATTTACGTAATCCGAATCTGTTTAAAATGTTTATTTTAATCGGTCTTTGCAAACGGGCTGGTTCAGGATTAAAAAGTATTGAATTAACGTGGAAACAACAATATTGGCCAAAGCCTGAATTAGTACAACATCTTCAATCAAAACGGACGATTTTAACCTTGAGCATTCTAGCGAATGTTCATCAACATGAAGACCATACGAGCAATATAGATAAGGAATTAGATCTTTTCGTCACGGATGTTAGCGCTGAAAATGATTTTGTAAATAAAAAGATCAACTCCGTAAATAAAGAGTTGAACTTCATAAATAAAGAAGAAAACTCCGTAAATAAAGTGGTTAACTCCGGTAATAACAAAACAAACTCCATAAATAAATCTATCAACTCCTTAAATAAATCGGTCAACTCCTTAAATAAAAGCACTAACTCCGTAAATAAAGAGTTGAACTCCGTAAATAACAATAAGGTTTCCCGATCGATGAAACAAATGGAAGAAAAAGTAAATAATACGATAGGAAACCAAACGGATCAAGAAGACGAATTATGGAGAATCGCCGAATTAGCCCGTAAGAAAAAACGTCTCAGTCCGACTATAATGGAAGAGATTATTTTACAACTTTGTTCGAAAAGGCCATTAATGTTGAAGGAATTGGCTTATTTGCTGGAAAGAACACCAGACGGGCTGAGGAACAATTATTTGGCAAAATTATTAAACGAAGGAAAAATAAAGTTAAAATATCCAGATCAACCGAATCATCCGAAGCAAGCTTATATGATTGCAAAATAGCATATCTTTTCTAAGAATAGTTGATTGTCAAGGGATATCTCATCGTTTATGAGATGTCCCTTTTTCATTTAACATTTTCCCGAGAAATATTCCTCTTCTAAACAAAGTGTAGGAAGGAGAGGTTCATTACGTCTCAAGTCTTAGATAAAAATATAGCTCGAGCTCATTATGTGAATTTTAGATTGAAGATAAGATGAAGGTAAGAAAGGAGGGCAACGGGAAATGAAAAAGTTCGGATTACTTATAGCAGGCGGAATTGCAGCGGCAGTGCTGCTTGCCAACCTCGGTCCGATGGTTGGTCTCGCAATCAGTTTAATCATTCTTTACTATTCGTTTAAACAATTTATGAAAGCAGAATCGACTGGGAAAAAAGTGTTTTGGGCTGTCCTTGGACTGATTGCATTATCTGCTTCTGCTTCAAATGTGCCGGCTATTCTCGGCATGGTAGCGGCATACGTGTTATATATCGTGTACAAAAAATGGAATGAAAACAAAGAAAGAAGAAGTGTAGACGATCCATTTACAAACTTTGAAAAGCAATGGGCAGAGTTAAAACGAAATTATTAAGAGGAGTGAAAGATATGAGCAACTTATTGACACGTATTAAAAATGTCATCATGGCTGATTTACATGATATACTTGAGCAAAAAGAACGACAAAATCCAATCGCTTTATTAAATGAATATTTACGTCAATGCGAACAGGAAGTCGAAAAGGTGCGAAAGCTTGTTGAGCGCCAGTATTTATTGAAGGAAGAGCTTACACGTGAATACTATCACGCACAAGAACTTGCGGAGAAACGTAAGCACCAAGCACAAATTGCTTCGCAAGCGGGGGAGACAGAACTATATGAATTTGCTGTTCAAGAACAAATGAAATATGAAGAACGCGCTTCAAGATTAAAACAATCTCTTGATCAAGCGCTACATCAGCTTGAAGAATTAGAGCGCAAATATGAAGAGATGAAACATAAATTGAAAGATATGCATATTAAACGTATGGAGCTAATGGGGAGGGAAAATGTAGCACGCGCTTATTATCGAATAAACAAAGTATTGGAACAAGACCTATACGGAAACAAACCTTTTTCTCGTTTTGTCGAAATTGAGCAATACCTTGAACGATTAGAGCAGCAAGTCAGCTCGGCTTATTATTCCAGCACGATTGATGCCCGCATTGCTCAATTGGAAAAGGAATTAAAAAAACAAGAAACTCATTCAAATTCTTAATATAAACGTGGTATCCTAAAAGGGCGTAGATCTCTGCGCCTTTTTCTGTGTATTTCGTAATATAAGAAAACGAATCAATCGGAGGAAAGGAGGCACCTCTCATGGTCGATCAACTGAAAAAGGATTTTATAAGTTGGGTTCTTTTTATCGGAGTGATTCTTTTCTTAGGAGAGCTATTGTTTTTTCATGGAGGTGCCATTTTCTTCCTGGTGATTGCGATTGGCTGTATTTATATAGGCCGGAAGCGGATGCCGCGAACATCTGGGACAGTTCTGTTCTGGTTTGGTGTCATCAGCTTAATGATTTTAGTTTTTCATATGATGGCATTTCGATTTTTGTTGTTTGTTTATCTTATGTATATGATTGTTCAATTTGTCCGCTCAAAACAAAAACCAACGTATATCACTCCAGCCATTCAAGAGGCTGAGAAGATTCAAACAGGAGAATCTCTTCTGAGAAGAAAACCACTATTGAAAAATGTCTGGTTCGGGAGTCAAAAGACACCGGAACATATATATGAATGGAACGATGTAAACGTTCAAACGGGTATTGGCGATACGATTATTGATTTAAGTTATACGTTGCTTCCTAAAGGTGAAGCTGTTATCGTGATTCGCAATATT
The DNA here is from genome assembly GCF_013760845.1 of [Anoxybacillus] calidus. GTDB lineage: Bacteria > Bacillota > Bacilli > Bacillales > Anoxybacillaceae > Paranoxybacillus > Paranoxybacillus calidus. Next base: position 66,304 of record NZ_JACDUU010000009.1, on the reverse strand, counting down.
CTCGGAAACATTCAAATTATTGTACCTTATGAGATTGAAGTGAGTGTTCATCATTCGGTTATTGCTGGTTCTGTCGCAATCTTCGAGCACAGCGAAATGAAAGTATGGAACGAAACACTTCATTTCCAAACGGCAGGATATGAAAGTGCGGCACAAAAAATTAAAATTATCACCTCTATGATGATCGGAAACTTAGAGGTGAAACGAAGATGAACATACTGCAGCGGCAAATCGTTATTGGTGCAAGTCTCGCTTTTTTCGTGTTTCTTTTTGTGATGACAACGTTTTTTGTCGTATTTCCTTTATCAGACTGGTCTTTATTATGGGAACAAGAGATGATAGATGTTCCATTTATTATTTTTGTTTCCGGTATGAGTGTATTTATTGGTATCGTCTTTGGAGTTATTTCTGGTCTTTTTTGGAAAAAACAGCTGCGCATTGTAGAAGATGGGTTAAGGCAAATCGAGCAAGGGCAGCAAGCTGAAATAAACGAGCCGTTGCGTTTGAAAGAATTGGAATTGATTAACGCACGCATTGGAAAAATTCAAAAGCATCTTGCTGAACAGACAAAGCTGTCGCAAAAGCTTGCGAGTGAGAAAGCAGAAGAACAAGAAAAGCGCATTCAAGAGATTGTTTCCCAAGAACGTCATCGTTTAGCCCGTGAGCTTCATGATTCCGTTAGCCAGCAGTTGTTTGCGGCTTCAATGCTGATATCTGCCATCAATGAGGCACAAACATGTTCTGACAATATACAAGCAAAACAACTCAAATTAGTCGAAGAGATGATTCATCAATCACAGCTCGAAATGCGGGCGCTTCTCTTACATCTTCGTCCTGTTGCCTTAAAAGGAAAGTCGCTGCAGGAAGGAATTCAAGAGCTGTTACTCGAGTTACAGCAGAAAGTCCCAATGAAGATTCAATGGAAAATTGAACATTTTTCGCTTGATAAAGGAATCGAAGATCATTTATTTCGCATTTTGCAGGAGTCTGTTTCCAATACGCTTCGTCATGCGAAAGCGACAACGCTCGAAGTGTTATTAGTGAAGCGTGGCAACCTTGTTATTTTGCGTGTTGTAGACGATGGAATTGGATTTGATGTTGAAAAAACAAAGACGGGATCATATGGATTACAAAATATGCACGAGCGTGCCGTAGAAATTGGCGGAACGTTGCAAATTGTCAGCGTACCGAATCAAGGGACGCGCTTGGAAGTGCGAGTTCCGCTGCTGTCGTTAGATTAGAGGGGGAGGACAATGATTAAAGTGCTGTTTGTTGATGATCATGAAATGGTAAGAATCGGTGTATCCGCCTTTTTGTCTTCCCAGCCGGACATCGAGATTGTCGGTGAGGCGGATAATGGAAAAAAGGCAGTAGAACTGGCTTTAAACTTGCGCCCTGATATCATCTTAATGGATTTGGTCATGCCGGAAATGGACGGCATTGAAGCGACGAAGAAAATTATTCAAGAATGGCCGGAAGCAAAAATCATCATTGTAACAAGCTTTCTTGATGATGAAAAAGTGTACCCGGCATTGGAAGTAGGAGCAACCAGCTATATGCTAAAAACGTCAAAGGCTAACGAAATCGCCAATGCCATTCGCGCCACCTATTACGGTCAATCGGTTTTAGAACCGGAAGTAACGAACAAGATGATGGCGAAAATGCGTAAGAAAGAGGAGCGTCTTCCTCATGAGGAATTAACGAATCGGGAAATGGAAGTTTTGTTGTTGATGGCTCAAGGAAAGACAAACCAAGAAATTGCTGATGAATTGTTTATTGCGTTAAAAACGGTCAAAGTTCACGTCAGCAATATATTAAGTAAACTTGGAGTCCAAGACCGCACTCAAGCAGTCATCTATGCGTTTAAGCACTCTTTAGTAAAATAAATTAAGAAGAGGCTCGCCCTAAGGCAAAGTGTCAGAACTCGCAATCACAATAGGTCATGAGTTGTGCATGTTCAGACACTTTTAGGGCAGCCTCTTTTCATTAGATGACTTGTTTGCTTTCTGCAGTAGTTTCTTTATTTCGCTTATGGAATCCTTTGCCGTAGTAGAATGCAATCAAGATCGCATACCAAATCGGACCGACAATTAAAGCAATTCGTGTATCAGGGAAGTATGCCATCAACCCGATGACGCCGATTAAAAAGGCAAGCGCGATATAAGAACTGTAAGGGAAGAAAGGCATTTTGAATTTCAACTGTTTTTGTTGTTCAGGACTTAAGCTTTTACGGAAACGAATTTGTGATAGTAAAATGACGGCCCAAGTCCAGACGGCACCGAATGTTGCGATACTCGTTACCCATGTAAATACTTTTGCAGGAACGACATAGTTCAAACCAACGCCAATGAGCAACGCAGCTGCGGACACTAAAATCGCTGTACCAGGTACGCCGCGTTTTGTTAAATTCGCATATTTTTTTGGAGCTTCCCCTTGTTGCGCTAAGTTAAATAACATGCGTCCCGTGCTGAAAATACCGCTGTTGCACGAAGACAATGCCGCTGTTAAGACAACGAAGTTAATGATTCCCGCAGCGGCAGGAATACCGATTTTTTCAAACGTTAATACGAACGGGCTTCCTTTTTCTCCAATTTCAGTCCACGGATAGATGGACATGATCACGAATAAAGCACCGACATAGAAAATTAAGATTCGCCAAAAGACAGAGTCAATCGCACGTGTTAATGATTTTTGCGGATTTTTTACTTCGCCGGCTGTCACCCCGATCATCTCAATGCCTAAATAAGCAAACATCACCATTTGTAAAGACATTAACACACCAGTAATTCCGTTCGGGAAAAATCCGCCATGCTTCCAAAGATTGCTGATTCCAGTTGCAACGCCGCCGTTGCCAAAACCAAAAATAATCATGCCAAGGCCGACTAAAATCATAAAGACAATCGTTACAATTTTAATAAGGGCAAACCAAAACTCGAGCTCTCCATAGGCTTTGACGGCAAGGAAGTTTACTGCTGTCATAATCACTAGTGCCGCTAATGCCCAAATCCATTGCGGAGTTTCCGGAAACCAATATTGCATGTAAATTCCAGTTGCTGTAATCTCCGCCATACACGTAACAACCCATAAAAACCAATAGTTCCAACCGGTTAAATAACCTGCTAAAGGACCTAAATAGTTACGCGCATAACGGCTGAAGGAGCCAGCGACAGGGTTTTCAATCGCCATTTCACCAAGCGCGCGCATAATCAAAAACATGACGGCTCCGCCGATTGCATACGCCAAAAGAATGGATGGCCCTGCCAATTTAATGGTAGAAGCGGAACCAAGAAATAATCCAACCCCGATTGCTGCACCAAGGGACATAAGAGTAATGTGTCTTTCCTCTAACCCCCGATGTAACTCTTTTTCAGGTTTATTATTTCCCATAAACCTTCCTCCCTTGAGAAACATTATTTTTTAAAAATTATAAAAATAATAAAATAAAAGCGCTTACATTTTGATTCTAAAAATAAACAGATATTTTAATGATTTTATCTGTAAATAAAGTATTTGTTTTTAATATATATAAAATGAATGTAATTGTAAATAATTTTTATAATAAAATATTTACAAAAAATAAAAAATATTGGTTATTATTGCGCGTATATAATTTAGAAGGAACAAAAAAAGGCGTTCCCATATTTAGAGACACCTTACTTAGAGAACTAAAATAGTTTTTTGTAACAGAACCACCAGTCTAGACATTGAATTTGTCCTTGTTTTTGTTGTTCATAACGTTTTTTCGCTTTATCGATCGTGTCAGCCGGCGGCAAAATAACATTGCTGCCAATGAAACTATTATTTGGCCAATTTTCCGGTGTTGCTACATGATATAAACTTGCTGTTTGCAAAGCATGAACAGAACGCCAAATCTCCGCAATATTTCGTCCAACCTCTTGAGGATAATACAGCATTTGTCTGATAATGCCTTTATCATCAATGATAAACACTCCTCGTACCGTTCTTGTCCCTTTGTAAGGATGAATCATACCTAACATTTTAGCGAGTTCTCCTAGTGGATCGGCAATAATTGGAAATGTAATTTGCACGCCTGTTTTCTCTTTAATCCATTCAATCCATTTAATATGGGAAAATACTTGATCAATCGATAAACCAATTAAATCGGTATTCATCTTATGAAATGAATCTTTCCATTGTTCAAACGCAATAAATTCTGTTGTACAAACAGGTGTAAAATCGCCAGGATGGCTAAAAAGGATGAACCAGCGTCCTTTATAATCGACAGGAATCGTTTTTTGGCCGAGCGTTGTATGAATGGTTACTTCTGGAAATGGTTCGCCAATCGTTAAGGGCTTCAAGTCACCTTTGTTTTCGATCATTTCTTTATACCTCCTCAGTAAGAAAATGCGTGGTATTATATTCTGTTCAATACGATTTTGTTCCATAAAGTTAAGGCGAACATCAATTAACGATAGATGCAACGGGACTTTAAAATGATGTAGATGTCATTTCCTAATGGATCCTAATACATCAAAATTATTTAAAAAATTTACAAAAAATGTTTTCATCAAGTATGGTAAAAAATCAGATCAAATTGTCATTTTAAATAAAGGAAAAATTGAAGAAATTGGCACACCGCAAGAAATAGATTATCGGCCGCGAAACGTATTTGTCGCTCATTTTATCGGGGAAAATAATATTTTTGTTTTAGATAGCTATGGATCCGCAGTAAATGATTGTAGTTTGTACAGCAAAGATAAATCATGTAAAATGAAACTCGTTCTAAAACGATATCGGTAAAAAGTTTGTACGATATAACGATTTTTGCAGGAGGAAGGAGGAGAAAGAGATGGAGGATCATTTGGCTGTAAAGATGTCGGCTGAGGAAGCGAAAGCTTTTATTGAAAAATTAAAAGCAGAAGGGTTGTTAACAGAGGAAAACCGTATTGTCTGGGAAATGATTGTTCCTGAGCGGCTAAAGCGGATGTATGATGTATTAAACCGGCGTACCCGCTATATTACCGTTTTGACAGAAGGAGTCGACGACCCTCATAATCAATCAGCTGTATTGCGTACAGCCGAAGCATTTGGATTGCAAGACGTATTTGTCGTAACAGGAAAGGCACCGTTTCGACCAAATAAGTTTGTCACCCGCAATGCGGATAAATGGTTAACAGTGCATCAAAAGCCGGATATCGAAACAGCAATCAAAGACCTGCAAGCAAGGGGATATCAAGTATTTGCCAGTTACCTCGGTGAGGGAACGATTCCTCTTCAAGAAATCGATTTGTCAAAACCGACGGCTCTTTTATTTGGCAATGAGCATTCGGGAGTTTCTGAAGAAGCGATTCGTTTGGCAGATGGGAAATTTATTATTCCGATGCAAGGATTTGTCCAAAGCTTTAATATTTCAGTTGCCGCTGCTCTAAGCTTATACGATGTAACGGAACGGGCGAGAAAAATCGCAGGCGAGCGTTATTATTTAACGCTCGAGGAGAAAAAAGAGATTTATGAAAAATGGATGATGGATACGCTGAATCCAAGAGTAAGAAAGATGATTGAGACAGGGGTTATTTCCTAAGGTTGTTTGACATCGATGTGTTATGCAAGAAAGCCATTGATCTTTTAAAACGCGGAAAGAGGTTGTTTTCAGAGAAAAAATGTGATAAGACAACCTCTTCCTGAGTAAAAAGGACGTGTGATGGGCAATGAATAAAAGCCTAAAGGCAGTCATTTTTGATATGGATGGTGTTATTGCTGATACGGTCGAGTTTTATTATCGCGCTAATAAAAAGATCGCTGATGAAATAGGGGTTCCTTTTGACCGTGAGCTAAACCAAAAAATTCAGGGGCTTAATAGGTTTAAAACAATAGAAATCATGTTAGGAGATAAAAATGCGAATTATACTTATGAGGAAAAGCTTAAGCTTGCAGAAAGAAAAAACAAGTATTATTTAGAGCTCATTAAGGATCTCAACCGCTCGTATATTCTCCCAGGTATTTTGGAGCTGCTGAAGGAATTAAAAGAAAAAAGGATAAAAACCGCTGTAGCTTCTTCCAGCTCTAATGTAAAAACAGTACTTACCAGATTGGAAATCATCGATTGTTTTGATTATATTGTTGATATAGCAAAAATTAAAAAAGGAAAGCCCGACCCTGAAATCTTTTTAACAGCGGCGCAGGAGCTGCGAGTGCCTCCTCATTGTTGTGCAGCAATTGAGGACGGTGAAGCGGGGCTTAAAGCAATTCAAGAAGCAGGTATGTTTTCTGTTGCTGTTGGAGCACATTTAGCGTCAAGTCCGGCTCATTGGCATGTACTGAGCACAAAAGAAATTACTCTTAAAAAACTAATAGAGCGTTTTGAAAATTAAGGGACAACAATGGGGGTAAAAACATGGGTAAAATTTATATCATTCATGAAAATAGTGAATGGACGGTTCATTTAACGAAAAGGTTAGAAGAATTAGGCCTGCCATATGAAGAATGGTTTTTAAATGAAGGAATGGTTGATTTATCAGAAGCGCCGCCTGAAGGAGTATTTTACAATCGAATGAGCGCATCTTCACATACGCGCAATCACCGTTATGCACCTGAATTAACGGAGGCTGTGTTGGCTTGGCTTGAAAGGCATGGACGGAAAGTCTTTAATGGAAGTCGAGCATTAAGATTAGAGGTAAGTAAAGTAAACCAGTATATGGCGTTAAATGTGCACGGTATTCGTACACCAAAAACCATTGCGGCTGTTGGTAAGAAACAAATTGTTGCGGCAGCGAAAAAATTAGGCAGTCCATCTTTTATTACAAAGCATAATCGTGCTGGTAAAGGGCTTGGGGTCCAATTATTCCACTCTATGGAAGCACTACAGGAATATTTACAAAGTCCTTTGTTTGAAGATTCTGTAGACGGGATTACGCTTGTTCAAGAATATATTCAAGCTCCTGAGCCTTACATTACCCGTTGTGAATTTGTCGGTGGAAAATTTTTATACGCAGTGAGAGTAGATACATCAGAAGGATTTGAACTTTGTCCAGCTGATGCCTGTCAAATCGGAGACTTGTTCTGTCCAGTTGGTGAAACGACGGCAAGACCAAAATTTGAAATTATTGAAGGATTTGATGATCCAATTATCGGAAAATACACGCAATTTTTGAAAGCCAATCATATTCATATAGCCGGTATTGAATTCATACGTAACAAAGAAGGGGAAATCTTTACGTACGACGTGAATACGAATACGAACTATAACTCCGATGCTGAAGCAAGGGCCGGCAAATTCGGAATGCTTGAAATAGCAAAATTTTTGGGAGCGGAATTGCAAAAACTTTCATAAATACGGAGGAATGATCGATACTACTATTTTTGGGTAGATATCATCGATTGGTGTTATCTACCTTTTTTGAGGTCGTAAGGTTTTGGGGTATTTAGGAATAAACGTCATTTTTTATAAGTTGACAAGACTTCGAAAGCGACCTGCTGTAAAATTTATGGTAATATGATCTTGTTTATGAGCGAGAGGAAGGAAGTGAAGTCAAATGCGTGTATCAGCTGTTCAATATCATCTTCATACGATTCACTCTTATCAGGAATTTGTTGACCAAGTGACACATTATGTGAAAACAGCGCAAGAATTTGAGGCAGACTTCGTGTTGTTTCCGGAATTTGTGACAACGCAGTTAATGTCGATTCCGAATGGCAAAAAACAAGTGCAAACGATTGAAGATTTGCCAAATTATACGGAACAATATTATGAACTGTTTACTTCGCTGGCGAAAGAAACAGGAATGTACATTATCGGTGGAACTCATGTTATTCGCAAGGAAGGGAAACTGTATAACGTTGCCCATTTATTTTATCCGGACGGACAAATTAAAGAGCAGGCAAAGCTTCATATTACGCCGACGGAAGTAAAAGAATGGGGAATTACTCCTGGCGAGAGCGTCAACGTGTTTGAGACAGAAAAGGGAACAATCGGTTTATTAACATGTTACGACATTGAGTTTCCAGAAATTGTACGGATGGTTCGCGCGAAGGGGGCGGACGTCATTTTCTGTCCGTCATGCACGGACGATCGCCATGGCTTCCATCGTGTTCGTTATTGCTGTCATGCCCGCGCAGTTGAAAACCAAGTATATATTGTAACAACTGGCACAGTAGGTTCTTTGCCAACAGTAGATTTCATGCGGGCCAACTTCGGTCAGGCAGCTGTGATTACACCAAACGACATTCCGTTTCCGCCGCGTGGCATTTTAGTCGAGGGAGAAATTAACGACGACATGATTGTGACAGCGGACTTGGACTTGTCGCTATTGTATAAAGTGCGGGAAAAAGGCTCGGTAACGACATGGCGCGACCGCCGCATCGATTTATATCCAGATTGGAAGTAAAGGAGAGAAAACAATGGAATATGTACAAATTAAAAGCATTGATGATCCGCTTTTTGTAAAAATGTATGAGCTCTTGCAAGCTGTTTTTCCAGAAGAAGAAGTATTGGAGTTTGAGCTTTGGCGCGAACCGATTCAAGACCCTCATTTGCGCATTTGTGTCGCGGTGCATGAAGGAGAAGTCGTTGGTGCGACCGAGTATCGCTATTATCCAGATATGAATGTCGCGATGACGGACTTTACGATTATCGGTAAAGAAGGACTTGGCGTTGGCCGCTTTTTAATGAAAAAACGCGAAGAAGATTTAATGAAAATGGCGAAAGAACATGGAAACGAATTATTTGGCATGTTTGCAGAAATTTATGATCCTTATCGCGTTGAAGAACATGAATTCGGTGGAATTAAGCCGATGGACCCTTACGTGCGTCGCGAAGTTCTCTCCCATATTGGCTATCGGAAGTTGAACTTCCCTTATGTTCACCCATCATGGAAAAATGATGGAGAAGCGGTTTCGGCTTTAGATTTTTGTTTTCTCTCTTATAAGCATGAAGGAGACACTTTACCGGCACATTTAGTTGTACAATTTTTGAAAAAATATTATGCCGTTTTACCGAATAAATCGGATGCTTGGTATGAAATGATAAAAAACTTAGAAGCGAAAACGGAAGTGGAATTATTGCCAATTTAATAGAAAAAGTCGGTTGTCAAGAAAAAGTTCACTCTCCCCGTGAACTTTTTCTTTTCTTTGATTACATTAGGTGCTGTTCTTATGACAATCAAACTTGAAATATTCCCTATCCCAGATAATCTAATTGATTCATTTACAAGTATTGCTACCAAAAGTTATTAAAGCATTAAGTTCATTGACTTAGTCCCCACAGCGTAATAGAAACTCCAACTTATTTTCCCGTTCAACAATCTTGCCCTAGTAAAACAAAAAAGTGATATCTCCAATACAACAATTAATTTTAAACCAACTTTTTACGAAAAAATTGAAACTTTTGTACGCATTTTTACGTACATTAAGTTGTTAATTCTGTTCACTCTTGTTTGTGAAACTAAACTACCTTTGATAGCTACTCATTCATATGAGTAGAACAACATGTGAAAGCATACACATAACGATGGAGTTTGTACACTCTAATTCTATCATTACAAAAGGAGGATTAGAAAATGAATATTCGAGAAAGTGAGCTTCCTGGAATTGGAAAGAAATTTGAAGTGTTTACGAAAAACAAGGACAAAATGGTGATTATCATTCATGATAATGGTCGAAGAGAGCTTTATTATTTTGAACAGGATAATTATGAAGATTATGTGGCTAGTGCTGCTTTCGATGACGCTGAAGCTAGACAAATCGCAGCGATTATTGGGGGTATGACATATAAGCCCAGGGCGTTGGAGACCATTGAAATTGCTTTTGATGAGTTGGTCATTGAATGGTTTAAAGTGGAACGGAGTGCTAAAGCGGCAAATCAATCCATTGGTCAATTAAATGTCCGTCAATCTTTTGACGTAAATATCATCGCTATTGTCAAAAAGAATCATCAAGTAATCCATACCCCTGGTCCTGAAACTATTATTGAAGAGGGGGATACACTTATCGTCTCAGGTGAGCGTACTCAAGTAAAGAACATGGTCAAAGAGCTGTTGGCTGGAAGGGGGTCTTAATATCTCATGACAAATCATTTGGTTTTTGAAGTCGGTGTAGCTTTGATTTTAGTTGCTGTTGCAGCATTATTGGCTGGAAGATTAAACTTCTCCATTATCCCCTTTTTAATTTTGTTAGGGATGGCAGTAGGTCCTCATGCCCCTCAATTTGGAATTATCGATCTTACATTCATTGAGAGTTCAGAGATTATCGCATTTTTCGGACGTATTGGTGTATTATTTTTATTATTCTATCTTGGTTTAGAATTCTCCATCGGTAAACTGATCAGGTCTGGTCGCTCTATTGTCGTTGGAGGCTCCATTTATATCCTCATTAATTTTAGTCTTGGTCTTTTGTATGGTTATATTATGGGATTTCCTTTTCTTGAGATTTTGATTATTGCAGGTGTTATTACGATTTCATCTAGTGCTATTGTTGCAAAAGTATTAGTCGATTTACGAAGAACAGCTAACCCTGAAACTGAATTAATATTAGGGATTATTATGTTTGAAGATATTTTCCTGGCTGTTTACTTATCAATTGTCTCAGGACTAATATTGGGCGACTCTACTTCACTTGGAGGAACATTGTTATCAGTTGTCATTGCTTTAGGCTATATGCTATTATTCTTTATTCTAGCTAGAAAAGCTACACCTTTTATAAATAAATTGCTTAATATTTCCTCAGATGAAACCTTTATCATTGTTGTATTTGCAACCTTGTTCTTTGTAGCAGGATTCTCCGAAACGATTCATGTCGCAGAAGCGATTGGTGCTTTGTTATTAGGTCTGGTCCTCTCTGAAACAGAGCATAGTGATCGAATCGAGCGTCTGGTTGTTCCTTTTCGCGATTTCTTTGGTGCCATTTTCTTTTTCAGCTTTGGATTAAGTATCGATCCGTTTACGTTAGGTGAATCTGTCTGGCTGGCAATAGGAGCGGTTGTATTAACGGTAGTCGGTAATTTTGTAGCAGGTATAATCGCAGGCAGAAGATCAGGATTGTCCCATAAAGCCTCCTCTAATATCGGATTAACTATTGTGTCAAGAGGAGAATTCTCTATCATTATGGCAAATCTAGGGATAGCTGGTGGTTTATCAGCTAGTCTGCAACCTTTTGCTGCGTTATATGTGTTGATCTTAGCTATAATCGGTCCCTTATTAACTAAAGAATCGAAACGAATTTACGAATTCCTAAACAAGATATTTAAATGGAATAAACCTACTGATAAAAGGATGACAGGCGTTCAATCATAATACTGAAGTCGATTTAAAAACCCTTAAGAGCATCAATAGAAGTTGGACTGTATAATAAAGGAAAAACCCTTCTTGTTTTGAGAAGGGTTTTTCCTTTATTATAAAGCCTGCTTAAATTTATCAAACTGCTCGACAACTTGATCAGATGGTTTTGTCAATAAGCTTACGATGACAATAGCAATTAAGCTTGCCGCAAAACCTGGAATCATTTCATATAAAAGATTTTTCAAATAGCTAAACTGTGTCCAAATGATAACGGTGCTTGCACCAGCGATCATTCCCGCAAGTGCGCCCCATTTTGTCATGCGCTTCCAGCCTAAGCTTAATAAAATCACTGGTCCGAACGAAGCACCGAACCCAGCCCACGCATAGCCAACAAGCGCTAAGATCGTATCATTTTGCTCAAATGCAAGCGCAGCAGCTACAATGGATACAATTAAAACAGAGAGACGTCCTACCAATACAAGTTCTTTATCAGAAGCAGAACGACGGAATAATACTTTGTATAAATCTTCTGTTAAAGAGCTTGATGTTACGAGCAATTGTGAAGAAATGGTACTCATAATGGCCGCTAAAATCGCTGCCAACAAGAAACCAGTGATAAGCGGATGGAATAAAATCTCACCAAGTTTAATAAATACTGTTTCTGGATCTTCAAGTGTTATACCGCTTTTCGAAAAGTAAGCGATTCCAAAAAATCCTGTAAACATAGCCCCGACAATGGAGAAAATCATCCAGCCCATACCGATACGGCGAGCGTTTTTCATTTCTTTTACTGAGGAGATTGCCATAAAGCGGACAATGATGTGAGGTTGCCCGAAATAACCTAGTCCCCATGCAAAAAGCGAAATGATGCCAAGGAAGCTTGTTCCTTTAAATAAGTCTAAAAGAGTTGGGTCAATGTCGCGAATGGTTGAAACCGTATCACCTACACCACCTGTATGGAACAACGTAACAGCAGGAACAAGAATTAAGGCAATGAACATAATGAGACCTTGCACGAAGTCTGTCCAACTTACCGCTAAAAATCCGCCAAAAAGCGTGTAAGCAACGACAACGCCGGCGACAATCCAAAGACCAGTATGATAGCTAAAGCCGAAAGAGTTTTTAAATAGGACTGCTCCTGATACAAGACCAGAGGATACATAGAACGTAAAGAAAATCATAATAACGAGACCCGAAATTAAGCGTAACATTTTCGAAGTGTCATGAAATCGGTTCTCTAAAAATGCTGGAATTGTAATCGAATCGTTTGCTACTTCTGTGTACACACGTAAACGCGGTGCTACATATAACCAGTTAAAATAAGCACCGAGTGTTAAACCGATAACAATCCAAGAAGCGCTAAAACCTTGCGCATACATAGCACCTGGAAGTCCCATAAGCAGCCAGCCGCTCATGTCCGATGCACCGGCACTTAACGCTGTAACGGCTGGACCCAAATTACGGCCACCAAGCATGTAATCTGAAAGATCGGAAGTACGCTTATATGCCCAATAACCAATTACAAGCATACCTACCATGTAAATCATGATTGATACTAATACCAAATCCATGGTGTAACCTCCTTTGTTATGCTTCATTTTTCAAAATTGTTAAACAAAATAATATCTGAAGAGTACTATTTATGCAATAGTAATTATATTTTTTTTGCTGTAATATAACATAAGGGTTAAATTGGAAAAAATAATATTTTAAATAAAAAAGAAATATATTGCACTAAAATCTATTATTTTACTAAAAAATACCTTTATTATTTGAAGTTTTACAGATTTAATCGCGTAAGTCTAAATACTATTTAGGGAGAAACTTTATTTCCAAAATTTACGTAATATAAAATGAAAAATATTTCTTCATTGAATAAATATTCGTTTTACATAATATTTATTACGTATAACACAGGGACATCTCTATTTATATATTTTTTATATCTTCTAAATTTTTCTAAATTTATTTTTATGAATTATATTGAATAAATAATAAAGTATTGATAATATAGTAATTGCCTTAACATTAAGATTTTAATAAAAATAAAGACAAATCGTCGCTAATAAAAAAGGGGAGAAAGAAGGATGAAGAAAAAGAGCTTTATTTTTGGATTGATTGCTGTTTTGCTCTTGGCGTTAGTTGGTTGTGGAAAATCTGCTGAAGAAACTTCCTCAACAAATGGTGAGGCGAAGAAAAAAGTAGTAGTAGGAACAGACGCTGCCTTTGCTCCGTTTGAGTATATGGATAAAGGCGAGATTGTTGGCTTTGATGTTGATTTCTTGGATGCTGTCATGAAAGAAGCGGGTATTGATTATGAATTAAAAAATATTGGTTGGGATCCTTTATTTGCGGCAGTGCAAGGAAAGGAAGTAGATTTGGCGATTTCCGGAATTACAATTAATGACGAACGCAAACAAACATATGATTTTTCTACTCCTTACTTTGAATCTACTCATATGATTCTTGCAAAGGAAGATAACTCAATAAAAAATGCATTAGATTTAAAAGGTAAAGTGATTGGTGTACAAAATGGTACAACTGGACAAGAAGCTGTTGAAAAAATTGTCGGAGCTAATAGTAAAAATATCAAGAAGTTTGAAAATACGGCTGTAGCGATTATGGAACTTGTGAATGGCGGAGTGGAAGTAGTTGTTACTGATAACGTAGTTGCGACTGAATATATTAAAAATAATCCTGATCAAAAATTAAAAGCGATTGAGGATACGAAAAATTTCGAGTCTGAGTTTTATGGCTTAATGTTCCCTAAAGGAAGCGAGCTAAAACCAGAGATTGATAAAGCAATTAAAAAGGTGATTGAAAGCGGAAAATATGAAGAGATTTATAAAAAGTGGTTCGGTAAGGAGCCAAATGTAGATAACTTACTAAAACAGCAGTAATACATTACAGTTTTAAAAATTGCGTAACTAGCAAATAAATAGTTACGCAATTTTTATAATAGGGGTGAGGAGAATTGGATTTTCGTTTTGATATTATTGCGGAATATGCTCCGTTCTTTCTAAAGGGTGTCTTGTTAACGATTGGCTTATCTATTATTGCAATTATTGTAGGTTCGATTCTTGGATTAGTGATTGGGCTTGGGAAGATATCATCTAAGCAGCTTGTACGCTTGCCGTTTGAATGGTATATTAACTTCTTCCGCGGAACACCTTTATTTGTGCAAATTTTACTTGTTCATTTTGGTTTAATGCCGATGCTCTTTCCACAACCCAATCCAATTATTTCCGCTTCTGTATCGTTATCTTTAAACGCGGCGGCTTATATTGCGGAAATTTTTCGTGCGGGTATTCAATCCATTGACAGGGGACAAATGGAAGCGGCACGTTCGCTTGGAATGACACATGTACAGGCAATGTCGTATATCATTTTGCCTCAAGCATTAAAACGAATGATTCCGCCGTTTGGCAACGAGTTTATTGTCTTAATTAAAGATTCTTCTTTAGCTGCCATTATTGCCGCACCAGAATTAATGTATTGGGGAAGAGCGGCACAAGGACAGTATTATCGCGTTTGGGAGCCGTATTTAACGGTTGCACTCATTTATCTAGTGTTAACGCTTTCGCTTAGTAAGTTACTACATTACTTAGAAAGGAGGTATTCAGCGAAATGATTAAAGTAACAAATTTAAAAAAATCATATGGTGATTTAGAGGTATTAAAAGGGCTTGATGTTCATATTAAAGAGCGGGAAGTTGTTGTTGTCATCGGGCCGTCAGGTTCAGGAAAATCAACATTTTTACGCTGCCTAAATCTTTTAGAAGACTTTAATGAAGGAGAAGTTATTATTGACGGTTTTAATTTAAAAGATAAGAATATCGATATTAACAAAGTGCGTGAGGAAGTAGGGATGGTGTTTCAACGTTTTAATTTATTTCCACATATGACAGTGCTTGATAACATTACGTTAGCTCCCGTGAAAGTGCGAAAGTGGTCGATGGAGAAGGCAAAACAGAAAGCGTTGGAATTACTTGTGAAAGTAGGGCTGCAAGATAAGGCGCATGTTTATCCTGATTCGCTGTCAGGCGGTCAAGCTCAGCGTGTTGCTATTGCCCGTGCGTTAGCAATGGAACCAAAAGTGATGTTGTTTGACGAACCCACTTCTGCTTTAGACCCGGAAATGGTCGGTGAAGTATTGGCAGTTATGAAGCAGCTTGCGCAAGAAGGAATGACGATGGTTGTTGTAACCCACGAAATGGGATTTGCCCGTGAAGTTGGTGATCGCGTTATTTTTATGGACGGCGGCTACATTATCGAGGAAGGAAAGCCGAGTGAGATTTTTGATAATCCAAAGCATGAGCGGACGAAATCATTTTTATCGAAGGTATTATAGTAAAATTTGAGTAGGTTAACGGTCTCGTTATATCCTGTTTCATATAGGTGTTTTTTGGTTAAAAGGTTAGTGAATGTAACAGAAAATAATAGCACACAGGGCTCTTAAAAGGAGCCTTGTGTGCTTACAAAGTTAGAAATTATGACAGTATTTGCCCCTTTGGAACAGTTTGTTTTAATGCATAAATTAGTTTCCAAAGGGGCATTTTTTATACATTTTAAAGTTGGATTTTAGAGTGTAACTTTCCAATTAATAAAAGAATTAGTCAATTTTTATATTATGTGAAAGGTTGTGGGAAATATTAATTTTTTTAATAAATTCACATTTTTAGCAATAAAAATAGTTCACTTTTATTATAAAATGTATTATTATGTTAATCGCTTATATTATTCGACATAATATTACAAAATCATCAAAAAAATTACATAAATCGGCAAACTACTCGAAAGGGTAGGACGCAAAACTAAAGGGGCTAAACCTATTTTTATAAATAGGTATGCCAGCCAGTTGCTCTTTCTATGAAGAATCATTGTGATTTTTTAAGAAGGTTCTTTATTTAGGCGGAATAGTGCTGTCTAATCAACTGCCCTCTTTAGAATTTTAGAGGGCAGTTTTTTAGTTAGTAATTAATTAGAAAGGAGTTGTGATGATGGAGCAAAATATAAAATGTGTTGTTATCAAGCTACATAACGAACAATTTGGAATTGATATTCATCAGGTTCGTTCTATTGAACGATTGCAAAGTATTACAGTCATTCCTCAGACTCCCTCCTATGTCAAAGGGATTGTGAATCTTCGAGGAAATGTAATTCCTGTAATCGATTTATGTCAACGCCTTTCAATGGAATCGAGTTCTTATACTGATCAAACTAGATTAGTAGTAGTAACAGTCAAGGAAATAGATGTAGGGCTTATTGTCGATGCAGCAAACGAAGTAATGGATATCAGCCGAGAACAAATCCAACCTACACCTACTATTACCCAAGACAAGAAAATAAATTTTTTATATGGAATAGCAAAATTAGAAAATCAAATTTTAATTCTATTAGATGTAGAAAAATTGTTAAGTAATGATGATGTCATTCATTTAGAACAACTAAAAGAGTTGAAAGAAAACCTAGGAGAGGGGGATGAATTATGAAAAGCCTTCGATTAAAGATTATTAGTGGATTTTTAGTTATCAATTTTTTATTAATCATTGTATCAATTCTTAGTTTAAACGAAATCAATCAATTAAATACAAATGAAGCGGAAAGAGCATATACCTTGATTCTAACCTTTGCTATTATTTCTATCATTATTGGCTTGGGGATTGCCTTTGTCCTTTCTAACATGATTGTAAAACCAATTTTCCAAGTAGTAGATCGTATGAAAATGGTAGCAGAAGGAGATTTGTCGGCAAAGTTACTTGAAACCAAATCCAAAGATGAAATTGGTCAATTAACTCAATCAATGAATGAAATGATTTTGAACCTACGAAATATCGTTAGTGAAGTAAGAAACACAGCGGAACAAGTCGCTGCATCTTCAGAGGAATTAACAGCAAGTGCAGATCAGACAACAGCTGCAACGGAACAAGTCGCTTCTGCAATTCAACAAGTGGCAAGTGGAGCTGAAACGCAAACGAAGGGAATTGAGCGAAATGCTACTTCTTTAGAAGAAATTGCACAAGGTATTATCCGTGTTGCTGATAGTTCTAATCAGGTTACAGAACTTGCAAAACAAACCACTCAACAAGCTGAAGATGGCGGAAATTCTGTTGTACGTACAGTTGACCAAATGAATTCAATCTATAAATCGGTTATAGAAACTGATAAAATGGTTAAGTCTTTATATGAACGTTCAAAAGAGATTAGCAAGATTCTTGATGTAATCAGTGGAATTGCTGATCAAACGAACCTTCTTGCTTTAAATGCAGCAATTGAAGCAGCAAGAGCAGGAGAGCATGGAAAAGGATTTGCGGTCGTAGCCGATGAAGTACGAAAACTTGCTGAACAATCTCAAGCATCAGCGAAGCAAATAGCCGAATTAATTCTAAAAACCCAAAATGACACAGAAAATTCTGTTAAATTAATGACAGAAGTTACACAAAACGTAGAAAATGGTCTTGAAATATCGAAAGAAACATCTGAGAAATTTTCTCAAATAGTTCAAAATATGAAAGATATTGCTCCACAAATTGAGGAAATTTCTGCAATCACTCAACAAATCTCCGCAGGAGTACAAGAAATAACATCCACAGCGAATGAACTTACAGCGATTGCAAAAGAAAACGCAGCTACATCTGAAGAAGTAGCAGCCTCTACAGAGGAACAACTAGCTTCGATGGAGGAAATTACTGCTTCAGCGAAATCTCTCGCAAATATGGCAGAAGAATTGCGGGAAGTGGTTCATAAATTTAAGTTGTAAAGAAGAGGCTGTCCCAAAAGGAACAATATTTCAGTGCACTTTATTTGGTTGTATCCCCACTTATCAAAAACAATATACAGATATCTTTCAATGGCAAAAGGGGATATCTCATGTCTTATGAGAAATCCCCGCTTATAGAATGAAAATATTCGAAATAAATACAAAATTAAATGGGTTGAATGAGTGTTTACAAAAGTTTTCACACTTTTGAGCTGTAAGAAAGAACAATTTGGTGTTATCACACAGCTGTTCTTACTCTTGTTTGTCTAGCTCAAGCGTCTTATTATTCTTCTATTGAAATGTAAACATCTTTTGTCGGAAAAAGCATTTTCTCGATGGTAGCAAGTGTGGTACTCTTGCTTTTACTAGTTATTTAGTAAACATTTTCTCTTTATACAAACGATATGCCGCATGATTTGTCGGACCGACATATTGATTTAACGGGAATGAATGGCGAATCGCTTCAGTAATAAACGCTTTCGCTGTAAGAATTGCTTCTTTCACGGATTTTCCTTTTGCTAATTCGGCAGTGATTGCTGCGGAATATGTGCAGCCAGCACCGTGAGTATATGTCGTGTCAATGCGGTCTGATTCTAAAATTTCAAACGTTTTGCCATCATATAAAACATCGACTGCTTTTTCATGCGGAATTTTGCTGCCGCCTTTAACAAGAACGTATTTTGCGCCGAGTTCGTGAATTTTTGCCGCCGCCTCTTTCATTTCTTCAATCGTTTTAATTGGTGCTTGTCCGCTTAATTGCGCTGCTTCAAATAAGTTTGGTGTTACTACTGTTGCTTTTGGCACAAGCACTTCGCGATAACATACCGTATTTTCCGGATGCAGTGCTTCATCTGCTCCTTTACATACCATGACAGGGTCAACAACAACATTTGTCAGTTGATGCTTTTCAATCGTTCTTGCCGCAAGCTCAATAATATCAGTCGTTGGAAGCATACCTGTTTTCATGGCGTGGATGCCAACACCAACGATAATCGTTTCAAGCTGTGCTTCAATGGTTTTTAGGTCAATCGGAAATACTTGATGGAACCAGTTGTTGTGCGGATCCATTGCGACAATGGTTGTTAATGCGGTCATGCCGTAAACGCCGCGCTCTTGAAATGTTTTTAAGTCGGCTTGAATTCCCGCACCGCCGCTGCTGTCGGAGCCAGCGATCGTTAGTGCTTTGTACATCGTCATAAAAGTTCCCTCCTGTAAAAAACGTCTGTCTATATTATTCTATCAAAAACCATTCATATTTGGCTGTTAATGAGTTTTAAGAAAGCAAGTTCGTAATTTTAACGATTTCATTTTGATACCGGTAGACGCGCGGCACGCGTTTGCCGATTAAACAGACGACTTCGTAATTAATCGTGCCCATAAGTTCTGCCACTTCATCGATTTGCTGGTCGTCAAAAATCGTTACCTCATCGCCGACTTTGACTTCCGGAACGGCTGATACATCAAGCATTGTTTGATCCATGCATACTCTTCCGATAATTGGAACTTTTGTGTTTCGGACTGTCATTGTTCCACGATTGGATAATAAACGTGATAATCCGTCAGCATAACCGACAGGAATCGTCGCAATGATTGCTTCGCGCTCTGTTTTGTATGTGCACCCATAGCTAATTGCTTGTCCGCTTTTGACCTGTTTTAACGTCGCAATTTTCGTTTTGAACGTTAACGCTTGTTTGAGAGAGAACGCTTGATGGGCGATAGCTGGCGACGGAAGCAAGCCGTAAAGACTGATACCGACACGAACCATATCAAGATGGAACTCTGGGAACTTCATGGTTGCTGCGCTATTACAGCAATGTTTGATCGGGATTTCAATTCCATGTTCACGTAAGTAGTGGATCACTTCCATAAAATTAGCAAATTGTTGCTGTGTATAAGTTGGGTCAGGATTGTCAGCATCAGCAAAGTGCGTGAAAATGCCTTCAAGGATTATCCGGTTAGATGATAACGCTTTCTCAGCAAGTTTTAATGCTTCTTCTTTTGTTTGTACGCCAATTCTTCCCATTCCTGTGTCAACTTTCAAATGAACCTTTGCTTGTTTGCCTAATTTGGCTGCCTGTTCAATAATCGAATCGAGTACTTCTTCTGAAAAAAATGTTATCGTAATATCATGTTTAATCGCTGCTTCGACATACTGGGAAGCGGTATAGCCAAGAATTAAAATCGGGGAGGTGATGCGGGCATTTCGCAGCTGCAATGCCTCATCTAAAAAAGCAACACCTAAATAATCAGCGCCCCCCTTAATAGCCGCCTGCGCCACTTCCACTGCTCCATGGCCGTATCCGTCTGCTTTGACGACTGCCATAAAACGGCAATTTGTATTTAGCTTTTCTTTAAATTGTTTCACATTATGCTCAATGGCATCTAAATGAATTTCCACCCATGTATCGCGGTAATGAGTAAACGTCATACTGTATCTGCCCCTTTGTTTTAGTTGGAAAAAAAGCCGAATACGGAGACTGACCTGCAAGCAAAGTGTCAGATCTTACAACACCATAATATATAGTACATAACAATGGATAAAAATACTATATATTATACATTGTGCGTAAGGTCAGACACAGCTTGGTCAGCCCCGTACCGGCTTTTGAAAACACATATCCTAAGTTTCTTGAGGGTGAGAAATTTTTATTTATTGTGACAAGCTCCTGTTTACCTCGTCACACGGTAGTCAACGTAACAAACTTTCTGAAAACCGCTTAGTTAGTAGCTAGTTCTTTTTCTAATGCTGTTTCAACTGGCACATATTCATAGCCAAGGTCACGGGCAACCGCCTCGTATGTGATTTCACCGTTTGCTACGTTTACACCAAGTTTAAGTGCTGGGTTTTCCATGATCGCTTTATGAACACCTTTGTTCGCGATTTGTAATGCATATGGAATTGTTACGTTTGTTAATGCGATTGTAGATGTTCTTGGAACAGCGCCAGGCATATTTGCAACCGCGTAGTGAACAACGCCATGTTTTACATATGTTGGGTTGTCATGAGTTGTTACGTGATCGCTTGTTTCGACGATACCGCCTTGGTCGATTGCAACGTCAACGATGACAGAACCAGGTTTCATAGCTTTAACCATTTCTTCTGTTACAAGTTTAGGCGCTTTTGCACCTGGGATTAATACGGCACCGATAACAAGGTCAGATTCTGCTACTGCTTGGGCAATGTTCATTGGGTTAGACATTAATGTGTTAATTTGGTTGCCGAAAATATCGTCTAATTCACGGAGACGATCTGCGCTTAAGTCGATGATTGTTACGTCAGCACCTAAGCCGATGGCTACTTTTGCTGCGTTTGTTCCTACAACACCGCCGCCGATGATGGTTACTTTACCGCGGCTTACGCCTGGAACACCAGCAAGAAGGATACCTTTTCCGCCTTTTGGCTTTTCAAGGAATTGCGCACCGATTTGCGCTGCCATGCGTCCAGCCACTTCACTCATTGGTGTAAGAAGTGGAAGAGAGCGTCCTACTTGGACTGTTTCGTAGGCAATTGCGATCACGCCTTTTTCTTTAAGTTCACGCGCTAATTCAGGTTCAGCAGCAAGGTGTAAGTATGTGAATAAAATTAAACCAGGACGGAAGTATTTATATTCGCTTGCTAACGGTTCTTTCACTTTCATAACCATGTCAGCTTGCATCCATACGTCCGCTGCGTTGTCAATAATTTGTGCACCAGCATTCATGTAATCTTCGTTTGTGAAACCGCTTCCAATTCCTGCGTCTTTTTCGATAATGACTTTATGACCAGCATTTACAAATGACATAACTCCAGCAGGAGTAATTGCTACACGATTTTCGTTATTTTTGATTTCTTTTGGTACACCAATAATCATTGGTTGAGTTCCTCCTTTATATAGGTCTGTACTTGCAGTATAAACCGTTTTCATAATTTTTTCTTTGTTTATAAGAAAAAAAGAAGCGGCCTAATTTTGTGGATTTCCACAAAATTAATGCAGCGCTTCATATTTGGATAGTTTAATGTCAATATATAGTTTTAATTTTTGATTAATATCTGTTAAATCTATCTCGCCAATTTCCGCGATGCGTTTTAAGCGATAAGAGAGCGTGTTTGTATGAATGTTTAATGATTTTGCTGTTTCGTTCACATTGCTGTCGTGGTCAAAAAAGACTTCAAATGTTTCAACTAAATTCGTATGATGTTTTTCATCATATGCTTGTAATTTTCGGAGCGAAGAATTGATAAGCTCACCTTGTTGTTTTTTCTCTAAAAGCAAATCAAAAAACTGGTATATTCCTAATTGTTGGTAGCTGTAAATGGCGGCCGTTTCCGTTGGGAATTTTTCTTTCATCGCTAACACAGCTAAAGCTTCTTTGTAACTTTTTTCAATATGTTCGTATGTTTCATAAACGCCCCCAAAGCTGCTTTTGATACTATTGACATGAAATCGTTCATTCATTTTTGTAGCGAATGATATCATAAATTTATTGAATTCATGTATAGGTTGAGCCGTCGATTTAGGAGCGGCTAGTAAAATAAAGTCGTGACGGTCAATCGTGTGAAGGAGTACTTGGATTTGCTGCGTCGTTTGTAAAATATAAGAAATTTGTTTCTCCATCTCCTTCGTAATTTCGTTCGCAAATCGGAAGATGAGTACGGAAAATAACGGAGCAGTTGGAATCTGCATCATCGCAAAATTTTCTTTAATCTCTTCATTAGCTGTAATATGCCCAGTTAACAGCTTCCAAAAAAATTCCTGCACCCGCTCTTCTTTTTTATTTTTTCGCATATAAAGCTGCAATACTTTATTTTTTGCCGCTTTTGCCGCTTGTTTTAATAATTCCATATCGTCTTTCGATAGGATGCGGTCTGTTTCAAGCGCCCAAATAAAGCCGATGACTTCATTGTTTTTCCAAATCGATACGGCTACACGATTGCCGAGGCCAACGTCTGAGATGGTTTCAACGCGTACCGGCTCTTTGCTGCTTAATAATGTTTGAATGACTCCTTGTTTCCATAGACTATTAATTACTTTTTCCGGAACGCGACGGCTAATGATTGTTGCGGTACGCGCTGGGTCTGTATAGTCATCGTGCGCACTATAGGCAATTAATCGATGGTTTGCATCTTCAATCGTAATCGGACATTGCAAAAGTTCACTAATGTGGTCGGCAAATTCTTCCAGGCTATCAAAATTTGCTTTAAACGGATCGTTATTATATACCACTTCCTATGCCTTCCTTTCTTGAAGGGGAATTGTTGAAATCAACAAATATATGATTAAAAATATTGTAGCAAAAATTCTTGTTTACAAGGTAGCTTTAGATGGTTTCCTAGATATATGAAAGCTTTTGTGAATATCCGCTTTTATCACGGGATTGAATTTGACAAATAATAGGATGTTGTCATTTTGTTGGCTACTTTTTTCATGAAGTTTTTATTAATGACAGTGAAGAAGTATTTACAGCAAGAATCTTTCTTGATCGGGAGAACCGTTCTATTACGTTTGCAGCAAACCGCCAGATGTTTTTCAATATGGCAAAATGGAACTTATAACAGTGGTGTACATATGTATGCTGCTGTTTTTTTATTTTTTATTTTAATAATTTTAATAATATTGATAAAATAATCAGAGAGTCTTTAAGAAAAAGCGGGGGAAGAAGATGAAATGGCAAACGACGCAACAGTTAAAGCAACTGCTTTGTAAATTAGTACAATACCCAAGTGTAAGCGGATCGCAGGCAGAAGTGCTTTTGCCGCAATATATCGTTGAGCAATTAAGCACACTTGATTATTTCCAAGAAAATAAAAAACATCTGCAGTTAAATCCGACTGGTGATGGTCGTTATTTTGTAACAGCGCTTGTGAAAAAAAACGAAGAAACTCGTGATACGATTGTTCTTATCAGCCATTTTGACGTGGTCGATGTTCAAGATTATGGAGTGTGGAAAGATCTTGCTTTCTCTCCTGAGGAATTAACGAAACGATTCTATGAAAATAAAGAAAGTATTCCGCCAGCAGTGCAGGCCGATTTAGAAACAGGCGAATGGCTATTCGGACGAGGCGTCATGGATATGAAATGTGGACTTGCTTTACATATGTCACTCATTGAAAAGGCATGCTCAGGCAAGTTTAACGGAAACTTGCTGCTTTTAACCGTGCCGGATGAAGAAGTAAACTCTGTCGGCATGTGCGCTGCTGTCCCTGTTTTACTGGAAATAGCAGAAAAACACCATTTAAATTACAAGCTTGTCTTAAATTCTGAGCCCATGTTTGCCCGCTATCCGGGTGATCAAACGAATTATGTATACACGGGCACTATTGGAAAGGTACTGCCAGGGTTTTATTGTTACGGCAAGGAAACACATGTTGGAGAGCCTTTAGCGGGATTAAATGGAAACTTCATGGCTTCACAAATTACAAATGAGTTGGAATTAAATACGGATTTTTGTGAAGTATTTGCTGGAGAAGTAAGTCCCCCACCGACAAATTTAAGTCAGATGGATTTAAAAGAAGAATATTCCGTGCAAATTCCACATCGTGCTGTCACATTATTTAATTTATTTCTGCAAAAAAAATCAATGGACGAAGTAACTTCATCTTTGCTTGAGTTAGCAAAACGTTCAGCAAAGCTTATTGAAGAACGTTATCACCATCAAGCTGTTCGCTTTGCACAGCTGGAACAATCAACACCCCAATCTCTTTCAGTAAATGTATTTACATTTGCCGAATTAAGAGGCAAGGCAGTCGAAATGTTTGGACTCGAGAAAGTAGAGCAGATCGAAAAAAGTATTCTAAAGAATGAAAGCAATAAAGAGGAACGGGAGCTAACGATTGAATTAGTCGATCAATTAGCGATTCTTTGCAAAGATTTAGCGCCGATGATTGTTTTATTTTTTGCTCCACCTTATTATCCAGCGGTAAACTCAAGCGATGAACCGCTTATTCAGCGGATTGTCGGACAGCTGCAAGAGTATGCTGAAAAGAAGCATGGGGTTTCGTTTATTCAGCAGCATTATTTCGGTGGAATTTCCGATTTAAGCTATGTAGGGCTACAGCAGCCGCTTTCGTCATTGCAGTCGCTTACTGACAATATGCCGATGTGGAATCAAGGATATAGTCTGCCGTTTGCAGCGCTTGAGAAATTGAATGTGCCTGTATTGAATGTTGGACCAGTTGGACGCGATGCACATAAATGGACGGAGCGGTTAAACGTCCCTTTCTCGTTTGAGACGGTAAAAGATTTATTATTGTATACAATTGCAAAAGTATTTGAAGAATAAGAGGGATGACCGATAAGTGTCTGATCCCGCCATGTACTTCATTACGTGTCATATATTGTGGTTGTGGGGTCTGACCTTTTACTTTAGGTCGGCCTCTTTTTTCTTTGCTTTCTATTGCATCTGCACATATAATAGTGTAAAGTATAATCTTTACATCTGTAAATGAAGGGGGCTTGTCATGAGTCAACAGCAGACGATTTCAAACCGAAAGTTGTTAGGAATTGCCGGTCTTGGCTGGTTGTTTGATGCGATGGATGTAGGGATGCTATCCTTTATCATTGCTGCGCTGCAAAAAGAGTGGAATTTAACGGTCGAGCAAATGGGCTGGATCGGTAGCGTAAATTCCATCGGCATGGCCGTTGGTGCGCTTGTTTTTGGTCTTCTGGCTGACCGCATCGGGCGGAAAAATGTCTTTATTATTACGCTTTTACTATTTTCCGTTTGCAGCGGATTATCCGCATTTACAACTACGTTGACCGTCTTTTTAATTTTGCGCTTTTTCATTGGAGCTGGATTAGGGGGAGAGCTGCCGGTTGCGTCAACGCTTGTATCGGAAAGTGTTCCGGCGAACGAGCGTGGCAAAGTGGTTGTTTTGCTTGAAAGCTTCTGGGCAGTCGGCTGGTTGTTAGCAGCGTTGATTTCTTATTTTGTCATTCCAAAGTACGGTTGGGGAACGGCGCTGATTTTAGGAGCGCTTCCTGCATTTTACGCCCTTTATTTGCGTTGGAATTTACCTGATTCACCGTGTTTTATGAGCGTAAAAAAAGAGGAAACCGCTTTAGGAAATATCATCAAAGTTTGGTCTTCCGCTTATGCAAGACAAACGACGATGCTTTGGATTCTTTGGTTTTGTGTTGTATTCTCTTACTACGGAATGTTTTTATGGCTGCCAAGCGTGATGGTCATGAAGGGATTCAGCTTAATTAAAAGCTTTGAATATGTACTCATTATGACGCTAGCGCAATTGCCGGGATATTTTAGCGCAGCATGGCTCATCGAGCGCATGGGAAGAAAATTTGTTCTTGTTACTTACTTAATGGGCACAGCTCTCAGCGCATACTTTTTCGGTAATGCAGAGTCTTCAGCATTATTAATTACGTTTGGAGTTCTTCTATCATTTTTTAACTTGGGAGCTTGGGGTGCGCTGTATGCATACACACCTGAACAATATCCGACCGCGATTCGCAGCACAGGTGCAGGAATGGCAGCATCATTTGGACGAATTGGCGGCATTCTTGGTCCGTTATTAGTCGGCTACCTCGTTGCACAAAAGACCGCAATTACAACGATTTTTGCGATTTTCTGCGTGGCGATTTTCGTCGGTGCATTGGCTGTCCTTCTTTTAGGAAAAGAAACGAAGCAGCAGGAATTAGCGTAAGACAGTAATGGATTGACAAAAAGGGGAAGAAGCTATAATTTTGATATTATGGCTTCTTCCCCTTTTATTTTTTGCCCTATGTTGAATGAATGTGGAAACATTGCTAAGCGCAGCAGCTTCCTTGACTTACACTTAGTAACAATGATGTTGAAAGAGGTTAGAGCTATGTCGAAACTATCAACGTATCTTGCTCTTGTATTCGTGACGGTCATTTGGGGTGGGAATGTCGTTGCCGTTAAAATATTAGTGAATGCTTTTGAGCCGATAACGATTACAGCTCTCCGCATTTTTACGGCTTCTTTAGTTGTTTTTCTTGTTTTGTTAGCGACAAAAGGAATGAGGAAATTAACAAAACAAGAAATGGGAGCGATTTTTGCAGCTGGTCTGTTGAATGTTGTTGGTCATCATTTCTTTTTAGCAATGGGGTTAACGAAAACAACTGCTTCGAATGCTGGCATCATTTTAGGGCTTTCCCCACTGATCACAGCGGTGCTGGCGACGCTGTTCTTAGGAGAAAGATTTAGCCTGTTAAAATTCAGCGGCATTATTTTGGGATTTATCGGCGTTGTTTTTATCGTTTTGCATGGTTCAACGGCGATCGGTGTCATTTCCTTTGGCGATATATCCATTTTTTTATCCGTATTATCGCAAGGGATTAGCTTTATTTTAATTAAAAAAATGGCGCATGCGATTGACACGCGGCTGTTAACGGGGGGGATGCTTTTGTCCGGTTCCGTTGTTTTATTTTTAATCAGCCTGTTCAGCGAACCTCAAGGGTTGTCGACATTAAAACACGGTGAATTATTAACATGGCTTGTGTTCTTTGCTTCCGCTATATTTGCCACTGGGCTTGGTCATATGATTTACAATAAGGCGATTCATCGAATTGGAGCAACAGAATCAGCCATCTTTATTAATTTAACGCCGTTCTTTTCATTACTGGCGTCTTATTTATTTTTAGACGAAACGATTCATTTCGTACAAATATTCGGTTTTGTATTGATTGTAGTCGGGGTCATTTTAGCCTCAGGGGCTGTTGCCGATAAAGTAATAAAGCTGCAGATTCGTCGCAATAAAGTAAATTGGGGCCAGTGATAGAAAATAAACAGAAATAACATTGACTATTATTTTTTCTTTTTGTATGATAAGTACTAAAATATGAAATGAATATGTTAGTAACGATGAAGGACGGATAGTAGTTGATCCCTCTCTTCCTGCAGCGAGCCGGGGACGGTGGAAGCCCGGTGAAGACGGTCAATGAAACGGCAGTCCGGAGTTTCTTTTCTTTAAAAGTGGATGAGGCTGACCATAAAAAGCAAAGTGTCAGACTCATCAACTAGGGTGGAACCGCGGGAGTTACGCTCTCGTCCCTAGGCGCGAGGCCTAGTGGCGAGAGCGTTTTTATTTTCAGAAAAAAGTGAAGGAGGAAGAGAAGATGTCAGTTACAATGGAGCAAATTGTCGCTCATGCGAAGCATCGTGGCTTTATTTTCCCAGGCTCAGAAATTTACGGTGGTCTCGCAAATACATGGGATTACGGTCCATTGGGTACGGAATTAAAAAACAATATTAAGCGTGCATGGTGGAAAAAATTCGTTCAAGAGTCACCTTACAATGTCGGCTTAGACGCAGCGATTTTAATGAATCCAAAAACGTGGGAAGCATCTGGCCACTTAGGCAATTTTAATGATCCGATGATTGACTGTAAAAGCTGCAAAGCGCGTCATCGTGCCGATAAATTAATTGAAAACGCGTTGGAAGCGAAAGGGATTGAGATGATTGTTGACGGCCTTCCATTTGAAAAAATGGAAGAGTTAATAAAAGAACATAACATTGTTTGTCCAGAATGCGGCAGCAATGATTTTACAAGCATTCGCCAATTTAATTTAATGTTTAAAACGTTCCAAGGTGTAACCGAGTCAAGTGCGAACGAAATTTATCTTCGTCCGGAAACAGCGCAGGGTATTTTCGTCAACTTCAAAAACGTGCAGCGCACTATGCGTAAAAAGCTTCCATTTGGTATTGCACAAATTGGTAAAAGCTTCCGTAATGAAATTACGCCTGGTAACTTTACGTTCCGTACACGTGAATTCGAACAAATGGAGCTTGAGTTTTTCTGTAAGCCTGGCGAGGAATTAAAGTGGTTTGATTACTGGAAACAATTCTGCGAGCAGTGGCTGCTTTCGCTAGGTATTAAGAGTGAAAATATCCGCCTGCGCGACCACTCCGAGGAAGAATTATCACACTACAGCAACGCAACGACAGATATTGAATACAAGTTCCCGTTTGGCTGGGGTGAATTGTGGGGGATTGCGTCCCGTACAGATTACGACTTAAAGCAGCATATGGAACATTCCGGTGAAGACTTTAACTACATTGACCAAGAAACAAATGAGCACTACATCCCTTACTGCATTGAGCCATCACTTGGCGCAGATCGTGTCACTTTAGCATTCATGATTGATGCATATGAAGAGGAACAGCTCGAAGATGGTACAACTCGCACAGTGATGCACTTGCATCCAGCATTGGCGCCTTATAAAGCGGCTGTTTTACCATTATCGAAAAAGCTTTCTGAAGAAGCGCGCAAAATCTTTGAAGACTTATCAAAATACTTTATGGTTGACTATGATGAGTCTGGCTCCATCGGTAAACGTTACCGCCGTCAAGACGAAATCGGTACACCATTCTGTATTACTTACGACTTTGATTCCCAAGAAGATGGAATGGTAACAGTGCGCGACCGCGACACAATGGAACAAACGCGCGTACCGATTGCTGAATTAAAAAGCTTCCTTGAAGAAAAAATTCAATTTTAATAAAAAACGGTGCAGAAAGCGGTTTTTCTGCACCGTTTTATTTGTTTATAGAGGAGTTGTTCTTGTGGTACATTAATGATGAATGTTAATCTACAAATAGGGGTTTTGCATATGGCCATTTTGAAAAATGATTGGGCACCTTTATTGGAAGAAGAGTTTAAGAAACCGTATTATTTAAAGCTGAGAGAATTTTTAAAAGAAGAATACCGGACAAGGACGATTTATCCGGATATGCACGATATTTTTAACGCGCTTCATTATACTCCATATGAACAGGTAAAAGTGGTAATTTTAGGACAAGATCCTTACCATGGTCCTAATCAGGCGCACGGCTTAAGCTTTTCGGTGAAGCCGGGCGTTCCTTTGCCGCCTTCGTTGTTAAATATTTTCAAAGAGCTACATGATGATTTAGGATGTTATATCCCGAATAATGGTTATTTAGTGAAATGGGCGAAGCAAGGCGTTTTGCTGTTAAATACCGTTTTAACGGTACGACGTGGTGAGGCGAATTCCCATAAAGGAAAGGGATGGGAATTTTTCACTGATCGCGTCATTGAACTCGTGAACGAAAAACAAGAACCGGTTGTCTTTATTTTATGGGGACGACATGCCCAAGCGAAAAAAGAGCTCATTACAAATGCTCATCATTATATCATCGAAGCGCCTCACCCAAGCCCGTTTTCTGCAGCGCGTGGCTTTTTTGGCAGCCGCCCGTTTTCGAAAGCGAACGAATTTCTTGAAAAAGTAGGTCGAGACCCGATTGATTGGCAAATTGAGAACATATGAGGAGAAACATGGAGCGTCATCGAATCAATTGCTATCAATGCAAACATTTTTATGTGACGTGGGATCCGAAGTTTCCAAGAGGTTGTCGCGCTTTTGCGTTTAAGAGTACAATGATGCCTTCTGTTACCGTATTTCAGTCATCTGGGAAAGCGTGCATGAAGTTTGAACCAAAACAAAAGAAATAGAAGATAAAGGGCTGGCCCATCAGTGTCTGACCTCACGTGCATTTCATAATAGATCGTTCATTGATCCAATGTGATGTCCTATATATTGTATTGTGGGGTCTGACACTTTGCTTTGGGGTCAGCCTCTTTTCGGGTTTATGTTTAAACAAGTTTATAAATTCGTGCTTCATGCGGGCGCATATGTAAAACAGCGCCGCTTTCTTGAATGTCCGCATAGTTGCCAAGCAGCCATTCACGCTTATAATGGGCGAGTTGTTCAGGAAGTTCATACGTATTTTCATGGTCACAATGATTTAAGACAATAAGCCAGCGTTCATCATCTAATTCACGTGTGTATGCGTAAATGTATGGGTCACCTTCTGAGTAGTCATGGAAATTGCCGTATACCATGACTGGATTTTCTTTGCGCAGCTGAATCAACTTTTTATAGTAGTAATAGACGGAATTTGGATCTTCGAGCGCCTTTTTCACGTTAATTTCTTTATAGTTAGGATTCACTTTAATCCATGGCGTTCCTGTCGTAAATCCGGCATGTTCACTGTCGTCCCATTGCATCGGTGTCCGCGAATTGTCGCGGCTTAACGGCTGCAAGCTTTTCAATACTTCTTGAGGGTCGCGTCCTTTGGCGACTTCTTCTTTATATTTGTTTTTCATCGCAATATCGTTGTAATCTTCAATGGAATCAAATCGAACACCGGTCATACCAATCTCTTCGCCTTGGTAAATATATGGTGTTCCAGGCAATGTATGAATCATCGTTCCAAGCAGTTTTGCTGACTCGACGCGATATTCTTTGTCGTTGCCGTAACGTGTTACTTGTCGCGTATGGTCGTGGTTGTTTAAAAATTGCGAGTTCCAGCCTTTTCCCCACAATCCTTCATACCAGCGCTTTTGAATTTCTTTAAAGCGCAATGGTTCCCAGCTTGGCATTTCATCGCATACTTCAAAATGGAACAATGTGTGTAATTCGTTTCGATCCTCGCCTACGTATTTAAGCCCTTCTTTCGGCGACACAAATGCGACTTCACCAACGGTAAAAATGTCATAATGCTTTAATACTTTTTCGTTCATTTCCCATAAATATTCGTGAACCCCAGGATTATTTGTAAGGTAACGGATATCTTCGGGATTTTCAGCATCTGGAAAATCTTTTGGTTTAGCGAGCAAAGCAATCGCATCCAATCGAAATCCGTCAATACCTTTATCAAGCCAAAAGCGCATCATTTTATAAATTTCATCACGTACTTCGGGGTTTTCCCAGTTCAAATCCGGCTGCTCAACGGCGAAAGAGTGGAAGTAGTATTGTCCTGTTGCTGCGTCATATTCCCAAGCAGACGGCGTAAAATACGAGCGCCAGTTGTTCGGTTTATCGCGCCATATGTACCAGTTGCGCTTCGGATGATCTTTAGACGAACGAGATTCAATAAACCATGGATGCTTGTCTGATGTGTGATTGACGACAAGGTCCATAATCAGTTTCATGCCGCGTTTATGAACTTCTTCTAAAAGCTTTTCCCATATCTCCATGGTCCCGGCTTTATCCATAATTTTATAATAGTCAGAGATGTCATATCCGTTATCTTTATCCGGCGACTCGTAGCATGGATTGAGCCAAATCACGTCAACACCTAAATCTTTAATGTAATCTAACTTTTCGATAAGCCCTTGTAAATCTCCATAGCCGTCTCCGTTCGAATCATAAAAACTGCGCCAGTACACTTGATAGACGACAGCCTCTTTCCACCATGCTCTTTTCATTTGCTCTCTTCTCCTTAAACATTTACAGTTTTTTATTTATAGGTTACCATTAAATCACCCGGAAAAGAAAGATGGGAGTGAAAACGCTTTGAATATACCTATTACAACGATTTTGGAAAAGATGGCTAAAGAGATTCATGAGGCTCAGTCGTGTTATAGCGTGCAGCAAATTCGCGAACATGCCGCTGTCATTCGGGCGCTTTGCGACCTGATACTTGAGCGGTCAAATGAGGAGCAGACCGCCAATACGATGTCAAATGATGAAATTGTAAAGCTGATACAGTCATCTTCAGCAAGCAATGAGCGGATCGAGATAGGAGACGATGCAAACGGCCCTTCCTTGTTTGATTTTTAAAATATAGAAAAATTTTACTTTTTCTAAAATAATGTTTTAATATAGAGATAGAACTTTTACATAAACGATAAAAGGGGAAAGAGGTCAATGAAAACATTTTTATTATTAGGAGCGATTAATGCATTTTTAGCAGTAGCACTGGGGGCTTTCGGTGCGCATGGTTTAGAAGGGAAAATTCCTGACAAATATTTAGAAACATGGAAAACGGGTGTCAATTACCAAATGTTTCACACATTAGGATTGTTTGTCGTTGCTTTTTTAGCAGGTAAACTGACAAATGTTGGGCTGGTAACATCAGCAGGGTGGGTGATGCTAGTAGGAATTATTCTTTTTTCTGGAAGTCTTTATGTTTTAAGCATTACTCAGGTTAAAATACTAGGAGCCATTACTCCGTTTGGCGGAATTGCCTTTTTGGCAGCATGGCTTATGCTCGGATATGCAGCAGTTAAATATTTGTAAAAATTTAAAGAGGCTGCCCTATAAGTGTTTGACCTCATGCGCACTTCCATCGCTATAGCTCATTGATCCAATGGTGTGTTGAGGGATCTGACACTTTGATTTTGGGACAGCCTCGTTTTTGTTAACGCGGGGAGTATGTGCTTAATCCAGCCCCTCCTCCTGCATATGGGTACTCATAGGCGATTGGTTCATCAAACGTAATGTAGTCTACATAAATCATCGGTAAAAGGTAACGTGTACCTGTTTGCGGATCGCTTAAAATGACATGATCACGCCCTGCTGCTTCAATGACCCCTCTAAATACTTTGGCATTCCATTCGCGATTGTTTTCAAATGTGGCATAGATAGTAGCTACTTTGCCTTTATTTAAGCGTAAAATGTTTTCGATGTAAGATTCTTCGATTGGAAGCATGCCTGGAATCGGCTGGCTGGCCATTGTTGGTGGTTGCGTCGGCATAGCGAAAGTAGGTGCTTGTAGTCCGAAGCCGGTTTGTTGGGTAGGTGTTTGTTGTTGGTAGTATGGGTATGCTGTTTGGTAATATGGCTGTGAAAGCATGTAGCCATACGGGTATGGATTATAGCCTTGCTGGCGTTCGTCGCCGTAAGTTTGGCCTAAAGAATCGTGTTGATTTGCAGTCATAGGGTTACCTCCTATCAAAATATTTAAGAATAAACGCCAGGACAATCTGTTTGTGACGGTGAATAAAAACAATGTGACTTATAGCGTCCAGCGTTCCATTGATTAAACCATTGCGGCGGACAGGCTCCGTCCGGTTTAAAAAACCAAAGGCAATAACTAGCAGGGTGATAGCGCCAACCACGGATTACCTGGCGAGCTAATTGGATATCTACTTCTCTTGCTCGTTGGTAAAAATATCCCTTTTGCGTCGCCTCAAAGCCGCCTGGCCTTTGGAATACCATTTGGGGAATTGTACGTATCCCTCGAAAATCAAGACAGTTCGCCTTAACGCGGTTGACACCAACATTTCCGACCATGAGCATCCCTAGTCTTCCGTCACCTTCCGCCTCAGCCCGCATTAGTCTCGCCAGTAGTCTTACATGCTCTTCTGTACACGCAACAACAGCCATTTAATCACCTCACTTAAGGGGGGATCTTTTCCCGTCTTTTTCTAGACAATAATAGGCTATTGCAGAAGCGGAAAATGGTGACAAGAAAAACGGATTTTTATGAACAAATTTCTGATTTATATTTATGGGAAAATACGTTGTCATATGACAATAAAAACGAGGGGTGTCCTTAAATTAAAAAAATGGGGGACGTCTTGCGATGAGACATCCCCCTTCTTTATTATTATACGTGTAAAAACGAAGACACTTTTTCTTTTGGTAAAATATTTCCAACGAAGAAAGAACCGAACTCGCCATAACGCGCACTGACTTCATCAAAACGCATTTCGTAGACAAGCTTTTTAAATTGTAAGACATCATCAGAGAATAGCGTGACGCCCCACTC
The DNA here is from genome assembly GCF_013760845.1 of [Anoxybacillus] calidus. Classification (GTDB taxonomy): domain Bacteria; phylum Bacillota; class Bacilli; order Bacillales; family Anoxybacillaceae; genus Paranoxybacillus; species Paranoxybacillus calidus. The sequence continues at coordinate 31,841 of NZ_JACDUU010000009.1, read as the reverse complement.
GTAATCGTCAAAACCGACAGAGCCAGTAATAACTTGTACGACTTTTCCCGCATATTTGCGGCCTGTCATGCTGTGAGCGCGCATTAAATTGCGGCGTTCTTCCATCGGAAGCATATACCAATTATCATTTCCTTGACGACGCTTGTCCATTGGATAGAAGCAAATATGTTTTGTTTTTGGCAGAATTGGGAACAAGCGGCGGCGCACTTCAGGATTTTCGTATGGATCGCTGCCATCAGAAGGTAGATAGTTGCTTAGCTCGACAACTGAGACATAAGAATAAGTTGGAATTAAATATTCTGCCAGCTTTGTTTTATTAAGTTCTGTCTCGATTTCATTTAACTCTTCCATTGTCGGACGTAAAATCATAAACATCAAATCTGCTTTTTGCCCAACAACTGTATAAATCGCATGGCTTCCCTCTTTTTTGTCCTCTGTCACCTGCCATTTTTCTACTATAGTTAAAAATTCATGAATGGCTGCTTGGCGTTCGTCACTTGTGAGCGTTTTCCATGCGGACCAGTCAACAGAACGGAAATCATGCAGACAATACCAACCGTCGAGAGTTTGTGTAGCTTGGCTCATTTCGTCTCACTCCTATACTATGTATTTACAGTTTTACTATAACATAGTTTAACCAAGAAACGCTCGAAAGTCACAAAATCAACAACATGGCTGAATTTTTTTAATAAAAAGACTATTTTTGTAAGGGCTTAACTTGGTTGCTTTTCCCTCTAATAAGAGTATCCTAGTAAATGGATGACTTTATTGTATTAAGGAGGAACTTCTGTGAGTGACTTATTTTCCATCTTAAAGCAAAAAGTGGTTGGAAAAAATCTTAAAATTGTATTTCCTGAAGGATTAGATGAGCGTATTTTGACAGCGGTGAGCCGTTTAGCTAATGAAAATGTATTGAATCCGATTGTGATCGGCAATAAAGAAGCGGTGGAGAAAAAGGCAGCGGAAATCGGCGTAACGCTTCCAAACGTTGAAATTGTCGATCCAGAACAGTATGAAGCAATGGATGAACTTGTGGATGCGTTCGTAGAACGCCGTAAAGGAAAAGTGTCGAAAGAAGAGGCACGTAACATTTTATTAGACGAAAATTATTTTGGCACGATGCTCGTTTATATGGATAAAGCACACGGCTTAGTGAGCGGTGCGGCTCATTCCACAGCGGATACGGTCAGACCAGCATTACAAATTATTAAAACAAAACCAGGTATCCGCAAAACATCGGGTGTGTTTATTATGGTGCGTGGCGACGAGAAATACGTCTTTGCTGATTGCGCGATTAATATTGCACCGGATAGCCAAGATTTAGCGGAAATTGCGGTAGAAAGCGCGAATACAGCAAAAATGTTTGACATCGAACCGCGTGTAGCAATGCTAAGCTTTTCAACAAAAGGTTCAGCAAAATCTCCGGAAACGGAGAAAGTGATTGAAGCGGTTCGCCTTGCAAAAGAAATGGCTCCTGACTTAACGCTTGATGGTGAGTTTCAATTTGACGCTGCATTTGTTCCGTCTGTGGCGAAAAAGAAAGCACCTGGTTCCGTCATTCAAGGAGATGCGAACGTGTTTATTTTCCCAAGCTTAGAAGCGGGAAATATTGGTTATAAAATTGCACAACGTCTTGGTAACTTTGAAGCAGTTGGTCCGATTTTACAAGGGCTAAATAAGCCAGTGAACGACTTATCCCGCGGTTGCAATGCCGAAGATGTGTACAAGTTGGCGCTAATTACGGCAGCTCAGGCTCTGTAATATGAAAAGGGGACGTTTTACAATAACATTGCTCATCTAAAGAAGAGGAATTTTTTGAAAAAAACACTAAATGGAAAATCGATAAACGAAACGCTCGGATTTTATCATCCGAGCGTTTTTATATTCATATTTTCTTTTATTATGTTAGTTGAAGATTTCATTTTCGAATTACATTGAGAATGTCAAACAGCAATAACATGTACGATTATTTCAAAGTTGCTTTCTTACAAGTGAATGGGCAGTCTTTATGATATAATGGATAGGATTTTAGCGATCATGACATCACGTTCAAATGCGGTGTGAGGAGATAAAGATGATGAATGAGCTTTTACAACAGCCGAAATGGCGGATTATTGATCAGTCTCATTTCGGGCCGATGTTTGACGCAAAACAGTCGTTTGCGATTGATGATACACTTTGTACAACAGTAGGACAAGGTGCATCGGATGCGGTTGTTCGTTCGTGGGTTCATCATAATACGATTGTTTTAGGGATTCAAGATACGAAGCTTCCATATTTACATGACGGAGTTTCCTTTTTAGAAGAACAAGGCTACCGGGTGATTGTCCGCAACTCCGGGGGATTGGCGGTCGTTCTTGATGAGGGAGTATTAAACCTTTCGCTTATTTTACCGGATACAAAAAAAGGAATCGATATTAACCGCGGCTATGATGCGATGTGGGAGCTTGTCAAGCATATGCTTGCGCCGTATCAGGCCAATATCGAGGCGCGCGAAATTGTCGGTTCATATTGCCCGGGTAGCTATGATTTAAGCATTCACGGCAAAAAATTTGCAGGGATCTCGCAGCGGCGCATTCGCGGTGGTGTCGCTGTGCAAATTTATTTATGTGCCAGCGGCAGCGGTTCGGCGCGTGCGGAAGTTATTCGCGGATTTTATGAGCGCGCTTTAAAAGGAGAAGAAACGAAGTTCACCTACCCGAATATTGTTCCGGAAACAATGGCATCGTTGTCAGAATTACTGCATGAGCCGCTGACAGTTCCGACGCTAATGCTGCGTTTGCTTGAGACACTCCGCTCATTTGGTGGAGAACTATATTCTTCTTCATTAACCGCGGAAGAATTGGCATTGTACGAACACCATTTGCAGCGAATGATTGAAAGAAATGAAAAGGTCTTTTAATGTATCTTTAAGTATCGGTTAGTCAGGAAAATAGTCGTTTCAATGCATTGATACAGTTGGCAAGCAAAAAGGGTACCTCATTTATAGAGATACCCTTTTTGCTTATTCTGCAATTTTTTCCAAATTTCCATTACGGTCCATTTTAAATTTTGTCGCTGGCCGCTCTTCTTCTTCTAACAATACCATTTTTCGAGCGCGGTTCATAATTTTCATCAGTGTTTCATAGTCTTCTTGAATGGTTGAAGAGTTTTCTTCCAGTTTGGCAATCTTTTTCTCAAGTTCTTCATTTTTTGCGATCATTTCGGCATTTTCTTTTTTCAATCTTTCATTCTCTTTTTGCAGTGCCTCGTGATTTGTATTCATTGCTTTTAATGTTTGCAAGAAAGAAATGACGTGGTCAATGGACATGCCATTTACTTCAACATTGTTCGTTGACGTCTGCAAAATGCTTGTCGCTTCTAAATCTTCTAATGAAGGTACAGGAGGTGTATAAAGCAATTTTTTGCGAACGGGCTGATTTTTGCCGAGCGCTCGTTGACGTTGTTTTCGCTGTTTTTTAGCAAGTTGCAGCGCTTGTTCGTAACGTTGGCGAACAACTGCATTCCAGCGGAACCCGCAAGCAGCAGATGTTCGATTTAATTTATCTCCTACTTCCTCAAAAGCATTCAGCTGTGTACTTCCTTCTCTCACATGGCGCAATACCGTTTCCGCCAACAGTAAATCATCTTCTTCTGACCACGCATCTTGTCGTTGTTTCATGCTCTCAACTCCCTTTTCTTGATAAATGTCTAGCTTCAGCGCCCATCCAGTTCGCTTCTTGAAAATACTTCATGGCAAAACTTGCGAAAAGCATGACCGATGCTTTAAGCAGCTCGAGATGCTCACAATCGCTCCAGCGCGTTTCGGGGCTAGATGGGGCGCTTACGCTTTTCTTATTAGTAGTAGCATAGACAAAAATAAGAAAGCCTATACTATTTTTTGGTAGATTTTTTATTTATAAATAAAAATTTGTGAGACTTTTAATCCATTAACTGGAGGAGCTAACAGCTTGCATTGTAAGCTGAGAAGATGTAGAATACACGTTAGTGTTGAAACGCCTGAATGATAGAAAGGATGAGAATCGATGACAAACGAGTTTCGTGTGTGTGATGACTGTCAAGCGACGAATTTGAAGACGCTTTTGCCGCGCCTAAAAAAGCTCGATCCGAACGCGAAAATTCAAATCGGTTGTCAATCTTACTGCGGTCCAGGAAGAAAAAAATCTTTTGCTTTTGTTAATAACCGCCCTATCTCTGCTGCAAACGAAGATGAATTAATCGAAAAAATTGCACAAAAGATTAAAAAATGACGAAAAAAATCGCCTTCATTTATGAAAGGTGATTTTTTGTTTCTATTTTTAGGAAATACTAGTATATAAAAATCAAGTATTTTTTTGCCGAAATAAACCGCTTATAATAGATTCATGTTAGAAATGGAAGAGGAGATAAAATGGCGTATCCAGGCGGACAATTAAGCGAAGAAAAAGTATTTAAAGATCCCGTTCACCGTTACATACATGTTCGGGATAAACTTATTTGGGATTTAATAGGGACAAAAGAATTTCAGCGCTTGCGCCGCATTAAGCAGCTTGGTACGACCTATTTAACGTTTCACGGCGCTGAACATAGCCGATTTAATCATTCGCTTGGTGTCTATGAAATCATTCGCCGCATTATTGACGATGTGTTTGTTGGGCGGGAGCATTGGGACCATAGTGAACGGCTCTTATGTTTATGTGCGGCGCTGTTACATGATTTAGGGCATGGTCCCTTTTCGCATTCGTTTGAAAAAGTGTTTCATCTCGATCATGAAGATTTTACGCAAGCAATTATTTTAGGTGATACGGAAGTCAACAAAGTATTGCGCCGTATGGGTGATGATTTTCCGAAAAAAGTAGCCGAAGTTATTGCGAAAACATATAAAAATAAGCTTGTTGTCAGTTTAATTTCCAGTCAAATTGATGCTGATCGTATGGATTATTTGCTTCGCGATGCTTACTATACAGGTGTCAGCTATGGAAATTTTGATATGGAGCGAATTTTGCGTGTCATGCGTCCGCGCGAAGATCAAGTCGTTATTAAGCGAAGCGGAATGCATGCGGTAGAAGATTACATCATGAGCCGATATCAAATGTATTGGCAAGTATACTTTCACCCAGTAACAAGAAGCGCTGAAGTGATACTCACGAAAATTTTGCACCGCGCGAAAAAGCTTCATGAAGACGGTTATTCTTTCAAAACAAAACCTGTTCATTTTTATTCCCTATTTCAAGAAAAAGTGAATCTCGAAGAATATTTAAGATTGGACGAGGCAGTTATTCTCTATTATTTTCAAGAGTGGCAAAATGAAGCGGACTCGATTTTAAGCGATTTATGCCGTCGGTTTGTCAATCGAAACTTGTTTAAATATGTGGAGTTTAGCCCGACGAACGAGCAGATGAAGAAGCTTTTGGAGCTGAATGCACTATTTAAAAAAGCAGGCATTGACCCGGAATATTATTTAGTTGTTGATTCATCGTCTGATTTACCGTATGACTTTTATCGTCCGGGTGAAGAAGGGGAGCGTCTGCCGATTTATTTGCTGATGCCAAATGGTGAATTGCGGGAGCTGTCCAGAGAGTCTGTCATTGTCGATGCAATATCGGGAAAGCGGCGGACTGATCATAAACTATATTTTCCGCAAGATTTTATTGATGACTTATCGACGAAGCGTGCGACAAAGAAAAAAATTAAAGAAATATTAGAGGGTTAGGAGATGACGGGGAGTTGTTAATCGAGCATGCAAAAATTATGAAGGCTTTGGCGATGGCGGGGGAGATTGTCGGTCGGAAAAAATTACAAAAAATGATCTATATCGCTAAAAAGATGAACTTTCCTTTTTATGAGAAATTTGGATTTCATTTTTATGGCCCATATTCTGAAGAATTGACACTAAGAATCGAAGAGCTATGTAACCTTGGATTTCTCCATGAAATGAAAGAGAAAAAGGGCGGTTATTTTCAATACCGTTATACTTTGACGGAAGCTGGTGAAGAGTTTTTAAGCCACTATGACATTGATATGCCGCATCTAGAAGAATGCATGCAGGATATGAATGAAAAAAATTCTCGGTTTTTAGAGTTAGTATCTACGATCCTCTATTTCGAAAATTTAAGTAAAGAAGAAGTAAAAGAAAAAATCGTTTCCTTAAAAAGCAAGCAACGTTATACGGAAGAGGAAATCGAGCAGGCGTATGCATATATTGAACAATTGCGCTCTAAAGCGAAAAAACATATTCATATGTGAGAATAAGGAAAGCATGGGGTAACCATGCTTTTGGCGTTTTTTTTTGGAATGTTATTGCTTTTAATTTGTTTTAAAGCACAAGGAAGAAAGGGAAGGAGAACAAGTTAAAATATCTGTTCATTAATAAAGATAAAGCAGCCCGTCGTTTATAACGAGCTGCTTTATTTGTTTTAGTGTGGCAAAAATGCTAACTGATAGAAGAACAATACAGCGAACAGGTAGACGAGCGGGTGTACTTCGCGCCATTTTCCGCGTGTCATTTTTAAAAGTGGATAAGAGATGAAGCCGAGCGCGATTCCTGTCGCGATACTGGATGTCAGCGGCATGCTTAAAATAATGAGAAATGCTGGGAACGCTTCATCAAGTTCGTCCCATTTAATGTGTGTAATGCTTCCCATCATGAGACTTCCGACAATAATTAATGCTGGTGCAGTAATTGCAGAAATTCCGGATACGGCACTGACAAGTGGACCGAAAAAGGCGGAAATCGCAAATAATACTGCAACAGTCAGCGATGTTAATCCAGTCCGTCCTCCAGCTGCTACGCCGGCAGAAGATTCAATATAAGCGGATGTCGGGCTTGTCCCGAACATAGCGCCTACTGTTGTCGCAATCGAATCAGCTAGAAGCGCTTCGCGGGCACGCGGCATTGTATTTCCTTTCATAAGTCCAGCCTGATGTGCGACACCAATCATCGTTCCTGTCGTATCAAAAATCGTTACAAGCAAAAACGAGAAGACAACGGCATATAATCCATATTGCACGACATCGCCGATGGCCGTCAGAGGATTCATAATCATGAGACCTTCTGGTAAAGACGGCATGGAGACAAAACCTTTATCAAACTTTAATTGTCCTGTAAAATAAGCGACAATCCCTGTTATAATCATTCCGAAAAAGAGGGCACCGTTGATTCGGAGCGACATCAAAATAAGCGTAACAGCTAAGCCAATTAATGCAAGAATCGCAGAAGGCGAATGTAAATCACCTAAGGCTACTAAATTTGTTGGATGATCTGTAATAATTCCTGTCAAACGCAGCCCGATAAACGCAATAAATAGCCCGATTCCTGCGGTAATTCCATGTTTTAAGTTCTCCGGGATCGCCTCAATGAGTTTGCGGCGGAATGGTGTTAATGATAAGGTAATGAAAATAATTCCAGCAACAAATACAGCTGAGAACGCAATTTCATAAGAAATATTCCCGTGCGAGCCGACAACGGAATAGGCAAAATAAGCATTTAATCCCATACCGGGTGCAATGGCGATTGGATAGTTTGCTAATAACGCCATCCAAAGTGTTCCGATAATGGTAGCGATAATCGTTGCCATAAACACTTGTTCAAACGGCACACCGGCGTCTGATAAAATGACTGGATTGACAATGACGATGTATACCATTGTTAAGAATGTTGTTAACCCAGCCAATATTTCGGTTTTGGTGTTTGTTTTATATTGTGATAGTTTAAACATGTGAACCTCCAAAAAACGAACATTTTTTAAAACCTATATTATAATATTCGTTTTTTCGTAGATATGCAATAAAAAAATATCGAGAAGCCGCATGTTAGCTTCCCGACATTATGTGCCTTATTCGTCGCTTAAACGTTTGCCGCCAATGGCATAATGGTTTTTTGACATTTCTTCAATAAATACAACAATTTTTTCTTTTGGTGCACCGGTTGTTTCGGCAACTGCTTCTGTTACTTTTTCTACAAGTGCTTTCTTTTGCTCTTCTGTACGGCCTTCAAGCATTTTTACAGTTACGTAAGGCATGGAACTCTTCTCCTTTATGATGAAGTTTGCAAATTTATTATACCATTTTCAATGGAAAAAATCGTTTAGTCATTGTTTTAGTATTGATAAAGAATCATGTATACTGTTGATGAGGATAGTAGAAAGAAGGAGTGGAAAATTTGCTGCCGTACTCGATTCAAGAAATTCCGTATGTATTTATGGCGTTAGCGATGGCTTTTTCTGTGCATGAATTTGCCCATGCATATACAGCGTATAAATTTGGCGATTCGACTGCTAAAAATCAAGGAAGATTAACGTTGTCGCCGCTTGCTCATTTAGATTTGCTCGGTACGCTGCTCATTTTTATTGCTGGGTTTGGCTGGGCAAGACCTGTGCCAGTGAATCGCTACAATTTTAAAAATCCGCGTCTGGCAGGCATTCTTGTCTCATTTGCCGGACCGCTTAGTAATTTAATGTTGGCAGCGCTCGGTTTTGCTGTTTGGTACAGCATGATGGGCTTTGGAATTCTTGATATGATTCCAGATTGGTTTGCCGCAGGTTTTGATCAGTTTTTTCAAATTTTTATCGGCTTGAATGTCGTATTATTTATTTTTAACTTATTGCCATTCCCGCCTTTAGACGGCTATCGAATTATTGAAGATTTAGCGCCGAATGATGTGCGGGTGAAAATGTCGCAATTTGAAAATTACGGTGCCCTTATTTTTCTTGTTCTTGTGTTAACACCGCTCGACCAATATACGATTCAGCCAATTTTTCATGTGGTGATTCCGTTTATTATTCAAATGCTTCATTCGATTTTTTCTGGACTTATGATGTAGATTGTGAAGGGGGACGAGTCAATGGAACAAAAAAAGAAAAAACTCGGTTTTAACATTATTAAAAATGACCCTACGGATGGACATGGCGGTTTTGGCGTAGGAACGTTAAGTTTAGAAAATGTCTCTCCTGTCATTATCGATATTGAAGCGGGAGAAGCGTTTGTTGATATGGGAGCGATGCACGCGCGTAGCGTTGTTGAAAAGGGGATTAAATTTACACCGAATCGTGAAGAAGTTCCAAACGGAAAACCATACTGGCTTGTATGGGTGACAATTGACCGCAAGGCGGAGGGACCTTACTATGCAGGGGTTGCTGCTTGTGAAATGACGGTTGACCGCGAAACGCGCCGCGGCTATAAATCGTTGCCGGAACACGTAAACCGTATGGATAAATCATTAAAGCGTCATATTATCGTCGAGCATATGGATGAAAAGTCGAAAAAGGTACTTGCTGACTTTTTAAAGAACCATGACATTGAAATGTGGAACCGTTCAAGTGAGGAATTAAAGAAAGGTTTGCTGGCATAAAATTAGTTTTTGGAATATTTTACCTTATATGTGAAGGTTTTGTGAACGACCTTCCGTCAAGACTTGAGCTTTTAATGGAAAAAGAGTAAACTAAATCTAAATGTGTAACACAATATAAAACTAGGACACGAAAATCCCCAAGCGTTTTGCTTGGGGATTTTCATGTTTAGAACCAGTTCAATATTTTTTCAAGCCAATTTTTCTTTTCTTTGTTTTCATTTGATTCTTTCTGTTTTGTTTTATGATGAATGTGATCGGTACAATATTCTGATGGCTCTGTGCCAGCGATATAGTAAGTAAGGCGTCTCACTGGGCAAGCTTTTGTCGCCAGCTTTCCGTTGTCAGGATTAATGTAGACACCGACGACTCCTTCGGTCGGCTTAAATGCCTTGACCGGTTTTCCCTCGAGTCCTTCTTCCATAAAGTGAGCCCAAATTTTTTTCGCGTATTGCTTTTCAGCCACTTTGTCAATCGTTTGACCTTTATCATATCCCGTCCATACTCCGGCAACAAGCTGCGGTGTATAGCCAATCATCCAACTATCTGTTTTCGTCGTTCCTGATTTGCCAGCATAAGGTCGGGTTATTTCTTTCGCAATCGTTTGTCCGGTAACAGAAGTATAATCGTTTAACCGCGAATCAAACATTCCTGTCATTAGTTGGGTTGTTACATAGGCCACATCTCGGTCAAGAATTTGCTCTTCGCTTTTTTTATGCTCATAAATCGTTTCGCCTTGATAATTAACCACTTTTTTAATAAATACAGGCCCAGCTTTTTTTCCGTTATTTGCGATAATGCTGTAGGCGTTGACCATATCAATCACTTTCACCGGTGATGTTCCTAATGCCAGGGATGGTACCTCTTTTAATTTGCTTGTAATTCCTAATTGTTTGGCCGTTTTCACAAGTTCCTCTTCACCGATAAACAGATGTGTTTTTACGGCAAAGACGTTATCAGAAAGGGCAATGGCCTGCGCGAGTGTAATCGTATCATTTGCATAATAGTTATTATAGTTGCGCGGTGTGTATGTCGATTTTCCGTTGTCAAAAGTAAAGGTTGTAGGCTCGCTTCGCATTTCTGTCGAAGGAGTAAACCCTTTTTTGAGCGCTGCGTAGTAAAGAAACGGTTTAAATGTAGAGCCAGGTTGCCGCTCTGCCTGAACAGCGCGATTAAAAGTGCTTTTTTCATAATCCCGTCCGCCGATTAGTGCTTTCACCTCTCCAGTGTGCGGCTCCATAGCGATAAAAGCGACTTGGATATCGGAATTTTTATCGATGGTTTCGTTGATGTGTTTTTCAGCAATTGCTTGCAGTTTTGGATCGAGAGAGGTGTAAACTCGTAAACCGCCCATTTCAATAGTCTGTTCGTCAATTCCTAAGTCATTTTTAAGTACATGATTAACAATGTCCTGGAAGTAAGGAGCAACTTGTTTTTTTTCCACTTCATGATTGCGGGAGTACACGAGAGGTGTCTCGTAGGCTTTTTCCGCTTCTTTTTTGCTAATATAACCGGCTTTCACCATCGACGTTAAAACGGCTTTTTGACGTTGTTTTGCTCGTTTTTCATTAATGAGAGGCGAATAGTAATAAGGACCCTTTGGAATCCCTGCCAACATGCTTGCCTCGCTTAATGTTAATTGCTTCGCTGTTTTACTGAAATAATAATTAGCGGCTGCTTCGATGCCGTATGCACCGTGACCATAGTAAATGGTGTTTAAGTAGCCTTCTAAAATTTCGTTTTTGCTGTAGTTTGCTTCAAGTCGAATTGTATAAAGCGCTTCTTGAAATTTCCTTGCCCATGTTTTGTTGTGGCTTAAAAATAAATTACGGGCGTACTGTTGCGTAATTGTACTTGCGCCTTGTATTTTTGCCATTGCTTTTATATCAGCAAGCGCTGCAGCAGCAATTCGTTTCATGTCAAAGCCATAATGCTCAAAAAATTTGCGATCCTCAACGGCAATGGTTGCGTTAATAAGGGTAGGAGATATTTGGTCGAGGTTGACCCAATAACGTTTTTGCCCGTTATGGCTTTCGCCAATTTTTGAACCATCGTCTGCATAAAAAATGGTTGTTTGCGGCACTGCTAAAGGTGGAGCTCCTTCGATTTTAGCAAATGCAATGACGCCGATAATGCCAATGCTGAATAAGATTGCTAGGATAAGGCTCACAAAAGCAAAAGCACGAATATATTTCAACGTTCCTCTAAATCGGTTACTCGGGATGATTTCCAAGGTAAATCTCACCTCATATATATTTCTTAATAATAGTTACGAATTTGTTTTTAGTTAGTATGAGGAGATTTTTCCTATTTTAAACGTTTTTCTAGCAATTTTTACTTGAAATTTTGCTAGATTACTCTATACTTTTTCATGTTTGGTTTTTTGTTTGTAAGGAAAAGATAAAATATCAGTTAAAATTGTCGAAAAGGTCTATCTTTTTTGGTGAAAGTGGAATATTCTTAATAATGATTTGATGAGGAAAGATCGAAGCCGAGAACCAGACTAAAAAAACAAGTAAATGATAAGTATAACTTTTGATATTTATGAAGAAAGGGTGTTCATCATGGAACTATGGTTTACGGAAAAACAGACAGAAAACTTTGGAATTACAGCAAAAATTAAGCGTACTTTACATACAGAACAAACAGAATTTCAAAAGCTCGACATGGTGGAGACAGAAGAGTTTGGCAACATGCTTATTTTAGACGGCATGGTCATGACAACACAAAAAGATGAGTTCGTCTATCATGAAATGGTAGCACACGTTCCTTTATTTACGCATCCAAATCCAGAAAACGTGCTTGTTGTTGGCGGCGGAGACGGTGGCGTTATCCGCGAAGTATTAAAACACCCGAGTGTGAAAAAAGCAACATTAGTTGAAATCGACGGGAAAGTTATCGAATATTCCAAAAAATATCTTCCTGAGATTGCTGGAAAATTAGATGATCCTCGCGTGGAAGTGAAAGTAGATGATGGTTTCATGCATATCGCGCAAAGTGAGAACGAATATGACGTCATTATGGTTGACTCTACAGAGCCTGTTGGCCCAGCGGTGAACTTATTTACAAAAGGATTCTATGCAGGCATTGCGAAAGCATTAAAAGAAGACGGTATTTTTGTTGCACAGACAGACAATCCGTGGTTCAAAGCTGACTTAATTAAAAACGTACAAAGAGATGTGCGCGAAATCTTCCCGATTACACGTCTATATATCGCCAACATTCCAACATATCCAAGCGGCATGTGGACATTTACAATCGGTTCGAAAAAATATGATCCATTAGAAGTTAGCGATGAACGCTTCCATGACATCGACACAAAATACTACACAAAAGAACTTCACAAAGCTTGCTTTGTTTTACCAAAATTTGTTAAAGATTTAATCGGGGTCTGACCCCCAACACATTAACGCATTAACACTTTAAACAAGTGGGGGACAGTCCCCCACTTTATTAACGCTTTAAAGCAACGGGGGTCTGACCCCCACATAATAAGGAGGTATTGTAATGCGGTTTGATGAGGCTTATTCTGGCAATGTGTTTATTAAGAGTCATCCAAATTTTGAGGAAAGTGAAGCGGTTATTTACGGCATGCCGATGGACTGGACAGTTAGCTATCGTCCAGGTTCGCGTTTCGGTCCGGCGCGCATTCGTGAAGTATCTATCGGTCTTGAAGAGTATAGCCCTTATTTAGACCGTGAACTAGAGGAAGTAAAATACTTCGATGCTGGTGATATTCCACTTCCATTCGGTAACGCACAGCGCAGCTTAGATATGATTGAAGAATTTGTTGATAAAATTTTAGCAGCAGACAAATTCCCGCTTGGTCTTGGTGGCGAACACTTGGTCTCTTGGCCTGTTATTAAGGCGATGTACAAAAAATATCCTGATTTAGCGATTATTCATATGGACGCGCATACAGACTTGCGTGAACAATATGAAGGTGAGCCGCTTTCCCACTCGACACCAATTCGTAAGGCAGCCGAATTGATCGGACCAACAAACGTATATTCTTTTGGAATTCGTTCCGGTATGAAAGAAGAATTTGAATGGGCAAAAGAAAACGGCATGTACATCGCAAAATTTGAAGTATTAGAGCCGTTAAAAGAAGTTCTTCCAAAACTCGCTGGACGTCCTGTATATGTGACGATTGACATTGACGTATTAGACCCAGCGCATGCTCCTGGAACGGGTACAGTTGATGCCGGCGGTATTACGTCAAAAGAACTACTTGCTGCTATCCATGAGATTGCTAAGTCTGATGTGAAAGTAGTCGGTGCCGACTTAGTAGAGGTAGCTCCTGTTTACGATCACTCTGAGCAAACAGCCAACACAGCAAGCAAACTCGTTCGTGAAATGATTCTTGGTTGGGTGCAAAAAAGAAAATAATGCACAAGACCCTTGCCTGCATAGGCGAGGGTCTTTTTTTGTTTATAAAATTCACACAAAAAAACATAAACAATTTTTCTTTGCAATAAAAATGTACTAGTTCTATTTTCATAATAAAAAATAAGGAGAGATGATATGGGGATCCGCTTAGTGAAAATCTCTGTCATTTATTTTGCGATTGGTGTCTGTCTCGGGCTCTATATGTCCATCTCGCACTCATTCACTTTGACCCCTGTTCATGTGCACATGAATTTACTTGGTTGGACTGCGTTAACACTTGCAGGAATTTTGTATCATTTATTTCCGCAAACGGCTTCAACGAAATTAGCGAAAACGCATTTTTGGCTGCATAACATTGGACTCCCGCTAATGATGGGTGGTTTAGCATTTGTCGTCAATGGTAAAACAGCATTGATTCCTGTTACGGCTGCTGGAGGTACGATTGTAACCATCAGTGTCCTTATTTTTACAATGAACATGTTACTCCATTTAAAAGAGGCCCAAGTCGATACGAATAAGAATCAAACGTTAGGTTGACTGATTAAGGTCAGATTCTCTCTAATGAACACCATATATCACGATGTATATGGTGATAGAGGAGTCTGGCCCTTTGTTTATGAGTTAGATAAAATGTTTTCTGTATCAAAATGATTCCTTGTTGGCTTGGCTCTTGAATATCATGAAAAAATTCATTTATACTATTTAAGTTATAGAGTATAGTAAGGAAGTGTATGTTGTGGACAAAACAACGGGTACTCCAATTCATTTAAAGCAAGTCACAGAAATTCGAGATGGTTTCCGCAAAGAGACTGTTGCATTCGAAACAAATGGTCTATACTACTTAAAAGGAAACACTATATATTTGAGTTTTGATGAAGAACAAGAAGTGGGAAAAGTGAAAACCGTTATAAAAATTACCGACGCGGAAGTGACCGTACTCCGCTCTGGTGCGGTTAACATGCGTCATGTATTTCGAAAAAGCAAAGAGACCACTGGAAATTATCAAAGTCCGCTCGGTCATTTTACAATGAAAACCAAAACCGAAAACGTGCAATATCAATATAATGAAAAGACAAAAAAAGGACAGTTATTTTTTTCTTACATATTGCAGCTGCAAAATCAACAAGCAGGGCGTTATTCCATTACGATTACGTTCAGGGAGGCAAAATTATGAACATCGTTGAACAGATGAAAGAAAAAATTAAGGAAGAAATTAAAGCTGCTGTCTTAAAAGCGGGATTAGCGACAGAAGAGCAAATTCCAAACGTCATTCTAGAAGTGCCAAAAGATAAAGCACATGGTGACTACTCAACGAACATGGCGATGCAGCTTGCGCGCGTCGCGAAAAAAGCACCGCGTATGATTGCGGAAGATATCGTCAACAACTTTGACAAAACAAAAGCATCCATTGAAAAAATCGAAATCGCTGGCCCTGGCTTCATCAACTTCTACATGAACAACAGCTATTTAACGGACTTAATTCCTGCGATTATAAAAGCAGGCGCGTCTTATGGGGAGACAAATGTCGGACAAGGACAAAAAGTGCAAGTCGAGTTCGTTTCCGCGAACCCAACAGGGAACCTGCATTTAGGACATGCGCGCGGTGCGGCTGTCGGCGACTCGCTATGCAACATTTTAGCAAAAGCGGGATTTGATGTAACTCGCGAGTACTATATTAATGACGCCGGAAATCAAATCTATAACTTAGCAAAATCAATCGAAGCGCGTTATTTCCAAGCATTAGGCATGGATAAAGAAATGCCAGAAGACGGTTATTACGGGGACGACATTATCGAAATCGGTAAAAAGCTCGCTGAAGAACATGGCGACAAGTACGTTCATATAGACGAACAGGAACGTTTAACATTGTTCCGCGAGTATGGATTAAAATATGAGCTAGACAAGATTAAAAAAGACTTAGAAGATTTCCGTGTTACGTTTGATGTCTGGTATTCTGAGACATCGCTGTACCATAACGGCAAAATTGACGAAGCATTAGCGACACTTCGTGAGAAGGGCCATGTTTATGAAAAGGATGGCGCGACATGGTTCCGCTCGACATCATTTGGTGATGACAAAGACCGCGTCCTTATTAAGCAGGATGGATCATATACGTATTTAATGCCAGATATCGCTTATCACCAAGATAAGCTAAAACGTGGCTTCCAAAAAATTATTAATATTTGGGGAGCTGACCATCATGGATACATTCCACGCATGAAAGCGGCGATTCAGGCGCTGGGATATGATCCGGATATGCTTGAAGTTGAAATCATTCAGCTTGTCAGCTTGTACCAAAACGGCGAAAAAGTAAAAATGAGCAAGCGTACAGGCAAAGCGGTGACAATGCGCGACTTAATGGAAGAGGTCGGACTTGACGCGACACGTTATTTCTTTGCGATGCGCTCAAGCGACACACACCTTGACTTTGACATGGACTTAGCTGTTTCTAAATCAAATGAAAACCCTGTTTACTATGCACAATATGCGCATGCGCGCGTATGCAGCATTCTTCGTCAAGGAGAAGAGCAAAACTTATCTTACGAAGGAGAACTGCAACTAGATTATATTCAGTCTGAAAAAGAGATTGAGCTGTTGAAAAAGTTAGGTGAATTTCCAGCTGCTGTATCTGAGGCAGCATTAAAACGCATGCCTCACCGCATTACGAACTATATTTTTGATTTAGCTTCAGCATTACATAGTTTCTATAATGCGGAAAAAGTATTAGATCCAGAAAACAAAGAGAAAAGCCGCGCCCGTCTGGCATTAATGAAGGCGGTGCAAATTACATTGCAAAACGCGTTGGCACTTGTTGGAGTATCGGCACCTGAGAAAATGTAATCATGAATGAGACCCTCTTCTTTTACGAGTAGAGGGTCTTTTTCTTGTAAATAATATCAGCAAAATGGACTTGGAGGTCGATAAAAGTGAAAGAAGTGATCTTATCCTTGCTAACCGGCATGATTGTCGGCTTTCTATTCGCATTATTAAGACTGCCAATTCCAGCTCCACCAGCATTGGCAGGGATTATGGGGATTGTTGGTATTTATTTAGGCATGAAAGTATTTCAGTGGATAGCCCCTTTATTGAAGTAAATATGGTGAATAGCTACTTTAAAAAAGTTGAGGGGATTCCCCCCAACTTTTTTCGCTTTACAATAATCCAGAGATTAACATAGAAACAGATTCTTTTCCCCGTTCCCATAATGTCCGTTTCCGCCAAAAATCAAGCGTCAGTTTTTCCGCATCAGCAAAGTCTTGATTCACAGCTGTCCTAACGGTCTTTATAAATTGCTTATCATGAATATAGCAATTGATTTCGCTGTTAAGGAAAAAGCTTCGCTTATCAAAATTCGCAGTTCCAATATCACACAGCTTGTCATCAATAATAATTACTTTTGCGTGATAAAATCCTTGATAAAAACGATAAATATGTGCTCCTGCTTTAAGCAGGCGGTAAAAGTATGGAAAAGCAGCTTCTTTTACTAAAGGGTGGTCAGCCTTTAGTGGTACAAGAATCATCACTTTTACACCGCGGTGCAAAGCGTCTAATAGAGCCTTCATTACTTTCTTACTTGGAATGAAATACGGGCTCCCAATAATTAATTCTTTTTTTGCTTGATGAATTAAGTGAACGTAGTCATTTTCTAAAAAATGACCATTTGTCGCAATGAATTTATGGGGAATAGTTCCGGACTCGACCTCTGGAAAATAATCGTTTTTTGAAACTAATTTTTCTTTTGTCGCTACAGCCCAATCATCAAAAAATTGTGTTTGTAAATCTTGTACACC
Source organism: [Anoxybacillus] calidus (assembly GCF_013760845.1). Taxonomy (GTDB): domain Bacteria; phylum Bacillota; class Bacilli; order Bacillales; family Anoxybacillaceae; genus Paranoxybacillus; species Paranoxybacillus calidus. The sequence continues at coordinate 14,336 of NZ_JACDUU010000009.1, read as the reverse complement.
TTCACCAGTTACTTTTAAATGATAATCCCGCCACTCTCCGAATTTCGGATCTTGTCCAATATACTCTTTGCCAATATTAAAGCCGCCGATGTATCCTATTTTTCCATCGATCACTGTAATTTTTCGGTGATTTCTTCGGTTCAGTTTATAAAAAAAATAGGGAAATGTCGGTCGATGAGTGTAGGCAAACTTTACGCCACTCTCCTGTAACGAACGAATCACTGTTTTCGGAAGGCCAAAGCTTCCAATTCGATCAACAAGGAGGCGCACTTCTACGCCTTCTTTTGCTTTTTGTTTTAAAAGGTCGTAAAACTGTTGACTAATGTGATCTGTTTTCACAATATAAAACAAAATATGGATATGATGTTTTGCTTGCTGAATCGCTTCAAAGTAATCATTAAACAGCCGTTTTCCATGTTTAAAAAACGTGAGATTGCTGTTTCGCATCGGATATTCTTTCTGTGCTGTCTTAGACCGGTATATTTTTTGTCCAAGCTTGTCATCAAGAACGATTAACAATAATAAAATAACAATAAAAAGAAGAACGACCATTTCATTCCCTCCCGCTAGTTTCCGTTAATTATTAACTTTCCCTTCTTAGCTTGAATCAATGATGGGATAACTTGTCAAAAAAATGTTGTTGACTGAATGCTCATTCACCCATAAAATAGACTCAAGAATACAATTCTGAAAATTTATTTTGTTGTAAATATTTTTAATTAAAGAAATGTTAATTGAGGGGGAAAGGGGAGTCAACGGTGAACGGGTTACTGCTTATTAATTTTATTGCGTTTTTGCTTGTAACCGCTTACGGGGTGTATTTATTTACTTATTTGGTGAAAACGAGAATGATCTACATTAAACTCGGTAAAAAAGTAGAATTTGACCAAAAAGTAAAAGAGCGCTTAGAAAAAATCTGGATCAATGTTTTTGGGCAGAAAAAGTTATTGAAAGATAAAAAAAGCGGAATCATTCACGTGATGTTTTTTTACGGTTTTATTCTTGTCCAATTCGGTGCGATTGACTTCATCATTAAAGGATTAGTGCCGGGGACTCATCTTCCGCTTGGTCCGCTTTATCCTGCCTTTACGTTTTTCCAAGAAATTGTTACGTTGCTCATTTTAGTTGCGGTGTTTTGGGCATTTTATCGCCGCTATATTGAAAAGCTTGTTCGTTTAAAACGCGATTTTAAAGCAGGCTTAGTATTAATTTTTATCGGTGGCCTTATGCTTTCCGTATTGTTTGGTAACGGAATGAGCATCGTTTGGCACGGCGAAGAGATAAAATGGAGCGAACCTGTCGCCTCAGCGATTGCCGTTGCATTCCAATGGATAGGGAAAACAGGCGCGGCTGTCCTTTTCTATGTTTCTTGGTGGGTACATTTATTGATTTTACTTACATTTCTAGTGTACGTGCCCCAATCCAAGCATGCGCACTTAATTGCTGGTCCTGTGAATGTGTTTTTTAGCCGTTTGTCTAGACCAAAACTTGAAAAAATCGATTTTGAAGATGAAACACAAGAATCATTTGGTGTCGGGAAAATCGAAGACTTTAAGCAAACACAGCTGATTGATTTATACGCTTGTGTTGAGTGCGGTCGCTGTACAAATATGTGTCCGGCGACGGGAACAGGAAAAATGCTTTCGCCAATGGATTTAATTTTAAAGTTGCGCGACCATTTAACTGAAAAAGGTGCAGCAGTCACATCAAGAGCGCCTTGGGTGCCGACATTTGCGTTTAAAAATACAAGGGGAAATCAACTTGCTTTTGCTGCACAAGGAATGCAAGAGCAAGCAGCAACGCTAGAAATACCAAACTTGATTGGCGATGTCATTACGGAAGAAGAAATTTGGGCATGTACCACATGTCGTAACTGTGAAGACCAATGTCCGGTTATGAATGAACACGTCGATAAAATTATTGACCTTCGCCGTTATCTCGTATTAACGGAAGGAAAAATGAATCCAGATGCACAACGGGCGATGACAAACATTGAGCGCCAAGGAAACCCGTGGGGATTAAATCGCAAAGAAAAAGAAAATTGGCGTGAATTAAGAGATGATGTTCACATTCCAACAGTAAAAGAAATGCAGAAAGCTGGCGAAGAGTTTGAATATTTATTCTGGGTTGGCTCAATGGGGGCATTTGATAATCGCAGCCAAAAAATCGCTTTAGCGTTTGCGCGTCTTTTAAACGAGGCGGGTGTCAAATTTGCGATTTTAGGAAACAAAGAGAAAAACTCTGGAGATACGCCGCGCCGTCTTGGAAACGAATTTTTATTCCAGGAACTAGCAACAAACAACATTGCCGAATTTGAAAAAGCGGGCGTTAAGAAAATCGTAACCATTGACCCGCACGCTTATAACACGTTCAAAAACGAATACCCTGATTTTGGCTTAGAGGCGGAAGTATATCATCATACGGAACTGCTGGCGAAGTTGATTGATGAAGGAAAGTTAGTACCGAAGTATGAAGTCAACGAAACAATTACATTCCACGATTCATGTTACCTTGGACGCTATAACGAAGTATACGAACAACCTCGGAAGATTTTACGCTCTATCCCTGGCGTAAAACTTGTTGAGATGGAACGTAATCGCGAAACAGGAATGTGCTGTGGCGCTGGCGGCGGCCTTATGTGGATGGAGGAAACAACAGGAACGCGTATTAATGTCGCAAGAACCGAACAAGCGCTGGCGGTCAATCCAACTATTATCAGTTCCGGCTGTCCTTACTGTTTAACGATGTTGACAGATGGAACAAAAGCGAAAGAAGTAGAAGATCAAGTAGCAACTTATGATATCGCTGAATTATTAGAGAAAGCCGTATTTGGAGATAAGTAAATAAATTAAAAAAATAATGAATTATCAGTAAAATATAGTATAATAGATTTGAAGGGGATGACCGAAAAGTGTCTGACTTTGCGTGAAATCCATCCTATATAGTGTTCTTATCTATATGGTGGTCGAGGGAGTTGACACTTTACTTTAGGGTTACCCCTTCACCTAACACTATAAATCGAGCGAACGTTCAGTCGGTTGTGTAATCGTTTTCTTTAGAGTTCATGTGTCTGAACTTTAGGCATTGCCTAGTTCAACATATACATTTAAAGGGGGAGAGGAAAATGGGAAAAACGGTTATTTTAAGCGGAGTACGCACTCCATTTGGTAAATTTGGTGGCGGATTAAGCTCTTTAACAGCATCTCAATTAGGAGGGATTGCTGTAAAAGAGGCATTGTTGCGTGCTCAAGTACAAGCAGAAGAAGTCAATGAAGTGATTTTAGGAACGGTGCTTCAAGGAGGTCAAGGACAGATTCCATCTCGTCAGGCCGCTCGTTATGCAGGAATTCCTTGGGAAGTTAAAACGGAAACAATCAATAAAGTGTGCGCATCTGGTATGCGCAGTGTTACGCTTGCTGATCAAATTATTCGCGCAGGCGATGAAGAAGTCATTGTCGCGGGCGGAATGGAATCAATGAGTAATGCTCCTTACATGTTGCCGAAGGCACGTTGGGGGTTTCGCATGGGAGATTCAACAGTAAAAGATTTAATGGTACATGATGGATTAACTTGTAGTTTTAATGGTGTCCACATGGGCAACTATGGCAGCAGTACAGCACGGGAACTAGAAATCTCTCGTGAAGAGCAAGATGCTTGGGCATATCGCAGCCATCAGCGCGCTATTGCGGCCATCGAGTCTGGAAAGTTAGCTGAGGAGATCGTGCCGGTTGAAATCCCGCAGCGCAAAGGCGAGCCCCTTTTAGTCGAACACGATGAAGCGCCGCGCAAAGATACATCTATTGAAAAATTAGCGAAACTCGCTCCCGTGTTTGACCCGACAGGAACGATTACAGCAGGAAATGCCCCTGGTGTGAACGATGGAGCGGCAGCGCTTGTATTGATGAGCGAAGAGCGGGCATTGCGTGAAGGAAGAAAACCGCTGGCAACGATTCTTGCTCATACAGCAATTGCTGTTGAAGCAAAAGACTTCCCGAAAACACCGGGTCTTGTCATCAATGAATTGTTAAGAAAGACAGGCAAAACAGCAGATGAAATTGATTTATTTGAAATTAATGAAGCATTTTCCGCAGTGGCGTTAGCAAGTATCAAAATTGCTGGGTTAGACCCGGAAAAAGTCAACGTCAACGGCGGTGCAGTAGCATTAGGACACCCAATCGGTGCAAGCGGAGCACGCATTATTATTACGCTTATTCATGAGTTAAAGCGCCGCGGTGGCGGAATTGGCATTGCTTCTATTTGTAGCGGCGGCGGCCAAGGCGATGCGATTATGATCGAAGTCAACTAAAAATAGTGAGGCTGACCCAAAAGCAAAGTGTTAGACCCCACAACACAATCATGAAGTATGTGAGGTTAGACGCTGATGGGTCAGCCGTATCGTTCAAAAAATATTCGTTGATAGGGGATGGGACAATGGACGTACAAAAAATAATGGTTGTCGGTGCTGGACAAATGGGTTCTGGTATTGCCCAAGTTTGTGCCATGGCTGGATATGATGTTTTCTTGCACGACTTAAAACAAGAGTATGTGGATCGCGGACTTGCGACAATTACAAAAAATGTAACGCGTCAAGTTGAAAAAGGACGAATGACACAAGAAGAGAAAGAAAGCATTTTGAATCGAATTACTCCTTCCATTGATTTAAACAATGCAAGCAACGTCGATTTAGTCATCGAAGCCGTTGTTGAAAACATGGAAGTGAAAACAAGTATTTTCTCGCAGCTAGACGAAATTGCTCCTGAACACGCCATTTTAGCAACAAATACCTCCTCGCTACCAATCACAGAAATCGCTGCAGCAACGAAACGACCAGAAAAAGTCATCGGCATGCATTTTATGAATCCAGTTCCTGTCATGAAGCTTGTGGAAATTATTCGCGGCTTAGCAACAGCAGATGAAGTGTACCAAACAATCGAAGATATTACACACAAATTGAATAAAGTGCCAGTAGAAGTGAACGATTTCCCTGGCTTTGTGTCCAATCGCATTTTAATGCCGATGATTAACGAAGCGATTTATACGTTATATGAAGGAGTAGCGACAAAGGAAGCAATCGATGAAGTGATGAAGCTTGGAATGAATCATCCGATGGGGCCTCTAACTCTAGCAGACTTTATCGGTTTAGATACGTGCCTCTACATTATGGAAACGTTGCATGAAGGTTTTGGCGATGACAAATACCGTCCTTGCCCGCTGTTAAGAAAATATGTGAAAGCCGGTTGGCTTGGACGCAAAACAGGAAGAGGATTTTACACATACGAATAACTCATGGCTAATTTCCAACAAAGAAGGTGGCATATATGAATTTACGTTTTACAGAAGAGCAAGAAATGATGCGGAAAATGGTCAAAGAATTTGCAGAAAACGAAATTGCGCCATTTGTTGAAAGGATGGAAAAGGGAGAATTTCCGCGCGAAATTTTAAAGAAAATGGCGGAGCTCGGTTTAATGGGAATCACCATTCCTGAGGAATACGGCGGCGCGGGAATGGACTTTACTTCTTATATTATTGCGATTCATGAAATTTCTAAGGTCAGTGCGACTGTCGGTGTTATTTTATCCGTGCATACGTCTGTCGGCACAAATCCGATTCTTTATTTCGGTACGGAGGAACAAAAAAGAAAATATGTGCCGAAACTTGCAAGCGGCGAATATTTAGGAGCGTTTTGCTTGACGGAGCCAGGAGCAGGTTCCGATGCAAAAAGCTTAAAAACGAAAGCGGTTCGTCAAGGCGATTACTATATCCTTAACGGCTCAAAAGTATTCATTACAAACGGTGGTGAGGCGGACACGTATATTGTCTTTGCTCGCACCAACCCTGATGAACCGGGAAGCCGCGGCGTTTCTGCCTTTATTGTTGAAAAAGACACACCTGGATTTATTATCGGCAAAGACGAGAAAAAGATGGGACTGCACGGTTCGCGAACCGTACAAATTTCCTTTGAAGATGCAAAGGTACCAGCAGAAAATTTATTAGGCGAAGAAGGCCAAGGCTTTAAAATTGCGATGGCCAACCTTGATGTCGGCCGCATCGGCATTGCCGCACAATCGCTTGGAATTGCTGAAGCAGCATTAGAACATGCAACTGCCTATGCCAAAGAGCGGATTCAATTCGGCAAACCGATTGCTGCACAGCAAGGCGTAGCATTTAAGCTTGCTGATATGGCAACGGCGGTAGAAGCAGCGAAACTGTTAGTGTATCGTGCAGCATTTCTTCGCTCTAACGGGCTTCCATGCGGCAAAGAAGCGTCAATGGCGAAGCTGTTTGCTTCAAGAGCAGCGATGGAAAATGCGATCGAAGCGGTACAAATTTTCGGCGGGAATGGCTACACAGAAGACTATCCAGTTGAGCGCCTGTTCCGCGATGCGAAAGTTTGCGAAATTTATGAGGGAACAAGCGAAATTCAGCGCTTAGTCATCAGCAAACAGTTATAGGGGGATGGGGACATGAACTTTCAATTAACAGAAGAACATGAAATGATACGAAAAATGGTGCGTGACTTTGCGAAGAATGAAGTAGCGCCGACAGCGGCAGAGCGTGACGAAGAAGAGCGGTTTGACCGCGAGATTTTTAATAAAATGGCCGATCTCGGTTTAACAGGGATTCCTTGGCCGGAAGAATATGGCGGTATCGGCAGCGATTATTTAGCTTATGTCATTGCTGTTGAAGAATTATCAAAAGTGTGCGCTTCTACAGGTGTTACGTTATCCGCACATATTTCCTTGGCAAGCTGGCCGATTTATAAGTTTGGTACGGAAGAACAAAAACAAACATATTTGCGCGCCTTGGCCACAGGGAAAAAGTTAGGTGCTTACGGCCTTTCAGAGCCGGGAGCGGGATCGGACGTGTCTTCAATGAAGACAAGAGCAGTATTAGATGGTGACCACTATGTATTAAATGGCTCAAAAGTATGGATTACAAATGGCGGCGAAGCGGAAATTTATGTCGTGTTTGCAGTGACAGATCCAGAGAAGAAGCATAAAGGAATCAGCGCGTTCATCGTTGAAAAAGGCACGCCGGGATTCTCCATCGGTAAAAAAGAGAAAAAGCTTGGCATTCGTTCATCACCGACAACAGAGTTAATTTTTGAAGACTGCCGCATTCCGAAAGACAACCTTCTTGGACAAGAAGGAGATGGCTTTAAAATTGCGATGATGACATTAGATGGCGGACGGAATGGTATTGCAGCACAAGCAGTAGGTATTGCGCAAGGAGCATTAGATGCGGCGGTGGAATATGCGAAAGGCCGCGTTCAGTTCGGCAAACCAATCGCTGAACAACAGGGTGTTGGCTTTAAATTGGCTGATATGGCAACGGCGGTAGAAGCAGCGCGATTATTAACATATCAAGCGGCATGGCTTGAATCAAACGGTCTACCGTACGGAAAAGAATCAGCTATGGCAAAATTATTCGCTGGTGATACGGCAATGAAAGTAACCGTGGATGCGGTACAAATTTTTGGCGGATACGGTTATACGAAAGACTATCCTGTAGAACGCTTCATGCGTGATGCCAAAATTACGCAAATTTACGAAGGAACGCAGGAAATTCAACGCATTGTTATTTCCCGTATGTTAACAAAATAATGATTGGATAAATGTGAGGGGCTGACCGTCACACCATGTATGGAGCGATTGAACAGTCAGTCTCATCTGTTGTAGGTGATGACAATGAGCAAGCGTGAAGTACCAGCATCTGTTAAAGATGCGCGCCTTATTAAAAAGAGGCGTAACCAAATGATTAAAGGAGCCATTGCTCTATTTAAACAAAAAGGCTTTCATCGTACGACGACAAGAGAAATTGCGAAAGCGTCCGGCTTTAGTATCGGAACGCTTTATGAATATATTCGGCAAAAAGAAGATGTCCTTTATTTAGTATGCGACCGCATTTACGATGAAGTACGCGAGCGCATGGAAAAAGACATCGATACACATCAAGGTACGCTGGAAAGCTTTAAGTTAGCCATTGCCCATTATTTTAAAGTTGTTGATGAGCTGCAAGATGAAGTGCTTGTCATGTATCAGGAAGCGAAATCGCTAAGTAAAGAGTCTTTGCCATATGTGTTGGATAAAGAGATGCAGATGGTCGGCATGTTTGAAAACATCTTGAAACAATGCGTCGATAACGGAGTGTTTCACTTAAATGAACAAGAAATTCGCTTATTTGCTCACAACATTTTCGTTTTAGGACAAATGTGGGGATTCCGTCGTTGGGCGTTGCAGAAAATGTACACGCTTGATGAGTACATTGAGATGCAAACGAATCTATTGTTAAAGGGGATTTTGGAGAAACGGTCATAAAAGGGGGAAAAGGTATGGCACATATTTATCGTCCGAAACATCACGTTCGCTTTGTAACGGCATCCAGTTTGTTTGATGGTCATGACGCATCGATTAATATTATGCGCCGTATTTTGCAGGCAAGCGGTGCCGAGGTCATTCACTTAGGACATAACCGTTCTGTTGAGGAAATTGTCAATGCAGCGATTCAAGAAGATGTACAAGGGATTGCGGTATCTTCCTATCAAGGCGGGCATGTGGAATTTTTTAAATATATGTATGACTTGCTAAAAGAGCGCGGTGCATCGCATATCCGCATTTATGGCGGCGGTGGCGGCGTCATTATTCCTAGGGAAATAAAAGAGCTGCACGAATACGGAATTGCCCGTATTTTCTCTCCGGAAGATGGACGCGTCCTTGGGTTGCAAGGAATGATTAACGTCATGATAGAAGAGTGTGATTTTCCAACTATTAGGGAAATTACCGACGAAATTAAACGGCTGCCAAAAGGGGATGTACAGGCAATCGCCCGTTTAATTACACTTTCAGAAAACCGTATTGAAGTAACAACAGAAGCGGCGGCGACAGTCGAAAGTGTCATGGAAAAAGTGAAAGAGTTGACAAAACCAGTTCCAATCGTCGGTATTACCGGTACGGGCGGTGCTGGTAAAAGTTCATTAACAGACGAGCTCATTCGCCGTTTCTTAAACGAAATTCCAGAGAAGAAAGTAGCGGTGTTATCTATTGACCCAACGAAACAAAAAACAGGCGGTGCTCTTTTAGGCGACCGCATTCGTATGAACTCCATTAACTCGCCGCGTGTCTATATGCGCAGCTTAGCGACAAGAAATTCCCGTTCCGAGTTGTCACTTGCGATTAAAGACGCGATTAATGTTGTCAAAGCAGCTGGTTTCGACTTAATCATTGTCGAGACAAGCGGAATTGGTCAAGGTGATGCAGCGATTACGGAAGTATGCGACATTTCCATGTATGTCATGACGAGTGAATTCGGTGCACCGTCACAGCTTGAGAAAATCGATATGATTGACTATGCTGATTTAATCGTCATTAATAAATTTGAACGAAAAGGCTCCGAAGATGCGAAGCGCCAAGTGCAAAAGCAGTATCAGCGCAGCCATCAGCTCTTTGATAAAGACTTATCAGAAATGCCTGTTTACGGCACGATTGCCAGCCAGTTTAATGATCCGGGCACGAACACTTTATTTGTTGCACTCATTGATTTAATTAACAAAAAAGCAGGAACGAACTGGACGACAACATTACAAAAAGTGGATCAGGTCGAAAAGCAAAACGTCATTATTCCAAACGAACGACGCCATTACTTACGTGAAATTACTGAAACGGTTCGCAACTATCATAAAAAGGTTGATCAACAAGTGAACATTGCGCGCCGCTTGTTCCAGTTAGAAGGTGCGATTGAAGCGGTGAAAGAGCGCGAGCGAAACAAAGAAATTCTTACTTCTCTGGAAGCATTGAAACAGCATTATGAAAGTCAGCTAACTCCAGAGTCAAAACAAATTCTTGCTTCGTGGGAGGATGTAAAAGCCAAATATGCAGCGAAGCAATTTGTCACAAAAATTCGCGACAAAGAGATTGTTACAGAGCTGACAACAAAGAGCTTGTCCGGCTTAGATATTCCGAAAGTTGTACTTCCGAAATTTAAAGATTACGGCGAGATTTTGCGCTGGGTATATAAAGAAAACGTACCAGGATCCTTTCCGTTTACAGCGGGTGTATTCCCATTTAAGCGCCAAGGCGAAGATCCAAAACGGCAATTTGCTGGTGAAGGAACACCTGAACGGACAAACCGCCGCTTCCACTATTTATGTAAAGATGATCCGGCGAAGCGTTTAAGTACAGCGTTTGATTCTGTGACATTGTACGGACATGACCCGGACTATCGCCCGGACATTTTCGGGAAAATTGGCGAAAGCGGTGTCAATGTATGTACGTTAGATGACATGAAAAAGCTGTATAAAGGCTTTGATTTATGTGACCCATTAACTTCCGTTTCCATGACCATTAACGGTCCGGCGCCAATTATTTTAGCGATGTTTATGAATACGGCTATTCATCAGCAAGTAGAAAAACGTGAAGCGGAGTTAGGCCGCCCGTTAACAGAAGCGGAGTATGAAGAGGTAAAAGCGTATACGCTGCAAACGGTCCGCGGTACGGTACAAGCTGATATTCTTAAGGAAGACCAGGGACAAAACACATGCATTTTCTCAACCGAATTTGCGCTAAAAATGATGGGAGACATTCAAGAGTACTTCATTAAAAATAAAGTACGCAACTATTATTCTGTTTCGATTTCCGGCTATCATATTGCCGAAGCGGGAGCGAACCCAATTTCGCAGCTTGCGTTTACGTTGGCAAACGGCTTTACATACGTGGAGTATTATTTAAGCCGTGGCATGCATATTGATGATTTCGCGCCAAACCTCTCATTCTTCTTCAGCAACGGACTGGACCCAGAGTATACGGTGCTCGGTCGTGTGGCGCGCCGCATTTGGTCGATTGTCATGCGTGAGAAATACGGGGCAAATGAAAGAAGCCAAAAATTAAAATATCATGTTCAAACATCAGGCCGTTCGCTCCATGCGCAAGAGATTGACTTTAACGATATTCGCACAACATTGCAGGCATTGATGGCGATTCATGATAACTGCAACTCACTGCATACAAATGCGTATGATGAAGCGATTACAACGCCAACAGAAGAATCTGTCCGCCGTGCGATGGCGATTCAGCTCATCATTACAAAAGAGCATGGTTTAACGAAAAATGAAAATCCATTGCAAGGATCGTTTATTATTGAAGAGTTAACCGACTTAGTAGAAGAAGCGGTATTGAAAGAATTTGAGCGACTCAATGACCGCGGCGGTGTGTTAGGTGCGATGGAGACGCAATATCAGCGCGGAAAAATTCAAGATGAGTCAATGTATTATGAAATGAAAAAACATAGTGGAGAGCTTCCGATTATTGGCGTGAACACATATTTAAACCCAAATCCGCCATCTGAAGAAGAATTGAACAATATCCAGCTGGCGCGCGCTTCTTATGAAGAAAAAGAATTGCAAATTAAGAATTTACGTGCCTTCCACGAGCGCAATAAAGATAAAGTAGACGAGGCGCTAAAACGCTTAAAGCATGTGGCCGTAAGCGGCGGCAATATTTTTGAAGAATTGATGGAAACAGTGAAAGTCGCTAGCCTCGGTCAAATTACAAAAGCGCTATATGAAGTTGGCGGTCAATATCGCCGCAACATGTAAGACGGTCAAATAGAGGCTGACCCAGAAGTGTCTGACCTCACGCACAATCCATCATATATAGTGTTCTCAACTCATGTTATGCACTATATATTGGGGTTGAGGGGTCTGACACTTTTTAGGTCGGCCTCTTTTCGACTGTAAAAAGGAATTTTTTCAGAAACTATGAGAATGAACTAGCATAAACTCAATGAAATTGTTTATAATGAATGGTATGTATTCTAATAGGAACACGATTTACTTTTCATAAAAGTTCCACTATACATATAGAAGGGGAGTGCCTGAGTTGAGTTTGGAGCAATACTCTCAAGAAGAATTGCAAGAAATGTCACTTGTTGAGCTTGCTTACTTAGTACTGTCCGATAAAAAGGAAGCAGTGTCTTTTCAACAGCTGGTTAATGAAATTGCCGCTATCCTCCATTTATCAGAGGAAGAAGTAAGAGGGCGCATCGCACAATTTTATACAGACTTAAACATTGACGGCCGTTTTATTTGTATCGGAGAAAACCGTTGGGGATTGCGGGCATGGTATCCTTATGATCAAATTGAAGAAGAGACAGCACCAGTTGTTAAAACAACGAAGAAGAAGAAAAAAGTGCTTGATGAGTATGACGACTTTGATGAGATTGATGAAGAAGAACTTGAATATGATGCTCTCGATGACTTTGAAGATGACATCGATCTCGATGATGAAGATATAATCGATGATGAATTTGATCTTGATGATCCAGACGAATTCGATGAGGAACTTCTTGATGATGAAGAGTTTGACTTAGGCGATGAGGATCTAGAAGATGAATTAGATGTCGATGATGAAGCTGAAGAAGAGGAATTATAATTTTCTTGACTTTATATAGCGAACTATGTAGAATTTTATCTGGGCTCTTTAAAAAAGGTATTTATAAAAAATATATCGCTCCCTTACGTATTGAGTAAGCGGAGCGTTTTTTATTTTTGGCTGTTCCCTATGAAAATGAAATAGTGTCGTTTTGCGCACACTTTAAATGTTACATATATTTTTGGCAAGGGGGAAACAAAAGATGACAAAGTATATTTTCGTGACTGGCGGTGTTGTTTCATCTCTAGGAAAAGGAATTACAGCAGCCTCTTTGGGCCGTTTACTGAAAAACCGCGGTTTAAATGTAACAATTCAAAAATTTGATCCATACATTAACGTCGACCCAGGGACAATGAGTCCGTATCAACACGGAGAAGTGTTTGTCACAGATGACGGTGCGGAAACAGATTTGGATTTAGGTCACTACGAACGTTTCATTGATATTAACTTAAATAAATATAGCAATGTAACGACCGGAAAAATCTACTCTACTGTTTTGAAAAAAGAGCGCCGTGGCGATTACCTAGGCGGTACGGTGCAAGTCATCCCGCACATTACAAATGAAATTAAAGAACGGGTATTCCGTGCGGGGCGCGAAACCAATGCCGATGTCGTGATTACAGAAATCGGCGGTACGGTTGGTGACATTGAATCATTGCCGTTTTTAGAAGCGATTCGCCAAATTAAAAGCGATGTCGGCCGTGAAAATGTCATGTATATCCATTGTACGCTTGTTCCTTATATTAAAGCAGCTGGCGAAATGAAAACGAAGCCAACGCAGCATAGCGTAAAAGAACTTCGTAGCCTCGGCATTCAGCCGAACGTGATTGTTGTTCGTACAGAAATGCCGATGTCTCAAGACATGAAAGACAAAATCGCTTTATTCTGCGATATTGATCCAAAAGCTGTCATTGAAGCACGCGATGCTGATACGTTATATGCCGTTCCGTTAATGCTTCAAGAACAAAAATTAGACCAAATTGTTTGTGAACACTTAAAGCTAGATTGCAAAGAAGCAGATATGACAGAATGGAAAGCGCTTGTTGAAAAAGTGCGTAACCTTTCTAACAAAACAAAAATTGCGCTTGTTGGTAAATATGTAGAGCTTCAAGATGCATACATTTCTGTTGTTGAGGCGCTTCGTCATGCAGGTTATGCATTTGACTCAGAAGTAGAAATTAAGTGGATTAACTCTGAACATGTCAATAGCGAAAATGTTGAAGAACTCTTAAAAGATGCGGACGGTATTCTCGTACCGGGCGGCTTTGGGGACCGCGGTATTGAAGGAAAAATTGAAGCCATTCGCTATGCCCGCGAAAATAAAGTGCCGTTTCTTGGTATTTGCTTGGGAATGCAGCTGGCTTCAGTTGAATTTGCCCGCAATGTCGTCGGTTTGAAAGGCGCTCATTCATCAGAAATTGATCCAAATACACCGCATCCGATTATCGATTTACTGCCGGAGCAAAAAGAAGTCGAAGATTTAGGCGGAACATTGCGTTTAGGACTTTATCCTTGTAAGCTGACAGAAGGCACACTTGCATTTGCTGCCTATCAAGATGAAGTCATTTATGAGCGTCATCGCCATCGCTATGAATTTAATAACCAATATCGTCAAGTGATGGAGCAGCACGGTTTTGTCTTTTCTGGTACAAGCCCGGATGGCCGTTTAGTCGAAATTATTGAATTAAAAGACCATCCATGGTTTGTTGCGGCGCAATTCCATCCGGAATTTACATCTCGTCCGACGAGACCGCAGCCGCTGTTCCGTGAGTTTGTGAAAGCATCGTTAAAACAGTAGTTGAGAAAAGGGGCTGACCACTTATGATATTATCCCCTTATAGTAGACAGGAAAAAGCAAAGGCTGATACTGTTTACTATGGAGGGGTTTTTTTATGGGAAAAATCAGAAAAA
>NZ_JACDUU010000008.1:30720-138276 GCF_013760845.1 [Anoxybacillus] calidus | reverse complement strand
TCCAGAAGAAATTGAACAACCTTTCTCCGGTGGAATATCGGAGAAAGGTTGCATAGACTTTCTTTTATTCTGTCTACTTGACAGGGGTAAGACCAAAGTGGTCAGCCTCTCGATTTTCTTCTATAAAATATTCTCATCAATCGTTTTAACAAGCTCACCGATTTCTGGTTTGCTTACTTGAGCAGTTGCTCCAACCATGTCTCCTCTATGGCGCAAATCATCTGTGATTAACGACGAAAAAATAATCACTGGAAGTTTGTTTAAACGGTCGTCTTCGCGAATGCGTTTTGTTAAATGATGGCCATCCATTTGCGGCATTTCGATATCCGTTATAACAAGCTGAACATCGCTCTCAATACTTCTCCCTGTTTCAACGATGGATTGCAAATAGCGAAGCGCGTCTTCCCCATTTTCAAAAAATTCGACATGCTCATATCCTGCTTCGATCAAAGTATCATGCAGTAATTTTCTTAGTAACGGAGAATCTTCTGCCACAACAAGCTTTTTATTGGACCGCTCACGCTGCCCTAATTTTTTTACTTGGCTAACATTAATTCCAGATTCCGGATTAATATCGAAAATCATTTTTTCAAAGTCTAATAAAAGAATCATTTGGCCATTTAATTTAACGACACCAATAATTTGGCTTTCAAGACCTTGATACATTTGTGAAGGCTTTTCAATTTGCTTCCAAGAAATGCGATGAATTTGCGTCACAGCATGTACATGAAACACAATTTTTTGTTGATTAAACTCCGTTACAATAAACTTATCACCCGCTGGATGATCAGAAGGCGGGAAACTAAGAGCCTTAGCTACATCGACAACCGGAAGAACTTCACCACGCAACTCGATAATTCCCTCAATATAATGATGCGAATGAGGGACCTTTGTTACAGGAAGCGGGTTAATAATTTCTTTTACTTTAATGACATTGATTCCAAACTTGTTATTGCCAACTTCAAATTCAACAATTTCCAATTCATTTGTGCCGCTTTCGAGCAAAATCCCTTTTTGTTGGTCCATAAATAAAATACGCCCTTCCCTCATAAAAGTAATCTACCTTTATTATATTGGTCAGGCTATCAATTTGAAAGTTTAAAAATAACAATATGTAAAAGAGGCTATCCTCTAGCCGATTTATCTTTATAGATTGTCATTGAGAGATTGAGATGAAGCAGCCTCTTAATATAAAAATTCCAATAAGCGACGATCTGCAAGATTGGTATCAATAGAACAAGCTTCTGCATCGCGCCCATATTGCCACGCCCATACATTCGCTTTGCAGTTTGGTGCAGCCGGATTATATCTCGGTGCCCTTTGTTCTTTTGTTGTACCGGGACGAGGAGCAGAACTCCAAATCATTGTTTGTACAGCAACTTGATTATTATTTTTTACAGCTTCACAATACGCTTGCGCAAAATCACCTTTCGTTGGGTCAGCATAGATTCCAGGACGATAGCCAGTTGTGTAAAGCGTCTCCACCCAAGCACGAATCCACTCTTCATCGACTGGAAAATAATCTTCAATATTAGCAAATAGTGCCTTATTTTTCGGAATTCCAAGTCGGCGGGCATGGAATACAGCATTGCGCGCTACCACTTGGCCATTGCTATAACCAACTGCTTCGCGAAACGCATTATAAATCGGTAATATTTTCACACCGTAATTTCGAATTAACGTGATTTCCTCTTTCGTCAACCCATCAGAAACATTCGGAACATCTGTTAAATAACGCCCCCAGAACTTTGGATAACCAAACTCATTTTTTACACAGTAAAATAATTGTTCTGTTACTCTTGCCGCTGAGTCAACACCCCAAACCGTTCTTGCCATATTATCTCTTCCTTTCCTGCAATCATTCTTTTTCATGTATATGACAGTACGGTTTGTCTGAGTTACAGCACAATTAATTTGCAATCGTTGTCTCTTGATGATTTAGGACGGCAAACAAACGCCGATGTATAAAAAGACCGATTGCAACAAGAACAATTAATGAACCTAACGCAACTCGACTTGCAATATCCCCATAATCAGACAATAACCATGTAATGCTACCGTATAGCAGCGGACCGACAATTGATGAAACCTTTCCTGAAAAAGCAAACAAGCCAAAAAACTGCCCTCTTTTTTCCGGAGGCGTAAGTTCGACGATCAGCGTACGGGACACAACCCATATCGCTCCAAGAGCTATACCAAATAAACAACCTGCTATCCAAATCATGAATTGATAAATAGAAGCAGCAGCAATACATAAAGCAATGATGAGAAGAGCACTGACCACAACGACTGCACGTGGAGCTCCAATCTTTTTCGTAACATATCCAAACGCAAAAGAACCGACAATACTCGAAATAGTTGATACCAAATATAAAATGATAAACTGTCCTGCTGTAAAGTCAGTGATTGTTTTGGCGTAAACAGCCATCATTGTTACTGCTGTGGCGATAGCATCATTAATAAAAAAGTACGTAACCATAAATAGAAAAATCGCTTTATACGTTTTCATTTCTTTAAATGTTGTCATTATTTCCCTATACCCACTAATAAACGGGATTCGTTGTGACACTGTCTGATGTTCCTTTTCCTTAAAAACTAAGAACAACGGAAGCGAAAATAGCAAAAACAATATTGCTGTTGGAATAAACGCACGATGAAATCCTGCTTCCCCGACGAAGGGATAAACGGTTAAACCGACAAGCGTGCCTATATAGCCTACTGCGACACCAAAACCAGAAATATAAGGCAAAGATTCTTTTGTTCCTAAATCCGCAATCATCACATCGTAAAAAACGAGACTGGAATGGTAGCAAAATTTTGCAACAACAAAAAGAGAGAGAACAAGAAAAATGGATAACGGCAATTTAAAAATAGTATTTGCTGTATTCCAGGAAGCAAATATTCCCATAAAAATAGTCGCAACTATTGTAACTAATGTAAAAGCCATAATATACCGCTTTTTTCTTCCGGATCGATCAATCAGTACACCATAGAGCGGGGAAAAAATAACAAGCAGCAAACTTGATATGGAATTTGTATATGAGATAAATGTACTCGCGATCTGATTCATTTTTGAATTGCTTGCCAATACTTCCTGTAAATAAAAAGGAAAAAAGATTGTAATAATATTTGAGGAAAAAATCGTATTAGCAAAGTCATATAATGCCCAAGACAGGATTGGTAACGAAAAATACAATTTCCATAAGGACTTAGAGTACATTGAAGAATTCGTCTGGTTCCATTCTCCCATTTATTAAATTCCTCCTTTGTATATATTTATTCTTTAATACACGCTACCACTCCTACCTCCTAATATTTTTTACATAAATTTACCTTTTCTTGAAAAACAGTTTTCTTTTAACATAAAAAACCATTATAATAGGAAATATAGTCTATTGACTTTGGGGGTCTTAAATGAATAGACAGAAACACAAGGAAAAAATAAGGGGATTATTACAGCAAAAAGCACTAGAATTATTTAAATCTCAAGGCTATCACCAAACAACCATTATGCAAATTACAGAAAGCGCCGGTTTGGCAAAAGGGACGTTTTTTAATTACTTTCGCACAAAAGAAGAAATTTTATATGCGATTAACGATTGGCATATACGCTTAATTGAGACGGAAATCCAGCATCTTTCCACCACTAGCAGTTTAACCGATCAGTTTTATACATTGTTAAGGAAGTTGGCAAGCATAACCGAAGAATTAGGTCAAGAATTCACGAAATCCTTTTTTCATATTTCCATCACTGGAAATGGAAAACAAAAAAATGAAAACAATTATACGCAAATGCTTATGAATACATTTTCTCCTTTATTTGCTCAAGGGCAAGCATCGGGAGAATTTCGCGATGATTTGCCTACAGATATCATCGCATCTACCTTTTCACACGTTTATTTCGGAACATTGTATTATTGGTGCACAAATACTGCTTCGCCACCACTAAAAGAACTTCTTGAAAAGACGTTTATGATCTTTTTCAACGGCATTCGAAAAAACTAGCTGAAAAATAAAAAAGGGACGGCTCTCTCGAAGGCAATGAGTTCATGCAGAGAAAGCCAGCTCCCTTTTATTTTTTGCAAAGCGGCAAAGTAATTTCGACTATTGTTCTTTTGTTAAGACGGCTTGAGTAGTGTATCGTTCCCCCATTACACTATAATTCTTTTTGCAGTAGAATTTCATCACGAATCGGAATTCCATTTTCAGCAACAAAAGGAATTTGCGGTTTTATCGTCCGCGCCTTTTCTACCGCATTTACAATAATTCCAGCAATTGTATATCCTCTCTTTTGATAAAATTGCAACGCTCGCAAATTATCATTCGTTGTAATTAACTTAATGATTATTCCACCATCCTCTTTCACTTTTTTCTCAAAAAATTGTAATAATAAACTGCCAATTCCTTTATTTTCAATAACGCTGTCTAAAGAAATAATTTCCCACTCTTCTCCGCGCTTTACATATGTAAGCAATCCGATGATTTCACCATTATCATCGAACACGGCGCATCCATCTATCTCGTCACAATGGTAAACTCCTGTAGAAATAACCATTTGTGGACTTCCCCATTGCTTTTTAAAAAACTCCTGCACTTTCGGCCGATCTGCATTCGTCAGTAAACGTATAATCATATTCCCTTCCCTTTTCTATGAATTATTTCTATTTTAAAAATAGGCATTGTTATAATGCTACGTTTCTTTCATTTAATTTCGATATGAATCAGCATATTCCTTCTCCAACAAAAGCAAATGAACTATAGTTGAGATGCACGTAAAATCAGGCACTTATTCATTTTCTTTTAAAAAGTGTATATAGTCTGTGGCAATTGAATCATATCCCGCTTGATGTAACATTACAGAAATATTTCCACGATGATATGCCCCTTGATTAACGATATGATAAATAATCTCTAATATCGTATTAGTCCCTTTTTCTCCTTTACCGTTCATATATGAGACAACAGCATTCACATCTCCCGCATGACTGACAAAGTTTCGTAAATCCTCTAAAAATCGATCATATGCTAATATAAACTGTTTAACGGGCCAACCATATTTTTCTTCGATCTCACTTTGTTCATTTCCTTTCATACGCTCAAGCCAAAGTTCATCAACTGCCAACATATGTACAAGAACAGACTCAATATTAGGAAATACATTGTTGATTGGCAATGTCAAAACATTGCGCGGTAACACTTGCAAATAGCTCAATATTTTTTTCGTTGCCCAACAATGATATTCAACAAGTCCTATTGCAGATTGTTTCATGGCACTCCCTCCGCACCGTTTTTTATTATTATACGTTACCTAATTTATGATCAGAAGCAACATGAAAACACCCTTCATTTTCACAAAAATTTCCTTGTTCAGATTTATCTAAATATTCTTTACTTTTATACAAAAAACAACGATAATATAAAAAAGGGGAACTTTCCCGAAAAGGAGGAATGACCAATGTATGAAAAACAATATCCTCATGAAGGCATGATCGTCTTTGTTAAAAAGGAAGAGCCTAACGGCTACGAACATGTAGCTCAACTTATTATTGAGCAATCCATTTTCCAATACCAAAAGAACAAACTGATGGAACAAATTGACGAGTCTTTAATAGCCGGAAATAAATCATTATTCTTTGAATTATCATCTCAGTACAATAAATTGCTCGAAAAATATGGATACTTGCAGACAAAGCCAACGGGGGAATCAGCATGAAAACGCATAAAAAACGCTATAAACTTGTAAAAAACTCAAAAAAGCAGATTGCAACCTTTGGTTTATCCCCTGAGCAATGGTTTACTCTTCAGCTAGAAGCACAGCTGTTTTTAGATGAAATGTGCTACCGCTTCAATAAACAACGCCTTGAGATGTTAGTTAACGATGCGATTGATAATAAGGACAAAAAACGATTTATGGAAATAACAGCAATATATTCGCAATATGTAGGGGCCGAGAATCGATGATGGAATGTGAAACCTGTTATCTCTGCTCCACAGCAACAATAAAGTGAGTGGCTTCTTCAAATAAACTAAGAAGGAGACACTCACTTTTCATTTTCTTTTTCACTAGTGACAATGAACCGAAACATTGTAAAATATACACTATAAATGACAATGGAAGGATGAACAAATTGTGGAACATCTCGTTAATTCGCGTGTAAAAGACATTGAAATCTCTGGGATTCGTAAATTTTTCAATATGGTCGCTAACTCTCCTAACCTTATTTCTTTAACAATTGGTCAACCTGACTTTCCAACTCCTGAACACGTGAAAGAAGCTGGCAGTCGAGCGATTGCTGACAATTTTACGACTTATACTCATAATGCCGGCTTTCTTGAACTGCGAAAAGCAGCATGTGAATTTGTCCAGAAAAAATATGGTCTTACATACGATTTTGAGCAGGAAGTGATTGTGACCGTCGGAGCAAGTCAAGCGATTGATATTGCCTTCCGGACGATTTTAGAAGAAGGTGTCGAAGTCATTTTGCCTGGTCCCGTTTATCCTGGATATGAACCGATTATAAAAATGTGTGGAGCAAAACCCGTTTATGTCGATACGCGTGAAAACGGGTTTCGCCTCACAGCCGGCTTGATAGAGCCATTTATTAATGAGAATACTCGCTGTATCGTATTGCCATATCCGTCTAATCCAACAGGAGTGACACTATCTGAACAAGAGATTCTAGAGCTTGTCAATTTATTAAAAGACAAGCCGATTTGGATTTTATCTGACGAAATTTACAGCGAACTTGTTTATGCGGGTACGCACCAATCGATTGCTAAGTGGCTGCGTGAGAAAACGATAGTCATTAACGGTTTAAGCAAATCACACTCAATGACCGGATGGCGCATCGGCTTTTTGTTTGCTCCGGCATTTTTGGCCACCCATATGTTAAAAGTGCATCAATATAGCGTTTCCTGTACATCGTCCATTTCCCAAAAAGCGGCCTTTGAAGCGTTGACAACGGGATTTAACGATGCCGATTATATGCGTAAGCAATATCAAAAAAGGCTCGATTATGTATACAAACGGTTAATCGAAATGGGACTTGAGGTTGAAAAACCGACAGGTGCATTTTATATGTTCCCTTCCATAAAAAAATTTGGCAAAACTTCCTTTGATTTCGCTCTTGACTTAGTCAAGCAGGAGGGAGTTGCGGTTGTCCCGGGAAGCGCCTTTTCCAAATACGGCGAAGGTTATGTGCGCCTTTCCTACGCCTATTCTCTTGAAACATTAGAAAAAGGGTTAGATCGACTCGAACGATATATCAAGACGATCTCTAAATGACGAAAAAACGAGGCTGACTTTAAAGCAAAGTGTCAGACCCTACACCACAATATAAGTGCATGATATATGATGTATTGTGGATAAGGTCAGACACTTATATGTCAGCCTTGACTATATTATCCTTTATATTCTCCATCATTCTTCGATGCTTTTTCTTTTTTTGCTTTATCTTTATGAATTTTATTTGTGGCCGCACTGCCAAATTCGTGGCTGAACTCTGAGTCAATAGCACTCGAATCAAAGCCTTTTTTATTTTTTTGCTGTGGATCGTTTTTTTTCGTCCGCTTTGCCATAATAAAGTCACACTCCTTGAACTAATTGAAAGCGCGACTTTATTTTTTGATAAACCGATACCAATTATTCATTTGGTACAAGAATCAGTTTTCCGATGGTTTTTCGCCCCTGCAATAGTTGATGAACGTTTACCGCTTCTTCAAGCGGATAAATGCCGCCAATATTTAACTTTAATACCCCTGTTTGAACATAAGAAAGCAATTCTTGAAGACTTGATTGATATAATTGCCGTTTTCTCATAATTTGAGGAAGGAAGAAACCGATGACAGACAAGTTTTTTGCCATCAAAGCCGAAGGAGTCATTTTCGTCAATTGACCGCTGGCCACACCATAAATAATAAGCCTGCCAAATGGCGCTAAGCAAGATAGCGTTTGATGAAAGATTTCTCCTCCCGCCATCTCAAGCGCAACATCTACCCCCAGCCCGTCCGTATGTGCTAATACTTCATTCACCCAGTCTTTTTTTGTGTAATTAACTAATATATCAGCACCATATCTTTTGGCAACTTCCAGCTTCTCGTTGGTACTCGCTGTTGCAATAATTTTTCCTGCTCCGAAAATTTTCGCTAATTGTACAGCGATTGTTCCTACACCTCCTGCCGCTGCATGAATAAGCACTGTCTCATCTTTCTCTAGCCGTCCCATTGTTTTTAAAATATGGTATGCGCTTAACCCTTGTAAAGGAAGTGCTGCAGCCTGATAAAAGTCAATTTCATCCGGAATACGAATTAAACCTCGCTCATCTGCGATCGTATATTCCGCGTAACCCGTTGCGTTATTTGAGCCAAGTAACGTAACAACTCGCTGGCCAATTTGAACAGAAGTAACTTCTTCACCAACTTCACAAACAATTCCGGCAACTTCTGCACCAGGAACAAATGGCAATGGTGTTGGTATTACATATCGTCCTTCACGCCGTGCTGTATCTGCATAGTTTACGCCAATTGCCTTAATTTCAATTAATACTTGACGTCCAGTAGGCTTCGGCTTCTCTAATTCTACTAATTTTAGTACTTCTGGCCCGCCATATTCAGTAAACTGGATTGCTTTCATAAACTCCCTCCATTCCTTTACATAATTAACCATCCACCGGCTGCCAATATATCACTTCCCGTCATATAGGAAGCTTCCGGAGAGGCAACAAACGCAATCACATTAGCGATTTCCTCGGTTTTCCCGACTCTCCGAAGTGCTGTGTTTCGACGAATCGCTTCTGCAAACTTTTCATTTTCCAGACCTTTTTCTGTTAACGGAGTCTCAATAAATCCTGGAGAAACGAACTGCTTTGCCGTCTCAGCAATCATTCTATGTTCATCATTTAATCGTTCCGGTGTAAAAATATCATTTATTTGGCATTGTTTATAAATAAAACTTCCCCCTGCTCACATCGTAAACCTCTCCCTCCGGTTGAAATAGGGGCACAACATTAGCAATTCCTTGTTGGCTAACGTAATCGATTTCCCTCTCAAAGCCGTGGGCTGCTAACATTTGACCAACTTGGGATAACTTTAAAATTTCTTTACCTTCTTTTTGTTGTGAATAACGTTCGTAAAATAGCAAAGCTGCTTTTGCTGAATCCGATAATCTCTCTTTTAAAAATCCATTTTCTAATAAATGGTGCAAAATATACCCTGCTCCATAAAAATCCTCAAGACTAAAATGGCCGGAAGAACCTGAACAAATGAGAACAATCGTGTCACTGCTATGATGCTCGCTGACATATTCAGCGACAGCTGAACCATTGAGCAAGCTTCCGATATAAACTTTTTTTGCTGATGCTGATCTTCGGATTGCAACCGTTCCATTCGTCGTAGACAAAACGACTGTTTTACCAACCATTTTTTCTTTTAGCATAAGAGGAACTGGCGGTAAAAATCCTTCAATGGTTAGTCCTTCATGCTCGCCAACTAATTCATAGCTGCCTTTTGGAAGCGAAACAGCTACCTCCTTTGCTTCCGCATCGTTTAATACAGGAATAATTGTCTTGGCAGAAAAAGAGATAGCAGCAGTAATCATAGATGTTGCCATTAAAACATCGAGCACAATCGCTATCTTATTATTATTCATTTTCTGTTCATCTATCTCTTCCTTGCGCAATATAAGGTGAATTTTTTGCATATCTTCACCTCATTTTTCGATAAGATGCCAAGCATATTGAACAAGCGACTTTACAAATTGATCAAAATTTTTAAACCGTTCATCATTCGTTTGCCCCCGCTTGTAGCGATAATAGATTTGCTGACAAATGACCGCCAATTTAAAATAAGCAAAAGTTAGGTAAAAATGAATGTTTGAAACATCACGTCCGCTTTTTTCCGCATAACGTTCAATAAACTCTTTCCGCGTGTAAAAACCTTCATAAACAGTAACAGGAGGTTTTCCAAAACCAAATTTCAAAATAGCTGGGTCATTATCTTGAATCCAATAACTCATCGCCGCGGCCAAGTCCACGAGCGGGTCGCCAACCGTTGTCATCTCCCAATCAAATAAACCTACTATTCTTGAAATATCATCTAAGGCAAAAAGAGCATTGTTTAATTTGTAATCATAATGAATAACCGTTGCTTCACACGATGAAGGAATATGTTCACTCAACCACTTTGTAAGCGCCTCAACTTCCCTAATATCTTCTGTTTTTGCCCGCTCATAACGGTGAATCCAGCCATGTACTTGCCTTTCCATAAATCCATCCGGCTGCGTCATATAAACTAGTTTTGTCTTTTTATAATCAAGCCGATGCAGTTCAACAAGCGTATCAACCATTGTTTCGGAAATATTTCGACATATCTCCGGTGTCGGTTCTATATTTGGCGGAAACTCGCTATCCAGTACAATACCTTTTCGCAGTTCCATAAGAAAAAATGGACTGCCTATAATAGACTCATCAGATGAAAACAGCAGCGGTTTTGGTGCAAGCGGGAAAATAGGGTGAATTTCTGTTAGCCATTCATACTCTCGCTTCATATCGTGTGCTTTCGGCGCTACAGGACCAAGGGGAGGACGCCGCAACACTGCTTCCCAGTCTCCTATTCTTAATAAATATGTCAAATTCGAATGTCCTGCGGAAAATTGTTCTATTTCGAGTGATTCATGTGGAAGATCAGGAAATGATTTACGCAAAAATCGTAAAAGACTCTCCATGTTCAACTCTTCGCCTTGGCGTACCGGAATCGTTCCTCCCATAAGCTACTCCCCCTTTGCTATCGGTTTCGGAATATTGGCTGACGCTTTTCAATAAATGGGTTCACACCTTCGCGGATATCCTTGGTTTGGAACGCTTCCTCAAATAGATCTTCTTCCCGTACTAACCCTTACTCTAATGAAAGGTGCATCCCTATCAACAGCTTGCTTTATTATAGAGAATGCTTGTAATGAGTGAGTTGTAATTTTCTTCGACCATTCTTACGCATATTTTATCCTTGTCGGCTCGGAACAACCTTGTTAATTTCCTTATGATAAAAAGTCAGCGCTATTTTATCACCGTATTGTGCGGCACATTCCTGTAAAATGCCATTCAATGTAATATTCGGAATCTCAAAATGAGAAGCAATTGTGTTTGGATATAGCGAAAACGTTTTCTTATAAACCGTTGTTTTCACTCCCTTTTTAACAATATGCAGAGGTACCGCCATCAACAACCAATAAAGCACCGGTGACAAAATCGGAAGCACTTGAAGCGAGAAAGACTGCGGCACCTTTTAAATCATTTTCCGTACCAAATCGCCGCAGCGGCGTATTTGCGAGAATCGCTTTATTTCCTTGTTCAATAATAACCTTTGACATTTTCGTAGGGAAAAACCCTGGTGCAATTGCGTTGACATTAATTCCATATTCTCCCCACTTTACAGCTAAATCTTTTGTAAACGTAATGACTGCCCCTTTGCTTGTGTTATAGCCAATTGTATTCATTAACTTTGGATTCGTCCCACCTAACCCCGCAACGGAGGCAATATTGATAATTTTCCCGCGGCGCTGTTCAATCATTACTTTCCCGATTGCCTGACTCATTAAAAACGTTCCTGTAACATTTACATCCATTACCTTCTGCCATGCTTCAAGCGGCATTTCCTCTGTCGGTGCCCCCCATGTTGCACCGCTGTTATTCACTAAAATATCGATTTGTCCAAATTCATCCACCGTTTTTTGAACTGCAGTACTGACATCATCTGGATTAGTGACATCACACTTCAATGCAAGGGATCTTATCCCTAGGCTTTTCAGCTTTTCGCTTACTTCTTCGCACGCTTCAATTTTTCTCGAACAGATAACGACATTGGCCCCCGCCTCTGCCAAACCAACAGCAATTTGTTCGCCAAGGCCCCGTCCTCCACCAGTGACAATGGCTGTTTTTCCCGTTAACTTAAATAAATCAAGAACATGCATAAAACTCCCTCCTCTTTTAAGACTAATATTTTCGCAGCTCCAGCTTGGCAATTTGCGCCTTATGAACTTCATCTGGTCCATCCGCTAATCTTAATGTTCGCGCATTTGCCCAATAGGCTGCCAATGGAAAATCATCGCTGACTCCTGCCGCTCCAAATGCTTGAATCGCCCTGTCAATGACTTTTAAAGCAACGTTAGGCGCAACAACCTTAATCATCGCAATTTCCGTTTTCGCTTCTTTATTGCCGACCGTATCCATCATGTAAGCAGCCTTCAATGTTAATAAACGGGCTTGCTCAATTTCAATGCGTGACTGGGCAATCCAGTCTTGAATAACTCCTTGCTGGGAAAGCTTTTTCCCAAATGCTTCTCTTTTTTGAACGCGCTGGCACATTAACTCAAGCGCTCGTTCAGCCGTACCAATGAGACGCATGCAATGGTGAATTCTTCCCGGTCCTAATCTTCCTTGGGCGATGGCAAATCCTTTTCCTTCTTCCCATATGATGTTTTCCTTTGGCACGCGAACATGCTCATAAGTAATTTCCGCATGCCCATGTGGCGCATGATCATAGCCGAACACAGGGAGCATACGCTCAATTTTGACTCCAGGTGTATCAAGTGGGACAAGAATCATTGATTGCTGCTCATGCTTTGGCGCATCTGGATTTGTTTTTCCCATAACTATCGCGATTTTGCAGCGCGGGTCGCCCGCCCCTGAGGACCACCATTTTTTCCCGTGAATGACATATTCATCTCCATCACGAACAATACTTGCTTGAATATTTGTAGCATCGCTTGAAGCGACGTCAGGCTCTGTCATTGAAAAACATGATCGAATCTCGCCGTTTAACAGCGGCAGAAGCCATTTACGCTTTTGCTCCTCTGTACCGTAGCGAACAAGCACTTCCATATTCCCTGTGTCAGGAGCGCTGCAATTAAATACTTCGGGTGCAATCAAAGATCGTCCCATAATTTCACAAAGAGGAGCATATTCTAAATTCGTAAGTCCTACTCCATATTCACTATCAGGTAAAAATAGATTCCACAATCCTTCTTTTCTCGCTTTTTCTTTTAATTCTTCGATGATAGGCGGTACTGCTGACCAACGGCTCTTTTGTGCGTTCAGTTGTTCCACGTATACTTTTTCATTTGGATAAATGTATTCTTCCATGAAAGCGTTTAACTTTTTCCTTAGTTCATTCACTTTATCGGAATATGAAAAATTCACGTTTCTCCCCCTTTTTTATACTGACTAGTTAGTATGTAATACGTTAGATTTAGTATAGCTACATTTATATAAATATTCAATATTTTTAGAAAAAACAACAAATAAAAAACTGTCTGCTTAAAGGAAGAATTCCCTAAACTATTTACGGTGCTAACAAGTATCTGAACGGATTTGCCGATCAGCACTCTAGTGAAAGGGATCGCCCTTTTTCAGACAGTTTCAAGTGGTTGCATTAATCTAGATACTTTTTATATAGCGCTTGTGTGCCGCTATTTTCTTCACCTTTTGCCGCTAGTTCCTCATACATGGATTTGGCAAGTTCAAGGCCTGGCAGTTGTAGCCCAAGTCTTTCTGCTTCCTCTAACGCAATTTTCATATCTTTAATAAAATGCTTAATATAAAAGCCTGGTTCAAAATCTCCAGCCATCATCCGCGGTGCCAAGTTGCTTAACGACCAACTTCCTGCTGCTCCAGTGGAAATGCTCTCTAATACTTTCACAAGATCTAATCCTGCACGTTTCGCATAGGCTAACGCTTCACACACACCAATCATATTGGTGGCAATCGCAATTTGATTACACATTTTTGTATGCTGGCCAGCTCCAGCTTTCCCTTGTAAAACAATATTTTTTCCTAAAACCTCAAAAATGGGTTTACATTCATGAAAAGCTGCTTCGTCTCCCCCAACCATAATCGCCAACCGCGCCTCTCTTGCGCCAATGTCCCCGCCTGAAACAGGAGCATCTAATGCATACATCTTCTTTGCTTTAGCCGCTTCATAAATACGCTCAGCAAGCGATGGTGTTGAAGTCGTCATATCAATCAAATATGTACCTTCTCTGGCATGTTCAATAATTCCGTTGTCTCCAAAGTACACCTCTTCTACATCACGTGGATAGCCAACCATTGTAATAATCACGTCCACTTCTTTAGCAAGAGCAGCAACCGTTTCTTTCCAAACAGCCCCTTCATTCAGTAAATCGCCTGCCTTTTCTTTCGTACGTGTATAAACAATGATTGGATAACCTGCCTTTAATAGATTTCGAGCCATGCTTTTCCCCATTACTCCAAGACCGATAAAACCTATTGTTTTCTTGTTCATTTCCATCCCCTACCAATTGTATGATTTCAAGAATTTTCTTCTCCATTTTAATATAAAAATAAAGCCTTGTTTGTTACAAGGCTCTACTCTCTCATATAATAATTGTACTTTTGATTGAATTCCTCATCAGATTGGACTAAATACAGAATTCCTTCAATCAAGCCGATGATACTCGGTATCCCCGTCCAGGCAAATATGAAATAAAGAATCCCCTGTCCGAGTTTTCCTAAATAAAATTTATGAATGCCAAGACCACCTAATAAAATGGCTAAAACCCCTGCCACTACTTTATTTTTCAAAGCTGTTGCTCCTTTCTCTTTGAGGATGTATATTTCATTTTATTCCCTCAAAAGAGAAAGTAGCACATTCATTTCATCAAATCGCCTTCACCATTCCCCCATCAACAATAAACGACTGTCCCGTCATATAGGAATTCGCATCAGAAAGCAGGAACATAACAACTTTGGCAAATTCTTCAGGTGTTCCATAACGCCCAAGCGGAATGTTCTTTTTCACTCTTTCTTCCATTTCTTCTTTTGTAATACCAA
The DNA here is from genome assembly GCF_013760845.1 of [Anoxybacillus] calidus. GTDB lineage: Bacteria > Bacillota > Bacilli > Bacillales > Anoxybacillaceae > Paranoxybacillus > Paranoxybacillus calidus. The sequence continues at coordinate 123,436 of NZ_JACDUU010000008.1, read as the reverse complement.
GCTTTTCGGCATTCAGCTTATCAAGAAAAGCAACACGCTCTGTTGCGATTCTTCCTGGAGCAACTGTATTAATCAAGATATTATATGGCGCAAACTCCTGTGCTAACGTCTTTGTTAAGCCAACAATGCCTGTACGGAACGTATTGGAAAGAAGAAGCCCAGGAATTGGCTCTTTAATAGACGAGGAAGCAATATTAATAATCTTTCCACCATTTTTCTTTAAGTGCGGCAACGCTTCTCGAATGATGCGGATATAACTTAATAAATTCAGTTCAAATGCTTTGTACCAGTCCTCATCGCTAATAGTTTCAAACGTTCCCGCCGGTGGTCCACCTGCATTGTTAACAAGCAAATCAATGGAATGAAACGTTTCTACTGTTTTTTGAATCAAATTTTCAATATCTTCTTTTCTAGTAATATCAGCTTTTACATAGGCAACTTTTCCTTTATTGTAGGATTGTAATTGTTCGGCTACTTCTTTTAATTTCTCCTCGCTTCGGCTAGTAATCATCACATTTGCGCCTTCAAGAACAAGCTGCTCAGCGATGGCTTTACCTAATCCTTGACTGGAGGCAACAACAAGTGCCGTTTTTCCAGTTAAATTCAGTTCCATTTTCTCCACTCCTACTTTATGTAATATAACTTACACTTATTATAAGATATTTTTATGATAAAATGGAGAAGATTGCATAACAAAATTTAGAAAATTATGATATCTAATCTTTTAATGTTTTTAACTGTTTATAAATCTCAATAACTTCATCTAGTTTCATCCGTACGAGCCCGCTTGAAGAGGGGGCAACAAAATCAATCACTCCAGGCACAACAGCAGGTTGTTGTACTCCCCACAAAACATGTTTTTTTAAACTATATTGAATATAGACTTCTTTTCCAACAAAGCAAACGATTTTAGGCATGTACATCTCTATTTTTTTACGCAATAGCTGTCTTCCTACTTTATATTCTTCCTTTGTAATATCCGCAGCACTTTTCGTAGGCCGTTCAACAATATTTGTAAGCCCATATCCTAATTCTAATAATTTATAGTCTTCTTCAGGTTTATATAGTCGTGGTGTTAGCCCTGAACGATATAGTATCATCCAAAATCGGTTTCGTGGATTAGCATAATGGTGACCGATTTCACTGGAACGAAGACTCGGATTAAAGCCAACAAACAAAATGGATAATTCTTTTTGAATGTAATCAGGAATATGTATCATTCTATTTCCTTCCCCTTTAATTGATGTGTTTACTAAGAAAAACAACCAATTCTGTTATTGAATTGGCTGTTTGCCCACAAGTTATTTCGTTTCTTTTCCTTTCATAAGCGAACGAAACCGTTTCATTTCTAGATCTACTTCAGGCTGTGCCTGAAATGGATTTTTTCTTTGTGAAATTTCAAAGGGAGCAATATCGACGCGTACTCCGATAGCCTCTCCTTCCCTTGCCAGTCCATCATTAATAATTCCTTCATATTCTCCATCAAAATGAGCGTCACGTTCATGATAATCTCTTCTACGGTCAGGCATATTGTTTCCTCCTTTTCTATTAGTTTTTTTAAAATTTCTTTTTTTATACAAAAAACATCTGTTCTCCAACTGAGAACAGATGTTTTTTGTTTTTACACTTTAAATCTTTCAATTAACTCTTGAAGCTGTCTGCTCATTTGATTAAGAGTTTCTGCAGATTCAGTGACAGTGCTTAATGCACGGAGCTGGTCGTCAGCAGAAGCAGCAACTTCCTCAGCTGCAGCTGCTGATTGTTCAGAAATAGCCGAAATACTTTGAATCGCTTCCATCACTTTGTTTTTATTTTCATTCATACTTTTTACCTCATTTGTAATATGAGAAATCGATGCTGACAACTCTTCCATTACTGAAACAATTTTCATAAAGGAATCTGCCGTTGTCTGTACAGCTGCCTGCTGCTCATTATACATTGCTTTTGAACGGTCAACAGCTTGCGTTGCTAAGTCCGCCTGCTGCTGAATTGTCGCAATCGTTCCACGAATTAATTCTGTCGCTTGTGCCGACTGCTCAGCTAATTTTCGAACCTCTTCAGCAACGACGGCAAACCCTTTTCCGTGCTCTCCTGCGCGCGCCGCTTCAATACTGGCATTAAGTGCTAATAAATTCGTTTGTGCAGAAATAGCCGTAATGGTTTGAATCACTTCATCAATTTTCTTCATTTTTTCCACTAAATCACCTATCACCTTTTCAACAGCTTGTAACTCTCCTTTCGCCTCATTCGATTTCATTTGCAATTCATTCAGTTTTTCCAAACCATTATAGCTTACTTCTTTCGTGTTATTGGACAACATGTGCATTTCCGTTGCAGATTGAGCTACTGTCTCCATCTGTTTGGATAACTCCGCTGTTTGATGATTCATCGCATCAAGGTCACTTGCCTGTTCAGTTGCTCCTTTCGCGATATCGTTAATCGCGCCTGTTACTTGTTCGCTTGTCGCCATCGTTTCTTCAGAAACAGCACTTAAATGATCGGCCGATGCCGCCAGTTCATTAATCGAATCATTGACTTGATGAATAAGGGTGCGCATTTCACTTACCATATGGTTAAAATGCTTAGAAAGCTGCCCAATTTCATCTTTTGCCTTACTTCTCACATGTACAGTTAAATCTCCATCCGCAACTTTTTGAACCTGTTCTTTTAAAGAAACAAGAGGTTTAACAATAGAACGTGATAATAAATACACAACAATAATCGCAATAATAATTGCAAAAATTGAAATTACTAACATTTTTGTTGTGATTGATTTACTTACTGCAAGAAGGTCACTTTCCTTGTAAACTGCCCCGACTTTCCAGCCTAATTTCGGAATGGTAGTGAAATGTACAATGCGTTTTTCATCTTCGGCTTTATACTCAATAACTCCGGAAGCTTTCTCTAACATTTTCTTTACAGTTGGATGATCAGACGCATCTTTTCCTTTAAGTTCTGGATGAACAATACCGAAACCGTTTTGGTCAAATAAAAATGGATATCCTTTATAACCAACATCTAAGCTGTTTACCATTTTCGCAACTGTATCTAAAGACATGTCAATACCAACAACACCTAAAATGCGATCTCCTTCTTTCACTGCTTTTGCAAGTGTAACGGTATGTTTATTTGTTACTACGTCAACATAGGGCTCTGTCCAGACTACTTCCCCAGGATTTTCTATTGCTTTTTTATACCATGGACGCGATGTTGGGTCATAATCAGCCGGAAATTGAGCTGCAGGTGTTGCATACATTTTTTTATTTTCGGTTCCAACATAGATTAATTGAACATCTTTATGATTCGTTATAAACGTACGAAATTCTTGATTAACAGACGGCCATTCTTTATTCTCAGGATTTTTTAACATTTGCAGCATAAACAACGATTCACTAAATTGCCGTAATCCGTTTTCTTCACTTTCAAAACCGTTTTCAATATCAGCTACTAATCCGTCAACAAGAGAGGCTGCACGTTTGTTTACATCCTTTTTTATAATCTTTGTCGTTTCCACTACCCCTACTATTTGTGTGATGACGAGTGAAATGACAAGCAACGCTGTCATTAACACAATCAACTTCGTTTTCAACGTTTTAAACACTTTTCTGTCTTCCCCTTTCGAGTCTGTTGTTAACTATCTCATTTTTTGTCGAAAATAGCCAAAATTTATTATAAGGTGTGTCATGACTATCGTCTATAGGATTGTTTTCTCATTAATAATTAAAAACTGAATATTCTATTTTATAGCAACAAAGACAAATATCGAAAGAGGTGAACAAACATGGATGCCATCAAATGAAACGCGAATATAGTATTATGTATCAAAAAGGAGCGATTCATACATATTTTCGAGGAACGTTTGTTGAAGCAACACCTTTTACTTTTTAGCGGAACAAAACCAAACGATGAGCAAATCTCTCATCGTTCATCTCCTTTATTCTCAAACTATTAATCCAGAAAAAAGTGTAGTTAGAATGTAAACTTGAATATTTTTAACATGTTTATTAACCTAATAACTATACGTACCATATATAGTGAGGTGAGTAAAACATTGTACAAAAAAGAAATATATGTTTTCGATGGAGATGTGCCTAAAAAAGCAATAATTCGCAACTATACAAAAGAAGACTTCCATGACTTAATCCGCATTCAACAGGAAAGCTTTCCACCGCCATTTCCATCTGAGCTTTGGTGGAATGAAGAACAGCTGACAAACCATGTTACATTATTTCCAGAAGGGGCTTTATGTGTAGAAGTAGATGGACGTATTTGCGGCTCCATGACTGGATTACTTGTTGATTTTGATCCTTTACATCCAGCGCATACATGGGAAGAAATTACAGACAACGGTTATATTCGCAATCATAATCCACAAGGAAATACGCTATATGTTGTTGACATTTGTGTTTCTCCACCATATCGAAAGCTCGGCTTAGGCAAATGGTTAATGCAATCGATGTATGAGCTTGTCGTGCAACTAAATCTTGATCGTTTGCTCGGTGGCGGACGGATGCCAGGATATCATAAACACGCCCATACTTTAACCGCTCATCAATATATTGAAAAAGTTCTAGCAGGTGAGTTAAAAGACCCTGTGATTACGTTTTTACTTCGCTGTGGGCGCACTCCTGTCCAAATCGTGGAGAATTATTTAGAAGATGAAGAGTCATTAAATCACGCTGTATTAATGGAATGGCGAAATCCATTTAAGAAAAGCGGAGGCGAGCGTCTAACGCCGTAGGAAATAGTAGAAAAATATATAAAACTAAAACCGGTCATCTGACCGGTTTTAGTGTTTATTCAATATGAAACGTTTCCTTGACAAACGCAACTACTTCTTCAGCTGTACGCATACTTAAAATGGTTTCTTTAAATCTTGCTGCCTCTTCTTTTGACAGCTTTTTCATCTGTGAACGCGCCCGCAATATCGAAGTTGCACTCATGCTAAACTCATCCAATCCTAAACCAAGCAAAATTGGGATTGCTATTGCATCCCCAGCCATTTCACCGCACATTCCTGCCCACTTTCCTTCTTTATGAGCAGCGTCAATAACATTGCTAATAAGACGTAAAATCGCTGGATTATACGGCTGATACAAATACGAAACTCTTTCATTCATGCGGTCAGCTGCCATTGTATATTGGATTAAATCGTTTGTTCCAATACTAAAGAAATCGACTTCTTTTGCAAACTGATCAGCTAAAATAGCAGCAGCTGGAATTTCAACCATCATACCAACTTCGATATTGTCAGACACTTGTACTCCTTCTGCTTGAAGCTTTGCTTTCTCCTCTAACAAAATCGCTTTCGCTTGACGGAATTCATCAAGTGTTGCAATCATCGGAAACATAATTTTTAAGTTGCCATACACGCTTGCTCGCAACAAAGCACGAAGCTGCGTACGGAACATATCTTGCATTTCTAAGCAAAGACGAATCGCCCGGAATCCTAAGAATGGATTCATTTCTTTTGGAAGATCAAGATATGGAAGCTCTTTATCTCCACCAATATCAAGTGTTCGGACGACAACAGGTTTTCCTTCCATGCGTTCTAATACGGTTTTGTATGCTTCAAATTGCTCTTCTTCTGTCGGTAAGTGGTCTCGTCCCATATAAAGGAATTCTGTACGATATAAACCGATTCCTTCTGCACCGTTTTCCAGCACACCTTTGACATCATCTGGAGTTCCAATGTTTGCTGCTAATTCGACATGATGGCCATCTTTTGTTATTGTGCGTTCATTCACAAGTTTTGCCCACTCAGCCTTTTGCGCTTCAAAATGAGCAAGCTTTTTCTCATATTCAGCAACAACTTCAACAGATGGATTCACAATCACTTTTCCATGCAAACCATCTACAATCACAAGGTCACCATTTTGAATTTCTGCCGTAACTGACTGTGTTCCAACAACGGCTGGAATTTCCATCGAGCGAGCCATAATCGCTGAATGAGATGTGCGCCCCCCGATGTCAGTTGTGAACCCCTTCACATATTTACGGTTCAATTGAGCTGTATCAGAAGGTGTTAAGTCTTCAGCAATAATAATCACTTCTTCAGAAATCATACTCGGATTAGAAACGCTGACTCCAAGCAAATGGGCAAGCACCCTTGTCGTTACATCGCGAATATCAGCAGCACGTTCCTTCATATATTCATTATCCATTGATTCAAACATTGTAATAAACATGTTAGCTGTTTCGCGCAATGCATATTCTGCATTTACACTTTCTGTTTCAATTTTTTCTTTAATAGGATTCAACAACTCAGGATCGCTTAGAACAAGAAGGTGCGCAGAAAAAATCGCAGCTTTATCTTCCCCTAATTCTTCAAGTGCACGAGCTCTAATCGTTTCAAGCTCTGCTTTTGCTTTGGTGATTGCCGCTTCAAATCGGGCAACCTCCTCCGCAACGTTTGCAATAGCTTTCTTCTCAACGGTTAAATCGGGATTTTCTAAGCGGTACGCCTTGGCAATGGCGATACCGCTTGATGCAGCAATCCCTTCAAGTACTTTCATCATTATTGTGCTAAACCTTCTTTTGTTAAAGTTTCTGTTAAAGAGGCGATAGCTTCTGCTGCATCGCTTCCTTCAGCTACGATTTTAATTTCCGCACCTTGAGGAATCCCTAAAGACATAACACCCATAATGGATTTTAAATTTACTGTCTTACCGTTATATTCTAAATTAATGTCGCTATCAAATTTGCTTGCCGCTTGCACAAGCATTGTTGCTGGACGAGCATGAATACCAGATTCAGCAGTTACTTTAAAGATTTTTTCAGCCATTATAATCATTCTCCTTTATCTATATTTTTTATATCATGATACCAAATAGGTATCTTATAAGACAATTGAACTAACTCAAACATACTACTTTGTTCTATTTTAAGCAGTGTTATTGTTTCTCAATTGTCACAATATGCTCTTCAGACTTAGAAACTTTTCCTTGTTTTTCAATCTTTACATACTCACTCGGCTGTAAGTTTGTAAAGATAATAGGCGTAATAATGGAAGGTGCATTATTTTTTACATACTCGAGATCGACTTTTAATAATTCCTGTCCTTTCTTCACTTCATCGCCTTGCGCGACAAGAGCTTCAAATCCCTCGCCGTTTAGTTTCACTGTATCGATACCAAAGTGAATTAAAATTTCACGTCCATTCGTAGATTCAATGCCGATTGCATGTTTTGTCGGGAACACATTAACAATTTTTCCATCGACTGGGGATACGACTGTTCCCTCTGTCGGCATAATCGCAAATCCATCACCCATCATTTTTTGTGAAAACACTTGATCTGGCACTTCGGAAAGCGGAAGTACTTCACCGCTTAATGGTGCTACGATTACTTCTGTTCCGTCTTCCACTTGAGGAGTTGATTTTTTCGGCTCCTCTTTTGCTTTTGCTGGAACGCGTCCTTCCATAATATCTTTAATTTGTCCTTTTAAAATATCAGATTTAGGACCGAAAATCGCTTGAACGTTGTTTCCTACTTCAAGAACACCCGCAGCACCTAATGCTTTTAGTCGGTCTTTGTCAACGTTCTTAATATCGTTAACAGAGACGCGCAAACGTGTAATACAAGCATCTAAGTGAGCAATATTCTCTTTTCCACCCAGTGCCGCCAATACTTCATACGGAAGATCTCCAGCACTAGCAGCTGCCTCTGTTGTTTCCTCTGTTATCACTTCACGACCAGGAGTTGCTAAGTTCCATTTGCGAATCGCAAAGCGGAAGCCAAAGTAATAAATAACAGCAAATACTAATCCAACTGGAATAACAAGCCACCAATCAGTGCGGTTTGGCAATACACCGAATAATAAGAAGTCGATTACACCACCTGAGAATGTCATCCCAATTTTAACATTTAACATGTGCATAAGCATGAATGAAAGCCCTGCAAAAACCGTATGAATCGCAAACAAAACTGGTGCAACGAATAAGAATGAGAATTCAATTGGTTCAGTAATACCCGTTAAGAAAGATGTCAATGCCGCTGAACCCATAATACCGGCAACGACTTTTTTGTTTTCTGGACGTGCTTCATGATAAATCGCTAAAGCCGCTGCTGGAAGACCGAACATCATAAACGGGAATTTACCTGTCATAAATGTACCAGCTGTTAATTCTACTCCATCTTTCAATTGCTCAAAGAAGATTTTTTGGTCACCGCGTACCACTTCGCCTGCTTTATTGATATACTCACCGAATTCAAACCAGAATGGCGAATAAAAAATGTGATGAAGGCCAAACGGAATTAAAGCGCGTTCAATGACACCGAAAATAAATGCAGCCGCTGTCTTATTGGCATCAATCATATTATGCGAAAACGCGTTCAAACCATGTTGAATTGGCGGCCAAACGAAAACCATAATAATTCCTAACACAAGTGCTGATACCGCTGTAATAATTGGAACAAAGCGTTTACCCGCAAAGAACCCAAGATATTGTGGCAATTCAATGTTAAAGTATTTGTTATACATGTATGCAGCTAAAATACCGACAATAATCCCACCAAAAACACCTGTTTGTAATGTCGGAATACCTAATACATTCGCATACGATGGGTCTGTTCCAATCATTTCAGGAGTTACTCCTAAAATGACGCTCATTGTAACGTTCATTACAAGATATCCAATAATCGCTGCCAATCCAGCAACACCATCTCCACCTGCTAAACCAACAGCAACCCCGACTGCAAATAGCAAGGAAAGATTTGCAAACACGATGCCGCCAGATTGTTCCATCACCTGAGCAACCATCGTAATCCACTCAGCTTTTAATGCTGGAACTTTGTCCGTCAATGCCGGGTTCTGCAAAGCATTTCCTAAAGCCAGTAAAATACCGGCAGCCGGTAAAATCGCTACAGGCAGCATCAGCGCTTTACCGACTTTTTGCAATGTACCAAACGCTTTTTTCATCAAAACTCCCTCCTTATTATTTACTGTTATTCTTTGCAACAAACTTCATTTATTTTCATACAACCTTTGTGAATGAAGCAGCACGGTATCCATCCCAGTTATTGACTATAAGTCAGACATCTGACGAATGTAAGCATTTGCATTTTTGAAAAATAAAAGGCACGAGTAAAAAAGAGCAAAACAAAGCCTACCAAAAACTCAGCAAAGAGTTTTCGGTTATTGCCTATTTTGTCTTCTTTACTCATGCCTGATCGAATCAGTAACACGTAAAGACGTGACAAACTTATTCACTTTTTGTTGCAAGCCTTTGCAAATGTAGCGTCAAATAAATGACTTCAGCTTCATCCACCGGCATTTGCAATGTTTGTTGCATAACCTTTACTAGTTTCCAAGAGACATTATAGCAGAATGGATACTCTTTTTTCAAGATTTTCGACAATGTTTTTGGCTCTTCTACCCTCTCTCCTTTTTTTACCCGCTCAATCGCATAGCGAAGGTGACGAATGAATCTTAAGTAATGGACACTCTCGCGGTCGATAACAATATTTAGCTGATTTTCTGCAATCTCGATTAGTTTTGCGATTAATTGCGAATGTTGATTTACTTCAGAAAGACTATGTTCAGAAATACCGCTATGAATATGTAAAGCAATAAAACCAACTTCTCCTTCTGGCAGTTCGACACCCAGCTTTTCGTTTAATATTGCAACTACTTCTTTGGCGATTTCATATTCAAGCGGATATAAACTTTTTGTTTCTATTAAAAACGGATTTTTCAAGTCAAGCCCTTGTTTAATCCGTTTAATCGTAAAGGAAATATGGTCTGTTAAAGCTACATGGATATGCTCGTTTAGTGGGGCGTTCACACGGCTTTTAATATGCTGCATAACATCATTCATTACGCCAATGAATTCTTCATCAAGTTCCGGAAGCATTCTTTTATATTGCTCTTGTTCCCGTTCATTTTTCAAGATAAACCATTTTTCCACAGCTGCTTGTTCGATAATATCCCCTTTTTTCTTGCCAAAACCGATTCCTTTTCCGATCAATACAACTTCATCATAATCTGGATGTGATGCAATAAGAACATTATTATTCAATACTTTCTTTATTTGAAAGGACTCCCGCACAAAAGCCCAGCTCCTTTAATTTAAACGTTTACAATAATATCATCTTACGCAATGAACAATCAATCGTCAATGGAAGAAAAAGAAATATATCTCAAAGAGGCCTCATCCTTTTTTTAATATACATAAAAATTGAAAAAGAACATGAATACTATAACTATCATTGCAATGGAGGTAAAAAGATGCCTTACATATTTGTTGAAAATTTTGTCCGCCTATATTACGAAGATGAAGGTTCAGGGAGACCGCTTATATTTGTTCATCCTCCCGGTATGGGCAGCATTACGTTTTCCAATCAAAAAAATCTAGCTGAGCATTTTCGCGTCATCACTTACGATATGCGTGGTAACGGAAAAAGCAGTCCATCTAATAAACCGATAACCATTCATTTACTTGCCAATGACTTAAAAATACTGCTTGATCATCTTGACATTGACAAAGCAGTTATTTGCGGCTATTCAAACGGTGGAGCGATTGCACTGGAATTTGCACTTTCTTATCCAAAACGCATTGAAAAATTAATGCTAATTGGCGGATTTTCCGAAGTTTGTACAACATTATTACGTTTGGAGTTTTTATTAGGGATTTATACCGTAAAAAACCATGGCATTCCACTATTAGCTAAAGTGCTAGGTCTAGCTCATGGGAAACACTATGCGGAAAAAAAAGCAATTGAACAATACGCACGTCTAACTAATGAAGGAGATTTATACCAAATGTATACCGAAGGATTGCGATATAATTGTACAGAGCGCTTATCTCAGCTACAAATTCCACTTCTTCTTATATATGGTGCCCGCGATTATTATGTTCACTATTATGAGAACATCTTTAAAAAATACGTTCCACATGCGGATATTATTTATATTTCAAAAGCCAAACATCAAATCCCATCTAAGTATTCTAATGAATTAAATGCCATTATTAAGGCATACTGTTTAACGTAACAGCAAGTGCTGAAGCATTTAATTCGATCAAACGGATGAAAAAGGAGAGATATTCATGGCGAAAAAAGGAAGACAAAACAAAGTAAGCCAGGAAGTAGCAAATCCAACTGTTTCAAGCGCTGACGCTGAATGGCAAAAGACAGCATCGATACAGCAAAACAATCCAAAAAATAGAAAAGCGGAGGCGCCGTAGCTAGACAATCAGAAAAGCGGAGACGAGCGCTTACGCTGAATTAAAGAAGGTACTTACTAAAAATAGTAGGTACCTTTTGTGTAAATTATGCTACTTTCTCTTCCATTTGTTGGTCTTTAAAAATGACTTTCATAAGCGGCGGGGTAACAATGGTTGTAACAAGAACAACAACAACTAGCACGGTAAAGAGCTCATTGCTTAACAATTTTGTTTCTAATCCAATTCCCGCGATAATTAAGGCGACCTCTCCACGTGAAACCATGCCTGCTCCAACCCCTAATGAACTTCTCCAATTAAATCCAGCCAGTTTTGCCCCCAACGCTGCACCGAATAGTTTCGTTAAAATCGCTAAAATACTTAGAGCGACAATGACCCAGATGTACTGTCCGACACCTGAAAACTTGACCGCTACTCCGATCGAAGTAAAAAAGACAGGCACAAAAATGGAGTAACTAATCGTCTCGATTTTTTCAAATACTTCATGCTTATAATCCGTGAAACTAATCGCTACACCGGCGATATATGCACCAATAATGGCAGCAACTCCGGTAAATTCAGCTAAATAGGCGAATGAAAAACATACGATTAATGCAGCGGAAATCACTGTTTCCGTTACTCTTAACGGCGCAAATTTTCTTAACATAATTGGAACAACTTTCCATGCTAATAAAATCGCAACCGCAAAGAAAATCACTTTCTTAATAATCACTGTTCCAAGATGTACGTCTTCGCCTGCCATGCTCATTAAAAATGCTAAAGCGATAATGACAAGAATATCATCAATAACAGCCGCACCGAGAATCGCAGAACCTTCTTTTGACTTTAGCTTATTCATTTCTTTCAATGCTTGAACAGAAATACTTACGCTCGTTGCTGATAATAGTAGCCCGAGAAAAACAGCTTGTATCGCAGATAACTCCATAACCAATCCAGCGAGATAACCCATGGATAATGGAACGATGATTCCTAATACTCCAACAAAAGCCGCGGCCTTTCCTGACTTCTTAAACTCATCCATATCCGTCTCTAATCCGGCGATAAACATTAACAATATAACACCTATTTGACTAATTTCTTTCAAAATATCCGTATCGTTTACAATCCCTAACACCGCTGGACCGAGAACAATCCCGATTAGTAGTTTACCAAGTACAGACGGCTGACCGAGTCGAACACTTATATCCCCTGCAATTTTTGATGCAAATAAAATCACTGCTAATTCAAGAATCAGCACTTTCCTCTCTCCTTTCTCTTTCAGCCATGATGTTATAGACGACACAAATTACGTTTACGTATAGAGTACACAAAAAGTTTCGTTTTTAAATAAAACCTTCATCAATGATGATTTTTTCATCGCCACTATTGTAGCTAAATAACGTAAAAAGAGGCTGACCTACGTCAGCCTCTTTTTATTTTCGTTATACCGGTTTAACATTTTTCTCATCTTCAACAAGGTGGAAGGCAACTCATCAAAAGGAATCGGCTTACTGAAATAATAGCCTTGCATTTCGTCACAACCTTTTTCTAACAAATAACGAACTTGTTCCTCTGTTTCTACCCCTTCTGCCGTTACCCGCAAATTTAACTTATGAGCAAGCAAAATCATCATTTCAACAATTTCTGTTCCTTTACTATTTTCACTTAAATCGCGAATAAACGAACGATCAATTTTAACCGCATCAATTGGAAAACGATTTAAGTAGTTTAAAGAAGAGTAACTGACGCCAAAATCATCAATGGCAATTGTGATATTTTTTTGTTTTAATTTTTGCAATATCTCAATCGCCTCTGTCGGGTCTTTCATAATCGTTGTTTCTGTAATCTCCAACTCAAAACAACACGTATTCGTGCCCATTTTCCCAAAAATTTCAGAAACAACCTTCTCTAAATCACCTTCATTAAATTGTTTGGCTGATAAATTCACAGCCATTTTTATATTTGGAAATCCCATTTGTTCTAATTTCTTTACATCGTTGCACGCTTGCTCGAGTACCCATTTGCCAATATCAACAATTAAATTGGTTTCTTCCGCAATCGGAATAAATTCAGCAGGACTGACCATACCTAATTGCGGATGTTTCCATCTTAGTAGAGCTTCTAAACTAATTGAGTTTGAGCGAAAGTTTATTTTTGGCTGATAGAAAAGAGAAAATTCGTTTTTCTCTAAAGCAGTTTGCAAATCGTTTTCAAGACGAAGTTTTTTAGCGAAAATATCATGAATTTTTGAATTATACTCAATAACAAGGTTCGTCCCATTCATTTTCGCATAATAAACCGCTTTATCTGCATTGCTTAATAACGTCTCAACTGACAAATTTGCATCTGAAGAGCGGCTGATTGCAATACTCGTTGTAATATTTAGCTTTTCCCCGGCAATAAAATAAGGTTCATTTAAAACAGCGCTAACACGATTTAACAGATTCTCTAGCTCTTCTTCATTTACATAAGTGTATGCCACGACGAATTCATCGCTGCCAATACGTGATAAAAATACATCTTCTGAATAAAACGTCTTCAACCGTTCAGCCACTTCACATAAAATCAAATCTCCATTAGAATGACCGAGCAAATCGTTAATAAACTTAAAACGATCAATATCGATTAATAAAATCGCTAACTGTTTTCCGCTGTAAGAAAACAGCCGCTCATTTAATTTTTCTTTTAAAAAGGTGCGGTTAGGAAGCCCTGTTAATGCATCATATTGTGCCATAAATTTGATTTTTTGATCTTTCGTTCTTTGTTCCGTGAGATCACGAATCACAAGAAATTCCGCCTGTTTATCATTATATTGAATCTTTGTCCCTTTTACTTGAACCTCTTTAAATTCTCCTTCTAACGTCCTCAATAGCCATTCATCATCGACGCCATCAACTTTTTTAATAAATTCGCTTAGCCGTCGTCCTTGAACGACATTTTGATTGGCAGCTCTAATCATATCGATTCCTGCTGGATTCATATACAAAATAGTGCCATTCACATGAATAACAACCATTTCAGGGAAAAATTCAATAACTTTTCGATATAACTCTTCGCTTCGACACAATTGTTCGTGTACTTTCATAAAGTCAGTCAAATCCCGAAGCATGGAAAGCCCGGCAACTACATCTCCATTTTTATCAAAGATCGGGGTAATATTCGCTGACACATAAACGATGCTTCCATCTTTACAAATTTGCCGCATTTGAATGGATGTGACACTTTCGCCATTTGCTATTTTTTTTATACTATTTTTAAACTTTGAACGATACTCTGATGGAAGGGAAGGAATTTCTTTTCCAATTAATTCTTCCTCTTTCCAGCCTAAAAGACGTTCCCACTCTCGATTGACACGAAGAATGCGTCCGTTTAAATCAAATAAAACGAGAGCATCATGAGAATGCTCCATAAACGAATGAAATAGCTGGTTAATTTCCTGCAGGCGTTCCTCTTGCTGGACAATTTCTGTCACATCTCTCGTAAAGCAAATAATGTAACTAACATTTCCATTCCCATCGGTAATCGGAACAAGAGTCGATTCAGCGACGCTGAAAGAATCAGCTGTACTTATTTGATCTCGGTAAACAACAACACTTTTGGTCTCAAGCACTTTTCGATATTGATTATTTAAATGCTCAGCAATTTCAGTGGGATAAATATCTTCAATGCACTTTCCCATATCTTCTTCAACTAAACTCGCTAAATGAAGAGCGCTATTGCTTACACGAACATACCGAAATCGCGGTCCATCTTCTACTTTCATTAAAAATACAATATCAAATAACTTATTCATAATCATAAATAATAGGTGTTCATCAACAGTAAGCTCACTTGTAAAATTGTTCCACCTCATGCTATCAATTCCTTTGTAAGTAAATATGCTAGAGTGAAGCTCTACAACAACTTCTCGATTTCAATTTATGTTAAATATTCCAATATCATAATAAATTTGCTTATTAGTACTATATTTAACAAAATTATCTTACTAAAATTTGTATAAAAACTTCAATAAGCTGATTTACCTAACGAAAACCCATAAAATAGAACAAATGGATTACGTTCCCCTTCCATTTCTTTTATTGATGTAAATGATGTAAATATTGAAGCTGCACATCAAAATAAGCTTTAATTTCCATAATTTTTATGTTCACCTTTACTTCGAATCATTTTTTTAACCTAGAATATAGTACATATGTATACCTTCAATGTCTTTTTCCCTCATAAAACAGTTCTAAAAAATCGCTTTTCCTACAAATTAAGAATCCTCTTGTCCCTGCTTCTTGGTTAATGAACGGAATAAAAACATCATCTTTTACAACGGTTCATGATATAACATTGCTAGAAAAGGAAAATATCCCCTCATCCAACTTAAAGTGAACCGCTTGTAATCACTAGAAGAATCGTTATGAAAATAAAATATATTTGTATTTTCATAGTCTCATCAATAAAAATAACGAGCCAATGATAAAAGCATGATAACAGCCACAATTGCCATTACAATAGCAAGTCTTTTTTCTTGTTTATCGAACAATATACTCCCTCACTTTCACACAGTTTATTCACCTTCATAACAAACTCGAATGAATCAGAAAGAAACATATACACCCTTTTTCGTTAAATCATAGATATGATTATAATATTAAAATAACATGCTTGTTTTTAATAAAAAAAATCCTTTCCTAAAATGTTAGGAAAGGATTTATAAGTTATTTTTTCTAACTCATTGGCTAACACAGTAACTTGAGAAATCACTTCGTTAACGTCTGCTACAACACCCACATCCCCTTTTATTTCCTTATCAATTTTTCCCTTATGTTTCTCTCTTTCATGCTACACCTTTACTGTAATATATTTCTCTGTTCGGCTAATTGTTGTGGCAAATTTTGAATGGAATCAATAATAGAATCTAATTTTGCTTCAATTCGATGCAAGAGATAAAAGGTAACAACAATTGGAAATCCAACATCTGATATAAAAGAGACATACGGTTCCAATTTTTCTCTCCTTTTACATAAATATTATAATCCAAACATAAGCAATATAGAAAAATATTCCTTCAATCCTTGAAAAGAATTTAGAACATGATATTAAGAAGGTCAGCTCAAATCCTCGAGCTGACCCTTTTTCGCTTAGGCTAATACCAATTCTGTTACTTCACTTGCAAGCAATCTTGCACCTTTTTTAGCAACCAAATCACCGCCGCTCGATACAAAGACATTTGCCGTAATAATTGCATCCATGACTGTCGAAACGGCTGCTGCATTAATGGGTTCAATCGGATTTTCAATTAAAATGCGAACAATTTTTCCTGCTTGATTAAGAAACTGAAGTTCCAGAGCCTTCTCCACCATCCCGCTACCTTACCTCCTTTTTAGTTCGTTACTAAATGTTTGTCATTTCGCTCAACTTGTGTTAATGGGTAGATTTGCAATGATGCAATAGCTTGAGCTACAGAGAGAAGCTGTTCAGCTGTTGCGCTCGTTTTAATGTTGTTGAAATTTTTATTCTTATATTTCATTTTGCCGTTCTCGTCTGTGCCAAGCTCAAATACTAAACGAAGCTGTGAATTTTGAATCAATGTTTGCGCCACTCCCTCTTCACCTCCTTTCACCTTAACTATCGCTGTGAAACGGAAAAAGGATACCCACAATTTTCAAAAAGTTTTTTATTCTACGTTCTTTCCATACAAAGGCATAGAAAAAGCCAAACGCTTTTGCGTTTGGCTTTTCTTTAAACTTCATCCTTATGGAGCGGCAGTGTCACATACACCGTTGTGCCTTTACCAACCTCGCTGTCAATATTTAATGTTCCTTTATGCTCCTGGACAATTTTTGTACTTGTTGTCAGCCCCAGTCCCATCCCTTTCTCTTTTAATGTAAAAAACGGTTCGCCAATTTTTGCGAGACGCTCTTTTGAAATGCCAACACCCGTATCCTTTATACAAATTTTACTATCATTCTCTTCTTCACTGATTGTTATATCAATAAAGCCGCCTTTTGGCATCGCTTCGATTGAGTTTTTAATAATATTAATAAATACTTGAATAAGTTGATTTTTATCCCCATAGATTATTGAATTTAAACCATTGTTATTTAATCTAATGGTTACATTATTCAGCATTGCCTCATGCCCGATTAAATTGATAACATAATCCATTACTTCGTTTAGCGGGAACGGTTTATAACAATAACTTTGTGGCTTTCCTAATACTAACAACTCACTAATAATTTGATTAATCCGTTCCAGTTCGTCCAAAACAATTTGAATATACGACTCTTCCACCCGTTTTGTCTCTTTCATTATTTGTATAAATCCTTTGATAGAAGTGAGCGGATTACGTACTTCATGAGCAATGCCAGCCGCTAATTCCCCTAAAACAGAAAGTTTTTCTTTTTTTAAGAGAAGAGATTCTGCGAGCTTTTGTTGCGTAATATCCCGTCCAATCGTTAAAATCCCTTTCCGTTCACCATTTTCATAAAAAAATGGTACTTTAATCACATCGAATGTTTTCATTTCTCCTTCTGGCGTCACAAACGATTCTTCAAATCTTGACAATTCTCTAGCTTTCCATGTCTCTTCGTCTGTTATCACACAGCAATCGAAAACTTCACTAAAAAACGGTACGATTTCTCCTAGTTCTTTATCGTTTTTTCCAAAGTAATCGACGTTCTCCAATTTATAAAGTTTTTTACCAAAATCGTTTACTTTCAGCCAACGGCCTTTACTATCTTTCAAACAAACGAAATCAGGCATTGAATTAATTAACGTAGACATCAGCTGTTTTTCCTCAGTCAATTTCCGTAGCTGCTCTCTTTTTTTTAACATCATACAAAGAAAAAACACTGAAACAACAATAAATATACTGCCTTTTCCTATTTCAATTATTAATCGTACAACTCCATCAACATTCAAAAAATAAACAAGTATGTCTGTTAACACAATCCAAGCCACACTAAAAATAATATATATCGGCACAATATTGGGCTTCGTAAACAATTCGTCATCGAGCTCCTAACGTGTTTTATATGATTAATCAACAGAGAGTTTGCCTCTTTTCTTCACAAAACTCAGTAATGAGAAAAGCGGTGAAACCATGAAAAGCTTCACCGCTTTTTCATCTGCGTCAGACACCATTACATTTCGCGAATCCAAGATAAGATTTTCCTAGATAACTGTTCTGCCTTTTCATTCGGTAACATTCTACCCAATGAAACAAGAAGGCGTCTTTTCAGTTCTTCCGTCTCTTCCTCATAACCGATTAGCAACGACCACTCTATATCTGGAATCGCGACAACTCTATATTCTTCTTTCTTATTTTCATAAATATAAATGTTTGTAACTGCTTTCTCATCTAAAATATTAGCCTTTCGTATCTTCATGTTTATTCTCCCTCTTAAAACTCAATGGAGCAAAACAAAGTTATACATTTTCATTTTAGCAACTTTTAATAAAATGTTCAATTACCAAAATATGGAAACTATTATTCTGTGGATATAACCAAAATATTTCCAATTATAATAAAACCAACCAAGTTTTTTTCCGAAAATTCCGTTGATTTATAGCAATGAAAGTGCGAAAATATAATAAAAAGGAAGTGAGTACGATGAAAATCATAAAAAATATGCTTATGTCTTATTTAACCGTCATTATGATTCTTATGTTGCTTCCTGCTTTTTTAATTACAAATGATATTAGTTTAATCGAAGAACTAATCTCTTCCATGAATCGATAAAATATACAATATCATCTCATTATGCAAAAGCAGCCATTTTATAAAGGCTGCTTTTGTATGAATAAATAATATATTACGAAGACCCTATTTCTTACAAATTAAGCTGACGCAAATCTGTAATCATACACATCCTCTTCTATATTTCCTTATTTAACATTTTAAAGAATCGTTCTTCATAATAATTTGGAAGTTCATCTGAATGGAATACACCACTTTTCGCAATCGTTCTTGTTAAGCTTCCAGGCTTCTTAATCCCTCGCATCGTCATGCACATATGCTCCGCTTCGACTACGCAAATGACACCAAGAGGATTAACGACTTTTTGAATGGTATTCACTATTTCGTTAGTGATGCGCTCTTGAACTTGCGGACGGCGTGCAAATACATCGACTAATCGCGCAAATTTACTTAAACCAACGATTCGTTCATTCGGAATATATCCAATATGTACCTTCCCAAAAAACGGAACAAAATGGTGTTCACAAACACTGTAAAAAGGAATATCTTGAACAATCACAATATCTTTCGTTCCTTCTGCCGGAAACGTTTTTTGCAAAATTTCTTCCGGATTTTCATGTAAGCCGCTAAAAATTTCCCGATACATTTTTGCGATGCGTTTCGGCGTTTCAATCAATCCTTCACGCTCAGGGTCTTCACCGATTAATTGAATAATTTCGTAAAAGTGATGTTCTATTGGATCAGCAGCTACAAACGGCTCCTTTAATTTTTTACTCATAAATCTTTTCTCTCCTATTCTAATGTTTCAATTTTGTACAAACATGTTATCATAATATGTCATTTTTCGCCAAGTATTAAGATGCTTATCATAAAAATACTTAATAACATGCAACATAATGAAGAAAGGGGCTAACCTAAAGTAAATGTCAGCCCCCACAATCATTTAATAAGTGGATGTCCTCTTACTTTGCAAATACATGATTTCCAATAACAATCGTTACTTGTTTAGAGCGCAGCCACTGGCTTTTCGCCGTTTTTGGATTATAGAAATAGAGTGAACCGTTTCCTAAACCGCGAAAAGCAAGAGCTTCTTCAACAGCACGATATGCTTCACGGTCTGCTGGTTTATTAATTTCCCCGTTTTGCACTGGAGTGAAAGCATAATGACCGCCAGAGCGCTCATAAATTACCTCTTTAATCGTATTCGGAAAATCAGGATGGTCAACGCGATTTAATACAACCGTTGCTACTGCCACTTTTCCGGCAAATGGCTCCCCTTTTGCCTCAGCATGTACAAGTCGTGCAAGTAAATCTTTTTCAGCAGCTGAAATTGTATCAGGTACACGCAAAGTTTGTCCAACTAATAACAAGTCGCTTCTTTTATTATTTACTCTCTTTAACTCTACTAAAGAAACTCCGTAATCTTTTGAAATCGTCCAAAGCGTTTCTCCTTGCCTCACTGTATGAACGGTTGTTTTCGCCTCAGCCTCTTGTTGAGTAAACATCATAGTAGTGAAACATACCGAAGCTAATGCTAGTGCTTTTAACTTTTTCATAAAATTCCCTCCTAGTCATTCGCTCTCTACTAGACTAGCAAGGATTTTTTATCCTATCATTATCTAAATATTGGAAAAATGTGATATACCTTGATATTGCAAGTTTTATAGACCGGCTGGAAATTTTTCCGGAGCATCTAAAATAATGATAAATTCCATTTTTTACATTACATAAGCAAGTAAATAAGCTATTTTCCATTCACTTTTTCCTGTTTTTTGTAAATTGAATCCATCATTTCTTGAATTCCTTTATTTGCTCTGTTTATTTTTCTTTTTTATGTTAATAGTACCGCGGAATACACAAAAGCGCGCTTTTAGAAAGGAATTTAGAGGTGAAGCAAGCTTTTGAAGAACTAGTAACCGCCTATCATCCGATGATTATTAGCATCATTAAAAGACTTCATATCACAAAAGATTTTGATGAATATTATCAAATAGGGCTCATCGCCTTATGGGAAGCTTATGAACAATTTCAAAACGAAAAAGGAAATTTGTCATCATTTATTTATAAAAAAATATATTGGAAAATCGTTTCTCATTTACGGAAACAACTAAATACCAAGGCAAGTGAATGCACATTTACACATGAAATGACCGAAATTTTAGCTGCTTCTCCTATTCAGCGGGAATTTAGCGAAAAACAACTAGAAACGATATTCAAAGATTTAAGTCCGTATCAACGAAAATGGTTAATTGCTAATATATTTCAAGGGAAAAATTTAAAAGAAATCGCCTCTGAGGAAGGAGTGTCTATCGGTGCAGTCAAACAATGGCGCGTTAAAGCATTACGAAAACTGCGGCGAAGATGGCGTGTGTATGAAGATTTATTTATAACCCCTTAGCATACACGCAGAAAGCTTCAATTAGACATCTATTGTTTATATTTATAAAAAACCGACTCTATTTTAAATGAACAGAGTCGGTTTTTTGGTGTCTAGCTGCGCGGCTCCTTTAAGTATTGATAAATGATATCTCCGCCTTGCTGGGCAATGCCACGAAAATGTTTAAAATCCTCTCGCTTTACAAGCACGGAACGAAACGCCATAAAATCCTCTTTTTTGATTCGCAACTCAGAAATTTCACCATCCCGCAGCTTGTTTAACAGCTCAGTTGCCAACTTTTCATCCATAGTTACCCCACCTTATCATTTTGCTATATATTGTGTCTCATCAAATAAAGGAAGAGTAATTGTAAAAGTTGTTCCTACATTCACCTGGCTGGAAACGGAAATGGTGCCGTGATGATTCTGGACAATGTTATACGTAATCATTAACCCAAGTCCTGTTCCTTCCTTCTTTGTACTAAAGAAAGGCTGACCGATTTTTTCCAGATGTTCTTCCGGTATGCCACATCCTTGGTCGATAACAGAAATATTCACAAAACCCCCATCTTTTTCCATATTAATAAAGATATGTCCGCCATTCGGCATCACTTCAATGGCATTTTTAATTAAATTAACAAACACTTGTTTTATTTGTACTTCATTACCGTAAATAACAATTTCCTCATTCGGAAAATGTTTATTGATAATAATATTATGCATGATTGCCTGTGTCTCAAGCAATAACGATACTTCCTGAATTAATTTTTTCAATGAAATTGGCTTCAATTCCGTGGAACGAGGTTTAGCAAGAAATAACAATTCATTCGAAATCGTTTCAATCCGCTCAAGCTCCGATTCCATAATATCCCAATAATCACTTTTCGTTTTCAAATCTAATTTCATCAGCTGCAAAAATCCTTTTAACGCCGTCAGCGGATTGCGGATTTCATGGGCAATTCCAGCTGCTAACTGTCCAGCCATTGAAAGCTTTTCAGCTTCAATTAATGTTCTTTCTGTTTTTTTTCGTTCTGTAACATCTCTAATGAGCAATTGAAATGCTTGTTCTCCCTTATAATTCGTAGGAATGATCATCACTTCTGATTGGAACGTATTACCGCATACCGTTTTCCACACGAACTCCATCGGTCCAACGGTTTGTGCGCTTTTCATATATTCACTTTTCCATATTTCATAATGAGCAGAGTGTAAAAAATCATAAATAGATTTTCCGATAATTTCTTTTACATGATTCGCCTTAAATAAACACGTGCTTGCTTGATTGGCAAATACAATTTTTTCTCCACATACAATAACCACAGCTTCTAATAAGTGATTGACCAAAGCCTCATATTGACCTAATTTCTCATTATACAATACCTCTAATTCACTTTCTTGAACGGTTGTTTCCCTCATAATAAGAAGTATCCCTTCTATTTTACGATGAAACGAGCTTCGCAAGACAGTAGCAGCTACTTGCATATATTGAAACTTACCAGTCTTATTACGAATTCTCATCTCTAATTCAAAATAATCCTCATTTGTTGCTATAACACTTTCTAATTTCTGTATAAAATGATCATAATCTCTAAAATAACAATAATCTTTAAAAGAAGTCTGCACTACTTCATTTTGATGATAGCCAAGGAGTTCATGGATATATATAGAAGCATATGTAATATAGCCATCATTTGTTAGACGAAGTAAATATGGGGGATTAGCTGTCAATAGAAATGATTGTTTGTTATTGTGCGTAAACATTGTAAGCCTGTCTTGCATATGGTTCCCTTCTTTAAATGAGATGCTCATTTTTCACATTTGTATTGTAACTTATGAAAAAAATTCACGCTAGTATTTTCTGACAATTTTTTATTTTATCTCTATAAATCAAACTTGATTTTTCAATATAATTTAAAGACTCACATTTTTGATCTCTATCACTTCTAATCAGAGCAAAAGCTCGACTCCACAATGTTATTCATATGTCAAAAATTTAAGTTGGATTTACATCTTTATATTAAATACACTGTTTCCTTTTGTCCATAAGTGGATAGATACCCAATTTTTCCATTTAAAACACCATTTTCATTTGTAAACATACAATATGGGTGGGTATGTGCCATAGGCCATATTCACTAAAGAGTATAAAAGGAAGGAAGATAAACATGAATAGTTGGAATCCTTATATGTATCATCAAATGTCTTATAACGAAAACTTTCATATCGATGAAGAGGGGGATACACCTCGCAACGCTAACGAATCAGCACAAAATATAGAGCCAGTGATGGAGAACGTTCCAATGCCGGCGAACATTCCAATGCCGACAATGCCAGCAACTTATTCCCACATGGTACCAACGATAACAATGCCAGCTGCTTACCCGCATACGGCTCCGATGATGCCAACAGATTGTGGCTGTTATTATCCAACTGGATATCACTATCCAATGTTCACATGTGAAGAAAGCGTAATACCGTGGGTTACTCCGACGTTTCCAATGATGGGTATGGCTGGAACGATACCAAGTATGACGTCTCCGATGGTGGAAACAACGGGGCCTATGATGGGAACAAACATGCCAGCGCCGACAACAAGTTATCCTACAGCACCTTTCATGCATGATCAGTTTACTCCAAGTCCTTCTCCTACAATGGAATACAGATACGATTCTTACTATCCGTATCGATGAAATAAAGCTGCATTAGTGGGGCTCCCCCACTAATGTTCATTAATCATTTAATGATGATTGCATACTGATGATTGGAAAAATTAACTATATTTTATGATAATGACATGAAACTCTTGACTACATAGATACAAGAGGTTTAGCAAAAAGAAAATACCGAAAAATTTTAAAAAAATAGGAATAATCCCTCTTTACGAATAGGGAAAAATAGGGCAGACTATAAAAAAGAGTTTTTTATAAAAAGTAAAGGAGAGAACCAATGAAAAAAGCAGAAGTAGGAAACATTATCGAATTTAAAAACGGGTTGCGAGGAATCGTTGAAAAAGTAAATGAAAACTCCGTCATTGTTGATTTAACGTATATGGAAAACTACAGAGAACTAGATTTACAGGAACGCACTGTAGTCAATCACAAAAATTATAAAATTATTGAGTAAGCAAAAAGAGACTGGCCCGCAAGCAAAGTGTCAGACCCCACAACACAATATAGATAAATGATCATATATTGTGGAATGCGCGTGAGGTCAGACACTTATGGGTCAGGTCAGCCCCTTCGATACAAATACGCAAACAAATCTAATCTATACCCACTAGTTTTAAGCCTCTTATCTGTTATCTACTTTTTCTGGATATAAATCATGGTTCATCAGACGATATTCCGCCATCTTTTCATATTTTGTCCCAGGACGTCCCCAATTACAATAAGGGTCGATGGAAATGCCGCCGCGCGGTGTAAATTTGCCCCATACTTCAATATAGCGCGGTTCCATCACTTTAATTAAATCGTTCATGATAATGTTGACACAATCTTCATGGAAATCACCATGATTGCGGAAACTAAATAAATAAAGTTTTAATGACTTGCTTTCAACACACTTTTTATCAGGGATGTAGCTGATATAAATCGTCGCGAAGTCCGGTTGTCCAGTTTTTGGACAAAGGCTTGTAAACTCCGGACAATTAAACTTCACGAAATAATCACGATCAGGATGTTTGTTATCAAATACTTCTAAAATTTCTGGGCTATATTCAAACAAATATTTCGTTCCTTGATTTCCTAATAAAGTAACACCTTGCAATTCTTCATCTTTTCTTCCTGCCATATCCCTCTTCCTTTCTTGAAATCATTTATTTAAACACCGCGTTTGTTGCCCCACACAAGCGCATGCAGCTGCGGCAAAACGCGTGCGTCGTTCATTTCCTTTGTTTGTACTGTTTTTTCAATAAGCCATTCTAATTTCTCGAGTAACTTTGTTCTTAATGTAAAATCATCCAATTCGGCAACATCCTCATTTCCTACTTGCAAATAAAACGGGATATTCGGATAACGGGCATGAACAAATTTCGCATAAGCAAAATCTTTTTCGTCAAATACGACGACTTTTAAGCTGACATTTGCCACACGTTCCCTCTTGCTTAACCGCTCAATAATATCATCGAGAACAGCAAAGTCCGTATTCATCCCTGAGCTTGGCGGCTTTGGGGAAATCGTTAAATCATCAATATCATAAAACCAGTCTTGCCAACGGCTTCCCTGCGTCTCTAAAGCAACGCGAATCTTATTTTCCTTTAAAAGAGAAATCAACTCATCCAACGCTTTAATTAATGCCGGGTTGCCGCCGGAAATTGTTACATGATTAAAACGGTCCCCACCAAGCTCTACAAGACGGTTCCAAATTTCTTCCGCTGTCATTTGACGAATTTCCTCTTTTGCTGAGCCGTCCCATGTAAAAGCGGAATCACACCAGCGGCACGAATAGTCGCATCCTGCTGTTCTCACAAACATCGTTTTTTGTCCGATGACCATTCCTTCTCCTTGAATCGTCGGACCAAAAATTTCAAGAACCGGGATTGTTTTTGCCATTATTGTTTCCCCGCTTTCGGACGATACACGACATAGCTTGTCGGTGTTTCCCTAACAAACACTTGCAAGCACTTCGGTTGATTCGGCAGCGTATCAAGATAATTTTGTACGATTTCCCAAATCTTCCGAGCAACAACCTCTGTCGTCGGAAAATCATTGCTGTTTTCATCATTAAACATATCTTTATGATCATTCATTAATGTATGATCAAACTTGTCATGCACTAACTTTTTTAAATGCTGAAAGTTAACGAGAAAGCCTGAATCATCTAATTCATCACCGGCAACAGTAATGTTAACAAAATACGTATGCCCATGAATGTTTGCACATTTTCCTGCCGCTTCATGCGGAATAAAGTGCGCAGCAGCAATTTGCATATCTTTGTTTAATTCATATTGAAAATGATGGGGCACTTGTGGATAAATTTGCTGAAGCATTATACATTCGCCCCTTCCTTTTCAGCTAAATATTGTTCTAAGCCACGTTTACGCAATAAACATGCCGGACATTCACCGCAACCATCAGCGATAATGCCGTTATAGCATGTTAACGTTCTATTTCTTACAAACTCAAAAGCCCCGAGCTCGTCTGCCAATTTCCACGTTTCTGCTTTATTGAGCCACATTAATGGCGTGTGAATGACAAACTGATAGTCCATTGCTAAATTAAGTGTCACGTTCAACGATTTAATAAACACATCGCGGCAATCAGGATAACCGCTGAAATCTGTCTCACACACACCCGTAACTAGATGACGTGCACCGCTTTGCTTGGCTAACACAGCAGCAAATGATAAGAACAATAAATTTCGCCCGTCGACGAATGTCGATGGAAGCTCTCCTTCTTTATGTGCGATTTGTATATCATTTCTCGTTAGTGCGTTTGGAGCTAATTGGTTTAATAATGACATATCAAGAACCGTATGCTTAATACCTAAATCTTTTGCAATGGAAGCAGCAACTTCAATTTCTAGCTTATGGCGCTGGTTATAATTAAACGTGACTGCTTCCACTTCTTTAAATGTTTTTAACGCCCAAAACAAGCATGTTGTACTATCTTGGCCGCCACTGAAGACAACAACAGCTTTTTCATTTTTCACAGCAATCGCTCTCCTTTCTTTTTTTGTAAAAGAAGAAAGAGCGTTCTAAAACAAAAAAGCTATACCCTCTAAGGATATAGCATTCCCTAGTTTTTTATAGAGGGTTGTTCTAGAACCTCTCGGGGCTGACTTCAGTAAAGTGTCAGCCTCCACCACTACAATATATGATGCTTAATGCACGCTTAGTGCATTACATATTGTGTGAGGTTAGACACTTATCGTCAACCCCATTTCTTCTTCAATTTTCCTAAGCTAATATATCATACTTCTTACTATATGCACTAGTAAAAAGCGATATTCACAAAAAATTCCTCCCAAACATTTTTCAGTCCACCTTATAAGAAAAGCAACGTAAGCTCTCTTTCCTATTGCGAAAACTTCCAGTGTAAAAAATGTAAACAAATTTAATCGAAATTTAACAAAAATTATAAATATTTTTTATATATCCATATAAATTATTTATTATAATGATGATAATTATTTTATATTCTTTTAGACGAAAAACAATCGTAACAAGTTACTTACAACAAGGAGGGATGGCGGATGAATAATCGCTCAAGTTTCGATGCCGCTTTACAAAATCTAAAAGAAAAGTTAATGCAAATGGTTTCATTGTCACAAGAAGCGCTTGATGCATCAATTGAAGCATTACAGCAGCAAAATCTAGAAAAAGCAGATGAAATCATTGCAAATGATAAAAGAATTAATCAAATGGAAAAAGAGATTAATGATCTTGCTATTACCATGATTTTACGTCAACAACCTGTTGCTTCTGACTTGCGCCGCTTAATTGTTGCCTTAAAAATTTCATCGGATATTGAACGTATTGGCGACATCGCTGTAAATATCGCGAAATCAGTGAAATTTATCGGCAAGGATCCTCATGTTAAGCCCATTGTTCATATTCCGAAGATGGCAAACATCGTTCAGCAAATGCTTCACGATGCTCTTCATGCTTTTAATGCAGAGGATATTCAAGAAGCACATCGTATCGCAAAAGTCGATGATCGCGTTGATGAACTACAAGGACAAATCATTCAAGAACTAATTGAACTAATGAGCCAAAAGCCTGAAGCTATTCAGCAAGTTACGCAACTATCATTTATTACGCGAAATTTAGAAAGAGCAGGAGACCACATTACAAACATTGCCGAAAACATTTTCTACATTGTCAAAGGAGAACGTGTCGACTTAAATTACTAAACGCGTTCATAAAAAGAGTCAGGAATTCCTGACTCTTTTTATCGCAATTCGCTAAGTAAAAAACTAAAGCGCAAAGCATGCTCAATCTCATCTGTCATTGCAAGAAAAAATACATCGCGAATCGTTTGATCCTGTGTTGCTAAATAAGCATTACGGTAATCTTCATACGCTTCTAACTCATCTTTTCGAGCAAGCTCCAGTCCCTCTTTAAACGTATCAAAAAAGACTTCTTCTGTTTTGTATACAGGGTGTTTTCCTGTAATCATTACATATAAGTTAATAAATTGCTTTAAATGATTTTTCTCATCCTCTAATGCATGCAAAACATCTTCTCTTATCTTTTCATTTGGCGCCTTCTTCGCAAGTTGCTGATAAAATTGAACGGCAGATGCCTCTCCTTTAATTCCGTTCAAAATCATATCAGTCATTTTCCGGTATTGTCCATTATTTCGATATAATAATGTTGGTTGAAAAGAAACTACATGCTGGCTTTGATGCGGATAGTAGCTAGGAAACGAATAGGAATAGTACATAGAAAAACACCTCACCCATTTTTAGTCGTAACATTATATGTTTCAATAAAAAATGGGTGTTTAGCTGGAAAATATAAAAAAACCATAATAACCCGAACAATATCTAATCTAGTTGCCCTAAATCAAATAGCTCCAACTCCTAGGTTAGCCATTCATTCTGTTCTTTTATTAATAAATATTATTGATGATGTTAAAAATAAAAAACATGCAGAAAAACTCTGCATGCTGTTTTCATTCTTCTTTCTTCTTTACTCCCGTATCTTCGGCTAATTCAGCAAATGATTTTACTTTTCCATGAGGATTTTGTGATTGCTTTCGGACAGTCCATTGTCGTTCTTCCTGACGCTTCGATTGAGTCATCATTCATTCTCCTTTAATTATAGTAGTCAATATTTAGAATGACGCACTTTTATCATTTTATCCTCTAACCCAACACAGTTGTTAATTCTGAAGATTCAATATATATATTAAAGAAGTTAATATAATTGCTCAAAACTTTACAAATACCATTCACGAAACAACAGCAGGATGGGAAAATACATGAGGCTACAGCTCTCTCAAACGCTGTTTTTCCCCTTCGGAAGCTTTGTATCGCTTTCATTTATAAATAAAACCGACTTTCTATCGAGTCGGTTTTATTATCTTCAATAAACTTGACACATATTGCTTCTTATAATAAATCAAATAAACACAACCGCCGACGAAAAGAAACGGCCATAAATAAATGTATGAGAAACCATCGGAAAACATGATCAAAACGGCAAGAGCTGCCGATAACATAACCGGAGTAGAAAAATCTTCATTTTCTCCGAATATTTGCCACTCGAATAAACCTAATGCCATTCCAAGAAGATAAAGTGACCATACAAAATGATAGTTGTCATCACTTAACACTAAATTTCCTAACGAAAGAGACATTCCTCCCGGTAACAAAAGAAAAGCCAAATTTTTTCGGGAACCGCTGAGAAAATAAAAAACATGAATAGTAACACCTAGCGCAAACATGAGTAAGGGCCATAAATTGGTCCAATAGACATCAATTATATGAAACGTTTCTAAAGTAAAGAACACTCCTATTGCTAAAAAAATAAGATATTTACTAAATTTCCCCACAAACATTTACCCTCCAACACCGCAAAGTTTCTATATCACCAATATATTAGCAAAACATTAACTGTGTCATTTAGCTGTTTTATGATTATGTAAACATTTCATTAAGTAATACTAAAACGG
Source organism: [Anoxybacillus] calidus (assembly GCF_013760845.1). Lineage (GTDB taxonomy): Bacteria > Bacillota > Bacilli > Bacillales > Anoxybacillaceae > Paranoxybacillus > Paranoxybacillus calidus. Next base: position 93,592 of record NZ_JACDUU010000008.1, on the reverse strand, counting down.
AGTGTTCTGACAACAAGAACAAGTAATCATTAACATTAAAACCATTTATTTAAATATATGTTTCATCTTTGATTATGTGAGAAATTTTTCACAAGGTCAATACACTTTCTAAAATACAACAGCGCATTATTTTCTTTCAGGAACTTTGCGGTATACTAACAAAATAAGAAAGATAAGACTTGTATAACCGAAAAGCGGATATAAAAACGACAACAAAGCACTATAATCAACCAGGCTAATAAAATAGATAATCATCAAAAGAATGCAAAGGAGGAAAATGTTTGGAATCGAAAAGAAACTACGCAGCTGCCTTTGCAGTCCGAATATTCCTCCGATAAGCGAAGTGAAAATTTCACCGTAAATCACAAATATATACACCCAATAAAAAGATATGAAAAATGTTTTTACGACTTCAGCCATCGGAATATCATACAGCAACAAATTAGGTATTGCTAGTAACGAAATATGGCTGCTTACTAACACTATAGATAATACCACTCCGCCTAATATAGCTCCTCTTTTTATAATCTGTTCATTGTTTATTTCACTCGCCAACGGAACAAGTACAATTTGCGCCATCGCTAAGTTAAACGCAACATAAGCAAATGGAGAAAGCAGCCACTTTAAAGAGTAATCATAGAAAAAGGAAAAAGTGCTTACTTCCAAATCAGGCAAAACAATGCATGAAACGATGATACTAAATAAGATCATCATTGGAACAATAACAAGGTTGACACTGAATAGTCCTTTTAATCCAAAAATCATTACAATAAATGCAAGCAAAATGGTTACAAATATCCCAAGCTGCTTAGACAATCCGAGCTGTTCCTCAAAAACCGCTCCAGCCCCTGACAACATTACAGATGAGACTCCTAACGCAATTAACGTCATCATCAATGTAATAAATGAACTAATTGTTTTTCCAAACAAATAATCGTTTAACTCTTTATAAGAAGAAGCGTTTATTCTTCCGGCGATAATCATCATTCTAGTGCCAAGCCAAATAAATAGCAAACCGCTGATCAATATACCGATAAGTCCAAACAAGCCGTATTGCGTAAAAAATTCTACTATTTCCTTTCCAGTAGCAAATCCCGCCCCAATTACCGTACCAACATAAACCGCTGCTACTTGTACAGCTCCAGACCATTTTGCTGTCTCCAATTTGTTCCCCCCTGTCTTCCTTGTCCTACATATAGTCATATATATGAAAAAAAAGACACGGAAAGACGAACATAATAAAAAACTGTCTCAAAAACAAAGGGACCGACACCTCCAACGACAATATTTATGGACAATAAGAGCAGACAGCCATAAATATTGTAAGCATCGAAGAAGTCAGTCCCTTACGAGATCATTATTGTACAACGATTTTTTCAACTTGATGTTCGTGAATATCTCCTTTTTGTACATGAATTTTTACAAAATAAATTCCCGGTTCAGTGAACTTTTTTACTGCTTTATATTCTCCATTTCCTCCCTCTTTCGCGTCAATAAATTCATGTTTTTGCGCATTTTCCTTCCAAACTTCAAATTTTACTTGTGCTTCCGATAAAGGTTGATGATCCGTCTGAACGTTGGCGATCAAAGCGATATCAGTATTGATTTGATAAGTTTGCTCGTTTCGAAATGCAATCATAACATGCGAATGATGATGACCATGATGTTCACCTTCATGCTCATTTTTATCCTTTGAACGATTTTCAGAATTAGCTGTTTGGTTTTCGCCTACCGTAATTTCTTTCTTTGGCATATTATGCATGCTTCTAGCAGTAACATGTGCAACGATTGAATAAGTTCCCGGCTCGGTAAATGTTTTTTTAACAGAATATTTCCCTTCTCCGCGATGCTCACCTAATAGCATTTCATGATTTTCCTCGCCATTTTTCCAAATTTCAAATTTCACTTCATCCGCATCAGTTACTTTCTCTTTTCCATATGTAACAAGACAAGCGATTTCTGTTTCTTTGTTTAGCTCAATTTTCTCTTCTGTTTGAATTTTTACATCAAGAAACGCCAATTCTTCCGCTTCTTCATTTTCTTCATTCTTTTGTGCGCAAGAAGATAAAATCCCAATGATGATCATCAAAACAAGTGCTGCAAGAAAACTTTTTCTGTTCACGATTTTCTCTCCTTTATATATTTTTCTACTCCTCACTATATCATATTGTCCTTCTTTGTATTTCCATTTTCACAAATCGGTCAAAATAATTTCTCATCTTTTTCATAAAAAAATTTACATAAGGTACTTGAAAGTCAAAAAAGGTCAAAGTATAATAAAGTCGAAAAGGTCAAATATAGTCAAAGTCAAACAAAGGAGGTTGAGAATTATGCTTTGTCAATCTTGTCAGCAAAGCCCAGCTACAGTGTTTGTAAATATGCAATTCAACAACGAGAAAAAACAATTGCACCTTTGCCGCACATGTTATGAAAAACAAAATATCGAAATTCCATCCAGCTTTGGTTTCGACAACCTTTCACACTTTCCATTTGACGAATTATTGAACGGGTTTGCTGAACCAAACTTATTTGAAGTAAAACAGCCAACTTCTCCACAAATGCAGCGTGGAAAAGGCGGTGGCTTTTTAGATAGATTCGGCCGCAACTTAACACAGCTTGCCAAAGCCGGTCTCATCGACCCTGTTATCGGCCGTGATAAAGAAATTGAACGTGTGATTGAAATTTTAAACCGGAGAAATAAAAATAACCCTGTGTTAATCGGTGAACCAGGTGTAGGTAAAACCGCGATCGTTGAAGGGCTTGCATTAAGAATTGCCGAAGGAAATGTGCCAGCGAAGCTTTTAAACAAAGAAGTATATTTACTCGATGTTGCTTCCCTTGTGGCCAATACCGGTATCCGTGGTCAATTTGAAGAACGAATGAAACAATTAATTGCTGAATTGCAACATCGTAAAAATATTATCTTATTTATCGATGAAATCCATCTGCTTGTCGGTGCTGGCTCTGCCGAAGGTTCTATGGACGCGGGCAATATTTTGAAACCTGCATTAGCGCGCGGCGAGCTTCAAGTTGTCGGTGCAACGACATTAAAAGAATATCGTCAAATCGAGAAAGACGCGGCGCTTGAACGACGCTTCCAACCAGTAATGGTACATGAGCCAACAATCGAACAAGCCATTGAAATTTTAAAAGGCATTCAAGAAAAATATGAACAATTCCATCAAGTGAAATATACAGATGAAGCGATTAAAGCGTGTGTCACATTATCCCATCGCTATATTCAAGACCGCTTCCTACCTGACAAAGCAATCGATTTATTAGATGAAGCAGGTTCTAAAGTAAACTTGCGTACCGGTCCAACTGATGAAAAACAAATTCAAGAGCGCCTTGCTCAGCTAGCAAAAGAAAAAGAAAAAGCTGCAAAAGAAGAAAACTACGAATTAGCAGCAAAACTTCGTGCTGAAGAATTGAAACTGGAAAAACAATTAGAAAATAAAACAGAAAAAGCAATTGTAGACGTAGCTGACATTCAAAAAATTATTGAAGAAAAAACAGGCATTCCAGTTGGTAAACTTCAAGCAAGTGAACAAGCAAAAATGAAAAACTTAGAAGAAAATCTCGCCAAGAAAGTAATCGGACAAGCAGAAGCGGTGAAAAAAGTGGCAAAAGCGATTCGTCGCAGCCGTGCTGGATTGAAAGCAAAAAACCGCCCAATCGCTTCATTCTTATTCGTTGGACCAACTGGTGTTGGTAAAACAGAATTAACGAAAACACTTGCCGAAGAATTATTCGGTTCTAAAGACGCAATGATTCGTCTAGATATGAGCGAATATATGGAAAAGCACTCTGTGTCTAAATTAATCGGTTCACCTCCAGGCTATGTAGGCCATGAGGAAGCTGGTCAATTAACAGAAAAAGTACGCCGTAATCCTTACAGCATTATCTTGTTAGACGAAATTGAAAAAGCGCATCCTGATGTGCAGCACATGTTCTTGCAGATTTTAGAGGACGGTCGCTTAACGGACAGCCAAGGCCGTACGGTAAGCTTTAAAGATACCGTTATTATTATGACAAGCAATGCGGGAGTAACTGACAAAAAGATTACTGTTGGTTTCGGCAAAGAAAACAGCCGAACAAGCATCCTTGATTCATTAAGTTCTTACTTTAAACCTGAATTCCTAAACCGCTTCGACGCGATTATCGAATTTCAACCGCTTGAAAAAGAACACATGTTACAAATTGTAGAACTTATGCTTGACGAACTAAAAGCAACATTAAAAGAAGAAGGCATTCAAGTTGACATTTCTCAAGAAGCGAAGGAAAAACTCGCGGAAATCGGCTATCATCCTGCATTCGGCGCTCGTCCGCTTCGCCGTGCGATCCAGGAACACGTAGAAGATCAAATTGCTGATTTGCTTCTTGATGAAGAAGAAGTAAAAAATATTTATATTACTATTGAAAATGACCGCATTGTTGCTAAATCAGAGGCAAAATAACAATCCCAATCTCTTTTTGAGAGATTGGGTTATTTTTTTAAATCGTGATTTTAGTTTGTATATTATAATTTTCTATTCGTTTAGTAACTGGATTTACAAAAATAGATTGATCATCAAATACTGCACGGTTTCTACCCTGATTTTTTGCTTTATATAGCAAACTGTCGGCCCGCTCCAACCATTCATGTTCCCTTTCACCCGTCTGCCATCTTGCAACACCGAAGCTCATTGTCACTTTTAGAGTGTTATCCCTAAATGTTTGTCCCGCTAATTCTTTGTAAATTTTTTCAATTACTCGTTTAATACACGGATGATTTGCATTAGGAAACAAAAACGCAAATTCTTCACCGCCATAACGAAAAGCTCTGCCTTTTTCTTTTCGTACACACTCGGCAAGAATTTTGCCAATTTCTTTTAATACAAGGTCTCCCATTACATGCCCGTATTGATCATTAATTAATTTAAAATGATCGACATCCGCCATGACAAGTATACAAGATTTTGTTTCACGTACAATACGCCGAAGCGATTCATGAAAACAACGACGATTGTATAATCCTGTTAAATAATCGATTCTTACCTGTTTTCTTGCTGTGGCTTTTTCATAGAAATGTTTTCTCTCGCGCGCAACAATAAGACCTCCGAATAAACCGACAATCGCTGTCAATCCGATGTGTAAGAAAAAATAAAAAAGCATACTCTCAGAAGCAGGCTGTCCCTTTAACAAAAAAATAATAATAAACCCAGCAATAACACTGCCAGTGGATATGATAGCACCTTTTATATTCCAATAAAACGCAGCATGCATAATTACCAAATATGTCATTGGCGCTAGCGGACTGTTCACTCCTCCTGTGACAATAAGCAACCACATCGCCACAAGAAAGTCAAAGCAAACTCCTATTTGAAGGATTTGTTTCGCTGTATGACTTCCTTCTGTTATCATTTTCCATAAGCTATATTGTGTGATTAATATGTAACACAGACTGATTATAAATAAAGCGGAAACCGAGTCTCTCTCCAAATGAAAAAATGCTTGAACTGGTTCAATACAAAATAAAACGACACATATCCCCAATAGAAACCACCTTACGAAAGAGAAAGCCCACTCCATTTTATAACCCTTTAATTTATTCATACCATTCATTTCCTCTTCATTTTTCTGTATTATAAGAATATTACAACACAATATAATACCACAATTTGTTATTTTTTACTATATTTAAAATATTCAGTTATCTAAAATATGTATTCGACTATTGCGTCAAATGTTTGACTCCAAGCACCACTTTCATAGTATTTTTGAACACAATTCCGAAAGAAGTCTCCTAATTCCAGCAAAGTTAAGTGGTAAGTAGTTCACAAGCCTGATAGACAAAAAACGAGACTGACCCAAAAGCAAAGTGTCAGACCCGACAACCACAACAATACATAACATTAGATGAGAACACCATTATATATGGTTTCGAGTGAGGTCAGACACTTTTGGATCAGCCCCGTCTTATCCTTTTATTTTCTTGTTAATCCATGCATAAGAAATTGAATGGTCCGTTCCATTTCAGATTCGTCATCCCATTCTTGGTCCGGCAAGATGATAAATCGAGTAAGTAAAAATCCGGCAATTGTGGTGACCGTCATGCGAATGACAGTTGTTGGCGGAAGCTCAACAATTTCACCTTTTGTTTGAAAATATTCAATAATTCTTTTAAATTTCTCATATACGTTCTCGATAAATACAGCTTGAAATTGTTCCTTAATATCAGAGTGAAACGCCAGTTCCTGCCAAAAGATGCGAATAAGCGGCAAATGCTTTTTTACAAATTCGTAACGATTTTTCATGAGCGCTCGAATAAAATCTTCATAGCTTTTGTATTGATTTTCAAACACTTCCTTAACAAATTCCTTTGCTAAAAACGGAGCAACGACTTTTGTTACAGTCGGAGTGACGATGGCTAACAGCAAATCTTTTTTTGTTTTATAGTGGCGGAAAATCGTTCCTTCGGCAACACCTGCCCGTTTGGCAATTTCACTCGTTGAGGTTGCTGCATATCCTTTTTCGGCAAACATTTCAATCGCCGCTTCTAAAATTTTCGCTTGTTTATCGCTCAGTTTTACTTCTTCATCATTTACTTTCAATAGCTCTTTTAGCCATTGTTGATCATTCATTTGTTTTTACTCCTTACAATCTTCGATATTTCTTTAATGCTATCACATTTAATACCATAAATAACAGAGAAAAGCCAAGTAAAGCATACACATCTAACGCGATTTCTTCCCAGCCGTTACCGCGAATCATAATCTCCCTCAGTGCGTCCGCCCCATATGTTAGCGGCATAATGACACTTAATGAGCGGAGCCATTCTGTCATTGTTTCTAAGTTAAATAGCCCTGAGAAGAAAATTTGCGGAACAACGACTAACGGAATAAATTGAAACATTTGGAGTTCATTGTTTGCAAATGCGGACAATAACGTTCCTAATGTTAAAGCTGTCATTGCTAGTAAGAAAGTAATGAACAGCACATATAAAAATGATCCCTCCATCATCATGTCAAGAATGTCAATGGCAAACCAAGATATTAAACTCGCTTGAAATGTCGTAAAAATACCGAACCCGATTACATAACCAATAACGATTTCCCAACGTCTTAACGGTGTTGCTAATAATCGCTCTAGTGTTCCACCTGTTCGTTCACGAAGAAAGGATACTCCCGCAATTAGAAAAACGAAAAAGAAAACAAAAAATCCGATTAACACAGGACCAAAGTTATCGAATAGCGCCATATCTTCCGAACCATGTAAATAAATCGTTTTTAAATCCAGTGATTGCGTTTGCGGCGCTAACGCTTGAAACGCATTTTGTACAGAAACAAGAACCGCTTTATTGACCGATGGGTCGCTACCTTCCAATGTAATTTTCGGCGCTTGATCATTCATTTCAATAAAGGCGTCGATTTTCTGTTTTTCTAATTGATTGTTTGCCGTTTCCTTGGTCATTTCTTTAATTACAGCATCATTTTTTTCTAACTTTTCAACGATGACATCCGGTACATCTTTGGCAACTCCAATCGTCGGTTTATATTCTTCTCCATTAAATACTAAGTTCATTAAAAATAAGACAAACATTGGAGCAAAAATCATTAACCCTAGCGTTCGTTTATCACGGAAAAACTGGCGAATAATTCGCACGACGATGGCACGAACTCTCATTTCCTTGCACCTCCGAAATATAAAAATGCTTCTTCAATCGTTTGTGAATTTGTCCTTTTCTTCAACTCTTCCGGGCTTCCTACAGCAATCAGGCGACCATCGCGAATCATCGCCAATCTCTGACATTTCTCTGCTTCATCCATCACATGAGTTGTAACAACAATCGTTGTTCCTTTTTGCCTAATTCGTTCAAGTTCTTCCCAAATGGATTGTCGAAGCACCGGATCAATCCCTACAGTCGGCTCATCCAAAATTAATACTTCTGGTTCGTGCAGCAAACAAGCGGCAAGTGATAAGCGCCGTTTCATTCCTCCAGAATAATTGTTTACCGTCTTTTTCATATGTTCTGATAAATTCACAAGCTCCATCACTTCCTCAATCCGTTGCTTTTGCTTTTTTCCTTTTAGGCCGTAAATCGCTGCAAAAAATTGCAAGTTCTCTAGAGCCGTCAGCTCTCCATATAACGCATCAGACTGTGCCATAAAGCCAATGCGCTTCATAACTTGTAAATTGGGCATTTTTGTATTTAGCACATGAATGGTTCCGCTTGTTGCTTCAGCAATTCCGGCAATCATTTTCACTAATGTTGTTTTCCCTGCTCCTGAAGGACCAAGCATACCGAAAATTTCCCCTTTTTTAACATCCATAGTAATGTCTTCAATCACGATCTTTTTCCCAAATCGTTTCGATACATGTTCAACACGTATACATACCGTTTCCGACATATGGTTTCCTCCATTTCTTAATGAGTGATTACTCACTTTCATTATATAATGATACAACCCCATTTGTTAAGTGAGTAATCACTCATTATCGATGAAAAATTTTTTAGGAATAAATCCTTTTCATTTATTCCTCTACCAAATATCCTCAATGTTCTTCCAACCATCACGCAGTGCTTTAAGTGCTTTGTTACCAAGGTCTCCCCTTAAACAACACCTGTATTTTTAAAGTCCCTCATAAAATAAATCATAAGCAATCACTGAAATCAAAGAGAGTATTTCACCCATTTATACTCGAACGTTCAATCATCTTAAAAAATATAACATTCTTCATTTTCATACGTGCGCAATCTTTCCCTTGCTAATAAGTCAGTGTATGTTCCTCAATCAATTCCAATGTTTTTCGGTTTTTGGCGTACTCAATAATATGTTGTTTAATGTTTGGATATAAGATAATTTCATGTAACTTACTAAGAGGAATCCATTTAACCCCTGTCTGATTAAGATCACGAGTTTCTGGAAGCTTGGGGACGGAGTGTTCCTTTCGTTTGCAATCAAATATAATGCTGATTTGATGAATAGTTGTATCGGATGATTTACTTAACAAATGAGGAGCCATCTCGTGAACAAAAGCGATTGGTCCAACCTCGACTTCAATTGCTGCTTCTTCCCACGCCTCCCGTTTGACTGCTTCAATTAACGACTCTCCCTTTTCTACTCCTCCTGCAGGAAGATTGTAGTGAACCCCGTTTTCATCTTCAAATTCAACAAGAAGCACTGCGTCATTTTCAATAATTAAAGCACAAGCTCGGACACGAATATGATACATAAAATCATTCTCCCTTCTTTCGTAAAGGATATATTTACTATATTCAACAAATAAGGAAGAAACTTCCCAACCAGCTTCTTCCTTCTCTACTTTAATAATTTGCCGCGCGTTCAAGTCCAAGTTCACTTTTCTTTTTCTTAGCCGAATGGAGCAAACTGTAAAGTACGGGTACGATAATTAACGTTAAAAACGTTGATGTTGTTAGTCCGCCGATAACGACCACTGCCAATGATTGTGATACTAATCCCGCATGGCTGGAAAATGCCATTGGAATTAACGCTCCTACTGTCGCAATCGCTGTCATTAAAATCGGACGAAGACGAACAACACCTGCTTCCAGCAATGCTTGATGTTTTTCCATACCGCGTTTTTCGTTTTGTTTTACACGGTCAATTAAGACAATCGCATTTGTCACAACAATTCCGTTAAGCATCAGCAAGCCAATCATCGCCGGCATACCGATTGGTTCGCGAACGGTCCATAATCCTGCCAATGCTCCGATAACAGAGAACGGAATGGCAAATAAAATAACGAAAGGAGCTCTTCCTTCGCCGAAAGCAATAACCATCACCAAATATACGAGCAAAATACTAACAGCAATCGCAATCGACATATTGCGGAAGCCTTCTTCCATCGCGGCTGACGCCCCTTCTTTATACCAGGAAACACCGCTTGGAAGGTCTAATTTGTTCAATGCTTCATCTGCTTTTTTACTGATTTCTCCTGTATTTGATTCAGTAATGGTCGCTTGTACTAATACATACTCTTTACCGTTCAAATGGTTGATAGCCACGCGGTTTTTGACTCGTTCAAGTGTTCCTACTTCTTTTAAAGCTACTGGTTGACCAAGCATGTTCGTTACTGTTTGCTCACCAAGCGCTTCAAGAGAATCAACATCATCAAGTTTTACATTAACAAGAAGTTCTGTCGTTGTATCATCAATCATCATTTTTGTCACAACATCTCCGGCAATATAGCTGCGCAAACTTTGTGCCACTGTTGCTGGAAGAAGATGATGCTCTGCTAGTTTTTCATCGTCCAGATTAATTTTAATTTCCGGTTTTTCCCCTTCAAGCGATGTTTTTATGTCAGCAAGTCCGTCAATGTTCTTAAGTGCATCAGCCATCTGTTCGCTTGCTTCTTCAATTTTTTTCATGTTCGGTCCATTTACGATAAATTGAAGCTGGGACGAGGCACCACCCGTCATATCTCCAACCCCATTCATCGTAATCTCTTTTGCCCCTTTCACATCTGTCAACTCTTCGCGAATTTCCTTAATGAGAGAATCTACATCCTCGATCGATTCTTTTATGATGAAAGAAACTCTTGCACTTCCCTCTCCAACAGATGTGGAAATTTGTTCAATATCTTCCTTCTCTATTAATATTCTTTCGACTTTTGCTGCTATTTCATTTGTGCGTTCAGCACTTGCTCCTTGTTCCATTGTTACATGGATATGGTAAGAACGGGACGTTTCCTGAGGTAAAAATGTCGTACCAAGCTTTGGAGCAATCAATATAACACTGCTCACTAAAAGAGCAAAGGCAATAGCAAGTGTCAACCAGCGATGGGAAAGCGCCCAGTTCAACGATTTTCGATACAAGTGCTGCAAGCTGCTTTCACGATGTTCTTCTGGTTCAAGTTTTAATAAGAAAATTCTTGCGAATAATGGAACAACGGTAATGGCTACTAATAGTGAAAACAATAATGAGATAACAATTGTCCATGCAAGCGGCGCAAAGAATCGACCAACAATTCCTGGAACAAATGCCATTGGTAAAAATACCGCAACCGTTGTAATCGTAGAAGAGGTAATCGCTGAAGCAACTTCTCTTGTTGATTGCTCCACTAGCTCGTCATTCCGTTCTTTCGCTGCGCGGATGCGGCGGAAAATATTTTCGATAACGACAATAGAATCGTCAACAACACGTCCGACAGCGACCGCAATTCCCGAAAGTGTCATAATATTTAACGTATAACCTAAGAAGAAATGAAGAACTAAAAACGATGTAAAGATCGAAAGTGGAATGGAGATAATCGCAATAATCGTAGAACGAACATTTCTTAAAAATAATAGGGTTACGACTACTGCCATTACCGCACCCAAAATAGCTTCCCGCAGCATAGCGTAGACTGACTCTTTAATGGTAGTGGACTGATCCAACAATGTTTCAATCTTATATCCTTTTGGCAGTTCTAAATCTTCAAGCTTTTCCTTTGCTTCTTTTACAATCGCAACCGTATTGGCACCACTTTCCGGAACTAACCCGAATGTTACTGCTTCTTTACCGTTAATTCGTGTATAGCTCTTTTCTTCGCTATCAAAAGCGACTTCTGCTATATCTCCTAATTGAACCGATGTTACTGGCATTTCACCAGGCTTTGTTGGCATCTTCGGTTTCGGCAGTAAAATGCGGATATTTTTTACGCTATCGAGCGAGGTTAGTTCTTTATTAACACGCACTGGCAAAATTTCATCGTTCACCGTCAAATCACCAGTCGGAATTGACAGATTGTTAGCCATAATCATCTGTTTCACATGGTCAACGGTTAATCCATATTCTTTTAATTGTTCCGGCTTCAGGCGAACATACACTTTTTGATCTTCTAATCCCGATGTTTCTACTTTATCAACTCCGTCAATTCCTTCTAGTGTCGGAACGATTTCATTTTTCACAAACGTCTGTAGCTCTCGGTCTTCGCCAGTTCCATAGATACCTGCTGAGTAGATGACTGGGTTATCGGGAGTTTGCCGGAAAAACTCCGGTTTCTCTGCTCCCTCCGGCAATTTTATTTTGTCAACTGCTTGACGCATTAACTCTTCTCCCTTATCCATATCAACACTCATCTTATATTCGGCAGTAAGCGAAACACCCCAAGGCGTTCCGTCAGTATACACATTTTCCACACCATCAATATTCATTACTTCTTTTTCCAAAGGCTCCCCGATATCTTTCATTGCCTGCTCAGGCGATGCACCGGGATAAGGGATAAAAACGGTCAAATATGGAATATCGACGTTCGGATACTTTTCGATATTCATATTCATTACCGAATAAATCCCGCCGCCAATTAGCATGATAATTATTAGACATAAAGCAACCGTATTTCTCATACTAAAGCGGATAATCGACCTCATAAACTCTCCTCCTGTTATGGCAACTTTATTGATTCATTCTACACATTCTTCAATTTATTGCGTTTTTCCCGCTTTAAAACAAAAAATAAAAAATTCAACAACATATTTACATTTTTTTGCAGTTTCCCCCTATCCCCCTCAATCGGATACTTTCTGTCTAGTCAATTACCGATCGAAAATTGGATTCTTAAGCATTGAACGATATTGAAATACGGTCATCGCGTCAAATAGTTTCATCATTTTTATTCATCGTGTTCAACTGTCACAATTGTTATTATCCTTTATCCCTTTCATGGTAATGCTTCGAACAACAGTTATTCATAAATCAAGCTTTTCAAGTTTATAAATTAGATATTTTTCTCTCTCTAAACGAACAAAAGCCTGACATCAACAAAGATGTCAAGCTTTTGTTTATAGTTGTTTATCATCAATGCTATTCAGCCAGCTTTCGATTTCTCCAATCACGGATTGAACGCATCCTTCCTCAAATGGTGAAATTAAGTTAGCTGTTTTGACAAGTTCTGTGAACGATTTGCTTCCGCCTTGCTGACAAAGCGTTAAATAATCATTCCAGGCTTGCTCACGATTTTCTCTTGAACGTTTCCAAAATTGGAAAGCGCAAATTTGTGCTAACGTATAATCAATATAGTAAAAGGCTGTTGTATAAATATGACTTTGGCGCTGCCAAAAACCGCCTCTTTCTAAATAATCGTTTCCATCGTAATCCCTTGTCGGCATATATTTTTTCTCTATCTCACGCCATACTCGCTTGCGTTCTGCCGGAGTTACATTTGGATTTTCATAAACAAAATGCTGAAACTCATCGACAGCTACTCCATAAGGTAAAAATAATAATGCTGAACTTAAATGATTAAACTTGTACTTTTCTGTATCTTCTTTAAAGAACAGTTCCATCCACGGCCATGTAAAGAACTCCATGCTCATTGAATGAATTTCGCACGCTTCTAAAGTCGGCCAGTTATACTCCGGAATTTCAAAATGACGGCTTTCATACACTTGGAAAGCGTGACCGGCTTCATGTGTTAAAACATCAATATCGCCAGATGTTCCCGTAAAATTGGAGAAAATAAACGGTGCTTTGTAATTTTCAATGTATGTACAATATCCACCGCTTGCTTTTCCTTTTTTCGCAACAAGGTCCATCAGTTCGTTTTCCGTCATAAAGCGGAAAAACTCATCTGTTTCAGGCGATAGCTCCTTATACATCTTTTTTCCATTTTCAATAATCCACTCCGCGTCTCCTTTTGGAGTTGGGTTTCCTGTTTGAAATGAAAATGCTTCATCATAATATTTCAGCTTATCAACTCCAATGCGTTCGCGTTGGCGTTCATAAAGCTTTATCGCCACAGGAACGATAAATTCTTTTACTTGCTCGCGGAATTTCGCAACCATCTCTGAATTATAATCCGTCCGACCTAAGCGGGCATAACCGAGCTCCACAAAATTTTTAAATCCAAGCTTTTGAGTGATTTTCGTGCGTACTTTTACAAGTTGATCATAAATATCATCGAACTTTTCTTCATGTTCTTTAAAAAAGTTTACTCTAGCCTCACTCGCACGTTTGCGCATTTCACGATCCGGAGACTCTGCAAATGGCTGCAATTGTGCAAGCGTTCTTTCTTCGCCTTCAAAGAAAATTTTCGCTGAAGCTACTAATTTCGTATATTCACTTGTCAGCTTATTTTCTAACTGTAAATCTTCTATAATTTCAGGAGAAAATGTTTTTAATTGAGTTTCTGCCAAAGCAAAGAGTTGTTTTCCCCATTTTTTCTCCAGTTCAGAACGAAAACGAGAGTTTACCAACGCTTTATAATATTCCGTCACTAAACCTTGCATCTCTGGCTCCACTTCATCGAAAAAGTCTTGCTCCTGCTTGTAAAATTCATCATTTGTATCAACAGTATGGCGAATATAACAAATATTTGTCATCGTGTTGAAATCGTTGCGAATTGCATTCATCTCTTTCATCGCTTCATCTTGAATTTCAACGTTTTCTGCCCGTTTAAATTTTTGCAATGCAGCTTGAAACTTTGTTTTTACTTCATCCATATTTGGCCGCTTATATTGATAATCGGTAAATTTCAAACGAATTTCTCCTTTCTTACATTTTTCAACCTTACATTTTATTCAACAAACAATGGTATATTCCTTTTTCATTATAAAACAAAAATATTATTGTATAAAAATACCGTTGACTAAACTTTCATAAACATGTATGATTATGACATCAATTGAATAGTTTTTCTTTCTCGTCAACTTAAATGAGATAGAGGCTGCAATGAATAAGAGTATTTGAAGGAGATGGAGAGAAATCGATGATTTCAAATGAAAGGATTCATTGCCGAAGTTTGTAGCGAACTCTGGCGCTACAAGCTGGGACTGTTTCCGAATAGGGGCAGAACTGCCATCGTTTTTATAAAACGATGGTGAGCTATCGGTCTTAAGTTTGATGCGGTTGTTTAGTACGCCTGTAGAAAACTTAGGGTGTATTTTTTTGTGTAAAAATTTGTGTATAAGCGATGGAAAGGAGATATAACATTGCAGCAAAATAAACTAGGAATTTGGCTTCTAACGGCATTAGTTGTCGGAAACATGGTAGGGTCAGGTATATTTATGCTTCCTCGTACTCTAGCAGAAGCAGCAAGTCCTGCCGGTGTAATTCTAGCATGGCTACTAACAGGAGCAGGGGTGCTTATGACAGCTCTCGTGTTTGGAAGTTTAGCGATTCGCAAGCCGGAGTTAAATGGCGGACCGCAAATTTATGCGAAAGAGCTGTTCCCAAAAGGGTCTAATGCCTCAATATTGTCTGGCTTTATGTCTTCATGGGGATATTGGATCGGAAATTTTGCCGGAAACGTAGCAATCATCACGACATTTACGAGCTATTTGTCCACATTCTTTCCGATTTTAACGAGCAAACAATCATTGTTTATGATTGGCTCTCTAGATTTGAAGCTTGGAAATTTCTTGACATTTATTATCTGTACCCTTTTACTGTGGGGAATGCATTTTATTATTTTACGCGGCATTGAAGGCGCTGGAAAATTAAACTTTATTGCTACAGCCGCGAAAGTACTCGGATTTTTCTTATTTATTGTCATTAGTCTGTTCGCTTTTGAAAAAAGTAATATTGGTCCGTTCGCTGCGCCGCGTTATGACGAAGCAGGACAAACAATCGGACTTTTAAGCCAAGTAAACAACGCAGCTGTTACGACATTGTGGGCCTTTATTGGCATTGAATCGGCAATCGTATTTGCTTCACGCGCTCGAAAACAATCAGATGTAAAACGGGCAACCATTCTTGGACTTTTAATTGCCCTTGCCATTTATATTAGTATCAGCGTACTTGTTATGGGCTTGCTGCCGCAAGAAGAGCTTATTCAATCAGAAAAACCGCTTGTTGATGCGATTGAAACCATTTTAGGCTCAAACGGCGCTTACATTCTTGCTGGTCTTGGTTTAATCAGCTTATTAGGTTCTACATTAGGCTGGGTATTATTAAGTGCTGAAGTTCCTTACCAAGCGGCAAAGCAAGGATTATTTATTCCTGCGTTTTTAAAAGAAAACAAAAAAGGAATGCCAAAGTTTTCATTGATTATTTCCAACGGACTGGCACAAATCTTTATTTTTTCAACGATCTCTAATTCCATGTCAGCAGCATTTGACTTTGTTATTTATATCGCGACATTGGCATATCTCGTTCCTTATTTAATCGCCTCTTTGTTCCAGTTAAAGCTTACGATCACTGGGGAAACATATGAACTTTCCAATAAAGGGCGAGTTGCTGACGGTATCATTGCTGCCTTGGCAACCATTTATTCAATTTGGGTCATCATTGCCGGAACGGCGGATTTAAAAACATTTATGCTTGGAGTTGCCTTGCTTGCGAGCGGAATTTTCTTCTATCCACAATTGAAAAAAAGTGAGCAAAAAACCGTTCAATCAGAAAAAATTTCTGCATAATGAATCAACATTTTCTAACATAACGGAAACGCAGGCTGATCCAAAAAAGTTTACTTTAGGATCAGCCTCTTTGTTTTTATAATAACAGCTCTACGTGATCCCCCGTTTTCAATCCAGCGGCGTTGGCTTCGTCTGTATCAATATGCATATCTAAAGCAAACTTTTCATTCACGCGAACAACCACTTCATCAAAAATTAAGGCGCGCTCTCCAAATGTTTTTACTTTAACAACTTGATTATCTTTTACACCAAATTTCTCGGCATCGCTAGGCGCCATATGAATGTGACGCTTAGCAATAATCACTCCCTTGTCGACGGTGATAGTACCTTTAGGTCCATGAATGATGATTCCTGGTGTACCTTCAATATCTCCCGATAAGCGAACAGGAGCATTTATTCCAAGCTTAAAGCTATCCGTTTTCGAAATTTCCAGTTGCGTCATCGGCCGTGCAGGTCCTAGAATACGGACATTTTCGATTGTACCTTTTGGCCCCTCAACTGTAACCGTTTCATTGGCGGCAAATTGCCCCGGCTGAGACAATCCTTTTAATACTGTAAGCTCAAATTGTGGGCCAAATAATTGAGCCAAGTGTTCCTGTGACAAATGGATATGCCGATTAGAAACTCCTACTGGAATCATTTTAAATGAATAACCTCCTACGTCATTTCTTTTTATTATCTTTCCCTTATTTGCAAAAAAATAAAGCGGCCGCTTTAAGCAGCCGCTTTATTTTTTTGCACTATATCCTAATTTTTTGAGCAATTCGATCAACTGTTCTTTCTCCTGAACCGTAAGTCCTGAGACAATTTCATGAATCGTTTGTTCATGCTCAGGAAATACATTTTCAATAAATTGCTTCCCTTTTTCCGTAATCGAAGCATAAGTAACACGTCTATCTTTTTCGCAAGCTTTTCGGACAATCAGCCCTTTTTGTTCCAGCTTATCGACTACATAGGTAATACTTCCACTAGCAAGCAAAATTTTTTCACCGATTTGCTGCAACGGCTGATCGCCTTTATGATAAAGCAACTCTAAAACGGCAAATTCTGTCGGATTGACACCGAAACTATGAATCGATTTATTTACTTGATCGTTGACCGCCCGATATGCCCGTGATAAAACAATAAACAATTTTAGCGATTGATCTAACTCTTCTCTTCTTGTCATTTGTATCAAACCCTTTAATCTCGAATTCAAAATAATTTTACTGAAAATATAATATTTTGTCAATCAAGCTCGTTATGAGCGAGAGATTTTCTAATAAATCCATATCTATTAATGACTGATTCATTTTTATTATATTATAATGTATAGTATGAGCAATGATTGTTCTAAGGAGAAATAGCTAATGAAACAAAATAGGTTCAGAAATCTAGCATTATATATCGTAATTGTTATCATTCCTTCCATTATAGGAATTTTTTATTTTACACATGCAAAATATAATGACTTAGTTCGTGAGAATATAACTGAAACAAAAAAAATGGTTGACCTTCATAAAAATCATATTGAACAGTTTATCGGAGAAACCGTTACAAGTTTAGAAATGCTGTCTCTTGTACTAAGCAGCGAAAATCAGTTACTTTCAAATAATCAATATATAAAAGATATATTAATGAAAACATATTATAAAGATCCTCGTTTTTTTGGTATTTATTTAACAAACCCTAATGGTGAAATGATAACAGGAACGAGGACTGCTCAAGAAAGAAAGACGATTTTTTACCGCGATTATTTTCAAACAGCGCTGCAAACACGGAAAACTTCCATCTCTGAAGCATATTATAATGAGAAAAGCGACCAATTTATCGTGACAATTGCTAGCCCTGTTTTTAATCAAGCTAACAAAATTCAAGCATTTTTAGTCGCTGATTTACGTCTTGATTATATTGAAAATATTATTAAACTTGTTAATCCGGATTTATCTTTAAAAATTTATGATATGAATCACGTTGTGATTGCTGAAACGAAACAGCAAGAAAATGATGATGACAAAGAATTTTCAGTTACGAGTTATCTAAACAATGTACCTTGGATGATTGCCGCAAAACCGTTGCCGTTCGACTATCAAAAACTGCTGTCATTATCGGTTGTATATATTTTGCTTATTCTAGTAATTACTCATATTATATTTTTATTAATTAAGTATATATTGCTAAAACGAAAAGCAATGTATGAACGCATGCAAAACGAAGCACAAAAATTAGAGTTAGTCGGCACATTAGCAGCGAGCACAGCTCACGAAATTCGTAATCCGCTTACAGGAATTAAAGGGTTTATTCAATTGCTAAGTGAAAAATACAAAGATGAAGAATCCCAACTTTACTTTTCAGTGATTAAGAAAGAAATTAATCGAATCAATCAAATTGTCAGCGAGTTTTTAATGTTGGGAAAGCCGACCGTACAAAAATTTGAGCTTCACGATTTGCAGGAAATTATTGAAGAGCTATCACCGATTATCGATTCTCAGGCTCATTTGCATAACGTCGTTTATCAAACGTTCATTGAACCAGCTCCGTTAACCGTTCTTTGCTCGAAAGACCATATTAAGCAAGTGATTTTAAATTTAACAAAAAATGCGCTTGAAGCGATGCCTTTAGGCGGAGTCTTAACCGTTTCTTTAAGTAAAGAAAATGATGTATGTAAGCTAGAGATTTCTGATACGGGTCAAGGAATTCCAGAAGAAGCTCTATCCAAAATTTTTACACCATTTTTTACGATGAAAAATACAGGAACGGGGTTAGGCCTTGTCGTATGTCAACGGATTATTCATATGCATAAAGGGAAGATTGAGGTAAAAAGCAAAATTAATGAAGGAACCGTTGTAACGATTTTCTTGCCTATTAATAAAGAATAAGTATTACATCCTGTATAACAAAAATTCATTTTAGAAGGATAGACATGGAACAAAAGACACATCGTCTGCTCTTTCAAGTTTGTTTAGGTGTCTTTTACCGGTTCCATTCCCCATCACTTGTATAACATTTGATAAAGAATCGTTTTCAGTTACTATGAACAAACAACAATCGACTCCTTTATTCTCGGATGGATGACAATCATTTTTTTGAAAACTTTTTTAGGACATACACTCAAGCATGTGTATGTCTTTTTTATTCGTTCTACCATTAAAAAACTTAAATGAATCGTTTGGATCGCATGATTTTGTTTTTACTTGGACATGTTAATAATAAAATGAACAAAATAGGTGAAACATATGACTGAACTTCATCATCCGTTTTATTTAAAGTTAAAAGAAATGCTGAAAAATGCTACACACACAATAAAAGATGCAATGGCAGATTTAATGGAACAAGAGCTGGTTACCATTGAAGAAATTGCTGAAATGATGAAACAACATCCGGACACATTGATTGAACAGCAAACTTTACTTGGAATTACATATCGTTTTTATCGTCTAACAATTGAGAATATGGCGTTTTATATGGAAACACGAGTGATAAACAATAAAAAACATCTTGAGCGAGTTTTATTTGTAACTTTTGGAACAACAGAACATTCACTTTTAACATATCGTTCTTATGACGATCAAATGCAGCTAAATAAACCAATAAAAGTAAACAACACCATTAAAACCCTTGTGAAAGACGGTATTGAAAAAAGTTTTGTCTAACAAAAAGAGGCTACACCATAAGTGTCTGACTTCACGCGTAACTCACAATATATATGATGGTTACCATGTCTGACACTTGCTTTTGGTTCAGCCTCTTCCAATTTATTTATCCTTTAATGCCCTGTAGCCATTCTTGATAACAATCTGGACATAATGTCTCTTCTCGTTCCTCATCATTCGTGTAAAAAGAAACTTGATGGATTGTTTCTTGTTCATCTATATCAGATTCGCAGTAAAAGCATTTCTCAGACATTGTTTTTCCCTCCCTTAGTCATTATTTTGGGCGGGTCAAACAATTATTTTTCCTGTTAACTCGTTCCATTTATTTAGAAGTGTATAAATTTATGTTATCTTCACCTTCAACATCTAATCCTCACTATCCTAGAAATTTTATCTTGTCATCTTTTCTCTCTATACTTATTATAAACAGTAATCCATTTCCATACCTTGGCTTTTTTGTTTGGATTTTAATAACTATAGTGAGGGAAAGATGATGAACAAAGAAATAATAATAGATCGTATCCACTTACATGATCTGCCGGCTTTATTAAAGCTTGCTGAAAGTGTCGGCTGGTTTTTTGATCCTAAGCGTGCGAACATGTATGTCTCTTCTGGAACCATGTACGGCCACCGAACAGGAAATCGTTTCATATCAAGCGCTGCGTTGTTTCAGTATGGAGCAGTCTTTTCTTCACTTGGAATTGTGATTGTTCACCCTGAATATCAAGGACAAGGACTTGGAAAAAGTCTTGTTCAGCGATGTCTGCACCAAGCAGAACAAATGAACATGCCTGTATCGCTTGTTGCTACTTCGGAAGGCTATCCTTTATATAAATCACTCGGATTTCGTACATTCGGATCTATCCATCGATTGAGCTTGAAGAATTTAGCAAGACAACGATTAGACATAGGCTGTAGCGGACTGGACGAGTTATGTGCTGCTGATTTGCCTGACATCATTCGTCTTGACAAAATTGTATTTGGCGCTGATCGAAGCCGTTTATACCGACAACTTTTTAAACAAATGGATACGGGATTTATTGTCAAGGAACAAGACAAAAGGATTCGCGGATTTGTTATGACGTTTCAAGTCGGAACCGTTCTTCATATTGGTCCGTTGCTTGCTGAACATGCAGAAATTGCGTTACGACTAATACAACCGTTTCTGTTCTTTTCCACACAATCCGTTAGAATCGATGTTCCTGATAAGCAAATCTATTTTATAAAGCAACTTCAAAAATTGGGTTTTCAGGAAACCCTCATATCTCCGCTTATGCTCAAAAATGCCGATACGTTGCCAGGAAAGCGCGATTATATGTTTGCTATTGCTGATCCAGCACTTGGTTAAACCTATTAAAATTCAGGCAAAACAATGGCAATCGTCGTCTTATGAATGACAGTTATGTAAAAAAACGTTACTATTATATTGATAAAATGATAGATTGGGATGGAACAAATAGAACAGCATCGAGAATGGAAATATTACTTTCTATTATTTATTATTTACCAGCTTTTTATGGGGCGGTAATTTGGTTGCTGGAAAATTTCTTCTCGTTGGGCATGCCTCTCCTCTTGCACTGACAGAAATGTGCTGGTTTTTGGCGATTGTTTGTCTTATCCTGTTTGTTTGAGAGAAAATAAACGATTCAAACCAAAAATTAGTTAGAATACTAACCTATTTTTAAGGCTTTTTATAATTTAGGTCTTGATCAAGTAACTTCAGTCTTTTTTGCACGCTTTCATCAACCGACCTGCACCATTAGTTGAAAAAGAAAATCAACAACGTTATTACATGAATTCAATTCATTCCAACTGTGAACGAAAATAAAGTAAAGAAATAAAAAGCGTAGAAATCAAAGAATGACCTCTACGCTTTTTCGCTCTTTCGCTTATTTAATGACTTCTTCTTTTTCTTCATAAGGATGCGCAACCCAACCTGATGGGTCAATGAACAAGCGAACCGCTACTACTTGGCGGTCTTCCATCAATGTGAAGAAGTGCGGATTGCCTTCTGGTACTGAAATAACATCACCAGCTTCTAGCTCGACATCAAAATAACCCGTTTCCTTATCTCCCTTGATGATAAAAATACCGTGACCTGCTGTAATCGCTCGAACTTCGTCTTCCGTATGAACATGTACTTGTTCGAACTTCTTCAGTAATTCATCTAGGTTCGGAGTAGCATCTGATAAAGCTACCACATCCCAAGTTTTATAACCTCTTCTTGCGGCTAAATCTTCAATCTCTTCTTTGAAGATGGTTAAAATCTCTTCCTTTTCTTCGTCAGTAAGTACAAATTTTTCTTTCAAACGATCTGGTAATTTACTTATATCCCAATGCTCATAAAGAACACCCTGCTTTTCTAAAAAACTTAATACATTCTCATGACCTTTAATAATTTCCCCTGTGTTTCTGATTTTAATGACTGCCATTTTGACTTCTCCTCCCTATATTTATTTGTTTGATTAAAAAATCCATCATATAATGAAACCGTCTAAGCATTTTACATAGAAACAATCTTTATTCTGCTACCTCGTCCTGTAGCCGAAGCATCAACATCAAAATTTGAAAACTAGTTTCAAGCGTCTAAACTAAAGTAGTGACACGCTTAGAAGCTAATAGTTTTACATGATAACTAAATAAAAATTCCCACGCTTCTAAAAACTTCTTCGCTTCAAATGCGTCGCGTCCCCATACGGTAATTCCGTGATTGCGAATAAGAACCGCCCCAGCATCGTCTTTTACATGCTTCGAAAATTCCTCAGCCAAGGTTGGAATATGGGCGTAATTTTTGATAATGGGGATGCGAATGATAGCATCTTCTTCCCATAAACCGAACGCTTTAATAATCTCTTGTCCGGTAAATGACACTTCTTTGGCATCACCGTAAAGTTCAGAAATAACATTATTGTCAACCGTATGAACATGAAGAACGCATCCAGCCTTTGTTTTGTTATAGATCTCCACATGCAAAAGCGTTTCAGCAGAAGGTTTCAAATGTGTTTGTTCCGCTGGCTTGCCGAATGAATCAACAAGGAGAAAATCTTCAGTTGTCCGCTTTCGCTTATCCTTTCCGCTTGCAGTGACAAGAAAAGTAAGTGGTTCATCAGTTACTTTGATGGAAAGATTGCCGCTTGTAGCGAAAAACCAATCGCGCTTTGCTAATTCATCCTTCACATCCGCTAACTCTTCCCATTTTTTTACTAGCAAACTCATACGTTCACCTCCATCCTCTCTAACAAATCAATAACATCAAAAAATGTAGAAAATGGTGTATGGGAAAGACCTAGTTCCTTGCATTTTGCAAGGAGAAAATCACGAGCAATGACATGGTCAGCTAATTTTGCCGCCTGCAAATCGGTAATTGAATCGCCAATGACAATCGTGAATGGTTTATTCTTTGCTAGCTTTCTTAACAGCGACGGCTTACAGCAGCCGCATTCATTTTTACAATGCTCATCGCAAGGATACGGCCATAAAATTTTAATCGTCTCCCCGCTAAAATCAGAACCATTGCAAAAAATTTTTTCTTTTTCTACCAACCCTTGAAGAAGCGGATAGACAAAAAAATCGATTCCACCACTGACAATATAAAGCGGGATATCGTTTTGTTTTGTATAGGCAACAAATTCAGAAAATCCATCGCGAATAACAGCGTTTTCTAATACAAATTCCGTAATATTCTCTTTCCAGTTTGACGGAAGCAGGGAAAACATCCTGCCTACTCCCTCCTGAATGGATATGCGCTGCGCCAACACATCATCCTTAATGGCTTCCCATTCAGGAGGAGCAAATTGTTTCATAATGGCGACAATGTTATCACTGTTTGTAATGGTTCCATCAAAGTCACAAAAAATGATCGGCTTTCTCATACGTTCACCTCATGCGCTCCCCACAAAGCAATTGCTTTTTTTAGAGCCTCATTTTCCTTTGCTGCTTCGTGTAGTGACCGTCCTGATAAAACGGCAGCAACTGCCGAACGGAATGCTTTTCCGCCGCCAACAGCCCCATCTGGATGACCGTGTACACCACCTCCTGCGTTAATCACACAATCATTGCCAAAATCACGAACCAACAATGGTACCAATCCTGGATGAATGCCAGCTGATGGAACTGGGAACGTTCTTTTCAATTGCTCATCTTCTTTCGTCAGTTCGTCAGCAATGCTCTGCGCCTCACTCTTATCAAGAGCAACGCTGCCGTACGGCGATGGGAATAATGAAAAATCAGCTCCTGCCAAACGAAGCAGTTTTCCTAGCAAGAGTGGACTAGCAATGCCATAAAACTCAGAAGATGTAAGCGCACCGCTAACAGCTGGATGAGCCATAATCGGAATCTCAATCTCTTTATCTTCACGTAAACCTTGCAATACATCTAGTCCATAAGCAAACACATTAAATAACAATATATCAGCGCCAAGCTCCACCGCTCGCTTTGCTTTGTCCTTCAACTCGAATGTCTTACCAGATAAGTTAACAGCATATAGCGTTTTCTGCCCCGTCTTCTCATAAACTTCCTGCAATACTGCTTTCCCTACAGCGATTCGCTTTTCAAACGGCGTTCGTTCATTTTCAAATAGAATCTCATCGTCTTTTATCAAATCAACCCCGCCAAGCGCTTGTTCTTTTAACTGTTCGGATAAATACTCTAAACTTCGGCCGATAACACCTTTAAAAATGCTCATTACAAGAGGTCGATCGTAAACTCCTAATTTTTTGCGAATTCCTTCAATACCATATCGCGGACCCGGAAACGCTTGTTTCAATTCATTGGAAAACTGCAAGTCTATTAATTTCACTTCCCCATCAAGTGAAAGTTTTCCGAACACCGTCGTTAAAATCGCTGGTAAATCAGCGCTGAAATTAGCGCTCGGATAAGCGATTTTAACAAGTGCACGATTGACTTTTTTACCAAGATATTGATTTGTTCGTTCATTCTCTTCAAGCGGTATAATGCTAATAACCGTTCCTTTATGCTTGCGAAGTTGCTCTTGCTCTAACAGCGGCAAGTCAGTCCAAGAACCAACCGTTAAACCAAGGGCAATCCCTTCAGCTTTTTTCTCTAAATCTTTCACGTCATGAATGAGATATGTCGCAATTACTTGACTCATTGTTGCACCCTCTTTCTGCGCTTTTCAATAAAGTGCAACTTCATCAGTGGGGGTTTTTTTCTTCATCCCCCACTGATGTTAGTTGAACTTATCGGGTTCTTAGCGTCCGTTATCTTCCACCTGTAGAGGTGGGAGTCTTACGGACGATTAGAACGGGATAAAAAAACCTCTTCATAAGAAGAGGCTTAGTCTTTTGCTCTTCTTATCTCTCAGCGTATCGCTGCAAGAATTAGCACCGTGCTTAAGACTAGTTAAGCCGGTTGCCGGGCTTCATCGGGCTCGTCCCTCCGCCTACTCTTGATAAGAATGCTGCTCTTATATTCATTTTTTTCAGAATTTTTATTTCCACAAATTTAATTCGAATTATGACAGTAATTTTTTGTGATGTCAATCATTTTTTTACACTTTAGCATGAAAAAGGTTTAGCTTAGCGATTCGTTCAGCTGCTTCCTCTAAGCGCTCTTGGCTTGTCAACAACCCCGCACGCACATATCCTTCCCCATATTCCCCAAAACCAATTCCTGGAGCAACAACTACGTGCGCTTTCTCAAGAAGCAAATCAGCAAACGTTTCTGACGTGAATCCTTTAGGAACAGGAAGCCATGCAAAAAACGATCCTGCTGGAGCAGTGACATCCCAGCCAATGTCTTTTAAAGCACGAATAAAAATATTGCGTCGCGATTCGTATAACTCAACAAGTTCGCACACACAATCTTGCGGTGCTAAAAGCGCATGTGCTGCCGCTTCTTGTATCGCGCCAAAGATGCTTACATAAAGATGATCTTGCAACAGATTGAGTGCCTCGATGACACTTTCATTTCCAACGGCAAAGCCGACGCGCCAGCCAGCCATATTGTATGTTTTTGAAAATGTATAAATTTCAATACCAACTTCTTTTGCTCCATCTACTTGCAAAAAGCTAAGCGGCTTTTTACCGTCAAAACCGATCGCACCGTAAGCGAAATCATGAACGACACATATATCGTTTTTAGCGGCAAAAGAGATGGTTTCCTCAAAAAACTCCTTTGTGGCAATGGCCCCCGTCGGATTGTTCGGATAGTTGAGAAACATTAATTTCGCGTTTTCTGCTACGTTTGGAGACAGCTCCTTATAATCAGGCAAAAAGCCATTTTCCATCCTTAAAGGCATTATTTCCATTTTCGCTCTCGCAAGTGCAATACCAGACCAATAATCCGGATAACCCGGGTCAGGAACAAGAACAACATCTCCAGGATTGACTAAACATTGCGGAATTTCAACAAGACCGGCTTTACCGCCAAATAAAATGGCCACCTCCTTTTCTGGATCGAGCTTGACGTTATATTCACGCTCATAAAAGGTCGCTACTGCCTCTTTCAAAAAGTGATATCCGCGAAACGGTGAATATTTATGATAATGTGGATTAGCAGCTGCTTTTTGCAGCGCCTCGACAATATGAGTGGGAGTCGGCTGGTCAGGATTCCCCTGTCCGAGATTAATGACATCGTGCCCTTGAGCAATCACTTTTCCCACTTTTTCAACGAGAGAAGCAAAAAATTGCTTCGGCAAACTTCGCAATAAATCTGACTGTACAAAATTTTTCATCGCTTACACCTACTCAAAAATTTCTTGAAATTCTAGTCACAAATCATATATCGTAAAAATCAAATTGTAAAGTTTAAATTTTTTTCGAGGTGAAAAATCATGGCTTTAAAAATGGCTTGTATTCAGCTTGATATCGCGTTTGGCAATCCCGAAGAAAATAAAAAGCGGGTTCGCTCCGAAATTGAAAAAGTGATGTTACAGCAACCAGATATTATCGTCCTTCCTGAATTATGGTCAACAGGATACGATTTAACGCGGCTTGATACAATTGCTGATGAACATGGTTCTGATACAAAGGCATTTATTAGCGAACTTTCCCGTCTGTACAATGTCAATATCGTCGCCGGTTCAATTGCCAAAAAAACAGATACGGGAGTTACAAACACTATGTACGTTATGAATCGTCACGGAGAAATTGTCTTGGAATATAGCAAACTTCATCTTTTTAAACTAATGAATGAGCATTTATATTTGCAGCCAGGGAAAACAGAAGGACTGTTTACTCTTGAAAACACGTTATGCGCGGGAGTGATTTGTTATGACATTCGCTTTCCGGAATGGCTTCGCGTTCATACAACGAAAGGAGCAGAAATGATTTTTGTTGTTGCCGAATGGCCTCTTCCCCGCCTTAACCATTGGCGTGTGCTACTGCAGGCGCGGGCAATCGAAAATCAATGCTACGTCATCGCCTGCAATCGCGCCGGAAGGGACCCAAATAACATATTTGCCGGACATTCGATGATCATTGATCCATGGGGAGAAATTATTAGCGAAGCGGATGAAAATCCTTGTTCCATCGTCGCAAAAATTGATTTAGATAAAGTCAAACAAGTTCGCCAACAAATTCCCATTTTTACTGATCGCCGCCCTGATTGGTATATCAATTAAAAAAATTTTTTCAAAAAAGGTATTGACAAAAAATCCATTTTCCATGTATGATTCGAATCAAGCGAAAACCGAAACAATTTTCCGTTGATTCAAAAAATTAAGAACAACAAAATATACTGGTTCAGAACTCTTATCAAGAGTTGGCTGAGGGAATTGGCCCAATGAAGCCCAGCAACCGACCGTAATACTATCGTGAGATAGGGCGCACAATTCGCGCCGGAAGAAATTCCGCAAGGCACGGTGCTAAGTCCAACAGAAAGAGTAACTCTTTCTGAAAGATAAGAGGTGAGAAGGAAAAATCTTCAAGCCTCTTTCCATATGCGAAAGAGGCTTTTATTTATGCGTGAACTCCCTGTCCACTTAACTTTGCTTAATTGGGAGACTTCTTTCGATTATGTAAAAAAAAATCATGAAGGAGGCGTCATCACATGGCGATTTCTAAACAATCCGTATATGAACCGTTAACAGAAAACACGGCTATTTCTCTTGCTCTTCGTTTAGGGCTGTTCCCGGAAGGTACACCGCTTACATGCCGCGAAATCGGAGACGGCAACTTAAATCTTGTATTTCATGTCGTTGATCAAACCAAGAACAAAGGAGTTATTATAAAGCAAGCGTTGCCTTACGCGAAAGTTGTCGGAGAAAGCTGGCCGTTGACGTTAAAACGTGCCACTATTGAAAGCAACGCATTGCGTACATTTTCCAGCTATGTCCCAGAGTATGTCCCGAAAGTTTACTATTCCGATGAATCTTTAGCCATTACAGTGATGGAAGATTTATCTCATTTGCAAATCGCGCGCAAAGGCCTTATTGAAGGAAAAACATATCCGCTTCTTTCACAACATATTGGCCAATTTTTAGCAAAAACATTGTTTTATACGTCTGATTTCGGGCTTAACCAACAGCAGAAAAAACAGCTCGCACAAAGCTTTGTTAATCCGGAACTATGTAAAATTACTGAGGACCTTGTATTCACTGACCCATTCTTTGATCATGACACCAATAACTTTGAAGAAGAGCTGCGCGATGATGTTGAAACACTTTGGAACAATTCATCATTAAAACTTGAAACAGCAAAACTGAAAAGAAAGTTTTTAACAGAAGGCGATGCGCTTTTACATGGTGATTTACATACAGGAAGCATTTTTGCAAGCGACGAAGAAACGAAAATCATTGATCCGGAGTTTGCCTTTTATGGTCCGCTCGGCTTTGACCTCGGACAATTTTTGGCCAACTTGCTCTTAAATGCGTTGTCCCGAAATGAAGAAGAAAGAGAGCCTTTATTTGCTCATGTTGAGAAAACGTGGGAAGTGTTTCAACAAACGTTTTCCGAGCTTTGGGAAAATCAAAATGTAGAGACTTATGCAAAAGTCCCAGGCTTTTTGCAGGAAGTATTAGACAGAACATTTACGGACGCCATCGGGTTTGCCGGCTGTGAAATCATTCGCCGCACGATTGGTTTAGCACACGTCGCCGACCTTGATGGCATTAAGGATAAGGAAGAACGCCTAAACGCCAAACGCCATGCACTTCGCCTCGGAAAAACGCTGATTTTAAAGCGTGAATCTATTAACAAGATCCAAGAAATTCGTCAACTATTCACACAAACAACATTGGTAAACAACTGAATAAGGAGAGGGCTTCAATGAATGAAACAGTAACAATTCCACGCTCAGTAGAATGGAATGAGACCCATATTACGATTTTAAACCAACAAAAGCTGCCATTAGAGACTGAATATTTAGAATTAAAAGATGTTAAAGACGTATGGGAAGCGATTTTCTCCCTGAAAGTACGTGGTGCTCCTGCTATCGGCATCACAGCAGCATACGGACTTGCTCTAGCAGCACAAAGTTATGAAACTGAATCCATTCCTGAATTTAAGCAGCTTTTACAAAAAGACCGGGACTATTTAGCAAGCTCACGTCCAACTGCCGTCAATCTTTTTTGGGCTCTTGACCGCTTGCTTTCTAGCATAGAAAACGTCTCTTCCGTCAATGAAGCAAAGACAACGCTCGTTCACGAAGCGATTCGCATTCAAATCGAAGACGAGGATATTTGCCGTCAAATCGGTGAACATGCTTTATCGCTTTTTAAAGATGGCGACAAAGTATTAACGATTTGTAATGCCGGCTCCATCGCTACTGCCAAATATGGCACCGCGCTCGCTCCTTTCTATTTGGCTAAAGAAAAAGGCATTCATTTAAAAGTATTCGCTTCTGAAACGAGACCTGTATTGCAAGGAGCAAGATTAACCACTTGGGAACTTATGAAAGCTGGAGTTGATGTAACGCTTATTACAGATAACATGGCAGCGCAAACGATTCGCGCGAAAGGAATTAACGCTGTCATCGTTGGGGCGGATCGCATCGCTGCTAATGGTGATACAGCAAACAAAATCGGCACATTTGGGCTCGCATTGCTAGCTAAAGCATTTAACATTCCGTTTTATGTTGCTGCCCCTCTATCAACAATCGACTTGAAAACAAATACCGGGGCCGACATTCCAATTGAAGAGCGAAGCGCAGATGAAGTTACCCATATCCATGGAACTCGTATCGCTCCTGAAGGAGTAAAAGTATATAATCCTGCCTTTGATGTAACACCAAATGAACTGATTACCGCCATTATTACAGAAAAAGGAATTATTTTCGGAAATTATACAGAAGATCTTGCCAATTTATCCCGCTCTAATCGTCCGTAAGACTCCCTCCTCTACAGGTGGGAGATAACGGACACTATTTCACTTTATTCAAGGAGGGACAAGTGTGAAATCGTTAAAAAAGTTGTTCATTTCAGCCGCTTTATTCAGCTTGCTTCTTAGCGGCTGCACAAATGAGCAAGATGCCGTTAGTCAACCAAAAACAGAGCAAGCTACTGCACAAAAAACAGAAACAAAATCAGTAACAACCGAAAACTTAGAAATTCCGGAAAAATTGAAAAAACCAATAAAAATTGCCGCGATTATGCAAATGTCCATCGGGACATTCTCCTCGCAATATATTTCAGGAGTAAAAGAACAAGTTGAAAAGTTTGGCGGCGAAGTACAAATTTACAACGCTGACAACGACTTATCGAAAATGGCTTCCTATGTAGAAACCGCGATTACACAAAATGTTGATGCCATTCTCTTAGATCATGGACGCGCCGATGCGTTGCAAGGTCCTATAGAAAAAGCCGTTGCTAAAGGAATTGCTGTCGTCGCATTTGATAACGATTTAAACGTGCCAGGCATTACCGTCATTGATCAAGATGATTACAGCTTAGCGTGGAAGACATTAAAAACGCTTGCAGAAGATTTAAACGGTGAAGGTGAAATTGTGACGATTTGGGTTGGCGGATTCACACCGATGGAGCGCCGTCACGTCATTTACGACGCGTTTAAAAAACGCTATCCAAATATTAAAGAAGTAGCGAAGTTCGGTACAGCCAGCGCCAATACCGCACTCGATACGCAATCGCAGATGGAAGCAATTTTAAAAAAATATCCAAATAAAGGGGATATTGATGCCGTTTTCGCGACTTGGGATGAATTTGCGAAAGGTGCTGTCCGTGCGATTCAACAAGCAGGACGCAATGAAATTAAAGTGTATGGTATCGATTTAAGCGATGAAGACTTGCAAATGATTCAACAAAACAACAGTCCTTGGGTAGCGACAACGGCTACCGATCCTGCGGAAGTCGGAAGAGTGCAAGTTCGCTTTGCTTATCAAAAAATCGCTGGAGAAAAAACACCAAATATTTATTCGCTTGAGCCTCATTTAGTGAAAAAATCTGACTTACCCAATGAACAAATTTCAATGAAACAACTTGGTGAATATATCGAAGGTTGGGGTAAATCAAATGTTGCCGTTTCACCATGGATGAAAGCATTGGAAGAACAGGTGAAAAAATAATGAATGAGTTGCAAATGTTTAATATCTGTAAATCGTTTGACGAAGTAACCGTGCTCAACGGCGTGAACTTCCATGTAAAGCAAGGGGAAGTTCACGCCCTTTTAGGAATGAACGGAGCTGGGAAGAGCACATTAATGAAAATTCTTGCAGGTGATTTTCCTCCTGATGACGGAACAATCATGATCGATGGGAAACAATGTACGTTTTCTTCCCCTCTCGATGCGAAAAAAGCAGGAATCGGCCTTGTTGCCCAAGAGGTAGACACGGCTCTTTTTCCAGCCCTATCAGTCTGTGAAAATATTATCGCCAATGAAATTGTGGAAACGAAGACATCTCCGTTTCTCTCGTGGAACAAACAAAAGCAACGGGCAAAAGAGTTATTGCGTCAGGTCGGATTGAAAATTGACGTCAATAAGCTTGTTCATGAATGCAGTCTTCATGAAAAACAGCTTATTTTACTGGCAAAAGTGCTGTCTTCTTCAGCCAAATATATTATTTTAGATGAACCGACAGCTCCTTTAAGTACGGCAGAAACAAAGACATTATTTCAAATTATCCAACAGTTAAAAGCGAAAGGAGTTTCATTTATTTACATTTCTCATAAACTAGGAGAAATTAAAGAGATTTGTGACCGTGTTACGATTTTACGCGACGGTAAAGTGGTTCATAACTCACCTATATCAGACATTACAATCGATGAAATGATTGAACATATGCTTGGACGCACTTATCAATCCGCCAAAAAAGAAAAAAGAACACTTAACGAAACAATCGCTTTCGAAGTGAAAAATTTATTGATTCCGAAAACAAAAACAACCGTTAATCTACAAATTCGCAAAGGCGAAATCGTCGGAATTGCGGGTCTTGTAGGAGCAGGAAAAACGGAACTCGCTCATAGTTTGTTTGGATTAGAAAAAACAAGCGGACAATGGTGGATTAACGGAAAAAAATATACAATTTCTTCTCCCATCGAAGCGATTGAAGCGGGGATTTCTTATATCCCTGAGGAACGACGCAAACAAGGCTTATTTATGAACGAGAGCGTCCAAAAAAATTTAACCGTTCGTCTCCTATCTTCACTGACAAACTTTCAGTGGATTTATAGCCAAAAAGAAGAAAAAATGGCATTGAGCCTAATCCAAACTTTAAAAATTCGTCCTTCTCTTCCAAAAATAACAGTGAAACATTTAAGCGGCGGCAATCAACAAAAAGTAGTCATCGGCAAATGGTTAAACACAAATAGTGAAGTGTTCATTTTTGATGAGCCAACGAAAGGGATTGATGTAAACGCCAAAACAGAAATTTTTTCCATCATCCAATCACTTGCTAAACAAGGGAAAGCGATTCTGTACTTGACGAATGAATTTCAAGAATTACTCGATATCGCAGATACCATTCATGTCATGGTAGATGGCGAACTTGTAAAAACCTTTTCAGCTGAGGAAGCAACTCATGAAAAACTTGTTTATTACAGTAGTGGGGGTGAAACTTTGTGGCACAAACTGCCGTCTTAACAAAAGAGAAAAAACAAAAAGTTTCTCTTCTTCAAATTTTATACAAGCACGGGACATTGCTCGCTATTTTGGCAGTGATTACTTATTTCAGCATCATGATTGAGCAATTTTTTACGTATGAGAATTTCAGCGATATTTTACGTTCCATTTCAATCGTAACACTTGTTGCAATTGGCATCACCTTTTCTTTAATTGTTGATGGATTTGATTTATCGGTTGGCTCTACGGTCAGTTTATCAACGATTGCCAGTGCAGCTGCGCTTGTATTATATCGTCAAGAAATTCTTGTTACATTGCTTGTACCTATTTTATTAGGCATCGTAATCGGACTTTTAAATTCGCTGTTGATTGTAAAACTAAAACTTCCTGATTTACTTGCCACATTAGCAATGATGTACATTATTAATGGAATACAGCTTACTTACACAAAAGGTTTTTCCATTTATAATGATATGCCGCTTCCCGAAGGCGGAATAGCACCTGGAAAATTTATTCCTTCTTTTTTATTCATCGGACAAGGTGAGTGGCTTGGCATTCCATTTTCTGTATTGTTAATGCTCTTTTTAGTTTTCGTTTCTCATCTATTTTTGACGTACACAAAACCGGGCCGTCTTTTTTATATGACAGGTGAAAATCGTGAAGCTGCCCGGCTTTCCGGAATTCCTGTTAACCGCTATCGCACATATGCCTACGTCATCAGCGGCTTATTTGCCGCCATCGCTGGAATCGTTCTTGCCTCCCGAATCGGCACAGGACAAGTTTCAGCAGGAGCACCGTTATTAATGGATGGGGTTGCTGCGGCTTTTATTGGTGTTTCCGTTTTCGGCATCGGAAAGCCGAATGTCATCGGAACGTTGTTTGGCTCCATTTTAATTGGCGTGTTGCTTAATGGATTAACAATGATGAACGTACCCTATTATGCTCAAGATATCATAAAAGGCGGAATTTTAATCGGAGCCTTGGCATTATCTCACATACAAAAGAAATGAGAATATATCTAGGCTGTCTCAAAAACAAAGGGTCAGACCCCGCAACCACAATAGATTGATGCTTGATAGGCACATGATCTAATGTGAACGCGCACGAGGTCAGACCCTTATGAGACAGCTTTTGCTATTTTCTTTTTCGAGTTCAAGCAATTTTTCTTTTACATCGATTCGATTCCCTGCATATCCAACTAATTTTTTATTTTTCCCAATCACCCGATGGCATGGCACGATAATTGCAAGGTTGTTCGCCCGATTCGCCTGTCCAATTGCCCTTACTGCTTTCGGATGACCAATTTTTTCAGCAATATCCGCGTAACTGACTGTTTCCCCGTATGGAATTTCACACAGTGCCTTCCATACTTTCTCTTGAAAAGCAGTCCCCTTCCATTTGAGCGGCAAATCAAATGTTTTTCTTTTGCCAGCAAAATATTCCTCAAGCTGCTTTACCGCACTATGTAACAACGGGGAATCACTTTTTATCATTAGTTGTTTTTGGCATAATTGTTGCCAATCCTCTTCAAAAAGCTCAATGCGGACAATTGCTTCTCCATCAGAAACAACATAAATCGGTCCAAGTTGTTTTGACATATAAACGCTATATTCCAAGCTCATCGTACTCTTCGTTCTCCCTCTCTGTTGGCAACGTAATATAAAACGTCGTACCAACTCCTACTTGGCTTTTAACCTCTATTTTTCCTTGATGTTCTTCAATAATTTTATAACTTACCATTAAGCCAAGTCCAGTTCCTCTTTCTTTCGTCGTGTAAAACGGCTCACCTAGCTTTTTAATTTTATCTTCAGGAATTCCGCATCCTTGATCAGTAATGGAAATTTGAATATGCTGTTCATCGATTTGTTTAATTGTCACTCTAACCATACCGCCTTTGGGCATTACTTCAATTGCATTTTTCAACATATTAATAAATACTTGCTTTAGTTGATTAGGCTCACAATAAATCAATGGCAACTCTTCACTATATTTAGAAATAATTTCCACATTATGCATCATTGCTTGCGCACCTAACAAATCAATCGTATCTTGCATAATTTTTCTTACGTCATTTTGTTTATACTGAACAGCTTGCGGTTTTGCCAAAACGAGAAATTCAGTAATAATCGACTCTATGCGTTGCAATTCTGATGTGATAACATTGAAATACATCGAATAATCTTCTTTAATACTGTTTGGCAACAGTTGAATAAATCCTTTTAAAGCTGTCATTGGGTTGCGAATTTCATGGGCAATTCCCGCCGCAAGTTCACCTACAACATTTAATGTATCAGATTTTCGCAATCGTTCCTCTAATTCTTTTCGCTCCGTCACATCACGAAGCATCATCATGCTGACACCGGGAATAATCTCCCGCTTTAACGAAAACTCGACAATTTTTTGCTTCTCATCATCAGAACTTAAGTTCATTTCTGCATAAGCTTCACCGGTGCGTTCGCACTGTTTAAGCAATTTGCAAAAACTTTTTCTTTCTTTCTCCGAGATAAATTCACAGACGGGTTGATGAAGCAGCTGTTCCTTTGAGGCATTAAAAATTTCGCAGGCAATCGGATTCACATCAATAATTCGATATTGATGGTCCCATAAAAGTATACCATTCATTGCATGGTCAAAAATACTACGGAATTTTTGTTCGCTTTCCCGTAATATTTTTTCCATTTTTCTCCTTTCACTAACATTGCGGAAAATCGTCAAGTGGTACCCATCAACGACTCCACGCTTTGATGTAAATTCAAGCTGCTTATCTTCTCCATTCGGCATATGGAAAGTGAGTTCGTCTCGGATTTCTCCAGCCATATAAAAATGCTGAACAATCTTCCTCACTTTTTCGTCTTTATAATCGACAAAGTCTTTCAAGTTCCGCTTTACGAGCTGATTAAGCGGTAATTCAAACGTACGGCTCGCTGCTGGGTTGGCATTTAAAATATTTCCAGAATCATCACAAATAATAATCGCTTCATGTGCTTGTTCAAAAATAGCGCGGAACCTTTCTTCGCTTTTTTGCAGCTTAACCTCCATATTTTTCTTATCTGTTACATCGCGCATAATCGCCATATAAAAACCGCTATATACATTTGAAGTTGTCGTCAGTTCAAACATTTTAACGGTTCCGTCAAAAAGAACTAAAGAAAGCTCTCCTTTTGCCGTCCCCTCTTCCTTTAATTCCCGCAAAAGTTTTTCAAAATCTTCCTTATATTCGCTGGAAATAAACTGTTGAAATGACAAGGAGAGTAGTGTCGTTTTGTCCAAGTTTAAACTCATACAGAAAGCCGGATTTACATCGATAAAGCGTCCGGATTCATCAAAAATAACAATTCCATCTACGGCACGATTAAATACATCTCTAAACAAAAATTCATTAATTGTTCGTTCGCGTTCCAATGCTTTTCTTGAGGAAATGTCCCTCATAATCGCTAAATCAAAATTATTGAATGCATTTTTTTTAATAGAAAACTCAATATGTTTGATTTTCCCATTGTTCAATTTAATAATGAGTTCATCGCTAAATGAACCGAATTTATGTAACATGGAGCATTGAAATTGCAATATATCAGGTGGAACAAGATCGAGGAATATTTTAAAATTTTGACCGATAAGCTCTTCTTTTTCCATTTCGAACAATTTACATGCTGCTTCATTTACTTCAACAAATTCACCATTTTGATTAAAAATCATAATCGCATCTAAAGACCGTTCAAAAATGATAGAATAGCTATTTAATTGTTCCTTCAGCCACTTATTTTCTTCCTCTAGCGATTTCACATTTATTTGCTGCTGTTCTTCACGAGGAGAAAGGCTGCTACTCATTGTTCCCCCCTCCTTTTCTTAGAGGATTTCCGAAGTTTATCATTCATTTTATATTCTCTATAGAGTTTCATAATCCTCCCTGAATTTTGGTAAAATTTTAAATTAATTACCACTTTTATATTACATACGCATTTTACTGTAATATACTATAAATTTTCTAGGGTCTCATTTCCTATCTAAGATAGATAACAGAACTTTTTTCATTATTTTTCAACTGCCTTTTGTCAAGAATGTGTTATAATAGAATGTTGTTTTCAAATCAATACACTCTTTAGGAAATAAAGGAGTTTTGTATAAATGAACATTATTTGTACAACGTTAAATGCGAAATATATTCATACAAATTTAGCGATTCGCTATTTAAAAGCGTATGCTCAACCTGAGTTTGATATACAACTTGTCGAGTACACGATTAAGGACCCAGCGATGAATATTGTCATTGATCTTTATCGAAAAAAACCGCATGTCATCGGGTTTAGCTGCTATATTTGGAACATTGAAGAAACGATTAAAGTCGTTAAAATGCTTAAAAAAATTGATCCTTCCATCATCATTGTCGCTGGCGGCCCAGAAGTTTCCTACGATGTGCGAGAGTGGATGGAAAAGGTAACAGAATTTGATTTTATTGTGATCGGCGAAGGCGAGGAAACGTTTAAACAATTTTTATTCCAACTGCACGATAAGAAAAATTTTGAAAAGGTAAATGGCCTTGCTTTTCGTAAAGATGGCGAAATCATTATTAATCCACAGCGCAATAAAATCAATTTGGCAGAGATGCCATCACCGTTTCGCTTTCCAGAAGATATTCCGCATTTATCAAAGCGTATCACATATATTGAGACAAGCCGCGGCTGCCCATTTAGCTGTCAATTTTGCCTGTCTTCCATTGAGGTAGGAGTACGCTATTTTGACCGTGAAAAGATCAAGGACGATATTCGCTATTTGATGAAGCATGGGGCAAAAACCATTAAATTTGTCGACAGGACGTTTAATATAAGCCGCAGCTATGCGATGGATATGTTTCAATTCCTTATCGAGGAACACGTTCCAGGCACGGTATTCCAGTTTGAAATCACAGCCGACATTATGCGTCCTGAAGTCATTGAATTTTTAAATAAAGAAGCACCGCCTGGCCTTTTCCGCTTTGAAATTGGCGTACAATCAACAAATGACGAAGTAAATAAGCTAGTTATGCGCAAACAAAATTTCGAAAAGCTAACCCGCACCGTCACAATGGTAAAAGAGGGAGGAAAAATCGCCCAACATTTAGATTTAATCGCCGGACTTCCGGAAGAAGATTATACTTCATTTAGAAAGACGTTCAATGATGTATTCGCACTTCGCCCGGAAGAGTTGCAGTTAGGCTTTTTAAAAATGCTTCGCGGCACCGGCCTTCGCCTTCGTGCTAAAGAACATGATTACGTCTTTATGGATCACGCTCCTTATGAAATTTTAAGCAATAATGTTCTTTCGTTCGAAGAGATTATTCGCATTAAACAAGTAGAAGATGTGCTTGAAAAATATTGGAACGCCCACCGAATGGATGAGACAATTGAATATTTAGTATCACATGTATTCCCGACTCCGTTTGATTTCTTTCAAGAGTTTGGAACGTATTGGGATGAACAAGGATGGGCGCGTATCGGCCATCAACTAGAAGATTTATTCCGTCGACTTTATCAATTTTTACAGAAAAAAAATGTCGCGAATCTCCCAATCATTGAGGGATTGATGAAATACGACTATTTACGCAATCAAAAACATAAGCCGCGCAAACCGTGGTGGGAGGAAAAAACAGATAAAAACTTACGCTCAAGCATTTACCAACAATTATTAGAGAAACCAAGTTTGCTCGGTGAGGAATTTGCATCACTACAGTTGAATGAAAAAGAACTTTTTAAACATACAGTGATGGAAATTGTGCCGTTTGACTTGCAGCAATACGTCAAAACAAA
Organism: [Anoxybacillus] calidus; assembly: GCF_013760845.1. Classification (GTDB taxonomy): domain Bacteria; phylum Bacillota; class Bacilli; order Bacillales; family Anoxybacillaceae; genus Paranoxybacillus; species Paranoxybacillus calidus. The sequence goes on along the minus strand of NZ_JACDUU010000008.1, from coordinate 54,867 downwards.
AGAAGTACAGCAAACTCCAACAGTCATGATTATTTATTTTGACCCCGTTCATTTAATTGCCAAAACTTATTTTGCTTCATTATCATCTTTTCAGTCCGTAATAACAACATGAGGCTAACTTAACAAGTAAAGGGTCAGACTTCCTCCATATAATTTGTCAGAGGAAGTTAGACCCTTCAAAAGTTAGTCTTTTTTTGTCTTCTCTTCGCTTCTTCTATTAATTCCATCATTTTATATGAATTGAAATCGCCCGTTTCTGTCCCAAATTCTTCGCGCAGAATATCTCCTGAAATTGGGATAGTACGCCCAATTTCTTGATTTTTCGTCTCTTTCTTTGTCATTGTTACTCTCCTTGTCTGCCTTGTTTTGAATTGCGATTAGCCCCTCGTATCATATCCTCTCCGCCCGCATATTGCGCAGCCACTTCGTCATTCGGCAAACTTTCCTTTGGGGTTTTATTATTTGTTTTTGCCGCATCGAAACCTGCTTTTCGTTTCATAAAAATCCTCCTTCATTTTTATCACGTTATTAATTTGTGCCAACAACTGCTTAATCATTAAAGGAATTTTGTTCATTTCGCATTTGTTTCTTTACGTTGATATGCAATCAAGACGATTTCTTCGCCTGTTTCTTCCCGCAAATTTCTTTCAAGCTCCTGCACTTTCGCTAGTGTAGTACTTTCTAAATCAGCTACTGGAAATGAAGGATTTTTCAACTTTTCCCCCTCCTTTTTTATTTTTTCTTAATGTCATTCAAAAGGAACTTTTTTATTCATAACAGTCGTCATCACGGACAAACTAAAACGGAGGTGATCATAATGGAAAAGAAAAAAGAAGAAATACAGTCACCCATTTTAGATGAAACACAGCCGCACCAAATTGATGCTCCTTCCTTTAAAGGAACAGGAATAAAAATGCAACCGCCATTTGTTAATAAATATGGAGTGGTTATCGGTGATAGTAAATACAATTCTCCGAACTCCCCGCTCAATCAATGGAGTGAAAACACTGACCCAAGTATTATGGCAGGAGACGAGTGGGTTCATCCAACGAATGACATCGGTTGGAATACGGAAGAAAACCGTGAATTATTAGAGGCAAAACGACGACCACAAGGAGTACCATTTATGCATCCGAGCATCGATGTAAGTTATGGTCAAGACTAAAAAGATACGGCTGTCTCATAAAGGTCCATTTTTCCTCAAACCATCCTAACTTCCTTAATCGATATTCAAGAGGACAACCTTTTTTGAGACAGCCCTTTTGTTGCACTTCTTCTAAACGAATTCTCCCTTTCACGTTATGAATATCCTTTTCAATTCTTACTAATGTATATGGATAAGTTTTATCGTCAAGATACAACTTCTCTTCTTCCATTACCGAGTAGTAGAGAATCAGTCGATAGAAAATACTTGTTTTTATGTCGACAATTTCAATGAAATTGTTATCAGTTACAACAAGAACAAACAACGACCGTTCATATATACAAGAGACAATTTTCATCTCTGCATGAGATACAAAAGATAAATTTCGCAACGGATTCAATAAAAATAACAGCCGTTTACGGAGTGTCTCATCAATTTTCCTCCATCTTAAAAACGGAACAAAACTTGGCTTGCTTACTCTGTATTCCCGATGTATTGAAAAAGAAATCATAATAATTGGAAAAAGAATTAACAACTTCACAAAAGTTTTCATTACTTTCCCCATTTTCACTAAAAAAAGGATAGTTAGTCTTTCCAGGGACAACTATCCTTTCGCTTCTCATTTTACTATGGTTTCAGCACAACTTTAATGCAGTTGTCTTTCTTTTCATCAAAAATTTCGTAAGCATGCGGTGCTTCTTCTAAAGGCAGACGATGTGTAATAATATCAGTTGGATCAAATTTTCCTTCAACAATCCACTCGTACAGCTTCGGAATGTAATGAATGACAGGGGCTTGACCCATTTTCAGCGTAATATTACGAGCAAAAAAATCGCCGAGCGGGAATTGATTATATCTTGCGCCGTACACACCGACTAGCTGGACGGTTCCGCCTTTTCTCACCGCCTGTGATGCGATAACAATGGCTCCCATTGCCCCACCGTGCATTTTTAACGCTGAACCAATCATTTCAAGAGCCGTCATTTTCCCATCTAAACCGACACAATCAATGACGACATCTGCCCCACCACCTGTTATTTCCTTTATATATTCACCGACATTTTCGTATTGTGTAAAATCAATTGTTTCTACATGATTCGTTTTTTTCGCATGTTCCAATCTGTATCCGATATAATCAACGGCAATAACGCGCTTGGCACCTTTCATCCAAGCAAACTTCTGCGTTAACAGACCGACTGGACCGCAGCCTAATACAACGACCGTATCGCCATCTTTCACACCGCTATTATCCACTCCCCAAAATGCCGTCGGAATAATATCAGATAAAAACAACAATTTCTCGTCTTCTAATTCACAGTCTTTTGGAATAACAAACGGAGCAAAATTAGCAAACGGAACACGTAAATATTCTGCCTGACCGCCTGGATACCCACCGAATGTCTCCGAATATCCAAAATATGCACCGCTTTCTCCATGAGGATTAGAAGTGTCACATTGGCTTTCTAAATCATTTTGACAGTACCAGCATTGCCCGCATGCAATCGTAAACGGCACAATGACACGGTCGTCTTTTTTTACTTTAGTTACACCTCGTCCTACTTCTTCGACAATCCCCATCGGTTCGTGACCGATAATGAAATCGTGTGGCATATTTGGAATCATTCCATGAATAAGATGCAAATCGGAGCCGCAAATAGCTGTACTTGTAATTTTTACAATAATGTCATCATCCTTTAAAATTGAAGGGGCTGGCACATTTTTTACCTTTACATCTTTCATTCCTTGATATGTCACAGCTTTCATGCTGAATCACTTCCTTCTATTGATGGTTTTATCGCTGTTAAAATCACAATGCTGGCTAACAGACACAAACCAGTTAACAAATAAAACATCACATTTGTCGATTGCTTCATTAATAAAGCGATTATTGGCGGCCCTAAAGCAACACCGATAAAGCGCATGGAACTGTAAATAGAAGTAATCGTACCTCTTTCTTTCTTCTCAATCCCTTCCGTAATAAGCGCATCTAAACACGGTAAAGCGATGCCGATACCGATGCCACTAAAAAAGAAAATCGTCAATAAAATCCAGATATTTTCAAAAAAACTTAACAAAAATATAGCAATCGCTAAAATGGAAATCCCTATAAATGTGAGCCATTTCATTAGCACCTTGTTTTTGTTAATCTTTTTTCCAGCTACAAAAGCAGCTAAACAAAGCGCACCAAGAGGCAATGCAAGCATAAATCCTTTTTTAACCCCATCCATTTGATGTTTTTCTTCCAACATACTTGATAAGAAAAACAATACACCAAACAACACAAACATTAAAATGCCTCCGATCGCGAAAATCGCGTAAAGCCAGCGTCCTTCTCGTTGGAATATTTGTTTTACCCCATATAAAAACTGCTTCAGTGGCACTACTTCTTGAATCGTATGAGGAGCTCTAATGAAAAATAACATCAGCGCAATCGAAATCGCGCAAAAGACAGGAAATGCAAAGAATGGCATAAACCAAATGATTCCCGCAAGCAATGCCCCTAGTATCGGACTAAGCACTTTACCAAATGTGTTTGCCGTTTCAATGATTCCTAAACAGTTGCTTACTTCACTTTCATTTTTATACATATCTCCGACGAGCGGTAAAACAATTGGAGCTGCCCCTGCTGCCCCTACTCCTTGAAGTGCTCGGCCTATTAAAATAAGCACATACGGGTTATCGACCTTCCATGAAGCCCATCCAGAAATGATGCCTCCGATTGCTGCCAAAACTAAACTGGGAATAATGACTTTTTTCCGTCCAATCCGGTCGCTCAAATAACCTGCGATGGGAATTAAAATAATCGCGACAATCGAATATACGGTAATAATCATGCTCGATTGAAACGCCGAGATATTTAACTTCTTCTCAATCATCGGCAAAACAGGGATTAGCATGGAGTTTCCTAGCGTCATCACTAGCGGAATTGATGCTAAAGAGACAATTGCCCATCGTTTTCCTTTAAGGCTATCGTACTTTTTGTTCGTGTTGCTTTGTTGATACAAATGTTCCATCCATTCCATATCACATTCCTACCTTATTATTAATGTAAGTTTTCTCGTACTAGTACATCAGGCTTTTGCTTGTCTCACTTCCTTAAATCAAGAACCACTTTCTTTAGAATGAATGTGTGGAATAAGCAGTTACAAAGCCATTTTACAGTTACTGATTGTAGCCAGCTTGGCAATTTTATTCGTAATTTATCATCTCCTTAAGATTTATTATCATTCTGTAAAATAATAACAAAAAGAGACTGTCTCAACATCAGGGTCATCCCCCCTTATGAGACAGTCTCTTCGCTTATTTTCCTCCAGTAAATGAAATTCCTTTAATAAAATAACGGTTAAAAAATACGTAAATGACTAGCATAGGCAATGTAAACACCATCGATGCCGCCATGATGTAATTCCAGTAGCTAATATACTGGCTTTTAAACGTATTCAAGCCAAGCGGCAGCGTAAACATCGCCGGATCGGAAAGAATGATTAACGGCCGCATAAAATCGTTCCAAGAACCCATAAATACGAAAATCGCTTGTGCTGCCAATGCCGGGCGTGCGAGCGGCAGAACGATGCGGAAAAAGATGCCAAAACGGCTTAACCCATCAAGTGCCGCTGCTTCTTCAAGTTCTTTTGGAAAGTTAATAAAAAATTGACGCATCATAAAAATAAACGTTGCGTTAATCATCACTGGAACAATCATTCCTTGGTAAGAGTTTAACCATCCAAGCTGTTTTAAAATTAAATAGTTTGGAATCATCGTTACTTGCGCAGGAATCATAAGCACCGCCAAAATAATAATAAACAATGTTTTCTTTCCTGGAAAACTTAAACGTGCCAGCACATAACCTGCCATTGAGTTAAACAATAAATTGAGCAATGTGACTGTTACAGCAATAAATAAACTGTTAAAAAGCCAACGTGGGAACATTTCCTGCTCGATAAAAATTTGTTTATAGTTATCAAGCGTAAAATCTTTTGGAATAAAGTTAATCGTTCCACTTACAATTTCCTCTAGATTTTTGAATGATGAAGATAATGCCCATAAAAACGGAATAAGCGTTACAATCGCATATAAAACGAGCATCGTGTATAAAATCGCTTTTCCAATGTGAAATTTCTTTTTCATAACATTGCCCCCTAATAAAGAGACTCTTCTTTCGAGAATTTCCGCTGCAACAATGTAGCTACGAGAATAATGATCGCTAAAGCAAACGCTAATGCTGCTGCATATCCCATCGTTCCTAAGTTTTTAAACGCATATTGATAAATTAAAAGCACAACCGTTAAAGTCGAGTTATTCGGTCCACCGGAACCTTTTGAGAAAATATACGACTGATCAAACAACTGGAATGTCCCAATAAGCCCCATAATGACGACGAATGATGTGACTGGTTTTAAGTATGGAACGGTAACATACCAAAATTTTTGCAGTGTATTTGCTCCATCTAGTTCCGCTGCTTCATAAAGTGAATCCGGAATATCTTGCAACGCTGCTAAGTAGATAACCATAAAGAATGGCGCTGTTGACCAAATATTCATAATCATGATGGCGTTAAGAGCGACATCTGGATCGCCTAGCCAGTTGTATGTTGGGAAACCAAACAACTTAAGAACGTTATTAATTAAGCCATTTTGGTTGTACATCCACATAAAAATGAGCGTCAATACTGCCGAAGAAGTAAGCGTTGGCAGGAAATAAACGATTCGGAAAAACTTTTCACCTTTTAACCCCGCATTCAACGTGGCTGCCAACACTAAAGCGAGAAGCGTTTGGCAAGGTACAACGATAATCACATATTTTACCGTGTTCCATAAAGCGATTTTTGCCCGCGTATCCTCTAAAATTTTTTCAAAGTTGCTGAACCCGACAAATTCAAACGATGTTATCCCCAAGAGCTCCACTTTGTGAAAGGCAAGGTAGACGGCAAACAAAATCGGTCCAATAATAAATAAAAGCAAGACAAATAAAGTTGGCGAAAGCAATAAATAACTTGATCCTGCTTCTCGCAGCGCCTTTTTGGAAATTTTCTCTTTCATGAACAATTCATCTCCCTTGCTAAAGAGAATCAATTAAGCTACTCCCCTCTTTCTAGCAAGGAAGATTCGCTAGAAAAAAGGGAACAGCTCAATAGTAAATGCGTGTTCTGATAAGAAGAAGGCTGCTCTTCCCATCAGAACACAACGTGATTATTTCGATTCAATCTCTTTATTTGCTGTTTCCTGAGCTTCTTCTAAAGCTTTCGCTAACGGACGTTCACCTAAGAAGGCGCTTACGAATTGGTTATTGAAGTTGTTAACGATAATCGGCAAGTTCGTTCCTTGCTGCCATACGGTTGCATAAGAAGCACCAGCTACAAGCGGAGCGCGCAATTCATCTTTATCATAACCTAACTCTGCAGCAACTGATTTACGTGTTGGAAGAGCATATCCTTTGCTCGTCCATGTTTTCATTCCTTCTTTACCTGTTAAATAAGAGATAAGCTTCCACGCCGCTTCTTTTTTATTTGAGTCTTTATTCATTACATACGCAACGGTATAAGCCATTGTCGCTTTTTTTCCATCAATTGTCGGAACTTCTGCCGTTCCGTATTCTAGATTCGGGAACGTATCTTGTAAAAATGGAATTGCCCAGTTTCCTTCAATCACCATCGCTGCTTTTCCTTGTCCAAACATTTCACCGCCCCAGCCGGCACCAACTTCATTTGGCTGAGCCGCTGATTTATCTTTTAAGTGCATATCAACAATCGGTTGCAGAGCTTCGACGACTTTTGGATCGGCAAAGCTTGCTTTATTATTGGTTACGACTTTGCCGCCTTTTGACTCGGCGATATGGTATAAACGCGCTAATTCAGGGTTAACACCAAGCCCGTATACTTCTGTTCCTTTTGTTAATTTTTTCGCTACTTCACGGAGTTCATCCCATGTTTTCGGTACTTCTACACCTGCTTCTTTGAACATTTTTTTGTTATATAATAAAGCAAGTGTTGAGTAGTCTTTCGGGAATCCGTAAATTTTGCCGTCTTTCCCTTTGAATGCATCAAGTAACGGTTTTTCGAAATCATCAATGTCAAAATCATCTGTTACATACTCATCAAGCGGCTCTAACACCCCTGTTTCAATTAGAGCCGGCGCTTCAAACGCATCAAGATAAAATACATCTGGACCTTCCCCACCGATTAAGCGTGTTTTAATAACATCCATATATTGTGCTTGTTCAGAAATAACTTCCAGTTTTACATCAATATTTGGATGTTTCGCTTCGAAATCATCCAATGTTTGCTGCAATAGTTTTTGTTCCGTTGGGTTACCGCCCCAGCCGGCTAACGTAACTTCTACTTTTTCTCCTTGTTTGCCTTCTCCGTCTTTCTTCTCTGCATTTTCACCGCCACAGCCAGCTAAAAGGCTGCCGAAAAAAACAGACGTAACACCAATAGTCGCTAGCCATTTTTTAGGACTCATGCAAAAAACCCCTTTCAAACTATTTTTATATTAACAGAGCAGGAAAAACCTTCCCTGTTGTTAACCAATGACTACTTTATATCCTGTCGTATTTTCTTCAATCTCAACTTTCATTTCATTTTCCTGACGAGTAACCGTTAACGATAAATGTCCCTCACCGATAGAAATGTTTTCAACTCTTAGGAAACTCATTGAATCAAGCAATGTCGGTGACAAATAAATTTCCTTTTTCAAGCTGTTTGGGAAAAGTCCAAGCAACGATTGAATAAAGACAAGCGGTGTTCCTGCCGCCCAAGCCTGCGGTGAGCATGCAATCGGATATTTTACAGGTTTTCCAAGGTCTTTACTATGCCCGCAGAACAATTCTGGTAGACGGTCATATTCGAAATGCGCAGCGGCTTCAATGAGACCGTCAATAACAATATTCACTTCATCTTGTCTTCCCAATTTGCTTAATCCAAGTAAAATCATACTGTTATCATGAGGCCACACACTTCCATCATGATAGCTCATCGGATTGTAGCCAGCTTCTCCTTCCCCCATTGTGCGAATGCCGTAACCAGAAAACATTTTTGGCGAAAGTAAAGTAGCTATCACTGCATTGACCCGCTCGTTATCAAGCATTCCTGAAAATAATACATGCCCTGGATTGGATGTAATTGTGCCGACTTGCTGTTTCTTTTCATCTAATGCAATCGCATAAAACTGAACATCTTCCATCCAAAACTGCTCATCAAATTTTTCTTTTAATGCTTTTGCTTGATCGCGAAGCTCTGCTGCTCGCTCTGTTTCGTTCAATTGTTCAAAAATATCCGCTAGCCCCATTTTTGCTTGGTAAACATAACCTTGTACTTCTGCAAGTGCAATCGGTGATTTTGCATATTCGCCATTGCGATGAACAATGGAATCATCAGAATCTTTCCAGCCTTGATTAGCGATTCCTTTGCTTGACTCTTGATAATACTCGACAAACAAATCCCCATCACGGTCGCCGTATTGGTCAATCCACGTTAACGCTGCATCAATATTGTCCTTTAACTGCTGTACAATATCGAAGTCACCAGTCCATTTGACATATTCAGTCAACAACACAAGAAACAACGGTGTTGCATCAATTGTTCCGTAATAGGGAGTAAACGGAATTTGATTCGTATTCGCTAACTCTCCAAAACGAATTTCATGCATAATTTTCCCTGGCTGCTCGTCACGCCATGGATCAAGATTTTTCCCTTGATAACTTGCCATTGTTAAAAGCGTTCCTTTAGCTACTTCAGGGTTGAAAGCAAGCATTTGTAATGCCGCGATTAAGCTGTCTCGTCCAAACGGTACACCAAACCAAGGCAAACCCGCGACTGGGAATTGGCCGTATCCTAAGTCTGTCAATAACACCCGCAAGTCGCCAATTCCACGATTGACAAGGCGTTGAAGTGGCTCATAATCAGTAGTTACCTTTGTAATGTTACTTTCCCATTCAACATAGGAAGCTTTTAGATTCTCTAGCGCAACTTCTGGGCTAACAATCCCTCTTTCTGTTTCTTCGCCAATCTGTGGTTGAATCATTAATGTAACGGACTGTTCTTCGGCATGATCAAGTGAGAATACAAAAACTACTTCTCCTTGCTCTGAAGCTAATTTGGCTTGACGATTCCAAATGACCTTTGTTGCACGTTTTACGCCATCGACTCCTTCATAATGAAACATGAATGAGTTTCCTTCAATTGTTTTTCCAGTACACTGTCCGACCGTTCCCGTTTGAAAGCCACGAACAATAAACATATCTGCAAAATCAACATCCATATGTACGCTGATCTCAAATTGCACCGGCTTTGGATAGTAGTTTTTTAGCTTAATCGTTTCATAAAGAACACCTTCATATATAAAGCGCTTTCTTTCGATTTCTACAGATTCACGCCATAAAATTAATTTCCCGTCTTTCTCCATGTGAGGATTTGTTAACAAAATCGTTGCGACATAGTTTTCCGCTGCATCAGAAGATAACAATATCGGTTCCTTACCATTAATGCGCAAATCCAACTTACTTAAAAAACGGGTATCCTTTGTATATAAACCTAGTCCATAGGGATGATTTTCTGGAATATTTCCTTTTATATCCGTTAACAAAAATAAATCATTTTCTTTAATCACTCTGTAGTCCATCGTATTTCCTCCTACTTTTTCCGAAACGTTTTGGATTCCGAGTAAAAAAATTGAACTCTTCCCAAAACGTTTTGGATTTTACGTAAGTTAAAAACCACTTTTTAGCAGTGGTTTTTAACGGTTGATTCTCGTATTTTTAATTCGGTTTCAAGAATTTTTACATGAGATTTCGCTTTTCCTTCCAGCATTTCAATAAGAAGTTTTGCAGCTTCATATCCCATTGCGAATATATTTTGGGCAACGGTGGATAGAGCCGGAGTTGAATAAGAAGCAAGGAATATATCGTCATAGCCGATTACAGCAATATCTTCTGGCACACTCTTATCAAGCTTCTTTACAGCATTTATAACCCCTAAAGCCATAAGGTCACTTGCACAGAAAAACGCCGTAATTTCTGGATATTGTTTAAGGAGCTTCAGTGCTTTCTCTTCCGCTATTTCTTCTTCAAATTTACCATCTACGACCCAATGCGTACAAAAAGGTAAATTGGCTTCCAAGAGTGCTTGTCTATATCCTTCTAGTCTTTTTTGGCTCACAAATGCAAACTCATACCCATTGACCATTGCGATATTCTTATGACCAATGTCAATTAAATGCTGCACAGCTTTTTTCGCTCCAAGAACATTGTCGGTTGTTACATATCCTACTGTTTCTGATTCAATTGGAATATCGATTAAAACACATGGAATGTCGCTTTCGACAACTTCCTGTAAATACGGGTCATCTATTCGTATCCCTTGGAGAATCGCCCCATCTACGCGCCGTTCCCGACATAGCTGTGTGTATGTTTTTTCACGTTGTTTTGTCGAGTTCGTGCTAAATAAAATCATATCGTAGTCTGTTTCCCCGACATACTGATTTACGCCCGCCAATACTTCAAACGTAAAATTATCTTTGGAACTTTCCCGCTTTAGTCCAGAAACAAGCAATCCAATCGTTTTCGACTTATTCATCACAAGACTGCGCGCGAGCGTATTTGGACTATAGTTTAATTGCTTTGCTATTTCAATAATTTTCTGTCTAGTGTTTTCGTTAACGTCTGAATAACCGTTCAAAGCTCTAGAAACGGTCGTAACGGATACACCAGCGACTCTTGCAATATCTTTAATCGTTGCCACTACTTCTCCTCCAAAACGTTTCGGATTACTTTCTATTTGAATCTTAACCTATAATGTAAACGTTTGCAATAAAAATTTCACTGTTTTTATAAATAATATTTAAAATTACGAATTATCTTTTACTTTCTCAACACCTCTATTTTTAATGTCATAAAAACAGGAGGATGTTTTAAAAACATCCTCCTGTTTTCTTTAATTTGACCGTTGTTCAAGCCAATCTCCAATGGTCGGATACGTCTCTTTTATAGCTTTTGGTCCAAAGACAACAGACACGTGACCCGTTTCCATTAATACATATTCTTTATCTTCGCTTGAAATAGCATCCATTAAAGCTTCGACCTGATGCGGCATTGCGATATGATCACGGCTGGCAGCAATGTTTAACACATTCGCCTTAATATTTTTTAAATCAACGCGGCGACCGCGAATCAATAATTCTCCTTTAATCAGCTTATTTTGTTGATAAAACTCGCGAATCCACTGACGATATGCTTCACCAGGGAACGGAATTCCGTCCGTCACCCACTTTTGCATTAACTTCCAACTTTCCACAAACTTTTGGTTTTCTGAACGATCCAGCAATGTGACATACGGTCCATAAAAGTTTGTTAACGGCTTAAGCATTTTATTGCCAAAATCAATCATTTCACCAGGAATAATGCCAAACGTGTCTACTGCTTTATCTAAATTAAAGTAACGTTCATCGAGGAATTTACCGTATAGCCCTGTATCGGTAAAATCGAATGGACTTGTTAAAAAGATGAGGTTGCGAATTGGTAAGTCTGGATGCAGTGCTGCAAAAATAGAAGTCATCGTTCCGCCCATACAATAGCCTAAGACTGAAACTTCTTCTGCCTTAGAAGTCTTAAGCACTTTTTTTACTGCACGCGGGATATAGTCCAAAATATAATCATCTAACTTCAACTTTCGATCTTCTAATCCCGGTGTCCCCCAATCAAGCATATATACATCAAAGCCGCGATTCACTAAATATTCAACTAAACTGTTTCCAGGTGTTAAATCAAGAATATATGGCTTGTTAATTAAAGCATAAACAAGCAAAATCGGCACTTTATGAAGTTTCGTCTGCGTTGGAACGTAACGATATAACTTTGTTTTATTTTTTTTCCAAATAATCTCTTTAGGTGTAAGTCCGACTTCTGGTTCCGCTTCGACCGTAACAATTTCTGCCGCTCGTTTAAAACGACTGTAAGAGCCTTTCAAATTGTCGGGCATGGCATCTAAAAGTTTTTCCCATTCTTTTATCAATGAAGAAGTTGAAAACATCGGCTTTCCACTACCTTTCCTTCATGGTATATGTACCTATACCTGAACGATTACATATATAAGCCGCCGTTAATATTTAATTGTTGGCCTGTAATATATTCACCGTCCTGGCACAAATATAGAACACCGCGCGCGATTTCATCAGCATGCCCAAAACGACGCGCTGGAATTTTTGCTTTAATTTGTTCACGAATATTGTCTGGCACTTCTGCTAACATATCTGTCTCAATAAAACCTGGACAAATCGCGTTAACAGTTACTCCTGTTTTCGCTAATTCTAACGCTAATGATTTCGTAAATCCGATCATTCCTGCTTTAGCTGCCGAATAATTCGTTTGTCCAAATCCACCGGCTTGGCCGATAATCGATGAAATATTAATAATTCGTCCGGCATCTGATTCCGTAATATAAGGAAGCGCTGCAGCCGTTGTGTAATAAACGCTATTCAAGTTAACGTTAATGACTTCATTCCAGTCTTCGTTTGAAAGCTTTTTAAATGTGCGGTCGCGTGTAATTCCTGCATTGTTCACTAAAATATCGAGTCTTCCGTATTGTTCAACAGCAGCAGCAATTAGCTTATTTGCTTCCTCTTGTGTAGAAACATCAGCCTGAACAGCGATTCCCTCACCACCATTCTCTTTAATTTCTGCGATGAGTTGGTCGGCTGCTTCACGGCTTTTGTTATAGTTCACAACTACTTTGACGCCGTTGCGTGCCAATTCTCTTGTGATTGCCGCTCCGATTCCTTTACCGCCTCCTGTAATTACGGCTACTTTCCCCTCTAATTTAACCATCAAACATTCCCCCTAATTCGTTAGTTTGTGCACAAAAGTATTTGTATGCTTATAAATATAAAAATATTTCTGTCTTCCTATTGTTCACCGTTTGGCATGCGTTCTTCCTTTTCAAAGAGGGCCAACAGCTTGTCTACTTTGCCTTCTAAACGCTTCATGTCACTCTTTAACTTTGTTATTTCTTTTTTCATTCCATTTGCACTATCCTGTTGTTCTTCAAGCAGCTCCTCCATACCCTCGATTTTTTCTTCAACATTGATAACGAGCGAAGCAATGTTTGCTACATCTTCTTTCGATGGCATATTTGCTTGCCAAAGAGTACGTTCAGTTGTTTCTTTAATTATTTTCTGTAGCTGAAGATTAAAATTGAGTACACTCCCCATCCATTTGGAAAAATCTTCACTGTTCATTGTTTCCCCGAGCATTTTTCCCATGTAGCTTTCCGCTTTGTCGTACATTTCCTTCCAGGCTAAAAATGGATCAAACACTTTTTGATCATTCATCTAGTGATCCCTCCTTAAACTCGGTAGTTAGCAAAGTTGCATCTAACTTTAATTTTATTATAGTGAAGTAAAGTATTGTATAACAATTTATAATTTTCGATTAATTTATACATATATTTTAAATCCATGTCATAATTCGTCGAACCCCAACTATTGACACAATGAACATATAAGTGTAAATTACACTTATAGAAAAAACGCATATTAATGAGGTGAGCACATGACGAACAAAGAAAATAAACAACCATTGCACGAAAAATATCCTGCCGGTGCTCCAAAAAACTTTATTGTACCGTTTTTACTGCTCAGTCTGCGCGGCTTCAATCTTCATGGATATAAGCTGATTGAACGTCTCAGTCACTTTGGGTTTCAATCGCTAGACCCTGGAAATATTTATCGAACATTACGTCAATTAGAAAAGGATGAATTAATTACTTCCGTATGGGATACGTCTTCAGGCGGGCCTGCGAAGCGAATTTATTCACTGACAAAAACAGGAGAAAAATATCTTGAAGTATGGGCAGCCTCGCTTGAACAATATCAGCAAATGATTGACACATTTTTTTCTATGTATACAAAAATGTTATTCCCATTTAATGAAAAGAACCATTCAGAAAAAACAACACCAAATAAGATTGAAGAAGGAAGCCAGACTGAGTAAAATAACATATTTTTAAGGAGGAAGACCTATGAAAGAAAATGTCACGCAAGTAATCGATACCGTATGGGATGGCTGGTTTAAGGGAGTAGATTTATTTCTTCATTCTGGAAATCAAGTAGAACAAACCATTATGGAATATTTAGAGCGTCAGCAACAGTGGTTCACTCAAGTGTCAGAAAATGTTGAAAAAGCAAAAAGTGAAATGAAGCAGCAACTTGAACAATTCCGCCAAAAAGCAGAAACAGAACTGCGAAATACATTAGGAGACGAGGCAAGTCAAACAGCAACGAAATGGATGGCGCAGCTAGACGAAATCACCGAACGGTTCATGCAAATTGCTCTTACTCCAAGCCAAGAATTGGTTAATGCTTCTGAAGCTTTTTACAAGCAGACTTCCAGTTTATTTAAACAATTTTTTTCACAACAACAATCTAGCCGAGAAGAAGTGGAAAAATTTTTAAAATCCTATTTTGAACAAATAAAAGAATCACAAAAATCCTTCATCGAGAAGGCTGTCGATTCTCCTTTTTTCAAATAAACATTCTTGAGGAGAGTGATTTACAATCCTTATCCAAATTAGTTCCTTCTGTTCCGTATAATGAGATTCAAATTGGTGATTGTCGTTCAATTACAAAAACGATTACAAACGAAGACATCGTCGCCTTTGCAAAATTAACCGGCGATATCAATCCGATTCATCTCGATGAAGAATATGCACAACAAACACATTTTAAAGAACGAATCGCTCATGGGCTTCTCACAACGAGTTATATTTCTACTGTTATAGGAACGAAACTACCGGGGAAAGGCGCCATTTATTTATCACAGCATATACGATTTAAAGCACCGGTTAAAATTGGCGATACGCTTACGATCATCGGCAAAGTTATTAATAAACAAGACGATAAAAAAATCATTACATTAGAAACAAATGTTATCAATCAATATAATCAATTAGTTGTTGAAGGTCAGGCTGTTATTATGAAAATGGAGTAGCCATATTGCTGTGACTGCCAGAAAATTGCGGTATCCTCTGTAATTACCATTATAGATGAACAAATTAAATAACATAATAACCTTACAAGCTGTTATTCAACATAAGGAGGAAAAAACAATGGCTAGAAGCAGCAATAAATTGCTTGTACCAGGTATTGAACAAGCACTTGACCAAATTAAATACGAAATTGCACAAGAATTTGGCGTTCAATTAGGTTCTGATACAATGTCCCGCGCAAATGGTTCTGTTGGTGGAGAAATCACAAAACGTCTAGTTGCCCAAGCACAAAGTCAACTTGCCGGAACAAACAGAACTCAATCATAACGAACGATGAATTTAAGAGGCTGACCCATGAGTGTCTGATTACATGTAAACCCCACAATATATCACTCATGTACGATCATATTGCGGGAGCATTGACATTCTTTAGGTCAGCCTCTTTGCTATTTAATTCTGCTCTGGTGTAAATGTTCGTTTCGCGAATTCATTATCAAGCATAAATAAAGCATTATTATCATTTTGAATTCGCTTTAGCTTTTGAATAATGCTATCAAACATGTCTTCTTCCTCAACTTGCTCATCAATAAACCATTTCAAAAAGTTAATCGTTGCATGTTCCCGCTCATCCCACGCGATGTCAGATAGCTTATAAATTCGTTTTGTTACTTCTTTTTCTTGGGCAAGCGCCTTTTCAAAACAATCAAGCACAGAAGTAAATTCATTATTCGGTGACTGAAATCCGGTAATAATGGCCCGTTCACCAAGTGCATTTATAAAATTATAAAATTTCATCGCATGAAATCTTTCTTCTTCTGCTTGCACTAAAAAGAAATTAGCAAATCCATCCAGTCCTTCTGATGAACAATAGGCCGCCATTGCCATATAAGCGTGCGCAGAAAAAAATTCAAAATTCATCTGCTCATTTAAGCTTTGTAATAACTTTTCACTTAACAATTTCGTCACCTCTTTTTATATACTCTTCCCTATTATAACAAGAAAATCCAGCGCACCATAGCACTGGATTTACTCTTTATCTCTATGTTCATGTTCTTTGTCATCATCTTCTCTCCACTTCTTCTCTCTCTTTTCTTGCTTTTGCTCATGCTCCCTCTTTCTTTTTTCCCACTTTCGTTCATGCTCTCTCTCTTTTTTTCCTTGCTTTTGTTCATGCTCCCTCTTTCTTTTTTCCCACTTTTGTTCATGCTCTCTCTCTCTTTTTTCCCACTTTTGTTCATGCTCTCTCTCTCTTTTTCCTTGTTTTTGTTCAAGCTTCTTCTCTTTTTTTTCCTGTTCTTTCTCTTCTTTTTCTTGAAATTTATCTTTTTTCTCCTCTGGTCGATAGAAAGGAGGCGCTTGAACTTTTCCAAATTGCTCCTCTTTTTCTTCTACATGAGAAGGCACTTGTTGACTTGGATTCCATTGTTCCCTTTGTTCTTTCGTATCAGAGTTGTTCAGCTGAGATGGAACCGTATCTTTTGCTCGATCTGTTTCACTGCCGCTTGGCACAGTTGGTACTTCTTTCTTCCCTTCTTCATCTGATGGCAGTGACTGTAGATTTGATTCTCTCTTTTCTTTTACTTTTTCCGTTAAACGCAAATATTTTCCTGTAGTAAATCCTTTTTCAACAGCCTCTTTTCTTACCTCTAATGTGCTTGTTTTCGTTGTGACAATAATATCTTTTGCTTTGTAAGATTGTTTTACTTCATTTAACTCTTTCACTAATTGTTGCGAAGAAGAGCGGTTTGTTTCCTTTTTGACAGTTGTAATGAGAACTTCTTCCCCTTCCTGTAAATAACCGTTTTTTATACTTAGCTCAATAATTTCCTTAGTAATGTCAACAAATGGTTCCCCTTGCCAATCAGATAGACGGGTAACGATCATTTTTCCATCTTGGTTATATCCCTTTATTTTGACAACTTTTAAATCTCTATTTACAGCAATTTCAATACTAGGATTGATATCGATTGACAAATAAGCATACACCTTATTAGAGGTTGAACCAGAAAACATCGTAAAAACAAGGAAACAAACGGCAACCATACTTGTTAACGCCATTTTAAATGAAGAAAAACGAAAAATTTTTTTTTTCATCCTTTGCCGTTGTATTGGTAATTTCTCAACTTCTTCTCCAATTTGATAAGTTCCTTCTTTCTTGACTTGAATGAATTCTCCTTCAGGGGTTAAGAGTGTAATGAAATCCTCATCAACCTCTAATACAATCCCTCTTTTCATTTATTGAAGCACCCCTTTAATATAGTCTTGCAAATATACATAATCACCTGTTAAAACAATGGTAATCGCAATAATATATTTGCGGTTTCTTTCTAATGTTTTTCGACTTAAATGAACCATGCTCTGCAATTGTTTAATCGGCAGTTGTTTTTTCTCGAACAGCTTTGTACAAAGTTCACGATTCTCTGCCAACAGTTTTGCTACTTTAATTGCATTCAGACGGGCATCGAAA
This sequence comes from [Anoxybacillus] calidus, assembly GCF_013760845.1. Classification (GTDB taxonomy): domain Bacteria; phylum Bacillota; class Bacilli; order Bacillales; family Anoxybacillaceae; genus Paranoxybacillus; species Paranoxybacillus calidus. The sequence goes on along the minus strand of NZ_JACDUU010000008.1, from coordinate 37,281 downwards.
TGTTTGGGAGACTGTTCCACTAATTCTTGAAAGTTAATTCCAAACTCCTTTAATACCTTTTGGTAATGGATAATCTCCTCACGGCGCTGTTCTTGTTCTATTTTTCTGTAAAATTCTTCCATCGACAACTTCGTATCTAAATAGGTCTGAGCCGCATCTTTTTCTTCTTCCTCTTCGATATGAATCATTCTTAATTTTGCCTCTTTGCGAATATAATCGATCACTCTTCTTTTAATTAACAACTCAGAAAAGGCAATAAACGAACTTCCTTTCTCAATCGAGTATTTTTCAATAGCTTCATTAAAAGCAATTAACCCGATGCTAAATTCATCGTCACTTTCGTTAATAAATCGTTTACACACACTGGAAACTGTTTTTGCAATAAATGGCTTATAATCATGAATGATTCGATTTTGCAACTCCGTATTTCCTTGCTGAATTTCGGCAATCTCATGTTCAATCGTTTTCTCTTTTTTAAATTTCAATAATATACTAAGCATCAACTTCACCTCATTGCAAGAGAGACCGAAACTTAATTTTTCCAAGATATGATTCGTAAATCATAAAAAATTTTTGTCGGTAGCTCAAGTAGAAATTTCATCCATTTATAATCACATTAAACAAAACATTGAGATGAAGGAGATGACTCACTATATTTGTACGTACATAAGAAAAAAAATTCAACGGTCGATTTTAAAATAAAAAAGAGCTGTTCCACAAACAAAGGGGCAGCCCCCACAACCACGATACATAGTGATATATCATGGTTGGCGCGTGGGGTCAGCCCCTTATGAAACAGCCACTTTTAAAGTTTAGCCAACTTTCTTTTCTACATCTATATTGTTAAGTGTACTATATTTACGTCCATACAAGAAATAAATAACTAATCCAATTAATAACCACGTACCGAAGCTAAGCCATGTTGTTACTGGCAATTGAAGCACTAAGTAACCGCAGAATGCAACAGCTAATAAAGGAAGAAGCGGAACCATCGGAACTTTGAATGCACGTTTTAAGTTTGGCTGTGTTTTCCGTAAAATTAATACGCCAATGGATACAGTGATAAATGCGAATAATGTTCCAATGTTCGTTAGTTCCGCGAGTTTGTTTAAAGGAACTACCCCTGCGAAGAACGCAACGAGTAAACCGGTTAACCACGTATTTACAAATGGAACTTGTTTTTCTTTACTTACTCTAGAAAATACTTTTGGTAATAATCCGTCACGACTAATCGCGTAGAACAAGCGAGTTTGACCATACATCATAACAAGCAATACGGTTGTAATACCTGCGATCGCACCTAACGAAATAAATCCTGCTACCCAGTCTTGGTTAATATAATTCAATGCGAATGCAACAGGATTTTTAACACCTAATTGATCATACGGAACAATCCCTGTTAGCACTAAAGATACGGCAATATATAAAAGCGTACAAACCGCTAAAGATGTAATGATACCAATCGGCATATCACGCTGCGGATTTCTTACTTCTTCTGCAGCAGTTGAAACAGCATCAAAACCAATGTAAGCAAAAAAGACAGTCGCTGCCCCAGCTGCGACACCGGAAAAACCAAACGGCATGAATGGTGTCCAGTTTTCTGGTTTTACATACCAAACCCCCACACCTAAAAATAACAATACAACAGCAATCTTAATAATAACCATAATTGCATTAAAACGGGCTGATTTCTTAACACCTTGAGTCAATAAGAATGTAATTAGAAAAACAATAAAAATGGCGGGTAAATCAATAAGTGTTCCTTTTTCTGGGTCATAAGCACTTGTTAACACTTTGGGAAGCTCGATTCCAAACCCGGCAAGCAAGCCTTGGAAATATCCTGACCACCCAGCCGCAACAGCCGATGAAGCTACCCCGTATTCAAGAATTAAGTCCCATCCTAAAATCCAGGCGATAATTTCACCAAAAGCCGCATAACTGTATGTGTAAGCGCTTCCTGAAACCGGTACAGTCGAAGCGAATTCTGCATAACAAAGTGCTGCAAACACGCATGCAAGCCCCGATAGAATAAACGAAATGACAAGCGCAGGGCCAGCATGCTCTGAAGCCGCGACTCCTGTTAAGACGAAGATTCCTGTACCGATGATAGCTCCAATCCCAAGCATTGTTAAGTCAAATGCTCCTAAGTCCTTTTTCAAAGACACACCTTTGGTGCCTGTTTCTTTCAGAAGAACATCAATAGACTTTTTTCGAAACAAACTCATATAATGTCTCCCCTTGTCGTTTTTTGTCACTCTGTGTAGAACGTTGCAAAAGAAATTTTACAACATATTTCAATTGTTGTAAAGTTCTAAAATGAAAGAAAACTCAAAATCCTTTATTTTCCTTATTTTCAATTTTCATCTTTTACTAAACCCAAAAAATGAAATCAGAAAAATGGCAGCTTACTATTGAGTAGGTTGACAATTAAATGCCATTACTATTCACCTTAAACATATTTCCCACATTTTAAAAGAAAAAGACCTTCTCCTTATTTGGCAAAGGTCTTATGAATTAGCTAACTTTTTCCTCAAGTTTCTCAATATCATTAAGTGTGCTATTCTTGCGTCCATACAAGAAGTAAATAACGATTCCAATAAATAACCATGCAGCGAAGCTAAGCCATGTTGTTGCTGGCAATTGAAGCACTAAGTAACCGCAGAATGCAACAGCTGACAGCGGAATCCAAGAAACAAATGGAACTTTAGACGCTCTCTTTATATTCGGTTGTGTTTTCCGCAAAATTAGAACACCAACGGATACAGTTATAAAAGCAAATAATGTACCGATACTCGAATGAACAGGTCTTACCACTACGAAAAAATATACTTCATATACTCTCTACCCAGCCATCTATATCTTATCTTTAATACTTCCATATCCCCATGTCATAAAAAGTAAAAAATGAAATCTTGTTTTTTCGAATCGAAAGACAGCGAAATTTGTTTTAAACATGTTCATGCTGAAACAAATTTCTTAATTTACAAATTTTTCTGATAAATATATAATGGACTTGTGACAAAATTGTGAACTACAATACAACAAAGAAGGAGGGGGTTTCGAAAACGCTTTCTTAACATAAATAATTAAGGAGGTTTGCATGTATGGGAATTCAAGAAAGATCATTACACCAAACTACTCATCAGCAGCAAGCATCATTGGACTACACAAAAATTGTTCAATCAGCATCTTTTCAGCATTTAATGAAAGAAAAAAGAAAATTTATTTTGCCTTTATCTCTATTCTTTTTGGCATTTTATTTTACTCTTCCGATCTTGACTTCTTATTCTACAGCATTAAACAATCCAGCACTCGGTTCGATTAGCTGGGCTTGGCTCTTTGCTTTTGCTCAATTTATTATGACTTGGACCCTTTGCAGTCTTTACTCAAAACGCGCCTCTAAATTTGATGAATTAGTGGAAGAAATTAAACGAGAAGTTAGTAAAGGAGGCGAAGAATCATGAACGTGTTAGCATTCCTGTTGTTCCTTGGCATTGTCGCGCTAACACTTATTATCACTTACTTCGCTTCTAAAAAGACAAAAACAACAAGTGAGTTTTATACAGCAGACGGTGGGTTAACAGGCTGGCAAAACGGATTGGCAATCGCCGGTGACTATATGTCAGCCGCATCGTTTTTGGGTATTGCTGGAATGATTGCCTTATCTGGCTTTGACGGTTTTTTCTACAGCATCGGTTTCCTCGTTGCTTATCTAGTCGTTCTGTATATTGTCGCAGAACCTCTTCGGAATCTAGGCAAATATACGATGGCTGATATGATTGCTGCTCGTTTTAATGATAAAAAAGTACGCGGAGTCGCAGCTTTAAACACGATTTCCATTTCCATTTTTTATATGATCGCACAGCTTGTCGGTGCAGGTGGCCTTATTAAACTTTTACTTGGCATTGATTATGTGTATTCCGTTCTCATTGTAGGTACATTAATGACAATCTATGTTGTATTTGGAGGAATGACAGCTACAAGCTGGGTGCAAATTATTAAAGCTGTGCTATTAATGATAGGTACATTCATTATCTCTGTTATGGTGTTCGCTAAATTCGATTTTAACCTTGTTAAAATGTTTAACGAAGTAAAAACTGCAACTCCATTAGGTGAAGCCTACCTCAATCCTGGCAACAAGTTTAAAGATCCACTCGATACCATATCACTTAATTTAGCTCTCATCCTAGGTACAGCAGGACTTCCTCACATTTTAATCCGTTTCTTCACAGTAAAAGATGCACCAACTGCACGTAAATCTGTCGTATATGCTACATGGATTATCGGTTTATTCTATATTATGACTATTTTCTTAGGATTTGGCGCTGCAGCGTTTGTCGGCTATGACAAAATTGTTCAAGCAAATCCAGCAGGAAATATGGCTGCTCCTTTATTAGCGGAAGTATTAGGGGGAGACTTCTTATTCGCATTCGTTTCAGCGGTGGCGTTTGCGACGATTTTAGCGGTTGTTGCCGGTCTCGTCTTATCTGCTGCGTCTGCATTCGCTCATGATTTCTACAGTCATATTGTACGCCGTGGTCAAGCAACTGAAAAAGAACAGATACTTGCCGCTCGCTGGGCTTCTGTCGGTGTTGCTGTATTATCCATTCTTTTAGCGTTATTTGCTCAAAAAATGAACGTTGCTTTCCTGGTAGCCTTAGCATTTGCAGTCGCCGCAAGTGCAAACTTGCCGATTATCCTTTTAACCATCTTCTGGAGACGCTTTAATACAACAGGTGCCGTAACCGGGATGCTCATTGGATTATTTAGCTCTCTATTATTAGTAGCTCTTAGCCCCAACGTATGGTCACCAGAAGTAGGAAAAGCAATTCTTGTTGGTGAACCGCTTTTCAAACTAGCAAATCCAGGAATCGTCTCCATCCCATTAGGCTTCATCGGTGCGATTGTCGGTACGCTCGTCTCTTCTAAGAAAGTCGACGACAAAAAGTTTGACGAAATTCTTGTGAAAGCAAACACAGGAATGAAAGAAGCGGCAAACTAGTTATTAGGAAAAGCCTCATTCTCGCAGAGACGAGGCTTTTCTTATTTTAAAATAAATCAATAAACGTATCTCTAACATCGATATTCTCTTTTAGTTTTTCTCGATAAATATCTCTCCTCTAATCAACGTGTAAGCTAGGCAGTTGTTCCTAAATCATAAAAATTTCTGCCACTTTCGGACAAATAGAAAGAAAAGATAGCGAATATGTATAGTGAAATAATAAAAACCACCATAGAGGAGGATACAAATGAAGTTTGACAAAAACATTCGTAACGTTCTAGCGACTGGAATCATCACAACAGCATTCACTCTAACACTTGCGACAGGAAATGTGTATGCAAATGAGCATGAATCAGCGACACAAACGAATAACACAACTGTTGTTGAAAAAGGCACACTCATCGTAAACAATACAGAAACAGTTAAAGCTCCACAAGAAAACACGACAAATGAGACTACCCTTGAAGATTCAACAACGGCTCATAAAAATAAAGCGGAAGAATTAGATTCTTCTTTAGATAAAACGTCAGAAACAAAACAAAAAGTTGAAACGAATACAAATGATAACAGTGAAGAAACAGAAGTAAAAACTTCTCCCCTTCTTCCAGGTGATTTCTTTTATTTCTTAGAAGAAATGACCGAAAAAATCCAATTAGCATTAACATTTAATGATATCGAAAAGGCAAAGTTATTGGCGCAGTTTGCTCAAGAGCGAATTACGGAAGCGGAATCTCTTTTAGCTAAAGGTGAAGAAGAATTAGCGAAAGAAGTACTTGAAAAAGCTTTAGAACAACAAGAATTAGCGATGGATACATATGAAACACAGCAAAAAACAGACAACAAACAAACAAATGGTAAGGAAACGCCAGAAGAGCCAACTGTTCAAGAGGATTCAATCCGTCAACAATTAGAGGAAAAACTCTCGCGAAACATTGCCGCTCTACAAGCAGCTTTAGAGAAAATAGAAAACCCTAAAGCAAAAGAGGCCCTTGCCAAAAATATTGCAAAAGCACAAGAACATCTAGAAAAGAAAATTAATAAAAAGTTAGCAAAACTTCAAGAGAAAGAGCTTAAGGCAGAAAAGAAATTGGCTGAACTAGAGGAAAAAATAAAATCTGGCCAAATCAACCAAGAAGAATACGAAAAAGCACGATTAGAAATCCAAGAAAATTTAGCGAAGGAACAAGCAGAAACAGTGGAAAACACTTCCGAAAAAATTGATGAAATCACAGAAGAAACATTAGAAAAAGCCACTGAAAAAAGAAAATCTAAACCATCTGCCATTCATACTACAGATAGTAATACTCATATGAAAGAAGCACAGAAACAAATAGAGAAACAACGTGAAGAAGTAAAAAAAATGAAAGAGCAAAAACGTGAAGAAATGAAAAAACAGCTTGAAGAAGCGAAAAAAATGAAAGAACAAAAACGTGAAGAAATGAAAAAACAGCTTGAAGAAGCAAAAAAAATGAAAGAGCAAAAACGTGAAGAAATGAAAAAACAGCTTGAAGAAGCGAAAAAAATGAAAGAACAAAAACGTGAAGAAATGAAAAAACAAC
>NZ_JACDUU010000008.1:0-30623 GCF_013760845.1 [Anoxybacillus] calidus | reverse complement strand
AGCTTGAAGAAGCAAAAAAAATGAAAGAGCAAAAACATGAAGAAATGAAAAAGCAACTGGAAGAAGCGAAAAAAATGAAAGAGCAGAAACGCGAAGAAATGAAAAAACAACGTGAAGAAGTAAAGAAAATGAAAGAGCAGAAACGTGAAGAAATGAAAAAGCAACTGGAAGAAGCAAAAAAAATTAGCAGAACAGAAACAGAAGAAAAATAAACATCCTACAAATGAAACGGAAGAGGAGAATTAATTCTCCTCTTTTCCACACTACATTCATCTCTCACTTAATGAATGAACAATAGTCCATAAAGTAAAGAACATGACACATGTACCGAATAGACTTAACTTAATGATATTAGGAATAAGTAAAAAGAATAAGTCATTTGAAAGTCCACATAACGAGGGGCTGCTTATCATTACTCCTACCATCGTACCAGTAAGGCTTCCCATGATTCCATTAAATATATTGCCAAGTACAGCTTGAAATGAAGCAATCGTTCCAAAAACAATCCCAATCACGACACCTATTAACACACAAATTATCGTGTCACTTGTCCGACCATCAAAAAGAAAAAATCGTAATAACATACTCAATGTTAATGAAAAGATTCCTGAACTAACTATAGAGCTCGTCATCGCATAATGCTCACCTAACCATTTTCTCTTTCTTCTTAGTACCCTATATGTTTGAATGACAACAACCACATTTACTATAAATATGCTTATTAAATAAACTTTCATATTCCTCTCCTTACTTTACGAACATCGAGCGTCGAGCTGCAATCACAATGAGTGCATAAGAAAAGACCATAAAGAATTCGGTAAAATAAAAAACGATTGATTGAACTGTCATTAATGCACCAAACATCGGTGCCATCATCCCAGTCATAAAGCCATTCGAAAATCCAGTTAGAAACGATTGAGAATCCAACATCCCCCCCATTATTCCTCCGCATATCATTCCTATACTCGCGGTAGCTATCGTAACCTCTGCAACATGTAACGGATAAAGTGAAATAAGGATAATTCCCGTTGTGAAAGAAAACATTCCACTGACAATCATGGAAATATTCATTCCTAACTGAAACTCAATCAATTTCCTTACTCGATAAAGGTACAAATATAAAAAGAGGGTGAGACAAAAATTACCTAGCAAAAACAAAAAATGAGTATTGAACAATAAAATCCCCCTTTTCAGACTCTTTCGTGTACGTTAAATAAAACCATTCAGGAAGTTAGAACGCAATTTCATCTATGTAGAAAAAATAACGTTTGTTCATCTCACTGCAAATATATGCCCAGTAAAAAAGAAAGATTCTAAACAAGTTTTGTATAGAAAATCTCCTTTATCTCTTCCTAAAGACAAAAGCGATGATCTGTATTCAAATAAAAAGCAAAGAATACAGAAATATTGTTTTGAAATAGTCGACTAAAGGGATGATCCATCTATTCGTGAGTTTCGGATCGGACGATACACTTTTTTAATAAACTTTTCGATTAACGTAGGCAATACTTTTTCACGTCTGTAAATAAGCGCTTTGATGATTTCCTGCTGTTCTTCAAGGGATAAATGCCAGTCACAAGGAATCAGTAGAAGGATTTCTTCCAATAGTTGTGTGGGGATGGTTTGAATGAGTTTGACTTGCTTTTTAAAGTCTTCTTCATCTGTAATAAACTGTGCCATCATTTCATGGGTAGCACTTTTCATTATTTTTTGTGGAAGGTGGTGAAGATCGTTCGTTATCCAAGAAAACGACCCAAATATTTCAGCATGATCAATAATCCATAAAAAATAACTGCCTTCTTCTCGCTCTTGTAACAACACATTTTTTCGCGTTCGATCAGTATTACATAGCCAATAGTCAAACACGATGATTCCAGCAAGGTCTTTATGATTAATGATGCTTTTAATGTTTGCTTCATGTCCGTTTACACTATTTTCTATATATTTACTTGCAAATTGTTTCACCGTATATTGAAATTGATCGCTATTTGGAATCGTATCAATGAACTCTTTAGGCATCTCTACAAAACATGACGGCGCAACCGGCAATTCCATATACCGAGCAATGCAGTAGGCAAGCCATTCATTAATGAGGGCCTTCTCTTCTGTATCTTTAAATAATTTTACAACGTAATTGTCGTTATTATCGAATGTAATTAAATGTGCGTTATTTGTTTTGCTTTCAAAAAGCTTGTGATACTGTTTAGGATTCATCGGCCTTCCCCCTTCCTTGTTACTTCTTGCAAAATTTCAATATATCTATTCGCACAATGGGAAATGGAAAACATTTGTTCAACACGCTCTCGAGCTGACTTTGAAAGTTTTTCGTATTGTTCTTGATAATCTACAATACGATAAATTTGCTCCGCCGCTCCTCTAACATGCTCCTCGCGGAATAAGTATCCTGTTTTGCCATCTATGACAATTTCCGGAATAGAAGAAACACAAGGCGCCACCACTGGAACTCCGCACGCCATCGCTTCGATAAACGTATTACCAAATGATTCAGCTTTTGTCGTTGCGATTGTACAACCACCAGATTGCTTAATTTTTGCATAGATATGCGGCATCTCTTGATACGGAACACGAGGATACCATTTCACGATGTCGGTTAAGTTCTTTTTTTTCCATGCATCTTCAAATTGTTGACGTTCCACACTTTTGTCTCCACCAATCACCCAAAATTCAATATCCTCTCTTTCTTTTTTTACTAGTTCAGCTATTTTTAATAGAAGGCGCCAATTTTTCCGTACATCTAATCTGCCAATATACGCAACTACTTTTTTATCAGAAGAAGCAATAGGTTCTTTTTGAGCATGGATTTCTTCAGGTTTTAGCGGCCGGAAAAATGAAGTATCAAGACCATTATAGATGACTTCAATCGGTGTCGGTTCATTGACTAGGATAGATAGTACCCGTTTTTGGTGTTGAGAGGGGACAATAAATTTTTGTGGTTGAATTTGATGGTACCCTGCTAAATTACGCTTTAACTTCATAATTTCAGGAGTGCGCGCTTCAATGATGATGGGCCCTTTATAGTTCGCTTTCACTAACCAATTGTAAGCATCACTCGTATCAACAACAATAATCGCATCATAATCATTTTTCGTTAAAATTTCATGAATCATCTGTTTATCCGTTGTTAAATATACAGGAGCGATATCTTTCATCATATGCATCCCACCAAGGTCTTTACAATAAAGAAATTCAGTCGTAATCCCCTGCTTTTTAAAATGAATGGCTCGATTGCGCCATCCAGCATTCACTCCTCCGACGGTTAATAAACGCCAAATGACTAACACTTTCATTTCCATTCCCCTCTTTTCAGCGCTTGTATTATTTCTTTTTCTTTTTCGATTTTTCTTGTTCCTTTACTATTTTTTTATTCTTTTTCAATTGTTCTTGTTTCTTTAGTTCCTTTACTACTTTGTATACAAGATTGTACAGCTGTTCATAATGTTTCTTTTCATTCTTAATCGTTAACAATTTGTTGGCTTTTTTTCTAATAGAACGCCAATCGATGTCTTTCTTTTCTTTCATATTCTCATACATTTGTGCTGCTGCTTCATCTATATCGATATAGTATTGCCATTCCTTATATAATTCCGGAGCTAGCTCTTGGACATGTTGTAAAAAGACAGCCTCATAGTCTTTCCCTAAACTGCGCAATAATTTTCGTGGATACGGATATGTTCTGTTACGCCATACTGTTCTTCCTACATCGATCACTTTTAATGAGCCATCCTCTTGAAGATAAATTTGTCGTTTATGATGATCAATTCGTTCATAGCCAATCTCTTTAAATGTTAATAGCATTTCAATAAGACGATAAGAAAGTTCTTTTGTTAATGGGTTTGTTTGCAAATATTCACGTAAATCAATTCCGTAAACCATTTCCATTACAATAAAATTTTTCCCTTTACAGTAGATTCTCGGAATGAGTGAGGTATGTTGCCCAAGGGACATCGCGTAATATTCTCGTTCACAATCTTCCACATCTCCATATACTTTCATACACATTTGATCATTGATTTTAAAAACCGCTCCTTGTCGCCCTTTCCCAATCATCTCAAGAGAGGACTTGTTATTTACAATCACGTCCTCGTCTTCCACACTCTTCACCTTGATTCGTTTTACATGTTTTTTCATTTCATCACAATTGACTAAATTGGTTTCCTTCACCAAAAATCTCTCCTTTATCATTTTTATGAACTCTTAGAAAACTTATGAATTTTGTCTTAACGGCACATCTCCTTTTATAAGCTTTTGTTAATTAGTAGATGAGCTTGTCATTTTTTCGACACTGTAATTTGTCTACTTTTCTTGTTATTTTTAAAATTTTTTTAAGAATTTGTTTCTCATTTGTAAAAGTGCTATTAAAATTTAAACGATAGACGATTTATAGCAAATACATACATAGTGTAGTACATGCCTAAAAATCACGTTCAATTTTTTATATGCTTGTCATAAATTGAAGCCGACATGCTTGCAGCAACATTGACGCAGTTGCGATAGTTTTCATTTAAAACACAAAAAAAGCCGATCAATGACTACATACAGTAGCTATTGATCGGCTTTTTGTATCTCGTTTTTTTAATGTCCATAACTCATGCCTTGTACGTTTTCGCCGAAATAGTATATAAGTCTATTTGGCGGCGATCGACCTCATAGCCGATACCTGGTCCTTCTGGAACAACAATGATTCCGTTATGAACCTTTACTTCTGGATTGATGATGTCTCTTTCCCAATAATGAGAGGATGCAGCTGTATCACCTGGCATTGTAAAGTTCTCTAAAGTCGTAATGGCAATATTGTGCGCTCTTCCTACCCCCGCTTCAAGCATGCCGCCACACCAAACGGGAATATTGTTTGTTTGGCACAGGTCATGAATTTTCTTCGCTTCTGTCAAACCGCCGACACGGCCGATTTTTATATTTATGATTCGGCAGCTTCCCAGTTCGATTGCTTTCCTTGCATCTTCATACGAATGAATACTTTCATCTAAACAAATTGGCGTTTGTAGCTGGGCTTGCAATTTCGCATGATCGACAATGTCGTCTGAGGCAAGCGGCTGTTCGATCATCATGAGATTAAATTCATCCAACGCCTTCAAACGGTCAATATCTTGAAGAGAGTATGCCGAGTTAGCATCCCCCATGAGCGGAAGGTCGGGAAAATGTTTACGAATTTCTCGTATGACCTCAACATCCCATCCTGGCTTGATTTTTACTTTCATTCTCCGATAACCTTCTGTTACATATTTCTCAACGATTCGTAGTAAATCATCGACACTTTTTTGAATTCCAATACTAATTCCGACTTCAATTTCTTTCTTTTCCCCGCCAAGCGCTTTGCTTAATGGAATCTGTTTTTTCTTAGCATAAAGATCCCAGATTGCTCCCTCAATCGCTGATTTCGCCATATTGTTTTTACGTATGAAAGAAAAACGCTCATTCAGTTTATCTGGATGTTCAATTGGAGTTTGAAAGACAATCGGTAATAAAAAATCCTCGAGCATATGCCAACACGTCTTCACCGTTTCTTCGTTGTACCACGGAGAATGAAACGCAACACATTCCCCCCATCCAGAAATTCCGTTTTCGTCGATCGCTTCCACTAAAATAAATTCTTTTGTGTTGAATGAACCAAAGCTCGTTGTAAAAGGAGATTTTAACTCCATTTGCAAATGTCGTAAAATAACCTGTTTTATGTTCATAAAAAACACTGCCTCCTTACAAAGGTAGCTGATTACGTTTGATTAAAACATAGTATTGAACAGGCTCATTTAGCTCTCTATAGACGTGAGCTACTGCCCATCCTTCTGCAAACAAGCGGACAAATATTTCACGCGTTTTGTACCGCCAGTCTAAAGCAAGTCCATAATCTTTTTCTTTTAGTTCTTGAAAATTGACGGGAACGGGCACAAACAGCACTGGCTGATTTCTAAACATTTCCCAGCAATTTGATTTCCAAACTGCTTCCGGATAGCCACTTTCTCTTTCCATCCAATCTAGCAATACTTGTTCCTTATCAAGCTTCAAGTCCGCAAACATGCGATGCCGATAATCTAAATAAGGGCTACTAACTAACCATTCGACGTTAAAACGATCGGAAGGCAAATTTTTGTTTAGATCATCGTCCATTTCTCCATAACAATTTTCAATATACTCCGAACAAATAGCACCTAGTTTGGCAATGTTTAAATTTCCATTTCGGCTCTCAAGCGGATCATACGTCCAGCGAATTTTCCTGTATCCTAACGTTATCGCTTCTTCCGCTTGCTTCATCTTTAACCGATAACCGATTCCTTGATTTCGAAACTCTTGATCAATTCCCAGCATGTGCGAACAGAGATACACCTCTCCGTTTTTATAGCCCGGAAAGCTATAAACAAAGCCTACCATTTGTTCTCCTATATAGGCCCCGATAACAATTCCTCCATTTTTTGCCGATGTCAATGTTTGATGAACGGGAATCGAGCTTGCCCCCCACACTTTCTGTTCCAATTGAGACATTTTTTCTAACTCTTTAATCGTTTCAATTTTTTGCAATACAATTTCCAAATTTCCTTCTCCCCCTATAAACAATTTTGAAACGTTTCAATGACTGTCCTTGCCAATATTTCAATGCCGACAAGTAAATCTTCACGGCGGAACGTCATTTGTGGGTGATGCAGCCCCGGTTTTAAATCGCACCCAAGTCCTAGCATCGTTGTTTTCAGCGATGGTTTCATAAGCGAATAAAAATGAAAATCTTCCCCTCCTGACGTTATAATAGGTGGCGTACATTTTTGTTTCCCTAATGTCGCAACAATCGCCTGTTCCATGATACGTTTCGCTTCTGGATTTACTTCCGCTGCGGCGATATGCACTCCGGACTGCATTTGAATATCAGCACCATAAATTAAGGCAATTCCTTTTACTACATTGTGTAAGCTCTCTAACAATTGCTCCATCACTTGATTCGTTTGTGCCCGCAAATCAAGAGTAAATTCAGCGCGGTCAGGAATTACGTTTCCGCTCTTTTCACCGGCATGAAATTTCGTCATCTTGATGGAAGCAGGCACTTGCGGGTCAACATGAATTTTACTTAGCTCTTGCACGAGAGCACTTCCTACTTCAATGACGTTTACTCCCAAATGCGGTCTTGCAGCATGAGCAGCAACTCCCTTAATTTCACCTTCAATGAACTGAGCTGCACCATGATAAATTGCTGGGGAGGCAAAGCCGCTTTCGAGTTCCTGAATCGGTCGCAAATGGACACCATATAAATAGTTCATATCATCTACAACACCTTTTTCCAGCATTTTAAGAGCACCCGTCCCCTTTTCTTCCGCTGGCTGAAAAAGAATTTTTAGCTTTCCCGGTGGCTTATAACCGATGCGATTAAGTAGTTTTACTACTCCTAAAACCATTGTCATATGTGCATCATGTCCACAAGCATGGTTCGCCTGCCATTTTCCGTTTACTTCCTGCCAAAGCGCATCCATATCCGCCCGCAAACCAACCGTACATTCCCCTTCTCCGATCTCGCCGACTACCCCTGTACAATCGGTAAATGTATGAACACGATACCCCTCCTTGTGTAACTGTTGTTTAAGAAATTCCGTTGTTTTAAACTCTTCCCAGCTTATTTCCGGGTTTTGATGAAGATGGTCAAAAATTGCAAATATTTCTGTCTGCATTTCCTTCATTACTTGTTTCATTTTATTTCTCGTCTCCCCCAATAAAAAATGAACTTTTGTTTGTTTTCTCGTTCATATACGTCTATCATTACTTAACTCTAGCCTGGTCTTAAATCCGTATGTACTCCTCTTTTGGCATTAACTGTTTACTCTCAACATATTAATAATAATAAAACCTAGCCTTCTTTTAACTAAATATACTATAATATTCAAAAAAGTTATTCAATCAATGATGAATGAAATCGTTTAGACCCATAACAAAAACCCAAGCTCCATATGATGAAGCCCGGGTTACAACATATCGATTATGCTTTCTTTATGATTTGATTAATGACTTCTGAGAATACGAGTCCAATTGCAATAGCACCGGATATCATAAATGCTTTCGCCGCTAATTGAATCGCCATGTTGTAGTCGTTCATGACAGCATGGCGCATTGCCTCATATGCCAATCCTCCAGGAACTAACGGAATAATTCCGGAAACGCTAAAAATCGTCATCGGTGTCTTATACAACCGTGCAAATAGTTGGCTTATAATGGCTACGAAAAAGGCGGCGACAAATGTAGCAAGAACAGAATCAAAATCGTATTCTACAAACAAAACGTATATCAACCACCCAATCATACCAACAAGTCCACAGTTCAACAACAACCTTTTCGGAACGTTAAAGATGATAACGAACGCAGCGGAGGCAATAAAGCTCGTAACTAGCTGTTCAATAATCATGCGATGTTCTCCCCATTTGTTAATAGATTGTAAAGATAATCGCAATGCCAGAACCAATAGCAAAGGCCGTTAAGAACGCTTCCGCTCCTTTGGATAACCCTGTGACTAAATGCCCTGCCATTAAATCTCTGACTGCATTCGTAATGAGAAGCCCCGGCACTAATGGCATCACCGAGCCAATGACAATTTTATCAAGTTCATGTCCAAATCCAATCACAACAAACAAAACCGACATAATCCCAATAATGAACGAGGTTAAAAATTCAGCGAAAAACTTGATTTTAACTAAACGATGGACATAAACGAAACAATAAAAACCTAACCCGCCAGCTATAAACGCTGGAAAAAAATCTCTCCATCCACCTTGAAACATAATGACAAAGCAGCCGCTCGCAATCGCCGCTGCGGCAACTTGCATCCAAAACGGATAAGCAAGGTTTTTCGTATCCAATTCTTTTAGTTGACGATGAGCTTCTTCTAATGATAGTTCCCCGCTGCAAATTTTTCGAGAAATGCTATTGACGATCA
The DNA here is from genome assembly GCF_013760845.1 of [Anoxybacillus] calidus. Classification (GTDB taxonomy): domain Bacteria; phylum Bacillota; class Bacilli; order Bacillales; family Anoxybacillaceae; genus Paranoxybacillus; species Paranoxybacillus calidus. Next base: position 21,682 of record NZ_JACDUU010000008.1, on the reverse strand, counting down.
TAACCTTTTGTAAATCCGTTGAACGGTCGACGATTCGAATTAATTTCGTCGGTCCCGTTCCATCAATCGAAAAAATAATTCCCGTTGGTGTTACATAGCTATGAGACTCTTGGATGCCGAACGAAGCGGCAATCCTCATCATCGTATCCTCAACTCGATACGTCTCCGCCCCATTTTGCATCATAATCTTTCCGGCTAGCAAACAAACTTCAACAATTTCATTTGTTTGATTTAAGTTCTTTATCATTTCTTTTCGCTTCAAACGAAATGAATACCCCCTATCTCTAAATTCCATCTTTACTAAAAGAGATAACATATCATTTTTAAAGGTTATTTACTGATGTGATGTTAAAAGAAAAAATTCAAAATCATCAATCGTGACCTGTCAGTGCTTCTGGAAGTTTTATTCTGCTTTAGCTGATCATCAGAATATTAAAGTAAAGATTTCCAACGAAACATACATAGATGTTGTCGACTCCTTGATGAAGTTAGTAAACATGCATTTTATTATAGCATGTGATAAAAAGAGAGTTGATATATTTCTTGAAAAATGAATCGTCCCTATATAAATGTAACTTGCTGTTTCATCTTTTGAGTGTTTGAACAAAGCATCACGGATGTGTTTCGACGATCGTAACCGAACAACACCGCTGGCGGACAAATGGTATTTTTCCGCATGGCGGATGGTTGTTCGGTTATCGATCACGCTTATACGTGACGGAAGCAAGTCACAGACTTGACTCCAACCGTCGAAACATCTGTGTTCAACTTCTTAATCTTCAAGTTAAACTTATACAGTACAGTCCTTCATCAGAAGAAATCGATAAAAAACGTCGTTCTTTGTGGAAGCATTTTCTCAAGATGCTCGACTTCTTTTTCGTTTCCTTTTAATTTTCCCATTCTATAAAAAGCAAACGGCCGCTCATACCCTAATAACAAAGCGGTTGCCGTATTCACATCGAGCTGCAAACCTCGTTTTGGCGGATGCATACAAGAAACGTTTTCTTTTCGAAAGACGTTTACACCGCTTTCGCTAATTTGATAAATCGCTGAATTCCACGGCGCAAATTCATCGTGCACGTGTAAAAGGAGTGTTCCTTCTGTTTTCACAAACGGGTATGCTTTCAAAAATTTTTCTAAATCAACAATCCTTGCCATAATATATGGATAAATTTCTTGTGTGATTCTTGGTTCATGAAGCAAATATGGCAACAGATCATCGACCGACGTAATGATGGTCACTTTATCAGCCATCGAATCATGCTGACAGATAAAATTCCATAATCCTCTTTTTGCCTCTTCAGTAAGAGCAATCATTTCCTTTACGTTCATATGGCGATTCTTCATTTCATATAACATGTATCCTGTTTTTTCATTTTGTTCGTCTACATACACCACGGCATGCATTTCTTTAGTTAATACATAATGCTTCCACCAAAAAGGAGTCCGTTTTAAGCCGCCATTATATTGCAGCATATATGCTTCATAAATCGGATTTAACACTTGCGGAACATCCTCACGAGAAATGCGCTCCACTCTTCCTTTTGTCGGTGCTAATAATATAAGATGCTTATTCTCAATTGTTAATTTTTTATATGAAGCAAACAATTCCCATCCAAACTTTCGATAAAAATTCACTTGAAATGGATGAAGAAATGACAAACACTCTCCTTTTTCCCTCATCCGCTCTAAAGCCACCTTTAACAGCTTGGCTACTTTCCCTTTTCTCCGATACTCTGGCCATGTCGCTACACCTGCGACTCCACTCATGTGAAACTCTTTTCCATAAATAAAGACTGTAAACGGTAGAAGATGAGCTTTAGCGGTAAGACGGCCATCTTCAACATCCCCTAAGATGTCCTGCTTGTTCATCCATTGCTTGCGAATTTCTTTTTGCTGTTCCGTTAATTGATATTGAAAGGCATATTCTGATAACCGAAATACTTCCTCATAATCTTCTTCTGCTAATAAACGTATATCAGACATAATCATCCCCCTGTCCATATTCTTTTTTGACTTCGCTTTTTTATCTGTAAAACCCTTGTTTTGAACCTCTCAACTGTATGTGATGTACAAAAAAGACATAACGTTAAATGGAATATATAACATTTCCTTTTCTAAATTCCCTTAAAAGTAAGAGTAGCCCAAAAAATAATGACAGCTATAAGAATTCCACCATTAATACCGTTCTCAGTCTAGTCAACAGTTAATCGGAATAAGTATTACTCCTAAGGGTCCTACTGTCACACAAAAAACATTGGAAATTCCTACATGTTTAACCGGAACCACTTATATTTCTATATTTATCCATATCCTATTAACTCGAGAAACCTACAATACTATATATAAACTTCCAAATGAATCAATTATGCAGGTACTAATTAATCAAAAAAAGACCGAGCGGATGCTCGGTTTTCCTTAAATAAAAAACGATGATTCCCATTATTTACTCGTTGCTCCACGGAAACGTAATGGTTAACGTTGTTCCCTTATTAACGGCACTATCTATATCTAACGTTCCATTCATCGTTTGGATCATTTTCAAAGCTACCATCGTCCCCAAGCCTGTTCCTGTTTCTTTTGTGCTAAAATAAGGCTCGCCAAACCGACTAATCTGTTCACGAGTCATTCCAATACCGTTATCTTGAATTTTTATAACAACTTTGTCTTTGTCAATAAATGAAGTAATGTTTAATTCCCCGCCATTTGGCATTGCTTCGATGCTATTTTTTAACAAGTTTAAAAAACATTGATGAAAATGTTGAGTACTTCCAATAATACAACCCGTTACTACATTTTCAGATATTCTGACAGAATTCATATTGGCCATCGGCCTTACCATATCAATCACTTTTCGCAACTCTTGATCTACTAAAATCTTTTCAATTTTTTGCGGTGCGGGTTTGGCAAATGTTAAGTAATCATCAATAATTAACCTAGCTCGATCCAACTCTTCAAGAGCAATGTGAATATATTTATCTCTTAATTCATTTGATAAATCTGGTGTTTTGAGCAGTTGCATAAATCCTTTGACCACGGTTAATGGATTTCGAATTTCATGCGAAATGCTGGCAGCAAGCTGGCTCACAATCTCCATTTTCTCGACCTTTATCAATTTAGATCGCATAATGATTGCGTCTTTTAAAGTTTCAATAATATATACAACAAATAATATTCCAATAGGAGGAACAAGAATAAAATCAACGAGATAAGATTCCGTAACTTTAAAATCTGCTATGATAATCGCAATAAAGGCTGAGAGAATCGCGAGGAAAAAAGTTAGCAACATGGACATAACAAGCTTTTTTTTCTGGTTTAATTTATCAAACATCGGAGAATAAAAGGCAGTGATAATAAACATCGTTGCATAAACAACAACTGTTATGAAGTTATAACCATAAAGAACAAAGCGAACAAACAGCAAAATAACTAATAAAGAAAATCCGACAGCCCCTCCCCCATAAAGTGTTCCGATTAAAAAGGGAATTTGCCTCAAATCGTGGACACAATCCGGAGCAATATAAATGGGAAATTTCATGCACAAAATAAGCGAAACACTTAAGCAAACAATCATAAGAAGCTGTTGATACCGTCTATACTTTTGAAAAAAACGAACATGATCATACACAAAATAAAAAACAAATATACTAACTAAAATATAAAAAAGATTATTTAATACGTTGTGATTGATATAAGTCAAATACATATAACATCCCTCGGAGTTTTTCTTCACACAACTATTATACATAAAAATAGCTATAAATAGATATTTTCAAATGGGGTCCGCTGTTTTGTAGAAAATATAAAAATTGTTCCATGTTTGTTATATTGATTTCTTTTTTGCAAATTCTATTTCCTTTGAAACCACTTCAACATCCTTTTTGTATTTTGTTTACTGCTTGTATTCTCTATTTCAAACCTTTATCATTTCAAAAATGAAACCGTACTGGATAAGAAATAAAAAAGCTACAAACCCTTTTACTCAACAGATTTGCAGCTTTCGAATGGTATGATTCCGGCTGAGCTCAAAGTGCACAACCTTTCCCCTGTCAAGACTCATTTGGAGATTTCCCTCAATTTTTTAAAATATCCGTATCCCTACTTGTATCAAGGGTTGTGGGCATTTTCTTATTTTATTTATTGCCTTATGTAATCGGGAATGATGTTAAAGGTTTGTGGCTAAAAATTCTGTTTATACGGTTCCATGTAACGGGGCGAACAGAAAAACATTAGAAAGGATCCTGTGTCACCTGTTCGGCATAGACTCTTTCGCCAATTCCATCGTCAAGAGCCACACGAATCACTTCCTATTCCATGATTAATTATTTAGACCTCTTTTAGCGTGTGTAGAAAAACCTCAATTTTGTCACGATCAAACACATGAAAAGCTCGGCCCTCTATCACAATAAAAGGTGTAGCAATGCCCCCCCTCGCTCATCATTCGGTCAAACATCAGCTGATTGTAAGTAACGTTGATCACTTCATAAGCTAAATCTTTTTCCTTGAAATAACGTAATACCTGTTCACATGACTCGCAATGGTCGCTTACATATAGAGTTATTTTCATGAAAAAACCACCTGTGTCTATTGTTTTGTTTCCTGCTGAATACTTTCAGTTTACCCGATCAAAGTGGCCATAACTGTAAGATCGGTCACAGTCACAGCTGAACAAAAAATCCTGAAGCGATTTGTTCAGGGTTCCCTTTCCTAGCCAAAAAGTTGTTCTTTTGCCCGCTCACGATGAATGGAGATGGTTTTGCGCCCTGTTCGAACAATTTCTTCCTTTACGAGTTCATTGAGCGTTGAGGTTACCGATTCACGAGTGGCACCTATCATGTTACCAATTTCCTGATGAGTGAGAGGAAGATCGATTCGATGAAAGCCATCTTCCTCTAGCACGCCAAATTCTTCGGAAAGATTCAGCAAAAGAAAGAGAAGCTTCTCTTTGACAGTACCTAAAGCCATCTTCTCAAGCATGTCGTTCTTTTCTTTCAATTGATCGCTCAGGATCTTCATAACCCGTTTCATGATATGAGGGCGGGTGGATATGAATTTCTCAAACTGCTCACGGCCAATGGAGCAAAGCAGAGTGTCTTCCAGTGTTTCGATATACACTCCATGAGTACCTAATGAGAAAGAATCGATCTCACCAAACGTACTCCCTTTTCCTAAAATACCGACAGTAAACTGTTTTCCCTCTGAATTGACCGTATAAAGACGTAAAGCTCCTTCCTTTACAAAGTAAAGTCCATCTCTAACCATCTCGGCCGTTTGGATAATCGTATGTTTTCGTATTTTGGCATGGTGTGCCCATTTATTAACCTCTTCCATATCTTCTGGAGAGACATTGTCAAACAATTTCATTTGAGACAAATACCACAGTTTGTCGATCATAAGCGATTCTCCCCTAAACATAGTGGTTTATTTTTACTTTAACATAGGAAGGATATGCATGACTAACTTAAAGGCTGGTAATCATAATGTATGCTATTTCACATTTTTTAAAGGAACTGGATTACAGACTTGCTATTTAAACGAGAGCTATAATGAACCCATCAACACAAAATACAAAGGAGAGATGAACATGAAAAAAGTAGCTATTTTTGTTCACGCAGGTGAAAATGAACTAGGAAGAGCTGTTCATGGATTGCTATATGCACAAGAAATCCACGAAGCCGGTGGAGAAGTAAAATTGATTTTCGATGGTCAAGGGACGCTATGGATTCCTCGTTTTGAAGACCCAAGCCACCCGATGAACCCATTATACAAAAAAGTCAAAGATTTGGGTGTGATCGAGGCTTGTGAATATTGCGCTGGGGCTTTCGGAGCAAAAGAAGACATTCAAAAGGCAAGCATTGCTTCAGTGAATGAATACGAAGGTCATGCAAGTATAGCAAAACTCATCTCAGAAGATTATCAAATTATCACACTGTAATCATTTCAGACTATAGGGGCTGACCCATCAGTGTCTGACCTCACGTACATTTCACAATATATCGTTCATTTATCCGATGTTATGTCCTATATATTGTATATTGTGTTGTGGGGTCTGATATTTTGCTTTTTTGGGGCAGCCTCTTGATTTTAATTACGCGACCAAGAACGTCCATTTATTATTATCACTCATAAATTCGATATAATGCCAAAACCTTATTTTTATAATACGTTTCTCCACGTTTTACTAAGTAGTAAAGCGTCGTCATGGTCAAACTAAAAAGCTATCTGTTTAATATCTCTCTGATTTGGTTCGACTTCGATTTTTCTTATAATAGTCCTAACCAGTGCTTTCTTCTGCTCGTTTGTCGCTTTAAATGATCCTCTCTGTTCCTCCCCTAGTCGTCTATCTATTCGTTACATCTTCAGATTATAGAGAAAATCCTTTTCTTCGTCGCTACACGAATCATATATTCCTGCCTTTCTAATTAAAAGTCGGACTTTTAACAGATACCGCCTGACATACACATGTCAAAATCATCATAGAATTGAATATGAATAGCCGCTGTATGATCTAAGGAAGAGGAGCGTGTTTCATGGATAAGCGAACTCAGAAACAACCTACATATGGAAATGTGCCGCAGCCGATAAGAGATGATGGTGCCGGTGCGACCGATTTCGGTCCGCGGGACGTCATGCGCGACCTTGAAAACCCCGACATGCTAGTTCCACCGGCCACCGACGCCGGAACGATCCCCAACTTGAAGTTCTCTTTCTCCGACACCAATATGCAGTTAAATCACGGCGGCTGGTCACGAGAAGTGACGGTTAGACAGTTGCCGATCGCAACTACGCTTGCGGGGGTGAACATGCGTCTGACGCCGGGCGGTGTGCGTGAGTTACATTGGCATAAGCAAGCGGAATGGGCCTACATGATTTTGGGCCGGGCACGCATCACTGCTGTCGACCAAAACGGGCGGAACTTTATAGCCGATGTCGGCCAAGGCGATTTGTGGTACTTCCCCCCTGGTATTCCACACTCGATTCAAGGATTAGAGGAAGGCTGTGAGTTTCTGCTCGTCTTTGACGACGGCAACTTCTCCGACCTCGACACCTTCTCCATCTCCGATTGGTTCGCGCATACACCGAAAGACGTTCTGGCGGCGAATTTCGGCATACCAGAAAGCGCCTTTGCCCACATCCCGACAGAACAGCGATACATTTTCCAATCGAAGGTGCCCGGCCCGCTGGAAAGTCAAAAGGTACCGGATCCTTACGGTACTGTTCCAAAGAGCTTCACACACCGGCTGCTTGCACAGGAGCCGATCGTAACTCCGGGCGGGACGGTGCGCATAGTCGATTCCACCAACTTCCCCATTTCGACTACAGTTGCGGCGGCGTTAGTAGAAGTCAAGCCAGGCGGAATGAGGGAAATGCATTGGCACCCAAATAACGATGAGTGGCAGTATTACCTCACGGGCACAGCGCGTATGACAGTGTTTGCGGCGAATGGCAAGGCCCGAACTTTCAATTACAGGGCGGGTGATGTAGGATACGTACCGTTCGCCTTCGGGCACTACATCCAAAACACTGGTGACCAAAGCCTGTGGTTTCTAGAGATATTCAAGAGTGACCGTTTCGCTGATGTGTCGCTGAACCAGTGGATGGCGCTGACGCCTCAGGAGCTGGTAGAGAACAACTTGCATGTAGGACCGGAATTGATGAACGCGCTGCGGAAGGAGAAATGGCCGGTCGTCAAATACACGGGTAGCCCACAGGAAGGATGAAATCACCTAAACAGGTGATTTTACTTTGTGCTCTCGCTTTGTCTGCTGTTTTCTAAAAAACATGCCATTACTTCATAGTAAGGTTCACTATAACGTTGGATAGGGTGAAATAGCAAAATGGGTAGAGGTCCCAAAAACTTCTACCCATTCAAGTTTACTTATTACCAATACCATTTTAATGAGTTTGAACGCTGCAAGAGAGCATAGACGTTCTCTAATTTCATATATTTATTTCAGCAACTTCAAGTGTTATTGCTAATAGTATATGGAATTTCTATATTATTCAATCCACCAGCGTCCCTTCAGTAATTAACTTTAAGTCAGCCTCCTCTTTTGCATCATATGTCCCTGCGTTTAAACACAAGTAAAGAAAGAAATAACAATAAGGCGATATAAATAAGTAACATCGTTACCGAAAAACCAAGAGTCATTCCCTCTATTAACGGGACTCCCTCTTCATACATACGTAAATCTGTATTGGCAAAAACTAAGTATTTGCTCCAATAGTATTTACTTAACAGTTGTGCAATAGGGTCGCTGACGGAAGAAGCAACAACTGCTATGATAATGGCGGGACCATTTGATCTCAAAATCGTAGATAGCGTAAACGCAATGGTTGCAAAGAACAAAACAGGCAAGAACTGATAAAAATAAGATTTTAGAATATCCAGTATTACAGATTGTTCAATCACTTCTCCATCTACTATCTTTAATGTAGGATACAAATCTATGCGAAATCCGTATAAAATGAGCCCCTCGATTAACGAAAATAAAGCCAATATTCCGCACAAAATCATGTATAAAACCACAACTGCCGCGAACTTGGAAAGCAGAATTTCCGTACGGGTTGCCGGTCTTACCATTAAAAAGTTCATCGTTCCCCACTGATACTCTTTTGAAACCATGGAACTGGCGTAAGTAATGAGAATTAAGCTGACTATTGGTACTAAATCCGCACATTTGTTCATAAATCCAAGGACGCTGTGACGGGTATTCGGCGGAATGTTGTGTTCCAGACGATATTCATTCAACTTCAATTCATCCTGCAGTCGCTTTGCAGATAAATTTCCTCGAGTCAATTCTTGTTGAATTTTTTCATTTTGCTCTATCAGCTCTTGCTTCCAATCTTTCCCCGCATGCTTCACTTTCTGCATGTCTAAATAATCCCATCTTCCGAGGATAATAACAGGGATGAGCAATATAATACACGGTGCGATGAAAAGCTTTTGCTTTACGATCTTTAACAGCTCATTATAAATCAGATTATTCAATGATATTCCCTCCCGTAGCTTCTAAAAAAATATCTTCGAGACTTTGTTTGGAGCGATGAATATAATACAAATCAATGTTGTTAGAAACGAGAGCTTTGACTACAGAAGGAATATCTTCTTCCTTCATCAATATGGACAACGCACGGTCTTTCACGCGAATTTTCTCTTCTTCGAACTCTTCCATCAAGACTTGCACTGCTTTTTCTACGTCGTCTACAATAAATGTAATTTCTTCTTGTGCCGATTTTTCTGTAATGTTATACGTTTTTATATGTTTGCCATTTTGAATAATTACGGCACGATCACACATCAGTTCAATCTCTGCTAACAAATGGCTCGATACTAATATGGCTGTTCCTTCATGATGGGCAACTTTTTTAAATAATCCCGCATTTCACGAATTCCTGAAGGATCAAGTCCATTCGTAGGTTCGTCCAAAATCAAAACGGAAGGACGATGTAAAAGGGCTTGCGCAATCCCTAGCCGCTGTCTCATCCCTAAGGAATACGTTTTTGTTTTCTTATGAATGGCATGTTCAAGACCAAGTAATTCCACCGTTTCTTTGATTCGTTCAACCGTTACTCCTTTTGCCATTCGGGCATAATATTTTAAATTATCGTAGCCGCTTAAAAATGGATAAAAGGATGGGTTTTCGATGACGACTCCGATTTTCGAAATAGCTTGTTTAAAGTTCGTTTGTATGCTGTGTCCTTCAATGAAAATGTCTCCTTCTGTGATTGATGTTAGACCGACTATCATTCGCATGGTCGTCGTTTTTCCCGCACCGTTCGGACCTAATAACCCTAATATTTCTCCCCGTTTTATATGAAAGGAAAGAGAATCTACAATCGTTTTATTATCTATTTTCTTTGTGACACCTTGTACTTCTAATACATGCTTCATCTTAATTCACACCTTTTCTTTTCAACGTAGCCACTGGCATAACTCGGAGATTTGGGAGATTTTTTAATGTACAACAGGTACTTAAGTGCTTTTCTACTAGCATGATAATCTGTTTTCTCATATTCCATAAAATCATGAACAAACTGTTGATTTATAAGGCTTCTACTGTTATTTTACATTTTTGGGGTTCACTTCCAAAATTTCGTACTAGGGTTTTATTAAAACAAAAACCCGAACTCTCCATCTTGAGTTCGGGTTTTTTATCGCGATGACTTGTGAGGGATTTGAACCCCCGACCCCTTCCCTGTCAAGGAAGTGCTCTCCCACTGAGCTAACAAGTCATATTATTTATCAGATGCATTTTTAATTATATTTATCCCTCTTCACATTGTCAACCACTTTTTTTCAAAAACATATCAATCGCTAAAAAAATTTTCCTTTGCTACAATAAACGTACAATCTAATAGAAAGGAAGTTTAATAATGAGCTTAAAAATCCGCGTGTATTCTGATTTTGTTTGCCCGTTTTGTTATATCGGAGAAAAGCCGCTCATGGAAGCGATCCAAGGAAAAGATGTGGAAATCGAATGGATGCCATTTGAGCTTCGTCCAGAGCCGTTAGAGCCGTTATCTCCTAACAGCAATTACATCCAGACTGCGTGGCAACAATCAGTTAAGCCTCTTTCCACTCGATTTGGCGTGAATATGGAACTTCCAGATATTGATCCGATTCCGCGTACACATTTTGCGCATGAAGGTTATCAATACGCAAAAGAACAAGGAAAAGCGCTTGAATATGTTCATGCCGTCTTCTCAGCCTATTGGCAAGAAGGAAAAAACATTAGCGATATCATCGTGCTGAGCGAAGCAGCGGAAAAAATCGGGCTAAATAAAGAAGAGTTTCGCGCTGCACTTGAAACGCGGCGCTATAAAGAGGCACATCAACAAGCATTGAAACATGCGTATGAAGAAGCGCACATTACTGCGGTTCCTACATTCATCATCGGCAACCGCATGCTTCGCGGCTTGCATACGAAAGAAATGATCGAAAAAGTGATTCTCGAACAAACAGAAAACGAAGACGATTCGCTTGGCAAAAGCTGCAACATGGATGGATGCTGAGCGCTGTATCCTTTTTACAGTTCATCCATCCAACCATTGACATGTTCGATGGGTTGATTCCCTTCTAACATCTCCAAAAGCATTTAGAAATCAAAGATCATAATCCCTTTTTGCCGGGGAATCAAATAACGGAACATATAAGTAGTGAAGAGAAATACATGGACTTGTTATAAAATTTGGGTATGTAGTAATCATTTCCCCTATTGTTTCTCATTCCATCATGTGTTAAGATGTTTAGAAATATTCAAACGGAGGGGATGACAATGCGGTATGTTACATTAACAGACGTATTTGTTCATCCGGTTGCGCAAAAATATTTAAAACGCTCTGGTGTGGCTCATGCCATTGCCACTGCATACCACGCTTATCGTTTAGCTTTAAATCATGGTGTGAATGTCGATTTGGCAACGAAAGCTGCACTTTTGCATGACATCGGTCATTATGAGTGGTATTCCAATGGGAAATGGGATTATGAAAAATATAAACAAAACGATATTCATGCGATTAAGGGAGCAGAGCGTGCTCATAAACTGCTTATTCGTTTAGGGGAACATCCAAAAAACGCAAAAGAAATTGCGCTTGCGATTCTTTTGCATACCGATTCGTATCTTCCGGAATGCGAGTTAAAACGAAAGCCATTGCAGGAGATTATTAAACTTGCGGACGAGGCAGATGAAGAGCCAGGTGGTAAACATCATTACCGTAAAATTGATGATCAACTTGCTTTAAAGAAAATTAAACAACTTGATCAGCTCGTCGAAAAACAACTGCAAACACAAAAATTAGAAGACATTATATAAGAGGCTGTCTCAAGTGTCAGCGCGCACGGCACAATATATAAGGTGCTCTGACACTTATGGGGCTGTTGACAAAAAACAATTGTAAAATAAAGAAGATGAACTTATTGCATAAGTTCATCTTCTTTAAGGAATGTTCCGATTCACCCTTTCGTTTGTCAACATCCCCTTATGGGACAGCCTCTAAACGGTTTTTACGAAGGAAGTTTGCTTCTTCTCTTTTCTTTTACATAAGATAATGCTCTTTCAAAGTCACTGATTAAATCATCGGCCGCTTCCAAGCCCACACTCAATCTAAGCAAACCATCTGTAATTCCTCTTCGCTCTCTCTCCTCTTTTGGCATCGCTGCGTGTGACATTTTCGCTGGATAAGATAAAATCGACTCAACCGCACCTAAACTGACGGCAAACACCGGAATTTTAGCATGCTTAACAAACGTTCGCACCGCTTCTTCATCAGCCAACCGAAATGACAAGACAGCTCCGGGCCCCTCTGCCTGATAACGATGAACGGAGTGTCCAGGATGATAAGAAAGCCCAGGATAATATACTTCTTCCACTTTCGGATGTTTCGCTAAAAAGTTGGCAATTTTCAGAGCGGATTGCGTCGATTGTTGAAGACGGACATGGAGCGTTTTTAGGCCGCGGAGCACAAGCCAGGCATCCTGCACGCCCAGCACCGCGCCAAATGCATTTTGCAATTTATATAAACGATTGGCTAATTCTTCATCTTTTACAACAGCCAGCCCGGCAACAACATCACTATGTCCTGATAAAAACTTCGTTGCGCTATGCAAAACAACATCTACCCCTAACTCAAGCGGGCGCTGCAAGGCTGGCGTCATAAACGTATTATCTAAAAATGTTAAACATCCGTTCGCTTTAGCAAGCTTAACAATACCGCGAATGTCTGTAATTTTTAACAATGGATTGGACGGTGTCTCCACATAAATCACTTTCGTATTCGGCCGAATATGACAGGCCACCTCATGCAAGTCCGTCATATCAACAAATGTGTATTCAATTCCGAAACGGCTCAACACTTCGGTAATCATCCGATATGTTCCACCATACACGTCTTCAGTAATCAAGACGTGATCGCCTTTTGATAATAGTAAAAATGCGGTAGAAATCGCCGCCATTCCTGAGGCGAATGCAAAGCCACGTACACCGCCCTCAAGTTCGGCAATTGTGTCTTCCAATGCTTCCCTTGTCGGATTTCCTGAACGGCTGTAGTCGTACTTTCCGAACGTATCAAAGTCAAATTGATGAAATGTTGAAGCGTGTTGAATCGGTACGCTTACCGCTCCCGTCTGTTCATCCACTTTCCATTTGTTATGCAGCAAATGCGTTTGAAACGAAAATTTTTTCTCCACCCCGCTACACCTCTTTCATCTTTTGAAAAGCTTGCGCCAAATCAGCAATCAAATCCTCAACATGCTCAATTCCGACTGAAAAACGCAATAACCGATTACATACTCCATTAGCAATCCGTATTTCTTCTGGAATGTCCATATGTGTTTGCGTTGCCGGATATGTGATAAAGCTTTCAACTCCCCCTAAACTCTCAGCGAATGTAATTAACTTTAAGCTTTTTAAAAAGCTGTTCACCCACTTTTCCTCTCGCAAACGGAAAGACAACATTCCACCACGGCCAGGATAGAGCACATCTGTCACATCCTCATGTTCTGCTAGAAATTCGCTAATTTTTCGGGCGTTTTCTTCGTGCTGCTTCATGCGTAATGACAATGTCTTCACCCCGCGGATTAACAACCATGAATCAAATGGGGAAAGAACTGCACCAATCGCATTATGAAATTGCGCCAGTTTCTCACAAAGCTCTTTTCCTTTGGCAACAACAAGCCCGGCCAATACATCATTATGTCCACCTAAATATTTTGTAGCGCTATGAATAACAATATCGGCGCCTTGTCTCAGCGGTTGTTGAATAACGGGGGTATAAAACGTATTGTCCACGATAAGGAGTAAATTGTAGCGTTTCGCTAACTTGGCTACTTCCTCTATATTCGCCTCTTGCATCAACGGATTGGTTGGTGTTTCTAAAAAAATGGCTTTCGTTTTTTCCGTAATTTGCTTCTCTATCAATTGTATGTCGCGAAAATCTACATAATGAAAAGATAGCCCGTATTTTCGCCATCCTTTCTCAAAAAGCCGATATGTACCACCATAAAGGTCAGCGGAAACTAAAAACTCATCGCCGCTTTCAAATAAAGCCATCACCGTTTGAATGGCCGCCATCCCCGATGAAAACGCATATCCTTGATCGCCACCTTCCAGTTTTGCAATCGCTTCCTCAACGATTTTCCGCGTTGGGTTGCCTGTACGAATATAATCAAACCCTGTTGATTGTCCAATTCCTTCATGACGATAAGCTGTCGAAAAATAGACAGGAGGATTGACAGTACCGGTTACCTCCTCACTTCGATTTCCTATCTGTGCTAGTATAGTCTCTATTCTTTCCATTCCTTCTCCCCCTTTTGTAAAATAAAAAAAGTCTTCTAAGAAGAAGACTTTTTACGCATGCGTTAGTACTTCTTCTTATCTGCCGAATTGAAACCAATTCGCTGGATTTAGCACCTGGCCAAAAATTGGCTGGTTGCTGAAGCTTCACTGGGCCAGTTCCCTCCGCTTCTCTTGATAAGAATTGAACTACCATATATTCACTTTTGAGATTTTCTTTCAATTTAACTCATTTATACAGATTTTTCAAGCAATTTTTAAGATTTTTATTAAAAAAAAATAGCAAACGCATCGTACAAACATGGCAGTTTCATGATCATATCTTAATTTCTATTCTTCTTTTTCAACAATGCAAAGGTATTCTATTAAATAAATGGGAGACAATTTTGCAGTTATTTACAAACTTTCTACAAACAATGCGGTTCCCATTCCCCCACCGACACATAGTGAAGCAATTCCTTTTTCTAATTGTCGCCGCTTAAGTTCATGAATGAGGCTGACAACGATGCGTGCACCTGTGCAGCCAATTGGATGCCCTAAGCTGATGCCGCTTCCGTTCACATTCACTTTTTCCCTATCTAATCCGAGTTCTTTCTCAACGGCTAAATATTGAGCAGCAAACGCCTCGTTAATTTCAATGAGGTCAGCGTCAGCTAATGTCCACTTTACTTTTTCCAGCCCTTTTTGCACTGCTGGAACTGGTCCGCGGCCCATGATGACCGGATCAACTCCCGCAACGGAATAACCAACAATCTTCGCAAGCGGCGTTATTCCTTTCTTTCGCGCATAATCGGCAGACATCAACACAAGTGCTGCTGCTCCATCATTAATTCCTGAAGAATTTCCAGCTGTCACCGTTCCATTTTTGCGGAAGGCAGGCTTTAATGCAGCGAGTTTTTCTTTCGTCACATCAGCTCGTGGATGCTCATCTTTTGTTACAACGGTTTCTCCTTTTCTCGTTTTCACGGTAATCGGTACAATTTGTGACTCAAAATAACCGGACTCCATTGCATGAATCGCACGCCGATGGCTTAATAATGCCAACTCATCTTGTTCTTCTCTTGTAATCTCGTATTTTTCCGCAAGATTTTCTGCCGTTTCTCCCATCATAATATGATGGAGTGGATCTTCAAGAATTTCCCAAACCGTATCGATCACTTGCTGATGCTGTAAGCGTGCTCCCCAACGATGTTGTTTTAATACGTATGGGCTGGAGCTCATCGCTTCTACACCGCCAGCAATAACGACATCGCTAAGTCCAACCTGAATTTGCATGGCAGCAGAAATAATCGCCTGCATTCCAGAAGCACATTGACGCTGAATCGTAAAACCGGTCGTCGTATTCGGAAAGCCGGCTAACAGAGCAGCTGTTCTCGCCGTATTTGGCATATCTGTTCTTTGAATACAATGCCCTAAAATGACTTCGTTGACTTCTTCTTTTTCAATTTGACTGCGGCGCACCGCTTCCTCTAATGCCGGGACGACTAAATCGGTCGGCAATAAATCTTTGAAAGCCCCGCCAAAGGTGCCAATTGGCGTGCGCACCGCAGAAGTAATGACCACTTCACGCATGTTTCATTCCCCCTTGTCTAATTTATCCATATGAATTGTATGCGTAATTACTGTGCCGTATAACCACCATCGATGACAACCGCTTGACCGGTAATCCCTTTTGCTTGTTCACTTGCTAAAAACATTGCATAGTTTGCAATTTCTTCAACGGATAACAAACGTCTTTGTGGCACAAGCGGATAAATGACTTCCTCTAATACTTTTTCTAACGGCACGTTTCTTGTAGCTGCCAAATCAGTTAATTGGTTACGAACAAGTGGTGTATCTACATATCCTGGACATAGGGCATTCACTGTAATACCATGCGATGCTCCCTCAAGAGCTGCTACTTTCGTTAAACCAATAACCCCATGCTTCGCGCTGTTATATGCGGCTTTGCCGGCAAAACCAACAAGTCCGTTAATCGATGCCATGTTAATAATGCGACCGTATTTCTGTTCTTTCATAATCGGAAACACGTGTTTAATCGCAATGAACGGAGCTGTTAACATGACGCGAACGAGCAATTCAAATTTCTCCGTCGGAAAGTCTTCAATCGTCGACACATATTGCAAACCGGCATTGTTAATTAAAATATCGATGCGTCCAAATCGATGAACGGTTTCATTAAGCGCCGACTTTACTTCCACTTCTGATGTGACATCACACTTCAAACCAACCGCTTCATGCCCTTCATTTCGAAACGATTCTGCCGCTTCCTCGACCGCTGTTTTATTTAAATCGGTAAGAACTACTTTTGCGCCGTTTTCGGCAAACTTTTTCGCAATTTCATAACCTATCCCTCTCGCAGCCCCTGTTATAAACATAACTTGATTTTTTACCATGTCTCTTCTCTTCCCCCTATATGATTAGATTCCTATACCTAAAGAGAATAAGATAATCGCAAGCACTGTCCCTAAAGCAGGAACAATGACGGTTAATGCACCGACTGCGTTATACGCATCTTGGTGGGTCTCACCACAAATTGCACGAATTGTTGTTACCACATAACCGTTATGCGGCAGTGAATCAAGCGCACCCGAAGAAATCGCAACAACTCGGTGTAACGCTTCCGGGTTCACTCCCATATCAAGGTAATGCGGTGCAATCAATGGCAACGCAATGGCCTGACCTCCGGATGCGGACCCGGTCATTCCTGCAATCACACTGACAGCAACGGCACCGCCAATTAAAGGACTGCCCGGAATATTTGTAATTGCTTCAACGACTGTGCTAAATGCTGGAACCGCTTTTGCCACTCCACCGAACCCTACAACTGCTGCAGTATTTCCTAAAGCAATCAACGCTCCCAATGTTCCTTCAGAAACCGCGTCGCCAAAATTGTTGAAGTATTTGCGGTTTAACACATAAGCAGCGATAACGCCGCCAAGTAAAGCGATGATTAAGGCGGACTGTTTTAAAGAATCGTGGAAGACAAATGAAATAATTAACACAACGATGAGCGGAATCATACCGGCGGCTGGATGTGGCAGTGATTTATCGTTCTCCTCTGGATCTCCTTCTCTAACAATAAATCCCTCTCCTCTTGCCACCGCTTTTGCAATCATTCTCTTTAACCACCAATAACCAAATAAAGCCATAAAAATAGCGACAATCAAGCTCACTTCCCAGCCAGCATATGGCGATGTTTTTAAATATTCAATCGGAATCCAGTTTTGAATCTCCGGAGAGCCAGCTGACGTCATCGTAAATGTAACGGAACCAAACGCAAGGGCCCCTGGAATAAAGCGACGTGGCAAATTTGCCTGTTTAAATAAGCTGACTGCCATTGGATAAACAGAAAACGCAACAACGAATAAGCTCACTCCGCCATATGTTAATACAGCACAAGCAATAACGACAGCTAACGCTGCATGTTTCATTCCAAGCTTATCTACAATCCATTTTGATACACTGTCTGCTGCCCCGCTATCTTCCATGACTTTCCCAAAAATCGCACCTAACAAAAACATTAAATACCAAGACTGAATAAAACCGGAAAATCCAACCATATAGTTTCCGACTAAATTCGCTTCTCCCTCACCAACAAGCTGTGGAAACAGCGGCAAACCACTAAAGACTGCAACGATTAACGCACATAAAGGTGCCGCAACAAACAGGTTCATTCCTCTCATTGTTAAATAAATCAATAATATAAGACCCCCGATAAGACCGATCATACTCCACATTTCCCGTTCCCCCCGATTCATTTACGCTTGTATTAGAAGACTTTCATCAACTATTACTTTTGTCTCTTTTCCTGCATTGATTAAATCCGGATCGACCTCATCCTCCGTAGGATAAGGTCCGATACGTAACAATCCATTTTCTGATTGCAATACAGCTTTTTATGCGGCTGAATGAAATTAGCTACAGGCATCGGCATTCCGATTCCTAAACCGATATAGAAACCGCTTTCATTTTCTTGTTTAGCACATTTTTTACAAGCTCTTCATTACTCCTTCCCTCCTAGCATTAGCGAACTACTAATCTTTCAATACGTCTTGATGCTTTCCGACAACTAAGCGCTAAACATCCATACTTGGTGTATGAATTTAATCTGGATCTCCCATTTCCACAAGTCTTCCACTTCCGTAATCATTATTTTTCCTGCTTCTTACATCATAGGGTTAAAGTTGCACCGTCATGAATGTCTTTGGCTGCTTCCTCTACTTACCTCCCTACGAATCATTTGTTCTTCACCCGATTACCACCCAAAAATTTTTAAAAAAGAAAGTAAATAATGACTATCGATACTATTTATATGCAGCAAATCCAACAATATGGAAATAATTTAAAACTACTACATAAAAAATACTCATAAAAAAATTCCGGAATTTTAGAGTGAATTCCAGAATTACAGAAATCTAATCATCCAAACAGTATTTTTTATTTTCTCGTATATTGCCGATTTGCTGATGCTAAGAGCCTTGGCCGCTTTCCGTTTATCATTTTGATGCAACACCAAGCTTTTCGGAATCATTAATTTGCCGCCATCCCCCTTTGTCCTAATTTTTATAAAAAGAAGAGGCTGCCCTATAAGTGTTTGACCCCATGTAAACCTCACCAATAGATAGCTTTATTCATTCAATAGTGCTATATATGGTGTATGGGGTCTGGCACTTTGCTTTTAGGCCAGCCTCTTTTCATTAAGATACCGCTTCTTCCTTTTCTTGCATAACTCCTGCTTCTTCGTTTAGCCGTTCTTCCTCATCACGGAAACGGTGCGCTAATCTTCCGGCGGCACTAGCAGCGATACTCGCTACTAAATCATCTAAAAATGTATGCACACCTTGTCCCCTTTTTGTATCTAAATTTTTAATAATGCCAATTTTATGTTTATCAAGGTGTCCAAATGTCGTGACGGCAATGCTTCCGTAACCTAATACGGCACCTAAGGCAATCGTCTCATCTACACCAAATAATCCTTCATCCATTTCTACAAGCGTTTGCAACGGCTCGGATAGCATCTTTCTCTCAGCCAGTTTGTCAAGTTCAATTCCCACTAAAATGGCATGTTGTACTTCCCGTTTTTGCAGCACCTTTTCAACACTTTCTATACAATCATCCATTGTTAATCCTTTATTATACGGACTTTGCATCTCATAGACAATTTCAGCAATTGCTCGAATAGTAACACCGCGCTCTGCCAGCAAACGCAAAGCGGCTTCTGTCACTTCTTTGCTTTTTACTCGTCTTTTTTTCATTGGCATCCTCCTCTCTAGAGAAAAAGCCTATTTCATTAGTGTAAAATCTTGATTCTTTCTCAATTATAGCACTATATAAGTTTAACTTGAATATTTGACTTCTGGTAGACAAGGGGTTGGCCACAGATTCTTCGACAGTCGAAAAACATCCGTGATTCTTTGCTCAAAATCTCAAAAGGTGAAATATCAAGTTACATTTATATAGACGACATGTTTTAACATAAATATGCTAAAATAACAGATGAATTCGAAAATTGCGATGGAGGATTAAATAATGACAGAACAAAAAGGAACCACTTTAGAACAAACCATTTACAGTCAGGAGTTAAATGAAGAAGTAACCTTGCTAATTTATTTACCAAGCACGTATTCTCCTCTTCATAAATATTCGCTTCTCATTGCTCAAGATGGTAAAGATTACTTTATGCTCGGAAAAATAACGCGGGCAGTAGAAGATTTATTGGGACGCAAAAAAATTGACCGGACGATCATTGTCGGCATTCCGTATAAAGATGTGAACGATCGTTACGAAAAATATCATCCAAGCGGCAAAAAACATGCAGCTTATTTACGGTTTTTAGCCAATGAGCTTGTTCCGTATTTAGATAAAGAATTTCCTACTTATCAAATGGGATTGGGGCGCGCGTTAATCGGCGACTCTCTTGGCGGCACTGTTTCATTATTAGCCGGACTCACTTACCCGCATACGTTCGGAAAAATTGCTATGCAGTCGCCATACATGAACGAAACAATTATGGAAAAAGTGAAACATTTTGCACATCCGCATCTGTTGCAGCTTTACCATTCAATCGGTACAGAAGAAACTGCGGTTAAAACAACGGATGGAAAAGTTCGAGACTTTGTCACACCAAACCGCCAAGCACATCAGTTATTTAAGCAAAAAGGATTTACTTACAAATATGAAGAATTCAACGGTGACCATACTTGGACATATTGGCAGCCTGATTTGCCAAAAGCGCTTGAGAACATTCTCGTCATTTAATGAAACTACAATAATTTTCGTAATTTTGTTATAATTAAGCAATACCATAAGAAAAAAGGAGGGAATTTTTATGAAGTATGGCATTGCCTTGTTCCCATCAAAAAAAATCCAAGATTTTGCGAACTCGTACAGAAAGCGCTATGACAGCCATTATTCGCTTATTCCGCCTCATTTAACATTGAAAAGTACGTTTGAAGCAAGTGATGAAGAAATTCAAACAATCGTTAAAGAACTTTGGAAAATTGCTGAGGATACAGAGCTAATTCCATTAAAAATTACAAAATTCAGCTCGTTCTATCCTGTTAACAACGTCATCTACTTAAAAGTGGAACCGAATGAAACACTACAAAAACTGCATAAGCAATTCTACAGTGGAATTTTCACAGACAAACCTGAATACGCTTTCGTGCCACATATTACAATTGGACAATCACTCTCAGATGCAGAGCATGCTGATATATATGGACAATTGAAAATGCAAGACGTCTATTTCGAAGAAACAGTTGACCGATTCCATTTACTCTATCAATTGGAAAACGGCTCATGGACCGTATATGAAACATTTCACGTTGGAAAGGAACAAGAGTAGATGAAAGTTGTTTTTGGAAACAGTGAAAATCTGTGGAATGATGCTGTTTCTGTCAGAAGAGCCGTATTCGTCGAAGAACAGCACGTTCCAGAAGATGAGGAAATTGATGAATTTGAAAATGAAGCGACCCATTTCGTTCTGTATGATGGAGAAAGAGCCGTTGGAGCCGGGAGATTTCGCACGATTGATGGCATTGGCAAAATCGAGCGAATTTGCGTGCTTCCCGATTATCGTAATCGCGGAGCTGGGCGTTTAATCATGGAAAGCATCGAACAATTCGCGAGAGAAAATGGGATTGCTAAGACAAAGCTAAATGCGCAAACACATGCGGAGCACTTTTACGAAAAATTAGGCTATAAAACCGTATCCGACATTTTCATGGATGCAGGAATTCCACATGTCACAATGATTAAACAACTTTTATAACTGCAGAAAGGGGCTACCCCATAATGGTCTTACCCCTGTCAAGTAGACAGAATAAAAGAAAGTCTATGCAACCTTTCTCCGATATTCCACCGGAGAAAGGTTGTTCAATTTC
>NZ_JACDUU010000007.1 GCF_013760845.1 [Anoxybacillus] calidus | reverse complement strand
CGTTCGTCCTGAGCCAGGATCAAACTCTCCAATAAAGTTATATACCTAGCAAATTGACGTGGACGCTTCGTTTTGTTCAGTTTTCAAAGAACATTAATTAGCGACTTTCTTATGTTATCATCAGGACTTTTTATTGTCAAGCCCTTTTTTGAATTTTTAATCAGCTGCGGAAACCATTTCCGCAGCGACGGTTTATAATATATCATTTACTAAAAAACTAGTCAATACATTTTTTTAATTTTTTTTCACAACATAATATCTATGATAAATTCCTTGTCCTTTTGTTGGCACTTCCTCAATTAATAACACATTTCTTTCCACTAAATACTCAAGCATAATGACAATATCTATAGAATAGACTTTAAGATCTGGATGCTCTGTAATTTCTCCTATTGTCCAAGCTTCCTTTTTTTCTCCTAATACTTTTAATAAATGAGCCGTTCCTGACGCTATCCGTGAATGAATTAAAAATTCACTTGCTAAAAATAAAAGCTCTAGCCTTTTGTCTAGCGTTTCTTCACTTTCAATCAATTCCTCATATAATTTATAAATTTGTGGGTCAATTTGTTTCACTTGATTCCATACGGTTACTTCAGGATAAAAACCTTGCTCAATGACAGCAAGTCTCGCTAGATGATGAAGAGCATGAACAATATGATTGTATGCATCCAACAATTGTTTTGTTTCAAAAAATACTTTTCCATCCGTATATCTTCGAATTAACTTAGCAAACTCAATCCCCATTTTTAACTGACGGATTTCTTGTGGAAATTCAAGAAGCCTCTTGCGTAAGGCATGAACATATTCATTGCGATCGAACAAAACTTTTCCATTTAAAACCCAGTCAATCACTTTTCGATTGGAACCTAGAAGAATCCATTCATTTAATTTTTTTTCGTCAACTACATACAGAGCGGCTTTTTGTTCATTCGAAACGTAATGTTTAATAAAAACAGGTTGTTCAGCATCTTTAACAATAACAAATAAAACAAGGTCAAATGTATCAGCGATGGCCGAGTTATTGAGTTTTTTTTCAATCATTAAAATCCCTAATGTATTCCGATGACTAGCTCTCTCTTGATAAATGGGCCGCACTAAATCCTCCATGGTCGTTCCTCCATTTTCATAATTGCCGATATACAATTCGACAAAAATTGCAAAACTCCTTTTTCCAGGAGACGATAAAAAATTTATTTTGTATATTTGTTCAAAATACAACTTAATGTTTACACTTTGTGATATAGTTATTTTCAGGAGGGAATAAGATGGGACTAAAATATTCAAGTAAAATCAACAAAATTCGCACATTTGCTCTAAGTTTAATTTTCGTTGGCTTTGTCGTTATGTATATAGGTATATTCTTCCGCAGCTCTATGTTCGTTATGACATTGTTTATGATTTTAGGTTTGCTTTTTATTATTGCAAGTACAGTTGTTTATTTCTGGATTGGGATGCTATCTACAAAAACGGTTCAAGTTGTTTGTCCTTCTTGCAATAAAATCACAAAAATGCTTGGACGGGTAGATATGTGTATGTACTGCAATGAACCGTTGACGCTAGATCCTGACTTAGCCGGCAAAGAGTTCGACGAAAAATATAATCGAAAACAAAAAAAGAAAAGGGGCTGACCTAAAAGCGTCTGACCTCACGCGAAATCCGTAATATATAGTGCTCTTATCTAACGTTATGTACTATATATTATGGTTGTGGGGTCTGACACTCGCTTTCGGGTCAGCCTCTATTTTAATGCTGTCGATATTCTTTTTGACAATCTGAACACACACCATAAATCTCCATTCTATGGTGGCTTACTTTAAAACCTGTAACATGCGCAGCTAAATCCTCAACCTCATCTAATCCAGGATAGTGAAAATCAACAATCTTACCACACTCTTCACAAATAATGTGATAATGGTCGGAAGTGACAAAATCAAAACGGCTTGACGAATCGCCATATGTCAATTCTTTTACTAGTCCAACCTCTTTAAAAACGCGCAAATTATTATATACAGTCGCTACGCTCATATTCGGAAATTTTCCCTCTAAGGCTTTATATATTTCATCTGCCGTTGGATGTGACATAGAACTAATTAAGTATTCAAGTATCGCATGACGTTGCGGAGTAATACGTACTCCTGTTTTTTTCAACGTATCAAGCGCTTCCTTTAATTGAAAATTATCAGACACCGTCATGCACCTCACTTTCTTCTAAAAGAATTATTATTTTATAATATTTATAAATAGTCTACAAGGTATATGGATATTTTGTCAATCTATTATTAATATATGAGTTTGTTCCATATTTTACACATAAAAAAACGAGGCTATCTCATAAGGGGCTGACCTCACGAACCATTCACAATATATCATGTGGCTATCAAACATGATATACATCGATTGTGGTTGCAGGATTTGGCCCTTTTTTTGAGACAGCCTCCAAATCGCTAACATCTGAGGAGGTATGCCCTACACTATTAACATACTCTCCTCTTCTTTTTTTTGTATAGACGTCTACCTAGTTTCTAAAAATTATTGTTGTAAATGTTCTGCGATATAGGCTAATGCTTCTTCAACATGACCTTTTACCTTTACTTTCCGCCACTCTTTTGCTAACCTTCCCTCTTTATCAATAACAAACGTAGAACGTTCAATTCCCATATACTCTTTCCCAAAGTTTTTCTTTAGTTTCCACACGCCATACTTTTCCGCTGCTTTATGCTCTTCATCAGCCAACAGTAAAAACGGTAAATTGTATTTTTCAATAAACTTTTTATGCCGTTCGACTGAATCAGTGCTGACCCCCAAAATGACCGCATTTAAATCAGCAAACTGTTGATGATAATCGCGAAAATCACACGCTTCTGTTGTACAGCCAGGCGTCATATCTTTCGGATAAAAATATAACACTACATTTTTTCCTCTAAAATCGGATAACCTCACTGTTTTTCCGTTGCTTGCCGGTAATTCAAAATCCGGAGCAAGTTGTCCAATTTGCAGTGACATCCTTCTTCCCTCCGTAATATTTATTATTTTTAGCGTAGCGAAAAGAATCATCATATGCAACTTTTATCTTTCTCAAAATCGATGACTGTGCGCACAATCAAAGTAGCCGGCAAAACATAACCTAACAATCCTTCCATCGCTGCAAGCCACCTTCCAATCCCGATGGGAATGATATCACCGTAACCGACTGTCACTAAGGTAGTTGCACTGAAATACAAACTGTCTTGAAGCAATTCGAAAAAATCTCCACCAGCTACTTTTCCTTTTATTAATAAAACTTCATAACCATTTATTTGTAATACTGTATAAACAAGGCCGAAACCAATCAACACTGTCAGATAAAGAGTTAATAAAACTAACAAATTTTCTAACGAAACATAGCGGTCCGGCTTTTGATGAATGGTCCATATTGATTTTATACTCATAAATAAAACAGTGAAAATCACAATTAACCAAATATACTCCATTTTCATCCCCCCGTACATGTCCATACATATATACGAGGAATGGAGAACAGATATTCAAAAGTGCCACTCTTCTGTTCCATCGTTCGCTATCATACAAACGAAAACACATTCATTTTTTCTAGTCACCGAGTTCAGCTGACTTTCGTTCATAGCCCAAACAAAACCGAAAACCAATATACCGACTATACGTTGGAAAATCCTATGCTGATAAGCGTAACCGACTATAATAAATTGGCAGAGATGCCACAAAAAAACTCTCTATTCCAAGTGTTCAAACAGATAAAACAAATTTTTTATATTCTCCCTCTTTACATTAAAAAAATTGCAAAAGTAATGTAAAAGGACAGGAAAATGATATTCCTGTCCTTCTTAGTTCCCTGCTCCACGATACCGCTTTACTCCTGCGTTCCATAAGAAAACAGCAATCGTAAAAAAGATGAGTCCCATTATCGGTGTTAAAAACGCATAACCGTACCATTCTTTTTTCCCGAGGAAATAGGCCGAAGGATAAACACCAACAAAGGCAAATGGCAATATCCACGTTAAAATATAACGAATCACACGGTTATAAATATCAATCGGATAGCGGCCGTAGTTGCCGATATTGTACATCATCGGCATAATCGAACTTCGCGCATCCGACCAAAAGCTGATTGTCGCCAGCGAAATGAAAATTCCTGCATAAACAAGCGTTCCACCAAGAACAAAAAGGATAAAAATAAAGATATCATACCAATGAAAAACCAAGTCTAGGCGCGAGCCTGCGTAAATCATAATAATGATTCCCGTAATCGCTCCAAGAAGCGACTCAAGCTCCATCCGCTCAAGAACGATTTGAAACAAGCTATGCACAGGTCGTGTCAATACACGATCCATTTCTCCACGCACAATATATCGTTCATTAAAATCCCAAATATTAAAAAATGCTCCAAATACCGCAAACGGCACTAAGAAAAATCCGTAAATAAAAATAATTTCATCACGAGTCCATCCATTTAATACTTGCGTATGCCCAAACACCACGAGAATAAAGATTAAGTTTACCGCCTGAAACATCAGATCAGAGAAAAATTCCACCAACAAATCCGTTCGATATTGCAATTTCGTTTTTAAATATTGTGACATGTATTGAAAAAATACAGAGACGTAAAACATATACTCATCCTCCCTGAATGACAAGCTGTTTTTTCGCTGCTCTCCACAACAGCTGAATCGGGATGAGCAAAATCAAGCTCCACATGAGTTGGAACATTAACCCATCGATAATCTGTTGTCCTTGAAAACTTTCAGTAAAAATCATACTTGGAATATAGCTGATTCCTTGAAACGGAAAGTATTTCATCATCTCTTGCGCCCAATCTGGATAAAAACTTATCGGCAAAATTAAACCGGAAAACAAGTCAATCACAAAACGTTTTGCACGCAACAATCCTTCATTATTAAGCGTAAAAAACGTAATAATACCGGCTATTAAATTAAGCTCAGAATTAATAATAAAACTCAAAATAATCGAAACAGCAAAATATCCCCACGTGCTTATATCTGTCGTCAGCTCGAGCGGAAAAAGCAAACTGACAATGACCATACCGGGAAAAGAAAGGAAAAGCAGACGAAAAATTCCCTCGCCTAAGCCTTGCATTGTTTTCATTCCTAAATAACTGTAAGGTCTGATAAGCTCTGTTGCCACTTTTCCTTCTTTAATTTCCATGGCGATTTCACGATCGATGTTATTAAAATAAAAGGCGCGCGCCATCCATGCAACGGCTACATATGTTGTCATCTGTAATACCGACATTCCTTGTATAGAGGGCTTGTCCCCATAAATAGCGGACCATAAAAAATAGTAAGCACCAATGTTAATGCTGTAAATTAAAATGCCGCTGTAATAATTCGTGCGATATGCAAGCATCATTAAAAAACGAATGCGAATCATTTCGATGTATTTAGCCATGTACAGCACCTTCTTCATAGATGTTGCGAATGATTTCTTCCGTCGAAATCTCGTTAATATTAATATCTTTCATCTCATATTTTGCGACAACACGGCCAATTACATCAGACACATCCGTTGGTAATACATAAGCTGTCCAAACATTCACTCTCTCTCCTGCTTGCCATTGCACCTTTAAATCAGCGGTCAATATGTTTAATTCCTCTTGAATTACTTCTTGAGCAAACTGAAACTGAATTTGTTTTCCTTCTCCCCAGTTCGTCTTTAATTCCTGCAACGAACCGTCGTAAATAATTTTTCCCTCATCAAGCATAATGACGCGTTCACATAATGCCTCAATATCCGAAATATCATGTGTTGTTAGCAAAATCGTTGTATTATATTTTTCATTAATTTCTTTTAAAAATTTACGGATCTTTAATTTAACGAGCACATCTAAACCGATTGTCGGCTCATCCAAAAATAAAAGCGGCGGATTATGAATAAGCGCAGCAGCTAACTCACAACGCATTCGCTGTCCAAGTGACAATTTACGAACAGGCTTATCTAACAACGGACCAATATCAAGCGTTTCGATGACATGTTCCATATGTTCTTTATAAGCTTGATCAGATACTCGATACACTTTTTTCAGCAGACGGAACGACTCCTGCACAGCAATATCCCACCATAATTGTGAACGCTGTCCAAAAACAACGCCGATCGTTTGCACAAATTTTTCCCGCTCTTTATGCGGATTCATTCCATTCACAATAATTTTTCCTGAAGTCGGCGTCAAAATGCCTGTCAACATTTTAATCGTCGTTGACTTCCCTGCCCCGTTTTCACCGATGTAACCGACCATTTCTCCTTGTTTGACGGTAAAAGAAATGTCGTTAACAGCACGAATGATTTTATAGTTTCTCGTAAATAGATCACGAAATGCCCCCATGAGACCTGAACGACTTGAATATGATTTAAACTCCTTTCGCAGTTGTTCTACTTCGATTGCATTTGCCATATCTCAAAACCTCCATCACAACACGATAAAGTGAAACTTCTTCAGTAAAGATGCCCCTCTACTGGCGCGAGTTGAACAATCCGTACTTCTAGCATCGGTGTAAAGACAAAAATACGGACAATTAGAACAGGACAAAGAATAGTTTATCTAAAGTAGAAATACGAAACAAATTGTACGCTTAACTAAATATGTTAGAATAGAAGTCGTCATAGAAACTCGCTTAGGAGGCTTTTCGATATGAATTTTACAAAATCAGAACAGCTATATAAAGAAGCATTGGAACATATCGTTGGCGGCGTCAACAGTCCATCCCGCTCTTATAAAGCGGTCGGCGGCGGCGCTCCCGTCGTAATGGAACGCGCGAAAGGTGCTTACTTTTGGGACGTAGATGGAAATAAATACATCGACTACCTAGCAGCATATGGACCAATTATTACAGGACATGCCCATCCACACATTACGAAAGCGATTCAACGCGCTGCAGAAAACGGTGTGCTATACGGAACGCCTACCCCTCATGAAATTACATTTGCAAAAATGTTGAAGGAAGCCATTCCTTCATTGGAAAAAGTTCGTTTCGTCAACTCAGGAACAGAAGCAGTCATGACAACGATTCGCGTGGCACGCGCCTATACGGGCCGCGATAAAATTATTAAATTTGCCGGCTGCTATCACGGACATTCTGACCTTGTACTTGTCGCTGCTGGTTCTGGTCCTTCTACACTAGGGACTCCTGACTCTGCCGGCGTTCCAAAAAGCATTGCTCAAGAAGTTATTACTGTTCCGTTTAATGATATTGATTCATTTAAACAAGCAATTGAAACATGGGGAGACCAAGTCGCAGCCGTGCTTGTTGAACCGATTGTCGGAAATTTCGGCATCGTTGAACCAAAGCCTGGTTTTCTTGAAACTATAAATGAACTCACTCATCAAGCCGGTGCTCTTGTGATTTACGACGAGGTTATTACAGCATTCCGCTTTATGTACGGTGGAGCACAGAATTTATTAGGGATTGAGCCAGACTTAACGGCTCTTGGTAAAATCATCGGCGGAGGTTTACCAATTGGCGCATACGGTGGTCGTAAAGAGATTATGGAGCAAGTCGCTCCACTCGGCCCTGCTTATCAAGCAGGAACAATGGCAGGAAATCCAGCTTCTATCCTTGCGGGCATTGCTTGCTTAGAAGTGCTTCAGCAAGAAGGAGTGTACGAATATCTTGATCGCCTCGGCGCCATGCTTGAAGAAGGAATTTTAGCCCATGCAAAAACGTATGACATCCCAATCACCATCAATCGTTTAAAAGGAGCGTTAACCGTCTACTTCACAACAGAAAAAGTAGAAAATTACGAACAAGCTGAGCGGATAGACGGTGAAATGTTTGCCAAATTCTTTAAGCTAATGTTAAAGCAAGGAATCAACCTCGCTCCTTCTAAATACGAAGCGTGGTTTATCACCATTGCTCATACAGAAGAGGACATTCAATATACATTAAAAGCGGTTGAAAACGCATTTAAAATACTAAAAAATGAATAAATATACATTTTTGATTTTTTGTGCGGAGAGGTTCAACTCTCCGCTTTTATTTTAAATATATTGAAAACGTTTACAAACCATTTTATGTATTTTTCTGAAAAATGAATATAACAACCAAAAAAATGAATAAATAATTGATTTCACCTCTTTAACGTGATAACATAAACTATAAATTCCGAAAATTTAGTTTGTTAATAATTTTTATAAAACCAATATGAACCTAATTACTATAGATTGATTGCAGGAGGTGAAAGGCAAAAAAGTGGGTCTCCATCTTGAGATACATTTCCCACTTTAAAGCCGATTGCATGAAACAACAGTGGAATCCAAGTTTATTTAAAGATTTCCATCACGCAGAACATGATGCATGTGGAATTGTATCTGCCATTGAAAAACGTCGCACTCCTACAAGAGAGAATATTATGACATGTATTGATGCGCTTGTAAAAATGAATCATCGTGCCGGCTTTATTAACGGTGAAGGCGATGGAGTGGGTGTTCACATCGATATTCCAAAAACACTTTGGATGGAAAAACTTGCGAATGCAGGACAAAATCCAGAAATAGCAAACCGCGATGACTTTACAGTTGGACATATCTTTATTAATAAAACAACGAATGTAACAAATAAAAAAGAACAAATAAAGTCTCTCTTCAAACAATATGGACTTTCCCTTATCTATGAATCTGATCGTGTCACTTCTTCGAGCGCGTTAGGTCCGATTGCGTTGCAGCAAGAACCTCTGTTTTGGCAGGTCGCGCTTTTACCTGCTGATTCAGCAAATCTAGCAAAACGTTTATTTGAATTAGTCATTGATATCGAACAAGACGAAAATGTTCATGTCGCTTCGTTAAGCAATTTTTATGTTGTTTATAAAGTCATGGGAGCGGGCGATATTTTACCAAAATATTACCATGATTTAGCAAATCCCCTTGTCGCTTCAACAATGACATTAGGACATAATCGTTACTCAACAAATACTCTTTCAAACTTCTTCCGTGTTCAACCGTTTAGCGTGCTGGGCCATAACGGTGAAATTAATACGATTGCTAAACTTCGCGATGAAGCGAAAATGATTGACGTTCCATTAACAAATGGCGGAAGTGATTCACAAGATTTAAGCCGTACGATCGACACGCTTATTTCTCGACACGGCTACAGTTTATTTGAAGCAGTCGATATTTTGTTCCCGCCAATTGTAAATGAAATTAGAGCTTATCCGGAGCATCTTCAAGATTTATATACGTACATTCGCGAAGCATGGGGACATTTCGCTCAAGGACCTGCTGGCATCATTTCACGCTACGGTGATGAAGCAGTATTTAGCGTTGATGCCCTTGGCTTGCGTCCTCTTTGGAAGCTTGAAACAGAAGAACGTTTCCTTTTTTCATCTGAGCCTGGCATTATCCCATCAAACGAATATACAGGCGAACCAAAACCGCTTGCCCCGGGAGAAAAAATTGGCTTAAAATGGGCAGACTCAGGCTTTATCCAAGTATTTGAATACGCTCAATTTCAAGAAGAAGTGTATAAACGTTTTTCAAAACGGTTCGATATCACGAATTACCGCAATCGCTTAAACCCACCACGCTTAGAAAAATACGTTACTGTGTCTTCGCCAGCAAAAGTAAGCAATGGACAGTATGCTGCATTCGGCTGGGACCGCGAACATATTCAGCTTCTCGAGCAAATGGCAGAAAAAGGAGCAGAGCCGATTCGTTCATTAGGGCATGATGCACCGCTTGCCGCAATTGATCCTAATCGCAAAAATCTTGCTGATTTTATTAAAGAAAGCGTCGCTGTTGTAACAAATCCAGCTATCGACCGCGATCGCGAAACAGAACATTTTTCAACTCGAACAGTTGTTGGGAAGCGTCCGTCTTTATTGGAAAATGTGGAAAAAACATTTGTGATGGAGCTTGTTTCACCGATTCTTATCGAAGGAAAATTAGGCTACGACTGTTCAGAACCGTTAGGCCAACCTTCATACGACCAAATTGTTCATGCGTTTCAATCACAAAAATTAACATATTTCCTCTCAGCAACATTCACAGCTGACGAAACGCTACCAGATGCACTAAAACGTCTTTCTGATGAAGCATGCGAAGCGGTTCGTGATGGAAAAACACTTCTCATTCTCGATGATGCAGACGCTCATCAAAACGGAAAGTTGTGGATTGATCCATTGTTGGTCACTTCTGCCATTGATAAAGCTTTGGTGGAAACTGGATTGCGCCGCAACTGTTCACTCTTGCTTCGCTCCGGTGCGATTCGCTCGCTACATGACTTTATCGTTGCTTATGGTTTAGGAGCTAATGTAATCAGTCCTTATTTAATGTTTGCAACGGTAGCTGATGAATCGATTACTCCTGTTATGAACTTATTCAACGCCTTAAATAAAGGCTTGGAAAAAGTGATTTCAACGATCGGTATTCATGAACTAAGAGGATATAGCCGTCTCTTCTCATCGATTGGCTTACATGATGAAATTGCCGAAGTTTTAAACATCGTTAACTTCTTTGGTTCCGATTCTTTAAAATACGATTTTACTGCACTTAAAGAAGATGCAATTGCCCGTGCAAAAGACTTTGCGAACGAAAATGCAAAGCCGGGTAAAACATTCCATGTGTTCCCACGTATTTGGAAAGCAATCGGTGAAGTCGCACAAACAGGGTCATATGACAACTACCGTGAAAAATTAACCGAATTAGAAACACAAACGCCGACGACCATTCGTCATTTATTAGATTTAAAGAAAGCAAAAAAAGCTGTTCCAGTCGACAAAGTCGATATTAGCGTCGGCGAGCACAGCTTGCCGTTTGTGATTGCCTCGATGTCTTTCGGCTCACAAAACGAAATCGCCTTCCGTGCTTACGCCGAAGCAGCTGACCGTTTAAATATGGTTAGCTTGAACGGTGAAGGCGGCGAAATCAAAGACATGCTTGGAAAATATCCTCGAACACGAGGACAACAAATCGCTTCCGGTCGATTCGGTGTCAATGCCGAGTTACTCAATTCTTCCAATCTTTTAGAAATTAAAATCGGGCAAGGAGCAAAACCAGGTGAAGGCGGTCACCTTCCTGGCTCAAAAGTAACGGCAAAAATTGCTGAAGCACGTAACGCGACAATCGGCTCTGACTTAATTTCACCATCAAATAACCATGACATTTATTCCATTGAAGATTTAGCACAAATGATTGCTGAGTTAAAAACAGCAAACGATAAAGCTAAAGTAGCCGTAAAAGTCCCTGTTGTTCCAAATATCGGAACCATTGCTGTCGGCATTGCAAAAGCGGGAGCTGATATTATTACACTCAGCGGCTTCGATGGCGGAACAGGAGCAGCACGCATTCATGCATTGCAGCACGTTGGGCTTCCGGTAGAAATCGGTGTAAAAGCAGCGCACAATGCTTTATTAGAAGCTGGATTACGGAATAAAGTCGAAATTTGGGCAGATGGCGGCATTAAAAGCGCACTTGACGTGATTAAAGTAATGTTGCTTGGAGCGAACCGAATCGGCTTCGGTACCCTTTCTATGATTGCCATCGGCTGTACAACATGTCGTGGCTGTCATTTAGACACTTGCCATGTCGGTATCGCTACACAAATTGAATCAGAAGCGCAGGCAAAAGAACATGGATTACGTCGCTTCGTCCCACGTCAATTTGATTCGGCTGTTCAAGGATTAATGAACTTGTTTACGGCATTCGGAAACGAGCTCAAAGCTTTAACCGCCGCACTCGGCTATGAACGATTGCAAGATCTCGTTGGCCGCTCTGATTTGTTGGAACAAGCAAGAGGTTTAGAGCAAATGAATTTAGAAAACTTGCTTGAAGTTCTCGAAGTAGAACAATTTGCACAAAAAGAAGTAGCAGCAAGCGTTGAAGGCTATCAATTACTCGTTGCAGCAGGTGCTGAATATCTTGACTATCATGTAGAAGATTTACATCGTTCACGCGAGTTTACAACAGTTACTTCAGAACAACGTGTTCTCGGCAGCCGTGTTTCCTGCCACCGCGTACGCGGGCGCTTAGATGGCTCTTACAAAAAACTGCCAAACGTCACATTACGTTATAAAGAAGGCTCAATTCCAGGTAATGGACTTGGAGCATACAATAGCTACGGCATTCATATTCATGTTGACGGTGGCGCGCAGGACGGTACCGGTAAAACCGCATTGGGCGGAAGTATCCTTATTTTTAAATCTAAAGGAAAAGATGGCAATTTCTACAACGGCTCTGTCGGAAAAGGTTTCGGTTACGGAGCACAAAAAGGTTTGTTAGTCGTTCAAGGAAACGCTGATGCCCGCGCTGGAATTCGTCTCTCAGGAGCAGATATGATTATTGGCGGTCAAGTGACAACACCTATTCCAGAAAAGGAATGTGGCAACATTGGCGCCCGCGCGAATATTAAAGGATTTGCCTTTGAATATATGACAAACGGACGCGGTCTTGTCCTTGGTGACCCAGGACCATGGATTTGCGCTGGTATGACAGGCGGAGTTGTCTACTTGCGTCACCAGCCAGAAATGGGATTAACAAAAGCTGCTCTTGAACGCCGTATCGCGAAAGGTGCAAAAGTAAGTATTGAAAAATTGTCAACAAAAGGTAAAGCCGATGTACAAGAATTGCTTTCTAAATATATTGAATTGTTAGTAGAACATGAGCAATACGAAGAAGCTGAATCACTAAGACCGTTACTTGAACAACCAGAAGAACACTTCTTCCAAGTCATTCCAACAAAAGAACAAGCTGATCCGTCTGTATCTACGGAATAATCGAAAATTACAGCGTTAAATACAAAGAAAAATGAGGCTATCTCCATATAGATGAGATAGTCTCATTTTTCTTTTCCCCCTTGATATCCTTTATTAAACAATGTATATTACTAAATTGTTTATGAAAAATTTTATGCTAAAAGGAAAGGAATTTGAATTGCGATGAAACTCGGTGCCCGCGTCTTTAAAACGGGAATTGCCATTACTTTAGCGCTTTTTTTAGCGAAGCTGCTTGATTTACCATCGCCAGTATTCGCTGGCATTTCTGCTGTATTTGCGATGCAGCCTACCATTTACCGCACGTATTTATCCCTTGTTGAACAACTCCAGGCTAACATCATTGGTGCTTTTTTTGCCGTCATCATCGTTCTTATATTCGGTCATGATCCGTTTTTTGTCGGTTTAACGGCCATTTTAGTCATTGCTCTTTTCCTAAAATTACGTTTGGAATCTACCATTCCTGTAGCGCTTGTAACGGTTATTGCCATTATGGAATATACCGGCGACGGGTTTATCCAGTTTGCTCTTATCCGCTTCTCAACCATTCTGTTAGGTATATTGGCAGCATTCTTTGTGAACCTTGTATTTATTCCGCCTAAATATGAAAAAAAACTTTACTACAAAATCGTCGACAACACAGAAAACATTTTGAAATGGATTCGCATGAACATAAGACATGTCTCTGAACATCATCTCTTAAAAGAGGAGATTGAAAAATTTAAAGAAAACATGATAAAGCTTGATCAGCTTTATTTAATGTACAAAGAAGAAAGGGACTACTTCCCAAAAAATAAATATGGAAAGTCAAGAAAGCTCGTTTTATATAGACAAATGATTACAACAACCAATCGCGCGTTGGAAACTTTGAAACTACTTCATCGGCTAGAAAATGAACTTCAGCATATGCCAATGGAGTTTCAGCAAGCTATTCGCTCAGAACTAGATTGTTTGCTTAACTACCATGAACAAATTTTATTAAAATTTATCGGCAAAATTAAATGTCACCCAGATTCGGAAATTGCCACCGAAGCATGCAACAGTAGAAAATGGCTTGTTGAGGCGTTTAATAACCATTACTTGAAAAGATGCAAAGAAGCGGATAATTACCACTTATTCCCTCTTGTTGGTATCATTATCGAATATAGCGAACAGTTAGAGCATTTAGACACGCTGATTGACAGCTTCAAAAATTATCATAAAGATGAACAATCCTTCGAAATGAGCGAGCAGGAAGTGTAAAAAGCATTCTTGTCATGAAAAAATTGAAGGGAGACCGAGATTTGAACAAAAAATCGTTCTTTGCTCGACCGATATTTTCTTAAAGTTACAGAAAAGCGGCTGACCTAAAATGGTCAGCCGCTTTAGTTTTTCATACGCGGGTCTAAAGCATCGCGCAATCCATCCCCCATCAAGTTAAATCCGAGCACCGTTAGCATAATCGCTAATCCTGGAAAAACCATTGTCCATGGAGCCTGTGTTAAATAATCTTTTGAATCGGCAAGCATCTTTCCCCACTCCGGGTTTGGGGGCTGTGCCCCCAGCCCAAGGAATCCAAGTGCTGCCGCTTCAATGATGGCTGTTGCAATTGCCAATGTTCCTTGGACAATAATCGGTGCCATGCTGTTCGGTAAAATATGATGGAATAAAATACGTGCATCACTCATACCAATTGCTTTGGCAGCCATAATATATTCTTCCTGTTTAATACTTAAAACCCTAGAACGAATGAGGCGGCCAAAGTTTGGAATATTAATAATAGCAATAGCAATCAACGCGTTTTTTAACGATGGTCCTAGCACAGCGACAATACCGATTGCCAGCAGAATACTCGGAAACGCTAGCATAATATCAAAAATACGCGAAATCATTCCATCAATCCATCGACCGTAATAACCAGCAATAATCCCAAGTAAAGAACCAACAATAACAGAGCCCAATACTGAGAAAAATCCAACCCATAGGGAAATTCTTGCACCATAAATCACACGGGAGAAAATATCACGCCCAAAATCATCCGTACCAAATACATGTTCGCTCGATGGTGCCTTAAGACGCATCGATAAATTTTGGTCATTAATTTCGTATGGTGCAATCACCGGAGCAAACACTGCTAATAAAATAAAAAATAAAACAATTCCTGTCCCGACTAAAGCCATTTTATTTTTCTTAAAACTGCGCCATCCTTCCTTCCAAAGCGAAACAGATTCTTCTTTTACTTTCTCATTTTGTACCGGCGTTCCATTACGAGCGAGTTCAGCCATCCTTTTCCCTCCTTTTTACGAATTTAGTTATATTTAATGCGCGGGTCAATTGCAGCATAAAGCAGATCAACAAGTAAGTTAATCAATATAAAAATCGTTGCCACTACTAAAATCCCTGACTGAATGACCGGATAATCACGGTATCCAATGGCCTCGTAAATATAACGGCCAATTCCCGGCCAGCTAAAAATGGTTTCTGTTAAAATGGCTCCTCCCAACAATAATCCCATCTGTAACCCAATGACTGTAAGCACGGGAATAGTGGCATTTTTTAAAGAATGTTTATACACGACCCAAAACATGCTAAGTCCCTTTGCTCTTGCTGTACGAATATAATCGGATTTCATCACTTCAAGCATGCTAGAGCGGGTAATCCGAGCAATAATCGCCATCGGAATGGTCGCCAGCGCAACACTCGGCAGCACTAAATGCTGCAATACTTGCACAAATTGCTCTGTATTCCCTTGCAGTAATGTATCAATTAAATAAAGATGGGTAATTGGAGTAACAGGATTTCGCACTTCCTCTCTCCCAGATGTCGGCAATAAATCTAAATTAATCGCAAAAATCCACTGCTCCATTAATCCAAGCCAAAAAATCGGCATCGATACGCCAATTAACGCTAATACCATCGCCACATAATCAAACCAGGAATTTTGAAACCACGCGCTTATAATCCCAGCATTAACACCAATTACGATTGCAATTAGCATCGCAGCAAGCGATAACTCCAATGTCGCTGCTAAATATGGCCAAATTTCCTCTGTAATGGACGCTCCGGTTCGGATCGACTCCCCTAAATCGCCTGTTAATAATCCACCTAAGTATTTAAAATATTGAACGTACCATGGCTGGTCTAAACCTAATTTATGAGTTAATGCTTCAACCGCTTCTTTCGTTGCCTTTTGTCCCAAAATCACTTGCGCTGGATTCCCTGGAATGGCGCGAATCATAAAAAAGACAATAATCGACATTCCTAAAAGTACAGGAATAACCATAAAAATTCTCCGAATTGAATATGCAAACATCCCTTCTCACTCCTTCCTAGTCTTTTACTGTGAAAACATTCTAGAGTAGCATGTATGCAAGAACAAACCAAAGGGGGGGATCATCTACCTAAAAAAGGAGAGGATGCACTCCCCTCCCTCAACACTTCATTATTTAAATTCCACTTTTGTAAATTTATCAGAACCAGTTGGATGCGGATTGAATCCTTCAATATTTGCTTTTCCAGCTAGCAATGGTGTTGAGTGTACAAGCGGAATCCATGGTGCATCTTCTTTAATAATTTCTTGTGCTTTTTTGTAAAGTTCATTACGTTTATTCTCATCGCTTACTGTTTGCGCTTCGACTAAAATTTTGTGAAGCTCATCATTGGAATAGTACGTATAGTTGTTGCTGCCAATGCTGTCCTTATCTAATAATGCATATAAGAAGTTATCAGCGTCGCCGTTATCTCCTGTCCATCCGAGCAAGAACGCATCCGCTTCCCCTTTTGCTGCTTTGTCTAGGTAAGTTGCCCATTCATAAGAAACGATTTTCGCTTTGACACCGATTTTTTCAAAATTTGCTTGAATCGCTTCAGCCACTTTTTGTCCATCTGGCATATACGGTCTTGGGACAGGCATGGCCCATAGTTCCATTTCAAATCCATTTGGATACCCTGCTTCTGCAAGAAGCTGTTTTGCTTTTTCTAAATCGAATGGATAATCTTCAATCGCATCGTTATAGCCTGGAATGCTTGGCGGCATTGGGTTTTTCGCCGGTTCTGCCTGGCCAGAGTAGAACGCATCGATGATTGCTTTTTTGTCAACTGCGTAGTTTAACGCTTGACGAACTAATTTGTTTTTCAATGGACCTCTTGTTGTTGTTAAACCAACATAACCAACGTTCATTGATGGTCGCTTGAAAATTCGGAAATCTTTATTTCCTTCAAGCTGATTAAGATCGGAAGGATTTAAATCTTCCATCAAATCAATCTCGCCTTTTAATAATGCATTTAAGCGTGCAGAGTTATCAGGAATAGAAACAAAGATTAATTGATTTAACTTTGGATATCCTTCTAGCCAATAATTTTCATTTTTCTCAAGCACAATACGTTCGTTGCGCTTCCATTCTTTAAACACAAATGGACCTGTACCAACTGGATTTTCTCCAAACTTATCGCCATACTTTTTCACAGCAGCCGGACTTGCAATCGCAAACGGCGTCATCGCGATATTTTTTAAGAATGGTGCTTGTGGACGTTTTAACACAAATTGAACGGTGTATTCATCCAATGCTTTCACTTCTTTGATTACATGACTTTCATCATTTTTATATCCACCAAACATGGATCCATAGTATGGGAATGTATCAGCATTGCCATTTGCCCAACGTTCAAAGTTGAAAACAACCGCTTCTGCATTAAAATCTGTTCCGTCATGGAACTTTACGCCTTGGCGAAGTTTAAATGTGTACGTCAACCCATCCGGAGAAACTTCCCACTTTGTTGCTAAGGCAGGTTGGACGCTTGTATCACCGTCATTGTAGTCTAATAATGTGTCAAAAATGTTCTTAGTCACTTTTAAAGACTCGCCGTCTGTTACAACAGCAGGGTCTAGAGATACAGAATCACCGCCGCGGCCATATACGAGCGTATCTTGTGCGGTATCTCCTTTTCCACCAGTTTTTTCACCGCTTGTTTTCTCAGATTTCCCACAGCCGACAAGGATTGTCGAGAGAATGAATAGGAAAACAAGCATGGTAAGAAATGATTTTCTTCTCATTTTTCTTCCCCCTTTATATATTTGTATATTTAGTTACCTTTCACCTTATGGATAAAGGTGACAGGCAACATAATGCCCTTGTTCAATTTCTTTAAATTCAGGACGCGTTGTTTTACAAATCTCCATACATGCGCTGCATCGAGTATGAAAAGCACACCCCTTCGGCGGATTTGAAGGGCTTGGCAAATCGCCTGACAATAACTGTTTATCCTGTTTATACTCTGGGTCTGGAATCGGAACAGCAGACAACAATGCTTTTGTGTATGGATGTTTTGGATTTTCACATAATTTGTCGCTGTCGGCTAATTCTACAAGTCTACCTAAATACATTACACCGATGCGGTCACTAATATGACGAACAACCCCTAAATCGTGAGCAATAAAAATATAAGTTAAGCCAAATTCTTTCTGTAAATCTTCCAAAAGATTCAATACTTGAGCTTGAATCGACACATCCAGCGCGGAAACTGGTTCATCGGCAATAATCAGTTTCGGATGCGTCATAAGGGCACGGGCAATGCCGATACGCTGACGCTGTCCACCGCTGAACTGGTGCGGATAACGTTTCGCATGATAACTGCTTAATCCAACGACCTCAAGCATCTCTTGCACACGCTTTTTTCTTTCCTGTTTTGAGCCGATTCCATGAACAATGAGCGGCTCTTCTAAAATTTTTTCAACTGTATGGCGCGGATTTAATGAAGCAAACGGATCTTGAAATACCATTTGCATTTCTCTGCGCATTTTTCGTAACTCTAACTTTGATAAACTTGTAATCTCTTTATTTTCAAACACAATCGAACCTTCCGTTGGTTCGATAAGACGAAGCAGCATTCTTCCAGTTGTTGACTTACCGCAGCCACTTTCGCCTACAAGTCCTAATGTTTCTCCTTTATATACAGTGAAAGATATGTTATCAACCGCTTTTACCTCGCCAATTTTTTTGCCAAAAATTCCACCTGTAATTGGAAAGTATTTTTTAAGTTCTTTCACCTGCAGCAACGGTTCGCTCAACATTCATTTCCTCCTCTCTTTGATGCAAGAAACAACGAACTTTATGTCCTTGTTCACCTGTTTCATATAACCCTGGATTTTCTTTAAAACACCGTTCAAAGGCATGCTCACAGCGTGCAGCAAAACGACACCCTTGTCTAATCGACCCAGGTTTAGGCACATTTCCCGGAATGGAATATAGACGTGCCTTCTTCTCGCGAATGTCAGGAATGGATTGAATAAGACCGATTGTATAAGGATGTTTCGGACTTTTAAAAATCGTGCATACATCGCCTTCTTCGACAATTTTTCCGGAATACATGACAACAACGCGATGACATACTTCTGCAACGACACCTAAATCATGAGTAATCATCATAATCGCTGTATTAAAATTTTTGTTTAAGTCTTTCATTAGTTTTAAAATTTGGGCTTGAATCGTAACGTCTAGAGCGGTTGTTGGCTCATCGGCAATAAGCAGCGAAGGATTACAAACCATCGCCATCGCTATCATTACCCTTTGTCTCATTCCGCCGGATAACTGATGGGGATATTCGTTCATGATTTCTTTTGCGCGTGGCAGCCCGACAAGTTTCAACATTTCAATCGCACGCTCTTGAGCCTGCTTTTTATTCATTTTGCTATGTATGCGAATCGCTTCGACCATTTGATTACCAATGGTAAACAGCGGATTTAATGATGTCATTGGCTCTTGGAAAATCATCGCAATTTCTTTTCCTCTAATCTCTTTCATCCGCTTTTCAGAAGCGTTTACAATACTTTCTCCCTTAAATAAAATTTCACCACCGACAATCTTTCCAATTCCTTTAGGCAACAACCCCATAATGGAGAGCGAAGTTACACTTTTTCCGCATCCGGATTCTCCAACAATTCCTAATATCTCCCCTTCGTTAATATAAAAATCTATTTCATCAACAGCAGGAACCTCACCATCATCGGTAAAAAATGAAGTCTTCAATCCTTTTACTTCCAGCACCGGATGTTTACTCATGTAGTCACTCCCTCGTTTGTGT
Source organism: [Anoxybacillus] calidus (assembly GCF_013760845.1). Classification (GTDB taxonomy): domain Bacteria; phylum Bacillota; class Bacilli; order Bacillales; family Anoxybacillaceae; genus Paranoxybacillus; species Paranoxybacillus calidus. The sequence continues at coordinate 191,333 of NZ_JACDUU010000007.1, read as the reverse complement.
TATATAATTTTCAACATTTTTGAAATAATTCTCTTATTTTACATAAAATTATGCCACGCATATAATTATAATACAATATAAAATTTTAAGAAAAATTAAATTATTTCAATAAAACTAATTTTTTCTTCAAAAATAGAAATATTTCATACGAAAAGGGCAGCCTTATCTTAATGAGGCTGCCCTTTCATTTCTGCTCGATTGACTTGTTGAATCATAAATAATTTGTAATAACTTCCCTTCTTATTCATCAACTCTTCATGTGTGCCGCTTTCAACAATTTTTCCGTTTTCGATTAACACAATGCGGTCGGCATGGGTAATGGTTGATAAACGATGCGCCACCATTAACGTTGTGCGATTTTTTGCCAGACGTTCCAACGTTTCTTGAATGAAATGTTCACTTTCTAAATCAAGTGCTGATGTCGCTTCATCTAAAATTAATAAAGGCGGATTTTTTAAAAATACACGGGCTATCGCAATTCTTTGCTTTTGTCCTCCCGACAGCTTAACTCCCCGCTCACCGACTTTCGTATCATATCCATTTGGCAGATTCATGATAAACTCATGAGCGTTAGCAGCCTTTGCTGCAGCAATCACCTCTTCATCAGTTGCGTTCGGCTTTCCGAGCAAAATATTTTCTTTTATCGAATCGCTAAATAATATGCTGTCCTGAAATACCATACCAATCTTGTCACGTAAGCTCCGCACTTTAAAATCTCGAATATCGATCCCATCAAGCAGAATGCGACCACTTGTCACATCATAAAATCTCGGAATTAAACTGACTAACGTCGATTTTCCGCCACCGCTCATACCGACAAAGGCAACTGTTTCCCCTTTTTTGATGTTTAACGAAATATTATGCAAAACTGGCTCTTCATTCTGTTCATAAGCAAACGAAACATTTTCAAATACAATATTTCCTTCTACCTTCTTACACTCGATTGCATCTTGCTTGTCTTCAATATCATATTTTTCATCCATAAATTCAAAAAGACGATCCATAGAAGCAAACGACTGCGTTAAAGTCGTTGAAGAATTAACAAGACGGCGCAACGGATTGTACAATCGTTCAATATAGCCGACAAACGCAACCATTGTGCCAATCGTTAAATTTCCACGTACCACTTCATAGCCCGCATAACTAATCACCATAACTGGTGCAATATCTGTAACCGTATTTACTACCGAAAAAGCTTTTGCGTTCCAACTCGTATGATCAAGAGCCTTTGTTAAAAAATTTCGATTTTGCTTATCAAATTGACGCTGTTCATCCTCTTCAATCGCAAAACTTTTAATAATAGGCATGCCTTGAACCCGCTCATGTAAATGCGCTTGAAGCTCAGCTAACGCTTGAGAACGGATTCTCGTCAGTCCTCTTAATCGACCAAAAAAATATTTGACTGAAATGGCATAGATAGGGAGGATAATAATAGAAATTAATGTTAATTTCACATCCATTGTGAGCATAATCGCAATCGCAATTACAATCGTGGCCATATCGAGCCAAAGATTCATAAGTCCTGTAATCACAAAATTTTTCGTCTGCTCTACATCATTGATGACGCGTGAAATAATCTCACCAGCACGATGATTGGCATAGTAATGAAAACTTAGCTTTTGCATATGGGTAAACAATTGATCGCGAATATCATATAACACTTTGCTTCCTGTCCATTGCGCAAAATATTGTCGATAATATTCAACAACAGGACGCACAACAACAAAAATCAACAACATAATCGCTAAAATCATCCATAAATGTGCAACCTTTTCATCGACGCTCAACTTCTTGTTGCCAATAATATCATCAACAACATACTTCAACATCATCGGAATTAATAGCGGAATGACAAATTTTATAATGCCGATCATAATGGTAGCAATGACCTGCCATTTATATGGACGCACGAATTGCAAATAACGATATATATTGTTCAGAACAACCCCCCCTAAAAGCATAAAAAACCTGTTGTAAAGTACAGCAACAGGCTTTTTTGCTTCATCTGCCTATTTACTTTCGATAAGCTAAAAATTTTCTATACCACGTATTAATAAAATCGGGAGCAAATGGACCTTTTCGTTGATGAACCCAGCTGATTAATTTTTCAACATGATTCTTTAAAATGCGATCAATAACGGTAGGATAATTCATTTCTTGACGATGGCGCTCGTATTCATCTTCATCAAGAAGTATATAAGTCATATCAGGAAATACTTTTAAATCTAAATCGTAGTCAATATATTTTAACGCTTCCTCGTCCCATACGAACGGAGAGCTGATATTGCAATAATAATACACTCCATCGTCGCGAATCATGCCGATAATGTTAAACCAATATCGCGAATGAAAAAAGCAAATCGCTGGTTCTCTCGTAATCCATGTTCGTCCATCGGCTTCTGTCACAACCGTACGATCATTCGCACCAATAATATAATTTTGCGTCCCTTTAAGTACAACTGTTTCCTCCCATATGCGGTGAATAGAACCATTATGTTTATAGCTATGTATTTGAATGATTTCTCCTTCCATAGGATAAGCTACCATATTTCTCCCCTACTTTCATTTGGACGCTTTTCTTACTATTATAACGGTTCGATACACAATTTAAAACCATTCCGAAAGAAGTCTCCTACTTCAAGCACGCAAATGACTTAGACTAACGTTCATCATAACTAAAAAAAGAGGTTGACACTCAAGCAAAGTGTCATCCCCTACAGCCACCATATATAACGTTAGATGAGAACACTATATGTTTTGGATTTCATATGAGATCAGACACTTCGGATCAGCCCCATAAGCTTTGTGTTGAGCACGTTGATAAGATTGAATCACTTCTTCTGTTTGCTTTTCAAATATTTGTTGAATTTCCCGCAATTGTTTTTTCATTGCATTTATTTCATCTTGAATGGAGCGCAACTTCGTCTTATTATGCAGCTTCATTAACTCTTCTTCAATCGCTTGGCATCTCTCCAATTCTTCTTGAAGAAATAAAAGTTGGTCCATTGTTTTTAACTGTTCGCTTACAAGCCGCTCAAATTGTTCCACCATCAATTCCTCCCCCAACCTATGTGACTATATATTAAATTCGGGAGGAAAATCTTTTTTCCTTTGACTACATATGTAGAGCAATAGCAAATTTTGTCGAGAGAACAGATGGGTTGATTAAGCAATAAAATCCAGATAAAGCAGGTTTATTGAAGTAGCTTAACTGACTCAGCGTGCGCCCACATGTCCTAAATGTAAAAAAGCGGTACTCCTTGCGAATAAAAAGGAGTACCGCTTTTTTGTTATTTGCTTGAATTTTGTGATTTGCGAGCTTCTGCTTGTGCGTTTTGTTGTTTTACTTCTTGCACGTTTGTTTCAGCTCCAAATTCTGTACCGAACTGACCTGCAGCACCAGCTTGTGCAGATTGTGCATTTTGTTGTCTTACTTCTTGAATGTTCGTACCTGCTGTTGTTTTGTTTGGTTGATTAGCCATCGTTATCACCTCCACGGAATTTAATGTACCCAGGAGGTGACTTCTCTATCCAAAAAAATTATAAAAGCAATGATCTTCCTCCATCAACAATAATCGTTTGTCCACGAATCATCTCTGCCTCTTCTGATAAAAGGAACATCACGGTATGAACAATGTCTTTCGGTTCGATCATTCGTCCTGCAGGAGTTTTCGCTATAGCATCTTCCAGTAATTCCTCGCGGTTTGGAAAATGTTTCAAGGCATCCGTATCAACAGCACCGCCAGAAACAGCATTGACAGAAATGTTTTTTGGTGCTAGCTCAACGGCTAAATAACGTGTCAACGATTCAAGCGCTGCTTTGGAAACACCTACAGCTGTATAATTTTCTAAATAGCGAATAGAGCCGAGCGAGCTAATGCTGACAATTTTCCCCCCGCCGACTTTCTCCATTCGCTTAGCTGCTTCTTGAGCGCAAAACAGCAATGCTTTACTGTTAATATCCATTGTCCAATCCCAATGAGACTCTTCTAATTCCATCGCTGGGCGAAGCACACCTGATGCAGCATTATTAATTAAAACATCCACTCGCCCAAATGTCTCATCAATTTGTGCGAACATTTCCTTAATTTTTTCTACTTTTCCTACATTTGCTTTTATGACAAGCGCTTTTCTCCCTAATGCTTCAATTTCTTTTGCTGTTTGCAACGCTGCCTCCTTGCTTCGTGCATAGTTTACAACGATATGATACCCTTCTTCTGCTAAACGAAGAGCAATGGCTTTGCCGATTCCACGGCTACTTCCTGTTACAACTGCCACTTTTTCTTTGTTCATGTTTCATTCTCCTTTTTTATGTATAAATATATCTCTCCTTTTTCAAACTATAGGAAAAAGGAGGAAAAAGCTCATGTACGTTGGACGTGATATGACAGAACTCTCAATGATTCCAAAGTCAGAATGGAAAGATAGCGAACTTGCCTTTTTTCATCATTCATTCCAACAAATCACTCCATATTTAAATGCCGAAGGGCAAACAATCCATCGCGAGATTATTGAAGAAATCGAAGCACGTGGTGGCTTAAAGCGAAACGAAGCCGATTACACACATGGCACGCAAATTTCGTTTGACTAACATTTGGTGGGGAATTCCCCACCAAACACTTTAACACTTTAACGTAGTGGGGGTCAGACCCCAAATGCGCTGGTGGGAGACAGGGAAAGCGTAGTTTTCGATTTCTTGTTTGTCGACTAGTTTTAGTCTCTCTGTTTCCTTTATATCACCAACGATTTTACCTTGATAAACGACAATGTTCCAAATTAAATGGGAAAAAACGTGTTGAATCGTAGCAAACGGTTGTGCCAATTCTACTTCCATCCCGTATTCTATTCGTAAAAAATTTCTTAATTGCTCTTTTGGATTTTCCAACGTTAATGGTGTTTCACAGTTCGGGAATTCCCATAAGTTAGCTAATAACCCCTCGTTTGGCCGTTTATGAATTAATATTTTTCCTTCTTCATTTTCTAAAACAGCTGCGCTGATTTGTACTTCTTTCACTTTTCCCTTTTTTGTTTTTACCGGAAGCTCGGACTGAACACCTTCATGGAAGGCACGGCAATGGGCTTGAACAGGGCAAAGCAGACAGGACGGCCTGCCGGGAACACAAATTAACGCCCCTAATTCCATTAACCCTTGATTAAAATAAGACGGGTTATCATAAGAAATAATTTGTCTTACAATTTCTTCAAAAACCTTTCTCGTTCCTGCCTTTGCAATATCTTCCCATACTAAAAAAATCCGTGACAATACCCGCATCACATTCCCGTCTACTGCTGGCTCGGGAATTCCGTAAGCGATACTTAACACTGCCCCCGTCGTATAAGGTCCAACGCCTTTCAGCTTTGAAAATTCTTCTGCTGTATTCGGTACTCTTCCGCCATATGTCTCTTTCACTTCCTTTACCGCCGCATGTAAATTGCGGACACGTGAATAGTATCCAAGTCCTTCCCAAGCTTTTAACACTTTTTCCTCGTCTGCTTCCGCTAAAGATTCCAGCGTAGGAAATTGCTCAATAAAACGATTAAAATACGGAATTACGGTATCTACTCTCGTTTGCTGCAACATGATTTCCGATACCCATACTTTATACGGGTCTTGATTTTTTCTCCATGGCAAATCACGTTGTTCTTTCTCAAACCAACCAATTAAATCGTTTTGAAATGCCTTTATATCAAATCCTTCTATAATTTGTTTTACATTTTGATTCACGCTGCTTCCTCCAAGATGATAAACTAACAATAACACCAACTGTCATTTGCAACTATTTTTATGCATAAAAATGAACTTCAGATGGCGTATGTTTCCACATAATGCTGAAAATAATTATTGAATGACGTTTGCTTCTGTTATATGATAATCAACAAAAATTTTCAACCGATTTATCGTGATAAGATCCTCTTTTTTCAAAAAAATGTGGACACACTATCGAATAGAAATGTTAAGGAGGTCCCTTGATTGGATACAGGTACGCATATTGTAATGGGGATTGCTTTAGGAAGTATGGCGGCATTAGACCCAGTTGTTGCCCAAGACCCAACGCTGGCAAAAGCAGTATTAATCGGTACATTGGCAGGATCACAGGCACCTGATTTAGATACCATTTTAAAACTAAAAAATAATGCAAAATATATTCGCAATCACCGCGGAATTACACATTCCATTCCTGCTGTGCTATTATGGCCTTTACTCATTAGCGGAATTATATACTACTTCTATCCTGAAGTAAATTGGTTTCATTTATGGATTTGGACATTTATTGCAGTTATTCTTCATGTCTTTGTTGACATTTTTAACGCTTATGGAACGCAAGCATTGCGACCTTTCACAAAAAAATGGATTGCCCTTGGACTTATTAATACATTTGACCCATTCATTTTCGTGATGCATATTGTAGGAATCGCTGCTGTCTTTTCCGGTACACATCCTGGATATACATTTTTATTTATTTATATCATATTAGCGGGATATTACATCGTACGTTTTCGCCAACAACTCACCATAAAAAAGGCGGTCCATAAACTCATTCCCGATGTAGAAGACATTATTATCGTGCCCACGATTCGCTACAATGAGTGGCACTTAGCCATCATCGCAAAAAAATATTTTTATGTAGCACGTGCAAAGTATGGACAGATTTCGATTTTAGACACTTTTGAAAAATGCCCTGTACCCAATAATCCAATTATTGAGGCGGCTAAAAAAGATGATAATTTATCTGCCTTTTTATCGTTTTCTCCCGTATATCGTTGGGAAATCAATGAATATAACGACCATTACGAAGTTCGTTTTACCGATTTGCGCTATCGTAATAAAGGCTACTATCCGTTTGTTGCCGTCGTTCAGCTTGATCTTGATTTAAACATTGTCAGCTCTTATACAGGTTGGATTTTCAGCGAAGGAAAATTGCGAAAAAAACTCGAATTAATCCCAAATTAGAAGTCTTTTCATTTCCCAGCTCTTTTTCATCAGAATAGGGTTCAGACGTTAAGTCTGAACCCTATTTTTGCCTACACTCTGAAGAGGCTGAATCATAATTGTCTGACCTCACGCATAATCCCTATAAGATATAGCGTTCTTATCCAAGTTATATCCTATATATTATGTTTATGGGGGCTAACACTTTGCTTTTGAGTTCGCCTCTTTTCGTTAATGCTTCAGATAATCCTCTTGATTAAGCAAATGTTTATATTTCGGATTATTCGTCTTAAACTCATGCAAGCGCGCTCCGTACTGGTCAATCCACCTGCGCACAACCATCTCCGTCAATTCTTTTCCTTTATATGAGTAACCAGCACGCGCATACGTTGTTTCAAAATCTTCCCATAACAGTTCCACCCATGTACGCGCTTGTGCGTAAGCTAATGATTGATTTTTTTCAAGCAAATAATTCGTTAATCGTTCAAAATAATCGTTCATGTCCATCATCTTTTATTCACCTCCAATACCAGTATTTGAACACATAAGTGCAAACAAACTTCTTAATAATAAAAATACGTGTTGTTCCTCAACACGAGCAATACAGTGAAAAACGTTACTGCTCAATCATAAAGCGATGGTCGCTTACAAAACGAAGGAGGTGTACAGCAATGCGGAACAAAGAACGAGCTTTTCCGAATCAAAACAATAACAAGTTTGAAGGAGAGCCACGCGCGAAAGCTGAGTATGCCTCAAAACGTGCAGATGGTACAACCAACACTCATCCGCAAGAGCGAATGCGTGCTTCCGGTGAACGATCTGATCAGTTTTAATCATTGTTACACACCATTTGGAGGTGTTTTGTCATGGGCCGAAATTCAAAAAAGAAGTTTTATGATAACCTTTATTCTAACCCTTTTCAACAACCGTGGGCAAACCCGAAACATGCCCATTCACAAGTAAATGGCGAAACACAACAAACACAAGATTTAATTATTCTTGAGCGACAAACCCGAAAACAATCGTAACGTAATATGATGAAGAAAAGGGCTGACTTAAAGTAAAGTGTCAAACCTCATCTGCCAATTATTGTACATGAGGCCAGACGCTCTTTAGTCAGCCTCTTTCCGCTAATTACCGGGCTTTGGAAAGAAGCGAAATCGGCAGCGCCTCTTCTTCGCCGTTTCCGTTTAAACGATACCCCCAGGCGAATACTCCGTTTAAATATTTAATTTTGAAAAAAGAGCCGGGATCCCCGACAATTTCATATATCTCTCCAGGTTTAAAATCTTCGGGATTTAACAAATAGGCTTTTGCCATGGCAATCTTCCGTTCATAAACGGCAAATTCATTAACGATCCCCATTTGTTCCGCCTTACGCGCTTTTTCTGTCAATGCGGCAATTTCTTGCTTTAACTCATATTCCGTCATTTCACTGTAACGTTTTTGTTGATGAAGTTCTCTCACATTTGTCTCCCCCTTTTCTTTATTATATTAGAAATATTTTTTTCAAACAAAAGCAAACTGCGATACAATAAGATACGAACGATTTTTATAAAATGGAGAGATGAAACATGGAAACAATCGTCATTACCGGTGCAGGCACCGGGTTGGGTAAAGAACTGGCTCTGCAGTATGCCGAACAAGGAAATACAATCATCTTAACAGGCAGACGCTTGGACCCTCTTTTAGCTGTGCAAAAAGAAATTGAACAACGCGGCGGAACAGCATTCAGCTACACGCTGGATATTCGCAATTACGAAAACGTCAAAGCAACCGTAGAGGAGATTTTGAAACGCCATCAAGTGACTTGTTTAATCAATAACGCCGGCGTAGGGTATTTTGGGCCGTTCACATCGCTTACCGAGGAACAAATTCATGATATGATCGAAACAAATGTGAAAGGCACTATTTTTATGACAAAAGCATTTTTACCTTACTTTCATACCATTCCAAAAGCCAAAATTCTCAATATTATTTCCACTGCCGGCCTAAGAGGAAAAGTAAACGAATCCGTCTATGTTGCGAGCAAATTTGCTGTTAGAGGTTTTAGCGAGAGCCTTGTAAAAGAACTGGAACAAACAAATATCTCTGTTACCGCTGTCTATATGGGCGGAATGGATACGCCGTTTTGGGAAGGAACCGATCATATTAAAGACCGCTCGCGTCTGCGCACTGCAAAAGAAGTAGCGCGGCAAATCATTGCCGAAGACAACGGCCAGCCTGAAATTATTATTCAGTAGGAGAGTTTTTCTCCTACTGTTCTTCCTTTAAACGTTGCAAAAATTGTTCAATCATCTCAAGCGAAAACCCTTTACGGTAAAGAGCTTGTTTCATCTTTTGTTCATACATAAATCCTTCGTATTTTTCATAGCGCCGATGCGCCTTCCACCCGTGGTATTCAAGCGCTTCCCATTCTTCTTGTTCATCTGTCTCATCGCCTTTTTCGCTCATTACTTGTTGAATAATTTCCCATGAAAAACCTTTGCGGCGCAGCAATTGCTCCATATGTTGTTTCCATTGTTGCGAAGAAAATTTCTTATTTTGCTTTTTTGCTTTTTCATATAACTTGCCTGCGGTCGCAAGCTGTTCTTCAAAAGTAAACTGTTCGAGCGCTTCAGCGATAAGCGGCTCCGAAATCCCCTTATCATAAAGCTCCTGGCGAATAACCTCCGGACCTTTCGCAGTTGTATTTTTTTGCGTGCGCACATAAGCAGCGGCAAACTCTTTATCATTGACGTAATTATATTCGCGCAGCTTATGAAACACTTCGCGAATAATCGGCTCCAAAATCCCCTTTTTTCGCAAATAATCCGCTACTTCTTTTTCTGATCGCATGCGATAGGCAAGAAAGCGCAAGGCGGTATTATACGCTTTTTTTACGTCATCTTCGTATAAAATTTGCTGAATATCAAGCTCGTCAACTTCTTTCCCTTTTTTTAATTGGAATTTAATTAACACATCTTGGTCAACACTAAAGGCAAACTCTTCCCCTTTTCCCCGGTCCATGTATACGTTAAACCGTTCATGATTATCTTTTTGTGCCGTAATTTTTGTAATTAAAGCCATCGACAACACCTCATTATGTATCGTAGCACATTTAAAAAAGGAATTTCCTTAACAATAAGCGAAAATGCATAGCATAAAAATAAAATAGACAGGTGATGAAAGATGAAAATTGCCATTGCCGGCGGAACGGGCTTTGTTGGAAAAGCCTTAACGAGTTATCTGGAAAAACAAGGACATGACGTTTATATATTAACAAGAAAAGCACGCCCCTCGACAAATGACCGCATTCATTATATTGAATGGCTGACGCCAGAAAGCCAACCTGAAAAATACATTTCCTCACTCGATGCCTTCATTAATTTAGCCGGCGAGTCCATTAACAGCGGCCGTTGGACAGAAAAACGAAAGCAACGGATTATGAACAGCCGCTTATCGGCAACAAAAGCGGTATTAGAGTTAATGACAAAATTAGAACACAAACCTGAAGTCTTAATTAATGCCAGCGCCATCGGCATTTACGGAACATCGTGGAATGAAGTTTTTACAGAATCAAGTACCAAAACAGTCAACGACTTTCTTGCCCGCACAGTCATCGCATGGGAAGAAGAAGCAAAAAAAGCGGAACAATTGGGGGTCCGTACCGTATTCACCCGTTTCGGTATTATTCTCGGCAAAGAAGAAGGGGCGCTTCCGCGAATCGTATTGCCATACAAGCTTTTCATTGGTGGAACGGTCGGTTCCGGAGATCAATGGCTCTCGTGGGTCCATATAAAAGATGTCGTTCGTTCCATTGAATTTATATTAAATACCCAAAATATCTCTGGTGCTGTTAATATTACCGCGCCACATCCAACAAAAATGAAGGAATTTGGTCAAACCGTTGCTAAAGTTCTTCATCGGCCTCATTGGCTGCCTGTGCCTGACTTTGCTTTAAGACTGCTGCTTGGCGAAATGAGTATTCTAGTCCTTGAGGGACAACAAGTATTGCCAGAAAAACTACAAAAATTGGGATTTAATTTTTCCTTCCCTTATCTTGAAGAAGCGCTTTATGACATATTACAATCGTAGTTAATGAACCTCAAGAATAGTAAGGGAGTTTACAATGAAAAAAATATTATTTAAAAACGCAACTATCTATCCAATTACGTCAGAACCTGTAACAAACGGTGATTTACTTGTTGAAAATGGGAAAATTAAAAAAATAGGGCGTCAGCTTGAAGCAGATGCAGATACGCAAGTCATCGATTGTTCCGAAAAATATTTGTTTCCTGGATTTATTGATGTGCATACCCATTTAGGTTTATATGATGAGGGAACGGGTTGGGCAGGAAACGATGCCAATGAAACGATTGAGGTGATAACCCCTCATACCCGGGCAATCGACAGCGTTTATCCGCTTGACCCTGGATTTCGCGATGCCATTACTCATGGCATTACGGCCGTTCATATTATGCCGGGAAGCGCCAATGTAATCGGCGGAACGACGTCAGTCATTAAAACCTATGGAAAAAATATCTCGAAAATGATTATTCGCGAAACAGCAGGGCTCAAAATTGCTCTTGGTGAGAATCCAAAGCGGATTCACAGCCATGGAAACAAAGAATCGATTACCCGCATGGGAATTATGGGAATGCTGCGGGAAGCATTTTATAGAGCAAAGCATTGCGACAATACGGATGATTTTCGTGTCATTCCAATTATTCAAGCATTAAAACGGGAAATTCCCGTACGTATTCATGCCCACCGTGCTGATGATATTATTTCCGCCATTCGCTTTGCTGAAGAATTTGATTTGGATTTGCGGATTGAGCACTGCACAGAAGGCCATCTAATCGTAGAAGAACTTAAGGGCAAAAACTTAAAAGTCTCCGTTGGGCCAACACTAACAAGGCGCTCAAAAGTTGAGTTAAAAAATAAAAGCTGGGAGACGTATAAAATTCTTAACGATATCGGATTGGAAGTTTCCATTACGACTGATCACCCTTATACTCCGATTCAATATTTAAACATTTGTGCTTCGATTGCGGTCCGCGAAGGATTAAGCGAGCAAAAAGCGCTTGAAGGAATTACGATTCTTCCGGCCCGCAATTTAGGAGTGGAACACCGAATCGGCAGCTTAGAACCTGGAAAAGACGCAGACATTGTCTTGTGGAGCTATCATCCTTTTCACTATTTAGCTAAACCTCTCCTAACAATGGTAAATGGGGAAATAATCTACACAAAAATTTAACAAAAAAACTATTTCTTTTTTTTCTCATTTCGAGTATGATGGAATAGACTGTTTTAAAAAACATAAAAGAACAACTTGTCTACAATTCGATATTGATCATAAATGTAAAGGGAAGGCAAATGGTGCGCCACCAGCTCTAATCTGCTGGTTCTAGTGGGTTCGATTCCCACCCCGAAATTTTTTGATTTGAATAAATTAAAAAATTTCGAGGGTGGTTTACCTGCGATGAACTGCCCTCAGAACAGGAGGGAAATATGATACTAAAAAAACGTGATCTTCAAGAGTGTCATGCGCTTTACGAACTGATGGTGCACCCGGAGGTCTTCCCTTTTGTGCGCCATAAAGCAAACTCATATGAAGAATTTTTGTTTATTACAAAGCAAACAATTGAAGCAGAGGAACGCGGAGAACTCATTTCGCGGACGATTTTGGACGAATGGGGAAATCCCATTGGTACGATTAATTTGTTTGATATCCAAGACAATGCTGGTTTTTTAGGAACGTGGCTCGGAAAACCTTATCATGGCAAAGGATATAATCAACGTGCAAAAGATGCATTTTTTAAGGAGTTATTTTTTGAACTCTCCATTGAGACGATTTTTATGCGTATTCGCAAGGTCAATATTCGCTCCATTAAAGCAGCCGAAAAGCTGCCTTATGTGACTTTTGCAAATGAAACCCGAAAAAGTCTGCTGGAGCAAATTAACAATGGTCAAGATATATACAATTTATATGAAATTTCGAAGGATAATTACACCCTTTATACAATGCGTTGTCCTTCTACTATTGAACAAGACCAACAATTAAAAGAAGCATAAGAACAAATTTTAAAGGGGCTGACACTTTACTTTTTCGGTCAGCCCCATTTTTTTGAATAAGCCGATACGGATTTGTCAACAATGTGGATGATTACATTTTTCAAGCGGAGGGTGTTATCTATGGCTGATAAAAAGAAACGGGATAAAATAAAAAGTACATTATCAAGGGCACAAGAAGTCACTTATGCTCGCGACTTTAAGTTAGCAGACCAAGCTGGCGGCTATACTGCAAAAAAGGCAAGACATTAACCGAATACTTCCACTTATGATTTGTTCATACAATGCCATCCTATTTAATGAATCATACTGATTCATATTATGATTTAGGAGGCATTTGTCATGGGAAGATCTCGAGGACAAAGAACACGGGATAAAAACAAAACCAGTCTTCCACAAGTACCAAAAAATTTAAAATCTGACGGCTTAGATGTAGAATATTCACGAGAACTCGCTGATCATGAAGATTTAGAGGCAGAAGCACGCGCTGCAGCTGCTGGGATTCACCAAAACAAAAACCGTAATCAGTAATAGCGAGGGGCTGACACTTTGTTTTTGGGTCAGCCTCATTTTCATAAGTGTAGATCATTTATTCTTTTTAATGTAAATACTGTGAATAAAGATTGTGAATTCGTGTATTTCTTTTTTTACTTACTTTCTCACATTTGTGTATAACTCTGTGAAAAACTAGTGATTACGTTTCATCTGTTTGAAGGTTAGGGATCTCTGTTACTGTCTCAATTCGTATCCATTCATGCTTTATGCGATATTCTTTTGCCTTTTGGATGATTAAATTTTCGACTGCTTTCTTCTCAGAATCAGCATATATCAGGCTTCGTCCGTCTAACACACTTCCATCTTCAATAACAGCATGCCAAGATATACGAAATGCTTTCATTCTCGTTCCACCGCCGACTTACTCCTAATTTGTAAAGAAATTAGTAAATTTTTTACATTATTATAACAAAGAAAAGACGATACAGCATTAAAATATTTGGAAACCGACTCTTTTTCATCTACATTTCGTTTAGAGATAGGAGATTGATGTAAAAAAGTTACTGATTTTGAATGAAAAGATCAACACCTTTTGATGAATACGACTCATCTCATTAAATAGTAGCGGCCTTTTAAAAAAAAAGTTTCTTTATAATATTAGGATAACTAGCTATTGTACGTGTTCCGTTAGTGCAAGCTTCAAACTCTCTTTTGCTGCCTCTATCATTTGTATGTCTCCTAAATCATAGCTGTATAAAAGTAATATAACAGAGGTATAGACCGCTCGAAACTGAGCAAGCTTTTTTGTTTCATCATCAACATGACCATAAATCTCATAAAACAACGCTCGACCTTCTGGCGGCAAGAAGCTATAAACGATGGCTAAGTCCACAGCTGGATGACCGATATGAGCATCTCCCCAGTCGATAACTCCAAATAAAATTCCTTCGTCATTCACTAGTAAATTGCGAAAATGAAGATCACCGTGAACGAATACTTCCCTATTTTTATAGTTAATAGGACGTATGGAAGATACGTATAGGTCTAAAACAGAATGGTCATTCCATAGCCCCATAGATTTAATTTGTCCAATATGCGCTTCAAGTTGTTGTTTTCTTTTTGCTATATCTAAGCGATGCAATGGATCATAAGGCAAAGAAAGCTCTTTCGCTTTTTGAATAGGGAAATGATGCAATGCTCGTAAAAATTCCGCTAATGGCTTTATCGATTTTAATCTTGTTTGATTCGTTAATGTTCCTGGTGTCTTACCACTTACCAATCGGTATCCCGTAAACGGCCAAGGATATAGACTACTTGACTTTCCGATGAAGATAGGTTCTGGAATCTCAACTGGTAAGTACGGAACTAATTGTGGAAGAATACGATTTTCCATTTTAAGTAAATCAGCCGCAATAGCACGACGTGGAAACCGAAACACATAACGATCATTCACAACAAAAACCGTATTATCAAATCCTTCCCCTAACTCCTGCAAATGAGTAACTTCAAGCTCCGGAAACTGTTCGTTTATTAACTGCCGCGCTAACTGTTGCGAAACAACGTGTTCAGCCGACCAAGGTTGTCCCATAAAAAACCCTCCTTTCTTCTTCAACTGTACTAGTATGTGCTTTATTGTTTCATTTTTCAAAAATATTCATCCGTCTTCACAAAATCACCAAACAGTAGTAAAATTCATATAATCCTATAAGAAAGGTAGAGATAAAAATGCAACAAACGAATCGCTCTATCCCTCGTCCGCTTGTAAGAGCCAATCAATGGTTTATTGTCATAAGTGTTGTTGCAACATGGCTGTCAGGACAAGAATGGTTGCTTGCTTTGCCGTTAGGTGCCGGATTGCTTGGACTGTTCTTTGGTTTTAATCCTGTTATGCGTTTTGCAAAGTTGTTTTTAAGGAAGCATCCTTCTGAGTATGTCCCGGAAGATGCTGACCAGCAGCAGTTCAACCAAGTGATTGCCGTTGTATGTCTTTCTGTTGGATTGATGAGTTACTTAGCTCATTAGATGGTCGTCGCATACATCTTCACAGCAATGGTAGCGTTAGCGGCATTTGTCGCCATCCTCGGGTTTTGTGTTGGATGTTTTATTCGCTATCAATGGCAACAATACCGTTATAAAAAAGCTTCTAGTCCTTAATAACATGCAAAAAAGAGGGTGGCTCACTCATGATGATGACACCCTCTTTATCATTTACATCAAATCCATCCCGCTTTTTTCTTTCCTTTTAAAAACTGCATAATCACCCATGCGGCTGTACGGCTTGTCATATCACGAAAATCGATTGTCGGGTCAATTTCGACGATATCCATCGCTTTCACTATATCGTATTCCCCTAATAAGGCTACCGCATCTAATAAAGAAGCACTTTCCATTCCGCCTGGACCAATTGCTGGACATCCTGGTGCATACGCTTGATCAAGAACATCCATATCCACTGAGACATAAATGGCATCTACTTCTTTTTCAAGCTGTTGAACGCTTTCCTTAATAATCTCTTTTATATCTCGATTTCGAACGTCTTTCATTGTATAGATAGAAATGCCATGCTCTTTTCCATATTCCGTATAAGTTTTACTATTCATAAAATCTCGAATGCCGATTTGAATAAGATGGCTTCCTTTGAGCACATCGGATTCGATTAAATTTCGAAACGGAGTTCCGTTCGTCGGCCCCCCGTCTTCTAAATTTCGCAAGTCATGGTGGGCATCAAATTGAATGACGCCGATTTTTTTCCAGCGCTTCTTAAATCCGCTCACAGCGGGAAAGCTGATGGAGTGATCGCCGCCAAGGACGATGAGTAACGCATCTGGATGAACGACAACAAGTTGTTCCATTGTTTCTGCGATGCGCTTCTGTGACTCAACGATATCCGTTGGATGCATCACAATATCACCATAATCGGTAATCACAGAATCTAACAAATCGATATCTTCTTCAATGGAATAAGTGCTGTAGGAAGAGAGCATTTTGCGAATCACACCAGGAGCAAAAACCGCTCCTGAGTGACTGATGGACGATTTCGATAGAGGAACACCGATAATTCCGATGCTTCCTCCATCCTTTCCGTCCCATTCGCGCAACATATCGCTCGCTCTTTTCACATATCGGTCTTGAAATACCGCTCTTCCCGCTTCTTTAAGAAACCGAAATGGTTGCATCGTTTCGGCCCCTTTCCACAACCACTTTGCCCTTTTTCAATACTGTTTTTACATGGTTGACACCGTAATGGTACGGAATATACGCATAATTCGTGGCATCCCAAATGACGATATCCGCTTTTCTTCCAAGAGCGATGCGTCCTGCTTCCTCTCCGCGGTTAATCGCGTAAGCCGCATTCACCGTTACCGCATGCCAAATTTCCTCTGGTGTCATTTTGAGCTTTAAGGCAGCGAACGACATCATCAACTGTAAGTTTTCCGTCGGCGAACTGCCTGGATTAAAATCCGTTGCGAGTGCTACTGCTACACCTGCTTCAATCATGTCGCGCGCTCTAGCATATTTTTCTTTTCCTAAATAAAACGAAGTACCTGGAAGTAGCACAGCAATCGTATCCGAACCGGCAAGCCGTTCAATGCCAGCAGCTGATGCGCCAACGAGATGATCGCCGCTAACCGCTCCTAATTCAACCGCCAGTTCCGTTCCACCGAGCGAGTCAATCTCATCAGCATGGATTTTCACATTAAACCCTTTCGCTTCGGCCGCTTGTAAAAACATGCGGGACTGTTCTATCGTAAAGACATCTGTTTCACAGAAAATGTCTACGAATTCAGCTAGCTCTTCCTTTTGAATGATATCAAGCAGATTCAGCATCCTTACCAGAAAATCGTCTGGATTGTTTTTATATTCAGGCGGAATCGCATGTGCGCCAAGAAATGTTGAAACAAGGTCAACTGGATGTTCGTTTTGTAGACGCTTTATGACCCGCAGCTGTTTCA
This sequence comes from [Anoxybacillus] calidus, assembly GCF_013760845.1. GTDB lineage: Bacteria > Bacillota > Bacilli > Bacillales > Anoxybacillaceae > Paranoxybacillus > Paranoxybacillus calidus. The sequence goes on along the minus strand of NZ_JACDUU010000007.1, from coordinate 173,900 downwards.
ACTCTGTATCCTCATCCAAACCGTATCCGCTTTTCGCCTCGACCGTTGTAACTCCATATGATAACATCCGATCAAGGTGAAACTTCGCTTTTTCGAACAACTCTTCCTCGCTTGCTTTTCTTGTCGCTTGTACAGTTGATAAAATACCGCCGCCTCTTTTTAAAATTTCTAAATACGAAACGCCTTGTTGTTTTAATACTAACTCATGCTCTCGTGACCCGCCAAAAACAAGATGTGTATGCGGATCAACAAGCCCTGGAGAAACAAGCTTACCGCTAGCGTTAATCATCCTATCTGCATGAAAGTTTTTCGTTTCCTCGTTTTTGCCGATAAACGCGATTTTTCCATCCTTGATACCGACTGCAGCATGTTCTAGAACGGGGAGCGTTTTCATTCTCTCCCCTTTCGCTGGTCCATCCCCTTCCATTGTTAGAAGCTGACCGATGTTGACAATAAGTGTATCGAAATGTTTCGTCATGAACTTTCTCCCCTTAACGTCGGGATTGTAATATTCATTTCTTTCGCTACTTCAATGGCGCGCTCATAACCGGCATCTGCATGGCGAATAACGCCCATGCCAGGGTCAGTCGTCAAGACGCGTTCCAAACGTTCTTTTGCTAATTTCGTACCATCAGCAACAACCACCATACCCGCATGCAAAGAATACCCTATACCTACGCCTCCGCCATGATGGAAGGAAATCCATGAGCCGCCAGCAGCTGTATTAATGAGTGCGTTCAATATTGCCCAATCGCCAATGGCGTCACTTCCATCTTTCATCGCTTCTGTCTCACGGTTTGGCGAAGCAACGGAACCACAATCAAGATGGTCTCTGCCAATTACAATCGGTGCTTTTAGCTCTCCTTTGCGTACTAATTCGTTGATAGCAAGCCCCATTTTTACACGCTCGCCGTAACCGAGCCAACAAATCCTCGCAGGCAAGCCTTGGAATGCTACTTTCTTTTGCGCCATCTCAATCCATCGAATGAGTGCTTTGTTTTCTGGAAACAACTCCTTAATGAGCTCATCTGTCCGATAAATATCTTCTGGGTCCCCGGATAAAGCCGCCCAGCGGAATGGTCCTTTTCCTTCGCAGAAGAGCGGGCGGATATATGCTGGGACGAATCCTGGAAACGCAAATGCATTCTCGACTCCTTCATCTTTTGCGACTTGGCGAATGTTGTTACCGTAGTCGAATACGATTGCCCCACGCTTTTGAAACTCAAGCATCGCTTTCACATGTCTTGCCATGCTTTGTTTGGAGCGGCGCACATATTCATTTGGGTTATTTCGTCTTAATTCGGCCGCTTCTTCTAGCGACATCCCTGCAGGAATATAACCGTTTAGCGGATCGTGCGCCGACGTTTGATCGGTGACAATATCTATTTTTACCCCGCGTTTTAATAATTCATGGTGCACGTCCGCCGCATTGCCAACAAGTCCGATGGACAGAGGTTCTCCCTTTTCTTTTGCTTCGTATGCCCAAAGAAGCGCTTCATCCAACGAATCGGTCATGCGATCGCAATATTTCGTATCTAACCGTTTTTGAATACGTCCTGAGTCTACCTCAACAGCAATGACGACTCCCTCATTCATTGTTACGGCAAGAGGTTGTGCTCCACCCATGCCGCCTAACCCAGCAGTCAATGTTAACGTCCCTTTCAATGTTCCACCAAAGTGTTGTTTGGCCACCGCCGCAAATGTTTCATACGTCCCTTGCAAAATGCCTTGTGTACCAATATAAATCCAGCTGCCTGCCGTCATCTGGCCATACATGATTAATCCTTTTTTATCTAGTTCATAGAAATGCTCCCAAGTCGCCCATTTGGGCACAAGGACTGAGTTAGAGAGAAGAACCCTTGGAGCGCGTTCATGCGTTTTAAACACGCCGACCGGTTTTCCTGATTGAATGAGAAGCGTTTCATCTTTTTCTAACTCCCTTAATGCTTTTACAATCGCATCGAACGCTTCCCAGTTTCTTGCGGCTTTGCCGATGCCGCCATATACAATCAGTTCTTCCGGTTTTTCAGCTACTTCTGGGTCTAAGTTGTTATACAACATACGAAGAACGGCTTCCTGTTCCCATCCTTTGCATTCCAATTCCAAGCCTTTTTTTGCTTTAATGTTGCGTGAAGTTGTTTGACTCACTATCATTCCCTCCTTAGATTAATGTTGATTAGTTGGTGTCAAGATTTTGAGAAAAAAGGGCCAATCAATGTCTTTCAACCATCGTGCTGCTGCTTCGATATCTTTCGAAAAAATGCGGTCTTTCGTGATCGATGGAATCATTTTTCGTGCTTCTTCGTAAAACCGGCGAGTTTTCGATGCCATTTTCTCAATACCGCGATATTCAACAGCTTGCATCGCACAGATGAGTTCAATCGCAATCACTCGTCTTGTGTTTTGCAAGATGGCATAAGCGTGACGGGAAGCGATTGTTCCCATGCTCACGTGATCTTCTTGATTAGCTGATGATGGAATTGAATCGACACTTGCCGGATGAGCGAGCGTTTTATTTTCCGAGACAAGCGAAGCTGCGGCATATTGCATAATCATCGCTCCCGACTGAAGTCCAGGCGACGGGCTTAAAAACGGTGGCAAATCATTTAGTTGCGGATTCACAAGCCGTTCAATCCGCCGCTCTGAAATATTTGCCAGCTCAGCCACAGCAATCTTCATAAAATCCATCGCAAGAGCAATCGGCTGTCCATGAAAATTGCCTCCGGAAATCACTTTCGCTCCGTCCTCAAAAATAAGCGGATTGTCCGTTGCAGCATTGATTTCAATCTCCAATTTTTCCTTCACATAGTCGAGCGCTTGCCATGAAGCGCCATGCACTTGCGGGATGCAGCGAAGAGAATAAGCATCCTGCACACGCAATTCGCCTTGTCTTGTGATTAGTTGACTGTCTGTTAAATAATCACGGATTCTCGCTGCCACTTCTGTTTGCTGTTTGTAGCCGCGAGCAAGATGAACGCGCTCATCAAAAGCATCAATAATTCCGTGCAATCCTTCTATCGTCAGGGCCGCAATCACTTCACTTTCATACGCTAATTGTTCCGCTTCCAAATAGCCGACAACACCCATCGCCGTCATTGCTTGTGTTCCGTTAATCAACGCCAAGCCTTCTTTTGCCTTTAACGTGAGCGGAGCAATTCCCTCTTTTGCTAAAGCTTCGATCGCCGGTACCCGTTGTCCGTGATAAAATACTTCCCCTTCTCCCAATAGCACGAGTGCCAAGTGAGAAAGAGGAGCTAAGTCACCGCTTGCCCCAAGTGAACCTTGCTGCGGAATGACCGGATGAATTTTCGCATTCAACAAATCCAATAACCGTTCAATCACAACTGGACGAACACCGGAATATCCTTTTAAAAGAGCATTTGCCCGCAGAAGCAGCATCGCACGGGACACTACTTCCGGAAACGGTTCGCCTACACCGCACGCGTGTGAATGAATAAGATTCCATTGCAGTTCTTCGACATCATCAGCATCAATGAGCACGTCACTAAACTTTCCGAAGCCGGTATTAATGCCATAAACGACTTTTTTATCGTCAACGATATCCTCGACGGCTTTTCTGCTTCTTTCTACTGCCCCCATACTTTCTTTAGAAGCGATGACGATTTCTTCTCCATACAGTACCCGTTTAACTTCCTCTAGTGTTAATGTATGACCGTTTAAAATAATCATCCTCTTCACACCCCATTACTTTAGAGAAATAAAGAAGGAGGCTATATCTGCAACCGTTTTTTTGTTGCGATATATAGCCTCCTACTGAACTAAAAAACTATAGGCTAATTAAATATGGTTAATCCCAAGTCCAATTGTTTCGTGTTCCAGTCCGCGAATCGGCGCGCCAATCGTACCGTACAAGGCAACAGCAATCCATTCCCCTTCATCACTGTTTTCATACGGTTTTCCTCTGACAACGGCGAAACGAAGGCCGACTGTTCTCATTAAATCTCCTAACTCTACTTGCCCTCTCGTTACGCCACTTACCGCCTCAAGGACAGCATGATACAACGCATGCATTTCCCGATATAATTCGCTGTTCACAATATGATTCCGCTTCGCAGCTGTTTCAATGGAAGCGACAATTTTTTGCAGCTCCATCGAGCCGACTTTTCCTTTGCAATAGCGCCACTCAAGCGCATCTAAATGAGCGATTATTTCCGTTTCTTCCTCTTCTTCCATCAGAGCGAGCAACACCGCATTTCGTCCGATTCTCCCTTTTGCCTGCTTAAGCATACTATACACACCTATTTTTTCAATTTTCTAAATAAACCACTAGCTTATTGTTATTGTATGGTTTGATTTTTTGATTGTCAACGATTTTTTACCATATTTTAACAAATTAATATAGTGATTTGGTAATAAACGAAAGTAGCCATTAGACGTGTTGTTTACATATGCAAGAATAATACTACTTTTTTTTGACAACATAGTGATATAAGAAAAGAAAGGAGAAGCTAAGAATGTTACCGACTTTCATCCGAGCAAGTCTTATCATTTTGTCTTGGTTTACCGTTTTCTTTCTACCAAGAAACTCTTTAAAGAGATTTCTTCCCGTATCCTTCTTTGCATCATTATTGGTCGTATTGATGAGCATGTTGTCGATTCCATATCAATGGTGGACTGTGCAAGGAAGCATGAAACGAAAAATTACGAACGATTTAAGCTTTATTTTTGGTCCTTTTTTCGTAGGAACCATATGGATTTTTCATTTTACGTACAGTAAGTTTTGGTTATACCTTATAACCAATGCGATGATGAACTACACATTCGCCTATCCTTTAACAGCTCTCTTTCAACGGCTCAAAGTATATAAATTAGTCAACTTTAAACCGATCCATGTTTTTCTTTCCTTTCTTTCATATGCTGTTATTATTTATGGGTACCAATCATTTCTACAAAAATTGCAAAACAATCGTTTTATGACCGAGAGATAAGTCTCTCGGCTTTTTAATATATAGTTGTAACGAAAACAACTGCTTCTATCCCTATAAACATTTTACTTTGAGTGTGCAATGTTTTTTAAAATAGTAACATTGGGATAATATGAAGCTTTAGTAAACGATTCGACAAAAGCGATAAATAGACGATTTGCTTATTTTAAATATTTTAAAATAACCTCATAGCAAGTATTCTTATAAAACTCATGAAGATGATCTTCATCACGCATTAACCATTGAATGAGACATCCATCAATGATCGATCGAATCATTTTTGAAGCTGTATCTACATGAATGTCAGGTGAAAATGTTCCTTCTTTTTGACCGAGCGAAACAATATCACGGCCTATTTTCCAACAGTTTTCGTAAAACTTTAGATTAATTTGCCGATATTGCGGATTTCGACTTGCTTGCGCCATAAAGTCAAGATAAACTTTGTAAAATTTTTTATTTTTTTCTGGATTGATAAAAACAGAGTAGAGGTATGCCTCTAATTTTTCGATCGCCGTTGTTTGTTTACTAACCGCTTTATACTCTTGTTGATAAATACGATCCGTCACCCATTCCAACAAGCTTAAAAAAACATCTTCCTTATTTTCAAAGTAATAGTTCGTAACTCCTTTGCTTACACCTGCATAATCAGCAATATCCTGTAATGTAACCGTTTCGTATCCTTTATCTGAAACCGCTTGAAAAGCAGCCCTTAAAATTTGTTCTCGCCTTTCTTCCGCTTTTTTCTTCATAAAGTCACCTCTTGATTTCGATCATAACGATATTATACATAATTTTGACGACAAAAATATTTTGACCGGACAGAATAATTTTGTTATCGTAATAGGCAAGAATATGAATAAGCTATAAGGGGGATGTCAAGTGGATCAATTCAGAGCCTTAGTAGTGAACAAAACGGAGACAGATTTTACAGTGAATGTACAAACCATCTCTATGAATGACCTTCCAGAAGGAGATGTCGTCATTAAGGTTGCCTATTCCAGTGTCAACTATAAAGATGGGTTAGCCTCCATTCCGAATGGAAAAATTGTTAAATCGTATCCGTTTGTCCCAGGAATCGATCTTGCCGGTATTGTTGCTTCTTCTAAAGACCCGCGATTTAAAGAAGGGGACGAAGTCATTGCAACGAGCTATGAAATCGGTGTGTCTCATTACGGAGGTTATAGTGAATATGCCCGTATTCCTGGAGATTGGATTGTGCCTCTACCAAAAGGATTAACACTAAAAGAAGCAATGGCTTTAGGGACTGCAGGGTTTACTGCTGCATTGTCTATCCATCGTTTAGAAGAAAATGGATTAACTCCTGAAAAAGGAAAAGTACTCGTTACAGGAGCAACTGGTGGAGTTGGAAGCATCGCTGTTTCCATGTTAGCAAAACGAAACTATCATGTTGTCGCAAGTACAGGCAAAGAAACAGAACATGAATATTTGCGCGCACTCGGTGCAAAAGAAGTCCTCTCTCGTGAAGAAGTTTGTCCAGAACAGATCCGCCCATTAGATAAACAATATTGGGCAGCAGCCGTTGACCCTGTTGGCGGAAGAACCCTTGCCGCTATCCTTAGCAGAATCCAATATAACGGTTCAGTAGCTGTCAGTGGGTTAACGGGTGGCGCCGACGTTCCAACGACCGTCTTCCCATTTATCCTACGTGGAGTTAACTTACTTGGTATCGATTCTGTATATTGCCCAATGGAATTACGAAAACAAATTTGGGAACGAATGGCTAACGATTTAAAACCTGATCATTTACTAGAATCTATTGCCCAAGAAGTAACTCTTGAACAACTTCCTGATGCATTATCGAATATTCTAAAAGGCAAACTACGTGGCAGAACGGTTGTAAAACTATCATAATCCAGCGGAAAAAATTCATAAAATCAGGGGGGCTGATAATTTTTGTCCCCCTCTTTTCGTCCTAAACACAATAGTGGTTTGGTAATATGGTTTACTCATTGCTCAGCGCTTTCTTGCAGCTGTTCGTCCGTTAAGTTTCTTACACCGTAAACAATAAAGGATGGTAAGAAAATGCGTCCCTATTAAATCGACTATTGCGTGAAGAAAACACGTAACTTCGCTCATCGAATATTGATTATATTCACCTGCTTGATATGCTGCCTCTAGCCCCCTGTTGAAATAGCAAGGACAAATTCTTTTCCATGAAGTTTATTTCCTTCTGAGCCATATGTTAACACAACATCTTGCTACTTGCTTTATCCCAAAGACATCGCCTAAAAATAGGCATATATCTAATACAAGGGACAATAGCGGAACATAGTATAAGTTGAGTTTAAAATTAGAGAAACATAAAGAAAGGAAGTTAAAGCATGCATTATTACTCTATTCCCTATCCAACACCTTATTACCAACCTCAAACAGTTACCCAATTTCCGCAATACCCACAGTCTGAGATGATAGCACATCAGCAAATAAAACAACCTTTGTATCCTCAGTTAAAAGACCAGACACTCAGCACGATTGCTCCTTTTGTTCAATACGGTTTAAAAGAAGCGCAGACGACATCGTTTGCACACGCGCTGCAAGAAATCGCAGCAATGACATATTTAATCGGTAGAGGATTTGACCCGCAAACGGCTTATGCAATCGTTGAATCTTGGGAATTAAACGAAGCATTTTATTAATGAACAAAAACTAGAGGAAAAGATCCCTCTCTTCCTCTAGTAATCCCCTATGAACGAAGAAAACGATCCAATTCTTTTAACAGACCATCAAGATGATCGATTAATGGTGAGTGGCCTGTATTAGGCAATATCACAAACTTTGCCATCCCTCTAAAATCTTCAACAATTTCCTTCTGCATGGTTTTCGTTACAATTAAATCATGCTCTCCCCAAATGATCAGTGTTGGGGCGGTAATACGCTCTACTTCCCCCGTTCCTTCTACAAGCCCATTATGTTTTCGGCTAATATTAAAGCGATTCATCGCGTAATAGACATCAAGCAAATTTCTCTGTGTTAACACATCGTCTAGGTAGACGTCATATCTTTCGGGAGATGGCTGATTGTGCGTATACATGGTGAGATTGAATAGTTGTCTTAAAAATTCTTTATCCTTATTTTTATAAGCATTCGATATCGGGATGCTTCTAGCTGTGTCTTGAGCGATTTCTTCCTTTGTTTTGAGTCGTTCAGTCCATACTGGCTGCCCATTCTCATTGACTTTGTAAAGCGGATATCCTCTTGTAGATAATGAAGCAAGCAGCACAAGCTTTTCCACATAATCAGGATAATCAGCAGCAAACTGCATACTGACACCGCCACCCATGGACCAGCCGACAAGTGAGAATTTTTGTAGATCGAGCGCATCAACAAAGAGTTTTACATCTTCTGAAAAGTCTTTTAACGAGTTAATAGGTTGGTTATACGACGAAACTCCTTGACCACGTAAATCCAGAGCGTACAGCTTATATGTTTCATCCATACTTTCAAAAACAAGGTCCCAATGCTTCGAGGAAATCATGTTGCCGTGAACGAGAAGAACAACTTTGTCCCCTCCTTCCCTCTCCCTATAGCCAATTGTTTCTCCATTCGGTAATTTCACAGATTTTAACTCTACTTTTCTCATTTTTTATCACCCTTTTATTTTTGTTGACTCTAAAAAATCTTTTACTTCGCGAATCAATTGTTTATACTTCGACAAAATAATGGAATAATGATTCGCATTTTTTATTTCAACAAAACGGCTGTTTGGCAAAGTAGCAGCCAGTTTTTCCCCTTGTTCTCTTGTTACCATAAATGTTTTGCCATCTTTAAAACAATCTGGAGCCCATAAAAGTAACGTTGGAGTCTGAATTTGTTCATGGAACACGTTAATCGATGTTTCTCTAAGTGCTTTTATCTCCTCCAAGATTGCCTGTTTGCTTGCTTTTGAACACACTGAACCATCTGGTCGATGTTCAACATCGGCATAAAAATACTGCTCCACATATTCATTCCATTCATCGAAAAACGGATTTTTTCTCATTTCGCTTAAAAAGGTCGCAAAATCAGGAAATACGATATCAAGCCGTTCAATCGCCGGACGAATTTTCTCGTAGACTTGCAGATCGACATCGACTCCTCCATCAACGAGAACTAACCGAGACAACCGCTCCGGATAAGTTGCCGCAAAACACGCTCCAATAAGAGCACCGAGAGAATGCCCCATGTAAACGATTTTTTCAAACCCAAAAAAATCAATAACTCCCAAAATATCTTCTGCATGCTGGCGTACATTGTAACCTAATGTCGGCTTTTCGCTATCACCGCGTCCCCTTAAATCAACGGCAAGTACATGGTAACGATCTATCAGTCTCTCTGCGACCGCATCCCAAAACCGACTGTTCGCCGTTAAACCGTGAACACAAATAATCGGTTCTCCCTGTCCACCGAAATCCACTAAATGAAGATCAATTCTGTTCACCTTGATCTTCATGTCCTTCATTCCGTTCATCCTTTCTTAATTCAAAATTGTTTACATAAATGCTTATACCATCATATTCTCCTTCCTTTTGCTTCATTCTTACGTCTTTCGTGTTTTTTCGTGAAAGAAATTAAGTATAATCGTTAACCACTCTTAACCTTCTTGTTTCCCAAAATTCACTCACCTTTCACAATCCATGAAGTCGCAAACGAACAGAAAAAACAAATTGCAGCACATATACACACAAACCGTTTAATACAATGAAATAGCGAAGGAGGAAGGGAAAAAATGGATGATATTTACCGCGTCCTCGAGGTTATTAACGAATCAAACACGAAGAGTGTTTTAGCTACCATTATTCACGTTGAGGGCTCTGCCTATCGCAAGGAAGGAGCTTGCATGTTGTTTCAAGGCGATGGAACACAAATTGGCGTGTTAAGCGGTGGATGTCTGGAGGAAGATTTGGCAGTGAAAGCTCAGGAAGTGTTACAGAAAGAAGCTGCAGAAACGTTTGTTTTTGATATGAAGCATGAAGATGACCTTTCATGGGGACAAGGAACGGGATGTAACGGAACCATTCATATTCTCTTACAACCGATTACCGAAACGTTTCGTGACTTTTTGCTTACCGTAAAGAGTTACCTAGACCGTGGAGAACACGTCCTGTTTGCAAGAAAATTAACGGATGAAGCGGACGAAGAAAAAAAGCTTCTCTTTTTAACCGAAAGAGGGCACATATTCGGCGGCTTTGACGAGGAAATTCCTAAAGATATTTACAATTTATTCCAAACAACACCTCCTTTCCAAACGAGAAGCGGAATCCAAACCATTTCCGACATTCCTTTTTACATACATCATTACTGGCCGAAACCGCGCCTTGTGATTTTCGGTGCCAACCCAGATGCGAAACCGCTCGCCTCGTTCGCAAAGCAACTAGGGTTTTGCGTTACCGTTACCGATTGGCGGCCTGCTTTTTGTCACGCTGAACATTTTCCCGATGCCGACGAATGGATTCTCGGTTTTCCTAACGAAATCATACCAACACTTGCACTCAATGAACGTGATTTTGTGGTAGTAATGACCCATCACTTCCAACACGACCAAGAAATTTTGTCCCTATTACTCCATCAACCGTTATACTATCTTGGCGTTTTAGGTCCGAAAAAACGAACCGCCCGCTTACTCTCAACCGATCAAGTGCCGCCGTATATTCATTCGCCCATCGGTTTACCGATTGGTGCGCGCGGTCCCGAAGAAATTGCAATGAGCGTGCTGTCCGAAATGATTCACGTATTGCGAAACGGTCGTATAAAAAAAGTGGTGTTTCCATGAATGTTCCTCGAATCATCGGCATTTATTTGGCAGCGGGCAAAAGCGCGCGGATGGGAACGGATAAATTAACGCTTCCCTTCGCTGGAAAATATCTTGGCAGTGTCGCATTAAAAACCGCTCTCCACTCCCATCTTCATCATGTCATTGTCGTTGCGAAAGAAGGAGATTCACTTGATTGGATTGCTCCTGAGTTATTCACGAGTAAAAAATGGAGCATCGTTTCTTGTTCACATTCCTCTTACGGGCAAGCACACTCGTTAATATGCGGCCTAAAACAAGCGATACAATTACAAGCAAAAGCGGTCATTGTTTTATTAGCCGACCAGCCATTTGTAACCAAAACAATGATTAATGAATTACTTTTCCATTATAAACTTCACCCCGCTCCTTATATCACTTTCACTAATCAAGGAATTCCGATGCCACCTACATTATTTTCGGCCAAAACCTTTTCGGATTTACTTCAGCTAACCGGAGATGAGGGCGCGCGAAAACTTATTCGCGAGCGTTGGCAAGGAAAAGGACGGATGCTTGAATACAAAGACCCCGATATTTTTTTCGACATTGACACAAAAGAAGACTATTTGCTCGCCATCGATAAATGGGAAAGAAAGCGAGGGATTCACGTATGATTGGAAACAGCGTCATTCGCAAAGAGGCATGGGATAAAGTAACCGGTGCGGCCAAATATACGAATGACTATATAAAGGCAGGAACCTTGCATGCCAAACTTGTTACAAGCCGATACGCCCATGCCAAAATTAAAGAAATTGACACCCGGGCCGCTCAAACCGTTCCAGGTGTAAGAGCCATTTTGACAGGAGAAGGATTGCCACTTACCGGGGAAGATTTGCGTGACCGTCCTCCGATTGCGTTTGAAAAAGTGCGTTATCATGGTGAAGTTGTTGCTGTTGTTGTGGCGGATACGCTCGTTCAAGCGGAAAAAGCTGCAAATCTTGTCCGGATTACTTATGAACCTCTTCCTGTTGTTGGCTCACCTCGTGAAGCGTTGAAAGAAGGAGCGCCCTTAATCCATGAGCAACTAGGAAGTTATCAAAAAGGAATAGGAACTTATCCTGAACCCAACACGAATATTGCTCACCGCACGAAAATTCGCAAAGGCAATATGGAAAAAGGCTGGGCAGAAAGCGATGTCGTCGTGGAGGCGAACATTTCCTTTTCCCCATCGGACCATGCAGCAATGGAAACAAGATGCGCTATCGCCGAAATTCGCCCAGATGGATACATTATGATTCACGCTTCTTCTCAATCACCTTTTATGATAAAAAAGCTGATTAGTTCATACTTTGGAGAAGATGTCGGAAAAGTGATTGTCCACACTCCGCTCGTCGGCGGTGCTTATGGCGGGAAAACTCCTGTTCAATTAGAACTTCTAGCGTACTTAGCGTCAAAAGCCGTCGGTGGGAGAAAAGTGAGCATCTGGAATACAAGAGAAGACGACATTATTACTTCGCCGGTTCATATTGGCTTGGAAGCTACCGTCAAACTCGGCTGTACGAATGATGGTTACTTAAAAGCAGCGGAAATTCTTTATTTATTTGATGGAGGAGCTTATTCTGATAAAGCGATTGACGTCAGCCGCGCTGGTGCTGTTGATTGCACAGGCCCTTATCATATTGAAAACGTTTGGTGCGATTCGTTATGCGTGTACACAAATCATCCATATGCCTGCCCGTTCCGCGGCTTCGGTCACGGAGAGCTTTCATTTGCGATCGAACGAACGATGGATCTACTGGCAGAAAAGCTGCAGATGGACCGCCTAGAATTGCGAATGAAAAACGCTATCCGCCCCGGCCACACGACACCAACACAAGTTCTTTTAAACAACAGCAACGTTGGCAATTTACCAAAATGCATCAAACGATTGCGCGAATTGATTCATTGGGACGATTGGCAGCGTATCGAAATCGATGCGCGCACCGTTCGCGCCAAAGGCGTTAGTTGTATATGGAAAACGTCAACCGTGGATACAGACGCTAGTTCCGGAGCTATTTTAACGTTTAACCCAGATGGGAGCATTAACCTCATCTCTGGCGTTGTCGAGATTGGCACCGGGACAAAAACGATTCTTGCACAAATACTTGCCGAAAAGATGAAAATGGATATAAAAGACATTCATGTGAAGATGGAAGTCGATACGCAAACAACCCCTGAACATTGGAAAACGGTGGCAAGCAGAGGAACGTTTATGGCAGGAAGAGCCGTGCTGGAAGCAGCAGATGATGCGATTCGTCAATTAAAAGAAATTGCTTCTATCGTATTGCGCACACCCATCGAAGACTTAGAAGTCGGCTACGGAAAAGTTTTTTTACGGGACGATCCAACTATTTACGTCGATATAAAAGACATCGCCTACGGATACAAATATCCGAACGGAAACGCCATCGGCGGGCAAATCATCGGGCTTGGCAATTACATTTTAAGACATTTAACCTATTTAGATAAAGAAACCGGCGCAGGAAAACCGGGGCCGGAATGGACGGTGGGAGCGCAAGCCGTCGAAATCGAATTCGATAAACGAGATTACACGTATAAAATCATCAGAGCTGTTTCCGTCATTGATATTGGAAAAGTGCTCAATGAAAAAGCAGCCATTGGGCAAGTGATAGGGGCAATGAGTATGGGGCTTAGCTGGGCAAGCCGTGAAACATTCCTCTTTGATCGATATGAAAGAGTGTTGAATCCACAGCTACGAACGTATCGACCGCTCCGTTTTGGCGAACATCCGGAGTATGTGGTCGAATTTGTTGAAACGCCACAAATCGATGCTCCTTATGGCGCTCGCGGTGCTGGTGAACACGGCTTAATTGGAATGCCCGCGGCATTAGCAAATGCATTATCCATTGCTGCGGAAGTACCGCTTAACGAACTTCCTCTTGTTCCTGAGCTTATTTGGCGAAAAAAGAAGGGTGAACACCATGGTTCCATTTGACTTTACGTATCACCAACCGTCATCGATTCAAGAAGCGATTCAATTGTTTCAGACACTACAACAACAAGGAAAAAAAACGATGTATTACGCGGGCGGAACAGAAATTATTACCCTGTCGCGATTAAACCTCGTCTTTACCGAGGCGGTCATTGACATAAAAGGTATTCCCGAGTGCCGTACCCTCCGTTTCGATAAAAACTATCTTGTACTCGGGGCGGCGTTATCTTTAACGACGATTGAAGAAGCGAACGTATTTCCTCTGTTAAGTAAAGCAGCAAGCGAAGTCGCTGACCGTACGGCGCGTAATCAAATTACATTAGGGGGAAATATTTGTGGACAAATTTTTTATCGAGAAGCCGTGTTGCCACTATTGCTAACCGATAGTGATGTCATCATTGCAGGAAAAGATGGATTAAAGCAACTGCCAATCCAGCAAATTTTTCAGAAACAAATGCGGCTACACCCTGGGGAATTTCTTGTCCAAATCATGACAGAACAAACATACCTCTCCCTTCCCTACCGAAGTATAAAAAAGCGAAAACAATGGGAAGTCGGATATCCACTTGTGACGGTGGCAGCATTAAAAACAAATGAACAAATCAGAGTTGCATTTAGTGGTGTCTGTCCATTTCCATTTCGTTCCCAAACAGTAGAAGAGCGTCTAAATGATCGACAACTCCCACTCGAATCAAGAATCAACGAAGCTCTTCACCACCTTCCTCGTCCAATTTTAGATGATATTGAAGGCTCGGCGGAATATCGCCTGTTCGTGTTAAAACATACGTTGTTTGACATCATCACTGAACTGGAAGGAGAGTAAATACATGGAACAAACAACAAAATGCGAAATGCTTTTAACGGTGAATGGAGAACAACACTCCGTCATTGCTCGGCCAGCAGATACATTGTTATTCGTTCTTCGCACCATACTCGGGTTAACAGGAGCCAAACCCGGTTGCTTGAATGGAGATTGCGGAGCCTGCACCGTGTTAGTGAATGACGTGCCCATCAAATCGTGCATGATACTAGCGATTGAAACCGTTGAAAAAAAAATAACGACCATTGAAGGGCTGAAACATACACCGATTCAACAAGCATTTGTCGAACATTTCGCGTTTCAATGCGGCTATTGCACCCCGGGGTTTATTATGAACGCCCACGCGTTAACAAAAAAACATCCTCTTGCAAGCGACGAAATCATTCAAGAATGGCTACAATCCAATATTTGTCGTTGTACGAGCTACAAAGAAATTGAAGAAGCAGTAAAAACTGTTTTGGCAAACAACTCAGCTAGTCTTAATGACAACCATTTTTGACACAAAAAAGGTGAGAAGCCACAAAGCATCTCACCCTTTTCTATATCCAAAAATAAAGGGAAGGTATAGTTAATAATACAAGCTTTCAACATAATGACATTTGACACACTTGCGCATGAAAGGTGTTTCAAAAAACACATGCCGGCACTTTCGTTGAATGTCAGAAATTTGTTGTTCCAATTGCAAAATTCGTTCTTTTAGCTGAACAATTTCTTTTCGTAATGCCGCTACATCTTCGATTAGATGCGAATTATCGGTAAAGGGTTGACCCATTTTCCACGAACTCCTTCGCTTTTTGTTTCATACCTTCTCGAATGAGTTCTTGCTCCGTTTTTTCTTCTTTGATCATTTTTTGCAGATCATGAGAAATTTTCATCGAACAAAACTTCGGTCCACACATTGAGCAAAAGTGAGCCACTTTCGCTCCTTCAGCAGGTAATGTTTCATCATGGTATTCTCGTGCCCGTTCCGGATCAAGAGAAAGATTAAATTGGTCGTTCCAACGAAATTCAAAGCGCGCTTTTGATAACGCATCATCGCGTATTTGTGCCCCTGGATGTCCTTTCGCTAAATCGGCAGCATGCGCCGCAATTTTATAGGCAACGACTCCTTGACGTACATCTTCTTTGTTCGGCAATCCTAAATGCTCTTTCGGAGTCACATAGCAAAGCATTGCTGTCCCATACCAGCCAATCATCGCTGCACCAATCGCAGAAGTAATATGGTCATAGCCCGGAGCAATATCGGTTGTTAATGGTCCTAATGTGTAAAAAGGAGCCCCTTTACAAATTTCGATTTGCTTATCAACATTTTCTTTAATTTTATGCATCGGAACGTGACCCGGGCCTTCAATCATCACTTGGACATCATGCTTCCACGCAATCTCCGTCAATTCTCCAAGCGTCTCTAGTTCAGCAAATTGCGCTTCATCATTCGCATCGGCAATCGAACCAGGTCGTAAGCCATCACCTAAAGAAATGGCAATATCATACGCTTTTAAGATTTCGCAAATTTCTTCAAAATGTGTATAAAGGAAGTTTTCTTGATGGTGAGCTAAGCACCATTGTGCCATAATCGAACCACCGCGAGATACGATTCCCGTTGTGCGATTGACAGTCATTGGTATGTAGCGAAGCAGTACGCCGGCATGGATCGTAAAATAGTCAACTCCTTGTTCTGCTTGTTCAATTAACGTATCACGGTATACTTCCCAAGTTAACTCCTCCGCAATGCCGTTCACTTTTTCAAGCGCTTGATAAATCGGAACGGTCCCGACTGGAACTGGTGAGTTGCGAATAATAAACTCCCTTGTTGCATGGATGTTTTTTCCTGTCGATAAATCCATAATCGTATCCGCTCCCCAGCGGACCGCCCAAAGCATTTTCTCAACTTCTTCCTCGATCGAAGACGTCACAGCAGAATTGCCAATATTCGCATTAATTTTTACATGAAAATGACGTCCAATAATCATCGGCTCACTTTCAGGATGATTGATATTGGATGGAATAATCGCACGTCCTGCCGCAACTTCTTGGCGAATGAATTCAGGGTTCATATTTTCACGAATAGCGATAAATTCCATCTCTGGAGTAATGATTCCTTTTTTCGCATAGTGCATTTGCGTGACCGTTCGACCTTTTTTTGCACGAAGTGGTTTTCGGCTAAATGGAAGAACGATTTCTGATTGTTTTCCATTGTGAAGCCCATTGTCTTCCGGTTTCACTTGACGCCCCTCGTATTCTTCGACGTCTCCCCGTTCTAAAATCCATTGTTTGCGCAGTTCTGGTAATCCTTTATGAATATCAGGCTGAAAATGAGGATCAGTATAAGGTCCGCTTGTGTCATATACTCGGACAGATTCGTTTTCAAACGTTCCTGCCTCTGTTTTCGTAGGGCTTAATTCAATTTCTCGCATCGGAACTCGAATATCCGGTCGCGAACCTTCGACATACACCTTTTTACTTGCGGGAAATTGCATGTAGGATAAAATGTTTTGCATGTAACTTATTCCTCCTATTCTATTTTTTGAGATCTGAAGTTACACCAAAACGTGTGGACGATAAGATGGGAGAACAAAAAGGAAATAAAAATCGGGTTCTCGAAAAAGAGAACCCGATGGAATGTGCAAATAGTGTAAGTATATACAATAACAAGTATATACAATAACAGTACTCCCACTATCTACTTCCCTACGCTGGTATAACCCAGATCAGGTTCAAAGGGTCAAAGAACTTAAGCGCGTTCTTCTCTCAGTCCAAGCTATTGGACTCCCCTAGTAGATTCATGTATAAATATTATTTTATTTTTCTAAATATTATCATATCCTATTGTATTTGTAAACGAATTTTTAAAATAATCTCTTTTATTTCAATATTCAAACACATTGTCGCATTAGCACAATGGTGATCAGGCCCACCTTATGATGAATAAAATATTTAACATTTTCTATAAAATATATTCCTCATGTACGTAGTAAAATTTACGACTTCAATCCTCTCGGTGTTACTTTTTCTTCTAGTTTGCGGAGGAATAGGTCGAATAAAATCGCTAAAATTGCCGCTGGAATCGCACCGATTAAGATTAAATTTTTATCCGCTACACGCAATCCTCTGTCAATCAAATCACCTAATCCACCGGCTCCGATAAATGTCGCTAGCGCGGCAACACCAATCGTCAACACGGTCGCTGTACGAACTCCCGCCATTATAATCGGTAACGTTAAGGGCAATTCAACCATAAATAAAATTTGGCGAGACGTCATTCCCATTCCTCTTCCCGCATCAACAAGAGCAGGGTCAACCCCTAAAATTCCTGTATACGTATTTCGCAAAATCGGAAGTAAGGCGTACAATGTTAACGCAATGATAGCCGGAACTTTCCCTATTCCAAAAATCGGTAGCATAAATCCTAACAATGCCAAACTAGGAATCGTTTGAATAATTGCGGCAACACCAATAATCAGTTCAGCCAGTTTTTTATTTCTTGTCAGCCAAATACCTAATGGAACGGCAATGAGGATCGCTAGAAGCATCGCAATTCCTGATAACAATACATGTTCCTGAAAGGCAATCCAAACATCGTCTTTCCGTTCAATAAAAGCATTGATTAACCCCATTTTCAATCCTTCCCTCACTGTTTGTTATATTCCCATTCTGCTAATCCGCGCATCATACTCGATCTTGTTATCACTCCCACTAACTTGTCACCTTCTAGTACAGGAATAGCACTGACATTTGTTTCATGAAAAATTTCCGCAACATCGTTAACAGCTGCGTCTTTTTTCAATGTCTTAACATTTGTATCCATAATGTCTGCTAATGTTAACTGTTCGTTTTTGTAATGTTCATCAACTTTCTTTAACGTCACAACCCCAAGTAATGCTTTATTTTTATCTATGACCATCAAACTATCAACCTTCTTTTCTTTCATAAAACGGAACGCCTCTGCCAATCCTCGTTTCGGTGAAGAAGTCACAACAGATGAAAACATCAAATCCTCGGCAATTGGAATAGAAGTCTCCCCACGTTTCATTCGCTCTTCTCCAATAAATCCACGCACAAAATCATTAGCTGGATGGCGCAAAATTTTATCTGGCGTATCCAGTTGAATCATTTCACCGTCTTTCATAATCGCAATACGATTGGCAATCTTAATCGCTTCGTCCATATCATGCGTAACAAAAACAATCGTCTTTTGAATGTCTTCTTGCAGTCTAATGATATCGTCTTGCAGTTGCTCTCTACTAATCGGATCAAGCGCGCTGAACGGCTCATCCATTAAAATAATGTCTGGCTCTGCCGCCAACGCCCGCACAACACCGACACGCTGCTGCTGTCCTCCACTAAGTTCAGACGGATAGCGATGTTTAAACGTCGATGGATCGAGGCCTACAAGATCCAATAGTTCATCCACACGTTGTAAATATCGTTTTGGTTCCCACTTTTTCAATTTCGGAACAAGAGCAATATTTTCTTCGATTGTCATATGAGGAAACAAACCGATTTGCTGAATGACATAACCGATATTTCTCCGCAGTTCTACAGGGTCTATTTTAGAGATATCTTGACCGTCAATATAAATTTTTCCCTCTGTCGGCTCAATTAAGCGGTTAATCATGCGCATCGTTGTTGTTTTGCCGCAACCGCTTGGACCGATTAATGTAAGCAGTTCACCCTTTTGAATATCGAGATTCATATTTTTTAAAGCAACAAAGCCGTCTTCATATTGCTTTCGTACATTTTCAAACTTAATCATGTCGCTCTCCTTATCCTTCATTTCATTAGAAAACCATCTATGTTTTTGGCATAAACACACAACTGAACATATTTCTACTAATCGATTAATCCTTCTGATTTCAAGAAATCAATCGCTACTTGCTTTGGTTCTTTTCCTTTTAAGTTCACTTGTGCATTTAGTTCCAGCATTTTTTCGTCAGATAAAATGCCTGCCAATTTGTTAAGAGTTTCTTCTAATCCCGGATTAACATCCAACACTTCTTGACGAATAATCGGAACTGCATAATAAGGCGGAAAGAAATTTTTATCATCCTCTAACAACGTTAAATCAAATTGTTTAATTCTTGCGTCAGTAGAAAATGCCGTAATAACATCAATATCACCGTTTTTTGCTGCTTCATACTGCAAATCAGGATCAATGTTTGTCGTCTTCTTAAATTCAAAGTTGTACGCTTTTTCTAACGCATCAAATCCATCACTTCTCTCGAAAAATTCCGCATCAGATCCAAAGGTTAATCGGGGTGCTTTCGCTGCCAAATCCGTGTATGTTTTTACTCCTAATTTGTTTGCAAGTTCTTGGCGCAATGCCAGGGCGTACGTATTGTTAAAACCTAAAGGCTCTAACCAAGCAATATTAAATTTTTCTTTATATCCTTTTTTTGTCGCTTCATATACTTCTTCCGGTGTTTGACCTGGCTTGTATTCATTTTTTAATACGTTTAAGTATCCTGTTCCCGTATACTCAACGTATAAATCAATATCTCCCTTTTTTATTGCTTCATGTAAAACAAAAACACCACCCAAACTATCTTCTACTTCAACCTCTAAATCAGTATTCGCCTTTAAATATTCTGCTAATAGATGAGTTAAAATCACTTGTTCCGTAAATTTCTTTCCAGCAACGACAATTTTTCCTTTTTTCGTTTCTTCTCCTGCATTACATGCTGCTAACGAAAAGACCAAAAATACAGATAACAGTAATCCAATTAATTTCTTCAATGATTTACCTCCTAAAATCGAAATATTTATAGCTTGCCGAGAGTGGTTGTTACCCAGAAAACATCTGTATTTTTTCCGATATTTTGATACTCTCTGCTAGACGTAGGCAAAACGTAGTTCTCAGCATTTGATAAGTTACCTAGAACCAAGCCTTTTACTATAGGCTTTGACGACATATTGAATCACTCTCGGCTGCATTTGACCAGAACGTTCTGCGACAAATAAATACGTACTTTCCTAAATATACATTTGCTTTTTCATTCGATGATGAACGTTTATCCATGCATAAATTTTCTCTTTTGCTTTTGAGCATAAAGGAATTACTAGGATATGTTTCCATGATCAACAACTAATAAACAGGTATTCTGTATTGAGTAAATATAAAGTTTTAACAATTCTTCAATGCGCAACCCGGCATAAAGCATGACAACTAACAATTCCTTATTACACGCTTTTTTAATCGGATTTCTTTCCTTTGCAACGACTCCTAATAGCAACTGTTCTTTTGACAGCTAGTTTGTTGAAAATGATTTTTCTTGGTAAAAACGAAGCTGTGAGGCAAAGTTTTCGCGGATATATCCATTTTGGCGGACCCATCGAAAAAAGGAGTTGAATGTGGATATTAATTAGTTAATAGTAGACACTTTCATTTTCTTTCGCAGCAGTTCAGCACGATATTGAAACAAATCAGATTGTTCCAATTGCCGAAACAATTTTTTCATACACAAGAAAGTGCTCTGCCTCAGGAGATACATTCGAATAGTTCTCTTTTCATTTTGCTGCTGTTATAAATAGGCTTCATAAATTCTTAAAAAATGCTTCAATGGTTACATTCCCTCCTTTTACAACTGCAAAAACAAAAAATTTTATGATGAATGAAACTCTACAATAAAAATTATAGTTTACAATGGTTTTTATTCACAAATTTGGTATATATCTGTATTCAAGCGTATTCTCGGATAATATAGGGTCTACTACCTCATACCTCCGATATCTGTATAAATCCTCCCGTATCGTCTTGAATCCTCCCAAATCCTCCAGATTCCTTCCACCTGCTCAACTACCTTCCATTGAACATCCTCCATTTCCTCTAACATAGAAAAAGAAGATGATCCATACAAAAGTCACCGACTTAATATATGAAATATTCTTCGCTTTCTAACTTGATTACTATTACTTACCAATATCAAGAGATAAACATCTGAACTGAAGCAAAAAGAAAAAGGAAAGATGACCACTCAGCCTTAGAAGTGATGTACAGCGAAGCTCTCTTACAATTGCTTCATGATATGATACATTTTTTCTTTAAAGAAGGGAACACGATGATGGTTTTAGATGAAGCAAACAGAGGTTGATTGTAAATGACCTTCCTATGTATTCGGAAATCTCCTCCAAAAAAGAGTTCATAGCTTCAAAAAGATGAATATGAAAAAAGGGCTGACCCATCATCAACGTGTCAGCCCCCACAACACCTTATATAGAACACCTCATTGGATCAATGAACGATATATATGACAGGCGTGTGAGATCAGACACTTATAGGTCAGCCTGTTATTTTTATTTATCACTAGCCTTATCACGGAAATTGTTCGATCATAAAAGAAAAGTCCGACTGTCTTACACTTTAAACTTATTTAACAAAGATTGCATCTCTTCCGCCATTTTGCTTAAAGAAGACGCTGATGACTCAATTTCTTCCATTGATGCCATTTGTTCTTCCGTAGACGCAGAGATGTTCAATGATCCAGTTGAAGATTCCTCGACAACGGATGCTATATTGTCAAGGGATTGGGCAATTCGCTGAGCGCCTGCGGTCATTTGCTGAACAGCAGCAGAAACTTGCTCAATTTGCTCGGTTACTTCATTGACGGACTGGCGAATTTGCTCAAAGGACTCTCCCGCCGAATTTACTGCATCAAGACCTTGAGCCACTTCATTCGCTACGGTTTGCATCGATTCGATCGCTTCCTCTGTCTCTTCTTGAATTTGCGCAATCAATTGTGAGATTTGCTGAGCAGATTCCGCAGACTGTTCAGCAAGCTTACGTACTTCATCCGCGACAACGGCAAATCCTCGTCCTTGCTCCCCCGCTCTCGCCGCTTCGATGGCAGCATTTAAAGCAAGTAAATTTGTTTGCGAAGCGATTCCTGTAATGACTTGCGTAATGTGTCCAATCTCATTGGAACGCTCTCCTAATCCTCTGACAACTTGTCCCAGCGATTCTACATGTTGATGGATGAAGCGCATTTGCTCTTCCATCTTTTCAATTGCTTGTGTTCCCGCTTTTGCTTTCACAAACGTTTCCCCGGCGCTAGCGGAAACTTGCTGAGTATTTTCCGCAACTTGAGAAAGTCCGTTAGAAATCTCATTCATGGAAGCGGAAGTTTCTTGAACGGACTTAACTTGCTGCTCCGATCCGGCAGCTATATCTTCCATCGTCGAAGCAATCTGTTCGGTAGCTTTCGTCGTTTGCTCGGCAATGTGCGTCAACTGTTCGGAAAACGAGACGATTTCACGAGAATGGCGTTTTACGTTTGCGATTAACGTTCCCCATGTTTCCACCATTTCGTTTATACAAACCGCAATCGGCTTTAGCTCTCTCACTTCATCAGCAGGAATACGCGTCAATAAATCCCCGTCTGTAATCGCTTCTAAGTGGGAATTGATCACCGAAATAGGAGCAATAAACCGACGGTAATTTAAAGCTGCAGACACAATTCCAACTAACATGCCACATAAAATAAGACCGCCAATCGTCAACCAAAACGCCGAACCCGTTAAACCATTCGTAAAGCACACACCAAGACTAATTAAAAAAGTGCCCGGCACAACAACAAACAAAGTGCGGATCATATAACTCCTTAGTGACACACTTTCACCCACCTTCAATAAATTTCAGATTTACACATATTATACCATCATATCTATATATTGGATTGAAATTTTTATGATATAAGAACCTTTAAATATTTTAGTTACCTTAAAGGTGATTTCTTATGAATTTTCGTTTAAAAGTCTGTCACTTTTATTTTATAACCATAATAATTGAATAAATAGAATATAAGAGCAACGTTTCCTCCTTGTTGTTTTACGGATTTTCACCTTCTTGGTTCTATCACAGAATATGTGTTTCTATTCTTTTATAAGAAAAAGCCGATTTATCCCCCACTTTCATTTTACTTAGAATGGGGAAATGAATCGGCTGTCATGATAAAATACGGATTAAGAGATTGGAAAAATAATATCCACAGTAGTTCCTTGACCTACTTCACTTTCGATTTTAATATTTCCGTTATGAGCTTCGATAATTTTATAACTTACCATTAATCCTAAACCCGTTCCCTTTTCTTTCGTACTATAAAAAGGCTCTCCTAACTTTGCTATTCTGTCTTTAGGTATCCCGCAACCTTGATCAATAAAGCGAATGACGAGACTATTTTCTTGCATCTTAGCTTGAATCTTCATTTCTCCACCGTTTGGCATCGCCTCAATGGCATTTTTAATAATATTAATGAATACTTGTTTTAATTGATTTTCATCGCAATAAAGTAGCGGAAGGTTAGGTTCAAATTCTGAAACCATTCGAACATTATGTAAAATCGCCTGTACGTCAAACAGCGTCATCACATCTTTCAAAAGAACGGTCACATCTTTCCGCTGAAAATTCATTACCTGTGGTTTCCCCAGCATTAAAAATTCATTCACAATGAGGCCAATCCGTTCCAATTCAGATTCGATGATTTCAAAATAATGTTTATGCGTTTTACATTCTTCTTTTAATAGATGAATAAACCCCTTAATAGAGGTCAACGGATTTCGAATCTCATGGGCGACCCCTGCAGCCAGTTCTCCTACAACCGCAAGCTTTTCCGATTTCCGCAATAACTCTTCCGCTTGTTTACGCTCTGTGATATCAGTAGAAACAAATAAGATTTGATCGGCTTCCTCGTTTGGAGAGAATATAGGTAGTCTTACTGTTTCTACCCACCTAATATTCCCTTCTTGATCCTTAAACTCTTCTTCAAAAACGGGACGTTCATTCATTTTCTCTATTTCTTCCCAAACACTAACTAGATTAGATTCTATATTAAATTGAAAATCATCGATCTTTTTACCAAGAAGACACTGCGTTTCTGCTCCTAAAAGCTTAGCAAATGATTCGTTTACAAGGGTGAATTTGCCTTCCTTGTCGATGGCGTATATATAACTTGGATTCATATCGATAATTTTACGAAGAAATTCTTTCTGTTCTTTCAATTGTTCTTCTTTAAGCTGTAAATTCGCTTTTGATTGGCGAATATAATGAATCATTTCATTAAAACGGTTGGATAGTTTCCCAATTTCTGTATTATCAATTTCCTCGATCCGTTGATTATAATCCCCCTTAGCCACTTGATCTACAGCAAGATATAATCTGCGGATTGGATGAATAATTTGTCTTGCATATAGAGCAGTCAAAATAGATAAAACAATAAACGTAACAAACGAGATTGTCCACAATGATTTGTGAAACGCTAAATATGGTTGATAAATTTCATCAACAGGTATTTGTGCAACAACTCCCCAATCTAAAATCGGAATATGCTCAAATGAAGCAAGCATAGTAATACCTTCTTGATTCGTAACTTCTTGATACCCCGATTGCTTTTTTAATAACTTCCTTACAACAGGATTTTTACTTACATCCTCCCCGATTCGTTCTTTTGACGGATGAGAGATAATTTTTCCGTTTCTATCGACAATAAATGTGTACCCGTTTTCCCCGATTTTAAAACTTTGAAATATCGATTGAAAAATTTCATTATCTTCAATACGTAACGATAAGTTAACTACTCGTTCGACTTCTTTACGATTGTTCAAAACTGGAACTGAAACAACGAGCAAATATCGTCCTGTATCCGCGGAAACTACATCACTTAAATAAATTTTTTTTGTTTTGAGGGCTTGCTGAAAATATTCACGCTTGCTTAAGTTATAATTTTTCAAATGTTTCAAGTCTTTCGGATAAAACCCTCGTACATATCCATTTGTATCCAAAACCGTGCCACTATCAATATAAGGGGAAACGGCAACAATATTCTCTAGCCCCTTAAAAAGTCGATCAGAATCATTCGACTTAAAATTTTCATTTGATTGAACATAACTCTCAAGGTTTTGAAGGTCTTTCGCAATGAGAGAAATCTGGTCTTTCATGCGCAAAACCGTTTTATCGGTAATTTGCCGATATTGCTCTTTCGAAATTTCTGGTAATACGATACGTGATACAATAAACATTAAACCTAAAATTGTACAGATAATGGCTAGATTAATCATATAGATTTTCCAAAAAATCTGTGAT
Organism: [Anoxybacillus] calidus; assembly: GCF_013760845.1. Classification (GTDB taxonomy): domain Bacteria; phylum Bacillota; class Bacilli; order Bacillales; family Anoxybacillaceae; genus Paranoxybacillus; species Paranoxybacillus calidus. Next base: position 148,343 of record NZ_JACDUU010000007.1, on the reverse strand, counting down.
TTAAACCATTTCATATTGTTACTCCTTAACATATCGTAATAGAACACGAAAAGAAAAAAGGCAGGGCATTCTCTGATTTCGTGAAAAATCTAAGAGAAAGGGGTCCCCTACCTTATGTTTAAAAGTATACCTAACTTCAACTTTACAAATCAACTGAAAGATTTTCAATGTCAGCCACTTCCCAATAAGCTGAGAAAAATCCCAGAATCTATCAACAACTCTTAACTTATAATCACCCAATCATTCTTTTCGCCTGCTCAATTATTCCAATAATGATGTCCTCAGCCCGTTCTTCCTTCACAGCCAAACGAAGACCTTGTCCCGCCCACAGTGACATAAAGCGAGAATCGTTCTGTTTAGCCGCCGCTTGTCTAATATCCTGCGTTACTTGATTTTGCCAAGGATAAGGCAAAGGATCAGGACTCTGCTGTTCTGTTTTTTCTATAAAATAATTACCAATTCCCCGTGCCGGTCTTCCAGAAAACATTGTCGTGATGACGGTATCTTCTTCCGTTGCTTTGATCAGTTGCTCACGATAAACAGGATGTGTCTCAGCTTCTTTTGCAAGCAGGAATCTCGTTCCAAGCTGAACACCTTGTGCTCCTAGTGCAAGAGAGGCAACAAGTCCCCTTCCATCCATAATTCCGCCAGCTGCAACGACAGGAACTGTTGTATGGTCAACCACTTGCGGAACAAGCGCCATTGTGCCAATAAGCGCGCCATGACTTCCTTTCTTAACTTCCAATGTGCCGCGATGTCCTCCCGCTTCTCCGCCCTGCGCAATCAAAATATCAATGCCCGCGTTTTCGGCTAAAACGGCTTCTCGAACAGTTGTCACCATCATCGTCGTACGAATCCCTAACATTTTCACCTTTTGGAGAGTTTCTACAGAAGGAATGCCAAACGTTGCACCGAGAACAGGGACTCGATGATCAAACACAACTTCAAGCAGCGCGTCTTGTTGATCGATATAGTCCACATCATCTTCACCTTGTAACGGGATATGTAGCTCTTGGCGAAACGAGTTCAAGTATTTTTGCATCTCTGTTATATTCCCTTTTTCTTTGGAAGGTTCAAAGAAAAACAAATTGACACCAAACGGTTTGTCCGTAAGCTTTCGGACATCTCGTATCGCTTGGTCCAGCTGGTCAGGAGTCATATAAGCAGCTCCCAACATCCCAAGCGCCCCCGCATTCGAAACAGCAGCGACAAGCTCAGGGCTTGTAATTTTCCCCGCCATTCCTGCCTGAATAATCGGATAGTCAATATCAAGCAACTTGCATAGGTCAGTGTATAGCTGGATTTTCATAAGCATCCCTCCCATTATAATCAATCCAAATATCACCATATTCTTCTTTCTGTCCCATCATTCCTCCCTCCGTCCTTAAACTTCTGATTCAACAATAAAAAAGCAGGAAGTCTTTATTATAAGCTCCTGCTTTAGAAAATTTGTCATATAAACCAATCGAAAAACTTTTACTTATAAAGAATATCGTCTCTTAATGTTTCTACTTTACTTAGAGCCGCCTGAATATCGGCTTCACTTACACCAAAATGAGCAAGCGCATCATGAAGATGTTTCACAATTGCATCAAAATGAATAGGCTGTATATTCATTCCTTCATGCGCCTTCTCCATCGACCGGCCAGTGTATTGATTCGGTCCACCGAGCGCATAACTAATAAATTTTGCCTGATGCTGACGTTGTTTCTCCATATCTGTGTTCTCAAAAAAATGGTTAACGGTATCATCAGCTAAAACAAGGTCATAAAAATAGTCCACAACCTTCGCAATCGTTTCTTCTTCACCTAACTTTTTATATAATGTTTTAGCTTCCGACATGTTATCTACCTCCAATATTTTGCAATCGACAAAATATATTATTTGTATTAATCTCCTTTTTATTCTGTTTTTTATAAAAATACTCTCAAACACATAAACCTCTCCCACCTACATTCCGTTTTAGAGGCGGGAGAGGTTCGTCTTTATCTTATTTTCTCTATATCTACTTTCGCGACAAATCGTTTCTCTGTTGTTCGGTGTTTAGCCATAAAATAATAGTAGATATAGCAAGCTATCATAAACGAGATTCCGCAATATAACGCCATACGTTGTTCTGTAGAATAAAGGCAAGGCTGATAACAGCAATAACGTTAAGGATAAGATCAAAACAAATATAGAATTCTATTTTTTGTTTTTTAAACGTGATAGTCACCATTACATAATCGGGTTTTGTTTTCTTTTTTGGCGCAATGCGTATCGCTCTTCAGCGTGAGCATGGTGTTTCTTTTCTTCTTCTGTTTCCGGGATAACGGGTGGGACAGGAGTTGGTTTTCCGTTTTCATCCAATGCGATGAAAGTTAAATAAGCACGCGCTGTCAACCGTTTTTCTCCTGTTAATAAGTTTTCCGCTTCCACTTTTACAAATACCTCCATTGATGTCCGGTGAGTCCATGTGACATACGCCTCTAAATGGATCGCTTCCCCGGTTTTAATCGGCGCAAGAAAGTCAAATGAATCACTTGAAACAGTTACAACCGGTTTTCGACAGTGTCTCATAGCGGCGATGCAGGCGATTTTATCGACATACGCCATGACCTTACCACCAAAAATCGTATGATGATGATTCGTATCCGGTGGAAACACTAAGTCGGTCAGCAACGTTCTCGATTCACTGACGGACTTTGGCTGAAGCATTTCATTCTCTCCCTTCCACTGCAGCCGTCTCTTTCCCAGCTAACCTCTTTCGAACGAGCTGGGCCGCAGCCACCATATTTTTTAAAGAAGCAATCGTTTCTTCTGCTCTTCTTGTTTTCAAACCGCAATCAGGATTGATCCAAAACTGTTCTGCATCCAACACTTGTAATGACTGTTCAATGATTGCCACGATTTCTTCCACAGGAGGAATACGCGGGCTGTGAATGTCATAGACCCCCAAACCAATCCCTTTATCATACGTTTCTTTCTCAAAGACAGGAATGATTTCCCCATGGCTTCTTGATGTTTCAATAGAGATAACATCGGCATCCATTTTGCTGATATCGTGCATGTACGCCGAAAAATCGCAATAGCACATATGCGTATGAATTTGAGTCGTGTCTTCCACAGTCGAAGTCACGATGCGGAACATCCGTACAGCCCACTCAAAATATTCCTGCTTCTTCTCTTCTTTCAGCGGCAGTCCTTCCAATAGAGCTGGTTCATCTACTTGAATCATGGAAATTCCCTCTGCTTCCAATGCCTCTACTTCTTTTCTCAATGCAAGGGCAATTTGCTCGACTACTTCTTGACGCGGTCGGTCATCGCGAACGAAGGACCAGTTTAAAAGGGTAACCGGACCGGTCAGCATTCCTTTAACCGCCTTGTTCGTCAACGATTGAGCATAGACGCTCTCTTTGACTGTCATCGGCTGCAAAAATTCCACATCCCCATATATAATCGGCGGACGGACGCAACGCGAACCGTACGACTGCACCCAGCCGTTTTCGGTAAAAGCAAAACCTCCTAACTTTTCTCCAAAAAATTCGACCATATCTGTTCTTTCAAATTCACCGTGTACCAATACGTCCAAACCAATTTCTTCTTGAATGGCAATCCATTTTTGGATTTCATGTTGGATGAACTGTTCATATTGCGGTCGGCTCCATTCACCTTTTTTAAATTTTTGCCGTGCTTTTCGGACTACCGCTGTCTGCGGAAAACTTCCGATCGTAGTCGTTGGAAGAATCGGCAGCTTCCAAACTTCTTTTTGTAGTTTTTTCCGAACAAGATAAGGTGATTTACGCTCGGCCCGTTCATTTTTCAGTTTTTCATGCTCCTTTTGGACGAGGTGGTTATCTCTTGAGGCATCGTTTTTCAATAAGTGGATCGCTTGTTGATTGTCTTGATAATAGCTGTCTTCTTCTTGAGCCCCTTCATCGCGAAATAGCTTTGCTAAATATACGATTTCCTCAAGCTTTTCATCTGCAAAAGCCAATGAATTTTTCAGTAGTGGTGATAAATTTCTTTCATTTTTGACAGTGATAGGCACATGAATCAAACTGCTAGAAGGCTGAAGCCAGAGCTGATCTTTAGGCACAACAGCAGCAATCGTTTCAATGAGTTTTCTTTTCTCAGCCAAGTCTGCCCGCCAAATGTTGCGGCCATCGATCATCCCAGCAGCTAAAATTTTGTCGGATGGAAAACCAAATTTCAGTAGATTCTTCAAATTTTCTTCGAGACCGCAGGTAAAATCAAAACCGATGCCTTGTACCGGTAGCTCAATCAGTTCTTCATACCAGTCAACCGCCTCGAAATAAGTTTGCAGCATAATGTTCAATCGAGGAGCAGCTTCATTTAATTTTTGATAAATAAACGCAATTGTCGCCATTTCTTCTTTTGCCAAAGAAGTAACGAGAATCGGTTCGTCGATTTGCACCCATTCGGCCCCCTCTTTTTCCAACTCTTGCAACACTTGTTCATAGAGAGGGAGCAGCAGCAAGATTAAAGCCGGAAACTGTTTTGAATCGTAACCTTTAGAAAGTTTGATAAACGTATAAGGGCCGATAAGAACCGGTTTCCCTTTAACACCTATCTTTGCTTTCGCTTCTTGAAAAGCTTTCAGCGGCTTGTTTTCTGTCAAACGTGGCCGAAGGCTGCTATTTAGTTCTGGTACAATGTAATGGTAATTCGTATTAAACCATTTCGTCATTTCGCAAGCGGGAGCGTCTTTGCTACCGCGAGCCATGGAAAAATAGATGGAAAGTGGAACCTTGTCCCCGGTATGTTGAAACCGCTCCGGCACTAAACCAAACATAACAGCGGTATCAAGCATATGATCATAAAAAGTAAAATCACCTACCGGAATAAGATCAATACCTATTTCTTTTTGCTTTCTTATATGTGCAAGACGAATGGACTCCATGATAGAAAGGAAATCATGCTCCTCTATTTGACCAGCCCAAAAGGACTCTAATGTTTTTTTCCATTCTCTTTTTTCGCCGATGCGCGGATAACCGAGATTGCTTGATTTCATGTTTTCTCTCCTTTGCAATTATTGTCCTTTAAACAGATCGCTGAAATAAAAAAGGCATTTCCAACGTTCCGATGGAAAGTTAGAAATGCCAAAGAAAGGGTAACAACTCCCCCATTTTCCTCATTCTAACACCTCCCTATCTCCCGTAGGTAAAAACAGTGTTGTCAGAACAGGCAGGTCTCCTGACTTAAGGATCATCGCTTGCCGTCTACCTTCCCAATCTTCTGATCAGTGGCGTGATGACGGAAACTCCTCTATCACAGTGGCGGGACCGTGCCGGAATCTCACCGGACTTCCCTTTTAATCCTCAGATGAACATCGAACTAGGTGTTTTAGTGACAAACCCTTTTCATGGAACCCGATTTTCATCTTCAGAACCTGTTCCCACATTATTCAATTGTTCATTCAGGAATTTGCTTGGACGACCATCTACCTGCATAGGCGATAATTGCTTCACAGTAACAAACCATGCTATTCCTGTAAATAAAATTCAGAAAAATCTTAAAAGAAGACTACCACTCTTCAGCATCATTGTCAAGACTACAAACCCTTAAAACCTCTCATACGATTTTTTAAGATTTTTCATTCTCATAGATTCATTCCTATCTTAATGATTCTCTCCTGTCTCCCATTTTCAAAGAGTCATCTTTACAAGCTATGTTCATGATCCCGTATCAGACCATCAAAATGACTAAAACCTGATCTGATCAGTAGCCAGTTCACCCCCACTTTCGCCCCATTTCTTAACATATTCAACTGGGAGTTTTATCCGTTAATTGAAATAAAGTGTATTTTTTTATCATGACTAAAGGAGTGTTTTTGTTATCGATAATTGAAAATGATAATCATTTATAATATCATTTTTATGAAATTGATAATCATTATCGAATTTTAATAAGGGGAGTGGGATCTTGTTTTTATCTAAAACTCTAGCTAGTCATTTAATGAATGATGAACAAGAAATTTATTGTTATTTAGAAAGAAACCATCCCGATTTAGTGGAAATGTTTCTAAGACAGCTCGAGAAAAGCCGCTTAGGTATTATTCAACGGTTGCTCCAAGGGATCATTCGTGAAGGATTAATCAAAGAGGAACGTATTTTATGGAATGATGCTCCTTCTCATAAAGAATTGCGCATTCATATTTCCGAAGATAAATGGCTGCAAGCAAAAGTAACGAGAAGATTTCAATTGCAGCAGTTTGATATCGAAGAAATCTTTTTCGTACATGAAAAAAAGCAAGAAGCCATTACTTCTCCTGCTCATCTTTTAAAACTATTGGAGCAGGAAGGCATGATTGCCGGATATCCTAATCAAGAACGATTTTATAAAGAATTGGAAAATAGTGCGGCAAATTATGCTTTGGCATTAACAGCAGGAGAATATCGTACGAATCAATTACATAGCACGAACAGTGAGAAAAGTACAAATTCTATACAATGGGTTTTAGCAGAAAAACAACGAACACCATCTTTCAGCCCACTTGCTTTTTACGAACAATGGGTGATTGATGGCCATACTATTCATCCGTGCTCCAAAACAAAATTTGGGTTTAATCCCGAAGAAGTAATGAATTACTCTCCAGAGTGGGAAGCCAAACCAATTATTTCATTTATTGCTGTGAAACGATCTGATTGTCATATTACGTCCTTTGGGTTCGAAAGAGTAGCCGATTTACTCTATGAGGAGTATCCAGAATTAAAACAGCATGTTACAGAGGAACTTGGAAAAAAAGGATTGAAGGAAAACGAATACGATCTTATTCCGGTTCATCCTTGGCAGCTGGAACATACCATCCCAAAACTTTATAAAGAAGCAATGAAAAACGGTTCTATTATTCCGATCCCTTCTTATTCCATTGAAACCTATGCGTTAGTCTCTATACGTACGTTGATGCCAACGAAGAATGGAAAGCATCATATTAAGACACCGATGAATGTGCAAACAACGAGCGCGGTTCGTACAGTTTCACCAGCTTCAACGATTAACGGCCCTATTGTTTCACAATTAATAAAAAATATTTTACAAAAAGAACCACTTCTTTCACCGTTAGACGTGATTAAGGAAAAGGCAGGAATATATTTTGAGCCAACAAATCCATCGCTTTTTAAACACGATACGTCCGTGTTAGGAAAAAATTTAGCGGCAATTATCCGTGAGAATCCGGAATATGACCTTGAAGATGGAGAAATCGCCATGCCTGCTGTCGCTTTAATTGCTGTTTCTCCTGTGAGTGGAAAGCCGATTGTAGTAGAACTTATTGAGGAATATGCTAGATATCAAAACATAGAAGAAATAAATCAGGCGGTAGTTGCATTTATTAAACAATATGCTTCCGTGCTCCTTCCAGGCCTTCTTACGTTGATGAGTAAATATGGTATTAGTTTAGAAGCTCACTTACAAAACAGCGTCCCAATATTTCAGAACGGCGCTCTTAGCAGAATGAAAGTTCGTGATTTCGGCGGCATACGAATATATGTCAATCGTCTTGAAAAACAAGGACTGTCCGCTAATCTTTTCAATCCGTCAATGATTATAACGAATGATGTGACTGAATTAAGAAAAACGTTGTCCCATGCCATTATTCACAATCATTTAGGCGAGATTATCGCTTGTTTAGTTCGCTATTTTTCCATTGATGAAGAGTTATTGTGGAAGGAAATAGCGATAGTTATTCATGATGTGTTTGATAAGTTGAAAACAAATGAAACGATAAGCGAACAAGTAAGCACCGATGAACAAGCGTTTTTCAAGCCAACGCTTGAAATGAAGGCTTTAGTAACAATGCGGCTAACCGATGATATACATAATAGCTTTATAGACGTACCAAATCCATTAGCCAAGTGGAAAGGAGAGCTAGAGAAATGAGTGTTTGTACGTCTGTTTTACAAACAGAATTACAACTGACTGCCGATGAAATGCGCTGTATCGAGTTTTTAGAAAAGAAACAGCCTCATTTACTGCAAGCCTACATAGAAAATCTAGCTCGGGCAAGACGCACGATTTTACACAGAATAACCGCTTCCCTTCTGCGTGAAGATGTTTTTGGACTCTTTTCAACTTCATACGATTTGCGTGTGATAGGTTCAACTTTTGCTATGAATCTACCAAAACTAACAGAACACTGGGAAGCAATGATTCGTCAACTACAAAATACAAATCTTCAAGAAGGAATATTATATAAAATCTATTCTCTAAATGAGCGGGAATGTTTAATCATACCAGTGAGTAAGGAATATTCTTTTCGACGATTTGAAATTGTAGGGGACATCTTATTGACAGGAAATCAATTAAAAAAAATTAGTCATAGCACAGAATTACTGCACTTATTGAAACAAAAAGACAGTAGTAAAGAAGTCAGCAAATGGGGTCCTCTTATAGAAGAATTAGAAAATGGTAGTGCCAATTTAGCACTTGCCTATGCTTACTTTGAGGAAAAGTCGAAAAAGATAAATGTTTCATTCAAAAATACTGTTGATACACTAGATTACATTCAACAGAAACAAAATACTGATCCTTCTTTTTCAGCCATGTTGTTTTTTGAGCAATTGTGCGTGGAAGGACATCATCTTCATCCCGGCTCCAAAACGAAAATGGGAATGCTACCTGAGGATGTGTTTAACTATGCGGCGGAATTTGAAGGAACACCATCATTAAAATTAGTCGCTCTTCATCGGGATTTATGTGATTATCGGTTCTTTGATCATCAAGAGCCGAACGACTTCTTTTTTGAACATTTTCCAGAATTTAAAAATGAGATTAGGGAATTTTTTGCTACCAAAGAACAGAAACTCGAAGATTTCGTATTGCTTCCTGTTCACCCATGGCAATGGAAAAATATCATTCCAGATGTATATCGAGAAGAGCTGAAAGATGGAACATTAATATTGATAGAAAAAGTCAATATTCCAGCATTTGCCACAACCTCGTTTCGGACGGTTATTCCAAAGGATAAGGATATATGTGTTAAAACGGCCGTTCATAGTCAAATGACGTCAACTGTGCGCTCGATTTCACCGCAATCTGCAAACAACGGTGCTGAATTTACGAAACTCATTCGAAAAGTGATGGATAGGGAAAAACAATTAGCACAAACATTTATTCCTATTTGTGAAATCGGTGGATGTTCGTTTCGTTCAGACGATACATTAAAAAACCGAAATCTTTCTGTTATTTATCGGGAAAATATGGAACAAGTTATTCATAATGACGAAATTGCCATTGCAGGAACAGCATTATATGCTCAGTCTCCTATCAACAGAAAACCTATTTTAATTGAAATAATAGAAAGATATGCAAAAACCCTTAATATAAAATCTCGAAAAGAATCAGCCGTTTCTTTTATAAAAGAATATGCACAGGTTGCTCTACCAGGTTTTTTAACCCTATTGTTTAAATATGGAATTGGTTTAGAAGGACATCTACAAAATACAGTTCCTGTTTTCAAAAATGGAAGACCAGTAAAAATTCTTTTTCGTGATTGGGGCGGAGTAAGAATCCATCGTCCACGATTGCAAAAACAAGGTTTGGATATACAGTTTTATCCGGGTTCTATCACAATTACCGATGATTTGCAGGAAGTACAAAATAAAGTATTTTATACGGTTTTTCAAAACCAACTGAGTGAAATCATCCAGCAAATAAGCAAGTATTGGAACATTGAGGAAAGTCTTTTATGGAAACCGGTTCGTCTTCAATGTGACAAGGTGTTTGAGCAGTCGGCATTCAATCAAGAACTTCTAGAACACATTCATGAAGACAAGGAAGCACTATATCAGAAAAAAATCGATCATAAAGCATTAACGAAGATGAGATTGAATCCGGAACAGAAACGCTACTTCTATGTTTCAGTACCCAATCCATTAGTCAGCGTATGAACAGGAGAAAGTGATATGCCACAAGTCATGCAATGGAAAGCGGATTCATCTTTTGCGTTAAAATATCCACTTTTTCGCTTGTACATGTTAGGAAGCTTACCATCAAGAATAGGAGAATGGATGGATTTTGTTGCTTTAAACTGGGCGGTATTGCAGCTTTCATCCTCTCCTTTGCATTTAGGGATTCTCAATGCGTGCCGCCTCGTGCCGATTTTTCTATTCAGCTTGCCAGGAGGAATGTTAGCAGACCGATTTGACCGACGCTCACTACTTGTGGGCGTTCAAGCGGTGATGATGATCGTGACGTTTGTTCTTGCATTTTTCCTTTATAATGAAGCGCCCTTTATATGGATACTCCTTGCAGTCGTATTACGTTCCATATTTATGGCATTAGAAACATCGATTCGCAATTCTTATATGCCTAGTTTAGTTCCTCCCTCTTCTCTTTCTAGCACCATTGCTTTACATACAGCCGGACTGCATATTGGACGAATTCTTGGTCCTGCGGTAGCGGGGTGGCTGCTAACGTACATGGAAACTTTTTCATTGCTTATTCTATACGGTTTCACACTTTTTGTCTCTCTCATTTCTTTATTGGCTCTTAAGGAAGATATGCCTACGAAGCGAAAAAAACAATTAGGGCCTTCTATTGGAATAAGAGAAGGATTGCAATATGTAAAAGAAACTCCTTTAGTACAATCGTTGTTGCTTTTAGCAGTTGTGCCGATGGTGTTTGGATTTCCTTATTCCAGCGTGATTCCTCTATTTGTTCAAGAGTTAATGAAGAGGGAGGCAGAAGGTTTTGCAACGCTTCTATCTATTTCTTCTATGGGTGCGCTTTTAGGAACGATATCGTTATCCGTCTTCTCCGTAGGTGCGATAGGGAAATGGCTGATTAGTTCATTGCTCGGTTTCGGTGGAACATTGCTTATGTTTATGTTTGTAGCGGACAACTTTCTGTTTGCATCCACCGCAATGTTTTTTATTGGAATAACAAGCCAGGTATACAGAACATTGAGCCGTACAGCAATACAAACCACTGTACCAGATGGTTTAAGAGGAAGAATTATGAGCATTGCGCTAATGGATAGGGGATTTATTCCTTTAGGAACAATCATCATTACATCTTTAGCTGAGAGGTTCGGAGTATTTATAGCAGGCATCGTTATGGGAGCAGGATGTATAGGATGTACTTTATTTGTTTTATTACAGAGGAAAGAGTTATGGAAGCTATAAAAAAGTGAGGAGAAGTCAATGGCAATGAGGACAATCAAAAATCCAATGATTCAAGAAGCGATCATCGATTGGAAGGAGAAAAAGAACAAACCCGTTTGTGCCTATTTATATGATTTAAAAGGGCTGCAAGAGCATGTGAAAAATCTGTCAGAATCTTTGCCGCATCAATGCCGTTTATTCTATGCAGTTAAAGCAAATGCGGATATAAAAATATTGAAAGCCTTACAACCGTATGTGACGGGATTCGAAATTGCCTCAATAGGAGAATTGAATAAAGTACGATCTGTTAGCTCTACCGTTCCAATGATTTTCGGTGGCCCTGGGAAAACGGACGAGGAATTACGAGTAGCCATTACGAATGATATCTCTTTTATACATGTAGAAAGCGTGTTTGAATTGCAACGGTTAAACTGGATTGCAGAGCAATATAAGATGGTTGTTCCAATCTTGCTGAGAGTAAATTTACAAACAACAGTGCCAGAGGCAAGGTTAAAAATGGCCGGGCTTCCAACACAGTTTGGAATAGATGAAACCCAAATTCCCCTCGCTATTCAAATGACGAAAGAAATGAAACACGTAAAGCTGCACGGATTTCATTTTCATGCGATGTCAAACAATCTAGATGAGAAGCAACATGTCTTATTTGTGAAGCATTGTTTAGAACAAACTGACAAATGGGAAAAAGAATTTGCACAATGTTTTTCCGTTGTCAATGTGGGAGGTGGAGTTGGCATCCATTATGATCATCCTGATAAAAGGTTTGATTGGGAGAGCTTCAACAACCAGTTGCAGCTCATATTAAAACAACATGCCCATCCTCTATGGACTGTTGTATTTGAACTAGGCAGATACATAACGGCACATCATGGTTATTATGCTACCGAAATTTTAGATATTAAAAAGAATTATGGGAAAAATTTTGCAGTGCTTCGCGGTGGGACGCATCATTTGCGCTTACCTGCTGCTTGGAAGATGAATCATCCTTTTTCGATTATACCAATTGAACAATGGGACTATCCGTTTGCTCGGTTTGGTATTACTCAAGATGCAGTAACAATCGTAGGGGAATTATGTACACCAAATGACGTTTTGGCTCGAGATGTTTTTTGTCCGAATGTTCGAGTTGGTGATATAGTGCTTTTTGAATGTGCCGGTGCTTACGGTTGGGACATTTCCCATTCCCAGTTTTTAAGTCATCCATATCCAGAATTTATTTACTTGGAGTAACTTTGACGACTAGCCGTTGTCAAAGTTAAAGAAAAAAGCCACCGCTTTTACATCATTTCTATCTCGGAAAAGCGGCGGAATTTTATTTATAACACGATCTAGCTCATGATAGTAAATCATATACTTCACATTACTAGGTAAATCTCCCTGGTTAACAGCAGTATCTCCTGTATCCGGATCCTAAATATCTACACCTCCATGAATTTCATAAAACAGACGACAGTAAAAACCGTCGTCTGTTTGTTCATATTTATTTCGCTTGAGGAAGCGGACGTTTCAGCCACTCCTTATAGAACGTATCGATATCAGGTTCGAAATCTTTTATGACTGGATACCAAGGCGTCACCGCTTCTACCTCAAGCTGAGTCGCACAGCCAGGGCAGTAATACTCGCGGAGGACTTGCCATTCCGGATCTTGCGCCAGCATTTTCGGATACAGCTCTGCCATTTTTTCTTCTGTATCACGAACATATATGAGCGCATGAAGTTTCCAGTTATCACTTGCCTCGCAGAATTCATGTCCGCAATCACACTTTACGATTCGTTTCCCGTCTGGCTTCTGAACGATGTAGAGGTGAAGCCCGGCCGGCAGCAAAATCGGATCGTCCCACGGCACTCTTTCCTGGAGTATGCTGATATATTTATCAAATCTGTCAGTGTCTTTAAAGTTTGAGAGCATTTCTTTTAACTTGAAAAAGTCTATCGTACCATCGATTAATTCTTCAATCGTCTTGCGATCGTACTTATCGTACTGTGCCATGTTCTCACCTCATTTTATTGATTTTCCTGCCAAAGACCGGAACTCCAAGTTCATCTTCAGTCAATTTCCAATCCTTCGGCAAGTTCCAGAACGATTTGAACTCATTGTAAAACTTTTCACTTAACGCGAACGTGCTTGCATACATGTGGCGCACCTGTACAGCCGCTTCTTTGTTGATAATTTTCTTTCTTTCCTTCTCCATCCATTTTTTTGTCGGAACACCCCGCTTAAGCCGTTCTTTTCTAATTTGCTCACGACGTTTTGCCGTTGCTTCTTCATCGACGATATATTTTCCTTTTTCATCCTGAGTGACGACAGCTCCATAAACGCTTTCAGCAAAACGAGGTAGAAGATGTCCTTCGTTCAAATCATCTTCGATCATTTTCGGTTTCCGCTCAAGCGGATCACCAAATCCTGGACCCCCACGTAAGTAATTCAAATACAGATCATAGTTTTCAAAAATGGTTTCTGTCGTAATCGCTTGCTTGTCGCGGATAATTTCTTTTGCTTCTATCAGTCTGTCGTATTCTGGGTTGTCAGGATCGCGGTCACCGCCAGTCGGAATCGGCAGCCTTTTTTCGATCCGTTCTTTTAAATTCGTACCATGGGCTTCGAAACGGTATCCTGCCGCAGCTGGATAACCGCCCATCAATCCGCAGTCACTCGACATGTAGCCGTTACCCATGAAGAACATCGTCCAGTCCTTCGCCCCGTATACCATTCTTAATGTTTCATAGCCGCTTCCACCTCGGTACTTCCCGTAACCGGCCGTATTCGGTTTGATGCTTCGTCCGAGATAAATGAGCGGTTCCGCCAGCTCCCATATTTCCATATCACCCATATCGCCTTCTGGATTCCAGATTGCAGCGGCATGGCTGATGCCGTCTCTTACCGCACTTGCCCCAACGCCTTCAGCGGCTGATTCGAAGCTATTGACGGCATGGTTTTCATTGTACTGGTTGTAACCGCCCCCCTGCAGCCAGTTAGACGTATTGGCGTTTCCGGCATTGACTTCTTCGAGATAACCGCGGGCAAAATAATTTCGACTGAGTGCACGCCATAACGGGCTCCACGCGGACACAAGGAAATGCCATGCATAGCTGTGTGCGGTACGGATATCATCTGGATTTAGCCATGAACCGTACGGCAGGTCAAACTGGCTTGCATAATATGCACCGTCATTGACCCGGTCGTTCGGGATGAGTGTTTGCGACATCATGACCCATATTCCGCTCGTAATTGAAACCGGTGTTGCGTTGTAACTGTGCCAGCCCCATCTATTGACGCCTTCGAAGTCGATTTGGAACTTGCCATCCTTGTGAACGGTCAGCTCAGTCGGCGCATGCATAATCGTGTTCACGCGGGCATAAGGCGGTACATCAAGATTTTTGTACGGTACATCTACGAATGAAACCTGGCGATATTTACCCGGAATCAGCAATGTTTTTACCTGGTTGACAAAACCGCGGCGTCCTTCCTCGATCACTTCGCGGATAAATTTCTTGTAGGTATCGACTCCTTCCTCTTTCACAATATCAAGAACAAGATCGCGAATCATATGACAGCCGGCTACACGCGTCCGTTCATCAAGCAACCAGTATTTCGTAGTACGGACCGACCGCTGGCTTTCAATTAACCAGTCTTTTAACAGCGTATCGTTTTTACCGATTTTGCGGCAGGCAACCTGATAACCGTCATCGTAACGAGTGACAGGACCGACAGTCATACTTCCCGGAGCAGTTGCCCCAACATCGATCACGTGAGTAACCCCGCCGACCCAGCCGATCAGTTCTCCTTCGTAGAAGATTGGCACAATCGTATGGACGTCACACGGATGAACGTTTCCAATCTGACAGTCATTGTTACAGAAAATATCGCCATCTTCGATACCAGGGTTCACTTCATAATCGTTTTTAATCATGAATTTGATTGCGGCACCCATCGTACCGACATGAATGATGATACCAGTTGAAGTGACAATCGAATCGCCTTCAGGTGTGTAAAGTGTAAAACACAATTCACCTTCTTGCTCGACAATTGGCGATGCAGCGACTTTTTTTGCCGTTTCCCGCGCGTGTACAACCCCGCCGCGCAGTTTCGAAAAGATCTTTTCATAGCGAATCGGTTCGGTTTCTTTCAGCGGAAGCTTTTTCAACCCTGCGTAATGTCCCGTTGTCCGGCTGAGCTGATCGATCTCCTCGCGCATTTGCTTGAGTGTTTTTCCGTCCCAGCCAATGTTTTTGCGACTTGTCAATTCTTTTTCGTTAATCGCCATGCTGGATCAACCTCCTTTTTAAGCCTTAAATTTCTTTCAAATGGAAAATGCGGTGCTGGTCAAGGTATGTTTCAAATCCTATAGGAACGACAAATGTCGTAGCCGGAGATTCAATAATCGAAAACCCTGCGATTTTGTTACCCGGCTTCAGTTTTTCCATTTCCCAAATGTCAGCTTTGATCCATTCGCCTTTCCAGTACACATTGCGCTTGCCGAGGAACGCTTCTTGAGGCGGTGTTTCACCTGCGAGCGGCTCTACAGGAATTTTTGGTTTAGGCACTTCGACAATGCCTCGGACGATTGCGCCTGTGATGCTGTATCCGAGTTCAGGCGATTTTGCCGCTTTTGCGTAAACCCTCGTGTATGTGTCCTCGAATGCGTTGACAAGTTCATCCCAGTCATTCACATCTTTGAAAGCTTCAATCGGTGCTTCAATTTCCAAGTCGTTTAATTGTCCCTGGTACTGCATACGGAAATAGAGGCGGAAATCAACATCTTTTCTACTAAACTGGCTTTTCTCGAATTCGGCTGCGACTTTTTCTTTCAGTTCATCCCACGCGGCCTGCAATTCTTTTCCGGCTTTCAGTTTGATGTCGTCGGCAGCGCCGTCATTGACATTAATATCGAGTGTTTTATCATAACGGTATTCAAAGTCCGCAGCACCACAGCCAAACGCAGAAAATCCTGCCGCCCATGCCGGTACAAGCACGTCTTCAAAACCGAGACCCTTCGTATAACCGGCTGTATGTAGCGGGCCGCCGCCACCGTATGAGAAGCATACATACTGGGATGGTGAATACCCTTTTCCTAAAATCATGGATTCAAGGTAGTTACGAAGCTGTGATTCAAGCAGGTCAATCACACCGTATGCCGCATCTTCAACAGATAACCCGAGCGGATCAGCAATCTGTTTCTTAACCGCTTCGTATGCACGTCCCGGATATAGTTTCACTTCGCCGCCGAGGAAGTTATCCGGGTTGATCAGGCCGAGAACAACATGGCAGTCGGTTACCGTTACCGTTTCTACGCCGCCTTCCGGATAGCAGACACCGACTCTCGATCCGGCACTATCCGGTCCAAGTGTCAACGACTTGAAGTTCGGGTCGATTCTGACGTAGCTTCCGGCTCCCGCTCCGACGGTATCCATGGCGACAAGCGGCAGTGAAAGTACGAGACGGGCCATATCTGGACTTGTGTTGATGCTCAAGTCTCCCTGAGTGATGAGCGCCATATCAAAACTCGTTCCTCCGATATCCGAACAGGCGATATTGCGGATACCAAGCTGTTCTCCGAGGTATTTCGCACCAATTACACCGCCGATCGGGCCGGATACAAGCGTTCTTGCCAATTCATTGGCCCGTGTGCTGATCGTTCCACCATGGCTTGCCATCACACGCAAGTCGAAATTAGCCCCATGCTCTTTCAGCATGTTATTGATTTTTATCAGTGTCTCACGTGAAGGATCAGCTGCATACGCTTCAATGATCGTTGTATTTGTGCGATGCGACTCTTTTCTGACAGGATAATAATCAACAGACGCAAACACAGGGACTTCCTTTCCAACTTTCTTCATGACTTCTTTTGCAATATCCCTAATTTTTCGCTCATGGTGAGGATACTTATAAGAATGAAGCAAGCTGATGACAATCGCTTCGACATCTTGTTCCAGAAGTTCTCTTACTGCCGGTTCCACTTCATGTTCATAAAGCGGAATGACAACGTTTCCAAATAAGTCAACTCTTTCGGTTACTCCTCTTGTCAACTCCCTTGGCACAAGCGGAGGATCGTAACGATGGGTATTTAAGTGCAAACGGTCTGAGTAAGAATAGCCGAGATATGCCTGGATCGCCCGACCCATCCGGTGAAAATCTTCCATTCCCTTGTTAACGATCAATCCGACTCGACGCCCTTTCCTTGAAACGAGCCGGTTTAGCATCGCAGTTCCCGAATAGACTCCTGCAAGCAGTTTCGGAAATTCTTCTTCGACTGTTGTGTCCCAGTAGGCAAGTGCATCCCTCGCAGAGTTTAAGAGACCTACTGATTCATCTTCCGGTGTGGATTGTGCCTTCCCGACGACAAAATCACCGTTTTCATCGATGATAAATGTGTCTGTCATCGTCCCCCCGGCATCAATCGCAAGAATTTGTGCATTTCTTTTTGCCGCCTTTTTCATTTCTTCATCCCCTTCCTGCACTTTTTCATTTAAATTTTGTGTGTGCCACATTTTTTATTGCCTTTATTGCAACATATATGATTTATTACAAGATATATGACAATTTTCAAAATATTCAAAATTAAATATGTGATTTTTCGCCCACGATTTTCAAAGTATAGCGTTTTGCTACAACTTTTGCGTTACAATCCAATGTCACGTCCAATGATTTCAATGTTTTCATTTTGTAGGGGGATAGAATGGTGTTAAAGAGCTACATTCCACATCTGACTGGCTTGACAAATCACCTGTATAATATGCAAGATAAGCAGGAATGTAGATTTTTGAGAATGCAACTATTTTAGCTCCGGTTTT
Organism: [Anoxybacillus] calidus; assembly: GCF_013760845.1. Classification (GTDB taxonomy): domain Bacteria; phylum Bacillota; class Bacilli; order Bacillales; family Anoxybacillaceae; genus Paranoxybacillus; species Paranoxybacillus calidus. Next base: position 130,428 of record NZ_JACDUU010000007.1, on the reverse strand, counting down.
CCCTGCTTCTTTGCTTCTCTTACAAGCTACTTCAATCGATTTTTCTTTGTTGCTGACAATTGTTTGTGCTTATTGCTCTATATGTATTAAGGCCGAGATAATATAAAGTGCCTATCATCACTTGAGTTAGAAAATATAAAAGCTTGCAAACCAAAGTTTGCAAGCTTTTTCTTTTTTAGTGCTTGTCATTAACCGAGCTTTCGACAAATAAAGGAAGAAGCGCTAGATATAAATAGCCCTTTGTGGTGTTTAAAATCAAAATGATTATCCAAGTGATAGATACCAATCTACGGTTGGCTTGCCTGAACTGGTGCTTCAAATGGATCATACATCTTTTTATGAATGACAAAGGCAGATGCAAGAAGGAAGATAAATAATGATCCATAAAGAGCATAGTCTCCAGCAATATCATGAATGATCGCACCGAGCATAGGTCCAATTCCCCCGCCGGTAAAGCGAATAAAGTTGTATACTCCCATCGCTGTGCCTTTTTCCTTTAAGAATAAATTAACGAGTGTGGTTGATTGAGAAGGCAAACTCGTTCCAAGAAGTATTCCGTACGCTAATAGAAAAATAATAAGAATGAACATATTTAGAAATTTTAACATTAAGCAAGCCCAAAACGCCGATACGACAAATGCAATTGCATAAGAAGTATAAACAAGAATCGATTTGCGCGTAAAGCGCTTCTGTGCCCTTCCGCCTAAAAATGTTCCCAACACAATGCCGGCGGTTAACGGCATAAAGAAAAGCCCTTTTGTTGCTAGAGAAACGTGAAACAACTGATCTAATAAATTAGGTAAAAATACAAGATAAATATAATAGCCATAAAACTGGAAGAACCCAAGAAGCATAATAGAGAAAGCTGCTTGATTAGATATAATTCCTTTAAAAGTTTGAAAGGTAATTCTGCTCGGTGTGATGTCCTTTGGCAATGTCTCACACAATGTATGACGGTTATAGATGTAACTGATAAAACCGGCAATCGCTAAAATCGCAAATGCCCATTGCCAATGAAAATAGGCAGCTATGAAACTTCCTAACACAGGACCTAAAACCGGACCTAGAAAGACCATCGTTTGATAAATACTCATGGCACTTCCGCGCTCTTTTGGTGAATAAATATCGCCGATCACCGCTGCCGCAACAACAGATCCAGTACTAATCCCAAATGCTTGAAGAGCTCTTCCAAGCAAAAAAGCATAATAGTTTGTTGATACAAAACAAATGAAAGATCCAAAAATGAAAAGAAGAAGACCCGGAAGCAATACTGCTTTCCGTCCGCGCGTATCTGTTAAAGGTCCGATGAGAAATTGACTGGCGGCTAATATGATTGTAAATAAAGAAATGGTAAAATTAATCATAAATTGATTCGCTTCAAAAAAATGTTTAATTTCAGAAAGGCTTGGTGTATAGATCGTCTGAGTAAACGGTCCTAAAAAGGCAGCTATGGAAAGACCAAATAGTATTTTTCCTTTATTGGACATTCCGATGTTCACTTCCTTTAAAATGAACTGTGAATAAGGTAGAATTTGTAAAATACAGAATGAAGATTATTATAACAGAAGTGAAATAAAACTTCATTTGATATGCATTTAAGCGCTTGTGCATTACGATCCTAGAGTTTATAAATGTAGTCTCAATCTGTAATAGCTTGTCATTTTGTCAGTATAAGTTTTGTTTTTCTCTTTATTTGATTGGCACTTGCCACTTTCAACTTTTGGTTACTTTTATTAGCTCCTATCACCGCTTACTCCTTTGCATAGTTTAGCCACTTTCTCATCGATGGAAATAAGCCCGCTGCCTTTCGTCTCTTCGTGCAGATTTTCGTATGTATCGCCTGATGCTTTTTGGACAATTACAAAAGGAATTGGATAAATGGTTTAACACAAATCCCTTGTTTCCGTAATTTTCGTGTAATTTTTTAGTTACCATAAGAGACTTTATTTAGCTCATAGAACGATAGACTCACAAGGGATTTCACTCACGTAAAACACCCCTAAGACTGCTCATTCCGATCTTAGGGGTGTTTACGCGTCCTTTTCATTTTCGTGATTTGACGTATTTGGGATGTGGTTTCCTCCGAAAGCCATCTTAAATTTTTCAACATTTTCGCTTTATGCCCACGTTCAGTAAGAACAGAAACTGCCAAATCTTGCATAGCGCCGTTAAACCATTTTAGGCCCGGATGCGCCCAGAAGATTCATGCACTCATGCCCCGAATCCTTCTCTTCCGAAATATTTACGCTTCACTCAATCAATGCTGGAAAATACGGAACAACTTCTTCCCATAATTCTTCCTTCTTTCACAGGACGATGGCCATATTTTAAGTTAATCATCACATGGTTAACGCCGCCATTTTAAGAATGGGTATATTCCGCTCAACTCTGCCCTCTAAATGAATAGGGATTGGCGGATGATTCGGGTCCTCTGTCAAATCTACATATAAAGACTGACTGAATCGTTTAAACGGATCGGTTCTTTATTTTACAGTTTTACGAAGTCTCAATAAAAATAGGCACTACAATCAGTAACAACAACCTAACAGAGTTCATAGTTTGTTGAGGAGAGTACCCGAAGTATTTGGTGGATTGATCTGATTCACAGATATCTTTCTGATACCTTCGCTCTACTCTCCTTTCCCGTTTCTGGTTATGTCGCCGGAAACAACAAATTTATAACAATAAGGATGGTGTAAAATGTATAATTTCCAAAATGAACTTCAATCGTTAGGTATGGATGATTTTGTGGCGGGTGAGGTGATGGTTTGGGATCCTCAAACTCAGTCCTATATTATTGATGATGCTCGTCAATGCGGTGGACGTTGTGGAGGACGCTGCGGAGGAAATTGTTTCCATCGTTGTGGTGGACGTTGTGGTGGAAATTGTTTTGGACGTTGTTTTGGACGTTGTTTTGGACAGTGTTTTGGACAATGTTTTGGACAGTGTTTTGGACAGTGTTTTGGACAGTGTTTTGGACAGTGTTTTGGACGTTGTGGTGGTTTTGGACATTGATTTAACTGCTTCAATTGCTGAGGGAGCTGATTTAGAGGAAATCTCTAGTTCCCTAGCTCAAAAAGGTGATTACCTAAGAAGAACGGACTGCCCCTGCATAATCTGCTGCAGGGGTCCTCTCTATGAAATTAACATAAGGGACAAATAACAGTACATAAAATGATACTACGGAACAACTCACGGATAAGGAGGAGTAGAATGACAAATCTGAACGCTTCCTCGCGTCTGAAGGTGAAAAAAGACACGTTTTTTCTCCCAGATCCAAACGGTGGTGTGTATTTTAGGAATAACTCAAGCTCATTTCGTATGAAAGGCAGTACAATCTATCAGTGGATTGAAAAACTGATGCCTATGTTCAACGGAGAGCACACATTGGGAGAATTGACGGATGGATTACCGGCCCCATATCGGAACAGGGTGTATGAAATCGGAGAAATTCTGTACCGAAACGGCTTTGTTCGAGATGTGAGCCAAGACCGTCCACATCAATTGGACAGCAGAATTCTCAAAAAGTATGCTTCGCAAATTGAATTTATAGAAAGTTTCGTTGATTCTGGTGCGTTCCGTTTTCAAGTATATCGTCAATCTAAAGTATTGGCTATCGGCTCTGGCCCTTTTTTTGTCTCATTAGTTTCTGCGTTGCTCGAATCTGGATTACCCAATTTCCATATTATGATAACAGACTCGATACCTACTAATCGGCCGCGATTGAAGGAACTGGTGGAGAATGCCCGCAAAATGGACTCCGAAGTAGCAATAGAGGAGATAGCCCTACAAAGGGGGACGGGAGAAAGTTCTTGGCGAGAAGTTGTGCAGCCATTTGAGTGGATTTTATATGTCTCACAGGAAGGCAATGTAGAGGAGCTGCGGGCTCTTCATGCGGTTTGCAGGGAGGAGAAGAAGGGGTTTCTCCCCGCCATATCTCTGCAGCAAGTGGGTTTAGCGGGTCCATTAGTGCATCCGGAATCTGAGGGATGTTGGGAGTCCGCATGGCGTCGCATACACCGATCCGCGCTTCGCGAGGATCGGCCGTTACAAACTTTTTCTTCAACAGCGGGAGCAATGTTGGCGAATGTGATTGTGTTTGAATTATTCAAAAAAGTGACAGGAGTGACTAAATCGGAACAGAGAAATCAATTTTTCCTTCTCGATCTGGAAACATTGGAAGGTGACTGGCATTCATTCACACAACATCCACTGGTGACGACTGAATGTGTGGCAGCTGAATGGGTTCAAGATCTTGATTTGAGTCTTAAACAGAATTCGAGTTGCGGTGATCCGAGTAGATTGTTTCATTATTTTAGTCAGTTGACATCCGCAGAATCGGGAATTTTCCATAGATGGGAGGAAGGCGGATTGAAGCAGCTTCCGTTGGCCCAGTGCTGCGTTCAAACTGTGAACCCACTATCGGAGGGGCCGGCTGAGCTGCTGCCGGAAATTGTCTGTGCAGGTCTAACCCATGAGGAGGCACGGCGGGAAGCGGGGTTGACAGGGATTGAAGCGTATGTATCGCAAATGAAAAATTTACTCGTTTCGGGTTCCTTATACCACGAAGAAATCGCACCACAGGAATTTATCGGTGTTGGAGCAGGGGAAACGATTGCGGAAGGCGTTTGTCGGGGATTGCAAAGGTGCTTAGACGAGAAGCTGAGTAAACGACAGGCTCATCAAAAGGAACCTATTTTTCGGGTACGATTGGGTTTGGTAGAAGACAAACACTGCAGATTTTATTTGCAGGCACTGACTACGATGCATGGACCACCGACGATCGGCTTGGGAGAGAAGGTGTCAGGATTTCCTGTAGTATGGATCAGAACGAACGGACGCTGGTATGGCAGCGCAGGTTTGAATATAACAATGGCGCTTCGGAAAGCGCTAGAGCAGGCACTTATGAACGCACAAAATCAATCGACTTCACTCAGAATACAAGCACTGGATGATTCATCCATTCTTCTAAATGAAAATACACCATTAAGACTTGATATTCCCTCTTGTGAAAAGACGACACAATTAGAGTTCTTGCAGTCCGCCATGCAGGTCTTGAAACGAAACAGCATTCGGCTCTTAGTCTTTGATTTAGCAATGGAACCTTTTTTGAAAGAGAAACTGGCAGGAGTGTTTGGTGTGCTGTTAAGAGAGGAGGAATCCTGATGGATACTTGCGTATTGATGGTTGGAGAAGGGGTATTGGCAGATTATGTGTATGAAAAACTGTCCGGCCAATATCAAGTAGTTCGTCAAATCGATTTCGAAGAAGGAGTTCCGGAAGAAACAGATTTTGCTCTGGTGTTGCACGATGCTTGGTATCCCTCCGTTCATCATAAGGCGGAAGAGGTGTTACGATCATCAGGCATTCCATGGCTTCGGGGCTTTGTTTCATTTGGTGAGGGCGTGATCGGTCCGCTCGTTCGTCCGAATGCCTCGGGATGCTCTCAGTGCGCTGACATTCGACTCCTTATAGCGGGGTACGACCGTAAGGAGATGTGGGAGCTGCAACGAAGGATAGCGGTGCAAGGAGGAATACAGCGTGATGCATGGGCATCACAAACAGGACTTTTGCAGATGGCTCACCTGATCGCCACAGAGACGCAGAGGGTGTTAGAAGACAGTCGTTCCCACTTAGAAGAAAGGTTGTTCCTAATCAACCTGAAAACATTAAAGAACTCATGTCACTTCTTTCTGTCCGACCCGTTATGTACGATATGTGGTCAATTACCCGACGATTCACCGACAGCAGCCCGCATATCGCTGCAATCAAGTCCGAAGATCAGCGCTGACAGTTACCGCTGTCGTCCGATAGAGCATTTGAAAAAAGTTCTGGTCAAAGACTATCTAGATTACAGAACTGGGTTATTGAATGGTAAAATGCATCATTTCGTGCTACCGTTTGCTGATATCATTGTAAATATGCCATTGTTTATAGGGGACGAGGGAGTAGCAGGTCGGACTCATTCATATGAGGTTAGCGAGTTGACCGCCATTTTGGAGGGCTTGGAGAGATATTGTGGTATCGAACCTCGTGGCAAACGGACGACGATTCATGACAGTTACCAAAATCTGAAAGATAAAGCACTCAATCCTGTAAAGGTAGGAGTGCACGCGAAGGAACAGTATGCACAACCTGGGTTTCCGTTCAAACCGTTTCATCCTAATCGCCCAATGAATTGGGTTTGGGGATATTCGTTTTTACAAGAGCGTCCGATTTTGGTTCCAGAGTTACTCGCATATTACAGTTTGGGATGTGGGGATGGCTTTGTCTATGAAACTTCCAACGGATGTGCATTAGGCGGGAGTTTAGAGGAAGCGATTTTCCATGCCATCTTGGAGGTGGTGGAGCGTGATTCATTCTTGATGACTTGGTATGCGCAGTTGCCTCTTCCGCGTCTTGACCTTAGTTCCGCTAACGATAAAGAATTACAGTTGATGGTTGACCGTGTACGTGTGGTGGCGGGATATGATCTGTATTTTTTCAACTCGACGATGGAGCATGGAATTCCAAGTGTCTGGGCAGTGGCGAAAAACAGGAAACAAAAGGGAATGAATCTAATCTGTGCTGCCGGAGCTCATCCGGACCCCATACGGGCAGTGAAAAGCGCCATTCACGAATTAGCAGGCATGATGCTCACGCTTGACGAGAAATTGGAGGCAAACCGAAAGAAATACGAGAAAATGTTACACGATCCGTTCTTAGTAAAGCAGATGGAGGATCATGGCATGCTGTACGGTTTACCGGAAGCAGAGGAGCGCCTGCAATTTTTGTTGGATGATCATCGTCCGTTGCGAACGTTTGAAGAGGAATTCAAGTGGCAAACGAAGCGTGCAGACTTGACTGATGACCTGCAGGACATTCTTCAAAAGTTCCGTCGATTAAACCTCGAGGTAATTGTAGTGGACCAGACAACTCCTGTAACGAAACGAAACGGATTATATTGCGTGAAAGTACTGATTCCGGGAATGTTACCGATGACATTTGGGCATCACCTTACCCGCTTGGAAGGTCTTGAGAGGGTGCTCCGGGTGCCAATGGAACTCGGGTATACAAAACAACCGCTCACGCTTGAACAGCTTAATCCACATCCCCACCCGTTCCCATAGGAGGCCAGGAGGATGAAGCTAGAGACATTTCTACACAATCTTCATTTTGACGTCGATAAGATTGTACCACCAGATTGGGAAGTGGATTGGGAAGACGCACCGCTTGCATATAAGCTGTACCGTGACTTACCTTCGATTCCGCTTTCTCCAGAAGTACCGTTAACGCTCCAGGGTAGAGAATCGTCTGGAAAGCTCGACCTAAAAGAAATAGGTCATTTTCTCTGGTACGTATTCGGCCTTACTCAATTTTGCCAGGCAGACTTTGCCTTGGGTTCCACGGAACAAGCAGTCAACCTAATGCAGTTGTATCGGCGGTTTGTTCCCTCCGGAGGGGCGTTGTATCCAAACGAATTATATATGTATTTGAAGATGAAGGATGTTCCAGATGGAGTGTACCATTATGATGTGGCACACCATCGCTTAGTGTTGTTGCGGGAAGGCAATTTCGATTCCTACCTAACTACTGCTCTAGGTAATCGATGTGACGTGTCGGCTTGTTTCGGTATTGTTTTTGTATCGACAATGTTTTGGAAGAATTTCTTTAAATACAATAATTTTGCCTACCGTCTGCAAGGACTGGATGCTGGCGTGCTAATCGGGCAACTGTTGGAAGTGGCGAAACGGTTCGGTTTCGCCTCGGCAGTGTATTTCCAATTTCTTGATAGGGCCATCAACCACCTGCTTGGACTATCCGAACAGGAGGAGAGTGTATATGCGGTTATTCCATTATCTGTGGAGTCTTCAATCACTTGGTTTGATAACGATAATAACTTAGAAGAAAGTGTTTCTGCCACTGAATTGTGCCGAGAATTGCCAGCCGTTCAGCATAGTTACTATGTCCGGTCACGGAGGATCGTTGAGTATCCGATGCTGAGAAAAATGAATGAAGCATCCATGTTGGAATCACCGCGATCGTTTCGGCAGATTAAGAGCGCAAAGAACGTTACATGTGGAATGCAAGCGGTAGTTCTCCCCTGCGTGAAGCGGTTATCGTATGATCTAGCGTCAGTCTGCCAGAAGCGATATTCACCAGACATGGATTTTGTTTTGGGAAAGGTAAGCCAAGAACAATTGGCTACTTTGTTACAAGAGGTGACGCTTTCTTTCTCGTATCGAAATGATTTAGATGGAGAACAAGAGGAGCCGAAGTCCCGTGTCTCACTGTATGGCTGTTTTTATAACGTTGTAGACGTTCCAGATGGTGCTTACTATTATGACAGTGCTGCTCATGCGTTAGGACGGATACGTTTCGGAGATTATCGACACTTCCTACAATACGGAATGCCAATGGACAATGTCAATCTGTTCCAAGTGCCGCTTTGTCTACATGTGGTAGGAGACAAGGATTACCTCAAAAATGCATTAGGGTACAGAGGGTATCGCATTCAACAGATGGAGGCGGGGATGCTCGTACAACGACTACTCTTGGTGGCGTCTGCCATGGAGATGGGGGGGCACCCACTCCTCGGATTTGATGTGAACTCATGTGATAAACTTTACAAAATCGATTCGAGAGGGAAAACAAGCTTAATCCAAATCCCGGTCGGTCCCTGTCGTCCCCGCGCCTGGTTAAAAGGGAGTTTGCGTAGCTAGGAGAGACTAAAGTAACCTCAAAGCAATAAAGAGAGTTGGCATATACACATATCACAACTTAAATAACATTCAATTACTCAAGGTACAAAAGATATCCAACACGACATATATTGAGTGCGTCTTGCAGATCGTTATCAAAGAAGAAGCAGGAACCCATGAAGGTTCCTGCTTCTACCCAATATGTAGGTGTACATCTACTTTAAGATGCCTCCAATTCATATGACCTGATGTTCTCTATTCTATTGTGACCCCCCCTAAGACCGACAATTCCGATCTTAGGGTTGTTAACAATATTTTCTAATTTGTGGCTCAACGTATTGGGATGTTGTGTGGGTCCCTCCAGCAATCCTTTCAAATTCGCAACATTATTGCCATGTCTTCTCTTTAGACAAAGACCGAGTTTTTGTTTGGAAGTTTTCATCATCGTTCGAACAAGAAAGATCTATTCAATATCCACATTACAAAGACAAGAAAGGCCTTTCATACTCACGATACATTATGTTACTTTCCGTTTAATGCTGGAAAGTGTGGAACCACTTCTTCCCCTAATTCTTCAATCACTTCTTCTACAGGACGTTGACCATATTTTAAGTTGATAATCACGTGATTGACACCAGCATTTTTAAGACTTTCAAGGAATTCAATGAGTATATTGCGCCCAACTCTAAACCCTAAATGAATAGGGATTGGCGGATGATTCGGATCCTCTGTCAAATCTACATATAGAGACTGAGTGAATGGTTTAAATTGATCAGTATGAGAGCGCCACTGTTTAATCAATTCCGCTTGGAATCTCAAGTTTCTCGGATAATACATCCACCCATCACTGTTTTCAGCAATCCATTCAACAGACTGAGAGCTGTGGCCGGTTACCAATACCGGAATGTCTGACAGTCGTGGTTTTGGCAAAAGGTCCCCACTCAACATATGGACTCGCGGCGATTGGATTACCGGAAAGTTCTCTTTCCACGCTTTTTTCATTACTAATACGGCCTCTTGAAAGAAAGTACTACGATTTTCTGGATCAACTGAAAAGGCTGGAAATTCTATTGGTCGATCCCCAGTCGCCACCCCAAGAATCAGACGTTCGCCGGATAGTTTGTCGACGGAAGCGGCTGCTTTCGCAACATGTAAAGGGTGACGCAATGTCAGAATAATACTTGCAGTACCTAAAGCAATTTTTTCTGTATGGGCAGCTATATACCCTAAATAGACCCAAGGATCATAAATCTGGCCCACATCCCCAAAATAAGGGTCATGTAATGGAACATCCCGAACAAACAATGCAGCAAAATTGAGCTCTTCTGCTCTTTTTGCCAGTTTCATTTGCTTTTCAATATTCATCTCTGGAATGCTGCCCTCGTATGATTCTATAGGAAAGAACAAACCGAGGGTCAGATGTTTTTCTTTAAACATGCGTGAATATCCTTTATGCTTATCAAATCGGTTCATCGCCATTCCTCCACATCTATATTTCTTTTTGCCGGTTTCATTTGCTTTTCCAGGTTCATCTCCGGGATGCTGTCCACGATGATTCCAAAGGAAAAACAAACCAATAATCAGATGGTTTTCTTTAAACATACGTGAATATCCTTCATGTATGTTTACCAAATCCGTTCATTATCATTATTTTATATCTATATTTATAAATATCTAGAATTATCGATATAATAATATAAAAATAAGGGAGATTCAAGTCAAAAATGTAATGATGCTTACCATCTAAGCGGTAAGCGAGGATTTTGACTTATAAATCCCTAGATAACAATTCGAGCATTTTTTTGATGTTCTCCTCATCCCTTTTATAATAAGTCCATTGCCCAACTCGTTTTGCTTTTATCAATCCGGCATTTTGCAGCATGGATAGGTAAAGGGACACGGTAGATTGTGACAATCCAACCTTTTTATGAATGTCGCTCACACAAACCCCATCTTCGTGTATATCTCCGTGTTGCGGTTTTGGAAAGTGAGTTTCAGGATTTTTTAACCACTGTATAATCTGCAGCCTCGTTTCATTTGACAAGGCTTTAAATACTTCTAAAAGTTCCATTGTTACCTCCAGGTCCGTCAATTCAATCGTATTTTTATATTACATTACTGTACTTAAGTAAATCAACTAACATAAATTTAAAACGATTCCTTGGTTAGATCATGTATGAACAGATTAGCACATCGCCAGGAAATCCACAATACCTTATCTTCTTCGGGCATTGACAGACACTAAGTCAAGCATTTGTATAAAAAAAGAACCCGTATCATTATATAACGAGTAATGATATAGGTTCTAAAGTTCAAGAATGGATGGATTTTTTATCATTAAAAAGAAAACTTAGTCGTTGGAAATAATGACTTTTAACGCTTTTTCTTTTGATGCATTACCAAATACCTCATAAGCATTCATAATATCTGAAAAGGCAAAGCGGTGGGTAATCAATTGTTCTGGATGCAATTTTTTTGCCTCAACAGTTTTTAATAGCATTGGCGTAGAAGTCGTGTTGACAAGACCGGTTGTTAACGTAATGTTACGTATCCATAATTTTTCAATATGAAACTCAACACTTTTTCCATGAACACCTACATTGGCTATACGGCCACCTGGTTTTATAATCTCTTGGCAAATATCAAATGTTGCAGGAATTCCGACCGCTTCCATTGCGACGTCTACACCTTTTCCGTCGGTTAATTCCATAATTTTTTCAATGGCCTTGCCGTCACCGCTATTAACCACTTGAGTTGCGCCAAATTTTTTCGCAACTTCTAAACGGTTATCGTCTAAATCAACCATAATGATCTCTGCAGGTGAATAAAACTGAGCAGTTAATAGAGCTGCCATGCCTACGGGACCAGCTCCTATAATGGCAATTGTTTGTCCCGGCTGAACCTTTCCGTTTAACACGCCAATTTCAAATCCTGTTGGAAGAATATCACTAAGCATAACGAGAGCCTCTTCATCCGCGCCTTCCGGGATCGGGTAAAGGCTTGTGTCTGCGTATGGAATTCTTACATACTCCGCTTGGGTTCCGTCAATCAGGTGTCCTAATATCCAGCCTCCATCTTCACAATGCGCATACAACCCTTTTTTGCAATTTTCACATTTTCCGCAGGAGGTAATACAAGAAATCAGGACTCTGTCACCTTTTTTAAAATTTTTTACAGCTGAACCAACTTCTTCAACAACCCCTACACCTTCATGTCCTAAAATTCGACCTTCTTCTACAGTAGGAACATCTCCTTTAAGAATATGTAAATCCGTTCCGCAAATCGTTGTTTTTGTAATCTTAACGATTACATCCGTTTCCTTTTCAATTTTTGGTTTTGGCTTTTCCATGACTTCTTTTTTTCCCGGCCCTAGATATGTAAGTGCTTTCATTTTTAGTTCCTCCTTGAAAAAATTTTAGTCTTGTCATCTTTATTTTACAGACAATGGACTATGTGTTTCAATGTGAAATTTTTGGAGTTTTTTTTAGTTTTTGATTTTTCTTTCTTCATTATCAAAAAGCGGACTTTTTTTTGCAAACACTTTCTTTCATAGCTTGTTCTCTAATATTTTTACCTTTTTTCATCCTCTTAATACCTTTCATTCCATCGCACACGGTATATTCGTTTCTGCTTATAAATACCGTATATGTCCTTGAATCACTCCCACGCCTTCGTTTTCTGAGACAACATCCGTCGAATCGAATGAACCATTCCCTCTTTTGTCTTTATTCCTAAAATAAAAAGCTCACCTATCACAAGGTAAGCCTAAGCACTAGAACATGTACATCACTCTATCCTCAAAGCCCAAGTAAAATTCCCTCCTTGCGTGAAACAAGGGGGATATTCGTATATATAAGACCCGATCATACTTCTTGCTTTTTTACCACTTCTTGCAGTGCAGCTTCTGTTACGCTTTGTAAAGCTTCCACGCTAAGCTCAATTTGCACACCGATCTTGCCGCCACTGACGACGATATGCTCAAGTTGAGAAGCACTGAAATCAATAAAGGTTGGATAAAGTTTTTTCATACCTATCGGCGAACACCCTCCGCGGATATAACCTGTCAACTTTTGCATATCGTTCACCGGTACCATTTCGACTTTTTTCTCGCCCGTTACTTGTGCAGCTTTTTTCAAATCCAGTTCCGATTCCACAGGGATGACAAACACATAAATGTTCCCGCTGTTCCCCTGCGTTACTAATGTTTTATACACCATTCGAGGGTCTTTCCCAATATTATGGGCAACAGAAATGCCATCGATTTTTCCATCCTGATTGTCGTAGGTAAGGACATTGTAATTGATCTTTTTCTTATCAAGAATACGCATCGCGTTTGTTTTTACTTTTGACATTTTTCCCCTCCATGTTCGTTTTAGATAAACTGAGTCTCTTCATATTACTAATGTTACGGCTAAACTAAGTTTAGCTCAAGTTAGCGAAACGGAAAAAAGGCGCATTCCTCTCAGTACTAAAATACCGAGCCTCCTTTCCCCTTTATTCGTCAATTTAGCGAAATCCTTAATACTAGACAATTTTTGAATGTAACAATCGGTCAAAAATATAACCAACCCAGCGATATGCTGGGTTGGTTATATAACTATTACTTCCTACTTTTAGACTAACGCAGGATTTTCCTCTTTCACACCTGACTCTTGTTCTGCCATCTCGCGAATTCCATATGCCACACGTTTAATGTTAATCAAATGCTGTGGTCCAATATTGTCGGAAGTAATGTTATTACCAAAAGAACCGCATCCCAGTGTCAAGGATGGCTGGATTGCCACAGTGGCACCGATTCCACCAAATGTCGTACCAGAATTTACAATCACACGTGAAACTGGTTTATCGATGGTGAACGCTTCTACTACCTTTTCGTCTTCAGCGTGAATTCCTAAAGTATGACCTAGTCCACCTAATTCAAGCAGTGCTACGGCAATAGCGCTTGCTTCTTCCATATCTTTCACAGTATAGAAAGCAAGAATTGGAGACAATTTTTCAATTGAGAATGGATATTCTTTGCCCACATTTGTCTCTTCCGCAACAAGTACCTTCGCGTCGGATGGAATCTCAATTCCAGCCATTTCCGCAATCACTTGAGGCGATTTTCCAACAATCTTAGCATTTAACGCTCCGTTTACCATAATAATGGAGGCTACCTTTTGTTTTTCCTCATCATTCAAGAAGTAAGCGCCTTGTTGCTTCAACTCAGAAACAACCTGTTCTTTGATAGATTGATCAACTAGAAGAGCTTGTTCGGAAGCGCAGATTGTTCCATTGTCAAAAGTTTTACTTTGAATGATTAATTGAACAGTTTTTGCGATATTGGCACTTTCATGAATATAGACTGGTACATTTCCAGGTCCTACGCCATATGCAGGCTTTCCGGAACTGTAAGCCGCTTTCACCATAGCCATGCCGCCTGTTGCGAGAATGACGTCTGTTAATTTATGTCTCATTAACTCGTTTGTCGCAGCCAATGTCGGTTGCGTGATGCAAGAAATCAGACCCTTTGGAGCTCCAGCACGCTCTGCCGCTTCTTGCATGATTCTTGCCGCTTCCGCTGTGCATTTTGCAGCCGATGGATGAGGGCTAAAAATAATGGCATTTCTGGCCTTAACGGCAATCAACGATTTAAAAATAGCTGTCGAAGTTGGATTGGTGGATGGAACGATGGCTGCAACGATCCCTACAGGTTGAGCGACTTCCCATATGCGATTTTGTTCATCTCGACGAATAATCCCGACCGTTTTCATATCTTTGATAGCGTTGTAAACGTCATTGGCAGCAAACAGATTTTTCACTACTTTATCGGCAACTTTGCCAAAACCGGTCTCTTCTACTGCCATAGCTGCCAATCGCTCCGCTTCTTCCCTTGCCGCATTCGCCATGCTTTCAACAATCTGATCAATTTCACTTTGTGTCATTTTTTCGAGTATTTTTTGTGCTTCTTTAGCTTGCTCAAGGTAGTCCCTTACTTCTTGAATGGATTGTAAATCGATATCACGGATCATGTTTGATTGTCTCCTCTCTGTTTAATTCTTAATATATAAGCTTCTACTTTAACTGATATAGAATGATTTCATCATGACATCCAACGATTATTCTTCCTTGATGTTCGTACCAGCAGCAGTTTGATCCTTCGCTATTTATCATCACCTCCTCCACATTTATGTAAGCGCTTAAAATTTTGGCCATTTCGAGCCAAGTAATAAAATCACTTTTCCCGTTTGTTTCTCCCTACTTAACGCTTGTTGTAATGCTCTGAATGCCAGCCTACTCTATTATCTTTCACGAATATCAATCTATGATACTCGCTAAATGCAACTCTGTTGTAGTAGAAGTGTAGATCATACCGGTCATTCACACTTCATAGGTGCCATTACTTAGAATTTTTACATACAAGTTATAGAGATGGTTTCTGTTCGTTATCTCCTTGTGTTTATAAGCCCAGTCTTTCCTTCATGATGCGATCTACCGTCTTTTAACATGCACAATCCCTGGTTACCACTGCTTTTCAATGTTCATCCCCGAAATACCGATCTCGTATGATTCTATAGGAAAGAACAGGCCAAGAGTCAGATGGTTTCTTTAAACATGCGTGAATATCCTTTATGCTTATCAAATCGGTTCATCACCCCTTATATATATTTATAAATATCTAGAATTATCGATATTATAATATAAAAAATTATAAATATCTAGAATTGTCGATATAATAATATAAAAAAAATAAGAAAGATTCAAGTCCAAAATTGTAGTAATTTATAACTTGTGACCTCATTTCATTGGACAAAGCTTTAAATTACTATCTTCAAGTTGGTCAGATTAAAATTATTTAAGACTCAGTATGATGTAAACACACACAAATTGAGAAAGTAGCCCTATTATCACATCATTATTGAACATATCCCCATTACAGCCGATTTGTTTGTCATTTACCGCTGAAATTTACAACACTCTCTTAGCACCGATAAAATTTTTCTTCCAATATGAGTTTAACTCTGTGATGGTTACTTTTTTTCCCTGGCGGTACGTATGAAGCATTTGATTGTTTCCTATATAGATTCCAACATGTCCAATTTTAGCGACTCCGTTTCTTTTCTTTCTTTTTTCTGTCGTAAAAAACAATAAATCACCCTTTTGAATCCGATGTAAAGAAACAGGAGTCCCTATTAAAAATTGCTGTCGGGAGTTTCTAGGAAGAGGAATGCCATTCACACCAAAAACATACTGTGTAAACGAACTACAATCAAACATATCTGTGCGATAAGATGGAGCATTAAATACATAAGGAGTCCCTAGATATTGCTGACCCGTCAAAATAATTCGATCTGCTAACATATGAATCTCCCTCTTTAATAGTCGTTATAATCCATAACATTCCAATTTCCAGTCATTTGATTAGACAAGTGTTTTATAAAAACACCTATTTTTCGCCATATCGAAGAATGGGAATCAACCAAAAGGAGATATAATAAATGATCTACCTATACTCCCCGAAAGTGGGTTGAAAGAGTGGGATCAATCGATTGAAACTGCACAAAAAAAGCAGGACCCTTTATTCGGTTCCTGCTTCTTCTTTTTGAATAAGTTTCTGTCTGGACGGCCTAATGTGGATAATAGAGTGCCAGATACCGTATAGGTCAGCACTCTTACTCCGTAAACACCCTTCTTCTTTATACAAAGCGAATCATTTATGAATTTACCTGTACATCCGTGTTTTTTCCTCTGCTATTTAATGAAACTTTTAATCTAATAGCAGAAATACAGAAATAAACAATCGATAATATCAATACATAGAACCATACCTGTGCAACGAAATCGATTTTCCACACGCCTGTTAGAGATAGGAGTGCTGGAATGGTGAGAGTGACCCATGATTGTACAAAGGCCACTTTTCCAATATAAGCATCCATTTTCTTATTAAGAGCCATAGATAAAAAGAATAAAAACCATAAATAAGCCCACATTACCCATGTTAAGGCATTGATCATATCATGAAAATGTATGACAGATACAACTGCATATACGATCGCTATGATGGACACCCAGAGAGAGTACCATCCCAATCCGTTGCCTTCAAGACCTTTTAGCGTAGTAACACCTACATATAAATAGGTAAAACCAAATAAAAAGATACAAGCCAGATTAAAAATGGTCCAATGGTTTTGATCAGAAACAACAATTAAATAAAATGGTATAATGACTTGAAGAGCCCCTATAAATAAATTGAAGACTCCCACGCTTTTTTCATTCGCTTTTCCAAACAACATTAAACTGTTTAAAAATAATGTAGCTCCTGAAAGAAGTAAACCGACATCACCCATAAAAATTGCCGTGAAAAACTCATCTAGTTTCTCACAGCCATATCCTCCTCACTTTTTTATTTTAAAAAAAGCAGTTCCTTTCCACTATTAATAACCGGAAAAGGAAATACCTTTTCTGATAAAACTTACAATGCTAGCTGATCATATATGTAAAAATTTTAAGATAAATCGCGCTACTACATTTCCTTACTTCTTGTTAAGCCCTTTTACTGCTCCCTTAATCATCCTTAGTGAATGACACATACAAATGAATATTCTTTTGCTTCCTCAGCCAATTTATGAGTTTCAGCCTTTGTAACATCAAACTTTAATGTCAAAAATGTTTGTTACCTTCATGATTTCTTTCTCTTTTGTAGAAGTTTTTGTTCTTTTGAAAAAATGTGCGTTCTCCCTTTTTTCTTTACTAAAAATGGAAACGCTTTTCGTTCGTATAAAAATAACATTTGCCTTTCTACCGAAGAAATGATAGCTAAAGCTTTACACGACTACTATACCAATCCAAAGAACAAATGTAAATATAATGTTGAACAAATGTAAAAACACTTTTTTCCACTTATCCAAAAAAGACATAAAAACAACAGAATTAGCTGAGTATTATTTTCTATGTCAAATATAATTGTGCCACACTCCATATATGTTGAGTGAACAGTACATAGAGGAGTGGCATTAGTTCTATGAATAAATGATTCATTACTTGAACGTTACTCGAGTTTGCCATAAAAAATAGTATGTGTAAGTTCTAATAAACGACATATGGAAATTTTGTTTGAAACCAGTTTTCCAAAAATGCGTATAAAGATATGTAATATGAAAAGATGAGGTGTTTACATAATGTCTAGCAATGATTTGGGAGTAATTATTTTCTTAGGGATTATGGGATTAATTTCCCTATTTTTAGCATTAAAGTATAATAAAAGTTTTCATTCGAATTTTGCTGAGCAAAATTTTGGTGTAGGTGACCAAAATGGAGATCTTTTTATTCTAAATGTACTAAGACTTCTCTTACCTTATTGGGTTTATAGAGTCATTTTAACTTTAACAGGAATTAGTTTATTGTTTGGAGATTTTATCCTTATTATGAAGTTGAAAAGTTAAATCCGACAACATGGGGTCTGACCCCCACTACGTTAAAACATTAAAGTGATGAGGGACAGACACCTTAATAAAGCCTCTACGGCTGGAATATCAGCGGGTGCCCATTCAAGAGAGTGTAATGCTTGAAGCGGCATCCATTTTAATTCCGCATGCTCTTTCACTTTCGTCTCTCCTTCAACGATTTTGGCTTTGTATGTAAGCAAATTCACAATCACACTCGGATATTCATGATGTATTTCTTCAATTTTTTCATACACTCTAATCATTTTAACAAACAATTGAATGATGTAAAAAAGGAGCCAAAACAAAAGCCTGTCAACACACCCGAATGTTTTTATAAAGATTCGCTAAAAATCGGGTAGTGGACAGACACATATCTTTAGGGGTTACATAGTAGGTATTAAGAAGGCAAGGGGACAAAGTTCTGGATTCAATTGTTATAAAACTCATCCGTATTCCGCATCTATAATAAGTGCTTGAGCTCATTGATACATAGACATTTTTTAGTGAATAAATAGGAAAATGTCGTTCTATATTTCCCTCGTTACACACTTTCTAATTGATGTAACATATTATTCTTTTTTAGTCTTTTTTCAAAATACATGTTTTTATCCGCCTCAGTAAATAGGTCCTCCATTTTTCCTATAGAATGATGACTGAAAGCGTAACCTATTGACATTTTTATTTTAATATCTGTGCTATTTTCATTATACCTTATAATATCTTTTGAAATATGATCTACCATACTTTCTACATATTCACTGTCGGTATCTGTTACAAGAATAGCAAATTCATCTCCACCAATTCTGGAAACGATGGTATTCTCTGAGGAATATCGGCTTAATATTTTGGCGAACTCTTTTATTAAAGCATCCCCTTTTTTATGTCCGTGATTATCATTTACATATTTAAGTTCATCTAAATCACACAAAATAATAGCTACAGGTACATTTACATGTTGATCGTATATTTCCATATTTTGCTCAAAGAATTGTCGATTGTGAATATCAGTTAAAGCATCATGAGTAATACGATATTCTAAATCCTTTTGTAGATTTACCTTGTCATTGATATTTCTAATAATCCCCTGAACTGCAACAAGCTCTCCATTTTTAAATATCGGGGTAGTATATTCTTCAAACCATATATAGTTTCCTTGCTCATCCCTCCAGCGTTGAACAATTGGTTGATCGTAATCAATATTCCCATTAATTTTTTTTGCTAATATTTCATAATCATCTGGATGAATGAGTTCAAAGTGAGTATATGGATTTTGATAACTTCTCTCTACTAATCCAGAACCTAAAACTTTTTCTATAGAAGGGCTAAGATATATATACTTTGGCTCAGGCTTAATTTGGTAATAATAAATAATATCTTTGGCGCTTTCTACTAATTTAAAAATTCTTTTTTCACTATCCTCAAATCTTTTAGTATCGCTTTTCGATTTTTTCCTAAAATAATTATGCAAACATGAAAATAGAATTCCTACCAGTAACCCATACAAGAACTGAATAATCATCATTTGCTTTTCCCCTCTTGAGCAACCAAAAATATTTACTTTTCCGAAATATTTTATTATATCTCTTTCAATTCATTGCTTTCCTCTTATGATTACCTGAATAATAAGAATTAACATTGTCCGCTGTTCATTATTTTAATACCTACTGTGACAAGAAGTCGCGGAAGCTCCCTGTCTTTTTTAAATCAAACCTTTATTCGATTTTTGCAAAAGTTTTTTATACTCTACACTTAAACTTTTTCACAAAACAATTTCTTTTGCGACTTTCTTCCATTATTATCCTTATAATTTGAATATTACAGCAGAAGAATGTGACACACAAGTGTTTATGATAAGCAGGAAACAAAAAACACAAGGAATTTTTTTGGGTAGTTCAGTTTTCATTCGTGTCAGGGAGCAAATTATTTAACCGAGGGAGTAGTTATTTTCTTTAGAAATTATGATGGCTATGAAGTATTGGAGTATATTCTGAATGAGGAGATAAGTTGAGTTTTTCAAATATATTCAATTACCAAACATCAAGAAACTGTTTGGGTAAGGCAATTGGATTTAGACCGACTCGTATTATATATCTTTTTAATGCCCATCTTTTTATGAAGTGACCCCTGTCAAGTAGACAGGAATAAAAAAGCACATTTATGCAGCCTGAGTCCTATATTCATAAGGACTCAGGTTGTTTAATTTCTTTTGGAAACGTTGGTGGTTATAAAAACGAATATATTTGTGTACGGCATCCTTCACCTCTTCGGCTGTGCGAAAAGAGTACAGATGGAAACACTCTGCCTTGAAATGGCTGAAGAAGTTTTCCATGCAGGCATTGTCCAAACAGTTTCCTTTTCTGGACATACTAGCCTTTATATTGTATCTTTTTAGTAGGTTGTTGTATTGACGGGATGTATATTGGAACCCTTGATCACTATGTAGGAGGAGTCCATTTACATTCCGTTTTTTTATGGCCTTTTTTAGCGTGTCGATCACCAGTTTGATGTCATTTCTTTGGCTGATATGGTAGGCCACGATTTCATTATTGTATAGGTCTTTAATGGCGGACAAATAGAGCTTTTGCCCATTAAATATTAAATAGGTAATATCTGTAACCCCTTTCTCGTTTGGTTTTGACGCGTGGAAATCTCTGTTTAGATGATTATCCGAAATCACATAAGGCTCTTTCTTTCCGTAATAAGGCCGTTTCTTCCGAATCACCGCACGGATGCCCATCTCCCTCATCAGCCTTTGTACTCGTTTATGGTTGATACTCAGTTTGTATTTCCGTTTAAGCCAGACTTTGACTCTCCGATACCCATAGATGCCTTTCAGTTCTTCATGACACTCCTCGATTTTTTCCTTTAGATGCTCGTCTTCCAATTGCTTCTGAGAAGGGCGTTCCTGTCGTTTTACCCACTTGTAGTATCCACTTCGAGACACTCCTGCTATCTCACATAATTGTTGAATCGAACCATGACACCCAGCCATTTCTTGAATGATGGCGAATTTCTTGTGAGCTGGTACTGCTTCCATTCCCCCTTTCACATCTTTAAGAGCTTTTTTAGCATCTCTACTTCCACCTCAAGACGCTTGATTTTCGTTTCAGGATCTTCTGGATAACCCCGGTTAGGGCAATACAATCCGCCGTACCCATGTTTTCCGAAGAGTGTGGGTACCGATTTCTGAGATGCCGATTTTCTTTGCTGCACGGTTTAGTATCTTGTACTCTTTTAATCGGGAAAGGAGAGCGCAGCAATTTAAACAAATATTCTTCATCATCCATGTTGGCTGTGTAAGAAAGAATGTGTTGCTGCAGCTCCTGGTTAATTTTAAATTCGCTTATATTTACCTGTTTTTTGTTCATAAATCATCAAATGGCTTTTGCATTTGACATCTTTGACTTTAAGCTTTAAAACGTCGCTGACCCTCAACCCAGTGTTAATTCCAAATACGAAGATAACGACCTTGTCTTTGCTCGAGAAACTGGAAAACCGATTTTTCCTCGTACGTCAACAGATATTTCTAATCGTGTTATAAAAGCTGCTGGGGTAAAGAAAATCCGCTTCCACGACTTAAGACATACCCCATACCACATTAATGCCACATTAGCAGGCGCGGACTTAAAAAAGTACAGGCTCGTTTAGGACATGTCTCTATCAAAACGATCGGTGAGGTGTATGCTTGCGTAACAAGAAAGATGGTGAAAAAAAACGCACGGCTATTTGGGGATTTTATACGAAAAAACGGCTAGGCAACACAAATGTGGTCAAATGTCGCCTAGCCTTCTTTAAAATCCTTTTATTTCAAGGTTAGTTTCGCTACACACTCCACATGAGCAGTATGCGGAAACATATCCACAGGCTGAATGTAATCAACTTTATAAAATTTTGATAGTACGTCAACGTCTCTTGCTAGGCTAGATGGATTGCAAGAGACATACACGATTTTTTGCGGTTTTACCTTAAGAATGGTTTTTAGCAGTTGTTCGTCACAGCCTGTCCGCGGAGGGTCAACTACGACGATATCCGGTTTCCATCCTTCTTTTACCCATTTTGGAAGCAATACTTCCGCTTTGCCCACTTCATATAACGTATTTGTAAAACCATGTTTCACCGCGTTTTTCTTTGCATCTTCAATCGCTTCAGGAATAATATCCATACCACGTACTTCCCCGGCTTCTTTTGCCAGCCAAAGTCCAATGGTTCCCACACCACAATAAGCGTCCACTACTTTTTCGCTGCCTGTTAATGCAGCTGCTTTTTTAACTTCATCATATAATTTTACCGTTTGCACAGGGTTCAACTGGAAGAACGCCCGGGCTGACAATTCAAAAGAAAGGTCTCCTAATACTTCTTGAATATACTCTTCTCCTTCAAGCAAAAACGTTTCTTCACCGAAAATAAGAGATGTTTTCCGGCCGTTTACATTTTGTACAATCGACTTTACTTCAGGAAGACGGCGCTTAATTTCAGCCACTAGCAGTTCTTTGCGGGGAATTTCTTTCTCAGCCGTAATTAATACAAGCTGGACATCTCCCGTGTGAAAACCTACCCTTGCAACAATGGTTCTTACAAGTCCCGTCCGTTTTCGCTCATCATAAATCGGAATTTGCAAGTCTTGCAAAATCATTTTTACGATTTTCGTTACTTTATTTGTTGCTTGATGCTGAATAGAACACTCAGAAATATCGATTAATTGATGAGAATTAAGCCCATAAAGCCCCGCAATGACTTTTCCTTTTTGCTTTCCGACTTGAAACTGGCTTTTGTTGCGGTAATTCCACGGGGTGTCCATACCGATGGTTGGTTTTATATGCAACTGGCCAACTGGAATGTGACAATGACGTTCAAACGCCTGGATAACAATGTCGCGCTTTTCGTTCAATTGCGCTTCATAATCTAGATGCTGAAGCTGACATCCACCGCATTGCTCGTAAACAGGACAAAGTGGTTGAACGCGGTAAGGGGATTTCTTACGAATTTTTTTGATTTTCGCTTCCGCGTATCTCGGTTCAATTTTTGTTGCCTCAACGACAACTTCCTCGCCTGGAAGCGCCCCTGGTACAAAAACGACCTGTTTTTTGAAATATCCTACCCCTTCTCCATTGATGCCAAGCCGCTTAATGGTAAGAGGAAACTGTTGTCCCTTTTTGATTTTGATTGCTGTTTTTTCCATTTTCCTAACTCCTATTCAATACTTCTCCATAAATATAAGGAAGCATAGCTTAAATACGGCTCCCAATTTTTGCTTAACTCTTCCATTTGCTCATAGGAAGGTTTTTGCTCGAGATGAAGAAGCTGCTTGATCGCATTTTGAATACCAATATCGGCTTTCGGAAAAAGATTCGAGCGGCCAAGGCCGAATAAAAGAAAATTTTGGACTGTCCATGGCCCAATACCGCGAATTGGAAGCAATGCTTTCATCACCTCTTCATCCGACACTTCTCTCAACTTCTCTAAATTCAGCTTTCCCTCTGCAATGAGCCTTGATGTATCAATGATATATTCCGCTTTGCGCCCGCTAAACTGTAATTGCCGCAAATCTTCATAACTTAATGCAGCAATATCTTCCGGACGCGGGTAAAACCATATACCATCCATTTCTTTTCCGAACGTTTTTACAAATCGTTCGGTGAGGTGATAAGCGAATTTCATATTTAATTGCTGATGAATGAGACATTTCATTAGACAAAAATAAAGGTCAAAATCTAAAATAAGCGGCGTACCTTCATGCTGAATAAAAATTTCTTTTAGCTCTGTATTTAAAAAGTGGTTATGTATGGCTGCCAATGGCGTTTCCCATTGAAAAAGATGAAAAATGCGTTCAAGTATTTCTTCTTTTAACTCTTGATATTTTGCCGTCACAAGAAAATGCGGTCTTTCTTTTGTTCCGATACTTTGTACAGAAACAGCTACAGGAATCTCGTGAATATAAAGTGGGACGATAATTTCTTGTTTTTTTAAATGGATGTTGGACAATGGATCACGCGCCAAACGCTCCAAAACTCGGGAAAAATCATAAGGAGCCTGTACTTCAACTCGTTCTTGCCACATCGACGTTCATTCCTTTTTCTTTTCATTATAGCATAACAGAAACTTGAGCAATTCCATGAGTGTTGATGATCCATTATTTATAACTACTTTCTCAGTGATTCGAGCTTTTCTGCCGTGATACCCGAACGAGAACGCCTGCGGACAAATCCATTTGTCCGCAAAGCGTTCTCCGTTCGGGTTAGGCATGCAGGCCCATGCCCAGTCAGCTAAGCGAAACGCTTAGCTGACTTCGGCAGAAAAGCTACTTAAATAAATCCGCTTTATCTGGATTTTGTTGGTTAATCAACACACTTGTGCGCAAGTCCGCTTCATTCGTCTAAAAAACCCTTTGAACAACATGCTCAAAGGGTAAACAGCCATGGGTGAAGCATCGTTTTTTCTAACATCAAATCATCAAGACTCTTAAATGTATAACCTTGTTTTCGCAAATCGTCAATCACTTTTGCTAAAGCTTCAGCGTTATCTTTCGAAACGGTATGAAGTAAAAGAATCGCTCCCGGGTGAATTTGCTTCATAATATTATTGTAAGCGTATTGCCACCCTTTTTGTTGATCGGTGTTCCAATCGACAAAGGCAAGCGACCAAAAAACGTGGTAATATCCCAGTTCTCTTGCGACGGCAATCGTGCGTTCACTAAAAATGCCGCGCGGTGGGCGCAGATAATTCATCGTTTTTTGCCCTGTCAGCTCTGCTGTTTTTTTGCGAACTGATTCCAATTCTTCGCGCAGTTTCTCATCGCTTACTTGTGTTAAGTCCGGATGATGCCAAGAGTGATTTCCGACAATATGACCTTCTTTTACCATTCGCTTGACCAAATCCGGGGCAGATTTTAGGTAATGCCCTGTTACAAAAAACGTAGCCGGGACGTTTTTTTCTTTTAGAACATCAAGTATTTTCGCAGTATAACCATTTTCATAGCCGTTATCAAATGTTAAATAAATTTCTTTTTTGTTAGGATTTCCTAAATAAAAGGCATCATATTTTGCAAGCAGGTTGTCTAATTCTTTTCCAGCAGATGGTGGCTTATGATTCTCACTTTTTTTAAATCCCCAATGAATTGCTTGATTGGAGACAGCACCTGCATCATAAGGAATCGCAAAAATAATAATAAGCAAGGACAATATTACAATCAACTTCTTCATCGCCTGATCCTCCTTAGAAGTATCGCTAAAAATAGGTTTTTCTTCTGTGCAAACTTTAGTCAATCCATTTTTTTACACAAAAAACCGCTAGCCTTAAATGCTAGCGGTCTTCAGCCTATTTTTATTTAAACACCGGTTCTTTAAATTGCGCTAATTTTTCCAATGATGATTTTTCCACATCTTCATGTAAGCTATTTCCGTGCGAGTCCATTGTGACAACAGCGGTAAAGTTTTCTACTCTTAAATGCCACATCGCTTCTGGAATACCGAACTCTAAGAAGTCGACACCTTCGACAGACTTAATACAGTCAGCATAATATTGCGCTGCTCCACCGATGGCATTTAAATAGACACCACCATGCTCTTTCAACGCCGCGAGCGTTTTTGCACCCATACCGCCTTTACCGATGACAGCACGAATACCAAACTTTTTCATAATTTCTCCTTGATAAGGTTCCTCGCGAATGCTTGTTGTCGGTCCTGCTGCTTTTACATGCCATTTGCCGTCTTCATCTTTCAACATTACCGGTCCGCAGTGGTAAATAATTTGTCCATTTAAATCAACTGGAGAATCATGGTCCATTAAATGTTTATGGATGGCATCGCGGCCTGTATAAATCATGCCGTTAATGCGGACAACATCACCGACTTTAAGCTGACGAATTTGTTCTTCCGTAATTGGTGCTTCTAGAACAAATTCGCGAGTCTCTCCGATGTTTACAGAAGCCTTTTCTTCTGTCTTTTCTAACTCTTTCGCAAAATCAACATCTTCGCCTTCTTGATATAACCATTCAATAATGTCGCCTGTTGTCGGATCAACTTTAACACCTAAACGACGAAACGCCCAGCAGTTATAAGCCACGGAAACGAAGAAGCTTGCCGGGATGCGGTGCATCACACCGATTTTACAGCCAAGAAGCGTCGTTTCACCGCCAAAGCCCATCGTACCGATACCAAGCTTGTTTGCATTTTCCATAATATATTCTTCCAATTGACGAAGCTCTTCATTTGGATTGACATCGTCAACGGAACGGAATAACTGTTCCTTTGCTAAATCATAGCCAGAAGAACGATCGCCGCCGATACCAACACCGATAAAGCCAGCACTGCATCCTTGTCCTTGCGCTTGATAAACGGCATGCAAAATACATTTGCGAATGCCATCTAAATCGCGTCCAGCTCGTCCCAATCCTTCCAATTCGCAAGGAAGGCTGTATTGAATGTTTTTATTTTCACAGCCACCGCCTTTTAAAATAAGACGCACATCAATATAATCGTTCTCCCACTGTTCAAATTTAATAACAGGGACACCGTCACCAAGATTATCGCCGCTGTTTTCTCCTGTTAATGAATCAACAGAGTTTGGGCGAAGCTTTCCATCTTTTGTCGCTTGAGCGATTGCGTTTCGAATCGCTTCTTTCATTTTTATTTGGTTAACACCGACAGGAACTTTAATTTTAAATGTCGGAAGTCCTGTGTCTTGGCAAATTGGTGATACATTTTCATCTGCCATTTTAATGTTTCCAGCGATTGTTGTTAATGCCATTGCTGCGCGTGTTCCAGCATTCTCTTTCGCCTTTGCACGAGCGATGGCGCGGCGAACATCTTTCGGTAATTTTGTAGACGTTTCCACTATTAGCTTGTACATACTTTCTTGAAACTTCTCCACAGTTTAACGCCCCTTCCCCTTTGTTCAAAATATGTACTAATATTTAGAATACTGTCTTTGTTTATTATACTCCTTTTTCTCTGAGTATGAAAAGCAATTCAAAATGAACCCCCATAACAAAAAACTCATTTAAAAAGAAAAAGCCTGCTTGTCATAGCGGCTTTTACCAATTTTCTTAAATGATTCATATTTCACTCCTAAACTTGAATGAGACGCCCAATAATCCGCTAAATCCGCTGATTTAGAACCGATGGAGTTAATAACTCTCCAACATATTCATCCTGTCTTTTAAATATTTTAGTTGTAGGTCTTTTTCATATACGGCATTGCCCAAAAATATCCTTTCTTGCCATCTTCATTTATCGGCAAGGAATTTGACAACTTTCTACATTGTTTTACATAATTAACGTTAGTTTATCAATTCATGAAAGAAGAGGAGAATACGATGAATAGCCTTACACTCCAACCAATTACTCCAAACTACGATCCGTGGGAAGCGTATTTAGATATTGAGCAGTATGGTAAATTGCAATTAACGAATATTGAATTCACAACAACTACTTTATGTAATATGCGTTGTGAGCATTGCGCAGTTGGGTATACATTGCAAACAAAGGACCCAGAGGCATTGCCGCTAGATTTGCTTATTCAACGTCTTGAAGAAATACCGCACCTTCGTTCATTAAGCATTACTGGCGGCGAACCGATGCTTTCACTTAAATCGGTAAACGAATATGTTGTTCCTCTTTTAAAATATGCTCATGAGCGAGGCGTGCGCACACAAATCAATTCAAATTTAACACTTGAACTTGAACGCTATGAAAAAATCGTTCCTTATTTAGATGTGTTGCATATTTCTCATAACTGGGGTACGATGGAAGATTTCGTTGAAGGCGGATTTGCCATGATGGAACGCAAGCCGACGATTGCCCAGAGAGAAAAGTATTTTGAACGGATGATTGAAAATGCTAAAGCGCTTGCGAAAATGGGGGTTATCGTATCGGCGGAAACAATGCTGAATAAACGTACATTACCGCATTTAGAAAAGATTCACCGCCAAATTGTCGATGAGATGCATTGCAAACGCCACGAAGTGCACCCAATGTATCCGAGCGACTTTGCTAGCGCTCTTGAAACGTTAAGTCTTGATGAATTACGTGAAGCGATTCATCATTTGCTCGACATCCGTGATGAAAATGTATGGATGCTTTTTGGCACGCTTCCTTTTTATCCATGTAGCGATAAAGAAGAAGATTTAGCGCTGTTGAAACGATTGTATTCAAGCAAAAATGTTACTGTTCGCAACGATCCAGACGGACGTTCACGCTTAAATGTCAATATCTTTACAGGGGATATTATCGTTACAGATTTTGGCGATGAACCAACCCTTGGCAATATTCAGCATAACACTCTTCTGGAAGCATATGAAAAATGGATGAATTCATCTCTTGCCAAACAATTAAACTGCCATTGTCCAGCTGTTCAATGCTTAGGTCCAAACGTGCTTGTCAAAAACAGTTATTATCGTGATGTTGATTTTACAGTAAGAAAAGCGAATATTACAAAATAAGGGTCTGACCCCCACTACGTTAACGCGGTGAAGCGATGGGGGTCAGACCCCCTTTTATCTTGGAGAGCCGCTGATGACATAGGAAAATGATACGCGGTCTTGAACTGGAATCCATGCCCCAATTCCTTGAGTTGTAATATTTTTCACAACAATGCGTTTTTTGTTTCCTTTTAAGACCACATATACTTCCCCGTATGTTACTTTTCCTTTTTCATTGACAGCAGGAGCATAAGCATATAGATAGCCAAGTTTTTGCACAGGGACATTGTAAGCGCGGTCTTTTTTCGTTCCTATGCCAATAACCGTACCAAACGCTAGCGGCAAATTTGTCTTCTTCATTGCTGTTAATAACATCATCTTTTTCACAGCTTCTTCGTTCGGAATTTTTGCGGTTAAGCCACCACGAATATGTTTTTGCGTCTCTTGCCGATAAGAAATTTTTTGTGGAGCATTTCCGCTGCGATTATCATAAAAATTCGTATTAATTTTTTGATACTCCCAATTGATTGCCGTTTCTGTTGATTGGTAATTAAGCGGCCATTGTCCTAAGTAAATATTGGCTCGATAGCCAATCGCAAGCGGTGTCGTTGTAGCAGAAGACTCGTTTAATAAACGAATTAATTCAGGGTTGTCAATTTTTACGTTGGCTGACTTAATTAATTCCTTCGCAAATTTACTCGGCTGTAAGTATGGTAAATCTTGCGTTGGATTTGGGTACGTATTCTCTTTTGATATATCCATTACTGAATTTGGAATGGTATATTTTTGTACAGGCTCTGCAGCTATAACAGATGATTGGAAAAAAAAGAAACTAATAAAACAAATAAAACTCCATTTTTTCATCGCTCTCACTCCTTTCAAAATGCTGTTTACACCGTTATTTTTTTCAAAGATAAGCAGTTTATCCATCAAATAATGAAAAAGCCACTAGAAAATTTCTAGTGGCTTTTGCTGATTTGTTTGAATAAATACTCAAATTTAGGAAAGAAAAATTGAATGAACGGACCAATAAGAAGCGTAATCACAATGGTGCCTACCCCTATTGGACCATTAAATACCAGCGCTAAAATAAGTGCCAACACTTCTCCTAGCGTTTTTGCCGTCATCAATGTAATTTTCAAATTCTCCTTTAGAACCATCATAAATTGATCAATTGGATTGAGGGGAAATTTTGCCTGTAAATAAATAGATACCCCTATAGAAATAATGATTAAACCAAGCAAAAATAACAACAACCGCAACAACAAACTAGATGGTTCCCAATTGGACAAAATGAATTTCAGCCAAAAATCAATAAAAACACCGATGATGATAATGGTAGCAATAGCCAATATTTCTGGGAATCTTCTCAAGAGAATCGCATTAATGATAATTAATATAGTGCCAACAATCATGACCCATGTTCCAACCGTAAAGCCGATTGTTTCTGCTAAACCGACATTTAACGCATCCCATGCTCCTGCGCCTAAATCAGCTTTAATTGTTAATACAACACCAAATGAAATAATAAACAAACCAACGATGTAAAATAAAAAACGATAAACCATTTTATCCCCCTAAAAAATATTCATAATATTTAATAATTTCTAATAATAATATATAATAACAATTAAGTTATTTTAATTATGTTTTGTTTTTCCTCCTATTGATATATGTTTTGTCCAAACAGAAAATGAGGCTGCCCCTGAAGCAAAGTGTCAGGCCCCGCAACCATCATGTATAGTGCATAACACTGGATAAGAACACTATATATGATGGATTGTGCGTGAGGTGAGACACTCAACTCATGGGTCAGCCCCCTTTTTTATAAAACGCTTATAATAAATAAAAACCTATTCCCATAATAATGTAAGCTGCTAACATCGTTGCCCCTTCAAACCAGTTTGTGTCTCCATCATTTGAAAGAACAATGGTAAGGAGAACAGCTGTTGCCATCGCAATTAATTCAGGCAAAGAAAAAACTAACGGCATTTGCACAGGGAAAAGCAACGAAACAAGCACAAGGACAGGTGCTACAAACATCGCAATTTGCAATGTCGAGCCAATCGCAATTTCAACAGCAACATTCATTTTATTTTTATAGGCCATGATAATTGCTGAAGCATGTTCTGCGGCATTACCGACAATTGCAACAATGATAACCCCGATAAACAGTTCGCTCCAGCCAAATGACTCAGCGACCGCCTCAAATGTATGTACCAAATTTTCAGATACATAAGCAACCGCAGCAGTGGCAAGCGCCAAAATCGCAATGGACTTCCCTTTTGACCACTCTGGTTCCTCATGTTCTTCTACTTCATCTGATTTATGCTGATAAACTCCACGATGTGTAACAAGCTTAAAATATAACGCTGCTAAGTAAAGGGTAATCATAATAACAGAAATGCCGACGCTGAGCGATAATGTTTTCGTTTCAGACATGGTCACTGAGAAAACTTCCGGTATGACAAATGCGACTAAGATGGCAAATGTTAATAAACCGGCGTTGTGGCGAGCATCATATACATTGAATTCTTGACGTTTATATTTCAGACCACCGACAAAAAAGGACAACCCTGCGACTAACAGTAAATTCCCTAGCACTGAACCTGTTAATGAAGCTAACACAACTTCGACTAATCCCGCTTTTAAGGCAAAAATCGAAATAATCAATTCAACCGCGTTTCCAAACGTTGCATTTAGCAAACCTCCAATTCGCGGTCCCGCTACAATCGCTAAGCTCTCGGTCGCTCTTCCCATATAACTTGCTAACGCAATAATCGTTAAGCAATAAATCACAAACATAAGAATGGAAGGCCAGTGCAAAACACTACCGGCAATGGACAGCGGCACACCGGCGAACACCATTAAAGCAAACAGCTTATTAAGCATACATTCCCAGCCTTTCATATGTAATGTTATTTTCTTACTCTATCATGAACATTTTCTCTCTTTTTATGTCTAATATCAATATAAAATAGACAAATATTCCCTCAAGGACAGAAGAACGAAGGGGAGTTAAATGAGTTCAAATGATTCTGTCACTTCAATACTTCCTTCTACAGAACGGACCATCGAACAATTTTTCCGCGTGACTTCAAGCGATTTAGCAACTTTTTCTCGATCTAGATTTTTTCCTTTAATGATAAAATGGAGATGAATTTTCTCGATACGGTTAGCCTCTTTTTCGTTTCTTGTAACATCTGCCTTTACCGTTATATCTTCGATTTCTAAACGTTTTTTCTCTAAAATTTTGCGCAACACTCCACCACTGCAGACGGCAACGGCTGACACAAGCAATTGATACGGCCGGAAACCGTATGTTTCATCTCCTGCAACATGCAATTCTCCATATTCCAATTGCGTTTTAAAGCCCACTTCCTTCATTTTAAATTCCATTTTGTATCACCTCATTTTTCTTGTCATTAACAAAAAATATATTGTACTATTTTATTCAGTATGACTTTTTTCAGATGGGGTTATTTTTATGAAAATGAACAACATGCGCTTTTGGATTTTAGTAAGTATCGTTGCCATCTCCGGTTTATCGCAAGGTTTGCTGTTACCGCTTATTTCAATTATCCTTGAGAAAAACGGGTTTTCTTCGTCACTAAATGGAATTCATGCGACTGCTTTATACATTGGCGTGCTGCTTATTTCTCCGTTTATGGAAAAACCGCTTAGAAAATATGGATACAAACCCATTATTATGTTCGGTGGCTTTATTGTACTACTCTCATTAGCTTCATTTCCACTTTGGCACTCGTTTATGTTCTGGTTTTTCTTGCGGCTTTTGATTGGCATTGGCGATCATATGCTGCATTTTGCAACACAAACGTGGATTACAGACTTTTCACCACCTCATCGGCGTGGCCGT
The DNA here is from genome assembly GCF_013760845.1 of [Anoxybacillus] calidus. Classification (GTDB taxonomy): domain Bacteria; phylum Bacillota; class Bacilli; order Bacillales; family Anoxybacillaceae; genus Paranoxybacillus; species Paranoxybacillus calidus. The sequence continues at coordinate 98,028 of NZ_JACDUU010000007.1, read as the reverse complement.
AATCTGTCGTTGTATGGTTTATTTTTCGGCATCGGTTTCGCGATTGGGCCACTGTTGACGCCGCTTGTTGAAGTGCACCAGTCACTTCCGTTTATCGTTTCATCTTTTCTCAGCTTACTTGGTTGGCTGACATTATTTTTGTTAAAAAATGAATATCCAAATACCACTGATGAACACGAAAGTTTTTTTGCTACGTTCAAACGATTTGCGCAAGCCTGGAAATACGCTTGGGTTGCTCTTTTATTACCGTTTGCCTATGGCTTTTTAGAAGCAGCCGTCAACGGAAGCTTCCCGATTTTCGCCCTTCGTGAGAATATTCCTGTACAACAGGTTTCTGTTATTTTGCCTGCCTTTGCCATCGGCGGCATTGTCTTTCAGCTGCCTCTTGGTTTATTAAGCGACCGTTGGGGACGAAAAATCGTTCTTCTGTTTGCGCTATTAATCGGTTGTATTAGCTTTATAACAGCCAGCATGCTTTCTCAATCGTTTATCGGTCTTTTTGTTTGCTTTTTTGTTGCCGGCATGTTTGTTGGTTCTTTATTTTCATTAGGCATGTCATACACAGCTGACCTTCTCCCTAAACATTTGCTTCCTGCTGGAAATTTACTGTGCGGAATTCTTTATAGTGTCGGAAGCATTGCTGGCCCCTTCATCAGCGGTTGGGTCATTCAATATTGGCAAGGGGAAAGCTTTTTTATTGTCATGAGTTTTATGCTCTTAACGATTGCAACATCCTTGTTCATATGTACAAAGCCTGAGATCGCTTTAAAGTGATGAACAGGCTTTTTATTTTTTACCTAATTTTCAGAAAATACATTGACCGTTTTTTTGAACTGTTATATAATACTAATAAATAAAAAATACTGTTTTAAAACAGATTAAAGGAGCGATGATGGATGAGCAGAGCGGAACGGAAAAATATGATTGATTTTATCGAGAAAATGAAAGGAATTAACAAAAACGAACTTCTTTATATGACAGACGCAGAAATTGAACACATTTACAACCAAACATATTACCATTATGAAGAAATCGTTGAATAATAAATGGTTGTCAATCTTATAATCATAAAGATAGGACTTGGAGAGTTTCCCAAGTCCTATTTCTTTCTTTTTAGTTTTAGTGATAACCGTTTTGTCCGTTAGCACTTCCGCTTGTTTTATGTTTCGGTTTATTCTTTCCTTTTTGTTTAGTCCCGCCATCTTTTTTTGTTTGCTTAGTCATGTAGAATCCCCCTCATGATTGAATGAAGGCAACCGCCTTACAGCATTTAATATCTCTTGTTTCTTTTTATTCATGAGAGGAAGTTTGTGGGTTTAACGTTCGTACATTTTTCCCTCGCGGCGACAATCAAAAATCGCGTTCATTTCCCCACCTAACACAATAATCATCCCTGATAAATAAAACCAAACCATCAATACAATAATGCCGCCAAGACTTCCATACATCACTGTGTAATTAGCCAGATTCTCCACATAATAAGAAAAAGCAAGTGAAACAACCATCCAACCAATCGTTGCAAACAACGCGCCACTTGTTACATGCCTTATACGCAAATGCTTATTGGGAGCAAAATAATATAAAGCGGTAAAAACAAGAAACAAAATAACGGAACTGACTACCCATCTGAATGTATTCCAAACGGCCAAAAACTCATTGGAAAAGCCAAATGCCGAAAACAAAAAACTGCCAATCGCTCGTCCGAAAACTGGAAGTACAATCGCAACAACAATGACGGACATCATCGCAAACGTTAATAAAACCGACATTCCTCTTGCCACAATAAAGGAACGATCTTCCTTCACATTATAAGCACGGTTAAAAGCACGGACAATCGCATTAATTCCATTGGAGGCCGACCAAATCGTTGCGATAATACCAAATGACAATAGTTTTCCATTTTGATGCTCCATCATGGTATGTACGTTTGTTTCAATTAAGTGAAACACCTCTTTGGGCGCATATTCACGCATAAGCAACAATACATCTTCATGCGGAATGGGTAAATAGGCAAGCAACGTAAATAAGAAAATTAAAAATGGAAAAAGGGACAGAAGAAAAAAATACGCCAATTCTGCCGATAAACGAGAAATCTCATCTTTTTGAAAACGATTCACCAGTTCCCGAACAAAAGAGAGATCGATTGTCATACTTCTCCCTCCAATTACAGTTGAGAATCATCATCCTTTCGCCGCATAAATGTTTCTTTAACAAATCCGATCACTTCAGGCGTTTTTTCGTTTATTTCTTTTATTTTTTCCGCGATGAAAGAAATATCCTCAGACAACTGCTCCAGCGATTGTCGGCATTTGTGTACGTGTTGGTTAACATTTTCAGCCATATTGACTAGATCTTTTAAGAAATACTCCAACTTGTTTTTAGCACGTAACATTTTTCTTGTTTCTTGATCAAGAAGAGACATAGCCGCTCCAATGGCTGCGCCAATCATTATTCCTTTCCATAACTTATTACTTTTCCCAGCCATTTATTCCCCCTCTTTTCACTATGTTGTTTATAAATGATGCTCTTTTTTAATCGTTTCCAGCAAGTTTTTACACCCTTTTTGAATCAGCTCATACACTTCGTCAAAATTACCTGTATAGTAAGGGTCAGGCACATCCGCAACATCACTATCCGGCACAAAATCAAGAAGCCGACCGATAAAGCCGACTTTATTGTATCCGGCCAAACGCCGTAAATTTCCTAAATTCTCAACATCCATAGCAATAATATAATCAAACGATTCCAAGTCCTCTTTAACAACTTTCCGAGCACGAATCCCCTCAAAACTAATATTATTTTTCATTAAAATTTGTTGTGTTCCATAATGCGGCGGCTTGCCAATATGCCAATCCCCTGTACCTGCTGAATCAATTATAATTTTATCTTCGAGCCCTTCCTTCTTCACTAAATCGCGAAAAATCGCTTCCGCCATTGGTGAACGACAAATATTCCCTAAGCAAACGAACAACACTTTCACCATTTTCCTGACAACTCCTTCCTCTACTTACTAACACATTATAAACAAAATTCGATAATGGAAAAAGTTAAGAAAAATATACGTCATATATGCTACAATGTGAATAATTACATACGAAAGGAATGAATACATTGGATTTAACAAAAAAATCAATGGAAAATGTTGAATACATGATCGAAAAAATAAAAGAAAAACTCAAAGTATTAAACTTCGATGCCATCAAACCGTCTCATTTTGATGAAAATTTGTATGATGACTTAAAGGACATTTACGATATGGTCATGAAAAAAACATCGTTCAGCCCGAGTGAAATGCAAGCAATTGCCGAAGAATTAGGAAATTTGCGCAAAAAATAAAGTTCAACTTCATCAGCGGGGGTTTTCTTCATCCCCCACTGATGTTAGTTGAACTTATCGGGTTCTTAGCGTCCGTTATCTCCCACCTGTAGAGGTGGGAGTCTTACGGACGATTAGAACGGGATAAAAATAGGCTGACCTCTAAGTGTCTGTCCCCACGCACCATCCACAGATATATAGTATGGTTATGGGGACTGACACTTTGCTTTAAGGTCAGCCTCATTCTTTATTCTTATCATGAATAACGCTAATAATAAGCAAATTCGGTTTCTCTGTCAGTGAAATTTCCTCATTCGTTGATAAGTAGCGAATGTATGGCCGCTGCATATGGTTCATAATTTTCGTTACGATGGCTTCCCTGCCATCGCTCATTTTCACTTTTGTACCCGGCGGATAAGAAGGAATTGTATTAATGAAAAGGTGGACTAATTCCTGCGCAAAATCAATATTGCTTTTTGCCATCAATGCTTCCATCGCTTCGTGCGGCGGAACACCTTCTTCAGAAATGAGATTTTCAAACCGGTTCGCAATTCCGCAAATTTGCGCATATTGGTGAATCTCTTTATGCCGAATTTTTCTCGGAGCCCCTTCCCCGTTAAATGTTTCGTGATGCTGGTATGCAACGTGAGCAGACAACAGACTGATTTCCCTGTTTCTCCGCAAATATTCGAAACCTTTTAGCGCATGGTGTTCGTCCCCTTTCACTGCCTTTCCAATATCATGTAATAATGCTCCCATTGCTAAGTCGCGCATTTGTAAACTATTGAGTCGTAGTTTTTTTCCTATCTGCAACGACAAAAGCGCGACATTCACGGCATGAGCATAAGGCCGAAGCTCAACAGACAAAGAAGTGGACGGAATAATGATAAGTATTTTGCGTCTGCTTACTTCATCTACTAATCTCACAACAAGTTTTTGCATCTCTCGAATATTTAGCGGCTTGTTTGCTTTTACGTCTTCAAACGCTTTTTGGACAATTTCGGTAGCGTCCATCCATGATGGCATATCCATTAATTCTTCCATCGTAATTCCTTCTGAAATTAAATCGTCAACAAACAAATATTTAATATCCATTTGTCGCAAACGTTCTAAATATTTTGGATGAATCGTCCGGCCTGCCGCTAACAAAACGCGGCGATGACGATCATAAATGGGTCTTGCCAGTTGCATCGTTTTATCGTTGTACTCATCGATCATGATTAACCTCATCTATAGATGCTCCTTTGCTTTGTATACTTCTAGATACTTAACTACATCGAATTTTTAAGGATAACTTTTACACTCTTTAAAGCAATTATATAAAGTAGAAAAATATATAAAATCCTTTGTTTTCCTAGTTTTAAACGAGAACATTTTAACATTTTTTTCTGCTTCACATATGATGAAAAACATAAAATGATGTAGGGAAGGAGAAACGCATGGCATACGAAATTACAAGGGACTATATCAGCTTTGGAAATGCTCGTTCTGGTGAAAAGCTGAAAGAGGTAAAATTTATTGTTAGCCATTCAACGGGAAATCCTGGCTCTACTGCCTACGCAAACCGCAACTATTTTAATAATCATCAGCCTTACGCGTCCGCACATACGTTTATTGATGATCGTTACATTCTTGAGATTATTCCTTTAGATGAAAAAGCTTGGCATGTCTTATATAGCAAACCAACTGATAATCGAATGTTTGGGGCAGATGCAAATGATGCTGCTATCGGAGTTGAACTTTGTTACGGAGGGAATATTAACTTTACGGAAGCATATAATCGTTACGTTTGGTATCATGCTTACCTCTGTCAAAAGTTTAATCTCGACCCTTCAAAACATATCGTTTCTCACAGGACACTCGATCCAGAACGACGGACGGACCCACTTGATGCTTTTCGCTTGTACGGTATTACATGGGATGGTTTTATTTCTGATGTAAGTAGAATGCTTGAGTCTTCACAATCTCTGAAAAATCGAGCTTCTCAAGTGCCAAGCACCTTCTTGCGTCTACCTTTAAAAATAGGAGACAGAGGACCTTTCGTCAAAGAAGTACAAGAAGATTTAATTCGCGCCGGGTTTCCACTTCCGAAATATGGAGCGGACGGAATTTTTGGGGAAGAAACGGAAAGAGCGGTCATGGCATTTCAAAAACAATATGGATTGCACATCGACGGATTAGTAGGAAGAGAAACATTAACGAAACTAACAGAAGTAGTGAAAAGTAAACTGTACAATGAAGAATTTCCACTTCCAAACAAAGTTTTAAAAAGAGGAGACACAGGAGAAGATGTGAAAATGGTGCAGCGCGCTTTAAAACACCTAAACTTCGACCCGAAAGATATTGATGGCATTTACGGTAAAAAGACAGAAAATGCTGTTAGAAGGTTTCAATCGATGTATGCTGCTTTAAAAGACGATGGGATTTACGGTCCGAATACGCGTAAATTTATGAAAATGGAACTTCAGCAAAAATAGGAGGCTGACCGAAAAGCAAAGTGTCAGACCCCACAACTATAATATATATCGTGGATTTTGCGTGAGGTCAGACGCTTGAGTCAGCCTCTTTCTTTATGTTTCATTTGAAAAAGCTTGTGCCATATACAATTTCTCCAATTCGTTTTGGAATAATAAGTCCTAATTCCTCGGCAATCGGAATAAAATCTGTCGGAGAGACAGACCCTAGCTCTTTATTGTCCCAACGAATTAATGCTTCAACGCCAACTAAACGATTTGTACCCAATTCAATTTTTCAAACGTTCTGTTACTTTTTCCAATAATATGTCTCCAAACATGTGGCCTTGTGTATCATTAATCACTTTAAAGCGATCTAAATCAATAAATAAAATCGCTATCCGCTGCTTGACATGGTTTTCAACTAAACTAGCTAAATACTTTTTTAAGTAGTAGCGTTTCCATTCATCAAATATAAAAAATTCGAAACAAGCAAAAATAAGCTCCAGTAATAGCACAGCAAAAATGAGTTGATTTAATTGTTTTATTTTCAATAGTCACCACTACAAATCTCCAAAAATCAACAAAATTTTCTAAGTTCAGTATAACACTAAAGATGGTTATAAAAGTTTAAATATATGTAAAATGTAACTTAATATTTCCAATAAAAATTATTCCTATCGAAAAACTAGGATTGACATTTGTTAGAATTATGGTAAAATTTTAGACAATTATACTTATCAAGAGCGGCGGAGGGACTTGGCCCTGTGAACCCCGGCAACCTGCTTGTAAGGAGTAAGGTGCTAAATCCAGCAAAATGTGAACCATTTTGGGAGATAAGGTAAAATACGTTACCTCTTCAGTCTTTCCGAAATGGAAAGTTTTTATTTGAATTCATAAAAGGGGGGACTGTTGTGGGAAACGGCGAACAGCAGCTTGAAGGAGTCTTTACAAAAATTAAAGAAATGCTCGATTCTATGAAATTTGGCTCGATTACACTTGTTGTTCAAGATGGAAAAGTGATTCAGTTGGAGAAAAACGAGAAATTAAGATTAAAATAAGCACGCTGACTAGACAAACTAGAGGCGGAGGCTGACCCAAAAGCAAAGTGTCAGGCCCCACAACACAATATATAGGACATCATATTGATAATGAACTATATATTGTGAAATGCACGTGAGGTCGGACGCTTATGGATTAGCCCCTGCCTTTTTCTTTGTTCGAAAACAAGGAGGGGGAAAACATTTGCTTACTTATGCCAACTGGGAGCAAGAAAAACCGTCTTTTTCAAATAATAACGAAACAAAAGGTGCCCTTGATGTGCTGAAATGGGCATATGATCATTATAAAAATGATATCGTCTATGCCTGTAGTTTCGGGGTGGAAGGAATTGTTTTAATCGACTTAATTTCTAAAGTAAAGCCGGATGCAGAAATTATCTTTCTCGATACCGATCTGCATTTTCAGGAAACATATGAAACCATTGAAAAAGTAAAAGAAAGGTATCCTTCGCTGCGTATCATCATGAAATCTCCGGCTCTCTCACTTCAGGAACAAGCAGCGCTTTTTGGCGATGAATTATGGAAAATACATCCGAATAAATGTTGTGAACTACGTAAAATTATCCCGCTTCGTGAAGTGCTGACCGGCATATCAGCCTGGATTTCCGGTCTGCGCCGGGAACAATCACCAACGCGGGCAAATACAGAATATATCAATCAAGATCATAAATTTCAATCCATTAAAATTTGCCCGCTGATTTATTGGACATGGCAAGATATTTGGCGATATGTTCATCAGCATAACCTGCCATACAACAAACTTCACGATATGGGATATCCAAGTATCGGTTGCGAACCATGCACTGCTCCTGCTTATGACTTGAATAATTTACGTTCTGGGCGATGGTCAGGACATGCGAAAACGGAATGCGGCCTTCATGAATCATAAAAGGAGTGGCGTTCATGCTAGTGACAACCGCTTTTATCATTTCCCTATTTTTTGCGATGAACATTGGCGGAAGCGGTGCAGCAGCAACAATGGGCGTCGCTTATGGATCCGGTGCGATTAAAAAGAAGCCTATCGCCTTATTACTCTGTGCGATTGGTATCTTCTTAGGCAGCCTTGCTGGTGGCGAAGTCGTAAAAACCATCAGCTCAGGAATTATCCCTTCATCGATTTTAACAGTAAAAATGGTCATCATTATTTTAGCTGCAGCAGCTATTTCTCTATTTGCTGCGAATATCATGGGAATTCCGCTTTCAACAAGCGAAATAACCGTGGGGGCTGTTGTCGGTGTAGGCGTCGCCTATCAAACTTTATATATTCAAAAACTACTTTTCATCGTATCCATTTGGATTATCATTCCAATCATTGCATTTACATGTACTTATTTTATTGGCAAATGGTTTTTGCTTATGAAAGAAAAATACCCTTACATCGAACAAGGAGTATGGCAAAAAACATTTATGATTGCTCTTATTGTCGCTGGATTTTTTGAAGCCTTCTCCGCCGGAATGAATAACGTAGCTAACGCTGTCGGCCCTCTTGTCGGCGCCGGGCTCATTTCCGTGACAAAAGGAACGATCATTGGTGGCCTGTTTGTCGCCTTCGGAGCATTATTGTTAGGACATCGAGTGCTTGAAACAAACGGAAAAAAGATTACACGATTTTCTCCGTTTGAAGGATGTGCCATTTCGGGCACTGGAGCACTTCTTGTCATTCTCTCGTCGATTTTCGGTCTTCCTGTACCATTAACACAAATTACCACTTCAGCCATTATCGGTATTGGCACAGCGAAAAGCGGCTTTTACGTTTGGCAAAAACGAATTGTCATTCAGCTTTTAAAAGTTTGGCTTGTCTCACCTGTTTTTTCTCTTGTCATTTCTTACAGTCTAGTGAAATGGCTGCTAGATAGCGATATTTATACCGTCATTGCCATTATTAGCGTCTGTCTGGCTACAATCGGTACCTTAAGCCTCAAAAAAACAATTACGGAAGATAAACGCTCTTTGCATGAAAACGGCGGCGGTATTTAGCTATAAAACACAGTTAAACAATATGAATTACATACTTATACAAGGAGGTTTTATTGATGAGCTTAAGCATACCTCATGGCGGAAGTTTAATAAACCGTTGGAACCCTGATTATCCAATCTCGCAAATTGAAAAAGAAATTGAATTAAGCAAAGCAGAACTAAGCGACCTCGAACTCATTGGAATTGGAGGATACAGCCCGCTAACCGGCTTCTTAGGAAAAGAAGACTACGAATCTGTTGTCGAAACAATGCGCCTAGAAAATGGTACTGTTTGGAGCATTCCAATTACACTAGCAGTGACTAAAGAAAAAGCGTCACAGTTAGCGATTGGTGAAACAGTCAAACTTGTTCATGCTGGGGAAGTTTACGGAGTTCTTGACATTCAAGAAATATACGAACCAGATAAAACCAAGGAAGCTCTCCTCGTCTACCAAACAGATGACTTAAGTCACCCTGGTGTCAAAAAGCTATTTACCAAGCCAAATCTATATGTCGGCGGGCCAATTACTCTAGTAAAACGCACTGATAAAGGTCGTTTCGCTCCATTTTACTTTGACCCAGCTGAAACGAGAAAACTTTTTGCCGAACGAGGATGGAATAGCGTTGTCGGCTTCCAAACAAGAAATCCCGTCCACCGCGCTCATGAATATATTCAAAAATGTGCACTTGAAATTGTTGATGGCTTATTTTTAAACCCTTTAGTCGGCGAAACAAAAGAAGACGACATTCCAGCAGACATTCGTATGGAAAGCTATCAAGTATTGTTAGAAAACTATTATCCAAAAGACCGCGTTTTTCTCGGAGTGTTTCAAGCAGCGATGCGCTATGCCGGTCCGCGTGAAGCCATTTTCCATGCAATTGTACGCAAAAACTTTGGCTGCACTCATTTTATTGTTGGCCGTGACCATGCCGGTGTCGGCAACTATTACGGAACGTACGATGCGCAAAAAATTTTCTTGAATTTTACACAAGAAGAACTTGGAATTACCCCTCTTTTCTTTGAACATAGCTTTTACTGCACGAAATGTGAAGGAATGGCGTCGACAAAAACGTGCCCGCATGACCAGAAATATCATGTCGTACTATCTGGCACAAAGGTGCGGGAAATGCTGCGAAACGGCGAGGTTCCACCGAGCACGTTCAGCCGCCCTGAAGTCGTGCAAGTCTTAATTAAAGGTATGAAACAAAAAGCACTCTCCATTTCAAGCAATTAAGGAGGAAGAAGGATTGAGTAAAAATCTTACATGGCACCACACTACGATTACCAAAGAACAGCGCCGCCAACAAAATGGTCATCATAGCTGCATTTTATGGTTTACCGGCCTTTCCGGTTCAGGTAAATCAACCATTGCTAATGCTGTTTCCAAAAGGCTATTTGAACTAGGGATCCAAAATTATGTCTTAGATGGCGACAATATTCGGCACGGTTTAAACAAAGACTTAGGCTTTTCCGCTGAAGATCGTACCGAAAACATTCGCCGTATCGGAGAAGTTGCCAAATTATTTGTTGATAGCGGGCAATTCGTATTAACAGCGTTTATTTCCCCTTTTACTCAAGATCGCCAGCTTGTTCGCCAACTCGTAGAAAATGATGAGTTTATCGAAATTTACGTTAAATGCCCGCTTGACGAATGTGAAAAACGCGATCCAAAAGGACTTTACAAAAAAGCGAGAAACGGGGAAATTCGCGACTTTACCGGCATCGATTCACCATATGAAGAACCGGTGTCGCCAGAGCTGATAATTGAAACACATCTTTACTCGGTTGAAGAATGTGTCAATCAAGTCATTGCGTACTTGCATTCTCGAAATTTTATTAAGGAGGAAATCGTAAATGGCGTATGAAAAAACATGGGCGAACAATCCAAACTTAAACAAAACAGAATTAAAAAAGCTAAAAAAAGATGGGTTGAAAATTTTCGAAGATATTCCTTACTATGCAAAACACGGTTTTGCTTCGATTCCTCAAGAGGAATGGGATTTGTTTAAATGGGCAGGGCTTTATTTACAAAAACCAAAAGAAGCTGGCTACTTCATGATGCGTGTTTGTATCCCTTCCGGCATTTTAAATAATGAACAGTTGGAAACATTAGCAGGAATTGCACGCGATTATGGTCGTAATGTTTTTGACATTACTACTCGTCAGGCGGTGCAGTTTCATTGGCTTCGCATCGAACAGCTTCCTGATATTTTTGAACGATTGACGCGTGTCGGTTTATCTACAGCTGGAGCCTGTGGTGACATCACCCGCAATATTGTCGGCAACCCGCTTGCAGGAATCGATCCTCATGAGCTGGTCGACACAACGAAAATCGTTCGAGAAGTATACGAGTTTTTCCAACGTAATGAAGATTTCTCAAACTTGCCGCGCAAATATAAAATGTCCATTAGTGGAAACGTCTATAACACAGTAAACGCGGAAATTCATTGTATCTCCTTCACTCCAGCGAAAAAAATCATCGATGGTAAAGAAACGCTCGGTTTTCATGTAAAAGTTGGCGGTGGATTATCCTCCGCGCCATATCTCGCGCAAACTTTAGATGTATTCGTCAAACCAGAGCAAGTAAAAGATGTCGCCATTGCCGTGACAACGATTTTCCGCGATTATGGTTATCGCGAAAAACGACATCGTGCTCGCTTAAAGTTTCTGGTTGCCGACTGGGGAATCGAAAAATTTAAAGAAAAGCTACTAGAGTTAACTGGCCCACTGCCATCAAAAGGTGAAGACGTACAAAAGGGCTGGAATGCCGGTTACTTTTACGGCGTTCATCCACAGAAGCAAAAAGGGCTGAATTATATCGGCTTTAACGTTCCGGTCGGGCGCTTGCATGCCGATGAAGTGTTTGAGATTGCTAGAGTTGCCAAACAATATGGCAACGGTGAAGTCCGCTTATGTAATTCACAAAATTTAATTATTCCAAACATTCCTAACGAACATGTTGACGCTGTCTTGCAAGAAAAAGTATTTGAGCGAATTACCATCAAACCAAAATCATTTATCGGTTATTCGGTCTCTTGTACAGGTATCGAATATTGCAACTTGGCGCTTGTAGAAACAAAAGAACGGATGCGTCGCATTGCCGAATATCTCGATGACCATCTAGAAATTGATGTGCCAGTCCGAATCCATATGGTCGGCTGTCCGAATTCATGCGGTCAGCGGCAAATTGCCGATATCGGTCTGCAAGGCATTAAGATGAAGACGAAAGATAAAGGTATGGTTGAAGCATTTGAAATTTACGTAGGTGGTACGTTACGCAACGGCGGAAAATTTAATGATAAATTAAAAGGAAAAGTCGACGCACAGCAACTGCCAGAAGTGTTAGCACAACTTTTGACTTATTTCAAAGAAACGAAACTACCGGGCGAAACGTTTTTCGACTATGTTAACCGTGTTGGATTAGAGCCACTCCAAACGGCATTAGACAGTATTTTAAATAAACAAAACGAAACCGTTGTATAAGGGGGACACTCGTGAATCTGTATCGCTTTGAAGTGACAGCGCATGACGACATCATTTATGTCGTCATCGCTGCTAAAGATGATGAACAAGCATTTCGACTTGTGGAAGTTGAACTTGAAAAACATTTTTTGAAAATTCCTGATATCATTGATATTTCCCTTCATGAGAAAAAACCTATTCGCCATGGCGGCGGTTTTGTCATTTACGTCGAACCTCGCTCTGGATCATAAAATAAAGAAAGGGCTGAAAGAAGATGGGCAAAGTGTATTTAGTTGGAGCTGGTCCTGGCGATCCGGAATTGATTACTGTTAAAGGATTAAAATGCATACAAGAAGCGGATGTTATTTTATACGATCGCCTCATTAATAACGAACTGTTGAAATATGCAAAGCAAGAAGCCGAGCTCATTTTCTGCGGCAAACTGCCAGGGTACCATACGATGCAACAGGAGACCATTAATCATTTTTTAATTCGCCATGCGAAAAAAGGAAAAACCGTTGTTCGCTTAAAAGGCGGCGATCCGTTCGTATTCGGCAGAGGAGGCGAAGAAGCAGAAGCCCTCGCCAAGCATAATATTGAATTTGAAATTGTTCCCGGCATTACATCAGGCATCGCTGCTGCCGCTTACGCCGGCATCCCTGTTACCCATCGCGATTTCAGCTCAAGCGTGGCCTTTATTACTGGCCATAAGCAAAAAGGAAGCAATGAGGATGTAAAATGGGAAAACCTTGCTAAAGGAATCGATACACTGGCAATTTATATGGGAATCAGCAATCTTCCATACATTCGTGAACAATTGCTGAAACATGGTAAAGCACCAACAACTCCGGCAGCAGTTATACAGTGGGGAACATTAACGGAACAAAAGACCGTCACCGCTACGCTTGAAACGATTGTTGAAGTTGTCAAGCGACACCGAATCGAAAATCCAAGCATGATTATTATCGGAGAAGTAGTCGCGTTACGTCAGAAAATCCAATGGTTTGAACAAATCGCCCTAACACAACAACCATTTGTCAACGAAGCATTTTAACGAGGTGAACAATGCAGGCAATTCTTTATGTTTGTCATGGCAGCCGCATCATAAAAGCTTGTCAGGAAGCCGCTGCTTTTATAGATCGCTGCAAAACAAATATTGATATCCCTATTCAAGAAATAAGCTTTATTGAACTGGCCGAACCGGATATTGCGAAAGGAATCGACACATGTGTAAACAAAGGAGCAACCAGTATCGCCGTAATCCCTGTTTTGCTTTTAGCAGCGGGACATGTAAAACACGATATTCCTGAAGAAGTCGCAAAAGCCAAACAGCGCTACCCTCATATTGATATTGTCATAGGCGACCCATTCGGAGTACATGAAAAAATGGTGCAAATTTTAATAGAACGAATTGCTGAACAATCCGTTCCGTTTGCTGACGATGCAACAGTGCTTCTTGTCGGACGCGGCAGCAGTGATCCAGATATAAAAAGGGATTTACAAAAAATCGCCTACCTTCTTCAAGAAAAAATGCGCCTTTCACGCGTGGAGATCTGTTTTCTTGCGGCCGCCCATCCTTCATTGGAAGAAGGACTGCATCGCGCCCTCCACTCTGAGTACAAGAAAATTTTTGTCGTTCCGTACTTGCTGTTTACTGGTGTGTTAATGGAAAAATTAAAAAAAAAGCTAAAAAATCTTTCTACATCTGACAAGCAATTTATTTTATGCAACTATTTAGGCTACCATCCCCTTCTTCAAGAAGTGCTGTACGAGCGTGTGAATAAATTAGTATCCCAACAATACAAAAACGGGCTGACCCATAAATGTCTGCCCTCACGCACATTCCACAATATCTAGTATTATATATGTACTATATATTGTGTTGCGGGGTCTGACATTTGCTTTTAGGTCAGCCTATTTTTTTCCATTATTCCTCAATTAATATCACTTCTAATGAAAACGTGTCCTTAGCATCCTCTGTTGTCACAATCGTGTATGACTTATTCGAACCTAAACGTACGTTTGGCACTGTTAACACGACATTGTCTGTTCCAGCAATACGCACCTCTAAGCTGAATTTTTGGTTAGTAGAAACTTTCACATAATCAGAAACTTCTTTATAACGCACATTTTTAAATAATACATTGCCGCCTTTCACCGCAATATCCACAGCTGGCGCATTAGGTGATAAATGCACAAGGCGCACTTTTGTTTCTCCATATGATACATATGGATTATCAAAAAATGGAAGTAACTGCAAATTGTTCGCATTACCAATCCCAGCAATCGTATAGCGCAAACTTGGCAAAATATAGACCATTTCACTCAATACTGGGGAAGTGGTCCGCCCTGATGGATAAATGTCAATGCGATATTGTCCTGTTGGAACCTTTAAATATTGGCTTATTTGCTTATATTTTAGCTCCTGCAATACTTTTTGCCCATTTACATACACATCGACTGCCGGCGCATTAGACGAAGCATGGAATATGCGAACCATTGCCAGATTTGCCGTTTCTTCCTGCTGGCGAACCTGCTCAGCAGCGGCTAGTTTTTTCATATATTCATAATGCTTTTGATAATGCATCATATATTTATTTGGATCTGTATACTTGTAATAACAGGCTAATAAATCATACATCACTGCTTTTTGGGCATACTCCTCTATGTCTTCATGATAATGGTGCATGGGTTTCCCTCCGTATAATACAAGTAAGCTTCACATATTCAACGTATGCCAAAAAGCCTGGACTGTTGTATGATTTTTCTCAAAGAAATGCAAGGAGGAAAACTGATATGAGGCGGTTGCACGTCATCGTTCACGGTCGCGTTCAAGGGGTTGGCTTTCGTTACTATGCACACTACGAAGCACTAAAACATCAACTAACCGGCTGGGTAAAAAATAATGATAACGGAACAGTGGAATTAGAAGTACAAGGGGAAGAAGAAGCGGTCCTATCATTTATCGAAAAAATAAGCGAAGGCCCTCCTTTTGCCAAAGTGACAAAACTGGAAACGACAGATATCGAGCCCATCTCGAACGAAAAAACATATCGAATGATCTATTAAATGGAGAACTACATGGATACGATTACATATACTCTTTTTGGTCTCATTTTATACGGAGCCATTGACAAACGCGAGATGTCAAAGAAGATGCGACTTATTATTCGGAAAAGCAGAGCAGAAATATACATTACATTCAAACGAAAATGCTGATTTAGACACGCTGTTTAAAAAATGGCCTGAAGCCAAAACGTTGTACGAATGGGCACCATTTGTTGTCATTGTCGATGACAATAAAAAACTTAGTATCTACGACCCGCGCTTTTACCGAAACGGACAATCCTTCTTATTCAAATATGAAAAATAAGCCCGACTTTCTCCTAAAAGAAAGCCGGGCTTATCACATTTTATGCGACATAGGCGAAATAAGCAATAAACGTTACAAATAATCCGTACATAATAGGATGAACTTCTTTCGCCTTATTTAATGCAATCATTGTAATTGGATATAAAATAAATCCGAGTGCAATTCCGGTTGCTACACTAAACGTGAGCGGCATCATAATAATGGTCACAAACGAAGGAATGACAATATCAAATTTACGCCAATTAATTTTGCTAATTTCTGTTGCCATCATCGCCCCCACAATAATTAACGCTGGCGCTGTTACTTCCGGAGTAACGATGGATAGCACTGGTGCAAAAAAGAGTGCTAAGGTAAAACAGCCGGCAATAACAACAGACGTAAAGCCTGTTCGGCCCCCTGCTGCAATCCCTGCTGATGATTCAATGAATGATGCTGTCGTTGATGTTCCTAGAATGGCACCAATGACAGAAGCTGAAGAATCTGCCAATAACGCTCGTCCAGCGTTAGGAATCTCGTTTCCTTTCATAATTCCTGCTTGACTTGCTACGGCAATTAATGTTCCAGCCGTATCAAAAAAAGCAACAAACAAAAATGTGAAGATGACCGTTAATAAATCAGGTGAAAACACATCAGATACATGATTGAAAGCAGCGCCGAATGTCGGCTTCAAACTTGGAATACTGCCGACAATGCCAGTTGGCCTATCAATGATGCCAAACAAAATACCGACAACAGTGGAGATAACCATCCCGTAAAAAATGCCGCCGCGAACACCGCGAATAAGAAAAATGACTGTCACAATAAATCCAAAAATCGCTAGCAGCGTTGGAGCTGACTTTAAATTGCCGATGGAGACAAATGTCGCCTCATTTGCATGAATAATTCCCGCATTTTTTAAACCGATAAACGCCACAAAAAACCCGATTCCACCAGCAATCGCATATTTTAAATCTTGCGGTATGATATTAATAATTTTTTCGCGAATTTTTAATAAGCTGAGAACAATGAAAAGCACGCCCGAGACAAGGACGCCCGTCAACGCCGTTTGCCATGGAATGCCCATGCCGATGACAACAGAATATGTAAAAAATGAATTTAACCCCATGCTTGGAGCAATGCCGATTGGGTAGTTTGCTAGAAGACCAATGAGCAGTGAACCGATGATGGCTGAAACAGCTGTTGCTGTAAATACTGCTCCTTTGTCCATCCCGGATTGGCTAAGAACAAGCGGATTAACAACTAAAATATAGGCCATCGATAAAAACGTTGTAATCCCTGCTAATGTCTCTTGCTTAAATGACGTGTTTCGTTCGTTAAATTGAAAAAAAGCCTTCATCGTTTATGTCCTCCATTGAAATATTCAAAATAAAAAAGCTTCAGCAAAGTTCCACCGACCTGCTGAAGCTTGTTAAACAAAGGAAAAAACGCATAGATATATACGCATGTATACACCTATACCCTCGTTCCCTTGTAGTCAAGCTATTTACGGTAGCTCGGTAGAAACGTTCAAGCCATATTCTTGAACTTATACAAGGTTACATAGTCTTATATCATTTTCATATTCATAGATTGTAATAACCGGATGGACGAACGTCAATGTTTCCAAAGAAAATTCGACTAATGAAAAAATTCCAATTTTGCAGACTATGCAAAACGTGGGCGATGAACAAAACGTTTGCTAGATTGTAAGCAAGTTTCAATGATCTGTCTGTTCGCATATTGATTTTTCAGAAGGGCTTCTCTACAAATCGGGTCAAACAAATTCACTGAAGCTTGCGGATATTCACCACATATGTCAAGTCCGATTACTTTCTTGGAATCTAATATATATTTTACATACTGTAAGAGATCTGCTAGTCTCATCGTCCCCTGCTCCCAGTTGGTCAATGCATCGTCACGGCAAAGGACATCTTTATCAATGCTAATATACACAGCGTTCGTTTGAATATTGGATAAAATAAGTTTCGGAGAGTGTTCATTTGAAAAGATTGTGAGTTTTGAAGAATAACGAGGATGAATTTGCGCAGATGATGGGCCAATCATAACCACCCGCTCTAAAAAAGGAATATGTTCTAAAGCGTAAGATACCCAACACCCACAAGAAATGAGAGACTCTTCCTCATTTCCTAAGTCAGTATGATGGTCAAATAATACCAATGTAAACGGCTCATCTATTTCTTGGAGAAGCAAATAAGACACATAATGGTAGTTACCGCTACCAATTAATGTAATACCTTTGTTTTTATGTTCATTTAACCGTTGTTGAATCTCAGCTAAAGATTCTGGATGACAATACAAGTTCGTCTGTGAAAGATCAGTAAAATCAAGCCATTCATGCGGAAAATGAAAGAGTTGTTTTTGCGAAAAATATGTTCCATCAAAGTTTAAAAACGTCACACCTTCGCCGTAAAAAGCCATCATAACCACCCTCTTTACATTGATTTAGGTGCAAGTTTTTAAACAAAGAGGATGCACTTTTTCGCTCACTTCTATCTTTCATTATAAGAAAATGAACTTAGTACGCAAAGCGTTATGCCAAAACGAAATGTTTTCTTCAAAACAATCATTTGAGGTACAATAGACAAAAAACAGATTTTCGGGAGGAGTTTTGCTTTGCAGCCAATTAACGTTGAAGAAGTACAACACGCTTTAAATCGCTTTGCGAATCAAGATGTCTATCTTCATCTTGAAACAACTAACGGTGCTTATGCTTCCCACCATAATGAAGGATTTTTCTCAGCAGGAGCTTATATCCGTAACGGACGTATTCGTTTTAGCCGTGGAAAAATTGTCGGAGAAGGCCCTTATCGTGTCGGTTTAAAGCTCGATTTAGGCTGGGTATATGCAGAAGGATTAACAGATTGGATCTTAAATGAAAAAGGACAGCTGCTTTTAGCAGGCCACGATTATGAAGGAAAACTCGCTGTTGCCTTGCAGTTGAGCCGTGAGCCGTTTTAATTCATGAAGAAAGGACGTTGAATATGGAAAGACATATATTAGTCGTTTTTCCTCACCCCGACGATGAAGCGTTTGGCGTTTCAGGAACACTCATCTTGCATGCAGAAAACGGAACACCGATTACGTACGCCTGCCTCACTTTAGGAGAAATGGGACGAAACATGGGCAAACCTCCGTTTGCCAATCGAGAAACATTGCCGCTCATTCGTAAAAATGAATTGGAAGAAGCATGCAAAGTAATTGGCATTAAAGATTTGCGCTTGTTAGGGTTCCGCGACAAAACGATTGAATTTGAAGATGAGGAAATGCTTGCAGATCGCATTGGGGCGATTATTGCGGAGACGAATCCTTCGCTTATTATTACGTTTTATCCAGGTTACAGCGTTCATCCCGACCATGACGCATGCGGAGCCGCTGTCATTCGCGCCGTCGAACGCCTTCCGCTTGAAAAGCGTCCGACCGTGCACTGCGTTGCCTTTTCTAAAAACTGCGAACAAGAAATCGGCCAACCGGACATTATCCGCGACGTAAGTGCCGTGATTGACAAAAAGCTCGCCTCTATTAAAGCGCACCGTTCACAAACAGAAGGACTCATGCAAGGCGCGGCGAAACGTGGCGGAGATGCATTTACATGGCTAAAAACCGAGTATTTTTGGACGTATAAATGGGAAAAGGCTAACTAAAATACTTAAGCAGATCCGCTTCCTTGATGATGGATCTGCTTTTTCATTGAATCTATCAAGTTCATGAATCGCTTTCATACTAATTCATTTTTCAATACCGTAACGGTCTGTCCTAATAGCGTTTATTTGTTAAAAACAAGAAACTCCCGCCCACATTCCATTTCCAGTCGGGAGATTTCTTTATAAGAAATAGCTGAATTTTATGAATCTCCTAAAACCTGCTTTAATAACTTAGAAAAAGCTTCTTCCCAATTCCCGATTTTCCGCTTACGGCACTATAACCGTAATGTTTGCCCTCGCTTCCTGCAATCCCTTCACCTTGCGTTCTGCCACTTTCCCGCCACCGATTACAACGACACACCTTCCATATAAATCTACCATAATTGGATAAAAGTTTTTCATATCCTTCTCCTTTTTCTATCTGTTATCAAAATGGTTTACGCCTTAAATTGCACATAAAAAGCCACTCCACCGTTTTCGTTTTCCGCCCACACCTTTGCCTTATGAAGCTCAGCAATTCGTTGAACGATGGCTAATCCTAACCCAAACTTGCCTTTTTGACCAGTTTGAAACTTGTTAAACACTTGATTCAGTAAATATTCTTCAATCGGCGGTCCGTCATTCCAAATTCGCACAATGGCATTATTTTCGCTATGTTTGACAGTGAATAGTCCAATTTAGTTAAATACAACAAATCCTTAATCCGTTCTGTATAAGCCTCACTTCCTGTTAAAAACGAAGTCACTTTTTTCCATGCGCTGTTAATATTGGTGTCGCTTCTACAAATTTCTCGACTTTCTCCGGAACTTGAGCGTTTTCCTTCGCCCCCGTTTCCGCGGCAAATGCCGCCGTTGGGATCGTAATCATCGTTGCAAGTGCCACTGGAATCCATTTTTTCTTCATTGATACACACACTCCTTTTACTATAAGCTTTTGCTGCTTACGATGTCATCATACAAAGAGAGTGCGGAAAAATTATCAAAGAAATGTGGGAAATTGTGAAAAAACGATAACATATTGCGAGGCTTTCTAAGCACGATACCAAAATGGAGTTATTCTCTTAAAATAATCATGATCTTCGAGAATCAAGTACAGCCTATCTAGCATTTTATCGAAGGTATGCGGTGCAACTTTTAATGTCCAGACGACTGTCGAAAAAATATCCATTGCCGTATATAAAGAATATAAACGCCAAAACTCCTCAGAGATGTTTCCTACACCAAAATATCCATGAATTTGCCCAATGGAAAACGGAATACTGACTCCTCTGCTAAACAAAGCGATTTTTCGAAATTCAAAATATGGATCTCCCCAGTCATAGCGTTGAAAATCAATAGCTCCGACATACTGTTTATCTTTTACAATGAGATTGCTTGGATGAAAATCATCGTGCTGAAACACGTTCGGGCGATGTTCCATATATTGATAATTCTCCTCTAGAAAATCAATGATTTGCTCATCGTTCTTGATGGAAATGCCACATTGCTTATAAACATCAACATATCGTTGACACTTCTCAAGTTGTCGTAAATGCCAACTTACCATATGCAGCGGAGCAGAGTACATATGCATTTTTCTCAATTCTTTTCCAGCTTCTAAACCAATTCGGTACTGCTCCTCTTCCGTGTATACAGGAAGTAACTGTTCCGCATCTTCTCCTTCTAGGAAATGAAGCACCATATAACATACATTCACATCTTCCATAACGCCTAACTCTAACGGTTCGGAATACTTAACATTATATAGCTTTAAATTTTGCAGAACGCTGAATTCCTCTTTCTTTGCTTCGTATTTTTCAATGCCTGCTATACGCAAAAGTAACTGCTTTCCATTTTGAAGCGAAACAATAAATTTTCGTTCATCAGAAAATCCTTTGTGAAGCTCTTTTATGTCCGTGAACCCACTTAATGATGGAATTTGTTCAATTACACTCTCCATAAATCTCCCCCATTTTTCATGCTAATAAAAAGAACTTACTGCCCAAACAGTAAGTTTTCTTATCATACACTCTTTTTTCCATTTTTTAAATATAATCATCTGAATTTTTTATTTATTCTTTCTTGATAATCTCTCAACGCTACTGAATTACTTGATTTTCTTTTTTTCATGAGCATATGAAGACGTAGCAGCTTTTCATTTAGCTTTTTCTGTAACTTTTCTTTTTCACTCTCATCCTCGCAACAGCGAATTAAATCTTCTATACTCATCAACTCTTTTTTCAAATCAGCTTCTTCGGACACATAGCCGGCGTTTTTCAACATTAAATAGCCGATGCGCAGGTCTTCCGGAATATGCGACAAATCCTCTAATTCCATCGGCTTGCCAAACCCAGGCAAATTCGCAAATTCTCCATTTTTAATCGACTCGCGAATTTTCTCTTCGGCGATCCGCCAAATGATATCCATCTTCCCCCGTCCTCTCTACGTCTTATTTTTTTACAATAAACAAATGGAAACGGGAATGCAACCTTTTTTGCATCGTTCCATCATTATTCGTTGTGCTACACGTTTATAGGTTTGTAGCATTAAAGAAGTTGTCCCTAAAGCAAAGCCTCCTTAATCACCATATTATAAATATCTTTCTCCACTTGTTTATAAACATTTTTGTAAAAATATGATTGTTGCCTCCTAAAAAAGCCACTAATCGACTTTTATCCACATTTTTATTCCATTTATTATCTTTTTGTAATCGTTTTGTAACATTATTTAATACATATGTAACAAAATTTCGACACTTTTTTTGTTATACTTAAGCTATCAATCCATGAAACGACAATAAATGAAGCGGAGGTTACAAAGTTGAAAAAGTCATTTGTCGCTGCATTGTTATCATTTTTACTTTTCTTCCATTTTGTAAATCCTTCCAAAACAGAAGCTGCGACTGTCTCTCATCGAGTTGTGACAGAAGCAAAAAAATTAATCGGCACTCCTTATAAATGGGGAGGCACAACACCAAAAGGATTTGATTGCTCCGGTTTCGTTTACTATACACATAAAAAAATCGGAAAAACTCTTCCACGCACAGCTGCGCAAATGTATCAAAAAGGTAAGACGGTACATAAGTCAAAAATGCTTCCAGGCGACTTAGTCTTTTTTAGTACATACAAAAAAGGCGCATCACACGTTGCGATTTATATCGGCAACAACAAAATCATTCACGCTACTAGTAAAGGTGTAAAAGTGGACAGTTTAAATAGCTCTTACTGGAAACCAAAGTTCATTGGCGTAAAACGAGTATAATCATTTATAACAATGCAGCGGCTTTGTAGCTTCCGAACGGTTATATACATAAAGAGCAGGAAACATCATTCGGTATGTTCCTGCTTTTTTTATTCATAAAAATGGCAAAAAAAGCGCCCGCCTGTTTAGGCGGGCTTTACATATATTCATAGGGGATCGGGGGAATACTTGGAAAACTTTACGTTACCATTCTGTCCTTAACTTCCAATTTTTATACACACCCCCGAAAAAATTTTTTCTTTAAGTTGAAACAGGCTTTACTTTTTCACTTTGAAACATGAATCATCTCACCACTGTCTCTTTTCGTCCCCTCTCATTTTATGACCAGATTATATAGGCTTATCTTTAAATTTTGTAAACCTCTTGTAATACTATTTAATTCAACTGTAACAAAATTTCGACTTTGTAACACTATTTAATTCAACTGTAACAAAATTTCGACACTATTTTTGTTATACTTAACCTGTCAGCAAACAAGAAACTATGCGGAGGTTATACAAATGAAAAAAGCAATGGTAACAGCATTGCTATCGTTAGCCCTAATTGTCAATTGCAGCATAGTGACACCTACCAAAACAGAAGCTGCTTCTGTTTCCCGATTAATTATCGAAGCAAAAAGGCTCATCGGCACTCCTTACAAGTGGGGTGGTACAACACCTAGAGGATTTGATTGCTCCGGTTTTGTTTACTATACACATAAAAAAATCGGAAAAACTCTTCCACGCACAGCTGCGCAAATGTATCAAAAAGGTAAACCAGTATATAAATCGAATTTGCGTGTTGGCGATTTGCTCTTCTTTAGTACCTATAAAAAAGGAGCTTCTCACGTTGCCATTTATGTTGGAAACAATCAATTTATCCATGCCACATCATCAAAAGGCGTAAAAATTGATAAAATGAGCAATTCATATTGGAAAGGAAAATTTATTGGTGCAAAACGTTTGTAATTCATTAAATTTCTTAACCAATCGGCTGACCCGAAAGCAACGTGTCAGACCCCACAACACAATATATAGGACATAACCTTGGATAAATGAACTATATATTGTGAAAGGTACGTGAGGTCAGACACTGATGGGTCAGCCCCTTCATTTTATAATAAAGTACAATAATGGTTGCCGCTTTTAGCCAATGGATTAATTTGATCGCCATCCACTTTTCTGCAATTCTTGCTGTAAAAGGACAGGCAAATAATTAAGGGTAAATACGTCATCAGGATAATCAAAGTCCAATTCTTCACCGTTATAAAGAAGCTCTTGAATAAGTTCATTCAACGCCTCCATGTAATAATCATAGAAAAATTCATAGCTGAATGGCTCGTCTGGAATGTAAGAATCAGCGCAAACACGCGGATTTCCATAATTTAAATACGTACGGCAAGGAATCGGGCGCACCTCGTACACCTTACATGTGTTGGTCCTTAAATCAAGAAACGGACACGGTACTTGTTTAGCAATATATTTTTCTTTAAAACGAGCATCTTTCGTAAAATCAAGCGTACATACCTTTGATAATATCGTTTGATTTCGCTGAAAGTACACATGCAAATGGTTAACAATATCCTCACGCTCTTTAGCTGGTAAACCATCAATATAGGCTTTGATCAATTTCGCTTCTAGCTTTGTGGTAATAATCGGAAAATAACAACAATGCGCACAGCCTTTTGCACACGTTGGGCGAATGTTAACATTTTGTTCAATTTTATCAATTTCTGAATCAACGAGTTTTAAAAACTCTCGAAAAGCTTTAAGTATAAATTGTAAAGGTGTTTTTTCATCATATTGTTCTAATAGATCGTCCACTTTTTCAGCAAACGGTCCATCATCAGGAAGATGCTTTTCGTTAATTTGTTCACATATTTTCACGATGTCGTCATATGTTAAATACTCTTTCAATTCGCTTCACTCCTAGCTGCAAAGTGCAAATCTGCCATCTATTTTAACACAACAATGATCCACAGGATTTAGAATAAATTTCCATAAGACTTACCCTCATAAATCAATAACAAAATCAGAAGAGGTATGGGGAGGTCTAGACTAAATAAGGTTGGTGAAAGAAAATGGTGTTCACGAATCCAGAAATCGGAATTGACTTAGGAACAATGAACGTTTTAGTATACAGTAAAAACAAAGGAATCATTGTCAATGAACCATCTGTTGTGGCGATTAATACGGAGACAAATGATGTACTAGCCGTGGGCTCTGAGGCGAAAATGATGATTGGAAAAACGCCGGGAAAAGTCGAGACAATTCGTCCATTAAAAAATGGAGTCATTGCTGATTTTGACAAAACAACGGCTTTACTGAAACAAATCATGAAATTGGCAAGTAAAAGATTAGGTTTTTCTCTCAAAAAACCTAATGTAGTGATTAGTACTCCATATCATTCTACTTCCGTGGAACGCCGTTCGATTCATGAAGCGGTAAAAAGCTGCGGTGCTAAGAACGTCTATTTGATTGAAGAACCAGTGGCTGCCGCGATCGGTGCGGATTTACCTGTCGATGAGCCGGTAGCAAATGTGATTGTCAATATTGGTGGAGGAAAAACGGAAACAGCGATTATTTCGCTCGGCGGTGTGGTGGCCTGTCATTCGATTCGTATTGGCGGCGACCAGCTTGATGAAGATATTATTCAATATGTGCGTAAAAAATATAACTTACTTATTGGTGAACGCACGGCCGAACGAGTCAAAATCGAAATCGGTTATGCACCGATCAATCATACAGAAAAAACAATGGATGTTCATGGCCGTGATCTAGTTACGGGTTTTCTAAAAGCGATCACATTAACCTCAACAGAAGTACAAGAAGCGATAGCGGAATCACTTCAGCAAATTCTTGGTGCAGTGCGTGCAGCTTTAGAAGATTGCCCAGCAGAATTAAGTGGTGACATCATTGAACGCGGCATTATTCTCACTGGCGGAGGCGCTCTTCTAAACGGAATGCAAGAGTGGCTAAGCAAAGAAGTATTCGTTCCTGTCCACCTAGCACCAAACCCACTGGAATCGGTTGCGATCGGCACAGGGCGTTCATTAAGCGTTATTCATAAACTCATGAAAACAGCCCTGTAAAACGAAGAAACTTACAAAAAATAGGGAGCAACTACTGTTGTAAGTGCTCCCTGTTTTTTATCTTAAACAGGCAAAAGATTTCTACTTTGAAACGAAGCTAAAGTGGGAGTAGTTCCAGTGACAAACTAAGAAGTTTTTCTAATATGTTCCGGCATTTGCCATTGCTGATTAACTGTGAAACCACTTGCTTCAGCCGCTTCCAAGAGGAGTTCAACAATATGAACAGCGCGAACGTGAGCAGACAAACCTTCCCTTTCAATGCCAAGCTTCATTTGCAATAAACAACCTGGGTTCGCAGTGACAATCGTTGTTGCTTTTGTTTCCTTTACTTGTTCCATTTTATAGTCGAGAATTTGCATCGACATCTCCGGCTCGACAATATTATAAATTCCTGCAGAACCGCAACAGCGGTCAGCATCTTTCATTTCGCGAAATTCGACACCTTCAATCGATTGAAGCAAAATCCTCGGAGCTGCCGATGTTTTCATCACATTCCGTAAATGGCATGAATCTTGATATGTCACGACTTGGGACGGGAGCTTCAACCCTTTTTTATGGAAGTTCAGTTCTACTAAAATGACAGAAATATCTTTTATTTTTTCTGTAAATGCTTTAGCACGCTCGCCCCAGGCTGGGTCATCCTTTAATAAATGATCATACTCCATCAAGAAAGCGCCGCAACCTCCAGCATTCGTAATAATATAATCAACATTTAATCCTTCAAATGCTTCAATGTTGCGTTTGGCTAATTCTTTTGCCTGACTTTTCTCTCCGCTATGACCATGCAGTGCCCCGCAGCATGTTTGCGCAGGAGGAATCACGATTTCGCATCCTGCCAGCTGCAGTAATTTCATCGTGGCATCATTCGTTTCCATAAACATCGTATCCATTAAACAACCGGAAAAAAAGGCAACACGCCGCTTTGTTTCTCCCTGTGCCGGCAAATGTTCTGGACGGTGTTTCATTTCCTTCAAAGTCGGGACTTTCGGCAATACCTTTTCCATTTCTTTCAGTTGAGCAGGCAATAAATTTAGCAACCCAGTATTACGAACAATTCGCTGCAAGCCGGAACGTTGATAAAAGCTGATAAGACCTGTTATTGTGCGCATGCGATGAGAATGCGGAAACAATCCTCCAAATACTGCCTTGCGAAGCATACGAACCGGCAATGAATATTTTTTGTTTTGTTGAATGATGTCACGCGCCTCTTCGAGTAAATGTCCGTAGTTAACTCCAGATGGACAAACAGGTTCACAGGCGCGGCATCCTAAACACATATTCAGCGTTCGTTCCACATCTTCATCCGGTTCAATGAGACCATCAACCACTGCCTTCATCAAAGCGATACGCCCCCGCGGCGAATGCGTTTCTTGAAAACCAGATTCGATATATGTCGGACACGCTGGAAGACAAAAACCGCAGCGCATACAGTTCATGAGTTCGTCTTCATTCATTCGTTCTTTAAATTGCTGCTGCATTACTTTCCGCTCTTTTGCTGTTGTCATCTTGTTATCACCACTCGTTTTCGCGTACTTTTTGCAAACACCTTTCCAGGGTTCATAATATTATTAGGATCAAGCGCATTTTTAATTGCTTTCATCGCTGCAATTCCTTCCCGACCAAGCTTCCATTCCAAATAAGGAGCTTTCATTATCCCTACTCCATGCTCACCCGTAATCGTGCCACCAAGTTCAATTGCCTTCGCAAAAATTTCCTCAAACGCTTTTTCGACGCGTTCAATTTCCTCACGGTCGCGCGCATCAGTCGGGCAAGTCGGGTGAAGATTCCCATCACCGGCATGACCGAAAGTGCAAATTTTTACATTATACTTTTCGGCAACCTCGTTAATTGCTTTCACCATTTTCGCAATCTCTGAGCGCGGCACCGTTGCATCCTCTAAAATCGTTGTTGGTTTCAAACGTGCTAATGCCGAAAGTGCCGAACGTCTCGCTGTGCGTAATGCATCTGCTTCAGCTTCGGATTGAGCCACTTTCACCGAAACGGCTTGTTCTTTCTTACAAATCTCTTCCATTTTCTTTATATCTCGTTCCACCACTTCACTCGGCCCATCCTGTTCAATAAGAAGAACAGCCTTTACATCTGTCGGAAGGCCAATTTGTGCATAGGCTTCAACCACTTCAAGCGTTGGCTGATCAAGGAATTCAAGCGTCGTCGGAATAATTTTGTTAGCGATAATTTGGGACACAGAACGCGCGGCTGCTTCTAAATCTTGATAAAGAGCGAGCATCGTTTTCTTCGTCTCCGGCATTGGAATCAGTTTTAACGTTGCTTCTGTAATAATTCCAAGCGTACCTTCAGAACCGACAAATAAACGAGTTAAGTCATATCCCGCCACATCTTTGGCTAATTTTCCACCTGTGCGAATGATATCACCATTTGCCAAAACAACTTCCAATGCCATCACATAGTCGCGGGTCACGCCATATTTTAATCCGCGCAAACCGCCGGAGTTTTCATTAATGCTCCCACCAATGGTAGAAATCTTCATCGAGCTAGGGTCAGGTGGATAAAAAAGCCCCTTTGCTTCAACCGCTTTAATCAAGTCCAACGTAATGACTCCAGGCTGAACCGTTACCGTCAAATTCTCTTCATCAATTTCTAAAATGTTGTTCATATGTTTGAAAATAAGTACTAGGCCGCCTTCCGTCGGACACGTTCCCGCGCAAAGATTAGTGCCTGAACCCCTTGGAACAATGGGAATGCGATGTTCATTGCAAATTTTCACAATCTCTGAAACTTCTTTTGTATTTCTCGGCGCAATGACCGCATCAGGAAGGGACTGAAACTGCGGTGTTGCATCGTATGAGTAAACAAGTCTTCCCGCTTTAGAGTCATCATAGTTTTCTAACCCAACAATGCTAATCAACCTTTGCTTTACTTCATTCGAAATCAACGGTTCTCATCCTTTCTATCACCTGTTATCATACATACTTCTATATGAACTCCCATTTGCAAAAAGGAAAAGGGACTGAGTCACTAAGGCAGAACAGCTACCATTATGACGGTCCCTTCCTAGATATTTATGGAATCATCCATGATAAAACGTTAGATTGCAGGAATGTGAGAATACCAATCAAAAAGATTAGAAAAACACTATGTTTAATTGTAAAACGGAACAAATCAGATTCTTTTCCTGCTAAACCTACCGCAGCACAGGCAACAGCAATCGACTGAGGCGAAATCATTTTCCCAACTACTCCCCCAGACGAGTTCGAAGCAAGTGCAAGCACCGGATCCATTCCGATGGATGTTGCCGTAACTTTTTGGAGATTCCCAAATAACAAGTTAGAAGATGTATCTGATCCTGTAATAAACACTCCTAACCACCCGAGAAATGGTGAGAAGAACGGGAATAACACACCTGTTTTTGCTAATGCCATTCCAAGCGTCGTACTCATCCCTGAAGCATTTGCTACATAGGCGAATCCGACTACAGCTCCAATCGTGATGATTGGAAACTTTAATTCTTTTAATGTTTCAACAAATGTTGCCGTCCAATCTCTCCAAGAAATTTTTACAATAAATTTTGTCACAACGGCTGCCAGCAAAATCGCTGTACCCGCAGCACCTAACAATTCTAGTTTATAGACAGCTGCGATCGGTTGACCGCTTGCATTTATAATTTTGTTGTTCAATCCAGGTACTTCAGGCATAAATGTCAATTGATGACCAAGTGCATTGATTAACTTTAATAAACCGTTTGTTCCCTCATAATGACCCGTTAAAGCTGCTTTAATTGCCGGAATCCCCCAAACCGAAATAAATGTCGTTAATACTAAGAATGGTGACCATGCTTTAAACACTTCACCTTTTGTATGCGTAGCTTGCTTTGCTAAAGCAGTTGCCGCTATTTCAGGATAGGCATCAGACTGAAAACGGAAAATAGACTTAGGCTTCCAAAATTTCAAGAAAATTGCCAATGCTGCCAATGAAACTAACGCGGATAAAATATCAGGTAATTCAGGTCCTAAAAAGTTTGAGCTCAAATATTGCGTTAACGCAAAGGAAAGACCTGATACTAAAATAGCCGGCAATACTTCCATCGTCTTTTTCAATCCAGCCATAATAACCACTAGATAAAATGGAATGAATATAGATAAAAACGGTAATTGACGACCTACCATTTTTGATATTTCCATCGCCGGAACTCCTGTCGGCCCTTCCATCGCGGTAATCGGAATTCCGATTGCACCGAATGCCACCGGAGCCGTATTAGCAATTAAACAAATTCCCGCTGCATATAAAGGATGAAAACCTAATCCAACAAGCAAAGCTGCCGAAATCGCTACAGGAGCACCGAATCCTGCTGCCCCCTCCAAAAAAGCACCAAATGAGAACGCTACCAATAATGCTTGTAAACGTCGGTCTTCAGTAATCGATAAGACCGAGTTGCGAATGATATCAAATTGCCCGGTTTTCACCGTTAGCTTATATAAAAACACAGATGTAATAATAATCCAGCCAATTGGCAATATCCCGTAAACAGCACCTTGACTTACTGACATCACTGCCATTCCAACCGGCATTTTATAAACGACTACAACGATAGCCAGCGCAACAAGCAATGTAGTAAGCCCAGCCATATATCCTTTCATTCGCTTGATTGCGAGCGCCCAGAAGAAGTATAAAATCGGAATAAGTGCTACTAAAGCAGATAAAGCAAGATGATCTCCAACAGGTGTAAAATTTTGCGTCCACGTCATTGTATGAGCCCCTCCCATCACCCTAAAATTGAGAAATACAGAAGACCTCTCAAATTAAAACGTAACTAAAGTCCCCCTCCTCAAGAAACCGTTTTCATTCATACACAAAATGATCCTCTTCACAATAATAAGGTCATCTGATGACCGAGTGATAAAATGACCCTGATGCCTCAAATTATATGATTGATTTGAAAAAAAAACAATACTAAAAATTAAATTTTCCGAACATTTTGTATTATCCTCCTTTCTTTGCAAAAATGATAGCCATTACGAAACATTTTCACTGCTGTTTCGTTCTATGTATAATAAGTATGATTAAACGGTTTGAGTTTTTCCTATTGAGGTGAACACATTGGAATATAAACAAATTAAACCTAAAAAAATATATGAAGAAGTTGCAGAAGCTATTTTTGATATGATTAAAACAGGCGTGCTAAAACCTGGCGATAAATTAGACTCCGTTCAACAGCTAGCCGAAAATTTTAATGTTGGACGTGCAGCGATTCGCGAAGCATTAAGTGCGCTTCGAGCGATGGGACTAATTGAAATGAAACAAGGTGAAGGCACATACGTCCGCGAGTTTGATCCAACGATGTTTTCCTTTCCGATTTCACTTGCTGTGCTTATGAATAAAGAAGACATTGCTCATTTATTGGAAGTCCGCCAATTGCTAGAAGTAGGAGCAGCTGGTATTGCTGCTCAGAAAAGAACAGAAAAAGATTTACAATCAATCGAACATGCCCTCAACCAAATGCGGGAAGGACTTGGAGACGAAGAAATTGGAGAAAAAGCGGACTTTCTATTTCATATGGCTGTTGCTAGCGCATCCCAAAATCCCATTTTAGTTAGTTTAATGAACAATGTATCAGGAATGATGGTCGAAACGATGCGCGAAACACGGAGAATTTGGCTATTTTCCAAACAAACGACAAGCGAGCAGCTGCTTGAAGAGCATATTCGAATTTTCGAAGCGATTAAAGAACAAAACGCCGAGCTGGCGCAAGAGCGAATGCGTGAACACTTAGGGAACGTAGAAAAAGTATTAGCAAAATACATTCAATAAAATGCAAAGCACTCTCAATCTTTTGATCATTTGAGAGTGTTTTTTTATACAAAATTTTATTAAAGTTGAAAAAATATGGTATAATATCGCATAAGTCATCTGATGACCTGTTGACTGATTAATTTCTTAACGGTAAAGTGAAAAAAGAAAACGTTTTCTTCCATAAGGAGGGGAAGTTTCAATGAAAGTCACATTATTTGTTACATGTTTAGTCGATTTATTTCATACGAATGTCGGAAAAGCAACAGTGGAATTGCTCGAACGGTTAGGGTGTGAAATTGAATTTCCAGAAGCGCAAACGTGCTGTGGACAGCCAGCTTACAACAGCGGTTACGTAAAAGACGCAAAAGAAGCGATGAAACATATGATTCGCACGTTTGAAAACGCGGAATATATCGTCACCCCTTCCGGCTCTTGTGCAACGATGTTTAAAGAGTATCCGCATATTTTTAAAGGTGATCCACAATGGGAGCCAAGAGCAAAAGCATTAGCAGATAAAACATATGAATTGACCCAATTTATCGTCGATGTGTTAAAAATCGAAAATGTCGGAGCGAAATTAAAAGGACGGGCAACCTATCATACATCATGTCATATGACGCGTTTGCTCGGAGTAAAAGATGCGCCTATGAGACTATTAAAAAATGTCGAAGGTTTAGAATTTGTTCCACTGCCAAACGCGCACAACTGCTGCGGTTTCGGTGGTACATTCTCGGTCAAAATGGGGCCGATTTCCGAGCAAATGGTTGACGAAAAAGTTCATCATATTGAAGAGGTCGGTGCTGAATATTTAATTGGTGCAGACTGCGGCTGTTTAATGAACATCGGTGGACGCATGGAACGCCAAGGAAAACCAATTAAAGTGATGCATATCGCTGAAGTATTAAACATCCGTTAATGAAGAAAGGGGGGATTGTCAATGGCAATGAAAATCGGCACAGGTGAATTTAAAGAGCGTATAGAGAAAGGAATTCATAATTCGTTTATGCGCGGCGCAGTAGCCGGGGCTCAAGAACGCTTGAGAACAAGGAGATTAGAAGCAGCAAAAGAACTTGGAAATTGGGAAGAATGGCGGGCATTAGGCGAAGAAATTCGCAAACATACATTAGAGAATCTTGATTATTATTTATGGCAATTAAGCGAAAATGTCGCCAAACGCGGTGGACATGTTTTCTTTGCACAAACAGCAGAAGAAGCAAACGAATACATTCGTGATGTAGTCGTGAAAAAGAACGCTAAAAAAATTGTAAAATCGAAATCCATGGTTACGGAAGAAATTCATTTAAATCCTGTTTTAGAAGCCGCTGGATGCGAGGTAATCGAAACCGACCTTGGCGAATACATTTTACAAATCGATGATCACGATCCTCCGTCACATATTGTTGCTCCAGCGCTTCATAAAAACAAGGAACAAATTCGTGACGTTTTTAAAGCAAAACTAGATTACAAAAAGACAGAAAAGCCAGAAGAATTAGCCTTGCATGCACGCCATACATTGCGGCAAGCCTATTTAACAGCAGATGTCGGCATTACCGGGTGCAACTTTGCCATCGCTGAATCCGGCTCTATCACTCTCGTAACAAACGAAGGAAACGCCGATTTAGTAACAGCATTACCAAAAACGCAAATTACCGTAATGGGGATGGAGCGCATCGTTCCAACATTCGAAGAAATGGAAGTTCTCGTTAGTTTATTAACTCGCA
Source organism: [Anoxybacillus] calidus (assembly GCF_013760845.1). GTDB lineage: Bacteria > Bacillota > Bacilli > Bacillales > Anoxybacillaceae > Paranoxybacillus > Paranoxybacillus calidus. The sequence continues at coordinate 64,967 of NZ_JACDUU010000007.1, read as the reverse complement.
GTGCTGTTGGGCAAAAATTAACAAGCTATATTACTGTACTTACGGGGCCACGCAATCAAGGAGAGGTGGACGGACCTGAAGAATTTCATTTAGTCATTGTCGACAATGGGCGGGCAAACATTCTAGGCACGGAATTCCAATCTGTATTGCAATGTATTCGCTGTGCTGCGTGTGTCAACGTTTGTCCAGTATATCGTCATATTGGCGGGCATTCTTACGGTTCAATTTATTCCGGACCAATCGGTGCTGTTCTTTCTCCATTACTAGGAGGATACGATGATTATAAGGAATTGCCGTATGCATCAACATTATGCGCAGCCTGTACGGAAGCATGCCCTGTAAAAATTCCGCTTCATGATTTGCTGCATAAACATCGCCAAGCGATTGTAGAACGGGAGGGAAAAGCACCCATTTCCGAAAGATTGGCGATGAAAGCGTTCGGTTTAGGTGCCGCTTCGTCAGCAATTTACAAATTAGGGTCAAAAATGGCACCAAGTGCGATGAATCCATTTACGGTGAATAACCGCATCTCAAACGGTCCTGGGCCATTAAAAGCGTGGACGGAAATTCGCGAATTCCCAGCACCGGGAAAAGAGAGATTTCGCGATTGGTTTCACAATCGCCAGAAAGGAGATCATCAATCATGACAGCAGGCATCATTCATCATCGCGACAAATTTTTACAAACCATCGCCAAAAAGCTGGGACGCGAACAGCGCACAACAGGCGTTACACGTCCTCGTTGGAAACATCTTCCGCAATGGTCTGTATTTAAAGGATACAGCCAAGAGGATTTAGTAGAAGCATTTAAATCTCAATGTTCTCGCATTCATACAGATGTAGTAGAAACGACAACAGACCAGCTCGCTGCAACATTAAAACAAGTCGTTGCGGGCTATGGCGGCGGTCCTGTCGTCACCTGGGATGATCCGCGTTTTGCTGAATACGGATTATCCCCGCTCTTGCACGAAGAATGGCCAAGTGAAAAGATCGATGTCCATGTATGGAATGCTTCAATCGGACAAAAAAACATTGAATTTGCAGAAAAAGCGAATGTCGGCATTACGTTTAGCGATATAACACTTGCTGAATCCGGCACAGTTGTCCTCTTCAGCAGCGGCGGAAAAGGACGCACGGTCAGCTTTCTGCCGCAAACATATGTGGCAATTGTTCCAAAAAGCACTATTGTTCCACGCATGACACAAGCAGCTGTTTTCATCCATAAACAAATCGAAAAAGGGGAGCAAATCCCGTCCTGCATCAACTTTATTACAGGGCCAAGCAACTCGGCAGATATTGAAATGAACTTAGTCGTTGGTGTACACGGACCGATAAAAGCAACATACATTATTGTAAAAGACCGTTAAATAAGAAAACAGAGGCAGCCCTCTCCAAATAAGGCCGCCTCTCATTTTTTCTCCCTGCTTTAATATCCTTTTAACACATCGACTTTATTAACAATTGGTTTATTTTCTTCGATATGTTTAAGAGTGGTTAAAAAACTTTGTACCGCTTCCTCAGGCGACGTTAATGCAGATATATGCGGAGTTATGATCACATTCGGATGTTGCCATAATGGAGAGTCGGTGGATAAAGGCTCTTTCGTAAATACATCTAATACAGCAAGACGCACGTACCGCTTTTCTAAAGCGTTCAACAGCGCTTCATCATCGACTGTTGCTCCTCTTCCAACGTTAATAAATCCTGCATTTTGCAGGCGGTAAAAAAACTCATCATCAAAAAACTTATATGTTTCTTTTGTCAAAGGAAGTGTGTTAATCACCCAATCCGCTTTCACCATCACATCAGCTGCTCGAGATACGGGAACCACTTCCGAAAAATACGGCTTCGCTGCTCCGCTTCGTGAAACGCCGATTGGCTTTACGCCAAGCGAAAACAAGTTTTTTGCTACCTCTTGTCCAACTGCTCCTGTCCCATATACAACAATGTTTTGCTCTTGTATGGACTTTGGGACTACCTGCTTCCATTGTCTTTTTGACTGATACCATGCATAAACATCATGACCTTGCAAATCCCGCAATATATAGCTTAAACAATACTCGCTAATCTTTTGTCCAAACGAACAAACCGTCCGGGTCAGCAGAACATCTTCTTTCCACTCTCTATTAAACAAAAAACGATCTACGCCTGCTCCTAATGAATGCACCCACTTCATGTTGCCAAATTGAAAATTCTCTGTTGGACAAAACCCGACATAGGCATCAGCCCATAACAAATCATCAAGAGAAACCTCATTTTCTGATACAAAACGAAAATCTTTATCGATCTTTTCTTTTAATAAAATTTGCGCCATTTCTTGATAAATCCGCCCTGTGATTAATATGTTTTGTATTTCCACCCTTTTCACCTCCATCCGTTTTAGTGCTTATTAATGATTTTTAGTGCTTCACGCTTACTTAATGGTGCCAAATGTTCACTTTCTACAAATCTTATTACGCTTTCTGGATTTGTTTTCGAGTATTCCCGCAGTGCCCATCCAATCGCTTTTTGAATAAAAAATTCTTTTGAGTCCTTGCACATTCGAATATAATGATAAAGCAATTGTTCATCTGTTTCTTTTTTATATTTTAATTGAAACAAGATAGCGGTGCGTTGCAGCCAAAAATAATCAGACTGAATCCATTTTCTAGTATAAGATTCAATCCATTTCGGATGTTTTTTCAATATGGTTCCGATGATGTTTGCGGAAAGAGGATCAACGGTATCCCACCATGACTTTGTGACAATCAATGTTTCCGCTAACGTTAAATGTTCATCGGATAATTTCTTTACATCTTTCTCAAGCAAAGTAAGTGCAATATATTGAAACTCCCTTTCCGGCAGTTCCCAGAGCGCTAAAACCATTTGCGGCAAGTCTTCCAAATGTGGTTTTCCGTGCTCTTTTAAAAACTCCCTTAACAATGCATTGCGCTGTGGTGCCTTAATGCCAAGAAACTCAAATTGGTCGCGCATATATTTTTTCATCGGTTTCGCATTTTCTTCATTTCGATGTTGGTTCATCCATTGTACTAATTGTCTTACATACATATCGACCATTACTATTCCCCCTAATGATTCCGACATACTTCCATCAAAATTTCTTCTATCTTACCTTTTCACTTTACTCTTCTCCAATAGAAAAAGCCCCATCCTTCTTTCGATGGAGCATTGTTATAAGGTTTAAGCTGTAATTTGTTTTTCTGTTTCCATCTTTTTATTTTTTACATATCCAGCAGCTAATACGAGAATCGTCAAACCAGCAATCACCACGTACATCGCTGGGCCGTGAGAAATGTGCAAAAAGTTCGCCAAGTGCTTATCTTTCATAATCATTTCCCCGGCTGTCCAAGCAAGGATGGCAGAGCCGACATAGGCAATCCATGCGTACTTCTCCATCACCCTTACAATAGCCTTGGAACCAAAAATCATAATTGGAATACTAATGGCTACCCCAAAAGCAATCATTCCGATATGTCCATCTGATGCCCCGGCAACGGCTACAACGTTGTCTAAGCTCATGACTGCATCTGCTAAAACAACTGTCCAAATCGCTTTCAAAAGACGGTCGTGTGACTGAATATTCGCCTCTTCCTCGCTCTCGACAAGAACTTTATAGGCAATCCATAGCAACAACAAGCCACCAATAAGATTGACAAACGGAATTTTCAATAAAAACACAATAATTGCCGCAAATAAAATCCGCAAGACGACCGCGCCTGCCGTGCCCCAAAATATCGCTTTATTTTGCTGATGCTTTGGCAGTCGTCTTGTTGCCATCGCGATCACAACCGCATTATCTCCGGACAAAATAATATCAATCGCAATAATTTTTAACAGGGCAACGAGTGCCTCAGAAGAAAAGGCAAAACCTAGTGTTGTATGCAGAATATCCATGTTTATTCTCCTTCTCTGTGAATTGCTACGATCATTCGTGTCAACAAGTCATATTTATCTTATCTCAAATTACTCCTATCAGCAATAATACAACTTTTGAACGAATCATAGAAATATATGTTATACCTATCATTCTTTTCTAGCTTTCCTCTTTATCTTTCAATATTCTTTAAAAGTTTACTGCTTTTTGATAGTATGCCTCCATTTCCTCTTTAGGCACAAGACTCCCACCCGTGGCCCAGCATATATGGGTGGCATTTTTCATCGTAAGTCCATGCCGCTCCATATACGGCTTCCCTTCGGCAACCAACTGCGCAGGTCCATAAACACCTGCAAGGGCAGACGGCTCTAAAGAGATTCCTTCTACATCTTTCATCCGTTTTAATAATATAAATAAATAATGATCATTAATCGTATAAATGCCGCTTACTAGTTTTTCCATTGTTTTTCCAACAAATTTAGATGGCCGACCAACTGCAAGACCGTCTGCTTCGGTTTTGTTATCTATCCCGAAATCTTGAACAGACACTCTGTCATGCAGCCGTGTCATCATTCCTAGTAACATACAAGGAGAATGAGTCGGTTCAGCAAAGAAGCAGTGGACATCATCTTGAAATAATAATTTAAGTCCAAACGCAATGCCGCCTGGCGCACCTCCGACTCCACATGGCAGATAGACGAATAACGGATGGTCTTTATCAACAACAATCTTTTTTTCTTCTAATTGTTTCTTTAAACGAAAAGCAGCAACAGCGTACCCCATAAATAAATGCGGAGAGTTTTCATCATCAATAAAATAGTTATTTGGGTCTTTCTCTGCTTCTTTCCGTCCCATTTCTACCGCATAGCTGTAATCGGAATTGTGCTCAATCACATTTACTCCGTTACTTCTTAGCAACTCTTTTTTCCATTGTCTTGCATCTGCCGACATATGTACGTTGACACGAAAGCCGAGTTTAGCGCTGATGATGCCAATGCTTAATCCGAGATTTCCTGTAGACCCAACTGTAATGGAGTATTGTGAAAAAAATGTGCGAAACTTATCGCTGGCAAAAACGGAGTAATCATCTTCAATTGACACCAATCCATGTTCTAGCGCAAGCTCTTCAGCGTGTTTCAGAACTTCATAAATTCCGCCTCTTGCTTTAATCGAACCAGCGATGGGCAGATGACTATCACATTTTAATAATAGCTTTCCTTGAATCGATTGTTTAAACATGGCAGCTAATTCTTCCTGCATATTTTCAATTCCAATAAGCGGCGATTCAATGATTCCTTTTAAATTTTTTGTTTCTGGAAAAACCGTTGCGATAAACGGAGCAAAACGTTTCAATCTCTGTTCTGCTTCAAGCATATCACCTTCATCAAATGGCAACTTTTCCACCATGTTAGTAAATTTCGTATAGTTTGGATTCAGCCAAAACACTTCTTCCGTCGATATCATTTTTTCTAAAAGCGGATACATACGCAGCCACTCTGTTAATCTCTTTCCATGAATAAGCTGATTCATTATGAACACTCCCAGTCAAATGGATTTTTGCTTCTATCATTAACAGCTGCAACAATCTAAAAAATCATGAGACCTTTTTATATATCATACAACGAAAATAAAACAATCCTGCTTCATTCTGAAAAAATCACGATTTCTGATTTACATATTTTTGAAAAAGTGATATCATAATGATATAAAATTAATATTAAGGAGAGACGATACATGAAAGAAACAAAAGCGTGGTATATCAATGGATTCGTCGGAATTTTATTCATCATTCTTCTTTTAGGAGGAGCTGCCTTTACGCTTTTGACACAGCAAATGATTGGTCTTACTGCCTTACTTGTCGCTATCGCCCTTCTCTTAGCAACTGGAATTACGATTGTTCAGCCAAACCAGGCAAAAGTCATTACCTTTTTTGGCCGCTATCTAGGCAGTATTCGCGACAGCGGTTTATTCCTAACCGTTCCATTGACAATTCGACAAACCGTTTCCCTTCGTGTCCGCAACTTCAACAGCAGCAAATTAAAAGTCAATGACGTTGAAGGAAATCCCATTGAAATTGCCGCAGTCATTGTATTTAAAGTAATTGATTCCGCAAAAGCGATTTTTGATGTGGATAATTATGAAGAATTTGTTGAAATTCAAAGTGAAACAGCGATTCGCCATGTCGCCACAAAATACCCTTATGATACATTTGAAGATGATCAAATTACATTAAGAGGCAATGCTGATGTCGTTTCCGATGTACTGACAAGAGAACTTCAGGAGCGACTGACTGTTGCCGGAGTTGAAGTGATAGAGGCACGCCTGACTCACTTGGCATACTCTACAGAAATCGCAAGCGCGATGTTGCAGCGCCAGCAAGCAGCAGCGATTTTGGCAGCGCGCAAGAAAATTGTTGAAGGTGCTGTTTCCATGGCAAAAATGGCGATTGAACAACTTGACAATGAAGGCATCCTAGAGTTAGATGAAGAGAGAAAAGTAAATATGGTAAACAACCTTATGGTAGCAATTATTTCCGAACGAGGCGCACAACCGGTCATTAATACCGGAAGCTTATATTAATGGTTGTGGAGTGATATGGCAAAAAAGAAAAGTTTTCCGTTACGAATTGATCCTGCTCTTTATGAAATTATTGAACGTTGGGCGCAAGAAGAATTTCGCAGCGTAAATGCGCATATCGAATTTTTGTTGCGCGATGCAGCAAGACGAGAAGGACGTTTGAAAAAAGAAAAGAAAAAAACAGATGAATAATTCTCTGAGCCCCCTGCTCTCTTTGAAACAGAGCAGGGGGTTTATTCGTAATAACACGCAAAGGGAAGGATTTTTCCAAACTATAATAGAATAAAATACAAGAGGTGAAACGGTTGCAGAAAAATATCGTTCTCTTAGACCTTATTTGTTTTGTTATTTTTCCGTTAGTTGTTTGGAACGTTGGCAAAGATTATATCGGCGCTTACTATGCTATGCTTTTTTCTTCCGTCCCCGGCATTATTTATAGCCTTTATCGCTTTTACGAACTAAAACGCATTAATATTACCGGTCTTTTCATCATCGGAAACTTAACCATTGGCACACTGATTGATGTTTTAGCAGGTTCTGCCTTGCAAATGCTTTGGAACAATGTTTTTTACGATTATGCACTTGCTACTTTCTTTTTGCTTACAATCGTTATTAAACAACCGATGGCCTTATATTTTGGATTAGATTTCGTTGAACTGCAAGGACAGGACCGCACCTTCAGCAAAAAATTATTTTTTCAGAAAAAGATTTTTGTCATTTTCCAACTTATCACATTAGGATTTGCGCTGAGAAACAGCATTTTAGCAGTAATCAAAACATGGCTTATTATCGAATACGGCACTGATGCGTTTACAAAAGGGCTACTTTTCCGGCAGGCGTTTAGCTGGATGATGGCTGGTATCACCGTTGTTGGTTATTCATATATCTCAAAGATTATTAATCAATCGCCAGAGTTAATTGAGAAGGTAAAAAATGAATTAAACATCGCCAAATGAAGGGAACGCCTTTTGAGCAACCTATTTCCCTTCTTCATCACCATATCGTTGAATGAACCTCATTTTCGCTCTACCTAAAAATAAGCATATATCTAGTACAATAAACAAACGTAGAACATATCCCTATTTCCATTTCGAACATTTTTGTTCCACATACGATTTTGAAGAAAAGCTCTTAAATACTTCTAATAGACTTTTTTATACTGACGGCAATATTTAATGACCTACCTTCCGGATGTAACATCTTAAATGCCTCTAACTCACCTTCTGTAAACACTTTTTTATTCCGATCGACATCCCCCTCTAATCATTTATAACTACACCTCTTTGAAAAAACTCATCTACTCCCCGTGCACTTGCAATGATCATAAAAGCCGGGACAACGATACTAGGAACTTATGTCCCTCTTATTTATCAATTAAACTCATATATGTTGTATCTAAATCATTTTTTCCTATCAATTTCTTCATGAGTTTTCATCATCAAGTTTTTATAGAAATTTTTTGATGAATAATCAAATATTACCTATTTTTCGACATTTCATGACATTTCTTGGACATCTGATGACAAGTTTATTGTTTCTCTTCCATCTAGAGACATATAATGGATTTGTTATTTTATCCTTATTAGGTGGTGTTATCATAGAAGTGTTGCAGCTTAAATTTGAACCAGCCGTTGCTATTTTATCGATTACGATTTCTATATTAGGTTCATATACATCATTACAATTAGCAACTAGGTTACTTGATCAACCGCGAAAATGGAACACGTTAATCATTAGTGCCTTTTGTATGGGACTTGGAATTTGGTCGATGCATTTTACCAGCATGCTTTCTATTAAAATAAATGGTAGCGTTCATTCGTATAATTGGTTTTTAATGCTTTTTTCGTTTATCTCTGCTATTATCGGCAGCATTCTCGCCTATTCTTATATATTTTTTTGTAAAAACTCCCCATATCGTTACATTGTAAGCGGCTTATTACTAGGGATTAGCATTGCTGTGATGCATTATACGGGCATGAAAGCGATGAAAGATCATTTCATGATTACTTATAAAGCTTCTTGGCTCGCTGCATCGATTGGAATTAGTATGCTTTTAGCGATTCTTTCTATGTATGTATTTCAATACTTTCAAACAAAACATAAGTTCACCAATCCAATAAAATTAACAGCCGCTATCATAATGGGATTTGCCATATCAGGGATACAGTATACAGCCATGATGGCAACAAACCTTGATCAACTTCCTACTCTTCATCATGCTAGTGCTGGAATCAGTCAAAAGGAAATTTTTATCTTAGTTGCAAGTATCACCATCTTCTTTCTAGGGCTTATTCTTATTCGCTCATTTATTGAAGAAAGCGAACACACAAGGCAGCTCAAGATTGAAGAAGCTAAGTATCAATCTCTTTTTTTTAATAATCCTGACGGCATTATCTCCTTTGATGCAGCAGGAAACTTTATAAACTGTAATAGCAAGTTTGAAACGCTTCTTGGATATAGCATTTCTGATTTAATCGAAAAAAATTTTTTATCATATATAGAGGAAGAGGACCAGAAAATAGCCTGGAATAACTTTCAAGACGCTCTTAAAGGCAAAGGAAACGAATGCGTGGTTAAAGCTATCCATAAGGACGGCCATACAAGGGTTCTTAAAATCAAAAATATCCCGATCAGCATCGATCATAAAGTAGAAGGGCTTTATTCAGTGATTCAAGATATAACAGATAAATATACTATAGCCGAGGACTTACGCCGGACACATGAAAAACTTCAGTCATTTTTTCAAAGCACGTCCGATGCGATTAACATTACTGACTTAAACAGTATGATCCGATATGTAAACCCGGCATTTGAAACAATGTTTGGCTGGACAAAAGACGAACTCATCGGAAAAAAACTTCCCATTATCCCTTCTTCATGGAGAGAAACGAGCCATATTCTAGAAAGAAAACTTTTAAATGGAGAGCATATTACGAATGTGGAAACCAAACTGCAACGAAAAGATGGGATGCTCATCGATGTGAGCCTCTCCATATCGCCTCTTAAAAATGAAAAAGGCGACATTGAAGGATTCGTTGCGATTACTAGAGATATTAGCGAAAGAAAACAATTTGAGAAAACGTTGCAAGAAAACAAAGAGAAATATAAGCTCGTTACCGAGAATATGAGCGATTTAGTCAGCTTATTAAACATTGAAGGAGTTTTTGAATACGTCTCTCCTTCTTATGAAAAAATATTGGGTTATCCAAGCCATGTTTTGCAAGGTAAATCAGCTTTTGAACTCATTCATCCAAATGATTTTGACCAAATCATGAATTTGTTTAATGAATTCATTAAAACAAAGAAAGCGGTAACTGCACGCTTTCGTTACCGTCATAGTAATGATTACTACATTATTACTGAATCACATACCGTCCCTCTTTTTGACGAAAAGGGCAACCTGCAACATATATTAGTGACTTCAAAAGATATAGGTGAAAAGGTAAAAGCAGAACAAGCACTGCAGGAGAGCGAACAAAAATTCCGCTTAATCACCGAACATTCATCAGATTTGATTCGTATTGTAGACGAAGCTGGAATCATTCAATATGCGTCTCCATCCCATAAAACAATTCTAGGATATGAACCGGAAGAACTTGAAGGGAAATCGTTATTGCTCATTCTCCATCCTGACGATATTCCAGTCGTTCAAAAACGGCTCAAACAACTCCGCCATAAAAAGAAAGAACGTGATTCATTGGAATATCGAGCTAGAACAAAACACGGAAGTTATATTTGGATAGAATCGCATACCACATCGATATTTGATGAAAACGGCCAATTCCTCCATTATATTGCTGTAGCGCGGGATATTTCCGAGCAGAAAGCATATGAAGAAAAATTAGAACAAATGGCGTTTTATGATGGACTGACAGGAGTAGCGAACAGAAGATTTTTCCAAGAGCAATTAGTCAAGCAAATTGAACAAGCTAAACAAAATAATACCCGCTTTGCTTTAGTGTATTTAGACTGCGACCGCTTTAAATGGGTGAATGATGTTCTCGGGCATGACGTCGGAGATGAACTTTTGCAACACTTTGTCACACGATTAAAAACATGCTTATCAGAATCCGACATCATTGGCCGTTGGGGCGGCGATGAATTCACTGTTCTTTTATCCCGCGTTCAATCAAAAGAAGAAGCAGCGAGAGCAGTACAACAAATTATTCAAAGCATGCAAGTTCCATGGAACATTAAAAATTATGAATTCATCATGACTTCTTCCATTGGAATTGCCTTTTATCCGGAGGATGGACAAACGGTCGAAGAGCTCCTTTCTCACGCCGACCAAGCATTATATCAAGCCAAAACCGAAGGGAGAAATAAGTTTTATTTTTATGAAAAAACGTTGACCGAACAAATGCAACGGTTAATCTTACTAGAAAACCACTTAAAGAATGCATTAGAACAAAAAGCATTTCATTTAGTCTATCAACCGCAAGTCCAGCTGGGAACAGGAAAACTAATCGGGGTAGAAGCGCTGCTGCGTTACACCCATCCAACTTTAGGGGCTATATCGCCAATGGAGTTTATTCCTATTTGTGAGCGGTTAAATATGATTGATAAAATAACCGAATGGGTTTTACAAGAAGCAGCTAGACAACTTAAAGACTGGAAAGAAAAAGGGCTCCATATTCGAATGGCTGTGAATATCTCGCCATTAAACCTTGAAAATAAAACTTTTATCGACAAACTAATCGCCATGTTTGAAAAAAATCATTGTGATTTACATAACCTTGAATTAGAGTTAACAGAAACAGCATTAGCCAAAAATATTGAAGAAGTGAGTAAAGTGTTGGAGACACTGAGGAAAATTGGTGTTCGCATCGCTTTAGACGATTTCGGCTCAGGTTATTCTTCATTAGTGTATTTTAAAGATTTCCCTATTGATAAAATTAAAGTTGACCGCTCATTTGTAAAAGAAATTCCAAAAAAAGAACGAGACATTGCAATTATTGATAGTATTCTTTTATTGTCCAAACGGCTAGGTATCGAAGTGATTTGTGAAGGAGTCGAAACAGAAGAACAGGCTTCTTATTTACAAATGCTCGGCTGCGAATATGCACAAGGATATTACTTCAGCCGCCCGCTAACAAAAGACGAATTAGAAAATAAATATATCGCAGCAACCACAAAATAAACTAAGCAAAAGAAGCTGTCCCAAAGCAAGTGTCAGCCCCCACAACGAACAATGGATAAAAACACTATATATTGTGATAATTGGGGCCAGACACTTATGGACCAGCTTCTTTTTATTCTATCGAGAATACCCCTAGTATATCCGTTTCTTCAACATGATATATGAGGTTTACGATATAACAATGCTTGAGCAATCCCTACAAAATATTCCGATTCACGGATGATATGGTTTAATACAACCTTCGCCGTTGAATTTTTACTTACCGCTGCGCTTTCTGTTTTAATTTGTTGGCATAGCTTAATAAAATCTAAACTTTGCTGTAAGCAGTAGGATATAAGTTGCAACACTTGTTGATACAGCTGAGCTGGAATATAATAAGAGGACCGAATGACCGATTCAATATAACGAACGACTTGTTGATGTGTCGCAGAAAGGACTTCTTCCCATTTTTTCAACGCTTCGACGAACGGTTCTTCTAATCCAGCGACAAGCTCCCGAATCACAACCGTATGCTCTTCTTCTTGATGTTTCCAAAACTCCGCTTCATCCAAAATCCTTAACGGCATTTGCTCACCGTAATAAAACTGCATTCTTATCTTCTCCCCGTTATTTTTTCATTTCAATATCATATGGGGCTGAAAAACGAAATATGATGCTTTCTTCAAAAATAAAAAACCCTTGTTTCGTGAATCATCAGGAGATGTTCCGCTGCTGTTTTAACAAATATACTCTTGCTTCATACGGCTTTAACGTAAATATTTGATGATAGCTCGTTCAATCATTTTATGAGGCAGCATTCTACTTTCTATTATTTCCTTTGTTTCCATCATCATAAAAAATATTTGCTGCCATTTCCTCTAACCCAAAAAACTTTTTCACTCATTTTAAAAAGCGACACCTATGTTAGGCATCGCTTTTTCTATCATTTATTTCATAAGGCCGCTCCTGATAAAAATAATTTGGCGTAACCGTTGTGTTGTCATAATTTTTATGGAAAATGTGAGTAGTCGCTGGAGAAACAGGCGGTATGAGCCATGTCCAGTCCCCTGTTACGTGGCGGCAAGCTTGTTGTTCTTTTTGTTCAAACAGCTTAAATTGCTGCGCTGCCGTATGATGATCAACAATGCTGACACCTGCTTTTTTATAAGAATGCAGCACAGCAATATTTAATTCAATTAATGCTTTATCTTTCCAAAGCGTTGCGTTCGTACTCATGTCTAATCCCATGCAGGAGGCGATTTTCGGAAGCATATTGTAACGATCATCATCAGCAAAATTTCGCGCACCAATCTCTGTTTCCATATACCAGCCGTTAAAAGGGGCTGCTGTATAACGAATGCCGCCAATTTCTAAACTCATATCAGAAATAATCGGAACTGCATACCATTTTAATTGCAAATCTTTAAACCACGAAAACTCAGGATGTTCAATTGGCACTTCCAAAATCAGATCTTTCGGGATTTCAAACCATTTCGGCTTCTTCCCCTTTATCTGAATCACTAAAGGCAAAATATCAAAATGCGTTCTATCCCCTTTCCATCCCATCTGCTCGCATGCTTTCGTGAAAGAAATCGAAGAAGAGTCTCCTATCACACCGTGTTCTGTTTCATACCCCGCATAGCGAATCAGTTGATGGTTCCAAATTCGCACGTTCTCTCTACCCTTTTCAACCGGTTTAAACACCGTAATGGCTGGACGTATTTTCCCTTTATTTGTGGCAAACTCAATATGTTGCAGTAAACTCTCAAAAATTTCTTCCTCTGTCTCTAAATGTCTGGCATCAAAAACATGCAGTGTCTGCCAAAACAAGCGGCCAATGCAGCGGTTGCTGTTACGCCAAGCCATTCTCGCCCCATACTCTAATTCTTCGTAAGTATGCTTATAAAAACCATTTGCTTCAATTTCTTTTTTTATTTCTTGCAATCTTCGTTCAAGATCCACAGTACTTTTACCTAATTCCTTATAGCAGTTCCTAATAAATATTTCTGCTTTCTTCCACAATTGTTCCCTGTTGTTCAACATATTTCCCTCAATTCTGTCAAGGTTGTTCTAACATCCATCTTAATTGAAATCAAACTTAAAACGTTGTATATAGTTTGACAATTTTGTTAAGGAAAAAATTTAAGATATATAAAAAAGCAGAAACCTTTAATCGGTTCCTGCTTTTTAAAAGTCTATTCCATATTAAGAAACCCATTCTTCATCTTTCTTAAATTCATTTACCCAGTAGTCGGCGTTTTTCATACCTAATTTAACAGAATCAAATACCGGGTTAATCCCTTGTTTCCTTCTGCTCCTCGTCATCTTTTAACGCTTTTAGCAACGGTTTAGCAAGAATGACAATCGCAATAACATTTAACCAAACCATGATACCTAAACCAACATCACCTAATGCCCATGCAAGACTGGCTGTTTTTACTGATCCATAAAACGTGGCACCGAGCATCACGATTTTTAAAGCAAGCATCGGCCATTCGCGGGTTAAGTAAGCAATATTCGTTTCTGCAATGTAATAATAGGCCATAATCGTCGTAAACGCGAAGAAACATAATGCAATAGCTCCAAAACCAGGGAAAATGGTCTCAATTGCCGCTTGTGTATAAGCAAGGCCAGGCCAGATCTATTTTTTTAATTTTTCCAATTTGAAACTTTTACAGCGTTATTTTTCCGTCGAATCCTTTTGCTTCATGCCAATACTAATGAAGCAAACAGCTACGATGGGATTGCCTTCTCTTTCGTTTCTATTGTAAAACCAAACGCTTCCGGCTTCACTTCATCAGTTTTTGGTAAACTCCGCAACATTGGTATGATCAGCCAATAGAGAGAAATAAATAGCATGCCAAACGCTGGAATGGCCAATACGTGCGTACTCCCCCATTGGACTGCAAGCGTACCTGCTAGAAACGAAGCAAGCGGCATTGCACCAACACATATGCTTCCGACAACAGTGATGACGCGGGTAAAATAACGGCTCGGAACAATGCTTTGCATTAATGCTGAAAATAATACATTTGTGCCGCCAATCGGCATGAGTGACAAAGCGAATAGCACAACACTTACATACACATTTGGCACATATACAGCCGCTTCCCACAATACCGCCGTCAAGAAAAACATGAACACGACGACTTTCCCAAATGGAAAACGCTGAAATACCGGAGCGAATAACGAACCGATAAGCATACCAATCGACAATGACGCCAAATAAAATCCATACATCGCCGCCCCGCCGCGTTCGTCCGCATAATCGGGCAATACTGCTGTTACCATCCCAAACGCAAAATTCGCGACAACACTTCCAAGAACTACTATAATAAGCGACGAGCGAAACACAAGTCCTACACCTTCCTTTAAATCACGAACATACTTTTTGAATGATTGCTCTGCTTTGTCTTCATTTAACCGCTTAACTGGTAAACGAAGCGAGATAAAGCAAAGCATCGCTGCGATGAAAATAATGGAATCTACCCATAAAATCGTTGCTGCACCAACCCCGGTAATTAATAAGCCGCCAAATGTCGAAAACACAAACTCCATTCCGTGAAAAGCAAACGAGAACGCCGTATTTCCTTTCACAAGCTGCTCTTTCTCCAGTAACATCGGCAATAATGCAGATTGAATGGGAAAGACTAGTTGATTAATGAGCGCAAGTAACGGCATGATCACAAGAATCATCCATACCGATAAAAGGTCAAACAAGTCAGCAATCGGAATCAATAAAACACCCCCGGCCTGAAGCATTTGCGTGCCGACTAATGTTTTTTTCACCGGTAATTTCTCAACAATCGGTCCAAGGAACATTTGCAAAGCGTTCGGGAGCATCACTAAAAATCCGGCTAAGCCCGTATAAAATGTAGAACCTCCCATTTTATGAACAAGCCACATTGCTGCCACTATGTATAAACTATCTCCCGCATTGGCAAGCAGCCTGCCGATAAACAACTTTACAAAATTTGAATTATGCCAAATTGACATCTCCTTCTCTCCTATTCCTTTAATCGTTTCCAGCAGTGGGGGTCTGACCCCCACTATATTAACGCATTAATACGTTAATGTGACGGGGGTCAGACCCCTTTTAATAATGCCTCTACGGTTGGAATGTCAGCAGGTGCCCATTCAAGGGAGTGTAAGTTTCGAATCGGTACCCATTTTAATTCTGCATGTTCTTTCGCTTTCGGCTCTCCTTCAACGATTTTCGCTTTATATGTAAGCAAATGAACAATGATATTCGGATATTCATGATGAACTTCTTTCATTTTTTCATACACTTCAATGGTACAGCCTAATTCCTCATGAATTTCTCTCACCAATGTTTCCTCAGGATTTTCTCCTTCTTCCATCTTTCCGCCCGGGAACTCCCAAAAATTAGGCAGTGACATTTCCGGAGAACGCAGTGCACACAAGATTTCATTTTGCTCGTTATAAATCACCGCACCAACCACACGAACGGTTTTCTTCACTACATCTCGCCCTCTCATTCCTATATTTTCCAAACTTATTTTATCAAACAGTAGAACATGAAGAAATGAAAACGAGAAATGAATAACTAACAAATTCCTATTCATACTTAAAAGTTCCTAGAAGGACCAGTGAATCATGAGCATTGACAAGCATATGACAAAAATAAGCCCATTATCTCAGATCATTTTGGTGCGGAGATTGAATGTAGAAGGGGTATAAACATAAAGGCTGATCACCTCTCGCGCAACCATCATATATAGTACCCGTGTTATATATATGATGGTTGTGGATTCTGACACTTCGCTTGAGGGTCAGCCTATTTTTTGTAAATATATTCAACAAAATCCTCTAGCTACATTCCTTGTTTCGAAATTTCTACCTATTAAATTGAATGGCTAAATTGGTAACTACCATGCTTAAACTTAACGTTCGTTTCCATTTCATTAAAACCCTTACGAACCAAAACAACTTGTCTCTTCTTTCAACACCAGCTTCGCGACGTTTTCAACATGATTTGTATGCGGAAACATGTCCACTGGCTGCACTTCAATTGTCTTATACCCGCCATCTTCGAGAATTCGTAAATCCCTTGCCAATGTCGCCGGGTTACATGATACATACACGACGCGCTTAGGTTTCATGGCAATGATCGTTTGCAGCAAGGCTTCGTCGCAGCCTTTGCGCGGCGGGTCGACGACGATACAGTCAGCTTGGATACCTTGTTCATACCATTTTGGAATGACGACTTCTGCTTCACCGACGGCAAATTCGGCGTTGTCAATACCGTTAAGCTTGGCGTTGCGTTTGGCGTCTTCAATCGCTTCCGGCACAACTTCTACACCGTATACTTTTTTCGCTTTCTTCGCTAAAAAGAGCGAAATCGTACCGATGCCGCAGTAAGCGTCAATGACTGTTTCTTCACCTGTTAACTGTGCATATTCTAGCGCCTTTTCATATAGCACTTTCGTCTGTTCTGGATTGACTTGATAGAAGGAACGAGCCGAGATTGCGAATTTGATATCACCGATGTAATCGTAAATGTATTCGGCTCCCCACAACACTTTCGTCTCATCACCCATAATGACGTTCGTCCGTTTCGGATTGATGTTTTGGATGATGGACTTCACGTTTGGGACGTTTTCGATAATTTCTTGAACAATTTTCTTTTTATGAGGTAAATCTTCCGTGCGCGTAATGAGAACGACCATTACCTCTTTTGTCACTGCTCCATAACGCGCCATAATATGACGAAGCACACCTTTATGTGTTTCTTCATTGTATGCTTTCACACCATATTTTTCACAAATCTTTTTCACCGTTTGTACAACAACATCGTTCATTCCCTGCTGGATGAGACAGGCTTCCATATTGATGATTTCATGGCTGCGCTGCTGGTAGAAGCCAGCAACAAGTCCCCCTTCGCGCTCGCCAACCGGCACTTGCGCTTTATTGCGATAGCGCCACGGATTACCCATACCAAGCACAGGATGAACAATGACGTCTTCAATCTTCCCGATACGCGCGAGCACTTCTTTCACATGTTTATGTTTTGCCTTTAACTGTCCTTCATAGCTTAAGTGCTGAAGTTGGCATCCGCCGCATTGTTTATAAATCGGACACGGCGCATCCACGCGATCCGGGCTCGGTTCATATAGTTCAATTAAGCGGCCATAGCCGTAGCCTTTTTTCACTTTGATCACTTTAATTTTCGCCTTTTCCCCAGGCAGTCCGTTGGCAACGAAAATCGGAAACCCGTCGATTTTCGCAACACCAGCACCGTCATGTGTTAAATCTTCAAAAGTCACGTCATAGTATTCATTTTTCGCAACTGGAGCTTCTACTTTTGTCATCGTTCCTACTTCCTTTTCGTAAAAATGCTGCACTGATTGTATCATACAATTGCTTTAGACACAAAAAGAGAACAGGTTACTGCCCTGCTCTCATTTGTCTTGCTTTTTCTTTCGGTACAAATACTTCAAGGTGTTGATACAAGTTGACGAACTCGCCAGGCAATAGTCCGCCGTACTCGCCATCTAAATTAAGCTGGATTTTGTTTGGCGAGGTGACTTTGATGCGGTTGGCCTTCGTATAAATTAAATGTGGATCGTTAATGTGCTCACCTCTTGCGGCAAGCGTTGCAATGCGAATAAATTCGGCAAGATTGGTTTTCTTTAAAATAATTAAATCAAACATGCCATCATTTAACGAAGAATCGGGTGCCAATTTTTCGAATCCACCAACAGAATTCGTAAGCGAAACTAAGAATAACATAATTTCGCCTTCATATACTTTGCCGTCATACTCAATACACGCCTCGGTCGCTTTAATTGACGGCAATATTTCAATTCCTTTTAAATAATATGCCAGCTGTCCAAGCATCGTTTTTAATTTGCTTGGTACTTCATACGTTAACTCAGTTAAGCGACCGCCTCCGGCAATATTGATAAAGTAATGTGTTCTACCTTCATTTGTAACACAGCCAATGTCGATTGGCACGGCTTCACCGTTGACAATGACATCGCATGCCCCTTCAATTGTGCGCGGTACACCAATCGCCCGGGCAAAATCATTCGTCGTGCCAACCGGAATAATACCGAGTTTTGGGCGATATTCTTGATCAGCAATTCCATTCACTACTTCGTTAATTGTACCATCTCCACCAGCGGCGATAACAAGGTCAAATTCACGCTCTACGGCTGCTCTTGCAGCTTTCGTTGCATCCCCCGCCCCTGTTGTCGCATGGCAAGATGTTTCATAACCCGCCTGCTCCAGCTGAATTAATACATCAGGCAAATGCTTTTTAAATATTTCGCGTCCTGATGTTGGATTATAAATAATTCTTGCTCTTTTCATATCCCCATCATCCTATTTGTTATAAGATAAGTTACCATACCTTTTCCACTATTTAACATAATATCGAAACGAAAAGGTTGTTGCAATTTTTTCGTCTTATAAATGTCCATATTAAAGAAATATATACAACAACTGAGATATTATATCAAAATCCATCGAAAATTTTCATTAAAAAATATGCTGGTACCAGACCCCATTTAATCTTCTAGTTAATCACATGTACCGCTACACGTTGCGAATCGAAAACATAAATATGATGAGTTCCGTTTCCTAACTGAATCTTTCCTTTAAACGCTTGCGGTGGCAAGTCGTCTTTTTGAGGTCCTGTGCTTTTTTCTCTTTGCCATGCTATATTCCCGTCTTCTAAACTCTCATGTGTCACAGCTGTTACGAGAATATTTGTATTTTTATCTAATTCAATATGAACGCTCTCTGCTTTCGAAACGGTCCAATTGGCGGCAAGCTGTCGCGGATAAAGAAACACTGAATTATATCCTCCTCGTACTTCGAGCGAAAGATGTTGGGGAATCATTACGGTGGGAGTCATCGTGCTCATCGTATGGAACAGTCCTTCCTTCCGCGGCATTTCTTTTATGGTCATATACATTGTGTCCTCAACAATATTCATCGTAACATAATCTTCTGGCCTTTGGATGTCATTAGCTGAAATTGACTGGTACGTTCCAAAAATCTGGATTTCGTTACCTTTGCTTCCTTCAATCACAACGGGTTGACTTCCCGTTCTTAACACGATTCTTTTAATCTCGGAAGAAACAGATTGACGTACTTCCGGTAAATGAAAGACTCTCGTTTCCGCACTGACTGCGGTGCGAAATTCTTGCAGTATACCTGTTGACGAAAGCAATACAAATCCTACCGCTACTGAACCAAGCACTCCGATAAAGATGATACTTAGAAAATCATATTTGATAAATGTATTTTCCCTCTTTGAAAAATAAAAATGCACAAGAATTTCAACACCGAGCACCACTAAGAGAAAAGGCCACCAGCTCATAAAAATGTCTGCAGCCCCCATTCCTTTCCATTGAGAAATGAATAACACGATACCAAGTAAAATAAGGGAGGCGCCCATCGACACCGTCCCCACACGCCATTTTCTCATTTCATCTCCTCTCCCTTCTTCTCTTTACTGCCTAAAAGCAGCTTGATTCCGCCGCCAATTAATAAAATGCAAACAATCGTCGTTTGAAACAATCGTTGATACCAGTAATAGAGGTCGATTTGTAACAATTCCGATAGATATGGAGCAAACGTTGGAAGTAAGATGCTGTCAAGGAAATAATAGAGCCCCATCAACAACAAACCGACTCCAATCCATTTTTGGTGATTCACAAAGTAAGAAACAATCGGAAGGTCTTCTAGTTCCTCTTCGCCGTACTTCGACGCCTTCTGCAATGCATCAAAAAAGCTGTAAAACCAAATGAGCGGAATAAGGAAGAAAAATGCCGACAGTCTTAACACATCCATCACATAAATCGCCAGCAAAAACGCAGCCATTAATTGCAATCCTCTGCGCTGCAACCCTAAGTACATATGACCCGCGCCAGGAAATATAGAAAGGATAGTCGCAAGTGTCTTGCTTTTTCTTCCGTCCTCGCGTTTTATTTCAAAATCTTCAAAAATCGTTCGATCGACCAGTGGCTCACCATTTTGTTTTCGGTTAAGCTGTTGAATCATATCAAACATGTTGTAAATCCAAATGATCGGCAAAATTCCTAAAAAAACTAGAAAGCTACCTTCATGTGTCAATACAGCCACAAAAAATATCATGATAATAAGACCAAAGAAACTAATTAATAACGTTAACCCGCGGTTCATCAAACCAAGCTGAAAATGTCCAAGCCCTGGAATGAATGAAAGCAGAATGGTATAAAACTTTTCGTTATCTTCGTTTGACGGCAAATTCATTCCTTCCCCTTGTACAGGCGTATATTCCGGCTTTCTTTTTATGAGTGTAAGAATCATATCTAAAATACTGATTAACCAAATAAGCAAAGAAAAGAGCGTTAAAGCGAGCACGTCACTGTCATGTGTCAAAAACGCTAGACCTATCGCCATAACAATGGGCGCAAAAAAGCCAAAGCTGTAGAGCACTCCCCTTGCTCTCTTATTTAAATAAAAATGACCAGTACCAGGGATAAACGATAAAAAGAACGCGACTAACGAATTTTTGTTCATCGGCTGTTCCCTTCCTCCTTTTTGTTCGGTTTTAACCAATCAAGAAATGATAATGTTTTATCCATCCATTGTTCCGTATAGGACGGTCTGTTTTCTGATATATTTGTTCCTAGAACGGCTGCATTCGTTGCAGATTGGAAAATTCCAGAAGACATAAACCCAATCGTAATGATCGCAGCAATTCCGTAATGAAGCAGTTTTTGTTTATGCTGTGGCTTCTTCATCCGCTTCAGCTTTGCATCTAGCGCAGCTTGTTCAAGGATGACATCGGCTGAAATAGCTTTCTCTGAAGGAGTTGGCAATCCGGAAGCACTCTGTTCAATGAGCTCCATATATACCGCTAAACATTCATCACACGAATAAAGATGATTCTCCATTTCTTCTCTTTTTTCTTCTGGCAATACATCAAAAATGAATTGCCGCCATTCTTCTTTTGTGTAATGACTCATCGAAAATCCTCCTCCTTCCAATTCTTTCTTAGCCAATTGCGTGCCCTGTATAGCTTTGTCTCAACTGTTTTCACTTCGATGTTTTGTTCTTTAGCAATTTGTTGATACGATTTTTCATCAATGTAATAAGCATAAATTACCTCTCGATAGTTAGGCGGAATTGCCTCAAGACGTTGACGAATTCGCTCCCGTTCTTCCTTTTGGATAATCGGAAGCTCGACACTTTCATTCGCTTCCACCTCAATAACCTCCAACATTTCTTCGCGCTTCCGCTGCATTTTCCGCTTTACATCAATTGCATAGTTCACGGCAATGCGCGTAATCCATGCTTTAAAACCCTGTGATTGATATTGGGGGAGTGAAAGATACATTCGGACAAATACTTCTTGTGTGATATCTTCGGCATCTTTTTCATTACGAATAATCGAGTATACTGTTTTAAATAAATAATCACGGTATTTCTCGATTAATAAGCGAAATGCATGCTCGTTGCCTTTCTTTACTTTGGCGATTAAAGCTTCGTCTTGAATCTCACTCTCCCCCTTTCTATCTGCTTTCATTTATATAGACGAAACAATGGCTCATTTCCCCTACACTTTCTCGCAAATTTTTTATGATTTTTTCAATCATAGCCTAGTTATTCTTTCATGTTAATTTCTAGACAATAAAAAAACGCCTTATTAAAAGGCGCTCATTTCATCCGTAACTAAACAAAAAACGATCTCATCAATGCACACGATCGTCCTATTACGTAATAAAACGATATGTTGATCTTAATCCCCCACCTATTCGCTCACAGTTCATATTTTCATCGAGAAAACAAGTTCCCGCCTTCAAAGGGGTCATATACTTCGAATAATTTATAAGTTGGTTTCTCCTTTGTAAAGTTTTTAAGTTCGTTCTCTAATTTAGGAAACAAAATTTTATGGGCGTTTTCTGCATCATTTTTTGTATCCCAATAGTTCAAAGCTCTATATTCACCAGTTGTATCATCAAAAAAATACACATTACCTCTAAATCCGGGTAAGTTTCTATTGATTGTATCAAATTCTTTTGCCAATCTCTCTGCAACTCGTCTTTGCCCAGTTCCTAATTTATAGCAAACCAAACGAGCATAATACATTTTTATCCCTGGTTACTAAAATCTATAAAAATCGACCCATCACGATGGAACCAGGAAACATCGCTTACCGCTCAGGAAACACCTGAGTTCCATCAGGAAGGGAATCCCCTTGTCATTCACCTGCTGTGAAAGACACCCCGTGGCTCGCTGTTAGCGACGGCACCTGTCGTGCACCATTCCTTCCATCGGTCAGTACACGACAACGATGTTAGTAACCAGGTCTACACCTCCTTTAGTTGAATTTGATACTGGTTCAGCCAACAACATTTGTGCAATATATTCCATAATGACCATTCATGTTCCTCTTTGAAGTTCTCTATCTTTTTTAACATCATACCTAGATATTGTCGTTGTTTTGTTCCGCTTTTTGATTGCTTGTAGGATTCTTCCATCGACCCTAACATGGCAATCAAATGGCGTTTCACGTTCGTTTTGATGGTGTCAATGAGTTCTTTTGGCAATCGTTCATGATACCCTAATCCCCGTCTGCCAATCACCAACGCCGCACTTTCATGAACGGATAACCCGTATTTTTTCATATACTTGAAACGACCGATAACGCTGGTATACGCTGGATTCACTTTTTTGATGTGAAACCCAAGCCGTAAGCCCCGACGAAGAATCGCTTCTGTTAGCTTTTTCTTTTTGAAATGGTGTGTCAAGCGATTGAATCGTTTGTCTGTATCGTGTTGCTGTCTTAGTTGAATGTTTTCGATGACCACTGCGCCCACGTTTTCTTGAAGCAACCAATCGTACACATTGCGCACGGTTTCTCCAACGATGTTGTTTCGTTTATTCGCTTTCACATATTCGAGTTCATGACAGTAAAACACTTTCGATTTGATGAAGTTTCCTTGTCGAGAAATAATGGTCACCGCAATTCGGTCAATGTTGATGTCAATCCCTGCTATTTGTTCCCCTTGAATCAGTTCATCGTAGGTAAGTTCTCTACCATACACTTCTTCCTCATAAATGAGATGTAGATAATACTCTCCGTTTTTGCGTTTGATTTCAACCGTGTATGGCTGGTAGTCGATGATGGGCTTCCCTTTTGAATTCACACCCGCCTGCTCGCCCATAACGACATCGATGACTTCCTGTTCATATTTTTCAGGAACAGACACAGGGAATCGTAAACGGGGAGCAGGTTTGCTTTCCTGTTGCCCAAACGGATTGGCGATTTCCACATAACATTCATAGGTGTTATCGTCATACACTAGGCGAATATTTAAGTTTCCTTTCTTGCTTTTATCTCCCCGAGCGTACAACTGATTCGAGCGCAAATCTTTCCATTCTTCGTTCGTGATTTTTCCTTTCAAACGCTTATAAAAGTTTGGTTTTCCACCAAAAATCACGCTTGGAATCGTCCCTTGTTCCAGATGATGCGTTAGCTCGGCTTCTTTCGCCTTTAACTTTTCTAACCGTTGGCGCAATCCTCCCAAACATGTTAGAAGATCGACATTCTTCGGTGTTTTTCGTCCATGTTGATACTCATCGATTTTCTTTTCGGTTTTTTCGATTTTCGCCTGCACATCCTCTATCCGCATCGGAAGTAACTCACGTTGAGAAGTAATCAGCGATTGAGCAAGCAAGACCGCATCTTCGGCATACCGTTTGTTGAGCGGAAATTGGTGCGGAAGATGCTTGATGATTTCTTTTGCGTTCCTTCCCTCCAGTAAACGGTTGAACGCATATCGCTTCGCTGAACAAAAGACGCGCAATAATTCATCCAATGAACGAAGTTGTGATTCATCATTAGAAACGATTTTTATCACCCGAACCGTTTTCATCTCCTTGCCTTCCCCCTATGTTTGGATTCTTCAGAACATATATTCGCTAAATCTTCTTCATTTCCTTTTACATGAGGAAGGGGGAGATCATTTTTTATCATAAGACAGGAGACGATGGAAAAGATGGAGAATATCCATCCCTCCACGTCCAATAATAGAAGATATTTACATGATTTCATATATTTTTATAGATGTTTAACAAACTGCTTATACCTCCCGTTTTGCAATATTGGTTTACTTATAAATATATGAAATTTACATTAGAAAGATGACGGAGGGATAGAAACATCATGATCTATTACAGCACCAGCTTTTACGATGCAACTTCACCCTAAAATACCATTATAAGGAAAACAAAGAAAATCCTTATTTGGAGCAGTCCGTCAATTAAACAAAACCCCACCTTTTATGTGAAGTCATGTATTCTATTATGAAAAAAGAGCGTCATAGAGTGATATTAAAGATACAACCAACATTCCGTTAACCTCCAATAAAAAGCTGTCCTGATGTTTTTCATCAAGACAGCTTTCCCGTTGTATTTCACTATTCTTCGTTCGCTTTCTTTTGTTCAGCGATTTCCTTCGTTAATTGGTCAATGCTGTTTTTTACATTGCCTTTTCCTGAGAAGTTCTCAAGCAATTCTTTCACATCAATGCCAGAAGAGGCTTTAAGTGATTCTTGCAATGTGGCCATTAAGTTTGTCGCATAGCTAGTGACTTTGTTTGCTCCGCTACTCGCATCGCTACTTCCTGTATCGACAATTGTAATCTTATCGATGTTCGCAAGCGGGCTTGCCACTTGTTTCGCATATTCAGGAAGCATTTTTAAGATCATGTCGAGAATCGCCGCTTTGCCGTATTGTTCGAACGCTTCGGCAATCTTTTGCTTCGCTTCGGCTTCCGCCAGACCTTTCAAGCGTATCACCTCGGCTTCGGCTTCCCCTTTTGCTTTTTCTGCTTCCGCTTTTGCGAGTCCGTCGATGCGTACCTTTTCCGCTTCGGCTTTTGCCATCGCTTCGATGCGATATTTGTGAGCATCTGCTTCGGCCATTTGCTTTACTTTTTCCGCAGCGGCTGCTTGCTCGACGGCATAACGGTCCGCATCTGCTTTCTTCTTCACTTCAGAATCATATTGACGCTCGCGGCGTAAAATTTCTTTTTCTTCGAGCTCAATTTGCTTTTGACGCTCAATAATTTTAATTTGCATCTGCTGCTCAGTTACTTCTTGTTTTGCTTTCGCTTCTTCTAAGTGATACGCTTGGTCCGCACGCGCTTTCGCGATATCTTGTTCACGACGGAACTCTGCTAACTTAAGTTGGTTGATTTTTTCTGCTTCCGCAATTTCCGTCAATCGTTCTAATTCCGCTTTTCTCGCTTCTTTATCTGCTTCAGCACGTTTAATGCGCGTCTCTTTTTCCGCTTCTGCTGTAGCAATATCGGCATCACGCTTCACTTGAGCGATGCGCGGCTTACCTAAGGAATCGAGATAACCATTTTTGTCACGTACATCTTTAATCGTGAATGATACAATGACTAATCCCATTTTCGCTAAATCTTGTGAAGCAACGCGCTGTACCTCTTGTGAGAACTTATCGCGGTTTTTATAAATTTCTTCTACTGTCATCGAACCGAGAATCGAGCGGAGATGACCTTCTAATACTTCTTTTGCCTCGTTTTCCATGTCTTGTCTCGTTTTTCCTAAAAACTGCTCAGCGGCTGTGGCAATTTCTCCAATCGAGCTGCCAACTTTAATGATCGCCACGCCGTCCGCCATGACGGGAACGCCTTGCTCTGTATATACTTCCGGCGTTTGTACATCAAGTTTAATGGACAGTAAGCTAAGCGGCTGGGCTTGCTGGAAAATTGGCAATACAAACGTACCACCGCCGCGAACAATTTTGATCTTGTTTCCAGATTCATCAACATGGACATTTTTGCTGCCAAGATAGCTTCCTGTGACAATGAGCGCTTCATCAGGACCAACAGTGCGATAACGTAAAATGAAAAGTGCCACCAGACCGACAAGCAAAAAGACAACAACACCAATGACAACAAGCAACGGCATCATTC
The DNA here is from genome assembly GCF_013760845.1 of [Anoxybacillus] calidus. Taxonomy (GTDB): domain Bacteria; phylum Bacillota; class Bacilli; order Bacillales; family Anoxybacillaceae; genus Paranoxybacillus; species Paranoxybacillus calidus. Next base: position 38,433 of record NZ_JACDUU010000007.1, on the reverse strand, counting down.
CTATTCCCCCTTATAATCAAATTCGAAATCATATGGATTATATTTCGCTACTTTCGCAAAGCCTTTTGTCATCTCCACGATAACCACTTCCTTCCCAGATGGAATTTCTTCATTTTGAATGCTTTGAGCCGGCTTCGAAATAGCACCGCTTTTACTTTGAATTAAAATCTCACCAAATCCGTCTTTTGGAAGAGTCACAATCACTTTCGCAATACGCCCTTCCAAATCCGCTTCCGAATAATTAAGCGATGTTTCTGCCGATTTTAACGGAATGAATACAAAAAAGTGCAAAATTATTACAATAATCAAGCCGATTCCAACGCTGGTAAGGCTGATTAACACATCAGAAAATTCAGTATATTTTCTGAACAAAAATCCAGAGGCACTGAAAACAGTAAGAAAAGATAAAATCAATTGCGGGCTTAAAAAGGTAAAGTCGGGAAAATCAAAAATTCCATCTAACACATCGCTTAACACAATATAAATGAGGGTTACACTGCCACTGACAATGAGCATAAATAAGTAAATGGTTTCAAGCGGATATCCGAACATCTCCATCTTCCCCTTTCAGCCCGTGTTCGATTAATAATACGAACTAAACCACAAGATGTTTCATAATTTTTCTATTTAGGGAAAAATTTTTAAATGTTTCTTTAGCTGAAGAAATAAGACAAAAATGATTCAAATGCTGTTATCGTACCAAACACTAAAAATTTTTGTTTGGAAAAACCGCAGCATTCCCTAAACAATATACGAAATGTAAAATAAAGACACTGTCCTAAAGAATAACGGGTTCGGTTTTCTAGTACAAAACATTAAATAGTACAGCAATTATCAGTCCAATTCGCTTAGAATTGGACTGATTCATTTTATTGATATGACGAGGTTTTTGGGAAAAATGGAGGTAAAATGGCACCCTAATTCGCACCTTATTTAGCAAGGTGACAGAAGTTATTGTCATCCTGCGAATTCATATGTTAAAACAATTGCCAATTACTTTGCTAAATTTCATATTTATAAAGAAGGTTTACTGGATATTTATGTTAAAATTAAGATGACCGTTCTTCAACTAACGGGGCAGTTTAGTTGAATAAGCCTAAATGATAATATAAAAGAAATAATGGCGAATATAGGGGCGATTCAAAATGGATTACTGGAGAAATAATACGATTTGGTTTGACGAAATCCCCGATAATCTTTATCTTCATCTAGATTTAAAAGAAGATAAATTAAAAGAAATGATACCTCAAGATATTGAGTATTTAATCTTATGGCATCATAAAAAGAGTAAGCTGGGTAACTTTGTTGATATTCCTGAAAATCTCCTCTATCTAGAATTAAACAGGTCCAATATACAAGATTTCCTTGGGATAGAAAAAATGAATAAATTAAAGCGTTTAGAATTACATTATTGCACTAAATTACAATACGATTATGGTTTATCAAAAGTAGCTGATACCTTAGAACATTTGCATATTAATCAATCAAAGAAATTCGTTCCAACCGAGGAGTTATGTTCACTTAAGAATCTCCGAGTTCTTTGCCTTAACTCTTGTGGCAATCTTGAGAATCTGTCTTTTTTAAATCACTTCCCTAAGTTAATTGATTTTCGATTTGTTGATACTAATGTTATGGATGGTGACTTATCACCAATATTAGAACATCCAACAATTAGAAGCGTCAGCTTTCTAAATAAAAGGCATTATAACATCAGTGATAAAGAAATGGACTCTCTTTTAGAAGAAAAAAATAATGGTGAAGAATATAAATCTGTTATAGAGAAAGGGAAATTTCAAACTTTTAGATATATCTATTAACTAATGGATACCTTGTTGAACTAACGGGTGCTATCCTCTAATAAGGATATCCGCCTTTTTTTATTTAATTAAAGAGGCAGAATAGTTTAAGAATGCAATCTATAACTTATAGTATTGATAAAATTGACAAGCAATGTGGGGAAATGTGGAAATTAGTCAGAAGTGAAAAGGAGTGAGGAAGAATGAGTTTGGCAAGCTATATTGGTTGTAATGTAGAGATACCGCTCAGTGATGAAGATTCAGATGATTTGATTATAATTGGTGATTGTTTCTCGAATAAGTATCATCGAGAAAATGTAAAGAAACGTCAGTTTACTACTCCTTATGTTTATGAGGTATCAAGTCATTGGGGGATTGAAATTTCGAAGCATATGAGTCCAAAATTGCTTGCTGAATCGAAAGAGAAACTACTAGAACTATGTAAAATTATGGACAGTCATCTTCAAGAAGGTGATTTTTTTGAATTGTATAGTTGTTGGGTGGGGGAAGAAACTGAAAAGCGAGTAGGTGAAATAACTCTTAGAATCAATGACTTTGACATTGATAATATTGAAATACCTGAAAAAACGTTGGTAAGATTTTGGAAATAAAGTCTTGTTCAACTAACGGGTGCGTTAGTTCAATAAGCCAATGGAAAAAAATCGCTCAGAGCTCTTATGCCCTGAGCAATTTTTATGGCAATTATTGTGTTAATTTGCTTGTTAATTCGAGTGCTAATTTTACTGTGATTTTAGCCGCTAATTGCGATTTTGTACTTCAAAACCGAACCCGTTACCTAAAGAAACAGTGTCTTTTATTTTATAGACATCATTGACGCTCCTGGCGTTCGCTCAATTTGAGAGAGACATTCATTTGTTTTCCGTTACGGAAAAGCTTTAGGCTAACTTGTTCGCCAATTTTTGTTTTCGTATAAAGATATTTTCTTAATGCACTGATACTATCGATCTTGGTGTCATTTATAGATACGATGACATCTTTTGCTTGGAGTCCCGCTTCCGCCGCTGGAGAAGAAGGTTCAACGGCTGTAATGATGACTCCTTCTGTTACATTTTCCGGCAAATTTAACTGTTCAAGACGAATCGCTGACGGAAAATCGCTGACATTTCGCAATCCTACTCCAAGATAGGGCCGCTTCACTTCTCCGTACTGTAATAAATCTTCCACAATCGGCTTCACATCTTCACTTGGAATCGCAAATCCTAATCCCTCTACACCAGCCTCTGAAATTTTAAGGCTATTAATTCCAACAACTTGTCCGGCGCTATTAATCAATGCTCCGCCGCTGTTTCCCGGGTTAATCGCCGCATCGGTTTGGATAACGTTTAAATCCCACTCTCCTTCTGAAGTAGAAACGGAAATCGTTCTTTTGCCGCTGACAATCCCTTGCGTAACCGTACTTGCTAAATCGAGTCCTAATGGATTGCCAATCGCCGCTACTGGTTCACCGATGCGAAGCTTCGATGAATCTCCGAAGCTGGCTGTCTTTTTCACATATTGACCATCGATTTTTAATACGGCTAAATCTGTTAATGGATCGGCACCTACCATTTCTGCCGGAATTCTCTCTCCGTTAGCAAGAGATACTTCTACCTTATTAGCTCCTGCAATCACATGGTTATTTGTAACAATGTAAGCATCATTTCCTGATTTTTTAAAAATAACCCCTGATCCTGTACCAGCTTCTTGTTCTTGAGACAGAGATGAGTAAACATTCGTTTGCTGCTGAATGTTGATGATGCCGACAACTGCTTCTGTTACATTCGCAATCGCATTCATCATGTTGTCTGTGCTATTAGAAGTGGCCTGAATCGGAAGCGTATTTTCAGAAGTTTTCGTCCCCGCTACGATGGCTGTTTTTTCATTTTTCATATTGTGAATAAATGAAATGAGTTCATTCCCTTCGAGAACAGGAGCGAAATAAAGGGTCACAGCGCTTCCTAAAACCGCTCCTGTTACTGAGGCAAACAAAAATGGGAAAAATCTTCTTTTTTTACGTTGAGCGTTTGTATTTTCATATTCTTGTAAGTTCATCTTATATCCCCTCTTTCATTCGTTTTCATTTGTCTGGCCTCATTCTAAAAAACAACGGTGAAAATACGGTGAAAAAGAAAAAGAATAGAAACTATACTTGAGTACATTTTCACTTATTTTTCACGAACATTTGCTATGATGATTAATAAGTAGAAGAAAGAAAGAAAGGGAGAACGAACGAATGAAAATTCTTCTGGCAGAAGATGATTTATATTTAGGGGAACTGATTGTGCATATGTTAAAGAAAAAAGGGGTCGACAAAGTCGATTGGGTTGAGGAAGGCGAAGACGCATACGAATATGCACTTGCTTCCTTTTATGACGTCCTCATTTTAGACTGGATGCTGCCAAATGGCGATGGTGTAACGATATGCAAGCGTCTCCGCCAAAAAGGCTATTCGGGAGCGATTTTAATGCTCACCGCGAAAGATGCTGTTCAAGACCGCGTTGAAGGACTAGAAGCAGGAGCGGACGATTATCTCGTCAAACCATTTGAAATCGATGAACTCATGGCGCGCTTAAAAGCATTGTCCCGCCGCACGTTTGTGCCGATTCAAGAAGAAACGATTCACTTTAAAGATTTTGTTCTAAATCGGACAAGCCATACACTCCATCGCGGTGATAAAGAAATTTTTCTAACACCGCGCGAGTTTCAACTTCTTGATTTGCTTTTACAAAATAAAGGGCATGTATTATCTCGAGAGGTCCTTCTCGATCGCATTTGGGGATATGACGCGGACGTTTCGATGAAAACAATTGATGCAACGGTCAAACTACTTCGAAAAAAACTAGATGCTGACATTATTAAAACCGTGCGTGGGGTGGGGTATAAAATTGAAGAATAAATTTCTTTCGTTCATTTTTAAAAACAAGCAAGATATGTTTCGCCTCACCCAATGGCGTTTAACCACACTTTACAGCGGGATGCTGATGATTTTTCTAACGTTTTTTATCATTATCGTCTATTCTCTGTTTTACGTCATTATAACCAATGACCAAGAGCGACGAATTATGAGCCTTGCCGAGCAGGAAACGAAAGCGATTAAAGACATCCTCCTTCAACAAACAGTTCCCGGCTTTATCGAGAATCAAAATGTTGTATTTTTAAGCGAAGACCAATTCTTTTTTTATGTTACCAATTCGCGCGGGGAGCTCATTATGGGCGATGAAGTGAACAAAAAATTACGGCCATTTCTTCTTGAGACATTGAACGATTGGACACCGGAAGAAAATGAGCTTAAATATGTCGAAGTTCATATCCCTCGGCATATGCATGAGTTTTCGCGATTTCGCTCCGTTGACTTAAAGCTGCTTACCGTCGCCCGTCCGATTATCATAGAGAACCATTTTGTCGGCGTGTTATATATCGGGATGGATATCACGTTTTTTTCAAAAATTTCTAAGTGGCTGTTGATCCTTCTCATCGGGCTGACGGTGTTATTTATCGGTTTTGCCGTTTTCCTAAGCCATTTGATGTCAAAACGAGCGCTCGTTCCGATTCAAGAGGCTTACAACCGTCAACGTGAGTTCGTTGCGAACGCTTCCCATGAGCTGCGGACACCATTAAGCGTTATTTTCTCATCGGTCGAAGCGTTGGAAATGGAAGAAGACATCATAACAAATGATTTTAGTAAAAAAATCTTGCACCGATTGCGAGACGAAGTGAAACGAATGAAAAAGCTGATTAACGACTTGCTGACACTCGCCCGAGCCGACTCGGAACATGCGTCACTTGAATTGATGAAGGAAACGTTTGATTTCCGTCCTCATGCCGAGAAAACGCTCCAATCGTTAGAAGAGCTGGCTTTGAAAAAGGAAATCCTCCTTCATTTCGACTCTCCTGAATCCGTCATCGTTTCTGGAGATGCCGATAAATTAACACAGCTATTATACATTCTCTTAGATAATGCTATTAAATACACACCAAATGGCGGCGAAGTTTCCGTAAAACTTCATATCGAATCATACAAACAGCGACGTTTGCTAATCATCTCTGTCAAAGATACAGGAATCGGCATCCCGCCTGAAGATGTCGGAAGAATTTTTGAACGCTTTTACCGTGCCGACAAAGCGCGCACCCGCCAACACGGCGGACACGGCCTCGGCTTATCGATCGCCAAATGGATCGTCGACGCTCATAAAGGACAAATCGATGTCTATAGTGAAGTAGGCAAAGGCACAGAGTTCATTGTAAAAATTCCTTTTTCTCTATCGTAACCTCTTATTACATCCAAGGCACTTTTCACAGCGAAAAGTGTCTTTTTCTTTTTAGAAAAAAAATTTTTTCAATCCCCCTGCTTTTTTCACCTAATTTTCTCTTTTCTTCCCTACAATGCCAAGTGTAAACAAGCTCACTAAGAAAAAAGGAGGTGAAATACGAATGAAAAAGAGAACCGTGATCCTATGGCTTTTGCTTTTCGCCATCATTGCTTATGGTGCTGTTCGCAGCGGATTTTTCATGAACATGGGGTTTGCTGGACGCTATAACGGAATGCCAATGATGGACATGCCTCCTCATCATGGACACGGTGCATTTGAACACCACCGCTTCGCCTTTCATCATGGTCCGCACAGAGGCGGAATGATGCCTCCAAACGGCTGGATGATGTTCGGATTCATCCCTCTTCTTTTCCAGCTGGCGATGATTATGACCGGATGGGGAATCTGGAAAACAGCTAACCGTTCTCGCGCTTGGAAATGGACAGGACTGGCGTTCATGATCATTGGATTCGTGGCGCTTTTACCAAAAATCTTGCTCATTCCATTCGCACTATTCGCTACCTACGTCATGTATAAACAAACGAAACGCCCAGTGTTCAATGAGGAGCTGCCATCATTGACAACTCCTATCATGCAGCAACGTGATTTTTTAGATGAATGGGAAAAGAAAATTCAAAAGGAGGAAGAATAATGGGACTTTTTAAACGGGTCAAAAATGTGATGCTCGCCGATTTACATGACTTTGTCGATCGATTAGAAGACCCTATCAGCATGACAAAACAATACCTTCGCGAGCTCGAAGACCAAATCGAAAAAGCACAGCTTGCTCTATCACAGCAATTTGCCGTTGAACATCGCTATGAACAGCTGATTCAACAAGCAAAAGAAATGATTGAAAAAAGAGCGCGCCAAGCGAAACTGGCCGTAGAACGAAAGGAAGAAACCATCGCTAAAATGGCGCTACAAGAAAAAATTGTATACGAGAAAAAACTTGCTTCCTATCAACAACAATACGAAACATTGAAAGAAAAAACAACATACTTAACAGAACAATTAAAGCAGCTGAAAGAAAAGTACGAAGAACTAAAAGTAAAGCAGCTGGACTTAATTGCCCGCGCCCATGCGGCTAAAGCAATCAAAGACATCAATGCATCGCTCGTTTCTTTTAGCCCGGACCATGCCCTTAAAGGCTTCGCAAGAATGGAAGAGCGCGTATTTGCTCTTGAAGCCGAAGCAAAAGCAAGCAGCTATGTATACGAATCAACCAAACCGCTTCACTTCGACCCTCTGCTGCAAGAGGAAGTCGAAAAAGAACTAGAGCAATTAAAAGCGGCCCAATAGCTACCTAATCCCCCCCTTTTTATATAGATTCCCCCCTTGCGTGGAGCGAGGGGGATATTCATATATGTGAACTGCAATATGTATTTACTTACAAATATTAGAAGTTTCTCTGGATAAACTGAGGAAACTTCTAATGTTTAATCAAAAAACCATAGATCAGTAAGGCATTCATAAGAACCATATATAGTATAAACTGAAAAATCATAATAGACGCTACTTCTTTAAATTTCTCAGCCAAGAAAAAAACAGCTAAGCCCCCTATAAGAAACTCAAGCATTGGAGCCCATACGATCAACCATTTCATATATTCTCCTCCACGTTCATCTTTGATGTCTCATATTTATTCATACGCAACTTCTTTACAATATACTTTAATCCGAAAGAATTCACATAGCAATCTATAAAAATCGAATTACCTCTAATTTGGACACATTCTATCTTATTTTAGGCTATTCGTAAAATTTCTCGTTTTTGCTTGGCAAAGAAAAGATAAAATCTGCCTTATACTCGAACTTCTTTAATCATTATTAACACTTCTGTTTTCGCTATTTTATAGAATTAATTCTTGCGGCAGAAGATCGAGAATAATCGAATGAATCCTCCGTTCATTATAAAGCCGCAGTAGCTTGATAAGCCTCCTCATAGCTGTCAAACACCATTCTCCCTCGACATTTTTCCTTCAGTAAACGGTAAAACGCTTCAATATAGGTATTCCTATTCAGTGTCCACGATAAAATCCCGTTCATGCTCGATTTAAAATCTCTCACAAGCAGCTTCAAAGGTATGTGAGATGAATGGCAGTCCATTATCGGTTCGTATCACAAGTTTATCCTTAGCTCAATTAGCTGATGCTTGAATAAGGCACATTGAAGAGTCTGTACCACATCGTTTCTTGAACAACTTAATCCTAATATGAAATTTTCGAAAAATAAAATCAAAAAACGCCGGCTGCATATCGCATACAGCCAGCGTTGATCATTAACGTTTATTAATTTCTTCTAATAACAATTTATTGACAAGCGGCGGGTTGGCTTGTCCTTTTGTTGCTTTCATAATTTGGCCGACTAAGAAGCCAATCGCGCGGTCTTTTCCGTTTTTGAAGTCTTCCACGGATTGCGGGTTCGCATCGAGCACTTCGAGAACGATTTTACGCAATGTAGCTTCGTCAGAAATTTGAACAAGTCCTTTTTCCTTGACGATTTGTTCTGGATCTCCGCCTTTTTCAACAAGTTCTTTAAACACTTTCTTCGCGATTTTTGAAGAAATCGTGCCATTTTGAATGAGCTTAATCATGCCAGCAAGGCTTTCTGGTGTTAACGCGATTTCATGAAGCTCTTTTTGCTCTGCGTTTAAGTATCCAGATACTTCAACCATGAGCCAGTTCGAAGCCAATTTCGGATCAGCTCCGTTAGCTACTGTCGCCTCAAAGAAATCAGCCATTTCTTTCGTGAGCGTTAATACTTTCGCATCGTACTCCGGCAAACCAAGCTCTTCAACATAGCGTTTTTTGCGTTGGTCTGGAAGTTCTGGAATGGTTGCTCGCACTCGCTCTTTCCACTCATCATCGATGTAAAGCGCAACAAGGTCTGGTTCTGGGAAGTAACGATAGTCTTCAGAACCTTCTTTTACACGCATCAAAATCGTTGTTTTTGTTGCTTCGTCAAAGCGACGTGTTTCTTGTTGAATGACACCGCCAGAAAGAAGGATTTTCTCTTGGCGCTTCGCTTCGTATTCAAGTCCAGCGCGAACGAAGTTGAAAGAGTTTAAGTTTTTCAACTCTGTTTTTGTACCGAACTTGTCTGAACCGATTGGACGAAGGGAGATGTTGGCGTCGCAGCGAAGCGAACCTTCTTCCATTTTACAATCGGACACGCCTGTATATTGAATAATGGATTTTAACTTTTCAAGATAGGCATACGCTTCTTCCGGTGAGCGGATATCTGGCTCGGATACAATCTCAATGAGCGGCGTACCTTGACGGTTAAAGTCTACTAATGAATAACCGTCGCCTGTATGCGTTAACTTACCGGCATCTTCTTCAAGGTGAATGCGCGTAATGCCGATTTTTTTCTTTTTGCCGTTTACCTCAATTTCAATCCAACCGTTTTTGCCGATTGGTTGGTCATATTGCGAAATTTGGTACGCTTTCGGGTTGTCTGGATAGAAATAGTTTTTACGGTCGAATTTTGTATGTGTCGCAATTTCGCAGTTTAATGCCATTGCCGCTTTCATGGCAAATTCCACCGCTTGTTTGTTTAAAACAGGGAGAACCCCTGGATAACCTAAGTCAATCACGTTCGTTTGTGTGTTTGGGGGTGCTCCGAAGTCAGTTGGACTGCTTGAGAAAATTTTCGACTTTGTTTTTAATTCGACGTGGACTTCAAGTCCGATGACCATTTCAAAGTTCATTCTTCTTACCCCCTTACAGTGCTGGTTTTTGTTTATGATAGTCGGTTGCTTGTTCAAACGCGTGAGCAACGCGGTAAATTGTGCTTTCGTCGAAGTGTTTACCGATAATTTGCAATCCTAGCGGCAAGCCGTTAGAGAATCCGCACGGAATCGAAATTCCCGGAACACCGGCAAGGTTCACCGGAATCGTTAAAATGTCGTTTGCATACATCGTTAATGGATCACTTGTTTTTTCACCAATTTTAAACGCTGGAGTTGGCGTCGTTGGTCCGATAATCACATCGTATTTTTCAAACACTTTTTCAAAGTCTTGTTTAATTAACGTACGCACTTTTTGCGCTTTTTTGTAGTAAGCATCATAATAACCAGAGCTTAGCGCGAATGTTCCAAGCATAATGCGGCGTTTTACTTCGTTGCCGAATCCTTCGCTGCGTGTTTGCTTGTACATATCAATTAAGTTTTTCGCATTGTCTGTGCGGTAACCGTAGCGAACACCGTCAAAGCGAGCAAGGTTCGCTGACGCTTCTGAAGATGATAATAAATAATAAGTTGCAAGCGCATATTTTGAATGTGGAAGCGATACTTCTTCCCAAGTTGCGCCAAGGCCTTCTAACACTTTTAATGCATCTAATACAGACTGGCGAACTTCCTCCGATACACCTTCACCTAAATATTCTTTCGGCACAGCGATTTTTAAGCCTTTAATGTCGCCTGTTAATGCGGATACATAGTCAGGAACATCGATGTTCGCAGATGTGGAATCCATTGGGTCAAGACCTGCGATCACTTGTAAAAGGTACGCGTTATCTTCAACTGTACGCGTAATCGGTCCAATTTGGTCAAGTGAAGATGCGAAGGCAACAAGACCAAAGCGAGATACGCGGCCATATGTAGGTTTTAATCCAACAACACCGCAGAATGCTGCTGGTTGACGGATCGAACCACCTGTGTCAGAACCTAACGCAAACGGGACTTCCCCTGCGGCAACGGCTGCGGCAGAACCACCGCTGGAACCGCCCGGTACGCGCTCCAAATCCCAAGGGTTGCGTGTTGACTGGAAGCCGGAGTTCTCTGTAGAAGAACCCATCGCAAACTCGTCCATATTTAATTTACCGATTGTAATCGCATCTGCTTCATGTAAGCGCTGCATAACCGTCGCATCGTAAATTGGATCAAAGTTATAAAGGATTTTACTTGCGCAAGTAGTACGCAGCCCTTTTGTTACGATATTGTCTTTAATTCCAATCGGCATACCGAAAAGTAAGCCAAATTCTTGTTCTTTCGCAAGTTTTTCATCTAGCTCTTTTGCCTTACGGCGAGCGTTTTCTTCATCTAATGTTAAAAACGCTTGCACTTTATCTTCTACTTCGGAAATTCGTTTAAATGATTCGTCTACTAGGTCGGAAACGGAAATCTCTTTCTTATGTAACATGCTATGTAGTTCGGATACTTTATGATCAAATAAAGACATCTATTCTTCCCTCCTTACTCAAGAATCGCCGGCACGCGAATTTGTCCGTCTTTATGGTCCGGTGCGTTTTTCAACACATCTTCAACAGGAATACCTGGTGTTGGCACATCTTCACGCATGACGTTTTTCATATCAAGCACGTGCGAAGTTGGCGGAACGTTTTCTGTATCTAATTCGTTTAATTGCTCGGCAAATGTAATAATCGCATCTAATTGTTTCGTAAACATTTCTGCTTCTTCATCTGTAATCGCTAAACGCGCCAAATGAGCCACGTGTTTGACTTGTTCAATAGAAATTCTTGACATACCCTTTCACCTCCGAGAGTTTCGACCTTTCACAATATAATGATGATACCAAACTTTCGCCCATTAAAGCAACATTTGCCACTGGGATTTGTCGAAAGAAAGCGGATGTTCAAATCGTTATGACAATCCCTCATTCATGATGATGTTAAACCTTCATAACGGTTCTAAAGAACTATTTTTTATTTTTACTTCTGACAAAATAATATGGGAAACAGTCCCAGCATAACTGATGACTTCGTTAATAAATTCTTCTAATTCATGTAACGCTGCTAGACGCAGTTTTACCATATAACAAGCCCTTCCAGCGATTCGATAACAAAAAACCGCACGCGAATCACGCTCTATAAACCTTTTAAACCGCTCGTACTCTCCATTTTTAAGGGTGACCTCTACTAAACATTCGATACCTAGCCCTAATTTTTTATAGTTTATATTCACAGTATATCCTTCGATAATTCCTTCACTTTCTAATTTTCTAACCCGTTCCGCTACGGAAGGAGCTGAGAGATTTACCTTTTTTGCCAGCTCTCTCATCGATAATCTTGAATCGTTCAGCAACTCTAGTAAAATACGGCGGTCAATCTCATCTATTTTCATTTGAATCCTCCAAACAAAAATTATATGTCATTTGTAAAGATATTATCAGAAATCAATTTCATAAGAAATGGGATTAAGCGGTTTTATCCAATAAAATGAAAATAGTTGATTAAAAGGAGGATTGAGCATGCCGCGTATTGCACTTTCAGAACGTGAAGGAACGAATTTTGAAAAAGCATTATCAAAAGTCCCAACATTAAAATCGCTTTATGATGAGCTTTATCACTTTCTGTGGAACGACCGTCTATTGTCCAAAGAGATGAAGGAAAAAATCCGGTTGTATTTAGCTTATATCAACGGCTGTGTGACTTGTATGAGCCTTTCATACATTGAGAATGAGGAGTTGAACACAAAAATCGCCGAAGCCATTCGGAACAATGACTTCTCACATTTTTCACCGCTTGAACAAAAGTTATTTTCGTTCATTGAACAATATCGGATATCTCCGCGTTCCATTACAGATCAGGATGTCGAAGAGTTACGACATCATTTCACCGATGATCAACTCATCCACGTATTAGGTCTCATTAATTTATTTGACAGTTTTCATAAACTAATCGTTAGTTTAGATTTATACGACTTTTGCTCACGAAGCTAATGTTCAATCCAGCGAAAAACCCTCTCTTTCATGGAAGAGAGGGTTTTTCTATATTAAAACATTTCTGACGTTGTTTTTGCTTGCATGTGAAGAATCAAGTAGTCAGGGCCGCCTGCTTTAGAGTCTGTACCAGACATGTTGAAGCCACCGAATGGTTGGTAACCAACGATCGCGCCTGTGCAGCCGCGGTTGAAGTAAAGGTTACCGACATGGAATTCTTCACGAGCTTTTTCAATGTTAAAACGGTTTTTAGAGATGACCGCACCTGTTAAGCCATATTCCGTGTTGTTGGCAATTTCAAGCGCATGATCGAAGTCTTTTGCTTTTGTGAAAGCAACAACTGGACCGAAGATTTCCTCTTGCATGATGCGAGCTTGAGGATCGACATCGGCAAATACAGTCGGTTGAATGAAGAAGCCTTTTGAATCGTCTCCTTCGCCGCCAGTCATTAACTTCCCTTCTTGTTTACCGATTTCAATGTATTCCATGATTTTGTTGTAAGCAGACTGGTCGATGACAGGACCCATGAATGTGCCTTGTTCAGCTGGGTTGCCGACTGTTAATTGTTTTGTCAATTCCACAACGCGATTTAATACTTGATCATATACTTCTTCAAGCACGACAGCGCGAGAGCATGCTGAACATTTTTGACCTGAGAATCCGAATGCAGATGCAACGATGGATTGTGCCGCTAATTCAAGGTCAGCATCCTTATCTACAACGATTGTATCTTTACCACCCATCTCCGCGATGACGCGTTTTAACCAGATTTGACCTGGATGTACTTTCGCCGCGCGTTCGTAAATGCGGATACCAACATCACGAGAACCAGTGAAGCTGATGAAACGAGTACGTGGATGGTCAACTAGGTAGTCACCAACTTCAGCGCCGCTTCCTGGAATGTAGTTTAATACGCCTGCTGGAAGACCTGCTTCTTCAAGCACTTCTACAAACTTGTAAGCAACAACTGGTGTCGCGCTTGCCGGTTTTAAAAGAACAGTATTACCTGTTACAAGAGCGGCAACTGTTGTACCTGCCATAATCGCAAGCGGGAAGTTCCAAGGTGAAATAACAACGCCAACGCCAAGCGGAATGTAGAAGAAACGGTTAAATTCATTTGGACGGCTTTCAACAGGAATACCGTCTTTTAATTTTAACATTTGACGGCCATAGTACTCTAAAAAGTCGATGGCTTCTGCTGTGTCAGCGTCCGCTTCTTTCCATGGTTTTCCTGCTTCTTTTACAAGCAATGCGGAAAACTCATGTTTACGGCGGCGCAAGATGGCAGCTGCACGGAATAAAATGTCCGCACGCATTTCTGGTTTTGTTTTGCTCCACCATTTAAATGCTTCATCTGCTACTTGCATTGCTTTTTCTGCAAGCTCTTTATTTGCCTTAGAGACGCGTCCAATTACTTCGTTTTTGTTTGCCGGGTTAATGGAAACGATTTTGTCTTCTGTAGAAATGCGCTCTCCACCAATGACTAAATCATAATCTTTGCCAAGATATGATTCTACTAGCTTCAAAGCATCTTCAAATGCTTTTTTATTCGTATCGACCGTAAAATCTGTAAATGGTTCATGCTTGTAAGGTTGTACCATCTTTTGTGCCCCCTTTGTTGAATTGCAAAAGCGTTTACAAACTACACTTATCATTCTAACTGATAATACAGGCTTATTCAATTTTTTTAACAATTCTATTGGTATATATGCACAAAAGGCTGCTCCTCATTTGCTTTGCGGATAATTAAGCTTTCCGGACCGCTTGCAGAAGAAATATAAACATTTACGTTAATATAGTCTGGAAAATGTTCCATCACAAGTCCTGTAACGTATTGAGTAAACCCTATGACTTCTGCTTCCCCGTAAAACTGCATCGTAATGTTAATTGTTAATTGCTGCAGTTGGTCATCACGATAAAATGCTCTACCGATTACACCTGTATAGTTCGGGAAAAATTCATCAATATCAGATTTAAAGTTTAAAAATTTCATCATATCGTCACGATGGTTTTCCTCAGCTTCATCGGAAGGGAATAAATAATATTGTTCATTCACTTCTTCCCAGTCATCAATAGACGAACTTCCTTGATCGACATGAGTAACTGCAAAGAAATGCCCCGGAATAATCGATGTTGCCGGCTGTTGTTTAAACAAGGCAATCGTAATTGGTACTTCTTTTAATCCTTTTATTTTGCGCAAGCGCGAAAGCACTTCTGCAGCGATTCGCTTGCCCTCCCGTTCAATGACCTCCTGCTCAATTTCCACTTCGCGCGGATAGCCTTCTTCTGTCTCATAATAGTGGACCGAATTCATTGCTAAGCCAATGACGACCCCGCCTAATTGCACTTTCTCATCATTATTTTTCACTAAGTAGTCATGTTCCATAATATGAGCTAAATAAATCGGGCTTTTTTTGTTTTTTTCTTCATTTGTCCCTTCATCGCTCATCATCGGATTTAAGCCAACGTTTTCCGACTCGTCCATCTTTTTTTCTTTCAATTGCTCTTTTGTCAGTTTTCGTTTAAGCCAGCTTTCAACCGTTTTTTTGTTTAAATATTGCCCTTCTTGGAATAAATAGTCTTTTGGGGAAAATCGTTCTTGGGCAATACGCATTAAGCCAGATTCAAATTCGGCAACATCCAAACGAGTATTTAAGTTTTCAACAACAAGCCCTCTTGCCTCCCCTGGGCTGAACGGCAAAATCGTTCGATAGTAGGAGTCGGAAATGTTGTATTTCGGAATAATCGCTTTCTGTTGCTTATTATCCGTCTGTTGAACAATTTCCTCTTCCTTTTCAAATTTTGGTGCACATGCGGAGAGAATGAGCATAAACACGGAAAGTAGAACGGCTATTTTTTTCATCTCATTCGCCCCCTATCGTTCAATTTCTTGAAGAAAGCGAGCTTCATCCCAAATTTCAATATTTAGCTGCTGCGCTTTCGTTAATTTCGAACCTGCATCCGCTCCAGCAATGACTAAATCAGTATTTTTGCTGACGCTTCCTGTCACTTTACCGCCAAGCTGCTCAATTTTTTCTTTCGCTTCGTTTCGTGATAACTTCTCAAGTTTTCCCGTTAAAACAATCGTTTTTCCGGCAAAATAAGAATCCGTGTCCGCATTGTTCACCGCTTTTGGTCCTTTATATGCCATGTTCACGCCATATGAACGTAATTCATTTATTAATTCGATAGCTTCCGGTTTAGCAAAATAGGTGACAATCGAATCGGCCATTTTTTCGCCAATCTCATGAATCGCCATCAATTCCTCTTTCGTCGCCTGACTTAGGCGCTCCATCGTTTCAAATTGCTGTGCTAAAATTTTCGCTGCCTTCGCACCGACATGGCGAATACCTAAGCCAAACAGCAACCGCTCTAATGAATTTTCTTTCGACGCTTCAATTGCATTCAATAAATTGGTTGCTGATTTTTCACCCATTCTCTCAAGGTTCATAAGCTGCTCTTTTGTTAATGTATACAAGTCTGCGACATCTTGAACAAGCCCCTCTTTAAATAATTGGGCAATCACTTTTTCACCAAGTCCCTCAATGTTCATTGCATTGCGTGAAACAAAGTGAATTAAGCCTTCACGAATTTGCGCTGGACATTTTGGATTAATGCAGCGCAATGCCACTTCCTCATCCAAACGGACAAGCGTACTTCCGCACTCTGGACAATGAGTCGGCATCTTAAACGGTTGTTCCTCACCTGTACGGCGTTCCGGCAACACATTGACAACCTCTGGAATGATGTCGCCAGCTTTTTTCACAACAACGTAGTCACCAAGTCTAATGTCTTTTTCGCGAATGAAATCTTCATTATGAAGGGAGGCACGTTGCACGGTTGTTCCTGCTACACGAACAGGTTCTAAAATGGCAGTTGGTGTGACCACTCCTGTACGTCCAACGCTTAGTTCAATATCAATTAGTTTTGTAACTACTTCTTCAGCCGGAAACTTGTAGGCAATTGCCCAGCGTGGACTTTTTGCCGTTGCTCCAAGCTGTTCCTGCTGCTCAAAAGAATCCACTTTAATAACCATGCCATCAATTTCATAAGGCAATTGCGCCCGTTTTTCATGCCATGACATGACAAATTGAATCACTTCATCGATATTCGCACATACGCGGCGTTCTGGATTTGTTTTAAAACCCAACTCATGCAAATAGTCCAGTGCTTCACTGTGCGAGTCAATGCCAAGTTCCTCCGCATTAGCGAGGCCATACACAAACAAATCTAAATTGCGGGACGCTGCAACTTTTGGATCGAGTTGGCGCAAAGAGCCTGCCGCAGCATTGCGTGGGTTAGCAAATAATTCTTCGCCGCGTTCACTGCGCTGCTGGTTTAAAATTTCAAACGACTTCTTCGGCATGAACGCCTCACCGCGCACTTCTACCGTCACGTTTTCTTTTAAACGAAGCGGCAGAGAGCGGATGGTTTTTAAGTTTTCTGTGATATCTTCACCGATTAAGCCATCACCGCGCGTCGCCCCTTGGACAAAATATCCGTCTTCATAACGCAGGGAAACAGCTAAACCGTCAATTTTTAACTCGCAAACATATTTCACATCCCCTACTTCTTGGCGAACGCGGCGATCGAAGTCCCGTAAGTCTCCTTCATTAAACGCGTTGGCGAGACTGAGCATCGGCATGTGATGCTGCACTTTCACAAAAGCGTCCAATGCTTGTCCGCCAACACGCTGTGACGGCGAATCCTTTGTTTTTAATTCAGGATATTGCGCTTCAAGCGCAATAAGTTCCTGCATTAAGCGATCATACTCTGCATCCGGCACCGATGGCTTGTCTAACACATGATATTCGTAGTTATATTGATTTAAAAGACGATGAAGCTCTTCTACACGCGCAATCGCATCCTGTTTATCCATCACTTCCATCCTTTCTTTACACTTTTGTGATTGGCGCAAATTTCGCTAACAAGCGTTTAATACCGATTGGACTTGGAAAGGCGATATCTAACTCTTTATTGTCCCCTTCGCCTCTTACACTGACAACGGTACCAATTCCCCATTTTTTATGTTCCGCTTTGTCGCCCACTCTCCAATCAATGGCTTCGCCGCCTGTTACTGTTGCAGCAGGGCGCACCATCGTTCTTGTCTGTTGTCGCGCAGTAAACGGAGAATTTTTCCGCAACGTTTCGTTAAGATTGTCAATTAGTTCATCTGGAATTTCGCTAATGAAACGGGAAACCGGATTAATGCCTGTTCGGCCAAATAATGTACGCATTTGCGCGCTTGTTAAAAACAGTTCTTCTTCCGCACGCGTAATGCCGACATAGGCCAGACGTCGTTCTTCTTCCATTTCTGCTTCATCATCCAGTGAACGGCCGTGCGGGAAAATTCCTTCTTCCATCCCGATAATGAAAACAACCGGGAACTCCAACCCTTTTGCAGAATGCAGCGTCATGAGCACAACGGCATCATTTTGATTATCTTCTTCGGCGTCAAGCTGATCAATGTCCGCTACTAACGCTAAATCCGTTAAGAATGCAATAAGTGATTTATCGTCATTTGTATTCTCAAAATGTTGGGTAACAGATAAAAACTCGTCAATATTTTCTAAACGACTTTGTGCTTCTAATGTTTTCTCCGCACGAAGCATATCACGGTATCCAGACTTGTCTAATACTTCCTCAACAAGCTCTGTTACCGATAAATACTCTTGCATCTGTCCCCAATGTTCGATTTGCTGACGAAATTGAACAAGCGGCGTGACAATTCGTGAACTTAACCCAATTTGCTCAATTTCCCCAAGCGCCTCAAAAATGGATAATCCGTTTGCCGACGCATAGCTAATAATTTTATCAAGCGAGGAAGCGCCGACACCACGTTTTGGTACATTAATGATTCGTACTAGGCTAATATCATCATTCGGGTTGGCAATTAAGCGTAAATACGCCAAAATATCTTTAATTTCTTTTCGGTCATAGAATTTAATACCGCCGACAATTTTATAGTTAATATTGGATTTTAACAATACTTCCTCCATCACCCGCGATTGTGCGTTGGTGCGGTAAAGAATCGCAAAATCAGAATATTTCCGTTTGCCACTGTCGACATATTCTTTAATTTTGCCGGCAACAAATTGCGCTTCATCTGCTTCGTTCATCGCTTGATAATAGACAATTTTGTTTCCTTCCGGATTTTCCGTCCATAATTTTTTTGGTTTACGATTCAAATTGTTTTCAATGACCTCGTTTGCCGCCTGCAAAATTCTCTTTGTCGAACGGTAATTTTGCTCAAGCAAAATAACGGTCGCATTTGGATAATCTTTTTCAAACGATAAAATATTTTGGATATCCGCACCGCGCCAACGGTAAATCGACTGGTCAGAATCTCCGACAACGCATAAGTTTTTAAAACGTTCCGCCAATAGCTTCACTAAAATGTATTGCGCGCGGTTCGTATCTTGGTACTCATCGACATGAATATATTGGAATTTGTATTGATAATATTCAAGTACTTCCGGAACACGTTTAAACAACTGAATCGTTGTCATAATTAAGTCGTCAAAATCAAGCGAATGGTTTCTAAGCAAACGTTTTTGGTATTCCTCGTACACTTCGCTGACGACTTTTTCATAATAGCTTCCTGCTTGTTTCGCGTATTCTTCGGGTGAAAGCAACTCGTTTTTCGCGCTGCTAATAGTGCCTAAAATAGCGCGCGGATCAAATTTTTTCGGATCGATATTTTTTTCTTTTAAAATCGTTTTTAATACAGAGAGCTGATCGGTTGTGTCTAAAATGGAAAAATTGCGGTTAATACCGATTCTGTCAATATCGCGGCGTAAAATACGCACACACATCGAGTGAAACGTCGAAATCCAAATCTCTTCCGCCGCGCCACCGAGAAGATTTTGAATGCGCTCTTTCATTTCACGAGCCGCTTTATTTGTAAACGTAATCGCAAGAATATTCCAAGGAGCGATATGCTTTTCCGCCATTAAATAAGCAATGCGGTGTGTTAACACCCGCGTTTTACCACTTCCCGCCCCCGCCATGATTAGCAGCGGTCCTTCCGTTGCTTTTACCGCCGCCTGTTGCTGTGGGTTTAGGCCGGCTAACAATTTTTCCGCTAAAAAGTTCATAAAAAAATCACCACCAAAACAAACATATGTTCTATTTTATCGTACTTTTCCAAACAGAACAACTTATCCTTTTACCGCAGCTACCGTTTTTAATGCCGCTTGCAAATCAGTGTAAACTAAGTTCCCAACAATGACGGTATCGGCAAACTGTGCCATTTCCTTTGCCTGATGTTCATTTTGAATGCCACCACCATAAAACAATCTCGTCTGATTTAATACCGACTTCACTTTTTGCACTAGTTGCGGATTGCCGTATTGACCGCTATATTCCAGGTAAAAAATCGGCAGATGGTACATATGCTCAGCCACTCGAGCATATGCAACAACATCTTCATCATCAAGGCCCGTATTGGCCTCTGTCAGCTTTGCTGCCTTACAATCTTGGTTTAAAATGCAATAACCTTCCATAAATATCTCGTTCCAATTCATTAATTCCCCAAACTCTTTCACCGCTTTATGATGCAAATCGATCATCCATTTTGTGTTGCGGCTGTTTAATACAGTCGGAATAAAGTAAAAATCAAACCCCGGTGTTACTGATTCAATATTCGATACTTCTAACACACACGGAACAGAGAAACGACGGATTCTCGCCATTAAATCAAGGACGTTCTCTAATGTGACTCCATCCGTTCCTCCAACCATTACCGCATCCGTTCCTGACTCGCATACCAGTTCTAGATGCTCATCTGTCATTTCTTTATTGGGGTCTAATTTGAACACATGGCGCCACTCACGAATGTCATACATCCAATAAACCTCCATTCTATTATCCATTTTTTCATTATAACAAATCCTCTTTCATTTCCGCTAAAAAAGAAAAGGAGCTATCTCTGATTAGAGATAGAACTCCTTTGCTCTTGTTATTCTTTCGTCTGCTTTTCCTCTTCTTCCTTAATGCGATCAAGTGCCATCGCATAAGCATCGTTTCCATAGTTTAAACAACGCTTCACCCGAGAAATCGTCGCTGTGCTTGCACCCGTTTCTGTTTCAATTTTATGATAAGTGTAGCCTTCGCGCAGCATTCTTGCCACTTCTAAGCGTTGGGCAAGCGATTGAATTTCATTGACTGTACATAAATCATCAAAAAAGCGATAGCATTCTTCTAAATCGCGAAGAGAAAGCACAGCTTTAAAAAGCTGGTCTAGTTCTCTGCCTCGTAATTTTTCGATTTGCATTTTTTCTCACCCTTTCCTTTACCTTTAAAAATTATTGATAATGAACAATGGACAGTTTCGGAACAATGTTAATCCAAGTTTTTCCCGGTACAAACCCAATCGGTATTCCATTTTCATAAGGCAAAATTCTGCCCTCGACGTTTTTCCATTCAACTTCCCGTACGACTCCCTTTTGAAATAAATACCCTTTTCCGCCAGATATTAAGTCAATATCACGGCGGCCGGTTTCATCAACAATTGTATGTTCCATTTCAACGATAAACACATTGTCTATTAACACAGGCTGCTCTGTATCATAATCAATGGTCTGTTCCCCACCGCTATAGCGAGCATACTTTTGTTGAGCATCGTCATATTTGTACTGCACTTGAGCATAAGACCGCTTGGAATAAGAAATGTTGATTTGCTGCGCTGCTACGCCTTGTAGCTCAGAAGTAAAAAATGGTAAAGGTTCAATTTCATCTTCAAGTGAAAATCCTTGCTGCTGTGCTCCTTTTTCAATGTTAGTAAACGTAATATATGAATTATGTGGCGCTTTGCGGAAGGAAGCGCGTTGAAATAACGTTCCATCGTAAAAAAGCCCATTTAAATAATCAACTTCACCCGATTCAAGCATTTCTTTCGCTTCTGGACTCCACCCATGACAAATATATAACGCATCGTACCCTTTGCTCAACTGGATATAATAATCACGTGCACTACGAACAGGTCCTATCTTTTTCGGTTTTTCGCTCTGATACAAAGCCAAAAAGCGGGTAACATCTCCTTCAGCCAGAACTTCGTACACAATGTCCGCCTTAGGCAGCCCGGATTGCGGTCTCGCTTTTGGATGGTTGTTAATCATTACAGCGACAACGCGATGGTTTGGTTTTTGCTCTGTTTCTATTCCTGTTAACGGAAATACGGACGGTTTACGTACAGGTGCTTCTTCTTGTTCCACCTTTGTTTGTTGATCGACTGCCTCTTCCTTCGCCGCCCGTTCCTTTTCTGCTCTGGTGCAGCCACTCCCAATCAGCAGGAATAAGCTACATACAACAATAAACCATCTCTTCAAAATTGTCACAACCCTTTTCTCTTTTTACTTTTATATTTTAACGCATTATTGATGGAAAGAGTATCATTTTGTTCATCACATCATAAATTCCCCGCGGCGTAATGCGGATATATGGCAAGTGGGTCGATAATAGAAATAATAAAGAATAAATCGGATCGACAAATTGATAGCCCCGATCTCTTAAAAGTGCTGCTAATGTTTTTTCTTCTTCTATGAGAACTTCAACTTTCTTTATTGACATCATTCCGTGCAAGGAAAGGGAAATTTCATGAATAACTTCTCCATTTTCTACAAGAACAATGCCGCCACCAATTTCTTTCATCCTCTGAAACGCCGTATACATATCTGCTTTCCGTTTTCCGATTAAAATAATATCTCCTGTATTCGAATAAGAGCTGACTAACCCATGTACACCCGTTGCAAAGCCTTTTAATATCGTATTCACTCTCCATTTTCCGTTCCGATCCACTAACATTAAAAAGTTTTCGTCGTTATCAAACGGCAATTCATCGCGCGACGTATCAATTGTAATGGAATAAGGCTTCATAATCACAGCATTTGCCATGTACAATCCTAATGGCATGGAAAATTGCAAATCATCCATTGACAATTCCCAGGATAAGTTAAGCGGGCGAAAATCATGCGCTTCCCAATCAAATGAGCCGAATTCATTCGTCGAAATGCCGTCGCGCTTTATCCAGCATCCTTTTGCCAATACGGAAACCGGTGTCGGATTGTCTTTTTCTTTTAAGAAATTAATGTTTGCCACTCGTCCGGTTGCAATGCTTCCATGCAGATGGTCGATTCGATAATAACGCGCCACATTGATAGTTGCCATATTGTATGCATCAATCAGAGGAACACCCTTCTCAATAGCGATGCGAATCATTTCATCAATAACCCCTGCTTCATAAAAGGAGGGTGTTGAACCATCTGTTGTAAAAATACAACGGTCATATTGCTCAATTCCCAACTGTTTCATTTCATCAAGTAACTTTGGCAAATCAGGACGAATCGATGAATAACGCAAAGAAACTGTATATCCGTGCAAAAGTCGCTTATAAACGTCTTCTCCTGTCATCGCTTCATGATCACAATCAGCACCTAAAAGCATCATTTTTGTAAGCGTTTTCTCAGAAGCACCAGGAAAATGGCCTTCAATTTGTTTTTTCCGCCTTTTAGCCTCTTGAATCCAATGAAGCATTAAATCATCGCCATCAAGCAGTTTCGGCCATCCAGTCAATTCTCCGGCTTGCAGCACTACATCTTGCTCGAGCCATTCTTGGATATTAGCATTAGAAAAAACTTCTTCCTCATTTTCAAGTTCTGTTTGTGAATCAAGGCGGCACCACCAAAACATCGTTGCTGGTATGTTATTCATTGCTCGCAAAAAAGAAAACGCTTTCTTTTTTGGTAATTGTAAAACGAGCGACAAATTATCATTAATGAGAGTTGTCGTTCCGTATTGTGATGCATATTCAGCCAACGAATGGGGATTATATAACTGAAATGGATGAGCATGTGGTTCAATATAACCCGGTACGAGAAAATAGTCGCTGCAATCAACAATTTCACATCCTTCAACAAAATCGGGCATTTTCTCGCCAACATAAATAATACGATCCTCGTATAGCCAAATATTAGCCTTCATCCATTTACGCAAATATGGATTTAAATAAGTAGCGTTGATTAACAACTTCGTTGGCGTTTTTTTGCCATCGATAATGGAAAGATGCTCACGCAATTGATTCGTTTTCCAACGATAACGCTGTTCTAACATATGAGGGCCCCCGTTCTTTGTTTTTCCTAAATCATTCCATATATAACATTTTAACGCATTAAAATTTTTTATACAAATCAAAAATATCAAAAATATACGAGGAGGAAACAATGAGACCAAATATCGGCATCGTCAACGCCCTCGTTCGTATTACTTTCGGAGCGACAATACTCGCTTGGGCAACAGCAAAAATGGTCAAACATCCTTGGCGCGATTCTTATATTTTCATTGCCATGCTGGCGGCAATGAAAATGGCGGAAGGAGTTACCCGTTTTTGCCCGCTTACTGCTTTATTTGAAAAATATCAAGAACAAACCGCAGAAAAAGAAATAGAAACAACAGTCATCAATCCTACGTAACAATAAAGTGAAACTTCATCAGCGGTCCCCACTGATGTTAGTTGAACTTATTGGGTTTTTAGCGTTCGTTATCTCCTACCTGGAGAGGTGGGAGTCTTACGGACGATTAAAACAGGATAAATAAGGCTGACTCCATAAAGGTACACCCATTCATAAGAGGGTGGTACCGTTAGGAGTCAGCCCTTCATAAAGGAGAGAAAAAAGATGTTTTTTGAATATATGACAGATATGTTATATGTGTTAGCATCACTCATTGGCGGCATTATCGCTCTTATTTATGTGTACGTTAGAAAGAAGCGCGCAAAATAGCTTTATTGCCAATATCTTTGCGATAGAATAAGCGATCGCATTTGATTTTCTTAATTTCTTCATATACGCTTTGTTGGGCTTGTTGCAATGTGTTGCCCTTGGCTGCAATCAACAATACACGTCCACCATTTGTATACAGCTTTCCGTGTTCTTCTTTCGTTCCTGCATGGAAAACGAACGCATGTTGCTGCAGATCATGAATCCCTTCAATGACATAGCCGCTTTTATAGGAGTTTGGATAACCTTCTGACGCAAGCACTACACCAACAGTCGCTTCGTCTGACCATTGTAATTCAATCTCGTTTTGCTCAAGCAAATCAATGATTAATTGAATAAAGTCATTCTCAAGGCGTGTCAGGACAACTTGCGCTTCAGGATCGCCAAACCGGGCGTTAAATTCAATCACTTTTGGACCTTGTGCCGTTGCGATTAACCCCGCATAGAGAATTCCTGTGAATGGACGATTTTCCGCCACAAGAGCCTTCACGATTGGATGAATAATTTGGTCAATGGCTTGCTGTACGATATATTCTGAAATCTGTGGAACCGGCGAATACGCTCCCATGCCGCCTGTATTTGGGCCTTCGTCGTTATCAAACGCCCGTTTATGGTCTTGGGCAATCACCATCGGATATGCTTTTTCGC
This sequence comes from [Anoxybacillus] calidus, assembly GCF_013760845.1. Classification (GTDB taxonomy): domain Bacteria; phylum Bacillota; class Bacilli; order Bacillales; family Anoxybacillaceae; genus Paranoxybacillus; species Paranoxybacillus calidus. The sequence goes on along the minus strand of NZ_JACDUU010000007.1, from coordinate 13,223 downwards.
CATTGACAAAAGCCATTAACGAGAACTCTTCACCCTCTAAAAATTCTTCAATCACAACTTGCTGGCTTGCCTCGCCAAATTTTCCTTCAACCATCATTTCATGTAAAGCATTTAGCGCTTCTTGCAGCGTCATCGCTACTGTTACGCCTTTTCCTGCAGCTAATCCGTCCGCCTTAATCACAATTGGCGCACCTTTTTGTTCAACATACGCTTTTGCCGCTTCATAGGAAGTAAATGACTCATATTCTGCTGTCGGTACACGATATTTTTTCATTAAGTTTTTCGCAAACGCTTTGCTTCCTTCAATAAATGCTGCCTCTTTGCGTGGTCCGAAAATACGAAGCCCTTCCTCTTGAAAACGATTGACAATTCCGTTTAGAAGCGGCGCTTCAGGACCAACAATCGTTAAATCAATACCTTCTTTTTTGGCAAACTCTACAAGTGCTTCTGTATGATTTTCATCAATGTGGACAAGCTCAGCAATCTCAGCGATTCCTGGATTGCCCGGTGCTGCGTACAATTTTGTCACAAGTGGACTTTGTGCTGCTTTCCAAGCGATGGCGTGCTCCCGTCCGCCGCGGCCAATAATGAGTACTTTCATTTTATTCACCTCGTTTTAATGTTTAAAATGGCGCACCCCTGTAAAGACCATGGCAATCCCGTACTCATCCGCTTTTTTTATCGAATCGGCATCACGAATCGAGCCGCCCGGCTGGATAATCGCCGTTACACCTGCTTTTGCTGCTGCTTCCACTGTATCGTCCATCGGGAAAAACGCATCCGATGCCAAAGCAGCTCCTTTCGCCTTTTCTCCTGCTTGTTCAATCGCGATTTTCGCGGCACCAACACGATTCATTTGTCCAGCGCCGACACCGACCGTCATATGGTCTTTTGCCAGAACAATCGCATTTGATTTCACATGCTTCACAACTTTCCAAGCCAGTTTTAAATCTTCCCACTCTTGCGCTGTTGGCTCGCGTTTTGTCGGAATCGTGATATTCGCATCGTCCAATGTATACACGTCTTCATCTTGAACTAATAAACCGCCTTTGACGGAAACAATAAATGTTTCTTTCTTTTTCTCTGCTTCAAAATCGACGGTTAACAAGCGGATATTTTTCTTCTGCGTTAAAATTTCAAGCGCTTCTGCACTAAACGATGGCGCAATGACCATTTCCAAAAAGATTTCATGCATTTTTAACGCCGTATCGCGATCCACTTCTCGATTGAGCGCAACAATACCGCCAAAAATTGAAGTTGGGTCAGCTTCATAAGCTCTCATGAATGCCTCATAAATATTCGTGCCTACTCCAACGCCGCACGGGTTCATATGTTTTACTGCAACAGCAGCCGGCTCGGTAAATTCTCTAACGATTTGTAAAGCTGCATTGGCATCATTAATGTTGTTATAGGATAACTCTTTCCCATGAAGCTGTTTGGCAGCGGCAATCGAAAAAGACGATCCTAACGGCTTTTGATAAAACGCTGCACTCTGATGCGGATTTTCTCCGTAGCGCAAATCTTGTTTTTTCTCAAACGTGATTGTCAATGATTCCGGATATTGTTCGCCTGCGATATTCGTTAAATATTCAGCAATCATCGCATCGTAAGCCGCTGTATGACGGAATACTTTTGCTGCCAATCGTAAGTTGGTTGCTTGGGAAACAGCACCGTTTTCCTTTAACTCTTGTAAAACCGTTTCATAATCCACTGGATCGACAACAACAGTGACATACTGATGATTTTTTGCCGCTGCACGGAGCATGGTCGGACCGCCAATATCAATATTTTCAATCGCCTCGGCAAATGTCACATCACTTTTGGCAATCGTTTGTTGAAACGGATATAAGTTAACAACGACTAAATCAATTGGTATAATTTGATGTTGTTCCAGTTGCTTACGATGATTTTCATCTTCTCGAACGGCCAGCAAGCCACCATGAATCATCGGGTGAAGTGTTTTCACACGTCCATCTAAAATTTCTGGAAACCCTGTTACCTCTGAAATGCTAATGACTGGTATACCGTGTTCTTCCAGAGTTTTTTTTGTACCGCCTGTCGAGATAATTTCAACACCTAATTCCGCTAATTGTTTGGCAAAAGAAACAATTCCCTCTTTATTCGAAACGCTAAGTAATGCACGCATGTTTCTGCTCCTTTCTAGAGATGCTCAAGCAATTTTTTTAATACTTCTGGATAGAGCTCATGTTCAATAGCATGAATTCTTGCTTCGACGCTTTTGAGCGTTTCACCTTCATAAATCTCTATTGCCCGCTGTGCGATAATCGGTCCTGTATCCATCCCTTCATCAACATAATGAACCGTTACTCCCGTTACCTTGACACCAGCACGATACGCTTGGCCGATGGCATCCTTTCCCGGAAACGCAGGCAGCAGTGAAGGATGAATATTCACCATTCTCCCTTCATACGCACGAAGCAGCGTTGGACCAATTAAACGCATATAACCAGCCAACACAATGAACTGAATCTTTTTTTCTTTCAACTGTTGTAAAATTTCTTGCTCAAAATCGGCTTTTGACGGATAATCTTTCGGGCGAAAAACAAACGAAGGAATTTGTTCTTTCTTAGCTCGTTCGACCACTTTTGCTTCGGGGCGATCGCAAACTAATAATGCGATCTCTGCCTGCAAATCGCCTTTTTTGACTGCATCAACAATTGCTTGAAAATTCGTTCCGCTTCCCGATGCGAAAATGGCGATCCGCTTCATTCCATTTTACCCCCGGCAAATAAAACTCCTTCGCCTTTTTTTACGCGTCCAATTAAATATGCTTTTTCGCCAAATTGTTCCAGCTGATAAATGACCGGTTGAATCAGCTCGCTATCGACAGCGAGCACAAAGCCGATTCCCATATTAAAAATGTTAAACATTTCTTTACGATTGAGTTGTCCTTTTTCTTGAAGCAAATCAAATATAGGTGGAATGGGCCAGGAACCGTAATCGATTTCCGCACATAATCCTTCTGGAAGCATGCGTGGGATATTTTCGATAAAACCACCGCCCGTAATATGCGCCATTCCTTTGATTTCAAACTGTTTCATGACTTCTAAAATCGGTTTTACGTAAATGCGGGTCGGCCGCAGCAATTCTTCTCCAAGAGAAACCGTTAAATTTCCGTACGTTTCGTGAAGATTTAATTTTTCCTCTTCCAGCAAAATTTTACGAACAAGCGAGTAACCATTGCTGTGAATGCCGTTGGAGGCTAATCCAATCAGCGCATCACCTTCTTGAATAGTTTCCCCAGTTACAAGTTTGGACTTTTCTGCAATCCCAACAGCAAATCCTGCGACATCATATTCGTTTTCTCCATACATTCCTGGCATCTCAGCTGTTTCTCCCCCGATGAGAGAACAACCAGCCTGAACGCATCCATCTGCTATTCCTTTGACAATTTGTTCGATTTTTTCAGGGACCGCTTTGCCACAAGCAATATAATCAAGAAAAAACAATGGCTCCGCCCCCTGTACAACAATATCATTCACACACATGGCGACACAGTCAGTACCAATGGTATCATGCTTATCCATCGTAAAGGCGAGCATCAATTTCGTGCCGACCCCATCTGTTCCAGAAATCAGCACTGGTTCTTTATATCCAAGCTGTGACAAATCGAACATTCCGCCAAAGCCGCCAAGCCCACCAAGCACTTCAGGACGAACTGTTTTTTGCACATGCTTCTTCATCAAAGAAACCGCTCTATATCCAGCCTCAATATCAACGCCCGCTTTCTTGTATGCATCCGCCACCTCAAGTTCCCCCTTTTACTGTTTTGCCATTAGTTATGATCACTCTTGAAATGTATTTAACGGATATTTTCCGGTAAAACAAGACATACATTGTCCGCACCATGGTGAGTCGCTCGGACGTCCAATCGCTTCAATCAACCCTTCTAGACTTAAAAATGCGAGTGAATCTGCTCCAATGAGTTGTCGAATTTCTTCGACAGAATGTGAGGCAGCAATTAATTCCTCTCTTGTTGACATGTCAATTCCGTAAAAACAAGGATGTGTAATCGGCGGTGAACTAATGCGAACATGAACTTCTGTTGCTCCTGCTTCCCGAAGCATGTTCACAATTCGCTTACTCGTTGTTCCTCGAACAATCGAATCATCAACCATGACAACCCGTTTACCTGCAACCACGCCGCTCACAGGGGAAAGCTTCATCTTGACTCCCTGCTCTCGGAGCGACTGGGATGGTTGAATGAATGTACGTCCGACATAACGGTTTTTAATTAAGCCAAGCTCATACGGAATACCTGTTGCCTCAGCATAACCAATGGCAGCAGAAATACTTGAATCTGGCACACCTGTCACAATATCGGCTTCAACAGGGGCTTCAAGCGCAAGACGTTTGCCGAGGTTCTTGCGCGCTGTGTGAATGTTAATTCCATCGACATTGCTGTCAGGACGAGCGAAGTAAATGTATTCCATACTGCAAATGGAACGCGGTCTTTTCTCCGCGAAACGTTCTGAATGAACCCCTTCTGCATTAATGATAATGAGTTCGCCCGGTTCCACTTCACGTTCATATGTCGCACCAACGACGTCGAATGCACACGTTTCTGACGCAACAACGTAAGCATTGCCGAGACGGCCAATTGATAATGGTCTAAATCCATTCGGGTCAAGCGCAATATATAACTCTGTTTCCGTCAATAGAAGAAACGCAAATGCCCCTTCTAAATAGTTGAGCGCGATTTTTATTTGCTCTTTTAACGTTGGCGCCATACTGCGACGAATTAAATGAGCAAACACTTCTGTATCTGAAGTTGTTTGAAAAATGCTGCCTTGCTGTTCAAGACGAATCTTTAACTCTGTGGCGTTGACTAAGTTCCCATTATGCGCTAAAGCAATGCTGCCGCTTTGCGATCGGAATAACAGGGGCTGAACATTTTCATAGCCCCCGCCGCCGGCTGTTGAATAACGAACATGACCGATCGCTGCCATTCCATTTAACTTTTGCAGTTCGCCGTTGCTAAACACTTCCGTCACTAGTCCAAGCCCTTTATGCCCCTTTAGCGATTCACCATCTGCGACAACGATTCCTGCTCCTTCTTGTCCGCGATGTTGTAAACTATGCAAGCCGTAATAAGTTATTTGTGCTGCTTCAGTATGCCCCCAAATCCCAAAGATACCGCACTCTTCATTTAAGCCTTTGATTTCAGCAAGCATGGAATAGCCCCTTTCCAAACGCTTCTCATTTGTTCAACTGGGAGACGTACGACTTTCTCTCCTTGTTCGTTTTCAATATGAAGCAAGGCATTAGCGGTTACTTCACCAATAAGTTTTGCTTCTACTAATTTTTCAAATTCAGCTTGATGTTCTTTTTTCACAGAAACAATGAAACGGGATTGTGTTTCGCTGAACAACTCTGTCACTGATTCACCGTTAATCGTTACTTTTGCGCCTAATCCATTTGCATTCATGACACATTCAGCTAATGCAACTGCAAGACCGCCTTCTGCAATATCATGGGCGGAAGCAACGACACCTGCTTGAATGGCTGCAAGCAATTCTTTTTGGCGTTTTGCCTCTATCTCTAAATCTAAACTTGGTGCTTTTCCAAAAATGTCCCCGCTCAATAATTTTTGTAATTCGCTACCGCCAAATTCTGGTTCCGCCTCACCAATTACATAAATAAGGTCACCAGCTTGTTTAAACTCTTGTGTTGTAATGTGATTAATATCTTCAATTAAGCCAACCATACCGACAACAGGAGTCGGATACACAGCAACACCGTTCGTTTCGTTATAAAGCGACACGTTTCCGCTAATAACTGGTGTTTCTAACGCACTGCACGCCGCACTCATACCATCAACTGCTTTTTCTAACTGCCAGAAAATCTCCGGTTTTTCCGGGTTTCCAAAATTTAAGCAGTCTGTAATCGCCAATGGTTTGGCTCCAGAACAAACAACATTTCTTGCCGCTTCAGCAACCGCGATTTTTCCACCTGTTTCCGGATCTAAGTAAATGTAGCGAGAGTTGCAGTCCGTTGTCATTGCTAACGCTTTTTTCGTACCACGAATTCGTACAACCGCCGCATCAGAGCCAGGAGCAACGACCGTATTGGTACGTACCATGTAATCGTATTGATCATATACCCACTCTTTGCTAGCGATAGTTGGTTGCGCTAATAAAGAAAGTAATGTTTCTTCATAGTTGTCCACTTGCGGAATATAAAGAGCCATCTCTTGAAACTCACGATAATAAGCCGGCTCTTTCGATGGCTTATGATAGACCGGTGCATCTTTCGCTAAAGCATCGACCGGAATTTCTGCCGCTACCTCACCGCGGAAATAAAGACGAAGCATTTTATCGTCTGTTACTTTGCCGATCGCTTTTGCTTCAAGTCCGTATTTCGCAAATAAATCATAAATCTCTTGTTCTCGTCCTTTTTTCACAACAAGAAGCATACGTTCCTGCGATTCGGAAAGCATCATTTCATACGGCGTCATTCCTGCCTCACGTTGTGGCACTAAATCAAGATTCATTTCAATGCCATAGCCAGCCTTGCTCGCCATTTCTGCCGATGAGCTTGTTAAACCAGCCGCTCCCATATCTTGAATGCCGACTAATGCATCCGATTTTACTACTTCTAAACACGCTTCAAGCAGCAGTTTTTCCATAAACGGGTCGCCAACTTGTACGGCCGGTCGTTTTTCTTCAGATTGTTCTGTCAATTCTTCTGAAGCAAACGTTGCACCGTGTATGCCATCACGGCCTGTTTTCGCACCAACATACATCACCGTATTGCCGACTCCTGAAGCTATCCCCCGCTGAATATCCTCATGGCGAATAATCCCGACACACATGGCGTTTACCAATGGATTTCCTTCATAAGCAGGGTCAAACTGCACTTCGCCGCCAACGGTTGGAATGCCGATGCAGTTTCCGTATCCGGCAATACCGGCAACAACATTTTCAAATAAATATTTCACACGTGGTGAGGTTAACTCTCCAAAACGAAGAGAGTTTAAAAGTGCAATTGGACGCGCTCCCATGGAGAATACATCGCGAATAATACCACCAACGCCAGTCGCCGCTCCTTGATATGGTTCAATCGCCGATGGATGGTTATGGCTTTCGATTTTAAACACAACCGCTAATCCATCACCGATGTCAACGATGCCAGCGCCTTCTCCTGGACCTTGAAGCACTTTTTCTCCTTTCGTCGGAAATTTTTTTAATACAGGCTTGGAATTTTTGTAACTGCAGTGCTCCGACCACATCACTGAGAAAATCCCTGTCTCCGTGTAGTTTGGCAAACGGCCGAGAATTTTCTCAATCATCGCAAATTCTTCATCCGTTAATCCCATTTCACGATAAATTTTTTTCTCTTTAATCATGGTTGGATTTGGCTCAAGCATTAACGACATGTGCTTCCCTCCAGTATTTCACGATTGATTGGAACAATTTTAATCCGTCTGCACTGCCAAGCAGTTCATCAACGGCACGCTCCGGATGCGGCATCATACCAAGGACGTTTCCTTTTTCATTGATAATTCCAGCAATGTCCTCTAAGCTGCCGTTTGGGTTTTCGTTATGATAGCGAAAAACAATTTGACGATTGGCGATCAACTTGTTCAATGTTTCCTCATCACAATAATAGTTGCCTTCCCCATGGGCAATCGGAATCGTAATAATTTCTCCCTTTTCATAAGCCGATGTAAACATTGTTTCGTTATTTTCTACCCGCAGTTCTACAGGGCGGCAAATAAACTTTAAGCTGTTATTGCGGCGCATTGCTCCCGGCAACAGCCCTGCTTCAAGCAAAATTTGAAATCCGTTGCAAACCCCTAAAATCGGTTTCCCTTGTTCAGCCGCTTTCATAATGGCCTTCATGACGTTTGAAAAGCGAGCAATCGCTCCAGAGCGGAGATAATCGCCGTAGGAAAAACCACCGGGAAGAAGAATCCCATCAAACTCGTCCAAGTTTTCAGCATCATGCCAAACGTATTCGACTTCTTCACCCAACTCATCTTTCATCGCATGGTACATATCGACATCACAGTTCGAACCAGGAAAAACAATAACAGCAAATTTCACTGTGTCACTACCTCCTCAATTTCATAACGGTAGTCTTCAATCACCGTATTTGCTAACAGCTTTTCGCACATTTCGCGCACAAGCTCATCGATATTTCTCTCGCTTTTCTCAATGGTAAGTTCCATAAACTTTCCGATACGAACATCTTGTACTTCATGATAAGACAAGCTGTGAAGTGCTCCCTTCACCGCTGTTCCTTGAGGATCTAATACACTTTCTCTTAAAGTGACATATACTTTTACTTTGTACATTCTGATCTGCCTCCTAGTCTTTGAAAAATGATTTCATATGCATCTGTTAAGTTACCTAAATCTCGGCGAAAAACATCTTTGTCCAATTTCTCATTTGTATCCATATCCCATAAACGGCAAGTATCCGGGGATATCTCATCTGCCAATAAAATTTTTCCTTCTGAGTCAAAACCAAACTCGAGCTTAAAATCAATTAATCTTACATGACATGCCTGGAAATGTTGGGTGAGGATCTCATTGACTTTTAAAGCGGACTCCTTCAAAATAGCAATCTGTTCAGAAGTAGCCAGCTTTAAAATGGCAATGTGGTCTTCCAACAAGAGAGGGTCGCCTAAGTCATCGTTTTTATAATAAAATTCAATAAGCGTTTTTTCTAAACGTGTTCCTTCAGAGAGGCCAAGACGCTTCGCAAGACTACCAGCGACGTAATTGCGGACAACAACTTCAAGAGGAATAATCGTTACTTTTTTAACAAGCTGTTCTGTTTCAGATAGTTTTTCAATAAAATGATTGTCAATTCCAACACTATGAAGTTTAGAAAACAATAAGCTTGTAATTTCGTTATTTAAACGCCCTTTTCCTGAAATGGTTGCTTTTTTTTCACCATTAAAAGCAGTTGCGCTGTCTTTATATTGAATCCAAAGCACGTTTTCTTGATTCGTTGCATATACTTTTTTCGCTTTGCCTTCATAAAGCAACTCCATTTTTTTGACCATGTTGCGGCCTCCTAACACAGAATATTGGGAATTTTTTTGTTTCATAGGGGCTGACTCATAAGTATCTGACCTCACGCGCAATACACAGTATTGAATTCCCTACCGTATATTGTAGTTGTGGGGTCTGACACTTAGTCTTAGGTCAGTCCCTATGTAATCATTACAATCCTAAACGCTCGAAAATCGTATCCACATGTTTTAAGTGATAGTTATAATCGAAGCAGTCAGCGATTTGCTCTGGTGATAAGCGGCTTGTAATTTTTTCTTCTGCTTCAATAAGGGAACGGAACGGAATTTGTTTTTCCCATGCTTCCATCGCTTTTGGTTGGACTAAGTCATATGCTTCCTCACGCGTCATGCCTGTATCGATCAAAGCAAGCAACACGCGCTGTGAATAGATAAGGCCTAATGTGCGGTCCATATTCCGTTTCATATTTTCCGGGAACACCGTTAAATTTTTGACGATGTTCGTAAAGCGATTGAGCATATAGTTCAATGCAATCGTTGCATCCGGCAAAATAATGCGCTCTGCGGATGAATGCGAAATATCACGTTCATGCCAAAGCGGCACGTTTTCATACGCTGTCATCATATAACCGCGAATAACACGCGCCATTCCCGTCATATTTTCTGAACCGATTGGATTACGCTTATGCGGCATCGCAGAAGAGCCTTTTTGTCCTTTTGCGAAAAACTCTTCGACTTCACGAGTTTCGCTCTTTTGCAGGCCACGAATTTCTACAGCAAATTTTTCAATCGACGTAGCAATTAGAGCTAAAGTCGCCATATAATGCGCGTGACGATCACGCTGTAATGTTTGTGTCGAAATTGGTGCCGGTTCTAAGCCAAGTTTCTCACATACATATTTCTCTACAAATGGGTCAATATTTGCATACGTGCCAACAGCTCCGGAAATTTTCCCAACACGTACCGTTTCCGCTGCCTGCTTAAATCTCTCTAAATTCCGCTGCATTTCCGCATACCAAAGCGCCATTTTTAGTCCGAATGTAGTCGGCTCAGCATGAACACCATGCGTGCGCCCCATCATAACCGTATACTTATGCTCTTGCGCTTTTTCTTTCAATACTTGGATAAAATTTTCAAGATCGCGAAGTAAAATTTCGTTTGCCTGCTTTAGTAAATAAGACAATGCTGTGTCAACAACGTCTGTAGACGTTAAGCCGTAGTGCACCCATTTCCGCTCTTCGCCTAATGTTTCGGAAACAGCACGCGTGAATGCAACAACGTCATGGCGCGTTTCTTCTTCGATTTCTTTAATGCGCTGAATATCAAATGACGCATTTTTACGAATTCGTTCAACATCTTCTTTTGGAATGACGCCAAGTTCCGCCCATGCCTCACATGCTAGAATTTCTACTTCCAGCCAGGCTTTAAAGCGGTTTTCTTCCGTCCAAATCGCACCCATTTCCGGTCTTGTGTAACGTTCAATCATGTTTGTTGCAACCTCCGATCATTCCAAATTTGCAATTCGTCGATTTTTTGTAATGCAACATCAACATTTTCAGCTAACACCGTCAAATGGCCCATTTTTCTCTTCTTCTTTGCTTCCTTCTTTCCATAGAGATGAAGATGCGCATCGGCAAGCTGTGAAATGTTTTCCACAATTGGCTGTACATGCTCACCCAAAATGTTGACCATCACTGCTGGTTTCAACAGCTCTGTGCTCCCTAGCGGCCAATTGCAAACAGCACGAACATGTTGCTGAAATTGAGATGTTGCACAAGCATTTATTGTATAATGACCTGAGTTATGTGGTCTAGGGGCAAGTTCATTAATATAAATATCTCCATCTCTCGTCAAAAACATTTCCACAGCTAATGTCCCGACAAGACCAAAATGCTGAGCAAGCGTTTTAGCATACGCAATCGCTTTTTGTTCGACAACCGATGAAATTCTAGCTGGAACAATCGTTTGGTGTAAAATGTTATCGACATGAATATTCTCTGCCACTGGAAACGTTTTAATATCTCCTAGGCCGTTCCGCGTCACAATAACAGATAACTCTTTATCAAAAGAAAGCCATGCTTCTAACACACAGGAGCCCGATTGCAACAACGCCATTGCCTCTTGGCAATCCTCCTGTTTGCGAATGACGAATTGCCCTTTTCCGTCATAGCCACCACGGCACGTTTTTAATACGCACGGTATACCGATTTTCTTTATACCATCTAACAAGTCTTGCTTTGAGTTTATGACCAGATAAGGCGCTACTGGGAGCCCTGCCTCGGTGATCGCTCTTTTTTCAGTAGCACGATCCTGAGTTGTTTTTAATAAATCGCTGCCTTGAGGCACATAGGAATGCTGGGAAAGCCACCTTAATGCAGCCGCATCAATATTTTCAAATTCGTACGTAATGACATCGCTCACACTTGCTAATTGTTTGATTGCATCTAAATCGTTGTATTCCGCCGTTATTTCAATATCTGACACTTGACCGCACGGAGAGTTGGGCATTGGATCCAATACCGCAACATGAAATCCCATTTCTTTTGCGGAAATCGCCATCATCCGTCCAAGCTGTCCTCCACCGATAATACCAATGGTTTGTCCCGGGACAATCGTTTTTTTATCCAAGACGATCACTGCTTTCTAACACTTCTTGACGAATTTTTTCTCTTCTTGCTTTTAAAGCTTGCATAATCTCAGGATAGTTGAGCCCTAATATCGATGCTGCCAAAAGACCAGCATTTGTCGCTCCTGCTTTACCAATCGCAACAGTTGCAACCGGCACTCCTCCAGGCATTTGCACAATTGATAAAAGGGAATCCAAACCATGCAAGGATTTCGATTGGACGGGTACACCAATGACAGGTAAAGTTGTTTTCGCAGCAACCATTCCCGGCAAATGTGCAGCTCCTCCCGCTCCAGCAATAATCACTTTCAATCCTCTTTCTTCAGCTGTTTCAGCATATTCAAACATATAATCCGGAGTTCGATGGGCGGAAACCACTTTTTTTTCAAAAGGAATACATAATTCCTCTAACACTCGACATGCATGTTTCATCGTTTCCCAATCTGATTGACTTCCCATAATGACACCAACAAGCGGCTGCACTCATCTTCACCTCTTTGTAACAATATAAAAACCCAGGAACAGATGTTCTCCAAACAAGGGAAAGCATCGTCCTGGGCATACCTCGACCATTATCAGCGAAGAAACCAATCGGATCCTTTCCCTCATAGTCCAATAATTTACGGTTATTGGGTAGAGACTTTTGGGCCATATTCCCAAAATTATATGAGGGTCACTATTAATTTAACATTATCATACCAATGTTTTTTACGAAATGTCAATATAAAATCGAACATTAACAGAAAAGAAATTTATTAATGTTCGTGTTTTCCTACTATTCTATTCACCTCACAAAATCCGAATGTGTACATATGATGAAATAGCAGCGATATGAGGAGGGACACAAAAATGATGCCAACCAGCCCATTTAACCAATTTAAAGATTGGAAAAAACAATGGGAACACTTTTTTAACCAGGATTTTTGGAATAACTTTGAACCATTTTTACAAGCAAATAAGCAGTCTCCATCTTCTTTGGGGGTAAATATATACAAAAAAGAAGAGAACGAACTACTAGTTGTGATGAATATTCCAGGTCTAGAAGATGTTGAACAAGTGGAAGTCTATACTGATTACAAAACATTAGAGATAAAAGCGGAAATTAACTTACAATTTAAAGAGTTTGAATTAGTCGAAGAAGGAATTTTTCAAGGGACATTTGAAAAAATTGTTCCCCTGCCATTTGCCGTTAAAGAAGATCGCATTGAAGCCACTTACCATAGCGGGTTATTAATGATCCATCTACATCGGTTAATTCCAGACGATACAAAGAAAAAGATTAAAATAAAAAAAGCAGAACTCTAAGCGATTTCTAAGCGGAATTTCTCATTCTTAACAATGCACACAAAAATATAAAAAATAAGAACTAGCCATAGTGGCTAGTTCTCGAATCTTATGGGGGAGAGGATTTTTAATGGCGTTATATAATAAAACGCTATTATAGTTGGACAAAAAAAGTTAGAGAACAAACGAATGATGTTCTCTAACTGTTTATGTCCGCCTGGCAACGTCCTACTCTCGCAGGGGCGCTGGCCCCAACTACCATCGGCGCTGGAGAGCTTAACTTCCGTGTTCGGGATGGGAACGGGTGTGA
>NZ_JACDUU010000006.1 GCF_013760845.1 [Anoxybacillus] calidus | reverse complement strand
GTTTCGTTCTTAGAGTACCTTTCTGAATTTCCAGAAAAAGTGCTCCAACGCATCGGACAGGTGGTTATGTCGGAAAATTAATCTGAATCTATATACAACCTAATTTTTTAACAAACTGGAGCAGAAATATATATTTTATAGTTAATAGTTAGAAATAAAGGAAATATGATAAAATGAATAAAAAGGGGGGGAGTGTAATGAGTTATTCAACAACGTATCAAACAAGCCCAGTAGCTAAGTTAGTTTATGCATTTTTAACCGCATTAGCGGTTGTTGCTTTCGGATTTTTTATCGGACAATGGGTTCCAGTAAGCATGGTGCTTCCGCTTATTATTTTAGAATTTATTTTATTGATTGCTATGATTGTAGCGCGAAGCAAGAAATCAGTTGGCTATTCTCTGATGTATAGCTTTATGCTTGTATCAGGACTGACTTTGTATCATGTTATTGCCAGCTATATCAATATTCTTGGTACTGGCGAGGTATTTAAGGCATTTACCTTAGCAGTTGTTTCATTTGTAGGCGTTGCGATTTATGCAGCAAGAACGAAAGAAGACTTTTCGTTCTTAGGCGGATTTTTAACGATGGGCTTATTTGCTTTATTAGGATTATTGCTCATTCAATGGTTTATTCCGTTTTCGAGTGTAGGACAAATGGGAATTTCTGCGTTAGGAATTCTGATTTTCCTTGGATTTACGATTTTTGATATCAATCGTTTAGTACGCTATGGCTTTACGGAAGAAGAAATTCCAATGATTGTTGTCAATATTTATCTTGATTTCATTAATTTATTTACGTACATTTTACGCTTCTTCGCAAGCGATGAAGATTGATAGAACTTTTATCCCAAAAGGGCTGTCCTCTAAAAAAGGAGGACAGCCCTTCTTCCTTGTGAACAAACAATTTTTTACACTTTAACGTTTTAATGAAGCGGGGGTCAGACCCCTAAATCACACAGATACATAGGAGGTAGCACCAATTATCAATAGAAGTGAGACGAAAAGTATTTCTGTGTTTCCTTGAGCCATTTCTGCTGGTTGAAAAGTCGAAAATAGAGAGAGATTTCTTAGTCAGTTAACCCACTAAATCGAAACAGTAGAAAGAAAAGTGACACCTACTGATAAAGACAATACCCGTTTTTCGTCATTGACAATGGCTGAAAAAATGAATTAGTGCTAATAGAAAAAGCGCTACCAAATTCATTTTAGCGATCAAGCGAGTAATCGGAAACGAGCCATTCAGTACTAAAGATTCTAGAGGCGGTTGTGATAAGAGCAATCATAACAATGTCTGTTGAAAGGACGAAAGCTTGGGTTAAGGAGATTTTCTTCCAGGAATTTGGTGTGGCCAGTAAATACGCTATCGAATCGCCAGCGATTAACCGTGTCATCAGTTGATTAGCTGTCATGATGCAGTAAATCGAAAGGATAAGAATGAAAAGTAAGGTATAATATTCTCCGGTGATAAATTCGGTCATGTTTCCCATGCCGGTATCCAAGCCGAATGCTTTGAGCCATTGCTCTGGTGTATGATACCGTTGATTTAGAACGCTTTATTGAAAAGCTAACCGTACTGTTTTTTCTACGGTGTAAAGGGGGATAGAGACAAATGACACTTTATCACTTTAACGCATCGGGGGTCAGACCCCTTTTAGAGAAACAAAAAGAATATTTTCGTACTGGGGTAACGAGGGATATTGATTTTCGCCTTGAACAGTTGAAAAGTTTGAAATCTGTAATTAAACGATACGAAAAAGAAATCATACAGACGTTAAAAGCGGAGTTGCGAAAGCCAGAGTTGGAAGCGTATAGCGCAGAGGTGGGGTTCGTATATGAAGAAATCAACTTTATTGTCAAGAGACTGCGCAAATGGGTAAAACCAAAACGGATGAGAACACCAATTACTCATATTGGTTCACGGAGCTATATTTATCCGGAGCCATATGGGGTCACTTTAATTATTTCTCCGTGGAACTATCCATTTCAACTCGCCATTGCTCCCTTAATTGGTGCCATTGCTGCTGGTAACTGTGCGGTGATTAAACCGTCGGAATATACGCCGAACATGTCTCGTCTTCTAAAAAAAGTGATCTCAGAGACATTTGATGAACGGTATATTACGGTCGTAGAAGGTGGAGTGGATGTTAGTACAGAATTGTTAACAATGCGTTTTGACCACATTTTCTTTACAGGCAGCGTTCCTGTCGGAAAGATTGTCATGGAAGCTGCTGCTAAGCATTTAACGCCAGTCACGCTTGAACTTGGTGGAAAAAGCCCAGCAATTGTGGATGAGAGTGCAAATTTAGAACTTGCTGCCAAACGAATTGTTTGGGGGAAATTTTCTAATGCTGGTCAAACGTGCATTGCTCCTGATTATATGCTCGTTCATAAACATGTCAAACAGCCGCTTATTGACAAAATGAAATACTACATTCGGGAGTTTTATGGAGAAAATACTGAAACGAGCGAGCGATATTCTGCGATTGTTAGTGAACGTCACGCTCAGCGTCTTGTTGATTTTTTAAAAACAGGAACAATTGTCCATGGAGGATGTTATAACATTGAAAAACGTTGGATTGAACCGACGATTCTCGAAGGAATTACCTGGGATGATGACATCATGAAAGAAGAAATTTTTGGCCCCATATTGCCGGTGATCGAGTATACATCTATTGAAGATGTGATTCAAATGATTCAGCAATATGAAAAGCCGTTAGCCTTATACTTATTTTCTGAAAATCGAAACATCCAAGAAAAAATGATCGAGCAAATTAGCTTTGGCGGCGGATGTTTGAATGACACGATGCTTCATATTGCGACTCCGTACCTTCCTTTTGGCGGAGTGGGGCAAAGTGGAATCGGTGCCTATCACGGTAAAGCTAGCTTTGATACTTTTTCGCATTATAAAAGCATCCTTAAACAAACGACGAAATTTGATTTATCCATCCGTTACCCAAACAATCCAAATGCATTAAAATGGATAAAAAAACTCTTCAAATAAATATTGTTGTAAAAAGTCACTAAATTTGAGTAAGAAGATGGTATTTCTCTTGTTTCTATTCTATTCATAAATTTTATGAAAAAGCCATGAAGACAAGATTCCCTCGTTTTCATGGCTTTTTTATTGTTATCGTAAATAATTCGGTTGTTTTCCATTGGCAAACCGTGCGTAAAATGATTATTTGGATATAGATCAAACTTACAAAAGAAAAAATTTTCAGCTAATAACTTCATTAAAATCACTTTACTTTACATTAAGCAACGCATTGATTTTTGACATAATCTCGAAAGAAGTCTCCCACTTCAAATTTGTGTCAGTAAATGAAATGTGGGTAGTTTACTAGAAAGCTTTACCCATTTTCGATTAAAATAGTAGTTGGTCTGAATGAGGTGAGGAAAAGATGAAGAAAAAAAGTCTTTCTCAATTAATAGAAGAATTAAGAAATAATCCGAATGTCGTGTATTGGCATGAAATTGAACCGCAAGAAGCGAAAACGGTTCCGATGCCTGACAGCGTTGATCACCGCCTTCGAAAAGCGCTAGAACAAAGAGGAATTGCCGCACTATATACACATCAATACTCTGCTTATGAAGCACTTCAAGAAGGAAGAAATATTGTTGCAGTGACGCCAACCGCATCTGGTAAGACACTTTGTTACAACTTACCAGTGCTTCAAGCGATTGCGAAAAATGCGAGTCATCGGGCGCTTTACTTATTCCCGACAAAAGCCCTTGCGCAAGATCAAAAAATTGAGTTAAACGAAATTATTGAGGAAATGGGAATTCCCATTAATAGTTACACGTATGACGGTGACACGGCACCGAGTATCCGGCAAAAGGTGAGAAAAGCGGGACATATTGTCATAACGAATCCTGACATGTTACATTCTGCGATTTTGCCACACCATACAAAATGGGTATCATTGTTTGAAAATCTGAAATATGTCGTCATTGATGAGCTTCATACGTATCGAGGCGTATTTGGCAGTCATGTTGCCAATGTGATTCGGCGCTTAAAGCGCATTTGTCGCTTTTATGGAAGCAACCCTCAATTTATTTGCACATCAGCAACGATTGCTAATCCAAAAGAGCTTGCCGAACATTTAACTGGGGAACCAATGACACTTATAGATAATAATGGAGCTCCTCGAGGGCGGAAACATTTTGTTTTCTATAACCCGCCTATCGTTAACAAACCATTAAATATTCGGAAAAGCGCTGCAGTAGAAGTGAATCATCTTGCTAAGGAATTTTTGAAAAATCATATCCAAACGATTGTGTTTGCCCGCAGCCGTGTGCGGGTAGAAGTGATTTTAAGTCATATTCAGGAACTTGTTAAGGACGAACTAGGCCCTAAAACGATTCGTGGTTACCGTGGTGGGTATTTGCCGAAACAGAGAAGAGAAATTGAAAAAGGATTGCGCAATGGCGACATTATCGGAGTTGTTAGTACAAATGCTCTTGAGCTTGGTGTTGATATTGGTCAACTTCAAGTATGTATTATGACGGGTTATCCGGGAACAGTTGCAAGCACATGGCAGCAAGCGGGACGGGCTGGAAGAAGACATGGGGATTCGCTCATTATTATGGTGGCCAGTTCTGCACCAATGGACCAATATATTGTCCAGCATCCGGAATACTTTTTTAACCGTTCGCCAGAATCTGCCCGCATTAATCCAGATAACTTAATTATCCTTGTTGATCATTTAAAATGTGCTGCCTACGAATTACCATTTCGCAAAGGTGAAAAATTTGGTCATATCGAAGTCGATGAGATCATGGAATTTCTTGCTGAAGAACGGGTGCTTCACTATAGCGGCGGAAAATGGCATTGGATGAACGACTCGTTTCCAGCACATAATATCAGTTTGCGTTCTGCTTCTCAGGAAAATGTCGTTATCATTGATATCTCCCATACAGCTAATCATAAAGTGATCGGAGAAATGGATCGTTTTAGTGCTATGACTTTATTGCATGAAGAAGCAATTTATCTTCACGAAGGTGTGCAGTATCAAGTGGAAAAGCTAGATTGGGAAGAGAAAAAAGCGTATGTAAGAGAAGTGGATGTCGAATATTTCACAGATGCCAATTTAGCCGTTCAACTAAAAGTTCTCGAGGAAGATAAAACAGTCGAAAGGAAGTTTGTCCGTTTACATTACGGTGATGTAACGGTAAATGCTCTTCCAACGATATTCAAGAAAATCAAGCTAAGCACGTTTGAAAATATCGGTTCCGGCCCGATCCATCTGCCGGAAGAGGAATTGCATACTAGTGCGGCATGGATTGAGTTTTCAGAAGAGATATTTCCTTTAGGCACTCAAACGATGGAACAAGTGCTTATCGGCATTTCTCATGTTTTAAGCCATTTAGTCCCAATATTTGTTATGTGTGACCGCGGTGATGTGCATGTCGTACCACAAATCAAAGCAACACATTCTGGATTGCCAACGATCTTTTTATATGACCGTTATCCAGGTGGTATTGGATTATCAGAGGAAGTGTTTAAGAGGTATGACGAAATCATCAAGGAAGTGAAAAATGTAGTTGAAAGTTGTCCGTGTGAAAAGGGCTGTCCTTCGTGTATAGGAGTGACTGAAGAAACAATTGATCCTATAAAACAAACAATTTTAGCATTTTTAGATAAGTTGGAATAAAAGAAATCGGTCAGAACTCGATACAAATACAATATGTGAAGTCTAAAGCGAGAGGTAAGCGATGTCAATTCAGAAGAAATTATCGAGATTAAAAGGCTATATGTCAATCCCGTCTAAATCAGATGATCGAAAACAGTCAGTATCACAACAATCGGATGAAAAAGTGTCGATTCCCTATTTGGAACATTGGGAATCTTTCGGAGCCAAGCCGTTTTTCTTTGATGGCCAATATTGTTTCGTGCGTGAAGTGAGCTATCCTTTACATTATAAACATGGTCATTATCAGCTTGGCGAATTTTATGACGTTCATCGTCAGTGGAAACATTCACGCTTTGAACATCCTCTTTCAAGCAAACATCATGAAGTCTCTGATTTGTTTTTCTTTGATACAGAAACAACAGGTTTAGGAAGCGGAGCGGGTAATACGATTTTTTTGCTTGGTCATGCCCGGGTGCTTGATGACCGGGTTGTGGTCCGGCAACATTTTTTACCGAACCCGGGGGCAGAAGTAGCACTTTATCAAAGTTTCTTGTCTGAAGTAGACTATACAACACTTGTTACGTATAATGGAAAAGCGTTTGACTGGCCTGTATTGAAGACACGCCATACCTTTATCCGCGATGTTGTTCCGAAGCTTCCGGCATTTGGTCATTATGATTTGTATCATGCCTCAAGGAGAATTTGGAAACACAAGTTGGAATCAGTACGTTTAGTCAATGTTGAAAAAGAAATACTTGGTATTGAACGTCATGAAGATATCCCGGGCTTTTTAGCACCAATGTTGTATTTTGATTTTCTTTCGACGCAAAATCCAGAAGGAATTTTCGGTGTGCTAAAACATAACGAAATCGATGTGTTGTCATTAATTGTGTTATATATTCATCTTTCAAAACAAATTTTAAGCGCAAATGAGATGAAGAATGCCACTGAACAATTTGAAATGGCACGCTGGTTCGATTCATTAGGGGAAATAAGCGTAGCGCGAGAAACGTATGAGCGGGTAGCAGAAAGTAATGTACAAGAGGCGGCAAAAGCAAAATGGAATTTATCCCTTATATATAAAAAAGAAAAACGATATGAAGAAGCCATTGCCATTTGGCAGGAGTTGTTACAAGATCAGAGCGATTTATTGAAAATCAAGGCTGCCACTGAGTTGGCTAAAGTATATGAACACCATTTCAAGCAGGTGGAAGAAGCGTACACGTATGCATTACATTCTTACGATATATGGAAGTCACTTGTCCGCGCCTTTAAACAAAAAGATGAAAAGAAAGAACAGGAATTGTTAAGGCGTCTCCATCGATTAGAGCGGAAATTAAAAAGATGATTATTTCCTCGGCAAGCGCAAAAGCCGACAGAGAAAAATGAATATTCTATAAATTTTCTAAAATCTTGTAGAAATATCGAAAAATATGTAGAATAACTACTTGTGAGTAAATCGTGAATTTTGTATATTTCGATGGAGAGAAAGGCTTTGATGAGCATGTATAAGAAAATTTTATATTTATTTTTTGTTGTTGTTTGTTTAATTGCTGTTGTTTTTTCTAATTTGAAACATAGTTTCTATACGTTTATGTAAAAATAGGTGTCTGTCTTAGTACATGTCTACTCCTTTCAGCATAGGCTGGTAATGTAACACAGCTTAAAACGAAAGGGGTAATGTTCATGTATTGCAGACCAAATGTACTGGCACCAATCGTTCATCCGACAAAATGCTGCACACAACATCATTTCCAAGAGACGATTGTGCCACATATTCATCCGTCTCATACGACACATGTCAATCACCATGTTTATCAACATCAACACTATTTCCCACATACGGAGTCTGTCGTAGACGAAGTATCAAACCAGCACTTTCATTGCGGTGGCCCTGCTCCATTTCCTCAATTTCCATGGGGATATTAAAAAGGGAAAACAGGAACTGAAACGTTCAGTTCCTGTTTTTTATAATAAGGGGGAAGGCGATGATAAAAGTTCTTGCCATCACTGGTTATAAACCGTATGAACTTGGTATTTTTCATCATCAACATCAAGCGATTCCGTTTATTAAAAAAGCGATTGCCAAACAACTAATCCCTTTAGCTGAAGATGGATTAGAGTGGGTGATTATTAGCGGACAGCTCGGGGTCGAACTGTGGGCAGCAGAAGTTGTCTTTGACTTGCAAGCTGTTTATCCACATCTGCAGTTAGCGATACTTACTCCTTTTTTAGACCAAGAAGAAAATTGGAATGAGGAAAATAAAGAGTATTATGAATTTATCCTTTCTCAAGCTGATTTTGTTGACAGTATTACTAAACGCAAATATGAAAATCCAGGTCAATTTCGTTTGAAAAATCAATTTATCGTGGAAAAAAGTGACGGGTTATTAATTGTTTATGATGATGAAAAAGAAGGCTCCCCGAAATTTATGTTAGACGTTGCGAAGAAAAAAGCAGAAACAAGGAAATACGACATTTTTCCCATTACTTTTTATGATTTACAGGCTATTATTGAAGAGGAGCAAATGAACGACTGGTAAATTGACAATCCCCTTGATTTTTGAAAAAATAAAAAGAAAGTGAAAGGAACTGAGGTGATCGAGAATGCTATCAGATCGCATAAAGTTAACAGCGAAAGACATTCTTGAAAAAGAGTTTAAAGTAAGCATGAGAGGCTATAATCAAGATGAAGTCGATAAATTTTTAGATTTGATCATTAAAGATTACGAAACATTTCATCAACAAATCGAAGAACTGCAACAAGAGAATATGCGCCTGAAACGGCAGTTGGAAGAAGCACAGAAGCGCCAGTCTACTCCAGCAGGAACCACGAATTTCGATATTTTACAAAGACTATCTAATTTGGAGAAACATGTGTTTGGAAGTAAATTATACGATTGATACATAATACAAAATTTACTATTGAAAAACGAGAGGAATTTGACTATAATACAACATGCTAACAACATTAATAATGTTCGGGTAATCGCTGCGACAATTCTTTTGTCGTAGAGGAAAGTCCATGCTCGCACGGTGCTGAGATGCCCGTAGTGTTCGTGCCTAGCGAAACCATAAGCTAGGGCAGTCTGGCTACGGCTGGGCTGACGGCAGGGAAAGAACCTAAGTCCGCCTGAGGATATGGTTCGATTACCTTTAAAGTGCCACAGTGACGTAGCTCTAAGGGAAACCTTAGAGGTGGAACGCGGTAAACCCCACGAGCGAGAAACCCAAATGATGGTAGGGGCACCTTCCCGAAGGAAATGAACGGAGG
The DNA here is from genome assembly GCF_013760845.1 of [Anoxybacillus] calidus. GTDB lineage: Bacteria > Bacillota > Bacilli > Bacillales > Anoxybacillaceae > Paranoxybacillus > Paranoxybacillus calidus. The sequence continues at coordinate 261,836 of NZ_JACDUU010000006.1, read as the reverse complement.
GAAGGACAGATGAGTTTCTCATCTGTAGATAGATGATTACCGCCGGAGTACGAGGCGAGAAGCCGTTTGCAGTACGAAGGTACAGAACATGGCTTACAGAACATTATTAATGGGAGTAAGGAAATAAGAAAAGCTCTCCGACAATTTGAAGGAGAGCTTTTCTTATTTGTAATAAAACGGTGACCTATATGGCAATAAGTAGGCAAATATGTTTACTTTAGGCAACGGAAAATTTATTTTTAAGCGCGGATAAGACCTACACTTTAAGAAAAATCGGCAATGTTTTTTGAAAAGTGCCGGGAAATAAGAATACATAATGCAAAAACGTTAGAGCAAACGACATTTGCTGAATATACAAGTGAGAGTGTTGGTATCACCGATTCAAATATATGATGAGCCAACCTAGCTCTTGAAGTAGCAACTAGGTACAGTGTTGATGACATGATGGGGAAAAACAACGCATTTTACAATCTGGATTGCATGATAAGAAGTTTTATGAAAAAATGTAGGAAGAAATTAAAAAATAGTTTTTGGAAAGGTGAGATTTGGAATAAACGGAAAGATGGCGAACTGTTTGTTCAGTGGCTGACGATTCATTCCGTTACAGATAAAGAAGGAGACATTATGAACGATGTCGCGATTTTTTCTGATATGACCGAACATAAACGACATGTAGAACAGTTAAACTGATTGGCGCATGATGATATATTCACAGACGTTCCGAATCGCTGTTTGTTTCCGAAACGCTTGGAAAATCTTATTCAAATATCAAACGATTATTAAGATCGTGCATGATTGACGATTTCAATGAATCATAGAGAGAGTAGAAAAAGATAAACCATCCCAATTTTTACAAAAACAAGGATACTATGTTTCAAAACCGCTTCCTCTCTCGAAACGGTAAAAAATTTGGAATCAATGATGAACAGGGTGAGTGAAATGGGAACAATTACATTAATTGCAACAGCGGCAATGGGACTGGAATCGATTGTCGCTGATGAGGTGCGCAATCTTGGTTATGATTGTACTGTAGAAAATGGAAAAGTTACGTTTGAAGCAGATGAACTTGCTATTTGTCGTGCCAATCTATGGCTTAGAACAGCCGACCGCGTCAAATTAAAAGTAGGGGAATTTAAAGCAACGTCTTTTGAAGAATTATTCGAAAAGACGAAAGCGTTAAATTGGGCTGATTTTATCCCGGCTAATGCCGAATTTCCCGTCATCGGCAAATCGGTAAAGTCGAAATTATTCAGCGTGTCTGATTGTCAGGCGATTGTGAAAAAAGCGGTGGTAGAAAGTTTAAAACAGCATTACCGCGTTTCTTGGTTTGAAGAAACTGGACCGCTTTATCGGATTGAAGTTGCTTTACATAAAGACATTGCTACATTGACAATTGATACGAGCGGAGTTGGTCTTCATAAGCGCGGTTATCGCGTTGGACAGGGTGAAGCGCCATTGAAGGAAACATTGGCAGCAGCGCTTATTCAACTAACAAATTGGACTCCAGATCGTCCTTTTGTCGATCCATTTTGTGGTTCAGGAACGATTCCAATCGAAGCTGCTTTAATTGGTCAAAATATTGCCCCTGGTTTTAACCGGGATTTCGTTTCTGAACAGTGGGATTGGATTGGAAAACGGAAATGGGAACAAGCACGTCAAGAAGTAGAAGACTTAGCCAATTACGACCAGCCGCTAGAAATATATGGATTTGATATTGACCATCGTATGGTGAACATTTCAAAAGAAAATGCGCTTGAAGCTGGATTAGGTGATTTAATTACGTTTAAACAAATGCAGGTGAAAGACTTTTCGTTAAAACAGCCATACGGTGTGATTGTTGGCAATCCGCCTTATGGTGAGCGCTTAGGAGAACGCAAAGAAGTAGAAAAAATGTATGAAGAAATGGGGAAGACGTTCGCTAAGCTTGATACATGGTCGATTTACATTTTAACGTCTCATAAGGAATTTGAGAAATATTACGGCAAGCCGGCGACGAAACGGCGCAAACTCTTTAACGGTTTTATTGAAACCCAGTATTATCAATATTGGGGACCACGGCCACCGAAAAAAGTTGATATATCAAGGATTTGAACCGAAGTCATTGCGGATTGGCAAACAGTGAGTATTTTGAATCGGGATATGGACTAGATGCGGTCGCTAGGGAGATGATAGATTTTTTACTGAACTATTCAACTGAAATTAGGAAGTCGTTTTGTCAAAAAATGATATTATTCTGTTAGTTCAATGGCATTGATATGAAAAACATTGAAATTGGACGATTTATTGCATTCAAGTCAACCGTCATCCATGTATCGACCTTCCAATGCTTGTAGAGCGAATTAGTTTTCTGATGTTGTAGCCCTTCTTTTACTTAGATACAATATGTGTTGGAACATTCGCTCCCAGTCATATGGCAGATCATTGAGTAAGAGCAGTCGGTTTGTTCATGACTGTTCTTTTTTTCTATATGTTGCTTGAGATACAAAACATTTTTTATCCATGTGCAAAGCGAATGATGAAAGTAGAGGTGAGCTTCGATGTGGCAACTTTTTCTTTCCATGTTTGAGCGGCTCGGCATCATCGTGATGGTTGCATTTTTGCTGACCCGCCTTCCCTATTTCCGCCGCCTTATTTACCATCAAGATGTCGGAAAAACACAGCGTTTTACAATTATGCTCATCTTTGGTCTTTTCGGTATTGTCGGCACATATACAGGATTAACTGTGCACGTTGGCACATTAGAGATATCGAAATGGTCGTGGGTGCTTAAAAAGGATGAAGCGTTGGCGAATTCGCGAGTCATCGGAGTAGTGATTGCTGGTTTGCTTGGTGGTTGGCGGATTGGATTAGGAGCAGGATTCATTGCCGGGATTCATCGCCTGTTTCTTGATGGATTTACTGCTGTTGCTTGTGGAGTCTCGACCATTATTGCTGGAGCGATTGCTGGAATTGTCCATCATCGTAAGAAGGAAGTTGCTGCATTTTCACCGTTGCTGGCGCTTATTGTCGGCATGGGAGCAGAAGCATTGCAAATGTTCATGATTCTTTTGATTGCCAAACCGTTTGAACATGCATGGATGCTAGTAGAAGTGATTGGGATTCCAATGATTATTGCCAACGGTCTTGGCAGCGCGATTTTTATTTTGGTCATTCGTAATGTCTTTCAAGAAGAAGAAAAAGCGGGAGCGTTGCAGGCTGCAAAAGCAATGCGGCTTGCAGAAGCGACCATTAGTCATCTTCGCAATGGATTAACACCGCAATCAGCAAAAGCGATTTGTGATCTTTTTATAAAAGAAGTTCCGGCGATGGCGGTGGCGGTAACAGACAAAACACGCATTCTTGCTCATGTCGGAGTTGGAAGTGATCACCATTTTATGGGGGAGCCTATTCAAACGGAAACGACGCGGAAGGTGATAGAAACAGGTGAAATGCTATATGTTCATGATCGAGTCATTTGCCACCATATTGGCTGTCCATTACATAAGGAGATTATTGCTCCGCTAAAGAGAAAAGACGAAACAGTGGGCACATTGAAATTTTATTTTCGCTCAGAAGCAGATTTATCGTCAATCACTTTTGAATTTGTCAAAGGTTTATCTTCGCTTTTAAGTTTGCAACTGGAAATTGCAGAGACAGAAAAGTATTATCAGCTGATGAAAGAGGCGCAAATGAAAGCACTCTACGCTCAAGTGCACCCCCATTTTTTATTTAATGCCTTAAATACCATTGTGTCATACATTCGAGTTAACCCAAATCGAGCAAGACAGCTTCTTTTGTCGTTAGCTCATTATTTTCGCAAAAATTTAGTCGGTGCCACAGAGATGTTGTCTACTCTGAAAGAAGAGCTAAAGCATGTTCGCGCTTATTTGACTATTGAAGAAGCAAGATTTCAAGATAAATTGCGCATCTTTTATGAAATTGAAGAAGGATATGAACAATTAATATTGCCGACAATGACGCTTCAGCCGCTTGTAGAAAATGCGATTAAACATGGACTGCGTCATATGAAAAAAGGAAGCGAAATTGTGATCTCCGTTAAATCACGCGGTTCGTTTGTAGAAATTGCCGTTTCAGACAATGGAAAAGGGATGAGGAAGGAGCAAGTGTCGAGTTTATTGCAAAAGCCTGTCGCTTCACCATCTGGAGCAGGAATCGGATTATATAATGTCAATGAACGGTTAAAATCGCTGCTTGGAGAACATGCGAAACTATCGATTATTTCTCAAGAGGGGAAAGGAACGACTGTTCAGCTTGTTATTCCATATAAGGAGAAAGAAAGGAGAGGATGTGCTATTGCGCATTCGAGTGATGGTCGTTGATGATGAACCGCTGAGCCGTGAGGAACTCAAACATCTTTTAAATGCTTATCAGCAAATTGACATCGTTGCCGAAGCAGAATGTGGGGAAAGCGCTTTAGAGAAGATATTGAGATTGCAGCCTGATGTTGTTTTTCTCGATATTGAAATTGGAGAAATGTCAGGATTAAACCTGGCGAAAATGTTGCAACAGTTGAAACAGCCGCCCAGAATTGTCTTTGCTACAGCATACCCTAATTATGCGGTGGAAGCATTTCGCTATGAGGCAGTCGATTATTTGCTGAAACCGTTTGATGAAGCCCAAGTGAATGAAACAGTTATGCGCCTGATTCGCAAATGTCAAAAAGAACGTGAAACATTTCCAGAATTTTTAATTCGCAAGTTAGCGATTGAGGAAGATGATCGTATCATCTATGTTTCACCGCATGATATTTTGTATTGCTACCGTGAAATAAAAGAGACGGTAATTGTGACAAAACAAAAAACGTATCATACGAAAGTTCCTTTAAAGGAACTAGAACAAAAACTAAAAGATAATCTATTTTTCCGCACTCATAAAAGTTATCTCGTTAATGTCGAGAAAGTCGAACAATTAACACCATGGTTTAATGGAGCGTACCAGTTAACATTGACTGGGGTTCCAGATAAAATTCCAGTCAGCCGCAATTATGTTAAATTATTGCGACAAAAATTGGAACTATAATTTTTGGTCAGAAACAAGCACTTTTGCATCTGTGTTGGGGATTTGGAAGGGGCCAATACTACGATTCGCTGTCCCTAGACAACAAAAGAGTACAGAGTTTGAGACTATAGAGTTCTGTTTTGGAGTTCAAAATTTTAAATAGCAACATAAAACGCACATCATTTGTTGATTATTTAGGTAAAAATTGAACATATAAATAAACAAAAACGTTTGGACAGTTTTTCAAAACCCAAACGTTTTTGTTGAAATATTTTCTTTTTTTATCTAATTATCGTACTTGTTAGTTAAGTAAAAGTTATACATTGCTGTTTGATTGCTTATCTCGATATGCTGAACAATGTTCATCTGAAATACGATCATTTTCCTTTCCTGTTACAGCTGATACCTCTACTAATTTATGACCAAGTCCGTCCCATACAGCGACAGTATTAAGAGAAACCCATTCCATGTTTCCGCATGAAAGATGGAAGAAATAATAGCGATTCCGTGTAGTTACTAAGACTTTGTTATAGATAATATCCTTGGATTTACGATTTTGAATTACTAGAATGAAATCCAACATATCTTCCTTCTTTGGCTTTTCAATAATTCTCGCTATAAACATTCCGTTCGGGCTTTTCTTGGTTTTATATATTTTTTCTGTTTCTATCGTAAGATGTGGTTTTCCTCTCATAATCGCAACCTCACATAATATCATGAGTGTTGATATAACTATTTTTCGGTGATTTACGCTTTTCTGCCGTGATACATGAACGAGAAAACCCGTTCGTTCGAGACAAACTCTTTTAGTCACTAAAATATCAACTTTTATTTTGCTTCCATTTCTCGTTTTAGACGAATAAAGGCGATAAATTGATTTAGTTCATCTTGCGAAAGCGATTTTCCGTCTATTGTCAAACAGATTTGACTGCCGATATCTTTGCTCGTTAACTCAATTGTATGACGTTCACCTGTATATGTTTCTGTCATACCTAGTAAATAATCGACAGACGTTTCGAACAAAACGGCAAGTTCTTTTAACGCATCTAATGAAGGCTGGCGGTATCCTGATTCATAGCCTGCATACGTGCTTTTAGCGATGCCAAGCTGATCCGCTGTATATTGCAATGACCAATTCTTTTTTTCCTTAGCTTGGATAATCGTTTTGAAATCATTGAACTGTTCTCCTATTCCCTCTATCCTGATAAAAGCTGAACCGTGCGCGAAATGAATAAATAATACTTGTTATCTAACCTGAAAATGGAATATAATTTAATCATTAAGTCGCATAACGCGCACGAATGTTGTATCCTAATACATATTTTCATTAATAAAGTATAACACATTTTGGGAAATATGATGATTTTTCCTTCTTAAAAATTGAGTATAGAAAGGTAGATTGAGATGTCAATACCAAGTGGTGCAAGCATGCATATTACAATCCGGCTTCAATTTCAAAAAGATCTTGTTTCGTTTGGAGACATTGCGACTGCCATTGGAAAAGCTGGCGGGGATATCGTCGGAATTGACGTGATTTCTTCTAGTAAAACGCATACGGTTCGCGATATCACTGTCAGCGCGTTCGATACAAAACATTGTAACTTAATTATTGACATGTTAAAGAAAATTCAAGGTGTCAAAGTCGTTCATGTATCTGATCGAACGTTTTTAATGCATATTGGCGGGAAAATTGAAATGAAATCAAAAATACCTATTAAGACCCGTGATGATCTATCACGTGTTTATACTCCGGGAGTTGCCCGCGTTTGTACAGCGATTGCTGAAGACCCAACAAAGGCTTATTCGCTGACAATTAAGCGCAATACTGTCGCTGTTGTTTCAGATGGCACAGCGGTATTAGGGCTTGGCGATATCGGACCGCATGCGGCAATGCCGGTCATGGAAGGAAAAGCGATGTTGTTTAAGCAGCTTGCCGGTGTTGATGCGTTTCCGATTTGTTTAGATACGAAAGATACGGAAGAAATTATTCAAATTGTCAAAGCGATTGCTCCTGCTTTTGGCGGAATTAATTTAGAGGATATTTCTGCCCCTCGCTGTTTTGAAATTGAAGAAAGATTAAAGAAAGAATTAGATATCCCTGTTTTCCATGATGATCAGCACGGTACGGCTGTCGTTTTGTTGGCAGGACTGTTAAATGCATTAAAAATCGTCGGCAAAAAATTAGAAGATATTAAAGTTGTTGTAACAGGAATTGGGGCAGCTGGAATTGCTTGCACGAAAATTTTACTCGCTGCCGGTGTACGCAATATTATTGGTGTTGACCGTACCGGTGCAATCCATCGAGGAGTAGATTATGAGAATCCTTATTGGATCGAATATGCTCAAATGACAAATCCAGATAATTTAAGTGGAACATTATCCGATGTGATTGAAGGTGCGGATGTATTTATTGGTGTTTCTGCACCAGGTATTTTAACAGTGGAAGATGTTAAAAAGATGGCGAAAGATCCAATTGTCTTTGCAATGGCGAATCCTGTACCGGAGATTGACCCGGAACTTGCTGAACCATATGTTCGTGTCATGGCGACTGGAAGATCAGATTATCCAAACCAAATTAATAACGTTCTTTGCTTCCCTGGCATTTTCCGCGGGGCGTTAGACTGCCGAGCAAAAGAAATTAATGAAGAAATGAAATTAGCAGCAGCGCAAGCGATTGCTTCTGTTGTAACAGATGAGGAATTAAATGAAACGTACATCATTCCAAGCGTTTTTAACAATAAAGTAGCAGAGCGGGTACGGGAAGCTGTTATGAAAGCGGCATATCGCACAGGAGTTGCTCGTAAAGAGGCGATTGCTCCTACAGAATAATTGATATTTATTAATCTATGTACGTGTATAACATAAGTCATTCAGTTTTTATTATGTTTAATATTAGAATTTTTATGCTGGAAAAAGAACCTCTGCTCCATTAAGAGATGAGAGACTTCTTAGGTAAATATTAAAATTTCAGATAATTTCAAAGGGCACTTGCAGAAAAAGCAGGTGCTTTTTTTATGGATTTTATTTTTTAGAAAAACTATGTTCTAAATGCAAAATAGAATTAAACAGCTAAACAATAACTAATAAAGCTCTTTATCTACTTAATGAAACAATTTTTCACAAGTGTTTGAAATGCAATAATTCGCATATAAATACTAATTTTCGTATAATATTCATAATCGAAAATTCTCGGTTAAGGAGTGATGCATGATGGTGATGAGAAAAAGAGAAATCGTGAAAAATAAGGTCATGGAGGTATTCTTTTTATAACCGAGATCCTTGTACGGGATAAAAAGATTCCTCTATGATCTGAGAAATTCGGATCAAACATATAGGAGGAATCTTAGTTGAAACTTGAACAGTTAGGCTGGAATTCGTTTTTTATTGAGAGTTTTAAGCAGTATGATCAAGAAGAACTTACAGTCGGTAGAGTTATTTTAGAACATAAACATTTATATCGAATTATGACGGAATACGGTGAATTGCTTGGTGATCTTGCGGGGAGGCTCCGTTTTAATGCTGTCGGGCGCGAGGACTTTCCAGCAGTAGCCCAATGAGGATAAAAGAACACCAGGGGAGGAGAGATGGAATTAATAAAATTCCATCTCCACAATTTCAACACTTTCCGGTGTTTTGGTCTTATTGATTTTATCGACCACGATTTTTTTCAAAAGAAAGGAGATATAAGATTTCTTTTCTAATGCCGTCATGTGTTCCCAAGTGTTCCGAATATCTGATAAAATGGATAAGACATCAATGTTTTGCGTATAATGGGCTTGGGTAGGTGTAAGGTGTTGGAGTTGTTCTTTCAGCAACTCTTCTTTTTTTGTTCTTCTTTCATACGTTCGATGAACTCGACATCGGTAATCATTTCATTCACCCAAGCGTATTGCCATTTCTTACGCCGCTTTTCAATCGCGGCTAATTCTTTTTGGATTTGTTCGATTTCTTTTTGGTAGTCGCTCTTTTCTTCTATATCCGCATGGGCAGCTACTTCTTTCTTCGCCTCTTCCAATATGCCCCTTTTGTTTATATATTGCAAAAATCGCTCTTCCAAAAACCCTTCTTTGATAAGCGGTAAATCACAAGTTCCTATCTTTTGATTGGTGCAAATGTAAAATCTGGTTCCTTGACCGTTAGATTTTCCCGAAAGCGGAGCGCCGCATCTTGCGCATTTCGCCACACCACTGAAAATATATTCACTCGTTGTTGTGCGTGGATGCTGCGCTTTCCTTTTCTCTAATAGTTTTTGTGCTTGAAAAAACGTTTCTTCTGAAATAATCGCAGGTGCCGCTTCTTCGACTTCAAAGTATTGGTCTTGATGAACAGTATAATTCCAGCGCATTTTTCCGATATACACAGGATTCGTTAGCATATAACGAACACCATTTATACTGAATTTGGTGTTGCTTTTGGTTTTCATTCCTTCTTCATTGAGTTTAGAAGCGATTTTAACGATTCCCATTCCCGAAAGATACATATCAAAAACACGCCGCACGACAGATGCTTCTAAAGGATTAATCACTAACTTATCGTTTTCACGGTCAATGTCATAACCAAACGGAGCTACATTCGCCGCCCATTTCCCTTGCCGTACTTTTTCCTGCAACCCCATTCGGATACGCTCGCCTAAGTTTTCACGTTCCCATTGAGCCAATGCGGCAACGATCGTGATGAACATTCTTCCCATTGCGGTGGTTGTGTCATAGACTTCTGTCGCAGATTTAAATTTACAATTAGGCGAAGACCAGTTTACTTATGATTTAGGTAGCGTACAGCCTGCAGAGGTGAGATTGAAGTTAACAAGGGCAAACGTCAATGATGATGTGAAAATAACCAAGATATTAGGAGGTGTAGCTTAATGCCCTTACAGTTCTTTGATATAAAGGCGCAAACAGTGAAATTCATCAATGAAGACAAAGATCCTGTTAAACAACTAGAACAACAAAATGCAGAGTTGTTATTAGAATTAGCGATCAAAGATATGAAAATTGGTGAACTAGAGCAAACACAAGCTGAATTACTTTTAGATTTAACAATGAAAGGGGTAATTTAATATGCCATTAGATTACTATTCGCTCGTTAAACGCTATTACGAAGCAAAATATTACACGAAAGACGATGTAAAGGTGTTTGTTCAAACGGGAAAAATTACTGAACAACAGTATCAAGAAATCACAGGTGAACCATACGCAGCGTAGGTTCTTTTTTTATTGCGTTTTTGGACGATACTGCGACATAAACAAACGCCAAAACGAAGGCGTATTTATTATAGTTGAAATGATATAACTTGTATGATAGGATAATTAAGTAATTCGAGTTATTTACTGGTGTACGTTCAACTCGTACTCTCCTCACCCATCAATTAGCCTTACGATTAGGTAATGAATGGTGGTTTATTGGAACCATGTTTTCTGGAGTCCTTTCCACTGCAATTTCAAGTCTTTTACAGCAGTATCAAAAAGACTATTCGGGGGCGATGTTTATGTTTTATATCGGTGTAGTGGTAGTTGCCTTGGCGCTTTGCGAGGAGCCGGGTCGGCCAGTGATATAAGCCAAGCGCACTCGGGACAGGTACAGCACCAATGAGATTTATTAATAAGTCTCATTAATGCTGTATCTGTCCGCTGCAACTACACTAAACAAAAGACCAGATAATCCATATCTGGTCTTTTGTTTTTTGCAAAAAAGCAAGTCACCTCTTGTTCATCTTGTTTTTAACAAAAGGAGTTCTTTAGTGTAATAAGGAGTCTTTAAATAAGGCTCCTTTTTTATTTTGATCGAAAGGTGTGATTCAATGGAACAACGTGTCGCGAAACTTGAAGCAGATATGGTCGATGTTAAGACTCGCTTAGCAGTAGCAGAGTCAAATATCAAAGACATGCGTGAAGATATTTCCGCTATCAAAAACAACACGACGTGGATATTACGAATCATTTTAGGAGCCATCATCACAGGGTTGCTAGGATTGCTTGTCAAAGGAGGAATATAAAATGGAAGCTGTTTTTTCAATTGAATTTACCGCATATGTGGCATTAGCAGTTTTGCTTTATGCTATTCGCGAAGCAGCAAACATTCCTAATCGCTATATCCCGATTGTTGCGGTTGTGTTAGGCGTTGCTTTTTCTATTTTAGAAAGCGGCGCTTTTTCTTTTGGTGTGTTGGTCAATGGAATGAAATATGCTCTTTATGGTATCGGTTCCGTTGCAGCAATCAAATATGCTTTGGAAAAAGCGGAAGGAGAGGATAAACAATGACTGTCGGTTTAAAAGAACTCTTGGAGAAAGCGGAGGTAAAGTTAAAAGGTGTTCATCCTGTCGTTGCGTCAAAAGCACGTCAATTGATTACAAATGCGTACAAGAGGAGAATCAATGTCCTTATCACGCAAGGGTTCCGTTCTATTGAAGAACAAAACGAACTGTATGCGCAAGGACGCACGAAACCCGGGAAAATTGTGACTAATGCAAAAGGCGGCTATTCTTATCACAATGTTGGACTTGCTATTGATTTTTGTTTGCTTGTTGACGACAAAAAGGTAGTGTGGGATACGAATGCCGATTTTGACCGTGACAAAATCGCAGATTGGATGGAGGTCGTCGAAGAAGCCAAGAAACTCGGCTTCGAGTGAGGTGGCGATTGGCGCGGCTTCCCTGACTATCCACATTTTCAGTATACTTTTGGTCTATCTTTGGCTGACCTAAGAGCAGGGAAGAGACCGCCAGAACAAGTAGCGACGCAACCAAAACCACAGATGAATGTGGCTAGTGTTCAAGCAAGCCAAGTATACACGGTAAAAAGCGGCGAAACACTGTCTGAAATCGCAGTAAAAAACAAAACAACGGTAGCAGCTTTGCAAAAACTAAACAACATCAAGAATGTGAATATGATCCGCGCCGGACAAAAAATACGTTTAAAATAGAATCCCTGCCGTTTGGTAACGGGTTCCGTTTTGAGGTGAAAACATTGCAAATCACATCATATATTTTGTCACTAATATCAATGCAATTCTCAATGGAATTCTCTGAGTAAATAACATCAATAAACGCAAAGAAGGGATAGCTTAATGGCTATCCCTTAAATTCTCTAACGACTTCCGTTAAATAAATTTGTTGTCTGTTTTTATTGAGTGTCTTCGTCGCTTTTGTACTCCAAAATATCACCTGGCTGACAATCCAAAGTCTTACATATCGCTTCTAATGTTGAAAAACGAACCGCTTTTGCTTTCCCATTTTTCAGAATGGAAAGATTCGCCATAGTAATTCCAACCCTCTCCGAAAGCTCCGTTACGCTCATTTTTCGTTTTGCTAACATCACATCAATATTAATAATAATTGCCATATCCTCCACCTCAGACCGTCAAATCATTTTCTGATTTTATGTTAATCGCTTCTTGTAGAAGCCGTTGGAGGATAGCAGCAAAAACGGCGATAACCAACGAAGCAAAAATGATTATGAGTTGCAATATTCCAAAAGGAGGGTCCATATTCTTCGTTATAAAACGAAAGAGCGGAAAACCTAATACATACAAACCACTGATTGTAAAAGCACAGCACTTTATGTTCTTTAATGCCTTTACGGATAATTCTGAGAATGCTGTGTTTTTGTCAATATACCGTAAAAGATTGAAAGCCTGATAGAGAGCAAAGTAAAAAGGAACAGCTGCTCCATACATCACGATGAAAACGAGATATTTCAAATAAGACATATCTGGGTACAATTCTCCAGCAAAATTTCCAATCTTAGGAACCAAAAATATACACAAATAAAGCACTGCAATTCCAGCCAGAAAAATAGTTACCTTTAAGAAAGTGGTTGAGCCTCGTTTAACATTCATTTAATACACCTCACTTATTTAATGACAACATGATTTTAGCATATTATTTATCGTTTCGCAATAAATTGTTATTGTTTTTTATTATATTATTATCGTTATTAAAATATCCTTTTAATTATGACAAAAATAAAAAGCATTTCTCATTACAAAGAAATGCTCTTACTTTAAAATGTTAAATTTACAACTTGTTCTACAAAACTTCCAAATAGTTTCTTCTGCGAATTTCCACTACTTTGGGTTTTCTTGGGTTTAAAAAACTCCATATCTATTCCTCCTTCATAATTCACAGTAAAATTCACACTGTACAATAATTATTTCCATATTCGAGAATTGGTGTGCAAAATCCTACTTGAATTTTAATAAAAACATCAAAGAGTGTAGTAATTTCAAGGAAAGAAAAAACGTGAATTCGTGTGTGAATTCACGTTAAAAATGTATTGTGAAATTGATTTTTGCACCCCAAAAGAGAACCCGTTAGCCGTTTGGAGGGGATTTTTTTGTTTTTGTTACATATTTCGACATGTTTTTTAATCCCTTCTTGCTAGTATTAAGACGCGAGATATTACGCAGGAGGGATAAGAATGTTCGGGAAATTAAAAGAAATATTCAAGGAGCGTATTAACATTGAAATCCTTTCGGGCGGGCATGTATTAACCGATAAGTCTATGCCGGTTCGCTTCATTAATATTGTCAAAGGAGAACAACCGGGCGAAATCATCACAGAAGTGCCATTTGCCGATAAAAAGAAATGGATACTTGCCAGCATCGATTGGGAAGAATCGCATACACGCAGCGCAGGAAAAGCGGCGGCAGGTGCAATCGTCGGAAAAATGGTTGCTGGAACAACAGGAGCGATTGTAGGAGCGGCCATGGGCGGAAAACAGATTGACACATCAAAGGCATTTTTACGCATTCGTGACGAAGAAGGCACAGAGCATACACTTCATATCAAGTGTGATGAAAAACTATATCGCCAACTTTCTGCATTGTTGGGCTAAAATGCTTGTATATCAACGCTCCTTTTTGTCTATCCTAAAGTTGATGAAAAGGAGTGGGATCCATGTTTATTCTCGAACTTGCATTTGGAATCGTTGTATTAGTTGCCGCTATTCACTTTTGGTGGACCAAACGCAGACATGAATATCGAACATCTTTAATTGCTCAACAGATGGAAAGCAGCCTAGATATGAAAAGAACGCTTGCTATGGGTTTGTATTTCCGTTTTTGTAAGGAAAAGAACCAAGATGGGAAAACACCGAAATACTCCAAAATCTACATCAAACAAGACCCACTACAATTTGAAGTGTTTGCCGCCTTTGTCATGGAAAAGAAATATGGCGGCACAACATGGGTAAGCCCGGCATCCGGTGATTTTGGTGTAGATTTTGAACATAGACGAAAAGACGGTCTGTATTTAGGTCAAGTGAAATGTTATGAAGGTGATTTACCGTATGACCCGATTGCGAAACTTCATTCCAACATGGTGAAAAGTGGTGCAGTTGGTGGCTATGTCATCACAACAGGAAGCTTTAGCGACAATGCCCGCAAATTTGCCGAAGGATTGAACATCGAACTGATTGACGGTGTACGTCTTGTAGAATATTGGCTGGATGGACTGAAACAAACAGAAAACGTAATCGCTCAATGGAAAGAAGCCCCTACGGTGTAGGGGTTTTCTTTCTGTATAGGTCATCTGTTTGACAGTTGAACAATTCCGCCAGCATGAACAAACGCGGAACAGACGGAAAACTCTCTCCTCTTATGTACTTATTCAACTGCCGCATACCTACTCCTAATTTTTTCGCTACATAATCCTTCCGATATCCGCTTTTTTCTAACCATTCCCCGATTCTACTTTCTAATTCCATATTCATTAATTCCATTTTCATCACCTATGTAATTCATTCCATTTCCTGTTTGTTTCTCCTGCAAGGAAAATGAAATTCCCATAGAGAGAAATTAAAAGTCATATATGCCAAGCTATTGACCATATCTTATATCGAGACCGAAAGGAGGAACGATGGTTGGAACCATCAAGAAAGGAGTGATACAGATGGTCGAAATTATTGGAACAGGAGTATTATTCTTGGGCATGGCTTATGCCGAACATAAAGGATGGGTGGACAAAGAAAAAGTACAAATGATACTGACGCTTGGTATGAGTGTTGGTATCATGGTTAGCCTGTTTTATTTCTTTCATCTATTGTCCATTTCCTTTTTATAAGGATGACTAACCATAAGACCACGCTGGAACGATGGTTGGCACTAGAAAAACATGATAGCATCAATGTTTTTGTTGTTCCTGCGTTTTGGAACAATATTTCTTTTTTAGGAGGGTTTTTATGTGGGAACTATTCGCCATTCCTTTAGTTAGTAGTGCTGCTGCCTTGTATGTAGGCACACGAAAAAACGACCGTAACAAAACCACGATGGATAAGATATTTAAAAACATGAAAATCAGTGGAATGGAAGGAAATTACTTTGTCTACCCGAAGCTAATTAAAAAGGAACAGCACAAAAACTATGACAGATACACCTATCGTGTACCGATTGGACTTTCTGAAAAAACAATTGAATCCTTGCAAGAAATCATTTCCGCTACATTAGACGCTCCGATTGAAATCACATTCAAAAAACACCTCATTGTCGATGTCTACCATCACGAGATACCCGAACTTGTGCCATATGCAGAAGTCCCGAACAAGAAAGGATGGGTTGTGCCGCTTGGTGTGAATGAAAAAGGTTGGCATTTCCACGACTTTGACAAAACGCCACATTGTATCATTTCCGGTACAACTCGATTTGGAAAAACAGTCATGCTCAAAAATATCATGACATACCTTATCGAACATCATGCTGACGATGTAGAAATCCTTATCCTTGATATGAAAGGTGGCTTAGAGTTTGGAAGATACCGCAATTTGAAACAGGTCATTGACGTAGCAAGTGAAGCGGTAGAGGCGCATAAAGCATTACAAAAGATTCAACAATACATGGCGCAAAAGATGCTTGAGTTTCACGAAAATAAGTGGTCCAACATCGTCAACACACCGATTCAAAAGCGATTATTCATTATCGTTGATGAAGCGGCGCAACTGACACCCGAAAAACACATGCAAAAGGAACTTAAAAACACACTATCCGCTTGTCAGCACATTTTAGGAGAAGTCGCCAGGATTGGCGGTGCATTAGGAGTGCGGCTCATCTTTTGTACGCAATATCCTACAAGCGACACTTTGCCGCGCCAAATCAAACAAAACGCTGACTTAAAAATATCCTTCCGCTTACCTGCTGGATACGCTTCACAAGTGGCGATAGATGATTATGGAGCGGAAAAACTCCCTTCTGATATAAAAGGTCGTGCGATTATCAAGACACACGAAATGATGACCGTTCAAACACCGTTTATCAGCGATGACGAAATGTGGAAACGGTTAGGGGGGTATGAAGTTGACAAATCGGAAGCTACAGAACAAAGAAAAGAAGAAAATGAGAGAGGAGAAGATTTTGTTCGCTTTGAGTAAACTCGACTGTTTAAAACGTAGTCAGCTACAAATGATTTTAGGAATCCCAGACGTTCGCATGATGAACAAAATTTTGTATCGCATGAGCCGCTATTTACATCATGTTTATCTTGACGAATACGTGTATTATTTGAATAAAAAAGGACGTGAGTTAGTAGGAGCGGAGCGAGAATTTAAGAAAAATAGTCGTATTGAACACCATTTAATGAGAAATGATATTTATATTTTTTATCACTATCCAAAAGATTAGGTCATCGAACGGCCGGTTACGTGGAAAGAAGATGGAAAAGAACACAAACTAATTCCAGATGCCCGATTCACCTATCATGACACAGTGTATTTTGTGGAAGTTGATTCCCAACAACAAATGACAAAAAATCAACGAAAAATCAAACAGTATTCTTCACTATTTCGTGTGATGCAGCGGCAAAATGTTGTCGATCCGATTCTTTTATGGTACACGGTATCACCTGTTCGAAAAGAGAAATTAGAGCAATGGTGCAAAGAGTACGGTGTTTCGTGTGAAGTTCTATGCAAACATGACTTTTAGGAGGGGAATATATGAATTTACCAAAAGCGATTCACTGTAACCTCACCGATGAGGATATGGATATTAAGCAGGATTTAGCAAATGCGACAGACCGACAAAAACGGATTAAAGAAATATATCGCTTAGGATTGCAAGCAGAAAAGAACGGTATATATAAGAAAGAAACGGAAGTGAAGCGCGCCAAATGTTTTAATCTTGCTGTTCCAAGTAAACCCAAGTTATATGTAAAATAAAAAAGAAGGCGGAGTGATTCTCCTACCTTCTAGGGGGTGATTGGACATATAGAAGTGTTCTATTATACTCATTGCTAGGCGATTGGGTAGTCATTCGTCCGCGCATCGAGGAGAAAAAAGCAACAATTCAAGCGGTGCTGCCAAGAAAAAGTAAATTTTCACGAAAAACAGCAGGAGAGGCAACCGAAGAACAAATTGTCGCGGCAAATGTTGATACGGTCTTTCTTGTTAGTGCATTGAATCAAGATTTTAATGCAAGAAGGCTCGAACGATATTTAATAATGGCGTGGGAGAGCGGAGCAACCCCTGTTATAATCTTGAACAAGGCAGACCTTTGTTCGAATGTAGAAGAGGTTGTTGCGGAAGTGGAATCAGTTGCGTTTGGAGTTTCAATACACCCGATAAGTGCCTTGCATCAAGATGGTCTAGATGCACTAAATCAATATTTATTGCTTGGTAGGACTATCTCACTCCTTGGTTCCTCAGGGGTTGGAAAATCAACGCTTATGAATCGGCTGCTTGGCAGAGAAGAACAGAAGGTACAAGAAGTAAGAGAAGGAGATGACCGCGGAAGACATACAACGACTTATCGTCAGTTATTTTTGTTACCATCTGGTGCATGTGTCATTGATACACCTGGTATGAGAGAATTGCAGCTTTGGGAAGGTGAATCAGGTTTTCAAGAGACATTCGAAGACATACAGGAATTAGCTAGCCAATGTTATTTCCGTGATTGTCAGCATGGAAGTGAGCCAAAATGTGCGGTAAAAGCTGCGATTGCAGCCGGAACGCTCACGAAAGACAGATATGAAAGTTATATAAAACTGCAACGAGAACTCGCATTTCTAGCACGAAAGATGGATAAAAAAGCACAGCTAGCAGAGAAAGAGCGTTGGAAAAAGATTCACCGTGAACTTCGAGGGTTTTATAAGCGTAGATAATTTTTATATGAGAAAGTCTGTTTCAGCTTGAAGCAGACTTTTTCAGTTAAGAAAGTGAGGGTGTGGAATAAAAATGACTAAGTTACAATACGAAATTGTTCATGAAGTACCAACTGTCCAAGATTATTTACGTCTTCGCAAAGAAAGTGGATTAAGCGAAAAAAGTATAGAAGCAGCTGAACGCGGATTGAAAAATTCTTTATTTGCTGTAAGTATATATGATGGAGAAACTCTCATTGGCATGGGACGAGTAATCGGTGATAATGGTTGCTTTTATCAAATTGTCGATATCGCCGTAGCCCCTCATTATCAAGGGCAAGGACTTGGAAAACGGATTATGAAGGAGATAATGGACTATCTCGAAAATAAAGCCCCTAAAAGTGCGTATGTCAGTTTAATTGCTGATGCACCTGCCAATAAGCTGTATGAGAAGTTTGGTTTTACTTATACATATCCGAAATCACATGGGATGTATAAAAAGTATTAATTATGGGTTCTTCGCCTAAAGATATGACAAAACATAAAAATCATGTAGAAGATGACAGTGATAAGGTGTGAATATGATAATAGGTGTTGTATCAATTGCAGGAGGTCTCATAATGACTACTGCCTCATCGTACACTACGCTTATTTAGATGCAAAAAGCGAGGACATGCCTATGGAAAAAGTGGGTCGCTTTCGCAAGATCTTATCTTGGAATCACTTTTTAAGTTTAGGGCTTTTGTTAATTTCTGTTTCTTTTTGTAACAAGTTGAATATATTTAAACTTTATTTTTTAAGCGAGGGATGAATATGTTAAAAAAATTCACTATCCGCACATCAAAGCGTGATGAAATGATTGATATTACGAATGATGTCCAAGAAGCCGTGAATGAGTCTGGGATAGAAGAAGGTATAGTTGTTGTCTATTGTCCACATACGACGGCTGGAATTACGATTAATGAAAATGCCGACCCTGATGTGAAACGCGATATGATGCGCCGCTTTGATGAAGTTTATCCTTGGGAACACCGGTTAGATCGGCATGCGGAAGGAAACACAGCGGCACATATGAAAGCAAGCACAGTTGGGGCATCACAGCATGTGATCGTCACAGAGGGAACACTTCTTTTGGGCACGTGGCAAGGCATCTACTTTTGTGAATATGATGGCCCGCGTCATCGGACATTTTTCGTAAAAGTACTCAAAGGATAAAGAGAAAATTTTTTTAGCTGTCCTATTTCTATATGGACAGCTTTTTTCATTGCAAACGATACTCGATTAATGTTGAATGATTTTGATTGTTTTAGAATAAAAACCTGGAAGAAATCGATTGAATTTTAATGATTTTGATTGATTTTTTAAACCGCTTCCATTATGATAAAAATACAGATGAAAAATGATCATCGTGGAGGTGAAAGTTTGCTTACAGCAGAACGCCATCGCCTTATTTTAGAATTGTTGGCAGAAAAAGAAGTAGTGAAACTCCAAGAACTGGTCGAGGCAACGGCTTCATCTGAATCAACGATTCGCCGCGATTTAAGTCAATTGGAGAAGGAAAAAAAATTAAAGCGCGTTCATGGTGGAGCAGCTTTACTACAGCAGAAAAGAGAAGAGCTCAGCGTTTTAGAAAAATCAACAAAAAATATGAAGGAAAAGCAGATAATCGCTAAATATGCAGCAAGTCTTGTAAGAGACGGCGACTGCATTTATTTAGATGCAGGAACGACGACATTACAGATGATTCCTTTTCTTGAAGCAAAAGATATTGTCGTCGTTACGAACGGGATCATGCATTTAGAAGCTTTATTGGAAAAAGAAATCCCAACATACTTGCTCGGCGGGATGGTGAAAAAGAAAACGAAAGCTTTAATTGGCCGTGGTGCCATTAGTGCTCTTGAAAGCTACAGCTTCGATAAATGTTTTATAGGAGCAAATGGTGTTCATATTGACTACGGTTATACAACGCCAGACCCAGAAGAAGCGATGGTAAAGAGTTTAGCTATGAAACTATCCCGACAGGCCTATATTTTGGCTGACCATACAAAAATGAATGAAAGTACATTTGCCAAAATTGCCGATTTAGAAGAGGCGACGTTAATTACCGATGAACTTGATGAGGAATTACTGACACAATACGAATCAAAAACAGCAATCGAGGTAGTGACAAAATGATTTATACATGTACATTAAACCCTTCTGTCGATTATATCGTCGAAGTGGAACATTTTCGAGTTGGTGAATTGAATAGGGCAACGAAAACAGCTACATTTCCCGGTGGAAAAGGTATAAATGTATCCCGTGTTTTGAAACGGCTTGGTGTCGATAGTACCGCTTTCGGGTTTATCGGGGGATTTACTGGGGCATTTATTGAAAGTGAATTAAAGAAAGAAGAAATTTGTGCCGATTTTGTCATAGTAAACGGGGATACACGAATTAACATTAAACTAAAATCTGGAGAAGAAACGGAGATTAACGGGCAAGGTCCAACCATCCTTCCTAAACACCAAGACGAATTAATGAATAAAATTCAAGCTTTCAATCAAGCGGATATTCTTGTTTTAGCTGGGAGCATACCACCATCTATTCCAGTAGATTTTTATAATAGAATGGTTGAAACAGCGAAGCAAAATGGTGTCAAAGTAGTCGTCGATACAAGCGGACCTGCTTTAAAGCAATTAATTCAACATCATCCGTTTTTAATGAAACCGAATCATCACGAGCTTGGAGAGTTATTCGATACAGAAATTTCGTCTAAAAACGATATTATTTCTTACGGATATAAACTGGTAGAACTAGGTGTCGAAAATGTCATTGTGTCGATGGCTGGTGATGGTGCATTTTTCTTTAATAAAGAAAAAATACTTTTCGCTACAGCTCCAAAAGGAACCGTTAAAAACTCGGTCGGAGCAGGGGATTCGATGGTCGCAGGATTTTTAGCAGCATATTTAAACGAACAAGATATAGAAAAAGCGTTTCAATATAGCGTGGCAACAGGAAGTGCGACTGCCTTCTCAGAAGATTTATGCACGAAAGAAAAAGTGGAACAATTACTTCATGAAGTGAAAGTGACGCAAGTATAGCGAGGGGAGAAGAAGATGAGAATTACGGATTTATTAACGAAAGATACGATGATTCTTGAATTGAAAGCGAAAACAAAACAAACTGTTATTGAAGAACTTGTCAACAAGTTAGATGCAGCTGGAAAGCTACATG
Organism: [Anoxybacillus] calidus; assembly: GCF_013760845.1. GTDB lineage: Bacteria > Bacillota > Bacilli > Bacillales > Anoxybacillaceae > Paranoxybacillus > Paranoxybacillus calidus. The sequence goes on along the minus strand of NZ_JACDUU010000006.1, from coordinate 240,561 downwards.
ACAAAGAGGCTTTTAAAGATGCGATATTTGCTCGTGAAGCGCAAAGCACAACTGGCGTTGGGGAAGGAATTGCTATTCCTCACGCAAAAACAACAGCCGTAAAAACTCCGGCAGTGGCGTTCGGGCGCTCTAAAGAAGGGATTGATTACGAATCTTTAGATGGTAAACCGAGTCACTTGTTCTTTATGATTGCGGCTCCAGAAGGTGCGAACAATACCCACTTAGAGGTGTTATCTCGTTTATCTACTCTTTTAATGAACACCTCCTTTCGTTCAAGAATTGAAAGCGCTTCAACCGAAGAAGAAATATTAGATGTCATACGTGAAAAAGAGGCTGAATTACTTAATGAAAACCAAGAAACTGCTTCTTCCGCGAAAAAAGTGTTAGCCGTCACTGCGTGTCCGACTGGAATTGCCCACACATACATGGCGGCTGATGCGTTGAAAGCAAAAGCGAAGGAAATGAATGTAGAAATAAAAGTAGAAACAAATGGCTCAAGTGGTGTGAAAAATGCATTAACGGCAAAAGAAATTGAAGAGGCGGTTGCCATTATTGTCGCTGCAGATAAACAAGTAGAAATGGAGCGATTTAAGGGAAAACATGTGATTCAAGTGCCAGTCGCTCAAGCGATTCGAAACCCACAGCAATTAATTGAGCAAGCGTTAAAACAGGATGCGCCGATTTATCAAGGTGACGGAAACGAACGTCGTTCACATATACAAAAGTCTCATAACGAGCGTACCGGTTTTTATAAACACTTAATGAACGGTGTATCTAATATGCTTCCATTTGTTGTGGGAGGCGGTATTTTAATTGCAATTTCGTTTCTCTTTGGCATTAAGGCGTTTGATCCAAATGACCCTTCCTATCATCCAATTGCGAAAGCGTTAATGGATATCGGCGGCGGTAGCGCATTTAAGCTTATGATTCCTGTTCTTGCCGGATTTATTGCGATGAGTATTGCGGATCGTCCAGGTTTTGCACCGGGGATGGTTGGCGGCTTTTTAGCGGCAAACGGCGATGCGGGCTTTTTAGGTGGTCTGATCGCTGGTTTTCTAGCAGGTTATTTAGTCATCGGCTTAAAGAAGCTGTTTAGTCGTTTACCACAATCGCTCGACGGAATTAAACCGGTGTTGCTTTATCCGTTGTTTGGTATTTTAATTACAGGATTTGTGATGATGTATGTAGTTATTGATCCGGTCAAAGCGTTGAATGATGGTGTGAAACATTGGCTAGAAAATATGGGAACAGGCAACCTTGTATTATTAGGATTGATTCTTGGTGGAATGATGGCCGTTGATATGGGAGGACCAATAAACAAAGCAGCGTTTACATTCGGAATCGCGATGATTGATGCGGGAAATTATGCACCGCACGCAGCCATTATGGCAGGGGGGATGGTGCCACCATTAGGTTTAGCGCTTGCGACTACTTTCTTCAAGCGTAAGTTTACAAAAGCGGAGCGTGAGGCAGGAAAGACATGTTATATTATGGGAGCATCGTTTATTACGGAAGGAGCCATTCCGTTCGCAGCAACTGACCCGGTCCGCGTGATTCCTTCCATCATTGTCGGTTCTGCCATTGCTGGTGCATTAACAATGATGTTTGGCATTGGCCTGCCGGCACCGCATGGAGGAGCATTTGTCATTCCGATTGTAAAAGGAAATCCATTGTTATATGTACTTGCTATTTTAATTGGTTCGATTATAACAGCGGTTATGGTTGGAGTATGGAAGAAAGAAGTGAAAGAATAATAGAAAAAAGGCGCGATAAGAAATACTTCGCGCCTTTTTTAAGCGAAAAATTCATAAGTGGGAGAAGGAGTGAAGCAGTTTTGTCTTCACTCTTTAATATTTTGGCGAGTGAAAAGGTGTTTTTTAAAAAACACCGTTTTGTTTCCTTAATCGTGTGCGATTTCCTGAAAAAATTGATAAATTTCCAATAAATCTCATTAATTTTTCATCGGCTTAGTGTTAGAATAGGAGGTTGTAGATTGTATGAATGGAATGTTTAAAGGAGCATGAGAACCGTGATAAAGTCATTTCTCCAGTTAAATACCATTTTTATTAGTATTTTAATAGAGTCCTTGCCATTTGTGTTAATTGGCGTATTTATTTCTGGAATTATTCAAATGTTTGTGACCGAAGAGATGATTGAGAAATGGGTGCCGAAAAATAAAGTATTAGCAGTGTTGTATGCTACGTTGATTGGGGCGCTGTTTCCTGCGTGCGAGTGCGGGATTGTCCCGATTACGCGGCGTTTAGTTGCTAAAGGAGTACCGCTTTACGCCGCAATTCCATTTATGTTAACAGGACCGATCATTAATCCGATTGTCTTATTTTCTACCTTTATCGCTTTTGGAAGTAGCTTAAAAATGGTGCTTTACCGTTCCATTTTTGCGCTGGCTGTTGCGGTACTGATCGGATTATTGTTATCGATGCAATATAAATATGACCAATTGCGGAAAAAAGAAGTCATTTCATACTCAATGCCTAAAACATTGAAAGAAAAATGGATCGGAACGCTTGAGCACAGCATTGATGAGTTTTTCTCATCAGGAAAATATTTAATAATCGGTGCGTTTGTAGCATCGGCCATGCAAACATATGTAAAAACGTCGACATTGCTTGAAATCGGTCATGGGAAAATGTCTTCATCTCTTGTGATGATGGCACTTGCGTTCGTATTGTCGCTCTGTTCGGAGGCAGATGCGTTTATCGCTTCCTCGTTCCAAAATACGTTCTCGTTTGGCGCATTGGCGGCCTTTTTAGTGTATGGTCCGATGATTGATATTAAAAATACACTGATGCTTTTACAATCGTTCAAAACGCGTTTTGTTATTGTGTTGATTGCCTACATTACCATTTTCGTATTTGTCGGTTCATTATTCATTTAGGAGGTGAAGTGGATGCTTCGCACATACATTTTGCTTGGTTTTACCTTTTTATTTTTTCACTTGCATACAACAGGAGATATAAGCAAATACATTAATATGCGATATTCCTATTTATCGTTTAGCGCGATTTTTATTTTCGCGTTTCTTACCATTGTTCAATTTAGGATGGCGAACCGGAAAGAGACTGAACATCACTGTCATGATGAGTCGTGCTGTCATCATCATGAGGAAAATGAAACAAAGCTGAAAAAAGCATTGAATTATTTGATTTTTATCTTTCCGATTGTCTCCGCATTGGCTTTACCAATTGCAACGCTGGATTCGGAACTCGTAAAAGCGAAAGGTTTTCGTATTCCAGGATTTGAAACGGAAAGTGCTGATCCGTTTGGGCAGCGTCAATTTCTCCGGCCTGATACAAGTGTTTATTACGGCAAAGAAGGCTATAATGACTTGATGAAGAAAGAATTGGCGGTGTTTTCAAAACAATCTCGTCTTGTTCTTAATGACGGCAACTATTTGAAAGCGATGGAAACGATTTATCAATTTCCGGGGCAGTTCAGTGATAAAGAAATTGAGTTTGACGGGTTTGTCTATCATGACAAAACAACGAACAACCAGCAATTGTTTGTGCTGCGCTTTGGTATCATTCATTGTGTAGCTGATTCGGGAGTGTTTGGATTGCTCACGGAATTTTCCGAAAAACCGCATTTACAAAACGATGAATGGATTCATGTAAAAGGAAAATTATCGACCATTTACTTCCAACCATTCAATGTTACTATTCCGTATGTCCAAGTAAAAGAATGGCATAAAATTAAACAACCGGAAGAACCATACGTTTTTCGCGGGTATAACTAATCTCCAATCGCCTTTTTAAAAAAAGGCGATTATTTTTTTAGAAAAGTCTTTTGTATATGAAATAATATACATTATATTGATGGTTATAAGGATATATTTTTTCATAGTTTATAATTAAGTTTTTGTAAAAAAATTATAAAATTTTTCTTTTGATATCGATATATGGGGGTAAATGTGATACTTTATAACACGAGGGAGGATTCATATGAAAGCAAAATTTCAAAGTTTAAGTATGAAAATTTCTTTGTTAATTGTTAGTTTAATGATTATTTTATTAACTTTTAGCGTTGTTCTATTTATGGAAATGATAAAACTTTCAGTAGAAAATACCATTTCCTCATACAGCGTTGATACTGCGAAAAATATTGTGAAACATATAGATGCTGTCGAGTATCAAAAATTTTTAGAGGAAAAGTCAGAAAACGATACATATTGGGACCTGCGAAATGAATTAAATGATTTAAGAGAGAAAACGGGAGCGCTTTATGTTTATACGGTTGAAGTTGACGAACAAGAAAAGCAGCCAAAAGTTTTAATTGATGGACAACCGGAAGGATCGAATGTCGCGTCAGAACTTGGCGAACCGACTTCTACCACGACTTATGATGACGTGTTTCCGGTGTTAAAAGGAGGTACAAACAGCACGAAAATTGTACATGATCCCGAATATGGAGATTATCTCTCCGCTTTTGCTCCGATCAAGTATAACGGAGAAGTAATCGGGATTCTCGGAGTGGATATTGACGCGAAAGAGGTTGGTTCTATTCAACAAAAAGTAATAAAAGAACAATTGATGAAATTTATATTATTATTTGTGATAGGCATCGGACTCATTAGCGGTATTTCCTTTTTCTATATTCGTAAACGATTAAAAGCTCTAGAGGAATTGAACGAAGTGGCTGAAAAAATCGCTGCAGGGGAGTTAAACGAAGCACGAAATCTATTAGGGAAAATGCGAATAAAGGGAAAAGATGAGATTGCTAGTCTATCTCAATCATTTGAGCAAATGATGACGGGAATGCGTGAGATGGTGACCGACATTACGGAAAGCGCATATGAAATGCTGGAAACCTTTAAAGCATTAAGTCAAAATATTGAGAGTGCCAAATATTCTAATGAGCAAATTACTATGGCGATTAGAACGGTGTCTTCCAGCGCACAACAACAAGAGACAAGCATGAGTGAAACAGCGGATGCGGTCGAGGAGATGGCTATTGGCGTTCAAAAAATTGCCGAGTCATCGTCTCTTATTGCGGAATCATCAAATGATGTAATGAAACAAGTGGAAAGAGGAAATGGGGAAATTGAGAAAGCAATAAAACAAATTGATAACATGCGACAGGCTGTTATACAAACATCTATTAAAATCAAGGAGTTAGGCAGCCGGGTTGGAGAGGTTGAACAAATTCTTACGGCCATTACAGAGATTTCTGAACAGACAAACTTACTTGCGTTAAATGCAAACATTGAAGCGGCACGAGCTGGAGAGCATGGAAAAGGATTTGCCGTCGTTGCCAACGAAGTGAGAAAGCTTGCCGAGCAAGCAAAGCATTCGGCACAAAAAATCGCTGCATTGATTCAACAATTCCAAATCATGACGAACGAGGCGGTTCATGAAATGGAGTCAGGGACTCAAGAAGTTGAAAAAGGGACAAAAGCGGTCCATAAAGTAGGAGAAGTGTTCCAATCTATTTTTCATGCGGTTCACCAATCTAATAATGAGATTCAAGAAGTTTCTGCAATTACGGAGGAGATGTCTGCTGGATCTGAACAAATTTCTGCTTCTGTTGAGCAATCGGCCTTCTTAACGAAAGAGGCTACGTCAAACGCTATGAAAGTCGCAGAATCTGTGGAAAAACAAATGAAAACAATGGAAGAAATCGCTGCTTCGACGGAATTGTTAGGGAAAATATCAGAAAAACTGGAACAAGCAGTAAGAAAATTTCATTTATAAATATAAAGTTGTCCGGAGTCTCCGGACAACTTTTTTGTTGGCACAAAAGAACAGTTGGATTTGGAATGGTTGCTTTTTCTATTGTTCCGTTAAAATCAACGGTCCATTCTTTGTGATGGCAATCGTATGTTCATACTGTGCGGAGAGTGAGCCGTCAATCGTTCTTGCCGTCCAACCGTTATCGTCCATTTTACTTTGCCATGCGCCGGTGTTGACCATTGGTTCAATCGTAATAACCATTCCTTCTTTTAATCTTAGTCCTTTTCCCGGGGTTCCAAAGTGGGGAATGTATGGATCTTCGTGAATGGTTCTACCAATTCCGTGTCCGGTAAAATCACGAACGACTGAGAATCCATGTGCTTCAACGTACGTTTGAATGGCGTGACCGATATCACCGATGCGATTACCAACTATCGCCTGTTCAATGCCCTTATATAAAGACGTTTTCGTTACATCGAGTAATTGTTGCACTTCTTCCGTCACTTCACCGACTGGATATGTCCAAGCAGAATCAGCAAGTGCCCCGCGTAAATTGACAACGATATCGATGGTCACAATGTCTCCGCTATTCAGCGGCTCTCTACGTGGAAAGCCATGGCATATTTCATCGTTAATCGAAGCGCATGTTGCATACGGATAACCTTTATATCCTTTTTGTTCTGGAGTGGCGCCGTGTTTACGGAGAAACGTTTCAACGAACTCATCAATTTCCATCGTCGTAATTCCTGGCTTTATCATTTTAGCGATTTCTTTATGGCAAGCTGCGAGTAATTTTCCTGCTTCATGCATTAATTCAATTTCTCTTTCTGTTTTTAATATAATCATGAAGAAATATTTCTCCTTTTCTCATGAATTTTTGATTGATTTTCATTTTACAATATAAAAAAATAGATGACAATGAAACGGCATAGTGACAAGATAGGGGGAATTATGTGTTTAATCAAAAAAATAAATATTAAAATAGTATTAACAATTAACATAATTTTTTGATAAAATAAAAAGCACTATACATATATTGTTATTTCAAGAAAGAATTTCATAGAAGGGGTTACATAATATGAAGCAAGTATTTAATCCGGCTGCATTACTTTTAAATCATCTGAAATTTAGTAAAAAATTCATGTTTTTGTTTATCATTTTTATCATTTCACTTGGGACGATTGGCTCCTTTTATATTCGCTCGTTAGAACAAAAGACAAATTTTGTAGAAAAAGAAAGGATTGGGCTTTTATATATAGAAAATTTTCTTAATAGTTTATACGCACTACAAAAACATCGGGAATATAGTGTTGTTTACTTGGCAGGTGATTCTTCAGTAGAGCCTAAGCTAAAAGCGACGGAAAAAGGAATAAATGAAACGGTCAAACGCATTCAAGCAATCCATAAACAAAACAAAGATTTGTTTTCTGTAAGTGAACAATGGAAAACATTTGAGGAGTCTTGGAAGCAGATTGAACAAAATTGGTCTACTTTTACGACAGATGAAACGGTTAAACGTCATAATATTATTATTAATGATCTAACGTTACTGATGATGATGATTGCCGACCGTTCCAATTTGACACTTGATAACAATATTGATAACAACTACCTTGTCCGGCTCATTGTCGATAAAGTTCCCTATGTAACCGAACTGATTGGAGCGACACAAGCATTGGCTTCCGAAATAGCCATTAATAAGAAAATCGATGAAAATGAAAAAGCAAAACTTACGTATTTGCTCAATTCGCTCGATAGTTCTATTATTTCTCTTAATAACTCAACAGTCTCTATTTTCAATGAAAACAAAACGATGAATGAAAAATTCAGTCAATATAAAGACGCGGTGATGACAGAGACCATTGCGATTTCAAATGTGATTGACAGCGAATTTTTACAGACAACGACCATTTCAGCTGAACCGAATATGATTTACGACAAAACGAATGGAGCACATGAGCAATTATTTAAAACAGCGCAATTTGGAATTGACATTCTAAAAAAAGCAATCAATCAAGAATACAACTCATTAAATGCTGATAAATGGAAGACGATTGCTGTTATTGTTATTGTATCGATTATTATTGTTTATTTGTTTACTGTTTTTTATCGTTCTATCCGTGATCATATCGATTTAATTGAAACGATGACAGAGCAGGCGGCAAAGGGGGATTTAACTGTGCGAATGAACGTCCATACAAAGGATGAGTTTGCACAGATTGCCGCATCTTTTAACTCATTAATTGAATCATTCCGAGATATTATTTCTGCCAACCAGCAGCTTGTCGAAGAAGTGTCTGCTTCTTCACAAGAGTTGACAGCGATTACGGAAGAAACGATGCAGGCCACAAGTCAAGTAGCGGCAACGATGGAGGAAGTAGCTGTAGGAACAGGAAAACAGCTACATTATGCAAAACAAAACACACATGCGATTCAATCGTTAATGAAAGATACTCATTATATTTCGGATCGCGCGAAACAGGTGGCCTCTTCGTCAGTGGAAATGAACAACGAAGCAGCAAAGGGCACCGCGTCGGTTCATGAAATGATCGGGCAAATGAGAAGTGTCAATGAATTAGTATCACAATCGACACAACTGATTCGTTCTTTGTATGAACGATCCAACAATATCGGACAAATGACACAAATGATTACAACCATTGCCGAGCAAACAAATCTTCTTGCCTTAAATGCGGCAATCGAAGCAGCAAGAGCAGGTGAACACGGAAAAGGATTTGCTGTTGTCGCGAATGAAGTGAGGAAGCTTGCTGAACAATCTTCCCAATCTGCTAAACATATTCACATGCTATTAAGCAAAATTCAAAAAGATACTTCTCAATCTATGGCTGCGATGGAACATGTGTTACAGGAGACACAAAAGGGAGTAATGGTTGCCAATGATACCGGTACGATTTTCGAGAAAATCTTAGAGGCAACCCATGAAGTAACAGAGCAAATTAATGATGTTTCATCAAGGCTGACATGGATGGAAACATCATTGCAAAGGATCGTTTCAACGATTCACGAAACAGAGAATATTTCACAGCAATCCGAACAACAGACACAGGGAGTGGCAGCTGCTTCCGAACAATTGCTTGCATCGATGCAGGAAATCTCTTCATCTGTCCAATCTTTGAATGATAAGGCGCAAGATTTGTTCCAAGCGATTGAACAATTTAAGTTATAAGGTGACCTGAGCAGTTTTGGCTGTTCAGGTTTTTTCTTGCTAGACAATTGAAACTATTTCCCATTATAAACGTATATGAGTACGTCAATTTTTTGATTTTTCATAAGGTAGGTGAAAGTAGTGGCACGATTGGAGTATCGACTCTTATTGGATCATGAAAAATATGAGTTGCTTTATTTTTACGAAAATATTGACTTAGAACAAATCATTACTCGACGTGAATGTGAGTTTTTTGTAAAAGAGGGAGTGACGTATAGGCAGCTTTCTTCTGCTTTAGAGAATGATACATTTGCAATTTATGTAGAGAAGTACGAACAAGGAGAAAAAGAAGATGAAGTAAATGGTCATGGTCTTTTACTCGAAGTCCGCGAGTTAAATTCAGAGAAGAATCATCCGATAATTACAACGCTTGAACTGCATTCCCATCTTGAGATCATGGCCTATATCGGCAGTTCATTTACCTATTTTCACGGAAAGGAATGGCTTCGGGATTGTGCGGAAATTGATGAAGACCGAAAGCTGTATGTCCTTTACGTGACAGCAACAGGATTGATATTAGAATAAGAGGGGAAATAAATATGAACAAGACGAAAAAAATGATGATCGGAGTTTTTACAACATTAATGGCTGGTTCATTAGTTGCTTGCAATAATAACGAAAGCTTGCCGCCACATCCAGACGATGAAGATTGTGATGATTGGGAATGGGATGCGTCTACAGGAACTTATGTGTGTGATGATGATGATAGTACGTATTACCGCCATTATTATTATGGCGGAAGTTACTATCCTTCCAAACGCAGTTTAGAGCATTCATCTTCATATAAAAGTTATAAAGTGAGTCAGGAGTTTAAAAGCCGAGCGAAATCAGGGATCGGTTCGGGGACGAAAGGCGGTTTTTTTGGAGGGTAATGATGTATTCATTAGAGGATCACAAAAAGCGGCGCGAGCAATTTTATAAGCGCATTACAGGATTTTGGCCGGATTTATACAACATTGAATATGCGTTGTTTGATTACTATGCTTTAACAAAAAATGAAGTGAAAGCAATGATTAACGCGACAAACCGAATTGGGCACATTTATCGAAAAACGGCGCGACTGCTTCGAAGACTGCCGGGAGAAACATTACAGCTATTGGGCTTTCGGGCTGAAGTCATTCCATATTTGCGCATATCGGTGCTTCCGGAAGAAACAGTCATTGCGAGAGCGGATTTAGCTTTTGTAGATCAAGAATTTAAGTTAATTGAACTGAATGCGGATACTCCAACATTTATTCGTGAAACATTTGATATCAATGAGCACATTGCCAGTGAGTTTCGTACACAATCTCCTAATACCGGTGCAGCGGACGGATTAGCGCTCGCTTTAAAAAGCGCGATTGAACAGTCATTCTGTGCTATACGCGGCGATGGAAAACCATATGTCGTTTTTACCTCACATGATGATCATATAGAAGATAAAGAAACGGTCCATTACCTGCAACGTTTAAGCGGGATGGAAGCGGCATATGTTCCTCTTAACGAGCTCCGCGTAATTGCAGAGGATATTCGTCTTAATGACGGTAGCATCCTAAAACGCGGGCTGTATGATTCAGAGGGAAGGAGAATTGATGTATTGTATCGGCAAACATATCCGCTTGAACATTTGCTTGATGACCGCTCTCCGGATGGTGAGGAAGTAGGAAAATTATTGTTGCAGCTATGGAACGAAAGAGAAGTGGCTCTTATCAATCCGCCATCTGCGTTTTTACTGCAATCGAAAGCTGTTCAAGCGTTAATATGGGGATTGTATGAGGAGAGAAATCGGTTTTTTACAGAAGAAGAACATGATTGGATTTCACAACACTTTTTGCCGACTTATTTAGATGAGGAATATTTTCTGACGAAAAAACAGACATATGTACAAAAACCTGCATTTGGGCGTGAAGGGGATACGGTTGTCATTAAGAATGAAGAAGGGAATCCGATTTTTGCAGACCTTCAACAAACGTATGTCGATGAAACTCCTGTTTATCAGCAATATGTTTCTTTGCCGGAAGCGATGGTAAAGACGGTAAAAGGATATGAAAATGTAAGGCTTTTATATACTTGTTTTTTAATTAATGGAGAAGCAATGGGAATCGGCTTGCGCGCAGGCGGAATCATTACAAATAACTTATCTTACTATTTGCCGGTGATGGTAGAAGGGAAAGGATGAAAGTGATGTCATATATAGTTAACTTTTTTATTTATACGATATTAGGTTTCGTGTTAATGGGAGTTGGGATTGGCTTATTCAGCCTGACAACGAAGTTTTCCGAGCGGGAGTTAATTCGCGAAGGAAATATGGCGGTAGCGTTAAAGCTATGGGGGAAAGGAATTGGATTAGCCATTGTTATTTATGGTGCTTGGAGTAACAGCGTCAGTCTGCTGGATGCGGTGTTGTGGGGAGCCATCGGGATTATTACGCAAATTCTTGTTTACTTAGCGCTTGAGTATATTTTTACACCAAAGACGAATTTGGCGAAAAAGGTTGAGGAAGGCAATCTTGCCGTTGGTTTTAGTTTATTTGCGATTTCCATTATTGTCGGTTTGATTGTGGCTGGAAGTATGTCTTATTAACGATTCTAAATCATCCACTATGTGGTTACACTGCATAGTGGATGATTTTTTTGTTAAAAGACTGAGCGGTCATTCACAATATGATGATTTGGTGCATTAAATAGTAAATGAAGATATAGGCGAATGAGGGGTGAATTGTATGCGTTTACGAGATAAAGTGGCCATTATTACAGGTGGGGCAAACGGAATTGGTTTGGAAGCTGCCATTCTTTTCGCTCGTGAAGGAGCTAAGGTGGCATTAGCCGATTTTGATGCAGCGACAGGCGAAAAACGAGTACAAGAGTTAAAACAGCAAGGTCTTGATGTAGAATTTTTTCAAGTGAACGTTGCCGACCGCTCAAGCGTGGACAAAATGGTAGAAGATGTTGTGAACCACTTTGAAACCATTGATATATTAGTGAATAATGCTGGTATTACAAGAGATGCGCTGTTAACGAAAATGTCTGAAGAACAATTTCAACAAGTACTAGACGTAAACTTAAAGGGAGTGTTCAATTGCGCACAGGCGGTTGTCCCATATATGATTACCAAAGGAAAGGGGAAAATTATTAACACTTCTTCTGTTTCCGGTGTTTATGGGAACGTGGGTCAAACGAATTATGCCGCAGCTAAAGCAGCAGTGATTGGAATGACTAAAACTTGGGCAAAGGAGTTAGGGCGTAAAGGAATTAACGTTAATGCAGTAGCGCCAGGGTTTACAGAAACGAGTATGACAGCGAAAGTACCAGAAAAAGTTCTAAATCAGATTGTAACCATGATTCCTCTGCAAAGACTTGGAAAACCTTCCGATATTGCCTATGCGTATTTATATTTAGCCTCTGATGAATCCAACTATGTAAATGGTACTGTATTACATGTAGATGGCGGAATTATGATGTGATAAACAGGAAATAGCTCAAAGGGGTTTCTTTGTTTTGAAATTTAGTCTTAAGGCTCAAAATAAGCTTCGATATGCTTAAACGCTAACACGCCGAAAACGGCATCTCAAACGTTTGAAACGAAAACAATTGTCTAAAAATCGTGATACCTCTCGCAAACGAGCGAGGGGTATTATTTTTGTCAGAGTGGTCTCTACATAATCGACATTTACAGGGAAAACCATTGTCATGTTTTTGTTTCTCTTGCTATAATATTCACATTGTGGGTTATCAGTCTATCGCTGATAATCGGGGTGGGTCGAGGGATTAAAAAAAGGAAGGTTTATAGAAAGGATGTTGCGAAATTTTTTTACTCGGCGATTTGACTTTGAACGCAATGGGACAACAATAAAAAAGGAAATGCTTGCTGGCACGGTTTCTTTTTTCACCATTGTGTACATTATTGCTGTCAATTCGTTGATTTTATCGGAGGCTGGCATTCCAGTAGAAGCAGGGATTATCGCGACTATACTTGCTTCATTTTTTGGCTGTGTGCTCATGGGAATCTTGGGAAATGCACCGATTTTACTTGTTCCAGGCATGGGAATTAACGCGCTTTTTGTGTATACGATTGTACAGTCGCTTGGTCTATCGTGGCAGGAAGCACTTGCGGTCGTTTTCACATCTGGGATTTTATTTAGTATCATTGCATTTACACGTTTATCAGATTTACTTTCCCGCGCGATACCTCATGCATTAAAAGAAGCGATAACAGTCGGTCTTGGACTGTTTTTAACGTTAATCGGTTTAGAAAAAGGTGGGCTTGTAACAAGAGGAGAAAATTCGATGATTGCCTTGGGGAATTTAGGCGATCCTCATGTGCAAGCGACGCTTCTAACACTTGTCATCACGCTTTTTCTATTTATGCGGAATGTGAAAGCCAATTTCTTGCTCAGCATTTTATTCGGGACATTCATTGCGTATTTGTTTGGACTTCTCGATATGCATGAACTGAAAAATACTGCGTTTTCGTTTGAGCCCTATAAAAATGTTTTTGGCGCGATGTCTTTTGCCAGCATGACGTCACTAGCATTTTGGATTGCTGTATTTTCATTAACAATGGTGCTTGTATTTGAGAATATCGGACTTGTTCATGGGCATACCGCAATGTTAAAGCAGCCTGAAAAATATCGTCGTTCTTTACAGGCGAATGCTTTGTCTGCACTGTCATGTGCTTTCTTTGGCACGAGCCCGACCGTTTCCACGGTTGAAAGTGCAACTGGCATTGCTGCGGGCGGAAGAACGGGGTTTACTGCCGTGACGGCTGGTGTTCTATTCCTAGCGTCTGCGTTTTTTATTCCGGTGATCAAACTGATTCCTAGCAGTGCCATTGCTCCCATTTTAATGATTATCGGAGCTTTGATGCTGCAGCATATAAAGAATATTGAACTTAATGATTTTTCCGAATGGTTTCCGGCGTTTGTGATTATTGTTATGATTCCTTTTACTTACAGTATCGCTGATGGAATTGCATTCGGGTTCATTCTTTACCCGCTATTAAAAATAGCAGTCGGGAAGACAAAGGAAGTATCCGTACCGCTAGTGACCGTTTCGCTTTTATTCCTTATGAATTTTGTATTTCATATTATATAGATGAAAAAAGCTGACGAGGTTATTGAACTTCCTATATGACAAGGTTGGGAAGTTTATACCTTTAGTCAGCTTTTTTATTAGTAAGCTAATATCTTTTCTTTTCCAGTTGAAGAGGTGTACGGCAAAGATTGAATGAGCGGAAGATAGATAGATACTTGTGTTCCTTTGTTTACTTCGCTTGTAATCTGAATGGTTCCGTTCATCGATTCGATAATTCGATAGACGACCATCATGCCGAGACCAGTTCCTTTTGTGCCTTTTGTTGTGAAATAAGGCTCACCGAGGCGCTCAAGTTGTTCTCTTGTCATTCCTACGCCAGTATCAGAAATTCGAATCAGTATGTTATTTTTATTGAGCGATACATAAATGTCCAATAATCCTCCATTTGGCATTGCTTCAATTGCGTTTTTCATGATATTAAGCAAACACTGTTGGAATTTTTCACGCTCCCCCTTCACATTGAAAGGGATGAGGGAAGTTTGAATTTCCACACTGCTCATGTTAGCTAATGGTCGTAAAATATCAATCACTCGTTCAATTTCCGTCTTTACATTGAGTTTTTCTACACATTCGGGAGCCGGTTTGGCAAACGTCAGATAGTCTGTAATAATCGCTTCTGCTCTATCTAGTTCTTCAATGGCGATTCTAATATATTCTTTTCGTTTTTCTAAGGGGAGATGGTGCTGCTCTAGTAATTGCATAAATCCGCGTGATGCGGTTAATGGATTGCGCACTTCATGAGAAATCGAGGCAGCTAGATGACTGACTACTTCCATCTTTTCTGCGCGAATAATTCGTTTACGAACTTCAATATTAGCTTGCAAAGCCTCTCTCAAATAACAAGTTAGCAGCATGCTGAGCGGCTGAATCGGCAAATAAACGAGCCACATCGTCCAGAAGAAATCGGAAAAGCCGTATAAAAGTCGAACCATGATAATCATTAACATTCCTGAGAAGGCAGATAACACAAAGCTAAGTAAAATTTTTTGCTTAGAGGATAAGGTGATAAACTTTTTGGATAATAGTACACTAATCACTGTTTGAAAAATCGCGGAAATGATAGTGATAATAAATCCCTTTCCACCAAAAAGAGAACGATAACCGATTGTAACAATACATAAGAATATACTCGCAAACGGTCCTCCATATAGTCCACCTAACCAAAAAGGAATTTGTCGTAAATCGAACATATATTCTTCATCGAAACTGACAGGAAAGGTAATACAAAAGATGATCGCAATCGCTGCAGAAGTAGTTAAAATATGATGTTTTATTTTTTCTGAAATATTCCTTTCTTCCATCCATAAAGGAATGATAAAGATTGGAAGCAAAATAAAAAATAAGTTTAATAGGAAATCTTTAAGAATCTCAATCATCGCTGTCCTTCCTTTAATATGTATAAAATTTGTTATAATTTACAATTTGTTACAACTTATTCGTTTTTTCAACAAAAATGATTTACGTTTTACATTGTAAACGAAATTTACTTAAATTGTTAAGACTGAATATTTCGAGTTTTTTTAGCATAAATCTTCACGATTCAACATTTGTAGCAATGATAGATCGTGAGAACAAGTTCATATGCGTATAATTCTGGAAAAGGAGATCGTCTCGATCATTCATAGTGAAGACTCTTGATTTAACGAATGCGAAAACGGTTCTCGAGCTTGATGTTGTCGTTTCATGTTAGTTTTTGTAATCATTTCATACTCTTTAGTACAATTTGCTGATTTTTTTCTATTTATTATTCATGGAATAATTTTTTATAATTTTTAATATAAGTGAGTAATGAGCCAAATGAATGGAGGAGAGATGCTAAGTGAATGAAGTTTCCTACAAACAATTGAAGCGCTGGATTCAACAAAAACAACCCGTCATGATTAAAACAGTGCGAGGGGAAACAACTTTTCTAATTGTAAAATTATATGAGGATGCCAAAAAATTGTTTGCTTATGATCGGAATGCGAAGTTAACAACAATCGCATTAGATGATATTATTTATATCCAACCAGTTCGAATTTATGGTTCGTTTTATGTATCCAATCGCCTCGTAAAAGTAATCGGATAACTCTCTCTTTTTTTAGAGGGAGTTTTTTTTATTGATTAATTATTGTATAGTAAGTTTAATTAATAGAATTTCAAGGGGGAGAGGCAGTTGGAAGGTAAGCGCGTTGTTTTATGTGCATCGAGAAAATTGGAGGAAATGAGTACATTAATAAAAAAACAAGGGGGAATACCGCTGGTAAGGCCTGCACAAGGCACCGTATTTGCTAGAGAGGAAGAGTTGGAAGAGGACCTTCGTGCACTTATTGAAACAGAAATAGATTGGATTGTATTTACAACAGGGATAGGTACAGAAGCCATTTTTTCAGCGGCTGAGAAGTTTGGATTAAAAGAGGCTCTTGTCGGGCGAATTCAGGGGGCAAAGGTAGCGATTCGCGGCTATAAAACATTGTCGGTATTAAAAAAGATAGGGATTACACCGCATGTTTATAGTGATGATGGAACGACGAAGGGGTTAATCGATGCGCTTAAAGAGTTTGAGTTTAATGGAAAAAGCGTTGTCATTCAATTATATGGAGATACCGCACCAGCATTAAAACAGTTTTTTGGTCAAAGAGGCGCAAAATATTCCGAACTATTGCCGTATCGACATATTGCTCCGGAGCGTAAAATTCTTGAACAGCTTTATAACGAGATTACAAGTGGTAAAGTCGATGCAGTTTGCTTTACTGCAACGATGCAAGTGAGATTTTTATTTGATTTTGCAAAAGAATATAAGGATGTCGCATCGCTTCAGCGTGCATTTTGTGATCATGTCGTCGCTGTAGCGGTTGGAAAAGTAACCGCTGAAGCTCTCTATGAAGAAGGGGTTCAGCGCGTCATTGCGCCGCAGCTGGAGCGAATGGGAGCGATGATTATTGAGCTGTCCAACTTTTATAAAAAGAAGCTGAAAGAAGGATACAATGTCTAAAGCCTTCGTTTTTAGAATGGTATTTCGTTTTTTCAATACCAAAAGTTATTTGTTAATATACTGACGATAGTAGATCTATCCAACTTTACAAGCGGTGATAGCGATATTGCTTCACCGGATTGGCGCGCTTCTTTACTGTTTTTGGTGGGGCTGTCGGGTATGCGTTCAGGGCCATACTTGGTGGAACAATTACCGATTGGTTAATGGTTCAAAGCACTATTTTATTGGTTTCTCTTTTACCGTTTTTGGCAGGAGTAGTCGTTGTGTATCGGCTTATGAAAATATAGAACCATTTTTTGCGAGTTCGTTTGTTCGAGAAAAGAATCAAACAACTCGCTTTTTTTATACGAACAAATTTTCTTGTTTTGTGCTATAATGGCTATATATTTTGTTTAGTCTAGAAAGAGTCAGGTGGTTTTCTTGCGTTATCATACCCATATTGTAACATCATTGGCTATTGGTGCTGGCATTGCCTCACAAACTTCTCTATCGTTTACTATGAGCTATGCTGTGGGAATTATCATCGGCAGCTTGCTTCCAGATATCGATGAACCGAATTCTTATGTAGGCAGGCGATCACTAGGAATGTCCAATAAAGTGAAACAAGCATTTGGACATCGTGGAATGACTCATTCCATTATTATTTGGGCAATCATTGCTGCTGTGCTGCTCTCGGAGTCCCATTCTTTATTTTTCTATGGTTTCATTATCGGTTATTTACTTCATATTATTGAAGACTTTTTTTCTGTCCAAGGTGTTCCGCTGTTTTGGCCGTTTCAGACAAAGCGTTATAAATTTTTTATTACCTATCGGACTTCCGGCTTTTTAGAAGCTGTCATTTTTTATCTTTCGTTTGCCCTGTTTATATATATAGGAGTGAATCACCAATTATTTTCTGAATTATTCCAATCGGTCATTACTTTTTTGGAACGATTATTGTAAATTGAAATTCCTTGAGACTTTTTGGATTTATTTTTTAGCTTTACATAGTAGAAGGATAAGGGCAAAATAATAGAAGAATGAAACTTTTGAGATGGATTTATCGTATATACGTTTTGTAGACGAAACCGGTTTGTTTTTGCAAAAGAGGTGGCCATATGGAAGCACCGTTTGAGTTACTGATATATGTATTTCTTTTTAGTACGTTTTTCACAACGATTAAGCATTATTTTGTTTACCAGAAAGGAAATAAATGGTTTATTCATCAGATCCGTTTAGATGATGTGAAGAATGAAAAAATTTATAGATATCGTTTCATGATGGTTTATCCTTTTCGAAATTTTTTTGTGTTGCAGCAGAGAAAAATTCCTTACAGTGATCAATCACGAGCTGCTGATGATGAAGGAAGTAGGCTCCTTGTTTTTCTATGACGCAATGAAAAACAAGGAGGAAGCCATATGAAAGGAAAATTATTTCTTCTTTTTCTGTTAGTAGTAACCATTTTAAGCGGATGCGGTACAAATGCACCGATTACCGAAAACAGCCAAGGAATTTGGAATCATTATTTTGTCTATCCGATGTCGAAGATTCTATTAACGTTAGGTGCTTTTTTTGGCAATAATTATGGACTAGCCATCATTACATTAACGTTGGTTGTTCGTTTCTTGTTATTGCCGCTCATGTTAAAGCAATTTCAAACGACTTTAGCAATGCAAAAGCTTCGCCCGGAGATTCAACGTCTTCAAGAAAAATATAAAGGCACTGATTTACAAAAACAGCAACAAATGCAGCAAGAAATGATGCAACTTTATCAAAAGCACGGTATAAACCCAATGAGCGGCTGTTTGCCGGCGCTCATTCAAACGCCGATTTTTATGGCGCTTTATTACGCGATTTCGCGGACGCAAGAAATTAAGCTTCACTCATTTTTATGGGTGCAGCTCGGACACAAAGATCCATATTTTATTTTACCGATTCTTGCTAGTTTAATGACGTTTATTTCCATGCGCCTATCACCATCTGTTACCGGAGAAACGTCACAGCAGATGGTGATGATGTCATATATCATGCCGGCAATGATTTTCATTGGCGCAAGCTCTGTTCCATCTGCTTTGTCGCTTTACTGGGTCGTTGGCGGATGTTTTTCCATCATTCAATCGCTCATTTTTCGAATGCAACTAAAATCGTTAGCTGCCAAACAAGATAGCCAGGCGACATAATGAAAATAACGAAGCGAACTCCATAATAAAAAGGGCTGACCTTTTGCTTGATAGCCAGCCCCTTATGGATTCGTTTCGTTATTTTATTTTTCCTTGTTTCCGTAAAATTTGCTCCATTTCTTCAATAAGGGAACCAAAGTAGCGTAAAAGATTTGTAATCGGTTCTGAGGAAGTCATGTCAACTCCTGCTTTTTTTAGTAATGAAAGTGGTTCATCGGACGTGCCGGCACTCAAAAACTCAAGATAGCGTTTTGTCGCTGCTCCTGTCTTGTCTTCATTCATCTGTTTTACGAGTTCATATGCCGCAGCGATAGCAGTTGCGTATTTATATACATAAAACTGGTCATAAAAGTGTGGGATGCGAAGCCAGCCGAGTGCTGCTTCCTTGTCGGTTTGATAAGCATTTCCATAATATTTTCCCAACAATTTGAGCCATAAATCGTTTAATTCCTCTGCTGTTAAGCTTTCTCCATGGCGTACTTTGTCATGAATCTCTTTTTCAAACTCCGAATACATCACTTGTGTGTAAACCGTTCCTCTTATTTGATCAATTTGTTTGTTTAATAAGTAAAGTCTTTCTTCCTCTGTTTTTGCTTTGCCGAGAAGATAGTTCATCATGAGTAATTCATTCGCTGTCGAGGCCACTTCCGCCGTAAAAATCGACTGACCAGAGTTATAATAAGGCTGCTTTTTGTTGGTATAAAGAGAGTTCATGGCGTGGCCTATTTCATGAGCAATTGTCAACATTTCATCAAGCGAGTTGTCATAATTAAGTAAAATAAAAGGGTGCGTGTCATATGCTGACGTATTATAACCGCCTGTATATTTTTTATCGCGTGGAAAAATGTCTAGCCAGCGATGCTCAAACGCATATTTGACGTTTGCCACATATTCTTTTCCAAGCGGTTTTAGCCCTTCAAGAATAACCGTTTGCGCCTGTTCAATTGGGAATTTCATTTTTTTCGCAACCGCCTCGTTTACAAGCGGGACATACATATCATATCCATGTACTTTGTCTATATGAAGTACGTTTTTGCGCAACTCGATATAACGGTGCAAATAATGAAGATTCTCATTGACGGACGATAAAAGATTCGTAAAAACATGTTTCGGTACATCGTCAGCTGATAAAGCGGCATGAAGGCTGGATTTGTAACGCCGCGCTTTTGCGTACAGTTCGTCTGCTTTAACAGAAGCATACAATGTCGCAGCAGATGTGTTTTGGATGGATTGATAACTCGAAAAAAATGCTTTAAAAACGCGTTTTCGATATTCGCGGTCTGGATGCTCTAGCTCGGCCAGATAGTTTCCTTCTGTTAATTTGATGCTTGTACCGTTTGCATTCTTTATAACCACTGGAGTGTAGTCGCCGCGTGAGGCATTGTTATAAATGTTTTCTGGGTCATTCGTCATTGGGGCGAGTTTGGCAAGCAATGCTTCCTCCTTTTTCGATAGAGTATGTTGCTTTCTTTTTACTATGCTTTCCATATAGCGGGCATATTGTTTCAACTCGCGGCTTTTTTTTAGAGCATTTAATTTGTTTTTTGGCATTGCCAAAATTTCTGGTTCCATAAAAGCGGTTGCTGCGGCGTATTCCGACGCGAGCTTTTCTATTTTTGCCTTAAGATGTGCCGCTTTTTTGTCTTCAATGTTCAAATCTTGCTTTAAGTGAGCGTACAAAGATAGTTTTTCAATTTTGCGGGAAATGGCTTCGTTTAGCTGTAAAAACTCTACTAATTTTGTTTTTTTACTCAATAAGCCTCGATAAGCTGAGATTTTGGAAAGCATTTTGGAAACTGTTTCATAATCTTTATCAAAATCCGCTTGTGACGGGTAAATGTCGGCTAAATTCCACGTATATTTTTCATTGTTTTGTCTTGTCGATGGATGCTCTTCGGCGCTTGTTTTTGTAGGAAGTGCTCCTATTCCGACTGATAGCGAAATCACCAGCAACATGGTTTGTAGCTTTCTTATTTTTAGCGAAAATAACCTCTTGTTCAACGTTTTCATGGTGCTTCTGTCATCCCCTTCCTTTATTTTCCCGCATGTATGTAGTATGTGTCAGAAAAAGAGACTTAATCGATGATAGGCTAGAAAATTTTTTTGCTAAGAAGGTATATGTGCCCGTGGAGTCAAATTCAATCTATATACAATGTTAAAGGGGAGGTCCGAATGGATCGTACATTCAGTCGTGGGTTTTGGGTGTCTAGTTTGGCGCAGTCATACCGTTATTTCAGCACATCGCTTGAAAAAGAATGAATGAAGTTTCGTTTGTAACGGGAATGTCGAGATTTATTTTAAGAAAGTGGATGATTCGCTGTAAAAAAGATATATTTGCCCCTAAGCAGGTGATATAAAGAAGCGATTGAGGATGTGTATCGGTTTTGGTAGGAACCAAACACTCGAATGATTCCCGAATCAGTGGAAGGAAGTGCTGAATTATTCGGAAGGGTACTATACAGTCGAGTTTTACGATCTTGATGGCTATATTTTGGAAGGAGCTTATACATCAAATGTGGAATTTGTTAAAAGGCTGCAACGATTTATTCAATTTACAATTCCTAGGTTTTGTTACATAATAAAAACTTGTCTATACATAAAAACAGCATACGGAGGAATGAAAATGGAACGAATCCGCTTGGCAGAAGACTTATCGTTTTCCCGCCTTATTCATGGCTTATGGCGTCTAGCAGAATGGAACTATTCAAAAGAAGAAACGTTAAGCCTCATTGAGTTTTGTTTAGAAAATGGAATTACGACATTTGATCATGCCGATATTTATGGTAGTTATACATGCGAAAAATTATTTGGCGATGCCCTTAAGCTAAAGCCAGAATTACGAGATCAGATGGAGATTGTGACAAAGTGCGGCATTAAATTAGTCTCAAAGAATCGCCCTAATCACCGAATCAAACATTATGATACTAGCAAAAAACATATTATCGAAAGCGTTCATCGTTCGCTAAAAAATTTTCAAACGGACTATATTGATGTACTATTAATTCACCGCCCGGACCCATTTATGAATCCAGAAGAAGTAGCAGAGGCATTTACACAATTAAAGAAAGAAGGGAAAGTCCGCTATTTCGGAGTGTCGAACTTTAAACGTTCGCAATTTAATATGTTACAGTCATATTTAGATTTTCCATTAGTGACTAATCAGATTGAAATATCTGTCTTTAATCTTGAAAATATGGAAGACGGTACATTGGATTTGTGCCAAGAAAAACGAATTCCACCGATGGCATGGTCGCCGCTAGCGGGAGGAAAAATTTTTACATCTGAAGATGAAAAAGTTGTACGCCTTCGCGATACATTAGAAAAAGTCAAAGAAGAAATTGGAGCACGCACGATCGACGAAGTTATGTACGCATGGCTATTGGCGCATCCGGCGCGTATTATGCCGATTGTTGGCTCAGGAAAAGAAGAGAGAATTGAAAGAGCAGTACGCGCCTTATCCTTGTCAGTGGATCGTCAGCAATGGTTTGAAATTTTGCAAAGCTCAAGAGGACATGAAGTGGCTTAAGCCAAAATGATGTCCGAAGTGTGTTATGTTTCATGTATATGTTTTATAAAGCTGAGGAGAAAAAGTATGAAAGTAATTATCGCTGAAAAACCGGACCAAGGAATCACGCTCGCCTCGCCATTTCAATCAAAAAAACATGATGGCTATCTTGAAATTTTTCCGAATGAACTATTTCCGAAAGGAGCATACATGACATGGGCGGTCGGTCATCTTTTCCAACTTGCCCCGCCCGAGCATTACCGTCCGGAATGGAAGCAATGGACGATGGAGACGTTACCGATTATACCTGAACAGTTTCAATACGAAATCGAAAAATCGAAAGCGAAACAATTTAAGATTATAAAAGAATTGCTAAGAAAACCGGAAGTGACGGAAATTATTCACGCCGGTGACGCCGGGCGTGAAGGAGAACTAATTGTTCGAAATATTATCAAAATGAGCGGCGTGAAAAAACCGATGAAGCGGCTCTGGATTTCTTCGTTGACACCGAAAGCCATTTATGAAGGATTTAAAAGCTTACTAGATGAAAGTGAAACAAGAAATTTATATTATGAAGCATATGCAAGGGCATGCGCCGATTGGTTAGTCGGCATGAATGCTTCAAGAATTTACAGCATTTTATTGAAAAAGAAAGGAATGAACGACGTATTTTCCGCCGGGCGTGTCCAAACACCGACACTAGCGTTAATCGTGAAGCGTGAAAAAGAGATTGAAAATTTTAAGTCAGAACCATTTTGGGAAGTGCTGGCGACGTTTAATATAGACGGGAAGCAATATGAGGGGAAATGGGTAAAAGATAATGACTCCCGCTTGAAAGACAAAGAATTAGCAAAGAAGATAGCAGAGTTTTGCCGGAATAAAGCGGCCGAAGTGAAAGAAGTGAAAACGGAGCGAAAAGAGTTTCAGCCGCCGCTTTTATTTAACTTGTCATCGTTACAAGCAACGGCAAACAAACTGTATCAGTTTTCTCCGAAAAAAACGCTCGATGTTCTGCAAAGCTTATATCAAAAAGGAATTGTCTCGTACCCTCGCTCTGATTCCAACTATGTGACGAGAGGAGAGGCGGAAACATTCCCGGATATTTTGCAGAAAGTAAGTAGATTACCAGAATATAAAGACCTTTTTCCGCTTCCGAATCCTTCGATTATTCACAACAAACGGTATGTCAATGAAAAAAAGGTGACGGACCACTATGCGATTATCCCAACCGAACAAGTGACAGATCCTAATAAGCTATCAAACGATGAGCGGAAAATTTATGATTTAGTCGTTCGCCGCCTCATTGCCGCCCATTATGAACAAGCCATTTTTGACTATACAACGATTATTACTCTCGTCGATAAGAGAGCGGAATTTATTTCTAAAGGAAAACAGCAAATACAAGAAGGATGGCGAAAAGTCATTTTTCATCGTGACGATGAGGAAGATGTGCTGCTGCTTCCAGAAGTTCAAGAAGGGGAAGAAGGTTGTGTTGTACATGTCAAAGTGAAAGAAGGTAAAACGCAGCCACCAAAACGATATACAGAAGGTCAACTCATTACCCTTATGAAAACAGCGGGAAAGTTTCTCGACAATGAGGAACTAGAAAAAGTTTTAATGAAAACAGAAGGCCTAGGGACGGAAGCAACACGTGCCGGCATTATTACGATGCTGAAGGAACGAAAATATATTGAAGTGAAGAAAAATCAAGTGTATGCGACGGATAAAGGAAAAGTTTTAATTGAGGCAATTGGTGATAAAATATTAGCCTCACCGGAAATGACGGCAAAATGGGAGCAGCGCTTAAGCGAAATTGGTGAAGGAAAAGCATCAGCGGCAAACTTTATCGAACAAGTAAAGAAACTGTCAGCGAAAATTATTCAAGATGCGATTGAAATGTCGGAAACATGGAACTTCGCCGGCCTTGATACCGAATCCATTCAACGAACAAAATCGAAAACAACGCTTGGAAAAACGGTTGGCAAATGTAAACTATGTGACGGAACGGTAATCGACAAAGGAGATTTTTACGGCTGTTCCAATTATGCGAAAACGAAATGCTCTTTCACTATTTCGAAGATGATACTCGGAAAAAAGATTTCGCAAACAAACGTGAAAAAATTGCTGCAGAACGGCAAGACGGACCTTATTAAAGGATTTAAAAAAGGCGAGAAAACATTTGATGCCTATCTAGTATGGGACCAAGAGCAGCAGAAACTTTCTTTCTCTTTCAAAAATGAATAAAGAAATAATCAAGCCTGCTTCTTTCAGCATTCGAAAGAAGCAGGCTTGATTTATGGAAATGGAAACCTTCCGCCAGTAAAATAGGTAACATTAAAAATCATTGATAATGCCGGTGGAGATAGAATTTCCTAGATTTCTAGTGTTTTTGTTGAGGATAACCTCATTTATTTTTTAGTATCATTCACGCCCTTAGTATTTTTAATAGAGAAAAAGGCTAAAACAAGATAGGAAATAAAGCTGATGACGCTTAAACTTTTGAGTAGAGTGGTTGATTTGGTTATCAATGTCGAAATCATCGTTACTAAAAAAACAATTCCAAGTCCTATATAGAAAAAATACATTTTCATAAGTAAGCACATCCGTTCCTTATCAATGTTTTTAGGGTATAAAAACTTGTTGATTGATATTTGGGAGTGATGGAATATACTTTGTTTCTTCAATTAACTGCTTCTTGTTTTTATGTATTCATTTTTTCCATAAAGCGCTTCGGCTCTTGTAACGACATAAATCCAAACTGTTTGTAAAATTCATGGGCATCTTTTGTCGCTAAACAGAAACGTCGAACTCCAGCGACATCAGGATGCTCTAATATACATTGCAATAACCATGTACCTAATTTTTTTCCTCGATAATTTTCATCGATAAACACATCACATAAATAGGCAAATGTAGCCCCATCGGTAATGACGCGGGCCAAGCCAATTTGTACATTCCCATCAAACAAAGAAAAACAAAGAGAATGTTCAATGGATTTCATAATCGTTTCCCGCTTTCGATTGTTTGCCCAGTATGAGCGTGCTAAAAAATCACAAACTTTGTTCAAATCGACTTTGCTGCGATCGGTTGAAACAGTAAACGTTTCTTTTATATATTCTTTTATTTGAAACAAGAGAATCTCCCTTTCTCTTTTTTGAGAATTATATCCAATTCATTAAAAGATAGGCAATAAAAAATTTTGTCCATAATAATATTATTTACAATAATAAACAAAAAATGTAATATCACACTATAAGGGAATAATTTACAAAATATCATTTTTAATGCAAATAATATACTATAAAAATATTATGTTAACTTATCTTAGAGAGGTCGATTGTATGGATAAAGATCAACTGATTTACCTTCTTTCCAAAATAAGATGAAACTCATCCGTATAGAAAAAGGATATACACAGGATAAGATGGCAGAAGTGTTGGGCATTTCCAAAAAAACATTAGTACAAATCGAAAAAGGAAGAACATATGCAAGCTGGACACAAATTGTCGCTCTGTGTGCCTTGTTTCGCGACAGTGAAATCATTGAGTCTGTGCTTGGAGACCGATCGCTTGAAATACTTGAAACGATTGCCCATGAAGAAGTAGATGTACCAAAAAGTAGAACATTCGGCGAGAGAGTATGGTGGACAGAAATCAAGAAAATAGGTACTTTTCGCTTACAACAAAACGTGATCAGCAAACACTACCGTATATTAGACGAACAAAATTATCGTTGGTACAGTTCGTTTAATAAAGATGAAGCGATAAAACGGCTTGAAGAATTGGCGCGCGGAATGGTTTAAGTTCAAACATACTGGATACATAAAGCGTGGGGAGTGGAAGTAAAGAGCAACTGTTAGTAAAATGTTTTTCATAGTAATGCGTCTATTCTTTGTTTGTTCTCCATAATTATGAATAGTAAACGAAGAAAGATATGGAGGGGAAAAATGAATATTTTAGTTTTAGGTGGTACAAAGTTTGTCGGAAAGCATATTGTTGCAGAAGCTTTACGACGAGGGCATAAGGTTACCATTTTTAATAGGGGAAGCACGAACAAAGAGTTATTTTCAGAAGTCGAAAAACTAACGGGAAATCGTGATGGGGATTTACACGCTTTGTTAGGAAGAAAATGGGATGCGGTTATTGATACATGTGGCTATACTCCAAGGATTGTTAGAGCTTCCGCGCAGTTGTTAGCCGAATCATGCAGTTATTATACGTTTATTTCAAGCATTTCCGTGTACGCCGATTTTTCACAAACAAATATTGACGAAACCGCCCAGGTAGGTACGTTAGACAACGAGACAACGGAAGAGGTGAACGGAGAAACATACGGTCCGCTCAAAGCGCTTTGTGAGAAAGAAATCTTGAAGGCTTTTCCAGAAGGATCTCTTATTCTTCGTCCCGGATTAATTGTCGGACCAGATGATTATACGGACCGATTTACATATTGGCCTGTACGCATCTCAAGAGGGGGAGTAGTATTAGCTCCTGGGAACCCTGATGCTTATGTGCAATTTATTGATGTGCGCGACCTTGCTCGTTTTGCAGTGAGTTTAATTGAAAGACGGCAGAAGGGGATTTACAATGTGACAGGTCCTCTTCAACCGTTAACGATGGAACAATTTTTAGAAGAATGTAAAAGAGTATTGAAGAGTGATGCAACATTTACATGGGTAGATGAAAAATTTCTGTCTGAGAAAGAAGTGGCATATTGGACGGAATTGCCGTTGTTTATACCAAAATCAGCGAACATGAAAGGATTCTCTGCTATTAATATTACTAAAGCAATGGGAGAGGGTCTAACGATTCGTCCGTTGTCAGAAACGATTATCGATACGTTAAGATGGCACGAAACTCGAAATATAAGTGAAGAACAATGGCAAGCAGGCTTGAAGCCGACAAAGGAAAAAGAAGTACTAGCTGCTTGGTTTGAAAAACAGTGACATTTTAAAATAAGAACACACCATTGATTGAACTTTCTCAAAATGTGGTGTGTCCTTTTTGTATAAAATTATCGTTATTGTTTCTTGGCCATCTTTATTTTGTTTGTTGTAAACCAATAATATAGAAGGAAAACTAAGACAAACGGCATGATTGAGCCTGAAGCTTCTTTCAACGAACCGTCACGGAAAAGCTCTTGTTGATAAAAGATGAGCCAGTCAATATGAAACGAATGTCCAGATAGATAAAAAACAGCTAAGATCAATACATAGTAAAATAAACTTTTTATTTTCATGTATTACAATGCCCCCATGTTCTTTTATAAAAATAATGACATAGCGATATCATCCACATATGTACCGTCTTCTAGTTTTAATTGATTTTTAAAGCGTCCTTCTTCTTTAAATCCCAACTTTTTGTAAACATAAATCGCCCGTTCATTTGTTGCCATCACATTCAGCATGATTTTTTCGATACCATTATTTTTTGCCCATTCAAGCATTTTTTGAATCAAAAGCGTGCCGATTCCTTGATTACAGTAAGCTTCCTGCAAGTTAATACCAAACGAAGCGATGTGACGATGACGGAACTTTTTTTCACGTCGGACATTTAATGTTCCAACAATAACTCCATTATCTTCAACTACCAATATAAGATTTCCTGCTTGTTGCTGTTCAATCATCCATTCTTTTTGTTTGTCAGCGGTAACTTGAAATTCTTCCGGGGTCGTAAGCATAAATGGGCTTGTTTCTAGTATATTTTTCGTATGCGCTAATAATCCTGCAGCGTCTTCCGGTGTTGCTTCGCGAATGCTCCACATCATCAACACTCCATTTCTATTCATTAATAAGGATTAGCATGAAATATTGTTTATATTATAAAAATTATGTATATTAAATTATAAACTTGTCAAGAAATGTTGTGAAAGATTAATAGGGAAGGGAAGATGAAAATGCTTATCCGCCATGTTTCTCCCGAAGATTACCATAATATTATTCATGTTTTAAATGACTGGTGGGGCGGCCGGCAAATGGCTGATATGCTTCCGAAACTCTTTTTTATTCACTTTCAAGAAACGAGTTTTGTTGCGCTTGCTCAAGATCAAATTATTGGCTTCTTAGTTGGTTTTGTTTCGCAAACGTATCCTGATGAAGCGTACATTCATTTTATTGGTGTTCACCCGGAATACCGAAAACGAAAAATTGCATCTAAATTATACGAACTATTTTTTGAAAAAATGAAAGAAAAAGGATGCCAACTTGTGCGGTGTGTTACTTCGCCTATCAATCGAACTTCTATTGCTTTTCATACAAGGATGGGATTTGAAATAGAAACTGGCGATCGAGTGGTTGATGGGATTTCTGTTTTTTCCAATTATGATGGACGGGGAAATGATCGAGTATTGTTTGTTAAACATTTAAAGCCATAAAACTTACATGGATGATCATACAAAGGAGAGACTTGGATTTATGAATGAACAAATTGCTTTTGCAATAAAGCTGAGAAATGAAGGGAAATTGGAGGAATCTAAAGAACTACTTTTGGAATTAGTCAATCGAATTAAAAAATAGGAGGTAGTCTAAGGAATGATAAAGGGATTGTATGAAGCGCATTTGCCAGTAAGTAATCTTTCAAATTCGATAGATTTCTATAAGAAATTAGGGTTAGAGGTTGCTTACCAAAATGAAAAATTAGCTTTTCTCTGGGTGGAAAAAGGAAACAGTTGGTTAGGACTTTGGGAAACTGACAAAGTAAAAACCCCTTATCATCCCTCATTAAGACATATTGCGTTTAAAGTTGATTTGGAAGACATTAAACAAGCGAAAGAATGGTTAGAGCAGAAAGGCATTTTGGTGCGAACATCTTTTGGATTCCCGTCTGAAAAACAACCTCTTGTATTACCTAATCATCCACAAGCACATGCGGCAATTTATTTTGATGACCCAGATGGAAACTCAATTGAGCTAATTACACCTTTACGATTGGATTTTGGAGAAGATTTTGAAATGATGACATTAGAAGAATGGTTTAATAAAAAGAAATAATGTTCTCTAAAACTCTTTTTATGGTTTATTTCGAACGGGTGCTTAAATTGAAGGTTACTTATGGCTTCCAAGTTGACCATTTTTTATCGCTCTTCAATAATAGGGCGCTTTCATTTAATAAAAAGGAGAATACAGATTAGACATGTCTAATCTGTATTCTCCTTTTATTTTTAAGTTTTTTATAATTTAGGTCTTGATAAGAGTTTTCTCTATCCATGTTATTTTAATTATTTACTCTTAAGCGCTTTTTTCGTAGCCGGACCGACAATACCATCTACTGTTAGACGATGGTCTCTTTGAAATTGACGAACTGCCTGTTCTGTATTTGAACCAAAAATCCCGTCTACACCTTTCGTGTTATAACCAAGGGAAGTAAGCTTGCGTTGAAGCTCTCGAACAGCATTGCCGCGGCTTCCTTTTTTTAGGATTTCTCCATTTGTAACAGTAGGTGTGCCATGATGTGGAGTAACTTTGAAACCGTTGGCTGCCGCGATAGAGTCAAAAGATTTTCTAGAGGTTATGATAATAACAGGCGTATTGATTTTCACTCGATTAAACAACCATTCTATCTCATCATCGTACATTCGAACACAGCCACTGCTGACATACTTGCCGATGGAACTCGGGTTATTGTTACCATGAATTGCGTAAGTCGTACCCCATGTTCCTCGAGCGTTCAAACCGAGCCAACGGTTGCCGAGTGGATTGCGAGGGTCACCACCGGGAATTCTTTTCTTATAATAAGGACGGTTAACAATTTTGTTAACAATCTTAAATTTGCCTTCTGGTGTAAGCGATGGGCTTCTTCCAGTTGCGACCTTAAATACTCTTTTCAACTGGCTGTTTTCATAATAAGCAAGCTGATTGTTTGCCTTGTTAATGATAATAAACTGGCTTCCTGCGGCAGAACTAGAGGTAACACCAATACTAAAAAACAAAACAAAGGCTGACACAAAGATGATAAACCATTTTTTAATCAATCTCATCCTCCCCTTTCAAAGTTTTGAGTGCTAACAATCACTTATATATTCACTTATGTAGCGGGGAGTCACTTCCATTTATTCAAATATTATCCATTTTATGTAATATATCAATTGGTGCAGTACAATATAAGTGATCAATTTGTAGAGCAAAATCCGTCAAAACAAAAAAACAACGTCTTTTATTGATTTGATTAACAAACCAATAAAAGACGTTGCTTATCGAAAAATAACTACGATATTTAAAGTACATAAAATATTTTTTCATCTTTTTTACGCATATCGCAATATTAACACGGTCATACTGCAAAATACGTTTGATTTAACGGGATTTTTGGGCGAGTATATCAAAGTCGGATAAATTGTCGAACTTCTTAACAGAAATTCTTGAAATGATCCTGTGGTTTTAAAAGGGTGGCTAGTTGAACAAAGTTTATGTTGAATTATTTCCGAAATTTCCTTGCAGAAATTCCAAGAATATTTCTGCGGTGTCAACTTATGTAGCACAGTCAGAGAAGTAACTCATGAAGTTTCTTGCGCAGTTAGAGAGAGGACTCACGCTGCAACGACAACGAGAAGGCATCGAGATAGTAAGAAAGAGGGCAAGTTTAAAGGATGCAAGGTTGAAGTGTCCCTCGACGGAAAAAAAGAAGAGAAGGCGAAGCAGGCTCTCGAATGGTATAAAGAGGGCAAGTCGTCGGTAAGATATATTTGCAGAACGCTATCCATTGGAACAGGGACGCTCTATCGATTACTAGAACGAGAGTGGTTGCGATAATAAGGCGGTAGAAATAGCCGTCTTTTTTGGTTCTGTTTCAATGTTGATTTTTGACCACAGAAAAAGACCGAAAATAATGATATTATCCCCTTTAAGTAGACAGTGTAAAAAGCCCATTTTTAATCGTTGGGTGTTACACTATACTTGGAGGGGATTTTTCATGGCGAAAAAAGGACAAACATTTCAATCGTATACAGAGGAGTTCAAGTTACAAGCCATTCATTTGTATGAGAACGGAGGAATGAGCTATCAAGCCGTTGCAAAACAATTATTCCTAGTTCCACCCAAGTGAAAACATGGGTGAGGAAATATCGAAACGGTGAATCTCTTTCTGACCAATGCGGTAAACATACACAGGACAATCCATTGATTGGTCGTCCACGTACGATCTTTCGAAGTGTGGAGGAAGAGCGAGATTATCTGAAAGCACAGGTCGAATACTTAAAAAAGCGGTATCCAAATCTACACGGGGAGGGGAAATTCGAAAAGTAAATCGGTTCGCCATTATAGACGAGTTACGTCAAAGATACCGGTTGACGTGGTTAATTGAAATCGCTGATGTTTCTCGATCCGGATACTATAAATGGCATCACACACAAGAGGCGCGAGAAGCACGGCAAAAACGAGAACAAGTCTTGAAAAGGAACATATCATGGCTATCCACCGTACACGCCCATTCTACGGGGATCCACGAATGAGAATAGCGCTTCAAAAAGAGGGCTTGCGAATCAATCATAAACGTGTCTACCGACTCATGAAAGAGTTGAACATCCAATCTGTCATCCGAAAGAAACGGCGCTATTTTGGGACAAACCCGTCCGTTGTACATCCGAACCGCTTGAATCGAAAATTCCAAACCCAATCCCCTAATCAGGTGTTTGTCACGGATATTACGTATGTGGCATTGGAGAACCAATTTTATTATTTATCAGTGGTACAAGATCTGTATAACAATGAAATTGTCGCTTGGAAGGTCTCATCCCGGAATGACCTTTCCTTAGTGATGGACACGGTAGAAGAATTACAGCGAAATCGAACCGTGCAAGGAGCCATCCTGCATTCTGATCAAGGGTTTCAGTATACATCCAAACAATATAATCATTGGATGGAGAAGTATGGAATGTTAGGCAGTCATTCACGGAAAGGAAACTGCTTGGACAATGCTTGCATCGAGTCCTTTTTTTCCCATCTTAAAACAGAAACCTTCTATTTTTCAGGATGTAAAACAGAGGAAGAACTTCTACAAACCATCGCACAATACATCTGGTTTTATAATCATGAACGCTTTCAGAAAAAACTCAACCAGTGTGCACCGATAGAATACCGGAACACACTGGTTGCTTAGTCTTTTTTATAACTGTCTACTTGACAGGGGTAAGACCAATAAATGGTCTTTTTATATCTTGTTCAACTATCGCACCCCTATAGTTTAAGTGAATATTTTCACAAGAACCCCTAATAAATACATTGCGGCATTAAAAGCTATTTATAAAGAAAAAAAGCAACAATTCGAACGTTGCTTTTTCAAATTTATCTTATTCGGAATTTTGTACGCTAGGAGAACTTAAACCCTAAAAAAAGTCGAATTCCTTACTATGCTAAGGATCCGACTTTTTTAAAAGAGGGTTCTTAACAGTTATAAAAATTGACTAGTAGCTATCCTAGTGGAATTTTTTTCCTTAACCTGCTTTAACGTCGCTACTATAAGAATGCTAACAATCACTAATAAGAACCATGAACTCACCTTTCCTAGATGAACGAGACTCCATGCATCGGTTTGGTTTGGATATTCCCAAGCTCCAAAGAACGTTGCGATATTTTCGGCTATCCATATAAAAAATCCAATGAGCACAAAAGAAAGTGCGAGTGGCATACGGTAACGAGTTCCATCAACCTCGAATGTGACCCATGATTGCCAAAAGACGATAATTACAAGTCCAGATAGCCACCAACGAACGTCAATCCAATAATGGTGGATGAAAAAATTCAAATAAATCGCAGCTGCAAGAGGTACAACTACCAAAAACGGTGGCCACTTAACCAGTTCAACCTTAAACCTCCTCCACGCTTGGCACAGATAACTCGCTACACTTGCGTACATGAATCCGCTATACAAAGGCACTCCAAAAATTTTGAAATATCCTTCCTCTGGATAAGACCAGGAGCCCATATGTACTTTGAAAAGTTCAAGAGCAAGTCCAATAAGGTGGAACAATGTGATAACCTTTAGTTCATCCCGTGTTTCAAGCCCAGAACGCACCATCCACCACTGCATCAGAAGGCAGATGATGAGCAGCCAGTCATACCGTGGTAGGAAGGGAAGTGGCATAATTTGTGTAAAAGCCAAAGAGGCAAAAATAACGACAGGAAACAAACATGATAGGGCCTGCTCCCAACCAAAACGAACGAGTTGTTTTAGTGCTCTCATGATTTGTGCCTCCAAAGGTTTTTTCTGAATATATGCAAGTCCTGCTTAGTATAGTAGCTATCTCACCGCCGAATGACTTTCTTTTCCTTTCAATGTTTCCTACTTTATTAATCTTGGGTGTCTTCATCACTTCGGTATTCTAAAATATCTCCAGGTTGACACTCTAATGCTTTACAAATTGCCTCTAAAGTTGAAAATCGAATCGCTTTTGCCTTTCCGTTTTTCAATATAGAAAGGTTAGCCATTGTTATTCCAACCCTCTCCGAGAGTTCTGTTACGCTCATTTTCCTTTTAGCCAGCATCACATCAATATTGATTATAATTGCCATTGTTTTCACCTCAGACTGTTAAATCATTTTCTGATTTTATATCGATGGCTTCTTGTAAAAGCCTTTGGAGAACAGCAGCAAAGACTGCAATAATCGTTGAAGCAAAAATAATGCCCAATCCGATTAGCATGATACCTGGGGCGTCTTCTAACTTCGCAACGTTATAGAAGAATGGCAAACCCGGCACATACAAGATACTGATTGTGATGGCACTGTATTTTATATTCTTTAAAGCCTTTACAGATAATTCCGAGAAAGCTTTGTTCTTGTCAATATAACTTAAAAGTTTAAAAGCCTGATACAGAGCGAAGAAAAATGGTATCGCCGATACATACATAACTATTAAAAAGCCATATAGTACATAAGCGAACTCCGAATTACTTTCTGCTGCTTCTTTAGCTAACATAGGCAACCCAAATATACATAAAGCAAGAACTGGAGTTCCGATAATAAAAACAGCTATTTTTAAAAACAATGTTGATCCTTGTTTCATAAAAAGCACCTCTCCTATTTATTTTCAATTTGATTTTAACAGGATATTTATCGTTTTGCAATAAATTATTATCGTTTTTAATTATATTCTTATTGTTATATAAATATCCTTTTAATTTTAGACAAAGATAAAAAGCATTCCTCATTACAAAGAAATGCTCTATAACTTCAAGCTATTCAATTTATAACTTGTTCAACTAAACTGCCCCGTTAATTGAACAAGAGATTAAACGATTAAGATCGACTTTTTTAACGGTCCGAAACGAAACACAAACGAAATCGATTTTTATTATCTCATCGCTACGAGTCGCAGGGAATTGGGATGGCATTCACAGAGGCTCGAGAGGTATATAAATTTTTAGCATTGATTTTAAGCCGTCTATCGCCTGTTTTGAAAGGTTTTAGACGTTGCGAAGTTTGTGTATTCGGAGGAGAATACTCGTTTTAAATTGGGCTTCTATGAGGTCGTTGTACCCCAAAAAGACCCCATCTCGCTTCCCCTTCTGCTAGTGCTCACAAATTACGAGCACAAATTTTTACCTTGTGGGGACATACGAATGTCATAGCGACAAATAAAAAACACCCCCTCTCGCAGCATAACGAAAGAGGTCTCTTTGCCTCCGAGTGCCCGTATTTGGAGGCAGGCGATAAAATGTCCCGAGTAGTAAAACGACGATAGTTTTAGCTTACTATATGCGATTAAATGTATCAAACGTAAAAACTGCCTAAAGTACACGGGAGGACTTCGAGCCTTCCGAATCTACTTTAGGAGGGAAAGTATGAAAAAAGTGTATGATAAAACACAGGCGGAGGGAACTTTCATTCGTTTACCTTCCGACCTTCGAAATTATATCTACATGCCGAATTTTAAAGCTGAAATGTGTTATTTGTACGGGCTAATAGTTGATTATTATAACGCTGATTGGGGATACGCATTCCCAAGTGTTAATGAGTTAGCATTTGCTTACGGAAAGAGCGAAAAAACAACGTCGGAACACTTAAAGGTTTTAGAGGAATGCGGTCTTATCAAGAGAAGTAGAACAACCAAAAATAATATATACATCCCGTACTACCCATTAAGTAAAAATGAACTATTTAAAAAATTTCCAGAAGCAAAAGCTAACTATGAGAAAGCATTAGCAAAGCGAGACGAAGAAAAAGAACGCTCGAAACGCAATCTCGAGAAATATAAAAGCAAAAGGGAGGAAACGATAATAGATATGGAAAAGTTAGATGAATGGTTTTAGAAGTAATTTTTACGCATAGAAGCATGTAAAAACTTCATTTTTAATTCGTAACTTTTACCGTTTAACTAGATTTATTAACTAGAATTAATATTCCACTAACGAAGTTAGAACTTCGTTGAACGCAAAATATTGCGTTCTAAATTAAATAATAATTTTTATATTTGAATATAAGCGCAGGAAAGGGATGCGATATAAAGAGATAAACACGATTAATAGACCGTTATTAAATTAAGATACCTCGCTGCCTCCTGCGTTTTTTATCCCCATCCTTTTGCGTTCCATGTAAAACGTGATTTAGCCGAAAATCAGTTAACTTTAAAGGAAATTGCCGACAAGCACGGCGCAAAATATAAGAGGGTAGACGATATAATAAAAGAGGGAATAACGATAAAAGACGCAAAAAACGAAACGGGTGGAAATCCCGTTATTTTTTTATCTTTTTTACGCATATTGTAATATCAACATGGTCATACTACAATTGAATACGTTAGGTACACCGCTTAACTACATTGGCAGTTATCGCAAAGTACGTTTGATTTAACGGGATTTTTGAGTGAGTATGTCAAAGTCGGATAAATTGCCGAACTTCCTAACAGAAATTCTTGAAATGATCGTGCGGTGTTGAGTCAAGGAACATGATATTGTGTTTGTAAGATAAACTAAGTCAATGTCGGATGATTTCCCCAATTTCCTTCTGAAATTCGGGAAATCATCCTGCGATGCTAACTCATGTAGCATATTCAAAGAAGTGATTTCATGAAGTTATATCATTGGGCTATAGCCAAGCGGTAAGGCAACGGACTTTGACTCCGTGATGCGCTGGTTCGAATCCAGCTAGCCCAGTCGCATTCAGGCAAAGCGATCAACAAGCTTTGCCTTTTATTATTTTCTGAATTTTAAAGGAATTTGTTTCTTGGTTGTCTAAATATACTTATGTATGAATCATGATGGGGAAGGGGAATACATCGTGAAGACAGCTGATTTATGTGATCAATTTTTAGAGCAGCTGCAAGTTTGTAAATTATCGTTAAATTCTTATGGGGGAAAAAAAGAATTTTCAGGACCGATTGCCACAGTAGAGGTATTTGAAGATAATGTGCTTGTTCGTGAAGCACTTGAGACGGTTCCGAAAGGTTCTGTTCTTGTTGTCGATGGAAAAGGTTCACGAAATTGCGCTCTTTTAGGGGATCGTCTTGCGCAAATTGCCTGCGAGCGTGAATTAGCTGGAGTGATTATCAACGGATGTATTCGTGATTCAGCAGAAATAGCGATGATGCCGCTTGGCGTGATGGCGGTTGGAACTTGTCCGGTAAAAAGTAAAAAAGAAGGAAAAGGGAAACGGGATGTTGTTCTTGAATTTGGTGAAGTACGCTGGACGCCGGGTTCGTATGTTTATGCTGATAGTGATGGGATTGTTATTTCTGAATTACCGTTATAAGAAGCTAATCACGAAATGAATACATGAGATCAATCAAATCATCGCATGCTATCCATAAAGGAGGGATAGCAGTATATGAAAAAACACGAGGACAAAAGTGTAATTACAAATGAACCTTTAGAAAGAAACGAAATGACAGAAGATGAAACAGCCATGGCGGAATTTAGTATAAATGCATCATTCTATGCGAATGATACACATTCAGACATGCCACCAACCTATATAAACAACAACACTCCAGCAATTAAGATTTCAAAATAAAGACAAAAAAAGCTGACCTTAAAGAAAAGTGTCAGACTTTGCAACCACCATATATAGGATAAAGAATACTATATATGATGGATTTCGCGTGAGGTCAGACACTTTTTGGGTCAGCCCCTTCTCAGCTTTTAATCATTTAAGTCACTTTTATCTTTTTGTGATTTATTACGCTTATTGCCTTTACTGTTGTCACCACTAATCGCTTCTTGTGAAAAAATGGATGGATCTTGTTGTGGTGAATTTTGGTTCATGCTTCCTTTATTATACTTTTTTGTCATGATGAACCCCCTTTTTGTTTAGAAAAATGTAGGTAAGTTATCTAAATTGTTTGCCTGAACGCCATCAGCATTGCTGCGAATATAATGTTCACCGTCTTTGCCTGTAAAAATATTGACGCCAGTAATCGCACCGTTTTCTATTTCCATTAATGCTTTTCGATACGATAGCACTCGTCCTGAAGAAGTTTTAAAATTAATAATGTCACCTTCGTGGTTTTTTTGTACAGCGACGAACGTTTCTTGTTGACCCATAATCAGTCACTCCTTTTCATCTTTTATCATCTCCGGTAAGGAAATTTTTATACAAATGAGGTGCTAAACTTGTGAAGACGTTTAATTGGCATAAAGAAGCAGAAAAGAGTTGGGATGAACGTGCGCACTTTTGGAATCAGAGCAGTGAAGAAATGTGGGAACATGGCAGCCGTAAAACCATTGTTCCGTTTATTTCAAAGTACATACCAAAAGGAAGCTATATCGCTGATTTAGGATGTGGAGACGGTTATGGTTCTTGGAAATTATCTCAAGTTGGATACCATGTTGTTGGCATTGACTTCTCAAGCGAGATGATTGAAAAGGCAAAGGCGAGAGGGGAGAATGAACAGCTCCAATTTCTCCAAGGAGATTTAACGAAATTACCATTTCCAGACGAAACATTTTCTGGAGCGATGGCAATTAACTCGATTGAGTGGACAGAGAGGCCGCTTGAAGCTCTTAATGAAATGAGAAGAGTGTTAAAAAGCGGACATCTCCTTTGTGTCGGGTTGCTTGGTCCAACTGCTGCTCCAAGAATGAACAGTTATCGCCGCCTTTATGGGGAGCCGGTTATTTGCAATACGATGATGCCGTGGGAATTTGAAAAATTGGTACAAGAAAATGGCTGGGAGCTTGTTGACGGTCAAGGTGTTTACAAAAGAGGCGTTTCTGAGAAAATGGTTGCTAATCTTCCTACTGAATTAAAACAGGCATTAACGTTTATGTGGTTATTTATGTTGCGCAAAGTGTAACAAAAAATGCTTCCGTCTATGACGGAAGCATTTTTTGATGATTAGACAGCTGTAATTTTTTATACAATGTTTTGTTTTCATAAATCCAGCCAGTGTACGAGGATAAGATGTTTCCTTCTTGATTTAATGATACGACAGCGATATAAGGATACGTCTGTTTATTGCGAAAACGTAAATCAAACCAACGGACTTCATAACCATAATCTTTTTCTGTCACTTGAGTATACGCATAATCCGTACTCGCCAAATAATCTTGTACCTTTTGATCTTTGCTGGCATTCTCGATGAGATTTTCATTTTTCATTTGTTTAGAAAATGCATCGTGCCACTCTACTTTTTTATAGTTGATCGTTCCAGTATAAATCATGTTCTCTGTGTCAACAATAACATCCCATTTCCACCATCGTACGGTTGGAATGAGTGTATACTTTCCGTCCAAATTCACTTCATTTTTCAGCCATGCTAAAGTACGGTTATAACTGGATAAGCGTTCCAATAAATAACCAAAGATCATTAAATAAACAACACTAAAAGTATATTCTGGATGGAAGCCGACAAACAACAATGCAAATCCGATGATGTGTAAAACAAATATAAATGGGTCAAAAAGAGGAATGCAGTTAAAGGAAATCCACTTTTTTGAAAACGGTCTCGCCGCTTGCGTGCCATATACATTAAACAAATCGAAAAATACATGTAAGATGACAGCTAAAAGCGTCCAAGTGAACAAATGGACTGTATTAATAGAAGGTGAAAAAGATGTAAGGATTCCAGTAATCGCAAAAGCCCACAACGGTATGACAAAGATCGAATGGGAACTGCCGCGATGATTGCGATAGTATGAGCTATTGCCTTTTATTTTATAAACGATATCAAAATCAGGAGCGTTGGAGCCAATAACAGTTGCGAACGTTACCGTTAAAGCCATTTCTGAAGACGTGGAAACATGTGGGTCAAGATGAGCTAGACACGCAAGGCCAAGACCCATCGTTGTATGCGTTAATGTGTCCATCGTTTTTCCTCCCTAACGTTACGATAAATTGGCGAAACGCTTTAGTTTTAATTGTTCAACCGTATTTGAAATATCATGGATGATGTTTTTCGCGGAATGAGGTTTGTGAATTTGTCTCATAGCGTTTTTCATTTCCAACAATGCTTCCTCGTTATTCAATAAATAGGAAATCGTCATATAAATATCTTCTAGCTGATTGGCGATTACAGCTCCGCCTTTGCTCGCAAAATATTGTGCATTTTCTTTCTCCTGCCCAGGCACTGGCTTGTAAAGAATCAATGGTACTCCTAATGCGGCCGCTTCTGTAAGCGTTATACCGCCGGGCTTTGTAATCATACAAGTCGTGATACGAAACAGTTCATCCACGCGCTCGAGATAACCAAATACACGTAATGGATCTGGAAATTTTTTTGTTAAAGGTTCTAGTTCAAGCATAAGCGATGTGTTGTTGCCGCATACAACTACAATTTGTGAATCCGTCTGTGTTAACAGCGTTTCGCATATTTCTTTTACATTTTTTAAAACCCCATGAGCGCCAGCCATAATGACAATTACTTTTTTGGCCGGTGATAAATGATATTTTTTAAATAAGGATGAAGGTAAAATTTGCTCTTCAAATACGGGACGAATTGGTATTCCTGTTGTCTCAATGATGGATTCAGGAATGCCAAAGTCAACAATTTTTTGCTTTAAATCTTCTGTGGCAACATAATATTTATCAATTTCTGGATGAAGCCAAATTTTATGCAAACAATAATCCGTTAGCACGTTAAATATTGGAATAAAGATTCCGCTGCGGCGGCGGAATTCCGGAACAACAATCATTGGAAACGTATTGATAATAAAGTCGGGTCTTTCCGCTTCAATGAGAGAAATAAGGCGTTTTTTTCCAAAATTGTAGTACCAGTTTAAAATTTTTGTATGATACATTTTATTCATTCCGTAATAGAAAAAACGGTAAAGTGGTTTTCCGATTGTATATGACTTTAAATACAAATACTCTGTAATATCGTTTACAAGAGGATGGGCTTCAGCAAACAAATTAGAAATGATCACTTCGTTAATTCCCTGTTTATGACACTCTTCTTTAAGCGTTTTTGCCACTTGAATATGCCCGTTTCCATAGCTTGCTGTTAAGATAAGAACCTTTTGTTTTTCCATTGTCACCGCTCCTGTTTGGATAGTGAAAGAAACCTTTTTTATAAAAATAGCAAACAAATGTTAGGATAATATGAAGTGAAACAAAGAAAAGTTCAAGAAATATGTAAAAAATCTGTAAACAAATAAAGGCGTCTCATAAAGGTTTGACGCCTGAGAATCCAACAGAGTTTGGATGCTCATTAACATTCGAGACGCAGGAGTCTAAACCTTTGAGACAGCCCTTCACTTTAGGGACCGTATTTCAATGGTTATCTAATAACTCATACATGTACAGCCAACAATAATGAATAAAATAAACAACATGACAATGAACGCAACATTGTTTCCGGAAGAACTCATCAAATATTCATTTCTATATATAATACTTATTAAATAAGCGATGGAAAGGTAATGGTTGAAAGCGGGAAATTCAATACATAGTGAACAAATCTCAGAAAATAGGAAGAACCCAACCAAACTTGGCAGGGTTCTCTAAATGTTAACTGGCAACATATTTTTCCTCCCATTTATGCCGCCATTTATTTCTTCTCTCCATTCGAGGTCCTTTATAAAGATGTTTATATTTTTTCCAATGAGTTTTCCATTGTTTCCGTCTTTCCGAGCGCACAATGAATCATCCTTTCTATGTTGTAAGCTTTCTATTCTATTATTCTATAATATAATAACTATTCGTGAATAGGTTTGTCGAACCCTTTGACGATTATTGTCGACTTACATGAAGTTTTAAAAGAATATGGCGAACGATGTTTTTGTGCTGGCGAATCACGGTGTGACATTCACTAATTCTCGATTATACACATTCTCGAAAGATAGGGCAATAAGCGGTTATATGACAATAAAGTTATATGGAGGTAAAAAGAAGTATTTGAGTAGGTGAACATACAACAAAACCTTAAAATAAAGGCGAGGAAGCTTTTCATTTTATGTAAAAAGAAAGGTGTCGACAGTTCGGGCGTTAGTTATATGGAAAGGCTATCTTTTAGTGTTTTTATCAGCAACGGAATTCGCGTTTATCACCATTTTTGCCTTTATGCCAGTGGATGACAGTAATAAAAAAACAGTAAAGACCGCCAGTTAATGAAAGTTTTCTTATTTTGTTTACTACTGATGATTTGGAAGAATATATTATATTATAATTATTTAGTCCACTCAACTTATGAATAAGGGGAATTTATGATGTGGAGGAAAATAGCAAATAAACGAGTAGGTTGGGCTTTTATCATTATCTCAACAATATTTTGGCTAATCCCTTTTGCGGTGCCGTTTTTGCCGTTTTCAACAACCATAAAAGTGGGGATTGCAGGTGTTTCGGTAGTCATGGCGGAAGTGTTGTTTTGGCTTGGTGCAGTCATCGTCGGAAAAGATGTCGTGGAAAAATATCGAAAATCGCTGTTCAAATGGAAGAAAAGAGAAAAAGAGAACGACCAGTCATAAAAAAATGAGGTTGTCTCGTAAGGGATTGGCCCTTTTGAGATCACCTCATTTTTTTATCTTAAGTATAGAAAGAGAAAA
Organism: [Anoxybacillus] calidus; assembly: GCF_013760845.1. Taxonomy (GTDB): domain Bacteria; phylum Bacillota; class Bacilli; order Bacillales; family Anoxybacillaceae; genus Paranoxybacillus; species Paranoxybacillus calidus. Next base: position 198,030 of record NZ_JACDUU010000006.1, on the reverse strand, counting down.
GAATTATTCCCACTCATACGGCGTTTCCTGATATACATAATAATTCAACCAGTTAACAAATAACAAGTTTGCATGTGAACGCCAAGTATTGCGAGGTTCTTTTGTCGGGTCGTCGTCAGGAAAATAGGATTCTGGAATTTGAATCGGCAACCCTTTAGCGAGATCGCGTTCGTATTCTTCCTTTAAAGTTGTAGCATCGTATTCTGGATGTCCCGTTAAGAAAATTTGTTTGCCATCGTTTGATGCAACAAGGCAAATACCTGCCTTTTCAGATGAAGATAAAATCGTTAAATCAGGTACTTTTTCAATATCTTCGCGTAATACGTCCGTGTGACGGGAATGAGGAACACGATATATATCATCGAAACCACGCAACAGTTTGACATTTTTCTTTTCTACCTGATGTTCAAAGATACCGAAACATTTTTGCGGCAGCATATATTTTGGGACGCCATAGTGATAGTAAAGACCTGCTTGTGCTCCCCAGCAAATGTGCAACGTGGATGTCACATTTGTTGTTGTCCATTTCATAATTTCTGTAAGTTCTTGCCAATATGTAACTTCTTCGAACGGTAAATGTTCCACAGGTGCACCTGTAATAATCATACCGTCATATTTGCGGTGGCGAATTTGTGGGAACGTTGTATAAAACTGATTAAGATGATGTTTTCCCGTTGTTTTTGCCTCATGTGTTTCCGGACGCAAAAATGTAATGTTCACTTGAAGAGGTGAATTTCCTAACAAACGCAACAGCTGTGTTTCTGTTTTCACTTTTTGTGGCATTAAGTTAAGTATCACTATATTTAATGGGCGAATGTCTTGGGAATACGCACGGTCTTCATCCATCACGAAAATATTTTCTTGTTCTAATACCTCTTTAGCCGGGAGATTTCGGGGAATATTAATTGGCAAGGATACTCAACCTCCTTTTCTTTTTAAATAAGATAATTATAAAAATATTAAAAAAATTGTTCAATTATTTTTTTTTTATGAATACTTGTTTTTTTCGTTGGGAGAGAAAAATGGTTATGATAAAATAATCATGGTTTGCGAAATTTTGAATTTTTTGACGTTGGAGGAAGGAACATGACTACGACAACAAAGATGAAGACGGACATTGAAATTGCTCAAGAGGCGAAATTAAAACGGATTCAAGAAATCGCAAAAGAACTCGATATTTTAGAAGAGGAACTTGAGTCATATGGCCACTATAAAGCGAAAATCTCCCTTGATCTAATGAAACGATTGTCAACGAAACCCGACGGAAAAGTGATCCTTGTAACGGCAATTAATCCGACTCCAGCCGGAGAAGGAAAATCTACTGTTACAGTTGGTCTTGGACAAGCGTTAAATCAATTAGGAAAGAAAGCGATTATCGCTATGCGTGAGCCATCTCTTGGACCGACAATGGGAATAAAGGGCGGAGCGACAGGTGGCGGATATTCGCAAGTGTTGCCGATGGAGGATATTAACCTTCATTTTACCGGAGATTTACATGCGATTACAGCAGCAAATAACGCTTTAGCGGCGTTAATTGATAACCATATTCACCATGGAAATGAATTACGCATTGATACGCGACGCATTGTTTGGAAACGAGTTGTTGATTTAAACGACCGTGCTTTAAGACAAGTCGTCGTTGGTTTAGGTGGACCAGTTCAAGGGGTGCCGCGTGAGGATGGTTTTGATATTACCGTTGCTTCTGAGATTATGGCGATTTTCTGTTTAGCGACGGATTTGCAAGATTTAAAACAGCGCCTTTCAAAAATTGTTGTTGCGTATAACGTTGATCAGCAACCTGTTACTGTTGCTGATCTTGGTGTTGAAGGAGCGTTAACGCTTCTATTGAAAGATGCGTTAAAACCGAATCTTGTACAAACCATCGAACATACTCCGGCACTTATACATGGTGGTCCATTTGCGAATATTGCCCATGGCTGCAATAGCATCATTGCGACAAAAATGGCGCAAAAACTCGGTGATTATGTTGTAACGGAAGCAGGTTTTGGTGCTGATTTAGGTGCAGAGAAGTTTTTGAATATGAAAGCCCGCATTGCCGGGATGAAGCCAGAGGCGGTTGTCATCGTCGCAACAATACGCGCATTAAAAATGCACGGCGGCGTTTCAAAGCAGGAATTACATATGGAGAATGTCGAAGCATTGCGCACTGGTTTGAGTAATTTACAGAAACATATTGAAACGATTCAGGCGTTCGGCTTGCCATTTGTTGTGGCGATTAACCGCTTTATGACAGATACTGAAAAGGAGATTGATACATTAAAAGCGTTTTGCGAAGAGCACGGTTATCCAGTTGCGTTAACAGAAGTATGGGAAAAAGGTGGAGAAGGAGGAATCGACTTAGCCCGCAAAGTATTGGATGTGATTGAAAGAGGCCATAACTCGTATGCTCCTTTATATGATGTAAACGAATCCATTCCTAATAAAATTCGTAAAATTGCGCAAACGGTCTATGGAGCAAAAGACGTGGAGTTTTCTGCGAAGGCGAAAAAACAAATCGAGCAATTTGCTGCGTTTGGTTGGGATAAGCTGCCGATTTGTATGGCAAAAACGCAATACTCCTTGTCTGATGATCCGAACAAACTTGGCAGACCGACAGACTTTACGATTACAGTGCGCGAATTTAAACCAGCAATTGGTGCGGGGTTCCTCGTCGCCTTAACCGGTGATATGATGACGATGCCGGGCTTGCCGAAAAAGCCAGCGGCGTTAAATATGGATGTCGATGAAAATGGAAACGCGGTTGGTCTATTCTAGAAAAGGAGTAAGCACACATGTTTGACCCGACGGTGTTTGATAATTTAAAAACGGTACTTGAAGGTGCAGTGTATGACCTTGATTTAGACGGAGTCATCATTGTAACAGATCGAAACGACTTAATGGATCTTGCCCATTTTTCCAGAACGTATAAAATTGCATTTCAACTGCGGGAATATGGTACGGATAGCGTCACATGTACCATTACGTTACAAACAAAACTTGAGCATATCGCCGGGGAATTGCTCGCACAAAACCATCTTAAGCCGGGGTGCGTGCTGGAAATTGCCTTTAACATGTCCATTAAGCAAAGTGAAACCACATGTTTCCGTATTAAAGAAGTTTTGACGAACATTTGGGGAAGTAATCGTATTATTCGTCAAACGTTGGCACATGAATATCAAGGCGAAAGAAACGAATACGATAATCTGATTACGATCGAATTTGATCGGTTAATTGATGAAGGAAATGTTGATGATTTACAAGAGATGATTCCGTATGTCATCGAGTCGCTTCGGCGGTTGCAACCATTTTACGGGATGTAGTGTTACATCCCGCTTTTCTTTGGAATATTTAAAGTAGAAATAACTCTCTAACTCGATTAAGATAAAAAGTATACATATAACTTGGAGGGATTTTTGCATGAGCATATATGATATGACTGTCAAAACGATTCGCGGTGAAGAAAAATCAATGGCTGACTATAAGGGAAAGGTACTGTTAATTGTCAATACAGCAAGCAAGTGCGGTTTTACTCCACAATATAAAGAGCTGCAAGAACTTTACGATGAGTACAAAGATAAAGGGTTTGAAGTATTAGGGTTTCCTTGCAATCAATTCGGTCATCAAGAGCCAGGCTCAGAAAGCGAAATCGAAAGCTTTTGCCAGTTAAACTATGGAGTCACGTTCCCGATGTTCGCAAAAATTGATGTAAACGGCGCGAATGCTCATCCATTATTTGTTTATTTAACAGAAAAAGCGCCTGGAATTCTCGGAACAAAATCAATTAAATGGAATTTCACCAAATTTTTAGTGGATAAAAACGGAAACGTTATCAGCCGCTTTGCCCCACAAACAAAACCAAGCGAGTTAAAACAGGAGATTGAAAAACTCTTAAATATGTAATGGATGGCTTACTGTCTCTCCGATGGGGGAGACAGTTTTCGTTAGGCAAACAAAATGCTCCTTTGTTACAATAGTTAACGAAAAAACAATCGAATGCTGAGGGCTGATATGGATAAACGCGAAATCGTTCAAAAGACAGAACAATATGTACGAATGTTGCTTGAAAATGACGCAAGCGGACATGATTGGTGGCACATCGAGCGTGTTCGGCGTATGAGCATTGCGCTTGCGAAAAAAGAAGGCGCCGATGAATTTATTGTCGAAATGGCCGCGCTTCTCCATGACGTAGCCGATGAAAAAATCGCTGGAAGTGAAGAAAAGGGATTATCCGCCGTGACCTCTTGGCTCGAACAAATGCCGCTGTCCAACTACGATAAAGAGCATATTATTGAAATTATCTCCTCGGTCTCGTTTAAGGGGGGACACGGAAAAAAGCCCAACACCATTGAGGGGATGATTGTTCAAGATGCGGATCGTCTCGATGCCATCGGTGCTATCGGCATTGCCCGTACGTTTATGTATGCGGGAAATCGCGGACACCTTATGTACGACCCAAACCTTCCTTACCGAGAGAAGATGACGAAGGAAGAATACCGACAAGGCCGCAGTACAGCGATTAATCATTTTTATGAAAAATTATTAAAACTAAAAGATCTTATGAATACGGAAAGTGCGAAACAAATCGCTAGCAAGCGTCATGAATTTATGGAGCGTTTTTTACAACAATTTTATAAAGAGTGGGATGAGCAAGATGAAGATGTTAACGGTTGAAAATTTGTCTAAAAGTTATGCGGAAAAAACGTTATTTCGCGATATTTCGTTCACGATTAAAGAACAGGAACGCATCGGCATCATTGGTGTGAATGGGACAGGAAAGTCAACGTTACTGAAAATTATTGCTGGTGTTGAGCTTGCGGATGACGGACAGATTACGCATTCAAAAGACTATTCGATCGGGTATTTACCGCAACAGCCTGATTTTCAAGAAAACTTAACGGTATTAGAACAAGTGTTTTACGGTGATACACCGCTTATTCGTTTATTGCGTGACTATGAAACAGTTTTAGCCGAGCTTGAGAAAAATCCTCTTGATGATAAATTGCAAGAACGTCTTTTTCGCTGCCAGCAACAAATGGATGCGATGAACGCATGGGAAGCAAGCTCGAATGCTAAAGCGATTCTTTCAAAATTAGGAATCGAAGACATGACAAGAAAAATCGGTGAGCTATCTGGAGGACAAAAGCGCCGCGTTGCTTTAGCACAAGCGCTCATTGAAACGCCAGATTTACTCATTTTAGACGAACCGACGAACCATCTAGATTATGAAACGATTCGTTGGTTGGAAGAGTATTTGTCGCGTTACACTGGAGCCCTCTTGCTTGTCACGCATGATCGTTACTTTTTAGATCGTGTGACAAATCGAATTTTGGAATTAGATCATGGAAAACTATATAGTTATACAGGAAATTACGCAGCATTTTTAGAAGGGAAAGCGCTGAGAGAGGAGCAGGAGCTTGCGGCAGAAGCAAAACGGCAAAACTTATATCGCCGCGAGCTAGCTTGGATCAGAAGAGGAGCAAAAGCGCGGACAACGAAACAAAAAGCGCGCATACAACGATTCGAACAGCTAGAGCAGTCACTTGGAATGGAACAAAAGAGCAGTCTAGATATCTCATTAAGCGGCAGCCGTCTTGGTAAAAAAGTGTTAGAGTTAAAACATGTAAGCAAAGCATTCGGCAATCGAGTGATTTTCGATGATTTTAGCTTCATTATAAAGCCAGGTGACCGAATTGGTATTGTTGGGCAAAATGGAAGCGGCAAATCAACATTGTTAAATTTGCTCGCTGGTCGTATCCAACCTGATGCGGGGGAAATTGAAACTGGGCAAACGGTGAAAATCGCGTATTACACGCAAGAAAATGTTGATATGGATGAAAATAAACGAATGATTGAATACATTCGAGAAGCTGGGGAAGTCATTCATACGACCGATGGAAAAATGATTTCCGCGGCGCAAATGCTAGAACGTTTCTTATTTCCAATGAATACGCACGGAACGCCTATTCACAAATTGTCAGGCGGAGAAAAACGACGTTTGTATTTGTTGCGAATCTTAATGACAGAGCCGAATGTGTTACTTCTTGACGAGCCGACGAACGATTTGGATACACAAACATTAACCGTTCTGGAAGACTATTTGGAGACATTTTCGGGTGTGGTCATCACCGTTTCTCACGACCGTTATTTTCTAGACAAAGTAGCAGAACAATTACTCATATTTCAAGGAAACGGGAAAATTGCTCAATATTTTGGAGAGTACTCCGATTATTTAGAAGAGCAACTCAAGAAAAAAGCAGAGAGCGCAGAATCAAAGCCAACCCCGGTGAAAGAACAAGCAAAGGCAGCGAAACCTGCCAAGCGCCGTCTAAGCTATAAGGAACAAAAAGAATGGGAAGAGATCGAGGACAAAATCGCTGCATTGGAGACGAAATTACAGGAAGTTACTTTGGAAATGGAACAATCGGCGAGCGACTACGAAAAAGTGCAAAGATTAGCGTCCGAACATGAACAATTAAGTGCAGAACTCGATGCGCTGCTTGAACGCTGGGCGGAACTGTCTGAACTTGTGGAAGCATTACAATCTAAGTGAAAGGGGATGAACAGTAATGAACATTAAATCCATTGAACCTACACCAAGTCCGAATACAATGAAAGTTCTACTAGACGAAGAACTTCCATTTGGAACAAGCCATAACTATAAGCCGGATAATGTTGAGAAGGCACCAGCCATCATTCAACAATTAATGAAAATTGAAGGAGTAAAAGGCATTTACCATGTGGCTGATTTTTTAGCAATCGAACGAAATCCGAAATATGACTGGAAAGAGATTTTAACCAAAGTGCGCGAAGCGTTTGGAGAAGATGTGGACCATATTCAAGACAATCAACAAGTCCGTAACGACCATTTTGGCGAAGTGAAAGTCTACGTTCAAATGCTTTATGGATTGCCGATGCAGGTGAAGCTAACCGACGGTCAGGAAGAAAGACGAGTCGGTTTGCCGCAGCCGTTTATGGATGCGGTTTTAGAAGCTCAGAAACATGCCGGAAATATTGTTCTTGAGCGAAAATGGGTCGAAAAAGGCGTACGCTATGGAACATTTGAGGAAATCGGTGCAGAAGTGGTTGAAGAACTGTCTGCCGCCTATCCACCTGAACGGTTAGAGCGGATGGTACAAATGTTTAAAAGCGGCGAGCAAGCGAAAACGCAAAAACGGTCAAGCTTTAAAGTGACGGAAGAAATGCTTGATGACCCAGATTGGACGAAACGCTATGCGGCTTTAGAACAAATGGCAGAGCCAACTGAAGAAGATTTGCCGGTGTTGGCAAAGGCATTAAAAGATGAAAAAGTGGCGATTCGCCGTCTTGCCACCGCTTATTTAGGAATGATTGGCGGCAAGAAAGTGCTTCCGTATCTTTATGAAGCATTGAAAGATAAAGCGGTTTCCGTGCGTCGCACAGCTGGAGACTGTTTGTCTGATATCGGCGATCCAGAAGCAATACCAGTGATGATTGAGGCATTAAAAGACCCAAGCAAATTAGTCCGCTGGCGCGCGGCAATGTTTTTGTATGAGGTAGGGGACGAATCCGCTCTTCCTGCTTTAAAAGCGGCAGAAAATGATCCAGAGTTTGAGGTAAGCATGCAAGTCAAAATGGCGATTGAACGAATTGAAGGCGGCGAAGAGGCAAAAGGCTCTGTTTGGAAGCAAATGACGGAAAGTCGAAAAAAAGAGGAGAAGTAACAAGAAAAATCGCATGCAAAATAGAATTGCATGCGATTTTTTCATAGTGAAGATGCTAGTCACCATTCTTGTATTGCTTGAAATAGAAATCATCGAATCTTGCGTAGTACAAACGAAAAAGGCTTATTCATGTAATGAGCATCGCAAAAACAAAAGAAAAGTCCATACTGCCCCTAGAACATTAAGAACGTAGTGAAATGAAGAAACTATAGGACACTTAACACAGGGCTCATAAATAATAGAAACACGAGCAATATAACTTTCTCGATTTTTCATTAGGTTTGCTCATTGATTTATGCCTTATTATGCGTTGGATGACACGCTCTTTTTAGACGAAATTCGATTCATCTACTGCCGCATCCATTTCTATTGAATAAAAATAAAGTTTGCGCAATCTTCGTAAATTCTTCGTAAAGTTTCATAACAAAGCTCCTTTTTATATTGGCTATAGAAATTCGAAATCGCATAAAAATGATCTTGTCACACATTTATTTGTAAGAAAATTCGTATAATTAATTGTTAAAATTTTATAAACATATTGAAAACTTTTGTGAAACGTACTATATTTGTTAGAAAATAGATTGCTAGGAGGAATAAAAATGGAAAAAGATTTGCGACATCGAAGCAAAGTAATCAGTGATGATGTAAAAAGGGCGCCAAACCGGGCGATGCTTCGCGCCGTTGGCTTTACGGATGAAGATTTTAAAAAGCCGATGATTGGTGTTGCTAGTACATGGAGTGAAGTGACGCCGTGTAATATACATATTGATCAGCTTGCTCTCAAAGCGAAAAAAGGGATTAAAGACGCGGGCGGAGCGCCGTTAGTGTTTAATACGATTACCGTTTCGGATGGAATTTCGATGGGGACGGAAGGAATGCGCTATTCGCTTCCGAGCCGCGATGTTATTGCTGACTCGATTGAAACGGTTGTTGGCGCGGAACGGTTAGATGCATTTGTGGCGATTGGCGGATGCGATAAAAATATGCCGGGCTGTATGATTGCGATTGGACGGTCTGAAGTGCCTGCGATTTTTGTTTATGGCGGTACAATTAAACCAGGGAAACTCCATGGAAAAGATATTGACATCGTTTCTGCGTTTGAAGGAGTTGGACAATATAATAAAGGTGATATTAGCCGTGAGGAATTGCATCATATCGAATGTAATGCCTGTCCGGGAGCTGGTTCTTGCGGCGGTATGTACACAGCGAACACGATGGCATCAGCGATTGAAGCGCTCGGAATGAGCCTTCCAGGAAGCTCTTCCAATCCGGCGGAAACGGAGTTGAAATTAGAGGATTGCTATAAGGCAGGACAGGCCGTTTACAATTTGCTAGAAAAAGGCATTTATCCAAAAGATATTATGACGAAAAAAGCGTTTGAAAACGCAATTACGGTTGTCATGGCACTTGGTGGCTCAACCAATGCGATTCTTCATTTGTTAGCGATCGCCCATGCGGTAGATGTCGATTTGACAATCGATGATTTTGACCGCATCCAAAAGAAAGTACCGCATATTGCTGACTTAAAGCCAAGCGGCCGCTATGTCATGCAGGATTTACACGAAGCAGGCGGCGTTCCAGCTGTGATGAAGTTGTTGTTAAAAGAAGGATTGCTTCATGGTGATTGTTTAACAGTAACTGGAAAAACGGTCACGGAAAACTTAGCGGAATGGCCGGATTTAAAAGAAGGACAAAAGGTGATTTATCCTCTTGATCGACCGCTAAGGGAAACAGGACCTCTTGTTATTTTAAAAGGCAATCTTGCGCCGAATGGGGCAGTAGCAAAAGTTTCCGGTTTAAAAGTGAAACGTTTAACAGGACCGGCAAAAGTATTTGACTCCGAAGAAGAAGCAACAGCAGCTGTTTTAAACAATGAAATTCAGCCGGGCGATGTCCTTGTGATTCGCTACGAGGGTCCTAAAGGCGGTCCGGGGATGCCAGAAATGCTTTCCATTTCAGCGATTTTAGTTGGAAAAGGATTAGGGGAAAGCGTCGCTCTCTTAACGGACGGTCGTTTCTCAGGCGGAACGCACGGTTTAGTCGTCGGTCATATCGCCCCGGAAGCGCAGGTCGGCGGGCCGATTGCGTTATTAAAAACAGGTGATTTAGTCACGGTTGACAGTGAGACACAGGAATTGACTGTTCATGTGTCAGACGAAGAACTTGAACGCCGCCGCGCGGAGTGGACAGCACCACCGCTGAAGGCAAAAGGAGTTCTTGCAAAGTATGCGCGGTTAGTGTCTTGTGCGTCTAAAGGAGCGGTTACTGATTTGTTCGAGGAAGAAAAACAGATTGTGAAAGTAAAATAATGATAACGGAGGCTTGCTGTTGTTTGTGGCAAGCCCTTTCATTTTCGTTGATTTTTTGTATTCAAATATAGTATTCTTTTAGCATTGAGAACAGTTTGGAGGGATACATATATGTCAATGGCATACGAAGAATATATGCGCCAGCTTGTTCAACCGATGCGCGATGAGTTAGTTCGTGCCGGATTTAAAGAGTTACGAACAAGTGAGGAAGTAGAAGAATTTATGGAAAATGTTCAAGGAACAACCTTTGTTGTCGTGAATTCCGTATGCGGATGCGCAGCGGGATTGGCACGACCAGCAGCGACGCAAGCAGTGCTTCGCAGCGACAAAAAACCGGATCATTTAGTAACGGTGTTCGCTGGACAGGATAAGGAAGCAACAGCGAAAATGCGCGAATATTTTGTTGGTATTGAACCATCGTCTCCGTCGATGGCACTTTTAAAAGGAAAAGAAGTCGTTCATTTTATTCCGCGCCATGATATCGAGGCGAATTCAATGGAAAATATTATGGATAACATTATCGCTGCATTTGAAAAACATTGCTAAGGCTAAGAGGATGCTTTTTTGGCATCCTTTTTCTATGCAGCCGAAAAGGAACGTGAAAAGATGATTGTTACAACAGCAGGACGAACAAATAAAGAAATGATTGAAAAAGCGAAACAAATAGCTAACGAATTACGTATACGATATGTAACAAGACACAAATCATCCGTTGAAGCCATTCAGCGGCAATGGCATGATGATGTTCTTGTTGTCGGAAAGAACCGGTTAGAAATTCGGCTGATGAATGGAGATGAACCGTTATTCTTTCACCCGAATTCAGCGATGTTTCGTGTGAAGCGGATTTTACGGGGAGAGAGCGAACCATTTTTGCAAGCGACAAAACTAACAAAAGGGATGTCCTTTCTTGATTGCACGCTTGGACTTGCCTCAGATAGTATCGTAGCCAGTATGGTTGTTGGGGAAAGCGGGAAGGTGACAGGAATTGAAGGAAATCGCTATATTGCTTATTTAGTAAAGAACGGGCTTCAACATTGGGATTCAGGGCTAGAAAAGATGAATAAAGCCATGCGGCGAATTCAAGTTATGCATAACGATTATCGGACTTTTTTAGCATCACTGCCTGATCGCTCTTTTGATGTCGTCTATTTTGACCCGATGTTTGAAGAATCCATTTTAGAGTCAGACGGAATTAAAGGAATTAAACCATTTGCCTTATATACAGAACTGACCGAAGAGGTCATTGCCGAAGCAAAACGGGTGGCAAGAAAGCGGGTCGTCTTAAAAGATCATTGGAAAAGCGCACGATTTGAACGATTTGGTTTTTCTGTTTATGTACGCAAAACAGCGAAATTTCACTTTGCAACGATCGAGTTGGAGGAGAAGAATGAATAAAGATGACAAAAAGCGAAACAGCCGGAGCATGATGCATGATTTGTTCGTTGAATTTGTCGGTAATATCATGGTTGAGCTGTTTCCTTCCTTAATTCGGTTTACATTGAAAATATTCAAGGCGATCGCTGATTAGTATGAAGAGAAAATTTTAGGGGAATTTAATGTGTGGAGGTGATGAAAATGCCAAAACACCGTAAAGACCCATCGAAGACAGGATTGAGTTCACCAGAAGTTCAAGGACAAGGAACGACAACAACAGAAACAGGGACGTATGAGCAGGATTCAGCCCGTAAAAAAACAAAACAAAGTTAAAAGAGGATGACCTATAAAGTGTCTGACCTCATGTAAAAAACACGATATATCATATCGTGGGGTCGGACACTTTGCTTTAGGTCATCCTCTTTTTTATGAGTCAATGAAACAGTTCGCAATATTGTAAATGATCGTAACGAAACAAAGAAATATAAAAACCGTATTCATCTTTCTCCGTCCTTTCTTCACGTGAAATTTACAGAAAATATGGTAAACTGAAAATGTAAGGGGAATGAAACTTTCTATTGCTTATAATCGTAGTATGTGTCAAATTGAAGAATTATACATAGTAAATTCACGGTCAGTTTGTATTAGGGGGAGAAATAATGAGAATTACACTTTCTGAGCGAATGAAAGCATTTGGTACGTCCGTTTTCAGCGAATTAGCCGCATATAAACAAACAAAAATTTCTCAAGGTTGTGAAATGATTGATTTAAGCATTGGCAGTCCAGATTTACCGCCACCGGCATTTGTGATGGATACATTGGAAACGTTTGTAAAAGAGGAAAACCAATACGGTTATGCCCTTTCTGGTACGAATGAATTTCATGAAGCGGTTGCGGATTATTACAGCACTACCTACAATGTAAAACTAAATAAAGAAACAGAAGTGTTATGTTTAATGGGGTCGCAAGATGGTCTTGTTCATTTTCCAATGGTTTTTGCCGATCCGGGAGATGTCATTCTTGTGCCTGATCCGGGATATACTGCTTATGCAACGGGCATTGCCATGGCGGGAGCTGTTCCGTATTTTATGCCGCTTCGAAAAGAAAATAAGTTTTTGCCGGACCTTTCGAGCATACCGGCTCATATAGCAGAGCGGGCCAAAATGATGATTTTAAACTTTCCAGGAAACCCTGTTCCAGCACTAGCTACGGAATCGTTTTTTAAAGAGGTGATTGCGTTTGCCCAAAAATATGATGTTATCATTCTTCATGATTTTGCCTATTCTGAATTGTATTATGATGGTCATAAACCGCTAAGCTTTTTGTCCATTGATGGGGCTAAAGAAGTCGGTGTAGAAATGAACTCCCTTTCAAAAAGTTTTAACATGGCAGGATGCCGCATCGGATATTTATGCGGCAATAAGCAAATCATCCAAGCGTTAGCCAATTTAAAATCGAATCTTGATTACGGCGTATTTTTGCCAATTCAAAAAGCAGCGGCGGCCGCGTTAAGAAAGGGGGCTGCTTTTTGCGAACAGAACCGCCAAATTTATCAATCCCGCAGAGATCGATTAGTAGAAGGGCTTGCGTCCATTGGCTGGAAAGTCGATAGCCCGAAAGCAAGCATGTTTGTCTGGGCGGAAGTTCCAAGGGGATGGACATCTACTGATTTTGCTTACGCTCTTATCGATAAGGCGAATGTTGTTGTTACGCCTGGACAAGCCTTTGGTCCGCATGGAGAGGGGGTTGTGCGCATTGCCCTTGTACAGGATGAAGCAAAAATTCGCCAAGCTATTGTCAATTTAGCAAGCAGCGGCATTTTTTAACGCTAAACATTAGAAAGGAGTGAATTCGTGTGTATCTTCCAAGATGGCTTCGTAAATCGCTTGTTGTCTTAATTACGACGTTAACGTTTGGATTAGTAACACCGCCTGCTTCATTATTAGTTGATGAAGCAAAAGCAGATGATTCTTCATTCGATGCAGCGGTTGTTTCACAAAGGAATACAAAAGCGGAATATGTCCGTGTACTTACACGGGAGGAATTTGTACAGCAAACAATGGAAAAAGCGGTTGTCCAATCTTATGAAAAATTCGGTGGAAAAATTTTACCTGTCATTGAAGATGAATTTAATGAAGTCATTTTGCCGCGCATTGAAGAAGTACTAGTATCTTTAGCGGAGCAATATCCAGAAGAAAAGTTAGTTCATTTAGCGATTACAGAAAAGCCTTCCGGGGGTATCGGTGAAAAGATTTTCCATATATATGATAAAACAAGCGGAAAGGATATTGTAAGATTTCATGTAAGACGTGACCATCCGCCGCAAGACGGTTACTGGTTTAATTTCCATTACCATACTTATCATGATTCGTTTCAAACCCATTATGAATTAGGGCGAATTTATTGGGCAAAAAACACACCGCCGAAATGGATGAGTTAAGAGAAGAGATTTCCTAAAAGAGAATGATGACGTAGTCGATGTAATTTTTTAAAGTTTCATAGAATCAGGCTTTTAGAAAGAAGTGATTGTCCATACCATTTATTTTCTCAAAAAAACACCTTCCCTCACGAACTATTATGATGAAAGGTGTTTTTGATTTTTATTTTTATCATAAAACGAATAGATTTTTTGAGTATTAGAGTACTTAACTGCATTTAAGTCAAGATTATAGAAATAAAATAATTACTTCCTCCATTTCCTTTATTTTTTTCGACATATTTCAACGTTTTTTTAAAAATTTATTTACAATTTTCTAAAGTTTTATTAACATATTTATTGATGTGTCTTAAACAATCGTTATTGTACAGTCTGTTAACTATTATTTATTTAATAGGTGAACGACTGAATATTAACGAGAAAGTTTATATGTTTAGTTTTGAATTTTTAAGTAATTTAATTTTAATTAAATTACTTATCAAAATAAGTATTACCACATTATTGGTTAGACTAAAGGGGGGTCAATAAATGAAAAGAATTAGTTTAGCATGGCAAATTTTTATTGGATTAATTGCTGGTATCGCTGTTGGGGCAATTTTTTACGGAAATCCAGCTGTTCAAACTTATTTGCAGCCAATTGGAGACATTTTTCTTCGTCTCATTAAGATGATTGTGATTCCGATTGTGATTTCCAGTCTAGTTGTTGGTGTTGCTGGTGTTGGAGATGTAAAGAAACTAGGAAAACTCGGTGGGAAAACGATTATTTATTTTGAAATTATTACGACTATTGCGATTGTAGTTGGTTTGCTAGCGGCCAACATCTTTCAGCCTGGCGCAGGCGTCAATATGAAAACATTAGAAAAAACGGATATTCAAAGTTATGTAGATACAACCAATGAAGTGCAAAGCCACTCCATGATGGACACCTTTGTCAATGTTGTTCCAAAGAATATTTTTGAATCATTAACAAATGGCGACATGCTCGCGATTATTTTCTTCTCTGTCATGTTTGGTTTAGGAGTTGCAGCGATTGGTGAAAAAGGAAAACCGGTGTTACAGTTTTTCCAAGGAACCGCAGAAGCGATGTTTTATGTGACAAATCAAATTATGAAATTTGCTCCGTTTGGTGTTTTCGCATTAATTGGTGTAACGGTTTCTAAATTCGGTGTACAATCGCTTATTCCGTTAAGTAAATTAGTGATTCTCGTCTATGGAACGATGATTTTCTTCGTGTTGGTTGTACTTGGAATGGTTGCCAAATTAGTTGGAGTAAACTTGATTCACCTTATTAAAATTTTAAAGGATGAACTAGTGCTAGCTTACAGTACAGCAAGTTCAGAAACGGTATTGCCAAAGATTATGGAGAAAATGGAAAAATTGGGATGTCCAAAAGCGATTACCTCTTTTGTTATTCCAACAGGATACTCATTTAACTTAGATGGTTCTACATTGTATCAAGCATTAGCAGCGATTTTTATCGCCCAGTTATATGGAATTGATCTGTCTATTTCTGAGCAACTTTCTCTCGTGTTAGTATTGATGGTAACGTCAAAAGGAATTGCTGGCGTACCAGGCGTGTCTTTCGTTGTACTGCTTGCGACATTAGGTACGGTAGGTATTCCGGTAGAAGGATTGGCGTTTATTGCTGGAATTGACCGAATTTTAGACATGGCGCGTACAGCTGTTAACGTAGTCGGTAATGCTTTAGCGGCTATTGTTATGTCGAAGTGGGAAGGTCAATTTAATGGAGGAAAGGCTAAAAAGTACATTGAAGAAACACTAAAAAGTGCATAAACGAATGATAAAATGGGGCTGATTCATTGATTGGGATCAGCTCCATTTTTGTTTATGGTAAAGCTGATCATGTATGTGGATCCATGATTTACCTGTTTCTTTGTCCATGCTTTCATTTCTTTCATTATGTTATAATTCTAGTAAAGTATTGAAACCATTCTCTGTTTTAATATTTCCTAATCCCGTATACACCAACAACATAAGATAGGGGATATTCATCATGCGTTATATCAATCTACTTCTTAGTATATTACTCATCATTCCATTAACTTCTTTTTCTCATCCTTTTCCATCACAGGGAATCTTATTAGAAGATAGTAAGCTTCATTCTTTTTTTTCTTCAGATGCTCCCATCCAAAAGATTATTGTTTTACCAGAACAAAAGTTTAATCAAAACGAGGCATTAAAAATTATTAAGACGATCGAGCATATTCATCCGTCTATTTTACGCAAAATAGCCGCTAAACGTATATATGTTAAGCTTTTTACAGGAAAAATAACCGATGAAAGAATAGCAGCACATTTACATGGCAAACATCCACGCGGTTACTTGTTTGCTGATTTTACTTGGGATGATGTTCCTGGTATGGGAGGTACTCACATTGTTTTAGTGAAAATCGGTCATAGCGAGCGAGGAAAAGGACACGGTTCTATTAATCTTGAACTTCATGAGCTTGCTCATTCTGTTGACAGCATCGTCTTTAACGGCATTCGTTCCCAACCGCGTTTTTTAGAGATATGGAGAAAGGAAGCACACCATCTGTTTTCAGGAAATTCATATTTTCTTAACTATCCAGAAGAATATTTTGCAGAAAGTTTCGCCATGTATTACTATAACGAAGAAACGAGGCAGCAGTTAAAAAAGACAGCACCTTTGACGTATCAATATATAAAAAATCTTGAAAAGTAGGACTCGCCATCGACAATCGAGTCCTTTTTCGTTTATCATGAAAAAGAACGAATTGTTTAGAACGTACATAGAGGTGATTACATGAAACAGTACTTAGATTTGCTTAATGATATTTTAGAAAATGGGGTAAAAAAAGATGACAGAACAGGAACAGGTACCCTTTCTGTCTTCGGAAGACAACTTCGCTTTGATCTTCAAAAAGGATTTCCGTTATTAACAACAAAAAAATTACATATTCGTTCTATTATTCATGAATTATTGTGGTTTTTAAGCGGTGATACAAATATTAAATATTTACAGGAAAACGGTGTGACAATTTGGGATGAATGGGCGGATGAAAACGGTGACTTAGGCCCTGTTTATGGTGCGCAATGGCGTTCTTGGAAAGGGGCAGACGGCCAAACGATTGACCAAATTAGTGAAGTGATTGAGCAAATTAAAACCAATCCGAATTCACGGCGCTTGCTCGT
This sequence comes from [Anoxybacillus] calidus, assembly GCF_013760845.1. Taxonomy (GTDB): domain Bacteria; phylum Bacillota; class Bacilli; order Bacillales; family Anoxybacillaceae; genus Paranoxybacillus; species Paranoxybacillus calidus. Next base: position 181,036 of record NZ_JACDUU010000006.1, on the reverse strand, counting down.
TAGCGCATGGAACGTAGCGGAAATTGATAAAATGAAACTCCCACCTTGCCATTATGCCTTTCAATTTTATGTGGCTGACGGGAAGCTTTCATGCATGTGGCAGCAGCGTTCTGTCGACACGTTTTTAGGCTTGCCGTTTAATATTGCGAGTTATGCTCTTTTAACGCATATGATTGCGCAACAATGTGACCTGGAAGTGGGAGAGCTCATTTTCACAGGCGGAGATGTGCACTTGTACCTTAATCATATTGAACAGGCAAAACTTCAATTAACAAGAGAGCCTCGTCCATTGCCAAAGCTTGTGATCAAACGAAAGCCGGATTCGATTTTTGACTACAAATTTGAGGATTTCGAAATTGTCGACTATGATCCTCATCCGCATATTAAAGCCCCTGTAGCAGTATAAAATCCATGATTGTTGTTTATAACTATTTTCTTGGTGATTCACGCTTCTCTGTCGGGATATCCGAACGAGAGCGCCAAATACATTTGTCCGTAAAGCGTTCTCCGTTCGGGTTAGGAATGTGGGCGCATGCCCAGTCAGCTAAGCGTTTCGCTTAGCTGACTTCGGCAGAAAAGCTACTTAAATAAACCTTCTTTATCTTCTTTATATAGATTTTATTGGTTAATCAACACACCTGGTATAAAATCATTTGTTAAGGTGGGATAAACATGATTTCACTATTAGTGGCAATGGACCGCAATCGTGTCATCGGCAAAAATAATCAGCTTCCATGGCATCTTCCGGCTGATCTTGCTTATTTTAAAAAAGTGACGATGGGACACACCATCGTCATGGGGCGCAAAACGTTTGAGTCGATTGGTCGCGTATTGCCAGGACGGGAAAATGTAATTGTAACACGCAATCCATCATTCACGAAGGAAAATTGCACGATCATCCATTCGGTAGAAGACATAAAGCAGCTTGCGGCAGAGAAGAAGGATGAAGTTTTTATCATTGGTGGAGCGGAAATTTTTAAAGAAACACTTCCATTTGCTGATCGGCTTTATATTACGAAAATTGAAGCAGAATTTCCAGGAGATACGTTTTTTCCTCCTTTCGATGAAAGCCAGTGGCAGCTTGTTTCGTGTGAAAAGGGCCCGAAAGATGAGAAAAATCCATATGATTATTACTTTCTCGTATACGAAAGAAAACGATAAGGGGACTGGACACATAAGTGTCTGACCTAACGTGGATGATCGTTCGTTTTATTGTGTTGTGGAGGCTGACACTTTGCATTGGGGTCAGTCTCGTTTTTATAACTTATTACTTGGTTAATTAAAAATGGTGGTAAAGAACAAATTAATTATCGTAAAAGGGACATTTGGATACTAAGAAATAAAATTTTAATAAAATTTTTTGAAAATTCCCTTTTCTTTTTTAAGATTTGTGATATAATCTACAAATCATTACAGTACTTTTATCATGCCAATTCTACATAGAAAGGAAAAGGGAAGATGGAACAACAGCTTAAACGACAAGGCGGAACGGTTTGTGTAGAAGACATTTTAATTGCTCACCATACGTTAAAAGATGTTGTATACCATACGCCATTGCAAAAAAACCCATTGTTATCCGAACGTTATCAATGCAATCTCTATTTAAAGCGCGAAGATTTACAAGTTGTTCGCTCGTTTAAAATACGCGGTGCTTATAATCGAATGAAACATTTGACAAAAGAGGAACGAAAAAATGGCATTGTGTGTGCAAGTGCAGGAAATCATGCGCAAGGAGTGGCCTATTCGTGCCGTGTATTAGGGGTTCACGGGAAAATTTATATGCCAGCAACAACGCCTCGACAAAAAGTGTCGCAAGTACAGTTTTTTGGAAAGGACATGATCGAAATCATTTTAGTCGGAGATACGTTCGATGATTCGTTTAATCAAGCGATTGAATGCGCTGAGCGTGAAGGGAGAACGTTTATCCATCCATTTGATGATGAATATGTGATTGCTGGACAAGGAACGGTTGGTGTTGAAATACTCAATGATTGCGAAGAAACGATTGATTTTGTTTTTGCCAGCATCGGCGGTGGAGGACTCATTTCTGGCTTAGGGACCTATATCAAGAGCATTTCTGCTTCGACAAAGCTAATTGGTGTTGAACCTGAAGGAGCGCCATCCATGAAGGCGGCGTTAGAGAACGGAAAAATCGTTACTTTGGATGAGATTGATAAATTTGTCGATGGAGCTGCGGTAAAAACGGTAGGGGAAAAAACATTTGCTTTGACAAAAGACATCATTGATGACATTGTCGTGGTACCTGAAGGAAAAGTATGTACAACGATTCTAGAGTTGTACAACGAAAATGCCATTGTTGTTGAGCCGGCAGGGGCATTGCCAATTGCTGCTTTGGATTTTTACAAAGAAGAAATCCGTGGAAAAACTGTCGTCTGCGTGATTAGCGGCGGCAATAATGACATTGGACGCATGCAGGAAATTAAAGAACGTTCCATGATTTACGAAGGTTTGCAACACTACTTTATCGTCAATTTCCCACAGCGTGCCGGAGCGTTGCGTGAATTTTTAGACGAGGTACTTGGACCGACAGATGATATTACTCGATTTGAATATACGAAGAAGAACAATAAAGAAAATGGTCCTGCGCTCGTTGGTATTGAATTAAAGCGTCGGGAAGACTATGCACTGCTTATTGAACGAATGAAGAAAAAAGGTTTTCCGTTTCAAGAAGTGAATAAAGATGGAAATTTATTTAATTTACTTATATAAACGAAAAAGGGCTGACACTTCGCTTTAGGGTCAGCCTCTTCGCGCTTTTGCAAACAATCTAATCGATGTCATTATCAATTATTTAATCCATTCAATCAATCGTTCGCTGTAAAAATGAGAGTTGACGAGTTTTTAGAAGGTAATGAATTGGTGAAGATCATGATTTTGTTGGGTAGATTGATAAAGTTCATAAATAAACAAAAACAATGGACTTTCAAATGGTTTCGATTTCTCGTGTACTTCTTTTCCTGATATGTCTTTCACGCTGATAAAAAATATGACACAATGATAATTCTTTAACACGTCAAAGTCAGTTTATAAAAAATTTATTAATCCTTCACACTATTTGACAAACTTCAACAAAGATTTAGTGTATAATAAAAATAAATCGGTGAAAAAAGAGGATTGATATTTTGTTATTTAAAAGCCTGGAGTTCAAAAATGTGTATGGACAGAAGGTTAAAATTATTGAGATTCCTGTATTGGAGGAAGATAGCACATATCGATTTATGATTCAGCTGCGTCTCGAAGCGTTTATCAATAAGGTGTATTATTCATACAACACAAAAACCGTTTTTTCGTTTCGGGATTATTTGAAAAAAGTGTTAAAGTGGCCTGTATATGAACAAATATTTAAAGTAGATATACTAAAGAATAATGCATAGAGGCTGACCCAAAGTGAAGTGTCTGACCCCATAACCATAATATGATGGTGCGTAAGGTCAGACACTTTACGGGTTGGCCTTTTTTGTTTATAAAATTGTCAATATATTTATTAATTTTTTATATAAATTCATTTCAATTAATTGTATAATAGATATCAACGCTTAATTTTAGGAAGTGAAAGCATGAGGAAAGTAAGAGTAGTGACAGATTCAACCGTTGATTTATCGAATGACATGATTGAAAAACTGCAAATTGAAGTTGTGCCGCTAACATTTACAATCGATGACAAGGTGTATGTCGATCGCGTCGATATTACTCCAGATGAGTTTATGGAAAAAATGAAACAGTCAAGTGAACTTCCGAAAAGTTCTCAACCTGCTGTCGGACAATTTGTTGAAGTATATAATCGCTTAGGAAAAGAAGGATTCGATATTATTTCGATTCATATGACGGGCGAAATGAGCGGGACAGTGTGTTCTGCTGAAAGCGCGGCAACAATCGCTGAGGCAAATGTGACGGTTATCGACTCACGTTTTATTTCTCTTGCACTTGGCTTTCAAGTTATTGAAGCGGCAAAGATGGCACAAAAAGGGAAAAGTATTGACGAAATTGTGAAGAGGCTGGATGAAATTCGGGCGAACACGCATTTATATGTAACATTAGATACGCTTGAAAACTTAGTAAAAGGCGGACGAATTGGACGCGGAAAAGCGTTAATTGGTTCACTGTTAAACATTAAGCCAATTGCTGCACTTTCCGATGGTGTTTATACGCCAATAACGAAAGTGCGAAGCTATACGCAGATTGTGAAGTATTTGACAAAGCAATTTATGGAAGACATTAAAGGAAAAACAGTGAAATCGGTAGGGATTGTGCATGCTGATTCGTTAGATTTAGCCAATCGCCTAAAAGAATCGATCGCAAAAGAGACAGGAATTACCGATATCGAGGTTGTTTATACGACTCCGATTATCGCTACGCATACGGGGCCAGGAGCGGTTGGTTTCATGTATTATGTAGAGTAATATGTAAGGAAAATCTCCCTTCATATGGAAGGGGATTTTTATTGAATGGTCGAACACAAGCACAATTATTTAAAGGACATTTATAGTTTGTTAAAATAAAGCAGTACAGTAATGATTTTTAAGAGGTGGACGTAGTATGAAAAAGTGGGGAATTACGTTACTTGTCTTCATGGTTCTTTTGCTATCCGCATGTAGCAACAAAATTCCAGATGCGAAAAATTGGCCGATTGCTGATTTTACATTTACGGACCAAAATGGTCAGCCGTTTGGCTTGTCCGATTTAAAAGGAAAAGTATGGGTCGCTGATTTTATTTTTACGAACTGTGAAACAGTCTGTCCGCCGATGACAGCGCATATGGCGAAGTTGCAGGATATGGCGAAAGAGGAAGGACTTGATGTCGAATTTGTATCGTTTAGTGTTGATCCGGAATATGATAAGCCGGAAATATTAAAACAATATGTCGAAAAGTTTAATGCCGATTTGTCAAACTGGCACTTGCTTACTGGTTACAGTCAGGAAGAAATCGAAACATTTGCCCAAAAAAATTTTAAAGCTATTGTAAAAAAACCACAACAAGGCGATCAAGTCATTCATGGAACAGATTTTTATCTTGTTGATAAAGAAGGGAAAATTGTAAAATATTATAACGGTGTACAAGACACTCCTTATGAGGAGATTCTTAAACATATAAAGGCTTTACAATGAAGAGGCTGACCCTAAAGCAAAGTGTCGCCCCCCACAATACAACCATCATATATAGGGAATAAAAGATAAGAATACTATATATGATGGGATTATGGGGGAGGTTAGACGCTTTGAGGGCAGTCTCTTTCTTTTTTCGTATTTTATATTTTTATGTCAATCGTTCACGCAGATATGTTAAGATGACAATAGTTTCACTGATTTGTTTTAATAGGTGTGATGGTAAGTGAAAAAATGGAGTATATATTTTATGGTATTATTAATGATGGCTGGTTGTTCTGCACGGCCAACAAGTAGTCAAGTGGAAATATCAGAAATATCGATGAGGGAAGTTGGTTTAACGGAGCCGTTAACGATTGCTGAAGACTTTTTTCCAAAAGACATGAATATTGTAGCGCTCGGTGACTCCTTGACGGAAGGAGTGGGAGATAGCACGAAAAGAGGAGGATATCTTGCTTATTTAGAACGGAAATTACTGGCGCATAAGGCGATTAAAAGCGTTACCATAACAAACTTAGGGAAAAGAGGATTAAGAATTTCCAAATTAGATGAAGTGGTTGACAAAAACAAAAATGCTTTACAGCACGCAGATATGATTATGATCACGATCGGCGGAAACGATATGATGAAAGTTGTTCGTTCTCATTTTTTCGATCTTTCTTACTCTTTGTTTGAAAAAGAGCAAAAGAAATTTGCGGTAAAATTGGAGAAGTTGCTTGAAACGCTTCGCTCTATCAATGAGGATGCCACTATCGTTCTGCTTGGTTTGTATAATCCGTTTGGGACCCTACAGGCAATCCCGGAAATTGAACAAGTGATACAACTTTGGAATGAAGGAAGCAAAGAAGTAATGGATAGATATGAAAATACGGTGTTCGTAGAAGTGGCGGACTTATTCGCCAACCATGATGATGTTCTGTATAGTGATCAGTTTCATCCAAATGATTTAGGTTATCAATTGATGGCCGAGCGGGTATATGAAAGATTGGAAGCAGAGGAGACACTTGTTTTATGGATAAGGGAACAATGAAATGGAAGACACTATTTTTTGTGTTATTAGGAGGAAATATTGTTATCATTAGTATTGTGCTGTTTTTGATGCTTCAGCCTTCTGATGAAGTAAAGAAGCTGGGGACATTGCCGAATACGAATGTCGCAGAGCTGACCGTATATTCGTCTAAAGAACATTTAAATTTCATCATCAACGATTATATTAAGAAAAAAACGAAAAATCATCCGTTGCAATATGATATTCAATTAACGGATCGTGTACATTTAAAAAGTAAAATTCCTCTATTCGGAAGAGAAGTTGATTTTCTTGTCACGTTTGAGCCAAAAGTCGTAGACAACGGTAATCTCAAGTTAGTCAATCCGGAGATGACGCTTGGCGAGTTACGCTTGCCGGTTAATTATATACTGAAGTACTTGCAAAAGAATGCATCGTTACCTGAAGAAGTGGTCATTAATCCAGCAAAGAGGTTCATTTACATTCACTTAAATGAAATAAAATTAAGCAATGGCTATCGTATTCAAGCAAAAAAGTTCGATTTAGTGAATGACGAGATTGTATTAACGTTGCTTGTTCCTATTCGGTCTAAGTAAAAAGCGGCTGACCAAAAGAAAAGTGTCCGATCCCACAATATTAATATATAGCGTGTAATATTGGATGATATATATTGCTAGATGCGCGTGAGGGATCAGACACTTATAATATTATCCCCTTATAATGATGAGCTGTTTGTAAAGTTTTAGATATATTAGAACTACCGACAACGTCGATTGGCGATTATGGTAACTAATAATGTTTTAAAATATGGGCTTTCATCACTCATTCGTGATGAAAGCCTTTGTTTCGTATACTGTTAAACTTGTTTTGCATTCGTATTTGGTCCAAAAAGGGCTAATAGTACAGCACAAGCTAACCAACAACCTCCAATAAATAAAAAGACACTCACATAGCCTAAATGTACAGCAATAAAGCCAACAATTAAAGAACCAAATATATTGGAAAAACGACCAAGTCCGTAAGCTAAGCCACTGCCGGAAGAACGATATTCTGTTGAATATGGTTCAGAGGTATAAGCATATAAATTTGATGTGAAAACACGTTCCGTGACGTTAACAATGAAGCCAAAGATGATAATCATTAGTGGAATAAATGTCATGCCATACAACAAACCTGCAATAGCTGTCAGGAATGCACTAACAGCTAAAATCCATTTGCGTTGAAACTTTTCTGAGATTATCGATCCGATAAGAGCTCCTAACGGGGCACCGATAGAGTGTAAAACGTTATACCACAACGTTTTTTCAATGGCGATACCACTACTTTTTAACAGGCTGGGAACCCATGATGCAAATCCGTAAAATCCAAACGTTTCAAATATCCATACCCCAGCTAATACTAACGTAATTTTAAGGTTTCTACCTTTAAATAATCCTAAATAGCCTGCCTTTGGAATTGTTTTGACAGGTATTGGTTCTTTTGGAACAGGAAGTTTGCCTTTTTCCTGTTCAACACGTTGCTCAATTCGTCTCATAATTGCGTTTGCTTTATCGAATTCTCCACGATTTTCGTGCCAGCGAGGAGACTCTTCCAAATGACGCGAGAAAAGAAAATAAATAATTCCTATTGCTCCCCATACAAACACAAGTCTCCATCCCCATGACCCTAAAGGAATGACTAATGCGGACACGACATTTGTGATAGGTACGCCAATTAAACCAACCATCGCACAAAAAGAAATGTACTTTCCACGTACGTTGGTAGGAAAAAACTCTGCTAAATAGCTATTTGTAACAATCATGGCAGCTGCTACTCCAACTCCGGTAAAGAATCGAAACACGATCAATGACGGTACATTCCATGCAAGAGCATTTAACGCAGATGATATAGAAAATAATAATACAAACCAGGATAAAGCTTTTTTTCGTCCGAACCGATCCGATAACCATCCACCTATAGAAGCGCCTAAAAACATACCTAAGAAAGAGAAAGCTGTTACGTTTGCAATCGTTTTTAAACTGATGCCCCACTGATCGATAAGAGCAGGTGCAACATTACTTAACGTAAACAAATCAGCAAGATCAAAGAAATAGACAATACAGAGAGCAAATAGTACTTGGTAATGGACACGTGAAATAGGAAGACGATCTAACCGATTTGCTACGTTGGAAAACTCTCGATTGTGTGTATGTACCTGTTTCACACTAGTATTGGTCTGCATAATTACATCAACTCCTTCTTTTTTTGAAAACACTTTCAAAATTTAGTATTGTAAACTATTAAAGAGGATAATATAGCAGAATTATACAATTATTAATACATAATATTCAATATATTTAAAAAATAATAGTTTATTATATCCTAAAGAGGTGAAATAGTATTTAATCGGTACCGCTAATTTCCGGATTTCTACCAGTTCGCTCTATCATTCTTTTAAAATACTCATTTTAATTGCTTCTCTAGAATAATATGAACACCGAAAGTATCTTTGAGTCATTTTACAGTTCTGGTGCAAACATCATTTTAAAATATAATGCAAATACTGAGCATTCTAGATGGTTTGTATTTATTGAATTACGAACAGAATGTATTTTTGTTGATTAGTTTGTATTCACCTTGGTTTTGCTATCTACTTCCTTTTGCACCAGAACCATTACATCAGCGCTTTGATTTCTGTTAAAAAAATCCCAATAATAAAACCACAAATAGCTCCATTCACCCGAATCCACTGCAGATCTTTTCCGATTTTATTTTCCATCATCTGAATAAGTGTTTCATCATCTAGCTTATCCAAATTTTCTTGTACAAGTTTGCCTATTTTTGAATGATTCTCTTCAACAAGCTTGGCAATTTGCTTTTGTATCCAGTTTTCAATGATCTTGGTTCTTGCTGGCTCTTCCTTTAGATTGTTCAGTAAGCGTGTTAAAAAGGGGAGAAGATACGTATTCGTAAACTTCCTGTCTTGAACAAAGGACAACATTTTCTGCTGAGTTTTCTTTAAGATTTCGGTTATTTTTTCAGCAGGATCCCAGTCAGCAATAAGATGGTCCTTCCAATTTGCGATTTCTTCCAATAGTTTCTGATTGTCTTTTATGTTTCGCAACTCCGTACGAACATGTAAAAGCAAAGTCTTCCTGTTCGTATCATCGATCCGGCGCAAATTCCTTACAACACTAAGGAGAAGATTTTGTAGTATGTTGCCGAGTTTTTCTTCATTCAATAGGTTCTGAAAAGACTTCAGCGCAAACTGCAGAAAACCGTCTAACTCTATATTGTCAAGTGCTCGTACTGCTAGGTTGCCGAGTTGATTCTTCGTATTACTTTTCCTTATCCATTCTTCTACCTTGCCAAGAAGATAATCTAATGCTTTCTCATCATATTCACGAATGAGCACTTGATGGATGGCAGACTGAAGGACTGTTCTCATTTCAATTGAATGCAACGAAGACTTTATTTCTTTTTCAACAAAAGGGGTAACTTTTTCAAGATTGATATGACTTATCATTTGTGCGATGAGTGCCACAGTGCCCTTTTTAACTGAATCTGAATGGAGCTCTTTCTCAAGGACAGGCAATAGTTTCTCTGTAAAATTAATTTGTTTGATTTTATTTCTAATACTTTCTTTTGAAAGCCAGTCATTTTCAAGCGTAGAGACAAGTGCTTTTGTTATTCTATTCCGATTTTTAGGCAAAAGAGCCGTATGGGGGATGGGCAATCCCAGTGGATGTCGGAATAAGGCAGTAACGGCGAACCAGTCAGCTAATCCCCCCACAAGCCCCGCTTCAAAGCCTCCTTGTAGTAAGTCTCCAAGAAACGATCCTTGGAAAGGAAGGGTGGCGACAAAACCAATCCCCATAACGGCAAGTGAAAAACTAGCTAAGCGCTTTGATTTCTTTGCTTGTTTTGTCTTTTTAGATCTCATGTTTACCTCATCCTTTAAGATATAAATTTACTATAACCAAACGATTGTCAAATGATACATAAGGGAGTACTATGGCCAGCTTTTCCTGAAAGAACATGAAAAGTTTCATCTATGTTCCGATATACGATCAGTGCACACTGGTTTAGTTTTTCTGAAAGTGTTCGTGATGTAAAACCATATGTGTTGTATGATGATTTGTAGAAGATTTTTCTCTATTTTGAGATGGAAAAAGAAGGACGCAATGCAAGTTCCCATTCCGAGAATGACTGTTTAGGAGATCCCACAGCCTTCTACAAATGAAAGGCTTGTAATACGATTGAAATGTTGGCCTTTTTTCGCCATGAAAAATCCCCTTTGAGTATAGAGTGGAACATCCCGCATCCGAATAGTGGGCTTTTTCCACTGTCTACTTAAAGGGGCGAATATCACTTTATAAATAAAAATGCTATGAAAGAATTCGTAATCCTTTTGGGTAATAGTTTTTCAATGTTCCTTTCACTTCTTTTCCCCATCCAAGCGAATATCCGTCAACGGTGACAAGGACCCATCCGTTATCATTGCCTGTTTGCAATGTTTCGCCTCGTAAATATTTTATACAGTCATGTCCCTTTACAGGAAGGTCGATCGATGCTTTGACATCGTTTCGCGTTAAAGCAAGAGCTAAAGCATGGTTTGGTTCGAAGCGGTTTTTCTTTACTTCGCCTAAATGGAGGCCAGGACGAATTACTTTTAATCCATCAAAATTTGGACATTCATCAGGTAGGGCAAACAAATGCTGCTCGAACGCATAAATCGTTTTATCGCATTTCCAATGTAAGAACTCTTTTTCAAAAGTTTGATATTCACGCAATTGTTGTTTTGTTGCGTTTGTTGCTGCTATTTTCCCTTTCCATTCACGAGTTGGGCCGATCTTTTTCATTTTGGCAACAAAATGACCTTCTCCTTTTACATAATGTGGCCATAGGCGGGCTGTATAGGAAATTTCTTGAAGATTTGTTTTTGTCCATTCTGCTTTTCCAGGCTGAATGCCGTGATGTTTTTCGATTGGAAGCAAGGCCATATCTGGATGGTTTTGGAGAAACTGCTCGACAGTTTGTTCATTTTCTTCCGGTGAAAACGTGCAAGTGGAATACACAAGAATACCACCTTCTTTTAGCATCGCATAGGCTGCTTCCAATATGTGCTGCTGCCCGTGAGCACATTTTTGGACATGATCACAGCTCCAATAATTCGCTGCTTCCGGATCTTTGCGAAACATTCCTTCACCGGAGCAAGGAGCATCAACGAGTATTTTGTCGAAGTAACCCAAAAAACGTTCTGCCAACCGCTCAGGTGTTTCATTCGTGACAAGGGCATTCGTTATTCCAAGCCGCTCGATATTTTCTGATAATGCTTTTACGCGTTTCGGGTGAATTTCATTGGCCAATAAAAAGCCAGTATTATTCATCATACAGGCGATTTGCGTCGATTTTCCGCCTGGGGCTGCACAAAGATCCAACACTTTTTCCCCGGGCTTCGGGTTTAATACTTCTGCTACAAACATCGCACTTGGTTCTTGAATATAATAAAGCCCTGCCATATGGTATGGATGTTTGCCCGGCTGACTTTCACCAGGATAGTAAAATCCGTTAGAACAAAATGGCACGCGTTCTAACGGAATGGGAAAAAGAGAAAGGAACCGATCTTGACTGGTTTTCAAAGGATTAAGACGCAGCCCGTTTGCTTTTTCTTCGTTGTATGTAGCGAAAAACAACTCGGCCTCGTCTTTTAAAAGGGTTTTCATTTTCGAGACAAAATCGTCCGGTAAATTCAACGTACAAAACTCCTCTCTGTCACTTCAGTATGGTCAAGTTTTTCATTAGAGCCATTTCACTTTCGGTTCGGTTTTATTCATGATTCTCCGAATATTTGCGCGATGGCGGTAAAAGATAAAGGCAGCCTGCAAGGTAACGATAATCATTAATGGGATATCGTCAGTAAAGAAAACCGTATAAATAATTGCATATACTCCCGCAAGCATAGAGGATAATGAAACATATTTTGAAATATAAAGAACGATAAAAAATACCGCGATAAGCGTTAAAAATAGAAACTGAGAATAAAAGAGCAATACCCCGCCTGATGTTGCTACCGCTTTTCCACCACGAAAACCGGCAAAGATAGGGTACATATGCCCAATAACAGCAAACAATCCTACGAACAATGGATGGATATCAACGGACAATAAAACAGGAAGACTTGCAGCGAGCGTGCCTTTTAAAATGTCGGCAATGGTCACGATTAATCCTGCTTTTACGCCAAGAACGCGAAACGTATTTGTTCCTCCTAAATTTCCGCTTCCATGTTCGCGAATGTCAACTCCATAGCCAAGCTTTCCAACGACTAAAGCAAACGGAATCGACCCGAGAAGGTAAGCCAATATAAGTATCAATGTTTTTGTCATCAATCTTCATACACCCTTTACCCATTAAATTTTCACATGATTTTATTTTACCATGCATGATAAAAAACGCTAGATAAGAAAAGAATATATCGGAGAGCCATTATTACTATAAGATAGATTTATTAAACAAGTAAACATATATTTTTGAGTAAAATGAATAGTTAGTGATAGACGCTCGCTACTACTCTTTTACTTGCATTATTATTTCAGAATAAGTAAACTTTGTATTAAATAAATTTTGTATGAAGATGAATAATTTGTCGGAAGCCTTAGGTGTTGACCGCAAAAATGGATGGAATGACAGAGCTGAGCACGCAATGTTATGATAATGAAGGCGAAATAGTCTCTTTCGTTGTTGATTGGAGTCGCTTTATGTGACAGAGGAAACATGATTTGTCGATGGCGGACTGATGATGCGGTAACTCGTTTTTCCGATAAACACCGCGACACAGGCCTAGCGATAAGAAAAAGAATGAAATAAAAAATAACAACTAGAAGGGATTGAAGTTAAGTGAAAACAACAGTAACATGGACAGGACAAATGGCTTTCTCCGGTATCACACCATCAGGACATGAAATCAAAATGGATGCAGCCGAGGAAATAGGGGGACAAAATAGTGGAGCAAGACCTATGGAATTGCTTTTACATGCAGTTGCAGGTTGTACAGGAATTGATATTATTTCGATTTTGCAAAAGATGCGTTTAGAGCCTACTTCTTTTCATATGGAGGTAGAAGGAACACGCGCAGAAGATCATCCGAGACGATTTACACATATTCACATTCATTATGCATTAGAAGGAGAGCTACCTGAAGACAAAGTGATTCGCGCCATTCAGTTGTCGAAAGATAAATATTGTTCCGTTGCTCATTCATTAAATGCCATGATTACAGTGAGTTATTCAATCAACGGCGTTGCCGGACAACAAAAGATATAAGCGAGCAGCAAGAGATTGACATTTAAGGAATTTTAGATCTAAGAGGATTCATGGATAATTCGAATGTAAAGTCGTATTTCCAGAAAGTAACCATTAATGCAAAAGTTCCAGAATTACAACGAATAAAACTAGTATAAAATACGCGAGGCTGGCCAAAAAGTGAAGTGTTAGTTCTCACAACCATCATAATATTAGGACATAATAAATAAAAACACTATATATGATGGTTTGGATGTGAGGTCAAACACTTACAGGTCAGCCTCTAAAACCATGGATGTGTGATAAAATAATAGATCTCCATGGTGAACGTGTGAACAAGTCAAAAGGTTTTTATCCTTGTGACTCCGATTAAAAGACATAATATGTAAACCTGTTTTCTATCGAAAAGTATAGATTTGGTTAAATTTTAAAAATTCAGAAAATAAAACTTGTATTAACCGAAACGCTCTTCTTTAAAAGGATTAGCTGTCATCGAATAGCCTCTTTTTTCCCAATACCCTGCTTCATCCTCTTTCATAAATCGAATTCCCGATGCCCATTTTGTTCCTTTCCATAAATAAAAGGAAGCAGGAGGAATGAAACGAAGAGGATAGCCGTGCTTCGGAGAAATCTCTTGCCAATCGTGATACTTATCTTTCCACCGATACACAAACAAAGCGTCCTCTCCTAACAAAGGTTCGAGCGGCAAATTAGCTGAATATCCGAATCGATTCCCGCTTAAATACCCATAAATTTTAACATATTTTACATCCGGTTCGATTTCCACTAAGTTTAAAAATTCGCGGAACGCAATGCCTTCAAATGTAGTATCGAATTTGGACCATGTAGTGACACAATGCATATCGATGGTAGCGATTGTTTTCGGTAAATCCATGACTTCTTTATAGGATAAAGTGATTTCTTTTTTTACGTTGCCAAACAATCTAAAATCCCACGTCTCTTCTTGAAATTCATATACATCTCCTTCATGAAGAATTGGCCATTTTTCTGTTTCAAATTGGCCAGGAGGCAGCTGTTTTCCCATCTCTTTTCATCCTTTCTTTCGGCTGTCATTTTATTAAATATGATACTGTTTTGCTCATTGTTATGCAAGGATGGAAAAGGGGAGATGGCGTATATATCCGATTCGAATAATTATGGATATGACAGTCATTACGATAAAATAAAACTGTAAGGTTCCTGATAAGATAAAAGGAACAAAAGTGCCCGCTTTGGTGTCGTTGTTCGATAAAGCTAAGTTCAATTTTTTGCATTGGTGGGCAAAAACGTTATATGCTCAAATAAAGGATTCTTATCCTTGAAATCGAATTTTTACTTGAAACTGTGGGATCGTGTTTTGAAATGCCTAAGTTCTATTACAAAAACTATTTACAACGAGGAAGAGGATGAAAGAGTATGTCCAATAAAAAAACAAAACAGCTTCGTGATATTCCGTTGTCAGTTCTGGATCTTGTCCCGATTGTAGTTGGAGGTACAGCGGCCGACTCTTTTCGAAATAGTCTCGAGCTTGCTCAGCATGTAGAAAAATGGGGATTTCATCGTTATTGGCTGGCTGAACATCACGGAATGCCTGGTATCGCCAGTTCAGCGACATCGGTCGTAATCAGCTATATCGCATCCGGAACTTCCAAAATTCGTGTAGGCTCCGGTGGTATTATGCTGCCTAATCATGCTCCATTGGTAATTGCCGAACAGTTCGGTACTTTAGAGTCGATGTATCCCGGCCGTATTGATCTTGGGATAGGACGTGCACCGGGCACGGATCCGCTCACTGCCCGCGCATTAAGACGTGATTTTCAAAGAAACGGCGATGATTTCCCTGAATTATTAGACGAATTGTGTTCTTATTTGAATCCACCTTCATTTGACAACCCGCGCGTGCGGGCGATTCCTGGTGAAGGGCTAAACATTCCGATTTGGTTACTAGGTTCTAGCGGATTTAGTGCGCGATTGGCCGGCGAACTTGGGTTACCTTTTGCTTTTGCGAGTCATTTCTCTCCAGAATATACTCTTCCAGCTTTAGAAATATATCGCAGCAGTTTCCGGCCTTCAGAGATACTTGATGAGCCATATGTGATGGTCGGCATTAATGTGATTGCCGCTGATACGGATGAAAAAGCACGATGGTTGGCTACCTCACAGGAGTTGCAGTTTTTAAATTTATTACGCAATCAGCCAACTCCGTTGAGCCCACCGGTAGAAAATATGGATGAAATATGGAATGATTACGAAAAGGTCGCTGTCAAACGGCAATTGAGCTCCATGATTACCGGCAGCCCAGAGACCGTCAAGGAGAAACTGCAGGCATTTTTAGATGTTACTCAAGCCGATGAGTTCATCATCCATACGCAAGTTTTTGACCATAAGGCGCGATTACGCTCCTACGAAATTCTAGCTCAAGTTGTCATGGGGAAATAAGCCGGTCTTTTTCATGAAGCAGCTGTATCCACCTATTTTGCTGCAAGATGATTGTGTTTTTATACTTCAAAGTAAAAGTCGTAGAGGAAAATGGAATGTCAAGGTTAATTCACATGCCATTTTCCTCGAAAAAATGGATTCATTTATGTATAATCTCGCTCAAAGAGAAAAATAAAATGTAGTTATGTGGGAGATTAGGGTAAAGAAACAACTGAATGGAATTTTTCATGAGATTTGCGTTACAACATAAACATATGAAATATGAAAGAGGAATAATTAATTTCTCTACTTCCGTTGTGGGACAAATGTTCTCTACGTACAGTTTATACGCAGGCACAAAAGGAGTGGTAGGACAATTCACAAGCCAACTCGGGATCTGTCTACATTTATGTGTAAATTTTATATAGGGTTGAATCATTCGCGGCGCCAATTAGCGTCTTTTTTCTTATAAAGAAGATTGCTATTACATAGATTCTATCCCCTAATTGTAAAGGTTTTCAATATTCATACAACATGAATTTACTGAAAATTTACAACAATTTAGCAAAAAATAAGTATTTCATCTCTATCATTATACATTGTAATTGAGTTTAAAAGATTATGAAAGGGGATATGAACATGAAGTTTCCATCCAAACTGCTGAAAAAGGCGGTACCTATGCTTGCGTTATCGGTTGCTTTTTCTTCTGGAAGTGCATTTGCAGCCGAGCGATCACAAAATCTGGGAATTCCGCAACAAATCGATTCCTATCAACATCGTCGTGTTCATATACAGTTGCTAGGAATCAATGACTTTCACGGGCAAATTGATGTCACTCGGAAAGTCGGAGGAAGAGCGGTCGGTCGAGCAGATTATCTTGCTGCCTATTTAAAGCAGCGTGAATCCGAAAATAAAAATACGCTTCTCGTTCATGCAGGCGATGCAGTCGGAGCAAGTTCTCCCGTATCTGCTCTTCTTCAAGATGAACCAACGATCGAAATTTTAAATACGTTAGGTTTTGATGTTGGAACTGTTGGAAATCACGAGTTTGACGAAGGCGTTGATGAAATGTTGCGACTCATCTATGGTGGGACGCATCCGGCGACGGGCTATTTTTCAGGAGCTAAATTTCCATATGTAGCGGCTAATGTGATTGATAAAGAAACAGGAAAGCCGATTTTACCACCTTATGTGATTAAAAAAGTTAACGGTATTCCGATCGGGTTTATTGGAGTCGCTTTATCTGATACGCCGAGCATTGTAACTCCAAGCGGAGTAGCTGGTGTTGAATTCACCGATGAAGCAGAAGCCATTAACAAAGCGGTAGCGGAGTTGAAAAAGCAAGGAGTAGAGACGATCGTTGTACTTGCACATAACCCAGGAATTTCTAATACAGATGGTTCGAATGCAAGCGGAGAAATCGTGGATATCGCCAAAAACGTAGATGACGAAGTAGATGTTATGTTTGCTGGTCATAACCATTCTTATTTAAATGCAGAAGTGGATGGAAAACTTCTTGTTCAATCGTATTCGTATGGAACGGCATTTTCTGATGTCGATTTACAAATTGATCCGCGTACAAAAGACGTGGTGTCCAAGAAAGCCGAAATCGTCACAACATATCAAGATGCGATTAAACCTGACAAAAAAATTAAACGGTTGATCGAAAAATATGAGGAAAAAGTGGCGCCAATTATCAATCAAGTCATTGGCACGGCGAAGGCGACCATTACAGATGAGCAAAACGCAAGCGGCGAATCGGCTTTAGGCAATCTCATCGCCGATGCACAGCGTGATGCGATGAAGACTGATTTTGCTTTCATGAATCCTGGCGGCATTCGAGCGGATATTGAGCAAGGAGAAGTAATATGGGGAGAATTATATAACGTCCAGCCATTCAGCAATCAACTAGTGAAAATGACATTGACGGGCGAGCAAGTACGTCGTCTTCTTAATCAGCAATGGCAGTCGAACCAAACTCGCATGCTTCAAATTTCAGGACTAAAGTATACATGGGATTCGAAAAAGCCGATTGGAGAGAAAGTCGTTGATATTTACTTGCCGGATGGAACAAAACTCGATCCAAACGCAGAATACACCGTCACTGTTAATAGCTTTCTTGCTGATGGAGGAGATAACTTTACTGTATTAACAGAAGGAAAGAACCGCGAAGTCGGTCCTGTTGATCTTGACGCCCTTATCAACTATATTAAGAAACTCCCTCAACCATTTGACGCTAATATTGAAGGTCGAATTCAAAAGGTTTCTTAAGCTCCTTATTTTACATTTATATATCTATATATCGCGCAGTAAAACAGTCGAAATACAAACAAGCGACCATTTTTACCTTTTCTGTAAACGGGGCTGACCCCATAAGTGTTTGACCTCACGTGCATTTCACAATATATTGTTCATTTATCCAATGTTATGTCTTATATAATTGTGTTGTGGGGTCTGACACTTTATTTTTGGGTCAGCCTCCATAGCTATCATTTGTTATCCTTTCTAGCAATACTGTCCTCCAACCAAACTGTTTGCGTTAATATCTTTATGGGAAGGAAAGGTTTATTCTGGGTTGGGAGTAAAATTTTATTCTTTTATTCCTTCTTTTTGTAACAGTCTGTTATGTAGTTTAGAGAAGATCCATAACGCAACAATCGAACCAAGCAAGCAACATAACATATCCCATTGTGTATCCCAAATATCACCTTGGGTTCCTAAAAAGTCTTTAGTCGTTTTTCCTCCTTTTGGTATTTTAGAAGCTAACCATTCGATAATCTCATACAAAGCAGCGATGGCCAGCGACATACTTATGACAATGGTAAATAACCAAGGCCCTTTCGTTAATCGAGTTTTCCGTAATAAGATTTCTCTCAGTACAATCGCAAATAAGCCTTTAAGTAAATGCCCAAATCGGTCGTAATGATTTCTCTTTAAGTCATAAGCGTCCTTGATCCAATCAAAAAGAGGGACTTTGGAATATATATAATGCCCACCGACGAACATAATGATGGCTAGAATGGCCATAATGACATAAGAGAGAGTAGTAAAACGGAATTTATTATATGCTGCGATGACGATGATCAAACCGACAACAGCAGGACTAACCTCCAACATCCAAGTCAGGTAACTTGCTGGTTTGATCGCTGACCAAATAAAAACGGCAGTAACTACCAATAATAAAAATAGATGAATTCTTTTCATTCCATCTTTTTTCATTTTATTCGCTCCTTTAGAAGAACGGTTTTATTTACAGTATTAAAAAAAAAAGCTGGTTTCATACAGGGGATTGAATAATTGTCATGTTGAAAAATCGGTATTTAAAGCAACATAATGTTTATTATGTAAACTTATTAAAACGATATTCGGAAAAAGACCTTCTAAAGGTTGGTTTTGTAGAAACCAAAATGAATAATAGAAATCGAAAAATGGCGATGAATGATTCAGCATCATACACGAGATCTTACATATGAATTAAGTTTATTCTGCTCTGACTTTACGGTCGTTCCTCTTGATGGATTGTAGTTCCATCAATGGTGCTAAATTGTTCCTATTTTAGAGATTTTTGATTAAATGTATAAGATTTTTTACGAATTTCGTCGTAGATTTGTAACATATTTGTCAAACTGTCAAAGAAATTACGATCATTTTTTTGTTATAGTATTAGTGAGATTCTCATTCAATAGAGATTCTAAATAGAATTGTTTTCGTCAACCAGAAAGTGACCGGCTTTTTATGGAGTTTTCACGTTTCCCATATTAATAATGTTTAATTTTGTGAAATTGTGAACATAATATCATCTCGGGTTAAATTCTTAAGGGAGGAAATACCATTGATAAAGGTGCATAGTTATGTGAAATTGTGAACATATACTTAATTATGTGAAATTGTGAACATATACTTATGTGAAATAATGAACATGATATCGCCTCAGGCCAAATTCTGGCGAAATACTTAAAGGAGGAACTACTTACTATGGATCCAGTAATGTTGGCAAGAATACAATTTGCTTTGACTACCATCTACCACTTCTTCTTCGTGCCACTTACCATTGGCCTGGCATTTATTATCGCTTTGATGCAAACATTATACGTTGTGAAGAAAAAAGAGATTTATAAAAAAATGGCGAAATTCTGGGGACATTTGTTCCTGATTAACTTTGCTGTAGGGGTTGTAACAGGAATTATTCAGGAATTCCAATTTGGGATGAACTGGTCAGATTATTCTAGATTTGTCGGTGACGTTTTCGGGGCACCTCTGGCCATTGAAGCATTGCTTGCCTTCTTTATGGAATCCACTTTTATCGGCCTTTGGATTTTTGGCTGGGATCGTTTGCCTAAAAAAGTGCACTTGGCAAGCATTTGGCTTGTATCTATTGGGACTATGCTTTCCGGTTTTTGGATTTTAACGGCAAACTCCTTCATGCAAGTACCCGTGGGTTATGAAATTAGAAATGGCAGAGCGGAAATGGTTGACTTTCTTGCGCTGATAACCAATGGACAATTATGGGTGGAGTTTCCGCATGTCATCACAGGGGCATTGTGTACCGGAGCATTCTTCATTGCTGGTGTAAGTGCCTATAATCTATTAAAAAAGAAACATGTTGATTTTTACAAGAAATCCATGAATATCGCCTTAATCATTGGTTTAATCGGCAGTTTGGAGGCTGCCTTCAGCGGACATGCCCAAGCACAATATCTTGTGAAAACGCAGCCGATGAAGATGGCAGCTGCAGAGGGTATTTGGGAAGATACGCCCGATCCTGCACCCTGGTCAGTATTTGCTTGGATTGATACAAAGAATCAAGAAAATAAGTTTGAACTAAATATTCCTTATGCATTAAGCTATTTATCTTATTCTAAATTTGAAGGCAGTTTAAAAGGAATGAAAACTCTCCAAGCCGAATATGCGGAAAAATACGATCCAATCGTTGGCGAAGGTACAAATTATATTCCTCCAGTCAAGACGACGTATTGGAGCTTCCGTTTAATGGTTGGCTTGGGTACAGCGATGATATTATTATCGATGATTGGTCTGTATCTGTGGAAAAAGGGACGCCTTGAGAAAAGCAGTATGTTCTTGAAAATCCTTGTTCCTGCTATCTCGTTTCCGTTTTTGGCAAACACTTTCGGTTGGATCATGACCGAAGTGGGCCGTCAGCCATGGACGGTATTTGGATTGATGACAACAGCTGACGCTGTATCACCAAATGTTTCTTCAGGGACCATTTTATTTTCAATCATTATGTACACGCTGATATTCACGATTCTTGCAGGCGTGATGGTTTATTTAATGGTTCGCGAAATTAAACGAGGACCGGTAGAGCATCATGATGTAAATTCAACGGTATCAATAGATCCATTCAATAAGGCAGGTGCTTAAGATGGAATTGAGCGAACTTTGGTTTGTCTTAATCTCTGTACTCTTTATTGGATTCTTCTTTCTTGAAGGTTTTGATTTTGGCGTAGGAATGTCGACTCGTTTCCTTGCTCGTGATCAAAAAGAGAGGACTATAATGGTGAATACAATCGGTCCTTTCTGGGACGCGAATGAAGTATGGCTAATAACTGGAGCGGGCGCCATTTTCGCGGCCTTTCCGCACTGGTATGCAACGATGTTCAGTGGCTATTACTTGCTGATGCTGGCAGTTTTGCTGAGCTTAATTGGACGCGGCGTTGCTTTTGAATATCGCCGCAAGGTTGAAGACCCGCGCTGGACGAATGTGTGGGATTGGGTGATCTTTTTCGGAAGCATGCTCCCACCGTTTCTTTTAGGTATTCTGTTTACAAGCATGCTTAAGGGTGTGCCGATCCATGAAGATATGAATATGAAAGCAGGGTTATCGGATGTTATGAATATGTATTCCATTTGGGGCGGCTTAACGATTACATTGCTGTGCTTATTGCATGGTTTGACTTTCCTATCATTAAAAACAGAAGGAGAGATTAGACATCGGTCGGCTGCATTAGCTAAAAAATTGGTGTTGGCTGTATTTGGATCACTTGTCGTTTTTGTAGGACTCTCTTGGTTTATGACAGATATTTTTGAAGTACGCCCTATCCTTGAGCTTATTATTGTGGTATTAATTGTGCTTACTTTTGGATTATTATACTATTTCATTTCCAATAAACGTGAAGGAATGGCATTCACCATGACAGGGCTTGGAATCGTGCTAACGGTATCATCGATTTTCGTTGGACTGTTCCCAAGAGTGATGGTGAGTTCCTTGAACAAAGCCTTTAATTTAACGGTCTACAACGCATCCAGTGGGGCCTATTCCCTAAAAATAATGACAATTGTGGCCGTAACTATTTTACCGTTTGTATTAGGGTATACTATTTATAGCTATTACGTATTCCGGAAACGAGTATCTGATAAGGAGCATTTAACATACTAATGGATAAAGCGTTGTTCTCTTACAAAGGGATTAAGTCGGTTCTAGCTGGGCTGGCGATATTAACGGCTATTCAAGGTGCTATCATTATTATTCAAGCTTATTTTTTGGCAGACGCAATCTCCTCCCTTTTCGGGGGAGATTTGTTTGCCAATGTCTTTAAAAAGTTGATCATTTTCTTTCTTGCGTTAGTTGTTCGCCAACTGCTTACTGTTTGGAAAAGAAATATAGCCTACCGTTTTGCTGCCAGAACGAGTAAAGAGTTCCGGGAATCATTGTTGCAAAAGTTGTTTCAACTCGGCCCTCGTTTTGTAAAAGAAGAAGGCTCCGGACAGACAGTCACCTTGGTTATGGAAGGAATAATGAAATTCCGCCGCTATTTAGAGCTTATTCTTCCGAAATTGATGAATTCGGCAATGATCCCTGTTATGATCTGTATCTTTATCTTTTTCGTAAATATCCGTTCCGCTGTCATTTTAGCCCTAGCTGTTCCGATACTTATTGCCTTTATGATTTTGCTTGGATTGGCGGCAAAAGTAAAGGCTGATCGCCAATATGAATCCTATCAAATGCTGTCCAATCATTTTGTCGATTCTTTGAGAGGGTTGGAGACACTCAAATATTTGGGGTTAAGTCGGCAGCACATCAACAAAATTATTTTAGTAAGCGAAAGATATCGACGCGCGACAATGGGAACTTTGCGTATCGCCTTTTTATCTTCGTTTGCATTAGATTTTTTTACAATGCTTTCCATAGCGACGGTCGCTGTTTTTCTTGGAATGGATTTAATAAACGGGAAGATGGAGCTTCGTCCAGCGTTGACGATTCTTATCCTGGCACCGGAATACTTCCTGCCAATCAGGGAGGTGGGGGCCGATTACCATGCAACGCTTGACGGTAAAGAAGCAGGAAAAAAGATTCAGGAAATCCTCGATAAGGAGTCGTTGCAGCAAAAACAGGAGCCGATCCCTCTTTGGAAATCAACAAGCACATTTTCTGTTGAAGGAGTAAGTGTACATTTTCCTGACAGCGATCGTCCAGCTTTACACGATATCCAATTTTCTGTTTCAGGCTCAAAAAAAATTGGAGTTATTGGCGCCAGTGGTGCAGGAAAATCTACATTGATTGATATATTAAGTGGATTTTTAGCACCTTCGTCAGGCGAATTTCAGATAAACGGCAAGAAGTTAACTACTTTATCTCAGTTGAATTGGCAAAGTCAAATAACGTATATTCCCCAACACCCTTATATATTTCACGATACCGTTTTAAACAATATTCGTTTTTATGATCCGGAGGCAACAATGAAAGAAATAGAGGAGGCCGCAGAGAGAGCGGGCCTCACTGAAGTGATTCGATCGCTTCCGCGGGGATTTGAGACCATCATAGGGGAGGGGGGACGGAGCCTAAGTGGCGGACAAGAACAACGAATCGCCCTCGCGCGTGCATTCTTGGGCAACCGTCCTATCATTATGCTTGATGAGCCAACTGCCCATCTTGATATTGAAACGGAATACGAATTAAAAGAGACGATGTTACAATTATTTAAAGGCAAGCTTGTATTTTTTGCTACACATCGCTTGCATTGGATGCTTGATATGGATTTAATCATTGTTCTTGATCAAGGCAAAATAGTGGAAATCGGGACGCATGAACAGCTAATTGGACAGAAATCTACTTATTATCAGCTTTTTAAAACACAAATGAGGGGTATCTAATGGATAAGGAGAATTGGATCTTCCCATATTTGCGTCAATATCGCGGCTTGTTTGCGTTGGCTATTCTTCTTGGTTCGCTTACCATTCTCTTTGGCGGAGCATTGATGTTTACTTCGGGTTATTTAATTTCTAAAGCGGCGACACAACCTGAATCCATTTTAATGATTTATGTGCCGATTGTAGGTGTCCGTGCATTTGGAATTGGCCGTGCTGTGCTTAGCTATGTGGAGAGGCTGACAGGACACCAATTCATTTTGAAAATACTTTCCGAAATGCGCGTGCGCTTATATAAAATCATTGAGCCACAAGCCTTGTTTCTTCGTTCTCGCGTACGCACGGGTGACATTCTTGGTGTACTCGCCGATGATATTGAACATTTGCAGGATTTTTACTTAAAAACACTGTTTCCTTCGATTATTTCTTTAGTCATTTACACAGTAATCCTTATTTGTACAGGACTTTTCTCGATCCCATTCGCAATTCTCTTAGCTGTATTAATAGGGTTGTTGATTTTTGTCGGTCCAATTATTTCATACATTTATATGAAAACAAAGAATGAACAATTGAAAAGGGGAAGAAACCGACTTTATCAACAGTTTACCGATACGATTTTTGGCATAAGCGATTGGATATTTAGTGGGAAATACGCGACTTTTATTCAGCGATACGAAACACAAGAACATCAATTACTTGAACTCGAAACGAAGAAACATTCCTTTGTGAACTGGCGTGACGTTATGAATCAAATTGTGCTTGGTATCATTGTGGTCTTAGCCATCTATTGGGCCAATGAGCAAACAGTAGGAGGAGAATTCTCGCCCACGATGATTGCTGCTTGTGGTCTCGTAGCACTGTCTTTAGTGGAATCGTTTTTACCGATTGCAGGGGCAGTTAGTGAAACATCATCCTATCAAGATTCATTAAAGCGTCTTGAAGCCATTCAAGCAGAGTCCTCTCACCCCTGGATAGAAGCAGATGGATGGAAAGATTCCCTGGACTTATCTCAAGTAACGATTGAAATCAACCATTTATCATTTGGGTATCCTTCGGAAACACCACTGCTGGACGATTTTAGTTTAAAGATAGGGCAGGGTGAGAAAATTGCCATTATCGGGCGCAGCGGATCCGGAAAATCGACGCTGTTGAAATTAATCCAAGGGGCACTTGTACCGACTCGTGGAGAAGTGCTTATAAATGGGATGAATGCACATGAGTTGGCTTCGACTGTTCCAAAATTAATGGCTGTTCTCAACCAAAAGCCTTATTTATTCAATACATCCGTCATGAACAACATCCGCCTTGGCAACCCGGAAGCAACAGATGAAGAAGTATACGAAGTAGCCAAGATGGTTCAATTGCATCAGATGATTATGCAATTGCCTAAAGGGTATGAGACGAACATGCATGAAACAGGACAGCGCTTTTCCGGTGGTGAACGGCAAAGAATCGCACTGGCACGAATATTATTGCAAAAAACTCCGATAGTGATCATGGATGAACCGACAGTTGGGCTCGATCCTATCACAGAAGCGAACCTATTGGCTACTATTTTCGATACACTGAAGGGAAAAACCATCATTTGGGTAACGCACCATTTGATAGGCGTGGAGAAAATGGATCGCATCCTTTTCCTTGAAAAAGGAAAAATCACCATGGATGGCAGTCATCAACAACTTCTTAAAAGTGAGGAAAGATATCGACGTTTATATGCACTAGATCGTCCCCTTTACAGGAGTAAGTGGTAGGTGGTGTTATGTCAAGAAAACGGACACGTTAAACAGAGAGAAATAGCTGAATTGATGCAATTATTTTTCTCTCGTCAGCGTAATATGCAGCAAACACCATCTGTTCCGTCTCGTCAATCATTGGATGAGACGGAACAAATATCATTATCGTTTCTGCCATCGCTGTTCGTCTTTTTTATTTTCGGCTTTCTGATCATCCTCTTCAACGTATTCGTTCCTCGCATGAAAAAGTTTGTTCTGTAAACAGGTTATTTTTGGCATGTTTAGTATGACAGAATAATAGATTAGGAAGAAATACTAGATGTTTTGTATGATGGGATAATGAAAAAACTAATGGTAAAGTAGACATTAGATTTAAAACTAATGAGTGTGGTGACAGAATGGCTGTAGGTTTTAAAGTAAAATATTATTGGTATCCAATTGGTTATGGTGACTTTTTATATTCGTTTTTTCAACAGTAAGCTATCATTTAGAGCCGAATGGTTGGGAAACAAAGTATCCTCTTTTATTAAACAAACTATATAATGGTAAACTTGAATATAAATATATTTGCTATTAAAGAAATAGATGAAATTGAAGAAAATTTGAAAAATTACAGTCCATCACAAGTCATTTGGGATATCGAAGATCTTTCAAAAACACCTCCGTGGGGAGATAATATAAGTGGTGAAATTACAGACTTTCTAACTATTTTGTTACAAGTGATGGAGAAGATTTAATTACTACTTTAAAAAAAGCCTTAAATAAGGCTTTTAAAGTAGAGTCAGACATTGAAATAGAAAGTATTTAAGAAAGTTCAAACTATGATTTTTGATAACCTTGAATGGCTATAAGCCTTTCAAGGTTTTTTATTTTAAGGCTGATTATCTAAACGATACACTCGTTCAAAAAACAATGGAACGAGCTTCTTGCCAGCGTACCATCTGTTCAATGGCAGCCGGCATTGGCCGGGGTAGGGCCGGTTCCAGGGCAGGGATACAGGAGACCGCGGAAGAAGCCGCCAGCTCTGTGCGCTTTTCGATGAGTCAAGTCGGGGATGAAGTGATTGAAAAAGGAACAGGTGGTGTTGCTAAGGGTACGGGTAAAAAAACAATTGAAAATGGAAAAGATTATTCAACTCGTATTGACAATCAGGTAGAAGAGATTGAAAAAATGCCTTTACCTTCGAGTATTTCTACTACATTTAAAGATGCAAATTATAGAACAGTGATTATAAAAGAGGATATTGCAGTTTATAGAGCATTTGTTGGACATGCAGATGCAGGCGGAACATTTGCTACAACTTCTCCGGTTGTAAATAGGATACAAACTAAAATACGAGGAACTATGAAGCCGTAATTGAAGTTCCAAAAGGAACTATATTGAATATTGGCAGAGTTGGAAAACAAATTACTAAAACCGGTAGTATTCTAAAAGGGATGCTGACCAAATTTTATTACCTTTAAATGATCCTTTAGAATGGATAAAGGAAATTAGACCAATACCTTCAAAATAGGAGGTTTTGTTATGCAAAATGAAGAAATGGATAATATTAAAATTCAAGTACAAAAGGTTATGGATTTAGTTTACGAAAAAAAATCAGAGGGAACATAAATTTTTAGATACATTATTAGATAAGTTGCAAGAATTATCAGAAGCTGTAAATGCTAATAGCAATATTAATGAATTAAGGAAATATTCTAAGCTAAAAGGAGCCTTGATGGCATATTTTGATACCAACTTAGTTGAGAGTTACGATGAACCACTAGTAATTGAGTTAGATAAATTAGAAGTAATGTTACAACAGAAGATGAATTAAAGTGTTTTTTTCATTTAATATCTACAGGGAACATATTTATTCCAAAGAATTTTATGGGGGAGGGACCAGGAATTTTAAAAATATGTTTCCTCTAAATTTAATGTTGGGTATACACAATTCTCTAACGTATAAACAAAAAATTTACTAAATATTAAGAGATAAGAGTAAAATTATTATCTTAGCATCAAAAAATAGACAATTCAAAATGCATATACAGCTAAAAGATGACTCCAGTACAGTTTAAGTAGTTCAGATAATGTGGAGAAAATCTGAATTCACATTAAAAATTTCATTAAAAAACACAGTTGGAATAACATTAGGTTTAACAGTCCATTTAGCACCTAAAAACGCTTGGAGAAACATCCAAGCGTTTTTAATCGTATATTTTGTTCTTCAACTAAATCACCTTTACACGAAAAATATAAAAGGATAAAAGATATAATAGTCATCTATATTATGAACTAAAAGATACCAAACGATATAAGAAACGACACAGATTATAATGGAAATACCTATCAATATTAAAACATTCTTTTCTTTTTTTAGAAGTTTGAAAGATATTGCCAAACCGAAAAATAAAAGTAAAATTGCCCCAAATAACACATATAATCCAATTGAAAATCCAGAAATAAAACTTAAAAAATAAACAAATAAAGCACCCAAATAGAACCAAAGTGACACCTTCATTTCTTCACCCCCCTATTGATTTATAATTATTCACAATCTTATAAATTTATTTTAACATAAAATTCCATTATCCTTAAAAAACAAGTTCGCCTTCAAATTGACGAACTTATCTTTGATAGATTATATCTTTCAAATCAAATACTTTATCGGTTATTCCCAATCGTTGTGCAGGAGTTAGTTTTTTACCATCGGCAGATTTATAGGGCTTACAAAAGTTGTAATAAGTTCTCAAAATAGTTAAGGCATATTGAGCATATCTCGGATTGAAATTGGCGTAGATATAACTTTTGCCATCACCTCTGGCGGTCATTAAAGGTCTTTCAAGAATTGATAAACTTCTACGAATTTGTTGAATAAAACTATTCGTGGCATTATCATTCACATTGATTACCATTTTCGCTATGTCCTTCGGTTCGAGAGAAGATAAATCAGTTGTGCAATCCACTATATGAAATCCTTTATCTCTTGATGCTAATGGGTGTGTAATTGGATTTTTAGCCCAAACATTAAAGGATTGTTTTGGTGTTTTAATTTCGCTATGAAAATGATGCGTTTCAAATAGTTCTTTTAATGAAAGATAAGCCAATTTCCGTAAGTTCTTTGTTTCGTACCCTCTATGAAAACCCCAATCCAATAAGTCGGCTTTTGCATCGTCAAACTCTTCTAAGCATTGTTTTCTGCTCTTGTTCTTGTCAAGCAAACAAAGGAAGTGGTGTGCATCATATGTTCTTACTTCCTTTGAAAACACCCTAAAAAACGCTGTAATTACGGAAGAATCATTATCGCTAATCATTCTCCATTCAGATGCCTTTACAAGCTGTTTAATGAGCCAATAATGAGCAATTGTCGTATAAGTAGGATTGACGTGAAGACCATCTACATACTGCATTCTCTTATTAAAATTATTTAGTTCAGTTCGATATTCGTGTGGCTTTTGAGTATCTTTCGGTGAAGGTTCTTGTGGGTAATAGGAAAAGTCCAAACGATTATTCTTCTTGCTGAAATCATTCAAATGGTCTTCTTTATATATAACCGTATCGTATTTTAAATCTTCCACTGTCATTTCCCAATCATAAGCGACATCAGAGCGAAATACATATCGTGAGAGTGCATCTGCTGATACGACTACATATGTCTGCACTTGGCTGTCTTCTAAGCCAAAATACTTTTGACCACCTTGCCCCTTCTTGCGAACATTATTTAGGTTATAGTGCATTTTGTCAGTATTTAACCACATTTCTTTGAATGACATATTTGCTAAAGATGTTGTTTCGTACTTCTCTAAAAACTCCAAACTCATTAGCCCCCTAATGAATTTGGACACTCGATAAGGTGTTTTTTATAATCGAAGTGACCAAATGAAGGAGGCTTTTGATCTACATGAAACGAAGAAAACATTCGAAGGAATTTAAGCTACAAGTAGTGAAAGAAGCGTTAGAAGTTGGAAATAAAGCATTGGTAGCTAGAAGATACGAGCTTAGCCCGAATCTCGTGCAAAGATGGGTAAAAGCGTATGAAGACGGACAGCTAGGACAAGAAACGGTTACCCATTCCTCTTCAGCTGAGGTGAAAAAGTTGGAGGAGGAAAACGAACAACTCAAGAAGTTATTAGGGGAAAAAGATTTAGAAATCGCGATTTTGCGTGATTTGATAAAAAAGAAGAACCCTCACTTACTGAAAGATTGGAAGTAGCCAAGCAGTGGATTAAAAAAGGATATCCGATTACGAAAGTGCTGGAGATATTAGAAATTAATCGCTCAACCTACTATTATCAACAAAATGGAAAAGTCAAGGAGAAAACAGTAGGTGGGGGACGTCCAACACCCGGCTATTCTCTAACGATAACTGGTGAAAAAGTACCAGACGAACAAATCCAAGAATGGCTCTCCGAATTTGTGATGGGAGAAGGATTTGCCTACGGATACCGGAAGCTAACGATTCAGTTAAGAAGAGACCATCAGCTTGTCATCAGTAAGAAAAAAAGTGTATCGATTATGTAAAGCGATGGATTTACTACGTCCGCAGCGAGAGAAACGGATTCAATATCCAAAGAAACTCGCTCGAAATCGTATCATTACAGGATCGAATCAGTTATGGGAAATGGATATGAAATACGGATATATCGAAGGAGAAGGACGCTTTTTCTTTGTTTTGTCGCTCATCGATGTGTATGATCGTTCAGTGATTGATTACCATATCGGATTGAGTTGTTCAGGAAGCGATGCCGTAAAGACACTTCAAAGAGCGTTATTCAAGCGTCAGCAATTTGAACAGACAAATAAACCTGTGATTCGGACAGACAACGGTCCGCAATTTATTTCTCATGCCTTTGAAGCTGCCTGTGAGCGATTTGGAATCGAACATGAACGGATTCCACCGCGGACACCGAATATGAATGCACATATTGAAGCGTTTCATCGTTTACTGGAGGAAGAATGTCTAGGGAGAATGATGTTTGACAGTTATGAAGAGGCTTATCAAGCAGTGATGGAGTACATGAAATTTTATAACGAGCGAAGAATTCATTCCAGTATTCTTGATCTTCCACCGCATGAATTTTACAAAAAAGCGCAAACGGAAGCGTTAATCATCAAAGAAGTTCGCGTATAAGGCAAGAGGATTTCGTCTTCTTGCCAAGAAAAAACGAGAAATTTTAAGAATAACCTAAAATAAGATAGAATGTGTCCAAAATTAGGGGGTCAATCCGCAAGAAGTTGTTTACTATCAAGGGAATCCGATTTGGTCTATGTGTTATTCAGGCGGAGTTGATAAAGAATTTGAGATTGAATTTGTAAAAGAAGTTTACGCCTTTTTAAGAAAAGCAATGAGAAATGTTAGTGCAGATACTCCGTTTCGTGGACCTAAAGAATTTGTTGAAGGAGATTATATTTATAGAGATAGCCATAAGGGTGAGTTAGGTAAGTTCGAAGGAAAAGAGACGATATTCTTTGCCAACAGAGTTGTATATAGTCTTAGCTATTCTGGTGGATTTATCAGGTAAAAACACGGTCAGTTTTTTCTTGTTTTACTAACGTGATGGTGATCGTGCAGGGGAGTCATATGGAGAAAATGAAATTCATGACGTGAGGCAGCTACAAATGAATCGATTTTATTTCCCATTTTTAAAAATGATTCAAACATGTTCTTTTGATAATGAGATGTACCGTTTTTATGTCCTCTTGGATTCATGATATCGTTCACTATCTTATCGAATTGATTATGAGGTTTGACGAGGAGTGTTCAATAGATTGCATCAAAAGTAATCTTAAGATGGCATAGATAGTAATTAATGTAATGAATTTTACTCATCTCCAGCTACTTATTGATTTTGAAAAAGAAAGACAATATTTTCAAAGCGGTTGCAGGATTACTTTCCTCGATGAAGAAATACTAGAAAAAAGAACACACGAAAGAGGAGAGTTTAAAATGACCAACCAACGATCGAGTGTACGTGTAGCGGTTGTACAAGCTGCTTCCGTGATTATGGATCGAAAAGCAAGCACGGAAAAGGCGATCTCGTTAACCCTACAAGCTGCAGAAAAAGGGGCAAATATCGTCGTATTTCCAGAAGCTTTTATCCCAGCTTATCCAAGAGGGCTTACTTTTGGAACGACGGTCGGCAGCCGTTCACCAGAAGGACGAAAAGACTGGCTTCGTTACTGGGAAAATTCCGTAGCCGTACCAAGCGAAACAACAGAAATGTTAGGAGAAGCAGCCCGTAAGGCTGGAGTCTATCTTGTTATCGGTGTCATTGAAAGAGATAACGAGTTTAGTAGAGGTACTCTTTACTGTAGTGTTTTATTTTTTGGACCAGATGGTACTTTGCTTGGGAAGCATAGGAAGCTAAAACCTACAGCCTCTGAACGACTCATTTGGGGCGAGGGTGACGGAAGCACGTTACCTGTTTTTGATACGCCATATGGAAGAATAGGGGCGTTGATTTGTTGGGAAAACTACATGCCATTAGCTAGAGTAGCGATGTATGCCAAAGGGGTTCAAATTTATATCGCTCCGACGGCAGATTCTAGAGAACTCTGGCAGTCTACGATTCGCCATATTGCAGCGGAAGGAAGATGCTTCGTATTATCCTGCAATCAGTATGTTACGAAGGATATGTATCCTACTGATTTAGCCTGCTATGAAGAATTGGCGTCATCGCCTCACGAGATGTGCCCTGGAGGAAGTGCCATTGTGGGGCCATTGGGAGACTATATTAAGGAACCTGTCTATGGCAAGGAAGACATCCTTATAGCCGATCTTGATTTGCGTGATATTGCCTATAGTCAATTTGACTTTGATGTGGTCGGTCACTACTCAAGACCTGATGTGTTCCAACTGTTCGTGAATGAGGAGAAGAAGGATAGTGTGAAATGGGTAAAATCAACGACTTTTTAATATGAAATGAGGATGCTCGACTTTTTGGGAGAAAATAATATACTAGAGCTAGTATTTTAGGTGATTAATTTGCCTATATAAGTTCACGTTGAAAAACCGACATAAGTAAAATATTCCGATTAGGAAAAAGGTTTATACATATGCCGGAAAATTAAGCTGCATTTATATATAATCAATTATTTATAACAACAAATTTAAAAACTAATAACTATTAATTATTTAGATTTTACTAAAATCAAGCATTTTTAAAAAATAGATAAATAAAAGGTAGATGAATATGGAAAAAGCTAAAGAAGAGATTAGTAATAGTAATGTATTTACATTTTGATTACTAAGATAATTATATGCTGATATTCCTCCCCATCCCATCATAAATCCTGAAAATATAACCTTTAAAAAATCTTTTATATTTATGGAAAACCCAGTTAATTTTACAATAGTTAGAAAATGTAAGGAAGTACCT
Organism: [Anoxybacillus] calidus; assembly: GCF_013760845.1. Taxonomy (GTDB): domain Bacteria; phylum Bacillota; class Bacilli; order Bacillales; family Anoxybacillaceae; genus Paranoxybacillus; species Paranoxybacillus calidus. The sequence goes on along the minus strand of NZ_JACDUU010000006.1, from coordinate 148,007 downwards.
AAGACTACCCCTATATTAAAGGCCAATGCTACACCGTATATTCCAAATTCGGAATTTGAAGCTAATATAAAAGTTGCTATTAATGTAACAATGGTGGTGACTAAATTATTTATCATTGCTATATTCGCTTTTCCAAGTCCTATCATTACTGATTGAAAGGGAAGACGGAAATATTGTAAAAGAAAAAAAGGAGATAAAATTTTTAGAAACACACCTGCCTCTGGTGAATTATAAATAACAGTTGTTAGTAATTTACTAAAAACATATAGAATTATTGTCCATGGAACACCGATAATCAAAGAAATCCGCACAGCTTGCTGAATTCTTAGATCAATAAGAGGGAAGTTATTCTGTGCTTTTGCTTCGCTAATTGCAGGGATTAAAGAAACTGACAAAGCAGAGGTGATAAATCCGGGAAGTAATACTAAAGGCATTGCATAACCTGTCAGCATTCCAAATTGTTTTGTGGCTAAGGGTGTATCGATGCCTGCTAAAGCTAAGGATTGTGTAATAATAATAGGCTGAAGAACGCCTGATATGGAATATATGAGTCCAATTACAGTTGTAGGGAGACCGATTTGAAGTAAGTCAAATAAAATATCTTTCCCTTTACTTATTTCATGAAAAAAAGAATGGTGTAATTTGTATTTTTCATTCTTTGACCTTTTAAAGATTGAAATTAAGTAAAATATAGAGACTCCCTCTCCGATAACACCACCTAGAACAGCACCAGCTGCAGCAAATTCAATTCCATAGGGTAAAAGCCATTGAACTAACATAACCATAAAACTTATTCTAACCATTTGTTCAATGATTTGAGATAAAGCGATTGGTGTCATATTTTGTTTGCCACGAAAATATCCTTTAATTACTGAGGAAACTGCTGCAATAGGCACTATTGGTATAACAGAAATAAAAGAATAGTATGCTCTTTGATCTGTTAGGAAAAATGAGGATAAAATTCTTGATAAAAAGATACAACTTATCATTAACATAACGCTCAATATGCTAGTTATAGATAAAGAGACAAATAAAATTTTTTTAATCAATAGATGATTACCCTTAGAATCATATTCAGCAACGAGTTTTGATACAGCTACTTCAAACCCTAACGTAGTTAATGAGATTAAAATTCCCGTAAAAGGCATAGCCATCATCGCTAGGCCAATTCCTTCTGAGCCTAACATCCTTGCCATTACCATACTATTGACAAATCCCATTAACTTTGTTATGAATGCTGCAACAGTTAAAATCAGAGTTCCTTTAATCATGGATTGTTTACTCATTATAATACCTCATTGTTATTCCTTTATTTTTACAATAATTGTATGAAATTAAAGGACAAACATTACTAAAAGATTTAAAAATTGATATTGGATAGCCATAGAGGTTCTAAAAACATAGAGTGTGTCAATTTCCAGCTTTTAAGGCTAACCCGAAAAGGTTGTGGATGAATTCTTTTTGATTTTTGGCAGACTTCACCCCTTGGTGAACCTGTTTCTTTTTAATCATATGCATAGCTTCTTAATAAAAGTTTACGATTTTTCATCGAAAAAAACGAGTTTGATGAAATAGCAAGAAGAAGTGAAGAGAAACTTTCGTATGATGTATACTGGAAAGTTTTAAATCGTGGTGAGGAAGCAATTTTAACACAAAATATTGATGGATTACATCATAAAGCAGGAAATTTCAACATTATTGAATTACATGGAACTCTTCAAACTGCAACATGTCCGAAATGCAAAACAAAATATGATTTAACGTTTATTAACGAACATGATATTCCAAGATGTAATAAAACAAACAAAAGGGGGGAAATTTGTAATTTTATCTTAAAACCTGATGTTGTGTTGTTTGGCGGTATGGTTCAAAAATTCGACGAAGCATTAAATAAAGCGTATAACAGCGATCTTTTTATCGCAATGGGAACAAGTCTTGAAGTATATCCTGTTAATCAAATTCCTGTTTATTTAGACAGAGCTCCTAAAATCAAAAAAGCAATGATTAATAAAACACCAACAAAAATGGACCATTTATTCGATATTGTTATTCATGAAGGAATAGGAGATACAGTTACAAAAATAAATGAATATCTAAAAAATCAAACGAGCTTATAAATGGCTCGTTTTTTTAGGGGGGAGGAATATGAAAATTTTTCCTTTTTGCGACATCGAAAAATCAGGACAAAGATTTTTTGGAGGAACAAAGTAGAGAGAAAAGATTTAAGGTGGACCATCAAAAATAAAAACATTAAGCATAAATTTAGGTTGATCTATGTGTGCCATGACTTAAAGCATATAAAAAGAAGGACTATTCGGATGATGTGCTGGAAACATTTATCATTGTTTTTGAACAAAAGCTTTACTAATATGCAGCATTTTTTAATGAGACTTCTTATTTAGAAAAGGGATCATAGCATAGATTGTTGAATGCTATAAGATGGGGGTGGGTATTTTGTTAAAGTTGTTACTGACAGGGAAAAGAATATCTCTACGAACGCCAACGCGGGATGATGTACCAATTCTATATAACCTGATATATGGTGTGGAGAATCCAGAATGGAAAAAGTACGATGCTCCGTATTATCCGCTTGAATTTTGTACCTTTGAAGAGTTTTCTAAGAGAATGGAAGAAAGAATGAATGTTACGGATGTACCAAGTCAAATGATTATTGAATATCAAGATCAAATTATAGGCATGGTTAGCTATTATTGGGAGGATAAACGTACACGATGGCTTGAAATGGGGATTGTCATATATTCTCCTGAACATTGGAATGGTGGATTTGGAACCGAAGCATTATCTTTATGGATTGACTATCTCTTTGAAAATCTAACTATCGAGAGAGTGGGTCTGACGACTTGGTCAGGAAATCCAAGAATGATAAGATGTGCGGAAAAATTAGGAATGCGATTAGAAGGGAGAATGAGAAAATGCCGCTACTATAATGGCGAGTACTACGATTCCATTCGGATGGGTATTCTTCGTGAGGAATGGGATGAGTTTGAAAAGAATAATCCCTTATTCAATTCCCATGAAAGAACGAATTAACTTCCATAAATGTGTTGCCGCAAAATGTGGCATGGGTGGCTAATAGTCAGTTTAGTGAAGAAAGGTATAATAGAGATTTAGTATTTTTATTCGAATGAAGATTATACACTCGAAAGGAGTTAAAAAATGAGTGGGCATGTTTTAATTACTGGGGCAAACAGAGGTTTAGGTTATGAGTTACTAAAAGTATTTCACGCGAATAATTATGTTGTGTTTCCTTTGATAAGAAATAATACTGCACTTCAAAGAATTAGGGAAGAGTTTAGTGAAAGATGTTATCCAATTGAAGGAGATGTTGGCTTAGATTCGTGTAAAAAAAATATAGAATTAACTATTAAAAAATATACAAATAAGATTGACATACTAATTAACAATGCGGGAATTCCAGGGGTTGAGTACCAAATAGACAAGGTAAATACCAGTGAGGTATATGATTTATTCAATATTCACTGCTTAGGCATTATACGAACCGTTCAAGCTACTCTTCCTTTTCTTTTTAATTCCTCAAATCCAAGAATAATCAATGTTTCTTCCAGGCTCGGTTCTTTATCAAAGATGGCTTCTGGCGAGTTTAAAGATAGACACTTTTCTTACTCATATCGAATAGCAAAAGCTGCTCAAAATATGCTGTCAATATGTTTACACAATGAACTAAATAGTAAAGGCATTCATGTAAGTGTGATTCATCCAGGTCGATTAAAAACGGATTCTGGTTCATCAGATGCAGATATGGAAGCATTTGAAGCAGCTGAGTTAATTTTCAAGTGGATACAGACATTAAATAAAGAAAATTCTTGTCAATATGTCCAACCATTTTTTAAGGAATTAAAATGGTGATATTCACCAAAAGATTAATAGGAGCATTACTTCAAAAAGCAGGAAGTAATGCTTTTTTTGTTGAAGTAAAGGACAGCATTAAGAGAGACTATCAAGCAGAAAACCTTGAAATGATTAATCTTATTCTGGAGGTAATGAAAATGAGTAAAGTCAAAGTTTATCATTACGATGCATTCAGTAATGAGCCAAATATGGGGAATCCAGCAGGTGTAGTTTTAGATGGAGACCAACTCACTGAAAAGGAAATGCAAGAAATAGCGTTAAAAGTAGGCTTTAATGAAACAGCTTTCCCTCTTAAATCTGATAAAGCGGACGTTAGAATTCGTTATTTTACACCTGGACATGAAATGAATCTATGTGGTCATGCAACAATGGCTGCTATTTATGCATTAAAAACAAAAGAATTACTAAAAGAAAAGAGTGATTTAACAATAGAAACCAAAGCAGGAGTTCTGCCAATAAGAATAAATCGAAATTCACAAAACGAAATAGACATAACGATGAAACAAGCATCTCCACAATTTAAAGAATTTAATGGTTCAGTTGAAGATTTAGCCTTTTCCATAGGGCTGAAAAAAGACGATATAGAACCGAACTTACCGATTTTATACGGAAGTACAGGTACTTGGACTTTATTAATTCCAATAAAAACCCTAAGTGCTTTCAAAAGAATGAAACCCAATAATAAGCTCTTCCCAAGTATATTGAAAGAAATGCCAATGGCTTCTGTCCACCCTTTTTGTTTAGAAACTTATGATTCAAATGCACATATGCATGCTCGACATTTTTCTTCGCCTTTCTCTGGCACGATTGAAGACCCAGTAACAGGAACTGCTTCTGGGATAATGGGCGCATATTATGCAAAATATATCGCAGATAATAACGTATTAAACCTAAACCTTTTAATTGAACAAGGTCAGGAAATTGGAAGAGATGGAAGAGTAGAAGTAAATGTGATGAAAAATGAGGATTCATATGAAGTAGAAATTACAGGTAAAGCTGTTTTTGTAAAAGAGATTGAGGTTCTTATTTAATTAACAAAGTTTCCTGTTTTACTATCTACTATCCTGAAAATTTCTGAATCCAAAAAGGCAACACTCCCATACGAACTCGAAGTATCAGTTTGTAATCGACCTCTGACTTCAGCTATAAGAGCAGTATAGACATAATATATTTCACATTTTCATTCTTCTGATGGTGATGCATAGATGCGGTATGGTTGTCTCCCATGGAAGAATGAATTAACTTCCATCATCTGTGGTGAAACTTGTTTCATGTTTGGCTAAGGGCAGGGTAGTTGAAGAATTATATTGGAAGGAGGAATTTTTGGTGGCAGAAACAGTTGTGCCAATTACAACAGATAATTTGGAACAATGTATCGAACTATATATTAAAGTTTTTAATAGTGAGCCTTGGAATGAAAGTTGGACGTATGAAACTGCTAAAGAAAGGCTTATGGATTTATTACATACTCCTAAATTTACGGGATTTTTTTGGAAAAACAATGAAACTCCGATTGGCTTTATAGCAGGAAACAGCAAAAAAACATATCAGGGAATAACTTTTTATTTAGCGGAATTATGCATCAATAATGAAACTCAAGGAAAAGGTTATGGTTCCAAACTTCTCCAATTTTTAGAAGAAGAATTACAGAAGAAAAATGTTAAAAGCATTTATCTTTTAACTTCCAATGGGGGACTCGCAGAAAACTTCTATAGAAAAAATGGTTATGTTGTGAACAACAATAGAATTGTTATGAAAAAGAATTTGTAAATTGACAACACTTTGATAAGGTGTGTCTTATTTAATTGAACTAACCAACAGTAAAATTTTACCATTTTAGTTAAATGAATTGATATATTATATGGTATATTCACGCAAAAAAGCGGGTGGATGTTCTATGAAATATCGTGACTTTACCTTGAACGATTTCGATGCAGTAATTGATTTATGGAAAAGAGCGGGTTTAATCTTATCTCGCTCTGATACGATGGAAGGACTTGAGAAAAAATTAAAAAGAGATTCTGAATTATTTTTCGTCGTAGAGGAAGATGGACGAATTATAGGCGCGGTAATGGGTTGTTACGATGGTAGAAGAGGATGGATCAATCATTTAGCTGTTGATCCAGAATACCAAGGGCGAAATATAGGTCGGGAAATCATAATGGAACTTGAAAAACGGTTTAAGAAACTCGGGTGTGAGAAAGTAAATCTATTGATTGAGAAGAATAATTGTAAAGTTCAAGGATTTTATGAAAAAATGGGTTTTAAAACGGATGAATTAATATTCATGGAAAAGTGGATTTAGTTATCTTTTGTCAAAGGATTTAGTGACATTACTGCAATAACAACAGTAATACTTTTTATTAAAATAAAGGGAGAGTAGTGAAAGAAAGGACCTATTTTGGTCCCCTCTTTCTATTCTTTTATTCCAATTACACGAATTCGTTTATAATCTGCAAACCACGCACCGTTATGAAATAAGATTCCTTTCAGGTTGTTTTCTACTTGAGTTATGATTAAATTCTTTGTTTCCTCGGTTAACCCTTCGAATATACTCCTACCGAACATTTCAATCCAGTTTCTTATTCCATTATCTCCCTCTAACGGCGTAGGTCTATCAAAATGTTGAGCAAAAATAACTCTAAAGCCCACTTCCTCCATTAGCGTTGAATATTCGCCTATACTTGGAAAATACCAGGGGAATAGTTCAGCTTTATATTCAATCCCTAATTTTTCAAATTGGTTAAGGATTTCATCAGTAATTATTTTAACATTCCCTTTACCACCAAATTCTGCAACAAATCTACCATTTTGTTTTAAGGCATTATAAATACAATCTAAAGCCTGCTTTGGAGGTTTTACCCAGTGAAGAGTGGCGTTCGAGAAAACAGCATCAAATTCGCAATGATAATCAAGATTTAAAGCATCTTGCACCTTAAATTTTAAATGCGGGTACTTCTTTTTTGCTTGTTCTACCATATTTTCTGATTTATCGATACCAACAACATTTACTCCAAGTTTATGAAGTTTATAAGTTAAATCTCCTGTTCCACAACCAAGGTCAAGGATATACTCGCCTTTCTTTGGTGCTAACAACTCAATCAAATCCTCTCCAAATTTTGAGACAAATGAATGTTTACGATCGTACAACTTTGCATTCCAGTTATCACTATCAGTTTTATTATTTAACACATCTAAACCTCCCACTAACTGATATCACGTTTCCCAATTATCCAACATAATAATTAGGAATATTCTGACAAATAGATATAGAATTATTCAACTGCTATAGAAGAGCAGAGTTTTTCTATAATCTGTGGTGCTGCGTTCTTAGCATGGGTGGCTAACGGACGATGCTTATAAGGCATCGTTTTTTTATTCATCTAAAGGGCAGTATAATTTAATAAGAGTTTTAATGGAACTTTTGAACATTCATCGTGAAACCGTTTCGATGTACTTTCTAAATATAAAAGATACTTTAACGGTTAATAAAAAACGCCTATCTCCATCCAAGGAGATAGGCGATTCATTTATTTTAATGTTTGTAGATATTCAATTCGTTCTTCTAAACTAGGATGTGTAGAGAATAATGTGGAGAATAAAGAATGTTTTTGTTGGTTGTTGATTTTTAAGGTAGAAACCGCTGCGTGACTGTTATCAATCCATCCTAGGGAAGATTGTAATTGTCTCAATGCATGGATCATTTTTTCTTTACCAGCTAATTTTGCTCCGCCTTTGTCAGCCGCATATTCCCGTTTGCGAGAAAACGCGAAAACGACCAAAATTCCTAAAAGAGAAAAAACCATGCTAAATACAAAATAAGAAATTAAATACACTATATGAGCCAGTTCTTCGCGAACAAATTTAGAGATGATAAACGATATCACCCTTGATAAAAACTCTACAAATGTATTGATAATTCCTTGGAGCAGCGTCATGGTTACCATATCTCCATTCGCAATATGAGCAATTTCATGAGCTAAAACTCCTTCAATGGCTTGTTCGTCCATGTGTTGCAGTAAACCAGTAGAAACTGCGACTAATGAGCGTCGTTTGCTAGGTCCGGTAGCAAAGGCATTTACTTCAGGAGAATCATAAATTCCTACCTTTGGCATGACAGGAAGACCCGCTTTTTTAGCCAATCCGTGCACCTTTTCCACAAGCATTTGTTCTACGTTATTTCGAGGTTGTTGAGGATGAATAATATAAACTCCCATTAATTGAATTGCCATCCATCTAGAGATCCATAAAGAAAACAAGGAACCGGTGAATCCAACCACCAAACTGAATATTAATAATTCAGAGATATAAATACCATTTTCATATATGAATCGATTGACACCAAGTAACGAAGTAATGACGATAATAGTGGTAACTACCAGTAAGTTGGTTAAAACAAATAATGAAATTCGTTTTAACATATCAATCCCTCATTCTATAAAAGTATTCTACATTTATATTTTATTTTATCATAATATATTTGCTTATCTTTCAAAAAATTAATTATCCCCTAATTGAAACAAGTCAACAAGAAAAAGGCTTTTTCCTTGGTATTAAGTGATTTGAAAGATTCCAGTAATTTTATAATTGTAAAATTATTAGCTTCTTAATAGGTAATTAAAATTGCGAAAAAAATGGTACAATTTGTATAACTAAAATTAGGTTAGCATTAGAGGATTGTGAAACTATGACTATTGAGCAACAATTGGAACAGCAATTAAGGAATTTAATTCTGCTTCATGTCTATGGAAGAGCGAATTAACTTCGCCATCTGTGGGGAAGCTCGCTTCATGGGTGACTACGGGCAGGTTAGTTGAAGAGGGCACAACTTAATCTTCGTTTCGTTTTTATATGTAAAAATGCTTGAGGGGAATCAAAAGTGTACATACCAAAAGATCGAAAATCATAACTTGGCTACAGCATTTGTTCAGATACTTTTGAACCACTTCTAATTTAAATTCTACTGAATCCGTTTGTCTGATTTTTTCCATGAAAAAACCCCTTCATAGTAAACAGTATCAGCTTTTACTTTTTTCTGTCTACTATAAGGGGATAATATCAAAACGATGGACAGCCTTTACGAGCGTGTTATGCCTTTTGTTCGAACAATTTTATGATTTCGATAATGACGTTCGTTGCTTTTATCATGTTATCGACAGAAATGTATTCGTAGCGGCCATGGAAGTTTTCTCCGCCTGTAAAAATGTTCGGAGTAGGCAGTCCCATGTAGGAAAGCTGTGAGCCGTCTGTGCCGCCGCGGATTGGTGAGATTTTTGGCTCAATATCTAAGTTTTTCATTGCTTCGTACGCAATGTCAACGATTTCTTTGACAGGCTCAATTTTTTCTCGCATGTTATAATATTGGTCTTTGATTTCGATGGTGATTCGCTCTTTTCCGTACTTTTCTTGCAGTTTTGCTGCAATTTCCTCCATCTTTACTTTTCTTGCTTCAAATTGTTGGCGGTCAAAGTCGCGAATAATATAATGAAGCGTTGTTTTTTCTACATCGCCTTGGAAGGATAGAAGGTGATAAAATCCTTCATAGCCTTCTGTATGTTCCGGTGCTTCGTTGGCTGGGAGATGTTCGTGAAATTCCATTGCCATTTTCATCGAGTTAATCATTTTTCCTTTTGCTGTACCTGGATGTACGTTTTTTCCTTTGAACGTGATTTTCGCCTGCGCAGCATTAAAGCTTTCGTACTCTAGCTCTCCAAGCGGGCCGCCGTCCACAGTATAAGCATATTTGGCACCAAAAGCCGAGACATCAAATTTATGTGGACCTCTGCCGATTTCCTCATCCGGTGTAAAGGCGACACGAACTTTTCCGTGTTTGATTTCTGGGTGTTGAACGAGGTACGCCATCGCTGTCATAATTTCGGCGATTCCTGCTTTATTGTCTGCACCTAACAGTGTCGTGCCATCTGTCGTGATTAACGTATGTCCTTTATAGTTTGCGAGTTCGGGAAAATCCGTTGGAGAAAGAACGATATGTAACTCTTCATTCAATATGATATCCCCGCCATCATACGACTCCACGATTTGCGGGTTGACATTGGCTCCTGTAAAATCTGTTGCCGTATCCATATGCGCCAAAAATCCGATCGTTGGTACATCTTTATCGGTATTGGAAGGTAAAGTCGCCATCACATAACCATTTTCATCGACTGTTACTTCTTCCATACCAATTGCTTTTAACTCTTCTACGAGCATCTTCGCAAGCGTCCATTGACCAGGTGTAGAAGGACAAGTATTGCTATTTGGATCCGATTGGGTGTCAATTTTCACATACTTCGTAAATCGTTCGATGATTTCGTGTTTCATAAATCGTCATCTCCTTTTGTTATCTTTTTCCTATATATTTTATCACAAAAGTGAAATAGCTCCTATTGAAAGAGATAATGAAGGAATACCACGTTTACTAAGAAAAATTTCATGGATGCCAATGAACTGGAGCTATTCGATGTGACCTATCAATGTCCATATGAAATCAAGTGAAAAGATATAGCAGAAGCAGATTATCCAATAAGTATATTGGAGAAGTAGGATTAGACTTTCAAGGAGAAAATTTAGATAGCATTAAGAGGCAAATTAACAATTTCGAGTTTATTACTAATCCTACCTTTAATAAGGGGGGGCATATACATTATTCATTCCAGAAAAGCTGACAGAGACACTTATGCCAATTTTGGGCACAACGATGCATGAAAATAAGCTGTATTGCCCGTACTATTGAGTTTATATCTTTGTATACCGCTTATTTTCAGGGTAGCCTTATAAATATTACATTAACCCTCCAATAATAGGTTTATCAATCGTTGCATTGATTGTGAAATCCATTTCTTTTTATGGTAAACCAATTGCAAATACACTTTTAGTTCTGGGTGAGAAAGGGGAATACAAGCTAATTCTCCTTTTTTTATTTCTTCATCCACAGTCATTAGCGGTAAAAACGCGATTCCAAGACCATATGATACACAGCGTTTAATGGCTTCTATACTTTCTAATTCAATCGAGTATTCAAATCGTATGACATAGCTACGATATAAACTTTCTATTATTTCACGATAACTACATCTCTGCTCTGTAACAATTAACTTTTCACCATTTAAATCCTTTATGCTTACGTTATTGAATTGAACCAAATGGTGATTTGGTTTGGCAACTAAAACCAATGGTTCTTCTTTTATTGTGATAAAATTTAAGTCAGGGTCTTCTTGTTTTTTATCAAGTATGATGGCTAAATCATATTTACCTTCTTTTATCCCTTTCAATAAATCTTTACAAATTCCTTGTTGAAGCAGCAAGTTGACCTTTGGGTGCTTGTTTTTGAAAGCTTGTAAATACGGTGGAAGATAAAAACCTGCAATCGACTCGATTGTACCAATGGATAAAGTTCCAGAAAGCTCAGTTTGCTCTGAAAGATTTTGTTTGGCTTCCTCCAGCAAGCTTATAATTTTGTTTGCATATTCTAATAATTCTACGCCTGCTTGGGTTAATTTGATTTTTCCTCCCCAACGTTCGAATAAAACAACCCCGAATTCTTCCTCTAACTTTTTGATTTGTGTCGTTACACTTGATTGGGCATATCCCAACATTTCTCCTGCTTTTGTAAAACTGTTCCATTTAGCCACTTCACGGAATGTTTGTAAATAATCAATATTCATCCCCATCTTGGCTCCTATCAAAAATATTGATTTACGGTATCAATGATTATCAATAACACCTATAGAAAAAATTTTTGTAAAATTTATTATAACAAAAATTTCTTATATGCGAGGAGGACTTTTAATGCGAACAAGCAAGATCAAAACCTATGCTCTTCTATTTTTAACTACAACCATTTGGGGTGGGGCTTTTGTTGCGGGGAAAATTTCAACAGAAAGTTTGCATCCTGTCACAGTTGCTTTCTTTCGTTTTTTTGGAGCAAGCCTCATTTTATTTCCTTTGATGTGGTGGAAGGAACCTAAACAACCAGTTCCGACGAAAAAGGATTGGGGAATGTTTACGTTACTTGGTCTTACGGGGATTTTTTTGTATAACATTTGTTTTTTTATCGCGACTAAATATGCACCTATTGTAAAAAGTTCTTTGGTCATCGCTGTAAATGCTCCTTTAATCACGCTATTTTCAGCTATTTTCCTGAAAGAGAAAATAAATTGGAAGAGTATACTGGGGTTGATAACGGCTTTATTTGGGGCTTTATATATTATTACTAATGGACAATTAGGTGTTGTTTTAGAACTTGGATTTGCTCCGATTGATTTGGTCTTAATTTCTGCCTGTCTAAGTTGGAGTATTTATTCAGTGATTGGAAAGGTTGTCATGAAAAAATACAGCCCATTAACTGCAACGACCTATGCAACAGGCTTTGGAACGATATTATTATCTCCTTTAGCTATTTACTATACCTCTTTGGATTCAATAAAAAGCAGTAGGTGGGAGGACTGGCTAAGCGTCCTATATGTAGCTATTATTGTTTCTGCTATCAGCTTTGTTTGGTGGTATAGAGGTATACAAAATGTTGGAGCATCAACTGCATCTGTATTTATCAATGTGATGCCTATATCTGCAACGGTTATGGGAACTGTATTTTCTCATGAACCATTAACAATCATCCATGGGATAGGGGCATTGTTTGTGTTTAGTGGAATCCTTTTTATGATTTATAGTCAACAAAATAAAGAAAATCGTATACTGTCGCATAACAAAGGGGAACCGCTATGATGGTTGCAATTGTTTATGGTTTAGTTCTTTCGATTGGATTTTTATCATTGAGAGTTCACTATGATTGTGTTGAATAAGATTTCTGCTTTCGTCATGTGGGGAATTACAATCCCTATTGGTTCCTCATTTGTTCAATAATGTGGCAGATAACGGTGAAGGGTTCACGAACAGAAGTATTATTTCAACAAGCAGGAAGTAATGCTTCTCTTGTTGAAGTAAAGGATAGTTTAATGGAAAAAACTCTTCTATATTTTGGGTTTTATGCGATAACAGGAATATACGTTTGGTTGGGGGAAATTAATTGATGATGATCAAAAATGAGAAAGGTATTATTCAACTGATTAAAGAAGACGAGTGGATGATGAATATATTAAGAGCAGTAAAGTCGTTGAATTTACCTGATTGGTGGATTTGTGCTGGATTTGTTCGTTCGAAAATATGGGATACGTTACATGGCTTTAAAGAAAGAACTCCTATTCCAGATATTGACGTTATCTATTTTGATGATACCAATATGGAAGAATTAGAAGAAAAAAGATTAGAAATTAGGTTAAGAAATATCCTTCCTGACATTCCTTGGTCAGTGAAAAATGAGGCAAGAATGCACGTTGTCAATAACATTCCTCCTTATTCATCTTCCGTAGATGCGATATCAAAGTTTCCAGAAACAGCCACATCTTTAGGTGTAAAATTAGATGAAAAGAATGACATCATTTTGGTTGCTCCTTGGGGAGTAGATGATGTGATTAACTTGGAAGTAAAACCGACACCCTATTTTCAAGAATCAAAAGAACGAGCACAAATTTACGAAGAACGAATAACAAAAAAGAACTGGCAAGATATTTGGTATAAGGTTAACGTTTTTCATATTGAACATTCTTATTAAACTCTCATGTAAGAACAGCATTTCTTATATAATCTGTGGCGCTACGTTCATAGCACGGTTGGCTAATAGGCAGTTTAGTAGAACAAGAAAGAGTAATAAGGTTTAAGTAAAATAAAAGAATTATTGGGATTTAGCTATGAGTTGAGGTGAAATGAATGATTTTGGATTTAAAAGGCGAACCAAAAATGGAATCTATTATAGGTATGCTGTTTTCGATGGTTGATGGTAATTATAAACGATTAAAATCTATTGTTGCAGGTATGTCCCAGGAAGAATTAGATTATAAAGGTCCAAATCAAGAATATAATAGCACAGCACAGTTAATAAGACATTTAGCGTATGTAGATCTTAAGTGGGTTTATAGAATCAAGGGTGAGCCAGTACCAAAGTTGCTTGAAGAAAAATATGGGCCAATGTTCGATAAAAACAATCAAATTCCTTTAATTTATGGAATTTCATTGGAAACACTTCTTACTGATTATGATGACGTATTCAATATGTTTCAGTCTATTTGTTATCAGTTAACTGATAGTGAATGGGATAAAATCGTTGAATATGAAAACGGAAAAAAAGCAACGATTCGCTGGGGAATTTGGCATATCGCTGACCATAATCGATACCACCAAGCCCATATTAACCAACTTCGTAAATGGTATAAAGCAGAGAAAAATAAGGTGAATTTTTAACGTTTATACAATAAGAACGAAAGAAACTGCTTATTTGCCCTTAAAACATTGTAAAGTGCTGTGAAAGAGATGCAACAATTAGTTAATGAATATATTTCAGAAAAAACGGTATCGTGTGACTGCTAAATAAAACTGGTTCTGATACATATTGGATGAGACGCTGCAATTCAATTATAAAAAATATCTAAATAGTGAATACGCTCAAACATAGAGATGGAACCTCAGCTAAAAAATTAGACCACATTTCTTTGAGCATAAATAGATACATTACAACTGGCTGGGGCTGTTTTATTAGATTCTTATTCCTGAGGTTATTTAAATAATTAAACTACCGGAAGCATTACTTCAAGAAGCAGGAAGTAATGCTTTTCTTGTTGAAGGAAAAGATAGGTTGGTTCAAGAAGGTTTCAGTAAGGATGTAATCCGAGATAGATAGAAGATAAGGGTATAAATTTCTTTAGTCTGGAGGATTTATATGTCATTTGAACAATGCCATCATATTACTTCTTTCATGTCAGGATTTAATAAAACGTGGTTTTTCGCAGGTGGTTGGGCAATTGACCTTTTTATCGGCAAAGAAACGAGACAACATAAAAATATAGAGATTGCCTTATTTCGAAAAGACCAATTACATTTAAAGGAATATCTTAAAGAATGGGATTTTAAAAAAGTTATTAAAGGTGAGTTCTATCCTTGGGAAAATGAATTTTTAGATTTACCTATTCACGAAATACACGCTTTAAATAAATCAAATGGAGCTAATTAGTTTTTCTTTCGGGACTTATCGTACTTATTCATCAACCGTTCTCAATATTTATTTTGATTCTCATCTTCGTTTTCATGTCATTTATTTCTTTTTTTAATGGATTTTTCTCTCCTATAAAAAGTTCAATCGTAAGAGCCATTGTATCTGAAAGCGACAGAGTAAAAGCAAACAGCTTAATATCCAGTGTCGACCAAACATTTTTGTTTGCTGGATGGGCATTTGGTGGGGTATTGATTTCAATTTTAGGCAAGCAAATAACACTCGGTATTGCATTTTTCTTAATCTTATTATCAATTGGTAATTTGTATATAGTAAGAGTAAACGAAACATCAAAAATTGAATCAAAAGATGGGTTGATCAGTCGTTTAACAGCGGGGTGGAAATACCTTCTTCAACATCAAGGGTTACGAATCATAGTTATAATGGATTTAATGGAATCTTTTGTTGGAACGATTTGGATTGGAGCTGTCACTCTCACTTATGTCGAAGAAGCTCTCGGAAAAGGTGAAGCATGGTGGGGATATATTAACGGCGCCTATTATTTAGGGACAATGATAGGAGGTTTTATAGTTTATCGCCTTTCTAACATGATGATAGGACGTTTATCTATATTTATGATATTTGGCTCTTTGATGTTTGGGTTATTGACATTTATATATGGATTTGTATCAAATCCGTATCTAGCCTTATGTTTGGTTCTTTTAATGGGACCTTCCTATCAAATAAGGGACCTTGCACAAGAAACGATGTTTCAAAATAGTGCTAATGAAAAAACGTTAACAAAAATTCTTTCGGCTAGATCAGCCCTCATCCAACTCACTATTATTTTTTCTATCATTACCATTGGCGTTCTAACAGATATAATAGGAGTCCGCCTCGTTTACATATTGTCAGGGTGTTTATTAATGTCCTCGGCATTGTTTGGTTTTGTTCATTTATATGTTCGCAAAAAAGGCTTATCTTTGGAATCTGAAAGTGCTCAAATATAGATAATGCTATTATTGAAGGAACAAGTTTTAAGGATAAGGATATGAAGTAGGCAATAGGTCCTTTTATTGGTGAAGTATTTTCTCTCAACTAAAAACGAGCCAAACCTAAGCTATGGCTATTATTACATGGCACCATTGTTAAATAAAGTCCAAGGCCCCATAGAGGATGCTCCCTTATTGAAAATGGATAAGTGTAGAAAATATTGAGGAATTTTTGATTCACGAACATGGCTGTAAAAGAAGGGTTAACAAAATGAGATATTAAATAGTGTTTATTACATTACACTAATATGTGGCATTCAATAAACAGGAATAATGCTTATGCTGTTGAAGTAAATAACAAAGAATGTTGAGTAAAGGAAGGTTTTGGCTTATTGAACAAACGGAATAGCTCAGTAATGTCGTCATTGTTACTTTTGAAATAGAATAACGTTGGAAGACACTGACTGAAGGGAGTTAGTGTCTTTTTTCTTTTTAGGGTATCATGATAATGTTTTTTTCTAAAAAGGTGATGGTCTTATGACAACAAATCAGAAATCCAATAGATTAATCGCTGAAAAGTCTCCTTTTACATGAAGGAAAGAAAAGAGGGACAAGGCTAGGAAAGTGGGGAAATGGACCAGCACCTTATGATAGAAGTACAAAGAAGCTAAGAGTACATGACACAAAAAGAGAAATTATCCGCTTAATTTTTGATAAATATTTAGTTGGAGAACCGATGTATGAGATAACTCTTTATCTAAACGAATAGGTTTATCGTACTAAAAAAGGTTCCTACTTTCAGGACGCACAAATTTAGCGTATCTTAGCAAATCCGGTTTATAAAGGAACAAAAAAACGGAAGGATCAGGACTTTTAAATCGAAAAACGAAGCCTTTAAGAAGGGTTAAGGACGAAGATGAGTGGATAATTACACCTAATGCACACGAACCAATCGTTACACAAGAAGAGTTTAATAAAGTTCAATGTATGATGGCTTTAAGAAACCGTGTACCTGTTAAGGCTAGGCAAGGTGCTTTTGCATTGTCAGGGTTACTGTGGTATTGAAAATGTAGTTATGCGATGAGATTTACTTACAGCAAAAATTTTAATACGCAACAGGCTCAAAATGTTCAATAATAAAACAGTTTTATTAAACTAACCGAGTAGGTTACTCAAAGATGCACATGATCATGTACCCATCCTACATAATTGGGCACAAAATGTCGGGTAGGTACATTCAGCTCCTGCTATTCTTTTAATCAAGGAGGTCATATAATGGATTTGCTTAAGAACATGAACAGAGCAATACAGTATATTGAAGAAAATCTTACTCATGATATTGATTTTAAAGAGGTGGCAAGGATCGCTTTCTGCTCCGAATATCATTTTAAAAGGATGTTTTCCTTCCTTACGGGCATTACGCTATCGGAATACATCCGCCGCAGACGCCTTACCCTTGCAGCATTTGAGCTTAAAGATAGCAACGTAAAGGTCATTGACATTGCGATGAAATACGGGTACAACTCACCAGATTCTTTTGCAAGAGCTTTTCAAAACTTGCATGGTATAACACCGTCAGAAGCGAGAAATCATGGCCATTCACTTAAAGCCTATCCACGAATGACCTTCCAGTTATCAATTAAAGGAGGAAATGAAATGAACTATCGAATTGTAGAAAAAGAGGCGTTTCGCATTGTTGGTATTATGAAAAGAGTACCTATTATTTTCAAAGGTGAGAATCCCGAAATCACTGCTATGTGGAAAACTCTGAATATGGAGAAGATAAATAAACTTAAAGAACTTTCTAATGTCGAGCCTTTAGGACTGATTCAAGCATCCACGAACTTTTCTGAAGGCAGAATGGAGGAAAAAGGGGAGCTTGATCACTATATTGGCGTGGCAACAACTAAGGAATGTCCAGCTGAATTTACACAACTTGAAGTTCCTGCCTCAACATGGGCTGTATTCGAAACAATCGGACCATTTCCTGATACACTGCAGGATGTATGGGGACGTATATATTCTGAATGGTTTCCAACCTCAAACTATGAACAAATAGAAGGGCCAGAAATCTTATCGATCGAAAGCAAAGATTTAACTTCACCAACTGTAAAATGTGAAATTTGGATTCCAGTTTTGAAAAAGTAAAAATGGCATTTGGGCTGTTTTGTAAGACATTCCTAATTTAGTGATACAGCATTATAAATCAACACTTTTATCCTTTCATAAAAAAATAAAGTCGGCGAAAACTATTCCAAGAATGGTTTTCGCCGAAACAATAAAAAATCACTTTCTAGAGTTAAATGTTTCACTCATCCTCTACGACTTGTCCACCAGCACCCGGTTCATTTATTGCATCGATGATTTCATTCTCTCCGCCTTTTTTAGCGATCTGTCCGAATTGATTGGCGTTTTGGCTACCTTTTTCAGCAATTTGTCCGCCTTGGCCTGCGTTCTCCCCACCTTTCCCAGTGAGGTTTTGTCCACCTTCCGAAGCTTTTTGTTTTACCCCAGCATTACCGCCTTCGTTTGCAAGATTATTCGTGTTGTAAATATTGATATAAATCTTTAGGCCGTCTTTATCGTGCTTGAAGGAGATATCTTCTTTTGACTCCTTCTTATTATTGTCCTTTTTGCGTTTTTTATCTTTATTGCTTCCCAAATGATTCCCTCCATTCATCCTTGATACTTGAAATATATTTTTTATTTCCTAAAGTGCTTGTGTACTTGTTCGTCTGTAACAATCACTTTTATGTCATTTTCTTTATTGTTCAGGTAATATTAAGATTAGAAAAAATTAGAATAAGGGTGTGGTCATATGACAGTAAATAAAAGTAAACCCAATAGATTAATCGCTGAAAAGTCTCCTTATCTGCTTCAACACGCCTATAATCCAGTCGATTGGTATCCGTGGGGAGAAGAAGCATTTGAAAAAGCAAAACGAGAGAACAAGCCTGTTTTTGTTAGTATAGGCTATTCAACTTGCCACTGGTGTCATGTCATGGCGCACGAAAGTTTTGAAGACGAAGAAGTGGCTAAGATATTAAATGAGAAATATGTATCTATTAAGGTCGATCGGGAAGAACGACCGGATATTGACTCCATTTATATGCGGGTTTGTCAAATGCTCACAGGACATGGTGGCTGGCCGCTTAGTGTGTTTTTAACTCCGGATCAAAAACCGTTTTATGCAGGAACATATTTTCCAAAACGAAGCCGGTACGGATACCCAGGTTTTATTGATGTGCTTACACAGTTATATGAGAAATTTAAGGCGAATCCTAAAGAAATTACAGCCATTTCCGAGCAAATCACGAAAAGCCTCCATCAATCCGTTCAAGCTCATGGGAAAGATCGACTTTCATCAGCCGCTTTAGATCAAACATATCGGCAGTTATTGAACAGTTTTGATGGGATTTATGGCGGTTTTGGCGGTGCGCCGAAGTTTCCAATTCCGCATATGCTGATGTTTTTAATGCGTTATTACAAATGGAAAGGGCAGGAGCAGGCACTGTTCATGACGGAAAAAACATTGAACAGTATGGCGAATGGTGGAATTTACGATCATATTGGATACGGTTTTGCCCGCTATTCGACCGACGCGATGTGGCTTGTGCCGCATTTTGAGAAAATGCTTTATGATAATGCCTTGCTTTTAACGGCCTATACAGAGGCTTATCAGCTTACCAAAAATGAGCGCTACAAAGAAATGAGCGAGCAAATCATCGAGTTTGTGAAACGGGAAATGACATCGAAGGAAGGAGCATTTTACTCGGCGATTGATGCCGATTCAGAGGGAATCGAAGGGAAGTATTACGTATGGGACAAAGAGGAGGTATTCAATGTCCTGGGAACGGAATTAGGGGATTTATTCTGCGAAGCTTACGATATTACGGAAAACGGTAACTTCGAGGGGCATAATGTACCGAATCTGATACATACGGATTGGGCAAACATTGCGAAAAAATATGAGTTGAACGAAGAACAACTAAAGGAGAAGCTCGAAACAGCAAGACAAAAATTGTTTGCCGCCCGTGCGTTACGTGTTTATCCACATGTTGACGATAAAATTTTAACCGCTTGGAATGCGTTAATGATTGCTGGCTTAGCAAAAGCGGCGAAAGTGTATGAAAATGGTTCCTACCTTGATATGGCGAAACAGGCGCTGACATTTATTGAAACACATACCATTCAAGATGGAAGAGTGATGATACGCTATCGTGAAGGGGAAGTGAAAAACAAAGGGGTTATTGACGACTACGCTTATTTGATTTGGGCCTATCTCGAGATGTATGAAGCGACATTTGAACAATCCTATTTGAAAAAGGCGATGGAACGTACTCGAGAGATGATCGAGCTATTTTGGGATGAGGCAAACGGCGGTTTTTATTTTACAGGAAAGGACGCGGAACAATTAATTGTTCGCGAAAAAGAAATTTACGATGGAGCTTTGCCATCAGGAAATAGTGTTGCGGCCGTGCAAATGATTCGTCTTGCTAGACTCACCGGTGACTTACAACTATTAGACAAGGCGGAAAAGATGTATTCGACGTTCAAACGTCAAGTGGAAGCGTACGGAAGCGGCCATACGTTTTTCCTTCAAGGTTTGTTGCTTTTCGAGATGCCGACAAGGGAAATTGTGATTTTTGGAAAAAAAGGCGACGAAAAAAGAGAAAGTCTGTTGAAGCGATTGCAACAAGCCTTTGTTCCGAATTATTCTGTATTGGTTGCGGAACGTCCATCTGATTTTTCGGCGATTGCCCCTTTTGCAGCGGAATATAAACCCATCGGAGACGAAACGACTGTCTATATATGTGAAAATTTTGCTTGTTTACAACCGACGACCGATGTTGAAGCAGTGATGAAGCAGCTGTTCAAGTGAAAGGCGTATTTCCATGTTATTTGGTGAAAATGTTTTCAAAGAAATAGCAGGATTCTTTTTCTTGATGAAGAAATACTAGTAAAAGAACAAACAAAAGGAGAGAAACCATATGGCGATAACGAATCCAAGCCGCGAAGAAATCGCTGAAATCTTACAAAAAGCAAAGCGTATTGCGGTCGTTGGTTTATCCAACAATCCTGAGCGCACATCTTACATGGTCGCGAAAGCGATGAAAGACGCAGGATATGAAATTATTCCAGTGAATCCGACGATTGATGAATGGGAAGGGATTAAAGCGGTAAAAACATTAAAAGACATTGACGGTCATGTCGATATTGTCAACGTTTTCCGGCGTCCGGAGCATTTGCCGGAAATCGCTCGTGAATTTGTACAAATCGATGCGGATGTGTTTTGGGGCCAATTAGGCGTTGTCAATGAGGAAGCCTACGAGTTTCTAAAAGAAAAAGGGTATACCGTTGTGATGGATCGCTGTATTAAAGTCGAACATGCATTAACGAAAAAGAATTAAAACGGATTCGGGGCTGACCGAAAAGTGTCTAACCTCATGCGAAATCCATCATATATAGTGTTCTCATCTAACGCTATATATTTTGGATTGAGGGTTCTGGCGCTTTGCTTTAGGGTCAGCCTTTTTTCTATTTTTTAATAAGAAAATTTGCTTATTTTGCCTGAATCGTTAAAATAGGCGTAGACGTTTCAAAAATTTATGTTACAATAAACAAACAGAAACAAATGTTCTTGTTTTGCTTGAAAGGGGTATGTGCGTGACGAATAAACAAGTATATGAATATAACGAAGATGCGATTCAAGTACTCGAAGGACTTGAGGCGGTACGAAAGCGTCCAGGAATGTATATCGGGAGCACGGATAGCCGCGGATTGCATCATCTCGTTTATGAAATTGTGGATAACTCTGTCGATGAGGCATTAGCGGGTTATGGAAATTATATTCTTGTAAAAATACATAAAGATAACAGCATCTCTGTCCAAGATGAAGGACGCGGGATGCCGACGGGAATGCACAAACTCGGAAAACCGACGCCTGAAGTGATTTTGACAGTGCTGCATGCTGGTGGTAAGTTTGGACAAGGCGGATATAAAACGAGCGGCGGCTTGCATGGCGTCGGTGCTTCTGTCGTGAATGCGCTATCTGAGTGGCTGACGGTGACGATTCATCGTGACGGCTTTATTTATCAACAACGATTTGAAAACGGAGGAAAACCTGTTACAACTCTAGAGAAAATCGGAACAACAAAGAAGACAGGAACGACGATTCATTTTAAGCCTGACCCGACGATTTTTAGCACAACAACGTTTAGTTATGAAACGTTAAGCGAACGTTTACGCGAGTCAGCATTTTTATTAAAAGGGCTAAAAATTGAACTCGTCGATGAACGCACGGATACGCGAGATGTATTCCATTATGAAAATGGAATTGAAGCATTTGTAGAGTATTTAAACGAAGAAAAAGATGTCCTTCATCCTGTCGTTTTTTTTGAAGGAGAACAAAACGGGATTGAAGTAGAATTTGCCTTTCAGTTTAATGACGGATACTCTGAAAATGTTCTTTCTTTTGTCAATAATGTGCGCACAAAGGATGGCGGCACACATGAAGCTGGTGCGAAAACAGCCATGACGCGCGTATTCAACGAATATGCACGCAGGGCTGGATTATTGAAGGAAAAAGATAAAAACTTAGAAGGTTCCGATATACGTGAAGGTTTATCAGCCATTGTATCTGTACGTATTCCAGAAGGGTTGTTGCAATTTGAAGGACAAACGAAAGGCAAGCTCGGAACAAGTGAAGCACGTTCGGCTGTAGATGCGGTCGTTTCCGAACATCTGACTTACTTTTTGCAGGAAAATCCAGACATCAGCACGATGTTGATTAAAAAAGCAATTAAAGCGTTCCAAGCGCGTGAAGCGGCTCGTAAAGCAAGAGAAGAAGCGCGCAGCGGCAAAAAACGAAAAGGAAAAGAAGCGATATTAAGCGGCAAGTTGACACCGGCACAATCGCGTAACCCGAAAAAAAATGAGCTATATTTAGTTGAGGGGGATTCTGCAGGCGGTTCGGCGAAACAAGGACGTGACCGTCGCTTCCAGGCCGTTCTTCCGTTGCGTGGTAAAGTGATTAATACGGAAAAAGCAAAATTGGCCGATATTTTTAAAAACGAAGAAATTAACACCATTATTCACGCTATCGGTGGCGGTGTCGGCCCGGAATTTTCGCTTGAAGATATTAACTACGATAAAATCGTGATTATGACGGACGCTGACACAGATGGGGCTCATATCCAAGTTTTGCTGTTGACGTTCTTCTATCGCTACATGAGACCTCTAATTGAAGCTGGTAAAGTATTCATTGCTCTTCCACCACTTTATAAAGTAAGTAAAGGAACAGGTAAAAAAGAAATTGTCGAGTATGCTTGGACGGATGAGCAGTTAAAAGAAGCGATTAAGAAAGTCGGCAAAGGATATACGATTCAACGTTACAAAGGTCTTGGTGAGATGAACGCTGATCAATTGTGGGAAACGACGATGAACCCAGAGACGCGCACGTTAATCCGTGTGCGTATTGATGATGCGGCAAGAGCGGAGCGGCGAGTGACAACGCTTATGGGCGACAAAGTAGAGCCGCGCCGTAAATGGATTGAAGCGAACGTCGCCTTCGGTTTAGAAGATGATGTGAGTATTTTAGAAAATGAACATTTATCGGTCGCAGAGGAGGTTTAATGTATGGCACAAACAGAAAGAATTTTAGATTTACCATTGGAGGATGTATTAGGCGACCGTTTTGGACGTTATAGTAAATATATTATTCAAGAGCGTGCTCTTCCTGATGTACGCGACGGTTTAAAACCGGTGCAGCGCCGCATATTGTATGCCATGTATATGGACGGCAATACATCTGATAAAGGGTTTCGAAAAGCGGCGAAAACGGTCGGAAATGTCATCGGTAACTACCATCCTCACGGTGACTCTTCCGTTTATGAAGCAATGGTGCGGATGAGTCAGGATTGGAAACTGCGCAACATTTTAATTGAAATGCATGGAAATAACGGAAGCATCGATGGCGACCCGCCAGCAGCGATGCGTTATACAGAAGCCCGTCTCTCCGCCATTGCTTCGGAATTATTGCGGGACATTGACAAACAAACAGTAGAATTTGTGCCTAACTTTGATGATACAAGCAAAGAGCCTGTCGTGCTGCCAGCGATGTTTCCGAACTTGCTTGTAAACGGTTCAACAGGGATTTCTGCCGGATATGCAACAGAAATTCCGCCGCATCATTTAGGAGAAGTCATTGATGCGGTGATTATGCGAATTGATAAACCGAATTGTACAGTGGATGACTTAATGACTGTTCTTCATGGCCCTGATTTTCCAACGGGTGGCATTATTCAAGGGAAAGACGGAATCAAAAAAGCATATGAAAGCGGAAAAGGAAAAATCATTATCCGCGGCAGGGCAACGATTGAAACAGCAAAAGGCGGGAAACAACAAATTGTCATTACGGAAATTCCTTACGAGGTCAATAAGGCGAACCTGGTCAAGAAAATCGATGAACTTCGTCTCGAACGAAAACTAGAAGGAATTTCTGAAGTTCGTGATGAAACGGACCGCACCGGTTTGCGAATTGTCATCGAATTAAAGAAAGAGGTAGACGCAGAAGGAATTTTAAATTATTTGTATAAAAATACAGATTTGCAAGTGCCTTACAACTTTAATATGGTGGCGATTCACAAGCGGCGCCCAAAACTTTTAAGCCTTCCGGAATTGTTAGACGCCTATATTGAACATCAGAAAGAGGTTGTCACGAACCGTTCGCAATTTGAACTTAAAAAAGCACGTGAACGCGAACATATTGTCGAAGGCTTAATGAAAGCTTTATCGATTCTTGATGAAGTGATTGCGACGATTCGCGCTTCGAAAGACAAACGCGATGCCAAAGACAATTTAATCGCAAAATACCAGTTTACCGAAGCGCAGGCAGAGGCGATTGTATCGTTGCAGTTGTATCGTTTAACGAATACAGATATTACGGCTTTAAAACAGGAAGCGGAGGAGCTGGCTAAAAAAATTGCTGAACTAACCGCGATTTTAGCCAGTGAAAAGAAATTGTTTTCTGTCATTAAAGCTGATTTGAAAAAAATGAAAAAAATGTATGCCGATGAACGTCGGACAACAATTGAAGAGGAAATTGAAGAAATTAAAATTAATTTAGAGGTTATGATTCCGCAAGAAGATGTGATTGTGACAGTAACGAAAGAAGGATATATCAAACGAACGAGTCTTCGTTCTTACACAGCTTCTAACGGACAAGATTTAGGAATGAAGGAATCGGACCGTTTGCTTACGCAGCTAGAGATGAGCACAACAGATGTGTTGTTGTTATTTACAAGCCGTGGAAATTATATTTATTGTCCTGTGCATGAATTGCCTGATATTCGTTGGAAAGATTTAGGACAGCATATCTCGAACATTGTTCCATTAGAGCGTGAAGACGAGATCATCGCAGCGATTCCGGTGAAGGATTTTGCACAACCACTTGATATTATATTTGT
Source organism: [Anoxybacillus] calidus (assembly GCF_013760845.1). Lineage (GTDB taxonomy): Bacteria > Bacillota > Bacilli > Bacillales > Anoxybacillaceae > Paranoxybacillus > Paranoxybacillus calidus. The sequence continues at coordinate 122,616 of NZ_JACDUU010000006.1, read as the reverse complement.
TACAAAAGGTGGTTTAGTGAAGCGAACGGAGCTAACTCAATACAAAGTACAACGTTACACCAAACCGTTAGTGGCTATCAATTTAAAAGAAGACGATCAAGTAGTTGCTGTTTATACAACGGATGGAAAGCAAGAGATTTTTCTTGTCACTCATCAAGGATACGGACTATGGTTCAGTGAAGAGGAAATTAGTGTTGTTGGTGTGCGTGCTGCCGGAGTGAAAGGAATTAACCTGAAAGAAAACGACTTTGTTGTTTCTGCTCATCAAATTAAAAATCAAGATTTACAATGTTTGATTATCGCTACTCAACGCGGTGCAGTGAAAAAAATGCCGCTCGTTGAATTTGAGAAAACGTCACGGGCGAAACGCGGTGTTGTTATGTTAAGAGAGTTAAAGACGAAACCGCATCGGATTGTTGCATCATTGTTAACAGAAAAGGACAATGAGATTGTCTATTTACAAACAGAGAACGGACATGTCGAGGTAATACAGTCTTCACAGCTACGATTCGTTGATCGATATAACAATGGTGAGTTTCTCGTTGATACCGAGGAAGTAGGCGAAGTAAAAGAAATGTGGCTGGGTATTCATAACTTAGAAGAATAAACGTACAACGATCTAGACTTTCCTGATACGGAGAAGTTTAGAGAAAAGTTGTTCGCAGTTAGGTGGGAAGGAAAAACGCAAGCATTGGTCATCATGGTAGACCGCTGCTTGCGTTTTTTATTTTATCGTCGCCCAAAATTTCCACCATTTTTTTGTTTTTTTCATTTCGGCTGTTGGTGTCGATTCTCTAAATGCTAAAACAAGCTTGCGGAATGCGCGCTCACGTTCCATGATTTTTTGTTCATATAATTTTCTTTCATGCTCTAGCGTTAAAAGATCATATTCTTTTTCTTCCTGTAAAGTTTCTTCCTCTAATAAAATTTCTTCTAATAAGGTTTCCTCTAATAAAGCTTCTTGTGATAAGGTTTCTTCTAACTCTTCTAACGTTTTTATATTTGTATTTTGGAAATCATCTATTTGTTTTTGAAAAACCTGTACATGCTGCTCTGTTTCTTCTTTTATCTGTTCTATTGAATGAGCCGTTGCTTCATTCTGATCGGAGATTTTCTGCATACAACTTTTTTTGAGGTCTGACATGGAATGAAGGTATTCAGAAACTTGACTCGCCTCTTCTTTAACAATGTCATATTCTTCATGAAGCTCTTCTTTCAAATGCAGCGATGTTTCTTGTAAATCTTTGTTTGCTGAATGATCATCGCTCATTTCCTCATTTATCACAATCATCTGTTCGACTGCGTTTTCTTCTTGAGAAACATGTGTTGACGCAACCGGGGTGTTCTGTGATTTTAAATAGTTTATAATCTCATGTTTCTTTAACTTTTTTTCATACAAAGCTTTAATGTTTTGAAAAAAATTCTCTTCTGCTTCCGAATAAATACGTGCACCTTGTTTGGTTCTTGGTATCGAGATGTACGTTTCGAAATCTTTTTCCCATTGTTTTATCACTTTGGGCGACACACCCATCCTTTTTGCGAATTCCGGTAACGTATACGACTTCATCCAAACCCATTCCTTTCTATGTTTTAAAGTCAATACATTTTTATTCCACTATGTATGGTCCGTTTTCCTGCCAAGTGACAAAACATTACAAAATAACAATTTGATACACAAAAATTAACAAATACAGTCTGATATGTAAGCAAATATTGACGAAAATATATTATTTTTTTGTTGACTAACTTGTATATACAAGTTAAAATGAAATCGACTTGTATATACAGGTTTTTGAAAGCGTTTAAAAGGAGTGCTAGAGATGTTTAAAAAATTATTTGGAAAAAGAGAGAAAAAGGAAGAAACGTTGTTTGCTCCTTTAAATGGAAAAGTTGTTGATATTGAACAAGTTCCAGATCCTACTTTTTCTCAAAAGTTAATGGGAGAGGGGATCGCCATTGAACCAGCGGATGGAACAGTTGTTTCACCTGTGAATGGAGAAATTATTCAGTTTTTCCATACGAAACATGCAATCGGCATCCGTTCAGAAACGGGATTGGAAATATTGATTCACGTCGGGCTTGAAACTGTCATGTTAAACGGAGAGGGATTTACAGGACATGTTCAAGTGGGAGATAAAGTAAAAGTAGGCGATCGTTTAATTACATTTGATCTTGAGGTTATTAAAGAAAAAGCAGCAAGTTCCATTACACCTATCGTCATTACGAATATGGATGCAGTTCAATCCATTGAGAAATTTCCGGTTACTCATGCAAAAGCAAGAATGGATCAATTAATGCACATCATGATAAAAAAATAGACACATTTTTGTAAACGGTTACGGGGGGTTAATGATGAGTGTCAACAAACAATCAGTAGAAAAGATTGTGGAAGCGATTGGAGGAAAAGAGAATATCGTTGCAGCAACGCACTGCGTAACGCGTTTAAGATTTGCCTTAAAAGATGAAGGAAAAGTGAATAAAGAGGCACTTGAAAGCATCGATATTGTAAAAGGTTCGTTTTCTGCAAATGGTCAATTCCAAGTCGTTATCGGTCAAGGGCTTGTCGATAAAGTGTACAATGAAATGGTGGAAATGACAGGGATTGGACGAGCGACAAAACAAGAAATTAAAGATGCAGCTGAAGCGAAATTAAATCCGTTGCAACGTGCGATTAAAACGTTGGCAGACATCTTTATTCCGATTTTGCCAGCGATTGTGACAGCAGGATTATTAATGGGAATTAACAACGTGTTAACAGGTCCTGGCATTTTTTATGAGGACAAATCGTTCGTTCAAGTGCATAAAGAATGGGCTGATTTAGCAAGTATTATTAACTTAATTGCCAATACCGCTTTCGTCTTCTTGCCTGGTTTAATTGGTTGGTCTGCAGTGAATAAATTTGGCGGCAGTCCATTGTTAGGGATTGTGCTTGGATTAATGCTTGTACACCCTGACCTTTTAAACGCATGGGGATGGGGAGCGGCCAAACAAGAAGGAAATATTCCTGTTTGGAACTTATTTGGCTTAGAAATTCAAAAAGTAGGTTATCAAGGTCAAGTATTACCAGTATTAGCTGCATCTTATGTTTTAGCGAAAATTGAAATTTTCTTGCGTAAGCGAATTCCAGATGCGTTCCAATTATTGTTAGTTGCACCGTTTGCTCTATTAATTACAGGATTTTTAGCATTTATCGCCATTGGACCAGTTACGTTCGCTATCGGTAATACGATTACAAACGTATTCGTTGGCATTTTTGATAACGCTCCAGCGATTGGTGGTTTTATTTACGGTGCTTTGTATGCTCCATTAGTTGTAACAGGGATGCATCATACATTCCTACCAGTAGATTTACAATTGATTTCAAGTACAGGCGGTACATTCTTATGGCCGATTCTTGTTATGTCCAATATTGCTCAAGGTTCTGCAGCATTAGCCATGATGTTCTTAGCGAAAGATGAAAAATTAAAAGGATTGTCATTTACTTCTGCTGTTTCCGCTTATCTCGGTATCACAGAGCCAGCGATGTTTGGTGTGAATTTGCGCTTTAGATATCCGTTCATTGCAGCGATGACTGGAGCAGCGATTGCCGGTATGTTTATTACGTTCAATAAAGTAATCGCTCCATCCATTGGTGTGGGCGGTTTGCCAGGATTTTTATCCATTGTGCCGCAAAAATGGATGCCGTTCTTTATCGGCATGGCGATTGCGATTGTTGTACCAATTGTATTAACTTCGATCTTTGCCAAACTAAAGAAGGATCAATAAGCAAACATCTTTTTCGCAACGATGCCATTGGTATACAAACCATTTGCCAATGGTATCGTTTTGTTTCTCGTGTTTCAAAAATAGGAATAGGTGGGGGTATCCATGGAAAAACAACCTTGGTGGAAAAAGGCAGTTGTTTATCAAATTTATCCAAAAAGTTTCAAAGATACAACAGGAAACGGAGTTGGCGATTTACAAGGGATTATCGAAAAGTTGGATTATTTGAAAACATTAGGCATCGATGTCATTTGGTTAACACCGATTTATAAATCACCTCAGCGCGACAACGGTTATGATATTAGCGATTATTTTAGCATTCATGAAGAGTATGGAACAATGGAAGACTTTGAGCGTTTGCTTGATGAAGCTCATCAGCGCGGAATCAAGATTATTATGGATATGGTCGTTAACCATACGTCTACGGAGCATGAATGGTTTAAACAAGCGCGTTCATCCAAAGATAATCCATATCGTCATTTTTACATTTGGAAAGATCCAAAGTCGGATGGAAGCGCACCGACGAACTGGCAGTCAAAGTTTGGTGGTTCGGCTTGGGAGTATGACGAGCAGACCAGTCAATATTATTTGCATTTATTCGATGTCACACAGGCAGACTTGAACTGGGAAAACGAAGAACTGCGCAAAAAAATCTATGACATGATGCATTTTTGGTTTCAAAAAGGTGTCGATGGTTTTCGTTTAGATGTAATTAATTTAATTTCTAAAGATCAGCATTTTCTAGATGATGACGGCTCCGTGCCGCCGGGGGACGGCCGTAAATTTTACACAGATGGTCCACGCATTCACGAATTTTTGCAAGAAATGAATCGCGAAGTATTTTCGAAATATGACATTATGACCGTTGGTGAGATGTCATCGACAACGATTGATCATTGTATTAAATATACAAACCCAGAACGCAAAGAATTAAATATGACTTTTAATTTCCATCATTTAAAAGTCGATTATCCAAACGGGGAAAAGTGGGCGGTTGCTGATTTTGATTTCTTGGCATTAAAAAGAATTTTATCAACTTGGCAAGTAGAAATGAACAAAGGCGGCGGCTGGAATGCTTTATTCTGGTGCAACCACGATCAGCCTCGTGTCGTTTCCCGCTATGGGGATGATGGAAAATATCATAAAGAATCAGCAAAAATGCTTGCTACGGTTATTCATATGATGCAGGGCACGCCATATATTTATCAAGGCGAAGAAATCGGTATGACTGACCCAAAATTTGATCGGATTGAAGATTATCGCGATGTTGAAACGTTAAATATGTACAAAATTTTACAAGAAAAAGGAAAAACAGAGGAAGAAGTTCTTGAAATTTTAAAACGTAAATCGCGTGACAATTCCCGTACTCCAATGCAGTGGGATGGAAGCAAACACGCTGGTTTTACAACAGGGACACCATGGATTAATGTTGCAGCAAACTATAAAGAAATTAATGTAGAAAATGCGCTTAATGACCCAACATCTATTTTTTATCATTATCAGCGGCTCATTCAATTACGAAAAGAGTATGACATTATTACAACCGGTGATTACCAGCTCATTTTAGAAGAGCATCCATCCATTTTTGCTTATGTGCGAAATGGAGAAAACGAGAAACTTCTTGTTGTCAACAATTTTTATGACAAGGAAACAACATTTGAGCTGCCAAGTACAGTTGATATTGAAGGCTATACGAGCTCCATCTTACTTTCGAATTATGAAAACTCACCAGAAGATTTCAAAAAGATGACATTACGGCCTTACGAATCGATTGTTTATCACTTAAAAAAATAATGATACAATACTTTTCGGTGATAAACATGCGAGAAAACAAATATTTAACGATTTATAATGACTTGTTATTAAAAATTCGGCAAGGAATATTAAAAGCAAATGAAAAGCTGCCATCAGAAAATGAATTAGTTCAACAATATCAAACTTCGCGGGAAACGATTCGCAAAGCGTTAAATCTTTTATCAGAACATGGATACATTCAAAAAATTAAAGGAAAAGGTTCCATTGTTCTTGATGTAAGCAAATACGATTTTCCCGTTTCCGGATTGGTCAGTTTTAAAGAGTTAGCGCAGAAAATGAAAAAACCGTCAAAAACCATTGTTTGTGAATTGGATCTTGTGAAGCCAGATGAGTATTTGAAAAAACATTTACACGTTACAAATAAAGATGAAGTATGGAAAGTCATTCGTGCTCGTGAAATCGAAGGGGAAAAAATTATTTTAGATAAGGATTTTTTTAATAAAAAATTTGTACCTTCTTTAACGCGAGAAATATGTGAAGATTCCATTTACGAATATATTGAAAATGAGCTAAAACTAAAAATCAGTTTCGCGAAAAAAGAAATATTTGTCGATAAAGCAACTGATGAGGATGATCAATATTTAGATTTAGAAGGATACAACCATATAGTTGTCGTGAAAAACTTTGTATATTTAGACGATGCCAGCCTGTTTCAGTACACGGAATCAAGGCATCGGCTTGACAAGTTTCGTTTTGTTGATTTTGCACGGAGAAGTCATCAGTAATGGATATGAAGCACCTGTACATTCGTACGGGTGTTTTTTATTTGTTAATGTATGTTTTATGTTTTTATTAAACTATGTTCTAAATAATCAATATTAAAATAGCACATTTTATTAAGAAAAATGATTGTAATATCACGAAAAATTTATGGCTATCCTTGTAACATATAGAGGAGATGAGGATTATGCAACCATCATGGTTATCGCTATTACCATTCTTAATTGTCATTCCAATGGCAATTTGGCTTCGAGAAATATTATCAGGACTTCTATTAGGTTTGTTAGTCGGTTCCTTTTGTTTAGAACCGCATTGGCTCGGCGGATTAAAAAAAACAATCCAATACATGATTCAAAGTTTGACAGATGTCGAACATGTAAAAGTAGTTCTTTTCTTATACCTTTTTGGCGCTTTAATTGGAATGATGCAAATCACTGGAGGAATAAAGGGGTTTGTTCAATGGATTAGCGAAAAGATTCATTCGCAAAGAAGAATGTTATTGTTTGTATGGTTTACCGTTCCATTTACATTCTTTACGCCGATGTTTCGCATCATGTTAATTGGTCCTGTGATGAAATCGATGATTGAAAAGCTTCATATAGATAAAAGGAGAATGGCATACATTATTGATGTATCAACAGAGCCAATTATTGTATTATTGCCGGCTGCTACAGCTTTCATTGGTTTTATGACCTCTGTAGTAGAAGGGGCTTTAAAGCAAAATGGTCTGGAAGAGTCTGCATATCAAATGTTTATTGCCAGCTTGCCGTTTAATTTTTTTGCCATTATCGCATTGTTTATTGGCTTGTTTACGACATTTATGAATATCGGTAACCGCGAGAAAAGCGGAAAAAATGAAAGGGAACAACATGAGACGAATCATTTTCACCGTTTAGGAATAAAGAAAGAGCTGGCGTTAGTTGTAGGGGAGCCGCTACATCTTATTTTTCCGCTCTCCCTTATTTGGTTATTTACGATGATATTATTTTGGTATGACGGAAAAGCGAAAGGAGCGGAAACAGTAATCGAGGCATTTTCTATGGCAGATGCGACATTTGTTATGTTACTTTCTCTTTTCTTTACGTTAATAATAACCATCCTTTTTTATTTATTTCGTCACCAATCGCTAAATGAATTGATTTATCATTTTTTTGATGGCGGGAATCAGCTAATGATTCCAATTGGTATGCTTATTTTAGTGTGGGCGGTTTCACTAACAGCGGAAGACTTAGGCTTTTCCGAATACGTATCATCTACATTTGGAACATTTCTTCCCAAACCTATTGTCCCTGCCGTCATTTTTCTTGTTGGTTCATTTATTTCTTATTTTATAGGAACCTCTTGGGGGACATGGGGATTATTTATGCCGTTAGGGGTAACGTTAGCTGTGGCGACTGATGCCTCATTACCAATGACAATAGGCGCTGTTTTTGCAAGTGGCACATTTGGAGCATTTGCCTCTCCATTGGGGGATACAACGATAACGAGCGCTTCGATCATGGACTTAGATGTCATGGAATACGCGAAGTATAAATTAAAAATTTCCTTACTTTGCGGTGGATTGTCTTTTATTGGTTATTTAATAGCACCGATCGTTTTTTAACTATAATGAAAGAAAATTTGAAATGAACAAACAGTTTTTTGTTTTGTTAAATAAAGAGAGAAGAGGCAGGAGGAGAACAGATGAGTACTACTATTAAAGTGATTGTGTTTGATTTAGACGGTACATTGTATGAAGACACACACCATTTTGCTTACTATGCCAAACGAATTGAAGAAAAGTTAAGCGAGGACAAAAGAGAGAAATTTCGAAGTGACTATGAAGCCGTTCTTTCTGGACATCACCCGTTAAAAATCGGAAGTGTATATGACGTTCAAAGGGATTTAATCCTCTTGGTACGTGATGGCGTGGTAAAAGAAGCATACCATTGGGATGGAACAAAATTAACCGCTAACGAGATACAAACGATATATCCTAACAAAATTACTGTTAACCTAGACAATATGTTCAGTATCGGTGATCTATGGTGGGTTCCAAGCTCGATTGGACGTCATTATGGCTTAAACAATGAAGATACTTATCAGGCATTTCTCGAAACGAGGAAGTATATGATGAGTCCGCAGTTTCAGATGAAGCCAATTAACGGATTATTAGAAACATTAACAGAAATTCGAGACGATATCAAATTAGTGCTAATGACGAACAGTCCGAAGCCGGATAGCGAAGTGATACTCGAAAAATTAGGTTTATCCATGTGTTTTCATAAAAAAATATTTGAAGCAGGGAAACCGGTAAAAACAGCCGAGAGATTTGAATGGATTGCTAGAATATATGCTGTTCGCTTTGACGAAATCATGAGTGTAGGGGATAACTTGTTGAATGACATTATCCCGGCACGCAACCTTGGGTGTAAAACAATCTATATCGACTCCCATAAAATCGGAAATGAAGAAAGTGCCGATATCGTTGTTGACAAACTGAAAGACAGCTTAGAAGTTTTACGAAAATTAGCCAATCCATTACATTAAAGCGAAAAAATCTAAAGGTTCTAATGGTGCTTATTGAGACAGCATATTAAGTTCAAAACAAACTATGTTCTAAATGAACAAAATAAAAATATAAAAAGTAATTAAAGATATTATTAATACAATGTTCATAAAATTGTTGAAATAGAAGTAAAATTAAGTTATGATTGTTAAAAAAGTTACATACTAACCGGTTAGTACAATTATTTTGGGTATCGTTATAATAGGATAATAGGGGGAAGGATATGACCCATATTACTTATGTGACAGTGCGGTTTTGTGAGACAGATGCGCTTGGGCATGTGAATAATACAAGTTATTTTGTATACTTAGAGGATGCACGCATACAGTTTTTTAAAGAATTAAGGGCTGAAACAAATATTGCAAAATGGTGTTTTATCGTCGCTTCTACGAAGTGTGATTTTCTAAATCAAGCCTATTTCGATCAATGTATTAAAATTGAAACAAACATCTCAAAGATTGGAAACAAGAGTTTTCAAATGGTCCATCGCATGAGTGATGCGAAAACAGGTACACTTATCGCTCTTGGAGAAGCAACGATTGTTTATTTTAATTTTCAACTACAAAAGAGCGAACCAATACCGAAACATTTGCGTGAGAAATTACTCTACTATGTTTCTCATCATTCAGAACAAATGAAATAGAACTATTATTAACAAAGAAAAGGACAATACCATAGAACTTCTACGAGTGAAAGCAGAAAAAATATAATGTACTTTCAGCTTAATGCTTTGCTTCATTCATCATGTTATACTCCATTAAAACCGTAATCTTCTATAGGGATTGCGGTTTTTTTATTTAACATTTTGGGGAAAATCACATACTTTATGGATAGAAGACTAGATGAAAGGGCCGTTCATATGGACATCAAGGTACGCATTGGTCAAGCCGCTTTTACATTTCGGGGAGCATTAGAATCCCATTTTCAACGATTCCGAGAACAAACGATCGGGATTCATCATCATTTTGATTCACCATTTGGCAAACAGCGAATGATCTACGCTGATTGGACAGCGAGTGGGCGTCTATACGCACCGATTGAGAAAAAATTAAGCGAGGAAATCGGGCCATTTGTAGCGAATACACATACAGAGTCGAATATAACAGGAACAAAGATGACATTGGCTTACAAGAAAGCAAAGGAAATGATTAAACATCATGTAAATGCCAATACCGATGACGTTATTATTATGACCGATTCAGGGACAACGGGAGCCATCAATAAGCTTCAGCGCATTTTAGGAATACGAATCGCTGAACAGCTAAAGAATAGGCTATCCTTTTCTCATGAAGAGCGTCCGATTATCTTTGTTACTCATATGGAGCATCACTCGAACATTCTTTCTTGGATGGAAACGATTGGTGATGTCGTAACGATTCGACCAACGAACAACGGAGATGTAGATATGGGACATTTAAAACAGCTATTAAATCAATATCGTCACCGAAAAGTGAAAATCGGTGCATTTACTGCATGTTCTAATGTAACAGGAATTCAAACGCCGTATCATCAGTTGGCGAAAATTATGCATGAGCACGGTGGAGTTTGTTTTGTTGATTTTGCCGCGTCAGCTCCATACACAGCCATTAATATGCACCCGGATGACCCTCTTGAAAAATTAGACGGAATCTTCTTTTCACCGCATAAATTTTTAGGCGGACCAGGAAGTGCCGGTGTTTTAATATTTGATTCACGATTATATCAAAACAACGTCCCGGATCATCCAGGAGGCGGAACCGTTCTTTGGACCAATCCTTGGGGAGAGTATCAGTATATTTCGGATATTGAATCCCGTGAGGACGGGGGGACACCACCGTTTTTACAAACGATCAAAGCAGCACTAGCGATTAAGTTAAAAGAACAAATGGGTGTGGAAAACATAATAGAGCGGGAAAAAGAGATGGTTTCGATTTTATTGTCAAACTTAAAAACGATTCCTCATGTACACATTTTAGAGGGGCATCGTGAAGATCGGCTTGGGATTGTTTCTTTCACTATCGAAGGGATTCATTATAATTTAGCGGTTAAATTGCTAAACGACCGATTTGGTATTCAAGTACGGGGAGGGTGCTCTTGTGCTGGGCCGTATGGTCATTACTTATTGAAAATTGACAAGCAGAAGTCAAAACAAATAACGCAACAAATTCAACAAGGCAATTTTCTCCATAAACCGGGATGGATCCGCGTGTCACTTCATCCAATTATGACAAATGAAGAGATATATGAAATTGTCCGTGCAATCCGTTATATTACGCTATACAAAGATGAATGGAAAAAAGATTATATATATAGTAAAGAGAAAAACGAGTTTTACCATCTGAAAGATAATAAAGACATTCGTCAATTATTTGAGATTTAACAATTTCATTTTGTTTCCATTTATGAAAAACAGCAGGTAAAATAAGTAGCAAATCAATAAAAAAAGGAAAGATGAAGAATATGAATGATATATATGAGTTATTTATTCGTACAGAACGAGAACAGGAATTATACGAAAAAGCAAAACAACTAGCAGACCGTTTTCGAAAGCGGGCTCATCTATATGACGAGAAAGCTGCTTTTCCGTTTGAAAATTTCGAAGAACTAAAGAAGGCGAAGTTTCTTTCGCTGACCATTCCTAAAAAATACGGCGGACAGGAAATTTCTCTCTATGAATTTCTGTTAGTGCAAGAAACCATTGCTCAAGGAGACGCAGCAACTGCTTTATCGCTCGGCTGGCATTTAGGAATTATTATGAATATCGCCCAAGAAAGAAAATGGAAAGAATCTGTTTTTTCACAGGTATGTAAAGAAATTATTCAATACCAATATGTAATAAATAGCGCTCAATCAGAAAAAGCAACAGGAAGTCCCGCACGTGGAGGAAAACCGGAAACGACAGCGAAAAAGCGTAATGGCAATTGGATGATTAATGGACGAAAAACGTATACATCGATGGCTCCGGCACTTGATTATTTTATCGTTTCCGCAACGATAATGGAAACGGGAGAGGTAGCCGATTTTCTTATTCCGAGGTTAACGAAAGGAATTAAAATAGAAGAAACGTGGGACACACTCGGAATGAGAGGAACAAGAAGTGATGATTTAATACTCGAAGATGTCGAAGTGCCGGAAGAAGCGCTCGTAGAAATGAAATCACAAAAGAAAAAAGGGAACCCTCAAGGATGGTTACTGCATATTCCCGCTTGCTATATCGGCATTGCCATTGCTGCGCGAAATGAAGCGATTCATTTTGCACAAACGTATCAGCCAAACAGTTTATCCCATCCGATTAAAGAGTTGCCAGAGGTGCGAAGAAAGATAGCGGAAATTGACATCGAACTCATGACAGCCCGGCATTTTATGTATTCGGTCGCCGAAAAATGGGATCAGTATCCAGATAAACATCTACATATGGGGCCGGAACTTGCTGCTGTCAAATATGTAGCAACGAATACGGCTGTTAAAATTGTGGACCAAGCGATGCGCATTGTCGGAGGACAAAGTTTATTTACCTCTAGTCCACTGCAAAGATTTTATCGTGATGTAAGAGCAGGGCTTCATAATCCACCCGCTGATGATATCACTCTATCTCTGCTCGCTCAGCGGGCATTTTCTCGTGAGTAAATTTACTAAATAAGTAGATTTGAAAACATCATGTGATTAGCGTTAATGATATTAAACCGTTTAGACCAACTCTCGTCTCATATACGCTCGTAATGGACAGATTAAGAGAGAAGAAGAGGTATTATTTATGATTTTGTCTAATGCATGAGATATTGCTGGTGCTAAGAAACTTTGGGTTCTGTAAAGTGTGGATGAATCGAACGGGAGAAATAATGGATGAGTTAGGGATTCTTGAATATATGGTGGGCGCGCCTTTTTTTCATTTTGCGGCAAGCCCACCAATCTGTTTTACAATATTACAATCGCTGTTGCTTCATAAACTGTGGAAGCTGAAAGCATTGCTTTAATACATCAGCATTTACGTACTTTGTATCATTTGGTATTGACTTGCTTTCTGAAAGAGAAAGCGGGATTTTTGAGCCGATTGTAAAACTCCATAGTCCACCAGGGTAAGTAGGTACCGTTGCAGTATAAACAGTAGAATATGGGAACAATTTATTAATGTTCGCACGAGTTTGTTTTAGCACGTCCATATGGAAAATCGGAGATTGGCTTTGACAAACCATCAAACCATCATCTTTTAGCGCGCGATAAACGTTGCTATAAAATTCATATGAAAACAGTTCTTTCGCTGGACCAACAGGATCGGAAGAGTCGATAATAATCACATCGTATGTGTTCGCATGTTCTTTAATAAACGCTACGCCGTCTGTGTATATAAATTTCACACGAGGATCGGAAAGATTTCCGGATACATCTGTGAGATGTTCTTTACATACCTTTACAACCATCTCGTCAATTTCAACCATATGAATTTCTTCAATCTCTTTATATTTCGCAACCTCACGAGCTGCTCCACAGTCACCACCGCCGATAATTAGTACCTTTTTTGGTGATGGATGAAATTGAAGCGGAACGTGTGAAATCATTTCATTATAAATGTGACCGTCAATAGAAGTCGTTTGAACAACTCCATCAAGAACGAGCATTCTGCCGAAATCATAAGAATCAAGAATCATTACATGTTGAAACGGTGATTGGTCCGAGAAAATGACGTCTTTGATGCGATAGCTAATCTTTAGATTTTCACGCTCGTCCTCTGTTAACCAAAGTTCACCATTTTCGTTTTTAATATAAGGTGGTAATTGCTTTGGTACGTTATTCATTTTTGCCTCCTTTGAAAGTCATATTTTTGTAACACCTTTCTAATATTAATATATTTTGTCGAATGTGACAAACTAAGTATTACATTTTTGACGAAATTTGTCGTGTGTTTTAATGATTAGGTAACGAAAAACGTTTTTGTTCTAGTATGTCAAAAAGATTCAAAAATATAAAAAGCATCTAACTTAAACATAGTTAGATGCTTTTGTTCATATCTAAAGCCGTAGTGAATAATTTTTTCAGATCATCTTTATTCTGAAGTAAATCCGCTAACGTATAGGAATCAAGCACTTTTAAAAATGCTTGCAGCGCCTCGTGAAAAATGTGTTTTAGATGACAAACGGGAGTCACGATACAATTGTTTCCACGCCCCCCAAAGCATTCAACGAGCGATAAATTATCCTCTGTTTGGCGAACAACCCATCCGATATTAATCTCGCTAGGCGACTTTGCTAAACGGATGCCACCATTTCGTCCACGAATTGTTTCGATCAAACCGATCTTTCCTAACTCGTACACAATCTTGCTTAAATGGTTTTCGGAAATCAAAAACGTTTGTGAAATTTCTTTGATACTTGTTTTTTCACCCTCCTCAAGCGCGCCTAAATAAAGGAGCACTCGCAATGAGAAGTCTGTATATGTTGTTAAGTGCATCACTTTCACACCTTTATCATAGTTTCTTCACTTATTCTAACATGAATTAGAAAAATCATAAAAACATAGAATTGTGAACAATTTTTTAAAGATGTATTTTATATATTGCTTTTATAAAAAAATCATGATTGAATAAAGATGTAAATGAAATACATCTTTTAAAAAAGAGGGGATATAGACGATGAGTGTTACGAAACCATTATTAAGTGAAAAAACGATTGAAATTATTAAGTCAACAGTTCCGGTGTTAGAGCAATACGGAGAACAAATAACAAAACATTTCTATAAAACGATGCTTTCGAATCATCCAGAATTGTTAAACATTTTTAATCACACGAATCAAAAACAAGGTCGACAACAAAAAGCGCTAGCTGCTGGGGTTTATGCCGCTGCGAAGCACATTGATCAACTTGAGGTGATTCTGCCAGTCGTCACACAAATAGCCCATAAACACCGTAGCATAGGTATCAAACCTGAACATTATCCGATTGTCGGAAAATATTTATTAATGGCGATTAAAGATGTACTAGGTGATGCGGCGACCGATGAAATCATCGAAGCTTGGAAAGAAGCGTATGGAGTTCTTGCTGACGTCTTTATTCAAGTGGAAGCTCAATTGTATAAAGAAGCAGAAGAAGCAGAAGGAGGCTGGAAAGATTTCCGCAAGTTCGTTGTCAAGAAAAAGGTGAAAGAAAGCGACGTCATTACTTCGTTTTACTTAGTACCGGAAGACGGGAATGCTATTGCGGAGTTTAGTCCGGGACAATATGTAAGTATCAAAGTGAAGATTCCAGGAGAGCCATATACGCATATTCGTCAATATAGTATGTCAGATGCACCGGGTAAAGAATATTATCGCATTAGTGTAAAACGAGAAGCAGCAACCGAACAAAAGCCGGCAGGAATCGTGTCGAACTACTTACATGATCATATACAAGAAGGAGATATTCTTGAGTTAAGTGTTCCAGCGGGTGACTTTACGTTAACGATGACAGATGATATCCCAGTCGTTCTTATTAGCGGTGGAGTTGGCATTACGCCAATGTTAAGCATGTTAAATACACTTGCTGAACGTCAACCAAAACGAAAAGTGACGTTCATCCATGCCGCGATTAACGGTAACGTCCATGCGTTCCATAAGCATGTAAGCCAATTAGCTAAAGAAAATGAAAATATTTCGTATTATGTGTGCTATCAATCTCCTTCTGAAGAAGACCGTCAAAAACAGCACTTTGTGAAGGAAGGATTCATTGATTTAGAATGGATTCAATCAGTTGTCCAAGACAAAAACGCTCAATTTTATTTCTGTGGCCCTATTCCGTTTATGAAGACAGTTTATCATGCTTTAAAAGAATGGGGTGTGCCAGAAGAGAGAATTCATTATGAATTTTTTGGACCAGCTGGTGATTTAACAAAATAATATAACGGAAAAGGCTGACCGGATAAGTGTCTGACCTCACGCGCAATCCACAATATGATAGTATGTACTATATATTATGGTTGTGGGGTCTGATACTTTACTTTTTGGTCAGCCGCTTTTTTATTGCTCGATTTGCTCGAGTTCTTTTTTAATTTGTTCTTTGTTGAGAGCGTCACCGATAATGACTAAATTCGTCGGTACATTCATGATTTCTTTCATATAAATCGGCATACCGTAAGAATATTGAAATGAGTACAATCCGTCTAAGTGATTGAACCGCACATATCCTTTCATACGGTAAATGGTGTCTGGAAGGTTTCGCAGCCATTCTTCAAACTTCTCCATATCCACAGGACGTGTAAAAGTATGAACATATGTTTGAATACGTAACTGTTGCTGAAGCTGTGCTTGTTTATGTGGCTCTTTCGTTACAAGTTTCAACTTTTGAATGTCTTCCAAATTCACTTGCGCATAGGTCGTTAAAATAGTGAGTGCCTGCGGATTAAGTGACTGAATCTCAAAAGAAACAGAGGCTTGATCCCGTTCGCTTAAATCATCTATTTTATTGATAAGAATGACATCAGCATGGCGAATTTGCTCTTTTAAAAGGACTTGCAGCTGTGGGCTTAATTGTTGACGATCTTTCCATCGTTTTGCATCTACTAAACTAATAATGCCGCGAACATCCACTTTATCTGCAAACAATGGTGATAAGCATGCATCGAGCACTTCAACTGGATGAGCGACACCTGTTGTTTCAATATAGATGGCATCAAGTGCATATTCTTGTAAGAGAGAATGAAGTTGTACTTCAAACTGATCTTGAATGGTACAGCAAACACATCCATTTAACAACTCTTTGAGGGGTATATCGTCTGAAACAGTATCTGAATCAATAGATACGCTGCCCACTTCATTCATCACTACGGCCATTTTTCGGTTTTTCTCTTGTTCTTGCTTCAGAATATTGCGTAATAGCGTTGTTTTCCCGCTTCCGAGAAAGCCTGATAATATGTAGACTTCGACGTTGGACATACTTTTCTCCTTTCTACTCTATATTCATTACGCTTAATAATAGAACGAAACACTTTAAAAGAGCAAGATTTACATACCTTATTTTCATTTCCCGACTAAAGAGTTGTTTTTTTGCCTCCATCTAAGATTTGCGTTATGATGGAAGAAAAGAGGTCAGTGAGGTGAAATGGATGGAACATACAGATAAACAGTACGAGTTAGCAACATTTGCCGGCGGTTGTTTTTGGTGCATGGTTTCGCCATTCGAAGAACAGCCAGGGATTATTAAAGTTGTATCCGGATATACAGGTGGTCATAAAGAAAACCCAACATATGAGGAAGTATGCTCACACACTACTGGACACTATGAGGCTGTACAAATCACCTTTGATCCGAATGTATTCCCTTATAAAAAACTTTTAGATATTTATTGGCGGCAAATCGACCCAACGGATGAGGGCGGGCAATTTCACGATCGCGGTGAATCGTATCGAACGGCCATTTTTTATCATAATGAGGAACAACGCCGCTTAGCGGAACAATCTAAGCGTGAATTAGAAGAAAGCGGGCGCTTTTCTAAACCGATTGTTACACAAATTTTACCAGCTTCAACATTTTATCCAGCCGAAGAATATCATCAAAATTATCATAAAAAAAATCCGCTTCGCTATAAGCTGTATCGAATCGGTTCAGGACGCGATGCATTTCTTAAAAAACATTGGTTTGACAAAGAACGTGATGAAGAACTCCGCAAAAAACTAACACCTCTTCAGTATGAGGTTACACAACGAAATGGTACTGAGCCGCCATTTAACAATTTGTATTGGAATAATAAGCGAGAAGGAATTTATGTGGATATTGTCTCTGGTGAACCATTATTTAGTTCATTAGATCAATTCGATTCTGGCTGCGGTTGGCCAAGTTTTACAAAACCGCTCCATCCAGAAAATATTAAAACGGAATTAGACTTAAGCCATGGAATGATTCGCACTGAAGTTCGTAGCCGCGAAGCCGATTCTCATTTGGGACATGTATTTAACGATGGACCGGATCCAACAGGGTTAAGATATTGTATTAATTCTGCGGCGTTACGATTTATTCCAAAGGAAGAACTGGAAAAGGAAGGATACGGACAATATTTATCTTTATTCGAAAAAGACAAATAAAAGAGGTTGTCTCAAAAGCAAAAGGGCAGACCCCCGCAACCACAATCGTAGTGTATTACACTTACATGATTGATGCGTGAGGTCTGACCCTTATGAGACGACCTCTTTTTATTGCATCGGTCATTGATTATGGTATTATAGATGATAAATTATTAGAAATTTCTATTTATGGAGGGATATGGGGAATGAGTCATTTCCGAGAACATCGTCTGCGAACATTTTTAGAGAAATATAAAGACCGAGCCCGTTTATTAATATCGTGTCCTGATAAACCTGGCATCGTCGCCGCTGTAACAACATTTTTATATAATCAAGGAGCAAATATCGTTGAATCGAGTCAATATTCAACAGATCCAGAAGGCGGTACATTTTTCTTGCGGATTGAATTTGATTGTCCTGAGATGATATCGAGAAAAGGCGAGATGGAAAAAGCTTTTGAATCCATCGCTAAGCAGTTTCATATGAACTGGCGTTTTAGTTTACATAGTGAATTAAAAAAGATTGCTATTTTTGTTTCTAAGGAAGAGCATTGTTTATTAGAATTACTTTGGGAATGGCAGGCAGGTGAATTGCTTGCTGATTTAGCGTTAGTCATTAGCAATCATGAACATACACGAGACAGTGTGGAAGCGCTTGGTATCCCATACTACTATATTCCTGTCACAAAGGAAAATAAAATAGAAGCGGAACAAAAGCAAATATCTTTATTGAAAGAGTATGAAGTTGACACCATTGTGCTTGCTCGCTATATGCAAATATTATCATCAGATTTCGTAGCGGAATTTCCTTCGCAGATTATTAATATTCACCATTCGTTTCTTCCGGCGTTTGTCGGTGCAAAACCGTATGAACGCGCGTATGAGCGTGGCGTCAAATTGATTGGAGCAACATCGCATTATGTAACAGACGAGCTAGACGAAGGCCCCATTATTGAACAAGATGTAGCAAGGGTTGATCATAAGCATCACCCAGAAGATTTAAAGCGAATCGGTCGCATTATCGAGAAAACGGTACTTTCTCGAGCCTTGAAATGGCATCTTGAAGATCGGGTTCTCATTCACCAAAATAAAACCATCGTCTTCCGATAAAGTTGTTTCTTTTCTACGGTAATTTTGTGAAGCAACAAAAGACCTTGACGGAGTGAAGCGAATCTCTACTCAGAGATTAGGAATAACAGAAAAGGAATTTGATATAAAAGATATATTGTACTGGAGATAACCTATGAAAATCTTCCTTCCACAAAGGAGGATCTTTTAATAGGAGTTGAGGAAATAATAAAAGGGGAACTAAGATTTATAATAAGATTTGTGAGGATTAAATGAAAAAGAAAATCATACTGTTATTATTGCTTACTTTGTCTATTTTATCGTTATCAGCGTGTAATAATGATAAAAATGAAATTAATAATAGTCCATTATATGACGGGAAGAAATTAACTATCGGTGTTGTTGGTAAGGCTCCAAAAGTTCGAGAGCAAAATATTGTTTTTAAAGGTATGGAATTAAAAGATTTAACTCAAGATAATCTATCTTCAAAATATAATGCGGTCTTTATTATGAAAGAACATTTATCTGAAGCTGCTAAAGCACCTTATGCTAAAATCTACAAAAATTCTGGTATTCCATTTTTCTTTATTGAGTCAAAAAAATCTTATGTACCTTTCGTCGATGAGGAAACGGATTATGAAGATTTTCCTGATACAAAATCAGGAGATTATGCCGCTGGATATTACCAATCTGGCGAGAATGGAACAATATTGGGGATATGGCCTTTATAACAATACAGTCAACGAAGTAAACATTTTGGATGTTTTCTCAAGAATTTTTAAGACCATTGAAACCATTGATAATCAAAAGTAAATCTAAAAGGAAAACGCTTGGGTGGCCAAGCGTTTTTTTGTGCTAATTTTAGTGTTATTTTGAGTGAGATTTAATAGACAAATAAGTATGCGTTTTATCGTTTTCCCTCCCAAAACAGAACCCGTTAGCGCGATACGGGTGTTTTCTTCTTTTATATATGCGTTTGTCATATGTTTACTAAACGAAAAAATTCAGTTGTTCCTGAACATTATTATTTGTCCAGAGTTGTTGAGAAAGATCAACAAAATTTGTGACATCACCTGATATTTTTCTATAATAATATTGTTAGTTTATAGTAAGAGAGGAATGTATATGCAGGAGCAGTTCGTTGAGTTTTTGCAGCAATATCGAGCATTTGCTTTTTGGATTAGTGTGGCTGCTAATATCCTCATTAGCATTTTTGGTGTCATCCCAAGCGTTTTCCTTACAGCTGCTAACTTAATCGTATTTGGATTTTGGGAAGGTACCTTCATCTCTTTTATCGGTGAAGCAGTCGGTGCCGCTATTGCTTTTTTAGTGTATCGCAAAGGGTTTCAACGCGTTTTCGAAAATAAACTATCCGATTATCCAAGTAAAACCGCTTTTAGATACCAAAGGAAAAAAAGCATTTTTACTCATTCTCTTGTTAAGGATCATGCCGTTGATTCCGTCTGGCATCGTAACGTTTGCAGCTGCGATTAGTCAAGTCTCGCTTGCTTTGTTTGTTACAGCGAGTACAATTGGCAAAGCTCCTGCACTATTATTAGAAGTCTATTCCGTGAACGAAATGACGCAATGGACAACGAATGGTAAAGTCATTTTAGGTTTATGTTCTGTTTTCTTACTTGTAATAAGTCTAAAAAATGGAAATAATTATATTTAAACTTTATTAATAACACTATGTTCTAAATTAAAAATGAATAGAATGAAACAATATATCTATAAGTAAAGAAGGATTTTAACTATTTCCCTTGAATGATTACAATATAATAATTTGCAGCTTTACATGAAAGGGAGGGTTTCTATTTCCATGGGAGATAAACGAACTCCAAGCGGCTTTCTTTTAAAACAACGCGCTTTTTTGAAGTTGTATTTAATAACGCTAACTGAACAAGAGCGTTTATATGGACTAAAAATATTAGACGTGCTTCGCCAAGAATTTAAACCGTTTGGTTACAGGCCCAATCATTCAGAAGTATATAAGGCCCTTCATGATTTAATTGAAGATGGTATTTTAAAACAAGTGAAAATGAAAAAAGAAGGAATGAAATATCAGGAAGTCGTATATTATCGTTTTACGGAAGATGGATATAAAAAAGCACAATTGTATAAAAAACAATTAAAGGCGGAGTTAGACCGCTGCGATGCGTTAATTCGGAAAGCGATAAAAGACAACTTTGGATAATTTCTTCATTTTCGGTATCATCGATAAGTGATTATGGTATTCGTTTACTTACCGTTAAGGGTATGTATTTTATCGTGAGTTTGAAGAAAAAGAGTACACCGACGTGATATATGATCATCAAATTAAAAATCAGCTAAAACGCATTGAAGGCCAAATGCGTGGTGTGTTAAACAAGTGTAAAGATGTAGTAACCTAATTATCTACTCATGATTGCTGTGATGGTTAAACTTAGAACATTGTGTTTGTCAAGAAATAGAAAAAGGAGATCATGAAAGCGAAAAGTTAATTGAAGAAGCGGTGAATTGATTAGTAAAAAATCGACAATAGATGCGAAATCATTTCGCATCTATTATATATAAATTTACATAATATTTTTATGGTTTCCTTATTGATTGTTTACTTTTGCACAAACTTTCTCATTTTAGTAGAATACTGATGTATGATTGATGATGAAGAAGAAATAGAAAGGATTAGCGATATGTCAACAGAAATGATTCATTTACATCTTCCAGAGGAGATCAAACATACATTAGAAGCTCGAAAACAACAATTTTCCAATGACGAAGATTCTAGGCTCATTGGTAAAGGTGGCTATACGCCATCTGACGATTCAGTATTATTTGACGCAATTGTCGCGCTTTCTTTAGGGAAAAATGTCTTATTAAAAGGTCCGACAGGTTCAGGAAAAACAAAATTAGCCGAAACATTGTCAGCTATTTTTGGGCAACCAATGCATAGTATCAACTGTTCGGTTGACTTGGATGCGGAAGCTTTACTTGGCTTTAAAACTATTCAAGAGCGTGCAGGGAAAACAACGATTGAGTTTATTCCAGGTCCCGTGATTCAAGCAATGACAAAAGGGCACTTATTATATATTGACGAAATTAACATGGCAAAACCTGAGACATTACCAATCTTGAACGGTGTACTTGACTATCGAAAAATGATTACAAATCCATTTACAGGTGAAGTCGTCAAGGCAAAAGGGACATTTGGAGTGATTGCCGCTATTAATGAAGGATATGTTGGAACAGTGCCGTTGAACGAAGCGTTGAAAAATCGTTTTATTGTTATTGAAGTACCATATATTCAAGGTGAAACATTAAAAACCGTATTACAAACACAAAGTAAATTAAAAGACACTGTACTTATTGATAAATTTGTAACGTTATCAGCTGATTTGATCACTCAGGTGAAAAATGGGCAAATTTCCGAAGAAGCTGCTTCGATTCGCGCCCTTATTGATACGTGCGATTTAGCGGTTTATTTACCTCCGCTCCGTGCGATTCAACGAGGAATTATTGAAAAGCTGGAAGACGAGCGAGAAAAGGCAGCGATTCAAAACATTGCCGAAACGCTCTTTGAGTGAGGGTTCATAAGATGCATCGATTTATTCAATTTAATGATAAAAAAATTGATTCGTTCCTTTTTATGCAGCTTTCTGATTTGGCGAAAACGTTGGCGAAAAACGAAGAATGGGAAGTTGAATTCGGCTATCAATCTTATGTCGACATCGTTCATCGCAAATTATTCGTCAGCCATTTTTGGGACAATCGTCCACTCGAGGATAAAGTAAACGGAATGAAAAGCGATGTGTTTCTTCGCTCAATCGGCAGTTTGTATCACACTGATTTCAAAGAAGTTGTTCGGTTCATTGAACGAATTAAAACAACATCTGTCCCTAGCTTTTCTAAACAACTATTTATGCTGGCGGAAGATGTCCGGCTTGAAGAAATTTGTAAAAAAGAGCGGCCAGGAACGAAGAAAGCATTTTCCATTCGCCGGAAAGTCTACCGTCGTTACTTTAAAAGTCAATTAAACTTCAATCTTGTCAAAGCCGTCCATACTGACGCATTGTTTAATACGATTTATCTTTTGTTAACCGCTGATTCACCGCTGGAAGATGTATTGCCTATCAGCGAAAAGATTGACTTAGCAATGCCGTTTATACGCAACATGCTTACAAGATTTTTTGAAACAAAATCAACAAAAGATGTTGCGGAAATCGTTCTTGAAATGATAGAAGTGTTAGATGAAATATTAGAAAACGATATGCTTAACACCTATTTCCACCTTCCGGAAAACGTTTATGAACAAGAAGAACGTGGTCTTACAATTGATGATTTAAAACGAAAAGATCCGCTAAAAAATTGTGATGTATTAGATAAGAAGAAAGATGGCGACGAAGACATTCATGATGATGTATTACCGACGTGGAATCGTGAAACGAGCGACATGACAAAAAGTTTTCTGCAGTTTGACTTAGAACAAGGCTCGCAAACAGATTTGCTGGGGGAAGGAGTACGCGAAGGGGAAGCAGGAGATCAGGCGCTAGCGCTTGTCCAAGGCTCAGCGCAAAAAAGTTCACGCAAAGACTATTCAAAACTAGAAGCGTTGGAACAAAAGCGGGATATTCGTGAAGGACATCTCTCTCATGATTATGGAAAAGAAAATAAATATGCTTTTCCAATATTTATTTCCCCAACTTTCCCTTCCAGTGCAGACGTGGTGCAATACGAACAAAACAAAACAATAGTAGCACCATATCAAAAGAAATTAAAACAAATGATTGAAAAAACGTTGGAACATAAGAAAACGCTGCCTCGGAGCGATTTACATTTTGGACGTTTGAACAAAAAATTGCTCCGTTTATTGACTGACGAGAACCCAAGGCTATTTTATAAGAAGCATCAACCGTCAACACAAATTGATGCTGTCTTTTCTCTTTTAGTCGACTGTTCTGCTTCGATGTATGATAAAATGGAGCAAACGAAATTAGGAATTACTTTATTTCATGAAGCGTTAAAATCTGTTTCCGTACCGCATCAAATTGTCGGGTTTTGGGAAGACACCAACGAGGCGACAGAAACAAAACAACCGAACTATTTTCAAACCGTCATTTCTTTTGACCGCTCGCTGAAAAAAACAAGCGGACCGGAAATTATGCAGTTGGAGCCTGAAGAAGATAATCGTGATGGGTTTGCTATCCGTGTGTTGACAGAACAAATGCTCAAGCGAACAGAAAAACAAAAGTTTTTGCTCATCTTTTCTGATGGAGAGCCAGCGGCATTCGGCTATGAACAAAATGGGATTGTTGACACGCACGAAGCGGTGATTGAGGCAAGAAAACTGGGAATCGAAGTGATCAATGTCTTTTTAGCCAATGGTGAAATTGATGAAGGTCAAAAGAAAACGATTCAAAATATTTATGGCAAATACAGTATTCTCGTTCCTGATATTGCAGAACTCCCCGACGTTCTATTCCCGCTTTTAAAGAAGCTCCTCTATAAAAGTTTATAACAACTAATATATATGAAAGCGGCTTTCAACAGCCGCTTTTTAATCCTTTATAAAAAGTTAACATAATTGTAACAGTTTCTATAAAATATTGATACAGTTATATGATATAATGATTTTGTCTTAAAAAATAAAGATTTTAAAAGGAGGGAATGTATGAAACAATATTTATTTTCTTTTAAAACAGATTATCCAAAACATCTAGCATGGAAGGAGACTATTCTTGCTAGAGGCATGATGGAAGCATTTTTAAAAGCGAAACAACTTGTTAAACAATACGCAAAAGAAAAAGGCGGCCTCATTCGTGTTGAGTATATTGGTGTGCGCTATAAATAATTAGTGGAAGGATGATACAGTGCTTTTTCTGCTACTGAAACAGTTACAATAAATGTGCAGCAATTCACCCATGAACACACCCTTGGGAATTGCTGCACATTTTTTTGCGCACGTTTTCCTCCGTTTTGAATAGTCTGATGTGAACTTCTAGTAAAGGAGCGGGAATATGATAGAATTACCGGTTAAGATTCGTGCGGAACATGTAAAAACAAATCGTTTAGAGCTTTATTATCCCGTTATTTATGGGCTGAAAAATTCAGAAGTACAAAGAAAAATCAATTATGACATTTTAACAACGGTACAGCAATTAATAATCAATCAAGGTTTTTATGAAAATCCAATGACAACGATGACAGGGACATTTGAACTGAAATCAAATGAGAAAGGAGTATTAAGTGTAACAATTGAAAATTACGCTTATTCAGGCGGGGCACATGGTTTAACAATTTTAAAAGGATTGACATTTGATATAAAAACCGGAAAAAAGTATTCGCTTCACGAACTGTTCAAACCGAACAGCAATTACACATCCATACTATCCGAGGAGGTAAAACAACAAATTAAAGAGCGGGATATGTTGCTGCTTAGTGAATTTAAGGGAGTCTCACCACAGCAAGATTACTATATAGCTGATAAAGCGCTTGTGCTGTTTTTTCAGTTGTATGACTTAACTGCCTACGTATTCGGATTTCCTTATTTTCCGATTTCGGTCTATAATATACAAAATATTGTGGATGAAGAATCACCGTTAGGCAAAATGCTCTCATAAAGATTATTCAATTTTAACGTGAACTTTTTGTACAGCATTGTAACCATATCCTTTCCGATTCCACATGGCAGCAAATGGCTGAGTTCGGCCGCTTGAATCGGTTGCTTTAGCCAAAATGATATATTCGCCTTTTTCATAGGCTTCCCATACAAACGACCATTGAGTCCAGGCGTAAGGTTCATCATGTTGAGAGGCTAATGTTGCTTCTTTCCATGTTTCACCGTTGTCAACGCTAATTTCTACTTGCGTAATAACTCCATTTCCTGTCCAAGCAATTCCTTCAATGACAATCGTTCCTGTATCATGTATAGAAAAATCAAGCGGAAATTGAATGAGAGAATTTACATTGATCGTTGTTACGGGTTTTTTATTAGCATCGCTGTTTTTATGTGGATAGTATATATAATCAACTGCTTGAAATGGGCCGGTAAATGGTTGGTCAATCACGATAATTTGTTGCAGCCATTTGACCGAAGCCATTGCATACCACCCAGGAACGATTAATCGCAGCGGATAGCCGTGTTTAAACGGAATTGGCTGACCATTGCATTCATAAGCAATCATCGTATCGGGATGCAGCGCTTTTGCAATAGGCAAACTTCTTGCGTAATAGAAAACACCAACCGTATCTGTACGTCTACCACAATCAGCACCAATAAATACAACTTCTTTAGCATCTTTTTGTAGACAGGCTTTTGACAAAATATCCTTTAGCGGAACACCTTTCCATTCAGCCTGGCTCATTGCACCACCTTTCCATTGCTCACCAAACACTTTCGGTATAAATTTATCCCGCTGATTACCCGCGCATTCTAGTGGAATAACGAAAGATTTGGACGGCATCAATTTTAATTGTTCAAGGTGAAAATAAGAAGGGTGATGAACCAATCCGTAGATCGTTAAATAATACAGATTCGGAAGAAGGAAAGGGTAAGAGAAATGATTACGGCGATAAAAATACGGAAGAGGAAAAATTTTCTGACTACGTAAAAAATGAATAGGAGATTCCTGATTTTCTGGAACAAGCGTCTTTGTCGTTAAATACGGATGTATTTCCAAAGAATTTCACTCCTTAAAAAGATGAATTTAGTAGAATATATGAGTTCAAAAAAAGTTGTTATTACATTTGAATCATTTGGATCCGATTAAAAATCCCGCACTAAGCTTGTCCAGTATAAATATAGAAATAAATTTATGTATCAGAGCGACTTTAAGATTGACTTTGTTTCAAATTCTTTTTTGTCTCACTATTTGAAGTTTACTTTTTTAATGAGACAATTTACATTTCCTTATTTATAACTTCCTATAATTTATATTATGTAAACTAAAATCCAGAAAATATAAAAGTAGTTATTCGCTACTTAACTTCCCTTTCTTTAATTTTTTAAAATTCTTCACTGAGAATGATTTGTCACGTTTTATCCATGTATAATACGTTCCTAATGTAATTCCAGCAGTTTCACATGCTTGATGAATGCAATAATTTTATTAATCGATAAAAGCTTTTTCTTTCGGCAACAGCATGTTTTGTCTTTAATTTCGCGTTTTGCAATGTTTCTGTATCCAAAAATTTTGATCCAGGAACGCTTCAAATTTGCGTCTCAAGTATAACCCTTTATCATGATAAATCCAGTTGTAAAATTCTTTAATTGTTTTTCCGCCTTTAATTGTTTTTCCGCCTTTAATTGTTTTTCTGCCGCTGATATATAAACGAATATGTTTTTTTAAATAAACTTCATATCCTCGTTTTTTTAGATTAATGAAATGAATGGAAATAAATCGCAAAAATAGAGACAGTAAAGTGTAAGTACTGTCTCATCACTCCGCTCTATCCTTTAGATTTCTTGACCTATATTACTTGTATCAACAAATTATGAAATTGTTTGCTAATGTAAAATGCCGAAAGTTGGTTATCATGACAACAAATCGATTAAAAAATCGAACTGTACACACATTTGGTGAAGGGAAAAAGAGCGGCTTCTCCCTCCTCACCCTATGGTTGTCTAGAGCATCAATTGCATCCGCGAGAGCCAGTTTTTTAATAAAAGCGGCAATAAACTAGATCCACGGGATTTACATAAAATTTTTAAAGAAACACTAGCAAAAGCTGGATACCGTCAAAGCGATTTTCATTGCCTCATCTAATAAGACACATACGTTTGCAACGTTACTCTTACAAGAGAACAAAGAAATTGTTGACATTTGTAAGATACAAGAATTAATTTGATTATCTGGTTAAGAAAGTGAACATCGTTTAAAAAGCAATAATTTTGCAAGCCACTCGACTTGATTTTCTTAGATTTCATGCATTAATATTCAATTTACGAATTATAACACCGGGTTCTTCTGTAATAAAATCCAATAAAGTGAATTATTATTCTAAACCATCATAATAGGATAAGGAGTACATGCCGTTAATTTATAACGATAATCTAAATTTCTTGGTTCTTTTTGTCTAATTAAACACAACGCTTCTGCGTACTTTTTCATGACTGAGAATTTACTATCACTTAATAACTATATTCCCAACATATTGAGCACTTCCGCTATCGGTACGAAGGTCTACCTCCAATAGATACTCTCCTTTTTCTTTAGGGAAATAAAAATAACGGTTTTTACCAAGTTTCAATTCAATCTTTTTATCCTTCAGCCATAGCCAAACCCTTAAGTCTAAGACCTTAAAATCTTCACTGTCAAAAAGTATTTGAACTTCTTGACCTGACTTCACGATCACTTGTTTTTGTTTTCTAGCCAAGGATAGAATATCTTTCGTTTCTTTATTGTAATGTTTATCGGAATACCAATTTATATTCGCTTCTTTTAATTGAATTAATTGAATACCATTGTCGATGTCGAGTGAAACGCTAGGAGGTGTAAAATCCATAGTGCTCTCCAATACATCCTGTTAAAGAAAAGGCGAAAAACAATCCAATCAATAACTTCAAAAACCCTTTCAAATCTGTTCCTCCTTATATATTCTCTAATAATCAGTACTTGTTATCGGGTAAACTCCGTAAAAATATATTCAATAGACGTTCATGAAATCTCTTCTATATAACTATCCATGAAACTTTCTATTTTACCAGATGGAAATATGAATTTTAACATAGAAATTGGTAAGTGTTTTAACATGTGAATTTGCCAAGGTGACAGTTCAGTTTGTGATTTCCATGAGTTTTCTTATGGCTGATAGTTAATTCCTATACCAAACCAAATCATTCCCATACAAGAAACGATTAGGATGAAGTGAAGGATGCCGCCTAAATATGAGTAGAATCGATCTTCTTTTATGAGGCCAAGCAAACATATGAGCATTCCGAACAATGAAATCCAAATGTAACTAATATCAAAAACAGGGATCTCCGCTATAATTTGTACATTTAACAAAATAAGCAAAAATATAGCCACCAATGTATTTAGGATATTGATTCTTACCATTCTCATTTTCGACTATTCCTCCTTTACTATGGCAAATGGATCTGACCTAATCGAATCACGTTGATTTCCTTCATCTTTTCTAAAGACAAAACATCTTTGGCGGTTCCTGTCATAGCGATTCCATAAATCTTCAATTCTTTATGTTTTTTTATCCATTTTAGTCGCTCGGCCATCTTTAAGTCTTTGTATTCCGTTAGTTGTGTTGCCCATTTTTCGTTTTTTCTCAATAGATCGAGCCCTTTAA
Source organism: [Anoxybacillus] calidus (assembly GCF_013760845.1). Classification (GTDB taxonomy): domain Bacteria; phylum Bacillota; class Bacilli; order Bacillales; family Anoxybacillaceae; genus Paranoxybacillus; species Paranoxybacillus calidus. The sequence continues at coordinate 93,420 of NZ_JACDUU010000006.1, read as the reverse complement.
CTACTTCTTCGTAATCAGTAAACGAGCGATTGAATACAGAATCTACATGTACTTTTTTGTATGGAAAGCCAATTGCTGGTGTTTGGATGAAATCTAAATCATTCCTCATCTGTTCCTCTACACCAGTGTCCAACGCAAGCCATGTCATATTATATCCTTTGAATTTTTCATTTATTTCTTTTAAGGAATAGGATCGATTCAGGGAAATATAGATTTCAACCGGCCAATCGCTCGGGAGAGATTCAATTTTTCTTCGTTCGTCAGGTAAAAAGTATTTGGCTTTCGGATGAATAAAGTTGATTCCAATGTGATGAATCGAATACCCCATCGCTCGATAATTCGATTCTTTAGCAAACACATCATTGAAAAATAGTTTGTAAGTATCCTTGCCTAGATAAATTTTTTTATCATCCATCAATTTATATTTGTCGGTCATGACAGTCATGGTAAAGGGCTTGATCTCATCATCCACCGTATCGTAATCTACATACACATTTGGCGCTGTCATTTCACTCACCGTTCGAATGGTTTCAATAAATTCGTTCCCTCTGTTATGCTCTCGCCCCCAGCCGTAATAAACAAAAGTAAACATAGTCAATAAGGGAACAATCGTGAGTATAAACGATACAACAAGCAGCGTATTTCTAAAAAAGAATTTTTGTTGGGCCTTTTTCATCATTTTTGCAAGATCTGCTTCCTTTATACCTTCATCATGAAGGGTTTCATTGAGAAATTCATTGTATACGTCAAAACTTTCTAGAAGCTCCTCTATTTTCTGTTCTTCCTCTTTGCTTAGTGTGCCATTTTGATATTTCTTCAATAATTGTTTTAACTCGTCTTTTCTCATCCCTTCACCTCATTGCGTAATCGTTTTTCTAATTCCCGCCTGCCCCGAAACACAAGGCTTTTTAAATAAGGGAGCTTTACGTTTAACAGCTCCGCCGCTTCTTTGTAGCTAAATCCTTTTAAATCGACGAGCATAATGGCTTTTTGTTGCAGTTCTTTCATGTTGGACAAATGTGTATAAATCAACTCCAGCTCATATTTTTGCAAAAACGCGTTTTCCGTTTCTAATAATGGATCTAGCTTTAACGACGCAAAGAAATCATCGACTTGTACAAGCTGCATCTTTTTTGCTTTTCTGCAGTGGTCGATGAAGGTGTTATAAGCGATCCGGTAAAGCCATGACTTTATTTGTGCTACCTCGTTTATGCTGCTTACATGTAAATAAACCTTATAAAATGTTTCCTGCAGGAGATCCTCTGCCAAATGATAATCATTGGTTAATCTGTACAGATAGCGAAAAAGGGATTTTGAATAAAAGTGCATAAGTATATCAAATTCAAATTTATTGGCAATGGTTTCCACTCTCCTTCCGCTATAAAAGACGCATAAAAAACAAAAATGTTTCTGTTTTTCAAAAATTTTTTAAAAAAATTACATCGAAAAAACAAATCTTGGCTGTTTTCGTATAGATTGTTACTCTACATGTATATTTACAACTGTTGAAACAATAAAAAGGAGTGCATAACACTCCTTTTAAAAACAAGCAATTAAGAATATCAGCAAAACCAATGCATCTAAAATTGATACAAAAACCGTTGTTATTAGCAAAATATATCTAAACGGCGATTTAATCTTAAAGGATTGATAACAAAAGAGTACTCCTAAAACTAATGTAATCAGAGAACCTATTTGCCCAAACCTTGTATCTAATTTGTCTGTCATAAAAACGAACGAATAGAGAATAAGCAAGTGGATCGACACAAGGAAAAGACTAAAAGCATTGATTGTTTTTGTATTTTTGACAATCCCCATAGTTAAACTCCTAACCTATTGAAACTTATATTATTTAAGGAGAGACCTCAATTTAGATGTCGCCCTCTTTGTAAAAATTAACCACTAAATACATTCGAATGTATATTTAATAAGTTACATCGAGGTAATTCCTAATGCCAATAACCACAAACCTATTAAACTAATGCCAAAAAACATAACCATAAAGGATATCATCTTACCAAATAGCCCTATTTTCACTTTGAGAATGACATATGCACCTAAAATTATTCCTAAAAGTCCTGATGATACCCAATACACTCTTGCTAATGTTAAGTTCATATCAACTAATTGCTCACTTAAATAGCAGTTTAAAAAACTAACTTGATAGGCAAATGTTAAAAATATTAACACATACCAGACTTTATTCATTGATAATCATCCAAATCGACACAATTATGTTATTTATTTCAATTATATATTATTAAGCCTTATAACAACAATCTTTTAGAAAATAGCCATTTTCTTTAAATTACTTTGTGCAAATTTGCTTATATAACTCTTTTCTCCATAAATTTTGCACATTTATTTTTTATGATGATGTTAGTATGATTTACATCACAAGTTTATGGAGGGAAATACATGAAGAAATTATTGTTTGGAACCATTTTAGCTGGAGTCGTTGCGATTGGTACAGCCTGCTCAAATAATGCTTCGCACAGTTCCATGCAAGGGCACGATATGTCAAACATGAATACAAAGGAGGAAAAAACATCCAAAACCTCTGAAGTCAGTGAGCAACTGCCTTTGGCAACAAATACAGAAGTTTTATCCGGTAAAGAGATTAATCTTACTGCTAAGGAAGCGTTATTACAAATCAATGATCAAGTTAAACTTCCGGTCTACACGTACAATGGATCAGTTCCCGGAGCACAAATTCATGTAAAACAAGGAGACACGGTGAAAATCGTTTTCAAAAATGAACTACCGGAGCCAACCACGATTCATTGGCATGGCTACCCTGTTCCAAATAGTCAGGATGGAATTCCGGGTGTCACGATGAACGCAATTAAACCGGGTGAAACCTTTACGTATGAATTTACAGCTACTGTACCGGGAACATATTGGTATCATTCCCATCAAGAAAGTGCGAAACAAGTGGACAAGGGATTATACGGTACATTAATCGTAGAACCTAAGAATGAGGAAAAAGTAGATCGAGATTATACACTTGTGTTAGATGAGTGGATGAGCAATCCGGATGAAGGAAATATGCATATGAGTGGGATGGATCATAGTAATATGGGGCATGGAAATAGCTCGGATAACCAACATATGGATATGAGCAGCATGGGCCATGATATGAGCATGTATGATATTTTCACGATTAACGGGAAAAGTGGTTCCGCTGTAGAACCTTTAAAAGTGAAGAAAGGCGAAAAAGTACGACTTCGCCTTGTAAACGCAGGATACATGTCCCACAAACTCCACCTGCATGGTCATGATTTTAAAATTGTCGCAACAGACGGGCAACCGTTAAAAGATCCGCAACCAATCAAAGATGAACTTTTAAATATTGCTCCGGGTGAACGTTACGATATTGAATTTACAGCGGATAATCCGGGAGAATGGTTATTAGAATGTCACGGTGATATGAAAGGTACCGATGACATGAAAGTGAAAATTCAATACGAAGGTGCAACAAGCAATACTGACAAAGCAAATGCAAAAGAGAACCTCCCTACCGTTGATATGACAAAATACGGAAAACATGAATTAGGTCAATTTACGTTAGACCAAAAATATGATGTAGAGTACACAATGGATTTAGGAACAGCGATGGGCAAAGATGGCATGGTCTATACTATTAATGGTAAAACGTATCCTGAAACAGCACCTGTCAATGTGAAGACAGGAGATCTAGTAAAAGTAAAATTAGTGAACAATTCACCTACAGATTTACATCCTATGCATTTACACGGACACTTCTTCCAAGTATTAAGTAAAAACGGTAAGCCAATTACAGGCTCTCCATTGATTAAGGATACCTTGAATTTAAAACCGGGTGAAGAATATGTAGTCGCATTTAAAGCTGATAATCCGGGAAATTGGATGTTCCATTGCCATGACTTGCACCACGCTTCAGCCGGAATGGTCACAGAATTGAAATATAAAAATTACAAATCTGACTATACACCAAACCCTAATGATACAACAAATAAACCCGAATAACGATGATAAATCCCCTCCAAATAAAACTTGGAGGGGATTTTTTACTGTTACTTTACATCGTAACCTTGCTCTTCAATCGCTTCTTTGAGTTTTTCTACACTTACCTTTGTTTCATCATAATCGACATCCACAGTACCTTCTTGTAGATGTACTTCTACATGTTTTACCCCATCTAGCTCTTGAAGAGCGTTTGTTACTGCTGCTTTGCAGTGTCCGCAAGTCATTCCTTGTACATGTAATGTAATAGTCATCATTGATTCCTCCTTACTTGTCTTTTATATTTTCACGCGTTTCAAACGAAGCGCGTTTGTCACAACAGATACGGAACTGAATGCCATGGCAGCTCCGGCAACCCAAGGCTCCAATAATCCAGCGGCGGCTACAGGAATGCCAATGGTATTATAGAACAAAGCCCAGAACAGATTTTGCCGAATGTTTTTCATTGTTTTGCGGCTTAACTCAATCGCTTTCGGGATATGAGCTAAATCTCCGCCGACTAACGTAACATCGGCCGTTTCGATGGCGACATCCGCTCCTGTGCCGATGGCCATACCAATATCCGCTTTCGCAAGAGCTGGAGCGTCATTAATTCCATCACCGACCATCGCCACTCGTTTCCCTTGTTTTTGCAGCTCCTCGACGATATTCGCTTTGTCTTCAGGAAGTACCTCTGCATATACACGATCCACATTCACTTGCTTAGCAATGGCTTCCGCTGTGCGTTTATTGTCTCCCGTTACCATGTACACTTCTATACCCATTTGTTTTAATGTTTGAATGGCTTCTTTTGAGCTTTCTTTTACAGTATCTGCGACAGCAATGATGCCAGCAAGCTGCCCATCGATTGCAACGAGCATGGCAGTTTTCCCTTGTTTTTCAAGCTCTACCATTTTATCTTCATGCATGGAAATCTCTACAGAGCGTTCCTTCATTAGTTTTCGCGTTCCAACAAGAACGTTTTTGCCATCAATGGTCGCTTCAATTCCGTGACCAGTAATGGCAGAGAAATGCTCCAGCGGCTTAACAGAAATCGCTCGTTTCTTCCCATATTCCACAATCGCATGAGCCAACGGATGTTCAGAAGCACTTTCAGCTGAAACAGCGTGGTCAAGCATACCTTCTTGGAATTCTAGTACATCAGTAACTTCTGGTTTTCCTTTTGTCACTGTTCCTGTTTTATCGAGTAACACAGCATTGACTTTATGCGTTCCCTCTAGGTACTCACCTCCTTTAAAGAGGATCCCCTTTTCTGCACCTTTACCTGTACCGACCATAATGGAGTTTGTTTCTTTGGATATGATATTTGTTGCTCTTCATAAATCCCTTTCAATTTTATTGGTTTAAGCCTTTTTTCGATTGATTTTCTTCCAAATAAATATGAATAAAAAAATAGATAGAAATGCTGATATCACTTTCCCTTGCCATGTCCAATTCATCAATTGATAAACCGAATAGGCTTCTAAAAGTAATGCAGGTATTTTCCCTATTGAGCTAGCAATAATAAAGATAAATAAGGAGGTTTTGCCTATCGCTGCAACAAAGGTAACTACTCCTGATGGAACAAAAGGAAGAAGCCGCAAAGACAGAACAAGAAAAAAGGCTTCTAAGCCTTTTGCTTCAAGCAAACGTCTGACTTTCGGGTGAGAAAATAACTTGGATTCAGAAAGCTTCTTGAATCCTTTACGATATAAAATAAAGGAGATAATTGCTCCGATTGCTTCCCCTGCAAAAGATAAAAAGGTGCCTTTCCAAAACCCGAACACCGCCAAATTGGCAGTCGTTAGAAAAACGCTTGGTACAAGTCCTAAAATACTGATCATAATATTTATAACGATACTAATGAGATAAGCAACATTTTCATATGTGCTAAGTAGTGTAATGATTTGCTCTTTCATCCTCTTCTTACCTTATGCCTCCCATTTATACCCCACCCCCCAAACGGTTTGGAGAAATTGATCTATCGGAAAACCAACTTGTCTAAGCTTTTCTCTAATATTTTTCACATGAGAGTCTATTGTACGCTCTTCTGTATTTGCATTATAGCCCCATAATGACACGATGATTTGTTCTCTGCTAAACACTCTGCTTGGATTTTTCAGAAAAAGCCCTAATACAGCAAACTCTTTAGGTGTTAGACAAATAGGATGGTTTTTATATTGAACTTTATGCTGGTCTTCATCCCACACTAATCCTTGAAATTCTATTTTCGAACGCTTTCCCACAGAGCGGCGCAGCACCGCCTCTATGCGGGCAAGGAGCTCGGCTTCGTCAAACGGTTTTGTGATATAATCATCTGCTCCAATATTGAGCCCTTTGACTATATCTAACGTTTGATCTCTTGCGGTCACCATGATAATAGGGACATTGGAAAAATCTCTAATTCGTTTACAAGTTTCCCAACCATCCAGTTCCGGCATCATAATATCCAGCAAAACTAAATCCACTTTGTTATTTTCTAAGTACTGTATCGCTGATAAACCGGACTCACACTTTACACAATGATATCCTTTCGGGGAGAGATAAAGATCAAGTAAATCTAACATTCGTTTTTCATCGTCAACAAGTAAAATCGTGTACATGCTCATCCCTCCGGTAATGTAATAATCATTTTAGTTCCTTTTCTGTAGATACTATCCGCATAAATAGAACCTCCGTGCGCTTCAATAATTTCTTTTACTATCGCTAAGCCTAATCCCGTGCCACCGCTGGCTCTTGATCTTGATTTATCTACTCGGTATAACCGTTCAAAAATATGCGGCAAATCCTCTTCAGGGATTCCTGTTCCCTCATCTGAAACAATAATCACTATGTTCTTTTTCTCCGCCCTTACATCAATAGAAACGGTAGAACCTTGATCAGAATATTTTAAAGCATTGTCTAACAGATTCATCATCACTTGCTCAAACCGTTTTTGGTCTATACGGACAGTAATGTTTCCATCACAGTGATATACAAGAGACATGTTTTTCGCCTGAAAAGCAGGATACATTTTGTTATGCAATTTTTTTAAGAAAGAACATAAGTTTGTAGGTTCCTTATGAATCTGAAATGAATGTTGATCCATCTGTGCTAACTCAAAGAGATCCTTCACTAATTTTTGCATATGCTCTGCTTCTTCATAGATAATTGACAAATATCGATTTCTCTCTTCTTCCTCAATGTTTGGTCTCCGAGCTATATCAGCATATCCTTTTATATAAGTTAGAGGAGTACGAAGCTCATGAGAAATACTGGCGAGAAATTCTTTTCTTTCTTTTTTTAAGTATTCTAAATCCCTTGCCAATGTTTGAATTGCTTTCCCTAATTCCGCCAATTCGTCCCCCCCTTTTACATGCAAACGAACAGAAAAATCACCTTTACTCAATTTTTCGGTCGCCTGTTTCATACGAATGAGAGGGATTGTAATAACTCTTGATAAGAAAGCAATCGTAATTATGGTTAAAAATACAGAAAGAATTCCAACCATAATGAAATGATGTTTTAACTTATAAATCATGTTTTGAATAGAATCCGTATTTTGGAACATATAGACATACCCTTTTATCTTTCCGTCAACCCGAATCGGACTTACTGTTGAAATATGTGACTCTTTTTGCCAATTTTTTTGTACAATCATACCATCATGGGGAATGTTTTTAGCTTTGTTTTTTATAATTCTTTTGGCAAATGGTAAAATATGATCTGAAAAATATAATACATTCCCCTTGTCATTTGTAATAACGACGTCCGTCTCCGCTTCAGACTCCATCATTGTGACATGTTCTAACGTAGAAGGGTCATAATTTTTTTCCAACACATCGCGATGATTATTCCCTCTTGCTAACAGTTGCTCAAATTCCTCATTAATTCTAGAATTAACCAGAGTAACATATAGTGACGTAAATAAAACCGTTTCTACTCCTAATACAAATACAAAAAATAAAAGTCCTAATTTAAACGAAATTTTTCTCACTTTTGTCCTTCCTTTCAGTCCATTCACTTTTATATATTTTCGAAAAGTTTTTGTTGGATTTTTACATATTTGGAGTGATTAAATCAACCTTTTCCAAATAACAGAATGGTATATAGAACTAAACCGTTGAGACTTAAAACTTTTGAATAAAAATCTGTATGTTCTCCTTGTTTCTGTCCTTTGGGCGATTTATATAAGAGAAGTAATTTTTATTTTATAAACTAAATTTGCAGAATTTATGGATTTCAATAAATTGTAACTGTTGAGGACGATTTCACTTTTATTGTGAAATTTATCACAACGAATCCGTATTCTTACTGCTATCATAGCCATAGATTCAATAGAAAGGAAAATATTTTATGCGTAAAGCAATGATTGCCATGTTCACCTTATTGACTCGCTTTAGCCGGTTGAAAGGTTACTTCTCAAAAAATTGTGCTACTTTAGCGAAGAATGAACAAATTTACATATACAGTATGCAACAGCTACAAAAAACAAAGTAAAGGATAGGAAACGAAAAACTATTATAATTGTGTTTTGTTGCAGGTTACGATACTTTTTACTGAAGGAGAAACTGGAGCAATGTTTTCAAATGACATCATCGCTTCTTTTAATGAATTAGAAACTTCTTTATACAATTATATTTGTCAAAACAGTGATAAAGTGGTTTATATGCGAATTCGTGAACTAGCGGCTGAAACCCATGTATCAACAGCGACAATTTTACGTTTTTGCAGGAAACTGAATTGTGAGGGCTTTTCCGAATTTAAAGTAAAGCTTAAAATGCATTTAAAAGAGAATAAAAAGACGATGATAAAAAGTTCCCAACAATCAATAGTAGAATTTTTTGAGCGAACGTTAAAAGGTGATTTAGAAGAAAAAATTAGGGAGGCTGCAAGGCTCGTTACCGAAGCAGATAACGTGATTTTTATTGGGATTGGAAGCTCTGGTATTCTTGCTGAATATGGTGCAAGATATTTCTCAAGCTTAGGTAAATTTTCGTTGTATATTAAAGATCCTCACTTTCCGATTCATTCCAAACTCCGTAATAATAGCGTAACAATCGCTTTATCTGTCTCAGGAGAAAATCATTTTACCGTCACTCATCTTAACCAACTTAAACAAAAAGGAAGTAAAATCGTTAGTATTACAAACAATAAACTCTCAACCGTTGCAAAAATCTCTGATATAAATATTTCCTATTATGTAACAGAGGAATTTTTTGAAGGATCTAATATTACTACGCAAGTACCTGTTGTTTATATTTTAGAATCTATGGCTCGGGAAATACATAAACTTAATCAATAGGCTGAAGTTCCTAAATGAAATAAAAGTTTATTATAAAAAGGTATAAGGTTCAGAATTCCCGATTTTGAACCACTGTTCTCTCCTAGTTTTTAGATTCATTTTATAAATACGATAATATAAAGAAATAGTTATTATATCAAATGTGGCTCTAAACAATGCCATGTATCGCGGATGTTAAGGCCTTGACATCTCGATCTCGAATATTCGCCCCATAAGATAAAAAGCAAAGACAGCTTTAATGAGCCTCAACGACATCTGTTTCTGAACTGGAAACAAAGACATTTCATATTCATCGATAAAAGCTTTTTTCTTTCTGCAACAGCATGTTTTATCTTTAATTTCGCATTTTGCAATGTTTCTGTATCCTGTATCCAAATTTTGATCCAGGAACGCTTCGAATTTTCGTTTGAAGTACAATCCTTTATCATGATAAATCCAGTCGTAAAATTCCTTAATGGTTTTTCGACCGCTCATATATAAACGAATAGGTTTTTCTTTTTTAGTTAAGTTAACTTCAAATGATTTTCTTAGATTTTATGCATTAATATTCAATTATCGGACTATAACACCGGATTTTTTTGTAAGAAAATTTATTGTTGTGAATTGATATTCAAATTCACTTTTTTCTGCTGCAGCAATCGCCGAATCTATCTCTTCTTCATCTGCAAAGGCAGTTTCTGCAATCTATTCTCTACTATACGGACTATACAAGGGGCGAAAATGTTTAGTTTTTAACCTCAACAATCACTTCATCAAAAAAATCATTGTCAATAAACACTTTAATTTTCCATAATCCTGGCGATGGAAAAGATACTTATGAACGAGCATGTCCTTGAATTTCTTTATCTTTCGGTGTTAACTTTTCATCTTTAAACAGGATTGGATTGATTTCTTTATTGGTAGTTTGGTGAACAGCCTTTACTTCCCACTCTTTATAAGAAATATCCTCCGAACCCCAAAAATGCCACATCCACTTTTGTTCTTTTCCTGCTTTTACTTCCCCACCAATAATGCCTATTTTTCCTTCCTTACCAAACATTGCACCATAGTCCGTAGAGAATGTTGGACTAACTTTCCATTGTTCTTCTTTAGCTTTCTCTACACTATTCGAACAACCAACCAAAACAAGCAAAAATAAAAGAATACTACTTTTGCTTCAATGGATTCTTCTTTAGTAACAAATAGTTCAACATCTGTAACTAAATAATCATAATATGCACTATTCCGCTAACGGGTGCTTAGTTTATAAAAGAAGGAGAGTACATTTTATTCAATAACTAATTGTACTCTCCTTTATTTTTAGGGATTTGGATTAGGTCTTGAAAACACATTCCAAAACGAGTTTAAGAATGTGTAGAAAGTATCAAAGCTGTATATCAGTCATCGTTGTTCCACCAGCATCTACTTTTATGTGATGCAACTTCTAGTGTAAAAGATCGACTTTCTTCTCCCTTTTAACAGACCAGAAATATAGGAAACTGCCAATTAGGATTAACAAAACATATGCAGATGGCAAGAAGTATATTGGCAATCTGATGTTTGTGATACGTACTACCAAATAATCGATAACAACTACAAATAACAAAATGGCGAGCGGCACTTGAAGTCCAACCACTGATATATAATTAGGAGCCCGGTTGGATAGAACTGCAACAATAATGGTTAACGTGAACACAAGTATATAAATTGAAACGATGGTCAAAAGGATATATTGTAGAAATGTTAGCTCAAACCAAAATACTTCATGAGTAAAGACCGAGTTAATGTTAGCATTCAAAAACATCCCCACTTTATTGCCTCTATAAAGTATAAAAAACAGACCAAGTTGCACCGTTGTAATAAAGCCTGCCGCAATTAAAGCTGTCTGAAGTTTCAGGTTAAAAATTTTACGGCCTGTTTTGTTTGAGTATTGCAGAAATACGACATGATTCCAGCGATCCTGCAGGAAAATCGGCGAAATCATAAACATGATACTTATTACGATGAGAATGGCAACATGACGGATAAGGGAATTGTAATTTTCGAATACCTCGGCTGACATAATGTTGCCGGATGCAATGGTATCCTTTATCCTTTCTTTCTGCTCTGCAGTCAATGGGAGGTCTCCAAATTTCATATTAGAATACAGGAAATTTCTGTATTCGTAATACTCAATCAAATGTTCCCGTGCTTGTAGTTCCCAAAATAAATCAACTTCATCTACAAACATAATCTGATTCGTCAGTTTCCTAATTTCCTGTTTTTTTTCTATATCCGCTGTACGAAACTTCTCGTAGGTGTCTAGTCCTGCGTCTACGTACTCCTGTCGTGCTTGCAAATACGCATCGGCTGCAGCCCTCTCTTTTTCATAGACTTTTTTAAAGTGTTCAAATTCTTCCTGATTCATCTGATATCCGTACTGTTCAATCATTTCCATACTTATATGGTAAGAATCGAGAGCCGGTCTCCCGTTTGGAAAGTGTTCTAAGTCAAAATGAATGAAATGCCGATAGAAGATGAAGCTAATGATAAAAAGTAAACACACCATCTTTAATTGAAAAAGTTTCTTTAATTCATATAATATAATTCTCACAAAAATCCCCCTAGTCGATTTGCTCTTTATTAAATTTTAAGAAGGTGACCACGGTTGCAATGGCTAGCAGACATGTCCATATGACAGTCGTCGTCCATTCATATTTTTTTGGAGTGAATACATTCCAGCCAATGAACCAAAGATGTGGATTTAAAATAAGTGAAAAAGGTGTATATCTTGTCCAAAATATCGCAGTCAAGTTCTTGGGAATGATTCCCGGTATTAAGACACAAAAACCAAATAAGATGGCAAATACTGCATAGACCAGATAGTTGTTTTTGATCCATACGGCGATGGAATAAGTAATGACAGTGAAAAAAAGCTGACAAATGATGAAAACAACCAACACACAGCTTAGATATATTCCAAATGGAAGTTTCCACCATGAAATATACGGAAAGGAAAATTCACTATTAAAGAAGCTGCTAATCGGTATCCCCCAGAGGCCGCTGTAATCGAAGACAAGGAAATAGACTAACAGCGTGGCTCCGAGAATGACGGCGCAAATACACAAACTGGCGAACAAATTAGCGACAAGCTTATCCAGCATGAGCTTTCTGCCTCTTTTTGAAGCATAAACCGTTAAACATGTTTGGTTTTGAAATTCATAGGTCGTGACATGTCCCGTAATGAGTACGACGAGTATCATTACTTCAAAGATCATCTGCCGCATTAAATCTTTGAAGAGGAATGAATGCATATGATACACATATCCAATGAAAAATAAGTTCTTATGTTCCCCTGCCTCGATTAATTCGTCTAGACGGTTCTTCAATTTTATATAGTACTCTCGCGTCACTTCAGCTGTTTTTCCGCTCAGGCCATACCCTTTAATGTCCATCTTAGCATTTTGAGATAAATCTAAATGGCGATACGTTTGGTCTATTTTTTGTATTAGTTCATAATAGCTTTCGACAATGGCCGTCTCAGTAATAACATGAAGTTCTTCTTCACTCAGTTCCTTGTTTCTATGCTCATATTCCGCGAAAAAATCTCCTGCACGTTCGTATGTTTTCCCGAATTTTTCGTTTGTAAGTTTGTTCATTTTCTGCAGCTTTGACTGATAATAGTCTTGTAACTTCGCAGACATCTCGCTATCAATCTTGTAGCCAAACCTCTCCACTAACTGGTTGGTCACCTTCAGCTCTTCACGAATTCCAGCATGTTTATATATCAACCAAAAGTTAAAAAATAAAAATAACATAATCAATATACTTACAACTGGTGACTGAAACGCTTTTTTCAGTTCAAACCTCAAAACATTCATGATGCACCCGACTCCTGTATGTCATCACGGTATACGTACAGAAATACATCTTCAAGATTTGGTTTCACAGCCGTCCAGGTTGGTTCAGGAGTCTTCTTTGAAATAAACCTTATTTTCAACAAACCATCCTCTTGTTTTTCAGATAATGAAAAGACTTCCTTCTTAAACATGTTCGCCTGTTCATATGGAATGCTTGTCTCATACACCATTCCCGCAATTTTTTTACAAATCTCGTCTATACTGCCTTTATATAATACCTGCTTGTCTTTAATCATAATGATTTCATTCGCAATGGATTCTACGTCTGAAACAATATGAGTGGACAGGATGACGATGCGATCTCTTGCAAGCTCCGACAACAAATTCCGAAACCGCACACGTTCTTTCGGATCCAGTCCTGCTGTTGGTTCGTCTAGGATAAGTATCTTCGGATCATTCAGCATCGCTTGTGCAATCCCGACCCGTTGAATCATTCCCCCGGAAAATTTTTTCATCTTTTTTGTAGCGACATCTTCAAGTGCAACGAGTTTTAACAGCTCATCCATTCTCTTATTGACCACTTTTTTGTCCATGCCCTTCAATGCACCTAAATACGAAAGAAATTGCCTCGGGCTATAGTTTTTGTAGTATCCAAAATCTTGCGGTAAGTACCCTAATAACTCCCGATACTTCTCACCCAATCTCGCAATATTGGTTCCGTTGTACAAAATTTCTCCTGAGCTTGGAAAAATGAGTGTCGTTAACATCTTAATGAGCGTCGTTTTTCCTGCTCCATTCGGTGCAAGGAGTCCGTATACCCCGTTCGAAAACTCTAAATTAATATCCTTGAGTGCCTCGAATTTGCCATAGCTTTTACTCACATGATTGACGACTAACAAGTTAAGCCACCCCTTCTGTTTTTCTAAACTGCATCATTTTTTGTAAATGTTTGATATAGAGAACTACTAGACTCACGTTAATTACAGCGTATACAGAGATAGAAATGTTGTTGAGAACTAGCAGGTAAAAGTTCTTGCTCCAAATAAATGCGAATAAATTTACTGCTATCCATCCTACCAACAACGATATCTTGATAATCTTCGATTTATTGTTCATTAACACAAGCAGTGTCAATGTAGAGAATAGAAACAATCCTGTCGTTGAGATGAGGAACGCCTTAACAAATGAAATATGATGATAGGAATTGACCATCGCTATAATAAACACGGTATTGAGCGCGAAACAAAAAATGCTGAAGGCAAGCATCCTAACAGCTGTCAGCTGAAAGAGGTCATACTTGCAGGTCATCTCCAGCTCATATGTCCTGTTGTCCCACATGTGATACCATGAAAACGAGCAAATAACTAAATATACTACCGGCGAGGTTACAAAGATAAAGGTGTATACACTTCCTGACTCCGCCTCAAAATACTCCCGCGCTTGCAGTCCTGTAGTGAAAAGGAATATTGCGATTAATATAGAGATAAAGGTAAGCTCTGTAATGTTTGGGAATAAAAATCGGAAACCCAATTGTTGATAAATGGTATACACTTGTTTGATGAAAGTCTCTTTCTTTGGCAATCCCTCCTTTACAATAAAACTGATTTGTCTAGCAATTTCTTCATCACTTGGAAAGTCAATTTTGAACTTTTCTTTTTTCATGAGCATCACCTACCAATTCTTTTTTCACTTTTTTTAATGTACTGTAAAACTTTGTTTTCACGGTCGACTCGGCTAACCCGATTACGGCCGCAATCTCAGCAAAAGTATATTCGCCAAACAGCTTTAGACGAAAAATCTGCTGAGCTGACGTCTCAAATGTATTTAGAAGTGTCAAAACTCTTTCGATGTCCTCCTTGTACTCTAATTTCATCGTAAAATCTTGTTCTTGTTCTAACTCGTCATCCATCTCAGTAACTATTTGACTATACTTGTAATACTTTGAACGATAATAATCTACAAGTTGGTTAGTGGCGATTCTATATAACCATGTTCGAAATGAAGCCTTGCGCTCATCATACGAATGAATGGACTGTAGCATACTGATAAATGCTTCCTGTGTTAAGTCCATCGCCAGCTCCTTGTTTAGCGTTTGCCTGTAGATATATGCATACAAGTCTTTGTAGTAGAAGCTTACAAGTTGATTTGCAGCATCATGATCCGACTTTTTCACTTTTGTTATCCATTTCATTACTTGGTCCATCGTTTCTACTCTCACTTCTTTCCTGTACTAACCCTTCACCTATATATTCGTAGTTTATTAGAAAATAGTTTTAGATTTTATAAAAAATGTACCGACCTCCTAGGCACTAATTATTGGTTCATTACATAGAGACTTCCCATGCTTCAGCTAAAGGGGAGAGAATAAGCCATTTGCGAGGCCCCCTTAATTTTGATACACCCTAACTTATTGTTAGGTTATTATTAAAATTTTTGTTTTTTCTTAGTAAGAAAGATCAAATATCCCTTGCCTTATACGGGAATTTCTTTAATCACCAATTTATCTCTTGCTTTTCGATTTGTTCAATCTCGTTAAGGGTCACCTCTTCCGAAACCTAATACACAATTGTAAAATTCTAGAATTTATCCCTTCTTAAAATAAATTTCACGAATTTTATTCCATTATTTTCATGATACAATTCCAATAAAGAGTATTCATTAAGTGGGAGACAGGAATTGTCAAAACTTATGGATGGAGCAGATTTCTTCAAAAAATTTTTGGAGGATATTGCGGGGACAGAAAGGTCCGTTACGATTATCTCTCCATATATTTCGAAAAAGGTAGTGTTAGAAATAATTAATAGTTTGGAGGGAATTTTGTGAATCAAACGTTTGACAAACAACCTGTTGCGTTTGTTACAGGAGCTTCAAGCGGCTTTGGTTTGCTGACAAGTGTGGCACTTGCCGGCGAAGGATACCGCGTGCTGGCTTCAATGAGAGACTTGGATAACAAAGGACGGCTGGAAGCGGTGGCTAAAGAAGCGGGTGTAACGGATCGGATTGAGATTGTCCAATTAGATGTGACGGATTTTTCCACCGTGGAAACTGTGATTCAAGATGTGATTCACCGTTACGGACGAATTGATCTGTTGGTGAACAATGCGGGTTATGCAGCGGGCGGCTTCACGGAGGAACTTACTGTTGAAGAATGGCGGCAGCAATTTGAAACTAATTTTTTCGGTTTGGTGGCAGTGACAAAAGCTGTTTTGCCGTCGATGAGGGAACGCAGAAGCGGCAAGATTGTGAATATAAGCAGTATCAGCGGACGAATCGGATTCCCTTCTATGGGACCTTATGTGGCATCTAAGTTTGCGGTGGAAGGATTCAGCGAGTCTTTACGTTTGGAGATGCTACCGTACGGCGTTCATGTAGTTTTGATTGAACCGGGATCCTATAAAACAGATATCTGGTCAAAAGGGTTGGGAGCGGTAACGATCAATCCGAATTCTCCTTATGTTAAAGAGATGAAGACAATTTTGAAATATGTCAACCAAGTTGCCGACACGGCCCCTGCTCCGGACGAGGTGATCCAACAGATTGTGCAAGTGGCAAAGTCTCCCTCTCCGAAACTGCGGTATCCGGTTGGCAAAGGCGTGAAATTAGGAATTGTCTTGAAAAATGTACTGCCGTGGAAGTGGTGGGAGCGGATGATGATAAAACGGTTATGGAAGAGATCGTGATGATGGGACTTTAGTTCAAAAATATGGAGGTGAAGAGTCAGAGTTTACGGTTGAGAAAAATACAGTTCGACAATATTTTTTGTTACTTCACTAATGGGCTTCGATAGTTTAATTAACCGCTCTTATTATAGGCGGTTTTTCTTTTGGTCAAACATCAACAACAAACGATAACAGGCAACCATGCCAATAATAATTAGCACATCGATGAATGATTAAATAAGAACAATGAAATTCACACAATAAAACACTAAAAAGTCACAAAGAAAAACGAGCTTGAGATTTCAAGCTCGTTGTTATATTTTGTTCTTGAACTAATGCACCTATTATTAGTTGAATACTAAAATAAATATTTAAAACTAAAACCTATAAAAAAACAATAGATATATAAACCCAACTACAAGACCTAATCCTAATAAGAATAGGAATATCCTTCTTAAAATAGGTGGGAAAAGTTTATAAATAATCATTAAGAAAAAGTCAAAAAAATTTGCTGGTATTCCAGAACCAAACTCTTTAACTTCTTTCTGATTACCAAAAATAGCTATCCACATCACAAACAGACCCACTAAAATAAAAAAAATTGAAAATAAAACTAAACTCATCTTTCCACCATCATTCCTACCATTGTGTATTACATTGTAAGTCAAATTATAATTTCATTAGTAATTTACTCCCTTGTTAAACTATCCTGCACCGTTACTTGAATAAGAAAAAGGCTATCTCAACAGCCTTACTTTCTTAAAATCAAGCATCCGTTAACGAAATCATAGTCTTCGAAGCAAGTCTAATCAACATCAAATTGATGATTTTGTATAATTGAATGTAAAGCATGTAAAGCATCTACAACATGATTAACCCAATGAGTATAAAAATGAAAATGCCAATGCCATATCGCTTCACCTTTTTCATTACCTTCGTACTGTAATAGCCCTTTCTTTATGTCTTGGTAAATATCCAAAATATCATCAGAAAGGCTACTGCATGTAGCTTCTTCAAGCTTATATGGTTCAAAAATTTCCCAATAGCACTCATATTTATCAAAACTTAATTTTGGTCTGCTTACTGTTACTTCTGGTATGTCGGTACTATCTGATTCAACCTGTGGAAGTTTAAGCACCTTTGAGTAAAGTTCAGAAAGAGAACTTGCGATATTCGTTAATTCATCCAAAACATTCGAAGATGCTAAAGATTCAACCAAATTGCAGTATTTCTTCGCTAATTCAGCAAGCTCCATTACCTCTCCGCTTTCCATCTAATCACCTTCAATAAAATTGTTTCTGGGTTAAAGTATATCAAAGTGCGATTTATTTCGGTGTCTTTTTTGTATGTCTTGTTCAACTGTCGCATTCGTTTGTTTAACAAGGTAAATAGTTAGGATTATTATGTCTTTTGCATCCAAATAAATAACATCTTGTCTCAACAATGGGTTCATATTCCAAGGTAGGCTGTTTTCCTTCCATTATTTGCTTCGCCGAATTTCTCAAAAATTTTATTTCCGTTTGCAATTCATTAATGTATTCTTCTTTTCTTCCAGGCTCCCACTCTTCTTCGTCATCTACAAGAGTTTCCTGGATTTCTTTTGATTTATGCTTGATGATGGATTCAACAATATCTTCCATTTTATCTAATCGACCGAGTTCCTTAAGTGCAAACAGATAAGGCGGTATCCCATCTACTTCGTAAAAAAGTAAATCTAATTTGGAGTATATATTAACAAATTCAGAATAATCTCCTGTAATGTAATAGATGTGAGCGATTTGGTCCTCAAAATTATCTTCTAACTCCTGATTAAGAATAAGTAATTTGTTTGCGGTCTTTAAAGCTTCCTCCCTTTCCCCTAGTTTCGCCAAACAGATGCCATAACTAAGTAATGGATACAAGCTAAAGTTATTCTCTTTCCTTTCCAAGTTCGCCTTATAAAAATACTCGGCTGCTTTTTCAAGAAATGATGTTTTATAATAGCAAACACCTAAATTATTTAAGTTTTCTAAAGTAGGTTGAATACAGATAGCCTTTAATAATACCTCTTTGGCTTGATTATAATGATGGCTGGCTGTATAGATTTCACCCAATAAATTATACGGAAAATATGATGATGGATTATGTTGTATGACCTTTTTTAAAAGCTCAATGGCTTCTTTTTCTTTAATTCTCCACACACCTTCCTCTAATGGTTCTCCTTCATGATAGTAGAAATATGCCAAATTATTTAGCGACTGTACATTTGGATGAATATCAGCCGCCTTTTTAAATTGGAAAAATGCCTCTTCATAATCGTTGATTTCCATTAATGCGATAGCTAAATCGTTTATTAAACAAGCATTATTAGGTTCTTGCCTAACTCGTTCCTGTAATTGCTTCGCTAATTGATTAAAATGATTCATAAAATTTTTCTCCTGATAAGATTTTCTCACTTGATTTTTTAGATTTGATGCATTAATATTCAATTCTTGAATTGATTCGCTGCAATTTAATTTTAGTATTTATTTAAATTGATCGAAACAAATGAACGACTTTGTTAAGGATGATTGTCCTTCTGTTTGATCTTGTTCCTTTATTTCTTGAAATATATTATTTAAGCTGTCATCATTAAGTAAAAATCCCTACCATCTCGCGTAATATCCGCTGATGCCAAAAATTCGCGTAGCCTTCGTTTCGCAAAGGAGCTTACACATGTAAATGAAAAATCACTTGTATACGAAAGTGATTTTTTTTATTTGTTTGATGTTGAAATTTTTAATTATTGCTCATTTGATTGGCTCTGTTATTGTTTGTTGTTGATTTTCAAACCAAATGAATAGCTACCATATCACAGGTGGCTATTTTTGCACCTATTCCACTAACGCCCCCTGTTAGTCGAAAAAGCCTGAGCATGTGACAAAAAAGAATCTCAGGTATTTGCTTTAAGAAATTAATTTTCCCACTCCATTCATGATTATAGGTATCGTCTTTGAAATAAGTTCTTCTGCTGAAATTTTCCGTCCATCATTATTCCAAGTGTACGCAGCTCCATATATACTCCAACTCAGCAATGTTGATATTGTTTTTAATAATTCCCTATCATCATCTAAAAAAGATGTATTTTTATTTCCTTTAAGTAAAAGATGAAATATCACGTTCTGTAACTCCTCTATAATTTTACTTTCGATGATAGGTCTTAAAGATTGATAACTTCTCTGGCACCGACTACTTAAATCTTTGTGATAATCACACATGATTAGAAGGATATTTGTAATGGATTCCTGATTGAATACATCATGACAATTTAGTCTTTGTCTCAGGTAGTCCCTAAAAGTATTGGTTATTGTAAAATCCAGTAGTTCGTATTTATCTGCAAAATGTGCATAAAATGTTGCTCGGTTAACTGTTGCCTTCTCTGTGATATCTCGTACTGTTATATCTTTGAAGTCTTTTTCACGAATTAACGAAGTGAAAGAGTCCTGAAGAAGTTGTCTTGTACGCATCACTCGTGGGTCATTTTTTTTTGTGGTCATATATCTCACCTCATTGTTTATAGTTAATCATTGTGTTAAAACGACGATATTCGACAATATTTTAGAAATGTTGTTTAAACAACATTTCAGCAATTTTGATGATTGCTCGTATTTTTCCTTTACTTTATCATTAATTATACAACACGTGTTGTTTAAGCGACATATGTTTCTGGTGTAAAATATGTTTAACCAGGAGGTTAAATATGAAAACAATAGCCATTATTGGAGCAGGTCCAGGACTCGGATTTTCTATTGCAAAAAAATTCGGTGAGAATGGATTTAGAGTAGCATTAGTTTCTCGTAATCAAGAAAAATTAAATCAACTTGCAGCACAGTTGAAGGATTTAGGAATTGAAGCATCTGGATTTGCTGCTGATTTATATGATAAGAATCAAATAGTTAAAGCATTTTCAGCTATTAAAGAAAAGTACGGATTCATTGATGTTTTGGAATTCAGCCCTACAGCAGGTAATTTTCCGCCAACGCCTGCATCTCAAGTAACAGAAGATAACGCAATGGACCTATTTCAAGGATTAGTTATTGGAGCTATAAGGTGTGTACAACAAGTTTTACCTGATATGTTGGAGAAAGGTACAGGGGCAATTTTATTTACAACAGGTCTATCAGCTATGTATCCGATTCCTATGATGGGTAATGTAGGTATTGCATTAGCTGGTTTGAGAAATTACGCCTTAAACTTGCATTCAGATTTAAAACCTAAAGGAATTTATGTAGGGCATCTTTCATTAGGTGTATTTATTAAACCAGGTACAGAGACAGACCCTAAATACATTGCAGATGCTTGGTATGAAATGTATAACAAAAAAGAAAAAGCAGAAGATACGTTTCCAGTTGGTGTTACACCAGAGACAATAATTTATTAATTAAGAAAAATATATCTTATTTTATTCAAATAAAGGAGTGGAGTTAGAATGGCAAAAGTTTTATTCATCAAGGCAAATCCTCGTCCAATTGAACAAGCTGTTAGCGTACAGCTTTATCATGCTTTTCTTGATAGCTATAAAGAGTCGCATCCAGAGGATGATATTATCGAACTTGATTTATTCAAAGAAAATTTACCTTATTACGATACGGATAAAATTAACGGAATGTTTAAATTAGCGAAAGGCATAGAACTGACTCCGGCTGAAAAAGAAGCAACTGATTTGGTTAATAAATACTTAAATCAATTTCTTTCTGCTGATAAAGTCGTATTTGCTTTTCCACTTTGGAATCTCACGATTCCTGCTGTGTTGCATACATACTTGGATTATTTATGCCAATCAGGAAAAACATTCCGTTATACACCAGAAGGTCCGGTAGGTTTGCTTACTGAGAAAAAAGTTGCTCTTTTAAATGCAAGAGGCGGAATCTATTCTGAAGGACCTACACAATCGAACGAGATGGCTGTTAACTACGTAAAAACACTCTTAAACTTCTGGGGTGTAAAAGATATCACAACAGTAATTGTAGAGGGACATCATCAATTCCCTGACAAAGCAAAAGAAATTATTGCAGAAGGAATTAAAAAAGCAGCTACAGTTGCGACCACGTTCTAATTTTCATTTCTTCCCTTTTTAAGTAATCTTCTTGTAAATAAATAGTATTAAATAATCTTTATTGTCTCTAGAGAGCTACAAGTTTTAGCACTTTGTTTGCTATATGTAGCTCTCTTTTTCATACATAGCTATTAAGCTATACTACCCTGTTTAATAAAAAATAAAGAAAATCAACATTCACGTTTACCAGAGCCAAAACCTAAAATCGCACACTAAATCTATGAGTGACAACAGCGATTGTCAATATGCGAGATAGGGTACTAATTCTTATGTTAAAACGTGAGAAACTTTGCTTAAACAATAAAAAATCGAGTGTAAAATCTATGCGATTTTACACTCGATTGCCTATGTTAGAGGAACTTGCTGTTGAAGAATGGCGGCGGCAATTTGAAACTAATTTTTTCGGTTTAGTGGCAGTAACAAAAGCGGTTTTGCCGGCGATGAGGGAACGCAGAAACGGCAAGATTGTGAATATAAGCAGTATCAGCGGACGAATCGGCTTCCCTTCTATGGGACCTTATGTGGCATCTAAGTTTGCGGTGGAAGGATTCAGCGAGTCTTTGCGTTTGGAGATGCTACCCGACACGGCCCCCGCTCCGGATGAAGTGATCCAACAGATTGTGCAAGTGGCAAAGTCTCCCTCTCCGAAATTGCGGTATCCGGTTGGCAAAGGCGTGAAATTAGGAATTGTTATCAGCAATAAAAACACTCCTTAAGGAGTGTTTTTATTGTCAAAAAGGTAATTGTTGTTGACTACTCGCTTCTGGTGGTTTTTCTAGCCATCCATTTTTAATCATAATGTTTCCCCAAATAGCACTTATTTTCAAATCTCTCAAAATGGCTGCCTCACAATGACCGATTAAATCTACCCTCATACTGGTAGATAATGCGGTACCATAATAGGACATTGCCGCATTGAATAAAAACCCGCTATGTGCCATCATAAATTTATCTGAAAAAGGTGCAATTAAAGAATTTGTAACTTGATTATCTAATAAAGGAGGAGAATGCAGATTTTCTTCATGCAAGATTGAAGAAAAGATTCGAATGTGCTTGTTTGTCAATTTTACACCTTTTTCCATAAAATCACGCACTTCTTTATTCTTTGTTACTTGCATAAAGCCGAGTAAGATAGCTTTTGCTAAAATACTTTTCTTTAAATTAAAATAAATATTTCCGCATTCAATGGAATTTAATTTTCTTCGTTTTCCGATTACATCAACTGCATAACTTAAATCTGTAATGAATTCAATTGTATTTGGATTAGAAAAACCAGGGGGTTTATCATAAAGTCCTTTAGATAAAAGAACCTCAATTGATTGATTATAAACATCCATTGCATCAAGATTGCATTGATAAAGAAAATCTCGAATATCTTTCCGAATGGAAACGCTAAACGACAAATTATGTCCAAATAATCCATGAACCGTCATATTGTAAATGTATTCTAACCAAAAATTATCTGTGAACAATGGAGGAGCATTTAGATTTACATCTTCGTCTGTAAACCCAATGGGTATAGGAAAATCTTCTTGTTGAAAAATAGCCTTGAGTTCATTCACATGTTTTTCTGACAAATCAAGCGATAATTGATAAACTGAACGAATTTCAGGGTCTTTAATCGTTGCTAATACATATTTACAACCACAAACCGCTGAAGTTTCCTGTAAATATTGCGTCCATAAACTTGCAATTTCAGAAGAAGTTAATCGAGAAGTGTTTCCATTCAATATTGTTACCTCCAATGATTAAATCCTTGTAATACCTGTAAGAATAGTTTAGGGTATTACGATAATTTTATACCCGAAAAGAAGAAAATTATGGAATATTAAAAAGGAAAGAGATGCCAACTATCCTGCCCGGTTACTTGAATAAGAAAAAGGCTGTCACAACAGCCTTACTTTCTTAAACTCAAGCACCCGTTAGTGAAACAAGGAATATTGTTTCTTTTACCATTCTCTCCATTCTTCAGTTATGTCTTCTTCGGATTTTAAGCCAACTATACGTGCAGCTTCAGTAATAAACTCACATAGTTCTTCTCTCTCCATTGTTTCAATAAAATGGTGTGCCTTTTCCCTATATATAATAGCATGGTAGTTTGTTTGTTGTAGGAATAAGGACGGCCTTTCAGTGGTGGGACATACCACTCGCTCAGGAACAAGAATATAGGTGGGTAAACTAGTTGCAGTTATTAAAAAATATAAAGGAATGAAAAAACAGCTGTTCTTTACGATAATGGGTTCCGTAATGAGGTGCAAAACAGAAAAACGCACGTTAAATAACAGGCTAAAACACACAATAATCATCTCAGAATTCACATTACAATTAACATAAAAAAATGGCTTGGAGAATGTTCCAAGCTCTTTAACATTTATTATTTTTACAACAACCGTAAAAATTATCTTTGCGATCAGCTGTTTTTTTCATAAATCTACGTTACCAAAAGTCGTATGTTTATTTACAGTATTTTATGTTATTCGTTAAGATTGGCGGTCCTAATTTCTTCGTTTTTGAGTTGGAAGGACGTACTTGTATTTGAACCTCTTTCATTTCTGCGGTAATATTGTCGATTCTCCCTGCCCATGTGGGGTCGTACTTTTCTGCAGAAGGATACAGTTTGAAACGCCAACTGATTTCATCTGGAATAAAAGCAAACCCTTCATACATGTCGTAATTCCCCAAAGTGCTGAGGTCAGGTAAGTGGAGAGCATGAATACTTATACTTGTTCGCGGGAAGCTCGGTGTCAGCTTCACCTTGTACACTAGTGCTACCCCTTTTGTATTCTTGTTCTGCTTATTAAGAGGTTCTAATATCACGCTACATGGTAAAGATGGTGATGAATCTGCTCGAATTTGATTTGGACTCACCATAATTGTAGTAACTAATACTAACACCAAAATAAACTGTTGCATGGTTTCCTCCAAGATGTTTATTTGGGTTAGTTTTTGTCTGGTTCTATGTTGTTATACAATAAAGAAAGTGGCACCCTCTAAACCGTTCTGAAAGAATGGGTTATCCTTTGCTTTGTTTCTCCAACAGTTCAATGATTCTATCCAGCTTCTTTTCAATTTGTGCTGCACTACTCTCTGAACTTCTTCTCATGACTAATGATTTGACTGCGAAAAACACCGCACTTGCAAGAGCAATAAGAAAAGCGAACATGAGCAATTGAAAAATGATTGATCCCCAATCCATCTTATCACACCCTCCTTTTCCTAATTGTACCATAAAGAAAGGAGCAATGATTGAAACCTTTGGTTATATGCCCTATTCATGATAAGTTAACATAACATTGTATTTATTAAAAACAATGTTATTCCGTGTTTTCTCTCCCGCAAGTGAACCTGTTAATTTTTTATCCCGCTATTTCTTGAATAGTTGAAGTGGTATATCCCCACTTCTTTTTAAGATACACGGTTGGTTTCATCATAATAATTTACACGACAAAATTCTTCCTCCCATTACATTTAGTGAGGAAGAGGCTGTCTCTATATTCTTTGCGATTCATGCATTAAGACACTATATTTCTCTCCCATTCGATATTGAGTATGAATCAATAAAAAGGAAATTTTATTTAAATCTTTCCGGAGATATTAGAGATACGATTGACAAAATGAAAGATCGAGTTGATTTTTTTCGATACACCAACAAGAAGAAATTCCATTTTTAAGACAACTGTTAGATGCAGCAATTCGACAAGA
Source organism: [Anoxybacillus] calidus (assembly GCF_013760845.1). GTDB lineage: Bacteria > Bacillota > Bacilli > Bacillales > Anoxybacillaceae > Paranoxybacillus > Paranoxybacillus calidus. Next base: position 67,899 of record NZ_JACDUU010000006.1, on the reverse strand, counting down.
CGTTATTATAATTAGTTATGAAACAAATGGAAAAACCAGCAATAGGAGTATTCAACCGATTGGTATTTATGCAAATGAAGGAAAGTGGTATTGTCCATCTTATTGTTTTTTAAGAAAAGATTATCGGGTCTTTAGATGCGACCGTATAAAATCTGTAGAACGTGATAAAAATACTGACCCTATTAACTTATCTAATATTAATTTAAAGAACCGTTTTTCGATCCTTAATGATAATCAAGAAACATTCGAATTATATGTGGAATTAACTAATAAAGGTGTAGAAAAATATCAATCTGTAAATTTCCCAAATATTGTGTTGAATAAAAGAGAAAATGGTTCGGGGTTTTTGGAAGGTAAAATCTCAAAACATGATATTAACTTTTTTTCTGATTACTTTATCACATATGGTAAAGATGCAATTATCAAAAAACCCTTTGAATTAATTAAATGTATGAAAGAAAAATTAAATAAAATTTTAAACCAGTATAACTAATTCAAAGGTCAATAAAAAAGCATGGCTTGACAAAAGTTAAAGAAACATAGAAGGTAAGCACATATTAGTTATGTTTTAATATGGTTGTTTACCTTGTTTTTTTATTCCATTAATGCACCTTGGATCGCTGCATAACTTATGAGTTGTTTAACCCATCTTCTTGTTATTCAACTATCGCGCCCAATTGTTAAAGATATGAATCGTTTTTCCTTATGAAAGAAAAGCTCTCATCCAATAGAGATTCCTATAAAAAGAAGCAGAGATCCCTTCTCTGCTTCTTTTTATGATTAGCTTTTTAACTTTAATTGTTGGTTTTCAATGACATATATATGATCTGCTACACGATCAATAAACATGCGATCATGTGATACGAGAAGGACGGTGCCTTCATACCCTTTTAAAAAGCGTTCTAACGCTTCAATACAAAAAACATCCAAAAAATTGGTCGGCTCATCTAAAATCAGTATATTGTATCTTCCTAAAAACAGTTGACACAATACTATACGGATTGCTTCTCCACCACTTAAATCGCGGACATTCTTTCTTAAATCATTTCCTGTAAAATTCATTGCGTGTAGGACTGCACGGATCTTGCTTTCATCGTAGTCGCTTCTCTCCTTCATATATGCCATTACGGTTTCATCTTTTTCAAAATAATAGTCCATTTGTTCATATGACCCGATGACAGCTTTTGGAGATATGGTAATCCCTTCTCCTTGTTGTATGATATGACGAAGGAGTGTTGTTTTCCCTGAACCATTTTTTCCCGTAATCGCGATAGCGCTCCCTAATGGGAATTGGAAACTAGCTTCTTTGAGTAGAGTTTTATTCCCTGCCTTTAACGTTAATCGATCCGCCATAATCGGAAACTTATTGTGTAGCTTGAGAGCTACTGGTTGAGGAAAATAAAGTGTTTGTTCCTTTTTTGGTGCCTCCACTGCTTCGAGTTGTTCCGCTCGCTGCTCAATCGCTTTTGCTGCACGTTGAATCGCCTTTTGGCTTGTATCTTTTGATTTCGTCATAAACATTTTATTTGCCTTTGCTTTCGTTTCCTTTTTTGACATACGTTTATTTGGCTGAGTAATTTTTTCCGCCTTTTTCATCTTCTCCTCTGCCGCTTTTAAAAGACGTGTTTTTTCTTTCACGTATTTTTCGTAATCCTTAAGCTGTCTATTACGAGCGAGTTCTTTTTGTGCTACGTAGTCTGAATAATTTCCCGTATATTCCGTTACACGCCCGTCTTCTACTTCCCAAATTTTCGTAACAAGTTCATCCAACACATGACGATCATGGCTTACAAGAACAAGCGCGCCGTAGTAATAACGTAGCTCATCGATGAAAAACTGTACACCATCCTCATCTAAGTGTGTTGTCGGCTCGTCAATCAATAAACCTTCATGATAGGTGGAGAAAATTTCTGCTAACTTCAAACGCGTTTGTTCACCACCACTTAAATTTTTAACTTCTGTTTGAGGTATAGATAGCTTTCCTAACAGCTCATAATCTATTTCTCTTTCAACTGGTCTTGACAGTTGATCGAAATAAGCAAAATCTGCAAAGCGATGTACTTGACCTTTATCTGGCGTAATTTGACCGGCCAAAAGTTTCAATAACGTACTCTTTCCAGCCCCATTTTTTCCGACAATCCCGATACGATCAAACTGGTGTACTGCTAGTCGAGGGATATCTAATACTAATTGATCTAAAAATGAGACTTCAATATTTTTTAATTCAATATATACTTTTTCCATTATTCACTACCCCCAATTCATTTGTGCAGTTAGCACTTTCTTTCTCATTCCTTGTTTACTCCAACTAAAATATCTAAATCCACTGTGATCTCAGCGGAATCCCGATTAATAAACGCATCAATGCGTGCTTTATCCGCAGACCAAGCAAGCGGTGTCATCTGAACCAAATTTGTAAGCTCCGCTTTATTAAGGTTCTTTGTATAACATAAATGGAAAACATCCAGTAGATGGAGATGTTTTTTAAAAAGCGACACGATTTGATCATTTTTATAGACCTTTTTTTCATCGTTATCAAAGAGCACTTCTCGTAGCTCCTTTAGATAATTAGGACGAGGAACAACTTTAATGACCAGCCCATCTTCAACTAAAATCCTCTTGAATTCCTTGTAATTGGAAGGAGATAAGATATTAAGAACCACATGAAACGATTGATCCGCCAGTGGTGATTTGGCCAAGTCACCTACTAGCCAAATTTGGTTATCGTATCTCTTCGCAGCCATGGCAATGCCTTCCTTTGAAATATCGAGACCAACCACAGTCATTGCCGGAATCATACATTCGTCCAAAATCCTTTGTAAGTGAGAACCTTCTCCGCACCCTAAATCTACAACCATAAAAGGTTTAAGAGAAACATCCATATACTCCTTTATCACCTTCGTAATCGTCTCATGCATAGAAGTGTATAAGTTGCTTTCCATAATGATTTTGTGTCTTGCTTCAAACAATTCCTTCTTGTAATGACTATTAGAGGGATGAGTCATCAAGTTTACATATCCCTGTTTTGAGAAATCAAAAGTATGGTTTTTAGAGCATATTAGGCTTTTAAAATCAACAACCCTCATCGAACTTTTACAGATTGGACATCTGAATGCCGCTACAAATTCACTAACAAGTTCTGCACTTTTTACTTTTTTGGTCATGTTATCTCTCCCTTTCGAAATAAAAAAAAATCACAGGCGATCTGCCTGTGATTCAGAGTAAAGGGAAGAAGACCCATCCTTATTAGATTAGGGGCTATTAGAAGCCGTCACCAAATAAAGTGAAACTTCCATCAGTGGGGGGCGACGCACAGGATGTGCTAGTGCCGATGAAGACATGAGGACACGCGTTTTTAATCGTCCTTCATCCGCCACTGATGGTTAGTTGAACCAATCGGGCTTTTACGGGCAGTTATTCTCCACTTAGACTTCATTGTTTCCACTTAAGTCTTGAAGTGAGGACTTACTGCCCGTTAAAGCGGGATAAACCTTCCTTTTGCTAAACAAAAGAAGGCGATTTATACATAAATAAAAAAGACAGAACGGATCCGCCTGTCTTCACATTACATATTTTCTATACGAAATGAAGATTATTAAAAAAGGACAGACTGCTCCCATTACTCTGCATACACAAGCAGAGCCTTTGAACGTATTTAATTACTGGTTCAAAGTTGGGAAACGCAATCTGATAAAATACATTTTTTTAATAATCCTCCTTAAAATCTAAAAGTACAGTGATTATTATAGAGATCCTTTTAGAAAAAGTCAAAGAAAACTTAACACTTATTCCACTATTATATACAACGTTACTTGAAGAAAGTGTTCCTCAGTCTAACCTCGATTCCCTCAAAACCAAAATGTTAATTTTTTTAAATTTTAAATGTAAATCATCATCAATTGGTTCTTCAATATTATTCAGTGCGACTATTGGTATCATTTACTCTACCGATAGTATTGTGTACTTAGGGAGTTTCTTTGAAAAAGCCTCTACTGAACTACATTCTTCTAAGTTTGAAAACAAATAAAAACCGTATGCATCATGAGTAAGAACAATGGTAGTAGTGTCTTTGCTCATATCGATTAGAAGTATAGAGTATTCCATTTCTTTATTACGCCAGTCCTTGCCAATTTCATTCTTGAAACTTACATTATCTGAGAAAGAAATAACATAAGCACAATTTGTTTCAGCCAGCCAGAAAGAATTGCTTATTATTTTTTTCAATGCATTAGGTGTAGTTAACTTTACTTTAATAATAGGGACGTTATATTCAAGTATTCCACCATCTTCTGTTGAAGCAAGAACCTTATCAGCTAATATTTTCACTTGATACTCTTGTCCCAATTTATTTAGCAAATTCTCTAGCTCTTGATAATCATCATATGTTGTAACTGTCAAGTAAATCGGAAACCTATTCAGTCCACATAAATAATCAGTTAAAACCTTTTCAATTTCTTTTGCTTCAACATAATACTTATATTTCGGTTCACCTATTATTTCAAATGAGTCATCATACTCACTATAGATATCGGGATGAATACGAACGTTAACCACCTTGATTCCCCTTCTTTAAATGCTGATTTGAATGATTCTGGACAAAATTTTAAAAATTCCTTAATGAATGTCATCTACATACATTTCCTAAATGTTACTTCACTTTCTACAATATCATCATTTACAATCAATTTATGTATATCTTACGACTCAAAGACTTTACAATACATGAAAGCAGTATGTCGATATTGAATTATCTCACCGTATCGGTTACTTTTAATTCTTCTTACACAAAGTAGTTTAGTATCCCTCATTCCTTAAGTGTTTCTTTAACCTCTTTTGAAGTTTAGAAGGTGTCTCTCCTAATTCAATATACGAAGTTTCTATAATATCTAATAGTGCCCCTTTAACTCTTGTTAGTCGGATTAATCCTATTTATTTGAAGATTGTTGTAACCTCAACATCATTCCATTAGATACTTTCCATTAATAGTCCCATTCTCAAGTAGTTCCTTATATGTTCGAAACGTTTGACAACCCTTATAAAACTCTGATAAATGACATCCATCATGGCTATAACTTATATAATATTCTTTTCTTTTTATATACAAAATTCTTCCTAAACTGCCCTGTTGGTGCAATAAGGAAAAATCGACACCCTTATTGAAGTATTACTATTCGTTAGTCGCAAAAGATTTTACGAAGCATATTGTCCAATTTTCGTTATTAGAACAACAATCAAAGAAAAAATTACGGCTATTATTGCATCGTGGTTTATGGTTGTTTTTTCTATAGGCATCCATTTAATCCTACCGAATAAGCTAATTAACCTTGCGACTACAAAAAAGACAATAAAATAACTAAAAAATTGACCGATCAAAGAAAATGTTGATTGACAACAAAGTCGTTTAAATACAAATAAAGTTGTTACATTTACAATAAAGTTATTTAAAAACGTCCATTAGGTTGTTCAACTAAAGGGCCATTTTCTGGAATAAGTAAGAGAATTATTTTCTTAGCTTCTGTAATAATTTACACTTATTAAAAAAGGGCGCACCCCAAACTTTGACATTCGCCATGTCAGGGCGTCCCCAACAAGAGTGTTGGGGCATGTAAAAGCGTGGGGCATAGTTTTGCATAGCTATCAACTCCTTAAAGCCTCTCAGAAGCCCTAAGAAGCCCTCACAGGCTTTCTAAGGGCTATCCTATTTTTTCTATTTCCGCCAAAAAGTTGAACAGTCTGCCTTATCCTTGATATTAAATTCAATTATCTTCTCTAGCAATTCGTAATTTACCGGCTCATTCCACGGAATTCGAAACAAGCCTTTGGTAGCGCTGTAGCCAGCTTGGGCGATTTCATCGGCAAAATGCACCATTGTCTTTTCTTCGGGTGAAACGCTCAAATGATTCTTTGCTGTGGAAAAGCCGATGATAAATGTGCCGTGATCGGAAAACATTGGCGTATTCCACTTGATTTGCGGTTCCAAATTTGGGAATTTATTAGCAACCCACGCCAAAATTTCCTCTGTTCGGTCGCGGTGGTCGGGGTTATCGATACCTGCTAAATATTTTGCAAAAACTTCCATGTCTTCCTCCTTCGATAATTATGCTATTGCCGCCAAAAATTCGAATTCTCAGCCTTATCCTTGATATTAAATTCAATTATCTTCTCTAGCAATTCGTAATTAACTGGTTCAGTCCATTGAATTCGGAACAAGCGTGAAGAAGCGCTGTAGCCAGCTTGGGCGATTTCATCGGCAAAATGCACCATTGTCTCTTCTTCGGGTAAAATGCTCAAATGATTCTTTGCTGTGGCAAACATAATGATGTATGTGCCGTGATCGGTAAACGTGGGTTTGTTCCACTTGATTTGCGGCTCCAGGTTTGGAAATTTCTTAGTTACCCAAGTCAAAACTTCTTCCGTTCTGGCCCGATGTTGCGGGTTATCAATATGCGCTAAATATTCTGCAAAAACTTCCATGTTGTTCCCTCCTAAAATAAAAATTATGTCGTTCAGAGAAGTTCCTCAAACCCATTCGTCGTTAAAACTCCTCACAGAACCGCTCAGATACGTTCTTAAACAACACCTATTTCCAACTATATATTTTACAAGGATAGTCAAAATGGCTTAAAACGCAAATTAGAGGCTTTAAAAAGTATCTGACTTGTATCGCCAGCGATAGCTGGTCTGTCTAAAAGTATATAACTACATGTCATCTATAGCTACATAGCATAAATCCTATTTTTAATTTTCAACTTTGCAACAGAATCCACTAATATTTATAAAGCATTAGAAACAACAGATAAAAAACAACAAAAAAACAAAACAATTAACCTCATCGGAGATGGTCTTGCATTGGCCCGAAAAAAATATTAAGGTGCGAAATTGTGAACGATGCTTCTTATAAATACGAATGCAGCAATAATAAAAACGACTAAAATAATCGTTAATGTTATTGCTATCCTCTTATTGTTTCTGTTGATGATGGCGAGAACAGCTAAAATTATGACACAACACACAAATAATAATGAATACATCACACGCATCCTTTCGTTTAAAAAAATGAAAGCAAGATCTAAGAACAGGTCTTTAAAGTTGGAAAACACATTTGATGTCAGCAAATCCTCCATCCCTTCATATCTGGAAGCTTTCCGTGAATCTCAGAGCATTACCACCTTATATACATTTGGTTTTTAGGGTTGTTGATGCCAACTATAAAAAATGAATGAGTACCAGCATATTAGAAAGGTGAGCCATATCGCGTTCCCCCAAATACCAATTTTTAAAACCTTATCTTTTGAGTGTTCTTTAGAAAATTTTCCCCAAATGAATCCAATTGCAGCGGTTGAAATGTCAACAAAAAAACCAATTCCTTCAAAATCAAGGAATAAAAGGACGGAGCTTACTAATAGCAATATTGGTACTATATTCAAAAAAATGCCTCTCCTTTTTTAATCAATTGATTTTATTTCCTTTACAGTCTCTGCATACTCTTACACGCATAAAAATTTTGGAACAGAATGTTACGTATATTAAATATCTACATATAGAGACTTAACGACATTTGATAGATGCTTACCACTGTTCGTTTCTTAAGCTGGCCATCATTTGATTCCATTCAAGCCTTCCTCTTCATCAATTTGTTCGAGATTGTTACCTGAATGATTATCCCAAATGCTCTTGGGTCTATGAATCATACAAAAACTTCTTTATTTAACCGTTAAGTAACTTACACTATGTGATACATAAAGCAACATCTTACAAATAAATTCCATTTCTATATCTATACAATAATCTATATGTTCTGGTAAAATATATCAAGAAAAAATTGGAATAATTGGTTGCTGAAAAATAATCCAATGGTGTTAAACAAACGGATGCGATGCTTAAATAAGGTATCGCTTCTTTTATTCAACTTCATGGAAGAACGAATGAACTTCCATCATCCGTGGCGAAGCTCGCTTCATGGTTGGCTAACGGAAGCGATAGTTGAATAAGAAAACATGAGTAAATGATGTTAGTCTAAAAATTGGACACGAAGAACAGAGAGATGATAATAAACTTAATTACAATAGGTTCGAGGTGTCCAATCATGAAAAAGAGAACATTTGATAAAGAATACAAGATTCAAGCGGTTGAGTTATGCTTGAAGGGGGACAAGTCCATCGCCCAAGTGGCAAAAGAACTAGGTTTAGCTTACAATACTCTTCACCGTTGGGTTAAAGAATATAAAGAAAGCAACGGAAAGAGTTTTGTGGGTTCAGGCCATATCAAGCCACAAAATCAAGAAATCATCGAATTACGCCGTCGCAATCAAGAGTTAGAGGAGGAGTTAGCCATCCTAAAAAAGGTGTTAGGCATCTTCACCAGAAACCAGAAGTGATTTACGCATTCATTTTTCAACACCGAAATGAATTTCGTGTGGTGAAGATGTGTCAAGTGCTCGGTGTTTCCAAAAGCGGGTATTACGACTGGCTCAAGCGTCCGAAAAGCAAGCAGAAAGAACGAAAAGAACAATGGACTCAACAGATTCGAAATGAGTATCTAAAGTCCCGTAAGATTTACGGAAGTCCAAAAATTACGCAAGAACTACGCAAACAAGGGATTCATGTGTCTCAAAAGACGGTGGCTCGCATCATGAGCGAAGAAGGCTTGAGACCCATTACCGTCCGTAAATTCAAAGCCACTACGAACAGTAACCATCCTTACAACGTATATGACAATCTATTGAAACAAAACTTCCAAGCAACGGCTCCGAATGAAGTATGGATGGCGGATATTACGTACATTCCTACCATGAAGGCTGGTTGTATTTAGCGAGTATCATGGATTTATATACTCGTAAGATTGTAGGATGGTATATCGATACACGAATGACGAAAGAGTTAGTCATCAAAGCGTTACAACGGGCTTTAAACAGCGAAAAACCAACGGAACGAGTGATTCATCATTCGGATCGTGGGAGTCAATATGCTTCGAATGATTATCAGCAACTTTTACAGGAACATCATTTTCAAGTGAGTATGTCGAGATGTGGAAACTGTTACGACAACGCTTGTATGGAGTCGTTTCATAGCTTAATCAAGAAAGAATGCATCTATCCAAATCGATTCCGTACGCGAAAAGAAGCGAAACAAACCATTTTTGAGTACATCGAATGCTTCTACAATCGCAAAAGAAGTCATTCAGCTCTTGGCTATGTATCGCCATGTGAATTTGAGGCTGCTTACTACGCTAACCAGAGAAAAGTAGCTGCTTAAGTTCAGCTATTTCTCTCTGTTTAACGTGTCCGTTTTCTTGACATAACACCAATCAATAAGTATTCTTAATGAATTTTCTTCAGGTTCGGTTAATTCCTTAAGATAAATATAACCCTTCCATTTCATTAAGTCTCTGTAGTTCACTGGTTATCACTCTTTTCCTGTATCGTTTGTTGTTGACTTTCAAACTAAACGAAATTCAACTTAGCACAAATAATTTTTATTGTCCCCACTCTATAGTATATATTCTGTATTATAAGAGAATTCTCAGGAACAGCGGAATTGTTTAATGACACTTTTTCTCCTTCCCAATGAGATGAAGTTTGTGAAAATACAATCTCTCCATTTTCAGAGATGATAAGCAGCATTTCCATATCAGTGATAGAAATTAGTCTTGATGCTAAAACACTCTTAAGAGAGTTTTCAATAATCGCTGGCACAGCCAATGAGAGGAAAACCCAAACATAAGCTCTATCTTCCCCCTGACAATAGAATGCCAATCCAAGCAAAACCAACGCTTATGAGAACTGACGATAATACATACAATATGGCTGTACCGAAATCCTTCTTTTCAATTAAATGAACCGTTTCATATCCAAATGTCGAAAACGTAGTGTAAGCCCCCAGAAAACCAACCCCAAAAAACAACCATAACCAAGCAGAAATATCTCCATTTGAATGTAATACAAATAAACACCCCAATATAAAGGAGCCTGTAATATTTATAATCCACGTTCCTATTGGAAAAGTTGTTGTCACTTTTGAAGATATCCATTTGCTTAATAAGAAACGAGTAATGGCACCTAATATTCCACCAATACCAACAACAAAAATCATTTTGCGATCTTCCCCTTTACTTTATCTGATCTGTTTATACGAGCTAGTCCAATTCCGCTGAAAGCTAATGCAATACCTCCAACAACACTAAGCAGAACATACAGTATTGCCATTTCGACTTGGTTATTTTTGATTAAAGTAACTGTCTCGACTGAAAAAGTTGAAAATGTAGTAAATGCGCCTGTAAAACCAGTTCCTATACATAGATGCAACGTAGGGCTAATTTTTATTTTTTGCAACGTTATGGTGAAAAACCAACCAAGAAATAAGCACCCAAGTAAATTAATGATCAATGTTGGCAATGGAAATCCATGATGTACCGGTATCCATTGTCCCATACAGTATCGAAGTACGGATCCAAAGAAGCCGCCAATACCAACAGCAATAACATTCATTTTTATCACAATCCTTTCAATAGATGGTCAAAAATAAACAGACTCCTGCCAGAGAAATCTCTAGCAGGAGTCATTGGTCATAAAGACGGTTATGGCGAACTCCACCGCCTATTTAGCTGGTCTTGATGATCATATTTTATAATGAGGAATTTAAAAAAGCAATTCATTCACCGAAGAAAGTCTGAAACAATAAATATGTGTTTAAGCTGATAATAACAATATTTTCGTTAGACTTTCATTTCTCCGTGATGGATTTTAGAGGTTTCTATTTGAATGGTTGTATGCAGAATCTTAAATTTTTCTTCAATCATGTGAATGGCATCTTGTAAAACCTTTTGGCTGTCTTGGTGATCTTCAATCAAAATATGGCAACTTAATGAGTCCAAACCTGATGTAATCGTCCAAATATGGAGGTCGTGAACGTCAATCACTCCTTCAATACTTTCTAAGGCTTTTTTCACTTCATTTTGGTCAATGGTAATTGGCGTTCCTTCCATCAAAATGTGAACCGTATGTTTAATCACTCCCCAAGCGCCTTTCAAGATTAATAAGGCAACCAAAACGGAAATAATGGGGTCTGCGACATACCAACCAAAGAGCCACATGACAAGCCCAGCGATGATAGCGCCTAAGGAACCCAAAGCGTCACCGATCACATGAAGATAGGCACTACGAAGATTGACATTATTTTTCACATCCCCTTTTCTCATTAACGCCCAGGCACTTAAAAGATTGGCAAAGAGTCCAATTGAAGCAATCAGCATCATAGAGACGCTAGCTACGGTTGGTGGGTTGTAAAAACGCTGAATAGCTTCCCATACGATAAATCCAGCGATAACAAACAAGGTAACTCCATTAAATAAAGCCGCTAAGATTTCAAAACGATAAAAGCCATATGTTTTATTCGGTGAAGCTGGTTTGGTGGCAAACCAAATGGCAACTAGACTAAGAACAAGTGAACTGGAATCACTAAGCATATGACCGGAGTCAGAAAGAAGTGCTAGGCTGTTTGTGATTAAACCTCCAAAAAACTCTAACAACATAATTCCAGCAGTAATGAGAAGTGCAATCGTAAGCCCTTTTTTATTACCTTCTCTGCTGTGATCATGATGGTGCCCGTGGTGATGGTGATGACCATGGTGGTCGTGAGAATGATGGCGGTGATGACTATGCATTGTCAAACGCCTCCTTAATGATGCTCAGAATGGTCAATGGCTTGTTTTAATAATGAAATAACGTGTTCGTCATCGCAAGAGTAAAACAATGTTTTTCCTTCACGGCGATACTTAACTAGTCTCAGATTTCGTAACATACTAAGTTGATGGGAAACAGCTGATTGAGACATTTCCAACACTTCTGCAATGTGATTGACATTGCACTCTTCTTGCGATAACAAGTAAAGAATTTTGATTCTGGTTGGATCGGCTAAAGCTTTAAAAATGAGTGATACATTTTCAACAATTTCCGATGATAAAAAGGAGTGGTCGTTTTTATTCATCATTGGATACCTCTTTCATTTATATTTCTTCATATGAGCATATATTCATATGTAATGATTACATAAAAATTAATTTTTTGCAAATTTAAGGAAAACATCCCCTAAAACAAAAAAACCCCTTTTCGAGGAGTTGTATTAGGAGTTTATAAAAAGTACAAATACAAGGTAATGAATACAAACCCAACTGTTGCAAGAGTTGAACAATACATGGTTGTTGCTGATTTAAGAGCTATACCAAACATTTCTTTTACCGCTACGGAAAGTATAATACCCATAGCGAAACTAATTATTAAAGCTAAAAGCCAAGGAATTCCCATTCCAAATTTGTATCCAATCAAAGCCCCGACTCCAATCGGCAAAGAAGCGATTAATGCACCAATTAATAAGGTCATAATACCAAATCCAGCCATAAAAAGTGGAGTGAATACTGCGATCCCTTCAGGTATGTTGTGGAACATTATAGCTGTCATCATTGAATTTGTCACAGAAGCATCAGAATTGGCTCCTAGAGCAATTCCAATTGGAAAATTATGAATGGAGATGCTAATGATTAAAAGAGCTCCTGAGTGTATTAGAACGTCTTTTTTAGGATCATTTGTGATAATCGTGATCGAATGTGCCCCCTTTTCTAAATATGAGAAAATTAAATAGCCAATGATTAAACCAAAAACAACTGTCATCCAACCTCCAATTTCAATGCCTTCAGGTAAAATTTCAAGTATTACAAGTCCAAAAATCAGACCAGTACATATCGAGAATATAGTTGAAATTCCTTTATCCCTAAAAAACCAAGCAATAGATCCTCCAAACATCATTCCAATTACGGAAGCCAAAAATCCCGCCACATACGGTAAATTCAATCTTTATCCCTCCCCCTTGTCAGAGTTGTCTTTTATTTTATATCTGTGAAGTCATAGAAATATGCATAAAAAAATCCTCCGCTAATGGAGAGGACTTTGGCTAGCACACGTTCGTTCTTCCATGGGGGGTGAAGTTCAGCAACTAACTACAAACCATCCGGTTTCTTTAGGAAAATCTTCACGAGTAAGGTTTTTACCAGAAATGATTTGGCGATAGGAGGTAATCGTTCCATCATGAGATACTATATAAACCCTTTCTCTTTGTAGTTTTTTACACCAAATAATGAACTTTTCAGCTAATTTGATAAATTCATTTTCTGGCAACACATTGATCCCTTCAGACCATAACTCAACAGGTAAGTCCCTTTCAATTTCAAAGGTTGGAAATTCGATTTGAATTTTTTTGAAATAGTTTAAATGAAATGTTTTACAAATTATCTGGTATAGTGAAAAATAGTAAAAGGCTGTCTAGTATTTTCGACAGCCACAATGCAATATTCAATCAAATTACTTTTTCTCGAAACGCAAATGAACAAACTTCATCATCTTTAATAAATCTACAACCCTTACCATTACACGAGTGCTGCTTTCCCATTTCTTGCTTACGGGTATACCTTTGAAGTACGATTCGCAGGATAATACCTTGATTTTTGACGACCAGCTTTCAAGCACTTTTGGATTGTTGACATAGAAATACATTTTCGCGCCCTTGTTCCCTGTTTTTTCTACTGTGCGATTAGAAATCTTTAACGCAAATTTTGATTCCGCATCAAAGTACAACTCGCCGCCTGGAAAGCGAAGTGCCATTTCTTGAAATATTCCTTTTAGTTGACTTTCCTGAAAATAGTAGAAAACTCCGGCAGATACAAAAAGTATACCGTCTTCCTCATTAAATATCACATCATCAAACCACGAAACATCAAAAAATGATTTGGCAATGCTGATGTTCCTAGGAGAGTCAGGGATAAGAGTTTTACGGAAAGCTATCGCATCTGGTAAATCAAGGTTGTACCAGTTAATGGTGCCATTATCAACTCTTGAAAATGTAGTATCAAGCCCCGCACCAATGTTTACAATAGTGGCCCGAGGATGTTTTTCTATAAAAGCTCGGATGGTATCTTCAACTTTTCGTGCTCGTACTAAATAGACGATGCTTCCGTATTCTCCCAAGGTCTTGGCTATGTCGGTGAAATTAAAATCACAATCTGCCATGATCTCTATCGCTTCCTTGTCATACAAAATTTCTGGATTCTTCTCACTGGCAGTGGCACGTCCCCAAAGAGGTATTAGCATTGTGCCTTGAACGGATTGTAAATTTAATGACATATTATCTTTCCTCCTTAAATTTAAGCAATCAAATCTGATTTACTTTCTAGAGAGTGTCGAACATTTCATACAGAAGCGATTTATTAGGAATGATTAGGGTTAGAACACTTCTATTTTCTTTTTACTATTTGTAACGATTTTTACTTCGATAAGATAAATACACCGTAATGATTGAGCCAATAATAGCCCCAGCAATTAATCCTGATCTTATATTGCTGAAAATTATTCCAAGTATTAATCCGATAATTACCCCTAGACTTATGATGGAAGCACGTTCACGTTGAGTCATATATATCAATCCTCCATTTTTTTTAGCAGGTAATTCACTTTGTGCATAGCGTATTGAAGATCCAGTTGCTCTTCACGATCTAACTTGGATAGGTCATTGACAAAGTTCTGATAAATTTTCGCCCATTTTTCTTGTTGTGAAGTTTTTCCTTTCTCTGTTAACTCAATTACAAACGACCTCTTATCATGCTTATTTTGACTTTTAGTAATGTAACCCTGATCAAATAAGCGTTTAAGCAAGACTGTCATTTGCTGTTTGGGTACATTTAGGCCTTCACTTATTTGTTTGATCGTCAGGGTATTATGATTCATAAATAAAAATTCTAAGATTTGGTTCTGTAAATGCGTTAAGTTACTAGATTTTTGATTCAATCGCTGAAAACTCTTAAACAAATTAGAGATTAACTCGATATATTCTTTACTAATTTGAAGCATAGTCATGCCCTCCCTAATATAGTAATTTATCATATACTAAATTAGTGAAAAAATAAACTTATTTTTTATATTTAGTAAACGATAATTTACTAAATATAATTCCGTTGATTTTTTTATAAAAAACTTCTGAAAGATACAACTGCACTTTTAGTCCAACAAAAAAGAACTGACTAATATCAGTTCCGTTCACGAGTTCTTGCACACGGTAGCTCGAAAGGAAAGTCAAATTCATTAACAAGCGTTGTTTAGTATTATACTTCCTCAAAACAATATTATTTATTGAATTTTAATTGTTCTCTTATAAACTAACCAGCCCCTTTTCACAAACCCATACCGTTTTTACATAAACACCTAATTTTGTTAGATATTTTTATTCAATTAAATGACCTCTTATATGAAACAATATAGCTGAAGTTTTTAAACAACATTTTTGTTGAGGGAACATCTTTTTTGTCACTTAACAACAGAGAGGAAATAATGTTTACCTTCCCCTCTCAATAATCTTTACTCCATCATGGGTTTTCAGATTTTTGTTCTCATTCATAATTTAATCCTATATCACCGTCTATAGAAATTGTTTGAGTCCTCGTTGCTT
This sequence comes from [Anoxybacillus] calidus, assembly GCF_013760845.1. GTDB lineage: Bacteria > Bacillota > Bacilli > Bacillales > Anoxybacillaceae > Paranoxybacillus > Paranoxybacillus calidus. The sequence continues at coordinate 52,411 of NZ_JACDUU010000006.1, read as the reverse complement.
CTCTTGTAACACCTTTTTTCATCAATAATTCCTTGCGTTTGATAAGAAATTGAGTTGACTATTCCTAATACGAATCCATCATTATATATGGATCAACTGTTGGATCATCAGTAAAAGTAGATTTTAAGATAAAAATTGGATCTGGGGGTAAAATGGTTCATTTAACTATTTTTAGTATAAATTCTAGAAAATAAAAATAAAAAAATATGTCGAAAAAAGTAGAAACATGATATAATACCAAATTGTCTGGCATTTTGGACTAATTATATAAGAGAGAGGAGACGTCATGAATTTACTTCAAAAAAAGTCAATTACTCACTTGTTAACTCAAAAGAAAACATTGCAAAAAACACTAGGTGCCTATGATTTAATACTACTCGGTATCGGCGCGATTGTTGGGATCGGCATTCTTGTGTTGACAGGTGTCGCAGCAGCAAATGATGCAGGTCCTTCAATTATCTTTTCGTTCATGCTGGCAGCATTGGTATGTGGATTTGTAGCGTTTTGTTATGCGGAAATAGCATCGACTCTTCCTGTTTCCGGAGGTGTCTATACATACGCGTATGTGACAATTGGGGAAGTAGTCGCGTACTTAATGGGATGGACGCAACTTCTAATTTATGTTTTATCCGTTGCTGCAGTGGCAAATGGATGGTCTGCATATTTTCGCTCATTGTTAGAAGGATTTCATGTGCATATCCCGAAAATGCTAAGTGCAGTACCTCAGCAAGGCGGAATGGTGAATTTGCCGGCTGTCTGCATCATTTTACTTATGACTTGGGTACTGTCAAAAGGTGTGCAAGAAAGTAAGAAAGTGAATAATACGATGGTAGCCATCAAATTATCCATCATTTTATTATTTATAATTATCGGAATATTCTATGTTCAACCGGAAAATTGGGATCCATTCATGCCGTTTGGTTGGAAAGGAGTTCTAGCAGGAACTGCTACTGTATTCTTTGCATTTTTAGGGTTTGATGCGGTTGCAACTGCGGCAGAAGAAGTGAAAAAACCGCAGCGTGATTTACCAATTGGCATTATTGTTTCTTTAGGTGTGTGCACCCTTTTATACGTTATTGTTTGCTTAGTTTTAACAGGAATGGTTCCATATCATTTATTAAATGTTTCCGATGCGATGGCATTTGCGCTTCATGCAGTCGGACAAAATTTTGCTGCAGGAGTTATATCAGTTGGAGCACTTGCCGGCATTACAACAGTTATATTTGTTTATCTTTACGCAACCGTACGGGTTCTGTTCTCTATGAGTCGCGATCGTTTACTGCCAAAACCGTTCTCAGTAGTTCATTCACAATCTCAGGCACCTGTTTTTTCGACATGGATCGCAGGACTTACAGGAGCAGCCATTGCTGGGTTTATTGATTTGAGAGCATTGTCCAACTTAGTCAATATTGGTGCTTTGTTAACATTTGTGATGGTTGCCTTATCCGTTATTGTACTGCGCAAAACACATCCAAATCTGCAACGAGGATTTAAGGCACCGCTAGTTCCGTATCTTCCAATTTTGACGATTGCGTGTTGTGTCTTCTTAATGACTCGCCTTGCGCTTGAAGCGTGGTTGTATTTCTGCATTTGGATGATGATAGGTTTAAGTATTTATTTTATCTATAGAACGAAGCGCCAAAAAGATTCATCCCAAGAGCAAGCGGATATGATGAAAAAAGCAAACTAGAAAAGCAGGATCATGAGTTATAAATAGGATTCTAGTACAAAATATCTCTGAAGCTTGGACATACTGATACTATCTATCAATTTTGAAAAAGGATGATGTTCAGTGTGGAGAAGCAAAATTTATTCAATAGAAGCGTTAACAGCCTAATTTTATTTGGTTAACGGTGAGAGGGTGTACTTACGGTACAATCTTAGTTTTGTGAAATGAAAAAGATATTTGTTGCGGGGGCTGAGAAGATACAGATTCACCAAACCATTATCATCGGTTTGAATCCGAGTGTCACCTTTATAACTTAACAAAAAAGAGCATGGAAGAATTCTTCCATGCTCTTTTATATAATGTTTACTCCATTATTCTCTTTAGAACTTAAAAGGTTTTGCGCCATTCTTTTTTATCTAATGGTACCCCCTTTTTAACATAATTCATGGAAACCGTTCCATGCTTTAATCCAGCATCCTTTTGAATAAATAATACGATCTCGTTAAAAATTTCTTCGTCCTTTTTATCGGGCTCTCTAGGTATAGATATATGAATAAAAGGTGCCGCATCGTATTCTTTATAACTACCTGACTTATTTGGATTCACGTGATATGTTATTCCGGTTCTTTCATCATATTCTCCCCAAAATTCATCCAACACTCCGAGCTTTTGCTCAATATCAGGACGTATATGGTTTTCTAATTCCTTATCGTTTGAGTAAGCGGGAACCACACGAGAAGAGCACTAAAACTTACCATGATATAGATCGTTATTTTTCGTGGACCTGTTCGATTGATCAAAGCCCCGATAAAAGGCCCTAAAAAAATACTGGGCAGCCACTGCATGCCGATAATGAAGGCCAGTTCGGCCCCGATCCCGTATTTCTCTGCTACGAGGAGCGGAACCGCAACAGGCAAGGCCCATGAGGCGAGTTCCCAAATGATGAAGGCTAAAAATAGCGGGTAAAAGCCAATTCTTTTGAGAAAAGGGAAGAAAAGTTCATCGTTTCACCCCAATTTTGCTGTTGAGATAAGCTTCGAGTTCGTCCGATAAATCGAGATTCTTTCCAGGTAAGCTCTTCGACCAAATCAGCCACCGTGTATTTGGCGGACATCGATTTGGCTTCGGCCAAAAGTAGAAGGAAAGCTTTCTTGCTCCTTCCGACACGGTTTACCCGTTTGCCTGCTCAACCGCTCCAGGATGTTGTCTAGATAGTTAGAATCAAAATCTTCGGGTAATAAATGAAACCTTTCAAATTTTTCATAATAATCCTTCTAAGGAGAAGACATTATTTCTCTCAAAATCACTAATAATTTCTCGAGTCAATAGGAATCTCAATTGCTCTTTAGTTGACCATCGGTAATCCATGTGTTCCTTTGAGAGAACGACCTCTCTATTATTACTCCTACATAAGTAGGTAAGAATAACTACCTGTCTTGTTGGGTCAGTTTTGAATGTGGTTGCATATAAAATCTTTTCAACTGTAACATCTAACCCAACTTCTTCCTTAATTTCTCGTAAAAGTGCAGTTTCCAAATCTTCTCCAAATTCTATTTTCCCCCCAACTAATTCCCACGTTCCGCCGCCAATTTCATCATCCTTTGCACGTTGTACAATTAATACCTTGCCTTCATGTAAAATAAGACCTTTTACAACTACAACCATTTTATTTGCGTATGTCATTTGAAGCACCTTTCCCTATCTATAAATCTATAAAAAATATATAGAAGCAAAAATAAATACTGATTAACTCTACTTTCACAATTAGTTATAACCCTAGTGAGTAAATCCTCCATCCCTTCATTGTTAGAAGCTTCCCGTGAATCCCAGCGATTGTCATGCATCATCACCATCTTATAAAGTTTTATTTAACAGTTAAGTAACTTGTACTATGTGATACATAAAGCAATATGTTACAAATAAATTCCATTTCTATATCTACACAATAATCTATCTGTTCTGATAAAATATATCAAGAAAAAATTGGAACATTTGATATTTACTTTAATATGAGATATTAAATTGTAGTCATGTTTAACTATGTAACTCTTTACTTTATTGGAATGGTCAACCTTATTACTCAAAGAAAGGAAAAGAAAAGTGATTTCGCAAGCACTGATCATAAAGACGGTTATGTGTAATCGTTCAAAGAGGTGACATCGTCTGGAACTTCCCATGCGGAGGAGTAAAGCCGGATGAAACACTGGAAGAAGCTTGTGTAAGAGAAGTATTTGAAGGAAGTTACGTTATGGAGATTGTAAAATGAATCGACCGAAGAGACGATAAATATACATATATGGCTGAGATTTTAGGTGTAGAATTACGTGTGGACAGGGACAACATTTCAAATACAGATATTTATAGAAGCAGCATGCACTATTTTATTGCTTTCCAACAATTCAAAGTTATATTTTTTTGCTTTGCTCAGCTTTAATACTCCATTTACAAATGGTGTCTCAGGAATATAGATAGCTGTAAACAACTTTACATTAGAAATTTTATAATCCTTCCTAAAAGCATTTTGTTCCCTTTATCTCTAACTATCCTTCCCCTTTACTTCAATAGAACAACAAAAAGGAGCGACGACAACTCCCCAACAACCGATACTCGTTAGCCCACCATGCATAAAGGATGAAAATATTCATTTTCAATATAGCTTAATAAGCCGAAGTACATAACTTGTATCTTATTTTCCTCAAAAGAAACTGTTTTTCAGGTTCCGGTATGCCTTCAACCAGTCTTGCAGCCATCACAGGCAATAACCACTTATCTATGCTTTCTGCAGAAGTGTTGGTTAACTTCATGTAAGAGTTCAAATAAAATCTCGCAAACAGTTTTCTTACGGTCCGAATGAATAATTTTGTTGCTTTTGGCACGTCCGATGGAAGATAAGAATACCGTATCATAATTAGAGTTCTTGCGACATCACCGCATGGATTCCCCGAAGTGGCGGTCATCCAATCAAGTACTTTCGCTTCACCATTCGTCATAATAATATTGTCGCTATGATAATCACCATGGCAAACTTTGTTACCGTCTGGTAACTGCATTAAATAATTTAAAATCAGTTCTTTTTCTTCCTTGTTTAACAGGTCCGTTCCGGAGATGTCCCGAGAAAGGTATTCTTTTTGAGAAGGCGGTTTATCCGTTCTCTTTTCGTGAAATGAAGCTTGTAAATCCGCAAAAAAGTGAGCATTTTTTTAGTAATAACGGTTGGGATGATAAGACTTGTGTAAAGCTTCTACCGATTATTTTTTCATAAATGATGCCCCATTTATTATCTAGTTCCGTAAGTTCTCCTACATTAGGAGATCGGATGCCTAGTTGATTTATCACTCTACTTGTTTCGTATTCTTTTTCAATATGTTCAAGAGGTACCCTTTCATAAAACAGCTTTAATACTTCTTTATCACTTAATTCAAATACTTCAGCTGTATTACCTCTCCCAATCAGTTTACCTATTGACATTCAATCACCGCACCCTCTTTTTTATGTAACAATAGCTGAATCTACGCAGCTACTTCTCTCTAGTTAGCGTAATAAGCAGCTTCAAATTCACATGGTGATACATAACCAAGAACTGAATGACTTTTTTCGGTTGTATAAACATTCAATGTACTCGAAAATCGTTTGTTTTGCTTCTTTCCGCGTACGGCGTTCATTGGACACCTCGAACCTATTGTAAAATTTGAACAAAAAAATTAATTCCTTATTTAGCCATCGTCCCCCGTAATTCAACAACCATAATGGAGATTGTATATTATTATTGTATCTCTACCACAAATGTATATGATGCATCTCCATTTGACCATCGAGCAAAAATTTCAATAACATATCTTCCGACTTGTGATGGTAATGTTAGTTGATTTTGTTTTAAAGGTAGTTCTTTTGTACGTTCCTCACCTTTCCACGAATAAACATTTAATTCTGGTTCAGAATTATCGCTAAACTCGATATTTGCTGTGGAACCTTGTGGAACAATTTTTACTTTCATTTTTTTAGCTATTTCAGACGGTGCAGCAGCATCCGCGTTCCTCACCTTTTTAGATAAAAGCCTCTGTGTTTCCCATTGATAAGTACCTTTTGATGTTTCTATGGTGTCATCATTGATTTTCACAATTGCTTCTGGTGGTTCTGTTCCACTTGAGCAACCAGCTACTATTAATAACATCACTGTTGTTAAAGCAAATAAAAACTTTTTAATCCTCCTATTTATCACCTCCTTATCTTATAAGACGCCCCTTATTCAACTAAACTTCCCCTTAGCTTAATAAGAAAAAGGAGCTGCGGCAAACAACTCCCTTATTTCACTCTTGCACTTGTTCGTTCAAAAATAAACCTGAATAAATGAACGACTCATTACGGCCTAAAATGCTGTACAATAACTCCTTTACCATCTTCAACTTCAACTTCTGCCAACGCTCCATTTATAAATGTGATTTGCGGAGGTACATGACCACAGTCTATATCATAAATAATTGGAATTTGAAGTTCATCAGCGAGTCCTTTATATACATCTTCAACAGTATAGTCATCGACTGGATGGTTGGCAGCACTGCGTCCAAATAGTATACCTGAACAATGATCAAACCAACCTGCTAGTTTCATTTGAACTAGTGAACGTCGTAAATCGGTTGTAGTTAGCTCGCAGTTTTCCAAGTACCAAATTAAAGGCTCGCTATCAAAATGTTTCTTCCTAAAATCTTGTACTCTACCATATGGAGTACCAATAAGATGCCTGATGACATCAATACAACCACCAAGCAATCGACCTTTGATCTTTACATTGCCAATTGAAATGGTTTTCCAATACGTATCTTCTGTTAAATGAAAAACACATGGAGATGGGTTATCATGTTGCCATTTCTTTTGATATTTACTCGAAGAATATTGGGTAACTGAAGCCCCTGTTTCCGTTGATAAAACCGTTTCCCACATGGCTGTTGTATCATCGGAGTATTCACCTCTTAAATCTACTAGGTTTGTTCCATGAGCAGTGGCTATTCCTGTGTTTAAAGTAATTGCCAATAATAGAACACTTGTATCCGAGTAACCTAATACCCATTTTTTATTTATCTTTTCAAAATCAATTTCTTCTAGTATTTCAATTAGTAGTTCACCACCCCAAGGAGGAATGATGATATCAATGTTTTCGTTTTGCATCATTCCAATAAATTCATTTGCTCTCCTTTTGGCACTCGCAGACTTCGCTTTCTCTTGTGTCCAAACCGTTTCTCCGCAAACAACTGTATACCCTTTTCTTTCCATGCTTTCACATGCTTGTTTAAACATATGATGTAATTCTGCCTTTACACCAGAGGAAGGTGCTGTTACACCAATCGTTGCCCCTTTTTCTAAAAACGGATATTGGATCATATGCATTTCTCCCGTTCTTTCCTATTGCCAAGAGTAATTTCATATAGTTAATTTTGTTTACCTGTCCCGTTAGCCAACCATGAATCATGATTCACCACAGATGAGGGAAGTTAATTCGTTCTTCCATGGGAGTTGAACAAGAAAATTAACATCATTCTTTAAGAGAGCCTAAAGATAAAAAATGATGTGCCAAAACTGACATCAGTTAGCATATCTTACAACCGAAAACAGAACCTGTTACCATTTTGCGACCCTCTTATACCTTTAAGACCATTCTTACTGTTTTTAGGATATGTCCATCAAAATCGTCATCGAATTCTGAGACCACTTCAAATCCTTTAGCTTTGTAGAAGTTTGTTCCAATTTGATTGTCTTTTTCGACGTTAACAAAAACTTCTTTTACCCCTTCTAAATTTTTTATTCCCTCCTTTAGCAAAGCAGTTCCTATTCCTTTCCCTTGATATTCTGGAAATAAATAAATCGCCAACAGTTCAGTCATTCCATCTTCTTTTACTGGGGAAAAGTTAGCGAACCCCACAACTTTACCATTCACTTCTGAAACGAATATAAAAGAACGTTCTAAACGTCTCTGCATCATATCGTCATTATAAGCAGCCTTTAAGAAACTCTCCTGAATTTCAAGAGGAATAATGCCTTCATAGGTGGAATTCCAGCTTGTTTTTGCAACTTGTTGGACTTGTTGTATGTCTTCCTTTTGCATTTTCCGAATGATCAATTCCATTTACATCCCCCTTTTTGATTGATTTTTTTCTGATAATTTTCAATATTATAACATCAAATTAGCTATTTTTAGACACTTTCTTTATAAAAACTGCAAAAGAACATGGTTTTAAAACCATGCACGTTCAACTATTATTTGTAATGCGAACTAATCGCTCCCCGTGAGTCACACATGCCGCATTCTCAACATCACAAATTATGCAAGAAATTCTGTTCTTCCATAGGAGACAACCATATCTCATCTATACAGCACCATCATAAGAATGAAAATATTCATTTTCAGGATCGTTGAACAAGCAACTATTCTATTGCATATAATCTTCGGACTATGTAACAATTAATTTGATAATCATTTTTAATTTAAGGAGTGCGTATAAAATTGGATGATAAAAAGCAACAGATACAAAAAAAGGTACAAAAAAAATATAGAGAGATAAAACAACAAAGAAAAGAAGATGAAAAAAACAGTAAAGAAGAAGTGTTTATTGTTGTTGCTATCGTTGTTTTATTTATTCTGATGAATGCTTTTTTCAAAGCCTTTTAACGTAAATCATCTTCATGGTAACATACACTTATCCACTCTTACATTACTGACCGTTAGTGAATAAAGGGGTAGCTCAAGCGTTTTTTAACTCAAATCTTCGTTAGTTCAGTATTCAGGCTTTTCTTTCATAAACATGAAAATAGTACACATAAGGATTTTTGTCGTCAGTTATCCCTTTCTCAACAGATCCTTCTTTCCATTCATCGAAATGAACTTCTAGAAAAAAGGTATCTCCTTCGAATTCGTGATGAATTCTTGTAATATACATCTTGTTAACGTAAGGCAGGAACATTTTATATATTTGTTCTCCTCCAAAAATGAAAATCTCTTCTTCATTTTTACATAACTGAAAAACATCTTCGATTGAATGAGCAATTTCACAACCTTCAAAGGTAAAACCCGTATCTCTTGTTAAAACAATATTTCTTCGCCTAGGTAACCCCCTTCCAATGGATTCAAAGTTCTTTCTACCTAATATGATTGGATGTCCCATTGTAGTTTTCTTAACATACTGCCAATCTTTTGGTAATCGCCACGGAATGTCATTATCCTTGTCAATTACTCTATTTTTGTCCATCGCAACAATGAAAGAGATATTCATATATAACACAATCCTTGACTTTCTTATTCCTATGCTTCCTTGGCTGACTTAGAAAAAGGTATCTCTCGCCTTTCGGAAGTGATTCGGCAGCTAATCCCATAACCCTTTACATGTATTTTCTTCAACTAAACTACCCCATTCGTATCACATAAACGACTGGCTCTGTTATTATTTGTTGCTAAATTTCAAACTAAACGAATAGCCACCATATCATAGGTGGCTATTTTTGAATTAATTATTGAACCCGTTAACCAACTATGAAGTTTGATTAAGCTCATTTGCCATCTTCTTTAACTATGCCGCATAAAGCTTTTTATTTTCCTTTACTAACCAAAAACAGTTACGTTTATCCGATAAAAATTATTTTATCTCTGTTGAAGGATGTAATGTATCTTTATACAGATCTACATACAATTGTCCGTTTGTCCCGATAACAGCATATTGGATTTCATTCATGTTTAAGTTTCGTTTTTTAAATTCTTGCTTAATCCAATTCATACTATATTTTTGCGTTAAATTTTTTTCGATTACTTTGCCATCCATGACTATTTCAATCGGTAAACTTAACGCACCGTTATGTTTTAAAGATAAATCACTCTTTGTTACATTTTGGTATTTCTCTTTTTTTAAAACGGATAAATTACCGCTAACTTCTAATAAGGCGTATTCCACTTCTTCGATATCAAATATTCCTAATTCTCTAAGCTGTCGATTCAAATCATCTAAGGAATATTTTATTTTTCGCATATTGGATTCCAATATCTTTCCTTTTTCGATCATCACGATAGGTTCCCCAGATATCCATTTTCGGAGTAACCTGCTTTTAAATGATGTAATGGTTAATAAATAGTAGATTACAACAAGTGTAAAAAAAGAAAACAACATAGGAAGAAATTTTATGTTTATGTCAAACGCCATATTTGCTACGAATGAGCCCACAGTAATAGACAGCGCGAAATTAAAATAATTTTTATGGGAATTGATTTGTTTTCCAACAAAGAACGTTAGAAACATGAACAAAATAAATGATATAGCTGTCCTAACTATCGTATGTATAATATCCTCCATTTTACAAACACCCTAATGCGTTTTATTGTGTGTAATCCATTTTTATTATTACAAATTGTATCCTCCATTATCCGTGTATATAAAAATTAAGGATGAAGCATGCAAAACGCTAAGGGATTCGTTCCATGATCAACGTATATGAATCCAAAAAAATAGTCGAACAACAAGCCTTCTTAACAGAAATTTTTCTACCAAAACTATTAAACGAAAAATGAGGAACGGATGTCACTGATATTCCTACTCTGGATGATGGTTAGTGTTACTTAGCATCCGTCATAGATTTACATTCGAAGAACACGTAAATTTCTTGATTTTGTGGCTTGATGTTGCCTGGACCCAGAAAACTCTTTCCATTACTTTCTTTATATTGTAAGCCCAGCTTAACTCTTTTGCGATTTGGACGATGGACTTGCCTCCCTCCAAGCATCATTCAACCGCTTGAATCTTGTATTCTTGATCAATTGTTCTCTTTTTCATGATTGGACACCTCGAACCTATTGTAATTATGTTTATTATCATCTCTCTGATCTTCGTGTCCAATCATGTCTCCAGACTAAATTAGTTCATGATACGAATGCCACCAACTAGCCTAAGAAGAAAAGAGTTGCCGCAGCAATCCCAATCAAATCATTTATTCATAAAAAAGTTGATCATTTACTGGCTTGTCAATTCTTACTTTTGTTCTCGTTATGCCTTTTGCAATAGATTCAACAATTCTTGTTCTGAAACGGGATGATAAAGGGCTTTATCCGTGTTTGTCATTACAGCCCAGTATCTGTCACCGTATGACCAGTGCCACCATTCGGTAAAGTAGTTCACAAAACCAACAGACTGAAGAGCATGTGCGAGGATCTGGCGATTTTGCATGGCTTGGACGCTGATGTTTGTTGCATCAAAAAAAGTTGCGTTGTCCGTTTCTTGTGGTATGGCATCAAATGGTATGCCAAGATCCAATTCCATACCATTTGAGTCAATGAGGGTTAAGTCTACTGCACCACCTGTTGGATGAGGTGCTACATCAGGAGGTGCTACGTATTTGGATGCCTCAGCCATTAAATGATCTAAATTTTGATTTGAAGAATTTTCCTTTATCCGTTGTAATGCCCGCTCAAAGGCTCGCTGTTGAATATGTAAAGGCCTGTATCCTTCCTTAATGAAAAAACGGATACCTTTTGGAAGAAATTTTTTAGCTAAGGAAAGTTTATTAGCTACTGAAAGGCGGACAAAAGAAAAGTAACGACTCCTGTTAGAAAGAGATGGATCCACAACGATATCTGGATCAAAGTGAACAAGGTCAACAAATGGTTCTTGAGAAGGATGTACGTTAATTGCGGAAACTAATGGATCACTCATTAAGATTTTTCTTAATTCTTTCATAAAATATCCCCTTCTTGTAATGGTTTAGCTATCTACAAAAAACTCCAGATTCTTCTGTTCCATCTCTCAGAAAACAACTCTAAGTCTTTCATACGACCAACAACATTTTTTGTTTATATAAATGTCTAGAAAATTATACCATCTTATACCGCCCTGTAAAAAGGCTTTACTCCTTGAAGTAAAGAGCCTGTTCACAATACTTTCTCCATATCCAGCATCGGGGAAAACCCAATACTTTCATAGATTCTCCTGCCCTGTGAACTTGCCCATAGTCGAGCCCTTTTTGCTCCTCGCTCTTTTAGCCAAGTACAGACTTCTTCCACCAATTGAGAAGCCAAGCCTTTTCTTCGGTGATTGTTAATCGTATAAACACAAATCACCCAACCAAAAGGAGTTTGCTCTTCACTTAGAGGAGTGGCATACTCCATTCTAATAAGTCCTCCTGCACATGCCACAATATTTCCATTCTTATCAACCGCAACTCTGAAACTTAGATTATTCTCTTCACTTTCCTTGAGAAATAAGTTTTTAATTTCGTTAATACGTTCCACGTTTGGTATAGGTATACCATCCTTTTCCCCCATCTCACATGCCATTTTAAACCAATATTCTGCAAGCAATGGAATCTCGTTTTTTGTTGCCCATCTTGTTATATACATCACATATTCCACCTGCACATTCTTATTTTACTTAGATATTCAATATTCTTTCTTTTAATCCTCCTTCTTCAACCAGATTGCTTGTTCAATGTCGTGTAGTCTATTAGAATTTTTACAATGATCCATAAGCATAAAAAATCCCTGAATTTTTATATTAAAAAACAGGGATTTTTGTTTTATTTAGGCACTTAAGGATTTAAGCAAAATATGAATTCAACGATCGCTATCCGTCGTGAAAGAAATAAATACTTATATTTGTGTTATTGTTTGAGCGTATATCCCACAGTTCACCATTAAATTATTCCCGTAGGGTTAATGATTCCTTTTGTTTTATAGAATACACCACAAAAAGAAATAGTCCAGTTAATACAAACCCCATTCCTCCGAAAAAACCAAGTATTCTATTATTTACCACTTCCAAAATAATACCAGCTACGAACATGGATATTCCAATTAATGTATTTGAAATGGTAGTGAGTAACCCAAATACTAAGCCTTGATTGTCACTAGGTGTTTCCTTCATAACAATTGAATCGAAGCACGTATTGCAAATACCTGATACAAAAGAAATTGAAATATATATAATAAAAGCAATAGATGCTAAGTGAACTTGACTTAGTATAATGAGAAATATGCCTTCTAATATTAGAGTTGTCAAACCAATTAATAAAAGATGTTGGTGTATACGCTGAGCTATTATAAAACTTAGCATTAAACCAATCCCGAGGGCCCCATAAAAAAGACCGACTCCTATATCACCAAGATGAAATTCTTGAACGGCGTAGATGCTAATGAGTACATTATCAATTCCATTAAAAAAAGGAACTATTAACTCAAATAAAAATACAATATAAAGCGTACTAGATGTCATTATTAATTTTTTAACGGTTGTTATAGAATGGAGAATGCTAGATTCACCATTTTTCTTATCACTTTTCTGTATATTGCAATTTTCATCTATTAATGGGAGAGGAAAGATAATCATAGCAGCTAATAAAAATGAAAGGCCATTTAACCAAAATGTCATATCTGGTCCAAAGAAAAACGTAACAATACCTCCAGAAAAGGAACCTCCTATTAAAACCACTCCAAGCATTACCTGTTCTAAGCTATTAATCTTTATGATGTTTTCTTTCTTAACAAGTAAAGGAATAAGTGACTTTCGTGCAGGAGCATAGATAGCTTCCCCTGCAGCTAAAATAAATGTGCTTAGATAAATGATCCAAATATTCGATTCGTCATTTACAAATACAAACGAGATAGCAAAAATAATTCTTGATAAGTCCGTTAATATGAGTATTTTTTTCCTTGAAAAGCGGTCAGCTAAAAATCCACCAAAGGGACCGAATAATAAAAAAGGAACAACTCGAATTGCTAAAGCGATGCCAACAGCCAATCCTGAACCTGTTAACTCTAGCAGTATAGCCAAAAGAGCAACTTGACTAAAACGGTCCCCAATACCATTAACGATTCCTGCCCAAAATAACCTTAAGTAATTTTTTTCTTGTTGGAGGATATCTATGGCACTAATCACAAAATCACCTCTTTTACTTATTTCAGCAATACCTAATTAGATATATATCTAATTAGATTCACAAAAAAATATCTGACCATTTCTTTAGTAGTTGTGGAGGATTCACTACATTTTTCTGATGTTCAGAAACAATAACTAGATTCAAGCCTTTTGATAATTAATGTATTCTTTCCGCGTCTTTCATTGATGAATCCGATATCACGAAGCTTAACGATTGATGGTTTTAAACCAAGCTTCCCCGCTATCGTCTAGTTCACGCAAAGGACCGCGCCACAATAATACAAGAATACGAATTCTTATAGTGGGATCACCTAAGTTTTTTATGGAAACTAACTAGCTCGCTTAACTTCCATATAATCCCTAAAAATACAACTTGTACATAATTTGATGATAATCTAATTTGATAATAATCTAATCATCTTATCAACACAACCTTTTTGATAAAAAATATATTTCTTACTCCATTTTTTTGCATCGTTAGTAACATAATGATTTTTGAATAAACTACATACTTACGCGTAAGTTGGTTTCTATTAAACAAAAAAAGGAAACACATATTAGTCATGTATAATATGTGTTCCCCTTTATTCTTTAGGACTTTTTATTACAAATAGGTCTTGGATAGACATTGTTTTTCAGAAGCAGAGATTTTATACAGAAAATGAAGTACCTCCTTTATACTGAAAAAACACTTGTTGACGTTAAGGATTTTATGACAATAAGAATAGCCTTCCCCTTTACAGCTGACTTGAAAGAAAAAGGAATGATTGAAATGAAACGATGTTATGTATGAAACAACTTATTGACAATTTACAACAATTCTTAATTCATGTATTCGTTATAGTTATGTGGGTATAATTTGGTCATTAAATTTGACAAAATTATATCCACTTCTTACGCGGTTAACATGTCCTTCCTTTTGAAGTAATCTTCCGTTTGTTCAATTTGAAGCTCTTGCTACTGGCCTTTATTTTCTCTATTAAGCAGAATAAGTTTTTTATCTTTTGTAAACATTCTTTGTATGGAGTAAATGAAAACAATACTTGAAATAAAGATGATATACGTATAAACATTAACGTAAAAAGTATTTGTATATTGATTTATCCAGCTAAAACGGTAGATTCTAGAATTTACGTTAGATGGAGGTCCTCCGAGTTGTTTAATTAAGTCTAAAACATATGTAATTTCTAAAAAAGCGGACATGCTTAAAATACAAAATGAACCAATACTCATAAACAACAAACCTCTCTTTGAAACACTCATGTTAGTGAGGACTTTCCATAACCCCCTCCCAAAGAACAAAAATGAAAATGTAGCTAACATCATAATAAGAAGCCCTGGATTTCCGTTCCCTGAAGTGACGTGAGGCTCTATCGTAAAAAGTTCCGTTAGATGTAACATCAATAAACAAACTAAAAATGATATAATAAGTTGTTTAGAGAATAACTTCAATATAATTCCTCCTTATCCATTTTTACGAATTTATATAAATTATAAAACAGCCCTAATACAACGGTCGCATTATATTTAGGATATCCATGCTACTTTATATCGTTTTTGGCGGCGATTGTCTTCTTCTGTCAAGAAGCGTATGAAATAAAAAACCACACCACTAATGCCTACCTTAGTGGTGTGGTGCAGAAACGTTAATCCTTATTTTCTTATAAATTGTTGTGTCCAGATGTACCCGTTTTCTTCAAAACCTACTCCGATATGAGTGTAATTTTTGTTCAAAATATTTGCTCGATGGCCTGCGCTATTCATCCAAGCTGTCACTACTTCTTGCGGAGTTCGTTGGCCTTTCGCAATATTTTCTCCAGCAGCTGTATAAGAAATACCAAACTTTCTCATCATTTCAAATGGAGAACCATATGTCGGGCTGTTATGGGAGAAATAATGGTTTACTGCCATATCTCTTGACTTTTCACGCGCCACTTTGCTCAACGCTAAATCGACCTTTAAAGGCGGCAAACCATATTTCGCCCTTTCTTTGTTCGTTAAATCTACTACTTGTTGTTCATAAGCCTTTAATCCTGCTTCATTTTCATTCACTTTTTCGTTTTGACTTGGTGCAGGCGCCTGCGTTACTGGATTACTTACAGGCGCCTGTACATTCGCTGACGGTTTTTGGACAGTTGTTGTGGCTGGTTTTTGCTGTAACGGTTTTGTCACTTCTGTATTCCCTGTTTTATCTAAAATATATGGAAAATGTAACTGAAACCAATTTTCGATATCTTGAATACTAGATGGATAGACATTATATTTAACTTCATAGCTTTTTATAGCTGGACATGGAGCAGGCCCAGCCGCTTCCGTTTTCGCTGTAAAAGATGCTCCTACAATCGCTAGAGATGCAACAAGTGAAAATACGACTTTTTTATTCATTGTTTCTCCTCCTCCAATCTCATCCCTTGCTTGCACATACATCATAACACGGATTTTTTGTAATATTTTTGGATAAATATGGAGATTGGATGGATTTAACAGTGTTTTCTGTAAGAAAAGATTTTTTCATGAAAAAATCCAGCTCTATCCCCGAGAAAAGCTAGGATTGTAAAAAAACATCTTTCACGGGTATTGAATCCTATTTTGGAATTTCTAGTAACCATTCCCATCTATTACTTACAAAATAAAGATTGACAAAGTTTAAGAAAAGGATAGAAATTAACATTTTTTACGATCATGTTACAATGCAGCATTTTGTTTATAAGTTTTGGTAAGAAATTTTTGTCGTATCTCGTCCAATCTTCATGATTTCACAACAATTTTTCAAACATTAGCTTAAACCCATTATATTTGTTTCGGTTTTGTAGTATAGTACGATTAGGAAATAGTTCATATTCTAAGGAGCGTGTAACGATGATTGTTCATGAGTTAGTTAGTACAGAAAATTTGTTTGCCAAAGAGTTAAAGGAAGGGTATTACGTCATTCGTAGAAAATATAACATACTAGATATCCATCTATGTAGCACGGATATGATTCAACAATTTGACTGTGGAACGGAAGAAGTTGTTACTGTTGTCTTCGATCCTGGCCATGAATATTCCCTCATCTGTCTTGGTGTATATACATTTGAAAACAAATCGCCTTCCCTCGCTAAATTGAAGGAGATACTTCAAACGAAGCATCAAGATCTTTTCCAAACAGAAGCGGTCTCAGCGTGAGACTGCTTCTGTTTGTCGACAAGCTAAGTGCAGAGAAAGTCTCTGTACTTTTAGCTTTTATTTTTGTAAATGACACAACTTTTTATGACTCAATATCAAGAGTATCATTTTGCTCCAAAACGAACTCAAGATCACAAGAGAACCTTCGAGAACAGTAAGGGTAATTAAAAGTGTATTCCATAGTGATGAGAACGACCTGAAGTCCATTGATGAATTGTTTCTGAAGGGACTTTAGACCTCAAGAGATACAATTTTCCCTTCTTCGTTTTTATGCCCGTATATTTCCACGATTTCATTTTCATGTTCATCCTAATTATTCCATCCCACTGATGCCGATAGCGATATCAATTTTGGAATCTCCTCATAACTAAATGTGAATAAGTTCACACACGTTCCTTTCACACAAATTATCCCTTTGAAAACTTTTATGAAAAAGACTTTTCTATCTCTTCAACAATTGATTCTCCTTCACTATGGTCAGTGTCTAACCATTGCCATTTCTCGTATAACCTAATTCTACCATCAGGCAAAAGCTTAGGAATGGATTTACATTTTCCACCCCTAATCTCATTTTTGATATTAACGTGATTATATCGAAATTCTAGACTGCCATCATTATTAACGATTCCTATAAGCATTCCGCTTACTATCTCACCACCCGAATATGTAGCAGTAATTATATTTCCCTCTTGTTTGTAATGAAAATAAGTTTTTGAAGAAACTTCACCATTACTGGTATTTTCAACAGAGACAAAGGTCCGATTATTGTAATTGATCAATTAAATCTCCCCCGATAAAGTTTTTGATCATTATAACAACTTAAAAGGTTTGGTGTGAATATTTTTTACATAATTTACCGACGTTTTTCAACTGGTTTAGTTCAATAAGAAAAGCTGCCTTTATGGCAGCTTGATCTTCCACTTAAGCACACGTTTGTTGAAGAAGAAAAGGAGCATTCCTTGTTAAATCTTAATACCAAGACCCAACTTTTTAATGTGATTTTAATTTGATTTCTTACATAAATATTAATTGATGTACTAATTTGGTATAGGAGACTGATCGTTGATGGACGTTTATGATGGATTTTCACAAAACCTACAGTCCTATTCGAAACCTTGTCCGAATCCTTATTGCTACAATTCAAATTGTAAGTGCGGGTCCAAATGTAAATGTACACCTAAAAACCAATGTGGCAGTAAGGAAGCAAATCCCCCAAAAATGATTCTCTCTAAATTTGTAGACGAACTTCCCATCCTACCTGTTTTAAAACCTCGATGGAAAGATCAGTTTCATACTTATTATGAAGTGAATATGACGGAATTTAGGCAATCACTCCATAGTGAGTTAAATGATACAACTGTATGGGGCTATGAAGGCAGCTATCCAGGACCTACAATTGAAGTAGAGAGCGGAGAAAAAGTGTTTATTAAATGGATCAACAATCTTCCAGATAAGCATCTTTTGCCGGTAGACTATACGGTGCATGGTGCCCATGTGGATGTACCGGAAGTACGAACGGTGGTACACGTACATGGCGCTAGTGTTGAATGGGAAAGCGATGGCTACCCGGAGGCTTGGTTTACAAAGGGATTCAAACAAGTCGGTCCATATTTTAGAAAGCAAATATATCGATATGATAATGACAATCGAGCTTGCACCCTCTGGTATCATGACCATGCGCTTGGTATCACGAGGCTCAATGTGTATGCTGGATTGGCAGGATTCTATCTTATCAGAGATCACCGGGAACGTTTATTGAATTTACCAAGTGGGAAATATGAGGTCCCTCTTATGATACAAGACAAGACTTTTAATAAAGATGGTTCTCTTTATTACCCGAAGCAACCAGAAAAACCAGTCCCGGAATTAGAAACGTCGATAGTTCCTGAATTTATTGGGGATACCATCTTGGTGAACGGAAAAGTATGGCCGTATCTAAAAGTGGAACCCCGTAAATATCGATTCAGGCTGTTAAATGCATCTAACACTCGTTTCTATAGGCTAAAGCTTGATTCGGGACAACTTTTTTATCAAATCGGGACGGATGGAGGATTCATGCAACACCCGATAGGAGTCAAAGAAATCACGTTGGCACCAGCAGAACGAGCAGATGTGATCATTGATTTTACCAATCTTGAGGGCAAGAACATTATCATGACAAATGATGCCCCCGCTCCTTTTCCAACCGGAGATCCGCCAGATGAAAATACAGGTACTGTGATGCAGTTTAGAGTGATTCTTCCACTGTCAAGTGTTGATACGAGTGTTATTCCGGCTTATTTGATGCCTCTTCCAAAAATAAAAGAACAGTCAGCTTCAAAGATGCGATACCTAACATTAAATGATAATATGGATAAGTACGGTCGTGAATTCATGCTATTGGATAATAAACAGTGGGATGCCCCCATAACAGAAAATCCAAAATTGGGTTCAACCGAAATATGGTATCTAATTAACTTAACTACGGATACACACCCTATTCATCTTCACTTAATTGATTTTCAAATATTAGACCGGAGAGATTTCGATGTAGAAAAGTATAAAAAGGAGAAAATGATCCATTATACGGGTCCGGCGATGCCTCCCGAACCACAAGAACGAGGATGGAAGGATACAGTGAGAGCTAATCCTAACCAGGTAACTCGAATTATCATGAAGTTTGGTCCTTATACAGGGTTGTATGTATGGCACTGTCATATCTTGGAGCACGAGGATTATGAGATGATGAGACCGTATATTGTTATTCGATAATAGACTCTGCTCTGTCAAAAACAAGATGGAGGCCTTTTTCTTCTAAATGTATTAAGATTTCTATTACCTTATTAGTTTTATAGAGTCATCTTAACTTTAATAGGAATCAGCTTATTATTTGGAGATTTTATACTTATTATGAAGCGGAACAGTTAGATCCGTTTTATATAGTTGAATAAAGAGATAGTGGGATCTTTATTCGTCTGCAAGTACGGTGAGCAGGTGTTTTTGTTTCCCTCGACACAAACAAAAAGAGTCGATTATTTTATTAGTCGGCTTCTGTTAATCGAGTTACGCTTTGAATATGGTGATTTTCTATGTATTAGTACGCGAACTCCATTTCTTCAAGAATAATCCTATTCCATTCTATATCTAGATAAAGATAAAAACAAGGCTTTTACTTTGTTAATATATATAGCCTTTATTGTTTTGGCTCCCCTGCAAACAAACGATAACGATATACGAAGTATGAACCAGTATGAACCAAATAGTATGGGCAATAACAGCTTATTTTAATGCATCGTGGTGCCAAAGTTATTGGCTCATTGACTTTCACAAAAAAAGGTTGTTTTCGTATCAATTGAACCTTATAAGTGAAGTCCTTGTAACGTTCATGAAATAAGATGAACTATAAATCGTACAACTGCCAATGTTAAAAGTAAATATATGAGCCAATCCAATACGTTTCCATTTGTATTTTTTGCTGTTTTACTTTTTCTCATTTACCC
Source organism: [Anoxybacillus] calidus (assembly GCF_013760845.1). Lineage (GTDB taxonomy): Bacteria > Bacillota > Bacilli > Bacillales > Anoxybacillaceae > Paranoxybacillus > Paranoxybacillus calidus. The sequence goes on along the minus strand of NZ_JACDUU010000006.1, from coordinate 32,198 downwards.
CCCTCTTTTACAAAAAAAGTAAATCACAAAATCATTATAACCTAATTTTTTACTGTTGAAATGTATTTTTTTATCTATTTGATTTTAGTTTTTTAATATAAAATGTTGACAAACTATTAACCGGTTTAACTCAACAAGAAAACGGAGTTGTCGTGAACAACTCCCCTATTTCACTGTTGCTCCCCGTTAGCCAACCATGAATCAGGATTAACCCACAGATGATGGAAGTTAATTCGTTCTTCCATGGGAGTTTAAGAAATTTGCATATTGTTTTTTTATTATTGTGCATAAGAAGAAATAAGATTTTTTACCCATCGTTCAAATGCTTTGTCCGTGTCTTCTTCCTTCTTTGTCATAAGCCAACGCTTTTCTTCGGGTGTTCTCTGATACCACGCAAGTGTATGAATGCTATCTTCATAACCTTCTTCGTTGCAATAAGTTTCCAAAAAGAATAATTACTTTCCATCGGAACAAATATAACAATAGCCTTCATATGTTATTCCTGAAATTTCTGTAGTAGGATGAGAGTGATGAATTTCACATAAGCATACATATCCCTTTAAGGCTTCAAAAATAGAAAGAAATTTAGGTAATAATTCTTTTTTAATCGGAACAGATAATGTTGTATACGTCCCCTCTTTGGGAACAGCATCTGTAAATTGAAAAGACACCCATACATCATAGTATTGGTCTTCTTCATAATTCCCTTTATTCCTATCTCTTTCATAGTATCTCCAATATTTCCCTACAATCTTTTCAATATGTTTATAAGGAGGTAATTCATTCCCATATAACAAAATCAATTTCTTTTCCATCCATTTATCACAACCTTGTCAAAGTCTAAATTTCTTGAAATGACTACTCTTTTTATGGTTATTTTATCATTTCTTCTTCAACTATCCTGCCCCGGTTATGCCTTATTCAAGCATCGCTACCATTAGTCGAAAATTAACTAACCTCTTTTTAGTAAGTACTGGTGTATTCGATGGCCTTCCGGGACTGGAGGAGGCCTTTAAACACTGCACCTCTATTTTTAAGAATATTAATTATAACAAACCAATTAGTATTATCAAAAATTAATATAAGAAAAATATTGATTCCCCTTGTTCTGCTGTTTGACGAACCTTTTCACTGTCATACGCGGTATCATCCCGTACAAATTCGATATCCTCTGCTGCAAAGAAGCAAGCAGTTCTAGTGCCACTGCCGCATCATCTTATGAAGGCTCCCAGTGTCCAAAAAATCACTTCTCATTATTGTAAATTCTCCGCCTTTTCATCGAAGTTACGAACTTCAGGAATTTCCACATCTGTTTACATTTTTACGGACTAGTAAGTAGTTCCAAACTTATGTGAATATTTTTACTTAAAAAGAACAATTGACAATCTGTGTCCGCTCATAGATAATACGTATAGGAATAGGAGCGTACATTTGTTCGTTTGTTGAGACTAGAATTTATGTCGTTCTTACATGTTAATAAAAGGAGGTGATTTTAGATGGAAAATGCCATTCAAAAAATTACTACGTGTTTCATGTTCAATGGCAAGGCTGAAGAAGCAATGAATTTTTACACCTCTGTATTTGACCAATCGGAAATCAATAGTGTTTTTCACTATGAAGATGGAACAGTATCATATGCTACATTCACATTAAAAGGACAGACGTTTATGGCTATGGATAATAGCAACAAACAAGAATTCCCTTTTACTCCTGCAATGTCACTGTTTGTAACATGTGATACCGAAGAAGAAATAACCAGAGTTTTTGAGCAGTTATCGCAAGATGGCATAGTTCTAATGCCATTAGCCGCTTATCCATTTAGCGAAAAGTTTGGTTGGGTGGAAGATAAATATGGTGTTTCATGGCAATTAAACCTTGCAAAAAGCTAACGGTTCGTTGACGACCAAATTTTAAACGAATACAAGATAGAAAGAGGTCATTCTTATGTCATCAACAAACTCAAGTCCATCCATGGCTTCACTATTACGTAATCGTTTCGTCCAAACGATTATGACGGCTGGCTTGTTTATTCAGGTCGGCATTTGGATACGTAACTTTGCTATTCTATTGTTTGTCACGGAGAAGACAGATGGGGATGCGCTTGCCGTCTCACTCATATCCGTGGCCGAATTTGCACCGATTTTTATCTTCTCCTTTATTGGCGGTACGTTCGCAGACCGTTGGCGACCAAAACGAACGATGATCTGGTGCGACTTTTTAAGCGCTATATCGATATTTATCATATTAATGGCGCTCTTGTTCAGCACATGGAAGGTGGTTTTCCTCGCAACATTCGTCTCCGCGATCCTATCACAGTTCTCTCAGCCTTCGGGGATGAAGCTGTTCAAAGTGCACGTTCCGGGAGAACAGATGCAGGCGGGTATGTCATTATTCCAGACGATGATGGCTATTTTCATGATCATCGGTCCGATATTAGGCACCTTCGTCTTTCAACAATTCGGTATCTACATCTCTATGGCGGTAGTAGGTATAGCTTTTCTATTATCTGCTCTCGTACTGACCTTATTGCCTCCCGACCGAATTGAGAAGAAGGACGAAAGTGAGACATCGCTCTGGGATGAAATGAAACTCGGCTTTCAATATGTGTGGTCACGCAAGATTCTTGTGACTTTGGGAGGCGTCTTCATGGCTGCTGGGTTAGGGATTGGATTAATCCATCCGTTGGCCATCTTTCTAGTAACAGAGCGCCTTGGTCTAGAAGAGGATTACTTGCAATGGCTGTTGGCAGCCCACGGAGCAGCAATGATCATCGGTGGCGCTGTGGCAATGGTATTCTCCAATCGGATTGCACCGCACATCCTGTTGATGCTGGGGATGGGAAGCATGGCTGCAGGAATTTTTGTGATGGGTTGGTCCACTATGTTCTGGCTTACCATGCTGGCTGAGTTTATCATCGGTCTATTCATGCCCGCTCTCCATATCGGCATTAACACGATTATACTGAACAATACCGATGAAACGTTCGTAGGACGTGTTAACGGAATATTGACCCCTCTGTTCATGGGTTCAATGGTAATAACGATGAGCTTGGCTGGTCTGTTGAAAGAACAATTCTCTCTGTTCACGATCTATCAGGCCTCTGCAGCTCTCTTCATCATTGGCATTCTGGTCATGCTTCCGATGTTCCGAATGCTTAAAACAGCTGAAGTCGAATAGATAACAACACTTATTTCTTCATTCAACGAACAAATCCCATTAGCCAGCCATACCACGGTATAGCAGCACAGATGATGAAAATATTGTGTTCGTGTCTATATATAAAATAAGCTGTTTGACATATTATAACTAATATGTTCAAACAGCTTATTTTTATTGACAATTTTGTCTTCATATAAGCGTGGCCTATCGATTAAAAGAATCTCTTTTTCCAAAATATGATTGCTGTCGTTGTTGACAAAATTGTCGCAAATGTAAGCGGGATAAAAAAAGCATGTGGATGATGTTGAAATGGTAAATCTACATTCATTCCGTAAAAACTTGCTACCATTGTTGGAAATGACAGTACAATGGTGATAGATGTTAGGAATTTCATTACAATATTTAGGTTATTGGAAATAATTGATGCAAAGGCATCCATCATGTTACTTAAAATCGTGCTGTATGTATCTGCCATCTCAATAGCCTGTGTGTATTCAATCAGTACATCTTCTAAAAGATCTTTATCCTCTTCATACATTTTTAAGTAGTTTTGACGAAGCATTTTTTCCATTACAATTTTGTTTGAGCGAAGGGATGTTGTAAAATAGACTAAACTTTTTCCTAAAGCAAGCAGTCCATATAGTTCCTTGTTTTTCAGGGATTGATGCAACTCACGTTCAATTTCATCTGCTTTTTTATCTATTTGTTTTAGATATCTTAAATAGTAAGTTGAAATGACATAAAGAAGTTGAAATGCAAAACGCGTTTTCTTATATGTATAAAATCCTTTTACTTTTTTATCAATAAAATCATGTAAAATCGGAGCATCATATAAAGATACTGTTACAAAATTATCCTTAGTTATGATCAGCCCGATTGGAATCGTTTCATATATTTCATCGTCCACTGTGACATACGGATAATCGACAATAATTAGTACCGCATCTTCTTCTTTTTCGATACGGGAACGTTCTTCTGTATCTAGTGCATCTTTTATAAAGTGATCAGGAATGTTAAGTGCGTTTGTTATATATTCAATTTCTTCAGGTGTTGGATTAATCATTTGAATCCAACTTCCTTTTGTTATTTCGCTTTGTTTCTTTAATAATCCTGTCTCATCAGATAAGTAGTAGTGGATCATTTTCACTTTCCTCCTTTAACTTAGAAGGAAGATAAAATGGAGTTGGCAGAAGTATTGATTGCTATATCCCTGCCCTTATTTTTCATTCTAGCCTCCTTTTTATGATGTAACGATTCTAGGTCAAGCAAACTATAGCTACTCAACACAATCAACCCCTTTCTTTATAAATCACTCCACTTCTCATAATAAAAACGATATCTCTTCATTGTAGAGTTAAGTTTAATCACAAAAAGCTTTCACAGAAATTCCATTTAGTGCATCTTCAATCTGTTTGATTAAATATTGAATACTATCTTGCTGCACATCCATTTGTTGTAGCTGTTCTTTGTAAATATACATAAGAGGTTCTTGTTTACCGACACGCGATTGATGATGAGCAGATCCAACAATTGACCAGTCACCGTCTTTCCATATAACAATGGTCTCAAATATTCCCTCTGACACCACTTCACCAAACGCTTCTTTTTCCATTAATTCAATTTCAATCTCCATATTATTCTCATTATCCTCCTATAAAAGGTTATATGACGACCGTTTATACATGTATCCTATTTCAATACCATTTTGTCCTATAACTATATAATTTCATCTTAATGATTAGATTTGAATGCCCTTTCCTTCAACCAACCTTTTCGTTTAGATCACCCATACATTCCTACTTCTACCAAAACCCTTACACTAAGAACTAAGAAGGATCCGAATTTCCATTTCTGACTCCGACATATATCAAAGCAATAAACGTTAAAAGTTAAAAATGGCTAAGAACTTACATAATACTATTCGTTCAGTGTATGCTACCAGACAGATAATTATCCCCAATATTTGAAGTCACTTCTCGGTCTGATTCTATCATAATTCAACACTAATTTTATATCCAAAATCCTTTTGACTCTGATTCTTTAATCATTGCTTGTAGAAGTTGTTTTCCAATTCCTTTTCTTGACTTACCTATTCGCTTTCATCTCTTCGTTTTTATTAACACTGTACGTGATCATAATGTTGTCATTGCTTTCATCTTACGAAGATGTTAGATGTTGCTACGGAAGAAAGCTCCGGAATCTACAAGAAGCCAATGGCCTTACTCAAAATCGCTATACAATTTAACTATACTATTCCGTTTGGGACGAAATACTTTCCAATAATTATGTCCGAATTTTTTTATTAAATCTCATGTCAAAAAGCAGGAAATTTTATTTCATATTTTATTAGCTGAGCAGCTTTATTATCGTTCAACGTAAACTAAATTGCTCCATCATTATAATGGAGTCATATAAAAAACCCCTCTAGTTTCTTTTCTAGAGGAGTTAGTTGGCATTAGAGGTTTTAAAGGAATTACACATACGAATCTATTTTATGGCTCAAGGGAGTTTAGTTTGATAGTAAGAGTTTACTTTTCCGAATGGATCATTTTTTATCTTATCTTAAATAGTGCTTTGAGCTGCTACTTTATGAAGAGCGTTAGTGACTATTCCATATTCGCTTGCATGCGGGCGGTCATCTCCGTCTTCATAACCGTAATCAAACATGCGATTTCGATTGAGCGCAAGCTTTGTGAATGTCGGACGTAATAAATCAAATAGCTTGAATCGATCTTGTAAATGAGAAAATCTTCGTTGATAAGAAAGGATTTCCTCATGAATAATGCTCCAGAAATGAAGTTCAGAGAATTGTTCGTTTTCCTGTAGAATATTGCTTAAATAACGGAAGTGGCAAATGAATAATCCGGTTAAAATAAATTGTGTTAATCCTTCAGGCGGCTCACTACGTAAAACTTTTTTCAACTCAGGAGTTAACACTGACAGTTCTAGAAGCGGCTGATCACTAATATTCACATCATCTACAAAATCTTTCATAATGATACGTTCTGGTTTGTAGTCTTTCAGCACAAGCACTGTATTTTGGCCATGCGGTGAAAATACAGTACCGTACTGATATAAGTAATGAAGAAGTGGTGGTAAAATCGCTTTTGCGAGTTTATTGACCCACTGTTCGACTGTGAGACCTGATTTATGAATTAATTTTGACACAAACGGCGTTCCTTCATGATCAACATGTAACAATGCTGCAAGTGTTATCGCATGTTCATCTTCTTGTAGTTCATTATAAACGCTCTCCCTCCAAACGACACCTAACATTTCAAGATATTGGTAAGGAGCGCCCTTTAGTTTCGTGAAAGTACGATGGTTGACATTGATGGTTGCCACTTCTCCTAATAGTCCAAGACGGCACTCTTCTCTTAAAAACGAATCGTTTTCCAATATGTTTTTTATAAATGTTGTTACTTTAGGAGCAATCACCGTTCTCTCACTTGGTAATCCACGGTATACGAGCGTATTTAAAATGCTCATTGGCAACTTAACATGGTATTTCCTCTTATTTGTTACATTTACGAACGTTCGAATAGACTGTTGAGGAAGATACTCATCTTCTCCTTCTCCTAGAGGAATAATCTCTTTTTTAGCAATTTCCGGTGCGAACATTGAGACAATGATATTGTTCCATTGCCAAGCATGAATCGGCATAAAATAATAATCCTTTTCTTGTACTCCACTTGCCTCCAATTTTTTTGTAAAGATCTGACGTGTCTCTTCATCAAGCTCTTGTTCCATTACATAGTTATAAGACAATCCTTCTACTGAATGGAACGTCGCGATGTTTTTATGGACGGCAATCCATGAAAGCTGCACCTTTCTCTTTTGTTCAGGCGCATACAATACATAATCATCATATCCAAAACCGATGCGGCCTTTATTATAGGTAATCCACGGATGTCCAGTCATTTCCCCTTCCAGTTCTGCATAATCTAATTCAATCAGCTCGTCCATCGATTTTGATTTTTCTTTTAAGTGAGTGTCCGCTACTAATGTATGTAAATATTCTTTTATTAAATGTCCTGCTGTAGAGCTTGTCATGTTTCCTTCTTCCTGAATGCTAAGTAAAAGAGAAAGAGATAACGGTATATCTTTTGCTTCAGTTGTGATTATTTCAATGCTCTCAGGTAAAACATAGAAGCTATCAAACATTCGGGGTTTTGCTTGAAAACGATACACAGTTCCCTTTTTATCTACCCACTCGTAAGATTGAATGTCTCCTGTTTCACTAAGCAACTTTGGAGTGATAATTTCTTCATACATGAATTCTTGAATCATTTTCGCTAACAGCTTTTGATCCACATCGTTCCAAGCTTTCTCTGTTAACATGTGTAGAGGTGTTTCACAAATTCCCATAATATTCAACTCCCTTTTTTATTTTTGATATGAAAATAATTGGAAAACGTTTATTGAAAGCAATCGTATGAATGCTGCCTCCCAATGAAATAACGATGTGATCTTCGTTTTACTTTTTCTCTTTAAAGAGAGAAAACTGTATTGTGAAATACAATATCAATTTTTTCTCCCTACATTCCAAACTGTTGAAATACATTAGTTTCATATGTTGGATATATTTTTTTTCCTACTAATTGATTGATAATGGTCGCATTTCGAAACGCTCCTAATCCCAAATCAGGGGCACCAACACCATGCGTATGAAGCTCGCCGTTTTGAATAAATAAGTGGTTTTGATTTTCATTTTTTAACTTCACTCTATAATCTTCTTGAATGACAAGCTGGCCAGATTCATCCCACTCAATCATATTCATCATTCCATTTAAACAATCCGGGATATAAGGATGATAACCTGTTGCTAGAATGACTACATCACTTTCTATTTGCATACCTTTTTCCTGTTCGTGCTGATACAGAGATAAACAGTAATGGTTATTCCATTCTTCTATGGACACTAGTTCAGTCAACGCCTGCAGATGAACGCTCGGCGTTTTGTTTCCAACTGTTCGCTCATACAATAAATCATAAATATTAGCAATCGTGGTAAAGCTGATCCCTTTGTACAGTAAAGACTGATTGCTTAAGACGGCTTTTTTCTTTTGTTTCGGCAATTGATAAAAGTATCGTGTATAATCAGGCGAGAAATGTTCCAACCCAAGCTTTGAGTATTCCATTGGATAAAACCCTTTGGACCTTGTGTACCATGACAATTGATAATCATAGTCCGGTTGTTTTAAGAATAGGTCATGAAAAATTTCAGCTGAACTCTGCCCGGAGCCGATGACCGTAATCGATCTCGCTTTTAGGACGGTTTCCCGCTTGTGCAAATACTGTGAAGAATGAAATACTCGGTCACCGAGAAACGGTTGAAACTTTTCTGGAACATACGGTCTCGTTCCTACTCCTAATACGACATGTTTGGCGTGATAAATGTTTTGTTTCTTTTCGTTATAGGAGTAAACGGTAACACGAAAATATCCTTCCTCTGTCTGCTCAATATTCTGCACTTCGAACCCGAACTGAAGCTGTGGGAGCTGCTTGGCTACCCATTGGCAGTAATGATTGTATTCGGTTCGTGGAATATGAAATTTTTCAAAAAAGTAAAAACGGTATAATCTTTTGTGTTCATGTAAGTAATTTAAAAAACTATAAGGACTTGTCGGATCTACCATGGTTACAACATCAGCCAAAAACGGTACTTGCAAGGTGGTTCCTTCCAAAAGCATCCCTGGATGCCACTCAAAGCATGGTTTTTTATCAAAAAATAATGACCGGCATTTCGTCTTTTCCAGTAATGCTGCTAATCCAAGATTAAAAGGACCGATTCCCACACCAATAACGTCTAAAATCTGTTCATTTGCCAATCTGTCCACCTTCTTTCAAACACCTTCCGCTCGCATACCATCAATAACCCTGTTTTGTCAGGCAATTGGACCTCCTTTACAGGTTGAAAACCGCATTTTTTGAATACATGAATCATTTTTTCGTTTCGAATATCAGGTTCTGCAATGATTTTTTTTGTTTCTGGTATTTGTAGTTTTTTGTATAAAATTGTCATCAATAATGGATATATGAAACCTTTTCCTAGAAACTTTCTCGGTCCGATCAGTAAATGAATGCCTTGATCATATTCATCAAACTCATAATAGTTACCGATCATATCGCCCTTAACCCAGTAGGACTCCCAATAACTCATCGGTACACCATCCAGTTCACCAATCAAGAGAGTTTGATGGGCATCCTGTAAAAACTTTTGTAAATGATCTGCATAATCTTTAAGTGAAATGTTTAACTTCCAAAAAGGGATGACATGTTGTTCGTGCATCCATGAATGAAGCCGTCTTAGATCCTCTTTCATGCTCACTTGACGAAATGTAATCGTCTTTTTGATAATAGAATCGTATCGCTCAAAAGGATAATCCGGTTTAATGAAAACTTTAGACTTCATACAACTCACCTACAGTCACTGCCAAAGGGTTGGTCACAGAAACGTAAACAGATTGAGTCTCAAGAGGTCCGACAAGCTCATCCATATCGTGCACTCTTGTCAGCAAGTTGGCCTTGCATGGCAGCTTCTTTTCGTATAATAAAGAATCCAACAAGTTCGTATGATCACCTAAATTCTTTTTCAAGTCTTTCAACTCTTCTTTCAGCAATAATAATAATCGCTGTTCATCGATCAGTTGGTTGACTCCAAATGCATTGATCAAACCGAACAAGTGATTGAAAAAGACATAATAACGGAATCGTTCCTCTGCAATAGAGTCGGAACATATCGTATCGCTTTTTTCATTTAATGTCGGAACAAGCTGTTTTAATTTTTGAGCCTTTGATTCCATAAAATAGTAGCCTTGGTTATCACGATAATAAAAGGTTGATGGATAGCCTTGTTCATCGAGTTTTATTACAGAATTTTGCTGATGTGCTTCCAGAGCGATCCCGTAAACGGCATATAGCCAATAAAGTGGACGTAAGCTCACTTGCAGATAGCGAGCAAACCACTGTTCACTTGCCTGGCTGGTTGAAATGCCTTCCCGGTTCGCTATATCATAAATGATGTTCGATAAATGGGAGGCGCCCCCTGTTATATGATCTTGGCAAAGCGCCGCAAGCAATGTCGTCCGTGAATCCTCGCCCTTTTGAAACGGATTTTCACGGATAACCACTTCAAACCCTGTTTCTTCTGTTTCAAGCTTTAAATTTATAAAAGCAGGGTCTTGAATGATATGAAAATCCGGATGATGTGCTGCCAGTTGTTCACGAAGCTCACTATGTAGCAGACGGCTCACTTCTACACCGCGAGCCAGCTCTTTTCGCTTATTCACTCGCAATGAATTGGTGATTTTCACTGGGATTGAAAACTTGTACATAAATCTTGCCTCCGGATGATACACCGTCCGAACAGAAGATGTCGGATAAAATTTTCGGCCTTGCGGTCCGAGATAGGCAAGTTTTCCTTTTTGAATCTGATGGCAGATGTCTTCTCTTCCCAACAGCTTTCTCGCTTGCAGCGGATGAACAGGTATCAAAGAAAAGTCATCATCCTGGCAATATTTCTCTTTAAATGATGGAGAAATGAAAGGGTCATTCTTTAACTCTTCTTTTATAAGTTTGGAAGCCTTTTGGGGCAAAATAGAGTCTTCCTCTACAATGTCATTTGCTGCACGGAAATAATGAAGTTGAAAAGACCCTTTTCGCTCTGGAGCAAAAATATGTTCTTCATCTTCATCAATTCCTTGACGACTTTTCGGAGTCGGATGCACTTGATGTCCAATCAACAAGGATTGCTCTGATTGAAGAAACGTTTTTTCTGTTTGATAGCATTCTTCTAAGCTATCGATTCGATCTGAAATAATTCTTTTCATATTTTGATAGCTTAAAATGGTACGAATCATAAGCTCCTCCGTTTGAATAGGCTTATTGGATATGAGAGAGAATTCTTTTTGCATGAATGCAATTAATGTTATGTAATCAAGTTGTTTCACTTGATCGTTCTTCATTTGATAATACATAACAGGTGAAAACAGATGACGTTCTGTTACAGATTTATATTGAACGGGAATGTATAATGTCACAGACAGTTGGTTAAACGGAATGACTAATACATACTTGATCTCTTTATCTTCTATTTGAATAGGAACCTCATTAGGAAGCTTCCATTCCCCTTCTCCTGTTTCTTTCACATAACAATTGATCAAATTTTGTATTGTAAGATGATTAGTAATGAACGGAATATTCATACCTCTTCTCTCCTCGCTCTTTCTCTATTTTTTCTCCAACTTGTTTCATTCGTTCTATGTGAGTCTTCATCTTGCTGATCGTATTGAGAGGATTGAGCATTGTAAATTTTAAGTACACTTTTCCGCCTTGCCTTGTTTTTGCCATGATTAGTTCACCGCTTTGATAGAAAGCACGTTGAAGCTCAAGATTGATTTCGTCAACATACGATGGGTCTTCCCAACGTTGTGATGGGATGTAACGGAATAATAGAGCATTGATTTCTGGTTCATTTAGCACCTCGAAACGAGGATCGTTCTTTAGCAAATTGGCCGTTTCTTTAGCAAGATTAATAGTGTAATCGACCATTTCTCCAAACAAATGAGTCCCCATCAACTTGAAAGTGAACAACAGTTTTAAGGCATCGAACCGTTTTGTTGTTTGAACACTTTTTTCCACAAGGTTGATGATGCCATCCTCCTGATCTTCTTTAGGATTCAAGTAATCTGCATAATAAGCAATTTGCTTAAAGTCCTGTTTATGTTTCACAAAAAATGCACCGCAGCTAATGGATTGATAGTAAAGTTTATGAAAATCGATCGTTATCGAATCGGCCAAGCATAAATCGCTGACCAAGTGCCGATATTGATGAGAAAATAACAGGGCTCCTCCGTAGGCGGCATCGACGTGTAGCCATAGATGTTCTTCGTTTGCTAGCTTGGCTATATCTTTTAAACAATCGATACTTCCAAAATCTGTTGTTCCTGCCGTCGCCACAATCATAAATGGAAGAAGTCCTTGTCGTCGAAGCTGTACGATCTTTTTCTTTGCATCGTCTATACACAGTTGATGCTGGTCATTTGCCGCAACTTTTACCACCGCATTCATTCCCAACCCAAGCTGAGCCGCCGATTGTTGGACCGTAAAATGAGCATGTTCTGAGCAAAGAATTCGCAATCTTCTCGCCTCAAATGGAAGACCTTCCTCATGGACATTAACCGAAAAGTTTGTTTGGCAAGCTTTATTTCTAGCGAGCAGCAATCCCATATAATTGGATTGAGTTCCTCCGCTTGTAAAGATCCCATCTGAATCATGGGAATAACCAATCTGCTTTGTGAAGAAGTTGATTAGTTCTGTTTCAACATAAGTAGCAGCAGGGCTTTGATCCCATGAATCCATTGATTGATTAAGCGCATTGATCATCACTTCCGCAGCAATCGACGGAAGTAAAGGTGGGCAATGAAGGTGGGCCATAGAAGATGGGTGAGAAATCCATAAAGAATTTCTCACGATGACGTTTTGAATCTCTTCCATCACATCATCCATCTTCTGAGCTACAGTTGATAGATTGAACATCTCTTTCACTCTTGACTCAATCTCTTGACGGGAAGCCCCCGAAAAAGGTTTGTTGATCCTCATTGTTTCATTCGTAATTAACTTAACCACCGTATCCATAAGTGCTCGGTATGTTTTTACACTTTCATCACTCGGATGAAGAAACCAATGAACAAAGTTTGTTTTCATGATCATCACCTTCTAACGCAATCCAAATTGGGATTCAGCGCTTGCAATCGCTTCATAGAAACGATCCAACACTTCATCGATTTGCTCTTTTGAAATGATTAATGGTGGCAGTAGACGAATGACGCTGCTAAAACGTCCTCCGACTTCTAAAATAATCCCTCGTTTAAAGCATTCTTGTTGAATTTTTTTGGCAAGCTCGGGATAAGCCGGGTAACTACCAATTTGGTTTGGCTGCTTCATTGGATTGATGATTTCTACACCAATCATAAGTCCTCTCCCTCTTACATCACCAATTGAACTTACTTGCTTTTGAATGGATGTTAACTGCTTGATTATGTAAGATCCCATTTTATGTGCGTACTCCGGCAGCTGATTTTCCTTTACAAACCGTATTGTGGCTCGACCGGTAGCCATCGCCATTTGATTACCTCTGAATGTTCCGATATGAGCACCTGGTTCCCATTTATCAAGACGGCGGTCATATAAGACAACTGAAAGTGGAAGACTTCCCCCTACCGCTTTTGATAGCACAAGGACATCAGGCTCGATTCCAGCATGCTCGAATGCAAACATTTTTCCTGTTCGGCCGATGCCAGTTTGCACTTCATCAATAATAAGTGGAATGTTTCGCTCTTTTGTGATGCGTCGAAGCTCTTTTAACCATTCTATTGGCGCAGGTATTGAACCACCCTCACCTTGTACCACCTCTACGATGACACCAGCAGGAGTAACAATTCCGCTTTCTGGGTCATCCAGTAAATTCTCAATGTACGTACTGCTAATACGGTGTCCATCTTTTCCAATCCCGAACGGGCAACGGTATTCATATGGATATGGAAGAAAATGCGTATCTGGTACAAGTGCATGAATTTTCTTTTTCGGATCAGTTGTCCCGCTTACACTCAATGTGCCATGTGTGGAACCATGATATCCGCCATGAAATGATAGAATGGCTCTGTTGCCGGTTGCTGTTTTTACTAGCTTTAAGGCTGCTTCGATTGCGTCACCACCAGTCGGACCGCAAAATTGGATTTTTGCTTTTTCCGCAAATGAGCGTGGTAAAGAAGCAAACAGCTCATCAATAAAGGCTTCTTTAACCGGTGTTGTCAAATCAAGTGTATGCAATGGCAAATAGGATTTCATCACTTCTTCGATCGCTTCACGGACAACAGCGTGATTATGACCTAACGCTAGTGTGCCAGCTCCTGCTAAACAATCTATATATTGCTTCCCATCCATATCTGTAACATAAACACCTTCTGCTCTTTTAATGGCAAGCGGCAATCTTCTTGGATATGATCGTGCATTTGATTCCCTTTGAGCTTGCATTGTTAATAATGCTTCATTACTTGAATGAGTATGAATGGTTGTTTCCATCAATAAACACTCCTTTTTATTGAAAATCATAATCATTTCATTTTGGTTTTTATTGATAATGATTTTCATTTTCGTTTTATATTCATAGATTAATTGATAATGATTATCAAAGTCAATAACAAAAGTAAAAATAAGAAAAATTACCTAAATTAGGATGGTAAATAAAATCTAGACATATTCTATCGGTGAGCTAAATAAGAAAAGCGATACTAGTTTTGAAGTATCGCTGCCTTTAGCTCAAAAGAAATTGATTTAATCATTCAATAAAAAAATCATGAGGGAGTTCTCCCTCATGATTCCAATAATAATTGCTCTGGATCTTCGAGAAGTTCTTTTACTTTCACTAAAAAGCCGACCGCTTCTTTCCCGTCAATAATACGGTGGTCATAGGATAACGCTACATACATCATTGGGCGGTTTTCCATGCGCACTTCATCGATGGCGACAGGACGAAGTTGAATTTTGTGCATTCCTAAGATACCGACTTGCGGTCCGTTTAAAATTGGTGTGGACATTAACGAGCCAAACACTCCGCCATTGGTAATGGTAAATGTTCCACCTTGCAAGTCTTTTAAGCTTAATTTGTTTTCGCGCGCTTTTGTCGCTAAGTGTAAAATCTCTCGTTCAATTTCGGCGAAATTTTTCTTGTCCGCGTCGCGCACAACAGGAACCACTAGACCTTCGTCTGTCGACACGGCCACCCCGATATCATAGTATTTCTTCACGATGATTTCGTCACCTTGAATTTCTGCATTCAACAGCGGATATTTTTTCAATGCCGCTACGACTGCTTTCGTGAAGAAAGACATAAAGCCAAGTCGTACATCATGTTCTTGATAAAACGCATCTTTTCGACGTTTGCGTAAGTCCATAATCGCTGTCATATCAATTTCGTTAAACGTTGTAAGCATCGCCGCTGTGTGTTGAACTTCCACGAGCCGTTTCGCGATCGTTTGGCGGCGTCGAGACATTTTCATTCGTTCCACTGGTTTTTCCGGTTCAAACAGATTAGTCGGCTTGTCTGTTTCCACAGTTGGTGCCGATTGAGCCGGTTGATTCGAATACGCTTCTACATCTTGTTTACGTATACGGCCAAGCGGATCAAATGGCTTCACTTGGGATAAGTCAATTCCTTTTTCACGGGCTAGTTTTCTCGCCGCTGGTGAAGCAACTGGTCGTTGAGTTGGTCTTGTGACTGGTTCTTCCTTAACAATCGGCTCCTCTTTTCCAGCTGCCGGTTGACTTGGTTCTTCCTTTTCTTGTTTTTGTGGTGTTTCCTCCACTTGTGGAATGTTTGCTTCTGCTTCTGCTTCTTCTGACACAATCGCGATTGTATCCCCTACTTTGACTGTATCCCCTTCATTAAATAGGAATTTAGTGATGACCCCTGATTCTTCAGACATTAATTCTACATTAACTTTATCGGTTTCTAACTCCGCAATCGGCTCTCCTTTATGAATAAAATCTCCCGGTTGTTTAAGCCATTGAAAAATGGTCCCTTCCGTTATCGATTCTGCTAATTCTGGTACTTTGATTTCTGCCACGGTTATATCTCCTTTCGCCATTTTCGTTTGTATTTTTATCATTCAAGAGTTACGAACGTGTGAATGCTTGGTTTATAATTCGTGCTTGTTCTTTTTTATGAACAATTGGATCGCCTTCCGCCGTACTAGAGCGTCTTCTGCGACCGATATAAGAGACTTGAACTCCTGCTGGCGCCAATGTAAGCAGTCGAGGTTCTACAAAGTTCCAAGCTCCCATATTTTTCGGCTCTTCTTGTACCCATACGATTTCTTTTACATTCGGGAACTGTTTGACGTAACGAGAAATTTCCTCCATTGGGAATGGATATAACTCTTCTACCCGCAAAATATGGAACCAGTCCTTGTCTTTTACTTCTTCTAATTTTTCCGCTAAATCAATCGCGATCTTACCCGAACATAGGATTAAGCGTTCGACTTTCTCCGCGTCATGTCCTAATCCTGGTTGTGGCAACACCGGTTGGAAACTTCCTTCACTCAAATCCGATGCTCCTGATACGACCAATGGATGACGCAATAAACTTTTTGGCGACATAATCACAAGCGGCCGCACTTCTTCTTTTTGTAAAATCAACGCTTGACGACGTAAAATATGAAAATATTGCGACGATTTCGTCATGTTGGCGACCGTCCAGTTATTTTCAGCGGCTAATGAAAGAAATCGTTCCAAACGGGCGCTTGAATGCTCAGGTCCTTGTCCTTCATATCCATGCGGAAGCAGCATAACGAGACCGGATTTTTGTCCCCATTTCGCTCTTCCTGATGAGATAAACTGATCAATGATGACTTGGGCGGAGTTCGCGAAATCACCGAATTGCGCTTCCCACAGCACTAACGTTTCGGGAGCAAATACGTTATAACCGTATTCAAAGCCAAGCACACTCGCCTCGGACAATGGGCTATTATGAATCGCAAAAGACGCCTTGCTACCCGATAGTTGATGCAGCGGTGAAAATATTTTTCCTGTTTTGTCATCATGTAAAATCAGATGACGTTGGGCGAACGTTCCTCTTTCTGAATCTTGCCCTGTCAATCGAATTGGAATGCCATCTTGAAGAATGGTGGCAAATGCTAACGCTTCGGCATGGGCCCAATCGATTTTGTTCTCTTGAAAAGCGGTAATGCGTCGTTTCAATATTCGCTCCAACTTATTAAATACGTGAAAGCCGTCTGGCCATTGTACAAGTTCGTGATTTACTTGTTCGAGCACGTTAATAGGTACGCTTGTATCGATTTTCGGAATGCCTTTTTCCGCTACTTCTGGTGGATTCATTTCATAATCGAGTTCTTCTGTTACTTCAGATACTCTCCTATAAGCGGCTTGCAGCTTCTTCTCCACTTCTTCGGCAAAGCGATCAACTTCCTCCGCTGACCGTATGATCCCTTGCTGTTCCAGACGAGTAGCGTAGAGCTTGCGAACAGTCGGATGTTTACGAATGATTTGATACATTAATGGATTGGTCGCGGCTGGTTCATCCATTTCATTATGACCGTGACGACGATATCCAATTAAATCAATTAAAAAATCTTTCTTAAATGTTTGTCGGTAAATAACAGCTAAATGAGCGGCTGCGAGCACAGCTTCTGGGTCGTCTGCATTGACATGAACAATTGGAATTTCAAACCCTTTTGCTAAATCGCTCGCATATTTCGTAGAACGAGAGTCTTCGCTTTCCGTCGTAAATCCAATCATATTGTTCGCAATGATATGAATCGTGCCGCCTGTTTGATAGCCTCTTAACCGGCTTAAATTTAACGTTTCCGCCACTACCCCTTGTCCTGGAAACGCCGCATCACCATGGATTAAAATGGCAAACGACTTACTCTCATCTTGTTCAGGAAAACCAGGCTTATGGCGAGTTTCTTGAGCTGCCCGCGTATAGCCGACAACAACAGGGTTGACATATTCCAAATGGCTTGGATTATTAGCTAACGTAATAATCGCTCGAACAGTGTTCTCATTCTTGATTTTTCGATCTAATCCTAAATGGTATTTGACGTCCCCCGTCCATCCATATGTAATCCCAATTGAACCTTCGGATGGAATTAAATCTTTATTCGGTGCGTGTTGAAATTCCGCAAAAATCATTTCGTAAGGCTTTCCTAATACGTGCGCCAGTACATTTAACCGGCCTCGATGAGCCATGCCAATATTAATCAGTTTTGTTCCTTTTTGTACAGATTCTAAAATCATTTCATCGAGTAATGGAACTAACATATCAATACCTTCAATGGAAAAACGTTTTTGACCAACGAATGTACGATGTAAAAATTGTTCAAATACCTCTACTTCGGTCAACCGTTTTAGTAGTTCCATTTTCTTTTCATTAGAGATAGAAGGTTGATAGATGCCTGACTCAACCATTTGTAATAGCCAGTTTTTTTCTTCTACATCTTGGACATGACCAAATTCAAACGCTAGTTTCGATGTATAGACCTCTTTTAAATATTGAATCGCCTCAAACGCATTTTTAATATGGTTAGGCAAATGCGCACCTATAATGGAAGAAGGAATGGATTTTAAATCATCTTCTGTTAATCCAAACTTTTGAATATCAATATGACACGAATCTTTTTCAGACGTTTCTAACGGATTGATTTTGGCATCTAAATGCCCGAAAGTACGAATATAGTCGGCCAATTTGACTGCCTGAACATATTTTTCTAACAAGTTTGCCGGTACATTTGTGTGATGTACAACATCTTTCAGATCATCATTATTAGTGTCCTGAAACTTAGGAGGCCCCCACCGGTCAAACCACTCTTTCAATTCTGGATCAACTAGACTTGGATCTTGTAAATACCGTTCGTACATTTCCATGACATATCCAAGATTTGGACCGTGAAACTTTTCCCATGGATTTCTGAAGCTGTCACTAACCGTGTTCATTTTTGAATACCCTCCAAAGCTAATTAAATACGCCTTACATAATGATTCATCCCCGTTTTTTCCACACAAGTTCTCGTATGAAAGAGAGTGTTGCAAAACTAGAGTAAAATCCTCAAAATGGTGCAAAAGAATGCATAATAGCGATGATGCCCACATCAACGTGGTTGTTCTCAAAGTCACTATAATGATTTCAAAAGATTTCAAAAACGGCAGATTTTTTACGTACTATGTATGTATAGATATGCGTTTTGCAACACGTTCATGGAAGATAAAACGATTACATTTCCATTTTACTATGATTTGGATGAAAAGACAAAATAATATTACTTTTATTATTTTTCCTATTTCTATTATTTTTCCCACTTCTTTATCCGTGTAATTGTGTAAATAAAGAAAAAAGAGCCATTGTTGCTCACCCTTTGATAAAATCACAGTCCACTAAAATAAGAGAGAAAGCAACAATGACTCTATGTTCTGGTAAGCTATATATATGTAAATGGTAACTTCGATATGAGCCGATCTATAAAAATAACTTTCACCATATGTTTGAAGCAACGATTCCTAACAAAATTCCGATCATTGCACTTGATAGTGTACCAATCAGATAATACTCCGCGAATTGTTTATGTTCAAATTGCTTAAATCGAGTTAATGTTTTTAAGGCTGCTAAAAAGGCAAGTCCCTGTGGTAAATCGATCATCATCAGAATCACGATAAGAGTCCTCTCTAACATGCCGATGATTTGACCAATTTTTGCTGGTGAATCATGAAAATACTGTTCTGTTTTGATAGTGATAATTTCTGTTTCTTTTTTTCCGTCACTTTCATATTTCGTTTTTACTTCTGTCTTTTCATCTGATAAGCGGTATATTCCTTCTTGTAATTCGTTGTTTGGAGCCATATTTTGCAAAAGAATTCCAAGGAAATAACCAGCTCCATAGGTGGCTAAAATAAAAACGCAAATGGTAGCGGCGATCTTTTCATAAATACCAAAATCACCATAAAACACTTGGATATTATCCATAAATGACCATTCTGACGTAGTGAAATAATGAAGTACAAAAATAATAGACAAAAAGTGAAGAATTTGATCAATAAGAAACAACAGTGCTTGACTACTTACTCTATTCATTTTTTTGCTTAATTTCATTTTTCCATAATCAATCACATAATGGGAAATAGAGATCAAAAAAATGGCTTGTCCCAATGAGCGAAGGGTCGCGCTCGTAACGGATGGATTCGCGAAAGCAATCACGAGACTAGCCATTCCCATTAAAAGAGCATGAATGGCAACATGCTTGATGAGTGTCGCTATGGGTTTATTCTTTCTCTGCTCGATGAATTGATCCGATTGAAAAATAAACTCCCCTAGCAAATGAGCAGCGTAAAAATAAATCCACAAATTTATCGCTCCCTACGATTCAAAAGATTTTCATACAACAATAACAATTGAGTAAAGCTGTCTTCCACTGCTTTTATTTTTTGGTAATCCGCACGTTTCAGTAAGTAGCTGACAGTGGAAATGGGTGATTTGTATCCTAAATATTTTCCAATTTTTTCATACGTCCATTCAGGAAATTGTTCCATCAATTCGATGACTTGTTTTTGCTTATCCGTCCATTTTCGTTTGGTTGTGACGATAACATTTAATAATGCGTTAAGTGGTTCGTGTGGAACAAGTTCGGATGAAAAATAAAAGCTTGTCTCGTTTTCAATATCATTCCAAATTTTTGCTTTCTCGCTTTTTTCCTTTAGATGTTTGTCCCTTGCGGCAAATGCATGTAACACCGCACTTCCATTCATCGTATGAACGTTTATTTCATCCGTTTCCAGTTCGCCTATCCCAATGCCTAAATAAAAGGGACAACGACGGAGCTGTGACTGTTGGAAAATATGACTGATCAGCGAATAGGCATTGGAAAAGTTTTTCATGACGCCAATGAGTTCATCGCCATTCCGAATGGCAAACGGAACGAGCAAGTCATGCTCAAATTGTTTGTTGATGGTCTGTTGGCATTCTTCCAGTACGTCAATTAAATGATCTTTCTTCATCCGTTTAGATTGTTTAACATCTGCTGCGAAACAGATTGCTGGCGTTGGTTTCATAATATCCCTCTTTTTGTTGATGTATATATATCAATGTTATGGATGTTGTTGAAAAAACATCAATATATTATGTACTGATACAAGGATAGTAAAAATTCGCTACATTTTCAACAACCAATTTATTGTGAACAGTGATGGTTTTACATCACACAAGCTTTCAAAAATCTCTCTTGATATAAATTCTAAAAAATCAGGAAATGTTTAACTTGTTGAAAAATCAACTTGGACTTATATAGTAATTGTTTTATTTCAAGATTGGTTATAAAACGGACAATATATTTCGCTTTGCTTACACATCGATGGATTGACAATATTAAATGTGATTGCCATTAAAGAAACAGAACCCACTACGCCTTTTAACAATGCGTACCAAGGTGGATCTTTTTTATTTATATGTGGGATGTTTTATAGGATTAGAAGAAATACAAAATGTTACCCCCCAACTACATTCGATGAGCAACTAGAAATTTTACGACAACATCGATTGAAGATTGAAAATATGGATGTATCAAGGGCGATCTTAACAAGATTAAATTCCTAAAAAGAGAATGATTTATTTAAGGAAAATGTAACTTTTAAACATATATATAGGTTGTATGAATTTGATAAAAAGCTAAGACAATTATTGATTGGTGTACTTGAAAGTATGGAAATAGCCTTTCGAACTCACATTGCTTATGATCTTGCACATATTGGTTCACTAGGTTATGAAAAGAGTGAAAATTTATCTAATACCCTTAATTAGTTTACATAATTTAATTATAGTTAATTGTTGTGGCGGCAAATACCTGTTAGATTGTCTGTCATACTGCTGGAATCATCAAAATCAATAATAATTAGCTGAATCCCAAAAACCGCACCAATCGGTCTATTCACATTCGTGTTAATTATTTCAATACCAACAAGTATATCTAAGTAATGATGTTAGCATCGCGAATTTATATCATATTGATAAACTCAAATAATATTGATTATAGATTCGCCTTTCGAAGCAGTTTCCGAACGATATAAAGCATAGACTTCCGGAATCTTTTGATCGATAGAATAAGTAGTTAGCAAGGATTTAACACCTGCACAGCGATTAGGGATTACTGACAAAAAATTTGATCGGAATGACATCATTGATCTTAAATAGTTCGTCTATTAATTAGACGAACTGTTTTTATATCAAAATAATGTGTTAATAAACCGAAATGATTTAGACATCAGAAGTTTAAAACACATTACAGCTTAAGGGAAATGGTTTTAAGAAAATATATAAAAAATAGAAAATAGTGGAATTAAATATATGTTATTTTATATAATCAATATAATAAAATAGGATTGGTAAAAATTTGGAGCCAACAAATAATGGAACCGAAATTAACTTTAGAAAATCAAGCAAAAACAAGCGATGTAAAAGCAATTTTATTATATCTATTCTTATTTTACTTTGCTTGGTCATTAAAAGAATTATGGTTAGTAGAGTATATTCATTTATTTAATGAAACTATCGCAGCTTTTTTAACTGCGTTGGTTAAAATTTCTGTATGGATCCTTCCAGCTTGGTTATACATAAAATATTATCTAAACATATCCCCTGCTAATTACTTAAAAATAAATGTCAATGTAAAAAAAGGAGTATTTTGGGGAGGACTTCTTTCTTTACTGCTTGGTTTACGTTTTGTTTTTGAAGTTTATGTTCTTCATAAGCAAACATTTCATTTTGCGTTACCTTTAGATAGCTATCTCAATGTCTTTCTCTTGGCTGGAATTACGGAAGAAATCGTTTTTAGAGGATTTATTCTACAGGAAATCAATAAAAGAATGAGTTTTTGGAAAGCCAATGTTATTACAGCTCTATTGTTTTTAGTCATACATTATGCTGTTTGGATTTACAACGGTGAATTTTTTGATTTATGGGGACATATGTATGTTTTTATTCTAGGTTTAATTTTTGGATATGTTTACCGAAAGACAACTTCACTATGGTCAGTTGTTATTCTACATTCATTTCATAATCTCTTTGTTATTATAAGTTAAATTACTTTTTCATTGAGCTAGAACCTGCACATTTAGAACTTGAAGCCTTCTCGTCTAATAAAATCTCGTTAATATAAAACTAAAAAGAGGCGTATTATTTATAATATAATACGGCCTCTTTTGCCTTGATTATTTAAACTTTTGCATAAAACATTGTTTCAAGTTCTGCTCCTTCTCATTAGTGCAAATGTAAATTCCCTCTTTACAGCCACATAGAGATTGCTGATAACGGTCTCAATTTGTGTATCGGTTACACCTCATTGAACGGCGATATCCTTTAGTTTTATTCCTTCAGCGCTTTCTCACTTCAAGAAACCATTCATGTAGCTTTAAACTACCTGCAGAGCTTGCCACACATCCGCTTTCAGGTCATCGATGTGCTCGATGCCGACCGAGAATCTCACGAAATTGGATGGAATCCCCGCTGTCCGCATCTGCTCCTCGGTCATCACTCCTTCCCACATCGCTGCTGTATGTACCACAAGGGAATCGATTCCTCCCAGACTTACCGCATTAGGAGGCAGTTTCAATGCCGAAACGAACCGCTGAGTTTCTTCATAACCACCTTTAATGGCAAAGGCAATCACTGCTCCGAAACCTCGCATCTGACGTTTGGCCAACTCGTGCTGCGGATGGCTAGGAAGCCCCGGATAATACACACGCTCTACCTGTGGCTGTTTCTCCAAAAACTCAGCCAAGGATAAGGCGTTGGCATTAATGCGTTCCATTCGTATCGGAAGCGTACGCAGACCACGCAATAATAGCCATGCATCCATTGGCGAAAGGACCGAACCAATAGAAATATGCGTATGCCAAATACGCTCGGCTAACTCCTCGCTAGTGCAGATGACACCAGCTGTCAAATCATGGTGTCCGCCCAAATATTTTGTTGCACTATGAATAACGATATCAACCCCCAGATCGTGAGGACGTTGATTGATCGGTGACGCGAACGTGTTATCGGCCACGACAATGATGCCATTCGGACGGGCCAATTCCACCACGGCAGCCAAATCCGTCAACACCAAAGTCGGATTAGCTGGCGTCTCCACCATAATAAGCTTTGTGTTAGGCCGTATAGCTTCGGCAAAGGCTGTGATATCGGCTTGCTCTACCAGTGTTACTTCCACACCAAATCGCGGCAACATCTCATCCATGATCTTGGCGGTGCTCATATAATGCCGCGTCTGTGCAATCACATGATCTCCTGCGCCGACTAGAGCTAGAATGGTCGTAGCAATGGCCCCCATCCCGGAGCCAGTTACCAGTGCGGTTTCTGTTCCTTCAAGCTCAGCCATAATCTTCGTTACACGCTCATGCACTGGATTACCATAACGAGTGTAATACCGAGGATGGCGAGGTGTTCCCGCCATTTCCGCAAATTCACTCGAATTATGCGCACGAAACGTAGCTGTGTAATAAATTGCTGGTGCTACCGTCCTATCATCGGTTATCCAATCATCGCCGTGTACAACCAAGGTTTCAGTTCGGAGTCCTTCAAGATTCAATTCCTCATGATTATAACGTTTGTTCATCTACTTTCTCTCCTTTACTTTTCTAGATACTCGACTAGATACCTGATAAAAACAGTTGTTTTCGCTCTTCACAAATCCATCTTCGTGACAAAGGATTTATCCTTAACTCTTAACTGGAATGTTCCACTTTCCAAAAAATTCTTACACTTTATCTCAGACTACGTAAAGAATGATCGTTGAAAAAGATATAAAAAAATTTATCTTTCAATTTAAATAATGATAAAACCCCTTTTTATCCAGTAACCTTATGGTAGCCATTTTTACCGGTCTGAAAGCTTCAATCATTTGATTGATGGACTTTTCATTCTTTCATCACCCCGATTTACATTAATTCCCCCTCACAAATTACCCCTCATCCCTAAAACTCTCTCGATTTAACATATGGATGTGTGCTAGCTTATTTACGGACATCTTTTTCTTTATATTTTAGTTATTTGGTTCATAGATTTATTCTTTAATTTACAGAATTTTCTTTTTATATTTTAATAGATATTATATAATTTTTTTAAAAAAAGTAAACCCATGGTTCTAGATGATAAAGTTACTGACTATCAAAATAGCCCTTGCATGGAAATCCTTTTAAAATGAAAATAAAATCCTGCACTTGAAAGGAGAAGTTCCGTGCAGGAAGGCTTTTTATTTTCATTAACTTTTCATAAATCAAATTTCAATTATTAAGTAGGTAACCAAAAAAGATGGAGTTAAGATTTTGGGAAGAGACTTTTTCTTCTAAATGATATGTCCAACTGAACACAGAGTTTTTCGAAGAACATCAAAGAGACGGTTAATTTGCTTAAAGAATTAGAGTAGAGGAAAAGAACACAATAATTAGTTCCTAAAATTAAAGATTTCTCACACTGGCATAAACTTAAAAACCTTTGCCTTCTTCAACTATCCTGCTTCGTTACTTGAATAAGAAAAAGGTTCTCCCCCTTATTGAAGTAAAGCACCGGTTAATAAAAAAGGTTATTATTTTACTTTTATCGGAAATGCATAAATCGCATCTCCCTCTTCCCAACTAGTATGAATAACGTAAATAAAAGATCCTGCTTCTTTCGGAAGGATTATTGTGTTATTAGTTTTACCCTTTCAAAGTTTACACCATCATTTTTCCATATTCCTGCTTCTATGCCTGACGGCTGGTATCCAAAATTAATCAGCATCTTTGATTCAGACGGAACTACATTAAAATCCATTTCTTCTACAAGATCAGATGAGGCAATAGCATCTGCATCAACTGCCCGACCATTCTCCCACCAAGAATATGTTCCAATTTTATAATCAATCTCTTTACCATCTACGGTTAAAGTTGGTTTTGGTGGCTCCAATTCACCTAACTGACACCCTGTCATAAAAATCATCATAATGAATAATGACAATATCCTTCTCACCCATAATCCCTCCTTAGTAAATAAAACGATTATTGAAGGGATTTGTTTTAAAATAGCAAAAAATCAATTTCCTTCCTTCTTCAAAAAAACTGCCCCGTTAACACAATAAGAAATTTAAACGACTTTATGATTTTTGATTCATCACCATATTTTGTGATAAAGGTATAGAAAAATGAAAACACTTACGAAGTCCTGGCAATAATGTTAGCTACCACAACAAACATTACAGGAGGTTTCGTAAGTGCTTTCCATATCACTAGAATTTCGAGTTGTTAAACAAGAAATCCATTTTTGTCATCATTATCAACGCAATGTATCCGACCATCATATAGAAGGTACCATACGCAAAATTAGGAATATGCAAAATTCCGTATACGAGTGTTAATCATAGTACCACCAATGCGTAAACGCTTCCAAAAGTTAATCTGTTAAATAACTGCTGCACGAAAATCTCCATCCGTTCTCCTCCTTTTATGTAGATTTAGAGGAATCAGCCGTTCGATTCGTTTTTACTTTCTCCCATTCTTCTTCCTGGAGTTTCCTCCATAGTATTTTGCCGCTGCTTGTCATCGGAAATTCCTTTCTGAATTCCACATAACGCGGATATTTATAAGCAGCCATCTGCTTTTTCGACCATTCGATAATGTCTTCTTCACTCACTTTTCCTTCATAGCCTTCATTTAAGATGACAAATGCTTTTACGGTTTCACCTCTTTTTGGATCTGGAATGCCAACAACACATGCCTGTTGGACAGCCGGATGTTTGTAAAGATAGGACTCCACTTCAGTTGGCCAAACTTTGAAACCGGAAGCATTAATCATTCGTTTTACTCGGTCCACAATGAAGAAATAGCCTTCTTCATCGTAACGGCCCATATCTCCTGTCCGGAAAAACGATTTGCCATCGAGTTCAATAAAGGCGTTCCGGTTTTCTTGATCCCGGTTATAATAGCCGACCATCACCTGTGGACCATTGACGACAATTTCTCCGACCTCGCCAACTCCAAGCTCCTGATGTGTTACAGGATCAATGATACGGGCGTCTACATCAAATGTTGGAATACCTAGACATTGCATTTTAGGCCGATCTGGCGGATTGGTGTGGGTTTGGGCGATCGTTTCAGAAAGTCCATATCCTTCCACAAAATGTATCCCCGTCAATTTATAAAGCTTTTCACTCAATGCCTCAGGAAATGCAGCTCCTCCCCCTGAAATAGATGTTAGAGAAATGAGATCTTCCGCTTTTAATTTTGGATTTGATAAGAAATCGACCAGCATCGTACTGATTGTGACCCAATGAGTGCATTTTTGAGTCTTAATTAGCTCAATGGCCGTATCACGATTCCATCTGGTCATGATGACCATCCGGCTTCCGCTGTAGATTGGCATGTGCATGCTGTGGACCATACCAGTAACGTGAAAAAGCGGCAAGGTCATCAAGTGAACCGTATTGGTTGTAGCTCCTGACCAATGGTAAGCCCCGACAGTGTTTGCCTGAACGGTCCTGTTCGTATGCATACATCCTTTTGGCAGCCCGGTAGTGCCAGAAGTATATGGAAGAACGACAAGGTCATCGGCATTTGACAAATGTTCTCCAGGTGAAAAATTGGCGTTTATCGCATCCATCCATAGAAAATGATTAGGTTTGTCAAAAATGATTCTCGGAGCTTCTACTTCTTTTGGTAAACTTCCTTGAAAATCGTTACCGATATAATCTGAGTAAGCAGCTATAAGAAGATGATCGAGAGAGGTTGTGTTGAGTAGCGGAACCACTTTTTCATGCAATTCCTGTCCTATAATCGCATTCCTTATTTCACAATCTTTGATACAAAACTCTAATTCATTGGTTGTCAGCATGGGGTTGAGTGGAACAACAACGGCATTGGCTCTTAAAATCGCGTAGTAAGCAATAATAAATTGAGGAGAATTCTGCATAAATAATAAAACTCTATCACCTTTTGACACATCTAATGTTTGCTGTAAATATCCTGCCAGTGCATTCACCTCATCATCCAGTTGACGGTAACTGATTGTTTGTCCATAATAATAGATTGCATCATGTTCAGGATAACGTCTGGCAGTCACTTTGAGGTTATCGTACAGCGAGGTTTGTGGGACTGTTAAAGACTTTGTCATTTTTTTCGGCCAGAATTCATGGTGGAGGGTAAGCATACTGATCACTCCTTCACTTTAACTTTTGTTCGTATTCTGCCACCCGATTACCGGCAAAACATGCTTTAAACTCGCAGGTGGCTTCTTTCATGTTTTTTGTCATCGATAAATTTCGTCTTTTTTGAAAGAAGGCGAAGGCTATGGAAAGAGCGTATACAATCGGTTCTATATACTTTTTCCATGACAAAAAGTAATGGCGGCTCGTTTTACCGCTGATACTAACTAGTTAGTATGATTGATATGAAACGAATACTCTTATGACTTAAATAAAGTGAAACTTCATCCCTTACTGAGGTTACTTATCGCACTTCTAGCATCCGTTATCTCCGACCTGTAGAGGTAGGAGATAACAGGCGATTATAACGGGATCAAATTTTGCTAGATCCTCACTCAAAAAGAATCAATCTGATTTTTTAATTCCATTTAAAATCAAATCCATATATATTTCAGTAAGCTTTTCTTCCGATACTTCCCCCTCAGGATTAAACCAGTAATAACTCCAGTTTGTTATCCCTAAAATTCCAAATGTCAGCATATCCGGGTTAAGATGATTCTTAAATTCTCGTTTTCCTATTCCTTCTTCAATTAACTTTTGGTAATTTTCACGAAATACTTTTCGTTTCGCTTTAATTTCCTCCAAGTGCAGCTCATTTAAATGTCTCATTTCACGGAAGAAAATTCTCGCACTTCTCCGTTGGGTTTTGATGTTATGGATCAACATATAAACAATATCATATAGCTTTGCTGTACAATCCTGATTGGGATCTTCTAAAATTTCTTCCTGCTGTCTGATGAGATCCTCAATATAGGTCAAACAAATATCTTTTAACAATTCCTCTTTACTTTTGAAATAATAGTAAAATGTTCCTTTTGTCACTCCGATCGCTTCGACAATATCTTGTACGGATGTTTCTTTAAAACCCTTCTGATCAAATAGTTCAATGCTTGTTTCGATAATTTTTTCTTTCATGTTTTCTGTCCCTCTCACAAGAAGTTTTTCATTATTATAGCATAATAGTGATTTTTTTGAACCTTCACTTAATTTGATGGCTGTTCATACAATCCCAACCAATTGAAAGGTATGATTGTTAGTCCATTTATTCACGTTCGATAATGGTAGAAATCCCCTGGCCTCCTCCGATACACGCCGTAATAAGAGCATATCTTCCGCCGGAACGTTTTAATTCGTAGACCGCCTTTGTGATAAGGATGGCACCAGTTGCACCGAGCGGGTGTCCATGGGCTATCGCACCGCCATTAACATTTACTTTTTCCGAGTCCATGTTCAATTCTCTGTCACATGCAATCACTTGCGCAGCGAATGCCTCATTGATCTCAATGATATCGATATCTTCCAGAGAAAGCCCCGATTTTTCCAGCACTTTTCTTGTCGCTGGAACAGGTCCGATCCCCATAATATTAGGGTCTACACCTGCTACGGCATATTCTCTGACAACAGCTAACGGGGTTAAGCCCAACTCTTCTGCCTTTTCTCTCGACATGATTACTAATGCCGATGCTGCATCATTTAAACCGGAGCTATTCCCTGCTGTAACAGTGCCTCCTTCTAGAAAAGCAGGCGGGAGCTTTGATAACGCTTCCATCGTAGTTTGAGGGCGCGGGTGTTCATCGGTTTTGAATACGATCGGCTCTCCTTTTCTGACTGGAATGGTAATAGGAACAATTTGCTCATTAAACCGGCCTTCCTTCATTGCTATAGCCATTCTTTGCTGGCTTCTAAGCGCAAATTCGTCCTGTTCTTCTCTGCTAATCTTATATTTTTTTACGAGATTTTCTGCCGTAATTCCCATTGGAGGATCGCCAATTTCTTTCGGTGACAGCTGTGATTTCCGGAAATTCGGAGGGGTAGAACTGTACGGTTTTTCCGGACGGTCCATTAAATATGGCGCCCGGCTCATGCTTTCGATACCGCCGGCTATATAAATATCTCCGTCTCCAGCGCGAATCGCCTGTGTCGCCAGGATTACTGCATTGATTCCTGACCCGCACTGTCGGTCAACGGTTAACCCTGGAATTTCAATGGATAAACCAGTTTGTAACGCTGTTAATCTAGCAATATTTCCGCCGCCGCTCAAAACATTTCCCAAAATCACATCATCTATCATTTCAGGACTGATGTTTGCCCGTCTAATTGCTTCTTTTATCACTTCTGCTCCAAATATATGTGCCGGTACAGACGCAAGCGCACCTCCGTGTCTGCCTATGGCTGTGCGAACAGCTGAAACAATGACAGCATCTCTTTTCACTGTTTTCTTCACTCCCTATTAAAATTTATACAGAAAATTTGATGAAAGAATTGACATATTGCCTCCGGAATTTCTTCTAAACGTGTTAAAGAAGTATAGCCACTACCTTTCCGATCCATTAAGCAATCACAGTTTTTCTATTCACCGGGAAACTGCCGCCCTTTCCTACATATATCTATTTATCAACAACAAAATAGTATGGAAACCCAGTAACAAAGGAGATCCTTTTGCCACTGGGT
This sequence comes from [Anoxybacillus] calidus, assembly GCF_013760845.1. Lineage (GTDB taxonomy): Bacteria > Bacillota > Bacilli > Bacillales > Anoxybacillaceae > Paranoxybacillus > Paranoxybacillus calidus. The sequence continues at coordinate 1,791 of NZ_JACDUU010000006.1, read as the reverse complement.
TTTCTTTCATTTTCATGCTAAAAAATATGAGTGATGTCCGTCCCAGTGAAAGTTTTAAACAATACCTCTCCCTTTAAAACTTCATTTCCCTTTTGATTCACCGCCAGCACGTTAAAACGTAGTTGATTCCCCATTTTTTCTTCCAAAGTCGCTTTCAGTGTAATGACGTCGTTAAGGAAGACCATTCCTTTGAATCTGATCGAATAATCCTGTATAAACCCTTCTTCATAATAGGAGGTGAATAGCTTTGAGAGATTTCCCATTGTCCACATTCCGTGTGCAATAATACCCGGTAAACCGGCTTTTTTTGCTTCTTCATCGATTGTATGAATAGGATTGTAATCTCCGGAAGCCCCTGCATATTTAATTAAGTCCAGCCTCGAAACAGGGTTGAGCTGTACGTCCTCTAATGCCTCTCCAATTTTTAATTCTGCGATCTTTTTCAAACGATCATCTCCTTTCTTACCGCTTCTGTTATGATTACGGTCTGTTTGGAAGTGAAGATGATTTGACCTGATGGATCTTCTCCAAAGCTTTTAACCACTAGGAATCCCAGCTCACCGTGTTTTCCTTTTTTCTCATAGTAATTTTCCACTTTCGAGTAACATAGAATTTCTTCTCCAACTAGGAGCGGTCTCTCATAATGAAAGGTTTGCTCACCGTGAATAAGGCCCTTACTTGGAAGTTTCAATCCCTCAATCACCCCATAATCAAAGACTCTTGGGAATGTCGGGGGAGCGATATTGTTTTTATATCTTGATTTTTTTCCCGTTTCCTCATCCAAATAGATGGGGTGTGGGTCACCAATCGCTTCTGCAAACTTCTTAACAGCGCCTCTTTCGACAGTATTCTTGACCTTATTAGAGTATTTTCCAATGTGTTCCTCTAACATTTGATGATCACCTCGTTTCGTTTAATTTTTTGGTCCGCCAGCCACATATAATACTTGACCGTTAACAAAGGATGATTTCTCATCTGCAAAGAAGGCGACCGCATGGGCAATGTCGGACGGCTTTCCGCTTCTTCCAACAGGGATTTTTGAAACGGCTGCGTTAATAAGATCCTCAAATGAAATACCGAGTCTTCTTGCTGTTTCTTTCGTCATATCGGTTTCGATAAACCCAGGAGCTACCGCATTTGCAGTAATGCCATATTTTCCAAGTTCGATGGCAAGTGTTTTTGTAAACCCCTGCAATCCCGCTTTTGCTGTAGAATAATTGGCCTGACCGCGGTTTCCGAGAGCCGAAGTAGACGAAATATTAATGATCCGGCCATATTTTTTCTCTACCATATATTTTTGGGCGGCACGCGCGCAATAAAAGGCTCCCTTTAAATGGACATCCATTACTGTTTCCCAATCCGAGTCTGTCATTTTAAACAGCAGATTATCACGAATCACTCCTGCATTGTTCACAAGAATATCAATCGAACCAAACGTATCGACAACTTCTTTAACGGCACTTTCCACCTGGGCAGAATCTGTGACGTCTGCCACCCTAGAATAAACCTCATATCCTTTTTCTTTGAATTCACTGGTCGTTTCACTTAAGGCTTCTTCATTTAGATCAATAATCGCAACCTTTGCTCCTTCCTCCGCAAAGAGCTGAACGATGGCTTTTCCAATTCCGCGGCTTCCGCCTGTTACGAATGCCACTCTTCCTTCAAATCTTCCTGCCATTTTTCATTCCTCCCGAAATATATAAATTCAGTTTGAAATTCCGACATGTTTAATCCCCATCCACCTTTGTCTATACTGCTCCTAAACGGATCAATCAAAGGAGCGGATGAATG
>NZ_JACDUU010000005.1 GCF_013760845.1 [Anoxybacillus] calidus | reverse complement strand
AATAAGTTTTTCTGATTTTTCCCATAAAAAAACCCCTCCATAGTAAACAGTATCAGCCTTTGCTTTTTCCTGTCTACTATAAGGGGATAATATCATAAGTGTCTAGCCTCACGTGCATTCCACAATATATCGTTCATCTATCTAATGTTATTGTATGTCCTATATGGTTATGGGGGCTGACACTTTGCTTTTGGGTCAGCCCCTTTTTTCTATGTATAAAAATCTTCATTTAACACAAATTAATGACATCATAAGTCCAAAAGGTGAAAAAGATGGAATTTATTAAAATCGCTTCTGAACTAGCTATTGGTTATGTCGCTCTACTATTTACTACTAAAATTCTCGGAAAAACACAAATCACGCAAATCACAGCATTTGATTTCATTTCCGCTCTTGTGTTAGGGGAACTTGTCGGCAATGCACTTTATGCTAACGACATCGGTATTTCCCACATCTTGTTCACCGTCGCTTTATGGGGGGCTTTAATTTACATAACGGAAATTATTACGCAAAAAAAGAAAGAATCCCGCGCTATTTTAGAAGGAAAGCCAGCGTTAGTCATCGCTAACGGCAAGATTTTACGTGATAAAATGAAAGAAAACAAATTAGATATCAATCAATTACAACATTTGCTGCGATCAAAAGGAGCGTTTTCTATTCGCGAAGTCGAGTATGCGATTTTAGAAACAGATGGAACGGTAAGCGTCCTAAAAAAATCACTATATGATCAACCGACGCGGAAAGATCATCAAATGCCTCCTCAGTCCATTCATCTTCCTATTACATTAATCAGCGATGGTGAAGTCATATGGGATAACTTAAAAGAATGCGGTTTTTCTGAAGAATGGCTAAAAGGACAAATTGAAATGTTTGGGGCAAGAGAGTATAAGGAAGTGCTATACGCAGAATGGCAGGAAGGAAACGGAATGCATCTCCAAACATTCTAACACTTCGTAGCCATCCATAACATATGATCTGCCAGCCCCAACTCCGCTTCTCCTTCTAAAAATGGATTGCACACAGTTCCTTAAGCGGTGCGTTTCCTTAAAACCAATCAATCGTCTTTAATATCAGATTATGCAAAATCGCTTCTTTGCGCACTGTGGCAATCGTATACATGTTTCACAGTTTTTGCAATAAGCCGCTCCCACAAAATGATCGACACACGCATGAACAATGAAAAGATGGGGAAGCGGCAACTGTTCCTCTCCTCGTTTTTCATCATTATTCTTTATTCTTTTTCATTATCCCTATATCAAACCCTGCGCCCATTAAAAATTCCTCTATTCTGAGAATGAACTTATCCGATTCCCACAGTGCCTTTAAAGTAAATAAGAAAAATTATACATTGGCATAAATTCCATTTCGTTCTCTCTACTTTATACATGTTCGTTAATATATTGTCCTTTTCCAGTTAACTCTGTTAAAACTTCATCAAAAACCGCTCGCTTATGAGCTTTCTTGGACTGTGAAAATGGACGCTCTTTCCTCTGGTGAGCTATCATATTGGCTGCTGTTACCGGAAATAGTGAAAGCGGAGATGAATCATGATGACTTTTCCGATTCCCATATTGAAATAATGAATCATTAAACGGAGATATGATATACATTCCCACTCCCCTCCTTATCCCTTTCTTTTTCAATTCTCAACTTCAATCAACAAATCCTTTTTCTATATCATATGTTTTGATATGATTAACGTTGACGTTTGAAAAAAGGAGATTTATTCATGGAACGGGCAAAATATAAAGAAAAAACGATTCGCCTCTCGAAATTGCCACGCGAAAAATACCAGCTTGTCTATGAGTCGGCACTTCGCGGAAAAATTACGTGCCTAAAATGCGGTGAACCCGTGAGACTATATTTAGGGATTCAAAAAGAGCCGCATTTTTACCATGAACATAAACAAAATTGCACAATAAATGAATTAGAGACTTCGCTTTGGAAACCGCCTATTTCTGTCAAAAACAGCACTTTATTTCGTAAAAAAGAACAGGCCATCGCAAGCGGTAAAAGCGGTTATTTACAACACCTAGTACAATCTGGAATTTATCTGGACGAAGCACAAATGAAAGCAGTCAGCACGACAGAAGGACCACTTTTAGTATTAGCCGGGGCTGGCAGCGGGAAAACGCGTGTACTGACTGCCCGCACTGCTTATATGATTTGTGAGCGAAATATTCATCCTTCTTCCATTATGCTTGTGACATTTACTACAAAAGCAGCGCAAGAAATGAAACAACGGCTTCTTACTTATCCAGAAATCCGTCAAGATGATACTTCTTTTCTTGTAACCGGCACATTTCACAGTATTTTTTACCGAATGATTAGCCATTTTCATCCAGAACGGTGGCAAATCAATCGTTTATTAAAATGGGATTGGCAGCGTGAACAAATCATTAAAGAAGCGGGCCGAGAGTTTGGTTTAGATGAACGGGAGTTTGCTTACGACCAAGCACTACAACAAATTTCTTATTGGAAAAATACATTATTGACTCCGAAGAACGTAGCACCGCAAAGTCAGTGGGAGGAACGGGTATCCTATTTATATAAAAGATATGAGGAACTGAAAGCTGAACGCGGACAATTTGATTTTGACGATATGCTTCTTGGCTGCTATGAAATGCTTTTAGAAAATCCCGACTTGCTCGCCCGCTATCAAGAACGGTTTCATTACTTTTTAATTGATGAGTTTCAAGATATTAACAAAGTACAATACGAAATCATGAAGATGCTATCAAGCCATACAAAAAACTTATGCGTCGTTGGCGATGATGACCAATCCATCTACGCTTTTCGCGGCTCTAATCCGTCTTTTATTCTTGAATTCGATAAAGAATATTCTGAAGCGCAAATCATTACGTTAAGCGAAAATTATCGCTCTTCTCATGCGATTGTCACAACAGCGAATAAAGTGATTTCCTTTAATAAACACCGACGCAAAAAACAGATGAGAGCGCAGTTCGACAATCACCATCTTCCTCTCTTCTTTTTCCCATACGACGAAGAGGAGGAAGCAACAATGGTTGTTGAAGATATAACGGAGCGAATCCGCCAAGGTGCACAGCCGCGCGACTTCGCCATCTTATACCGCACCCATGCAACATCGCGGGCGATATTTGAGCGTTTGTCACAATGCGGTCTGCCTTTTATCGTTGAGCAAGATGGCGAATCATTCTATCAGCGCCGCATCGTACGCTGTTTGTTAGCGTATTTGCGTCTCAGTTTAAATCCAGATAACGAAGAAGCAATGAACGATTTGCTTGTTGCCCTGTTTTTAAAACAATCAGCACTTCAAGAGTTAAAGGCGATTAGTATTATCGAGGACTGCTCGCTTGTGAAAGCTTTAACTAAACTCAACAACATTCAACCTTTCCAGCAAAAGAAACTGCGTAAAATTGTTCCTTTGTTTAAAACATTAGCCACTCTTAAACCTATTGTCGCGCTTGAAACAATCGAAAAAGAAATGGGCTTTGAGGAATTTATAAAAAAACGGGGCAATGAAGGAAATGTGATGGAAAAAGGGTCTGATGATTTGCGCGATTTAAAAGTGGTTGCTAAAAAATTTAAGACCATCTCTGCTTTCCTTTCTCATGTCGATGAAATGATTCAAGCGACTTCTGAAGCAAAACAGTTAAGCAAACAACAAACGAATGCGGTTCAACTAACAACGATTCATCGTGCGAAAGGATTAGAGTATAAATATGTATACATTTTAGGAGCGGTAGACGGGTGTCTTCCTCATGATTATGCCCTTGATGCTTATCGAAACGGTGATGAGCTGCCGCTTGAAGAAGAACGGAGATTAATGTATGTGGCGATGACAAGAGCAAAAGAAGCCTTATTCATTTCTGTTCCTGAAATGAGACGAATGAAAAAAGCGCACGCCTCCCGCTTTATTAAATCTTTCATTGAATAGCTGAGGCTGGCTCATAAGGGGCTGTATATATCATGTACTTACCAGACATGATTATACGATTCCTTGCTTTTGAGCCAGCCTCTTGTTTACTTCTTGTTAATCATATTAGCAATTGTGCTGAAATCTAGGCTTTTTCCGTCTTTAATAATCGTTTGAACGATTTTATCTTCTAATTCTTTTGGTACTTTGCGGTTGGCAATTTGCGCTACACGTTTAATGACGCTTCTAACCGTCTTTTCATCTTTAAAATTCGCATGCTGCAGCGAATTCGCTAAGTCGAATACATCTTTCATATTTACGCCTGTTTTCTTTTCGATATTTTTAAAGAAATTGTTATCCATTATCCCGCCTCCTTTTGATGATACATCGTATGAAAAAAAAGATGCGAAGTGCATGCATTGAAATAAAAAGTACGAGCCGTTTTGTAATAGCTCGTACCCCTTCGCTTGAAATATCGCGAACAAATTAGCCGATGAACGAAGTTCCAACAATAATTAACAAAATAAACAACACAACGATCAACACGAACGTATGACCACCGAAACCACCGCCGTAGCCATAACCGCCGTAACCACCAAATCCGCAACCACCAAATCCGAAGCCCATTTTATTCCACCTCCTTGCACATTGTTACTTACATCATATGCACTTTTACAAAAATGGTATGGGCTTGCTACTGTAAAAAGCGTAACATTTTCCCAAACTGCTTTTCTTTTTTGGCAAACCATTGATTCATATAGCCAAGTTTTCCTTCTACCTCTTTTAAAAAAACTTGGTTTGCTTTATCAATTTTTTTTATATTTTCATCGAGTTCCTTTCCCCATGTTTCAAATTTCTTTATGACTTCATCATGTCCTTCATGCTTGGATTTCGCTAACTTCTCCAATTCTTTTTCGAACTTATTGCTCATATACTCACCGTCCCTTCTTATTCATTTATTTATGCAAATGAACAGACGATGTGCCGAGTTTTTTATTCTATTTTTCTTTAAAAGTATGGTAGAGTATAGAAGTGACAAAGTGAGCAAAGGAGGTTGCTTCATTTGAATCATTTACAAACAGTTGAGCAGTTCAACAAAGTGATTGCTGGAGACCAAGCAGTCATTGTAAAATTTTATACAACATGGTGTCCTGATTGTACACGCATGGATATGTTTATCGGCGAAATTATGGAACAATATTCGCATCTAGAATGGTATCAAATCAATCGCGACGATGTTCCTGAACTCGCTCAACAATATCAAGTGATGGGCATTCCAAGCCTGCTCGTTTTCAAAAATGGTGAGAAAATTGCTCACCTTCATAGTGCCAATGCAAAAACACCGGAACAAGTAAAAGAATTTTTACAATCGTTATCATTGTAAGCTCAAAATAAAAAGGCTGCCTTAAAGGAAAGAGCCGCTCCCTCTCAGTAAGAAACTGATTGTCACTGTGTAAGGGAGTGATTCTCCTATAAGCCAGCCTTTTTCCAGTTTAACCTAACAGCAATCGCTCTCCAACAATGCTTTCCTTCATCAATACTCAATCTGTTCATAATCTTTCGGTTGCGGTGTCGCATTTTCTCCTTCATGCATAAATTCCAATGTGAACTCCTCATCAGTCGTCTTAATTTTCTTATTTTCTTTTTCCTTTGTTAAACGCAATGTAATTTCCTCATCAGTTGTTTTTGTTTTATTTTTCATGCTTTTTCCTCCTTTAATTTTTCAATAATGGTTCTACTTTATTTAAAATTTCCGCTAATTTCTCCGCGTTTTTACCATACATTTGACGAGCCTCGGCATTTTCAGTTTGTAAAGCAAACAATTCAAAATCCGCCTGCACTTTTTTAATCGCTGCTAGTAAAAGCGGTTTTTGCTGCGGCTGTGGCACTTGAATTTTATCATTATACAAATCAATCGTAAGCTGTCCATAAGAGTCCACTTGAGCTAAAAAAACATTTTCAATTGCAGCTCCTTGTTTATCCAATTCTTCTTTCAACCAGCTGCGATTTAATCCTATTGTTGCCAGCGGCTCATCTAAAATCCTTCCATCCATTATAACTGTTTGTGGCTCCTTTATTGGAGCCGGGTTTGGAAAAACATCACCAACTGCCAGCGGTTGCTTATCACGCTTTAGTAGGACGCTCAACTCTCCATTTGTTTCCAAAGTGGCAAATTCAACATCGGCAACGCGAAAAATGTTCTTTTTCCGCAACTGTTCAAAAAGCTCATCAACTGTATATTTCTCTTTCTTTAAGTTATCTTCCAATATCTTTCCATTTTTAATAAAAACAGTAGAGTTTCCCTCAACAAAGTCGCGGAATTTTTTACTCTTTAATGATATATGAGAAATAGCTATTGGAAAAAATGACCAAACCAGAATACTTGTAATTCCTTCTGTTAAATTAATGTCGCCATCCATCGATAATGATCCAGCGATATCACCGATAGTGATACCGACAATATACTCAAAAAACGATAACTTCGATAGCTGTTTTTTTCCTAATAACTTTGTGATAATAAACAGCCCGATTAATATACAAACTGATCGTATCACTGCTTCTAACCATGCTGGCATCATTCCTACTCCTTACATTCCATTGTATTGAGGTTCTTCTCGTTCCAATTGTCCAATTCTTTGTTTCAAATCGGCAATGATTTCTTCCGTTATAATCATCGCCTCGTGAAACTCCCGCTGCGAGCGCTCGTCCGTTGAGATGAGCGCAAAATTTTGCAGTCCGGCATGAATGCTCTTTAAACTCGCCAAGCTTTGCTTAACTTGTGAACCGATCGTCACCTCTTACCACCCCGCTTATCCTTTCGGTTTAAATAACAAAGCACCGATGAAGCCAAACACAATTGCCGCAGAAATTCCCGCGCTTGTAACTTCAAACATTCCTGATAATACACCGATAATGCCGTGCTTTTCCGCTTCTTGCATAGCGCCATGGACAAGAGAGTTTCCAAAACTTGTAATCGGAATGGTTGCTCCCGCTCCAGCAAAATCGATGAGCGGTTCATAAAGACCAAGACCATCCAGAATAGCGCCAATGACTACAAACGTACTAAGCGTATGTGCTGGTGTTAATTTAAAAACATCAAACATAATTTGGCCAATTGTACATATAATGCCGCCGACCACAAATGCCCAAAAAAACATCGCCACCATCCTTCACTCACCTCCATACTCAATCGCTACAGCATGGGCAATGCACGGAATCGTCTCATTTTGCTGAAACGTTAATGGTGATAAAAGTGCTCCTGTTGCAACAACGAGAATACGTTTTAATTCCCTACGTTTCATCCTGTTAAGGAGATGTCCATAGACAACTGTTGCAGAACAGCCGGCACCGCTTGCTCCCGATAGAACGGGTTGTCCCTCGCGATAAATCATAAGACCGCAATCTTGATAACGTTCATCTTCAATACTAAGCCCGTTTTTCTTCATGAGGTCTAATGAAACTTCTCTACCGATATGTCCTAAATCTCCAGTGACAATCAAATCATAGTAAGATGGTTCAATTTGTAAATCACGCAAATGTGCTTCAATCGTATCAACAGCTGCCGGCGCCATCGCTCCTCCCATATTGAATGGGTCGCTTAATCCCATGTCAACCACTCGACCAATCGTTGCGGAAACGACACGTGGCCCTTCTCCTTTATTACTTAGCAATGCTACTCCTGCTCCTGTCACCGTCCATTGCGCAGTCGGCGGCTTTTGTCCACCGTACTCCGTTGGATAACGAAATTGCTTTTCGACAGCAGTATTATGGCTTGCCGCTCCTGTTAATACATATTGTGCCCCACCGTAGTTGACAATAAACGCACCTAATGCCAGTCCTTCCATTGATGTAGAACAAGCACCAAACACTCCGAGATACGGCGCTCCAATCGTTCTTGCCGCAAAGCTTGATGGCGTAATTTGATTGATCAAATCTCCAGCAATAATAAACTGAACTTTTTCCTTTTCAATTCCCGCTTTTTCCATCGCCTTAAAAAATGCCTCTTCAAATAACACTTTGTGCGCTTTTTCATACGAATCTTCGCCAAGCCAAAGGTCTTCATGCAATAAATCAAAATCATCAGCGAGTCTGCCATTTGCCTCAAACGGACCGCCAACTGTTGCAGTTGAGATAATAACTGGTTTATTCTCAAATATCCATGTTCGGTGGCCCTTCATCATCCTAATCCACCCCACTGTATAAGAATCGTTTTAATTAAGGCAACGACAAATGCTGCAAACGTACCAAACAAAATAACAGAGCCAGCCAGCTTAAACATATTCGAACCTACTCCTAGCACAAATCCTTCTGTGCGGTGTTCAATTGCTGCAGAAATGACTGCGTTCCCAAATCCTGTGACAGGTACTGCACTTCCCGCTCCGGCAAATTGGGCAATGCGGTCATACACGCCTAACCCCGTGAAAACCATTGAAATAAACACCATTGTCGCTACCGTTGGATTCCCGACCGTTTGCTCGGTAAAATCAAAAAAGTAAATATAAAAATAGGAAATGGCTTGGCCAATTGCGCAAATGAGTCCTCCTACCCAAAAGGCCCGAATACAGTTTTTTAAAACGGGTCGCTTTGTTTCTCTCTCTTTTTCAAACAAATGATACTCTTGCTGAACAGGCGTAAGATTCTTTCTTTTTTCATTTGCCATATCATCACCTCTTTCTAAGCCTTTTCATTGCTCAATTTTTCTAATTTTTCAATTTGTTTATCGATTTCTTTCTCATCCATTCCATCTTTACTTAATTTTCTTCTTAGTTCTTCTGTTTTCCAAAACAACTTAATATCGCTGGAAAGAATGATGTCATAATCTGGGAATAAATTCTCAAGCTCTTCTTTTACATCTTTCCGAATTTGCTTCATGCGAAAGCGCTGCATATGCTTCACTTGATACGCTAATAAAAGCTTCTTCTTCGTATTAACAGCAACAACATCCTTTATCTCACGCTTTTCTCTTATCTTTTGAACAGCCTGCTTAGCGACAGACTGATTAAGATTGGCATCCGCCGTTTCCTTTGTGCTTGATTTTGTAATATTAAAATTTTGTAATGACTGCTGCTGATTCTCTTTTTCCTTCGCACAACCAAAGAGGATTCCAATTATGAAAAAAGCCAGAAACCATTTTTTCATCATCCACCATCAACCCATTCATTTATGTATTTTGTTTGAAAAAAGGTTGGCCATAACCAACCTTTTCCGTCTCTGCTTTTCTTTATTGTCTAGCTCGGCTCGCAACGCCTTTCGGAAAATAACCTTCCTCCGTCGAAATGCAAGCATTTCTCGTCGGAAGAACATTTTCCTTCGGCGTTAGGCGCTCGCCTCCGCTTTTCTTTATTGTTTATATTGTGGCTCTTCGTTTTCGATTTCTTGCACGCGTGGGCTGATTAAATCTACAATCGCTTGTGCTTGTTTTGCGGCTTGTTGATAAAGCTGTTTTGCAGCTTGGTTTTCTGTCTGTAATGCGAATGTTTCAAAACTTGCTTGAGCTGATTTTAATCCTGCTAGTGTTTGTTTTACTTGAGATGCTACTGTCATCTTCTTAACCTCCTAAAGTTTCGTTACAATTTTTATATTGTATTTTTCATGAAAAAAATATAATAACAATTTTTTACATAAAAAAAGCTGTCTCAAACAAAGGGACAACTCCTTTATGAGACAACCTCAACAAATTGATTTTCTTTATTGGTTTGATCTGAATAACCCCGGTTCCTAGTGAAGGAGTATGAAGAATGCCAGCCATGACGAGAATGCTTAAAATGGCGTTATATCGTATGTCCGAAATCCATGTCTGCTCCAAATGTTTGGACAAGAATGACAACAAAAGAACCGATGGCAAACCAGAGTCCATCATTTTTAAAGCGATCCATAAAAATCCCCTCTCACTTTTTTAATAAATTATGTTTAGCTGATAGCGATTGAAAGGGGGGACACCTATTTCTTACTTCAACATGTTACTTTGCAAAATCATTGGTTCTGTCCAATGATCTACATTTACAAGGAAACTAAATCCAAGAAAATCGATTTCTTCGCTGATCGTCGTCATCAATCTCTTGTTCTTCGATCGCCGTGTCATCTTGTACGTCCTCAGCCGCTTCTAATTCAGGTCGATTTGATCCTCCGAACAACCAAGGATCGAACGGACGTCTTTTCGGAATGATTACGACATCATCTGCATGAACAATTAACTTATCAACATGAACCACACGTGATTTATGTTTTCTTTCTGACATTTATGTTACCTCCTTAATTGAATAGCCTATTCACACTGTTAGACTATGCACATTTCCGCTTTGTTGTATAGGCGTTTTTCATAAAAAAGAGATTATCTTTTTCGATAATCTCTTTCATCCAATGCTTATTTCTTCTTTATTTTTTTTCCGCATCCACATCCTCCTGTTTTCTTTGCAGTTGCAGAAGATGTAGAGGTGAGCGTCACTATTTTCTTCCCTATAATAATCGGCTTCTTCTGTGTCAATCACTTTCCCTCCTAAAGCATTAGAATACTAATAGCTTATGAGGGGAAAGATGATTTGCTCCGGCATTCGTTTCTATTTTTCTTCCTCACTGAAGGAAAAAGGACTTGATATCGAATGATGTTTCGGATTTGTTTTGGCAGAAGGAGAAACAATCGCGTTTTGTTGCTTTAACGTGCGAATAAACCAAGAATCAAGATTGGTTTCTTCCTCTATTTGCTTTTTCCGTTCTGCTAAACGTTTTTCAAGTTCGTCCTTTTCTTTTCTTACTTGTTGTAACTGTTTATATCTTTCCTCACTTTGAAACGCCAATTCTTTAAGAAGAACATTTTCCGCTGTCGCTTCATGCAGCCTTTTTGTTAAAGATTCTAATTCCCCTTTCAAATATTCATTTTCTTTTATTAATGACATCATATCGCTTTGTTCATACTGTTGCAATTTCGCTTTATAACGTGACAGCTCAGACTGATAATAAATGAGTTTTTGTTTTAACATCGTCACATTCTCTCCTTGTTTTTGTTTCACTGGTTAGCCTCCCCATCAAAAAATCATTTCCTCCTAATACATAAAAATTCAAACATTCACCAATTTATTCCATGAAAACTAAAAATAAAATTCCGCGTTTATCACTGCACACTTACCTAACTTTTTCATACTATACAGTAGTCCCGATACCCGCATGAAGTAATCATTCAATTTATTACAGCGGGAAAAATTTTTAAACAGGAGGAAAGAGTTATGAGTTACTCTCATCATAAAGAGAAAGTATGTATTAGTACTCGTAAAGTGTACGACTGGGTTACTCGTCAAGTGGATGTACCATTAAAAAGCTTCTCTAATAGCGACTTAGAATCCATTTTTCCAGATAACAAATGCCCCAGACACGGAAAAACGGTTTGTGAATTTTTCACTTCACACGGTTTTGACCCAGAAGACTTCAGTATTAGATGTTTCTTAACAGACGAGGACGGGAATCGAATCGATCCAGTAGTCGATAACAACGCATTAATTTGTCAAGAAATCATCCAGCCAAATGGCCGTCAACCAGTACAAGTTACACTTCCTTCAGGAGAAACAGTCACACTGCAAAAAGTAAAAGTACTAGTTAAAGGTCATGTCGTTGTGCAAGTTGTTAACGCAAACGGTCAAGTTGTTTGTGAATCTGATCCAATTCCGTTCGCAACTGCTCAAACATTCATTTTATGTGCCCCTGAAGGTACTGTGGTAGACTGCCATATCTCCTTCTTCGAATGTGACGCTAGCTTAATCTGCACAGACAATTTCTCACAACTGGATGTTTCCATCACTCTATGCCTTGAAGTACAAATGGAAGCAGATGTAAAAATCGAAGTAGAAGCTCGTTTCTGTAAACCACGTGAAGAAATTTTAGAAGCTACACTTTGTCCTACAGATAAGTTCCCACCTCAATGTCCTGAAGTATTCCCAGCTCACTAAATTCACTTAACGAGTTAGGCTGTTGTGCTTTCCAACAGCCTTTTTTGTTTTACAAATTTATTTCTTTACATATACATTAAAGCGAAGAGGGGTGAGAAAATGGAGCGACGTCGCCCAACAGCGGATATGAATCAACAAATTCAACTGCAACAAAAAATTATTCACTATCGTTCAGAAATATCAAATTATAAAAATAAACTAAAAGCATTAGAAACAGAATTAAAAAAAGAAACACTTCGAAATCAATATTTACAAAAAAAATTACATCATATTCAAACTGAGAATATTGAGCAATACGAAAAAAAGATTGCATCTCTAGAAAATCAACTACTATCATATGAAGTGGCATTAGAGGAAGAAAAAACACAGTTGAGCGAGCTGAAAAAAAATTTGTATTTACAAAAAGATAACCATCATTCACAACCTATCGTAAAACTCCAGTCGTTTTTTAATTATTCGTTGCTCCTCCCTGGAACAAGTGAAGATGAGTTATTAATATTTGGCGATTTCACTATGGACAATATTGGGACAGAACCTCTACATGAGCCTATGATATGCATTCGTATAAAACCGATTCATGCGGGGAAACTAAGTGGTAAAATTACAACACAACCACTGAAAACCACCGGAGAAAACTTCTTGCTAGCTGAACATTCCTCTACAGAGTGGACATTTGTCCATGAAAATTGGAGAGAGATCATAAAAAATAACGGTGAGTATTGGCTGAAGCCATTGTATCATTCAACACTAGAGCCAAGCGAGTTATTACAGTTTCATAATTTTGAAATTCAAGCAAGAAAAACGGATGATAAACATGCTTTAGTTATTGAAGGCTATGTTTACTGCAAAGAGTTTCCAAAAGGAATTCCATCATTAAACAATATTATAGTCAATTGGTAGACATCCATATCATTATGTTTTTAGCTTCACTAGCAAAATGCTGACTCGATCATCTTCCCTCTATCCATACAGCATATAGAGTAGATGAGATAGCAAATCCTCTAATCCTCTTATATTTCTTAGATGATTGAGTCAGTATACTTCAAGTAAAATCAATCATTTTTCTCTTAGAACTATGCGCTTCTCTCCCCAATCTCTTATGACAATCTTTCCACAACCACTTCCACTAAGGCAGCGCAGCCAGCAATCGCCAAAATAAATATAATCGGTGTAAAAATGCTAGACCAAACTAAATAACCTATATATAGAAAAGCCGAACTCCATATCCCTGTGCACCAATAACAACTCAATAGTTCACCAATCCAGTATTTTAAGCCGGTTCCTTTCACTTTTAAAAATGTTTGCATTGAACCATCTGGCAATTGTTCCTCTACGATTTCATGAAACGGTTTTCGAATAAATGAAGTAATTGTATCATTCACAATTAATCGTGTTAACCGAAAACTCGCCAAAAAAAGAATAAGAAATTCAAAGGAGCTTAGCATAAATCCCCCGCCTTTATCGATCCAAAGTTTCTATATAGTTTATGAGATGGACGAAATGCAAATGATAAAAAATTCCTTTTATTCTTAGGCTGATGACCATCCGCACCAAAAGATGGAAACATATGATGGTATAGACGCTTTAACTATAAGTAGGAGGGAGAGAAAATCATGAATAAAATTATTTTCAACCAAAATTTCATAAAAAAACAACGTCAGCAACAACATCAGGAAGTTGAGCAACATAATAGCGTGCATGAAATATTACGCAATCTCGAACCTGGAACAGAAGTAAATATTCATGTGGGAGAACAGACGTATTATAATGCTGTATTTTTAGCATTTGACATAAACCACAATAAAGCATCTTTTTGGAACGATCGATTTTATAAAGGTAGCAATCGCTTAACTATTTTAAACAGCAGCGATATCACTTCGATTGACTTACCAGTACTAACAGACAAAGATGTGAGTGTAGATAATGAGGAGGATGAATAAAAGAGTAAAGCCAGCCCTTTTCGACAAAAGGCTGGCTTTACTCTTTGAACTTTTGGAACAAGCTTCTCTACTTCTATATGCCCTTCTGATAAATCATATTTACTAGAGAAATATAATCATGTGGAGAACCTATATCAAACCTTTTTCCATCGGGAATTTTACCATAGCATGCTTCTTTGGCTAGTAATTCTTTTATTGCATTTGTCAGCTGAACCTCTTCTCCTTCTTGCGGATTTAATAATTCCAAATATGAGAATATGGAAGGAGTAAACACATATCTTCCAATGACAGCTAAGTTGGATGGTGGATTTTCTTTCGGTTTTTCGATAATATCCATAACATTATAAATCTGATTACCAAGCTCTTTCCCTGCTATAACGCCATATTTATGCAAATGTTCCGCATCAACTTTATTAAGTCCAATTACACTATAACCATGAATCTCATGCTCTTCTATTAACTGCTTTATCGCGGGCTTCTTTCCTCCTAATATAATGTCGTCAGGCAAAAGAACCGCAAATGGTTCGTTCCCAACAAACGACTTTCCTAAACGCACAGCGTCACCGAGCCCCTTCGCATATGGTTGACGTGTGTAATAAAGCTGTATGTTAGGAACAAAATCTTTCCTCAATAAATGTGTTTTGTTTTTCTTTTCTAAAAACGCTTCCAATTCAAGAGAATGATCAAAATAATCCATAATTAAATTTTTTGTTCTTGAAACGACAATTAAAATCTCTTCGATTCCCGATTCGATCGCCTCTTCTACTACAAACTGAATAGCTGGTTTCACTCCGATGGGGAACATTTCCTTTGGGATCACCTTTGTAATCGGCAAACTTCTAGTACCGTATCCTGCTGCCGGAATAATCGCTCTCTTTACCATGTTCATTTCCCCCTCTATTTTCTTTATCTTTATCGTATTCGTTACATAGCAGCAAGGAAAGTTGTCTAAAGAAAATAGGCACTGCACTCCGCCACATTGGGTATCTGCAACTGTAACATATTAGACCTGTCCATTAATACGCTATAAGAGCCACATACTTTTTATTGAGGGGAGTGTACTATTTGTGAATATATGTGTAATAGGCGCCGGATACGTAGGCTTAACAACCGCTGCCGTTCTTGCTGAACTTGGCCATGAAGTAAACTGTGTCGACAAAGACAAACAAAAAATAGAAATGCTAAATAACGGTAAAGTTCCTATCTATGAGCCAGGCCTAAAAGAATTAATTGATAAAAATTATAATCATCTCACCTTTACTGATTGCCTCGATGATTATATAAAGAGAGCTTCCGTCGTTTTCATTTGTGTTGGTACCCCTTCTTTAGAAGACGGAAGTACCGATTTATCATATATTGATTCAGTGATTGATGAGCTATCAAACCGCATTAACTCGTATAAAACCATTATTACTAAAAGCACTGTGCCTCCTGGAACGAATGAATGGATGTATAAACAGTTGATTAAAAAAGGTGTCTGTCCGGAACTTTTCAACATCGTCTCAAACCCGGAGTTTTTAAGAGAAGGCTCTGCCATTCATGATATGTTCCATGCTGACAAAATTGTTGTAGGTCTTCGGTCTGGCGATCATCAGTCATTAGCAGTTATACAAAAAATATATACCGGAATCGACGCTCCTTACGTGATTACTAGCTTAAATGGAGCAGAGATGATTAAATATGCTTCAAACGCCTTTTTAGCTACAAAGATTTCATTTATAAATGAAATTTCTCGCATTTGCGAAGCATTTCAAGTAGATGTAAACGATGTTGCAAAAGGGATCGGACTAGATCCGCGAATCGGTCCGCATTTTTTACAAGCCGGCTTAGGATATGGAGGTTCTTGTTTCCCAAAAGATGTAAAATCACTTGAACGAACTGCTCTTTCGAAAAACATTCAACCTTATATTTTACAAGCAGTACAAACAGTGAATGAGACACAAATTGATATTTATATGGAAAAATTAAAAATGCTTTTCCCTCATTTTACTCATCTTAAAATCGCTGTTTTAGGAATTGCCTTTAAACCGAACACCGATGATACACGCTACTCACCGGCTAAACGACTCATTCAATGCTTGAGCCAATTAGACTGCGAAATTCATACTTATGATCCACAAGCGAAGTTAGAGAATCCTCTTCCTGCAAATGTCATCCAAAAGGACTCAATCACTTCTACTATTCATGACGCTGATTGTGTTATTATTGCAACCGATTGGAATGAATTTAAAGAGTTAGATTGGTCGGAAGTAAGGCAACTTATGAAAGGGACGATTATTTTCGATACACGCAATTGCCTTGATCGCAACAAGATAGAACAGTATGGATTACATTATGTAGGAGTTGGTCGGGGATGAACATTCTCGTTACTGGCGCTGCTGGCTTTATTGGCTCTCATTTATGTGAAAAGTTATTGGAAGATGAAAATAATACGATCATTGGTATCGATTATTTCATTGGTCCTACCCCATCTAATATCAAAAAATGTAATTTAGAAAAACTCATTCTTCATCCAAGGTTCACGTTCATTTCAGAAAATCTTCTCTCCATTGACCTTCATGAACTTTTAAAAGATATAGATGTTGTTTACCATTTGGCAGGAATGCCAGGTGTTCGTACAAGTTGGGGAAGAGACTTTCGAACATACGTTGACCATAACATTTCTTCAACTCAATTGTTGTTAGAAGCTTGTAAAAACCTTCCGCTGAAACAGTTTATTTTTGCTTCAACATCTTCTGTTTATGGAGAAAAAATAGGAAAAGTATCAGAAGGAATGGAGCCAACACCATTATCACCATATGGGATTACAAAATTAACAGCCGAACATTTATGCAAAGTATACAAAACAAGTTTTGAAATTCCTATCGTTATTTTGCGCTACTTTACCGTTTATGGCCCTCGCCAAAGACCCGATATGGCCTTTCACCGTTTCATCAAACAAATACTAACGAATCAACCAATTACCATTTTCGGAGATGGAACGCAAACACGGGATTTTACGTACATTTCTGATTGTGTAAGCGGAACGGCAGCTGTCTTAGGGAATACAAATACGATTGGAAAAACCATCAATATCGGTGGAAAAGAACGAGCATCAATTAATGACATTATTGATTTATTAGAGGTACTGACAGGAAAAAAAGCGAAGAGACATTATACCAAAACCGTCATCGGAGAACCTAAGCATACATGGGCTGATATCTCTACTGCAGAGCGTTATTTAAACTATGCTCCAACCATCACATTAAAAGAAGGATTGCAAAGGGAAATTGACTATATACGCTTCATTTATAAGGATGAAATATCATGAAAATCGCTTTTATATGTACAGAAAAACTCCCTTCTCCTGCTGTGAAAGGTGGAGCGATTCAGCTCATGATTGATGGAGTTGCCCCATTCATTAGCCAAAAACATCAACTTATAATATTCTCTATAACAGATTGTTCCTTACCATTAAAAGAAAAAAGAAACAACATTGAATACATTCGCTTTCCAAAAGAAACGTACGAAGAAAATGTCGCTACTGAATTAACTAAACACACATTTGACGTCATTCATGTCTTCAACCGTCCAGCAAATCTCGTTAAATATAAAGAGGCTTCACCGACAAGCGCTTTTGTGTTAAGTGTTCATAATGACATGTTTTCTCCTTTAAAAATCACTAAAGAGTTAGCCGAACAAGCAATACAGCAAAGCACCATCATTACGACTGTCAGTGAGTACATTAAGCATACGATTACTGGACGATATGAACTGCCTTCTGACAAGATTGAAGTCGTCTATTCTGGTATTGACCTTGAGCAATATGTTCCGGTATGGACAGAAACAGGGCAAAAGATTCGTGAATCCATGCGAAAAGAATGGAATGTTGCAAATAAAAAAGTGATTTTGTTTATTGGCCGATTAAGTAAAACAAAAGGACCTCATATACTCATTCAATGTATGAGTGAGGTTCTTTCCTGCCACCCTGATGCTGTTTTAGTCATTGTTGGCGGGCGATGGTTTAGTGATAACGGATGGAATGATTATGTTGAACGATTGCATCATTTAGCCAAACCATATGGAGAGAAAATTATCTTTACAAACTACATCCCCTCTAAAAAAATTCCACATATTTTATTAATGAGTGATGTGTTCGTTTGCAGTTCTCAATGGCATGAACCGCTAGCGAGAGTACACTATGAAGCGATGGCTGCAGGGGTCCCGATTATTACAACCAATCGTGGTGGGAACGCTGAAGTGATTCATCATATGAAAAATGGGTTTGTCATTGACGACTATCAAAATATTCAATCATTCTCGAAAGCAATTCATTTTATGCTTTCTCATCGAGAAAAAGCTGCGCAAATGGCGAAAAACGGACGAAACTATGTAGAGGAACATTTTCAATTCACACATGTAGCAGCACGGTTAGAAGCCATTTATACGAAAGCATACAACATCGTTCAAAAAAGAAAAGCGGGAGTGTCTCATACGGAATGAGACGCTCCTTTTTTAAGACTTGATCATTGAAAAAACTCTACTTTTCCTCTTTATTGACAAGCGTTTGTTCCTCTCCTATACCAATTAGCGTGAGAGAAGCAATTTTTTCCGTTGAAATCGTTACTCTTTCGTTATCTTTTGCAGTTTGAAATATTACTTGTTTATCTTTATATTCGATTATATACCCTTCATAATTTTTATTGTCGATGATCAAATTACACTTGATCTTCGAAAGATGAGCAGGAAGGTTAGCTAAAAAATTCAACTTTTCACCAAGTGTCATTTCTTGAAAACCCTTTGTTTCAAACGCTTTTCTTAAATGTCCCTCTGTTTCTTTTATAGTCTGAGACTCTTCAGTCTGCTTTTTCACTTTTTCGGTGTGTGCTATAAATGTTTCTTGCATATAGGTTACTGTCTGCTTTAGTTTGGGTTGAACAATATATAGGAGTGGAGAATTAGGAACAGCTTGATGTGTTTTCATTACACGCCCTCCTTACTTTTTTATATAAAATATATATGCTTCTTTCTTTCAGAATTGCGAATAAAATGTTCGCCAACAAAAAGAAAAAAGCTGTAACGGTTAAACCCCGTTGACAGCTTTTTCTTTTTTATTTCAATTGATAAACTAAACGGTTCAGATTGTAGTGAGTCGCCTCCGCTTTTCTTTTTGTCTAGCTTCGGCGCCCAGCCGCTCGGGGACAAATAACCTTCCGGAGCGAAGTCAAAAAGCGACTTCTTGCTCCGGAAGAACATTTGCCCATCGCGGCTAAGCAGGGCGTCTCCGCTTTTCTTTTTGTCTAGCTTCGGCGGCTATCCCCTCGCGACGCTTCGGCCCCGCTGTGGCGGCAACAGCCTCCTCGCGGGTCCTCCAGCGCGTTTCGGGGATAAGCAAGCCGCCTCCGCTTTTCTTTTTACCGGGCTAAAATGTGGTAACCAGAGTCGACATGAATATTTTCACCTGTAATACCGCGAGATAAGTCGCTGAACAAGAATAATGCCGTGTCGCCTACTTCTTCCTGCGTTGTCGTACGGCGCAATGGAGCACGTTCTTCAATTTCCTTTAAAATGGAGTTAAAGTCACTGACACCTTTTGCTGATAATGTACGAATTGGACCAGCGGAAATGGCATTGACGCGAATTCCGTATTTTCCTAAGTCATTGGCTAAATATTTCACACTCGCTTCAAGCGAAGCTTTGGCAACACCCATAATGTTATAGTTTTGCACGACACGCTCGCCGCCAAGATATGTCATCGTTACAATGCTGCCGCCTTCTGTCATCAAATCTTTTGCCGCTCTTGCCACAGCCGTTAATGAATAAGAGCTAATATTATGCGCTAACAAAAAGCCGTCACGACTTACGTTCATATATTCGCCGCTTAAATCTTCCTTATTTGCAAACGCAATGCAGTGAGCCACGCCGTGAATGACACCAACTTTTTCTTTAATCTCAGCAAAACATTTCGTAATTTCCTCATCGTTTGTCACATCACAAGGAAGTACAAGCGCAGTTTCATCTTCAAGCGTTGCCACTAATTCACGGACACTTGCTTCTAAGCGTTCGCCTGCGTATGTAAAAATGAGTCTAGCACCCGCCGCATGCAATGAACGAGCAATTCCCCAAGCGATGCTTCGTTTATTGGCTACTCCCATGACAACATATGTACGGCCTTTTAAGGATAAATTCATTTTGTCATCCTCCTAAATATATTGAACTCTATTTTATTATTTGTTATTAGTACCAAGTATTAATTTCATTATAACAAAAAAGAAACTGCCCCTCAAGGAAAAGTATCAGCCACTGCAACTATCCTATAACCACTGGATAAAAACACGATATATGGTGGATTGCACGTAAGGTTAGATACTTCTGGGCAGTCCCTTTTAAGTCATGCAAAATTCTAACACTCTTCGCAGTTCATCGACATATTCTTTTGAACCGGTAACAACAAGACGATCACCGATATGCAGTTCCGTATCTCCATGTGGAACGATCGAATCTTTGCCTCTAAAAATCCGAACAATAATACAATCGCCGGTAAACGGAAAGTGTCGCAGCATGACACCATCATATTGTAAATTGTTCATTTCGATTTGGTACAAAGCAGATTCTTGATTCGTGAGAATATTAACAACACTTGGCGATTCGATCAACGCTTTTAATAATGCTTTTGTTGAAAATAATATGGAAATAACCTCAATATTCATCGCTCTCAGTTTCTCATCAAGCTCCGATGTTCCGACAAGGGCAATGACTCTCTCGACACCTTGTTCTTTCGCAAATATGGCGATTTCCGCATTTAACTGTTCAGTGCCTGTAGAGGCAATAAGAATATCCGCTGTAAATACTTGCTCACTGCTTAATGTTTCAAGAGCATAGTCATTTACTTCAACGATTGGAAATACAGGTTGAGCGATTGGTAGTTCAATTTTTTCCTGCTTTGTATGATACAATGTCACGCCATATAGCTTTTCATCCAATTCTCGCGTTACAGGTAATGTGAATTGGTTAGCACCAATAAAATGCACTTTCAGCTTATGTTCGTCTTCTGATAATTTTGGATATAGCTTTTTAAATAAAATCGGCGAAATAATACTCGTCAATACAGCTACTAAAATGAGCGCTCCTTTCATTTCTTCACCAATCATGTTCATACGCTCAGCAATCGTCGCAGCTGCGATGACAAGCGAAAGGGTCGATACTAACAAAAAACCGGAAGCAAGCGCCGTTTTTTTATCATACCAAAATCTCATCATATAAACAGGAACCATTTTTGAAATCACTAACGCGATAAACAATAATGGGATAAGCAATAAAATTTTTGGTTCTGCGAACAATGAACCCAAATCAAGGTTGACCCCAACCATCACAAAGAAAATGGGAATTAAAAAACCATAGCCGAATGAATCGAGCTTATGAACTAACTCTTGATTTGGAGAAAGCATCGAAACAAGCACTCCCGCTAAAAAAGCACCTAAAATGTTCTCTGCACCTAATGTTTCTGACAGAGCAACAAGAACAATAATAAGCGCAAATACCGCTCTTGTTCCAATCTGTATCGTTCCTTTTGCCATCGTCTCCATAAACGAAAGATTACGGAAATATTTACCAAGGAAATAAAATAAAACACCGACAACAAACAATCCGAGCAACAGCCATGTATTGCCGTGTCCCGTATCATAAATAGAAACGAACACAGCTAATAAAATCATCGTTACTAAATCAGAAATAACAGCAACAAGCAAAATAATTTGTCCGACGTTCGTTTTCATCATTTGCGCATCTTTTAATGTCGGTACAACAACACCCAGTGAAATCGTTGAAATAATCAACGTCATTAAAAAAGCATTATCGATATAGCCTAGTACCACAAACAAATAAGAAAGTCCAAGTGAAATGACAAAAATACCAAGAAAAATAAGTGCGGCAATAAGAAACGGATTCGGGGCATATTTTCCGTTTGCGAGTTTCTCTTTCTTTTTATTTCCAGCGAAAGAGGAAAAATCAATTTCAAGTCCGCTTAAAAACATGAGAAAAATGAAACCGAGAGTAGACAAAATCTCAATCCATGCATCAGGCTTAACAATATTAAAGCCTGTTTTTCCTATCATTAATCCAACAATAATTTCCGCGACAACAACAGGAATGATGTGCAACCTGAATCGATGTAGCAAAATTGGCGTTAAAAACGCAACAACGATGACAATAACCAAAGATGTAATGGACCCATGCTCTTCCATTTCCAGCCCCCTTAAAGTAGATAGTTCATAAATATTGTCGCTAACCCAAAATAAATTAAAATGCTGATAATATCATTAATCGTTGTAATAAATGGCCCTGACGCCACAGCCGGGTCAACTTTCAGCCTATACATAATCAGCGGAACAAGAGCCCCGGCAACCGTTGCCACCGTTAATGTAGCTAATAGCGAAAAACCGACAAGCAGTCCTAAAAAAAGATCATGTTTCCATAAGTAAACAATTAGAGTAATCAATGCACCGCAAGTTGTTCCAGTAATCAATCCTGTTCCTGCTTCTCTAACAATCAGCTTCCATTTCCCCTCTTGTTCAAAATCCCCCATCGCAAGACTTCTCACCGCAACCGCTAACGCTTGTGTTCCCGTATTTCCTGACATTCCGGCAATAAGCGGAATAAATACCGCAAGAATCGACACCTTCTCAATCGTTTTCTCAAATCGTCCAATAAGACTTGCTGTCATCATTCCTAAAAACAATAAAATAACAAGCCATGGCAATCTTTTTTTCGCTGCGCTAAACGGATTCTTGTCTATAGAATCCATATTTGTTACACCTGCTAATTTTGAATAATCATCTGATGCTTCTTCTTCGATGACATCAACAATATCATCAACCGTAATAATCCCTAGCAAATGTTTTGAGGAGTCCACAACAGGAATCGCTAAAAGGTCATAATCGCTCATTTTGTGGGCTACTTCTTCTTGATCATCATCAACAAGCACAAAAACAACTCGTTCGTTCATAATATCACAAATCATTGTATCGTCATTGGAAACGAGTAAATCTCTCAAAGACAGAACACCGACAAGCCGCTTATCTTCATCGATAACATAAAGATAATAAATCGTCTCGGCATGCAGCGCTTCTCGTTTTAAAATTTGCATCGCTGATTGAACCGTTTCATTGGCATGAATGGCGATATACTCCGTTGTCATAATGCTTCCGGCAGTATATTCCTTATAATGAAGCAAATCTTTAATTTCTTTTGCCGCCTCATCGCCCATAATCGTTAAATAATTAGCGACATCACTTTTATCGAGTTCATTTAAAATATCGACCGCATCATCGGTATACATGTAGGAAAGCATTTGCGCTGCAAAAGTAGGATCCATTTCCTGTAAGTAAATTTTATATTTCTCATCTTCAATCTTTAATTGCTCAAAAATGGAGGCCATTTCTTTAGGAGACAGGTAATGATACATACGCAAACGAATGTCTTGTTCTTGTTCAACATAAAATTTGGCTTGGTCATATGGATGCAAATCTAAAAACAACTGGCGGAACTCATCAATATTTTCGCTTAAGAGAGAAGCGGTAATTTGTTCATACTCCCGCTTTTTTAATTGTTTTTCTAATAAGTTTCGCATGTAATCATTACCTCCTCTCGAACATAATTGTGTCTTTTTACATAGTAATAAATCTTACCTTATTTGTAATGAAATAAGCAAGTTTTTCTACTTGATTTAAACTCTTCCTCTTTGCAAAAATAATAGAATTAGCTAATATGGATATGGTAAAGCTCTTAATATGGAGATGGGTGAAAAATGGGAAACGATAAAACACCACAACAAAAATTAGATTATAATTTGCTGTTTATTCTCTTTTTAATGGCGATTATTAGTGCGATTGCCATTGACAGCGCCGAGCCTTCTTTGCCACTGAAGCTGCAAGAGGTAAACTTTGCGCAAAAGCAGTTAATGTGGTACGGTGTTGGTGCATTTGTCATTGCAGCAACGATGATTATCGACTATGACCGCTTCTTTCAAATTGCTTGGTATTTGTATGGTTTTGGCATGTTGCTGCTGATTGGACTTGAACTTAAAGTGCCGGGAACACAAACAATTAAAGGGGCAACGAGCTGGTATTCACTTGGTCCCCTTGGTAACTTCCAGCCGTCTGAACTGATGAAAATTTTTATGATTATTGTACTAAGTCGCATTATTGTTAACCATAGAGAAAAAAATCCTAATCCGACGATTCAGGACGATTTTAAACTATTAGGAAAAATGGTTTTGGCGACGTTTCCTCCGTTACTCTTGTTAATGAAACAGCCTGACTTAGGAATGTCGATGGTTTTTACGGCTATTCTCGGTTCTTTACTACTCGTTTCTGGCATTCGCTGGCGCATTATTTTCGGCATTATTTTCAGTGGTATTTTTGTTACTGCTACATTAGTATTTATTTTCTTTAAATTCCCTGACTTTTTCCATAAATATATTTTGAAGGAATATCAATTAGACCGTTTTTACGGTTGGTTAGCACCCTACGAATACTCTAATGAGCAAGGCTTCCAATTAATTCGCTCCTTGCTTGCAATCGGTTCTGGTGAACTTTATGGAAAGGGATATCAAAATTTAGAAGTTTATCTCCCAGAGGCACATACCGATTTTATTTTTGGAATCATTGCTGAACAATTTGGCTTTATCGGTGCCAGCATCGTTATTTCTTTATTCTTCTTATTAGTTTATCGAATGATTCATACCGCTTTAGAAAGCCATGATTTATTCGGTAGTTATTTGTGCGCAGGCGTCATTGGCATGATTACATTCCAAGTATTTCAAAACATCGGTATGACGATTGGGCTTTTGCCGATCACAGGTTTGCCACTGCCATTTATCAGCTATGGAGGAAGTTCGCTCGCCACATATATGATTGCGATCGGCCTTGTCTTAAATGTCCGCTCGCGCACGAAAAAGTTTATGTTTTCTTCCGATCGTCAATAAAGCCGCGTCTTTGCGGCTTTTTTGTTTAGTAATTAAATTTCTGCGAAAAATGAAATTAAAGTGAAACTTCATTCCCTACCCAATGATATTAGTTGTACTTATCGTACCTCTAACGTCCGTTGTCTCTCACCTGTAGAGGTGGGAGACTTATGGATGATTAGAACAGAATAAACTTTGAAAGTTGGTGAGAACATGAAAATAGATATTATTGGTGATATTCACGGTTGTTATGATGAATTTAAAAAATTGACAAAAAAACTCGGCTACGAGTGGAAAAATAATATTCCTGTTCACCCACAAGGACGAAAACTCGGTTTTGTTGGCGATTTAACCGACCGTGGTCCACAGTCGTTGAAAATGATTGAAACCGTGTATAGTCTTGTTAACAGCAAACTTGCTTACTATGTGCCAGGAAATCACTGCAATAAGCTGTATCGCTTTTTTCTAGGTCGGAATGTACAAATTACTCACGGCCTTGAAACAACAGTGGCGGAATACGAATCTTTATCTTCTGACAAGCAAGTAGAGATTCGCAAAAAGTTTATGAAGTTGTACGAAAACGCTCCCCTCTATGAAGTGCTTGACAGTGGAAAACTTGTTATTGCTCATGCGGGCATTCGCGCTGACTATATAGGAAGATATGACAAAAAAGTACAGACATTTGTGCTGTATGGAGATATTACCGGGGAAACGAATCCTGATGGTACCCCTGTCCGTCGAGATTGGGCAAAGCATTATAAAGGGAAGGCATGGATTATATACGGACATACTCCAGTAAAAGAGCCACGCACTGTTAATCGAACAGTAAACATTGACACAGGATGCGTTTTTGGCGGGAAGTTAACAGCACTGCGTTATCCGGAAATGGAAACTGTGTCCGTTCCATCTACCATGCCTTTTATACAAGAAAAATTTAGAGAGTTTGATTAATATAAGAAAGAGGCTGAGCCATAAGTATCTGAGTTCAGGCACATCACCAGCAATATATAATAGTGTTGAGTGGTCTAACACTTTGTATCTGGGTCAGCCTCTTGTTCAATCAGTCGTTTCATATCCTCCGGAAGATCGGATTGAAAACAATATTCTTTCTGTACAAACGGATGGAAAAACGAAAGCTCTTTGCTGTGTAATGCTTGACGTGATAATTTTTCCCTGCTCCCGCCATATAGTTCATCCCCAACAAGTGGATGACCAATATGGCTCATATGAACACGAATTTGATGTGTCCGGCCCGTTTCTAACTGCAATGAAACATGCGTATAATGTTGCATTCGCTTGATCACTTGAAAGTGAGTCACTGCTCTTTGACCGTCTTCGCGCACTTCTCTCTCAATAATACTATCGCTTTTGCGGCCGATCGGTGCATCAATTGTTCCTTTATCTTGACTTAGCTGACCATGACAAACCGCTTCATACCGTCGTTTGATTTGTCCCCGTTTTTGCAATTCTGACAGCAGATGATGGACATGGCGATGCTTCGCAACCAGCAATAAGCCTGAGGTGTCCCGATCAAGTCGTGTGACAACGTGAATGGTTGTTGGTAACTGTTGCTGATCATAATAATAAAGCAAAGCATTTGCTAATGTTCCCGTTGGATGCTCTCGCGAAGGAATGGTAGACATAAACGGCGGCTTGTTCACGACAAGCAAATAGTCGTCTTCATAAACGATAGAAAGAGGAAGCGGCTGTGGAACCATGTCGGCACTGCGCTGCTCTGGCGGAAAACGCACTTCAAGCACCTCTCCTGCCCGCAGTACATGCCGAACGGTGACGAACTTGCCATTCACATAAATGCCGCCTCCGTGAAACTTAATATCGGTTAACGCTGTTCGCGAGATGTTTTGCTCCTTTAAAAACTCGCGGACAAGCTTCCCCTCATCTTTTTCGGTAATCTTCCAAGTTAAAACAAACGATTTCAACTTTCTAGTCCTTTCTGTTTCTTTCTAATCACAAATAAACGAATCCCGGACGCGCTTCCAAAACGGAAACGGTCGGAAGCGGGCAAAACGAATTTTTTCATTGGCAACGCGGCATTGAATGGATTTCACATCTTTATGAAGCAAAGATAAATGATCAACCGTGATTTGAAAGTCCACATCGTTGACTGGCTTCAATAAGCACGTGTGATGAGCTGGAAGCACAAGTGGCGAGCCGATTGTTCGGAACACACGATTGTTAATCGATGCCATTTCAGCTACTTGAATCGCCTGCAAAGACGGATGCAAAATCGCTCCGCCTAACGCTTTATTATAAGCAGTGCTTCCAGATGGTGTAGAAATGCAAAGCCCGTCGCCACGGAACGTCTCAAATAAATCCCCTTTAATTTCGACGTCCATCACAAGCGTGCCGCTCACGCTTTTTACTGTACATTCATTCAAGGCAAGATATCTTGCTTCTTTTCCCCCGTTATTATAGCGAATAATCACCTCTAACAACGGATACTCTACGACTTGATAAGGAGTTTTCGCAATTGCAATGACCAGCTTTTCAATTTCATCAGGCACCCAGTCCGCATAAAAACCGAGATGGCCTGTATGTACGCCAATAAACGCCGTTTTATCGAGACGGCTGCGGTAGCGGTGAAATGCATAAAGAAGCGTCCCGTCTCCGCCGACAGAAATAACAAGATCGGGCTGATCTTCATCATATTCCAGTTCAAAATCTAACAAATACGTTTTCATTTTTTGCATTAACGTATTCGATGTCGCATCTCCTTTAGATGTGATGGCAAACTTCATTTTTCCATCCTTTTTCATCATCATCAATCCTCTTGTTTAGCCTCTTGTTTTCGTGAAAACACAGCTTGTGCTTCTTGAATCTCAAAACGAATCTTTGACATTTCCTCATCGAGAAGATAAGCGGCTTCCGCTGCACGCTGCAGACGCAGCTTAATGTCCTCCGGAAAGCGACCACTATATTTATAGTTTAAAGAGTGTTCAATGGTTGCCCAAAAATTCATCGCAAGTGTACGAATTTGAATCTCGACTAAAATTTTTTTCTCGCCATGAATCGTTTGCACAGGATAACGAATAACAACATGATACGAACGATAACCGCTTTCTTTCTTTTGCGTAATATAATCTCGCTCTTCAACGATTTCAAAATCATTTCGCTTTCGCAACAACTCTACAACTGTCTTGATGTCATCAACAAACTGACACATCATTCTTAGCCCCGCAATATCTTGCATTTGTTCTTCAAGTTTATCGAGCGGAATGTTTTTCTTTTGGGCTTTATCAAGAATGCTTGCAATCGGCTTCACTCTTCCGGTCACAAACTCAATCGGTGAATGAACACCTTGCATTTCAAATTGCGCCCGCATTCCTTTCAACTTTACTTTTAATTCCTCTACCGCTTGTTTGTAAGGTGCTAAAAATAAATCCCAGTGTTTCGTCATGCAACCACCACCAACCATAAACAAGTTATACAAGAAATACTTCTTTTACCGCTTTTTCCATCTCTTCTCCATAATTGGCATTGCCATCAATGTTTTCGATTAAGTATGCCAATTCATCCGCCATTCCCGTAAGTTCTAGCAATACGTTTTCATCTTGCAGAAAAACAGGCAGATGAGCTTTAAGTGCTTCGTTTAACTCCGTCCATAAAGAGTTTGGAATTGAAATGTAAATAAACTCATTATCCACTTCAATGATATATACAAACGCTAACTCATCTGAGTCCACCAACATATAGTTTTTCGCCTTCGCCTCTTCAAGTGAAAAAGAGTGCGGTGCAGGAAATAATAGCAGTTTGTTATGTTGTCTTTCTGTTTTCTCAATCGTTATCTTTTTCTTCATAACTATCTCCTTCCACTAAACAATCCACATCTATTTTACCACATTACTCCTATGCACAATAAACCATTGATATTCATTCATGAACATTAGATAATAATTGTATAAAGCAGGAGAGGACGAAAACGATGAAGCAAGAATTGGAAATTGAGTTTAAAAATTTACTTACAAAGGAAGAATTTATAACACTTAAAGAAGCGTTCCAAGTCTCTGATGAAGCGTTTATTTATCAAGAAAATCACTATTTTGATACGCAGCAATTTTCTTTAAAAGAAAAAGGAGCTGCTTTACGTATTCGTTTAAAAAACGGGTCTTATACATTAACATTAAAGCAGCCTCACAAAGAAGGACTGCTGGAAACACACGAATCCCTTACAAAGGAAGAAGCCTATTCTCTTCTTCATGGACAAGCTATGCTGAAGGGAGAAATGAGTGAGATTATCAAATCTTTAGGTATTGAACCAGAACACATTCAATATTTCGGCACCCTTGCCACCTATCGCGCTCAGTTCGACTATAAAGGGGGCATTCTTGTACTCGACCATAGCCATTACTTGCAAACCGATGACTATGAAATCGAATATGAAACAACTAATTTTACTTTTGGAAAACAAGTTTTTGAAGAATTACTCCGTTCATTTAACATTCCGATTCGAAAAACCGATAATAAAATTAGACGGTTTTATTTAAAAAAATATCAAATTGAGGGAGAACAATGAACATTCAGCAAGTGAAAATGTTAATGGAATTACAGGCGTTGCGCAGTTTTACGCCAAATTCAATGAAACCGAACGATACAAGTGAATCATTTTCCTTCCAAACTTTTTTGTTAGAGATGTTAAACAGTGAGCTAAAAACCGCAAATTCACAAGAAGAAGCACCGATTGTAAATCAAACAACGATACCGCCTTCTCTTTCCAATTTGAAAACTGACGCCATACGCGAAGATATGGAGGCGATTATTCATCAAGCAGCAGAAAAATATCATATCGATTCCCGTTTAATTAAAGCCGTCATTCAACATGAATCGAACTTTAATCCATATGCAAAGAGCCGCACTGGAGCCGCCGGATTAATGCAACTAATGCCAAGCACAGCAAAAATGTTAGGTGTCCATAATATTTTTGACCCCGTTGAAAATATTGAGGGAGGAACAAAATATTTAAGAAACTTACTAGACCGCTATAATGGAAATATTGCGCTTGCTCTTGCTGCTTACAATGCAGGTCCTGGAAACGTTGATAAATATGGTGGAATTCCTCCATTTAAAGAAACACAAGCGTATGTGAAAAAGGTAATGGACACATATTATTCATAACCAAAACCCGCTGTTCAACAAAGGCGGGTTTTCTTGTTGGAGCCAGGATGGCGACATTTCGTCAGCTGCCTTTAGGCGAAATTGGGTCGCCTCCGCTTTTCTTTTTGTCTAGCTTCGGCGACTAGCTCTCTTCTGCCAAATAACCTTCCCCCTCGAAGTGTCAAGCACTTCTGCGGGTGAAGAACATTTGGCTTCGAGAGCTAAGCAAGCCGCCTCCGCTTTTCTTTTTTGAGACGCTTTATTTGAGATAAACCATCGTGATTGTTAAAATAACAGTACATAATATTTATTTTTCTAAAGGAGTTTTGGAACATGTCAAAGCAATTCGAGACACCTTATGAAGCGATTGGCGGAGAAGAAATGATTTCCAAGCTTGTTGAAGCTTTTTATAAACGTGTGGCAAAACACCCAGATTTAACACCGATTTTCCCAAAAGACTTAACAGAGACAGCAAGAAAGCAGAAACAATTTTTAACACAATATTTAGGCGGCCCAGCCCTCTATACGAAAGAGCATGGTCATCCAATGCTGAGAGCTCGCCATTTACCGTTCGAAATTACACCTACACGAGCAAAAGCATGGCTTTCTTGTATGAATGAAGCAATGGATGAAATTGGCTTATCTGGTCCATTGCGCGAAGAGTTTTTTCAGCGGCTTGTTTTAACAGCTCATCATATGGTTAATACACCAGACAATTCTACAGAGAAAGGAGTATTCACTTGAGCGACAAGTTAGCTGGGAAAGAGATGAACACTTGGTTAATTTCCCAGCATTGTGGAAGTGAGTCAAAACCTTTAGAAATTTATTTATTTATTGACCCATTATGCCCGGAATGTTGGGCTCTTGAACCAATCATAAAAAAGCTCCTTATTGAATATGGACACTACTTTACTCTTAGACATATACTGAGCGGCAAATTGGCAACGTTAAACCTAACTAAAAAACAAAAGTTTGAAAACATTGCACAAATATGGGAACGAACAGCTAGTCGCTATGGGATGTCCTGCGACGGAAGTTTATGGCTTGAAAATCCTATCTCTACCCCTTACGCCGCCTCTATTGCAATTAAAGCAGCAGAGCTTCAAGGGAGACGTGCTGGAATACGTTTTTTAAGAAAACTGCAGGAAGTTCTTTTTCTTGAAAAGCAAAACATTTGCGACCCAGCTGTATTAATAGAATGTGCCAAAAGTGTTCAGCTGGACGTTGATGAATTTATGAAAGATCTTCACTCTAACAGTGCAGCCAAAGCATTTCAGTGTGATTTAAAAATTACTTCTGAAATGGAAGTACATGAAATTCCAACACTCGTCTTCTTTAATGAAAATATTGAAGATGAGGGAATTAAAATATCCGGCTACTATCCTTATGAAATTTATGTGGAACTTATTCATGAAATGCTCGGATTTGATCCTGAGCCTTCTTCCCCTCCTCCGCTTGAATCATTCTTAAGTTATTTTAATTTCGTTGCAACAAAAGAAATTGCTGTTGTATATGATATGACTTTAAATGAAGTGGAAAGGGAGATGAAAAAACTTCAATTGAGACAAATTGTTGAAAGAGTTCCTGTTAAATACGGAACGTTTTGGCGATATATCTCTTACACGGATCGATAAATAGAGAAAAAGACTCGGCAAAAAGCCGAGTCTTTTTCTCGTCATCAAGACAACAAAGGGGATGGGAGAAATTTTTCACGGTCAAACAAAGGGGTATAAGTTTGTTTGTGATTTCATTCACATCATTATAATAGCAAATCTTGTCGAGTTTTGACAATAACTTTGTGTTATTGTTCACATTTTTGTCATAATTAAATGAGGTTATGGATGGTTCTACTTCTATTCCATTATCCAACATATTTTGATTAGTGCTTAAGTCATCATGAATGAATTTTGTTAACCATCATATAGTTAAAATAAGAGTTTGAAGTATTTCGGAGGAGATTATGAAAAAGTTTACGCTCTTTTTTGGAATAGTAATGACGATCGTTTCTTTATTTTTCTATTTATTAGGACTTATGAACCTTGTTCCGCTCTTTATTACAGCACCACTATTATTTCTCTCCATTCTCTTTACACTATGGATATTAAATAATCGAAATCGCTTTAATGGATTTAAACAAAGAGGCTGACCCTAAAGCAAAGTGCCAGACCTCACAAACACGTGAGGTCTGGCACTTATGGGGCAGCCCTTTTGTTTTTGTTTATGATAGAAGTTGTTCCATTTCTTCTAATTTTTGTGCAAACACTTTGCATGCTTCCTCAATTGGTTTCGCTGTCGTCATATCGACGCCCGCTTTTTTCAACACTTCAATTGGATAATCGGAGCTTCCCGCTTTTAAGAACTCAATATAACGCTTTACAGCTGGTTCTCCTTCCTCTAAAATTTGCTTGCTTAATGCTGTTGCCGCACTGAATCCTGTCGCATATTGATAGACGTAGTAATTGTAATAAAAATGCGGAATGCGCGCCCATTCTAATCCAATTTCTTCATCAATGACAATGTCATCGCCAAAATATTTTTTATTTAAATCATAATAAATTGATGTCAACAAATCAGCCGTTAAGGCTTCACCTTCCTGCGCTCTTAGATGAATCGTATGTTCAAACTCAGCAAACATCGTTTGACGGAATACCGTGCCGCGGAAGCCTTCTAAATAATGATTTAACAAGTATAGACGTTTTTTCTCGTCATCAATCGTTTTTAATAAATAATCATTTAAAAGTGCCTCGTTGCACGTCGATGCTACTTCGGCTACGAAAATCGAATAGTTTCCATATACATATGGCTGCGTTTTTCTTGTGTAATAACTGTGTACAGAATGTCCAAATTCATGAGCGAGCGTAAACAAGTTGTTTATATTGTCTTGCCAGTTCATTAAGATATACGGATTTGTGCCATATGAACCTGATGAGTACGCTCCGCTTCGTTTTCCTTTATTTTCATGGACATCAACCCAACGGTTTTCAAAGCCTTCTTTAATGACATTCAAATAATCTTCACCAAGTGGAGCTAATCCTTTTAACAAATACTCTTTTGCTTCTTCATATGTGACTTTCATATTTACATTTTGCACAAGTGGTGTATATAAGTCATACATGTGCAATTCGTCAACACCTAACACTTTTTTACGTAAGCGGACATAGCGGTGTAACAAGTGCAAGTTTTTATGAATGGTATCGACGAGATTATCATAGACACTTTCTGGAATGTTATTGCTGCTTAATGCCGCTTCACGGGCTGATTTGTAATTGCGGACGCGCGCAAAAAAGTTGTCCTTTTTGATCGCCCCGTTTAATGTGCTCGCAAATGTATTTTTATATTTTCCATATGTTTCATAAACCGCTTTAAACGCATCATGACGTACGCGGCGATCTTCGCTCTCAAGAAAACGGATATAGCGGCCATGCGTTACTTCCACTTCGTCACCATTTTCGTCGATAATCGTTGGAAATGTTAAATCCGCATTGTTCAACATCCCAAACGTATTGCTTGATGATGCCATTACTTCTGCCGCTTGAGCGAGTAGCGCTTCTTCTTTGGCTGATAAAACATGTGGACGCTGACGGTTGATTTCATCTAAAGCATGTTCATACAATCTCAATTCTTCTTTTTCTTCAAGAAAAGTTTTTAGTTTGTTTTCATCAATCGATAAAATTTCCGGAACGATAAACGACATTGCGCTTGCTGCTTCAGAATAAAGATTAGAAGCACGGTCGTTTAAACCTTGATAAAATGAGTTCGTTGTATCTTGGTCATAGCGCATATGGGCATATGTATATAGCTTGCCTAGCCGCATCGATAATTCATCTTGATATTGAAGTGCATCGTAAAGAACATCGGCTGATTCTCCAAGTTTTCCTTGGTAGTTCAAAATGTTCGGAATCATTTTTTTCACTTCTTGAAATTCTTGTTCCCACGCTTCGTCTGTAGGAAAAATGTCTTCTAATCTCCACGTGTCCTCAACAGGGATTTCACTTCGGGATGGAAGCGATTTGACCGCTTTATTTTCTGCCATGTCGGCAAAACCTCCTTTTCCTTTATTGCTGCATTTAATAGTATTCTCAATTTTTTTCGAAATTTCCTCTAACCTAAAGGATAAAACCTCTTTTTTCTATTATTTTAAGTAATTTATGATCCATTTTGAGCGCTTCCTCAATCGTTTTTGGAATGGTAACTGGTTTGATTAGTCGAAATGTCGTGCTATTAACTATTTTTATATATCCTAGTTGTACAAGCAATAATAAATACTCGTTAATCGCGCGAAAATAGTGAAATGGCAAGTTTCTTACTTTTAGTTTGCGAGTGCGCACCATTTGGCTGATCGATGAGTATATATCGCTAAAATGGAACATACCGTTTTTTTGCTTTTTCATCATCATAATTAATATATACGTCTGCCAAATAAATGATGGTGTTTCAAACAAATAGCCATATTTAATGGGCAAACCTGCTTCACTTGGAAAAAGTGCCGGAACGATATTATGCTTATAAAAATACATGCAAACGAGTCGATTTTCTTTCGTTGGATAAAAAGGAAACATCAACCGCCAACGTTTTTTCTGCATAAACCATTCGTGCCAAAACATACTAGGCAATGAAATATCATCAATCTGGAACAGTTTCTCGAAGGATAACCGTTCAGCGGAATCAATCATGACAGTTGAGAAAGTGTTATAAACGGAAAAAGATGCAAGAGGAACAAGTCGAAAAAATTGTTTTGTTTTGGGACAATAGTAAAGAATAAGGAGATAAGATTGAGGCAGTGCTGGGTAGGCAAACAGCCATTGAAAAGTGGAAAGTCTGAAAGAAGAAGTAGAAGAGCGATGAAAACGGTTCGCACCGAGAATCCATAACGGTTTAATGCCTGCTTTTAAAAACGAAGCCGTCCGCTTTCGAAATAGTTCTTCACTAATCGTGGAACATTGATATTCGATGGCATATGTTTTTCCTTTATATGAAAGCAGCAAATCAGGACGTTGCTGGATTGATTGCAAATATGGTTCAAGTTTCACCTCTAACCTTTGCCTTTTTAACCATTTAAACAAATCCGCTTTCCCTGACAAATGATAAGAAGACTCTGTTTCATGTTCTATCGTACAAGCAGCTTCTCTTCGATGAGCAAAATGTGTAATGCGCTTTCTTCCTAATTTTAAAACAACCTCATTTTTACATATCGGACAAATAAACGTTTCCTTTCTCCTCAATAAATCAAGCTGCTCCATCCTCCAATCATCTAACAAAGATATAGACGATCCATTTTTTAACAAGGCAACAAGCAAATCATCATCTCCCTTACACAATGAAATATTTAATAAATTCTTTGCTCTCTAAAAAAGTCCTTCTTTTAATTAAAAAGAGGCCCCCCATAAGTGTCTAACCTCATGTGCATTTCACCATATATCGTTCATTTATCCAATGTTATTTCTTAATATATTGTGTTGTAGGGTCTGACACTTTGCTTGGGGCATCCTCTATTAAAGAAGCGGCGATAATAATCTTGCTGTTGATTCTATAATGCGAATCCAAATCGGTCGCTTTTTAAACACATCATAGTCAATGAGCGTTGAATCTTCGATATCTTGAAGAAAATCACGGACAAGTGTTTTTGTGCTGTCTGTATGATATAAAAAGGCATTCACTTCAAAATTAAGATGAAAGCTCCGCATGTCCATATTGGCTGTCCCGATTGATGCAAGTTCTCCATCGACGATAATAATTTTACTATGCAAAAAACCTTTCCTATATTCATAAATTTTCGCTCCAGCTTCAAGTAACACCGGAAAATACGAACGGGATGCGTAAAAAACGATTTTTTTATCGGGACGTTGCGGAACAAGAAGGCGAACATCAATCCCACTTAACGCCGCCACTTTTAAAGCTGTTAAAATATCTTCATCGGGAACAAAATATGGCGAAGCAATCCAAATGGATTTTTTTGCTGACGTAATCATTGCAAAAAATAAATGCTTAATGACTTCCCATTCGTTATCCGGACCGCCGGCAATCAACTGAACGCCACCTTGGTCGCTATTTTCCGCAAGCTGGGGTGATAAATAATTCAACGTTAATAACGTTTGCCCCGTCATATAATACCAGTCCTGTAAAAAAATAAGCTGAAGCGTGCGCACCGCTTCTCCTTTAAGCCATAAATGCGTATCGCGCCAAAAGCCGAAATACTCATTTTTCCCTAAATACTCATCACCAATATTTAAACCGCCGACAAACCCAATTGTCCCATCAATGACAATAATTTTTCGATGGTTGCGAAAGTTAATTTTGTTATTTAAAAACGGCAAGCGGACAGGAGAAAAAGGAACCATTTCAACTCCTGCTTCCCGCAGCTCCTCAATATATGTATTGGAAAGTTTCCAACTTCCAACGGCATCATAAAGAAAACGGACATGAACTCCTTTTTTCGCCTTGTCGATTAATATTTCTTTTAGCTGCTGTCCGACTCCATCATGCCTTACAATATAGTACTCTAAATGAATATGGTGGGTCGCTTTTTTTAATTCCTCAAAAATCGCTGAGAAAGTAGCTTCTCCGTTTGTGAGTATTTTCGTTTCGGTAGCAAGCGAAATCGGACTTTTTCCAAGACGATGAGCAAGCCGAAGCAAAGGCTGTTGATGCTCACTTATATGATGAAGATCCTCAAATTGAAAATGGCGGTTTCCTTCAAACTTTAAAAAAGTTTGCTCATCGAGTGCTGCTTTTTTCTTAAACAAACGTTTTTTTCGATAATTTCGTCCGAACATTAAATAAAAGAAAAAGCCAAGCAACGGAAAACTCCCAAGTACGACCAACCACGTCAATGTTTGTGTCGGATGTCGATTTTCTAAGGAAATCACAAACGCGATAAAAATAACTGAACAAGTAATTAAAAGACTGAGAAAACCAAGAATCCAACCTTCTAAGTAATCTTTTGAAATGAAAAATAAAATACCAATTAAAAAGATGAATATGAGAACTTGTAATGCGTTTCGCAACGATTTTCACCTAACCATTACATTCAGATTCACTTCGCAGAAAAAGGGCTGTCTAAAACAAAGGGTCAGACCCTACAACCACAATATATCATACATCATGTTTGGTAATGACACGATATATGGCGAATGGTGTGCTAGGTCAGACCCTTATGGGACAGCCCTTTTATTTCAACGGAAAATGTTTTGCTAATGTCGCTAAAGCGTTGTCCTGAATAATCTCTTTTCCATATTCTTCAAGACGATAAATCGTTAACTGAGAGTCCATTCCATATTCTAACAACAGACTTAACATATTATCAATTTCATGTTCTTCATAATCATCTTCGTTAAATTCAACATATAAATAATAACGATTTTCGAACATGAATAAACGGTTATTGAGATTCGTAAAATCGGCACGATGCGCTAAAGCAATCAAATCTTCAATATCCTTGAAATAAATCGTGAAATGAAGAGCTTCTTCGTCATCTTCCGGTAAAGCTTCTACATCTTTTCCAACATTAAAATGCTGGTCAAGCAACTCTTCAATTTTTTCATCTACCGGAAAATCTTTTAATTTATCTCCAGGGAGAGGAAGCTCAAGTTTACTTCCATCTTTAGACAGCTGTGCTTTGGTTACTAACACTTCTAATCCTTTTTCTAGCGCTTGAACTTGAATCCAAAGCGGACCTTCAAGAGAAAAATCTCCTTCACTATGAACTTCATCCATCATTTCCCAAAATAGCTCTTCGCTGCGCTCACGGTTATACCAAATTTCTTCACGATCAAAGCCGCGCTCCTCTATGTCAACATATGAGATGTAAAATTTAACAGTATGCTCATTAATACGTTCCATTTCCATATAAATGACTCTCCCTTCCTGTCCATGAATGTTGAAGGGACTTTTTACCCCCTAGCAAATGCTCTATAACTAAAAGCATATGCCTTGTACTTCTATTTTATGATAAAACAAGCAAGAAGGGAAATAAAAAAACCCCTAATTTTAAAATTTAGTTATGAAACTAGACATGTCCTATTATACTTTTTTTGAAACAAAAAACATTAGCGGGGGACACAAATGATATATGAACATATTTCTTCCATATTCATCATAGTCGGCATTGATATTATTCTCGGCGGAGATAATGCAGTGGTCATTGCGATGGCAAGCCGCAATCTTCCCGAACGCCAGCGGAATCTTGCGATCGTATTAGGGACAGCCCTAGCCATTATTATTCGCATTATTTTGACAACTACAGTTGTCTATTTGTTGAAAGTTCCTTTTTTACAGTTAATTGGCGGCATAATCTTGCTTTTCATTTCATTGAAACTTCTTATTGAAAAAGAAGATGCTGCTGTTATAAAACCTGGAGCTACACTTTGGAGAGCGGTACAAACGATTGTAACAGCAGATATTGTGATGGGGTTAGATAATGTGATTGCGATTGCCGGTGCGGCTCATGGCAATACTTCTCTTGTTATCTTCGGCTTTCTTCTTTCTGTTCCTATTATTATCTTTGGCAGCAAAGTCATTCTTCATTGGATCGAACGTTATCCTATCCTTGTTTATATTGGGGCGTCTATTTTAGCTTACACATCGGGAAAAATGATGACAAATGAACAGCAAATCCAGCATATATATAACCAATTTACCTTTTTCAAATCAATCCTTCCAGTTCTTACAATCATTATCGTCATTTTGCTTGGAAGCCTTTTGAACCGCCGAGCACGAACGCATTAATGAATAAAAAACTTCTACATGGAAAAACCATGTAGAAGCTTTTATTCATTAACAAGCCGCTGCGCTTGGCGAAGATGGTAAGTACGTACTTTTCTTGGCAGGAAACGACGAATCTCGTCTTCGTTATAACCAACTTGCAAGCGCTTCTCATCAATGATAATCGGTCTTCGCAAAAGACCTGGATTTTGCCGAATGACTTCATACAAGTCTTGCAGCGGCATCGATTCAAGATTTATATTAAGCTGTTGAAAAATTTTAGAGCGTGTAGAAATAATTTCATCTGTTCCATTTTCTGTCATACGAAGAATTTCTTTAATTTCTTCAATCGTTAATGGTTCAGCAAAAATATTTCGTTCAACATAAGGAATATTATGTTTTTCTAACCATGCCTTTGCTTTCCGGCATGACGTACAACTTGGTGAAGTGTACAATGTTACCATAACTTGGCTTCACTCCCTTAACAGGATCGAAATATATATCATAAAAGCAGTCAATCTCGATGATAGCAAAAACTAGAAGCAATGATTAAAAAGTATATTAATTTGAAATTACTTTAATTAAGTAATTTATATTGCATATTAATTATACAACAAATTTGTTTAGAAAGATATATTTTTTCTAACTTTATATGTATTATTTAAAACAAAACGGAAGGGATTTACAGAATACTCTAAACTATTCCTTTCAATTACAAGAAAAATCTTCTAAAATAGAACTAGGAGAAATGATTGACAACGGAGGGGATACGAGTGACACAATATTTTGTTGATCTGACAATCGTTGCACTGTTAGTGATCGGTATTACCGCCATTATGGGAGTGCTTGTTAACGGTATTGGTGAGAAACTATTTGGCGGTTCCGACCGAATGGAAAACGTAAATCAAACAGCAAAGACGCAAACAGGATGGAAACTAATTGGCGGAAAAAAATAAAAAATCTGCGGATGGCTACCTACGAATAGAAGCAATATTTTATGAAGCGAGCTGATCGTGCCTTTGCTTGAGTCAGCTGTTAGTGAACAATACGTTCAGTGAAAATGATTGAAAACAACATAGTGGTTCGTTAGGTTTATGTTTAGAAGAAAAGGGCTTATTCCCTCCAGTAGATTTCTACTTTTGGGATAGCCCTTTTCACGTATACATGGCTTTATATTGCTTATATTCCGCTTCAGAACATAAAACGAAATGTCCTGGTGTGATTTCACGGAAGCTAAGTTCTTCTCCCTCTTTATAATTGTGTTGAGATGGATCGTACACAATGCGCTTACGAACACGTTCTGTTTCTGGATCTGGCAATGGAATTGCAGACAATAACGCCTTTGTATATGGGTGAATCGGATTACGATATAACTCTTCTGCATCTGCCAATTCCACTAATTTTCCAAAATACATGACACCAATTCGGTCACTAATATATTTTACCATCGAAAGGTCATGGGCAATAAATAAATATGTTAATCCTTTTTCACGCTGCAACTTTTTCATTAAGTTAACAACTTGTGCCTGAATGGACACGTCTAAGGCAGAAATCGGTTCATCAGCAATAATAAATTCTGGTTCAACCGCTAAAGCTCGGGCGATTCCGATCCGTTGACGCTGACCTCCGGAAAATTCATGAGGATAGCGATTTGCATGCTCTTTGTTCAAGCCGACTATTTCAAGCAACTCATATACGCGTTGCATGCGCTCTTCTTTCGTTTTCGCAAGACCATGAATGTCAATTCCTTCGGCAATAATGTCGGCTACTGTCATACGTGGATTTAGTGATGCATACGGGTCTTGGAAAATCATTTGCATTTTTCGATTTAATTCTTTTAATTCTTTTTTCGACTTTTTCGCATGTACATTCACACCATTAAACAATACTTCTCCTTCCGTTGCCTCGTACAAGCGAATAATCGTTCTTCCAGTCGTTGATTTACCGCAACCGGATTCTCCTACAAGTCCAAGCGTTTCTCCTTTGTAAATGTCAAAAGATATTCCATCCACTGCTTTAACAACTTGATCTTTACCCGTTTTAAAATATTGTTTTAAATTTCTTACTTCGAGGAGTTTTTGTTTAGCCACGGAATTCTCCTCCTTTCTTTCCTGAAGATAAAGCAAATTGACGCATGCGTTCTTGCACAACTTTTGGCGGTTCTACTTTTGGCGCATTCTCATGAAGCAACCAAGTTGCCGCATAATGTGTGTCGGACACTTTAAACATTGGCGGCTCTAGCTCATAGTCAATTTTCATCGCATACGGATTACGCGGCGCGAACGCATCTCCCTTTGGTGGATTCAATAAATCAGGAGGAGTTCCTGGAATTGAGTATAATTCTTCATCTTTATGGTCTAAACTTGGCATGGAAGCAAGTAACCCCCATGTATATGGATGCTTCGGATTATAGAAAATTTCATCGACCGTACCAATTTCGACCACTTTTCCAGCATACATTACCGCCACGCGGTCTGCCACATTCGCAACAACGCCAAGGTCATGAGTAATAAAAATGATTGACATTCCCATTTTCTTTTGGATATCTTTCATAAGCTCTAAAATTTGTGCCTGAATGGTTACGTCAAGTGCTGTTGTTGGCTCGTCGGCAATTAACACTTTTGGATTGCAAGCAAGTGCCATCGCAATAACCACACGTTGACGCATACCACCAGAAAATTGGTGCGGATATTGTTTAATGCGCAGTTCTGGATTTTTAATGCCTACTAGCTGTAACAGTTCGATCGCGCGATTACGCGCTTCATTTTTTGAAAGTTTTTGATGTTTTAATAATACTTCCATAATTTGATTTCCAATTGTCATCGTTGGATTTAGTGATGTCATTGGATCTTGGAAGATCATTGAAATTTTCGCACCACGAATCTCTTGCATTTCCTTCTCGGATAGCTTTGTTAAGTCTTTTCCTTCGAACAAAATCTCGCCTTGTTTAATGCGGCTTGGCGGAGTCGGCAATAGACGCATTAACGCTTTAGAGGTAACGGACTTTCCGCAGCCGGACTCCCCTACAATCGCCAATGTTTCCCCTTTATATAA
Organism: [Anoxybacillus] calidus; assembly: GCF_013760845.1. Lineage (GTDB taxonomy): Bacteria > Bacillota > Bacilli > Bacillales > Anoxybacillaceae > Paranoxybacillus > Paranoxybacillus calidus. Next base: position 253,040 of record NZ_JACDUU010000005.1, on the reverse strand, counting down.
GTCAAAGCTGACGCCGCGAACAGCTTGAACTTCGCCAGCATGTATATCGAAGGAGATATGCAAATCTTTGACTTCTAACACTTTTTCCATTTTCTCTTCTCCTTCCTATTCAACTTATTTACGCATTTTTGGATCGAGCGCATCACGCAATCCATCAGCGACTAAGTTAAAGCTTAAAATCAACAAACTAATGACAATCGCTGGAATCATCATCATATGCGGGAATGTTTGAATCGACCTATATCCCTCGCTTACTAATGAACCAAGCGACGCTTCTGGCGGGCGAATACCTAAACCGATAAAGCTTAAGAACGCTTCTGTAAAAATCGCATATGGAATGGTAAACATCGTCGTGATAATAATTGGACCAATTACGTTTGGAATTAAATGTTTAAAAATTAAACGTGAATTTGTCGCTCCAAGCGTGCGGGACGCAAGAACATATTCCATGTTTTTCAGCTTTAAAATTTGTCCGCGGACAATCCGGGCCATCGTTACCCAACCAGTAATAACCATCGCAATTGTAATGGAAATGATTCCGGGGTCAAAAATAAGAATAAACAAAATAACGACAATTAAGTTTGGAATACCAACTAATATTTCGATAATACGCTGCATGACGTTATCGACACGACCGCCGTAAAAACCAGAAATGCCGCCATACATAACCCCAATTAATAAATCAATTGCCGCTGCTAAAAGAGCGATATATAAGGAAATACGTGCACCATACCATGTTCTTGTCCATAAATCACGCCCTAAATCATCTGTGCCAAACCAATAATATTCTTTAATCCCGCGCTGCTCATAGACGTCCACACCGTTTGCATCCTTTCCGTCAAAAGGAAGCCAGCTAATATTTTCTAATACTGGTATTTTTGGAGGCAATTTAGCTCTCTTCAAATCTTGTTCTTTATAAGAATAGTCACTCGTCATCGGGGCAATGATCGCCATCAGTGATAAAATAATGATCATGATTAATCCAGTAATTGCCCCTTTATTTTTACGCAGACGAATCCACGCGTCTTGCCAAAACGTTAAGCTTGGGCGATTAATTTTTTCTTGATCATGAGTATTAACAGGAGCGGGTTGAAATAGCTCAGGTGATAGGTTTTGATAGTCTAGTTTATTCATTATTTTTTCCCTCCCGCTAAACGAATACGTGGGTCAATAACTCCATATAAAATATCGACAATAAAGATTACCAAAATTAATAACGCAGAATAAAATAATGTCGTTCCCATAATTACTGTGTAGTCATTTAAGTTAATCGAACGGACGAACTGTTCGCCTAAACCAGGCACTGCAAAAATTTGTTCAACAACAAGCGTACCCGTCATTAAGTTAACAGCCATTGGACCAAGAATTGTAACGATTGGAATTAGTGCGTTACGAATCGCGTGTTTAAAAATGACGCCAGCTTGACTGATCCCCTTTGCCCGGGCTGTTAAAATATAGTCGGAGTTTAATACTTCAAGCATTTCCGTTCTTGTAAAGCGCGCAATGTTGGCAATAACTCCCATCGAAAGTGCAATCGTCGGCATAATTGTGTATTCAAAACCTTGCCAAAAAGCAACCGGAAGCCATTGCAATTTTACCCCTATATAATATTGTAAAAGTGCTGCAAAAACGAAAGAAGGAATGGAAATACCTAATACCGACAAAACGGTAGCAAAATAGTCTCCTGCCGAATTATGACGAATAGCTGCAAAAATGCCTAACAATAATCCGACAATTGTTCCAAAAACGATTGCTTGAAAACCAAGTTGCGCTGACGGACCGATACGCTCTACGATTAATTCAGTTACTGGACGATTATCATATTGGAATGAAATTCCTAAATCTCCTTGCACTAAATTTTTTAAATAGTTGACATACTGTACAGGAACAGGATCATTTAATCCGTACTTCTCTAAAATAATTTGTTTTTGTTCAGGTGTTAGTTTTTCTTGGTTCGTAAGCGGAGAACCAGGAAGTAGTTTCATTAAAAAGAACGTAGCTGTTGCAATAATAAACAACGTAATAATCATGTAAATGAAACGTTGAAGCGTATAACGTGCCATGACAGCACCTCCCCTTACTACATAATATTCTTAATCTTCATCATCTTTCGACAATTTTCGCTTCATCAGTCAAAAGGAGAGTATATGCTTTTGCATATACTCTCCTTATTAGGCTATGAACGATTATTCAATGTACGCCCACTTGTAACTCCAGTCACCACCGAATTGATGTTCAACAATACCTTTTACATATTCACGTTGTACATATGCCCGGCCACGTTGGTAAACCGGAGCAATAACCGCTTCATCTAGTAAGATTTTTTCAGCTTTAACCATTGCATCCCAGCGGGCTTGTAAGTCACTTAACAATGTGGTTTTCGCATCTTTAACAAGCTTATCGTATTCAGGGTTAGACCAGCCAGTTTGGTTGTGAGCACCGTTTGTCACAAACATATCAATGAATGTCATAGGATCTTGATAGTCTGGACCCCAGCCAGCTAAAGAAATTTCATATTGCATTTTTGTTTCAAGATCAAGTTTTTGTTTGAATGGTTGTTGTTTAATGTTAATGGTTAAGCCTTCAAGGTTCGTTTCAAGTTGTTCTTTTAAGTACTCACCAAGTTTCTTAGAAGATTCAGTGTCATAGTTTAGCAACTCAAGTGTAATTTTGTCTTTTCCAAGCTCTTTCTTCGCTTCAGCCCATAATTTTTTCGCTTCTTCTACATTTGTTTTTAGAAGATCGCCATTTTCTTCACGGAAGTCTTTTCCATTAGGACCTTTTACAAAACCTTCTGGTACAAAGTAATTAGCTGGTTTTGAACCGTTATTTAGGATTACGTTAGCAATACCTTCTTTATCAAATGCCATCGCAATTGCTTTACGAGCTTTTACGTTTTTCAACACTTCGTTGTTTTGATTCATACGAAGGAAAAATAAAGTAGGCTCTGAAATAGGAAGGTAATTTGGATCATTTTTGTATTTGTCAACAAACTCAGCTGTTAATTCTGCACGATCAGCTTTCTTAGTTTCATAAAGGTTAACAGCAGTAGCTGTATCTTTTACAATGTTAAAGTTAATTGTTTCTAATTTAACAGTGTTTGCATCCCAATAGTTAGGGTTTTTCTTTAATTGGAAGCTTTGCTCATGTTTCCATTCACTTAATACGAACGGACCGTTGTAAAGAGTTGTGTTTGCTTCAAGACCGAATTTTTCTCCTTGAGCTTTTACAAATTTTTCGTTTTGCGGATAGAATGTCGGGAATGTTGTTAAGCTTAAGAAATATGGAATTGGGTTCTTTAACTCTACTTGAAGAGTTTTGTCATCTAATGCTTTTACGCCAAGTTGATCAACTGGTAATTTGCCAGTGTTCACTTCTTCTGCGTTTTTAATGTCATACATAATGTAAGCATACTCGGCCGCAGTTTTAGGATCTAACGCTCTTCTCCACGCAAATACAAAATCATGTGCAGTTACTGGATCGCCGTTAGACCATTTTGCGTCGCGAAGTTTAAATGTGTAAACTTTACCATCTTCGCTTACTTCATAGCTTTCCGCCATACCAGGCGTAGGCTCGTTGTTCTTGTCAAGACGGTATAGGCCTTCAAATACGTTGTTCATTACGTTGAATGAAACAGCGTCTGTTGCTAATACAGAGTCCATAGATGGAATCTCTTGTGTTTCAAGCAAGTTCAATACTTGCTCTTTCTTTGTTTCAGCAGGTTTGTCTCCTTCTTTTTTGTCGCCTGCTGCGTTGTCATTCTTGCCTCCACAAGCTGCTAAAAGTGTTGAAACAGCTAGAAGAAGGACAAGAAATAATGATAGTTTCTTCTTCACAAAAATTCCCCCCTTAGAATATGTAAAGATTTTATTTTACCTTCTGATTTATCAGAAGATTCAGCCTACTATTGTTATTATAAACTGTATTAATATATTTGAAAAGAATTTTTTACAACCTTTTTAATTCAAAATTCCCGAATTTTTTATTTACTATTGTTACTAATCGAATCCTTGCGATTCGATTACTTAGAATTTTATAAGTTTTTTTAACAAATGTAAACAAAAAATTTAAAAATAAAAAAAATTAAAACGCTTTCATTCACCTTTTTATTACATTTTATAAAAAAACAACAGTTTTATGTCTGTTTTTTTCGAAATTTGTCATATGATCAAAAAATTTTGTTGATATAGTTTTAAGAATAATCTATAATACATTTTTTAAGAGAAAATGTGATAAATTACGCACCCTCTCCTCCTAGCATCGATAATGATTCATCCCTCTTATCATCTTCATCTCATTTGTAATGAAATGATATAATAGATAAGCTAACTGTTTTCTTCTAGGAGGAAAAGATGAAACACATCAGTATACGAACCGTTCAAATCAGTTTGACTACATTGCTTCTGGCATTGATTCTCACAATCATTCAAGGTGATGTTTCATTATTAACTTTCATTAATATTAGTTTTTTATTATCTCTTCCTTTGCTTATGCTTGGTGGCTTTTTATTCGTATATGAAGGCGGCTTTTTTAATGGGCTCATTTATAGCTACCGTCGCCTGCGCCGTTCTACAAAAATGGGAAAATACGTTGCTCAATTCGATCATCTTGATCATGAATCAGTTGTTCCAATGACTTTTTCGGTTACTAAACCTATATTTTTTTCCGGATTGCTTATTTTCCTTTTTACATTAATCATTGCCTATTTTATGCGCTAAGCTTGCATTTTAAAAACATTTCCTTTAGAATATTTAGCAAAAATATGCATGCGATGAGAAAGAATAGTACATATTGCGATGCATTCAGAGAGCTTGTGGTTGGTGCGAACAAGCTGCTTAGCAATATGGAATGGGCTTTCGAGCATCCAAGCTGAACGTTGAGTAGGCTTGGACGTCCGCCTTACGTTACAAAGGCTCCATGTTTTGCAATAAACATGGGATTGAGTGATTGTACTTATGGTACAATAACTAGGGTGGCAACGCGGTCCCAATCGTCCCTAACTGTTATTAGGAGCGATTGGGTTTTTTATTATGTTTGTAAAGGAGTGGTTTCATGAAAACGATTTTCTCTGGCATTCAGCCAAGTGGTGTCATTACGCTTGGTAATTACATCGGAGCAATGAAGCAGTTTGTTGAATTACAAAACGAATACAACTGCTATTTTTGCATTGTTGACCAACATGCGATTACTGTGCCGCAAGATCGTCTTGAGCTTCGCAAAAACATTCGCAGTTTAGCTGCACTCTATTTAGCAGTCGGTATTGATCCGAACAAAGCAACGTTGTTTATTCAATCGGAAGTTCCAGCCCATGCTCAAGCTGGTTGGATGCTACAATGTATCGCCTATATCGGAGAATTAGAACGAATGACACAATTTAAAGATAAGTCCGCAGGTAAAGAAGCGGTCAGTGCAGGTTTGTTAACGTATCCACCGCTCATGGCTGCCGACATTTTACTTTACAGCACAGACATCGTTCCTGTTGGCGAAGACCAAAAGCAACACATTGAATTGACGCGCGATTTAGCAGAGCGGTTTAATAAGCGATATGGCGAAATCTTCACGATCCCGGAAGCACGTATACCAAAAGTAGGCGCTCGTATTATGTCCCTTGCTGAACCAACAAAGAAAATGAGCAAGTCAGATCCAAACAAAAAAGCGTTTATTACATTGCTGGATGATGCAAAAACAATTGAAAAGAAAATTAAAAGCGCTGTTACGGATTCCGACGGCATTATTAAACACGATAAAGAAAATAAACCGGGAATTACAAACTTGTTAAACATTTATTCCATTTTAGCGAATAAAACAATTGATGAATTACAAAAAGAATATGAAGGAAAAGGATATGGAGAGTTTAAAGCAGACCTTGCGCAAGTCATCATCGATACACTAACGCCAATTCAAGAGAAATACTACAATTTAATGGAAAGCGACTTGCTAGACCAAGTTCTTGATGAAGGAGCAGAAAAAGCCAATAAAGTTGCTAATAAAATGTTGAAGAAAATGGAAAACGCAATGGGACTTGGAAGAAAGAGAAAAAAATAAAAATATAAAGGGGCAGAACTATGGTCAGCCCCTTTTAATTTACTTTCGGCTCTTGTTCCATTTCCCATAACTTCTCAAAGAACGGCTGGCCTTTAATTAAATTTTCGCAAAGTTGGGCATGCTTGTCCGTCCAGCCGTACTTTGCCTCTTCATATAAGTTATTCCACGCCTCTTCAAAAGACATTTTTTGAATGTGAGTATATTTTTCTGGAGCCCACTCTGTATACCAATAACGTACTTCTGCTACATTTTTTGTTGAATAAAGCTGATCGAGAGCCATAAATAAAAGCTGCTTAAGCTGACGCTCTTTCCGCGTTAATCCGCTCATTAAGTGCGGTGAAGGCGACAAAATATGATGTTCTTTCTCAGAGGAATGGAACGGATATACAGCTTCCTCTTGTTCCGCTACCATATCGTATACTAGCTGCTCTTGTCTTGGAATTAATCGGCTTTTACGAATCGGAATGTTATAGCCGATTGTATCAACAGCAAGTATTCCCTTGCCGTCAGAAATAACAAAGCAATAATCTAACTGAATACGTTCATGATTTTTTCTTACAAATGCTTTTTGATATACATCCTCAAGAAGCGCCTGTGGAATTTCAGATAAACTATTTTCAATGTAGTCATACAATGCCGAGGAAACTTTCAGTAAAGGGACTTGATCTAAAAGCTCGACTTGGTCATCTTTACGCCATTCGTGAAAATAGCATACATTATAACCATTTTCTTCACCTTCAAACCAATTAACCCAAATATCATGAAGATACAACATGAAATACCCCTCACTTCAAAACCTATTTGTCCATCAGTATAGGCAGGGGTCGTTCATTTTATTCCAATAAAACCTTTTTTCTCCATTTATTCTTGATTATTCGGAAAATAAAGGCTTAACCACATGAGAAAAAAACCAAACGGAAACAAATAACATTCTACTTTTTTGCTTATAAAATAAAAATAATCGATTATACCTTGTTCGGCTGTAATAATATTTAAATACGTAATCGTGGTAACACCGCCAATAATTGAAAAGCCAAAGCCGATTAGATAAACGAAAACTCGTATCATCGCATCATTCCTTTTCTTTGCAAAACTTGTCCATCTATTACTAAATGTATGATGCAGAAAAGAAGAGAATGACTAAACAATAAAAGAGACGATTTCAATCATGAAACGTCTCGGTCAGCAAGTTTCGCTATTTTCTCGGAAGTTAAAGACATTAACTTTTCAAAAGTGATATCTTTCTTTTGTAAACAACGATTGACAAGGTCATATCCAACCGCGTAACCAAGCATTTTTGGATAGAAGTTCAATCCATAAAGCAGACGGTTATAAAGAGGATGAGTAACATGAATAGATTGGTAAGGTAAAATATATCTTTTCCAAAATTCAGCTAATTGCTTTTCAGAATAATAAGTCGTCCACTTTGCATTATAGGATTGCCCAACATATTTACGAACAGCCGTTTCTGCCAATCCTTCTAGAACGATTACATCGAGCAATGTATAATCTTCTTCTTTCTTTACCATTCTCCTTAACCGGCAAACATGATTGTACTCATGAGTGATTAACGCTTCCATCTCCTTTTTTGTATGATGTGGCAGCAAAAACAAAAACAGTTTGTCTCTATAGGCAAGACCTCCTTTACTGTTAAATTCACGTTGTAATCTTCCATTTCTCCAATCAGCAGGAAAAATAAAAATGGGTATATCAGGGCCGTTCCATCGCTTCATTAGTATATTGTATATTTTTTCAACATCTTCCCATATGAGTTGTGTTTTCATTTCTTTGACAACTTGTTTTAATCCATTTGCAGATCGATACATTCCGTGTCTTATTAAATGAGAAAAAATTTCACGTGAACTGACATCCTTAAAATAAGGTATTAACTTTTTACACAATTCAATCGGCTTCTCTCCTACCTGTATCAACCATTCATCCGTACGTAAAACAGGCATTTTCTTTCACACCTTCATTTTTCTATTATCGTATGTATCAAAGAAAAGCTAGGTGAACATAAAAAAGGATTGGTTGACTACAACCAATCCTTTTATTTACTATTCATATTTTTTAAAGATTAATGTCGCATTATGCCCGCCAAATCCAAGCGAGTTGCTTAATACAGCGCGCACTTGTTGTTTGCGAGCGACGTTTGGTACATAATCAAGATCACATTCTGGATCTGGTGTTTCATAGTTAATCGTCGGCGGAATGATACCTTCTGTAATCGTTAATACGGAGAACACTGCTTCGACGGCACCTGCTGCTCCCAGTAAGTGACCAGTCATTGATTTTGTTGAGCTCACTGCCAACTTATAAGCATGCTCACCGAACACTTCTTTAATGGCCATTGTTTCATATTTATCGTTATATTCTGTACTTGTACCATGTGCGTTAATATAGTCAATTTCTTCTGGTTTCATACCTGCATCAGAAAGTGCCTGTTTCATCGCCCGTGCGCCGCCTTCACCGCCTGGAGCAGGAGCTGTGATATGATAAGCATCTCCTGTTGCTCCGTAGCCAACAACTTCCGCATAAATTTTCGCACCGCGTTTTAATGCATGCTCTAATTCTTCTAATACAAGAATACCAGCGCCTTCCCCCATGACAAAACCATCACGGTTTTTATCAAATGGGCGGCTTGCTGTTTTTGGATCAGGATTCGTTGATAATGCCGTATTCGCACAAAAGCCGGCCAAAGACATTTTTGTGATCGGCGCTTCTGTTCCTCCTGTAATCATGACATCGGCATCGCCCCGCTGAATCACTTTAAAAGCATCGCCAATCGAGTTCGTTCCTGTGGCACAAGCCGTCACCGTACATGAGTTGATTCCTTTTGCTCCGAGAATAATCGAAACTTGACCAGCTGCCATATCCGGAATCATCATCGGCACAAAAAACGGGCTGACGCGGCGATATCCACGTTGTTGAAAAATTTCAAACTGCTGTTCAAATGTTTCCATGCCACCGATTCCTGAACCAATCCAAACACCGACGCGCGGTGCGTTTTCTTCTGTAATCTCTAAATTCGCATCTTTCACGGCCATCAACGAAGCGGCAACGGCATATTGCGTAAAGCGGTCCATTTTTCTTGCATCTCTTTTATCCATATAGTTCTCTGGATTAAAATCTTTCAATTCTGCTGCCACTTTCGCCGGATAATCATCAGGATTGACACGCGTCAGCGGACCGATTCCTGATTTGCCGGCAATTAAATTATTCCATGTTGTTTCTACATCGTTCCCAAGCGGCGTAACAGCACCTAAGCCTGTGACAACGACTCTTCTCTTTTTCATCTTTTCCGCAGCTCCTTTTTCTTTTAATGATACATAAAAGAATGTCAATTGTCATTGATTAGCGGCCCCAGCGTAACGCAATGGCTCCCCATGTTAATCCACCGCCAAAACCGACCATAATAATTAAATCGTCATCTTTAATCTTTCCAGCCTCATACTCTTCAACAATCGAAATCGGAATCGAAGCAGCCGAAGTATTTCCATATTTTCTGATCGTTGTTGACATCTTGTCTTCCGGCAATTCCAAGCGCTGTCGTGCCGCTTCGACAATACGAATGTTCGCTTGGTGCGGGATAAGAAAGTCAACATCTTTTTTCGACAATCCCGCTTTTTCTAATACGTTAATGCATGATTCCCCCATTTGTCTTACCGCGAACTTAAACACTTCTCTGCCGTTCATAATGACATATTCATCTTGATATAAATGCTTTCCGCCTGAGCCGTCTGCTCCAAGTTCAAACGATAAAATGCCGCGTCCTTCGGAGACAGGTCCCATGACTACTGCTCCGGCGCCATCCCCAAATAAAACGGCCGTGTTGCGATCTTGCCAATTGAGAATTTTTGAGAGTTTTTCAACCCCTACTACTAGTATATATTTATAAGCACCTGTTTCAATGAATTGTTTCGCCGTAACCATACCGTACATAAATCCTGCACACGCCGCGCTGATATCAAGTGCCGCCGCTTTTGTTGCCCCTAAACGTTCCTGCAACATACACGCTACAGAAGGAAACGGACGATCTGGTGTCACTGTTGCCACTAAAATAAGGTCAATATCTTGTGCAGAAATTCCTGCATGCTCTATAGCTTTTAAAGATGCTAAATATCCCATATCGGACGTATCCATATCGTCTGAAGCGATTCTTCTTTCTTCAATTCCCGTTCTCGTACGAATCCATTCATCAGATGTATCCATCATTTTTTCTAATTCAAAGTTTGTTAACACTTTTTCAGGTAAATATCGGCCTATCCCTATAATACCTGCATTCACGCCGAACAACCCCTTTTATATTTATATATATAACCAATTATTATTACTTGGTACTAATTTTAACTGAATTTTGTGAGATGTGCAATATGAAATTGCCTTTGTTCAATAGTGGCAATCGTCTATTCACACGCTTTAAATTTTTCATAAAGTACTAGTAAATAAAAGGAGAAGAGGGGGATTTCATGAAAAGTGATGACAAAAGCGAAGTAAATGAATATAACGATCGATTTTCCCGTCTCATGTTCGGACCGTTTCCATCAAGACAAGCTATGACGGAGCATAAAAAAGATGAAACCCATTTTTCAGATCCGCTACACCAAATCGATTTTATGCAGCTGATGAAAGATATCGATACACTTGTCTCATCCTTTGAGAAAATTAAGCCCATTGTAAAACAACTGACTCCTTTATACAATTTGTTTAAAAATAGAAGCTGACCCATCAGTGTCTGACCTCACGCACAATCCATAATAGATATCCTATAAATTATGGTTGTGGGGTCTGACACTTTCCTTTTGGGTCAGCCTCATTATTCATTAGGCAATTTACCTGTCTTTTGATAACGCTCAATTTCATTAGCCAGTTCTCGACGAAACTGTTTATCAACTAGTGGACTAAACTTTCCCATGGAAATGACTCCATCCTGAAAGTCAAAATACAAATTTCCTGATTTTAGTTTTCCATCATTAAATTTCTTTGCAACCAGCTCATATAAGCGGTCAACATGTTGTACAGTACTTGTTAAAACGGTCAACTTTCCTAAATCCGATTGATCAGTAACATAACCAATAGCATAGAGACCATGCTGCTTTAATTTTTCAACGACTGGAACATTATATCCATCACCAGCTGGATAAACAACATCAACGCCATCAGCAATTAGTTCATCAAGCAACTCTAGAGCACGGTGAACATCATCCCAATGTTCAACAAAGCGAACTTCCACATCAACATTTTCGTTTTGATATAATGCCCCTTCAAAAAAACCGTTCACTTCAGGCTGCCATTCAAAAGCAGCGATTACTCCGACTTTATCTGTCTTTGTCATTTTCCCAGCAACCATTCCCCCAAAAAACCCCATAGCATTCGCGGCAAAATTTAAACTCGTTACATTTTTTTCCTTCGCTTCCCCATTAAAGCAAACGAAATGAATATGAGGATATTGCGAAGCTAGACGATTGAAATACTCAGCGTACTCGCTTCCGTGTCCAAAAATTAAATTGACCCCTTTACGGTCAAATTCTGCCACAGCTTGTTTCACGACTGCTTCATTATCCATACCTTCTTTATAGAAAACATCTACTTTAAACTGCGACTGAATCTTTAACAAGCCTTTATATCCTTTCGTTCCCCAAACTTGATCATTAATCGTTTCAGGAACTAATAACCCCACTTTTTTCAGCTGCCCATTTGTTTGGACTAGCGGTCGACAGCTCGCTATTACAAAAATGCATAAAAGCATAGCTAAAAGAGGTTTTTTCATTAAATGTTGCACTCCCTCAAATCCTCTCTCCCTAATAAAAAACTGACATTGAAAATGCTTGTTTTTTCACCTTCATTTTACATCCATGAGACGATATGGTAAAGTTTATTTCTTTTTGCCATAAAAAATCATTCCTCTATCATTTATTTATATTTGATAGAGGAAGCTCATGATAAATCATTATTCTCTTGATAAAACTTATAGATCGCATGAGAAAATCCATATCTTTTTTCCGGCAAATGATAAATAACAGCAATTGGACACCCCAAATTTCTCCTTAATTCTTCATATTTTCGACAATGAAGGGAAGATGGATAATGAGTAACACCAGACATTTGCCATATTTTCACCGGGAGACATTTTTGTTTCGTTGGTAGTGACCAAAGAATGGAAGAAATATTGTCATCCTCCACCTCATAAGCTGAAGCTATTTCTTTTATCATTCGTTTGTAAAAAAATTTGTTTTCTTGTTCATAAGCTACTTGTGCCTGCAAATCTAAACATGGACTCAACATCGCCACTGCGCGAATTTGATCCGGCATCATATCCATTAGACGTAAGGCAACTAAGGCCCCCATTCCTTCAGCAAGAAGATAAATTCGCTTGTTTAGTATTTCACTTTTTAGTACGTAATAAATGAGCTGTTTAGCAAGCCGAGCTGCTTTTGGGCTCCCCCAATGTCTGCCATATAAATTCGAATAAAAAATGGTATATCCGTATTCTCTCAACTCCTCAATAAGTTGGCTTCTTCCCTCATGTTGCATCCAAAAGCTTGTTTTTTCATTGACAAAATGATTCGTATCTCCAATGATCAATATTGCAAAACCGTTGGGGCGTTCAGGCAAATGAATGGTACACCATTGCTCATCAAGCTGAAAGAAGCGTTCCTTGATTATCATCTCATTTCACCTTTACTTTCACAGTACATAATTGTACATTATAATTTATGCGAAATCATAAAAGCGGTAAGGGTATTCGCCTAGAATGGCATGATAAAGTGACAACTTTAGAAAACAACTTTGCTGCCAGAGTTAATTGTGCTAAGATAAAAAAAGAATGTCATGGAAACTGAGGTGAAAGCGATGAAATTTTTCTGGACTTTCTTTTGGACGTTTTTGCTTGTGCACATGGCTACATATGTTGTGAGCTCAATGCAAGGTAATGCATATGATGTCGCAACTGGTTCATTACTAGCTGTAGTTGCTACAATTATCGTTATTGCAATTGCAAACGTTCTTCCAAACGAACCCGTAGAACATCATTAAAAAGTGCTCTGTCATCTACATGATCAGCTGAACACTGCTAATTCTTCCAAAACAAAAACAGACCGATAGAGGCTATCGGTCTGTTTTTTCTTGTTTTTGAACAACAATTTGCCCATTTTCATAGTCAATTAGCACATTACTGTAGTCTTTTATTTGTCCAGCAATGATTTCTTTTGCTAATTTCGTTTCAATGTGTTTTTGGATAAACCTCTTTAATGGACGTGCTCCGTAAACAGGATCAAAGCCAGCAGTTGCAATGTATTCTTTTGCTTTGTCTGTCAATATTAGTGTAATATGGCGTTCGGCAAGCCGCTGGCTAAGCTCTCTAATTAATTTATCAACAATTCCTTTTACTTCATTCACTGTTAACGGCTTAAATAAAATAATATCATCGATACGATTTAAAAATTCCGGACGGAAATGTGCCCGCAATTGCTGTAACACTTGCTCCCTTGTTTCTTCTTTAATTTCTCCTTCATTTGTTGCTCCTTCTAGCAAGAAGTGTGAACCAATATTTGATGTCATAATGATGACCGTATTCTTAAAATCAACCGTTCTGCCTTGCGAATCAGTAATTCGTCCATCATCAAGCACTTGCAGTAAAATATTAAATACTTCTGGATGAGCTTTTTCAATTTCATCTAAAAGAATGACTGAATAAGGTTTGCGACGAACTGCTTCCGTTAACTGTCCGCCTTCTTCATAACCGACATATCCCGGTGGCGCACCAATTAAACGAGATACGGCGTGTTTTTCCATATACTCTGACATATCAATGCGAACCATTTGCTCTTCACTGTCAAACAATGATTGTGCTAATGCTTTGGCGAGTTCCGTTTTTCCGACCCCGGTCGGTCCTAAGAAGATAAAAGAGCCAATTGGTCGATTTGGATCTTTGATGCCGGCACGGGCGCGCAACACTGCATCGGAAACAAGTTCCACTGCTTCATCCTGACCAATGACACGTTCATGCAAAATATCTTGCAGGCGCAATAGTTTCTCACGTTCCCCTTCGACAAGCTTAGCAAGTGGAATGCCTGTCCATCTTGACACAATTTCCGCTATTTCTTCTTCCGTCACTTCTTCACGAAGCAAACGTCCTTCCTCTTGTTTTTCGCCCATTTGCTGTTCAAGCTGTTTTAATTCTTTTTCAAGCTGAGGAATACGACCATGACGCAATTCAGCAGCTTTATTTAAATCATACTCATTTTCTGCTTCCTCTAATTCGCGTTTTGCCTTTTCTAACGCCTCACGCAAATTGCGTACGTTTTGAATCGCCTCTTTTTCCTGCTGCCACCTTACTTTCATGCTGTTTGCCTTTTCACGCAAATCAGCCAATTCTTTTGTCAACGCTTCTAGACGTTCTTTGCTCGCTTCATCTGTTTCCTTACGTAAAGCGGCTTCTTCAATTTCTAATTGCATCACTCGGCGCATGACTTCATCAAGTTCCGTTGGCATTGAATCAATTTCAGTCCGTATCATGGCGCATGCTTCATCTACTAAGTCAATCGCCTTATCTGGAAGGAAACGTTCAGAAATATACCTGTCTGATAAAGTAGCTGCAGCAACGAGGGCACGGTCGTGAATATTTACCCCGTGATGAATTTCAAATCGTTCTTTTAATCCTCGTAATATAGAGATCGTATCTTCTACTGTCGGCTCTTCAACAAGTACTTGTTGGAATCGACGTTCAAGCGCAGGATCTTTTTCAATATATTGACGGTACTCATCGAGCGTTGTCGCTCCGATGCAATGCAACTCTCCCCGCGCAAGCATCGGTTTTAACATATTGCCCGCATCCATTGCCCCTTCCGCTCTTCCGGCGCCAACGATTGTATGAAGTTCATCAATAAACAGAATAATACGCCCTTCACTTTTCTTTATTTCATTTAATACAGCTTTTAAACGTTCTTCAAACTCCCCGCGAAATTTCGCCCCAGCAACGAGAGAACTCATATCAAGTGCAAAAATCGTCTTATCCTTTAGTCCTTCTGGAACATCTTTACGAACGATGCGCTGAGCTAAGCCTTCAACGATTGCTGTTTTACCGACTCCCGGCTCGCCGATTAACACCGGGTTATTTTTTGTTTTGCGCGATAAAATGCGAATGACACGGCGAATTTCGCTGTCACGTCCAATAACAGGATCGATTTTTCCCGCTTTCACTTCGGCAACTAAATCCCGTCCGTATTTTTTTAACACTTCATATGTAGCTTCAGGATTTACACTCGTCACTCGTTGATTCCCCCTTATATCCATTAACACTTTCAATAATGAATGACGTTCAATATGATATTTTTTCAATAAGTCCACTATTTCGTTTACTTGTGTATCATTCGTTAGCGCCAACAACAAATGTTCGACTGAGATGTATTCATCTTGTAATCGTTTTGCTTCTTCCTGAGCATTCACTAATAGGCGTTGAAGATGATGGGTAATATACACTTTTCCTCCCTCTACACCTGCTCCCATCACTTGCGGCTTTTTCTTGATCAGTGCATGCAAATCATTGACAAACGCTTCAATATTAATATGAAGATAATCGAATATTCGTCTCGCTAATCCGTCTTGTTGCTGGATTAAGGCGAGTAACAAATGAACGATATCGATTTCTTGATGATAATGTTGTATGGCTAACGATTGGGCGGACATGAATGCTTCTTGAACTTTTTCCGTCATTTTGTTCATATCCATTACCTTTTTCGCCTTCCTTTTTGACTTTTTTTGACCTTTATTTTTATTATATCCAATTATTTTTTTTATTTTCAATTCAAAAGCCATCCAGCATAGGATGGCTCTGAGCATTTGAATATTTGCTTCTCGCACCGCCACTTTTCTTTATGGTTTACGCACGTAAGTCCAATGGCGGTTATGATTCGATGTTTCCGGGAACGTGTCCCCTGCTTTCAACTTAACTTTCTTTGGGTTTTTTACGTTGTCTCCTGTTTCCCCAATTTCGATATATACCCCATTATTCGGAGCTTTATCTCCCGGTCCAAAGTGTCTTCGTTGTCCCATGTTTTGATTCCTCCTTGTAGAACGAAACTACATTATTAACATTCCCATTTTCACCACAATTATGGTTTACATGAGAAGGCAAAATATAGATGAACCTCTCCCACCTGCACGTTGTTTAGAGGTGGGAGACTTCTCGGTGAACATGTTAAAAATTGAAGGTCTTAGTTTTGAACTACTTATGAACACCGCTCCTTTGTTTGCGGTATTGCTGATTTACAAAGAAGACTTGCTTCGTTTAGCAAAAAATGGAGTACAATATTTAACGACAAAAGAACAAAGTGCAAAAGATGATTTTCGCTTTATCATCTATTTAATTCTTGGCACGATTCCTGCTGGAGTAATTGGAATTTTATTTCTCGTATTATTGCTTTATTGTCGGCGCACTCGTCATCTTATTTACTTAATAAAAAAGGCTGTCTCATAAGGGTCTGACCTCACGCGCGTTTCACAATATATGGCTCATTTATCTAACATTATGTCCTATATATTGTGTTGTGGGGTCTGACCCTTGGCTTTTGAGACAGCCATTTTTTATGATCCTAATAATGACAATAAAATTGCTTTTTGTACATGAAGACGGTTCTCTGCTTGCTGGAACACTACAGAATGTTCACCATCAATGACATCTGACGTTACTTCCTCACCGCGGTGAGCCGGCAAACAATGCAGGAAAATGTAATCTGATTTAGCATATTGCATTAATTCCGCGTTTACCTGAAACGGCTGAAAAATGCTCAAGCGTTCAACGCTTTCTTTTTCTTGTCCCATACTTGTCCATACATCTGTATAAATGACATCTGCATCTTTTACCGCCTCATACGGGTTATGATGAACTACGATATTTGCTCCTGTATTCTTAGCGATTCTTAAAGCTTCTTCGACATAGCCTTGCTTCGGTGCATAATTTTCCGGACAAGCGATTGTGTAATCCATTCCTACTTGCGCTGCGGCAATCATTAATGCATGTGCCACATTGTTTCCATCTCCGACGTAGACGAGTTTAATGCCCTTAAACTTCTTCTTCATCTCGTAAATGGTTAATAAATCAGCAAGAGCCTGGCACGGATGATCATCGTCTGTTAACCCGTTAATGACCGGAATGGTCGCATGTTCCGCTAATTCTTCAATTTTACTATGGGCAAATGTACGAATCATAACCGCATCGACATATTGCGATAATACTTTCGCTGTATCAGCAATTGTTTCTCCACGCCCTAGCTGCAAGTCATCACTGCTTAGAAAAAGCGCATGACCGCCAAGCTGTGTCATTCCTGCTTCAAATGACACTCTGGTACGCGTTGATGGTTTTTCAAAAATCATCGCCAATGTTTTTCCATATAGCGGCGTATAAATTTCTCCAGATAGCTGTTTTTTCTTTAATTCACTGGCCAGTTCTAACAAATAATGAATTTCTTCTGCTGAAAAATCTTTAAGACTTAAAAAATCTTTCCCCTTCAAATGTACATTGGGATTTATGTGAAACTTTGCGACTGTATTCATAAAATCACCGCTTTCTCTGTTTGTTGTTTATGCAAAAGCCACTGTTGAATCGAGGATACGGAAAATTCTTTACAATGAATGCCTTTTAAAAACAATTGGCATGTTTCCAGTTCCGTAAACGTCAAAATTTGTTGGGACAACGCAAGTTTTCTCCACGTTGAACTTTGTTCATCTTTCTTTAAGCTAAAAAACGCTAATGCTTCCTTACGTTTCACCCATTCTTCAAACGGCATTTCCGTAACAACAGTAAGCTGTTTTTCTTCTATCACGTTTTTAAGCTGATTTATTTCTTCTGTCTCTTCTAAACCATCCATATCTAAATAAATTTCATTCGCTTCTCCTTTTCTTGAAACATATGGATGGAATGCCTTTGCTGCTGCTTCTTCCAGCGTGTTTGCAATGCTGATTCCTTCTCCCGTTGATTTCATTTCTGGTCCGACAAGCGAATCGACTCCAGGCAGCTTATGGGTTGAAAAGACAGGATATTTTAAAACAACATACGGGACATCATCCAGCAATTCGACTTTTATCTCAACTACGTCTTCCAAACATTTCCCAAGCAATAATTTTGTCGCAATTTGTGCTAGCGGAACACCTGTCGTTTTGCTGACAATCGGCACGGTGCGACTTGCGCGCGGATTCACTTCTAACACATACACAATATTGTTATGAATCACATATTGAATGTTCATAATTCCTCTGAAGCGTAGCTTGCGAACGATTTTTCTTGCATATGTCACAATCTGTTCTTTTTCATATTCGGTGAGTGATACTGCTGGTAAAATCGCGTAGCTGTCCCCTGAATGAACTCCCGCTTTTTCTACATGTTCAACAATTGTCGGAATCAAAATATTTTCTCCATCAGCCACTAAGTCAACTTCTGTTTCTTTTCCTTGCAAATAAGCATCGATTAATACAGGATAAGTGATTGATGATGATTCTTTCACTAAAATTTGCAATTGTTCCTCACTTTTTACAATGAACATTCCTTTTCCGCCAATGACATATGAAGGTCGCAGTAAAATGGGGTAACCGACCTCTTTTGCTTTTTCAAATAGTTGCCCCTCATCATCAGCAATTAATCCCGATACATGCGGTATATTAAGTTCTTCTAATAGTTGATAAAAACGATCCCGATCTTCCAATTGATCGATCACATCATGGGAAACACCAACAATATTTACACCGGCTTCTTCTAATCCTTTCACAAGATTAATCGCTGTTTGTCCGCCGAATTGAACAATCACTTTATCGATTTGCTCCGCTTCAATGACGTTTAACACATCTTCGAACGTAAGCGGCTCAAAGTATAAACGATTGGCAACAGCAAAATCGGTGCTGACTGTTTCCGGATTGTTGTTAATAAGAACCGTTTCATAGCCTTCTTGCTGCAACGCATACACGCTATGAACAGAGCTATAGTCAAACTCAATTCCTTGCCCGATGCGAATCGGTCCGGAACCGATGATTAATACTTTCTGTTTATCGCTTTCCTTTAGCTCATTTTCGCCAAAATAGCTTGAATAATAATAATCTGTCTCTGAATGAAATTCGGCTGCACATGTGTCAACCATTTTATAAGAAGGAACAATTCCTAATGATTTTCGCTTTTCCCTTACTTCACTTTCACTCACATCCCATACGTTAGCTAAAAAGAAATCGGAAAACCCTTTCTCCTTTAGGATTTGCAATGTGTTCGCATCCACATTTTGCATGTTTGTTTCCATCGCCTTTTTTTCTAACGTAATTAATTGCTGGAATGAATTTAAAAAGAAGTGGTCGATTTTGGTTAATTGATGCACCGTTTCAATGCTTTCGCCGCGACGAAACAGCTCTAATATCGCAAAAAAGCGGCGGTCATCAGCTTTTGTTATCAACTGTTTCAATTCTTCTGTTGTCATCTTCTGTAACGAAGGTAACAGCAATCCAATATTTTCTCCTTCTAATGAATGAACGGCTTTTTGGAAAGCGCGCTCCATATTTCGATCAATCGCCATCACTTCACCGGTTGCTTTCATTTGCGTGCCAAGCTGACGGTTCGCATAAGGAAATTTATCGAACGGCAGGCGTGGAAATTTAACAACAACGTAGTCTAACGCCGGTTCAAAACTTGCATACGTATTTTTCGTGACAGGGTTTAATAATTCCGCTAACGTATATCCGACCGCCAGTTTTGCGGCAATCCGCGCAATTGGATATCCTGTCGCCTTTGATGCTAATGCAGAGGAGCGACTGACACGCGGGTTGACTTCGATTAAATAATAGTTTTTACTAAACGGGTCTAACGCAAATTGAATGTTGCATCCGCCGATAATTCCAAGCGCAGAAATAATTTTTACAGCTGCGCTGCGCAGCATATGATATTCTTCATCTGTTAACGTCTGGGATGGTGCAACAACAATCGAGTCTCCCGTATGCACTCCTACAGGATCAACATTTTCCATGTTGCACACGGTAATGCATGTATCGGTATGATCGCGCATCACTTCATATTCAATCTCTTTATAACCAGCAACGCTTCGTTCGATTAAACATTGTGTAATCGGGCTTTCCGCCAATCCTTTTTCAACAAGGAAAATGAATTCTTCCATTGAAGCAGCAATGCCGCCGCCGCTTCCTCCTAACGTGTAAGCGGGACGGATAATAATCGGAAAACCGACTTTTTCGGCAAATGCAATTGCATCCTCCACATTTGTAATGATTTCACTTTCTGGAACAGGTTCGCCCAGTTCGTACATTAACTGGCGGAATGCCTCGCGATCCTCTCCTTTTTTGATCGCCTCAATCGGCGTTCCTAACAATTTCACCTTATATTTTTTTAAAATTCCTTTTTCATGGAGCTGGAACGCTAAATTTAACCCCGTCTGTCCGCCAAACGTCGCAAGCAGCCCATCGGGTCGTTCTTTTGCCATGATTTTCTCTAAACTTTCTACTGTCAACGGCTCAAAATAGACAGCATCTGCATGCACCTCGTCGGTCATAATGGTCGCTGGATTGTTGTTCACTAGGATGATGCGATATCCTTCTTCCTTTAAAGCTAAACATGCTTGTGTACCGGAATAATCAAATTCTGCTGCCTGGCCGATGACAATCGGTCCTGAACCAATAATTAAAATGGATTGAAGTGTCTGATCTTTAGGCATACACTTTCTCTCTCCTTACGTTCTTCACAGTTTGCAAAAATTCATCGAAAATGCTGGTCGTATCGCTCGGACCTGGATGTGCTTCAGGATGATATTGCACTGATAAAATCGGCTTGGTTGGATGAAACATTCCTTCTACTGATTGATCGTTGACATTTGTAAAACGAATCACAAACGGTGTATGCGCCAAACTTTCCTTATTCACGACATATCCGTGATTTTGTGATGTCATAAACACTTTCTTCTTCACTGAATCGTAGACCGGCTGATTGGCCCCGCGATGACCGAAACGCAGCTTTTCTGTATCTGCCCCGTATGCCAAGGCAACTAATTGATGCCCTAAGCAAATCGCAAGCGTCGGATAATGGTCAATCATTTTACGAATCGTTGAAAGCTGTGGCATAAGCTGCTTTGGATCTCCAGGACCGTTTGATAGTAAAATGCCGTCCGGCTCAAGCGCTTGAATCGTTTCAAATGACGTGTTATATGGAACAACAGTCACTTTACATTCTCTTTCCAGCAAAGATTGCAGGATGGATTTTTTATAGCCAAAATCAACAAGAACAATATGTTCTGAACCATCTCCATATGTTTCAATTTGCGAAATGGCTACTTTCTGTATAGGCTGTTCTTGTTGCTCTTTTACAAATTTTCCGCATTCAGAAGTTAAACTAATCTTCCCTTGCATGACTCCTTCTGTACGAATTTGTTTTACTACCGCGCGTGTATCAATATGAGTAAGCAAAGGAATATTCCATGCTTGCAAATATTCCCTTAAACTATATTGAGATTGATAATGATATCCTTTATCCCTTGTTTCATAGACGATTACTGCTTGAACATGGGGTTTTTTGCTTTCAAAATCAGTTGCATTAATTCCGTAGTTGCCGATGAGCGGATAAGTAAATACAATCATTTGGTTTTTATATGAAGGATCAGTGAGTACTTCTTGGTATCCAGTCATTCCTGTAAAAAAAACAACTTCACCGCTAACCTCACCGTTAGGCAGTTCCGTTTCCAACTTCCCTTCAAACATTTTCCCATTTGCTAAATGCAAATAAGCTTTCATTGTGACACCTCATTATTGAATTTTTATTTAAATATAAGTATTTTTATACATCTAACTTAATAAAGGTACAGCCACTTATTCGTTAGCTGCTACATGTTCCTTTATAAATGTATATTGAATAATCTTCACCGCTTCATCGATTTCATCTGTACGAACGACAAGCGGAGGCAATAGACGAATGACATTCGGACCAGCTGTTAATACAAGCAAACCATTGGCATGAATGTTTTTAATTAATTGAGTAACATCATGCTTGCATTCAATTCCGATCATTAAACCAAGACCTCTCACTTCCTTGACCACATCAATATCTTTTAAAGCTTCCTTTAACTTTTGCAGAAAATATTCTCCTTTCTCCGATACTTCCTGCAAAAATTTCTCTTCAAAGATCACTTCCAGTGTCGCTTTGGCTGCTGCCATCGCAAGCGGATTGCCACCAAATGTAGAACCGTGAACCCCGGCAGTAAATGAGTTCCTTAAAAACTCTTTCCCAATCATTGCGCCAACTGGAAAGCCGCTTCCTAATCCTTTTGCAACCGTAATAATATCCGGAGAAATGTCGTAATGTTGATAGGCAAATGCTTTTCCCGTTCTTCCAATTCCTGTTTGCACTTCATCGACAATAAACAAGGAACCATAACGGGAACAAAGTTCAGCAATCTTCTTTAAAAAAGATTCATTTGCCGGTATGACTCCACCTTCGCCTTGGACGATTTCAACCATCACAGCGGCAACTTGCTCGTTCATTTTCTGTTCTAGCATAGCGATATCATTAAAAGGAAGATGAATGAATTCCGGCAAAAGCGGTCCGAATCCTTTATAGATTTTTTCCTGTCCAGTTGCTGACATCGTTGCAAATGTCCGACCATGGAATGACTGCTTAAACGTAATTACTTTCGAGCGTCCTGTATATTTGCGCGCCAGTTTTAATGCCGCCTCGTTCGCCTCCGCACCACTATTGCAAAAGAACACCGCATCACCGTCGCAATGTTGAACGAGAAGCTGTGCTGTCTCTTCCTGTAATTCATTTTGAAATAAATTCGAAACATGCCACACTTTTTTTAGTTGATTTTCGATCGCTTCTTGAATAACAGGATGACGATGACCTAGGTTGCAAACGGCTATCCCTGCCACAAAATCTAAATATTCCTTGCCATCTTTAGCGATTACTTTTGTTCCTTTTGCCGATTCTATTGCAATATCCCAACGATTATACGTAGGAAATAAGGCTCCCATTAATAAACCCCCGCTTCTTTCATGATTTTTGTGCCGCATATTTCACCATTAGCTGAGAAAAACGGCAGCTTGCCGCTTACAATAATGACTTCACGCAGTGAACCAGCAATGGATTCCATCGCTGCTTTTACTTTCGGAATCATGCCTCCGTAAATCGTTCCTTCATCAATCATTTCTAAAATCATCTCAACTGTTGCATGCTCCACCAGTGTTCCATTTCGTAAAATTCCGGGAACATCGGTGACAAACAACAAATGTTTTGCCTCAAGAGCCATGGCCACTGCTCCAGCCGCCGTATCAGCATTAATGTTATATTTCTGTCCCGTTTGGTCAAAGCCGATTGGGGCAATCACTGGGATATATTCGGAAGCAGCTAATTGTTGAAGAAACGAATGATTCACATGCGTTACTTCCCCAACATACCCTAAGTGCTCTACATCCATCGGTTTCACTTCGATTAAATTCGCATCAATCCCTGAAAGCCCAATCGCCTTCAATCCTTTTTTCTGCAATAGTGAAACAAGCTGCTTATTCACTTTTCCCGCTAAAATCATCTCGACAACTTCCAGTACTTCATTCGTTGTTTTCCGCAAACCATTGACAAACTCACTTTTAATGTTTAATTGTTTTAACATTTGCCCGATTTCCGGACCGCCACCATGGACGATTACAATGTTCATTCCTCTGCTTTTCATTTCTTTCAAACTATGAAAAAATGCTTCCGATAATTCACTTAATACGCTTCCCCCACATTTAATGACTACTGTATCCGCCATTTTTTTCTCCCCTCTAGCAAAATTACGTGCGGTAGCTTGCATTAATTTTTACATAATCGTAAGTTAAATCGCATCCCCAGGCGGTTCCTCTTCCCTCTCCAATATGAAGATTCACTTCAATAACAATCTCTTCATTTTGTAAATAAGCAGTCGCTGCTTCTTCGGAAAAGGCTTGCGGCTGACTAGCTTTTAACATGACAATCTCCCCGATCGAAACATCGACATTATTGGGGTCAACTGCCGCGTCGCTATGCCCAATCGCTCCGATAATTCTTCCCCAGTTAGCGTCAGCTCCGTAGACGGCTGTTTTTACTAAATTAGAACCGACAATTTTCTTAGCAACTTCCTTCGCTTCCTCATCGTTTGCCGCTCCTGTAACACGCACTTCGATTAGTTTCGTCGCTCCTTCTCCGTCTTTCGCTATTTGCTTGGCTAAATCCTCACACGTCTTTTTTAACGCCTCGTAAAATTTAGGCCATTCTGGATGATTTGGCGTAAGTTCCTTGTTTTCCGCCAAACCGCTTGCCAGGACAATAACCATATCATTCGTTGATGTTTCCCCATCTACTGTAATTTGGTTAAAAGAAACATCTGTTATAGAGCGAAGAGCCGCTTGCAGCGAATCTGATGAAATGTTGGCATCCGTTGTTATAAATGCAAGCATCGTTGCCATATTCGGGTGAATCATGCCAGAACCTTTCGCTGCTCCGCCAATTGTAACCTCTTTTCCGTCAATAACCGTTTGATAACAAGTCTTCTTCATGACGGTATCGGTCGTTAAAATCGCTGTTTGAAAAGCAATGGCATCTTCCGTTAAATTACTTGGCCGTAATTGTTTGATTCCCGTGCGGATTTTATCCATTGGAAGAAATTCACCGATGACACCAGTGGAGGCGACCGCGACTAAATGTGGAGCAATGCCAAACTGTTCGGCACACAACTTTCTCATTTCGTAAGCATCTTTTAATCCTTGTTCTCCTGTACAGGCATTCGCACATGCGCTATTTACGATAACAGCTTGAAGTTTTTGTTCGACTGCGATGCTTTGCTGCGTTACTTTTAACGGTGCTGCTTGGAAATGACTTTGTGTATAAACAGCGGCGCATGAAGCAGGTACATCGCACACAACTACACCTAAATCTTTTTTTGTATAGCGAAGCCCGGCATGTACTCCTGCAGTCTTAAATCCTTTTGGTGTTACGATCGTTCCTTCTGCTATATGTTGAATATCATCTTCCTGTTTTGTAACAATCATTGTTCCTCCCCCTTATCATGGATAAATCGGCATGAACTGTAACCCTGTATCCTCTTCTATTCCCATCATAATGTTCAAGTTTTGAATCGCCTGCCCCGCGGCTCCTTTCACTAAGTTGTCAATCACTGACACAACCGTAATTCTTCCTGTCCGTTCGTCGTAAGCAACTCCAATGTCACAATAGTTGGAGCCGTAAACT
This sequence comes from [Anoxybacillus] calidus, assembly GCF_013760845.1. Lineage (GTDB taxonomy): Bacteria > Bacillota > Bacilli > Bacillales > Anoxybacillaceae > Paranoxybacillus > Paranoxybacillus calidus. Next base: position 227,764 of record NZ_JACDUU010000005.1, on the reverse strand, counting down.
TCTTTTGTTGACGGGTAATTTCCAGGCTCGCAAATGCGCACAAACTTTGAATCTTCATAACTTGTTTTATATAAATCTACCAACATTTCAGTAGACAACTCTTTTTTTGCTTGAGAATAAATCGTTGCCATGATTCCGCGTGTCATTGGAATTAAATGTGTGCTAAACGTAATTGGTTTTATCTGTTCATTCCAATTCCACAGCATCTGCTCAATTTCTGGAATATGTTGATGCTCGTTTACTTTGTATATTTTTACATTCTCATTTGTTTCAGAAAAATGCGTGCTAAGAGAAACGTGGCGTCCGGCTCCTGACACTCCAGATTTTGCATCAATAATAATCGAATCTTCTTTAATAAGATCATTTTGTACGAGCGGGGCTAAACCAAGTAATGTTGCTGTCGGATAGCAGCCTGGATTGGCGATCATTACTGCATCTTCAATCTCTTTTTTATTCCATTCCGCCAAACCATATACTGCTTTTTGCAAATACCTATTTGGCGCTGCTGTTTTTTTATACCAGGCTTCATAAATGCGTCCGTCCTTTATGCGAAAATCCCCGGATAAATCGATTACTTTTACGCCTCCATCCATGAGAAGCGGCGTCAGTTGACTTGATACTCCTGGCGGGGTAGCCAAAAAGACAACATCGGCTGTTGCTGTAATTTGCTCAACATCGATACTTTCAAGGATCATTGCTTCATTCTGACCGATATGAGGATAAATTTCGGATAAAGATATTCCATCTTGTGACGACGAATGGATAGAATGAACTTCGGCATATGGATGGTGTTGTAAAAAGCGTAGTAACTCTACCCCTCCATATCCTGTTGCTCCAATGACCGCTATTTTCATGATGAGCCCCCTTAATCAAAATCTGTTAAATTAGTTATCATTATAATACTGCATAAAAATAAAATCAAATGTATATTTAATTATTTTTCATAATTATTCACCTAATTTTATTTTTCGAACTATTTTCGGTGAAAATATAGTAAAAACGGATTGATAAATATTGCCCTTGACCTCATTCATTTTTAAATTGAGTCATATAGTAATAGACGGCACAAAGTTGATAATGAGAGTAGATTAAATAATGACAACGATTTCGAATTGTTACATATGATACATCAATAAAGAAAGGAACATATTTATTTCGTGAAGGTTCAATAGCGGATGAAATTTACAATATTCAATCAGGAAAAGGGCAATAGGGAAAATCACAGCTGGTAAGCAGGAGCTCATATTAAGTATGTAGTAATTGGGGAACTTACACTTTTTCGTCAGCAGCTGACTATTTGATTTGAGAAAGGAATTTGACTGTGAAGACTACTTCACGGGAAATATGCAGGATTGATTCATATTTTCAAACATGAAAGAGGCTGACCTCGAAACAACGTGTCAGCCCCCTCATCCACAAAATCAACCTCCGCTTACTGGTGGAATGAGAGCGACTGTATCTCCTGCATGAATAAATTCATTTTCAGATACATACTCTTCATTCACAGCCACCATCACATGACGTAAATCAATGTTATATTCTTTTTCCAAAACTTTCTTTAACTCTTTGGCAGTAATCGACTCAACGCTAAATTCAATCCGTTCTTTCCCAACCGCCTCTTGCAAATAAGCAAATAGAAGTACTGTAATCAATCTAAATCCCTCTCTTCCGGTTTTCCAGTCGGGTACGCCTTTGTTTCCAATTGATTTCCAATCCATTTCTCTCCATTTTCCCAATGTTCCTTTTTCCAAATCGGAACAATTTGTTTAATTCGTTCAATGGCATATTGGTTCGCCTCATACGCATCTTTTCTATGAGGAGTAGAAACAGCAATCACAACCGCAATGTCGGAAATGTCCAGTTTTCCAATTCTATGAGTAATCGCGACGTGTGCCTCTGGCCATTTTTCCTTTATTTCTTCACCTATTTGTGCCAGCTTTTTTTCCGCCATCGAAACATAAGCTTCATATTGTAAAAATAACGTTCTTTTCCCGTTTGTAAACTCCCGCACTGTTCCAATAAACGTAGTAACTGCTCCTGCTTCAGGGCGAATCACTTTTTTTACAACTTCCTCAATCGAAATCGGCTCTTTTGTAATGACAAATAGCTGATTGTTCACAAAGCATCCCTCACATAATTCATTATCCATTGTAAATATTGCTCCTCATTTTTTATCGAAAAAATTGGACAATCTATTCGAAGTGATTCTGGTAACGTTGTCCGTGTAATTACCGCAATAATATTTTCTAATGTAGTCAAAAGCGTTAGGTCGTCGACTGTTCGTAACATGACTACTTTTGGATATTTCTCTTTTTTAAATCCTTCCACTAGGACAACATCGATTGGAAAGAGCGAATAAATTTGTAAGATTTGTTGTAACGGCCATTCGTCTTGCATTACCTGCAGCTGTAACAAACCGTTCCCCTCTACCGAAGAAACGATGGCCCCCGCTTGACGATGCCGATTAGAATCGTTGGATAAATCAGATGAGTCTGGATAACCACCATGCCCATGGTGTTTCACAGCACCTACTCTGTAGCCTTGATGAACGGCTTCTTTAATTAGTTTTTCAATAAGCGTCGTTTTGCCGCTATTTTTGTAGCCAACAACTTGTAAAATTTTCATGATTCTTCTCCAAACTGCGAACTTCCCTCTTCATCTTCTAACAACAACACCTCCACAACTGCTCCCTTTTCGAATCCTCTCGTTCCGCCTGGAAGCACCATGAGAGCATTTGCCCTTGCAAGAGATGTCACGATATTTGACTTATCCATTCCTGATGGCGAAACGCAAAGCTGTCCGTTGGCATATGTGACATAACTTCTAACAAACCTTGTAAACGGATTTGGTTTAGGAAAATCAGCCTGTAAAATCGCTTCTGTTTTTCGCAAATATGGATTTGGCGAAAACATCATTGTTCTAATCACCGGCCGGACAAACAACTCATAGCCGACATAGCATGCTGATGGATTACCAGATAGTCCAAACAACAATTTGCCATTTAATTGAGCTACCGTTGTTACACTTCCCGGGCGCATCGCAATTTTGTTAAAAAGAACTTCTGCTCCTAATTTTTCATAAATCACCGGTAAATAATCGTAATCACCGACGGAAACTCCTCCTGTTGTAATAAGAATATCTACTTGATCCAATGCATGTTGAATCGCCGTAAAACATTCATCCACATCGTCAGCAAGTTTACCAAAATAAATCGGTGTCGCTCCATTTCGGGTAATTTGTGCACTAATCATATAAGCATTGCTGTTACGGATTTTTCCTGGAACAAGCGGCTCGGATATATCTAACAACTCACTTCCAGTTGCAAAAATGCCGATTCTCGGCCTCTTAGCGACCTTCACTTGTGAATAACCGAATGTTGCCAATAACGCTTGTATGCCCGGATTAATGAACACTCCTCTTTGAACTAATGTAGTTCCTTTTTTTGTATCCTCTCCCTGAAAAGAAATATTGTCTCCCGGCTTAAACGAACGTTTAATAGACATATATTTTTTCCCATCACGTTCATATTGCTTCGTTAGTTCGAGCATGACAACAGCATCGCATTCAGGCGGCATTTGCGCTCCTGTCATAATGCGAATGGCCTGAAATGGTTGGACTACTTTTTCCGCAACCTTGCCGGCACCAATTTCTTCAATCACTTCAAACTCGACTGGATGCGTGGAACTTGCAGCCGCAGAGTCGATTGCACGAATGGCAAATCCGTCATAAGGTGAACGATCAAACGGAGGTACATCATGATCGGCAACTAACGGCTCTGCTAAATATCGTCCATACGCATGTTCTAATGGAACAATTTCAGCCTCTCCTGTTTTTGCATAAGCCATCACTCTTTTAACCGCTTCAGAAACGGGAATCGGTGTTCTTCTTTCAACCATTATTCATCCCTCACTACCTTTTTATATCACTAGTAACCCTCTTTTTAACAACGAAACTACACTTTCCATGTTCTGTAACATTCCCATCATTTATCCATTTCTACTATGAACATTGTATCTAAAATGACAACCGGTTTGTTATGATTTTTGTCACACTTTTGTTATACGAATCTAGACCAAATTTCTCAAAAGTTATAAGTTCATATATGATGAACAGAACTAGAACAGCACACCACTAAGGAAGAACAGAAGCATTCCCACTTATTTCACAATTTGAAAAAACTCTACGATGAAAAGAATGAAAAGATGAAACAAATTGTTGAAGAGCTTGTACAGGAACAGGTGCAACAGGGGATATCATCAAGGAGATTTAACAAATTACGTCCGACTTCGTCCCTCCACAAAAGATGTGCAAAACATACCAACTTGTTTATATTAAAGATGAGAAATATAGGAATCCGACCATTTTGAACATATCCATTTACAAAACATTTTATTTCCATGCTTTCTTAACTGAATGCAATATAAATAATAAAAACGGAATGGCCCATTCATTTTGAGTCAGTCCGCTTTTTTATCGTATTTAAGTTAACGTAAGAACTTACGCAGTAAGGCTCTTTATCCCCCAATATAAGACATTTCAATCTTTTTCCGCTCTTTTGCGCTTTGTTCTGTCCGTTCATCAGAATATCGATCATTCCGTTTATTCCATGTCGAGATAATCAATTCCTCAATAAGCACTTTTTCAGCTCCCTGTCTTAAAAGCTCCTTTAGCGATACTCCTTCTGAGGCAAATAAGCATGTGTATAATATTCCATCAGCAGAAACTCTTGCTCTTGTACAGCTTTTGCAAAACGATTCCGTAACTGAAGAAATAAACCCAACTTCTGTATCCGTACCTACGTAGCGATATCTACTAGCCACCTCGCCAAAATAAGCGGACTCTATCGGTTCAAGCAAATGGAATTGACAAATTTGTTCGTATATCTCTTTTTTCGTGACAACTTGAGAAAAATCCCATCCGTTTGACGTCCCTACATCCATAAACTCAATAAATCTAAGTGTAATACCCGCCTGTTTAAAATAGCGAGCCATCGGTACAATTTGTGAATCGTTCAAACCTTTTTTTACGACCATGTTTACTTTTACTTTCAATCCCGCTTTTTTTGCTGCCTCAATCCCTTTTAAAATCAGGGCAACCCCTACTCCAACACCGTTCATTTTCTTAAAAACTTCATCGTCAAGGGCATCAAGACTTACATTTACACGCTGTAATCCAGCTTGCTTTAAAATTTCCGCCCACTTTACTAAATGTACTCCGTTTGTTGTCAAAGCAATGTCTTTAATCCCTTCTATTTTTGTCAATCTTTCAATAAAAACAGACAAATCCTTTCGTAGTAACGGCTCTCCTCCTGTGATACGAATTTTTTCAACTCCCAAATTGGCGAAGCACTCCGCAATAATCGTCATTTCATCAACGGTTAACAATTCATTTTGATGTAAAAAGCGAAAATCAGGACCAAAAATCTCCGCTGGCATACAATAAACGCAGCGAAAATTACATTGATCCGTAACAGAGATGCGCAAATCTCTTAACGGACGACCTAATCGATCGATCATTTGGTTGTCTTCCCGTTTCATAAAGTGCCACTCCTATTAACCGGTATTAACACATTTATATGATCATTTAAAAATAGTTGAACATAATAACAATAAAAAAGAAAGAACCATTGTTACTAATACCCACATCCAAGCCATCATCATATTTCCAGATTCGATGGCAACAAAAATGGCTGTCGGGATCGTTTGCGTCTTTCCAGGGATATTTCCTGCAAACATGAGAGTAGCGCCAAACTCCCCTAATCCTCTAGCAAACGATAAAATCGCCCCAGAAACAATCGTCTTAATCGATAAAGGGATCGATATATAGAAAAATACTTGATATTCGTTTGCACCATCTATCCGTGCCGCTCCCTCCACCATTTCATCGACCGATTCAAATCCTGATTTTGCTGATTGGTACATTAAAGGAAAAGAGACAACGACAGAAGCAATGACAGCTGCCCACCATGTAAACATGACCGGATGGTGAAAAATCGCCTCGATTGCTTTTCCAATCGGACTTTTTTTTCCAAAAAAGATGATTAACAAAAACCCAACAACTGACGGTGGAAGAACAAGCGGAAGCATAAAAAAAGTTTCTACGATGATTTTCCCTTTGAAACGGTGGCGAGACATGAATTTTCCTGCGAAAATCCCTGCCAACAATACGATTATTCCAGCTGTGAGCGAGACCTTTATGGACAGCCCAATCGGCGTCCAAAATTCCGGCGTCATGTTTGCCAACCTCTTTCTATAATATAAAATCATTCAACATTAGCTTGTGATATGTTTCACTATAATGATGACAAACGTCTTTTTCATAAGGGAACAACATGTATGTTAACTGCTAGTATAGCATATAAATTGGTAAACTAGGAAATGATCTGTATGAATTTTTCAATCTTTCAAGGCTCACGGTATACTATCACAAAATAAGCTTCTACCGTCCATTGCAGCATAGTGACATTCCATCACAATATTTATCATGTCATAGAATTGTCATATTCCTCTCGATTGTTAATATTACGAAAAACGATTTTATCTTCTAAAAAATCTTGTTCATTCACATAGCGAACACGACAACATTCCAATAGAGACATCATTCGATTGTTCTTCGTCTCGAGCAATTGCTCAATATGCTCAACGGTGCGTCGATGGTATATACCTACTAACGGCTGAATGTCGCCGAAATGAGCAGACACGATAATATCAAACTGTTCATCGATATATTCCATCATCTTTGCAACTGTGCTTGCGCGTATATACGGCATATCACAAGGAAGAACAAACACCCATTCCGCATCAGTTCGCTGCATTACCGTATAAATTCCAGCGAGCGGACCTTGGCCGCGATACATTTCCTCATCAATCACTACCTTGTCGATCGTCATTTGTTGAAAACGCGACACAAGAGATGGGTGACTAACAATATATATATCTTGAACAAATGGGCGCAACGCATTTACCGCAAACTGAAAAAAATAGTTTTCCTCCCGTTTCGCAAACGCTTTTGGACTGCCAAAGCGCCGCGACTCACCGCCAGCAAGAACCGCTCCTGCAATCTGTTTCACCTTCGTTCACTCCTCCATTCAGGAATTTTTGTATTACTGTAACATGAAAAAACAAAAAGAAAAGCTTTCCTTATCTAAAAGGAATATTATTTTTTCCTGTAATTGTGAGACGGTTCACCTTAGTTTAACAATCTTTTTCTTTCAAAACACATAAAAGAATGGCTGTATAAATATAATTTTAGATAACTTGAATTATCTAAAAAGGAGTGGGAAATTTGCAGAATCCTCCACGGATACCTGGTCACTTTGCAACTGGTTCCCAAAATCAAATGTTAATTCCTCCAGAAACAAAAGCAACTCCACCTGAATCTTTAACAGAAAAGGAGTTTATTGACCGTTCGCTAACTGAAAATAAGTTTTGGCTTAGAATTATGAAAGAACATGCTTTATTTCTTGGAGAAGGATTTAATCGGAAAGACAAACATTTAATACAGCAAACAGACAATTTTTACAACTACTTTGAACAACTTGAAAAAAGAGCATATCAAACTCCCGAAACCGTTCAAGCTGTACGAAAATTAAATGAGGATAGTATTCAGCTAGTTTACGGTTTTAGAAATTTCAAGAGAAATCTTCTAATCCTGATCATTAATTGTAAAGTTAGTGGTTTTAATTTCCCCCTTCTTGTAGACCATATAGCTCGTGAAGCCGAATATTTTATAAGAACTTTACAAAAATTTAATCAAGGTATTTTAGAACCTATTCAAGATGCCATTATCAGTGAAAATGTATTCTGGCTTCGAATTATGATGGAACATTCTCGCTTTATCTCTTCTTTGTTAGATCAATCTGAACGAAAGTTAGTTACAACCGCTAGAGGGTTTGCTGATGATTTTGAAACACTTTTGAATCAAGCCAGAGATGTCGAATCTATGTTATATAACAAACAACCGACCTATCCGATTATAGGAAAAATGAATAAGGATAGTGAAAGTGCTGCAACAGAGTTACTTAACTTTAAGAAAGCAGGACTTGAATTGATTAAGACATGCCAAATTAAAAATGTTATTAATCCGCTACTAGCCGACCACGTTGTACGGGAAGCAGAACATTTCCTTTATATGATCCACGTTTTAGAGAATCGTTTAAAGAAAAATCAAATGCAAAATCCATAATCCTCAAATTGAGAGTTTCAGGGGCTGCCCCATAAGTGTCTGACCTCACGCGAAATCCACAATATATCGCGTTTTTATTCCTTGTTATATCCTATATATTATGGTTGTGGGGTCTGACACGTTGCTTTTGGGTCAGCCCCTGCCAAGTTTATCCCTTATTCCTAATCACCGCCCACCAAATTTCCAGACCTTCTTCTACATGCTCCCATGTCAATTGATTTTCCCGTTCCATCATAAATAAAGAGGACACGGGGCATGGTCATTCATCCATTCCAGTACTTTTCCTGTCTTTATAGCGGAAAATCATTGGGTGTCGTAAGCACAGGTCATAAGCAGAAACATGAATTTTGCCGTAAATAAACTCATAAAATAAGCTCCCCTTATATTATAATGGTTTATATACACATCATAATCGCTACGCTTGTTTACCGAAGTAATGGACATCACCATTCGTTGTGTAGATTCTCAACGCTCATGAAAGGGGAGTGGCGGTTGGAGGAGTTCATCGGTTTTTGTTCGAGATGCGGCAAACCAATTCATTGTTTGCATGGTTTTTTAAACGGTGTCATAAGCGAAGAAAAAGAAATGTTATATTGCTTTCAGTGCTATAAGAAAAAAAAAGCAGAGCAAACCTCTAAGCATGTAAAAAAAGCTGACCCATAAGCGTCTGACCTCACACACAATATAGCATGCACTTACCAAACAGGTATGTGGGATCTGATACTTCGCTTTAGGTCAGCCTTTTTTGATCGGTTAGACGTGTTGTATAAACCACTTCACCGTTTCTAAAAATGCTTCTCTTGTTACTTTATGTCCTGCTTTGTCATCAGAAATAAATTTTAAATTCGCTTCGTTTTGGGCATAAAGAGGTTTTATCTTTTCATAAAACTCATATGTATAATGATAAGGCACCACTTGATCAAGCCGTCCATGCCAAATAAGCAATGGGCGCCCTTTTAGCTTTTCTGGCTGCAATGAAAGGTCATAAGCAGCGAGACGCTCCCTTTCTTTCTTCAATTCCTCTTCTGATAAAGGAAGCTTAAGTTTTCTTTTTCTTACTTCATCAATTTGTAATTGGAAAAACAATTCATAGCAAGGAGTTCCCATGAGTGAGACAGCTGCCTTAATCCACGGATATTTTGTCAAAGCACCAAATGTTGTGATCCCTCCCATGGACGTGCCTGCTAAGCCAATACGCTGCTCATTAATTAAATTTTTCGCAGCAAGCTCTTCTTTGAGCTGCTCTATTTCTGCGATTTCGTTAATGACAATATTCCAAAACGAAAACTGCAACTGTTTCTCTGTTAAATTTTCTTCGCGTTCCCCATGATAAAGTGCATCCGGCAAAATCACGCGATATCCCGCTTCAGCAAGCAAGTAGCCAAAATGCAAATTATGTTCTTTCGCACTTGTAAAACCGTGAATAAAGATGATAAGCGGCAATTTTTCATGTTTCTTCTCTTCCTTGACCACATGCAAAACTGGAATATGAGCTATTTTCTCATTTTGAACGACAACCATATTCTCTAACTCCTTTTTCCCTTTCTAACGTTAGTTTAACATGTGGACAAAAATTTTGGAAAAGAGTTACACTCAAATTAGAAAAAATTATGATGATATAAAGGAGTCGTTATGGAAAAATATTTAATTGCTTTAGATTTGGATGGAACATTATTAAAAGACAATAAAACGATTTCTCTTTACACAAAAGAAATACTTTTTAAAGCAAAAGAAGCTGGGCACATGATTGTCATCGCAACGGGTCGTCCGTACCGCGCCAGCAAAATGTATTATGAAGAGCTGGAACTAACAACTCCAATTGTCAATTTTAACGGTGCATTTGTTCATCACCCAAAAGATGACAGCTGGGGAGTGTACCATACTCCTCTTCATTTAGAAACAGTGAAAGAAATTATTGAAGTGAGCGAAAAATATAATGTCAAAAATATTTTGGCAGAAATTATGGATGATGTATACCTTCACGAGCATGATGAACAATTGCTTGATATCTTTAATTTAGGCAATCCACATGTCCAAATCGGTGATTTGCGGCAAATTTTACGAAAAGACCCTACTTGTATTTTGATTCATGCTGATGAAGAACATGTAGAGGAAATTCGTACCTATTTATCCGAGGTGCATGCCCACCTCATCGACCATCGCCGTTGGGCCGCGCCATGGCATATCATTGAAATCGTCCGTACAGGGATTCATAAAGCGGTAGGACTGCAACGTATTGCGGAATATTATCAAATTCCGAGAGAGCGGGTCATTGCCTTCGGTGATGAGGACAACGATTTAGAAATGATTGAATGGGCAGGTTATGGCGTTGCTATGGGTAATGCGATTGAACCTCTAAAAGCCATCGCCCGCGATGTAACAAAAACAAATGAGGAAGATGGGATCGGTATTTACTTAAAATCGCTGCTAAAGTTGTAAGCAGCCTCCAAGTTAAACATTCCCTTATTAAAATTGGATTGCACGGTTACACTATCAATGGAAGCTGATCAAAAGCTTAGAGACAAATCTCTCCAACTACTTCTATTGGAAAGAATGTCTCCTTGTCATGAATCAGCTTTTCCATTTCTTTAAGGGGGAATGCGCCTTGGGTAAAAGCAGTAAATCCAAACGTTTTATTCAACAAAGCGTAGACGCTGTTGAAAAACATGATGAACGAATCCCTTACCATATGACATATGCGGAAGCGGAAGAGCGAAAAGCAAAACAAGCGGTTGAATCTTCGCTTGGGGGCGCATAGCAATGGGAAATCCATTATTCCAAAAAGCGCGTGAAGCGGTCATGATTGCCAAACAAGCGGCCAATGGACAGTCTTCTGTTGATTTGCAGCATGCCGTTGAGATGGCAAAAAATGCTCTTTCCTCTGCCTATGCAAACTCAACAACAGCAGAGCAAGCACAATTGCGTCAATTTCAGGAAGATCTTGATAAGATTACACAATAGTGCTATAACTTGACTTCAAACAAAGGAAACTGCCGCCCATACGTCATTTTTAGTTGCGGCAGTTTCTGATGATGTCACCCAATATCTTTTCTAAACAATCCCAGTACTTCTGTTGTCTGTACAATATTCGTGAATGCTTTTGGATCTACTTTCTTAATAATCCGCGATAAATCAAACAATTCATATCGTGTAATAACAATTATTAACATATCTTTATCCTCTTTAGAGAATGCTCCCTTGGCCGGAACAGTCGTTATCCCTCGCACAAGCTTGGCATGAATCGCTTTTTTCATTTCTTCGCCTTTACTTGTAATAATCATTGCTGTCAGTTTTTGGTGGCGTGTATGAATGGAGTCGATCACGCGGGTTGTCGCATAAAGAGTGACGAGCGTATATAATGCTTGTTCCCATCCGTACACATATCCCGCTGTTAAAATAATGACGGCATTCAACGTAAAAATGTATATACCGATCGGACGATCTTTTAGATGCGATAATACTAAAGCAATGATATCCAATCCCCCTGTCGAAGCTCCCCATTTTAACGTTAAACCAATGCCGACTGCTGCGATAACACCACCGAACACCGCATTTAACAAAATATCGGATGATAACGCTTGAATGGGAATGATTTCAAGGAAGAATGACATTAGAACTACACTTAGAAAACTGTAAAATGTAAATGACTTTCCGACTCGTTTCCATCCTAAAATCGCCACCGGAATATTTAAAATAAACAACAATATCCCTGTTGAAATTTCATAAGGCGTATAATCCCCAACAAGTTTAGATGTCAGCTGGGCAAGCCCAGCAAATCCGCTTGTATACACGTTTGCAGGGATAAGAAACAAATTCATACCAATCGCATTTAGAAGTGCTCCAATTAATACAACCGCAAATTTTTTCACATGCAGCCAAATCATATCATTTACCTCCTGTTGCTCTACCATAGCTGCTTTATTACTTTAAAATTAAAAATTGTATTTTTCCTAAATAATCGTTACACTAACTAAAGCAGAAGAAATTTTATCATATTTGAGAGAAGGTGAACATCATGTCGATTCAAATTTTAGCGGACAGCGGCTGCGATTTGCCATACTCTTTTCTGCAAGAACATGACATTACTTTAATACCACTTATTGTGCGTTTGAATGACCAAGATTATGAAGACCTTATTACAATTCAGCCAAAGCAAGTATACGATGCCATGAGAAGTGGTCAAATTGTCAAAACATCGCAGGTAAGTCCATTAAAACTGAAAGAAGTGTTTACACATTACGCAAAAGAAAAGCGCCCTTGTATTTATATTGCGTTTTCTTCCCAATTATCAGGTACATATCAAACGGCAATGATGATTCGCGCTGAAGTGCTTGAAGAATACCCAGATTTTCAACTAACGATTATTGATTCAAAATGCGCCTCTCTCGGCTTAGGATTAGTTGTCGCTAAAGCGGCCCAACTCGCGCAAAAAGGAATGCCGTATGAACAACTATGTGAAACGGTTTCCGAATATTGCCGCCATATGGAACATATTTTTACCGTTGACGATTTAGAATTTTTGGCACGCGGTGGACGAATCAGCAAAACTTCTGCATTTGTCGGCGGACTGTTGAACATAAAACCTCTTCTTCATGTCGAAGACGGAAAATTAATCCCGCTTGAAAAAATTCGCGGCCGCAAAAAAGTATTTAAACGCATGCTTGAGTTAATGGAAGAGCGCGGAGTCGATTTACAAAAGCAAACGATTGGCATCAGTCACGGAGATGATGAGGAAGCTGCTTTAGAATTAAAGAAACAAATAGAAGAAAAATTTGGCTGTACTGACTTTCTCGTTTATCCGATTGGCGGTGCAATTGGTGCTCACGCTGGCCCAGGAACAGTCGCTCTCTTTTTCTTAAATAAACAAATGGAAGCATAGAAATGCATACGGCGGAAAAACTACTCCTATACAACAACGCATAAAGGAGTGGCAAATCGATGTCTCATACGAGCGATAATGATAAAAAGGCCCTTGACAATAACGCAAAACACCATGAAAAAAATATGCTTCGTGAAAAAAATCGCCAGGCAGGCAAACACGAATACTCCAAAAAAACGAACCATTTATAAAAGCAAGGCTGTCTCAAAAACAAAGAGTCAGACCCCACAAACCACAATATGTAATGATTTGTGTGTGAGGTCAGACTCTTATGAGACAGCTTCTTATTTTGTTTTAAACTTTGCCATTGCACTGTTTAAATCGTCCGTTAACTGTCTTAATGTTATTACTTTATCTGCCATTTTTTCAAAAGCGTTTAATTGTTCTGACGCAGAAGCAGAAATTTCTTCACTGCCAGCTGCTGATTGTTCGACAACAGCACTTATGCTTTCTACGTTTTGCAATACTTGACCGCCAAGTTGTTTGGATTCGATCATTCCGGAGACAAGTGCTTGGATATCGCTTGAAATCCCTTGAACTTTTTGTTCGATTTCTGTAAATGCTGCCGTTGTTGTTTCAATAGATTTGGACTGTTCTTCAGCGATTTGTACCCCTTGTTCAACAGCCGCGGAAACATCTGCTAAGCCGCTTTTAATATGAGAAACCATTTCAAAAATTTGTTTCGTCGCCTTTTCTGATTCCTCAGCCAATTTACGCACTTCTTCAGCAACAACGGCAAATCCCTTGCCGGCCTCTCCGGCACGCGCTGCTTCAATTGCCGCATTTAAAGCGAGTAAATTTGTTTGTCCGGCAATGTCTGAGACGGCTTTTGCCATGTTTTCAATTTTAGCCGTATAGCTTGTAAATTTTTTCACTGCTGTTTCAATCGATTGTGTTGCTTCCGAACTTTCACGAACAAAACGAAGCTGGTGTTCCATCGCTTTCTGCCCGTTATAAACGGCTTCGACTGCTGCTTCACTGTATAAAGCTGTCTGCTCTGTCCGCTCAACATTCTCCGTAAATGTTTCATCCATTTTTTCAATTAACTCGACTGCTTGCTGCAACTCTTCAGAAATGCTTTGTGCCCCTGCCGACAGTTCGTTTGTCGATAAAGCAACTTGATGATTGATTTCCATAAGCACTTTATTTTCCTGTTCGATTTCCTTTGCAAAAGTTTCCACTTGTTTACTTGCTATATCGACAGAATGTAGCAATGTATTTAATTGCTCAACCATCGTTGAGAAGGCCTCATTCAACGCTCCTAATTCATCGCTATGTTTATAAGCAATAGGCTCAATTACGAGATTGCCCCTAGCAATTTGTTTGGCATTTTCCGCTAAATTTCGCAATGACTTCGTAATTGAATAAGTAAGTCTTAAACTGATGGCACCTGATATGACAATAAGAGTAATCATTCCGATTAACGATGTCCAAATAACAAATCGAATTTGTGATTGCAGTTCGTTTTGCAAGCTTTTATAGTAATAATCCGCGTTTAAATGGAGCAAGTAAATATCATTTAACGCTCCTTCGATCCGCATGGATTGGCGCCTTATCTCAGCGGCATCACGCTTTTCTAAGGCATCGCTTGTGGAATCGTATACCTCTGTATATTTTTTGTCTGCTTTTTTCAGCAAAGCGGTAAACTCTTTTTGCTTAAGCATACTTTCTAATTTCTTCATTAATTTTTTCGTTTCTTCCATTTGTGTCATGACTTCTTGCTTGTTTCCTTCCGTCATACTGTAAGAAAAGTTATTTAAACTTTGCTTTGCTGCACTCATTTTTGCTTTCAATTCTTGAACCGTTAGCAAAATCGGAACGACATCTTTATTGGTCGACTGAATCGATAGCATGTGAAAGATAATAAAGCCGATGATCGCAACCGCTGCGAGTAACGCAATCATCGAATTAAGCAACAATTTGATTCGAATAGTCATAAAAAAGCCTCCGTTCTTTTACTTTGTTGCCACTTCTCCGTTAACAATTTTTTCTTTCCAAGTCTCGACTGTTTTTTCTTGTTCCGGGGTAAACGTTATCACTCGAATAGGTGCTAAACCAACTCCATCTTCTGATAAACCTAGTTCAACATTCCCCTCTGGCAGCGAACCTTTTTCCACATATTCTTTAATCACTTTAAAAAGAGCGACATCGATATTTTTCATCATCGAAGTAACAACTGCCTTTTCCGCGTAAAAATATTGATCGCTGTCAACGCCAATGGCATACACTCCGTTCACTTCCGCTTCACGAAGGACACCGACCCCGGTTAATCCAGCGGCAGCATATAGCACATCGGAACCTTCCGCAATCATTTTTTTCGCGATCTCTTCTCCAAGTTTGGCATTTCCAAAATCACCGGCATACGTGATATGAACATGAATGTTCGGATTGACCGCCTTTACCCCTCTTTCAAAACCAGCCGCAAACTTGCGAATAAGTGGAACATCGTCCCCCCCGATAAACCCTACTTTATTTGATTTCGTCGCTAATGCTGCTACAACTCCCGCTAAAAAGCTTCCCTCATCTTCTTTAAAAGTGATCGATGTTACATTTTTTAAATGAGAAATGGAATCTACTAAAACAAATTTTTGCTCCGGGTATTCTTTAGCGACTTTCTCTAAGTCTTCCTGAACCATGAAGCCAAGGCCGATGACAATATCATTTCCGTCCTTGACAAGTTCTCTTAATCCTTGCTCGTACGTTTTCGTATCCTTGAGTTCGCGGTAGTCAAAAATAATTCCTAATTCATCCCGTGCTTTCATTAAACCTTTAAAAGCAAAATCGCTGAAAGATTGGTCTCCTAAACCAACCTCAGAAAGCATAATCCCAATTTTAATTTTCTCTTTTTCTTCCATACTATTATTTCGAGAACAGCCAACTATAAAAGTAAGTGTTATCAATAGCATAAGTAATAAATAGATTGTCGATTTTAGATGTTTTCTCACTTGCAAGTACTCCTTCCCAAAATATTCAACCATACTATTTTATCGACAATGATCTACATTTTTTTACTCTTTTTATAAAAAAAAGAGGCTGACCCATAAGCAAAGTATCAGACCCCACAACCACAATATATAGGACATAGCGTTAGATAAGAACACTATATATTATGGATTTTGAGTGAGGTCAGACACTTATGAGTCAGCTCCTTCGGCTTATTGATTCTTCGTAAAATATGTCCATCCAGCTTCTTGATATACTTTATTTTCTTTCATCAATCTTCCTAAAGCCCGTTTGAAGGCAGCCTTGCTCATGTTAAAACGTGCTTTAATATCATCTGGGTCGCTTTTATCACTGTATGGCATTGCTCCACCGCGACTTTCCATATATTGATAAATTTTCTCTGCATCTTCATCAATGCTTTCATGTTTGCGCGGCAATAACGAAACATTGACTGTGCCATCTTCTTTGACCCCGATAATCCGGCCTTCGACTAATTCACCGAGGCGTGGCTCTTTTCGTCGTTGAGAGTGGTGAATAAATCCAAGATATCCGACATCAGATATCATGAATGAGCCATCCTTGATTAAGCGGTAAATACGCCCACGAATATTTTTGTTAAATTCCGCTTCCGTTGCTTTAACAGCGATTTCCTGCATCACTTCTTCCTCAGCTAAATTCGCAAGTAAACGACCACGCTTGTCCGTTTTTAATGAGCAGTATAATTGATCACCGCGCATCGGCCAAAGTTCTTCAAAAGGCGGCAAATCATCAAGAGAAACAAGAACGTCTTTAGAAATGCCGATATTAACAAAGACACCAAGCTTTGGGACAACTTCAACCACTTCCACCCAGTCATAGCGTTCATTCGTAATCATTGGAATCGTTGCTGTTGCCACTAATAGTCCGCGATTGTCGCGATACAAAAATACAGTTACTTCATCATTTACGTGAAGCTCTTCTTCTGTTTCCCTTTTATGAAGAAATGCATCTTCTTTTCCATTTGTTAACCAATACCCAAATGAGGTTATTTTCTTTACAGTTAACGTAACTACACTTCCAGGCAATAATAAATTCATAATCTTCCTTCTTTCTTTTCATACTCGGTAAAAGTTGTTTCGCATGCTATATTTTACTATAATGTAGGCAAACGACCAAACTTTTCGGAGGTAGCATATGTCAAAAGAAAGCTCATTTGATATTGTATCCAAAGTTGATTTATCTGAAGTAACAAATGCTATTCATATCGCGATGAAAGAAATTCAAAACCGTTATGATTTTAAAGGAAGCAAAAGCGATATTTCTTTAGAAAAAGACGAACTCGTCCTGATTTCTGATGATGAATTTAAGTTAGAGCAGTTGAAAGACGTGCTCATCGGCAAACTCATTAAGCGCGGCGTTCCAACCAAAAATATTCAATATGGAAAAATAGAGCCCGCTTCTGGCGGTACAGTCCGCCAGCGCGCCAAACTTGTCCAAGGCATTGACAAAGACAATGCGAAAAAAATTAACACGATTATTAAAAATACTGGCTTAAAAGTAAAGAGCCAAATTCAAGATGATCAAATTCGCGTCAGCGGCAAAAGCAAAGATGATTTGCAAAAAGTCATTGCGGCGATTCGTGAAGCTGACTTGCCGATTGATGTTCAATTTGTCAACTATCGCTAAAACAAAAAAGGGGCTGACTCATAAGTGTCTGACCTCACATGCCATTCATGATAGATCGTTTATGGATTCAATGTGATATCCTAGCTATCGTGTTCTGGGGTCTGACACTTCGCTTTGAGTCAGCCTCTTTTTCTTTTGAATGGCAGAATCGTAAATTAATAGTTGATTATTTTCCGAAAATTATTTAAATTATATATAAATCGTTTCGTAACAACTAAATAGCAGTTTCTTATCAAGAGAGGGGGAGGGACTGGCCCAATGAACCCTCAGCAACCGACTTCAGCGAAAAAATCTCTTAAGGGAAAACCGAAGCAATGAAATTTGCTCGTTATGCCCCAATACATACGTTTTTCCTTAAGAGCAACATCCGGCCACAATCTTTTCGCTTTTTCGAAGTCAAGGTGCTAAATCCAGACAGGCGTTTCGCTTGGAAGATAAGAAGAGGAATGAGCAATAAAAAAGTCTTCTTCTTAGAAGGCTTTTTTATTTTTACAATGAAGTGGAGGGAAGAGACTTGGGATTTCTTGACGATTTAGCACAGCAAATTTTAATTGCCGACGGTGCCATGGGAACGCTTCTTTATTCCCATGGCGTAGATAGTTGTTTTGAAGAATTAAATCTATCGCGGCAAGAAGAAATTTTGTATATACACAAAGCTTATATTGAAGCGGGAGCAACCGTTGTTCAAACAAATACATATGGAGCCAACTATGTGAAGCTTTCCCGCTATGGCTTGGAAGACCAAGTAAAAGAAATAAACCAAGCTGCTGTCCGTATCGCGAAGCAAGCAGCAAAAGGACGCGCCTACGTACTTGGGACAATCGGTGGTTTAAGAAGCATTAAAAAGACAGCCATTACGCTTGAAGAAGTGAAACGCACATTCCGCGAACAATTATATGCCCTATTGTCTGAAGATGTTGACGGACTTTTACTAGAAACATATTACGATTTAGAGGAATTGTTAACCGTTTTGTCTATTGCCCGAAAAGAAACAGATAAACCAATCGTTGCCCATGTGACTCTCCATGAAGTGGGCGTGTTGCAAGATGGCATACACCTTGCTGATGCATTTGACCAGCTTGAAACATTTGGTGCTGATGTTATTGGGCTGAACTGTCACTTAGGGCCGTATCATATGATTCGCTCGCTTGAAGAAGTGCCGCTTCCGAAAAAAGCGTTTCTATCCGTCTATCCGAATGCAAGCTTGCCGGATTATCGCGACGGCCGCCTTGTCTATGAAACAAACCCAAGTTATTTTGAAGAAACAGCCTTAGCTTTTCGCGAACAAGGCGCCCGCTTAATCGGAGGATGCTGCGGAACAACACCTAAACATATTGCAGCGATTGCGAAAGCGTTAAAAGGATTAAAACCAGTCATCGAAAAAAAAGTAAAAGAGCGAAATATCGTTGTTTCTGTTCAAGCTTCCTCTCCTAATAAAAAACCGTCTTTACATGAAATCGTCAAACAAAGACGGTCTGTGATTGTTGAACTTGATCCGCCGAAAAAGCTCGGCATTACAAAGTTTTTAGAAGGAGCAACTGCGCTCAAAGAATCAAATATTGATGCACTCACATTAGCCGATAACTCACTGGCAACACCGCGCATCAGCAATGTATCTCTAGGCATGATCGTAAAAGAACAGCTTGGTCTCCGTCCTTTGATTCACATTACGTGTCGAGACCGCAATTTAATTGGCCTGCAGTCGCATTTAATGGGCTTGCATACGCTCGGCATTACCGATGTACTTGCTATTACAGGAGACCCGTCAAAAATTGGCGATTTTCCTGGAGCTACGTCTGTTTACGATTTATCATCATTCGATTTAATCCAATTAATCAGTCAATTTAACGAAGGGTTATCTTATTCCGGCAAACCACTCGGTGAAAAAACAAACTTTTCGATTGCAGCAGCATTTAATCCAAATGTTCGCTACCTCGATAAAGCGGTTGAGCGGCTTGAAAAGAAAATTCGCTGCGGTGCACATTATTTCATCTCACAGCCGCTTTACTCGGAAAAGCAAATCGAAGAAGTATACGAAGCAACGAAACATTTGTCCGTCCCGATTTATATCGGAATTATGCCATTAACAAGCGCACGTAATGCGGACTTTCTCCACCATGAAGTACCGGGCATTATCCTTTCTAACGAGATACGGGCGCGCATGGCCGCCTGCGCAAACGACCCCATTCAATCGACACGCGAAGGAATCGCCATTGCTAAGTCATTAATTGATGCAGCGTTTGAATTGTTTAATGGTATCTACTTGATTACGCCATTTTTGCGCTATGAGATGACAGTAGAACTTGCGAATTACATTCATGAAAAAGAAAAAGCAGGACAAGAAAGGAAGATTTTCAATGTCTAGTACTCTATTGGAACAACAATTGCAAAAGAAAATTCTTGTCATCGACGGCGCGATGGGAACAATGATTCAAAGTTTCCAATTAACCGCTGATGATTTCGGCGGAGAACAATATGAAGGCTGCAATGAATATTTATCGCTCACCGCTCCTCATGTTATTGAACGCATTCACGATGCATACTTAGAAGCTGGGGCCGACATTATTGAAACAAATACATTCGGGGCGACAAGCATTGTGTTAGATGAATATGAACTTGGTCATCTCGCCTTTGAACTGAACATACAATCAGCAAAACTGGCAAGAAAAGCAGCCGACCGCTACTCCACCCCTGAGTGGCCGCGTTTCGTTGCTGGCTCAATGGGACCAACGACAAAAACACTTTCCGTCACTGGTGGAATTACCTTCGAGCAGCTCATTGAAGCATATGAAGAACAAGCACACGGACTGCTTATTGGCGGCGTTGATGCTCTCCTTCTTGAAACGTGTCAAGATATGCTGAACGTTAAAGCCGGATTTCTCGGAATTTCCCGCGCCTTTGAGAAATTCGGAAGAAAAGTACCACTTATTGTGTCTGGCACGATTGAACCAATGGGAACGACGCTTGCCGGACAAAATATTGAAGCATTCTTTATTTCACTGCAACATATGAATCCGATTGCAGTCGGATTGAACTGTGCAACAGGACCAGAGTTTATGACCGACCATCTTCGCACTCTCTCCTCACTTGCAAATACAGCGGTGAGTTGCTATCCAAATGCTGGACTGCCCGATGAAGAAGGGCATTATCATGAAGCGCCAGACATTTTAGCAAAAAAAGTGAGACATTTTGCCGAAAAAGGTTGGCTTAATATTGTTGGCGGCTGTTGCGGTACCACACCGAAGCATATTCGCGCAATTGCCGAAGCGGTAAAAGAGATCCCGCCGCGTCCGATTCCATCGTCTTTTGGCACACACGCTGTATCTGGCATCGACCCGCTCATTTATGATGAAACGATGCGTCCGCTTTTCGTTGGTGAACGGACAAACGTCATCGGCTCGCGAAGATTTAAACGATTAATTGCCGAAGGAAAGTATGAAGAAGCAGCGGAAATTGCCCGTGCCCAAGTGAAAAACGGCGCTCATGTCATCGATATTTGCTTGGCTGATCCGGACCGTAACGAAAAAGAAGATATGGAAAAATTCATTCAGCAAGTAGTGAAAAAAGTAAAAGTTCCACTTGTCATTGATTCAACCGACGAACAAGTGATTGAATGCGCCCTGTCTTATTCACAAGGGAAAGCCATTATTAACTCTATTAATCTAGAAGATGGCGAAGAACGGTTCGAAAAAGTGGTTCCTCTCATAAAAAAATACGGTGCGGCTGTTGTTGTCGGAACAATTGATGAACAAGGAATGGCCATTACAGCAGAGAGAAAGCTTGAAATCGCCCTTCGTTCCTATAATTTACTTGTCAACAAATATGGAATTGCTCCGCACGACATTATTTTTGACCCGCTTGTATTTCCGGTCGGCACGGGGGATGAGCAATATATTGGTTCAGCAAAGGAAACAATCGAAGGAATTCGTCTGATTAAAGAAAGACTGCCACAATGTTTAACGATTCTCGGTATTAGCAATGTTTCCTTTGGCTTGCCTCCAGCTGGCCGCGAAGTGTTGAACTCTGTTTTTCTATACCATTGCACACAGGCCGGGTTGGATTATGCGATTGTGAATACGGAAAAACTAGAACGATTCGCTTCGATTCCCGCTGAAGAAGTAAAACTTGCTGAAGCGTTATTATTTAACACCACTGATGAAACATTGGCAAAGTTTACTGACTTTTACCGCGATAAAACAAAGGAAGCGAAAAAGCCAAAAATTACGTTAACATTAGAAGAAAGGCTCGCCAACTATGTTGTGGAAGGAACAAAAGAAGGGTTATTTGAAGATTTAGAACAAGCATTACAAAAATATGCTGATCCTCTAAAAATCATCAATGGTCCGTTAATGGATGGGATGAATGAAGTCGGAAGATTGTTTAATGATAATCAATTAATTGTTGCCGAAGTGTTGCAAAGCGCTGAAGTCATGAAAGCTGCTGTCGCCTTTTTAGAACCATATATGGAAAAAACGGAAGACAGTTCTAAAGGCAAAGTGTTGCTTGCAACCGTAAAAGGAGATGTTCACGATATCGGCAAAAACTTAGTGGATATTATTTTAAGCAACAACGGATTTAAAGTCATTGATTTAGGGATTAAAGTAACTCCACAGCAACTGATTGAAGCAGTTAAATCCGAACAGCCCGACATTATCGGTCTTTCTGGATTGCTTGTCAAATCGGCACAGCAAATGGTTGTTACGGCCCAAGACCTTAAGCAGGCAGGAATATCTACACCTATTCTAGTCGGCGGTGCAGCGTTATCGCGAAAATTTACAGAAAACAAAATTGCTCCTGAATACGAAGGGATTGTTCTATACGCCAAAGATGCTATGGACGGCTTAGCTTTGGCAAATCGCATCCAGCAAGGTGAAATCGATTATTCAAAGCAGAAACAACAGACAATGAGCCAAAATATTGCAACAAAAGCAACTGTTATTCTAAAATCGAATGTTTCAACAACCGTACCTGTTTTTAAACCATACGACTTAGAACGCCATGTGATCAAAGACTTTTCTCTATCTCACATCGAGCCATATATTAATTGGCAAATGCTTTTAGGTCACCATCTCGGCTTAAAAGGAAAAGTAAATTCTTTGCTTGAAGAGAAAGACGAAAAAGCGATGATGCTAAAGGAATTAATTGATGATTTGCTTATTCAAGCAAAAAAAAAACAATGGATTGTTCCATCAGCTGTCTATCAGTTCTTTCCTGCGCAAAGCGATGGCAATAAACTTTATATTTACTCCCCTGCTGATGAAAAAACAGTGATTGAGATATTTGAGTTTCCACGGCAACAAAAATCGCCTTATCTTTGTTTAGCCGATTATGTGAAATCAGTGAATAGCGGAGAAATCGATTATGTCGGCTTTTTCGCAGTAACCGCAGGGAAAGGTATTCGCGAACTTGCCCAGCGCTGGAAAGAAGAAGGAAACTTCCTGCGCAGCCACGCCGTTCAAGCATTGGCGTTAGAAGTGGCTGAAGGATTGGCAGAACGCATTCATCAAATTATGCGCGACCGCTGGGGCTTCCCAGACAGCCCAGATATGACAATGCAGGAACGATTTGCCGCGAAATATCAAGGCCAGCGTTTTTCATTCGGCTATCCGGCATGTCCAAACTTGGAAGACCAAGAAAAACTGTTCCGTCTATTGCATCCAGAAGAAATCGGAATTGAATTAACAGAAGGATTCATGATGGAACCGGAAGCCTCTGTATCAGCGATTGTTTTCGCTCATCCAGAAGCAAGATATTTTAACGTTCTATAAAAAGTCGAGGCGAAATGCTTCGGCTTTTTTATTAAAATATTTTTTCATAAATTCCCCATACTAAAACTAATGATGAACACTTTACAGGAGGGAAAGAAAAGTGGCAAATAAACTTACGACAACATTACCACCGCAGCATCAACTTCAACAACCTGGATTACAAACGGAAATGAATCCACAGCCGGTTTCCGAGGATCCGAACTATCAGGGAAGCGGGAAATTAAAAAATAAAGTAGCTTTAATCAGCGGTGGGGACAGCGGAATCGGCAGAGCAGTGGCGATTTATTTTGCGAAAGAAGGCGCCGATGTAGCGATTATCTACCTTAATGAACATGAAGATGCCGAAGAAACAAAAAGACAAGTCGAGCAAGAAGGACGACAATGTCTACTTATCGCTGGGGATATCGGTGACGAGCATTTTTGTAAACAAGCGGTAAAACAAGTCGTTGATGCTTTCGGTCAACTTGATATTCTTGTCAATAATGCCGCTGAGCAACATCCTCAAAACAGCTTGTTAAATATTACGTCACAACAGCTTGAAAAAACATTTCGCACGAACGTTTTCGGTTATTTCTATTTAACAAAAGCGGCACTTCCTTATTTAAAAGAAGGAAGCTCGATTATTAATACATCCTCCATTACTGCTTATGAGGGTCATGAGCAACTTCTTGATTATTCGGCAACGAAAGGAGCGGTTGTTACTTTCACACGCTCATTAGCAAAGTCTCTTGTTCAAAAAGGAATTCGTGTCAATGGTGTTGCTCCTGGTCCGATTTGGACACCGTTAATCCCATCTACATTTTCAAGCGATCAAGTTGCAACATTCGGTTCTAATACGCCAATGAAGCGGCCAGGTCAGCCTGAAGAAGTCGCACCAAGCTATGTGTTTTTAGCCAGCGATGATTCTTCATACATTACTGGGCAAATGATTCATGTCAATGGTGGGAAGATTGTGAATGGATAAGAATTGCCTGGCCACGACAACCGCTGGAATCTTCAAACGATGAATCTAACAAAATGTATCTCTCCCACCTGCACTTGTTTAAGAGGTGGGAGACTTCTCAATTAAGAACGTTAAAATTCAAGCCCTTTTACTGCATCTATCCCTTGTTCATAATAATGTTTGATAGGCTTCATTTCTGTCACCAAATCGGCACAATCAATGATTTCTTGTTTCGCCGCTCTTCCTGTAATCACTAGATGTGCCCTTTTTGGTCGCTTTTGAATCAACTCAAGCACTTCATTAAACGGTAAAACATCATCAGTTGGAAACCTTTGAATCGAAAGTGCATTATTTAACTCATCTAAAATCACGACATCATACTCACCTGCCATTACTTTCTCTTTCGTAAACGCCCACGCTTCACGATGCCTTTCCGGCGTCCCCGTCCATGTAAAGCCTACTCCTGTTTGGTACATTTCAATCCCTAGTTGTTGAAACATCACTTTTTCACCGTAGATGCGATTTGGCGATTTAATAAATTGAATAATCAATACCTTCTTTTTATGACCTGCCGCACGCAACGCTAAGCCTAGCGCAGCCGTTGTCTTTCCTTTCCCATCACCTGTATAGACGATTACCAATCCTTGAACATTGCTCATTTTCATCGCGCCTTTACGTATAAGCTAGTTCAAATTGTTCGACAAACCATTTTATTTTTTCCCTTAACTGTACAACTTGTCCGACAATAATTACCTCAGGCAGGAAATATTTGATTAATATGAGAACGTACTTGGGCACCTTTCTCTTTATTTAAAGCCAGGATTTCTTTTAATAAATTCATCTTTGTTTTGTCTCCCTTTGTTGAAATTCAACCATTTTCTTTTCAATCACATCGATTTTTACATATTGCTTCACATGATTAGCTAAACGATTAAATGCTTCTTCGCGGAATGTTTGAAAAGAAATGCGATTATTGATAGGTACCAGCCCTTTTTGATGACGAAGATGATTTAACAATGTTTCCCGGAATTCATCGTTATGGAAAATATCATGAAAATACGTACCAATCACCCGCTCATCGTGAGTTTTACAACCCTCCCTGCGGTGTTGCATTTCAATTAAGGATTCACATTTGTTGCTTAATTCAGATTGTCCCATATGAATCTCATAACCTTTCACTTTCATTGTTTTTCCAGCAAAGTGTAACGTTCCTTCTGAAATCACAGTCGTCTTTTCCTTCGTAATTGTTGTCCAAATCGGCAATAATCCAAGAGTTTTCACTTGCTTAATTGTCGTTTCCATATGGAAAGGGTCGGAAACTTTATAGCCAAGCATTTGATATCCACCGCAAATGCCAATAATAAAAGATTGACGCTTTTCATACAGCTCTTTCAGTTTCTGGGCAAGTCCGCTTTCTTTTAAGTAAAGAAAATCCTCAATCGTATTTTTGCTTCCCGGCAGAATCACTAAATCCGGCTGTTGTAATTGTTCTGCCTTTGTCACGAAACGAACATGGCAATCCGGTTCAATCGTCAAAGGATCTATATCTGTAAAATTTGAAATCTTTGGGTATTGAATGACGGCAATATCGATGTCTTTTTCTTTATTAGGACTTGTTGTATATCGACTTAACCCTACAGAATCTTCCATATCTATATTTAAATTTTGTAAGTAAGGAACAACACCAAGAACAGGGACACCCGTATATTGTTCAAACCATTGTAAACCTGGTTCTAAAAGCTGAATATCACCACGAAATTTATTAATAATGACACCGATTATTCTTTTTCGGTCCTCTTCCTCTAGCAGCTGCAACGTCCCTACTAAACTAGCAAACACTCCGCCTTTTTCAATATCGCCGATTAAAATAACAGGGGCGTTTGCCATGCGTGCAACACGCATATTTACTAATTCGCGATCATTCAAGTTGACTTCTGCAGGACTTCCTGCTCCTTCAATAACAATTCTGTCATATGTACACATTAACGTATTTAGCGACTGCTCAATCAGCTGTAATCCGGTATAGAAAAATTCTCCACGATAGTCTAAAGCCTTCATATTTTTATAGGGTTTTCCATGAACCACAATTTGTGCTTCATTATCGCGACTTGGCTTGATTAATATCGGGTTCATATCCGTTGTTGCTACAATTCCAGCTGCCTCCGCTTGAATTCCTTGAGCCCGGCCTATTTCTTTCCCATCGACTGTTACATACGAGTTTAATGACATATTTTGTGATTTAAACGGAGCCGTTCTCCATCCTTTTTGAGCAAAAATGCGGCAAAATGCGGTCGTTAACACACTTTTTCCAACGTCTGAATGAGTGCCTTGAAACATGATTGGAAGAGCCCTAGACATGTTCGTTCACCTTCTTGCATTGCTTAATCCAGTTTTCTACCATTTTTGGACAAGAACCAAAATGGAAATGAATATAGCCTGCGACTAAATTTCTTTTCATATAGCCATCTTTTTTTGTACCGCCTAAGCTTTTCACTTCATAGGCATGTGGAATATTGCTTTTCGGCTCAAACGTCGAATAATGAAATTCATGCCCTTTTGCACTCATAGTTCCCGTAAGCAGAAAATTGCCTTCTTCTCCTTTTACTTCGCGATATCCAAGCGCCGCTAACTTATTGTGCATTTTCACCATTCCCGGAATCACGCCGACCATTTCATAGCGATTTCCATTTGTCGTCACAATCGCCTCTGTTAAAAACATAAATCCCCCGCATTCTGCCAACGTTGGCAGTCCGTTTTCGATGGCTATTTTAATAGAATCCTTTACCTTTTGCTGTTTCGACAGTTGCTCAGCAAATTCTTCTGGAAAGCCTCCACCAATATATAGACCGTCAATGTGTTCAGGGAGCGGTTCCCCGCTCAATGGTGAAAACGTCACTACTTCCGCACCATATGCCTCTAACAGTTCGAGATTTTCTTGATAGTAAAAATGAAATGCAGAGTCTTTGGCAACTGCAATACGCACATGTTGTTGTTCCTTTTTCTCAAACAAAGATGGATTTCCATCTAGCTCTGGTGCTTCCGCTAACGTAAGCAATTGCTCCATATCAATAGTTTCTGATACAAGTTGACCCAATCGTGCGAAAAAATCATTTAGTTCGCCACGCTCGACAGAAGGAACCAATCCTAAATTGCGTTCAGGGATGGTGAGGGCATCATCCTTTTTGAGAAAACCAATGACAGGAATCCCACATTCTTGTTCAACAGCAGCTTTAATGATTTTAAAATGCCCTTCGCTGCCAACACGGTTGGCGATAACGCCAACAAGATTCACACCCTCTGCAAATTGTTGAAATCCCTTCACAATTGCTGCTGCACTGCGCGCCATTCCGGAACCATCCACAATCAATACAACAGGACTTTTTGTAATGAGGCTAATTTCTGCTGTTGTTCCCACATTACTAGTTGGTTTTTTCCCATCAAAAAACCCCATTACGCCTTCTATAATGGAAATGTCCGCTCCTTCTCTTCCGCGCCGGACAATTTCTTTTACCATCTCATAACTCAGCATCCAACTATCTAAATTCCGTGATGACCTTCCTGTGACCGCAGCGTGATAAGTGGGATCAATATAATCCGGTCCGCATTTAAAGCCTTGAACAGCATAGCCTTTCTGCCGCAATGCTGCCATGATTCCAATGGTTAATGTTGTTTTGCCAACACCACTGCCCGTACCAGCAATAACAATCCTGCGATGTTTCATAGATTTTCCCCCTTCGTAACGAATCAGTGCAATGGAAACGGTTATATTTCCCGATTTTTTCTTCACTACTTCCAGTTATTTTGCTCCGCTGTATAACTTGGCAGCAGGCTCGCTCACACCATAGCTGTCCGTATAGCGAAACACCGTCTCGGATGGTAGTTCCAATTCGACAGAATTTAGTTTTTCTGGAGAGTAGTAGACAAACTCCTAGCTATATTCCAATAAAAATGCACCTCTATAAGTAGAGGTGCAGAAAAAAACACGAATAATCAGGATAAACAAAATAAAAATTATCATTGCAACAACCATTACAGGAAAAATAATCATAGCATTCTCGTGATCGTCCATCATAAAAACCGCATTTCTACCGCACGTCTACCTATAAGTCCCGTAGGCATCCGTACAAAACACAAGTAAGGCAGGTCTCCTGACTTAGGGTCATCGCTTCATTGCGCCTTCCCGAAATCGTTTTCAGTGGCATGTTGCAATGATACTCCCCCATCACAGTGGCGGGTACCGTGACGGCTTTTCACCGTTCTTCCCTTTTAAGTGTATCGATTTCATACACACCTTACTTGTCAACCATATTCAGCTTTCAAAGAGCCATTTTCTATAAAACAAGAAATTTAGTGTTTGTGTTATTCATTCTATTAACAATCATAGAAAGTAGTTATATGATTGAGAATCATTCAAATGAAATAACAAGCAATATATAGATTTTAAATTTTAGTAATAATCTATTTCCTTTAAATATATAATATATTCAAAATGTTATCAATCTATAACATAAAAATGTTCAAAAAAGGGGCTGTCCCATCAGTGTCTGACCTCACGTACATTTCACCATATATCGTTCATTTATCCAATGTTGTGTCTTATATAGTGTTGTGTGGTCTGACACTCTGCTTTTGGGTTAGCCCCTTTACTTTCGGAAATACCCACATGAACATCGTTTAATTAATGTATGAGGAATAATAATGCGTTTGATTGGTTCATTTGGATTTTCGACTTTTTGAATTAAGCTTTTTGCCGCTTCATAGCCGAGCTGAAAAATATTAATATCAACAGAAGTAAGCGGCGGGCAAGAAAACTCCGATAACAGCACATTGTTGAAGCTGACGATCGAAATATCTTCAGGAACGCGCAATTTCATCTCATCTAGTGTATTTAATACACCAAGCGCCATTAAATCATCGGCAACGACTAAAGCTGTTGGTCGTTCTTCCAAAGAGAGAAGTTCTTTCATAGCCTCTTGGCCGCCTTCTTTTAAAAACTCCTCATGAACGATATACTCTTTTCGATAAGGTAAACCAGCATCTTTTAATGCTTTCTCATAACCTAGCAAACGATCCACTGTCACCATATAATTTAAATTACCGCCGACAAACGCAATTCGTTCATGCCCAAGTTCAATTAAATGCTCTGTCGCTTCTCTTGCTGCACGATAGTTATCATTATCCACATGAGTAATTTGCTCTGTTTTTTTATGCGGTTTTCCAATCACAACAAATGGAAAGCCATTCTTCTGTAAGTATTTCGTAATTTGATCGTTCATGCGCGAATAAAGAAGAATAACCCCATCCACTCTTCTGCCTTGGAGCATTTCAATCACACCATCGTAAATATCGTCTTCTCTCTCTCCAATCGACATTTGTAAGGCATATTTCTTTTCATGAGCCGCCTTACTGATACCGCGAATCACTTCTGGGAAAAACGGATTTTGAAACACTTTATCAGCAGAACTTGGCATCACTAAGCCGATGACTTGTGTTGATTTGTTCGCTAAACTACGAGCAATAAAGTTTGGATGATAGCCAAGCTCCTTCATCGCCTCTCTTACTTTCTTTTTCGTCTTTTCACTAATACGCGGGCTGTCCGCTATCACCCTTGAGACAGTGGAGGGAGCGACATTGGCTAGTTTTGCAACATCCTTAATTGTAACATTCATCTTTCATCCCTCCGTTGTATATGGTTTCACCTAGCAGTAACTGTTTATTCCCAGAAAAGAAAACGTTTATTTTCTCATAATCTCCTTATAAAAACTATATTCTATGCATCGGATGAATGGTTTTTACATGCATTTTTACTCTTTTCTTCGTTTCTTTGCAAAATAAAGGAAGAATCCAAATGCTACGTAAATCGCAATAAGTACTGCAATAAAAGGAATATTTATTCCGGACTTATCAGCCAGCACATAAACTTCCGCTGTTTCGCGATCTAAAATAATATCATACCCATCTTTGTTGCCGCGGACTAAATCCCCTGCAAGCAATCCTCTTAATTCTTTATTCGGTTCTAATTGCTTGTTGTCAATACGAACCTTTTGTGACTTCGATGTGTTATTAATGGCAATAACAGCTGTCTCATTTTTATATGTTCGCTTAAACACCGCCATACCGTTCTTCTCATATAAAAGTTCAAAATCACCACGCGTTAGTGAAGGCAGGGTATTGCGAAGCTCTCCTAATTTTTTAATATAGTCAATAATCTCCTTATCTGTGCGGAAATTCATCAAACGTCGGTTATCAGGGTCTTCCCCACCATCCAAGGCAATTTCCGTACCATAATACATAATTGGAATTCCTGGAGCAGTAAACAAATAGGTTAGTCCCATTTTAATTCTTGTTACTGGATATTGCTTATTTTGTAACGCAAGCCTTGTAAATCGTACAGTGTCGTGATTATCTAAAAATGTACCAAGTAAATACGGATTTTTATAAAAAGTTTTATTACGAAGCCACACATCATAAAGCGGTTGCATCGATTGGTCAATATTACTTAAAGTTTTTGAAGCTTCACGATAAAACGGATAATCAATAAACGCATCTATCCCATATTTTCCGTATTCAGCTATAAAACGCGGATCATTGTCCCATACTTCACCAATTAGCAAGAAGTCCTCTTTTACGGATTTCACTTCTTTCGAAAATTCTTTCCAAAATGTCTTTGGAACGTGCTTGACCGCATCAAGGCGATAACCATCGATGTCCGTTTCTTTAATCCACCATTTCGCCATATCAATTAAATATTGCTTTACTTCAGGATTTTCCTGTGCCAAATCTGGCAAACCAAACAACCAGCCATTTTCCACTTCTTTTTGGTCTTTCCAGTTGAGAACGTCTTTCTTTTCATGGAACCAATCTTTCTTATCCGGATCATTCAACCACGGATGATGATAATCGGTATGATTGACAACAATATCTAAAATCACTTTCATATCCCGCTTATGTGCTTCTTTGACAAGCTTTTTAAAATCTTCAAGCGTACCAAAGTGTTCTTCGACTTTATAAAAATCTTCTACCCAATAGCCGTGATACCCGCCTGGCTCGTTTTTAAAAATCGGCGTCAGCCAGATAGCGGTAAATCCCATTTCTTTTATGTAATCAAGCTGTTGAATAATCCCTTTGAAGTCCCCGCCATGATAAGCTTTCGGGTCTTTTACATTGACTTCGTAATCATTGCTTGAGTCACCGTTGTTAAAACGGTCAACCATAATAAAGTAAATGCTTTCATCTTGCCATTTTCGCCCTTCTTTTTCCACAGCCGCCTGCGCCGGCAAAGCATAAAAAAAGAGGAAAGGAATTAGCAGTAATGCAAGCGCTCGCTTTGTCATTTTCCCACTCCTTATCATTCTATTAACTACTGTTTTACTATAGCTTGAAATAAGGACAAAGGAAAGAAGCAATAATCATTCTTTCCTTGTCCTTCTCCTTATTTTAATATTTTTGCCAGGAAAATGCGCGTCAGCGGCGCTTGCTAACCACTTATTACTATCTCTGGTATTATCCTTTTGTTCCGCCAGCTGTTAAACCAGAGACAAAGTATTTTTGGAATGAAAGGAACAAGATTGCAATCGGAACGGCGATTAATACCGAACCCGCAGCAAATGTTGTAAATTCACTACCAAATTGCTTCGCTACCATATCATACAATCCGACTGCGAGCGTATATTTTTCCTTGCTGCGAAGAAGAACGCTTGCTAGAATAAAGTCTCCAAACGGCGCGATAAACGTGAACAAGGCAACAACCGCAATTATTGGCTTAGCAAGCGGCATGATGATTTGGAAAAAGATACGCAAGTGCCCAGCTCCGTCGATTTTCGCCGATTCGTCTAATTCTTTCGGAATCGTATCTAAATATCCTTTCATCAGCCATGTATTCATTGGAATTTGTCCGCCGACATACACAAGAATAAGCCCTAAATGCGTATCAATAAGCTTTGTTAGTGTCGCTAAAACGTAAATGGCGATTAATGCAGCAAAGTTAGGAACCATTTGCAAGATTAGAAATGTCATCAACCCGCTTTTTCTCCCCAAAAAACGATATCGAGAAAACGAATAAGCCGTTAAGCTTATTAAAATGACGGAAAAAATCATTGTCAATGTTGAGATCTTCAATGAATTCCAATACCATTTCAAATAATCACTTTGTTCCGGGTCAAAAATTTCCTTATAGTGTGCTAACGTTGCATTCTTCGGAATGATTGTTGAGCTAGATAAGCTTTGTCCCGGATTAAATGATGCACCAACAACCCATAATAGCGGATAGATGATAATAACGGACATCGCAAAAATGACTAAATACGACAACGTTAAACGAATAAGCTTTTGCTTTTTCATATTCATGTTACATCATATCCTCTTCTTTGAATGATTTCGTTTTTCTAAACTGCCATAACGCAACTGTCATGACAAAAAGTGATAAAAGCAATGTAATGGCCGCTGCTTTTGAATACTGCGCCGAAGTCATCGTCAATCGATAAATCCACGAAATTAAAATATCCGTTGCCCCCGCATTTTGACCGGAAACGGCAGGTCCACCACTGTTAAATAAGTAAATGATGTTAAAATTGTTGAAGTTAAACGTATATTGCGTAATTAAGATCGGTGCCACAGCATATAACACAAGAGGCAATGTAATTTTTGTGAACTTTTGCCATGCCGTTGCCCCATCGACAGTCGCCGCTTCATATAATTCATCCGGAATGGCCTGCAATACTCCTGTTGTCATGGTAAAAATAAACGGGAATCCAATCCATGATTGAATGAGAATCAGTGCCACTTTCGTCCAAAATGGGTCCGTCATCCAAGGGATAGAATCGATACCAAATGCAGCTAAAATCGTCTTGTTGATGACTCCAAACGATTCATTAAACATTCCCGAAAAAATGAGAATCGATACGAATGCTGGAACTGCCCAAGGCAAAATGAAAATTGTACGAATAATTGCTTTTCCTTTTAAATCTTTTTGATTAACAAGAATCGCAAGGAAAATCCCAAGTGCAATTTGAAGCGTAGTAGCACCAAACGTCCAAACAATTGTCCATGCTAGTACATTGATGAACGTTTTTCTCCAAAGGTCAAGATTAACAAGCTCAACAAAATTTTGAAAGCCGACCCAATCAACTAATTTAGCTGGCGGTGAATGATACAAATCATAGTTTGTAAATGCAAGCAATACAACGAATATAATTGGAAAAATAACAACGAACACTAATAAGATAAATCCAGGCGAAATCATTAAATAAGGAAAGCCGCTGTCAACAAGAGTACGATATTGTTCACGCAACGTATTCAATCTTAAACCTAAGTCACGTTTTTGTCCGTTTTTGTAAGCGTCATATAAGTTAAAAGCAAAAAACCCTAATCCGAACACGATGACAATTAAGGAGAGAATTCCTTGAACGAGCAAAAAGATGGAGTGATCGCGCGGCACTTGTGTACCTAATGTCACAATTCCCCATAAACCAATATCTAATAAATCTCCAAATATAACAAAAAACGAAGCGGCTAAAATGAAAAATAAAATTCCTTTTACGTATTGACGATTATAAAGCTGCCCAAAACCAGGAATCACCGAAAGAACAGCAGCGATTTTTCGATGGTTGGATTGATATATTGTCTCCATTAAAACGTATCTCCTTTCTCACTCACCTTATGGACCTGCTCTTTATACAATCAATCAGGAAGGGGTGAATACATCCAAGAAATGGATAAGCAGTACCCGGAGAAAGGTACCGCTTACATGTTATTGCGCCCAATCTTATTTTTTGCCATGGTTTGCTTCAATGTTTGTTTTAATTGTTTTTATCGCTTCGTCAAGTGCTTTTTTCGGTTCTTCTTTTTGATTTGCTACTAATTGAAGCGCAGTTGCCATCGGTCCCCACACTTCTGCCATTTCTGGAATGTTTGGCATTGGAATTGCGTATTGTGATTGAATGGCAACCGCTTTTGCACCTTCATTGCTCGTAATGATCGGATCTTCAATTAATGATTTAACGGGTGGTATTTCTTGTGTTAACTCAAAACGGATTTTGGCATTTTCTTCATTTGTAATGAATTCAATCAGTTTTGTTGCCCATTCTGGATGTTTCGAATAAGCGGATACATGCCATCCTTTTACACCCATAAATGTTTTTACAGGTTCACCATTAGGAAGTTTTGGCATTGGTGCCACACCGATATCAATACCAGCATCTTTCATCGCTTGGAATGCCCATGGACCATTCATGACAGACGCAACTTTTCCTTCATTGAACAAGCCGTCCATTGTTGAGCCACCGTTTTCTCCGATAATCCCTTTAGGGAATAAGCCTTCTTTATACCATTTCTGAATATATTCCGCACCTTTAACTGCACCTTCGTTATTTAAACCAAGGTCTTTAGGGTCAAGCGTTCCGTCATTATTTTTGAATACATAACCGCCCATTCCACCTATAATACCATGAGCAAAATAGAAGTTATCCCACAACGCTAAGAAGCCATATTGTTCATCTTTTGTAAAGTTCTTAGCAAACTCATATAACTCATCCATTGTCTCTGGCGCTTTATCCATTAGCTTTTTATTATAAACAAACACTGGCGTTTCTGTTGCTTTTGGAAGACCGTAAAGCTTTCCATTATATGTTTCCGCTTGAATAGAAGATTCTGTAAAACGATCGATCACTTCTTTGTCAACTTTCATTTCTCGAATTAATCCTTCTGTTACAAGCTGACCGATTTGATCATGTGGAACAGTAATAACGTCCGGGCCCGTTCCTGCTGGTCCATCTAAACGCAGTTGATCGCGTTGTTTGGTTGCCATCTCTACTTCTTTGTACTCAACTTTAATTCCATATTTCTTTTCGAACGCTTTAATTGCCGGCTCTAACGCAACACCTTTTTTTGTGTCCTCCCAAACAACTAATTTCTCTGGTTTTTCAGGCATTCCCTCTTCTGAAATTGTTTTGTTATTGTTTTTGTCATTAGCTGGTTCTTTCACTTCATCTGGACCTAAACTACAGCCTGCAAGCACACCGAATGATAATGCCACTGTTGAAAGTGCTGATAGAGCTTTTTTCATCCATACCCCTCCTGATTCACTCTGTTAAAATTAAAACGCTTTCAAAGCAAACCAAAAAATGATAATACCCATACCACTTATATAATTCTTTTGTGAAAACGATTGCACATTTTTCAATATCCATTATATTTTCATTTTTCGCCTTGATAACTTGTTTTTTCTCTATTTTTCGTTTATTCCTTATTTCCTGGTAAATGGTTTATTCATTTATTGACTTTTATAGTAAATTCTTCTAACCTGAATAATAAATAAAGTGCAACCGCTTGCATTATATAATGAATGATTAGGAGATGTTGTCCTTGTTAAAAGAAGCGATTTATCATCGTCCAAAAGATAATTTTGCTTATGCATATGACGAAAAAACGATACATATACGTCTTCGCACAAAAAAAGATGATATAGAACAAGTAAATATGATTTATGGTGATCCCTACGAATGGGAAAACGGCGAATGGCAAACTCAAACGGCTTCTATGTCCAAAAGTGGTTCAGATGAATTATTTGATTATTGGTTTATTGCAATTGCCCCTCCGTATCGCCGCCTTCGTTATGGTTTTGAACTTCATAATAAAGGAGAACAGCTGGTTTATACAGAAAAGGGCTTTTACAGCAAAGCGCCAAAAGATGATATCTCTTACTATTTTTGCTTCCCTTTCTTAAATAAAATTGACGTCTTTCAAACTCTTGAATGGGTAAAAGATACAGTTTGGTATCAAATTTTTCCGGAGCGTTTTGCCAACGGAAACGCGGCGTTAAATCCTCCAGGAACATTGAATTGGGGAAGTGAAGAGCCGACTCCGACAAGTTTTTTCGGCGGGGATTTTGAAGGAATTATTCAGCATATAGATTATTTGATAGAGCTAGGTGTCACAGGAATTTATTTCACTCCGATCTTTAAAGCGCCATCTAATCATAAATACGATACCATTGACTACTTCGAAATCGACCCTCAATTCGGCGATAAAGAAGCGTTTAAACGATTGGTGGAAACTTGTCACAAACACGGCATTAAAGTGATGTTGGATGCCGTATTTAATCATAGCGGATACTTTTTTGCCCCATTTCAAGATGTGCTGAAAAATGGAGAACACTCAAAATATAAAGACTGGTTCCATATTCGCGAGTTTCCGCTGCAAACAAAACCACGTCCAAACTATGACACATTTGCTTTTGTAGAGACGATGCCAAAATTAAATACGGAAAACCCGGAAGTAAAAAAATATTTATTAGACGTTGCAACTTATTGGATTCGTGAGTTTGATATTGACGGCTGGAGATTGGATGTCGCAAATGAGGTAGACCATCAGTTTTGGCGGGAATTTAGGCAAGCAGTAAAATCAATTAAACCAGACCTTTATATCCTCGGAGAAATTTGGCATGATTCGATGCCGTGGCTCCGCGGCGATCAGTTTGATGCGGTAATGAATTATCCGTTTACAAATGGGGCGTTGCGCTTCTTTGCCAAAAATGAGGTGAAAGCTTCGGAGTTTGCCAATATGATCACAAATGTATTGCACTCTTATCCAAACAATGTAAACGAAGTGGCATTTAATTTGCTGGGAAGCCATGATACACCGAGAATTTTAACCATTTGCAATAATGATAAAGACAAAGTGAAACTGCTGTTTCTCTTCCAATTATCATTTACCGGCACCCCTTGTATTTATTACGGTGATGAAATCGGCATGACAGGCGGAGCGGATCCTGGATGCCGAAAATGCATGATTTGGGAAAAAGAAAAACAAGACCGTGATTTATTTAACCATGTAAAAAAATTAATTTCTCTTCGGAAAAAATACCCTGCATTTGGCAGCCGCGGTGAGTTAAAGTTTGTGGAAGCTAACGATCAAACTAATCATTTTATTTATACAAAAATATATGAAAATGAAATGATTATTTTCGCTATCAATCATTCAGAAAACAACTTATTGATTCCATTACCTTTTAATTTAAAAGGAAAAAAATTGACAAACTTATGGACGGATGAAGAATTTGCTGCGGAAGCAGAAGAGCTGATGACGAATATTCCAGCGAAAGGATTTCTTATTTATCGAGTAGAGAATTTTCACTAAAAAAGCGAACGAGGCTGACCGAAAAGAAAAGTGTCAGCCTCCAACCACAATCTATCGTACATAACGCTTGGTAAATACGATGATAGATTGCGAATTGTGCGTGAGGTCAAACACTTATAAGGCAGCCTCTTTCACTTACTCTTTTATAGAAATTCCATATTCTTTAAACCAGACGTGAATCTGACCAAGATGTGCGAGCAATTGTGGACCTGTCATTAACTGTCCAAACCAAGGCTCTTGAAATGCTTTTCCTTCCGTTTCGACAATTTTCATTAACTTTTCTTGCTCAAAAAATTCATATAACGCAGAAGTTTTATCTGTTAATATTTCTTGCAACCATTGTTTAACGAGTTTCGTATATAGAGGGTGATGTGTTTTTGGATATGGACTTTTCTTGCGGTATAATACATCGTTCGGCAAAATTCCTTCTAAGGCACGACGCAAAATTCCTTTTTCGCGATTCGCATACATTTTCATCTCCCACGGAATATTCCATACATACTCAACAAGTCGATGATCAGCAAAGGGTACACGTACCTCTAGGCTTGCTCCCATACTCATGCGATCTTTTCTGTCAAGCAGAGTCGTCATAAACCAAATCATATTTAAATAAAACAATTCGCGCCGCTTCGCTTCAAGCGGATTTTCTTCTTCAAGCCTTGGAACTTCCTCAATCGTTTCATTATACCGCTGTTGTACATATTCTTGTAGATTCAATTTGTTTTTCCACTCGTCTTTTAATAAACCGGCTCGTGCCTCTGTCGATCTCATCCAAGGGAAACCGTCACGCGCCAAATCATCCGGACGATGGAACCAAGGATATCCGCCAAAAATCTCATCCGCACATTCACCGGATAAGCTAACGACAAAATCTTCTTTCATCTTCCTGCAGAACCAGAGCAAAGATGAATCAATATCTGCCATCCCCGGTAAATCACGGACAATAACCGCCTCTGTTAAGTAATTTGCTAAATCTTGCTGAGAAATAACACAACGATGATGTATTGTGCCAAATGTTTGTGACATTTTCTCAATCCAAGGACCATCAGCATTAGGCTGGAAGTCATTCGCTTTAAAGTACTTATCGTTTTCTTCATAGTCAATCGAATACGTATGGAGCGGTCCCTTTCCTTCCTTTTCAAAAGCAGTAGCAGCTATTGCTGTGATTGCACTTGAATCCACCCCACCTGATAAAAATGTACAAACCGGCACATCAGAAACAAGTTGACGAGTAACGGCATCCGTTAAAAGAAAGCGAATTTTCTCAACTGTTTCCTCGACTGAATCAGTATGAATATCGCTTTTTACATTCCAATAACGCCAAACTTTTAATCCTTCACGTGAAAAAATTAAAGCATGAGCTGGCCGCAATTCGTCGATACCAGAAAACACCCCATGTCCTGGTGTGCGCGATGGTCCTAACCCGAAAATTTCTGCTAATCCTTCGCGATTCACCTCTGCTTTCACATCCGGATGGGCGAGTATCGCTTTTAATTCAGAACCGAACAATAAGCTACTGCCATCATGGCGGTAGAAAAGCGGTTTTACACCTAAACGGTCGCGCCCTAAAAATAACTGCTGACGCTTTTCATCCCAAACGGCAAACGCGAAAATTCCGTTCAAAAATTGCAAGCATTGTTCTTGCCATTCAATATAGGCTGTTAATAATACTTCTGTATCGGAATGACCTTGAAATTGATAGCCTCTTCTCAATAGTTCCTTGCGAATATCCTCGGTATTATACAACTCTCCGTTATAACAAATCGTATAAGCATGATCATTTTTCATTCTTGTCATTGGTTGAATTCCGCCTTTAGGATCAACAACAACAAGACGCTTATGTCCGAACGCTGCATTCACCGTAAACCATGTATTCGTATCATCTGGACCGCGCTTTGCTAACGTCTCCGTCATTTTTTCAATCGTTTCTTTTTCTATTCGTAAATCACGTTGGAAATCGATCCAACCGGTGATACCACACATTTCAATCAATCCTTTCTGTTATTCAAGCAGTTATATATAAATGATGTTTTCACAAAGTTTGCCCCTGTCCGAATTCAATCTTTCGGGCATACAAGACAGTAACACCCTTCTTGAAAACAACCTCCAGCCATAGCATGCTTTCATTTTATGCAGCAATCACCATTTCGATGAATTGTCCCATTTTTGTGAAATCCATTACAAGTTATATTTGCTTTAAAATTTGTCAAAAACGAATACAGAGAGAAAGGAGGAATTAGAAATGAGCTTACAGCAACGGCTAACCTATTTAAAAGAACAAAAACGGGCATACATACAAGGAACGTTAGAATACGTGAACGATGAATGGGTATTTTTTGACGAAGAAAGCGAAGAGGCAGCATTGCTTGAAGATATGACCGACGGAGATATTGAAGTTTTTCGCTTTGGTAAATGGATAAATGGAAAAATATGTGAAGATGGTACAGTATTATTTGCCACACAATATTATGCTTTAAAGAACGGAGATGTAGTCCGCTTCCGTAAACATTTACCTTATGCATACGAACAGTGGCTGCAATCTCTGTCAGACAAAACATTTTTTTATTATATTCAACTCTTAAATGAGCACGATTTTTCACTATATGATTGCCTATATTGTTATAACGGTCTTTTATTTGGAACAGAGATAGGAGTCAATTTCATCATTTATGATAATAACGAACTAATCGCCAATGTTCAGCATTATTATGAGCGTGGAAGTTCCAATAAAGACCGTTTTGAAATTACTTTTAGCACAGGAAAGAGATTTGTTTGTACACAAATCGGCTAAACATCTATTCGAGATTATGAGTGTTTGCTAATGTAGTTCACGATGAACGCAAACGTAGTAAACACAATGACAACTCCTAACAAAGCAATCCATGTCATCTTCCATCCCCCTTTACAACATCAGTTGGACAGACACAAGAAAACTCCCACTTCTAAAACAGAATGAAAGTGGGAGTTATTTGCATTTAAGACTTAATGAATGATAAAAATCTGCCTGTTTTTTGGCAGATTTTATAAAGGCAACTTAAACCCTAAATACAACACAACAATAAAAGCAATGACAAATTGAATCCAAAACATGTTCGTGTTCTTTCCTTTTGCTGCGCGAACAAGAATCATTTCCATTGCTCCAATGACCCAAACGCCTACGATCACCTTGACAATATAAAGCGGCGGGATAGAAGCAATGCTATGTAACAAAAGGGCACCGGTTCCTATGATAATAAGGTAGAACAATCTTAAAATCATTTGCATCATTCGGGCTTTCGGAGAGTTACTGCGCTGCATCGAAACTGTCACAAAAAATAAAATGAGAGCAACCACCCACGCTGTAATGTGTGCATGTGTCATACATAATCCTCCTTTCAAAACGATCAACTCTATCATAACACGTTTCTAACAAAAAAATGAAAAAGAAACTCTCTTTTTTTTGTTTTAACAGACGAATCAAAATTTTGTTATAATATTGACAAATGTCATAATAGGAGGAAGCACTCATGAACAAAACAACAGAAATTATTCACTTAACGGAGCAATATGGTGCAAACAACTATCACCCACTATCAGTCGTTCTTTCTAAAGGAGAAGGTGTATGGGTAGAAGATCCTGAAGGTAACCGTTATATGGATATGTTAAGCG
This sequence comes from [Anoxybacillus] calidus, assembly GCF_013760845.1. GTDB lineage: Bacteria > Bacillota > Bacilli > Bacillales > Anoxybacillaceae > Paranoxybacillus > Paranoxybacillus calidus. Next base: position 186,600 of record NZ_JACDUU010000005.1, on the reverse strand, counting down.
CTTACTCTGCTGTCAATCAAGGGCATCGCCATCCAAAAATTATTCAAGCACTTAAAGAGCAGGCAGACCGCATCACATTAACATCAAGAGCATTCCATAATGACCAATTAGGACCTTGGTACGAAAAAGTAGCGAAATTAACTGGAAAAGACATGATTTTACCAATGAACACAGGTGCTGAAGCAGTAGAAACAGCAGTAAAAGCAGCACGCCGCTGGGCTTATGACGTAAAAGGCGTCGAAAAAGACAAGGCAGAAATTATCGTATGCGAAGATAATTTCCACGGCCGTACAATGGCTGCTGTTTCCATGTCTTCAAACGACGAGTATAAACGCGGCTTTGGACCGATGCTTCCAGGCATTAAAGTGATTCCATTTGGTAGTGTTGAAGCATTGAAAGAAGCGATTACTCCTAATACAGCGGCATTTATTTTCGAACCAATTCAAGGGGAAGCAGGTATTAACATTCCGCCTGAAGGATTTTTAAAAGAAGCTTATGAAGTATGTAAAGAAAATCATGTTCTTTATATCGCAGATGAAATTCAAGCCGGATTAGGCCGCTCCGGCAAAATGTTTGCTTGTGATTGGGAAGAGGTCGTTCCTGATATGTATATTCTTGGTAAAGCATTAGGCGGCGGCGTATTCCCGATTTCTTGTGTAGCGGCAAACAAAGACATTCTCGGCGTGTTCAACCCTGGTTCACATGGTTCGACATTCGGGGGAAATCCACTTGCTTGTGCTGTTTCCATCGCAGCGATTGACGTACTTGTTGAAGAAAAATTAGCAGAGCGTTCATTAGAGCTCGGTAACTACTTCCAAGAAAAATTACGGGAAATTAAACATCCTGATATTAAAGAAGTGCGCGGAAAAGGATTATTCATCGGTGTCGAATTGTATGGCTCAGCTCGCCCATATTGTGAAAAATTACAGCAGGAAGGATTACTATGTAAAGAGACACATGATACAGTCATTCGTTTTGCTCCACCGTTAGTCATTACAAAAGAAGAACTTGACTGGGCAATCGAAAAAGTGAAAAAAGTGTTTGAACAATAAGAAAAGCGGAGGCGACCTGCTTAGCCGCGATGAGCAAATGTTCTTCCGGAGCAAGAAGTCGATTTTTGACTTCGCTCCGGAAGGTTATTTGCCCCCGAGCGGCTGGGCGCTGAAGCTAGACAATAAGAAAAGCGGAGGCGCCATGTTAGGTCAGCCTCCTTTTTTCATTAACTATTTTTCTATTTCGTTTCGCAACGTTCCTATTCCTTCAATGGTCACTTCAACGACGTCTCCTGGTTTTAAGAAACGAGGCGGCTTCATTCCCTTTCCGACGCCAGCTGGTGTTCCCGTTGCAATAATATCGCCCGGCTCTAGAGTCATTCCTTGAGAAATCGTAGAAATAATTGTTTCAATATTAAAGATGAATTGTTCCGTATTTGCTTTTTGTCTCGTTTCTCCGTTGACTTTCGTTTCAATCTGTAAGCGGTTCGGATTTGGAATGAGCGATTTATGAACAATCCACGGTCCCATTGGACATGAAGTATCTAAACTTTTTCCAAGCAAAAACTGTTTATGACGTTCCTGTAAATCCCGTGCCGTAATGTCGTTAACGATTGTATAACCAAACACATAATCCAACGCTTCTTCTTTTTTAATTCCTTTTCCTTTTTTACCGATGACAACTGCTAATTCCCCTTCATAATCAAGTTCATTCGTCACATGCTGATGATTAAGCACGACTGCCTCATGTCCGACAACAGTCGTCGGCACTTTCGAAAACAGCATGATATGCTCCGGAATATCAGCATCGCTTCCTAATTCAAGCGCATGTTCAACATAGTTTTTACCGACACAAAAAACGTTTTTTGTCGGCCGCGGAATCGGAGCTAACAAGCGGATGTTTGAAAATGGATATATGTATGCATCCGAAAAATGCGTTTCTGCCCATTGCTTGATTTTACAAGCCTTTTCAATAAAAATTTCTCCTAGAGCGATACATTCAAGCAACGAAAAAGGTAGTGTTACCTCCCCCCTCATAACATGCTCTGCTGCCTGCAGATGAATAACAACCTTTTGGTCCGTATCTGCTATCCCAACAAAAATATTTCCATTTTGTTCAGCTGTGACAAATTTCATCTCCATCCCCCATCTCTTATCAAATTTTTTGCTAATGTATATTCGCTGTCTATCGTATAAATCCTACCTCTTCTTATGTAGAATTTTGTAAGGTTATGACTTATTTTAGCGAACATGTTTTCTTTTCTAACATTATATGTATAATAAGTTATGCATCAGTACAAAACATATTGAATAAAAAAATGTTGGTGAAAAAATCATGTTTCATATTCTTATTGAAGAAAAGAGACAACAAATGATTGAACTAGCCCTGGTGTACGGCTTTACTGCAAAAGAAACAGTAAAATGCAGTCAAGAGTTAGATGAATTGTTAAATATTCAACTAAAAGCAACTCTTGTCACACAGCAGGATCAAAGTGAAAAAATATTGCTTTCTCATTAAAAACGAAGTATATTTTTTACATTATCCAGCAAAAAATGAGGTTATCTCAAAAGCAAAGGGTGAGCCCCTTATGAGATAACCTCATTTTTTGTTTGTCTAATCATCTCTCTATTCAAATGTTGCTGTTCTTCTTAACTGCTGTTTTTGTCCATATGTCAATGTCCTCCATATCCATTCCATCGGTCCCATTCTGTATCGCTTCAACCACAACTTGCTTAAAATCATTTGCAAGCAATAGATGACAATGGTTAAAAGAAGGCCATAAAATGGGCGGACACTGCCATACAATCCTAGACCATAGTTGTAAAACAATAGTGTACAGAGTACGGACTGAAATAAATAATTGGAAAGAGACATGCGTCCTACAACTACGAGCGGAGCAAAAATCTTCCTCCAAAATGTTTTTTGTGAAAAAATCGCCATCGACGTAGCATAAAAAATGGCTGTTGCTGAACCACCAAACGTGTCCTGCATATATTGAGTAAAAATGTTATTAGCCGTTAAGTAAGGCAATAGCTTAAAAGAAAAACCGATAATGAATGTAATGATCCAGATTCTCTTCAGTTTTGCTAAATGCTTTTCTACATCAGCGAACCATCGTTTCTTCGCAAAATAAGCTCCTAATAAAAACATCGGCAGCAGCGAAATTAAAAGGAAAAAGATACTGGCTAAGCTTCCGTTCACATACATCCAGTCATTCCATCTTTGCAAAAAAATATCAACCCATGCACCGTCCCGATAATTTTCTAACGCTTGATTCGCCAACATTTCATCATAAAACAGGGAAGAATCTTCTTCTCCTAAAAGGACAGTGAATCCTAGCAAAAGGCTTATCGTACTATTCGGTACAATCAATAACAAAAGCGCCCAAATCAGCAATCCGCGTGGGCTCATTTGATGAAACAACAGTAACACAAATCCTAAAAGCGCGTAGGAAATTAAAATATCTCCATGCCAAATCAAGAAGGCATGAATACAACCCAGCCCTAGCAGAACAAGAAGCCTCCTGACAAAAAGCAGCGGAAAGGAATATCCTTTTGCCAACGCCCGTTCCCGGAAAATAACCATGCCAAAGCCAAACAAAAAGGAAAACAACGTATAAAAGCTCGCCTGAGCAAAAATGTCAATAAAGATTTCCGTCCAGCGGTCAAGCGGCTCATTCCACCAGCTTCCCGGCTTTAAATACATGATAGGTGAGTTAAAATCCGGCATATTAACAAAAAAAATACCGAGAATCGCCAGCCCCCGTATCATATCAATCTCTTTAATTCTTTCATTCGTAGAAATAGGAGTGAGCTTATCCATGTATGTACCCCTTTTAAAAATTTTTTCTTATTTAATTATATTAAACAAAAAATGAAAAAAGGTCATCTGTCTATAGACAAATGACCTTTTTTATTTAGTTCACATAGCGCTCTGTTTTTCCAACAGCTTTCCAATATTCATTACGCAAGTGTACCTTTTGAATTTTCCCTGAACCTGTTTTTGGCAGCTCTTGAACAAACGTAACTCCAGTAATCGCTTTGAAATGTGCTAATTTCTCTCGCGAAAAGGCAATTAACTCTTGTTCTGTCACTTGATGACCCGGTCTTGTCACGACAAATGCATGCGGTGTTTCCCCCCATTTTTCGTGCGGCACCGCAATCACAGCTGCTTCCAACACGGCAGGATGCTCATAAAGAACCCCTTCTACTTCAATGGACGAAATATTTTCGCCACCGCTAATAATGATATCCTTCTTACGGTCAACAATATCAATGTTTCCGTACTCATCAACTGTTCCCATATCCCCTGTATAAAGCCAACCATTGCGAATCGTTTCCATCGTTGCTTCAGGATTTTTCCAATATCCTTTCATCACCCCGTTGCTTCTGACAATTACCTCACCGATTGATTGACCATCGTGCGGAACTTCCTCATCAAGGTTATTGACGACTTTTACTTCACATCCAATCATCGGATGCCCTGCTTTCGCTTTCATGCGATATTGCTCGTTCATCGGCAAATGGCTTAAATGAGGGCGAATCGTTGAAACGAGACTGAGCGGCGAGGATTCGGTCATGCCGTATACTTGAATGAATTCCCAACCAAGCTCTTTTTCCACACGTGTAACAAACGCTGGCGGCGGAGCTGAACCAGCAATAACAACACGAACATCATGCTCGATAACAGGGCTGTTCTGTTCATAATACTGCAAAAGAGAATTAAGAACAGTAGGAGCCATGTTCATAACACTGACTTTATACTTCTGTACATATTGGAAAATGACCTTAGGTATTGCTTTACGCAAGCAAATATGCGTTGCACCGTTTGCTGTATAAATAAACGGTGCTCCCCATCCATTTACATGGAACATCGGTAAAATATGAAGATAAACATCCTTATCAGACACACGAAGATGATGCATCGCTACTAAAGCATGCAAATAGTTGTTGCGATGCGTGAGCATAACCCCCTTTGGATTTCCTGTCGTTCCGCTTGTGTAAAGGAGACTGCATACATCATTTTCATCCATTTCCGGTCGTGCAAACGATGTTTTCAGATATTGTGCCAGCCATTCATCGTAATCGGTTTCATTTGTTTGCTCATCTTTGTAGTGGACGATGATTTTTTCTACCGTTTCGAGCTTGTCCTTAATCGGAACAATTAAATGATAGAACTCCTGATCGACAAATAAAATTTTACTTTCGCTATGATTTAAAATGAATAAATAATCATCCGGCTTCAACCGAATATTTAACGGCACCATCACGGCTCCCAGCTGGAAAACACCATAAAATCCTTCAAGCATTTCTAATGTGTTCGGCGCTAAATACGCAACACGGTCCCCTTTTTGTACTCCTAAATCTTGCAATCCGTGCGAAAGCTGGTTGACCCGCTCGCTCAATTCCTTGTATGTAATTTCTCTATCTTCACAAATAACCCCCGTTTTTTCTCCATATAGTGACACAGCACGATCTAAAAACTGCGTCAACACTAATGGCACATTCATTTTTATATCCCCCCTCATAAAATATTCTAAAAATTATAAAATCTTAGAATATTATATCACACCATACTCTTTGGTGTATATAAAAAACAAAAAGCGCTACGCAAGCGTAACGCTTTTATCTAGTTATTCGCTTTGTTGTTAGCATCGCTAATATCAGGATCAAATGAGTTGGTAACACTTAAAAGGGTGTTTGTCTGCAAAAAATCCCCCGTATTTGTTCCTCCACCTCCTGAATTCGTTTTAGCGGTACTTTTTGGAGCAATTTGCAACACATCTCCGACATTGATCGTCCCATTTCCACTGACATGTGTCACTTTCACAGCTCCAACAATAACTGTTGGCATCTGCATCATCCTTTGGAAAGCTTACTTAACTTATTTTATGTTTCAGTTATGAATTGGTGTGGACGTACATCATCGTATTTTTTTTCACATACACTAAAAAAAAGAATAATGAAAGGATGTATGCCTATGCCGTCATTTATTGGCGGTCCAATAAAGATTACCAACGTCAGTGGTGATGGAACTGTCAATTTTGGAGACGCGCTGCAAATTGCGCCGAAAGGAACTTTAAAATCCAATAGCGGTGCAGGAGCAACGAACACAGGGGACTTTTTACAAACGAATACATTTGTCAGCTTTACTAATACTATCGATCCTGATATCTCTGATTCCAGCAATAAGGCAAATAACTAAAGGATGCACATTTCTATACACTTGCCCATAGTATAGTCATAAGAACCGAAGAAGGGTGTATGAAAATGCCAGCATTTGTTGGAGCAGTAAAAATAAATAGCATTAGTAGTAGCGCTGTATTTCATATTGGTGATGTTTTTGCCATTTCGCCACATAGTGTCGCAAAAACGTTTGCTGGTGCTGGCTCTTTTAATACGGGGGACGGATTACACATTTATAACCAATATAGCAATACAAATGTGCAAGATTCAGATGTAGCAGATCAAAATGTAGTCGGCAACGCGTAAAGGAGTGAAAACATGAACTTTTATATCAATCAAAGTATCTGGATTTATCAACTGAGAATCGGTTCACTCACCAATTCGTCTGTTTTGCAAATCGGCAGTGCTGGACAAATTCAATCTCTCTCTACTTTAAGTAATACAGGGGGATTTATATCACCAGCACCTGAAGCGAAGAAACCTGTTGAGAGTTCACCATTTGCTCCAGTCGTTCCTCTTGCATCACCATCCTCATCATAATTGAAACTCAGACACACATCATCCAAAAAAAGTGCTGATAACTATTCTAGTTAAATACATTGAAATAGAAGGGATTTTTGAGAGGATGATGAAAAAATGAATGCTCCTTTTCTTTATGACTATTTGATAAAACTTCAGCATTATTTGTCTTGGCAAACACAAAAAATTATAAAACTTGAAAAAAAGATTGCCGAACTCGAAAATGAACTAATGAATGTCAGGAAGCTTCCACAAACAACAATTGAAAAAATTGAGTATAAATTTGATCAACTAAAAGTTGAAACATTGGAAGGAACATTAAATATTGGACTTACTCCAAACGGTACAGAAACCATTGAAGATTTTGCTGTTAGTCCAGAGAAAGTGATTATTCCGCAACCACAGCCTATCATGTTTCGAAACATTCAAACTAAAGTGAATGACTACTTAACAAATGAATGCGAAAATATTTTAAAGAGCATCGAAGAACGTTATTCTCAACGTTTAGACGATACGTATCGTCAATTCATTTTACAAGATATAGGACGGCAGGTGGACGATCGAATTCGTTTTTACGTTCAGCAAAAAATAAACAATGGACAAATGCCGGCTTCTGGTTCTTCTAAGGAGATAGAAGATGAAATTAGTGAAAAAGTGAAACGGGATATCGAACAATCGATTGAATTATTTATTAAGCATTTGCCAAAGGAAGGATGATGAGTGATGAACTTTACAGTTATTAACCGTGATCTTCAAGTAGGAGACGTTCACATTATTGCCGTTACAAGTTCAGCCGTGTTTTTAATTGGTGACGCGGATATTATCAATATGACCTCCGCCTTTGATACGCCACCTGAAGCATTAATTACCGGTCCGTTTGTACCTTTAACTCCGCGGGGGTAATATGAAAGGTTGATATTTTTATGAAACGACTATCCATGGTTCAACTTGTTCATAACAAACTAACAAGCTTTAGCGCTGTTTTGCAAATTGGGGACTCTAAAGAAATTACATCCCGCGCAAAAGTTTTAGCTGTCCAGCGCCAACAAGAGCTTTTTTTCGGAAATGAAGGGGAAGTCACATTTCCTATATTCACCAATCCAATCCCTCGATTTGCAATTGATACAACTTCATTGCAAATGAATAAACTAAATGAATCTCCAGCTATTTCTGTTCGTACCATTCGCGTGTTAGCGATTGCTTTCTCTTCCGTAGTCCATATCGGCTCAACTTCCACAATTGACACAGAAGCAAGAGTGAAACATACTCGACAATTAGCTTCAAATAGCGGAGCTGCACCATCGTTAGTAGCCCCGCAAGCCTCCATTCGTATAACAAAGGATGAATCATCATGCCTTCAGTAGTAGGTCCAATTAAAATTACAAGTGTCACTAGCGGTGCTGTTGTCAATTTCGGAGATACACTCTATATCTCCCCAAAAGTGGCAACAAAAACAAATGGCGGTTCAGGGGCTTTTAATACAGGAGATTTTATTATTACCTTTAACGGTATTAACTTAACAAACGACTTTGATCAAGATGTGTCTGACAGCAATGTTACAGCCAACAATTAATGGTTTTTAGTGTTGGCTTTTTTGATTTTTGGAAGTTTAGATACTGGTCGTTTGCAAACCCGTTTTACAATAAAATAGAGGGCGAATCCGAAGAAAAGATTCGCCCCTCTTTATAATAACACCAATATCGTTATCCTCAAAATCTCCCTACATCATCTCCAGTTTCACACGTGTTCCCCTTCCAGAAGGTTCTGCCGGTTCAACAATGAGCCGCTTCGGCAAACGCGCTCTCAATTCCTGAACATGGCTGATGACACCGATGGCAAGCTGATTCGAATGAAGCTTTTCCAAAGCAGAAATCACCGTATCTAAAAGCTCGGCATCCAGTGTTCCAAATCCTTCATCTAAGAAGAAAAATTGCAACGGATATTCACCGCGCAATTGAATTTGCGCAGATAATGCCAGAGCAAGGGATAAAGATGTTAAAAATGTTTCTCCTCCTGACAAAGTGGTAACAGGCCGCCTTACACCGCCGTTTGCATCATCACGAATAATAAATCCTCCTTGGGAATCGACCTCGATCGCATAACGTTGTCGTGTTAATGAACCTAATCGCTCCGATGCCATTTGCGTGACTTGAATGAGTTGTTCTTCAGCAATAAACTCAACAAAACTATTTCCTTTTAAAACATTTTGTAACTGCGTATATTTAGAAACAAGCAATGATAGCTTTTCTCGCTTTTTTTCTAATTCGTTAAATCGTTCATGTTTTTTCATCAACTCTTCCACTATTTTTTGTGCTGCGCCAACTTGCTGAATCGCTTCATTTACGCTTTCTCTTATTTCTTGTCGTAACGCTTGAATCTGCATCCATTCTTCTTCCGTCACTGTATTGCCAGCCATCGCTTTAGCGACTCGCTCTAATTCCATTTGCCGTTTTTTCACACTATTCCAGTATTGCTCTATTTTTTCATTTAGATGCTCCCATTCTTGTCGTGACAAAAAGGCTTGTCTTACTTCTTCTTCACTTTGAAAAGATGTTTGTCTTAAATGCAACTTCCACTTGCTCTCTGCTTCTTCATATCGTTGTCGTCCTTCCTCAAGCGCCTGCCATGCTGCTTTCATTTCACTTTCTAACGTTTGATATATTTGTTGCGAATGTTGCCATGCCTCATACGCTTTTTCTTCTTGCTCTTTTAACAACATGATTTGTCTTTCAACATGTGCAATCAATCGCTCAACCTGTTCGTCGCCAACTTGTCCCTTTATTTTTGATTCATACTCACGGAGCAATTCCTGTTTTGTTTCAAGCAATGAAACAAATTGTATTTTCTCTTTCTCTAGCATCTGCCTTTCTTCCTTTAGTTGCTCCCATTCTTTCCTTTTTTCTTCTAAAAATTGAACACTTCGTTCAATGCGCTGTTGCAACTGTTGTATAGCATTCTCTTTTTGACGTATTTGTTCACGAAGCTGTTCCATCGTATCAAAATCAAGATCTTTATATTGTTCATGCCATTTTTCTTTCAATGACTGATAATGTTTCTGCCGTTTTTCATACTGATTTTTAAGTTCTTCGATATCCGCTTGCAGCATATTGATCTGCTTTTCTAACTCAAGCCGTTCATTTTCAAACCGACGCAACCGCTGCAATGCTTGTTGTACTTCTTCTCTTCTTTGTAAATAGTCTTGTTGTAAAGCCTTTATTTCTACTTCAAGCTGCTGAATCGTTTCATTTTCTTCAACGATTATTTTATTTATATCTGTTAGTTGTAACTGTAATTCATTAGAAGTTTCTTCCATTATCGTTTGCGCAAGCTGTTCAAGCTGAATTTTTAATGTGTACAACAACTGTAATCCGCTTTGCCCCTGCTTGATGAACTGCTCAAGATGCTTAATGATTTCTTCACTGTTCGTCTCCTCTTCTATATGTTTGTACGGTTGAGGATGCTCCAGCGAACCGCAAACAGGGCATGCTTCCCCTTGACGCAGCTGTTGGGCAAGCAGAAAAGCAAGCTGTCGTGTTTTTTCCTTTTCCTGTTTTACACGAGCCTCTTCCAGTTCTTTTTCTTTTTTATAAATCAGCTTTGTAATCTGTAATTCCCGTTCGCAAACATGATGATAGTTTTTTTCAAGTCGCGAAAAGATGTTTTTGATTTTTTCTTTTATGCTTAATGCTTGTGTTTCTTGTTTCGCCTTTGCTCCATATGCCTGTTGTAGCGCTTCTTGTTTTCTTAACAGCCCCATTTTGCTTTCTTGCACAGTTTGATAAATCGACATTAACTGCTGTTTCTCTTCATAAGCGCGGTATACTTTTTCTTTTTCTTCAGCAGATATATGATATTGTTGCAGTTCTGACTTTAACATTTGCTGCTTCTCGCTGCCACGTTGATAGATCTGTTCAATTTCGTACAATTTCTCATTTTTTTCTATCTCTTTTTGCTCGATTAACTTTAGTTGTTGCTGAAAAGAAGCTACTTGTGTTTCGAGCTTTTTCATTTCTGCAAACATCCGCTGCACTTGCTCTAACTGTTCTTTTTTTGTTAATAGTTGTGGCTCTTTTTCAGTTTTCTCTCGGCGGACCCGCTCATAATGTTGCAGCGATTGATTATAATGTTCTTTTGCTTCCGCTGCACGCTGCTGCAAGCTTTCTAATTTTACCTGCCACGCAGCAACTGCATTCTTTGCCGCTTCATATTGTTCAAGATATGGGCGCAATCGTTCTGCTTGTTCTGCCTGATCTTTTTTCATCTCTAGCAAGCGGATATTTCCTTCTTCTTTATGTAATTTCATTAGTTCCGTTTCTATTGCTTTCTTTTCATTCTGCCAAACCCATAATTGCTTTTTCTTTTCGTATTCTTCTTCCGTTTGTTTCAATTCCACTTGCCGTTTTTGTAAAAGGACTTCACAATCGCGCAATTCCTTTTCAGCCCGTTCAATCGCTTCTTTAGAAGCATCTCCCAGACCGTTTTGTTCTGCTATAATTTCGTTTAATTGCGACGCTGCTTCCCCTAGCCGCTGTTTTAACTTTTTGTTCAGCCTGTCCCCATACTGTTCAAGATGAAAAAGCCGCTGAAGCATTTGTCGCCGCTCGACTCCTTTTAATGACAAAAATTCGGCAAACTTTCCTTGCGGCAACACAACTGCACGAGTGAAATCTTTCATTTCCAATCCAAGCAATTGTTCAATTTGTTTATTTACTTCATTCGTTTTATCTGCAAGAACAATCGATTCTTTATCTATTTCGATTAAACGGCTTGATGCGCTCTTAATGCGCCATTCATCGCTCCGTTTAAAGCTGCGTTCAACCGTATACCGCTTCTTTCCTTGGGCATTCTCCAACTCAAAGGTAAACGATACCATTAATTGATCTTCAGCGTGATTAATAATTCCATGAGTATTATTTGCCGCTCGTTCCACGCTTCCGAACAATGCCAATGTCATCGCATCCAAAATCGATGATTTGCCGCTGCCTGTCGGCCCAAAAATGCCAAATACTCCGCCCGCACATAGTGTCTCAAAATCGATAATTTGTTTCTCACGAAAGCTATGTAATCCTGAAATGGTCAAGGAAATTGGCTTCATATCCCTCTTTCCTCCTCATGTTCGTCCTCAGCAATTAACTCAAGAAATAATTGAACAAGCTCTGGTTCTGCTTGAGCGCCTCCTGTCTGTTTCTCATAAAAGCGTTTAAACATTTCTTCAATTGGAACATGTTCTCGTTTCAATTGTGCCACACGTTTTTCTTGCTCAGGGAATACAGGACGAATATGAACGAAACCTGGATGAAGTTTGCGCAGCCGCTGAATCTCCTCCATCGACAATGCGGAATTTACATAAATTTCAAGATCAATCCAAGCGTTTTTGTCTCTTCCTTCCTCGATCCATGTATAAACTTGCGCAATTCCTTCCGTTGCTTTCCATTTTACTAGGGGTTTCCCACTTGAAAGAGGAATTTCCGATACATTCGCTTCTGTTCCCGGCTTTACGTCGATAATCGTTACCGATTTTGCATATCCCGCTTCAGAAAAACTGTAAGCAAGAGGCGAACCAGAATAACGAGCAAGTGTATGTGCACGTTTTACATTTTGCGGCCTATGCAAATGACCTAGCGCCACATACTGTGCTGCTTTCGGCAAACTTGTTGCCGCGACCGTGTAAGCCCCTCCTACTTCAATCGGCCGTTCCGAATCTGAAGTACTTCCTCCAGCCACATAAATATGGCTCATCGCAATATTTACGGTATCTGGCAAAAACATCGCACTCATTGTTTCAAAAAGCCCGCGAATTCGCTCATCATATTTATCACGCAAAAGTAATTCTTCATTGCTCTCTGATAATAGCTCCGCTAAGCGTGCCTCTGACGGATACGGCAAAGCCGCTAACATAAGCGTTTCATTGCACGTTGGCACATCGATTCGCTGTACGGCTGCAGTCGGCAAGCCAAGAAGGATAATTCCATAATCTTGAACTAGGCTGGCAGCAGCAGAAATACGATCTGGATGATCATGATTGCCGGCAATGACAACAACTGGCCTCTTTCCTTTATCAGAAAGCCGTGCCAAACTTTCATAAAACAACTGTTCCGCCGCCGCTGGCGGGTTGACTGAATCAAATGCATCTCCTGCCATTAACACAACATCGACTTTTTCCTTTTCAACGATCTCCACTAATTCATCAATAAACTGTTCTTGCTCTGGCAATCGATTTCTTCCTTCAAGTGTTCTTCCTAAATGCCAATCCGCCGTATGCAATATACGCAAGCCATTCAACTCCTTTCTAGTTTACGAATTTACTAGAATGAAATCTTGCAAATAAACGTAAAGGCGTGAAAAACACGCCTTTACATGGACAGTAAATAAGAACCGTCAAATAAATAAAGATAACATTCTTTCACTTCTTTTTTCCAAATTTGCTCAATAGCCCGACGATATAAATCCACTTGCGTACGATAACGTTTTTCCAATACAGCTTTTGCTTGGTCTAATCCGCCTGGAAAACGGTTTGTAATAGCGTCCGTTTTAAAATCAATCAACACAAGACCCGCTTCATCTTCAAACATGCAGTCGACAACCCCTTGGATGAGAACATTTTCTCGTTCCGCTTTACCTTCAAGACCATACACTTCACTCGCTGCTAACGATAAGCTGAACGGAATTTCGCGATAAATATGTTGCGCTTTTAAAAGGCGTTTGCCGATATCAGTGGCAAAGAAAGCAACAACACTGCGAACGTCGACCGATTCCGCTTGCTCATAAGTAAGCAGCTCCTCATTAACCATTTTTGCTATTTGTTCACGAACGGTTTCCTCTGTAATCGGTTTTGTTAACTCTACATGCTGCATCACCATGTGCATGGCGGTTCCCTTTTCCGCCGCCGTTAATTTCTTTTCTTGCATAAATAACGGCCGTTTCGCAATCGGGGCAGAGAACGGACGAAGCAACGCATTATCAGCATTTTCTCCAAAAATTTCCCGTTGTCGTTTTAATTCAGAAACGCTCTGCTTCGCTCGCAACATGGTCAGTAATTGATCGTTATACTCCCATGTCAAATGGTGATAAATTTTTTCTTTATATTCGCTTGACTGAGAAATTGGCTGCATTTTTTCAAGCGCTTTGATGATTTGGTCATTTTGCTGCTGTTTGATTTCATCCATTTGCCGCAATGTTTTCGCTTCTATCATTTCTATATTCCATTTAGAAGGATGATTTGTAATTTCTTCTAAACTAGTAAACACACCATCTCCGTGTAACTTTGAGCTATCCCGATGCCGAATTAAAGCAGGGCCGATCCAATCTAAGTAACAATTTGCCGAAGCGCGAACCGCATCAGGCAGCAGCCATTCAGTGTGCGTCAAGTAGTTTTTCCAATTTTCAATTTCCTTTGCTGCGTCTTTTACCGTACCAATTAAATATAACTTTTCTTTTGCCCGTGTTAACGCTACGTAAAGAACACGCATTTCTTCAGCAAGTAAATCAAAACGCAGCTTTCGTTTCATCGCCAACTGTGGAAGTGTCGGATAGCTAATCCGCAACTTTGCATCAACAAATCGCGTCGCAAAGCCTAGTTCTTTATCCAGCAAATAACTTCGATTAATATCCTTCATATTGAACCTTCGCGCCAGACCAGCAACAAATACAACAGGAAACTCAAGACCTTTACTGCTATGAATGGTCATCAGACGAACAACGTCCTCTTGCTCACCTAAAGCGCGTGCTGCACCTAAATCATCACCGCGGTTTTGCATTCGCTCGACAAAGCGTAAAAACCGGAATAAACCGCGGAAAGATGTCGCTTCATATTGTCGTGCCCGGTCGTATAATGCACGCAAATTGGCTTGCCGCTGCTTTCCACCCGGCATCCCGCCAACAAAATCATAAAAGTGTGTTTCACTGTATAGCTGCCAAATTAAATCTGCTAAAGAACTTTGTCGCGCTTTTGTCCGCCACTGTTGCAGCTGGTGATAAAACTTGCGCAATCGATGCTGCAGCTTTTGTTCTTGTGTATCTGTTGGCACCTCATTTAGAAAGGAAATGAGCGCTTCATAATATGTTCCTTTTCTATTGTGAATGCGAATCATCGCCAACTCATTTTCATCTAAGCCAACAATCGGTGAACGCAGCACAGCAGCGAGCGGAATATCTTGATATGGATTATCAATAATCTTTAAAAGCGACAACATAATCGATACTTCTGTTGCCTCAAAATATCCCGATGACAAATCTGCATAAACCGGTATGCCCTGCTGACGAAACTCCTCAATAATTTGCGGTGCCCATGGCATCGAACGCAATAAAATCACAATATCACGGTACATCACCCGGCGGTTGCGTTTCAACTTGCGGTCATAAACCTCAAACGGTTCAGAGATTAATTGTTTAATTTTCTGCGCCATTAACCGTGCCTCAAGCTGCACCGTTTCTAATTCATTGAAATCGAAAGTGGAATCATCCATTTCTTCTTGAGTTTCTTTCTCTGTATCAGCACGATTAATCATTAAAAATTCGACTGCAGTATTTTCGTTTTCTGGATAATCCTTAGCACCAAATTTTAATTCGGCGTCTTCGTCATAAACGATTTCTCCGACTGTTTCCCCCATGATTTGTTTAAAAATAAAGTTTGTTCCGTCAAGCACTTCCGTACGGCTACGGAAATTGCGCGATAAATCGATTTTTAATCCTGTTTTCCTGCCATCAGGCGTAAACCGTTTATATTTGCTTAAAAATAAAAATGGTTCAGCAAGTCGGAAACGGTAGATGGACTGTTTTACATCCCCTACCATGAACAAGTTTCCTGTCTGTTCATGCTCTTTTGTAACAAGCTGTAAAATCGATTCTTGTACCATATTCACATCTTGATACTCGTCAACAAGCACCTCGACAAATTGGGCGCGGTAATCAAGAGCAGCATCGGAAGGAATCAGCTTTTCCAACGTCGAATCAGGATGGCGCAAAATTTGTAAGCAATAATGCTCTAAATCTGAAAAATCGACTAATCCCTTTTCAAGCTTGGCTTGACGGAAACGTTCCGCAAACTCTTTTACCAGATGAACAATGACCTCAACAACCGGCTTCATTTCTTTCATGTGACGCAGCCAAGTTTGTGGCCGGAACGAAAATAATTCGTCTCGGATCCCCTCTAGCTTTTTCTTCGCTGCCTCCCGCAAAGAACTCGCTTTATCAAGTAATTCTTTTTTATATTCATCACCGCGGCACGTCTTTGCTCTTGAAAAAGAAAATGCATGCATTTGTTCATACAGCTCTTGCCATGAACGCTTTTTTGCCTCTATTAATCTTTCGACAATCTCTAAATCGTCGCGAAAGTTTTCAGCGCGTGGCAAAGGACCGCCAGGAAGATAGGCAATTTCTAATGCTTTTGTTAACAAATCTTTTACCGCATCGAGCTCCATGTCCAAATAACTGCTAAGATAAGTGATATAAGGCAATTGTTCAATCGTTGTATCTTCGCTGATGTCATACATGTTTACTAACTGATCAAGCCAAACCGCCGGATAAGGATGAGAGCGAGAAAACTCATAAAGTTCAAGGATTAACTGTTGTAAATCTTCATCGGTCCGATCCGTTGTGTAACGTTCAACAACATTTAAAAATGCTTCATTTCCCTCTTTTCCGTACTGTTCCTCAAACAATTCCTCCATTACTTCTTCTTTCAACAAAGCCGTCTCTGTTTCATCAGCAATGCGAAATACAGGATCGATATCAATTAAATAATAGTACTTTCGTATAACATCTAGACAAAAAGAGTGAATCGTTGAAATGGATGCGCGATTTAATAAGCTTAATTGCCGCCGCAAATGAAGTGAACTTGGATGCTTTTCAAGTGCCTTTTCAATCGCTTCACCGATACGCGTTTTCATCTCTGCTGCGGAAGCATTCGTAAATGTGACAACAAGCAAGCGATCTACATCTACAGGATCGTCTTTGGCAACGATTTTTTCAATAATGCGCTCGACTAATACGGCTGTTTTTCCCGAACCGGCAGCAGCAGCGACTAGAATATCCTGTCCATCGGCAACAATCGCCTTCCATTGTTCGTCAGTCCAATGGCTTCCTGTTGGTTTTGAACGAATCAAACTACTCACTCTCGTTACCTCCTTCCGCGATTTTTGCAATAATGTCGCTTTTGGATTGCGGAATTAGCAAGCGATACCCGTTCTCTTCAAGAACATCATCAAATTGACATACCGGCTTAAATTCACAAAATTGACATGGTGTTTTGTCGCTCAGTTTATAAGGAGATATATCAACAACACCGTTCACAATGTCAATGCCAATTGTCTTGAATAAATGTCGGACATGTAAGCGCAAACGGTGAAAATCCTCTTCACTGACAATCGATGATTTCGCATGAAACCCGCCTTTTTTTGTAATTTGTGCAGGAACGATTAACGACCACTTTCCTTCTTCTATCGTCTTGTCCATCAACCGCACCGCCTCTTCATCTTCTAATAAGAGACCGCGCATTTTAAATTGCTCAAAAAGTTTTTTCTCGACTTCGCTTTCATCTAACAACAGTTTGTCACTTTTAATAATGGGATTATGAATATGAAAATATAAAATTCCCGCCGGAGAGGCAGCGCTGCCAATCAATTGTTCAGCATACGTAATGACAATGTCTAGATATGTTAACATTTGTAAGGCAATTCCGTAATAAACTTCCGTTAAATTTAACGCTTTTGTACTTGATTTATAATCAATGACTCGCAAAAGCATCCCTTTGGAGCTTTCTGCTTTATCCACTCTATCAATTCTTCCGACTAGTTCCATTACTGTACCATCACCTAGTTGGAACTTAACGGGCGGTAGTTCTCCATTAGGACCGAATTCTAGCTCAAGGCCAACCGGGGCAAAGCCGCTCGCTTTCGCATGTTCGCTTAGAATGATGGTCGTGCGTGAAATAATATTTTGCAACTTCCTCTTCATGTAATGATAACGGTTGGAGCTTAATAAAATTTCTTGTTGAATTTTTGGCGCAAGCTGCTCAACTGCTTCAAAAGACAGCTGTTCACACTGCTGTTTCGATAACTTGGTCCATTCAAGTTTCGTATCATTGATTCGGTCAGAAATGTACTTTAAAGCGGAGTGAAACAACTGGCCGATATCAGGCGCTTCTAAACGGAACATTTTTCTTTCTTTGAGACGCAATCCATGCGCAGCAAAATGGGAAAACGGACAAGCTTTAAACTGCTCCATCCGCGATACGCTCGCTTGTATTTTCTTTCCATAAAGTTGTTTGCTTATATCTTTTTTTAATGGTTTCGCCACGTTTTGATAGAACAAACTTGATAAAATTTTTCTACCTATCTTTTTCCATTCTGCATCTTCCGCATAATAATTGTATACATCCCACCATAAATCATTTATTGGATAATTTCGCTTCCATGCTTGCAGCTGCGTAACAAGATAAGCGATTGTTGCCTTTGGATTCGTCACGAATGATAACTGCTCCTCTTCATCCGCTTCAATCGGTTCGCTGCCCCACTGTTTTTGCTGAACAGATGGGAATAAATCCGTTAAACGCTTGAGCAAAATCGAAGGAGCTAACGCTTTTCCTTCCTCATTCGCCAAAGGATACGTAATATATAACCGCTCGCTCGGGCTTGTTAACGCTAAATAAATGGCAAACGGTTCATTTAACAATTGTTCCCGACTTCCCGGTGCCACTTTTAAATGGAATTGTTGCAAAACTTCCCGTTCATTCGCTGTTAAAATTCCATCTTCTACCGGCTTAGCCGGGATCACCCCTTCATTCACCCCAACAACAAAGGCACACTTTATGCCGAATAAACGGGAACGGTCAAAATGAGCAATTAATACTTGGTCAATCGCTGGCGGAACATGGGAAAACTCAAGGCTTTCTAATCCGGTTTCGATAATTTTTATAAACTGTTTAAACGGTAAATATTCATCTCCTAAAATTTCTACATACTGATCTAACAAATCAATAATCGCATTCCATACTTGGTCATGCTGTCTTGCTTCTGTAAGCCTGCCTTTCGCTTCCGCCTCGCTGCGCAGTTGTTCTAATTTCTTTGGAATCTCTAACTCTTCTAAATATAAATAGATTGCCTCGCACATTGCTCGTCCATTTTCAGCTTTTTGCAGGCGTTTTTGCAGCTTAAAAAGCGGCTTCACAATCATTTCACGCCAGCTGTTCAGCTTCTCTTCATATTCTTTCTCTTCATTTGTTTGCGCAACCGAAATTCCATCTAACGCTTGGTAACGACGATACGTCCAACGCTCATTACTTGTCCATTTTATCCCTTGAATTCCATAAGCAAGGACATAATTTTCAAGCTGATCCATCTCCTCACGCAACCTCATGACATCCGCGTCAACCGGGAAAAGCAAATCGGTTTTAACGACACGAAATACCGCTTCGTAGCGCCAATTGGAAACAATGACTTCAAGGCTTGAACGAAGCAATTCTACAAGCGGGTGATGAAGCATTGGCTGTTTCTGATCCATAAAATAGGCGATACGGTAATCAGCAAAAACCGTTGCAAATAAATCACGATAATCATTTGTATTACGGACTAAAATAGCAATATCGCGATATCGGTATCCTTCATCGCGTACAAGGTGAATAATTTCTCGAGCAATCCCTTCCACTTCGGCACGGCGATTAGCTGCCTGGTAAATGCGGACCGCCTTTGTTTTTTCAACAAACGGAACAACAGGTCTGGAATCATAATGTTTTTCTAAGTGAATCAATGCTTTTTCTTTATGTCGGACATTATGTTCTAAGACCTCGATTCCTTCTATTGGCACATTATTGAGCAATGCCATTTCACGAATATCATGATATGTCTGTCCTGTTATTCTAAATAAATGCAGCTCGTCTGGAAGTGTTTCATTGTAAGGAGCATCGACTGTTAACGCTACCGTTATTTTCCTACAATGAAGCATTAACTGTTCAAGCACCATATATTCTTGCGGTGTAAAACTATGAAACCCATCAATGTAAATCTCCGCTTCAGCAAGATAACGTGAATGAGGGATTTTTTCGGCAAGCAAGCGCAGATAGTCTTCCGATTCAATATATTTGCTGATTAATTGCTTTTCTAGCTCGCTATAAATCAGCTGTAAATCGCTTAGTTTATCTGCCAACACTTTCGCTTTTGCATTCGTGTCGCGCAATTCTGCTTGTTTTTCGAGAAGCTGTTCCGGTGTTAAGCAATATCGTTTACATTCAACAATCATTTCTTCCAACTGTTCGAGAAACCCGATTTTATCAGCTGCTCGTCCAAATAATTTTAATTCATGCTTGCGATGTTCAATAATTTTGCGCAAAAGCATTCGCACACCAGCATCGCTGAGATGATAGCGGCTCATACCGCCTGTTTCTTGAAGAACCCGCCAAGCTAAACGGGTAAAACTAAATACTTGAGCGCGAATCATTCCGCCGATCCCCGGTGTATTAATGAGTGCATACTCTGATTGAAACGTCATTTGCTCAGGAACAAGATAGATAATTGGCTCGCCATTTGGTTTTTCTTCCAACTGTTTGCGAATCTCATTTAAACATGTTGTCGTCTTTCCGCTCCCTGACCTTCCTAAAATAAATCGAAGCGACATCGATATCACCTACATTCAAAACTTATGTACTATAAAAACATATCAAAAGCATCACTATTTCCAAAGTACAAATATTTCCCTTTATTATAGCACGTATGTTCGTAATTAAAAAGAAAAGCCTATTTACCCTTTATTGACAAAAAAGAACTGACCTTCAGGTAAAGTGTCAGTCCTCATCACACAATATGAATAAATAATACTGTTAGGGATTCAGTTAAAACTTTATGCCAAATTCATTCATCGGCCAGTAGCGTAAATTGACTTTACCGACTACTTGATCTATTTTGACAAATCCAAAGTGACGGCTATCCCAGCTGCTCAAACGATTATCGCCAAGGACAAAAATATGACCTTCGGGCACAGTTTTTTGTCCTGTTAACTCTTCTAAAGTAAAATCTCCTGTTAACTTTCCATCAATGAGTTTACTTTTATAAAGTTTTAAATATGGCTCTTTTACTGGCTTGTCGTTTATATACAAAACGTCATTTTTATATTCGATTGTATCCCCTGGCAGCCCGATTACCCGCTTTATATAGTCTTCGTTTTTATTCGCATGAAAAATAATGATATCAAAACGTTTTAGTTCTTCAATTTGATTGCTTAACTTATTCACAATCAACATATTGCCATCCTGAAACGTCGGCATCATCGACTCGCCTTCTACCACATAATTTGTCGCAAAGAAGAAACGAATCAAAAAGACGACAAGCAGTCCTATAAAGATGGATTTTCCCCATTCTAATCCTTCATTCTTTATTTTCTCATTCATATGACCGCCTCCGTCCAAATGTTTTTCCTTAGCTTCGCTCCTCTTGTTCAGCAAAAGAAAATCTCGCTTCAACCAGTTTGCCGACATACCATAAAAGAAATACAACGATGACAACAAAAACGGTACGGAGCGGCTGTTTTACAAGAGAAACGATATCATATCCGATAAAGCTAATCGTAAAAATCATCACCATTTTTCCGAAAATAACAGCTAATGCAAACTGCTGTATACTCACGCGTGATAAGCCTGCTACAACATTGACAGCTGCTGACGGGGTAAACGGAAAGCAATAGAATAAAAATAGCGGTCCAAAACCGTGACGTTCCACCCAGTTCATTAATTGCCGAACCTTCGGATGACGGCTTAAAAAGGCAAAAAACCGTTTCTGTCCCACCTTACGGGCAAGATAAAAAACAAGCAAGGAACCGATACATGCACCTGCCCAAGAAATGATAAATCCTTTCCATAATCCAAAAGCAGCTGCATTCGCCATAACAAATATAAACAGAGGCAAAATAGGTAAAAATGATTCAAGTAGCGGCAAAACAATCCCCGGTACAATCCCGAAGGAGCGATAATCTTCAAGTAATGTAAGCACATTTTTTAACGTAAACCACTCTTTTAATGTTTCAAAGTCCATCGATAATCCCCATTCATTATTAACGCTATTACTGACACACACACACTTATTATTTTACATGTTTAACCGGGGAATAGAAAATATACAATCTTTAATTGTTAACAATTTTCAACAGTTGCATTTAGCTTTACCTATCAGTGACGCTGCAGTTTCATGTTACTGCAATGTCCATCCTTTTGTTCGATCCATTCGATATAGATATTGCAGTTTTCTTTCCCGCGCTTCCATCCGTTCCGATAATTTAGTCCGAAGCTGCGCAGTACGATACAGCTGATTAACAAATGAATGGTACGAAACTTCAAGGCAAATACTTTTTTCATTATTAAAATAAACGCGTGTTTTTTCTCCTTGCATAGGCTCATACTTGAAAACATGAATGTGAGATAGCCAAACGCAGCGAGGATCATTCGGAGAAGTAGTTGGAAAAAAGTAGATTTCATTTAATGGTTCAATCGCAATTGGCGCTTTATGAGTCACTCCAATAATTTCTCGCGTTCCGTCTTTCCTCCCTTTGAGACTGGAACCATAATAATGGCAACTCTGTTTGATGATTTCAAGCGGCTTCATTTTAACAATATATTCCCCATCTTCCTCAATTACTTTGGAATAACGAAACCCGCTATGATGATACGGAATCACAGCAATCGTATAACGGCTGACGATAAATTCATCTAGAAGAAGAAATTCACTTAACTTCATTTCATCCTCTCCCTCTCTATAAATTTATCCGCCTTCATCATACCATTGTTTTACATAATTTTCTATATTTTTAAAAAATATAAAGATAACCCAAAAGTGTCTGACCTCACGCGAAATCCATCATATATAGTGTTCCCATCTAACGTTATGTACTATATTGTGGTTGTGGGGTCTGACACTTTACTTTAGGGTCAGCCTCATGAATTCATAAATGTTTGATTCAACTCTTCCTCAGCTAAATACTCATTCGCCTGCTCAATCGCAGTATGCTCAGCAATAGAGTCTCCAGCATAAGCTTCTTCTGACAAAAACGCCTGACGAAATTGAAAATCTGTACTTAATCTTACACCTGGATTTAATACGGAATCCATTGGTATTTCTTGTTTATCTTTTTCTATCATCGCCTAACACCTCCGTTTATTAGCATGTTCCTGTATGTTTAAAACATTCACATAACAAAAAAAATGTAACAAAAAGTTAGGAAAATACGGTGAGGAAAAGAATAATTATCAAAGGAAGGAGAGACGAAAAGGGGTTTGAAATTAAAGGAATTTAAAAACATTCATTATTCATCAATGGTAAATATGTTGACGAATATGATATGACTAAATGGATATAAAAATGGAGAAACCAAAAGGTTATACCACTAGAAAACACATATAAAATCAATCCGCAGCAATGAGAGGTATTCAATGAATTTTTTCGCTACCAAATAGGAAAGTATAAATGAAAAATAACAAAGAGAAGGGCCGCCTAACTCAGCGTGCCCTTTTTCAAATGAAATATATTTTCTATCTTATACATCCCCCAAATGCCCTTTGTTTATTGTGATGTTGTAAATTGTTCTTCTTCTGTTGAACCTTTTAACGCTGTTGTGGAAGCTTGACCGCCGGAAATAACTTGAGCTACTTCATCGAAGTAACCTGTACCGACTTCGCGTTGATGTCTTGTTGCTGTGTATCCATATTTTTCAGCAGCAAATTCAGCTTGTTGTAACTCAGAATATGCAGCCATGCCGCGCTCTTTATAGCCGCGAGCAAGTTCAAACATACTGTAGTTCAACGTATGGAATCCAGCTAATGTAACAAATTGGAACTTATAACCCATTTTGCTAAGCTCAACTTGGAAGTTGGCAATCGTTTTATCGTCTAATTTTTTCTTCCAGTTAAATGAAGGAGAACAGTTATAAGCAAGCAATTTTCCTGGGAATTTCTCGTGGATCGCTTCGGCAAAACGACGAGCTTCCTCTAAGTTTGGTTCGCTTGTTTCGCACCAAATTAAATCAGCATAAGGTGCGTATGCCAATCCACGCGCGATTGCTTGGTCAAGTCCCGCCCTCGTGCGGTAGAACCCTTCCGGAGTGCGCTCTCCCGTAATAAATTCACGGTCGCGCGGATCAATGTCACTCGTAATTAAATCAGCAGCGTTCGCGTCGGTGCGAGCAATCAATACCGTTGGCACACCCATAACATCTGCAGCCAGACGTGCTGCGATTAAATTGCGGACAGCCGTTTGTGTCGGCAACAACACTTTTCCGCCCAAGTGACCGCATTTTTTCTCAGAGGAGAGTTGATCTTCAAAGTGCACACCTGCTGCCCCTGCTTCAATCATTGCTTTCATTAACTCAAATACGTTCAATTGTCCGCCAAATCCTGCTTCCGCGTCAGCAACAATCGGCGCAAAATAGTCAATATCACCGCTTCCTTCCATATGCTGAATTTGGTCAGCACGCTGTAATGCCTGATTAATCCGTTTCACAACATGCGGCACGCTGTTAGCCGGATATAAGCTTTGGTCAGGATACATTTGACCGGCAAGGTTCGCGTCAGCAGCTACTTGCCATCCGCTTAAGTAAATCGCCTTCAAACCTGCTTTCACTTGTTGAACAGCTTGGTTGCCCGTTAACGCACCTAATGCATTGATATAATCTTCCGTATTTAATAACTTCCAAAGTTTCTCTGCACCACGTCGTGCTAACGTATACTCGATATCAATCGAACCGCGTAATTTAATAACCTCTTCCGCCGTATAAGGACGAGTAATCCCTTTCCAACGTTCATCCATTTGCCAACTTTCTTCTAACTTTTTAATTCTTTCATCATTACGTGTCATATTTTCTTCCCCCTATGTTTTGATAAAAATCCTTCATGCTATTCGTGCATCCAAATATTGTGTTATCCCATCCCCTACCATTTTAGTTTTGTTATAACACAATAACCATTATTTACGTTATTATTATATAACAGTATAACAAGAAAATGGAACAACTTTTTTTAAAAAAATCAAAAAAATAAGTAGAAGGTCACATTTCTTCTACTTACGATGCTGTTCATACATATTCAAAAATACAATTCGTTCCAAAATCGTTGGATGTCCATAGCGAAAAATTTTCACTAAATATGGTGGATTCACTTGACTTAATCCTGCCCTCGTTAACTCTTGAAATGATGAAATAGCCGCTTCTGTATTTTTCGTTAACTCAATTGCATATCGATCAGCCGCATGCTCTTCGTATCTTGAAACAGCATTAACAAGTGGGCTAACAGAAAAGCTTAATAGTGAAATAAGCAGGAAAAATAGCGGTAAAGAATTCAACTCTTTTATATCTTTTATATGTAGACACACTCCCCAACGTTTAATCATCCATTTCATCAGCTTATTTGTAACATATAGTCCTATCAATGTAAGCAATACATACCCCGCTACTCCCCAATAAATATGCTTCATTACGTAATGCCCCATCTCATGGGCCATAATAAATAAAATTTCATCTTCTTGTAATCGTTCCAGCGTTGTATCCCATAGTACAATGCGCGAATTCGGCCCAATTCCTGTCACATAAGCATTTAACGCATTCGTCTTTTCCGACATATTCACCTCAAAAACATGTTCCGCTGGAATGTTTGCCTGCTCTGCCAACGCCAAAATTTTTGCCTCCAATTCTTTATCACGCAGCGGATAAAAATCATTGTAAAGCGGGTCGATTACAACCGGCTGGATAAAGGTTAAAAAGATGATAAAGGGTATCGATAATAGCCACGCATAAAACCACCAACGTTTTTCAAACTTGCGGATGAGCCAATATAATACAGACACGATCATCATCATTAATACATAATTTACCCAAAAGTGGATTATCTCGTCTTTCAACCAATGAGAAACCGTCTGCGTGTTAATGCCGTATTCTTTTGACAAGAGATAGGAAATAAAATGAAGCGGAAGTGTAAACACTGTAACAAGCAATGATAACCAAAACAAATAAACCGCTGTTTGTAAAGCCGACCATTTTGTTGTTTCTTTTGCCCACCCCTGAAATTTTCTTGATAATCCTAGCGCTAAGATAGCTATATAGATAAGCCAGTCATAAGGAATGGCTAAAAAAAATAACAAATTTTTCATCTGCGAATACTGCTCGCTTAGCATTAATTCCCTTGGTGTGAGAAAGGTTGCTGGGTCAGCGCTTGTACCTTTAAACTCCTTTGGGATAGAAGTATCGGCAAAATAAAATAAATACCAGATCATAAACAATACATATATCAAATAAATTCCGATTGACCAGCTAATAGTTTTTCTCACGAAGCAAGTCCCCCTTTCGCTACTATTTAGTTTAGTAACTTTTTGGCAAATTAGAACAGAAAGTAAAATTCAAATAATATTCAGTATTTTGCACGTTTCTATCTATTTTTTTTCATGTATGATGATAAAAAAGGAGGTGGCTTTTGTTGAAAAAGTTATATATTACGTTCGTCAGCTTATTCGTTATTTGTATCGCGATAGGTATTTTTTACTTTACCGTCTACCGGCAAGGAAAAATGGAGTTCCCGAAAAAGGTAGTGATGGAAACCGCTTGGGGAGAACCATATCATTTTGAAAATATGAAGCCAAAAGTGCGCTTGCTAGAATTTATTTATACAAATTGCCCTGATATTTGTCCAAATACAACGTTTCAAATGCAAAAATTGCGCGAAAAACTTGAACAGCAAAATGTATTCGGAAACAAAGTCGAATTTATCACCATCACTGTAGACCCAAGGCGCGACACTCGTGAAAAACTCCAAGCATATGCGAAAACATTTGGAATAAAGGAGAACGACAAAGGCTGGCTTTTATTGCGAGGAAATGAAGAGGATACAAAAAAAGTTGCCGATTCTTTTAACTTTCAATACCGCGATCCAGGAAATGGGATGATTATTCATAGTACAATCACGTATTTGCTGGATAAAAACAATCGCGTAGTTGACACGTTTGGCATGGGTGAAAAGGGATTTAAACAAGATGATGTTTATGAAACCATTATGAAAGAAATTGAGTAAGGGGCTGGCCCAAGTAGTGTCTGACCTCATGCGAAATCCATCATATATAGTGTTCGCATTCTAACGTTTACACACATATATATGGTGGTTGTGGGACCCGACACTTTTTTGTGGTCAGCCTCTTTTACATAAAAAAGGAATATACACTTAAGGCAGTAATCGCAGTTAAGATGACGATAATGACATTGGCGCCAAGCCACGCGGCGATAAGCGCGCTCAAAAAACCGACGAAGCCAAACCAAATATCCTTATTAATAAGGAGAATTCCCGGAATAATCAATGCCCCTAGCGTTGCATACGGTACGTTTTTCAATACTCCTTGCAAAAATGGCGGCATTTTCCCCCCATTAAAAACAACAAACGGAAGCATACGCGGTATATATGTGACAATCCCCATGCCGACAATCATTAAAACCATCATTTTATCCACAGTCAGCTTCCCCACTTTCTTTATAGAACAATTCGACAATCACAGCCGCCAGCAACGTAGCGCCGACGATCGCCCATCCTTTCGAAAAATGAAAAACGAACAAAAACAACGAGTTTGCGATAGCAGCAAGCCCGGCGAGCCAGATTGTTTTTCTTTGTTTTTTCAAAGCCGGCACTAGCAATCCGACAAACATCGCGTAAAGTGCGACCGACATACTTTCCTGCAAACTTTGCGGCAAACTCGCTCCGACAAGATGACCGATACCCGAACTAATCACCCAGCTTCCGTAAGAAATGGCATTGAGCCCAAACATATAAGAAGTTGTAACTGTCCCTTCTTTTGTCGCAGCAACAGCAAACGTTTCATCCGTAATGCCAAACGCGTAAAGTGCCTTTTTCCATAGCGCATCCTGCTCTACCTTTTCATTTAGTGATGCGGACATTAAAAAATGGCGAATGTTTAAAATAAATGTGGTTAAAACAATTTCAAAAACTCCTGTACCGAGAGAAAGCAAGTTTAAGGAAATATACTGAGCTGCCCCCGCATAAACAATTAAACTCATTAATACCGTCTCAAATAAACTTAACCCCGTCGTTTTCGCCAGCAACCCAAATGTAAGCGCAATCGGCATGTAACCAATGGCAATACTTACACCCGCTTGCACACCTTGCCGAAATTGCGATGATTTGCTTACAGCAAGCATTGTTTCCATTTCTACTCCCCCTCGTTCTTTAAAATCACTTATTTTTATTTTCTTAAAAATTCATAAAATTTTCAAACAGAAAAAAATCCACATGCAACTGTATGTGGATTTTTTCCGAGCTTTTCTTATTTCTTAAATATAGTGTAAAAATAATCAGAAACTTACACTAATACAACCCTGTCGCTTGTAAATTGGCTGCCTCGAATGCGTTGGAATTCTTGTAATAGCTTTTCTACCGTTAATTTTTCTTTCTCTTTTCCGCTCGCTTCAAAAATAATTTGTCCCCCGTCCATCATAATCAGACGGTTGCCTAATTTTAAGGCTTGCTCCATATTATGCGTTACCATTAGTGTCGTCAATTTTGCTTTTTCAACGATGTTTTTTGTCAGTTCGGTAATCAACTCGGCACGCGCAGGGTCTAATGCAGCGGTATGTTCATCTAACAACAGCAAATCAGGATTCGTAAATGTTGCCATTAAAAGCGATAATGCCTGTCGTTCACCTCCTGACAGCAGACCAACTTTCGCATTTAGACGGTGTTCTAATCCAAGTTGCAATGTCTCTAACGTTTCTTTAAAAAATTCACGCCGCTTTTTCGTCACACCAAACTGCAACGTCCGTTTTCTCGTTCTTCCATAGGCAAGCGCCAAATTTTCTTCGATCGTCATATTCGGCGCCGTGCCGACAAGAGGATCTTGAAATACCCGTCCAATATAGCGGGCACGCTGATGCTCGCACATTTCTGTTACATCTTTGCCATTAATCAAAACAGACCCTGTATCAGGAAACAATCTCCCTGAAATAATATTCATTAAAGTCGACTTACCAGCCCCATTGCTGCCAATGATCGTCACAAAATCTCCAGGAGCTAACGTCAAATCGATTGAGTGTAAGGCAACCTTTTCATCTACTGTTCCTTCGTTAAATACTTTTGTAATCTGTTTGAGCTGTAGCAACGTGTTCACCTCTCCTTTGGCTTTTTAACTTTTTACGTCGTTTTTCATTTTGTGAAGCTATAAATTGTGGGAGAATAAGTGCTGCAATGACAATGAACGCAGTGATAAGTTTTACATCACCTGTTTCAAGAAATTGCACTCTTAATGCTAAGGTGACCACGATGCGGTAAACAATTGCTCCACCAATGACAGCTAACGTTGCTCTTGCAATAGAATTTGCTCCAAATAACGCTTCACCAATAATCACCGAAGCTAAGCCAATAATAATCATCCCGATTCCCATACCGACATCGCTAAAGCCGCCATATTGTGCGACCAATGCGCCGGAAAAAGCAACAAGCGCGTTTGATAAGCCCAAACCGAAAATCGTCAATACATCCGTATTGGCTGAGAAACTGGTAATCATTCTCTTATTATCGCCTGTAGCACGTAATGCTAAGCCGATTTCCGTTTTTAAGAATTGGTCAATCAAGATTTTTATAATAATAACTAGGAGCGCCATTAACACAACAATCGCCCATGTTTTGGGCACAAAGTCTACCAATTTCATAGATATCAGTGCATTTTCTATCATTTCATCAATGCCGATTTTTTGCCACCAATCCGTTAAGATGGTGATCACGCTCTCTTCTTGCAACAACGGCACATTCGATTTTCCCATAATTCGCA
Organism: [Anoxybacillus] calidus; assembly: GCF_013760845.1. GTDB lineage: Bacteria > Bacillota > Bacilli > Bacillales > Anoxybacillaceae > Paranoxybacillus > Paranoxybacillus calidus. Next base: position 157,115 of record NZ_JACDUU010000005.1, on the reverse strand, counting down.
GATTAATAGAATAAAGCGCAATCATCATTAAAATGCCTGATAAAAGCGGATTAATTTTACCTTTCGTATGCAATAATCCAGTGATACACCCTGCGACAAAACCAGCAAGCAAAGCAACAAAAGAAGCGATAAACGGATTTGTACCGTTAATAATTAAAACAGCCGCAACCGCTGCTCCTGTAACAAAACTGCCATCAACTGTTAAATCAGGAAAATCTAAAATTCGAAAAGATAAATAAACGCCTAGAGCCATAATCGCGTAAATGAATCCTGCTTCAACCGAAGCAAAAATCGCTGTAAACATATTTCTCCCATCCTTTTGAAAAGTAATGGAGCTGCGCCATAAGTGTCTGATCTCGCCACCATATATCATGTTATGTCTTATATATGGTGGTGTAGGGTCTGACACTTTGCTTTTTGGGCCAGCCCCGAATTGTTATCATATTATTCGATGTACTCCGCCATCGTCTCCCACTCTTGATTGATTTCTATGCCCATTTCCTCGGCGGCTTTCTTATTTATTTGCAACTTGAGTTTTTGTGGATATTGAACAGGTAAATCAGAAGGCTTTTTCTTTTCTTCTAAAATTTCCGATGCCATTTCCCCAGCTTCATAACCGATATCGTAATAGTCGAATCCGTATGCGGCAAACCCGCCCCGTTTTACAGAATCAAGTTCCCCAACAAACAGTGGGATATCTTCATCACTTGCTACTTTAATCACCGACTCCAAGGCAGAAACAACAGTATTATCCGTGATAATATATATACAATCCACCTTACCGACCATTGATTCTGCTGCTTGTTTTACTTCTGCCGATGTTGATACGGATACAGGAACAATTTCTAAATCTGTTCCTTTCATCGCTTTTTTTACAATATCGATTTGAGCAACAGAGTTTTGCTCTCCTGAGTTATAAATCATTCCAACACGGTTTCCTTCAATATATTTATCAATAAACTCAACCGTTTTTGGGATGGCTTCTGGATGTGTATCTGTCGTACCGGTTACATTTCCTCCAGGTTCTTCCATCGATTTAACGAGCTGAGCACCAACAGGATCTGTCACAGACGTAAATACGATTGGAATATCTTTTGTCGCATTTAACGCTCCTAAAGCACTCGGAGTAGAGTTTGCAAAAATTAAATCAACTTGATCTGAAACAAAATTATTGGCAATCGTCTGGTTATTGTTCATATCCCCCTGAGCAATTTGCACATCATATGTAACAGACAACCCTTTATCTTTCAACGCTTTCTTAAATCCTTCAAAAGCAGCATCCAATGAAGGATGTTCGACAATTTGTGTAACTCCGATTTTATAAGTTTTTTCTTTCTTATCTGAGCCGGTCTCTTCCTTTTTGCTTGTTTCACTTGCTCCACATCCGCCTAGCAAAAGCAAGCTAGCCGTTAACATAAAAGCAAGTTTCCTAACTTTCTTCTTCATCTCCTCTTCCCCCTTAACAACTTTATCACTTTTATACTTCTTCGCTTTTATGTGTTAAATTATACAGAGACGCTATTTTTGTTTCAAGTATATTCTGAATATTTCACGAAATAAAAAGTAGCACCATAACAAAAGGCCTGACTCCTCAACTGCCATATAGATGGGCAATATAATGCGATAGCTTGAGGAAATCAGACCATTATAAAACCGTTTCTTATGCTTTTGTTGAAGTTAATTGTTCTTTTAATGCACGCCGCAAAATTTTCCCTGTCGTATTTTTGGGCAATTCCTCTAAAAACACAATTGAACTTGGCACTTTATACTTCGCTAAATGTTCACGGCAATAAGCAATTAAATCTTCTTCTGTTAAGTGGGCATTTTTCGAAACAACAAAACATTTTACCGCTTCACCAAAATTCGGATCAGGAACGCCGACAACCGCAACCTCGACGACATCAGGATGATTGTAAAGTACTTCTTCCACTTCACGTGGATACACATTATAGCCGCCAACAATAATCATGTCTTTTTTCCGGTCGACAATGTAAAAATATCCTTCCTCGTCCATTTTTGCCAAATCACCTGTATAAAGCCAGCCATCACGAATCGCAGCAGCTGTTTCCTCCGGCATTTTATAATATCCTTTCATGACATTTGGTCCGCGGACAATCAGCTCTCCCACTTCTCCAACCGGCACTTCTTCGCCAAATTCATTCACCACTTTATTCTCAACATTAATAATATTTGTCCCGATAGAACCTGGTTTACGCGGACGATCCAACGGGTTAAAGCATGTAACCGGGGAAGCCTCGGACAACCCATATCCCTCAGAAATGATAACCTTAAATTTTTTTTCAAAGTTTTTCAATAAAGCAACAGGCATGGAAGCCCCTCCAGAAATACAAAGCCGCAGTGTTTGCAAATCTTCTGGATTTCCTTCAGGGTATTGCAATAGGAAGTTGTACATCGTCGGTACGCCGGCAAATACTGTCGCTTTACATTCTTTGGCAACTTTAAAAATTTCTGCAGGGCTAAATTTGGGAACAATAATGACTGTTCCCCCGTTCATTAACGGAGCATTTAAAGCAACCGTTAAACAAAAGACATGGAACATCGGCAATGTCGCAATAACCCGGTCGTCATCACTAATTTTCAAATAATTGGCGCTGTCCTGTGCATTGCTGTAAAGGTTTTTATGCGTAAGCATCGCTCCTTTTGGTTTTCCCGTTGTTCCTGACGTATAAAGAATCACCGCTGTGTCATCATCCGCCAAATCCGGTCCTTGATATGTGACGGTTCCTTCAGCAATAACAGTTGCAAACGATTTCATTTTTCCCAGCAAAGCGATTCCTTGTTCTTTTCCTTGCGGTGTTTCACAAATAATCATGTGCTCGACTTGCGGCAGACGCTCTTCCATTTTCTCTAATAATGGAATAAGCAAATCAAGGGTAATGACTGTTTTCACATCTCCATTGTTTAAAATATAACTGATTTCATCTGCCGTATAAATTGGATTGATTGGTATTACCGTTGCTCCTGCGCGCAACGCCCCGTACAGTCCAATGACAAAATACGGGGAATTTCCTAATAATAATGCAACATGATCCCCTTTGTTCACTCCCATTTGGCTTAGACCGCTGGCAAATTTTGATATCGATGCATCTAACTCGGCATATGTACAAGACGTACCTTGAAAAATATATGCTTCTTTCGTTGGGTGTTTAGTTGCGATTTCCGTTAACCGTGATGATAAATTCACTTACACTCCCTCCCCTTGTGTAATGAATGAATAATCATTCATTTAAAAATTTAAAAAATTCTAACTATATTATATGTAAACAGCAAAAAATGGGCAAGAAAGAAATAAGAGACTGGCCCATAAGTGTCTGACCTCCTGCGCAACCCACAATATATAGTGTTATGTCCTATATATTATGGTTGTGGGGTCTGACACTTGCTTTTGGGTCAGCCTCTTCTAGTAAACTAAATCAATAAACTCTTCCTTTGTGATATTTCCAAAATACATTTGAACATTGATTCCCTTTAACGCTTCCTCAATTTCTTGCTTACTGTATCGTACACCAGTTAATAATTTTTCAATATCGCTCACATCACCGACTCCGAAAAAGTCTCCATATATCTTACAGTTCTCAATCATTCCTTTGTTGACTTCAAGACGGATATCGATTTGTCCTACCGGAAAACGATGAGTATGCTGTAAATTAAATTTTGGCGATTTCCCGTAATTCCAATCCCAGTTTTTATAACGCTCTTCAGAAATACGGTAAATCTCTTTCCAATCCGCTTCAGTCAGTTTATATGTCGGAATCTCTCCGTCCGTATTAAAAATATAACGAAGCAATATTTGCTTAAATTCATGAATCGTCATCGGTTCTGTTAAAAATTCGCTGATGTTCGCGACACGGCTGCGAATGGATTTAATTCCTTTCGATTCTATTTTGTCCTTTTTTACATTTAACGCAGAAACGACCGCATCAATCTCCGAATTAAAAAGAAGCGTGCCGTGGCTAAACATTCTTCCTTTAGTGGAAAATTGCGCATTGCCGGAAATTTTCCGGCCTTCTACTAAAATGTCGTTCCGTCCGCTCAACTCAGCGTTGACGCCAAGCTTACGCAACGCCTGAATCACAGGCTCTGTGAATTTTTTGAAGTTATGAAAACTTTCACCGTCATCTTTCGTAATAAAGCTAAAATTTAAGTTGCCTAAATCGTGATAGACCGCACCGCCTCCTGATAAGCGGCGCACAACATGAATACCGTTTTCTTCAACGTATTTCGTGTTTATTTCTTCAATCGTATTTTGGTTTTTCCCGATAATAATGGACGGTTCGTTAATATAAAACAATAAATACGTTTCATTTATATCGAGGTTTTTCAGCGCGTACTCTTCAATCGCCAAATTCACGCGCGGGTCAGTAATTCCTTCGTTATCAATAAAAAGCATAATATTCCCCCTCTATTTCTCCCATACAAGCCCCGATTTTGCTAAATGGACTGGTCCATTGAAAATCGCTTTTGCTTCTTTCACTAGATTGTCTAACTCTCCAAAATGAGGCAGATGTGTAAGTAGAAGTTCACCGACATTGGCATCGCGGGCAATGGTTGCTGCCTCTTCACTTGTCATATGCCCAGCCGGTGTTGCGTTTTGTCCTGCATAAAAATTGCTCTCACAAATGAGCAAGTCGGCATTTTGCGCAAATGGTACAAACTCCGGCAAATAGCTGGAATCAGCTGTATAAACAACAGTAGCATCTCCTGCAGTGATTCGCATCGCATAGCAAATGGCCGGATGTTGCGTTTTCATAAATTGAATCGCAAATGGCCCAATTTGCAATGTTTCTTCTGGGTTGTAAGCAATGTTTTTTGTAATATCTTTATGGGCAAGACGAGCAAAAGCGTCCCGATCCAATGAATGCCCGTAAATCGGCAATTCTTCTAACGAAGCACCAAGATTTTTTTTAATTAAGCGTGCATATTGTAATGGACCAATATCAGCAACATGGTCATGATGATAATGCGAAATAATGACTGCATCAAGCTCTTCAACTGATATGTAATTTTGTAATTGGGACAGCACACCGCTGCCGCAATCAACTAACAAATGAAATCCATCGTGCTGAAACAAATAACCTGATGTTGCCTCACACGCAGCAGGAAATCCTCCCCAAAAACCGACAACCGTTACTTTCATATCTATCCCTTCCCTCTTAAAAATTTTCCTCTTCAGCTTTTCACTATAAACGATTTCGTAAACATTTGCATTATTTTATAAACTTGTTACAAAACAGAGATTGACACAACCAAATCTGTTATAATACAATATAGCTAACAAATTATTTGGAGGCGATAAAAATGCTAGTTAAAAGTTCAGAATTTTTCAAAAACCTTCCACCGAAAAAATGCACAGAATGTGGAAAAGAGATAGAAGAACAACACGAATGCTATGGAAATACATGTCATAATTGCTTAAAAGTGACATACTAAAACAAAAAGCAGCCTTTAACGGCTGCTCTCTTATTTTAGTTTATACACACGTGCTTCATACGGTTTTAATAAAATCGTTTTAATCTCTTCATTTTCATCCACAGGATAATTGCTAATCAACAATTGTTTTTCAGCAAACGTAATGTGATTCGGTAAAGCAAAAGTTGGTGTTTCCGCACTAAAGTTTGTAATGACAAGCAATTGTTCATTCTCTAACTTTCTAATGTATGCGTAAATTTGCTCATCATCTTCCAAAATGAGCTCATACGAACCATAAATGATAATGTCATGCTCTTTACGTAAACGAATTAATTTTTTATAGTAGTGAAAAATCGAATGTTCATCTTTAAGAGCCTGCTCAACGTTAATTTCACGATAGTTTGGATTGACTTCAATCCATGGCGTTCCAGTCGTAAATCCCGCATGTTCTGTTGCATCCCATTGCATCGGCGTACGCGCATTATCACGTCCACGATAATGAATCGCTTTTAATATCTTTTCTGGATCATAGCCTTTTTCAACCACTAAATCTTTCCATAAATTATGAATTTCTACATCACGATATTGTTCAATTGTTGGAAAGGCGACATTCGTCATGCCAATTTCTTGTCCTTGATAAATATATGGCGTACCTTGCATCATATGAAGCCATGTTGCTAACATTTTCGCGCTTTCAAGGCGATAACGTTGATCATCGCCAAATCGCGAAACAGAACGAGGCTGGTCGTGATTTTCAAGGTAAAGAGAGTTCCATCCTTTTCCATGTAATTCCGTTTGCCATTTGCTCATAATTTTTTTCAAGTCTGTTAATTTCCACGGTTGAATATCCCATTTTCCGAGAGGGCTTTCAGGCTTCGTATCCACATCCATATGCTCAAAGTGAAACAACATACTCATAACACCATCTTGCTCATTGGTAAAACGAATGGCATCATCCGTATTGACAAACGGTGTTTCACCAACGGTCAAAATATCGTACTTACTTAATACCTTCTCTTTCATTTCCCGCAAGTAATCCATTAATTTCGGACCATTAACAAAATATTGGCCTCCCCATTGATAACGATCATTCGGATTTGTCACTGGTGCATCTGGCAGTCCCTCTACTTTTGATAACAAGTTGATGACATCCATTCGGAACCCATCAATTCCACGGTCGAGCCACCAAGTCATCATCTCAAAAACTTCTTTACGGACGTTCGGATTTTCCCAGTTTAAATCCGGCTGCTTTTTAGAGAAAAGATGTAAATAATATTCCCCTGTCGTTTCATCGTACTGCCAAGCAGAACCACTAAAAAATGATTGCCAGTTGTTCGGTTCTTTTCCATCCTTTCCAGGACGCCAAATATAATAATCGCGATACGGATTATCTTTTGATTTCCTTGATTCAATAAACCACGGATGCTCATCAGATGTATGATTCACGACTAAATCCATCACTAACTTCATACCTCGTTCATGCATTTCCGTTAATAACTCATCCCAATCTGCAAGCGTCCCGAATTCATCCATAATCGCTTGATAATCACTAATATCATACCCATTATCATCATTCGGTGATTTGTATACAGGTGATAACCATACGACATCGACACCAAGTTCTTTTAGATAATCTAATTTTTCAATAATGCCACGTAAATCACCAATTCCATCACCGTTTGAATCTTTAAAGCTGCGCGGATAAATTTGATATACAACCGCTTCTTTCCACCATTTTTTATTTTTTGAAATCGATTTCATAATCTATTCACCCTTTTATTTATTCTTTCACTGAACCGGATGTTAACCCTGAAACAATCCGACGTTGGAATAATAACACCATGATAACAAGCGGAATGGTCACAATGACAGTCGCGGCGGAAATTTCGCCCCATGGAATTGTATATTGTCCTTGAAACATGGCAATTCCGACTGGAACCGTTTTATATTTTTCTGCTGTATTAATCGTTAGCGAGAATAAAAACTCATTCCATGCCGCAATAAAGACGAGAATCGATGTCGTGAACACTCCTGGTACCGCAAGCGGTAAAATGATTTTAAAATACGTCTGCATCGGTGTTGCTCCGTCGATTTTTGCTGCCTCTTCTAAATCAAATGGAATTTTTCTGAAAAACGTGACCAATAGCCAAATCGATAACGGCAAAGCAAACGTTGTATAAGGAATAATCAAACCTAGATAACTATTCGTTAATCCAAATTTTTTCACAAACATATAAATCGGTGAAATCGTTGCAATTTGTGGAAACATCGATACTGCTAAAACAATCCCAAGAATCAGTGCCTTTCCTTTAAATTCAAGACGCGCAATCGCATATGCGGCAAATGCAGCAACGAATACCGTATAAATAGTCGTAATCGTCGCTACAACCGTGCTGTTCCATAAATAGCGTAAAAACGGGTAGTTCACAAACACGGAAACATATGACTTCAAGGTTGGATGGCTTGTGAACCAATTAAAAGCTTCTTCTCCGAACAATTCGCTTAACGGCTTTACCGAACTGAGTAAAATCCATAAAAACGGAAACATGACGAAAAATACGAAGAAAACTAAAAACACGTAAAATAGCGGGCCTGCTTTTTTCTGCATAATCTCACCCCTTCTTTATTTTTTCGCACTATCGGAGAGTAAATCTGCTCCTAAAATCTTAATATAAATCGTAGAAATGATCGCAACGCAAATAAAGACGATAACCGCTAACGCCGAACCTTCTCCGAAATTTGTTTGTGAGAACATCACTTTATACGCTAAAATCGAAATCGTCTCTGTTGAGTTTGCTGGACCTCCACCAGTCAAAACGAAAATTAAGTCAAAGACACGGAACGCATCAAGCGTGCGGAATAAGAGCGCCACTAAAATGCTTGATTTTAATAAAGGTAACGTAATTTTCATAAATTGCTGCCATTTCGTTGCTCCGTCAATTGACGCTGCTTCATATAAAGAGCTTGGAATGGTTTGCAATCCAGCCAGTAATAATAACGCCATATAAGGGGTTGTTTTCCACACATCTGCAAAAATGACCGCAAACATGGCCCCTCCTTCAGTTGTTAGTAGGTCGCCCATTTTGTCGACTAAACCAATATCTGCAAAATATTTTGCAACAATGCCATTTTGCCCATCATATAAAAATTTCCACATAAGTGCTGAAACTGCAGTTGGAATCGCCCATGGGATAAGAATGGTCGCACGAACAAGCCCCCGACCAAAAAACGCTTTATTAATTAAAATTGCAATCGCCAATCCTAATACAAGCTCAACAGCAACAGAAATAACGGTAAATACCGTTGTATTCCATAATGCCTTCCAGAGGCGCTCATCAGCGAAATTATCTTTATAGTGTTTAAGTCCGATAAAGTTCGGCTCAATAATCGTTCCTTTTAGCCCTTTAGCAAGCCCTGTTACTTTATCTGCTTGCTTTAATTCGCCTGCTTCTTTCATTTCATCCAATGTTTTAGCGGCATTATCAATCGTTTCGTTTAATTTTTGGGCCACTTCTTGATCTATCTCAACCATTTTTATTTCGTCACTTGGAGATTCAAAATTATTTAGCGTCTCATCTACTTGCTCATAACGTCTTTCCACTTCTTTATCAGAGCGAATTTCTTCATCCATACTTTGCAACTGCTTTTGTACGTTCGCTAACGCTTCCTTCGTATCTTCATTTGCAGTAGCTATCTCTTGTTTTAAAGCGCTGCTTAAAAATGGGTAGTTTTGTAAGTACCCTTCTAAGTCAAGGCTATAGTTTAAATGAACTGACGATTTCGCCGGGTTGTTTAACCGATAGTCAAATAAACTATAATAAAATGATTGAATTACCGGCCAAATCGCGACAGCTAAAATCAATAACAGTGCCGGAGCAACAAGCGCATAGCCTAATAGACGTTCCGAACGCTTTTCATTTCCCAAAGAACTCCCTTTTTTCACACGCCTTCCCCCTAGCATAAAGGATATTAGCCTTCAGCGCTTGTATAACAGCAAGCTGAAGGCTAACGGAACTACTCTTATTTTTGCATTGTTGCCTTAATTTCTTTTTCCATATTGGCAACAGCTTGCTCAACGGTTAATTCTCCTGCAATGGCCTTAGAGACATTGATTTGAATAATTTCTGATACTTCTGGATAGTTTGGAACGACAGGGCGTGGTACCGCTGCGTTTAATGCGTTCACAAAGCCTTCTTCAGCAAAGAATGGGTTTGCCTTTAAAATTTCTTCATCCTTGAACAATTCTGGAAGAGTTGGTGCTAAACCACCGTAAATGGCCGAAATTTTTTGTCCCTCTGGTCCTGTCATAAATTTTACAAATTCCCATGCTTCTTTTTTATGTTTAGAATATTTATTAATCGCGGTCATCCAACCACCTAACGTTGCCGCAGAACCTTTATCGCCAGCTGGTAGTGGTGCTACGCCAACTTTACCGGCAATTTTTGATTGTTCTTGATCGTTTGCTAAGGCATATTGATATGGCCAGTTACGAATAAAAGGGGATTGCCCTTCGATAAATGCTGTATGAGACTCAGGCTCCGTAAACGTTGTAATATTGCTTGGAACAACATCAGACTTCGCAATTTCCACTAATTTTTTCAATCCTTTAATCGTTTCTGGGCTGTTAACAACGACATTATTATTTTCATCGACAATTTTTCCGCCGTAAGAAGCGATAAACTCAACAGCATTACATACTAAGCCTTCATACTGCTTTGCCTGCATTAAATAACCAAATTGTGTGCCTCCTTTTCCTTTAAATTCTTTTGCCTTCGCTAGTAACTCATCCCATGTCTTTGGAACTTGATCTTTCGGAACAATGTCAGTGCGGTAAAATAACATCCCTGCATCGATAAATTTTGGCATTGCCCATTGTTTACCATCAAAATTTCCTGCTGCTAATGCACCTTGGTTATATTTGCTTAAATCAACACCATCTTGTTCAATAAAACGGTCTAATGGCAACGTATAACCAGCTTGAGCAAATTCAGCCGGCCATACAACATCAAGATCCATAACATCAATTTCTGATGACTGGGCGTTTAACATCGTCACATATGCGTCATGTTGTTGACCGGTATCTGCAGGCATTTCGCGGAACTCCACGTCAATATTTGGATGCTTTTTTTCAAACTCTTCGATAATCTTCTCTGTCGCTTTAGTAGAATCTTGTCCGCGAGCATAAACGATTTTTACAACTTCTTCTGACTTTCCTCCTGTTTTCTGATTGTCCTTTTTATCCTCGCCTGCATTTTCACCGTTTGAGCATGCTGTCAACCCGATTGTAAGCGCTAACATCACTGATGAAAATTTCATTGTCTTTTTCATCATTAACCCCCCTGTATATGGTAACGATTTCATTATTGGTCTGTAAGCTTGTTTGAAACAGTCGATTCTCTAATAATAAGACGTAATGGAAATTCATACACTTCGCGCTGTCGATATGTTCGAGAATGAATTTTTTCAATCATAATTTCAAGCGCCTTTTGGGCCATCTTTTCAACCGGTTGATATACGGTAGTAATCGTCGGTTCCATAAGCTCGGTAATCGTTTGATTGTCAAAGCCGACAACAGCGAGCTCCTCCGGAACTTTGCATCCATGTTTTTTCGCTTCGGAAATCATTCCGGCTGCTACTTCATCACTTCCAGTAAATACAGCCGTAGGCGATTCAGAAAGAGACATCATTTGATGAAACACCCGTCTGCCGTCTTCACTATGTAAAGCATCCCTAAACGCATATTGCTCATCAAATTCAATCCCGTATTCAGAAAGCGCTTTCCGAAACCCGATTTCACGATGACTCGCGACGTTGCTTCGCGTGCTGCCACAACAATAAGCGATTCGCCTATGCCCTTGTTCCAACAAATGCTTAGTGGCGATATAACCACCATACATTTGATTGAGCATCACAGACGGAACATTTGCGCGCTCATTAAATTCATTGCATAGTACAATTGGTCCGTAATCTAGGAAAGGTTCAAGCACTTCCCAGTCGTTTTGAATCGAAGCAAGAATAACACCATCAACCTGCTTGGTTTTTAAGAGATTCATATAGTTCAGTTCTTTTTCTGATGAATATCTCGTCTGACAAATGATAAGCTGGTAGCCATGTTCAGAGGCATACATTTCTATCGATTCCACTAATTTACTAAAAAATGGATTTATAATTCTTGGAATCAATAGTGCAATCATGTCTGTTTTTTGACTTCGTAGACTTCGCGCCAATGAGTTAGGAGCATACCCTAATTGGTTCATCGCTTCAATCACTAGTTTTCTCTTATCCTCTGAAACATATGGATGATTATTAATGACTCTTGATACAGTAGTCCGCGACAGTCCGGCTAATTTAGCTACATCTTCAATCGTTGACATCGTGCTTTTACCTCCTCTCTTGCAAAAATGTAACACCCCCTCAAGAAAATGAAATCGTTTTCATAAACGGATTATAATGTAATTTATACCAATATTCAACTATTAATCTTTAAAATTTCAAAAAATTTTTTTAATAAAAAAGCAGAAACAACCATTAGCAAACTAGATATTTAAAAACCGATCTATTTTCCCTTAACAACAAAAACTCCTAAGGACTACAATGCCTTAGGAGTTTCTGCCGCATCTTCCATCATTGAATGGAATTGTCGTTTATGTTTTATTGTAAAATATAAAATCGTGCCCGTAGCTAATATAATTGTAAAACCTAATAATATAAAAGCATTTTTCCACATAAATGCAAAGTCTCCGCTTGAAATCACTGCTTTAAACCCAAATACGGAATAAGTCATCGGTAGCCAAGCGTTAAAAGGCTGCAACACTTTTGGAATTAATTCAAGCGGGAATGTTCCAGCGCTCGTCGTTAATTGTAAAATTAAAATAACAATTCCAACAAAACGGCCAGGATCTCCTAATGTTGTGACAAGGAATTGAATTAACGCAATAAATGTAAGGCTTGTGATGATGCTAAACAAGATAAACATTGGCACGCTTTGCACATCAATGCCTAATCCAGCAAGCAACACTGTATCAGCTAATAACGCTTGGATGACCCCGGCAATCATCAAGACGCCAAATTTGCCAACAAACCAGCTAATACCTGAACTTGGGACGCCAGCAGGTTCCCGTAATGGAAAGACAATTGATAATAATAAGGCTCCGACAAATAAACCTAACGATAAGAAATATGGTGCAAAGCCAGTACCGTAGTTTGGCACTTCATTCATTTTTTTATTTTCTACTTCAACTGGTTTGGCAAACATGTTATATACATCTTTATTTGCTTTTACATTTCCAACTTCTTTTGCACCGTCTTTTAATTTCGTTGCAAGTTCATTGGAACCTTTGTCTAGTTTTCCCATTCCATCGGCAAGCTCACTCGAACCAGAAGCTAGTTTATTCACACCACCTTGTAATTGATTGGAACCGGAGGCTAGTTCATTTAAGCCTGACGATAATTGACCGCTACCGCTCGCAAGTTGTTCAACGCCGCTTTTTGCTTCGTTCATTTTTTCACCAAATGTGGTTAATCCTTGAACGAGTTTCGTTTGTCCAACAGCTAACGTATCAGCACCTGCGGCTAGTTGCTCTTGTCCGGCGATTAACCGTTTCATTCCATTGCTTAAAGCGAGCTGACCATTATATAATTGCGTCGCACCAGAAGCAAGTTGACTAGCACCGTTTTTTAATGCTGCTGCCCCTGTGGAGAGTTGTTCCATTCCTCCTGAGACTTTCTTGCTTCCTTCGGCTAACTGCTTCACATTATTTTTTAATGTTTCTAACATCGCTTTTTCTTGTGGATCAACGGTTTGTGAAATCATTGCATCGAGTTGTGTAACCATTTTCTCAAGTCCAGCGCTTACTTGTACAGCTCCTGCTTTTGTTTGTTCCGCACCTTGTCTCCATTGTTCCAACGAAACGGAAAGATTGCTTGCTCCTTCTTTTAATCGTGCCGCACCATTCGTAAGCTGCGGAAGTTTTTCATTTATTTCTTCCATTCCTGCAAGTGATTGTTGTAAGCCGCCAGCTAATTGCTTAGAACCTGTCTCCGCCTTTTTCGCTCCTTCCAGCAGTCGCGCTTGACCATCTTTCAGCTGCGCAAAACCATTGTTTAACTCATCCAGTCCATGATTTAAACGTTCAGAGCCTGAAGCAGCTGTTTGTAATCCGTCTTTAAACGCAATTGATTTTTCCGCTAATACTCTTAAGTTTTTGTAAATTTCTGTAGATCCATCTTTGGCGATGACAATTCCATCATGAAGTTTTCCGGCACCTTCGCCTGCATCATTTAATCCTTTTGCTACTTTTTTAATGTTATCAAACATCGTTTCCGCGTAAGTTGCCGTTAACGTATTGGAAACTTCTTCTTTAATTTTTTCTACGGCTGTACTGCCGATTTGTGCCGACAAAAAGTTAAAGCTTTCATTCGGCATATAAATTAACTCCATCTTTTTCGGATGCTCATCTTGTAACGTTGTCGCATTTTTCGAGAAGTTTTCCGGGATTTTTATCACCATATAATATTTTTGATTTTTTAATCCCTTCTCTCCCTCTTCTTCATCGACAAAGTGCCAAGAAAACTGTTTATTTTCTTTTAAGTTTTTCACTAGCTCATCGCCGATTTCTAGTTTTTCTCCATTGAAAACTGCGCCTTTATCATTATTTACAACAGCAACAGGCAATTCATCAAGATGGCCATATGGGTCCCAAAATGCCCATAAAAACATACCGCTGTATAGCACTGGAATAAATAATACAGCAATCACAGGAATTAAAATTTTCCGGTTTGTCACCATTGCTTTTAATTCCTCAAAAAATAGGGAAAACGCCCGCATATTACTCCCCCTTTCAGGATATTTGACCATTTTGTTCATTCAGTCAGTCGAAACAAAAAAGAAGAAGGACTATCTATTTTGACAATCCTTTTAAAAAATATAGTTCAAACAATTCAGCAATTTTCTCTTTCTCAAGCGGCTCGTGATTTTTCTCCCAGTCAAAAATAAGGGCGACATACAACTTCAACATAAGAAAAGCGGTAATTTCGGCATCACAAGGACGAATTTCTCCTTTTTCAATCGCTTCTTCAATTTTTTGCTTAATGTAAGCAATAATGGCGCTCTCTAATTTTTTCATTACTTCCTGAACAGCTGGTGTCCCCATTTCCCGCTCTTCTTGAAATAACTTAATCGTTAACTGATGCTGTTTGCGAAATTCCAAAATTCGGTACAACGCCCGATGCACGTTTTCAAAAAAGCTGAGCTGGGGGTCAATCACCTGTTCTGCCGCTTCTTTCATTTCTAAAATTAATGTCGAGACAATTTCATCGAACAATTCTTCTTTATTTTTAAAGAAAGTATAAATCGTTCCTTTTCCTACATTCGCTAACTTCGCGACTTGGTCCATTGTCGTTGCTTTATAGCCAAAAAGAGAAAACGACTTTGTCGCTGCATCAATAATTTGTTGTTTTCGATTAACAACCATTTCCCTCATCCCTCAAATTGACTAAATGAACATTTTGGTCATTTCGTAATTAAAGAGTAGCATACTTTTTGATAAAAATAAAGTTCAACTTCATCAGTGGGGATCGCTTCATCCCCCACTGATGTTAGTTGAACTTATCGCACTTCTAGCGTCCGTTATCTTCCACCTGTAGAGGTGGGAGTCTTACGGACGATTAGAACGGGATAAAGAGGTTAACTAACAATTAGCTAACCTCAATCACCTCTTTTGTGCCAGATTGTAAATAATGAAGTACTTTTTTCACAGCTTCTTCTCCTTGATCGATACAATCTGGTATCCCTAGCCCTTCATAAGAACTTCCTGCTAAAAACACCCCTGGAAGCTGCTCTGTCATCTTTTCTTTTATCTTTTCAAGCCGTTCCTTGTGTCCAACTACGTATTGCGGCATCGCTTGCTTCCATCTTGTCACAATCGAAAATTCTGGTGATGCGGTAATATTCATAATTTTATTTAAATCATCCATTACAACTTTCACAATCTCATCGTCTGCCTGTTCGACAATCGCCTCATCGCCAGCTCGTCCGACATAACAGCGAAGCAGCACTTTTCCTTTCGGAGCCGTATGCGGCCATTTTTTATGGGTCCATGTGCAGGCGGTAATCGTATAATCACTGTTGCGTGAGACCACAAAGCCTGTGCCGTCAATATCATGCTGAATCGCTGCTTCTGGAAACGCAAGCGCTACGGTAGCAACCGATGTAGCCGGCATATGGTTGAAAGGCGCAAAAAACTCATATTGTGAAAACATTGCCGGTACAGCTTGATGTGGCGTAGCAACAACAATCGCGTCCGCTCTCATAATTTCGCTGTTGCTTAATGTTAGCTCATAATCAAATTCTTTCTTTTCAATCTTCTCAACCCGAAGCCCTTTCAAAACGCTTCCAGGTTCCAATCGATTTTCAATTTCTTCTACGAGTGACTGCAATCCTGTTTTTAACGTTTGGAAAATCCCTTTTGGACTTGTATGTCCTTGCTTCGGTTTAGGAGTAGACTGTTTCATTCCTAAAATCAAGCTGCCGTGCTTTTGTTCAACATGGAAAAATTGCGGAAACGTAGCCATTAAGCTTAATTGATCAATATCACCTGCATAAATTCCTGATAAAAGCGGTTCGACAAGGTTTTCAACGACTTCATCGCCCAATCTTCTGCGGAAAAACTGGCCTAAAGAGATGTCTCCCTCCGTTTTCGTCGGTGGCAAAATAAAGTCAGCCGCTGCACGCAATTTTCCAATTGGTGAAAATAATCCAGTTGTCACAAACGGACCGATTTGCGTCGGGATTCCCATGACCGATCCGCCTGGCATCGGATAAAGTTTCCCTTTTACAAGGATATATGACTTTCCTGTTGCATTATGCACTAATTGATCGCTTAAACCAACCTCATTAACAAGTCTGGAAGCGCTCAATTTTCTTGCTAAAAACGAATCAGGGCCTCTCTCAATGACAAATCCATCTTTAACAACGGTTTGAATTTTTCCGCCTAACCGATGAGTGGCTTCCACTAACTTGCATTCAATCGCTAACCCGTTCTCTTTGATCTCTTTTTGTAAATAGTAAGCTGTCGTAATTCCCGTTATTCCACCGCCAATAATGACGACTGTTTTCTTTCCATTACTCACTTGTTCATCGCCTTCTTTAATCAATTTTCTTAACGTTTTAAATGTTTAAGAACAACGGTTGCTAAAGCATCAATAAATTGTGGATTCGCATTTGGCATTTCTGGTCTGTAATAGTTTGCGCCAATTTCATCTGTAACATTTTTACATTCAATATCATTGTCGTATAGCACTTCTAAATGGTCAGAAACAAATCCAACTGGAGCATAAACAAAAGATGTAAATCCTTTTTGCTCATGCAATTCTCTTGTTAAATCCTGTACATCGGGACCAAGCCACGGCTCTGGTGTATTTCCCGCGCTTTGCCAACCAATTGTATAATGCTTAATACCGGCTTTTTCGGCAATTAAATCCGCTGTTTCCTGTAACTGCTTTGGATATGGATCGCCAATAGCAAGGATTTTTTCCGGCAAGCTATGCGCTGATACGATTAAAACAGCTTTTTCCCGTTCCTCTTCGCTCATTTGCGCATATATCTTCTTAATCTTTTCGACCCAATAATCAATAAATTTTGGCTCCGCATACCAGCTCTCAATCGCATGGATTTCAGGACCGCCCAATTTCTCCGCTTCTGCCTTAGCACGGCCATTATATGATTTCACACTAAATGTCGAAAAGTGTGGAGCAAGAACAATGCTTACCGCTTCTTTAATACCATCTACATGCATTTGCTGCACAGCATCTTCAACGAACGGCTCAATATGCTTTAAACCTAAATACATTTTAAATTCAATTTCATCTTGAATTTCATTAAGACGTTTTTCTAAACTTTCTGCTTGTTCTAACGTGATTTTTGCAAGCGGGGAAATCCCGCCGATGGCATCATAACGTTCTTTCAATTCTTGAAGCATCTCCGGAGACGGTTTATGGCCGCGACGAATGTGTGTGTAATAACGCTCTAAATCTTCTTCTTTATAAGGGGTGCCATATGCCATTACAAGTAACCCCATTTTTTTCTTCGTCATTCTTTACACCTCATGTATTTGTAATTACCCTTATTATTTTGAACGAAAACCCCTTTTGTTCCCTTTTTTATGCTTTTTTAGCAGTATATTCATGAATAAAGGCGGTTAAACGTTTTAACGTTTCTGGCTGAATTTGTGGGAAAATGCCATGTCCTAAGTTAAATATATAACCTGGGTGCTCCATCCCCTGTTCCAAAATATCTTTCACTCTTTCCTCAATGACTTCCCATGGTGCAAGCAATACAGCTGGGTCAAGGTTGCCTTGCACGGCTTTTGTGATTCCCATTTCTCTTGCCTCTTTGATCGAAAGACGCCAATCTAACCCAACGACATCAAGCGGCAAATCATGCCATTCGTTCGCTAAATGGCTTGCACCGACACCAAACATAATTAATGGAACATTCTCTTCACGAAGCGCTGAGAAAATTCGTTCCATCGTTGGTTTAATGAAGTAACGATAGTCTTGTACATTTAGCGCTCCGACCCAAGAATCAAATATTTGAATCGCTTTGGCACCTGCATGGATTTGCGCTTTTACGTAGCGAATCGTCATATCCGCCAACTTGTCCATCAGAGCAAACCACGCTTTTGGCTCAGCATACATAAACGCTTTTGTTTTATTATAGTTTTTGGATGGACCGCCTTCGATCATATAGCTTGCCAGTGTAAATGGTGCGCCGGCAAAGCCGATAAGCGGAACATTTAGCTGTTCAGTTGTTAATAGCTTAATCGTTTCAAGCACGTAAGGAACGTCTTCTTCCGGGTTGATTTCACCTAACTTTTCTACATCAGCAAGTGAACGAATTGGATTCGAAATCACCGGACCAATTCCTGCTTTAATATCGACATCAACGCCAATTGCTGGAAGCGGTGACATAATGTCTTTATAAAGAATCGCTGCATCGACATTATATTGCTCAACAGGCAGCCGTGTCACATAAGCACACAACTCCGGTTGATGCGTAATTTCAAACAGAGAATATTTTTCCTTCAACGCCCGGTATTCTGGCTGAGAACGACCAGCCTGTCTCATATACCATACAGGGACATATTCTGTTTTTTCCCCACGACAGGCGCGTAAAAATGTATCGTTAAATGTAGAATTTTTCGTCATAATTCTCCACCTTTCCTACGGTCATGATTACCTAAAAAACTTGGCATTAAACCAAGCACTTAGCTTAAAACGTACGAATCTTCTCCCAATACAACTATACAAGTTTCCTTCACCAATGTATAGAGAATGACATAAAGTTTCAAAAAATCGACGATTATTGTCCGTAAATCTCTTGCTCAATAAAGTTAAGAAAAAATCATTAATAAACAACAAGAACTCCAAAAATTATAACATAGGATAAAGAATCATTCAGAAAGGTGTAGTGTTAATAATGGCATTTTGTCTAATCTGTTTTATACTAGAATTTAGGAAACAGTAAGGAGGCTATTGAGCGTGAAGATGTATATTACAACTGGTACAACGGACTATTTAACAAAATTAAAAAATGACCATCCTGCCGAAAAAATGTTATTGCTTGAAAATGAGGATTACACCATTTTACTTCATGAAACGATGGGGAAATCTGTATTTAACGAACCGCGCGAATACGAAGTACTTGATTCTGTAGGCGACTTGGGCGGCAAGTTTGCTGTATGTAACAACATCCCTGTCACTGATGAAGGTAGACCTATCTTTGAATATCGCTTTAATCAGCGAGCAAGATTAATCGAAAAAGAGCCTGGATTTGTAGCAATCCGTGTATTACGTCCTTTGTCTAACGATACCTACATTATTATGACGTTATGGGAGAGCGAGAAACACTTTAAAAATTGGCAGCAATCAAAAGCATATGAAAAAGCGCATCAAAAACGAGGTAAACAAGAGGAAATTGAGCAGCAGAAAACCATTTTTCCCCGCCCTTCCTATGTTACAACTTATATAATCCCTAAACAAAATTAATTGTCAATGCCGTTCCAAAAAGAGCGGCATTATTTTTTTTGTGACTATTTCCGTGGAAATCTTCCTTTATTCTACAATGCCCTATAAGTCTGATAAAAACTTGCCAATGCTTTCACATCTTACTTCTCCTTTCATATCCTGTATTACATCAGTTAGGCCATTATCACAGGCATTAACGGATGATATTAATGAGGAGGAAACGATATGGGAATCGAATTAACGGCATTACATTGGATTTACACCACCTTCATTTTGCTGATTATTAGCTTTATGATGATGCGAAGAGATACATCATTAATTTGTATTGCCGGAATCTTTTTATTAGCGTTTACAGCTACACATTCATTAAGCGCTTCCATTAGTGGCATCTTTAACAGCTTTATTTTTGCCATTACAGAGTTGCTGCCGACTATACTTGTCATCTCCATTATCGTTGCAATGAGTAAAGTGTTAACCGTTACCGGAATTAATGATGTCATGATTTCTCCTTTTACAAAACTAATTCGTACACCAGCATTAGCTTATTGGACGATTGGATTGCTTATGATGGTCATTTCTTGGTTTTTCTGGCCTTCACCAGCTGTCGCCTTAATGGGGGCGGTATTGCTGCCTGTTGCCCTTCGCGTCGGCTTACCGGCATTAGGCGTAGCAATGGCAATGAATTTATTCGGTCACGGCATTGCTTTATCTGGAGATTTTATCATTCAAGCCGCTCCCAAACTAACTGCTGATGCAGCAGGTTTACCTGTCTCCGAAGTTATTTCCGCTAGCCTTCCTCTCGTTTTTATCATGGGATTCGTTACCGTAACTGTTGCCTTCCTTTTTTTACGCAGAGATATAAAACGAGGAATTTTAACCATAGAAACGCATGAACAACTGATTGCAAACAAATTCACCGATTCCCATGAAAAGCAATCTCGTCTACTATCAAAACCAACAAAAAAATCGCTTGCTTTTATCATTCCATCGTTGTTTGCGGCTGATGTTGTTGCAATGTATTATTTAAATTTGCAAGGCGGAGATGCAACAGCATTAGTAGGAGGAACATCGATTTTTATTTTGATTATGATTGCTCTTCTTGCCCACAAACATAAAGGACTCGAAGAAACGACAAATTATTTAATTGAAGGTTTTCAATTCGGATTTAAAGTGTTTGGCCCCGTAATCCCAATCGCCGCTTTTTTCTACTTAGGCGATGCGGGATTTATGAAAATTATCGGCGAATATTTACCTAAACAGTCACATGGAATTGTCAATGATTTAGGCATAGCTCTTGCCCACCTTGTCCCGTTAAACAAAGAAATCGGAGCCGTTACATTAGCAGGAGTTGGTGCAATCACCGGTTTGGACGGCTCTGGATTTTCCGGCATTTCCCTTGCTGGCTCGATTGCTAAATTGTTCTCAACCACCATTGGAGCAGGTGCAGCCACATTAACAGCATTAGGGCAAATTTCTGCCATTTGGGTTGGGGGCGGGACTCTTGTTCCTTGGGCGCTTATCCCGGCAGCAGCGATTTGTGGGGTCGATCCATTTGAACTAGCGCGCCGCAATCTTCTTCCTGTGACGATAGGATTAATCGTAACAACGATTGTAGCAATGTTCCTTATATGAACCTCTCCCACCTATCCTCCGTTTAGAAGTGAAAGACTTCTCGGAAAAATGATCAACAAAACGAGGTGTACAGTCACATCTGTACACCTCGTTCTTTATTAAATAGAAGTTTTCTCCGGCTGCTTGCTTCTTCGTAAAGGAACACGCATAAAAACAAACATATATATCCAATCGCAAATCCACCAATGACATCTGATAAATAATGGACATCTAACACCACTCTGCTTATGCCGATAAGAAAAATAAATAAAACAAGAAAGTGGGCAAAACTTTACAAGCCACTGTTTCAAATCTTCTGTCGTAATTTGCTTAACTCCTTTAGGTGGAAGTCAATCCCCTCAATGAAGGAAATCTCATGATATAATAGGAATAAAATTGTTAGAAAAGTTTGAAAAGGAGAGGGAATCGATGCTGAAACAGCTGTATGAATTGTTAAATACCCATTATGACGAAATGGTCTCTATACGGAGATATTTACATCAACATCCGGAACTTTCTTTCCAAGAATATAAAACAGCAAAATATATAGCTGAATATTATAAGAAACTAGGCATGCCAGTAAAAGAAAAAGTTGGCGGTAATGGCATTGTCGCTAAAATTATCGGGGCTAAACAAGGCAAGACAGTTGCCTTAAGAGCTGACTTCGATGCTTTGCCAATTCAAGATGAAAAAGATGTTCCTTATAAATCGACTGTGCCTGGAGTCATGCATGCTTGTGGTCATGATGGACATACAGCGACATTGCTTGTTCTTGCCAAAGTGCTTCATCAATTAAAAGAAGAACTTGCCGGTACCATTGTGCTCATTCATCAGCACGCTGAAGAATATGCACCGGGTGGAGCCATTTCGATGATTAAAGATGGCTGCCTTGAGGGAGTCGATGCCATTTTTGGCACACATCTATGGGCGACAGAGCCGACCGGAAAAATTCAATACCGTATTGGCCCAATCATGGCTGCCGCTGATCGCTTTGAAATTACTATTCAAGGCTCAGGAGGACACGGCGCACAGCCACATAAAACAAAAGATGCAATTGTCGTTGCTTCACAACTTGTATTAAATTTACAACAAATCGTCAGCCGGAGAGTAAACCCGTTGCACCCTGCTGTTGTCTCCATTGGTTCCTTTGTCGCTGAAAACGCATTTAACGTCATTGCAGACACAGCCAAGCTTATCGGCACAGTCCGCACGTTTGATGAAACAGTGCGGGATGAAATCGAAGCAGAAATTGAGCGGATTACAAAAGGAACTTGTTTAGCTGCCAATTGTTCATATAAATACACATACACGCGCGGCTACCCGCCTGTGGTTAACCATGAAGCCGAAACCAAATTTTTAATCGAAATCGCCAAACAAGTCCCTGACGTGACATCTATCGAAGAAGCAGAACCACACATGGGCGGGGAAGATTTCGCTTATTATTTACAGCACGTAAAGGGAACTTTTTTCTTTACAGGTGCGAAAGCCGAACACGTAAAGAATCCATTCCCTCACCATCATCCCAAATTTGATTTCGATGAAAAAGCAATGTTGATTGCTGCTAAGACGCTTGGATCAGCAGCCATTACTTATTTAGCGAATCATGGTGATGTATGCCAGACACCATTGAGGAGATCAGACGTGTAATCAGCTATCCTTTCTCAACGATTGAAATATGCTCAACAGCAGCAAAAAATCAACAACGTTGTTTCACAGAGCTATTAAATAAAGTGAGACTTTATCAGTGGGAGTTTTCTTCATCTCCCACTGATGTTCGTTGAGCAAAGCGTACTTCTAGCGTCCATAAGACTCCTACCTGTAGAGGTTGAGAGATAACAGATGGTTAGATGGGGGGGCTGGATCATAAGTGTTTGACCTCACGCACCACTCACAATATATCGTGTTATGTTCTATATATTGATACTTGCTTTTTAGTGAGCCTCCCCTTTTGTGAATAAGCGCAATCGATAACAGTTCATCGCTGTTTCACTAAGATGCTCTAGTAAATGATAATTCGCAATCGCACCGACAAACGCGCCAATCCCCGGCACAAGCTGCATCATTTTTGCTAAATCAATATAATCGCGATATTCTTGTTGAAAAATGCGCCAATCGACATCAACTAGCTTTTCCTTCTCTTCGTCCCAATACTTAATCATGTGATAAATGCGTTGACGATGCTCATCACTCGAAAAGGCCAATTGAAAAACATGGAGGATAAATAACCGCTCTTCATATTTTTTTATATCAAAACCGTAAAGAGTCGCGATCTCAAACAAAAATTTCATCTTGATGGACAAAAGTAACGGGAAATCAGCTAAACCAAGAAAAATCCCTCCTGCTCCCGTTCCTGCCCCTTCAATGGCTGCCATCCTTTTATACGTTTTTACCTTATCGGCTACTAACTTTTCTTTTTCCGATAACGAAAGCGATGATACATCTTTTGCTGGCGTTAAAAAATCGGAGCCGACTAAAGCAGCTTGAACCACTTTTTTAATACTTTCCGTCATCACTTTGTGCACTTTTTCCGGGAGAAATTCGTTGACCTTTGTCTGCGCCCGTTTTGAAAGACGGCTTACAAAATTTGATTTTTGCATCATCTTTTTATTCCAATGGAAAAGCTGTTCACGTACGAGTTGTTCGTAATTCTCCATCTTATTCCATCCTTTTTAACAATGTAGTCTCACTTTATTATTTACGGATCAAAAAGATGGAAGTTTCCATTAGTTCCACTTTTTTTGTGCATAGAAAAACAAAAACATATAACTAAACAATAATCCGCTGACAAACGACAACACCGCCGAAAATAAGCTGCTTGTTAACCATACAAACAGCGCCAAAATGATCGTTTGAATGAAAAGTAAAACGAATAAAAAGCGCAGTAACGCTTGTTTGTTCTGTTCATTTCCTATCGGATATAGTTTTATCATCATTTTTGTTCGATGATGGCGTGATAACGTGTATAATTGAAATCCTGTTGCATAGATGAAAAACAATAACACTATATTTTTTCCATAACTAGACGGAACAATATAAATAAGCAAGCAGGCGATAATGATAAGGCGAATATAAAGTCCCAAATAGTCGCTCGCTCTAAAAAATGTCCGCATATATAAATACAAAAACGTGTTTTCCTGACGATACGAAACGAGCGGTAAAAATACATCAAGCCATTTGCGGCGTTTCACCTGTTCTTTTAGCTGTGGCACGTCGGTAAATAAATTCGCAAGACGGTAAAACGTCATCATGCGCTTTGCATCTTGATGAATGAGACGTTCCCATTTCAATCCTTTTTGCTTCGTCGCCCTTGCAAAATAGCCAAGCAATATAAGCATAATCGCCGATAAACTTGCCGTAAAACCAATAGGCGCTTTGGCAAGTAAAAAATACATAAACAAGAAATTGAGCACCAAACGCACGCCCCAGCTTAAACGATGCATGATTGGCTCAATAAAATAATTTCCTTTCCAAGTAATCCACATGTTCCAAACTTTCAGCAACAACAACACAATAAATAGAAACAAAAATGATACATGTGAAAACTTTGCATACAAAGGCGAAATAGCTGCAATGACAATGAGAAGCATATATATGTGCATCATTAGGCTAAAAAGAAAGGCACGTTGAAAATAAGGAGTCAATTGCTTTTCTGCTGGCAATAAAAAAACGAGATCAGCTTCTTTCAAAAGTGTTTGAACTGGACTGTGCGTTAAAAATGGCGCCAAAACCAATGAAACTACAAACGCAAATGGAAAATCATACGACAATCCATTCACCCATTGTTTATAAGCAACGGCACCTGCACCAATTCCAATCAACAAAATAAACAATAGGTGATCATTAAACATATAGCGCAAGTAGCGCTTAAGTTCGTTGAAATAAGCAATGACCCGCTGTTTCCATAACTGCTTGCCATCAATCATAGGTCTTCTTCCTTTGTCAGTTGGATATAAATTTGATCAAGCGTGGCTGACGGCAGCTGAAATTGCTGACGCAACTCTTCCAACGTACCTTTCGCTCTGATTTTTCCATTATGAAGAATAACAAATGAATCACAATATCGTTCAGCTGTTGCCAAAATATGAGTCGACATTAAAATCCCCGCTCCTCTTTCCTTCATCGCATTCATTAAATCAAGCAGCGATTGAATCCCAAGCGGATCAAGACCAACAAACGGCTCATCGATAATATAAAGGGGAGGTTCAATTAAAAAGGCGCACATAATCATGACTTTTTGTTTCATCCCTTTTGAAAAATGCGCAGGAAACCATTTTAACTTTTTCTCCATCCGGAATTCCTTTAACAACCGCTCTAATCGTTGCTCATACTCGTTTTTATTTAAGCCATATGCCATCGCTGTCAATTCTAAATGTTCCTGTAAAGTTAACTCATCGTAAAGGATCGGTGTTTCCGGTATGTACGTAAATTGGGAACGGTAAGCTGCCGGATCATCAGCGAACGTCTTTCCATTAATCGAAACCGTCCCCTTCCTCGGTTCCATAAGTCCGATAATATGTTTGATTGTTGTGCTTTTCCCAGCTCCGTTTAAGCCGATAAGACCGACTATTTCCTTTCGTTTTACAACAAATGAAACATCTTCAAGCACGTTTTTATTTGTATATCCTCCGTAAAGGTTTTGCACTTCAAGCAATGTCATATTTCCTTTATCCTCTCTCTCTAATCCCATTATTCACTTTTATTGTATCAAAGCAATAAGCTCCTTTCCAAAAATATCTACAAAAAAACGGAATAGTCTTTTCATATCCGGGCATCATAATGAACGAAGAGGGGATGAGAAAAAACAATGTTGGATGAAAAACTCATCAACATTGAAATGAGGT
Organism: [Anoxybacillus] calidus; assembly: GCF_013760845.1. GTDB lineage: Bacteria > Bacillota > Bacilli > Bacillales > Anoxybacillaceae > Paranoxybacillus > Paranoxybacillus calidus. Next base: position 131,208 of record NZ_JACDUU010000005.1, on the reverse strand, counting down.
GTTTACGAAAGACCACTTACTGTAGTATCACACTCATTTCTCTTTACCTTACCTGAAATAGGGGATGGTCATCTTGAACAAAGTGAGTAAAACACTGCAAATTTAAGAACACACTTTTGAAATGAGGTGTCTACGGCACGCGAGAAACAATAGAAGTTCTCAACAGTTGCCTATAAAAACTCTTTCGTAAATGAGGTGTTCATCAAAGATCATCAATTGTAATTGTAGGGCTTAAAAATACCTACAATGATAAAGGGATGATCCATCTAAGCAGAAAGCAACTCATTTTCTATCCCTTTTATCAATGAGGTATTTGTAAAAACTCTTCCCCTTTTCACACGAACAGGGTGTACACAAATCTGCTGTACACTCTGTTCCTTTTTTTGTGTTACAATACGAATAAAATGATGGAAAGGATGGGATATAATGAGCGATTGCATTTTTTGCAAAATCATCGATGGGGACATTCCGTGTGCAAAAGTATATGAAGATGAACATGTTATCGCTTTTCTCGACATTAGCCAAGTGACAAAAGGTCATACATTAGTAATACCAAAGGTACATAAAAAAGATGTATTTGAACTTACACCTGAAATTGCTGGAAAATTGTTTTCTGTTGTTCCAAAAATTGCGAATGCTATCAATGAAAGCTTTTCACCAATTGGATTAAACATTTTAAACAACAATAAGGAACATGCTGGACAAACCGTTTTCCATTTCCATATGCATTTAATTCCCCGCTATGGAAAAGGTGACGGATTCGGAGCCGTTTGGAAGTCGCATCAAAGTGAATACTCATTTGAGGACTTACAGGAAATCGCTACAGCTATTCACTCTGCCATTCAATAATAAAAAATAAAAAAGAGGCTGACCTATAAAGTGTCTAACCTCACGCATAACTCACAATATATAGTATCCATTGTGATGTCCTATATATGATGGTTGCGGGGTCTGACACTTGCTTTTTGGTCAGCCTCTTTTTTAACAATCATGACTCAGCTAATGCTTTGAAATAGCCTCTTTATTTCTTTTCACCCGATTCAAAAACCTCTTTTAATTGATCATCATTTACTTTTACGTCCGCTTTCTTCACTAACTTTTCCACTTCAGATTGGACTTTCGCAGGGTCAAGCTTGCTCTTCTTAAGTTCAAACTCGATTTCTTCCTTCATTTGTTCAAATGATTTTTTCTTTTCTTTATCTGTTACTTTAATAATGTGATAACCATATTCCGATTTTACAGGCTTGCTGATTTCTCCTACTTTTAGCGCATATGCCGCGTCTTCAAATTCTTTCACCATTTCTCCAGATCCAAACCATCCTAAATCGCCGCCATTTTTCGCAGAGCCCGGATCTTTAGAATATTCTTTTGCAAGCTTTGCAAAGTCCTCTCCTTTATCAAGCTTTGCTTTAATCTCGTTTGCCGTTTTTTCATCGTCCACTAAAATATGGCTTGCTTTTATTTTTGGTTTGTATTCATCATAATACTTTTTCATTTCTTTCTCTGTTACTTTAACATCCTTCATCGCTGCTTTTTGCCGCAAAAGGTCAAGCTTCACCATATCTCTAATCGCTTGCTCACCGTTTTGTTGAACAGCGATTTCATATTGCGGACCGTACATTTTTTTCAGATTTTCCATTTCTTTTTCAATCTCTTTATCGGTTACTTTAAATTCTTTGCTTAATACTTTTTCATGCACAAGGTCACGAATGACATCTTTTCCGAAGCGTTCTTTCATCGCATTATAAAATTCTTCTTTTGTAATATCACCTGCTTTTGTTTCTACGATAACTTCTGAATCTCCGCTATTACAAGCCGATAAAGCGAGAAGAGAGGCGGCAGTAGATAAAGCGATAACCCACTTTTTCATTATTTTCACAACTCCTACACTCAAAATTTTTCACATGGGAAAAACCACCACAATAACTATATCATACTTTTTTAAGATAAAAAAATTTTTTCCTAGTCCTTCTACCTATTATGTAATTTGCCTATACGCAAATTCATTAACTTACATATGATAAAGTGTCTCGTTCATCAAATCAAATACGTAAATTTTCAAAAAAACTCCCCTTCAGCGAAAGGAGGTGCTATTAGATGGGTGCAGGTTATGCAGGTGGCTTTGCGTTAATCGTTGTATTGTTTATCTTATTAATCATCGTTGGTTGTGCATGCTTGTATTAATCAAGATAAACAAAAAGGGGCTGACCCATGAGTGTCTGACCTCGCGTACGTTTCACAATATATAAAATTCATTTATCCAATCTATGTACTATATTGTGTTGTGGGGTCTGACATTACTTTCGGTCAGCCTCTTTTTCTATGTAAATAATACCTCAATGTAAGAAGTAATAAGCAAAATCGTAATAAGTACATTAATCGTCCGAAACACTTTTGGCTGTTTTTCTTCAGGAATTTCCCTTTGAACACAAAGTGTATTTGTCAGTTTATTAATATAGAATAAAATGACTACTGCAAGAGGGATAAAATATAATGCCAAAATTGCTCCCCTCCTATCTTCCCAGACGGAAATATATGACTTATTTACTTTACAACGTTTTATAAAAGAAATCAATATCGTCTTCACGAGAATTCCCTATTGGTTGTTTACAACAATTTGGGTAAAATATACATGATAATGACAGATTGCCTATTAAAGGAGTACCGTTATGGATATACTTGAAGAACGAATTGCCAAATTAGAATATTATCAATCTTTACTATTAGAAATGATTGATGAAACGAAAAAACCGTTTTACCAACTTATTATAAAAGCGAACTTAACAAAAGAAGAAGTAGATGAAGTCATCCAACTTTGCCAACATTTAAGCGAAGAGTATAAAAAACAGAAAGCGGAAGGCCTTATTGTGTTCACCCCGCTCCTTACTCAATTTGCCGGAATGCTTCACCCTAAGCTTCCGCTTGAACAAACAATCGACGCTTTACTGCGCCAAAATATGTTTGTACCGCTTATGCAAGAATTTAAGAAAATGATTGCCAACTTGAATGAACAGCTATGAATTAGTCATTGTTTCCTCTTCGCTTTCTTTGCGCTCTATACGCTTAAACAATTTTCCGTTCTCTTCAACAAAATCGCTTTCAATATTTTCAAATGATTTTTCAAAAATCTGCATAAAATCATCGCCATATATATGACGAATAATGCACATCATTTCTAAAATTTCTGGAAATTTTCCATACAAATCACGTAAAGGTAAAGCCCCGTTAAATACTGCATTTTGCGTTGGGTCATAAGATTCCATTAATTTCAATAAAATCTCTTCTCCTTTTTCTGTCAGTTCAATATATGTGTTTCGTTTATCACTTTCTTTCTTAGAAAAAGATAGCAATCCCCGCTCTTCTAGTTTTTTTGAGAAGTTAAAAGCTGTGGAAACATGCATAACACCAAATTTAGCAATCTCTGAAATAGACGCCCCTTTTAAATGGTAAGCAATCCATAAAATATGATGCTCATTAATATTAAGGTCGAATGGTTTAATCCATTGTTGCCAATCTTTTTCAATTGATTTCCATAGCGCTTTGCTCAACTGAGCAATACGTTGACTGAATAACATCGCCTCTTTTATAGAATAGTGTCGCTCTGTACCTTTCATCTTTCCACCCACTCTTCCCTCACCATTATCTTATTTTTATTATCTATTATGCCAATAAAATAAAGATTAATAAAGAAAAAAATTTTAGAATTTTTAAATAGATAAATTAACATCGAAATTTGCTAATGGTTTTTACTAAATTATTATGTTCTACCAATTTATGAAAATTCCTTTTGTTTTATTAGAAAAATAGTCCTCTTGTCTTCATAGTTAACAACGAATTTACATACAGTAATAAAAAGGGGAGAGGTCGATGATTTATGCAATATCCATTTTCTATATGATAAGCGCTATTTTTGCTTACTTAGCTATCGCTACGGTTCTTTCGCTAAATAAGGCAAAAATGTATCCGCCAAAGCAAATATTGAAGAGAAAAATAGGTTTGTATATGATGGGAGCGCTTCTATGCTTTCTGATTGGATGGACTTTTCAGTATTTTTAAGAAAAAGAAAATAGCGAAAAACCCGACCATAAAGATCGGGTTTTTTTATTCTGCTACGGTTGAGAAGCCAAGTTGGCGCGTTTGAAAATGGATTGAACAATCGGATATATCATCACCATGGCAATGGTATTGACGACCACTGCTGGTAAAACAACCGCTATAAATAAGCTTGAAAAGGTTGCACCACCTGGAAGACCAACAAGCAATAAGGCCGCTGTTAAAAATACAGCACCAGATACAACCGTACCGACAGCGGTCAAAATGGCTGCTGCTATGATCGACTGACTGTATTTTTTCACAAGTAAGAATAACGCTGCGAACACAATCGCAGTAATCGGTTTATCAATCATGTTCGGAAGCAAGCCGCCTGGAAAACTAGTTGTCATGCCGGAAATGATTCCTGTTACGATCCCTAATAAACCAACTGTTTTTTTCGAAGGAAACAACAGAATGCCAAGGAACATCATCGTTAACATCATATCCGGCTTCATTCCAAAGAAAAATCCAGGAATGACCGCATGCAGAACAGATCCGATTCCAACTAACAATGCAAGTGAAACTAAAACTCTCGTATTCATTTCTCATCTCTCCTCATCTAATCTAGCTATTTGTTTCCCCAATAGTGCCCTCGATGCCTATTGCAAGAAACTTAGATTTATTATACCACTTTATAATATAATAGTTAAATATAGTTAGGAAGAAAAAATTTTTAGACAAACCTCTGTTGAAATTCTCTCATAAAATCTGCTAACGCTTCACATGCTTCAAGCGAAACGGCATTATAGATGGACGCGCGGCACCCGCCGACGGATCGATGGCCTGCTAACCCGACAAATCCTCGTTCTTTTGCTTCTGCTAAAAACTTTTTCGTCAGCTCATCGTTTGGCAATGTAAACGTTACATTCATAAAGGAACGGCTTCCCTTTTCTCCATGTGGTGAGTAAAATCCTTTGCTTTCGTCAATGCAGCGATATAAAATATCTGCCTTTTCTTTGTTACACTTTTCAATGATGCTGATCCCTCCTTGCTCATCAACCCATTCAAGCACAAGAGAAAGCATATAAATTGCGAATGTCGGCGGCGTATTGTATAATGAATTGCTTGAGCTGTAAGTATTGTAGTTCAGCATTGTTGGAAGATGATCAGGAATGTTTTCTAGCAAGTCTTTTCGAATAATGACGACGGTAACGCCGGATGGTCCTAAATTTTTTTGCGCTCCCGCATAAATCAATGCAAACTTTTTCACGTCAATTTCTCGGCTTAAAATATCGCTCGACATATCAGCAACTAAATCTACTGGTAAATCAGGAAAGTTATGCCATTGCGTACCAAAAATCGTATTGTTCGATGTGATATGTAAATAAGCGGCCCGCTCAGAAAGCTGAATCTGTTCCAATGCCGGAATGTGCGTATAGTTTGCTTCTTTACTTGATGCAGCAATATGCGTCTCACCCAATTTTTTTGCTTCTTTTAACGCTTTTTCAGACCACACTCCCGTCAGTACATAGTTGGCAACTTTCCCTTCATGAAGCAAATTCATCGGTACCATCGAAAATTGCAAGCTCGCTCCACCCTGTAAAAACAAAATGTCATGCGTCTCTGGAATGTTCATCAGTTTTCTTAACAATTCTTTTGCCTTGGTATGCACAACATCATATTCTTTACTGCGATGACTAAGTTCCATCACTGACATTCCAGTATTTTGAAAATTAACTAGCTCTGCTTGCGCCCTTTCTAACACAGCTAGCGGCAATGCGGATGGTCCCGCGTTAAAATTGTAGACACGCTTCACCATGAATCCCTCACTTTATTTCTTTAATGAATAACAGTTACTATTATCCTAACATGAAATCATAAAAAATAAAGTGAATTTTCAATAAATTATACAAAAAATAAAAGGGATGCCCCATCAGTGTCTGACCTCATGGACATGTCACAATATATCGTTCATTCCCCCAATGTTATGTCCTTGTGGTCTGACACTTTGATTTTAGGTCATCCTCTTTGCTTGCTGTCGTCGCGCTCTCTCTTCCCTAATCCGTTCCATATATACTTCTCCTTCTTTTTCAATAAAAGCTTCATCAATTTCCCGTTCTTTTTTTGCGGTGCGAACCGTCATATAGGCGCTCACAATAATTCCAATCAGGACTAAATAAATCCACCAAGGCATACTTAGCATCCATAATCCCCCTTTTTGTAAACTTGTCTTACTTCAACTATACGCGGTTCGATTTCATTGTATACATAAAAAAAGCTGTCTCATAAGGGCCAGACCCTTTGCTTGAGACAGCTTCTTTTCACTGATGAAACGTCGGTTTATAAAAAGAACGGTTATCAAGCGCAAAAATTTTCTCGGTAAATTCGCCTGGCTTAACTTTTTCAAGTGCACGGTCCAGCATGTTCATCTTCGCATCGAGGTTATCGATATAGTGAAGAATTTCCGCTTCCTTCACCATCGGCGGTTTCGGACTTCCCCATTCTGCCTTACCATGATGAGAAAGCACCATATGCTGCAATATAACCACTTCTTCACCGGTAATCCCTAAATGTTCTGCTGCTTTGCCAATTTCATTGACCATAATCGAGATATGTCCGAGCAAGTTTCCTGCTACTGTATACGTTGTCGAAATCGGCCCGGATAACTCAATCACTTTTCCAAGGTCATGCAAAATGACACCGGCATATAATAAATCTCTATCTAGTGACGGATAAAGATTGGCAATCGCTTTTGCTAAGTCGAGCATAGAAACAACATGATAGGCCAAACCTGAAATATATTCATGATGATTTTTCGTTGCCGCTGGATATTCGAGAAATTCATTTTGATATTTTTTTAATAGATGTCTTGTAATTCGTTGGATATTCGGGTTTTTCATTTCAAAAATATATTTTGTAATTTTATCTATCATATCTTCTTGCTTCATCGGTGCCACTTCAAGAAAGTCGGCAATCCGCACTGGATCGCTGCTGTTTGCCGGACGAATGTTACGGATTTTCAGCTGCGTTCGGCCGCGATAATTATTAATATCACCAAACACTTTGACGATGCTTTCCGGCACGTACACAACCTCATCTTCCGGAGACGCATCCCACAGCTTTGCTTCAATTTCTCCGGTTTTATCTTGCAAAATGAGCGTTAAGAACGGTTTGCCGTTGCTGGCAATACCTTTTGTCACCGTTTTGATAAGCAAATAAATATCGACCTGCTCGCCGACTTCATAATGAATAATTCCTTTTGTCAATCTATTCTCCTCCGTTTCGCATTCAACGTATATTTATTATATCACATCAGGTTATTTCTCCCATCACTACTCCGCTAAAAACAAAAGGCTTGACTTCCTAATTTTGAGAAAGTCAGCCCTCATCAATCACCGTTATTTTTTCGTTAGTTGTAGCGCTTTTTTAATGTCTTTGAACGACGTCGATTTTCCGTACATCAACACGCCGCCGCGATATACTTTTGCTCCAAAATAGGCGAAGAAACTGATTGTCGCTACTAATAAACCGATGCTTAAAGCGATTTCCCACATCGGGACATTTAACATCCCGACACGCAAAAACATAATCATTGGTGCAAAAAACGGAATAAACGATGTCACTGTGATGAAAGGAACTTCCGGATTATTCAAGCCAAACATCGCAATAAAAAAGGCAGCAATAACTAATAAGTTGACAGGAGTAATCATTTGCTGTACTTCTTCAATGCGGCTCACGAGTGAACCGAGCAAAGCGAATAAAGTCGCGTATAAAAAATAACCGAGCAAGAAAAAGACAATGGCATAAGCAATCGTTGCAACTGGAATTTGCTCAAACCCCAAAATAGCGGTCAACTCACCATTTTCTTTGATCGATGTATAGCCAATCACAAAAAGGATGCTAAACTGCGTTAAACTCAATAACGCGACGCCGAAAATTTTGCCAAACATTTGTTGTACGGGCGAAGCGCTTGAAATTAATATCTCCATGATGCGGGACGATTTTTCCGTCGCCACTTCCATCACAATCATGGTGCCGTACATAAAAACGAAAATATAAATCGCAAATAATAAAATATATACAAGTAAACGAGCCTGATTTAATTCTTCCTCCGTTTTTGCATTTTTCTCTAATGCCACTTTTTCAAACACAACAGGTTCATACAATTCCTTTACTTGCTCAGTACTTAATCCGATTTTCGCCGTCGCTAATGTTGTTTTGATCTGCTGTAATGCCTGTTCTAATTGTAAAGGCGTGTCACTATCCGCTACTGTCATTGCATAATAAGCTGCCTTTGGTAATTGTTTATCGTCATAGCCAAGAACAACGTACGCCTGCCACTCTCCGTTTTGCACTTTTTCTTTTGCCTTATCTTCCGCTCCTTTAAACATTCGTAAATCTATATCTTTTTCCCCGTCCGTTTTCAGCTGCTCCTCTAGCGGTTCATACAGCTCGCCCGTTTTATCAATAACAGCAACCGTTTTCGTTTCCTCATCACTAAAAAGTTCAATAATATGATTTAAGTTTGTCAATCCCAAAACAAGCAGAGCCGTAATAATCGTCGTAATCATAAATGATTTTGATTTTAATTTTGTAAAATATGTATGCGCTAAAACAATCCAAAACTTATTCATATGACGCACCTACTTTTTCAATAAAAATGTCATTTAAAGACGGTTCTTCAAGCGCAAATTTGCGAATAAATCCTTTTCCAGCAATATGAGACAAAATGTGCTGAGAGGTTTCTTCATTTTCAATTTGCAAGTGAACCCCTTCCGCTGTCGCCTTCGCTTTTACAACACCAGGAAATTCATGCAAATCATCAAGCGGAAAGTCCGCATGAATAACAACGTTTTTTTTGCCGAATGAACGTTTTATTTCTTTTAGTGCCCCATGTACAACTGGCTTGCCGCGATGCATAATACAGAGATGCTCGCAAAGCTCTTCTACATGCTCCATTCTGTGGCTTGAAAACACAATTGTTGTTCCTGCGTTTTTTAAGTCAACGACGGCTGCCTTTAATTGTTCTACATTCACCGGATCGAGTCCGCTGAAAGGTTCATCTAAGATGAGCAGCTTCGGTTTATGAATGACGGAAGCAATAAATTGAATTTTTTGCTGATTTCCTTTTGACAGTTCTTCTACTCGTTTGTTCGCATAATCTGGTACTTTAAATCGCTCCAACCAATACTCCATTTCTTTTATAATGGTTTGTTTGTCAAGTCCACGTAAACGGCCTAGATATATAAGTTGTTCTTTTACTTTCAATTTCGGATACAATCCTCGTTCTTCAGGCAAATAACCAATGAGGTGGCTACTTGCATAATTAATCGTCTCATCGTTCCACGTAATTTCTCCCTCTGTCAGGTCTAATAATCCTAATATCATGCGAAACGTCGTCGTTTTGCCGGCACCATTTGCTCCTAAAAAGCCGAACATTTCCCGCTCAGGAATTTCTAGCGTCAAATGATCGACTGCCGTAAAATCCCCAAACCGTTTTGTCACATTTTGCAATCGCAACCCCATACATAAAACCCCTCTCTATCACACAATTGTTAATAAAAACCAAAAATTCCAACATTATATTACACGTTTATTTTAACAAAAAGTTTCATTGTTTTTGGAGGAAAATTACAAAAATAAAAGAATAGTAGTCAGTGAAAATCAATCATCAAGGAGGGCAGCGCCTATGAACACATATACATTAACGGTATTTGAGAAAAACGGTGAAAAGCTGTTAGATGAAACATTCGAAGCAGCCAGCGAAGAGGAAGCAAAAAAAATCGGTGAACAGAAACTAAGAGAAAAGAACTATCATGAAAAAACACATCGCTGTACATCTTCAAACGGCAAATTAATTCTTTTCCATCGTTAATAAAGTTCAACGAACATCAGTGGGATTTTCTTCATCCCATACAGATGTTCGTTGAATTGATCGTCCGTAAGACTAGATGAGAGTCTTACAGACGATTAGAACAGGATAAAGAAAAAGGAGGCTGACCTAAAGGCAAAGTGTCAGCCCCCACAACACAATATAACATGAAATAGACTATATAATTGTAAAATTTGCACGAGTTCAGACACTTATCGGTCAGCCTCTTTCATTTATTTACAAGCAAAAATTTCTGCCATCATCTTTAACTTTTCTTCCGTATAATACACATAATTATCATTGTAAGCTTTCGGTTCTTTCGGATTGGCAAAGCGTGTGATTTTCCCCGTCTCTGGGTGAACAAACTTGCTCGATGCGCCGCAGCCAAGCCCAATGATGGACTGTTTCTCTTCCATAATCATAATGTTATAAATGCTTTCTTGCCCTGGAAGCGCGTAACCGACATTCTCCAGATTGCCAAGAATATTTTTTTGGCGATATAAATAATATGGAACGTAACCGTGACGCTTCGTCCACTCTTGCGCATTTTTCATCATCATGCTGATTTCATCTCGGTCAGCGACTTTATATTTTTCTTTGTTTTTCGTCATTTCTGAAGCGCGCTTAAATGACAACGTATGAACGGTCAATGATTCCGGCATTAATTTTTCTGTTTCCGCTAATGTGTAGTTAAATTCTTCTACTCCCTCTCCTGGAAGACCAATAATTAAATCCATGTTAATATTGTTCATGCCCATATTGCGCGCGAGATGAAACTTTTCAATCGTTTCTTCGACCGTATGATGACGGCCAATCGCTTTTAATGTTTCTTGAATGTATGATTGCGGATTGATACTGATTCGGTCAATGTTCCACTTTTTCAGAACTTCCAGTTTCTCCGGTGTAATCGTATCGGGACGCCCGGCTTCCACGGTAATTTCGCGAACACGCTCTACATTTGGAAATGACTCGTACATCTCCTCATAAAGCATGTCCATTTCTTCCGCAGTAATGCTTGTCGGTGTACCGCCGCCATAGTAAATTGTTGTGATATTAATGCCTCGCTCTTTTAAAAAGCGGCCGATCTCCCTCATTTCATAATGAAGCCCGCCTAAAAACGAATCGACAGATCCTTGCCGTCCGTTAATCGCATAGGCCGGGAACGTGCAATACGCGCATTTCGTCGGACAAAACGGAATGCCGATATAAATACTCACTTCATGTGACAAATTGTATAAATCAGGCACGATCGTCAGTTGCCGGTCAACAATTTGCTGCATCAGACGAATTTTTTCATCGGTGACTAAATAGTCTTCTCGCAATTGTTTATGCGCTTCTTCCTTAGAAAGTCCGGATTGTAGCTTTTGATGCAAAAGCTTCACAGGACGGACTCCCGTTAAAATGCCCCAATGCTGCAACAATCCTGTATATTCCTGAAGCAAGGTTAAATAAACATGTGAAACGGAATTTTTCACTTGTTTAAAACGTTCCTTTTCTTCTGTGTACAAACGCAAATCTTTTTCATAGTTCGCTTCAAACGTTTTTCCTGTTGCGGCTTCTTGAAGCGTTCCTCGAACATGCAATTGATCATTACCGTTTAATTCAAAAGTAACGATTACATCTGGAGTATCTATAGATAAAAGTGATACTTCATTTTCTTCAAAAAATAAATCCGTTATCACTTCAAGTGGTCGCTGAAACTTTTCCACATGATGCAACCCATTGATTTGAATTCGCAATCGAATCACCTTTCATCTTAAATTCCTTGTCAAACTTATATAAGTGTACAGAAGATAACGAAAGTTCGTCAAGAAAACAATGTCATCTTTCCAATGGTATTTAATGAAAAAAGAGCTGTCACATAAGGGTCTGACCTCACATTCACATATCAAGTACATCTGCCAAATAGAATGCACGGTATATTGTAATTGTGGGGGTCTGACCCTTTGCCAGCCTCTTTTCAACTATTTATTAATCTTGATTTGCCGCAAAAATTCAAGACGCTGTTGTTTGCGGAAATGTTCCTTGATCATGTAAGCGACACCTAATTGTTCATTCGAACGCGTCACCCAGTCAGCCACCTTTTTCACTTCGGCCGGCGCATTTCCCATCGCCACGCCTAGCCCTGCTGCTTCAATCGCAGAAATATCATCTAGACCATCGCCAATGACAACCATTTCCTTCAAAGAAATTCCTAAATAATCTCCTAATTTTTTTAAACCATTCAATTTCGAAACAACACTGGGCACAATCTCTATTTTCCAATCCGGCTGTATAATCAGGTCAATTCCGTAAAAAGCTTTGCGTAATACTTTTACTGCCTTGTCTCTTTCTTCTTCATCTGGAAAATACACTTCAATTTTCGGCACCGCTAAAGGTTCATCACGGAGCGTATCCCCAAGCGAATCAACAAATTGCGTCGGGTAAATGAACGGGTCTCCCGTTGATAATACCGTTTGTACAACAAGATTTTTTTGTATTTTTTTTCGGTTGCCAATGGAGTAACGTTCATGCATTAAACGAATATTACACTCAAAGTTCTCTAGCACTTGAACAATATTAAATGTCTTCTCTTCAGAAATCGTTTTTTCATATATTTTCTCATCGAGAGTTTTTGCAATGACCGCTCCTTGAAACGTAACGAGCATAGCATTCAACTTCAACGCTTTCGCTACTTTTCTTGCCGACAAAAAATTTCGGCCCGTTAATAGCGTGACATATACTCCCTTTTGTTTGACAAATTCAATCGCTTCTTTCGTTTCTTTTTGCAGGCGCCCGTTATTTTTTAAAATCGTCCCATCAATGTTAAGAGCAAGCAATTTATAAATCAAGGCTGTATCCCCCTTTTCCTGTTGTCACTTGCCTTGTCAATAATAGCTATGATAATAAGGACAAAAAAAGAACACCCATTTTCATGAGTGTTCAAATTCATTGGGGGGAATATGTGTTTTTATTCAAACCTCATTTCCTCGTTACAGGAATACTGTTTTTCACCTTTATACTACCACGAAAGCTTTGATTATATTTTCCTAATTTACAAATTAGTAAAAAATAACCATAATCATTTATCTATAATGTAGTTGGGTCGAGGGCATGTTGAAAAACGTTTTTATTTGTTAACCTTTTCTGTCTTTCTACCAAGAATTGCTGCGTTATTTGAGAGAAGATGGAAGAACAGATCTATAAGGGGATATTTGAGTTCAATTTAGGATTTCCATTCGATTTTATTCACTTGAAATAGGCGGAAAACTCTCGCAGTGAAAGTGAGAGTCGTTCAATGAATGTATCGTTCTATCTTGGTGTATTTTGTCGTAAGTTGTTTCCGCTTAAAAATATAAAATAAAAAAGAGGCTGACCCTCAAGCAAAGTATCAGACCCACCACACAATATATAAGACATACTATTAGGTAAATGAACGATCTATTGTGAAAAGCATGTGAGGTCAGATACTTATCGATCAGCCCCTTTTTCTATCGTGGCTATTCAAACTTGTTGTATAACTCTTCAAGAGGCTTCAACACAATTTTGTTCACTTCTGCAATGAGAAAGCTCATGCGCTGCTCTAACTCCATCAATTGCGCAATTTTGTCATGCTGCTGCACTAACGCTGCCATCTTTTGCGCTTGCTCAATCTCCTCTTGCAAAATCTCTTCACCTGTCATTTGTTTTTGATGAAGCCGCATTTGAATGTCGCGGAAGTTATTGAACATCCGGCTTGAGGTTTCATCGTGTTGAATGTCTTCATACATCTTTTTTAAACGCTGAAATTCTTCACTTTGACGAATCGCCTTTTCTAAGTTATAAGCAACTTCATAAATAGACATAAAAAAAATCCTCCTAATAAAAAATTCCTGCCGTTCTCCTATTGGATTATATGAACAGGAGAACGGCAGTATGTCAACTTTAACTAATAATTAACCCTACAATTCCCTGTATAATGCCAATAATCCCGCCTAGAAGTGCACCCAAATAAGTAATCATTTTAAATTCCCGTTTTGAAATGGATAAAATCATTTCCTCTAAACGCTCTACGGAAAACGTCTTGACTTGCGAGCGAACAATCTCTTCTAGCTGCAAACGCTGAATAATCGTATCGACCTTTTCAACAACCAATCCACTCAAAACGTCTACCGCTTTCGGAATCAACTCATGAATCATTGTTTTCTTATATGGGGCGATAACAGTCGAAAGCGGTTGATTTAAAAGTTGACCCATCTCCAATCGGTTGACAACGAAATTTTTTATAAAATCCATTGCTCTTTCTTTACCGATCAATGCCTCAACATCAGCGATTTTATATGCTTTTAGCTTATCCCATTCCTTTGCTAAAAGATTCGACAATAATTCTTTTGTTCCTTCATTATTTAAAAACTTGATAATTTCTGGTTGAATTTTATCCGCTAAACTGACATTGCCGAGAAGCATCTGCAGCATATTTCCTAACATGCCGCGCCCTGACAAAAAATCATCAATCATGCGATCAATGCGCTGCTTTCCTTCTTGACTGTTAAAATAATCAATCGCTTTATCGACAATATAATTGGCAAGCACCGGAAATGTTGCTTCTACTTTCGCAAGCAGTTCAGCAGGAAATGATTCATGAATCGTTTTGGAACGGATTTCCTTCATCCATTGTTCATATTTCGTTTCCACTAAGGAAGTCATTCTCCTTTGAATCGTTTCCTCAGGATGCTTTACTCCAATCAAAGCAGCGAGTTCGCCAATCGTCTTATGACTACTGAGCCATTTTTCTCCTGCTTCTTGTGCCCACTTCACAACACCTTGTATAAATGTTTGTTCTGTTAATTTTCTTCGTATTCCTTCTGGAGTTAACAAATGTTCAACAACCATTCGTCCCATTTGCTCAGCCAGTTCTTCCCTGCGTTTCGGGATTAGGCCGGGAGTAAACGGAAGACGCTTTCCGGCTATATAAATCGGATGATATGGACGGAACAACATTTGAATCGCTAATTCGTTGGTTACTCCCCCAATTACGGCCCCTACAATCATCATAAACACTATGTAAAAAACACTATCCATGTAGCTCCCCTTTCCTCATGTTGAGCTTAGAAAATCAAGTCACCTATCTTAGGCGATGATCATACGATAACATATCAAGCATTTGCCTAATTTTTGATTATATCGCTTGTTAACCGAAAGAGCAAATGAGGGAGAAAAATGAATTCGATATATGCCATTGCTGTTATAACAGAAATCTCAGAAACAAATGAAACGAATCATTTTGGCTCCATCCATGACTTCTGTATAGAGCTTGCTGAATATGCCGAACAAAAGGGTTTTCTGTTTTATGTAACTTCCCCCACTATTTATACAGGAAATGAACGGCTAGGATATATGTGGAAGAATAACAGCTGGGTTAAAACTCCCGTCCCTGAGGCTGGCTGTATTTATAATCGCATTCATTCACGTAAAACAGAACATTCTCCAAAATTTCAAGAGTTTCTACAACATCTGCAAAACAATCATATCCCTATATTCAATGAGCGATTTTTAAATAAATGGGAAGTTTACCATCGTTTATCAAGCTATGAATACTTGTGCCCCTTTCTTCCTGAAACACAAATGTTTACATCGAAGCAAACATTAGAACAATTTCTCACTAAATATGAAACGGTCTTTATTAAGCCGATTCACGGCAGCCAAGGCAAAAAAATTTTTCGCATACAGAAGAAGGAAGGTCACTTTTTGCTGGACTATTCGACCTTTTCAGCGGAAAAAGAGCAAATATATCCTTCCATTTCTGCGCTGTTTCTTGCTCTTAAAGAAAGAATTAAGCAGCCAGTCATTATCCAGCAGGGAGTACCATTGCAAACATATAAAAACCAGCCTGTTGATTTTCGTTTGTTATGTCATCGTATCAATGACAGTAATTGGAAAGTAACTTCCTCAGTTGCCCGAGTTGCTTCTGGAGAAAATTTTGTATCAAACGCGGCAAGAGGCGGCGAGCTCTTTCATATGAATGACATATTGAAAGAGCTTTATGAACCAAATACGAGCACATTGCAAAAAAAATTTTTAAAAGAATTGTCCCTTGAAATCGCCGCTGCCCTTTCCACTTCCACTACTGGCTTATACGGCGAATTCGGCATCGACCTTGCGCTTGATACATGCGGTAAATCGTGGGTGATTGAAGTGAATACAAAACCTTCAAAAAATTTAGATATCCCCTTCTCCGCAAAACGAATTCGCCCTTCCGCTAAAGCTATTATTGATTATTGTGCTTATTTAATCAACCAAAAAGAGGAGGGATTTTCTTGATTTCATTCGGTTTTTTAACCATCCGTAAACATCAGGAACACGAATACGCAACTGAAATGGCTAAACGAGCTTCCCTTTATGGAATTGAGATGTATCGTTTTACTCCGCTTTCAATTGACCCGTTAACAGAAAAAGTAAATGGTGAGAAGTTTAGCCATGAATTGCAATCATGGGTTTCTTGCATGTTTGATATTCCAACTTTTATCTATGACCGCTGCTTTTATCATTCCGACTCCCGTTCCAAACGAAGCAAACCAATCGTTCAGTGGATGAAAAAGCGTCCTGATCTTATATTTTTAGGGAATGGTTTCTCGAGTAAATGGGAGTTATATGAGAATCTGCGCGTGCATCCTATTCTTTCTCCTTATACGGTAAAAACTTGGCGCATCACTTCTGTTCATGATGTCATAGAAGCGTTGAAGTCGAACAAAAATATCATCTTAAAACCAGAAACAGGTTCTCAAGGTAAAGGAATGTACTGCTTAAAGCAAACGAAACATTCGCTGGAAATCGAAAGCACGTCTAAAGATATACAAATGATTAAAAGCAAAGCAGAATTAAAAGCTTGGGCAGAAAAACATCTTTGTTCACAGTCTTATATATGCCAGCCACTTCTACCTTTAAAAAATAAATACGGTCAACCGTTTGACCTTCGGCTATTTTT
The DNA here is from genome assembly GCF_013760845.1 of [Anoxybacillus] calidus. GTDB lineage: Bacteria > Bacillota > Bacilli > Bacillales > Anoxybacillaceae > Paranoxybacillus > Paranoxybacillus calidus. The sequence continues at coordinate 114,361 of NZ_JACDUU010000005.1, read as the reverse complement.
GCAAAAAGATGAACACGGCCAATGGAAAGAACGAGGAAGAGGCATTCGCATTGGGGAAAAAGAGACATTTATTGCTAATGTAAGCTCAGGAGCAACCATCATCTCGTTTAAAGAATGGATGAACCAAATTCCAGAGCCAAAGCAAGTGCTTATTAATGATGGAATTGATACGATCGTTACTTTATTGCCTTCATACCTTGACGAAACACTCAGTCCGCTTTTTGAAATCGGTTTGGACATTGGCATTACAGATGAAGGAGCAGTATGGATTTTAGATATCAATTCAAAGCCCGGACGAAAAATCGTGTTAGAAACATCCCCTCATGAAGCAGAAAACTTATACCACGCCCCTCTCCGTTATTGCCGCTTTCTTTCAGAAGGAGTGGAAGTGCGATGATTTATACATTAAAAATCAGCGAAAAAGGACAGAAAACAGTATGGCTGCCTTCCAACGTCCCTATTACCGGACAAACGCAAGCTATGTTTGGAAGCTATAGTGAACCCTGTTTGCTGATTTCTAGTTTAGACACCCAAAACGAAATCACCATCACGAAAGATTTGGCAAAAAAATTGAAGATTCCTTTTTCGAGCTATATTTGTGTATTTCTTGATGAACAATCCGTCCACCTCGGACCGCTTATTGGCATCTTTACAGCGGGATTTAGAAGGTCAAACATTCGTCCAATCGGCAAACGGACATTTTTCTTTGCGAAATTGCTGTCGAAAGAAAAACAAGTCGGTGGCTTTGCCTTTGTATTCGGTGCCCATCATATCAATTGGGAAACGGGAACGATCAATGGCTATTTTTATACAGAAAACGGCTGGGAACAATTTGAAGTCCCTTTTCCAAATGTGATTTATAATCGTCTTCCAAATCGACGGACAGAAAATGAAACGACATTCCAGCAAATTAAACACAAGTTAAAAAACGAATATTTGATTCCATGGTTTAACGAAAGTTTTTTTAATAAATGGGAAATTTACCGTCTGCTACAAAAACACCCGTCCGCTTTACCTTATCTTCCGGAAACGTATGCCCATCCAACGGAAGAAATCGTACAGATGCTGCTGGAAAAATATGAACATGTTTATGTGAAGCCATCGAACGGAAGCCTTGGTTTAAGCGTGTACCAAATCATTCAAGCAAAAGACAAAAAAATCTATTATTGCCGCTATCGCGATGAATATGAGCAAAACCGCCTGCGAAAATTCACTTCTCTTTCTTCATTATGGAGCGAGATATTTGCACAAAAAGAGATGGAACACTATATTGTTCAGCAAGGAATTCCTCTTATACGTTATAAAGGCAGACAAGTCGATTTTCGAATTCATACAAACAAAAACAAAAACGGAAAATGGCAAGTGAGCGCCATAGCGGCAAAAGCAGCAGGGAAAGGAAGCGTGACAACACATATAAATAACGGGGGGATTGTAAAAACGCTAGACGAAATATTCGAACATGAACAGGAACGTTGCATCATGACAGAAAAACTAAAAGAGGCAGCTCTCACCCTTAGCCAATGCTTAGAAGAAAAAATGGGAATAGCAATCGGAGAAATTGGGTTTGATATTGGGATTGATCAAAAAGGGGAAATTTGGTTATTTGAAGCAAACTCAAAACCCGGCCGCTCTATTTTTACTCATCCAGATTTAAAAAAATATGAAGAATTGACTACCATCCTTTCATTAGAGTATGGCGTCTATTTAAGTGAACAAATCATTACAAAACCCGAGGCTATCATCACATGAAAATGACAATTTATTACGATCTCGAGCAAGAAAAATGGTTTCATAAAGATCGTGACTTCTCTTATACATTTGGAAAAAATGCGATTTCGCTTCCCTATTCCGAAGCGAAACGATCTTGTTTATCTTTTTCCGTTGTCAAAAAAGATAGCCAGCTTGGGCCTCTCATTGGCATTGTCATCAGCGATTCCACCGTTAAACAACTGTTAAAAGGACATAAACGCAGTTTTGAACAGATTCATCAAGGGCTAAAGTCGCTCGGGGGAATATGTATAGTTTTCACAGCAGAAAACGTACAAACAAACGAAATACACGGTTATGTATTTTCTGATGAAAAAAAGCAGTGGATTCGTGTAAAAACTCCATTGCCTAATATCGTTTATAACCGCATAAAAACTCGAAAAGATGAACAGACGACAGCTATTCAACATTTTTTTCAATTCTTGCACAAAGGCAACATTCCTTACTTTAATCCTTCATTTTTTACAAAATGGCAGTTATATGAAATTTTAAATACAAATAAAATGCTTCGTCCCTATTTGCCAGCGACTTTGCGCATTTCATCTCCCGATGATGTTATTACGATGCTAAACACATATAGACACATTTATATGAAGCCGAACAAAGGCCATAAAGGAAAAGGAATTTTTACACTTCAACTCAATCACGAACAACATACAGTTATTTTTTCTAATATGAAGTACAAACGAACTTTTAAAAATATAACTACACTTTTCAAGTTATACGATTTGGATGAATATATAGCCCAACAAGCGATTCATTCCGACACAATGAATGGAAAACGATATGACCTGCGCATACTCGCCCATTACCAAAACCATAGTTTTGTCATTAGCGGCATCGGCATTAGACAATCGGTGATCCAGGAGATTACAACACATATTCCAAACGGTGGCAGGCTCATTCCATACGAATTAGTAAAAGAAAAAATCGACGAGTCTCTTTTGCAACATATCGTTGTGCAATGCGGTAAAACACTTTCTGCCCATTTAGGACTCATCGGTGAATTTTCGCTTGATCTCGGACGGACGCCGGACGGACATTTTTATATTTATGAACTCAACTCAAAACCAATGATTTTCGATGAGCCGGAAATCCAACAGCAAGGAACAAAAAATCTTATTCGTGCGTTTCACGAACTGAGCGGATTTATTCAAGATTAACTTCTTCAACCATTTCAAGCAATGTTTCCGCACACTGTAATGAATGTTGCAAAGCCTGCATCGTTACCTGTTTCTTTGTTCCTGTAAGACTTGTAAATAGTTCATAATACCCGTTTATTTTTTTCATTTCATTAAATAGTGCCGCATCAATCAAGTCATGTAGTGAATCATGAACGATGTGGCACGGCTTATGTTCATAAGATGCTCCATTCATTAAAAAATGGAGATACTGAAACAATTGATACTGTTTTTGTCCATGTTTCAAAAAGAGTTGCAGCTGTTGTTTCCGCTTTTCATTATCATTTATTTTGTCAAAAAGTGATTGATATAAGTCGATTGAAAAACAAGTTGCGTCAATTGTTTTTTGCAGTACAGCTAGCAAGCTTTTCCCCCCTCATGCTTGTCCATCTGCTTCATCTATATGAGAAAAACATGCAATACATGACAAATTTTCCGCTATTAGCCCATCTTTTTTACACACAAACTACACATAAGTGCAACTTCATCAGTGGGGGTTTTCTTCATCCCCCACTGATGTTAGTTGAACTTATCGGGTTCTAATCGTCCGTTATCTCCCACCTGTAGAGGTGGGAGTATTACAAACGATTAGAACGGGATAAAAAAAGGGGGGATTTATATGGATGATAAACGCAACAATCATTGCAACGATTCGTGCCATGAAGGCCGCGACAAATATTTTATGGACATTGATCGAATGATGAACGAAGGCATGTCCGGTGGTTCGGTGCATATGCGCCACAATGCAACGAACATCGAAGAAGCGCATGATTTCGTAGAAGAAGAACCGCCCCATGAAATAAGCTAAAAGAAATGAGAATGTTCCCTAAGGGTCTGCCCATACATCTACCGTATATCATGTAATGACCAAACATGATATAGGATCTAAGGTTGTAGAGGCTGACCCTTTGCTTTTGAGGCAGCTCCACTGCTGGTATAATAAAGGTAAAATTTTTGAGAAAGGAAATGTGCGATGCTCGAACAATTAAAAGCCCATTATAAAGAAGCGATGACAACGGATAAGTCTATCTCCAATCCGAATGACTACGAGTGGTTTTATACAAACAGTGGAGAACAACTGGGAATTTTAAAACGCCATCTTACAGAGCAGGAAAAACAGTTATTATCCATCTTTCTTACTCCTATACCGCAAAACCAACCATTCGCAAACAAGCAAGAATTCATTTGGTATAATTTTTTAATACACGGCAATATGAAACAAATCGATTTGCAGCACAGTCACGCTCCCTTCTATCGCTTTATTCAATTCCATCTCAAACAAACAACCGTTCATAGAGAAGATTTTTGTGAAGGTGTCAAAGAATTGCTTCCGTCTAATCCCATCATTATTTGGGAAAACGCTCATCAAGGAGTCATCATTGAGGAAAAGAAAGAAGGAGAGCGTGAAATCGTCTCTTTTGCGGAATTTATTGATACGTTATCAAGTGATTTATATATTAATCTTCGGATCTTTGTCGGACAAGTATATCCTTTCTCAGAAACACTGCGTCAATATTACATGATCGAAAAGCAATATTTTCAGCTTGCGATGGCTCATATATCCAAACAAAACATATTGACGATTGAAGATGTTTTTCCCCTTTTGCTAATAAAAAGTGGTATAAACAACAAAGAACTGCAACATGCCATTCACTTCATCGATTCAATCAAAGAAGATGCTGAGCTTTTCCATACGATTAAAACGTTTTTCGAATGTAACTTAAACGTCTCATTGGCAGCGAAAAAGCTTTATATACACCGCAATAGCCTGCAATATCGAATCGAAAAATTTAGCGAACGGACTGGGATTGATATTAAACATTTTAAAGGAGCTGTTACAACGTATTTAGCCATGTTGGCCTACCACCATCTTAATAACGAAAACCGGCAGGATGCCTAAAAATCCTCCTCTCTTTTTTGTGCAGGTTGCACATTTACGGAAGATGGTATTTTTAGTACTCTAAAAGCAAATGAAATCGTTATCATAGGGGGAGGAATAAAAATGGCTGAACTCCGTCTCGAGCACATTTATAAAATTTATGATAATAACGTAACAGCAGTAAAGGATTTTAACTTACATATTAAAGATAAAGAGTTTATCGTCTTGGTAGGTCCATCCGGCTGTGGTAAATCAACAACACTGCGCATGATTGCTGGATTAGAGGAAATTTCAAAAGGAGATTTATACATCGATGGAAAACGCATGAACGATGTCGCTCCTAAAGATCGCGACATTGCGATGGTGTTTCAAAACTATGCACTCTATCCGCACATGAGTGTATATGATAATATGGCGTTCGGTTTAAAGCTGCGCAAATTTCCAAAAGACGAAATCGATCGACGCGTTCGCGAAGCAGCCCGCATTCTCGGTCTTGAACAATATTTAGACCGCAAACCGAAAGCATTATCTGGTGGTCAGCGTCAACGCGTTGCACTAGGACGTGCGATTGTTCGCGACGCAAAAGTATTCTTAATGGACGAACCGCTCTCTAACCTTGATGCAAAACTTCGCGTGCAAATGCGCTCAGAAATCGCCAAATTGCATCAACGTTTAGGAACAACAACCATTTACGTAACACACGATCAAACAGAAGCGATGACAATGGCGACCCGCCTTGTTGTCATGAAAGACGGTGTCATTCAACAAGTCGGAACACCGAAAGAAGTATATGAAAAACCGGAAAACGTCTTTGTTGGCGGCTTTATCGGTTCCCCAGCGATGAACTTCCTAAAAGGTACATTAAAAGACGGAGCGTTTGTCGTTGGCAATGTAACAATTGCTGTACCGGAAGGAAAAATGAAAGTGCTTCGTGAGCAAGGTTATGTCGGCAAAGAAGTCATTTTAGGTATTCGACCTGAAGATTTCCGTGACGAACCAGTATTTATCGAAGCATCGAAAAATACGAAAATTACCGCAAACGTTGAAGTCGCCGAATTAATGGGCGCTGAAACAATGATTTATTCACAAATTGATGGTCAAGAATTCGTTGCTCGTGTTAATGCCCGTACAGAAGTTAAACCTGGACAAACGATTGAACTTGCTTTAGATATGAATAAAGCTCACTTCTTCGATGCAGATACGGAAGTGCGCATTCGTTCAAACGCTGAAAAAGCATAATTCTCGTTGTTATGCTCCCTTTTTAAATAGATATTCAATAAGGGACTGACCCATAAGTCTCTGACCTCACGTATAGTGTTTTTATCCATTGTTATGTCCTAATATATTATGGTTATGAGGTCTGACACTTACTTTTGGGTCAGCCTCTTATTCTTTAATAAATTGTGTTTGCTCGTTACCGCAATGCAGACAGTAAAAAAGGTGAGCGCATTCATGCCGACTTAATGTAGAAGGATAACCGTCTATGCGCTTCATGAGGTCAATTTCCATATATGGACTATAAGCACCGAAATAGTCCATCATTTTCCCCTTATCTTCTAATTTTCCGCCGCAATTCTCACAATATAATAGAAGCTCTCGGAAGCCATTACAAAGCGGGCAAATGTTCATCGTATGCTTATACCTGGTTACTAAGCTAAAATCTATAAACATCTACAAAACGCGATGGAACCAGGAAACATCGCTTGCCGCTCGGATTCTCACCGAGTTCCATCGGGAAGGGAATCCCCTTGTCATTCACCTCCTGTGAAAGACAGCCCGTGGCTCGCTGTTAGCGACGGCATCTGTCGTGCACCATTCCTTCCATCGGTCAGTACACGACAACGATTTTAGTAACCAGGTCTACACCTCCTTCAGTTGAATTTGATACTGGTTCAGCCAACAACATTTATGCAATAGGTTCCATAATGACCATTCATGTTCCTCTTTGAAGTTCTCTATCTTTTTCAACATCATACCTAGATATTGTCGTTGTTTCGTTCCGCTTTTTGATTGCTTATAGGATTCTTCCATTGACCCTAACACGGCAATCAAATGGCGTTTCACTTTTGTTTTGATGGTGTCAATGAGTTCTTTTGGCAACCGTTCATGATATCCTAATCCTCGTCTACCAATCACAAAAGCGGCACTTTCATGGACGGATAAACCGTATTTTTTCATATACTTGAAACGACCAATGACACTGGTATAGGCAGGGTTCACTTTTTTGATGCGAAAACCAAGCCGCATTCCCCGACGAAGGATCGTTTCCGTCAGCTTTTTCTTTTTAAAGTTGTGCGTGAAGCGATTGAATCGTTTGTCCGTATCATGTTGTTGTCTTAGTTGGATGTTTTCGATGACCACGGCGCCCACGTTTTCTTGAAGCAGCCAATCATATACATCGCGTACCGTTTCACCGATGAGGTTGTTTCGTTTATTCGCTCGTACATATTCGAGCTCATGGCAATAAAATACCTTTGATTGGACATAGTTTCCTTGTTTAGAAACGATGCTCACGGCGATACGGTCGATATTGATGTCTATCCCAGCGATTCGTTCCCCTTGAATCGGTTCATCATAGGCGATTTCCCTTCCATATACCTCCTCTTCATAGCTAAGATGGATGTAATATTCGCCGTTCTTTCGTTTGATTTCAACGGTGTACGGTCGATATTCGATGATGGGCTTCCCTTTTGGATTCACTCCCACCTGCTCACTCATGATCACATCGATGATTTCCGGTTCATATTTTTCGGGAACATAGACCGAAAACCTCAAGCGAGGAGCGTGTTTCCCATTTGGTTGTTCCAGCGGGTTGGCGATTTCTACATACCATTGATTCGTGTGGTCGTCATACCCTAGGCGAATATTTAAATTTCCTTTTTTGCTTTTATCGCCCCTCGCGTACAACTGATTCGAACGTACGTCTTTCCATTCTTCGTTCGTGATGCTTCCTTTTAGACGCTTATAAAAGTTTTGTTTTCCGCCAAAAATCACACTCGGAATCGTTCCATGTTCCAGATGGTGCTTTAGCTCTGCTTCTTTTGCTTTGAGCTTTTCTAACCGTTGGTGCAATCCGTTGAGACAAGTTCTTACATCGACGTTCTTCGGTGTTTTTCGTCCATGTTGGTATTCATCCATTTTCTTCGCTGTTTTTTCGATTTTCGCTTGCACATCCTCCAACCGCATTGGAAGTAACTCGCGTTGAGAAGAAATCAGCGATTGTGCCAACAACACCGCATCTTCGGCATACCGTTTGTTGAGCGGGAATTGGTGCGGAAGGTGCTTGATGATGTCTTCGGCGTTCCTTCCCTCCAGCAAACGGTTAAACGCATATCGCTTGGCTGAACAAAAGACACGCATCAACTCGTCTAATGAGTGAAGTTGTGTTTCATGCTCGGAAACGATTTTCATGACCCGAACCGTTTTCATCCCCTTGCCGTCCCCCTATGTTTGGATTCTTCAGAACATATATTCGCCAAATCTTCTTCATTTCCTTTTTACATGAGGAAAGGGAGTTATCATTTTCTCAGCATGACCTAGGGGGAAGGTTCAGAAGATAGTCGAAATCCATAAATTCAGGCAAAAAACAAGAGATATTTATATAATTTCACACATTTTTGTAGATTTGAAATGAACTGGTTATACCTCCTGCACGAAAATTCTCCACACTTCTACATATTCCCTAATGTATGAAAAAACATGTAGCCACCAAAAAGATGAAAAAATTACCACAACATCATAAAGAATAATAATTTAAAAACTCCTCAAAATAGTAGTAACATCAGCAAACAACATCGATGGGTTAAGCCAAGCTTGGCAGCGTGATACTCTCACGCGTTGCTGGTGCAAATCCAGCTAACCCAGCCATTAAAACTTCAATGAGGAGATGATTCAACATGGCTCAAAACAACAACAGTAACCAATTATTAGTTGCTGGCGCGCAACAAGCAATTGATCAAATGAAATACGAAATCGCTCAAGAATTTGGTGTAAACCTTGGTGCTGACACAACTTCACGCGCTAACGGTTCTGTAGGTGGAGAAATTACAAAACGCCTAGTTGCTATGGCTCAACAACAACTTGGCGGCGGCCGATTTTAATTTAAAGCTTGACAACTTCATATAAATGGCTAAAGCCCCAAGCGTTACGCTTGGGGCTTTATTTTTACTGAATAAGCTGAAGGAACTGCTTTGTCCGTTCATGTATTGGAGCTGTAAAGATTTTTTCAGGACTGCCTCGCTCGACAATGACGCCTTGATCCATAAAAATCACTTCATCCGCCACTTCTTTGGCAAAACGCATTTCATGGGTAACAACGACCATGGTCATTCCCTCATTGGCGAGATCTTTCATTACTTTTAATACTTCACCAACTAATTCAGGGTCTAATGCGGATGTTGGTTCATCAAACAACATGACTTCAGGCTCCATGGCCAGCGCTCTTGCAATGCCAACGCGTTGCTGCTGACCGCCTGAGAGCTGGAATGGGTAAAGGTTGACCTTGTCAGCCAAGCCCACTTTTGCTAATAACTCTTCCGCTTTTTTTCTCGCTTTTTCCTTTGTTTCACCTTTAACCGTTACCGGCCCTTCCATGACATTTTCTAATGCCGTCATATGCGGGAATAAATTATAGCTTTGAAAAACCATTCCCGTTAAACGGCGAAATGCACTGATTTCTTGTTTTGTAATCTTTTTTGAAAAATCCAATGTCTTATCGCCAATCGTTATGATTCCTTTTGTCGGTGTCTCTAATACATTTAAACAACGAAGCAACGTCGTTTTTCCGGAACCGGATGGGCCGATGATCACGACTACCTTGCCTTTATCGATTTGTAAATCAATGCCTTTTAAAACCTCTAAGTCACCGAACGATTTATATAATCCTTGAACAGAAATCATTTTCCTTATCTCCTTATGATTTAGCGCACAATATAGCGGTTTAAACGACGTTCAATTCCATCCTGAAGAATCGAGAGTAGAAAACAAATCACCCAATAGATAAGGGCCGCCTCAGTATAAATCAATAAAACCTCATAGTTCATCGAAGCAATTTCCTGGGCTTTACGAAACATTTCGGAAACGAGAATAACTGAAGCTAAAGACGTATCCTTTACTAAGCTAATAAACGTGTTGGATAGCGGCGGTACAGATACACGAGCAGCCTGAGGAAAAATAATGCGCTTTAACGCTTGCGTATAACTCATACCCAAGGAATACGCCGCTTCCCATTGTCCTTTCGGAATCGATAAAATCGCCGAACGAATAATTTCTGATGCATAGGCGCCGACATTTAGTGAAAAGCCAATCACCGCGGCTGGAAATGGGTCAATCGTAATTCCAACACTCGGCAGCCCGTAAAAAATAATAAATAATTGCACTAACAGCGGTGTACCACGAATCGCTGATACATATACTCTCGCGATTATTTGTAACAGTTTGACGTTCGATAGACGCGCCAATGCTGTCAAAATCGCCAATACTAAACCAATGGAAAATGTGATAAGAGTAAGTGGAATGGTGTAAAACAAAGCCCCCTTCACCAAAGGGAGAAGGGAACTTTGCGCAATTGTGATTAACCTTTCTAAACGTTCAGAATCCATCCATACATTATTTAGATACATCTTGACCAAACCATTTCTCAGAGATTTTTTGATATGTGCCGTCTTTCATCATTTCTTTCAGCACTTTGTTGACTTCAGCAACTAACGTATCGCTGCCTTTGCGGAACATCAAACCGCTTTGGGAAGCATCTTTATGAGTGGCAACAATTTTAATTGGTGCATTCGGTTTTTGTTTTAAGAAATCAAGTACAGATAGTTTGTCGTTAATGGTTGCATCTACGCGCTTAGAGCGTAACAACTCAATTGCCTGGTTAAACCCATCTACACCAACGATTTCTGCTCCGTATGAACGTGCTAAATCCGCATAGTTGCTTGTCATCGATTGCGCAGATTTCAATCCTTTAATATGTTCAAACTTAGAAACTTTCTTATTATCTTTATGCACCACTAAAACAGCAGCTGATGTCGTATACGGAATGGAAAAATCATATTTTTCTTGACGGTCAGGACGAATACCGACTTGGTTCGCAATCATATCAAAGCGTTTCGCATCTAAACCAGCAAACATCGCATCCCATTGTGTTTCCATAAATACCGGCTTCACGCCAAGACGCTTTGCCACTTCCTTCGCGATTTCCACATCAAATCCTGTTAACTCGCCGTTTTTATCATGGAACGTAAACGGAGGATATGTGCCTTCCGTACCGATACGCAATTCTCCCTCTTTTTTCACTTTCGCCAGTAAATCGGTTGTTTCTTCTTTCGCTGTTGTATTTTCTTTCTTCGCTTCTTCTTGAGTTGCGTTATTTCCACATGCAGTTAACAATAACGAGAAGCTCAAGAAAATAGCTGTTATTAACAAAGGAAACTTTTTCATCTTATTAACCCCCATTATTCCGATTGGTTTTACAACAACATATGTCATAGTCATAGTAAAAAAGATTATAATATATGTCAAACATTTTTATTTCCTGTCGAAAATAATAAATCAGACCCCTCCACTTATTCAAGAGGTCTGACTTACATGAGAACGCTTTAGATGCTTTCACTGACTGGCTCATTAATCCGAACAAGCACTTTACGAATTCGTCTGTTCTCCACTTGTCTTACTGTTAACGTTAACGATTCATAATTAAATTTTTCGCCAACGTTTGGAATGCGGGCAAATGTTTCGAATACCCATCCGCCTAATGTATGTGAAGAGCTTTCCGGCTCGGTAATTTTCATGATTTGGCAAAATTCATCGAGCGGCAGTTCTGCGTTAAATTCATATTGAAAATCATCGATCTTATGAATGGTTTTTACCGCTTCATCATGTTCGTCCCATATCTCACCAACGATTTGTTCAAGAATATCTTCTAATGTAATTAAGCCTGATGTGCCGCCAAATTCATCGACGACAATCGCCATATGCACTTTGCTCTTTTGTAGCTCTGGGAGCAATGCCGAAATCTTCATCGATTCGACAACGAATAACGGTTGTCTTAACAATTCACGAATATTGACTTCTTTTTGTTGAATAAGCTGGCTGAAAAAGTCGCTCTCTGATAATATCCCAATGACATTATCAATGTCATCTTCATAAACCGGAATACGTGAATATTTTTCTCGAAGAAAAAGGTCGCGAATTTCCTCAATTGGCCGATTTACTTCCACCGCCACCATATCAATGCGCGGTGTAAAAATCTCGCCAACTAAAATATCATTAAAATCAAGCGAACGATGTACAAGCTCTTTTTCTTTATTATCAATGACTCCCTCTTCCTCGCTTAAATCAATCATCACTTTAATTTCCTCTTCCGTAACAGCAGGAACGGAAATGCCATGGGTAAGCCATGTTGTAAATTTCGTTTTTAACATCGCAAAGAAAATGGTAATTGGCGCTAAAAGCTTTACTAACACATAGACAATCCCCGAGTATTTTAGAGAAAGGGATTCTGCATTTTCTTTCGCGAACGACTTCGGCAAAATTTCACTAAATATTAAAATAAGAGTTGTCATTCCAACCATGCTGAGGAATAACCCCATATTCCCACCAAATATATCCATTGCAACTTTAGCAGCAATGGAGACGGCTACGATATTTACAATGTTATTGGCAACAAGGACAGTTAATAAAGCTGTATCCAAATTTTCCGTAATGTATAACGCTTTTTTGCTGCCGTGTCGATTTTCCTCAACATAGTTTTTTAACCTAATTTTATTCACACAGGAAAAAGCGGTTTCCGCGGAGGAAAAGAAAGCAGATAAAATAATAAGAAAAAGAATCAGCCCAAACAGGCTCAGAGGCAATTCTCCCAAGGAATATTCACACTCCCAAATTGTTACTTTATTATTAATATCCAATATATTTATATGTATTATGATAGCAAATTTTTCAGAAAATGAAAATGTCCCTACATTTGAATGCCTCCTACATAACTCTCTTACCAGCCGTTTGAAGTGAAAGATTATTTTAAGAATATCTCTGGTGCTCGTTGAAATGATGTTTTAATAAAGAAAAAACTGCGGATCAAATTCCGCAGTATCTCTTTATGTTTCCCATAAACACACGCCGATAAAATAAGATAAGATCATCAAGGAAGCGATATTGAACGTAACAGACCATTCTTCCATCTTGCCGTCCCCTCCGTTATGAATAGAATCCCCTTAATAGGGTAACACACCGCTTCATCGTACAATCGCAACAAATCGTACATTTTTTTGACTATGGAGTGAATATTTTATGAACACGCCGATCTAAAAAAGAAGCTGACCCGTAAGTGTCTGACCTCACGTGTATGGCACAATATATCGCTTATTTATCTAAATTATGTCCTATACATTGTGTTGTGGGCCTGGCACTTTACTTTTGAGTCAGCCTATTATTATCCCGCCATCGTTCTGTCCATACTGAAGTTGATACATGGATCATATTTCACTTTCTTTTTTCATCCACTCATCATGCGTGCCGTGTTCAACAATCGTTCCGCGGTCGAGGACGACATTATCCTAAATAACGGTTATATAACGTCTTCGCTTCGATCATATCCTTTGTTCCATGGACTAAAACACGTCCGTCTTTAAAAACAACAAGACGGTGCCCGTCGGCCGTAAACGAGAGAAGATATGGATTTTTCTCGACTTGTATCCCTTGTTTCGCAAGCAATTCGGCAAGTTCTCCTAAATCGCGGTCTTGTCGGACAGCAGGGCGGATTTGTACCGAATCTCTGCCGCAAAGCACCGCTGTTTTTGTTTGCAGATCATAAGAAAGATACGGATATGTAGGTTTTTCGCCACAAGACGGACAAGTCACTTTTTTTACTTTATCAACACGAATCGCGGTATGCTGATTTTTCCATAAATCAAAAGAAACCAGCTTATTTCGCAGCGACTTCCAATCTTCCACAAGAATTTTCAATGCTTCCGTTACTTGATAGGCAACGACCATCTGCACGGCCGGGCTAATAATTCCCGCCGTGTCACACGTTAAACCGCCCAGTGGCACCGTTTCAAGCAAACAATTTAAACAAGGTGTTTTTCCTGGAAGAATGACGTAACTAATGCCATAACTTCCAACGCAAGCGCCATAAATCCACGGAATCCGATATTTTTGTGAAATATCGTTAATGACCATTCTCGTCTCAAAGTTATCGGTAGCGTCAATGATTAAATGCGGCTTATTTTCTTCCATGATTAACTGTAATTCTCTTGCGGTCGCATCACCGACAATCGCTTCAATGACCACATTTGAGTTTATCCGTTCAAGACGTTGTTTGGCGGCAATCGCCTTAGGTAGACGTTCCTTCGCATCTTCTTCGCTGTACAATTGCTGCCTTTGCAAGTTACTCCACTCAACGTAATCGCGGTCAATAATAGTAATTTTGCCAATTCCTGCTCGTACGAACGCTTCTGCATTTCCCGTCCCTAACGCTCCTGCACCAATAATAAGCACGTGTTTGGCTGCAATTTTTTTCTGTCCCTCTTTGCCAATCGGTGCAAACAATTCCTGCCGTGAATAACGGTCTGTCAAACAACACTCATTCCTTCCATTGGACTACTTGCAGTCGCGTAACGCTTTTTCGGAATTCGCCCTGCTTCATAGCCAAGGCGGCCTGCTTCAATGGCTAATTTCATTGCTTTTGCCATTTTCACCGGGTTTTTTGCGCCAGCTACTGCTGTATTTAATAATACACCATCTGCACCTAACTCCATTGCCAAAGCAGCATCAGCTGGACTGCCGATTCCCGCATCAACAATGACAGGAACGGTTGCCTGCTCAATAATTAAACTAATATTTAGCGGATTAATAATTCCTTGTCCTGAACCGATTGGAGATGCTCCAGGCATAATAGCGTGGCATCCCAGCTCCTGCAGACGTTTGGCTAAAATGACATCATCTGAAGTATAAGGCAAAACGATAAACCCTTCTTCTAATAGTATTGCGGCTGCCTTTAATGTTTCTACCGGATCAGGGAGCAAGGTTTTCGGACAACCAATCACTTCGACTTTAATCATATCACATAAACCCGACGCTTTTGCCAGCCTTGCAATGCGCACCGCTTCTTCCGCCGTTGTCGCTCCTGCTGTATTAGGGAGCAGTTTATATTTTTTTAAATCCAGCTTCTCTAAAAAATTCGGCTGATTCGGCTCAAAAATGTTCATACGGCGGACAGCGAACGTCAAAATCTCTGTCCCTGACACTTCTACCGCTTCTTTTTGAATATCAAAATTCGGATACTTTCCTGTTCCTAATAACAGCCTTGATTGAAATTCATAAGGACCAATTTTCAACATATCAACCACCTCCTACAAAATGAACAATTTCTACTTTATCGCCATTTGATAATGTTGTTATTTCATAATCCTGTTTATTGATAATGTTTAAGTTCACTTCGACAATCGCAATTTTGTTGTTTAATTGAAAATGAGACAGTAAGTCTGAAACTGTTTTTACGCTTTCAGGCAGCAGAATCTTGTCTCCATTAATAATAATCTCCACCGCGCTTCCTCCTAAGTGGTAAATGTCATTTTTTTAACCAATGAGAAACTAGAAATATCAATATCTACTTTTTCCTCGGTGATTAACTCGGCTAACAATACTCCTGTAATGGGACTAAGCAAAATTCCGTTTCGATAGTGGCCAGTTGCAGCCCATAGTCCTCTATAGCATGGATGTTCTCCGATATATGGCAAACCATCACCGGTTTGCGGACGAATACCAGCCCATGCTTTTTCCCATTTTGCTTCCGCAAGCTTTGGCATGATTTGCTGCGCTCGTTCAAGCAAACGATAAATGCCTTGGACAGATGCCTGTTTGTCGAACATATTCGGGGTAGACGTAGCCCCAATCCAAAGGCGATTTTCTTTTTTTGGAACGATGTAGCAACCGTTTTTGGCGAACACCGTGGCTTCAAGCAGCGGTTGTTCCGTAATGACAGAGAAGCATTCTCCTTTGACAGGATACATATGAAGTTCCAGCCCTGTTTGCTTTAACAACCGAGCAGACCATGCGCCAGCTGCCACTATTACTATATTCGCATCAATTGTTCCTCTGTTCGTTATAACTCCGCATACTCTATCATTTTCTGTAACAAGCGAGATCACTTCTGTATATTCTCTTAGCTCCGCCCCATAAGCGGAAGCCGCTTTAGCAAATGCCAGCGATAAATCATCAGCCCGCACTTGTCCATCATTCGGGATATACATCGCACCAGCTACTTCTTCAGTGACATTCTGCTCTAATTCTCGAAGTTCGTTTATCGTTAGCCAACGCACATTTGAATCAAACCGTTTCCAAAACTCATACTGTTGTTGCAATTCGTTCTCTTCGCTCTCAGTAAAAGCGAGTTTGAGTAACCCTTTTTGCACTAAACCGATATCAATACCTGTAAGTTCTTTCAACTCATCAGCTAACTGCGGGAACATTTCACGACTTTTCAAAGCTAACGGAATGAGCGGATGATCGCTTGCAAATTCCGATTGTGCCCCAAGCATCCCAGCTGCGGCACTTGAAGCTTGACTGACCATTCTCTCTTTTTCTACTACAACTACACTTAAGTGACGTTTCGCTAATTGAAATGCGATCGAGCATCCAATAATTCCGCCGCCGACAATCGCAACATCATAGCCTTTGCGATTCATGCTTTCCCCTCCAATTTCTTAGGATGCTTGCATAGGTTCGAGCCGCAGCAACCGGATTATCGGCGAGAAATACCCCCGACATGACCGCAATTCCCTTTGCTCCTGCCTGCAGCACATACTCAACGTTATCCGGCTTGATTCCGCCAATCGCAACAACAGGAATTCTTGTTTGTTTTATAATTTTCTCCAACTCAGAAATCCCTCGCGGTGTAAGCCCCGGCTTACAATCAGTCGAAAAAATATGACCGTATAGACAATAATCCGCTCCGTCCCGCTCTGCTTCTTGTGCTTCTTCCAATGAATGAACGGAGCAGCCGACATGCAATGAAGGAAAGTGTTCTTTAACCGTTTTCACATTTAGACTATGGTAAGCAAGCTGAACCCCGGCTGCTCCGCATACAACCGCTACATCCACTCGATCATTGATGATTAATTTTTCTACCGGCACTCCTTTGGTTATTAATACAGAAAGCAGCTCCGTCAACTCTTTTGCTGTTTTCTTTTTTTCTCTTAAATGGATGGCATCGACATAAGAGTGAATGTGTGTAATGATTTCGATTAACTGCTCATTTGACTGCTGCCCCGTCGATATGACATGAAACTCTCCCACAAACATCCCCACTTTCTAGCGTACATCGGTAATCGGAATGTACGGATAAATAGTAGATAGATAGTAGGACAGCAGGCTAATCACAACGATATAGATAGCAAATACTACGTCATATTTACTAAAACCGATTTCATAGTAAAACGTTCTGCTCACTGTCTGGGAAAAACGTTTGGCTTCCATGGCGATCGCGATTCGCTGCGCGCGGCGAATGCTTTGGGAAAGAAGCGGAATGGCGTACCGTTTTATTTTTTGAAAAACGTTGCTTTTTTCCGCCGCTCCTCTCACTTTCAAAGCGTTTTGCACCGTTTGAAATTCCTCAAGCATAATCGGAATGAGACGAATGCCTGCTAAAAAGCTGTAGGCATATTTCGGCTTTAATTTTAGCTGCTGCATGAGTGAGTAAAATAAGTAGACCGGCCTTGTTGTTAACGAAAAGATAAGGCCAAGTAGCGCAAAAATAAATGCGCGGAATCCAAGATGCAATCCGCGAAAAAAGCTTTCTTCGGTAATATGAATAAGCCCCCATTGAAACCATGTTGTTTGACCGTTACCGAAAAGAATCATTGATACGGCTGTCGAAACAAAAATAAACAAAAACGGTAAAAGAAATAATAAGAGATATTTCAATGGATAACCTGCAAACGCAAACAGTAGCAGCAAAAAGCCAAGCGTTAAATTCATCAATACATTCGGGTTATGAATAAACAGAACACCGATGAACAAGATAGTCATTACTATGAGTTTTAAACTTGGATTAATTCGGTGAAGCCATGTTTCACGATAATTTATATCTAATCTCACCGCTCCTCCCCCCTTTCAAACACTCAATACAGTGCTATCAGAACGGTAAGATATGAGTGACTCATCGCGGATTAAACAACCATTTTCAATTTCCCATCTTCTTGTCGCAAAATATTCAACGATATGTTCATCATGGGTAACCATGATAATGGTTGAACCTTGTCTGCGGTACTCTTCTAAAAGTTCTAACAAAGCAAATGTGTTTTTCGCATCTTGTCCAAATGTCGGCTCATCTAACAACAGTAATTTTTGTCCATTTACAATCGAAGCTGCTACACTTAATCGACGCTTTTGCCCCATTGATAGCTGATACGGGTGTTGCTGCTTTTGGTCTTCTAAATGAAACATTTTTAGCATCGAAGTAACAGTGTCTTCTATTTCAAGTTCTGCTCCTTTTTGCAGACGAAGCGTATAGGCAATTTCTTCATACACCGAGTTCGTGACAAATTGAAACTCCGGATTTTGAAACACAAAGGCGATATGATTTGCTATATTTTTTATTTTCTGAATAGCCTTACCATATAGTGTGCAAATTCCATCTGTACGAATTAACCCCATAATGGCATGCAGTAACGTGCTTTTTCCAGCTCCATTTTCTCCTGTAACAGCAATCCACTCTCCCGCATAAATAACCGCTTCATCGATACGGATTTTCACTTCTTTATTTCGGTAGCCTTTAAAATCTTGCAGGCGAAGAATCTCCGTTTGTGGATGGAACGCAGGACGTTGTAAACGGTTCTTTATATAATCGTTCCAAACATCGGGATACCAAATTCCTTGCTGTTGAATCACATTCTTATATTCTCGAAAAATCGTTTCTGCCTCGCCATCTGCAACAATTTCTCCAGCGTGATTAAACAAAATTATGCGTTCGACAAAATCGAGAACATGTTCAATTTTATGTTCAACAATAATAATCGTTTTATCGTCAGCAATTTGTTTAATCGTTTCCCAAACGGTTTTCGTTCCTTCTTCATCAAGCATGGCCGTCGGTTCATCTAAAAATAAAACGTCGGGATTCAATGCAAATGTAGAAGCAATGGCAAGCCGCTGCTTCATTCCTCCTGATAATGTTTGAATATTCACATGAGGATTTGGAAGTCGTAAATCAACGAGCTCTAACAGTTCATTGATTCGTTCCTTCATCTTCTCTCGGGGCACTCCTAGATTTTCAAGGACAAACGCAATTTCTTCATCGACAAACGGCATACAAAACTGCGTATCAGGATCTTGGAACACATATCCCCATTTTTTAGGGATTAAAATGTTTTCCACCTTCATCGGTATATCAATTGAATGGGGAATCAACCCTGCCATTACTTGCAGCAAAGTTGATTTCCCACACCCTGAAGGTCCTAGCAGCAATACTCTTTCTCCTTTATGAAAAGAAACGGATAAATCTTTAAATAATAATGTGTCTCTGCCGGGAAATTTTAACCGTAGTTTTTCGACAAAAGCTACTTTTTCCATTCATTCACCTTCTAGCGATTCAATGCATCATAATCTTCTTTCGATGCAGGACGCACCATTTGTGTCACACCTGTTTTTTCTAATGCTTTTACAAGAGAATGAGCAAAGATTCCTGAGATGATGATGGCACCAATGAAACGGGCACCAATAAACAATGTAAGATTCCAAACAGCCAGTTCCTCAATATATCCTTTGTAAAGGTCCATAATGAGCGAGCCAATGGTTGAAGAAGCGGCAGCCAAAGAAACAACGAATACATCAAAACGCTTATAGCGAAATGCAGCAAACACAAGCTCTGCAAATAATCCTTGTATCAATCCATAAATCAATACCTCAAGTCCCCATTCAGAACCCATAATAAATTCGCCCGAAGAAGCTGCGATTTCTGCAAGAAGCGCTACACCCGGTTTACGAATAATGAGATAGGCAACTGTGGCCGCGATAAACCACATTCCATATACAAGTTGATCGATATGCAAACCAAAAGGTTTAACAGAATAATAAAACGGCCCCCATAATTTGTAGACAATGCCAAATACAATCGAAATGACAACGGTTGTTAGAATATCAGCTAATTTCAATCCTTTATTCGTTTGCATGTACTGCTATCTCCTTTCCTTCAACTGGCCATGTTTCTAGGCGATAAGCCATTTCCCAAAAGGCATATTCGTACTGACTGCTGATGATAAAGTGTTGTTCCATTCGCTTTCTGTCTGCTTCTGTAACTAATTCAGCGATGGCGTCCAAGCGAACGATTTGTTCTTCCACTAAACTGCGGAACCATTCAGAACCGTAAGCAGCAATCCACTCTTGATAGATTGGCTCTTCCGGCTTGCAATCTTTCAAGCGTTCACCAATTTCGTAATAAAGCCAGTAGCACGGCAAAATTGCCGCAATAATATCTCCTAAATGTCCTTCATAAGCCGCGCGATACATATGCGACGTGTATGCATATGCGGTCGGAGCAGGAATAAAGGAAGCTTTTTCTTCCTCAGTAATCCCTAACTTTTTCGCGAAGTTTTCATGTAAAGATAATTCTGCCTGATACGTATTTTGCGCATGATGCGCCATACGGTCAGTTGTCTGTAAATCAGCGGCTTTCGCTGCCCCCAACGCCTGAACTCTCGCAAAATGACTTAAATAATACGAATCTTGCAAAACGTAATAACGAAAACATTTTAAATCAAGCGTTCCATTACCTAACTCCGTTACAAACGGGTGTTGAAAACTCGCTTCCCAAATGGAATCTGCCGCTTGGCGCAGCTGTTTTGCAAATGACATAGCGTTCCCTCCAAAGATTAAAAATCGCTTTATGGAAAACACAGAACAGGGCCCTGATTTCTGTGTTTTACCCAAACAAAAAACCACTTTCTTTACAAGCGTAAAGAAAGTGGTTGGAAATACCTGGTAGTATAAATGTACAACTCCGCCACTTCCACTTCCCTACGCTGGTATGATCCAGATCAGGTTCTAAGGGTCTCAAAGGCACACTTTGATCTCAGCCTATCTAAAGGCCCCCCTAGTGGAATTCGTCATTTATTCACTTTTATTTATTTGAGTTTATCATAACTACGCTTTCAAATCGTTGTCAAGAATTTTTATACAATTTCTTTTTATACTTATCACCTAACAACAAATATGGCCAAACATTGCTTGTTTCCCTTTCATTTTGTATCATAGATAAGGCAAACTATGATTAATGGAGTTGAGAACGTGGCGAAAGTTTTTTTGAAACGAAAACGAAAAAAACGGCTCGAACAAGGCCATCCTTGGGTATTCCAAAGTGAAGTTGATTATATTGAAGGAGATTTTGAACCGGGAGACTTCGTTGATGTATATAACCATCAAAACTATTTTTTAGCGAAAGGCTACATCAATCCAAAGTCGCAAATGATTGTGCGCGTCCTTACGCAAAATCCAGAAGACGAATTAAACGAGCAGTTTTTTATTGAACGAATCCGCAAAGCTTGGGCTTACCGCGAGCGAATGATTCCAGGCGTTCGTTCATGTCGTGCGATTTATGGAGAAGCGGACTTTTTGCCAGGATTGATTGTGGATAAATACGAAGACGTCTTAGTTGTACAAATTCTCTCCCTTGGCATGGAAAAACGGAAAGATTGGATTTTAAAAGGATTGCTTGAGGTATTTAATCCGAAAGCGATTTACTTGCGAAATGACGTATATGTTCGCGAACTAGAAGGATTGGAGCAAGAAAAAGGATTTTGGTACGGTGAGTCTGAAACAGAGGTACTTATTGAAGAAAATGGCGTTAAATATATTGTTGATATTGAAAACGGGCAAAAAACAGGCTTTTTCTTTGATCAACGCCAAAACCGCGCTGCTATCAAACCGCTTATTGACAAAAACACAACCGTACTTGACTGCTTTACACATACGGGCTCCTTTATGTTAAATGCTTGCCTATACGGTGCTAAGCATGTTACCGCTGTCGATATTTCTGAACACGCCATCGAGACAGCGAAACGCAATGCGGCATTAAACGGATTTACAAACGTTGATTTCGTCGTCGCTAATGCGTTCGATTACTTGCGTGAAGCGGTACAAGAAGGGAAAAAATGGGACGTTGTCATCATTGACCCGCCAGCATTTGCGAAATCGGCACATGCGGTGCCAAAAGCGCTTGGAGGATATAAAGACATTAATTTAAACGGCTTAAAGCTTGTAAAAGATGGCGGCTTTTTTGTAACGGCAAGCTGTTCGTATCACGTCCATGCCGATATGTTCCAAGCAATGATTGAAGATGCAGCATTTGATGCAAAAAAAATCTTACGGCAAATTCATTGGAGCAGTGCTGGCTATGATCATCCAAAACTGCTTGCTGCCGATGAAGGGGACTACTTAAAATTTGCGATATATGAAGTGCATTCACGGAGATAACGGACATCGAAATTGATGTCCGTTTTTTGTTTACCACCCTTTCTGTGCTCGCAAATTTTTAATATGCGCCACATGATGCTTGCCGTGCCAAGCGTACATCGCCACGCATTTGTACAAATCCATCGTCGTTTTTAGTGCCGGATGATAAAGCTTGCGCTGAAACTGTTCCGGCTCTAACGATTCAAGCAAAGCTCCCCAACGCTCATGAAGCCCTTCTAATAATTTAAGAGACGCTTCAATGGGAAAAGAACGAGCCTCAGCTGTTTCCGCCCAGTCGTTCTCTTCAAAAGGTTTCACAGTAGGAAGATCTTCTGTGATAATAAGCTTCGTGCGAATAAACGCGTTCATATGGGCATCTGCCAGATGATGAACAACTTGAGCAACCGTCCATCCGCATTCACGGTAAGAAGTGTTTAATTGTTCCCCATCAAGACCACTCACAGCTTCACGCAATCTCTTTGGCAATGCTTTAATTTCCTCAATCCAGTTTCTCACATCTTGTTCATTGAAAGATTGTGGTATTTCAAGTTTACCAATAGGGTAACGAACATCCATGATCACAGCCTCCTTCATTTAAATTCCCCTCTAAACATATTCACCAAACATCATAAAATTCCTATCTCAACATTGCGCTCAAGAATGTCGAGCATTTACAGCGATGTAAACTTAGACTATGCCGAATTCAATGAAGTAGAAACATAATTGTTTTTCTAATTTATGGTAAAATATAAATATATCAAATTTTAATCCATTTTGAGTAGGTGAATACGGTGAAAAACAAAAACTTTCAATTACTATGGTACGGGCAAACAAATTCCTTGTTCGGTTCACAAATTTCTATGATCGCGATCCCACTTACGGCGGTCACCATTTTGAATGCAACCTCCTTTCAAATGGGAATTCTTCAAGCGCTTCATTCATTACCATTCTTCTTATTTAGCTTATTTGTCGGCGTATGGATTGACCGCACCAAAAGAAAGCCGTTTTTACTGTATGCAAACGTGATATCTGCCGCTCTCCTGTTAACAATCCCACTTCTGTATTTTTTTGATATATTAAGCATTTATCATTTGTACGTTGTTATTTTTTTAACAGCTACAGCAAGTATGATTTTTGAACTGGCTTATTTATCGTACATACCGTCCGTTATTCCAACCAATCATCTTGCTGCAGCTAATAGCAAACTAGAGGCAAGCCGTTCTATCTCAAGTATTGCCGGTCCTTCCCTTGCTGGTGGACTTATCGCTATATTAACTGCTCCTTTTGCTATCATCATAGACGCTATTAGTTTTTTAATTTCTACTATTCTCATTCATTTTGTTAACAGTGATGAACAAATTCATCCGACTAACAATAAAAACATCTTTAAAGCCATAAAAGAAGGCTTAGCGATCATTTTAAAAGAACCAATTTTCAAATCGATTACCTTTAGCACCGCCATTTTGAATTTTTGCGGCAGTGCGTTTGGAGCTGTGTACATCTTGTATGTAGTCAACTTCTTAGGAATTTCCTCATTTTCTCTCGGCTTAATTTTAGGCTTGGGAAGCGTTGGGGCATTGCTTGGCTCATTTATTACAAATAAGTTCATTCAATCGTTAGGAATTGGGAAAACGTTAATAGTTTCTTGTATTTTTATTTTGTTCGGTTCCATCATCGTCCCTCTCATCCCTGCTCAAGTAAACCCATACACCAAATTGATCTTGCTTTGTTTCGGACAATTACTGTCTAGTATCGGCAGCACGGTTTACTTCATTACTCAAGTCAGCCTTAGACAAACTATCACTCCCAATCATTTATTAGGCAGAGTAAACGCAAGCAACCGGTTTATATCAAGGGGATTTATGCCGATTGGAGCATTTGCCGGCGGCATATTAGGAAGTTGGATAAGCATAAAGCTAACGTTACTCATCTTTGGTTTTGGATTCATATTATCTGCCATCATACTTCTTCTATCTCCAGTGCCAAAACTGAAAGAAATGACTGAAGGATATAAAATAGCTACCAATTGAAATGAAAGAGGCTGCCCCTCAAGTAAAGTGTCAGACCCCACAGCACAATATACAGGACATATCATTGGATCAATGCACTCTATATTGTGAAATACACATGAGGTCAGACACTGACGGGGCAGCCCCTTCTATTTCAACAAATACACCCGCGCCTCGTATGGCTTCAGCTTAAAGCGCGTCGCATTTTTGTGCGGCTTTACATCATAGTTTTGCAGAACTAAATGTTCAGAAGACAATTTAATGCCTTCATAGCGATAAAGAGCCGGTTTATCCGTCATATTGACAATAATCACTGCTTTTTCGTTTCCAAGTGTTCTTGTGTATGCGTAAATCGCTTTATCTTTTTCTAAAATTAAATCATATGTTCCGTAAATAAGAACTTCATTTTCCTTACGAAGGCGAATCATTTTTTTATAGAAGTTCAGAACAGAGTTAGGATCTTTTAATTGTTTTTCTACATTAATTTCCTTATAGTTTTCATTGACGCCCATCCACGGTGTCCCAGTCGTGAAGCCAGCATTTGTTTCCGCAGACCATTGCATCGGTGTGCGTGAATTGTCACGCCCTTTTCTCCAAATAACTTCCATGATCTCTTCATGAGAGCGACCTTTTTCTGTTTCAATGCGGTAAAAATTTTTCATGGCTACATCATCATATTCATCAATGCTCTCAAAACGGACATTTGTCATGCCAATCTCTTGTCCTTGATAAATAAACGGGGTTCCTTGCATAAGAAAATACATAGCACCAAGCACCTTCGCACTTTCCACAAGATATTCTTTGTCATTTCCCCACGTCGAAACAGAGCGAGGCTGGTCGTGGTTTTCAAGGAATAGAGCATTCCAGCCGAGGTTTTCTAATCCTTTTTGCCATTTTGTGAGCGTTCGCTTTAGCTGGCGAACATCGACTCCGCCACCTGTTCCTTTCTCCCAAAGCCCTAAATGCTCAAATTGGAAAATCATATTAAAAATGCCGTCTTTTTCGCCGACCCATTCTTCTGCTTGTTCGATTTTCACCCCGTTCGCTTCACCGACTGTCATAATATCATAATGCGCAAACGTTTGCATTTTAAGCTCTTTTAAATAATCCATAATCCCTTCTTGGTTCATATGTCCATCAAAAGAGGGAACATAATCGAGCCCTTTCGGATTTGGTAAATCTGGTAGTCCTGGTTTTTTCTTAATATGTGAAATGGCATCGACGCGGAACCCATCGATTCCTTTATCTAACCACCAATGAATCATGTCATACAAGGCACGGCGCACTTCTTCATTTTCCCAGTTTAAATCGGGTTGTTTTGTCGCGAAGACATGCAAATAATATTGGCCAGTTTTTTCATCATATTCCCAAGCTGAGCCGTCAAAAATGCTTTCCCAGTTATTCGGCTCCTTGCCGTTTTTGCCGTCACGCCAAATATACCAATCGCGTTTTGGATTATCTTTCGATGAACGCGATTCAATGAACCATGGATGTTCATCGCTTGTATGGTTAATTACAAGGTCAAGAATGACTTTCATGCCGCGTTTATGAATTTCTTCAAGCAGCAAATCAAAGTCTTGCATTGTTCCAAACTCTTCCATAATCGCTTGATAATCGCTAATATCATAGCCATTATCGGCATTTGGCGATTTATAAATCGGGCAAATCCATATGACATCGATTCCAAGGTCTTTTAAATAATCAAGCTTTTGCATAATTCCACGCAAATCGCCAATTCCATCACCGTTGGAATCCATAAAACTCCTCGGATAAATTTGATAAGCAACCGCTTCTTTCCACCATGCTTTATTCAAGGCTGTATCCTCCTCTTCTCATGCACTTGCAATTACATATTAAACCGCTTTCAAAACAACGCATCATAATTTAAAACTATAATACCATGTTAATATACCATTTGTTTTGTTTAAAGAAAAAATATCCATCTCATAAATCAATATATTGCGCAACATATAAGGATATAAAAAAGTCCACCTCTGTTATAGTCACTAAACCATACTTCAAAGGGTGGACATTTCCATGATTTCGGACATGCCAGCTTAGCAGAAACGCCGATTCAATCTACTTTCAACATCTCATGTCCAAAAATGATTGTTTACTTTTTATAGAAAATCCAAAAATACATTTAATAGTGAATTTGATTTTGCTCATAAATTTTTAAATGATGATAAATCACTTTTAACAGCGGTGTATCAATCTGATATTGCTTCGCCAGTTTCAATAAATACCCTTGTAAGTGATCCGCTTCTACCATATATCCTTTTTCCATATCTCGCTGCATCGAAGATTTCATTTCCGGCATCATTTCATTCATTTGCGCCAGTTGCTTCGCTTCAATTTGTTCGTCAATCGGTGCCCCGTGCGCCCGCATAATACTAGCGATTTCTTTTAACAGCGATAAAAGAATTTCTTGACCATACTCCCCGCTACGAATCGGGCCAATAGGAGTGCGGAATAATGTCGTTACTCCGGACATTGTCGCAATAAATAAATATTTATGCCACATATCTGTTACAATGTGTTCACTTAAACGAAAGCACGCATTACAATTAGAAAACAATTGTTCGAGCTCTTTTATCCGTCCCGTTATTTCTCCCGACCATTCACCAAATTTCACGTCATGAGATGCACTTGTTTGAATAATGGTTCCTTGTTCGTCTAACGTTGTTTCGATAAAACATAAGCCGCCTAATACGTTGTCTCTTCCAAATTCTGTCCAAAGTACATCCATATGAGCCATCCCGTTTAACAATGGTAAAATAAGTGTCTTCTCGCCGACATATGGCTTTACATCGCGAATCGCTTCCGACAAATGATATGCCTTATTCGAAAAGATGACAACATCAAAATCGTCCGCTTTTTCACCTGTCTGTAATGTCTTTGGGAATAAAACCACATCTCCATGAATGCTTTTAATGACCAATCCTCGTTCTTGTAGGTGCTTCCTCCGTCTTTCACGGACAAGAAATGTTACGTCAACACCTTTTTCAAGTAACCGTCCTCCGAAATAACCGCCGACAGCACCGGCCCCAACTACTAATACCTTCATCGTTTATCCCCCTTATGTTTTGCTTAATTAATTTCATATAAAATGTACATATTAATCACGAAACCATTATAATAACAGGAGGTTTGCAACATGACAAAGCGTAACAAAAAAACAAAAGCTGGATTGCAAAGTGCCAAAGCCATTACCGATCAAGAAATCGCTAACGAAATGAGTGCAAATAATAACAAAAAAGCTCAAAAATCGCGGCCACATTGATCATTGATATAAAGAGAAAAAGGGGGATTTTAGATGTCCCCCTTTTTCATTCATTTAACAACAACGGGACACTTTCCCGCCTTTTCCGTTATATCTCGCCTCTTGCGCTTCACAGAAAAATTGTTTCCGTGACTTGATTGGCTCTCCTGGATGATGAGTTTTCATATGCTCTACATATTTTTCATAATTGGGCACACCGACAAGCAAATCAACAAATTGTTTGCGGTGCTTTTTAATCGCTGATAAGAGATTACGCATAATGCTGCACTCCATTTCCTTCATCGCGTGGAATATACGGTGCTTCTTTTAATTGTACATTGTTGTTTTTCAATACCTTAATCCACATGTTTATTGAAGAAATAAGCATTGCTACAACAACAAGCATGAAAGCTGCACAAAGTGCCGCATCAATGTAGTCGTTCATAATAATTTGATGCATTTGCGCTTCATTGGCTGCTGGAGGTAAAATCTTTCCTTGATTTAACTCATTTTTAAATTTATTTGCATGTGCTAAGAACCCAATTTTTGGATTGTCGTGGAATAGCTTTTGGAATCCTGCTGTCATCGTTACGACCAAAATCCAAGTTGTTGGAACTAGCGTCACCCATACGTATGCTTTTTTGCCCATTTTAAATAAAACCGTTGTCCCTAATAATAAAGCAATCGCTGCAAGCATTTGGTTCGCGATACCGAAGAGTGGCCATAACGTGTTAATTCCTCCAAGCGGGTCAATAACACCTTGATACAGGAAATATCCCCAACCAAGTACACACAACGTTGTCGCAATAATATTTGCCGGTAATGACTCTGTTTTTGCAAGCGGCTTATAGAAATGCCCTAAAAGATCTTGAATAATGAAACGGCCGACACGTGTACCTGCATCAATCGTTGTTAAAATAAACAATGCTTCGAATAAAATCGCAAAATGATACCAAAATGCCATTAATGTTTTTCCACCAATGACATCCGATAAAATAACGGCCATTCCAATCGCTAACGTCGGTGCTCCACCTGTGCGCGACAAAATCGTTTCCTCTCCGACATGATCCGCCAATTCTCTTAAGGACTCAGGAGTGACCGTAAACCCCCAAGACGAAACGGTTTGTGCTGCTTGCACAACATCTTGCCCAATGGCCGCTGTTGGACTGTTAATCGCAAAGTATGTTCCTGGTGTTAAGACGCAGGCAGCGATTAATGCCATTACCGCTACAAACGACTCCACTAACATCGCACCATAGCCAATTGGACGAGCATGGCTTTCACGCTCAATCATTTTTGGCGTCGTTCCCGAAGAGACAAGAGAATGGAATCCGGAAACAGCTCCGCAGGCAATAGTAATAAATAAGAACGGGAATAAATTACCAGCAAATACCGGACCAGTGCCATCAACGAATTTCGTAATGGCCGGCATTTGTAAATCAGGTGCAACAATAAGAATGCCAAACGCCAATCCAACAATTGTACCAATTTTTAAAAACGTGCTTAAATAATCACGTGGAGCAAGCAACAACCATACTGGCAGCGCTGAAGCAACGAACCCATAGGCAATCATTAAAAGAGCAATCGTCTCTCCCTTAAATGTGAACATGTTCGCCAAAGCTTCATTTTCTGCGACGTACTGGCCGGCCATAATCGATGCAATTAGCAAGACAAAACCGATGAATGAGGCTTCACCAACACGTCCCGGACGAACATAGCGCATGTATATTCCCATAAAGATGGCAATTGGAATGGTCGCTGCGATTGTAAACATTCCCCACGGGCTTCCTACAAGCGCTTTCACAACAACTAGAGCTAATACAGCCAATAAAATAATCATAATTCCTAAAATACCAAGCATTGCAATAAAGCCTGTTACAGGACCAATTTCCTCTTTAATCATTTCACCGAGCGATTTTCCATTTCGGCGCATGGAAGCAAATAAGATAATAAAATCTTGCACAGCTCCTGCTAACACAACTCCAACGACAATCCAAAGCGTGCCCGGCAAGTACCCCATCTGCGAAGCTAAAATTGGACCGACAAGCGGGCCCGCGCCAGCAATTGCAGCAAAGTGATGACCAAACAATACCCATTTGTTGGTTGGAACATAATCTTTCCCATCATTAAAAATTTCAGCCGGTGTTTTTCGATTGTCATCTAGCTGAAATACTTTGTTAGCCATAAATCGGCTGTAAAAACGATAAGCGACAGCATATACACACACCGCTGCAACAATTAACCAAATAGCATTAACGCTCTCGCCTCGATTTAAAGCCAACACCGCAAATCCGACAGCTCCTAGGGCAGAAATCGCTCCCCAAAGCAAAATTGATTTAATCGCTTTCACGTCTTTTGTTCCCCCTTTATCCATCCCTTCCAATTATACATCCCTCACATAGATTATACTAATAATTCTGAATAATTAGATAACAGATAATCTAAGATGACAAAATCGCAAACTAACATGTCAAAATTACGGACTAACATGTCAAATTTTGCTCTTATTGTTCATCTACATACAACCGGTATTTGTAAAATAATTCTTCATATAACTAATTGTTAAAAATGAATAAAACAGCTTCATTTGTAAAAAAATGTAACAAAGAACATTATCGTGAATAGCTGCGATATCATTGACTCCGATCATGTTGTGACGGCGCAGAGAGGATTGCGAGATGAAAACCGAACCTCTGTTTATAACTTTTACCCGAAAGACGTAGTAAATATTGTTCCTAAAATCAACGATGTGAGGAGATATGAGAAAATATATTAGTAAAGGGTTTAAGAGATGTGAAAGCAATTGAACGGTTATTATGGAGCATTGCACTACCTGGTTTGGGACAATTTTTAAATCAAAAGTATGTGAAAGGGATTATTTGTATAATTTTAGAATTTTTAATCAACATACAATCCCATTTCAACGAGGCCATTCACTTAAGCTTTTTAGGAAGAATCGAGGAAGCTGTACAAGTCATTAATTATCAATGGCTCATGTTTTATCCTTGTTTATATTTTTTTGCGATGTGGGATGCCTATAAAGATGCAGGCGGAGGTAAATCACCTTATGCTTTTCTTCCCTTTGTCTTTTGCGCCTACTTCGTAACTGTAGGGCTTATGTACTCTACAGAATTAACAATTTTCGGTATTTTCTTTGGTCCGATTTGGCTTCCGATGTTATCAGTTATTCCTGGGGTGATTGTTGGATTGATCATAAGGGAATTGTTAATAAGGATAACCAAAACGGATTATAAATAACAGTTAAAACGCTTTTTATCTGACTTGATAAAATTCGATAAAAAGCGTTTTTTTATTTCCTTCTTTCCTTTTTTCTACATCACTCAAAAAATATGGTTGAATTTTCTATTAAATTGTTATATGATTATGCCAACTCAACAAAACACAATATGTTGTGGTTTACAAAAACAAAACAACTAAATATAGTATATCAAAACCGCAAGTGAAGGTGTCCGAACGGACTTAATAGGGAATCTGGTGCGAATCCAGAACTGTCCCCGCAACTGTATGTGTGGACGAAATGGAGTTTTCCACTGTATATGATTAGCTTGATCGGCGCATATACGGGAAGGAGCCAGAGTAGGAGGAAACACGAGTCAGGAGACCTGCCTTGCTTGCTAAGTTTCAAATTCTTCGGGGGGTGAGAAGATGAAACGGTGGTTTAAGAAGGTGTTGCTGTCCTTTTTATACTATCGTTTGATCCACTCAACCTGCTGAGTGGATTTTTTATTTTATACAGGGAGGCTAGGGAAATGAGCTTACATACAAAAACAACGATGATTATAACCGAAAAGGGAGACGCTGAACCTTTTTCACATGAGCGGCTCATCTCGTTTGTAAAAAAGATAACGGAAAACTATCCAAATCTAAACAAAGAAAGCTACTTAAAAAGAGTCATACAAGCGATTGAAAGCAGAGACACATTTTCTACTGAAAAAATCACTAACTTATTAATTTTAGAAGGCTTATCTTATATTGATGAAAATGAACCAGATTGGACGTTTGTGTGCGCTCACATTTATTTAAAAAAATTATACAAGGAAGCTGCCAAAAATCGCGGATATCACCCAGAAGAACAATATGGCGATTTCTATCATTTAATCAAAACTCTTGTTGCTAAAGGAGTTTATAGCCCTAAACTTTTAGAAGACTACACAAAAGAAGAAATTGTAGAATTTGGAAAATTGATCAACCCGGAAAAAGATAAGTTATTTACTTACATCGGTCTTCGCACGCTTGCTGATCGTTACCTAGCCCGTGATTACGATCGGAATTTATATGAGCTTCCACAAGAACGATTTTTAATGATCGCGATGACATTAATGGCAAAAGAACAAAAGCAGCTCCGTTTTGCTTTAGTGAAAGAAGCTTACTGGGCGTTAAGCAATTTATACATGACGGTTGCCACTCCTACTCTTGCCAATGCGGGAAAAAGCTACGGTCAATTATCAAGTTGTTTCGTAGATACAGTAGACGATAGTCTGCAAAGCATTTACGACAGCAATACTGACATTGCCAATCTTTCAAAATCAGGCGGCGGAATCGGCGTTTATCTTGGAAAAATCCGCAGCCGAGGCAGCGATATTCTCGGTTTTAAAGGCGTTTCATCAGGTGTCATTCCATGGATGAAACAATTAAACAATACGGCAGTCAGTGTTGATCAGCTAGGACAGCGGAAGGGTGCAATATGCGTTTATTTAGATGTATGGCATAAAGATATCTTTGCCTTTTTAGACGCAAAATTAAATAACGGCGATGAACGAATGAGAACGCATGATTTATTCACAGGTGTCTGCATTCCTGACTTGTTTATGGAACAGATGGAAAAACGCGGCGACTGGTATCTTTTTGATCCTCATGAAGTACGAAAAGTCATGGGATTTAGTTTAGAAGATTTTTATGATGAAGAACGAGGAAAAGGTCATTTTCGCGAAAAGTATTGGCAGTGTGTAGAAAATCCTCATTTGTCCAAAGAAAAAGTACCAGCCATTGAAATTATGAAAAACATAATGCGAAGCCAACTTGAATCGGGCAGCCCTTTTATGTTTTATCGCGATGAAGTAAACCGAAAAAATCCTAATTCTCACCTAGGTATGATTTATTGCAGCAACCTTTGTACAGAAATTGCGCAAAACCAAAGTCCAACAATAACGGAACAGCAATATACAAAAGACGGCAAAATTATTACAGTAAAAACGCCTGGAGATTTTGTTGTCTGCAACTTATCTTCTATTAATCTAGCGCGGGCAGTGACAGACAACGTGCTCAAACGTTTAATCCCCATCCAAGTGCGAATGCTTGATAACGTCATTGACTTAAACAAAATTCCTGTTTTACAGGCACAACTAACAAACCAAAAATACCGCGCTGTTGGACTTGGAACATTTGGATGGCATCATTTGCTTGCCCTTAAAGGGATTCGCTGGGAATCAGAAGAAGCGGTCGAGTATGCGGACAAGCTTTATGAAGAAATCGCTTATTTAACGATTCAAGCAAGCATGGAGCTGGCAAAAGAAAAAGGAAGCTATCCCGCGTTTACAGGTTCAGACTGGCATACAGGCACTTACTTTGAGAAACGGGGATACCGTAATTCTCAAAGCAATCTAGACTGGGACATGTTAAAAGAACAAGTAAAGACGCACGGCGTTCGTAACGGTTATCTTATGGCTGTCGCACCAAATGCATCCACGTCCATTATTGCTGGCAGTACCGCAAGCATTGACCCTATTTTCTTAAAAGTGTACGCCGAAGAAAAGAAAGATTATAAAATTCCTGTTACTGTACCAGATTTAAACGCTGAAACGACATGGTATTACAAATCCGCCTATCATATTGACCAACTATGGAGCGTCAAGCAAAATGCCGCCCGTCAACGTCATATCGACCAGTCTATTTCTTTTAATATCTACGTTATGAACACAATCAAAGCGAAAGACTTGCTGAACATTCATCTCACCGCTTGGAAACTGGGATTCAAAACAACGTATTATCTCCGTTCCACTTCAAGCTCTATTGAAGAATGTGAATCATGCGCGAGTTAATTTTATTCAGATTGAGGTGAATTGGTTATGTCACATACGCTAACGAAAAGAGTCATTATGGATCCGGAAGCCCCAAATCGCTCGACAAGAATTATTAATGGAAAAAGCTCAAATGTGTTAAACTGGGATGATATCGCTTATCCGTGGGCGTTTGCCAAATACAAACGAATGCTTGCCAACTTTTGGACACCGTTTGAAATTAATATGTCTCAAGACATCAAACAATTTCTGTTATTAACGGATGACGAACAAGATGCATTTTTAAAAATTATCGGCCTTCTCGCTTTGCTCGACAGCATTCAAACCGATTATGCAGGTAGAGTCGCCGATTACATTACAGATTCCAGCATTAACGCGTTAATGATTATGTTGGCACAGCAGGAAGTGATTCATAATCATTCATATTCCTATGTCCTATCAAGCCTTGTACCGAAAAGCAAGCAGGATGAAGTGTTTGAATTTTGGAGAAACGAACCGATTTTGCGGAAAAGAAATGACTTTGTCACAAATGGATATAAAGAATTTGCTGAACAGCCAAATGTCGAAAATTTATTAAAGTCCATTGTATATGACGTCATTCTAGAAGGGTTATTTTTCTATTCTGGTTTCGCCTTCTTCTACAATTTAGCGCGCAATCAAAAAATGGTTGCGACAAGTACAATGATTAATTACATTAACCGTGATGAACAAATCCATGTTGATTTGTTTGTTAAAATTTTCAAAGAAATACTGATTGAATATCCAGAATATAACACACCTGAGCTGGCTGCATTTATCCAGCAAACATTCATAAAAGCCGCGGAACTAGAAATCGAGTGGGCCGGTTATATTATTAGCAACAAAATTGAAGGTATTCCACTTCAGGATCTTAGCGACTATATTAAATTTTACGCTAACGTCCGCTGCAATCAGCTGGGCTTTGAACGTCCATTTGCTGGTTACCGCACGAATCCACTTCGCTGGATTAAAGCCTATGAAGAAGTCGACCTCGGAAAATCGGACTTCTTTGAACAAAAATCACGGCAATATACAAAAGTTAATACGATCGATAATGGATTTGATGAGTTATAAATAGAAAAGAGCCGCAAATTCTTCTAGTTTGCGGCTCTTTCCTCTCTACCCACAAAAGCGTTATTATACTTCTTTCAATGTTTCTTTTTTGTGTTCTTTCGCTTTTTTCATCGTTCCAATAATAACCACACCAGCAACAACAAGAAGTTCAAACCCATATTTCACAAACGGATTAGCAAAATATTCTTTCAAAAATGGTTCATCAACAATCATTTTCGATGCAGTCCAAGCAAGAATCCCGGCACCAATCGTCACGATAATTGGAAAACGTTCAATCCACTTCAGGATTAACGTACTTCCCCAAACGACAATTGGGACAGAAATAAGCAAGCCTAAAATAACAAGTAAAAAGCTTCCATGCGCTGCACCGGCAACCGCCAATACGTTATCCAATCCCATTAACGCGTCGGCAATGATAATCGTGCGAATCGCTTCCCACATACTGCCGCCAGCTTCCACATCATGTCCTTTTTCTTCTACAAGAAGTTTATAGGCAATCCACACTAACAAAATACCACCAACAAGCAACAATCCTGGAATTTTTAATAACCAAACAACCGCTAATGTGGCTAGAGCACGAATGATAATCGCTCCGACCGTTCCCCAAATAATTGTCTGCTTTTGCTGATGCTTTGGCAGATTTCTTGCCGCCAATCCAATGACAATCGCATTGTCTCCCGCTAAAACAAGGTCGATAATAATGATCGAGATAAGTGCCGATAAAAATTCAACAGAAAATAGCTCCATTAGAAAAAAACCTCCTCATTCATCAATATTTATTTCACATTCATTTCATACGTGCCTGAAGCCAAAATGGTCTCATAGGAGCATCCTCATTAAACTCCATATTTATTTTTCAAGTTTTCAGGCGCCATCTTAATAATTTGCTGTAAAATAAGCATAAAAATCGTAACATCATCAACAATACCAAAAAACCCTAAGAAATCAGGGATCACATCTAATGGCAATAACATATATAAAGCAACAAATAAAACAGAAAGCAATTTCTTGACATTGGAAACTTTTTTTGAAAGGAAAAACTCGGCAAGGAAAGGGATAAACCGCCGTATTTTAAAAATAAAGCGCACTCTTTTGAACAGTTTTCTCATACAAATTCTCTCCCTCCTCGTCATTTTTATATACAGTCTCAATACACCTAGAACGGTTTAAGAAAATCCATAACCACCGACGTTTTTCCTCTCCCTTCCTTATTTATTCCCTAAATAAAAATGACCTTTACCGTGTAGGTAAAGGTCATTAATAAATATAAAAAACCTTTACCCACACTGGTAAAGGTCTCGCTAACAACGTCATCGTTGCCAACAAAGCCGAGGGTTTTATCCCTGAACTGACGACTTTGCTGTTAAAGCTACTCCCCTTTATGAATATAAAACTATTTACAATTTAATAATATAAAGTTTTCCCCCAAAAGTCAATGATAATTATGGAAAGAAAAACAGAAAACGGTTAACTATTTATCCGACCCGCCCTTCCCGTTTAGGAAATTCGTTTCGCTTCTTCATGGCAGCCTATCGCCAACTTCATAATAAAAGAGCTGACCCATAAGTGTCTGAACTTTGCACTTGGGTCAGCATCTTTTATCTCTCTATTCTAATCCTTTATTCGCCTCTTTCGCATTGCGCGAGATGGTAATTTTGCCGACAAATAGAGAAAGCAACATTCCTAGTCCAACAAATACTAGACCATACAAGAATACACTGCTTAACGCTTCCACTAACGTCGTTTTTAAAACTGGAATGAACGCTTGCTGCATAGCTTGCGGAATGTTTTTCAACGCTTCTGGAGTTAAAATAGCCGAATACAGTCCTTGCGGATTCGTATTAATCATATTTTCAAACTGTTCCGCCATTCCGTGGGCTTGCGGTGGAATTTTTTTCAATAATGGAACAAATTTTTCATTCAATAAATCGGTTGAACGATGGTTCATGACCGCTCCTAAAATTGTCGCACCGAATGTACCCCCAATTTGTCGGAAAAATTGACTGGAGGAAGTGACAACGCCAAGCTGCGATTTCGGGAACACCTCTTGAAGCGCGAGCGTAATAACCGGAGTAACAAGCCCGAGACCGAATCCTAATACAGCCATAAAGCTCATGGCCACTAATTTTTTCGTGTCGACATCCATCGTTGATAACAAGAAGAACCCTGCTCCCTCTAATATCATGCCGATGATAATTTGCAGGCGCACACCAATTTTTTGCACAAGTTTCCCGCCGACAACGCTCGCTATAATCATCGCCAACATCATCGGAAACATCATTGTCCCTGATTCCGTAGGACTCATACCGATAATGCCTTGCATGAACAACGGTACGAACATAATCGCACCAAACATTCCTACTGACATGAGAAAGCCAATACCGTTTAAAAGGACAAACGTTTTATTTTTAAACAAATACATTGGAAGAATCGGCTCACTTGCCTTTTGCTCTATAAATACAAAACTAATTAAAAAGACGGCCGACGCTCCAAGCAAAGAAAAAATTTGCCATGATGTCCAATCATACTTATCGCCGCCAAGCGTTAAAGCAAGCAGCAGCGAGACAACGCCGGCAATCATCGTGAACATTCCACCAATATCAAGCTTTACAGGGCCTTCCGCACGGTGATTTGTAAGTCCAATACTAATTAAAATCACCGCAAGAATTCCGATCGGAAGATTAATATAAAACACCCATCTCCAGTTTAATGAATCGACAATCCATCCGCCGACTTGCGGACCGAGGATAGATGCTAAACCAAATACTCCTCCGAACACACCTTGCCATTTTGCCCGCTGTTCGCCGGTAAAAATATCACCGATAACAATCATCGCCATCGGCATCATCACGCCACCGCCGATACCTTGCAATGCTCGGAAGAAAATCAACTGGTTCATCGAATCAGCCATGCCACACAGAGCAGAGCCAACAATAAATATAATTAGTCCTGTTACATAAACGGATTTTCTTCCAACTAGATCAGCCAATTTTCCGGCAATCGGGACAACCGCCGTGGAACTGAGCATGTAAGCAGTCGTCAGCCACGCCATCACTCCGAGTCCGCCAAGTTCCCCGACGATACGCGGTAGCGCAGTTCCGACGATGGTTCCATCAAGCGCCGCAAAAAGCATCGCCACAAGCAGCCCAGCAATTAAAATACTGCGCTTAGAGTTTTCACTGTCTAGATTAGTAGCGGTTGATACTTGTTGATTACTCATCTACCGATCTCTCCTTTTTCTCTTGAAAATCATGTTGTTCCGTAACAATGCCTGCAATTTTCTCAAAAAGTTGCACAAGCAGTTTCAATTCTTCGGGCTCAAGATGGCTTAAATGCCGCTGAATGGTCCGTTTGCGCTCTAGTCTTACTTTTTCAAACGTTTCAGCGCCCAAGTCCGATAACTGAATATACACCACTCTGCGGTCACTTTCATCTCGCTTGCGCAACACAAGCCCGCTTTTGTACAAGCGGTCAACCATTGTCGTGATGGCACTTGGCTTTACCATCATATCCTCTGCTAATTCCGTAACGGTACATCTTCCCTTCTTGGAAAGGACATTTAGAATAAAAAATTGCGGCCCGGTTAATCCCATCCCTTTTTCAGCCATCTCTGCCGCGAACTTTCTTCCCGTTATTGAAAAAGCATTTTGCAACCGCTCAATATACGCTTCAAAATCTTGTTGGTTCAACCTGAATCCCCCCCAATACCTTCATCACTTTCTACCCAATTATATCCTTTCCTTATTAAAAATTTATTAATATAAATATTTAACGGTATTAAATATATATCATGTTAAATATTTTGTCAATTAAATAATGAAACGAAACACTTCTTACTTTGATAAGTTCTTTACAAAGACCTTATTTCTCAACATATTCAAAAATTACTTTGGACTATTCACCGCTCTACAAAAATGCTTTTTTAACAATAGTACTTGCTTAAAATCGGTATCTATTCTTTCAATGCTCACTTTATAAAGAAAAAGAAATGTTGGTAGATTCTAACCGCCTGATTCTCACCTACAGTCTTGAAGAAGAGAACGGCGAATTGATTGAGTGAACAATTCTTTTCGATACCGAGGAGTGGTTACCGGGTAGTATAGAACAGTGAGTGTTTTATACGATGAAAATTAGAAAGTCCCGCTTCCGTCTCCTTCAGAAAAATAACATAAATATAGAGTTAGGTTCACTTAAACAAAAAGCAGGCTTCTCCCTGCTTTTTGTTTGTTTATTGTCCTGACGTCAGTTTCAAACCAATAAGCCCGACCAAAATAAACAGCAAAAAGATTATCCTCCAAGCGTTCACAGGTTCATTTAGAAATACCATGCCAATAATAACGGCTCCGACAGCGCCAATTCCTGTCCATACGGCATACGCCGTTCCAATTGGCAGCACTTTTGTCGCCAGCGATAAAAAGTAAAAACTAATAATCATGCCCGCAATCGTGATAACAGACGGAACAAGCCGTGTAAACCCCATTGTATATTTTAAAGCGATGGCCCACACGGTCTCAAAAATGCCGGCTATCATTAAATAAAGCCATGCCATATCAACTCGCTCCTTTCACTCAAAATAAAAAAGCCACGAAAGAAATATCCATAAAGACATTCCTCCCGGGCTTTTGTCCCTCCGTGTACACAGTCAATTCTGTGCGTTTTCTCTCGGTCGCAGACTAGCTGTTTAACAACCACGGAACCCTAGAAAACTTGCCGATATAATGAATTCACGTCCATTTTATCACACACCTAATAAGCAATCAACTTTCCTAATCAAATCGACTGATTGATCGGACGTATTCCTTTTCTGCCGATCCTCTGCTTATTTTAACCACTCCTAAGATAATTATAATGTTTGTCCATTAAGAAAATAGCTGTTTGTTACATCCAAGTGCTTAGTCGTTAAAAAGATCGTCGAAATAACTCTTCAAGATGATCCGTCTATTTATGAATGATTCAGTTTAATTTTCTACGAACGGTAAATTCCTGTTTACCAACATTCTGGCAATCCACATAGAGGGGACAGCTCGCACATCTCCTGTCTGGCGAGTTTTTTATATAATTACTAGGCTCTTTCATCACTTCTTTTACTAATAATAAATAATTTAAAGAATCTTTATAATCATTTTCTGTAGGAAAATACTCATACACCTTCCCAGATAATACAGAATAAAACTCCATTTTTTCGGGAAGCTTTTGGAACGCTGTCCTCGACACAACGATTGCCATATGTTTAAAAGCCTCAACCACCTCCATTTTGTCAGAAACTAAAAATTTTCGTAAAATGTATGATTGGTTTGTCCATTCACCAACGTCGAATACCATAGACAAATGAATTCCTATTTCTTCATTGAAGACACGGAACTTTTCATATAAAAACAAAGGATGTTGGAGATTTTTGTGATCCATTAACATTTTAAGTAAATGATCCGTCATTTTAGCCGTCACTTCATAATAATGCCGTTTGGACTCAAAAACATTTACCCCTACCCTTCTCCATTTCCAATCAATAAGATGAAATAATGTAAATAGGGAACGCGTTTTAGGATGGATTTCAAAAAATTGTTTAACGATCTGATTTACAACATACTGAGTGATTTGAAACCAATCGTATTGTTGTTTTACCGCCTTTAATATGTCCTGATAATAAAATTTAAATGAACAATTCATAAACTTTTCTAAATGATCATCCGTAAGTGTCTTAATGGAAATATAGCTCCCTTTAATAGACATATCTTGTCCCCATCCATTAACATTCCTCTGTCTCTAGTACACCTTGAACAAAGCGCTTCCCAAAATTTTTACATTTTTCCCTTTCCTCATTTGTTGGCGCTAATTCGATTTTCAGCCCTTCTAAAATAACATCAGCACCGATCTCTTTTAATTTGTCTATAAGAATATCAACAGCCGCTCCATATTTCTCATAGTTTGAATCGCACGAACCAAATACAGCTGCTTTTTTCCCAGATAAATCTAGTCCATCCATATCATCATAAAAATCAAGGAAATCGTCTGGCAGCTCTCCATCTCCCCATGTATAGGCACCTAGAAGAATCCCCTCATACTCTTCTAATTCCTTAGCATCAGCATCTAAAACTTCCTTTACTTCCAAATCGATTCCCTCTTCTTGAATTCCTTCCGCAATCGCGTTTGCAATTTCTTCTGTATTTCCCGTCATACTCGTATAAACCATAATAAATTTTGCCATCATGCTCCCCCTCTTAAAATAAAAACGATAATCATTATCAATTAAATTTTATTTGATAAAGATTATCATTGTCAATTAAAATATTAAACTTATAAATGTATATTCGTTTGTTAATACGTGAATAATTTAATTGCGGTTATCTCTATAACCAATTAAAAGGAGGAAGATTCCAATATGGCAAAAGATGTTTTATGTGAGGTCAACAACTGCAAATACTGGGAACAAGGAAATAAATGTAGTGCGGAGTCTATTTATATAGTAAGTCATCACGGAAAAGAGGCGTCAAATAGCAAAGAAACCGACTGCAAAACATTCGAGCCTGTCCATTAATGGCTTCATAAAAGCTACAAATGGATTTAGGAACAAAGGACTATGAGAAAAACAGAAATTCGTAGGTGCGCT
Organism: [Anoxybacillus] calidus; assembly: GCF_013760845.1. Taxonomy (GTDB): domain Bacteria; phylum Bacillota; class Bacilli; order Bacillales; family Anoxybacillaceae; genus Paranoxybacillus; species Paranoxybacillus calidus. Next base: position 73,084 of record NZ_JACDUU010000005.1, on the reverse strand, counting down.
TAAAGGAAGCATTATCGAGCACTTTTCCTAAACTAAACACTTATTTATGCTGATTGAAACAAACGAAAAAACGTTATTTTATAGAGGGAGCTATCCCATCACCATCCAGTTAAGAAAATCATTTTTGATGGGGCTGACTCAAAAGCAAAGTGTCAGACCCATCAATACAATATAGTTACATAACAATAGTTATAAACTACTCGATTCATACTGCCGAACATCCTTTTTATGAATAAAGTCAAATGGCTGTTTATCGTTCCAATCACTTTGTGTATTGCTGTGAAGTTCATGAAACGTTACATACTTTCTTTCCGATAACACTTGCTCGATTCCCTTCGCAATTAAGTTAAATGCAAAAATCGAAACGCTGAACGCTATACATGGACCGAGCACAATCCACTGATCAAGCATAAGTTCGCGGTATGACAGCCCGATCAGACCAGACCACTCGTTTGACAGTGACAATACGGCTTTTTCCGGCTTAAAGATATCTCCTTTTACTACCTCCTTGATACCGCCAACTAATACACCGAGAACCCCGAGATGAACAAGCAAAAGCAATGTTTGGACCGTTTGCTGGACGACATACAACAATAGGCGCGGGCGCAAATAAGGGATAACATGTTTTCTTAATAAATGGAGATTGCCCGCACCAAGCAAACGGGAGCAATCAATAAATTCGTTTTTCAAGAAAACGCTTATTTCATTTCCGATTAATCCTGTCAATATCGGCAACGCGGCAACAATAAGAATAACCATTTGCAATGGCATACTCGTTTTACCTGATCCCGTTTCCAAAGCGGCTAACTGTAAAGGAACTAAAAACAACAATGTCAAAAAAATGATGGGGATAAAACGATATGCGCGAATAACTGCATCTACCAACGTACGAAAACGGGATAAGTAAAATGCATAAACAATTCCGCTTAAAGTCCCGAGCAGAACACGAAAAATACTGACAACAAGCGCTATGGCAATCGTATATTTTGCGCCGTCCACTACTTTCCAAAACACATCTTCCCCGTAGCGATCCACTCCAAACGGGTGCTGCCAGCTTGGCGGATAAGGTGCTTTATCAATTAAACGATTGTTATCGTCATACAGCATAAATTCAGGAGTTGGAATGATTTCTTTTAGATAATAAGAATATAAGAAACTTATTACAAGCAATCCCCCGATTAACGTTATGCCAAATAAAAAAAGACGATTACAAAACAATCGGATCATCCGCTCACATCCTTTTCACCCGTCATGATAAAAACTACACGCTTGCTGAGCCAATCAATGAGATAAAAAGGCAAAAACAAAAACGTTAAACTAATTGCTACAATGTCGGCTTGATGCAGCTGCATGCGCAAAAACGCCATAAACCCGCGCATGTTAAACAAAAATTCGAGAACAAGCAAATTCGAAAGCATAAACCAAAAATAATATTGCATGTTTGAAACGACATGAACGACAACGTTGCGAAACAAATGGTGAAACCAAATATGATGCTTTGATAATCCTTTAGCGCGAGCCAATTCCACATATGGCTTTTTATATTCTTCAGAAACCGCCAGAATCATTGTTTGAAATAGAAAGATAGATGGTAAAATCGACAATGTTAAAATGGGCAACACATATACTTTGTCCATACCAGCGATCGGATCAATAATGAGCCATCCTGTTTGTTTAAAAATCCAAATGATAGATAGCTGGATAGCAAAAATAAAGACAACATCCGGAATGGATTGAATGAAAAAAAGAAGGGAACTGATCCATTTTTTTATCTTTTTCGGCAAAATAAAATATATATATGACAAAGACGCTGCTATAAAGAAGGAAACGCAAAAAGCCGAGAACAGGATTATTAGCGAATAAGGATAATACTCACTTATAATATAAAGAAAATGCTCTGTTCTTGACTCCCCTATTTGGACAGTCAGCGTATCCATATGGAGAAAACCGTTTGCAATTTGTATTAGTTTTTCTAAAAAAAGATAGAAACCTTGGAGGCTTCTGAAAAACGGAATGCTTGTCGCCAAAGCGACAAGCAAGGAAATGATACATACTGTCATAAAGATTTCCACAAAAGGCTTCACCCATCGCCAAACTTTTTCCATACATTCACCTACTTAATATTACATTTAAGGTTTTGGAAGTTTTGCTGGCATTTCCTTTGAAAGAATCGTTTGTTGTCCGATCGAGATTCCATCATTGGCGAAAATCCGATCATACAACATAATTCCCCGATAACGTTTTCCGTTTCGTTTGTATTCAACAACAATGTCGCTTTTTTTAATATTCTCTCCTTTTTTACCATATACCCTTTCGACATGCTTCGGCTGCAATTCCGGTAAAAACGCCACGGAAAGCTCATATTCTTCGTTGAGAACCGGGCGTTTCAACACAATCGAAAACGTTCCATCTTTTGCTACTTTTTCCGTTACTTCTCTCGCTGTTTGTCCTCCTTCTTCTTTTAGTGATGCTTGAATGACCGCACCTTCAGGCAAATTGCTTTGTCCATTTACAACAACTTTTTCGGCAAATGTTTTCACCGTTCCTGAAAGCTGAATGTCTTTTTCCATACTAGCACGGCTGCAGCCGACTGAAAATAAAACTAACATTCCAACAACGAGACAAAATTTCCAGCTGTTCAATTTTTTCATCTCTCCTCAAAAATTAATTTTTCGGATAATCGCGCAATTGTGATGATAAAAACGTATCCTGTCCTGCAGTAGTACCCTTAATCCCTAAAATCCAGTCATATAGTTTCAGCCCGCGATATGTCATGCCATCTTTTCCGTAAGTAAACGTAGCATCGCCTTGTTCTATTTGTTCCCCACGCTCTCCGTATATCTGTTGAATAGACTGAGGCTGAAGCTCCGGCAAAAAAGCGACAGAAAGTACATAATCACGTTCTATAACAGGACGTTGAAGCACAAAAGTAAAATCCCCCCTTTTATCTACTTTGACCGTTTCCTTTAGCACAACTATTTTGCCTTCAGCATCTTCTGAAAGAACTGCTTGAATAACCGCTCCTTCCGGCAAGTTGCTCTGTCCTCTTATTACAATTTTTGTAGATAAACCTATTACAGAACCTTTCATTATGATTTCTTTTTGTCCAGAGGTAGCCGTATTTATTTGTTCTTTCATAAATAACTGCTGCGGTTGAATGATAAGAATCGCTAACAATACAGCAGTTACAAGCGCGATACGGTAGGAAACAGCTTGAATCGCTTGTTTTCGCTTTGTCTTCTGCCAAATCGATTCAAAAGAGATAGACGGCTGTTGATTCTTTCCCCACTCCTTAAATAACCTCCTTAGTTTTTCCTCTTCACGCTTCATACCGAATCCTCCATGAAATAAAATAAATGTTCTTCCTTTGCTTTTTTTCGCAGTTGCGTCAATGCCGTATGCAGCCGCGATTTGCACGTACCGAGCGGAACGTCTAAAATTTCCGCGATTTCTGGAAGAGTTAACTCTAAATAATAGTGCAAAATGAGAATTTCCCTGCTTTTTTGCGACAGTTTATTGACAAGCTCCCACAGTTCATTTAACTCGGCTTTATGCAAATAAACGGACTCAAGTGAGTCATACGAATGATCATTTGTTAGCTTACCAGCTTTAAATAAGTTATAAATCTTTTGTTTTTTCAAATAGTTGCGCGTCACATTGATGGTAATTTTATAAATCCAAGGCTTAATCGGCTTCGCTTTGTCATATGTATGAAATTTGGTATAAATACGAACAAACGTTTCTTGAACAATATCATCCGCATGCGTGCGCGAACGCGTTAAAAATAATGCGGTACGGTACACATACTCCCCGTATTCGCGAAATAATTGCTCCGCCTCATGTTTGGATAATTGAAACTCCACTTTTTTCACCTCGCTCAGCCACCTATAGGCGATCAACAATAAATCCATTCACTTTATATACAATTGCCAGAAGCAAATAGTTCGGTTAAAAAATAATTTTTTTCATTTCTAACAAATTATAACATCACAAAAAAATAAAAAAGGCGATGTGTATGAAACATCACCACTAAAATAAAACAAACAGCAGTGAAAATATGATTGGCTAAAAAAGGATTCGCTATCCTTTTTGAAGAACATACATGATGGACAATCATAAGTAAGAAGGGATTACAATGAACATGCAAAAAACGATTTCCGATTTAATCGCTAAAGAAATACTTCCTGACAATTTTATCGAGTATAAACAGCTTGCTGGAGGAACATCGAGCAGCTTAGCGGTTATTTGTTACAACGACAACGCGAAATACGTCATTAAGACCAACGAGCCGCAAGTCATTGAGGCAGAATCTTATTTTCTCGATTATTACCGGGACATTTCCCTGCTTCCAGACCTTTTGTACGTCGACCCATCTCACCAATATATCGTTTATACATTCATACAAGGAATAACCGACTACCCAAAGAAAAATAAAACAGAGATGCTGAAAACACTTGTCCAGCAGCTCATTAACCATTATAAACCTGCCCCTAACTCTAAAAAATGGGGTTGGGCGGACGACCTAACAGATTCATGGGAAAGCTTTCTCTTACGTAAGGTACGTGATGCTAAAAAAGTTCTCCATTCCATTTTAAGCGAAGAAGATTTTCATATAGTCTGCCAATTTGTTAATGATACGAAACGGCAGAGTTTTATCGATGAGCCGTTTCTCTTGCATGGAGATTGCGGCGTTCATAATTTTATTTTCGCAAAGAAACAGTTGCGCGGAGTAATTGATCCAACTCCCGTTTACGGACCGCCGCTTTATGATTTGATTTATGCCTTTTGTTCTTCGCCTGACAATTTAACGTTCGACACAATCAAATCAGCAGCAGATCATTTCGTTTTTGGAAAACCAAGCGATGAACTCTTACATAAAGAAGTCATCATTGGACTATATCTTCGTATAGCAACAGGCGTAAGACATCATCCTCACGATTTGAATAAATATTTGCAGGCATGGAGTTATTGGAAAAATCGTATTAGCCATTAGTTTTTTATTCGAAACCTGAAAACTCTTGAATTCGTACATATAAATAAAAGGGAGTGATGTTTATGAAAGTATACATTCGCGAAGTACAAAAGGCACCATGGTATTTTTTTGTACCTATTATTCTTGTCACGGGTTTGATTTGGTATGGATTTATTCAGCAAATTGTATTCGCTATCCCTTTTGGAACGAATCCTGCCAGTGATACAGAAATATGGATTCTTTTAGTCGTATTTGGAATTTTGTTTCCCATCTTCTTTTTGTCGATACAATTGACTACGGAAGTTCGGGAAGATGGTATCTACGTCCGTTTTTCTCCTTTCGTTTCCCGCTTTCTCCCTTATAAAGACATAAAACAGGTGGAAGCCTGCACATACAATCCTCTATCCTACGGTGGCTGGGGAATCCGCTGGAGCCCGAAAAAAGGCTGGGCCTATAATATGAGAGGAAATAAGGGAGTACTAATTGAATTAAAAAACGGAAAACACCTGCTCATTGGATCCGAAAAGCCGGAAGAGCTTGTACGCCATATAAAAATAATAAAAACACGTTAAATCACCTAGATCTAACGTGTTTTTTGTGTGCATTAAGCACTTTTATTTGTATCAACGACCGCTCTATCTTTTATCCATCGGTCCACAGAAAACGGCTGTTGTTCACTAAGCGAAAGATAAATAGCCATCGCCAATAAAGCAAGATCAAACTCCCAGCCTGCCGTCTCGCCATTTCCTAAAAAGCCAGCAGCAAGCTTAACTTTTACAATCGCACCGACCATTAACAAAGCAAATAACACAGAAACGAGTCTTGTTCCTATACCAATGATTAAGGCCATACCGCCAATGACTTCAAGCAAAGCTACTCCGTATGCCATAAATCCCGGTAAACCAATACTGCTGAACCACCCAGCGATATTGTCAATACCACTTTGAAACTTTACAATGCCATGCACCAAAAAGATAATCCCTAACGTTATTCGTAAAACAAACCCTCCAAAATCTTGTTTATTTACCACTAAAAACGACCTCCTTAAAATTATTTTTATTTAATAAATCTCTAAATAGAGATAATTATTTAAAAAAAATAAATGATGTTATTTCACTTTCAGTTGAATTTGATTACCCGACAGATCTTTGACAAGTGCCGTTTTCTCTGCAAACTCAGCTGTTACTCCGATATTTTTTAGCTGTTCAACAATCTTTTTCAGTTCATCCTCATTCGGTAATATAACGGAAAATAAACGCAAGCCAACTGCATTCTCTGGCGGTTGTGGTGCACCAACTCCAGCCCACGTGTTAAGACCAATATGGTGATGGTAGCCGCCTGCCGATACGAATAGTGCATGGTTTCCCATTCTTATCGTTGCTTCAAATCCTAGTCCATTACGGTAAAATTTATCTGCTTCTTGAATATCAGCAACATGCAAATGAATATGACCGATTCGTGTTCCGCTTGGAAGACCTGCCCAAGGAATATCTCCTGCCTCAGCAAGCAATCCGTTCACATCCAGCGGCTCGGTAACTCCTTTATACTCGCCGCTTTCTGTTTTCTCCCACTCTTCTTTTGGTCTGTCGGCATAAATTTCGATTCCGTTACCGTCCGGATCAGCAAGATAAACCGCTTCACTAAATTGATGATCAGATGCGCCTTGCAGTGGATAACCTTTTTGCAGTAAATGAAGAAGAGAACGCGCCAGGCTTGCACGGTCAGGAACTAAAATGGCAAAATGATATAATCCTGTTGTGCTCCGTGGTTTTCTTACCGCATCCTTTCTCTCCTCAAGCACTAATAAAGGTGTCACTCCATCAGCGGTAAGTGTGACGATGTTTTCTTCTGTCGCTAAGACTTGAAACCCAATTATTTCGCGATAAAATTGAGTAGAACGTTCAAGATTAGACACGATTAAATGAACGTGTCCAATCGTGGCATCCGGATGAATGGCTTTACTCATTGTTACTCCCACCTTTTTATAAACTTTGATTTTAATACGCCACCGTAAATCTCATGCGGCTGAAGCGTGAATTTTCTACTTCATCCAGCATCGCAACCGCATAATCTTCTGCGGATATACGGCTTTCTCCTTTTTCGTTCACTACTAATTGATCAATACCTGTTCTGTATGTTCCCGTTCTTTCTCCAGGTTCAATGAAAGCTGCCGGGCTTACATTCGTCCAATTCAATTCTGTTTCTTGGCGGTAGATTTCTAATGCATCACGATGTGCGAGTGCAATTGGTTTAATAAAATCAGGAAATTCCGGTGTATCTACAAGCTGTACTCCCGGTGCCACTTCTAAACTTCCCGCTCCGCCAACAGCTAACAGACGAGGAACTCCTGCGCGTTTAACTGCGCTAATTAGTGAACGAGTGGCCTCCACTAATGTTTCTTCTTTACCAATTTTTGGTCCGAATGCGCTAATAACTACATCATGCCCAGCTATCGCATTAGTAAGACTTTCGACATCAAATATGTTGCCAACTACCGTATTCACTTTACCGCTTCCGTCAACCTTGCGAGATGGATCACGAACAATTGCCGTTACTTCATGACCTCTTGCTAAAGCTTCCTCTAATATGCACTTACCAATCATTCCTGTAGCTCCAATTAATGCAATCTTCATGACACCCCTTCATCCCTTTCTATACTTAATTATTTTGAAAAATGGAGGTTTCCCTTCAGTAGCACCACGTTGTAACTAAAATTGTTACAACAATCTTAAAAAAAATTAAATTATTGTTTTCCTTGTTCAATCTGTTTAGCTAAATTATTGACTAATTCTTCTAAGCTGATTTCTTCTAATATTTTTTCCATTGCTGCTTGTGCGCGAAGCAAAATAATTTCGAGAACAGCTTGAATATTCGCCCCTACCGGACAATTTGGGTTAGGATGCTCGTGAAATTGGAACAACTCTCCCTCTTCCACTACTTCCACTGCCCGATATATATCAAGCAATGTAATTTCCTTTGTCTCTTTCAAAAGATATGCCCCACCTGTTCCAGGTCGCACATCCACTAAACCAGCTTTTTTTAATTTCCCAATAATTCTGCGAACAACTACAGGGTTTGTGTTGACACTCCCTGCAATCCATTCTGAAGTGCAATGTGCACTGGGTTCTAACGCTAACAAAGATAAAATGTGTACGGCTACTGTAAAACGACTACTGATTTTCATATACTGACCTCCATGTAACCATTATAGTTACAACAAAAACGAAATGTCAAGTTGCAGTCATTCCCAATTTCTTATCAAATAATAAATGTTTGTCGCAGTCTTTATTTAAGAAAACTCCGAAACAAATCATTTTACATTTTAACAATAATATTAAATAATAATTAATATAAATTAGTAAAAGGTATAAATAAGGAGAGGAATATATGTCCATCTATCATTTTGAAGTAAAAAAGGCTAATGGTCAAACTATCTCATTATCTGATTATAAAGGAAAAGTGCTTTTAATTGTCAATACCGCTAGCAAATGCCGCTTTACCCCTCAGTTTCAAGACTTGCAGAAGCTTTATGAAAAATATCGTAACGATAATTTTGAAATTCTCGGCTTTCCTTGCAATCAGTTTGGTGAACAAGAACCAGGAAGCAGTCAAGACGCCATTACCTTTTGTCAGCTCAATTACGGTGTAACATTTCCGATATTTGCAAAAATCGAAGTGAATGGCAGCAACACTCATCCATTATTTCAATATTTAAAGAAAGAAGCTCCGTTTAGAGGTTTTGACGAAACAAGCGCAACTGCAAAGATTTTAAAACTAATGATTTTGGAAAAAGCACCGGAATGGTTAATCGGCGATGAAATCAAATGGAATTTTACAAAATTCCTTATTGACCAAAATGGAAACGTGATTCGTCGATATGAACCGAATGAAGAACCTGTAGATTTTGAAAAAGACATTGCCGAACTGCTCGCTTCATCGATGCAAAATCATTAAAAGTACTTTACTCAATAGCATAAATAATGGCCTGCTCCATTTGCTGAAGCAGGTCATTGTTGTTTTGACTTAATCTTCGTGTTCCTCTTCACGTTTTTCTTGTTAATACAACATTCCTTACGAAAGTAGCGGAATTTTACAAAACTTAACAACAAAAAATGATTAAATACCTCTTCTAAAATAAAAATAGACAAAGTCCATCATCATCTTAAATATTAAAACTACGATTGAAAAAACAGCCTATGTATCAAAGGAGGGCTAATAAATTACTTGATTCTAGCTTGACATGCTAAACGCATGTTTACATCTCGGAATTTTTCCAACTCTCTTTTCGTTCTCGGATATAATACATTCTGTCCCTCAATAACTTCAACCGCACACTTCCCACATGTTCCCTTCCTGCATTTATAATCTAGAGGTATCCCTTGCTTTAAGGCACTATCGAGCAGTAACTCATTTGAAATAGGTAATAACTTAAAAGATTGATTATTTTGTTTTATTTTAATAACACTTCGCATCGTCTTACTTTCAATTACACTAGAAAATTCCGCGATCTCTATTCTCTGTTTATTTTTTATTAATGACCCCACGGTTAATCTTCTCTCCATATAACATAAACCCTCCTAAAATTACCACTCAATTTTGAAAATGAATATCATTTACAACTTAGTTGAGAATTGTTATCATATACAAGAAAGGAGGAATCTTTGTGGGTATCCAAATTAATGGTTTACGGGATATACATGCGATTTTATCCAATCAAAGAAAACTTGGCGGAGTCATTGAAACCTCTTTTCTTCGTCTTCGTTCAGGAGAAGAATATCCATACGCTTGTATTACTCATGTAGACCATTTAGGTTCAAATTATTATTCCATTGGCTTTGTAACAAATGAAGGAAAAAAAATAATTGTAAACGTTAACGAAGTGAGTGTCATCTCCTCTCCGGAACATAAGAAAATAGCCGAATTAAAAAATGTAGTATATAAAAATTTGATGATTAAAGAAAAGTTCAAATACTTAAAACGTCTTTTCGATGTCCATCAAGGAAGTTATACCATTCACTTTCTAAAAGAAGTAAGAATGATCCTTGATGATATAGGCTTTGATATTCCTGACCCAGAGTTATCTTCCATGATTTCGAAAATAAAAGATCAATTCAAATCAATTGCATAAATTTCAATATAAACAGCAAGCGCTGTTTATATTGAAATTTATGGTTTTATTCTCCCTCTGGATCTTCTAACGTACAGATAGCGCTTGGACGTTTTATTCTCGGTACAACTGACTCATAAACACGGAAAATATAATTCATGTTCTCGACATCTAAAAACACCGTTTGAAAATCTACGGCAATAGCTAAGTCTATATTTTGTTTTCCAACATCAATCACTACACCTCTTTTGCCCTTAATCACTGGTGTTTGATAAATACCTGCAGGCATTAACTCTCTAATATGTTCAATTTCCAGTACATGGGTCCCCTCATGAACTCTATGAATGAGAGCATACAATTCAGGTGAAAGGACTAAAGCATATGGACCTGTATGTCCTAGTTGCAATAGTTTATTTCGGGCTTCCACCACATCGGCAAAAGCGTTTCCTGATTTCATCCAGTCGCTACGTATGTGAGCAATCTTTCCTTTTACATTCATAATCCCAGGAAGATCAAATGGAGTAGATCCATTAAAAATTAAATCATCCTCTAGTAATGCACACTGCTGAGCAGCATTTGAAGCGGCTGAAAAGTCAATAGGACTAGCAAGCTGTTTCGCCAGTTGAATATCACGCCAATACAAAATAAAGTCTTTATGTATAAGCGGAATCGTCAAATGCACACGACGTGTTGGCTCTGAAAGATTTAGTTCTCCACCATGAAAGCTGATTTCCCCACTTTCAGGGTTTTCATATACGTCATTCGCAACGGATTGAACTCCTTCACCAAGTGGTCCATATATATCAATAAATCTTCTGCCTACTAGTTGCCTCCGAGCACTATCGATGACTGTTTGATCCAACTCTCTCCATTGTTCACTACTTAACGTAGATTCAGAATAGATTATTGCTTTATCCATCGCTTGTTCTCCTCCCTACATATTTTTTAAACTACCCACAGTTAGATACAGAGTTCTTAAAGTAGTTTGTTGAATCATGTTTTGATTGCCTGTTGTATACTCCTGTATTTTTAAATGCTCCGACTGGTTCTCTTTTTCATCTGTAGGCACTGAAGCTGCAAAGTGAACAGGTGCATCAAGCTCTTTGTTCAATGCCTCAAATGTATATTTTATTTTTTGATAATCCTCAGCCGTCATATTTCTTAATGATTCAATAGTCTCCTGATATTCCGTATCCTTATAGTGAAAAAGGGATAAATCAAGGTGCTCTAAAAAATTATGTAGACCAAACTTTTCAAGACTAATGTCTTGCAGTAAACGTAGGAAATCACCATTTCCTTTCGAAACAGCAGACCTGTTTTGAAGTTGCGATTGCAGTTTCGGTAGCAGCGCTTCCAAACGATCAAAACGATGTTCTTCTTCCTCGTAAATATGATGCCAATACAAACGTTCATGGTCATCTTTTGCTTGTTCAATCGCTGGAACTAAAATGTCCTTAAACTTACTCAGTGCATCTTTTGAGCGAACTAAAATATCTTGTATCTCCATGAGATTTTCAATCAACAAAATCCCTCCAAGCTCTAGTCTTTTAAGGTAATTTTTTTAACCATCTTTTCCACATTTAAATGTATATAAACCTTAACTTTAGCAAAATATATGATGTTAACCCACTATTTTAACGTATGACGTAGGTTAGAAAGGTATAAGAATGTAGCTGTCTTGATGAAGTATAACTTGTATCAAAACATGCCCAGAAATGATAAAACGGCAGCTCATTTATCTGCCGTTTACTCCGTACTCAATATTCCATCTGCAACCTTTCTTAGAGCGCATACAAGATCGATTAACGTTTTGTTTTTTTACCGCCTTATTCTCCAGAACTAAATTTGAATGAACCTTTCCTCCCTACAATTCGCTTAGAGGAGGGAGACTTCTCGTAAAAAACGTTAAAGAAAGAAGCTCTGTTTAGAGGATTTGATGAAACAAGCGCAACTGCAAAGACTTTAAAACTAATGATTTTGGACAAAGCACCGGAATGGTTAATCGGCGATGAAATCAAATGGAATTTTACAAAATTCCTCATTGACCAAAACGGAAACGTGATTCGCCGATATGAACCAAATGAAGAACCTATAGATTTTGAAAAGGACATTGCCAAATTGCTCGCTTCGCAGATGCAAAATCATTAAGAGTACTTTACTCAAGGAACAATTCCATATCATAAATAATGACCTGCCTCATTTGCTGAAGCAGGTCATTGTTGTTCTTAATTATTCTTCATGTTCTTCTTGTTGCTCGTCTTCATGTTGTTGCTCTTTTTCTTCTTGTTTTCCATCTTCATGCTCATGCTCTTCATCTTTAGGTTCTTCTTGTTTTGGTTTTTTTGGTTTTGCTGGCTCTTTTACTTCATTTTCTATTTCAATCTTTATTTTTGTACCGTTAAAAAATTTCGCTTTTACTTCAATTTTGACAAAATCATCGATGCCTAATACTTCCTGAATCCGTGCAATCATCTCACTTTGTTTTTCATTTGGCAAAAGCGCTAGCTCTTGGACAAGCTCATGAATATTTTTACCTAGCAGAGTGCCTGTTTCGTCCTTAATTTTTGCTTCGAAAGCACCATCTTTGAACTCATACTGAATTTGAGTTTTCTTCCCCTTCAATGTTTTAATTTCAATCTTTAATTCTCTTAATTGATTTAAATCTTGCACTCCATCCTTATTTTTATCCTCAGAGCCGTCACGCACGCCGTCATTATCACTGTCTTTGTTTAAAGGATTTTGGCCAAGCTCTAACTCCACTTCGTTTGTCAATCCATCGCTGTCTAAGTCTTCGTCTCCATCAACAATGCCATCTTTATCAGAATCGCTTACATTAGGGTTTAGATGTAAGTCAAATTCCTTTTCGTTTGTTATGAAATCTAAATCCTTATCTTCCTGTCCATCTTTTATGCCATCTTTATCGGAATCACTAATAACTGGACTGGATTGCACAATAAATTCCTCGATGGTAGCTAACTTGTCTCCATCGTTATCTTCCATGGAATCGAGAACTTTATCTTTATCAGAATCACTTAAAGCAGGATTTAGCTTCGCTTGCAATTCCTGCAAATTTGTTAACTTATCTTTATCGTAATCTTCATTTCCGTCTTTTACCTTATCTTTATCTGTATCCGCTGATAACGGATTGAAGTTTAATTGATATTCAATTAAGTTATTTAAACCGTCTTTATCATTATCCTTTTTAGCGACATCTTTTCCTGAGCCAAGTTTGTATTTAGCTTCCCAAGAATCCGCGATGCCATTCTTATTTTTGTCAACAATAATTTGTTTTTTCTCATTTTTCGGCTTACTTTCCTTCCCCTTGGCTTCGGCCAAGCCAATGCCTTGTCCAAAGAGCAGGGCAAAAGCTAATCCACCCACAAGCAGTTTTTTCTGTCTTTTCATTTCATTCATCTCCCTTTACTGAATTTTTACTTTCGGCAGCTGGCTGGCATAGCAGGTCTCCCTCGCCTTAGCCCCTATAGCTTTGCGACACTAGTTTTCACTAGCTTTGCCTTTATCGTTGTACTATTCAGTAAAGAATAAATACAACGTCCTACTTTAAATATAAATTTTTTTTAGAATTATTCCATAGTCTAAAAACACTAGATTTTTAGCAATTTAAACCTCCAGTTTGACGATTATCCACTTAATTTGAAGCAAGCTTATTAAAAAAGTGATATCCGATTGGATATCACTTTTTTCGATTCCCCTATTCGCTTAACTGGCTAAATGATGATTAATGGACAGGAGCTGTTGGACTTTTTCTATTTTGAATGAGGCATGTGACCCAGATGATTAAAGCCGCACCAACAAGATAAGAAAGTAAAATCAACGTTTGTTGTTGTAATTGAGACCAATCCCCTAATGAAATGACATCTTGAAATCCTCGAAGCGAGTAAGTCATTGGCAGGCATTGACCGATGCTTCTCATAATTGGAGCATTTAATTCCATCGGGAATGTTCCTCCACATGTTGCAAGCTGAAGAATTAAGAGCGTAATAGCGGCAAATTTTCCAACCAGTCCAAATACCGTCGCTAGCATCAAAATAAAGGTCATAAACGTCAATGACACTAGTAAACTAAAAAGAATAAATAAAGGTATGCTCGTCACGTGTAACTTAAATACGCAAAGAATGAGCGTGTCCACAATAGCTGTTTGGATCAATCCGATTGAGTAAAATAACCCTAATTTGTTGATAAAATGGGCAGTCCCAGAAATTTCTTCCCTGCGAACGAGCGGAAGAATGTTAGCTCCCATGATTCCGCCAACGTAAAGACCTAAAGAAAGAAAATAAGGTGCAATTCCGCTACCGTAATTCGGAACATCGGTCAGTTTCGATTCGACAAGTTTCACTGGTTGTGAAAACATAGTAGTTACTGCATCGCTTGTATGAATCGTGGATGTTTTTTGAGCCGCTTCATTTAATTTGGTCGATAGCTCACTCGTCCCGTCCGTAAGTTGAATAAGTCCATTGGATAGTTTTTCTGCCCCATTATAGAGTTGCTGTTCTTTGGTCGATAACTCACTCATCCCGTCCGTAAGTCGAGTAAGTCCATTGGATAGTTTTTCTGCCCCATTATGGAGTTGCTGTTCTCCATTGGCCAGAGCCGTAATTCCTTTGCTCAAAGAGAAAAAGCCATTTTCCCACTGTGAAAAGCCGTTAGCTAGTTGCGCTGCTCCAACGGACAATTGTTTTGCTCCTTCGGTCGCTTGACTCATCTTAACTCCAAATTGTTTCATACCTTCTTCTATTTTCCCTTGTGCCGCATTTAATTTTTTTGCACCTTCGACGAGTTGAGTCTGTCCATTGTGTAACGTATTGGTCGCAACAGCTATCCCTTCAGAGATTTTAATAATCTTTTGCATATCAGCATCCTGCACAGCATCTGGATGTTTTTGAACATACTGTTCCAGTGCAGCTTTTAAGACGTTTGCTGTTTCTTCTAGTTGAGCTTGTCCTTGTTCAATCTTCACACTTCCATCTGCCCATGCTTTTGTTCCTTGAGTCAATTGATCCATACCATTTTCTAATTTTTGGTGTCCAATAGAAAGTTGACTCATACCGCTTGATAAATCCGTTGTCCCTTGTTTGAGCCTCTGGAGTCCTTGATCTAACTTTTGTGCTCCAAGAGAAAGACGATTACTTCCTTGCTGGAGTTGTGTAGCCCCATTCGTTAAACGATTGATCCCATTCGTCAATTGTACCATCCCATTTTTTACTTCTGAGGTACCCTCATTTAACTTCCTAACACCATCTGCCGCTTTACCTAGCCCTTCTGTCAATCGTGCCATCCCATTTTTTGCTTCTGAGGTACCCTCATTTAACTTCCTAGCACCATCTGCCGCTTTATCTAGCCCTTTTGCTAATTCCTGCATTTTATGAAATACGCCTTCCGTATAGGATTTCGTAATACTGTTCGCCATTTTTGTTTTCATTTCTTTCACAGCAGTACTGCTAATCTGGGACGCAACGAAGTTTTTTCCCGGATTGATTTTATACACAAGTTGTGCAGGTTGTGGGTGTTTATCCATCAACGTAGTTACCTTTTTGGAAAAATCTTCAGGAATCGTAATGGTCATGTAATACCGTCCGTCTTTTAGACCATCTTCAGCCTCTTTAGAAGACACAAACCGAAAGTTCAAATCTTTGTTTTCTTTTAATTTTTTAACAAAGTCGTCACCAGCATAAATCGCTTGATTGTCCATCACAGCCCCTTTGTCCAAATTGACCACAGCGACAGGAAGTTGCTCGAGTCGACTATATGGATCCCAATATCCAGATAAAAAGAATCCTACATAAATCAAAGGAACAATGAGCAGAAAGCCTAGTGCGATTCGTCCATGTTTATTACTTAATAGTAATTTCCAATCTTTAAAAATCAACTTTATACCATTCATGTCTGTTCCCTTCCTCTTCCATTATTGTTTTGGCGTTAATCCATTCAAGAGAAGGAGATTAATATATTGCTTGATTACTTCTTTATCCAATGGTGGACGAGTTCGATTCCACTCCAAAGTAAGGGCTATGTAAAGCCGAACAATGGCATAACTAACAATCTTCGTGTCACAGGAGACAATTTCTCCTTTCTGTATAGCATCTTGCAGTAGATGTTCGATAAAACGTTCCAATGCTTCTTCATACCTTTTTTGAGCCTTCTCGGCAACAGGAGTACCAGCAATCCGAATTTCCTGCAACAACTTGTCAAGCAATTTACTTTTTTTTCGAAAGGTCATCACCTCTTCCAAAATCATTAATATATTTTCTTGAAATGAACGTTCATGTGAAATGGCATTTTGAGCAACACGGATCACTTTAGCAATTACCCTACTAATCACTTCATCAAACAATTCTTCTTTACTTGAAAATATAGTATAAAGAGTTCCTTTACCGATATTAGCCATTTTCGCTACTTGATCCATCGTAGTCCCTTTATACCCAAAGAGAGCAAAGGCTTCTGCAGCGGATCTGAGAATAGCTGTTTTTTTGTCTGTTGTCATATATTTCTCCTCTATCTTTTGACTAAAGAACTAAAGTTTAAATATAGTCAATATTGTCGTAAATTATATTTAATAACACTATAAAAAATATGTCAATATTTTTTACCCCTCGATTCATCTCAACAAACGTTGTAAATGTTAGAAACAGAAGTCTTCTCACAAAAGAAAAACGCTGCCATGATCATGGCAGCGTAGCGAAGAATCCATTATAAGTACAAAATGATTTTTTATCCTTTTAGCACAAATTCATTTCCATCGATATCCTTAAATTGCACAAATGTGCCCCATTGCATTTTTTGCGGTTCTCCTAAAAATTCTACACCTTTAGCTTTCATCGTTTCATATGTACCTAGCACATCTTCACACTCAAACACAATAGACGGCTTTCTCTCATTCCAATCTTTCATCATCGCTTTTGGGTAAATAACTAATGCTGTTTGTGCACCTTTAGGAGCTATCTCTAACCAAAAGGCATTCGGTCCCATTGGATGCTCAGCGACAACTTCAAACCCTACTTTTTCCGTCCAAAACTCTTTGGCTTTTTGCTGGTCTTCTACATAAATAGCGACAGTCGCAATTCGTTTAATCATAAAAGTTTCCTCCCTCTATACATATGTTTTAACTTGTCCATTTGTAATGTATCATATTTTTGACTCACTCATCTTGTAAAAAAACGATATCATTTTTCATATGGTTTCCCCTCGTAGCAAGCATACTGTTTTTAAACTCAATAGGTGTGATTCCAAGATACTTTCGAAAGTCTTTTGAAAAATGCGAGTAATCGTAATAACCATAATGAAACGCCAAATCCATTACATCCATCTCTGGATGTTTCCGCAAGTGTTCCCTTGCGGCATTAAAACGGTAAATGGTTGCCATTTTCTTTGGAGAAAATCCGACAAACTCATTAAATTTGCGTTCTATCTGCCTAAGCGATAATCCTGTTAACTGTTCGATATTTTGTAATGGAACCATTCCGTTTTCTTTCTCAACCCACTTTGCTAATTCAGAGATAGGATGATAGGAAACTGTATGTAGCTTTTCTAATAGAAAATGTTGCAATACGGAAATCGAATCCTCTAAACTTGCTTCAAACAAACGTTCTTCCAAAATTTCAGCATCCCGCCCAATTAAATCTGATAAAGGAACGATTTGGTTTCGCAAACTGTTCATCGAAATACGGAAAAATGGTGCGAATCCCCCCGGATGAAACCTCGCACCAACCAACCTAATGTTTCCAAAGGAGGTTAAATTTATATAGTTCGTTAATGGACCAATAAGAAAACTACAAGAAATGATTTCATTTTTGGAATTTATATATCGGGCACCAAAATGAAAAAGTAACTCAACATCCCCTTTTGCCCATATTACCTCACCAGGGCCAAATTGTTTATAATCACGTTCTAAGTACCAAAAACACTTTATAAAGGGAGCTAATGCGTTCGTTGGCTTCAATTCCCGGTATATCATCGTATTTTCATCAATCCTTTTTAATTCATTTTCGGCTCCTTTACCTGTTGTTGTTTGTACTTCTAATACCTGACCTAATCCATCACTTTCTTTGTTTGAACATTAGGATAAAAAAATGGCCAACCCTTAGTTTTAATAAGAGTTGACGTTTCTTTTTATCTGCTTTTCACCAATAGTTCCGCTGCTTCTTTTACAAGGTGCTCCGTTTGTTCACCTTTTTCGATATTACGATACCTCTTTCTGATCGTTTTCATCACATGGGCATTCTGTTAAATAGTAGCTTGTGACATGAAAACCTCTATGAAGTAGAAACCGTAGCCCTAGGTTGCGCTCTAATTCGTCTGAGGCAATAACATGAATCGGTCGATTCGGAATTTCTTTATAGAAACGTTTTAAATAAGCATAAGGAATATTCAATGAACTTGAAACAGGATTCTTACTTGTTTCAGTGTAATCTCGGATATCTAGCACGATTATATTATTATCTTTTGAATTATTTATCTTTGATACACATGGAATCCAATTAACTGGATAATAACGTCTATATACACTTACGATTAAAATTATAAGCATTATTATAAACATATACAACAACACCACCACCTTTGTGTGTTGATCAAACTATCTATATTTTTATCTTTTATCTATCATTACATATACATGTAATAGTATATGCCAAAGCGAATTTTAAGAGTAACTTCAATTACCCACGTATGTATATAAAAAACTCTCTACCTAGTCGTCAACATATTTGACTATACTAATCTTATAACACTCTATCTAGCGGATAAAAAACGTAGGTAAGAAAGAAATATCCGATTCAATCTCACCTACTTCGTGAAATAAGCAGAAGTCCTTTGATCATTTAAGAGTTTGTAACTTTTTCCGCGTTTCTTCTCTAGTTAATATTTCATAATCAAGAATAAACTTAGAGTAAGGGAGATAACGAATAACAAACCATCTATGTGAATATTCCTCCTTAATATCATCCGGCATAGAAAATGTCACATCATCCACCACGACCTCCCAATAGTCTGGACTTTTACGGGCGGAATGAAATTCAAACTTACTCGGTACTCCTTCAGCCACTTTATATTCGTGTTTTAAATAAAAAGGTAAATCAACCCATTCATGAGAAAGTAGCATCATAATAACTGTTATCCCAAGTTGAATATAACGCTGTAACCCAAATTCTTTGCGAAACAGGATTATCATACAAACGAGTACGAGTATTATAATTGGAAGGGTTTTGACCAAGTACGGAAAAACGAAAGAATCTGAAGTTACTATTGAAACGATTAGAAAAATGAACCAGGTAATATTAAGTATTTTACCGAATCGACTTAGTTTGGCATTGATGTCGAGTAGAAGATCGGAATCTCCAAATAAGAATTTTCGAATTCGTTTTGACAAGGTATTCTCCTCAGGTTGAGGAATATGTTCATTATTCGTCTCCCATTTTTCGCCATCATATTGAATGGATAGTTCCGGTTGAACTTCTTTAATGCTTTTATTAATCGCCACACGGGAGATAGTTTCAGGAATAATAAACTTATGTGTCTCTCCATTTGTTAGTGTAAATAAAATTGTTCCGTTATCTCGGAATCCTGTATGAAAGGTTGCTGCTGTATTTATAACAATGTTCTTTATTTCCAGGCTGTTAATGGAAAAGTTATGCTCTTTCTGTAACAGTTCAGATACTTCGTTGTTATTGACCTTATTGTCATACTCGGCTTCTAAAGCAGTCTGCTTCTTTTCTGTTTTTTTCAACCAATACCAAAATAAAATTTCGAACAGTACCGGAATTTGCTTTTCATATGCATAACGGTTGTGAAATTGACCGCCGATTTTAATAAAATAAAAAGAAGTATCGGTAACGTAAACCTTATAAAAAATGTCGAATTTCGTTAATCTCGGTTTAATCAGGTAAAAACTGTGAACCATATGATGCACTACACCTTTTTATGAAGTAATTTTCTACTGTTGTCATCTGTTCATTCCACTAGAATGATATTTATTTACCGACAGCACTATTAAGGTGCTGCTGAAGGTGTTCTTGATAAAAGACCATTTGCCACTTATCTTCTTTCCTCTTCCAAATAGAACTGCGCAATGAGTATTTCATATCTTTATGTTTGAGCACACGGTAAGTCGTTAATGCCACATCTGGTGCCAATAATTTCACTTCGAAATCCATTAACGTCATTTGAATGATGGGTTCATTTACAAGTCCATCGATAACCTGCTGTTTATTGAAAATACGACCTGAGCTTCCGAATTCTATAAAATCATCGTCAAGCAGAATCTCAAGTTCCTCTACAGATTTTCGAACTTCAGGTTGCAGTATCGTTCTTCGAGTGAACAAAGGGGTTCTTTCAATGAAATGGTTTCCATCTCCAATCCCCCCAAAGGCTTTTATAATCATTGTAACATGATGATCCCATTTATTTAGTTGATTAACATGAAAGCATTGTTGAATGATCTTGCACTGAACTAATGTTTTACAGGATATCCAAACCAATTCTTATACATTTTTGAAGTATCACTCTCAACTAGTGCAAAACCTCCTTATAAATATTAATGGTTCTTAGCTTTCACTATCAAAAAAGTAATCTCTTTCTACTTTACAAATTCTTGTTGCAAATCTTTTGTACCATTCTCTTTTCCCTCTATCCTGCGCCACTTTATGTCGCAAGTTTTCTTTCCAATTCTTTATCGCCTCAAGTGATTCCCAATAAGAAACCGTTATTCCGAACCCATCTTGATTTCTAACGCTTTCCACCCCTAAAAATCCCGGCTGCTGAGAAGCTAATTGAACCATTTCTTCGGCCATTTCACCATAACCATTGTCTCCTTCTGTTCTTTCCGAAGTAAAAATAACTGCATAATATGGCGGCTTCGGTGTTTTGGAAATTCCGCTCATTGTAAAAATTCCCTCCCTCGCTTAAAGATGAACTCAATTTAGACCATCAAATTCAATAAACATGAATGTCTCTTACTTCAATAAGAAAAGCATTACTCCTGCTTATTGAAGTAATGCTTCCGTTCGTCGAACAACCATACCAATTATTCCATTTAGTCTTTTCATAAAGATTATTGCTTACAGAATTTATTTAAAAGGGATTAAAAAGTATCCATAACCTCACTAAAAGCCCAAACAGAAAGAAGAACGATGCAAAAAGCTCATACAAAATTCATTTAGCCTCTTCTTCTTTTAATGGATATAGCTTCTGCTCTTGTTTCGTTTAAACTTGAATCAAACAAAAAACGAGACTGACACTTAGTAGTGTCAGCCCTTTTCTCCAATTATATAAACTTCCGATGCACCGCTTTTCCATCATATGTGAACATCACCGGGCGGTTTTCCACCACCGTTTCTATATGCACCGCTCTGCCCCATAGCTGATGAAGATATGGAAGCACTTTTTCCAAGTATTTAAGATCTAATTCAATACCTTCGTACCAATGTTTCAAGTATAGTTCACCGTTTCGCATGTAATCTCCGTCATTGACGGTGATGTACGGGAATCCGCCATTCACGCGCATGTTCACTAATTGGTCGCGGATATTTTCCCAGCTCTTGTCGACGATTTTGTAGTCTTTTCCTTGTTTTTGGAACAAGTACATGTCTTCACGCATAACCAGTTCTTTGGTTAAATAGTTGCGCAAGAAGGAAATATCGGAATCAAGTTCGCGCACTTCAAAAATTTTCTCTCGCCCTGAGCCTGGTTTCACACCGAGTTTTTTCATTTCTTCCGTTGGATTGTTCCAGCGTTCTTCGATGTCTTCAAAGATTTTTAGTCCTAAATAATATGGATTAATGCTTGTTCGTGATGGCTGAATAACTCCGGCGTTTAACTTCGCGAACTCAATTGCCTCGTCGGTTGTTAAATCCATCTCGCGCAAGATGCGTTGGTGCCAGTAAGATGCCCAGCCTTCGTTCATGATTTTCGTTTCAAGCTGCGGCCAGAAATAAAGCATTTCTTCCCGCATCATCGTGAGAATATCACGCTGCCACTCTTCAAGTTCACGGCTATATTCCTCAATAAAGAGAAGGATGTCTTTTTCCGGCTGCGGTGGAAATTTCTTTTTCTTCTTTCTCTGTGGAGGGGCAGGTTTCTTTTTTTCATCGAGTGACCATAAATCATCATATGGGGTTGGTTTTGGTGTCTCTTCCTCCTCGTATATTTCCGTATCTTCTAATGTCCATGAAAGCTTCGGACGAAGGAGAGAAGGATCAATATGTTCTTGGATCGCTAACACCGCATCTAAAAACTTTTCCACTTCTTGTTTGCCGTATTGATGCTCATAATGCTTAATTCGTTCCGCGGTTGCTGCCATGCTTTCAACCATATCACGCTTCGTGTTGCTGAAGCGAACGTTATTTTTGAAAAAGTCGCTATGGGCTAATACGTGGGCAACAATCAATTTGTTTTGAATGAGGGTATTCGTATCAAGCAAAAACGCATAACAAGGGTCCGAGTTAATCACTAGCTCATAAATTTTACTTAATCCTAAATCATAATGAAGCTTCATTTTGTAAAACTGCTTTCCAAAACTCCAATGGGAAAACCGCGTCGGCATCCCGTATGCTCCAAATGTATAAATGATGTCAGCAGGACATATTTCATAACGCATCGGATAAAAATCCAATCCAAAGCCTTCCGCGATTTCCGTAATCTCCGCAATCGCATACTCAAGTGCTTTTTGATCCTCTGGTTTCATCCACATCTCCCCCCTTTTTCCTCTTATCACAATGTATGAAAAAGATGGGGAAATGATGAAGGTTGTTTAACCATGAACGATGATTTATGTTAGTCAAAAAGTGTTGATGTTCCTCACCAACACTTTTTTTGTTCCATATATTTTTGGTTTTGTCGTATAAAACGGCTGAAGGGGAAGAATATAAAAAATACCAATTCGGCTCGCAGGGAGTCCAAATCAGTATTAAAACTTATACAAATAACCCGTCCCGTAGTCGTTTATTTCACCAGCTGGCCTTCTGCCACTTTTTTCACTCGTTCCACAAAGTCAATAACTACTTTTTCCGTTGCGAAAAGAAGGAATAATTTCGTGTACCATTTCAGCGGTTCATTCGTTACGGTGTACGTGAACTCAGTTCGATTTTCATCTTTTTTCTCCAGTTCATAACAAGCGGTAATATCGAACATATTCCCTAAGTTGAATCCGACCTTTAATTTTTTGTAAGCTGAGTTGTCAGCGTACTCTAACGTTTTCACATCGTATTCTATCACGCGCTTACCTTCACGATACTTTTGACGATACACACTGCCGACTACTTCTTCCGTTTCATGAACGGGAGTATGTTCTACCACTTGTGGCATTATTTTTTGCATGTTTTCTAATGATCCGTCAAATAGCTCCCACACCGCTTCAATCGGTGCGTTAATCTCGATCGATTTTGTCCACTTTTTCATCACAATGACCTCCTTATTATACGAATTGCACCTTTGCTAAATATGTCCTTTTTAATCAAAAAAGACCTCTTCATCAAAATGACGAAATGCTAGCGGGAAAATTCCGTCTTTCTAACGGTAAAATTTATATTCTACTCAACAACGAACATATGTTCTTGATGATTTTACCATATTTTTTTATACAAGAAAACAGAAAACATTCATTTCTTATTCGATCCGCTTACTCGCTTTTGCTCATGGAAATGGAGCTTTCACAGTAATTCACCATAAAATGGAAGGTCAGTTCAGCCGTAGAATCCCTTTGGAACCTTCTCCTCTACCTTTCACTTAGAAAAGGAAGACTTATAAAAAATATTAAATTGACACAAAGATTTTATGGAATTTTATGTTAATATATTGACATAAAAAATGCGTTCGGGTTGTCCATGAGGAACGATGATTAAGGGGGGAATCATTTTGGATTTATTTTTCTTTTTCAATGTGATTAAAAACATTATTTCCTCTTTCTTTCAAAACGGGATATGGGTGGTAGGCTTCTTTTATTTGTTAAACAAAACATTTGCAAGTAAACAACTATTGCAGCTATCAAAAGTAGTTACAATAGTAGCTTTGGCGTTCTTATTCCTCCATGCCGTATTTGTAAGTATTTAGCTTATTAAGCTAACGGAAGCGCTTGTTAAGCTAAAAGCACAAAAACGGTTTTGTCGCATTTTTATACAAATATGTAATATGCTCTATCTTCTGCCATAAAGCTGCTCACTAAAAAATTTGTGGATTTAGTTGCGCTCGTTGTTCTTGGCTACACATTGAACCATCCGAATGAAAAAGTATTTCGCGTATTGTTAGTGTGTATGTCATCCTCTGCTTTATACACATATCCATCCGATAATTTTAGCCAATCCAACACAGCTCTCTGTTTCGCCCCGCTTACCAATTCACACAACATTTACAGCGAAAAAAACACCAAACTCATCACACACTAAACATATCTCCTCATTATAAGGGGGCTTTCGAGTTTGAATACACTGGATTATGATAAAGCGTTATATTATACACATCGTTCCCAATGGGATAATTTGCTTATTTTAATGGTGCGCACAAAGGATGACTTACTTTCGAAAAAAATTGAGCATTTTCTTCATGCCTATAACTTTGAACATGATTATTCTGTCATCCAAAAGCACTTAACTGCTTTGCTTCGCTATATTGATCACGCACTAGAAACAAATGGACAAAATGTACTCCACGAACAGTACGTCAATTTTTACTAAATGAAAAGAGGCAGACTCAGATGAGACAAATCCCTTCATTGAATATGATAACCATTCGAGGGAGAAATCATCATGAGTCAGTCTCTTACATAGCTTGTGAAATATCCGTTTCCTCTTTTTTCACTGTTTTTATTAACCCCATACCGTTAATTAATGAAACAGATAATACTGCACCTAAAATAGCATACGGCATCATTACACTTTCCAATGAGACAGCACCCGTGAAAACGGATAACAACAAAATACGAATCATCAAACCAACCGCACGGAACAAGCTGTCGACACGGCCGATTTTATCATTCGGAATGCATTCCATCATTAATGAACTGCGTGCGACTCTCGTTCCTGCATTTCCAGCAGCAAGCAATTTATATAAGCGGCTATCACGATAAAGACTATTCATCTTGCACCTTCAACAGTTCAAACGCTTTCATATAGCGCTTTAACTCTGAAATAACTCCTTCTACTTGCTGCGCCGCTGTTTCTGTTAATGCGCCGCCCGAAAAGCAAGATGGATCTAAGACAAGCTGTCTTGGAATCGCGTTTGCATAAACACCTCGCATCACGATGCGCATGTTATTTAGCGCGTTCATTCCACCTTTGCCGCCTCCACCTACAGCAATAAGCGCGACAGGTTTATGTTCAAATTCGTCACTTCCTAGAAAATCCAGGGCATTTTTCAACGCTCCGCTCATCGCATTATGATATTCAGGGGAGCAGAGAATAACACCATCCGCTTTTTGAATCGTTTCTCGCAGCTGTTTTACCGATTGTAAAAGGTCTTGGCCGGCTTCACCATTATACAAAGGCAATACTCCCTCACTTAAATCGATTAATTTGGCACCGTATTGTGAAGCAATATATCTCGCAACAATACCTGTTCTTCCCGATTTTCGTGGACTTCCATTTACTACAACCATCTTCATTTGAATCTCTCCTTCATTGTTTTCCTATTTCTAATTGTAGACAATACTCATCTCGCGCAAATCGTCGAATCGAGTGAACTTTTTCTACGAAAATAGCCGAAGGCACAATACGACTAAAGTCCGAGATGTTTCACCGCATAAAGAGCTGCTTGGGTGCGGTCAGCTACGTTTAATTTTGCTAAAATATTGGATACATGTGTTTTCACCGTTTTTTCCGTAATCATTAACGATGCAGCAATTTCCTTATTGCTTTTACCTTTTGCAATTTCCGCCAACACTTCTTTTTCGCGCTTCGTTAATTCTTCCAATAAATTCTCTTCTTTTTTCTCTCCTTGAGACAAATGGGCCATCACATGGGAAGTCACTTTAGGATGAAGCTGGCTTTCTCCTCTATAGACAGATTTAATCGCTTCGACAAGCTGATCTGGTTCAATATCTTTTAATTGATATCCTGATGCACCGGCACGAATGGCAGGAATAACATGATCTTGATCAGAAAAACTTGTCAAAATCAGTATTTTTGTCAGAGGAAACAGCTCTTTTATTTTTTTTGTCGCTTCAATCCCGTCCATCACCGGCATCACTAAGTCCATAAGAACCACATCAGGTTGAAGTTTCTCAACGAGTGTTAATGCCTCTTCGCCATTTGCTGCCTCACCAACAATTTCAATCTCTTTTTGTGTTTTTAGAAAAAAGACTAAACCTCTGCGAACGACATGATGATCATCAGCAATTAACACTTTAATCGTCATTTTGCTCTCTCTCCTTTCAATGGAATCATCATTTGAACAGTCGTTCCTTTACCGATTGCGCTTTTTATATGAAAAGTACCATTCATCGCTTCGATTCGTTCTTTCATACTTTTTAGACCAAGGGACGGCATTTCTTCATCGCTGTAGTTAAAACCGCATCCCTTATCTGTAATTTCCATTTTAATTTGCTTATTTTTAACAGTAATAAAAATGGATACAGTTGAAACGTCTGCATGTTTTTTGCAGTTATTGAGTGCTTCTTGACCAACACGCCATAAGCATTCTTCTACATCACTTGGTAAATCAATGACACCATGAATGTCCATCTCTACGTTTAGACCAAGCATTTTTCCATAATTCATTAACGCACTGGCCACCCCATTTTCCAAACCTTGCGGGCGAAGCTGCCAAATTAATGATCGCATCTCTTGAAGCGCTTCTTGTGCTAATTGTTGAATATAGTCTAGTGTCTTTTTCATCCGTCCATCGGTCGTCATTTCCTTCGCTCCACCAGCTGTGAGCATGAGCGAAAAAAGCAATTGGTTCACGGAATCATGCAAGTCACGCGCCAAACGATTCCTTTCCGCTAAAAGTGCTAATTTTTGTTCGTTTTCGACGAGCTTAATCCGCTTTATTGCCGTCCCAATTTGAAACGCTACTGCTTCAAGTAAAGCCAGTTCCTCATTTGTAAAATGGGTTTTGTTCGGTGAAGCAACATTTAATAACCCAAACTTTTCATCACCAGCGCGTAAAGGAACGGTCGCATGATGAGTAATTCCTTTCGTATCCCCCCATTTTTCTTCTATTGCATCTTCTAAACGCTTGCATTCAATAATATTTGCCGCCCTTTGCAACCGTCCATCGTTATAGCGGTCTAAACACCAACAATCTCCTTCGCACATCGGCTGTTTATTTTCCCATGTAAGAGCAGGAGGAAGTTCACAATCAGCAACAAGAGAATAAGATCCCTTTTTG
The DNA here is from genome assembly GCF_013760845.1 of [Anoxybacillus] calidus. GTDB lineage: Bacteria > Bacillota > Bacilli > Bacillales > Anoxybacillaceae > Paranoxybacillus > Paranoxybacillus calidus. Next base: position 45,671 of record NZ_JACDUU010000005.1, on the reverse strand, counting down.
TCAACCAAAAAAATCCAGCCACATTCTAATTCGGTTACATGGATTAATTGTTTTAACACGGCATCTAGCATTTCCTCTAAATCGTTCGCTTCGTTTAACGTTTCAGCAATTGCTTTTAATGTCTGCAGTTTTTGAATATGCTGTTCGCTCATTCTCTCTCACCTTTATTTTTCTATTAAGAATATTCTAATAAAATATTGTATAAAAAAAGAGGCTGACCTATAAGTGCCTGCCCTCACACCAGCTACAATATAGTTTATTTATATTGTGCTGTGAGGGTCTGGCACTTCGCTTAGGATGAGCCCCTTTTGTTTCAATTAGGCAATTGGGTAGTTTTGAATTAATGGATGAAGCACAATTTCATCAATGAGCATATGTTTTGGAGCGCTCGCCATATAAATAACCGCATCGGCGATATCTTCTGCCTTCATCCAATCTTGTTTTTCTGGCAAGCCTTGTACAGAATTAGCAAAATACGTGTCAACCATGCCAGGGTTAATCGTGCCGACTCGAATTCCATACTCTCTTACTTCTTGAGCAAGCGATCCGGAAAAGCCTTGCACCGCATATTTTGTCGCTGTATAAGCGGAACCGTTTGGAATCGTATAACGTCCCACATCAGAAGAAATCGTAATAATCGTTCCAGATTTTCTTGCTTTCATATGCGGTAGCACTGCTTTTGCCCCGATAAAGACGCCTTGCACATTTACTTCAAATACTTTTTTCCACTCATCAACGGTTGTTTCCTCCACTGGTTTAAAAAAGCCGATTCCTGCATTGTTGACAAGGATATCAATTTGTCCGAACTTTTCAAGCGTTTTCGCTACCATATCATTCATTTGTTCTTCATTGGCAACATCGACTTGAAATGTTTCGATATGATGAAATCCTTTTTCTCTTAACTCTTTTCCCGTTTGATGAATCTCTTCGGAACTTCCGATAAGCGCCAGCTTCGTTCCTTGCTCAGCGAATTTCAAGGCGATTGCTTTTCCGATTCCCCGCGAAGCACCGGTAACGATCGCTACTTGATTTTTTAACATTGTAAACATCCTTCCATATGTAATTCTTTTGCAACTATTATATAGTAACCATTTATCCGGCAGCACGCAACTGAACGAAAAAGAAGCAAAAATAACTGATAAGGCACTTACGCCTTACCAGCTGTTTTGTTTAACAAGTTTTGGACTTGTTCCATTACTGCGGAAGAGAGTTGCTGCAATTGTTGTTCACTATCTTCTAAAGAGTTACCCTTCACACCGAAATAAAATTTTACTTTCGGCTCTGTTCCTGAAGGCCTTATGCAAAACCATGAGTCATCTTCTAAGAAATATTTTAATACATTCGATTTAGGCAGTGTAATGATGCTTTTTATTCCTGTATTTGTATCCATGCGTTCGCTTGTTTTGTAATCTTCCTGCACAACGATTTTTTTGCCGGCCATGATCATCGGAGGGTTGTCGCGGAATGCTGCAAGAAGCGCTTGAATTTGTTCTGCGCCTTCCTTCCCCTTCAATGTTAATGATTGCAATCCTTCTCGATAATAACCGTATTTCTCAAATAGCTGCATTAACGCTTGATACAGAGATAACCCCTGCTTTTTATAAAATGCACATACTTCCACTGCTAATAATGCGGCTTGAACGGCATCTTTATCACGGGCAAAGTCACCGATTAAATAACCGTAGCTTTCTTCATAACCAAACTGGAACGTATACTGTCCCGTTTGCTCATATTCCTTAATTTTTTCCCCGATAAATTTAAACCCTGTCAACGTATCAATCGTATCTAAACCAAATGACTCGGCAATAACACGACCGAATTCTGAGGTTACAATCGTTTTTAAGACAACCCCGTTTTTCGGTAATATTCCTTTTTCTTTCTTTTGTGAAAGAATATAATGAAGCAACAATCCTCCCGTTTGGTTTCCAGTTAATACAACATACTCCCCTTGCTCATTTTTTACGGCAATTCCTAGACGATCGGCATCTGGGTCTGTTGCGATTAAAATATCCGCATCAATTTCCTTGCCGGCTTGAATCGCCAATTCAAAAGCAGCATGTTCTTCTGGGTTTGGCGACTTCACTGTGGAAAAGTTCGGATCTGGAAGTTCTTGTTCTTTTACGACTACTATATTTTTGTACCCGAGCGTTTCTAGCCCGCGGCGCACAGGTTTATTCGCTGTACCGTGCAATGGAGTAAAAACGACTTTGACGTCTACTTCCTGCGAAAGCCCCGGATTTAAAGAAATCGTTTTTAGCTTTTCTATGTATGCTTTATCAATTTCATCACCAATAACTTGAATAAGTCCTTTTTCCTTTAAAAGTGCTTCATCTTTCACTTCAATAAGCAGTTCATTTTCCACCTGATTCACATATTCGATTACTTTATCAGCCGCTTTTGGCGGCAGTTGTCCCCCGTCTTCTCCATACACTTTATAACCGTTATATTCAGGAGGATTATGGCTTGCCGTAATCACAATTCCCGAAAAAGCATTTAAATAACGCACGGCAAATGAAAGCTCCGGCGTCGGACGCAATTCGTTAAATACATATGTTTGAATGCCATGTGTCGCTAATGTCTTTGCTGCTTCCATCGCAAATTGTGGTGATTTATGACGGGAATCGTAAGCAATGACAACCCCGCGCTTTTTTGCCTCTTCTCCAAAAGATTGTATGTATCGCGCTAACCCTGCAGATGCTTTGCGCACCGTATATATGTTCATGCGATTTGTTCCCGGACCAATCTCACCGCGCATACCGCCCGTGCCAAACTCTAAATTTTTATAAAAACAATCTTCCAAAAGCTTGGGATCGTCTTTTATTTTCGTTAACATCACTTTCATCTCATCATCTAAATTTTCATATCGTTCCCATAATTCATATGTTTTTCTCCAACTCAATCGAATCCCTCCAAAAATTCAAAACGTTACCTCCTTAACGTTATTCTTCACAGCTATAGTATATTCCTTCAAAAAATTAGAAAAGAGGCTGACCTATAAGTGTCTAACCTCTTACACATTCCACCATATATCTATCATGTACTTTCCAAACATGAATACGGTATGATGGTTATAAGGTCCGACACTTTTTCTTTAGGTCAACCTCTTATCTTAACAGTTAAGATTGCGGACTGGATGGTTCAGATATATTGCTGAGCGCTTGTTCTGCTTGCTGGTCATAAGCGCTATTTGTTGCGATATCACCTAATGCAACAATACCGCGAAGCTGATTATTTTCAACAATTGGTAAACGTCGAATTTGATTTTGCGACATTAACTGAGCCGCTTCTTGAACACTCATATTCGGTTTTCCTGTTACTAAGTTCGTTGACATCACCTGAGAAACAGGAGTTGAAGAATTCAATCCTTGTGCAGTAGAACGTAGCGTGATGTCACGGTCTGTAATGATTCCTTTCACTTGACCGTTTTCAACAACCGGAAGTGCACCAACGTTATGTTGGCTCATTAATTGTGCCGCTTCTTGTATCGTTTGATTGGATGAAATAGTCGCGACATTTGTCGTCATAATATTTTGAACGGTGTTGTTGTTCAATGTGATCCTCTCCTTTCACCGATTATTTTCACCGTTTTTTCGCGGGTTATAGTTAGAAAATAATTCTTATCTTTTGGAATGAATATAAACATCGTCAATACTATCCCCATAAATGTCTGACTTCTCACCTATTCGGCAATACACCGCTTGTTTATCTAAATAATTCGGAAGGTTAACACTTTGCTTTTGGCCCAACTTATTTATCCCTTTCGTTTAAACATTTTAACGTTTCCAAGCTACTGATTAATATTTTACATACAACTGTTGATTAACTATAATGAAACTAGCATTATTTACTAACAATAAGGGGTTTTATATGGATGATGGATAAAAAAGAGAAAACACTGGAAAATTTACTTGTCAGTGCTTGGGGAATATCTCTTATTGCTACATTGGGAAGCCTTTATTTCTCAGAAATCATGAAATTTATTCCATGCGAACTTTGCTGGTTTCAGCGTATTTTTATGTACCCACAAGTCATTATTCTAGGAATGGCAGTGATTCGTAAAGAATACGACATTGCCCGCTACAGCTTAGTCCTGTCGATCATTGGTGGGGCGATTTCCACGTATCATTATTTAATTCAAAAAGTACCATTTTTCCAAGATAATGCGATTTCATGCGGAATTGTTCCATGCACAGGACAATATATCAATTGGCTTGGTTTTATTACGATTCCGTTTCTTGCGTTAATCGCCTTCATACTCATTGCTGTGTTAAGTAGCATGATGATTCGGAAAATGAAAGAAGGGAACTAAAATGAAAAAAATCGTTATTTTCGGAGCGATTATTTTAGCACTATTCGCTGCTATTGCATTTACGACATCTTACCAGCAGCAACAAAAAGCAGAAGGAAACCCATTTAAAAAAGAAAAGCTTCATCCGGCTACAATTGAACAGCTTGATGATCCGAACTATCAAAACATCATTTTGCCGGACGAATTAGAGAAGAAGCTTAAAAATAAAGAAACCGTTACCGTCTATTTTTACAGTTCAACTTGCCCTCATTGCAAAAAAACAACACCAATCGTTGTTCCGTTGGCAAAAGAAATGGGAATTGATTTAAAAATGTTCAATCTTCTCGAATTTGAAGATGGTTGGGATAAGTACAAAATTGAAGGAACACCAACGATTGTTCATTACGTTAACGGAAAAGAAGTCAAACGAATTGATGGCTATCGAGAGGAAGCAGTATTTCGCGACTGGTTTCAATCTATTCAATAACAAAGTGGCTGACCCGTAAGTGTCTGCATTGTTATGTCCTATATATGATGGATGTGGAAGCTGACACTTTGCTTTTGGGTCAGCCTCTTTTTCAATTAGCCTACTTCATATGTAACTTTTAAATAAGCCATTGATTCGCAGGCTGCGAATATATACTTAATACTTCTTTACGCCCGTTTGCAAATTGGTCGATTAAAAATGGAAATGAGATACCATATCTCCCAAGCAAGCGAATATTTCTCTGAAAAAGCTTGCGATGGTGTTCACCGATATAATTAGGTTCTAACGCTTCAATAATTGCTATTAATGATTGAAGTGATGAGATAATTTGAAATGCTTCCTTCATTGTACCGTTATAGCTGATGTGTTCACTATGTAAAGAAAGGACTCCTAAATTTTCAAACTCCATAATTTTTTCATCATCGAAGTAGTGCGGGAAAATATTACTGTAAATATAGTTAATTAAACAGTTAATATACTTCTCCTGTTCCTTCGTTGCCGCATAAACAATTTTCAATTTCCATACCACCTTTTCCACACTGCACTTCTCCACATGATATTATGAGTGTAGCATAATTTTTTTATGTGTGGCTGTGGTAAGTGTTTCCGCGTTTTCGACAATCTGCCTATTTTGCGCTATACTTTAACATCATAACATGATGAAGGTGATTTTCATTGATGACAATAAGAAAAGGGGAATGGCTTGAATTTTCAATTCCTTCAGACTGGGACGGGCATACTGTAGAGTTTCTTTTGAAAGAAGTTTGGAAAGCCCCCAAAAAACTAATTCATCAATTGAGGATGGATAAAGGAATCAAAATAAATAGACAGGAAATAAAATGGACAGAGCGACTTCATACAAACGATCGTCTACAAATTTGGCTATACAAGCCCGAGCCGTTTGGAGCAGAACCAGCATATGGAGAACTAGATGTTTTATTTGAAGATGACCATCTGTTAATCATTAACAAACGGGCTGGGATTGATGTTCATCCGACAAAGCCCGGACAAAATGATACGTTAGCTAATGCGGTTGCTTTTCATCTCCAATCCCAAGGGATTTTTATAAAAGTGCGTCACATTCATCGTTTAGATCGTGATACTACAGGCGCAATTTTGTTTGCCAAACATGCATTAGCTGGAGCAATAATGGATAGGATGCTCGAACAAAGAAAGATAAAAAGAACATACGTAGCCCTTGTCCATGGCATTGTGAGCAAAAAAACAGGAACTATCGACGCTCCTATTGGTCGCGACCGTCATCATTCAACAAGACGAAGAGTTTCAAAAACAGGAGAAAGAGCTGTTACTCATTATCGTGTGCTCGAAGTGTTCCCGAGCAAGAAACTTTCTCTTGTTCAGCTCATCCTTGACACCGGACGCACTCATCAAATTCGCGTTCATATGAGTTATATCGGTCATCCACTCGTTGGAGACGTACTTTATGGTGGCTCTGATCATTTTGCATCTAGACAGGCACTTCATGCAGCGAAAATCGAATTTCTTCACCCTATTACAAACGAGACCATCTCGTGCATTGCGCCATTTCAAGATGATGCCTTTACTAAACATATTGATTTATATTCTTATTTTTCATAATAAGTGAAAAAGCGCAGATACTCTCTGCGCTTTTTAATAATGCATTCCAGCTATTTCGCTATTTTCATCGTTTGGTTCATGATTCTCTATAACAGGCAACCTCGTTACTTCTAATGTTTTAACATGATGGCCATCCATTTCGAGTACTTTGAACGAATAATGATCCACTTGTACGCTGTCCCCGACTTTAATGTCATAGTGCTCTGTTAAAATCCAACCGCCAATGGTATCTACATCGGTATCATCAATAGATAAGCCAAACAAATCATTCACTTCACTAATAAGCACTTTTCCATCGATAATCGTATGCTCGTCATCAATTTTTTGAATCATTGGCATTTCATCGATGTCAAATTCATCTTGAATTTCACCGACAATCTCTTCTAAAATATCTTCTACTGTTACCAATCCTGATGTTCCGCCATATTCGTCAACGAGAATAGCCATATGAATGCGTTCCTTTTGCATTTTTACTAATAAATCATGAATGGCAATTGATTCAATTACTTGAATGATTGGACGAATATAGTCTCTTATTGACTTTTCCTCAGAAGGATTGGTTACTAAGTCAGTAAATACTTCCTTTATATTAATCAAACCGATAACGTGGTCTTTATCGCCATCAATCACTGGATAACGCGTATATTTTTCTTGTTTAATAATTTCGAGATTTTCTTTTACCGTTTGATTAATATCCAAAGCAACAATTTCCTTTCGCGGAACCATAATCTCTTTAGCAACGCGATCATCAAAGCGGAAAATATTGTTTACATATTTATATTCAGATTGATTAATTTCACCGCTCTTATAGCTTTCCGATAAAATCAAGCGCAATTCTTCTTCCGAATGGGCGATTTCATGTTCGGATGCCGGCTTCAATCCAAACAAACTAGTTACGATTCTCGCTGAATTATTTAACGCCCATATAAAGGGATACATGATTTTGTAAAACCAGATAAGAGGCTTAGCTGTAAACAGCGTAATCGCTTCGGCTTTTTGAATCGCCAATGTCTTTGGTGCCAATTCCCCAACAACGACATGCAAAAACGTAATGCTTGCAAAAGCGATAACAAAAGATAAAAGATGGGAAAGTGATTCAGATAGATGAAATTCCTCAAACAGCGGAAATAAGAGACGTTCGACAGTCGGTTCTCCTAACCAACCTAAACCTAACGAGGTAATCGTAATTCCTAACTGGTTTGCTGATAAATATTCATCAAGATTCGAGATGACTTTTTTCGCTGCTACCGCCCGCTTATCTCCCTCGCTAATAAGCTGATCGATTCGCGAACTGCGCACCTTTACAATGGCAAACTCCGAAGCAACGAAAAAGCCGGTTAATGCAATTAATAAAGCAACCATGAATAAATTAAATATCTCCAATTAGCTTCCGCACACGTCAAAACGCGTGCGGACTACACCTCCTAAGAGTATGTTTCTTATTCTTATTCTTCTTCGTTTCCTTGCGTAAAAATAAAGACGAATTTTAGCAACTCAAGCACAGAAATTAAAGCTGCGGCTACATACGTTAACGCTGCCGCTCCAAGCACTTTATTAACACCACGTTCCTCACTGCTATGAATCAACCCTTCTGCGAGCATAAACTTCTTCGCCCGGGAACTTGCGTTAAACTCAACTGGAAGCGTAATCAACTGAAACGCCACCGCAAATGAGAAAAAGATAATGCCAAGACCTAACAATGAGAATTGCTTAAAGATAAATCCAGCAAATAATAAAAATGGCGCAACCCCTGATGTGAAATTGACAATCGGAAACATGCGATGACGCAATACTAACGCTCCGTATGATTGCTTGTGCTGCACAGCATGACCAACTTCATGAGCAGCTACGGAAATCGAAGCAATAGAACGACCGTAGTAAACAGGTTCTGATAAGCGAACCGTTCTCGAAATTGGATCATAATGGTCAGTCAGTTTTCCCGGAACTAACTCGACTGGCACATGATGTAAACCGTTTCGATCTAAAATCATCCGTGCCACTTCTGCTCCAGTCATTCCGGAAGAAGCTGGGACTTTTGACCATTCATTAAAATTCCCTGATACTCTAAATTGCGCCCATAGAGAAATCCCAAAGGCAATCAAAATCAGGAAATCCATCGGATGAAAAAACATTTATAACCCTCCGTCAATACCGTATAACATACTTAAAAAAATATGTTTATACTGAGATTATTTTACTTTACAGGTGTGAAAGACGTCAAACACAACGCCTTATGTATAAACGTATGATCTTTTATTAGTATATAAAATATCACTGCACCTACAACTTCCAAATTTTATTTAGATAAAGTGAAATTTCATCATTGTAGGGGTTTTTCATCCCCCACTGATGTTAGTTGAACTTATCGTACTTCTAGCCCCATCTGTAGAGGTGAGAGTTTTAAGGACGATTAGAACGGGATAAAACGAATTCTGTCCTTATTATCTATCTAAAAAATAAAGCATATTTCTGCACAACAAAAGAAACTGGCGCAAAAATACGTCAGTTCCTTTTTGCCACGCATATAGCGTCACTCTTAATAAGAATCTCTCCCCCTTACACTTCGTTTAGAGGAAGGAGACTTTCCGGAAAAATGTTAAAAATCAAAGTTATCGGGATCTGAGCCAATTCGTTTATTCATATTTAAAGCATCGATTTTTTCCATTTCTTCTGGTGTTAATTCAAAATCAAAAACATCGGCATTTTCTTTAATCCGTTGGGGAGTAATTGATTTCGGAATCGTTACTACTTCATTTTGCAAATCCCAGCGTAAAATGACTTGTGCCGGAGATTTCCCATATTTTTTGCTAATCTCTAAAAGAGTTGGATCATCAAACAAGCCTCCGCGCATCAGAGGTGACCATGCTTCAAGCTGAATATGATGCTGTTTACAAAAAGCATGAAGCTCTTTTTGTGTTAAGCGAGGATGATATTCTACCTGGTTGACCATCGGCTTTATTTCACATTCGGCCATTAAATCTTCTAGATGATGAATTTGGAAATTGCTTACGCCAATGGCCCGAACAAAGCCGTCTTTATAAAGCTTTTCAAGCGCCTTATACGTTTCTTTATATTTTCCTCTTACTGGCCAATGTACCAAATATAAATCAATATAATCCATCCCTAATTTTTTTAAGCTTGTTTCAAACGCTTTTAATGTCGTTTCATAACCTTGATCAGAATTCCAAACCTTTGTCGTAACAAATATTTGTTCCCGTGGCACACCTGATTCTTTAATTGCCTGGCCGACTCCTTCTTCATTGTCATAAAACGCTGCTGTATCAACATGACGATATCCGGCTTCAAGTGCTGTTTTTACCGCATTAATAACTTCATCCCCATTTTTTACTTTGTAAACACCTAACCCAAGCCAGGGCATTTTAACACCATTATGTAAAATTGCGCAATCTTGTATACTTTTCATTCGAGCACTCCTTTCCAAAATTGTACAATTCTATTATCTTTGCATTCGTATCAAAATGCAAAAAAGAGAGGCTGACCTAAAAACAAGTGTCAGCCCCCTCAACATAACACTGAATAAAAACACTATATATTATGAGTTACGCGTGAGGTCAGATACTGATGGGTCAGCCCCTTCTGCAACTCGATTATTGCGCCAAGCCGGCTTTTACCCATTGTGCTACTTGAACAGTACGTTTTGCTTGGTGCTTCACCGCTGCTTCTGCATCCTCGATCATGTTTCCATTTTGATCAACCGTTACACTAGTGCCATAAGGATTTCCACCTGCTGCAAAAATAGACGGATCTGTGTATCCAGGTGCAACTACAATCGCTCCCCAATGATACATTGTTGTATATAGTTGTAAAATTGTTTGTTCTTGACCGCCATGTGCGTTGCTTGCCGAAGCCATTGCGCTTACAACTTTATTGGCAAGTTTTCCTTGGAACCATAATCCGCCTGTTGTATCTAAAAATTGCTTCAATTGTGATGGAACATTACCAAAACGTGTTGGTACACTGAAAATAATGGCATCTGCCCATTCTAAATCATTGTGCGTTACTGTTGGAACGTCCTTTGTCGCTTCTACATGAGCTTTCCATGCTGGGTTTGACTCAATTGCTTCCTGCGGAGCAAGCTCAGGAACTTTTAATACTCTTACTTCTGCCCCCGCTTCTTTCGCTGCTTCTTCAGCCCATTTTGCCATTTTATAGTTTGTTCCTGTTGAGCTGTAATAAATAATTGCTAAGTTTACATTTGCCATCATCATTCTCTCCTTTAGTTTTCATTTTATATAGAACTCAGCGATTGCCGATTATGGCAAATCGATGAGCATAAACCGTGAACTTGAATCTGTTGAGAGTGTTAATTTATGAAGCTGAGTAATGCGAGCGGAATCACGCTTATTTAATATAGTCTCCCCATTTATTACTAATCTTCCCTCAATAACAAAAAGGAATATGCGACGTCCTTCTTCCTGTGTGAATTCGATTTCTTTGTCAGCTTCTAAATCGGAAAGATAAATCGTCAAATCTTGATGAATATGAGCGATTTGTTCTGAGTCAGGATTTTTTGTCACAACAGGCAATAGCTGATTTTTCAACTTAGCAATGTCGAAATTCGTTTGTTCATAAGATGGAGTTAACCCGCTCTTCTCTGGCAAAAACCATAGCTGCAAGAAATTAACATCTTCTGTCGCTGAAGGATTAACTTCGGAGTGAATAATTCCTGTTCCTGCCGACATTCGTTGAACACCGCCAAGCGTTGTAACAGCTTTATTTCCTAGACTATCTTCATGCTGCAAATAGCCACTAAGAACAATCGAAACAATTTCCATTTCTTGATGCGGATGCGCTCCAAATCCGCGCAGCGGTTTTACGACATCATCATTCAATACACGCAAAGGACCAAAGTTCATGTTGCTAGGGTCGAAATATTCGGCAAACGAAAAACTGAAATAGCTTTTTAACCATCCATGATCAGCATGATAGCGCTCGTTAGCTGGATATATTTCAATCATCCTTCTTCTTCCTTTCATCTAAAAAATGAATGTAAACAAAAACAGATAAAAAATTTATCACCTTCACTCTTTCATAACATAAATTATGATTTCGTAAATCTCTAAATCGAGATATAAAACCAAAAAATTTTACTCAATAAATCTCGACTTCGAGATTTATTATATATAAAGATCGATAAAAATGTCAACATTTAACTTTCAAATAATAAAACCTCGCTTTTTGAGCGAGGTTAAACAAAGAAATTCCCTTTTTCTTCCGTCGAATGGCCTAAGTATAAGCAGCTACACTATCTAATTTGACAATATGAGTCAGTTTCTCTTTTTTAACATTTTTCCGAGAAGTCTCCCACTTCTAAACAGAGAAGAGGCGGGAGAGATTCATTGCCTAATAAGTCTATTGGCATTTATTTGGCAAGTGTGATATTCGAATCTTGCAGTGTCATTTCGGTTGAAGGATGAAATTCATTTTCCATTTTTGAAACGACCACTGTTGCAACTCCATTTCCGATTAAGTTTGTAATGGCGCGTGCTTCTGACATAAAACGGTCAACACCAAGAAGCAGCGCGATTCCCTCCACTGGAATCATTGGGAATGCAGCTAGTGTAGCCGCTAATGTAATAAACCCCGAACCGGTTACCCCTGCTGCTCCTTTAGACGTTAACATTAACACTCCAAGAAGGGTAAGTTCTTGCCAAATCGTTAAATCAATTCCGTATGCTTGCGCGATAAACACGGCTGCCATTGAAAGATAAATAGATGTTCCGTCAAGGTTAAATGAGTATCCTGTCGGAATAACAAGGCCGACAACGGATTTGGAACATCCGTATTTCTCTAATCTCTCCATCATTTTTGGCAAAGCCGACTCTGATGAAGATGTTCCTAACACAAGTAAAATCTCCTCTTTTATATAAGCGATGAACTTGAAAATATTAAACCCATAAAATTTTGCGATTGTCCCTAACACAACAACAATGAATAAAAACATCGTAATATAAACAGAAGCCATTAATTTTCCTAGCGACACTAAAGAACCTAAACCAAATGTTCCAATCGTATAAGCCATTGCACCAAAAGCAGCAATTGGTGATACTTTCATGACCATATTAACGATACCGAAGAAAATATCGGCCAAACGTTCAAATAGTGTAACGACGGGTTTGGCTTTATCTCTTAATGCTGCTGTCGCCAATCCGAACAGAACAGCAAAGAATAAAATCGGCAGCAACTCTCCTTTTGCCATCGCTGCAACAACATTATCTGGAATAATACCAAGTAGAAATTCAATAGCACCATGGTTTGCTGCTTCTGCTTGTTTTGTATATTGAGAAATGTCGCCACCTTTGACTGCTTCCGTATTAAATCCTACCCCCGGTTTGACGAGATTAACAACAATAATCCCAATCGCTAAAGCAAATGTTGTTACAATTTCAAAATAAATCAGTGCTTTGCCACCAATTCGACCAACCTTTTTCAAATCGCCCATGCTGCCAATACCAATGACAACAGTAAAGAATATAATCGGTGCAATCACCATTTTAATTAATTTAATAAACGCATCGGCAAGTACCTTGAGCTTGGTCCCAAACTCAGGAAATAAAAAACCAACCACAATACCTAAAATGATTCCAATAATTACGCGTACCGTTAAATTTTTAAAATTGATCCGCATTTCTCCCTCTCCTTTCTGTTGTTCTTGATAACGCTTTCAAAAACCCCTTTTGTAAATTTTATGTTAATAGAACATTAAGAAAATTTTAATATTATGGTGATAATGGTCTTTTTGTTCATTTTGATCAATAGAAAAGAGGAAGCACCGCGCTTAGCTCTCGAAGCCAAATGTTCTTCACCCGTACAAGTGCTTGCACTTCAAGGGGGAAGGTTATTTGGCAGAAGAGAGCTAGGTGCTGAAGCTAGACAAATAAGAAAAGCAGAGGCGAGCGGTTAGCTCCGTAGGGCAAATGTTCTTCGACCGCAGAGGTGCTTGCACTTCAAGGGGGAAGGTTATTTGGAGCAAGAGAGCTAGGCGCTGGAGCTAGACAATCAAGAAAAGCGGAAGCGCCGAGATCGTCTCTCGAGGATGAGTAACATAAAATAAAAAAGCCAATGGTTCCTTTAGCCTCTATCATTTTGAATTCGCTGCAACAGCTTTCTGCCAAACTTTTTTTCAAACTCCTTATATAATGGCGCAAACTTTTCTTTCCATTCCTTTCGCTCTTTATCAGTTAATTCGTAAATTTGTATGTTGCTATTATTTTTCATCTCTATTAACTGTTGCTCATTCTGCAGTTTTGATTGCTTTAAATTCCAAAGCGTTGTCTCTTCAAGAGCTGCAACAATTTGTTTTCGAACATCTATAGGTAAACTTTCCCAAAATTTTCCGTTCATTAATACGACATAACCGAGATAACCATGATTACTAACTGTTATATAAGGATGAAATTGATAAAACCCCTTTGAATAAATATTCGAAATCGTATTTTCTTGACCGTCAAATTCTTGTTTTTCTAGCGACTGATACACATGATTAAAAGAAACAACAATCGGCTCTGTCCCCAGCAAGCGAAACTGATCTTCAATCACTTTACTTGGCATGATACGAAACCGCAGTCCTTTGAAATCTTTCGGTTCAATAAGCAAATATCGGTTGCTCGTCATCTGTTTAAATCCATTGCTCCAAAACGCCAATCCTTTAATCCCTTTTTTCTCTAACATCGCTAATAGTTGTTTGCCAACTTCCCCCGTAAACACCCTCTCAACATCATGATAGTCCTCGAAAATAAACGGCAAATCGAGAACTTGCCATTCGGGAATTAATTCCGTCACTTTCGAAAAGGAAGGAGCAATCATTTGCACATCTCCGCGCATAAGCGCATCGATTTCCTCTTCATCAGAATATAAGGATCCATTCGAAAATACTTCCACTTTGACGCGGCCATTTGTTTTTTCATCAACGAGCTCGGCAAATTTTTGTGCTGCCAATCCTTTCGGTGTATTTTCCGCCACAACATGGCTGAAAGAAATGACAATTTGTTTGTTCAATCCCTTTTGTTCATCATCATAAACCATATTCTCTTCAGAAAAATGTCGCTTCATCATAAAAATCACACTACCGATCAATACAAGGAGTAAAACTATTATAATCAGCCATCGTTTCTCCATTTTTCACACACCGCTTATTTCTAGATTTTAAGAAAATTCTATCACATTACAAGAGAAATGATAAAATAGATGTTGAACACTCCCATCACTTAAAATTAAAGCGATTTCATCATTATTTCAATGAAGTCTTTCGCTTCACTGAGTATAGGGAGTCTTCCCGCCTATTTAAGATAAAACGAAAACATCTATCCTGAACAAGCAAAAGAGGTATTTATATTCATGCGATGGTTATCGATTCGTTGGAAAATTACTGCACTGATTTTCTTTATTGTTAGTTTTTCCTTGCTACTTGGCGGCATGATTGTTGTAGCAAATTTCATTCATACAAAAGAAGAAGAGTTAAGGCAACGCGCTTTATTGACAGCGCGTACCGTTTCTGAACTTCCGGAAATTAAACATAAAATCGTTGGAACAAAAAGCGAGCGAGACACGATTAATGCCATCATCGATCGTCTTCGTGTCATTCATGGAGCGGATTATATCATCGTTCTTGATATGAATAAAATCCGTCTTTCTCATCCTGTCAAAGAAATGATTGGTCGTAAATCGAAAGGAACAGACGAAGGTCCTGCATTCGCCGAGCACACATACACATCGAAAGCTTGGGGAGAAATTGGAACGGTTATTCGTGCTTTTGTCCCGATCATGAATAGCGATCATAAGCAAATCGGCGTTGTGATCGCGGCATATAAACTACCAAGCTTTATCGAAGTAATTCTCTCCTTGAAAATCGAAATTTTTGTAACTGCCAGTCTTTCATTGTTGTTTGGAGGCTGGGGAGCGTGGTTGCTTGCCTCTCATATTAAACGACAAATGTTTCATCTTGAGCCACATGAAATTGCGAAACTGTTAGTCGAACGGACAGAAACATTTAACGCCATGCATGAAGGAGTGATTGCCATCGACACGGACGAGCGAATCACCATTTTTAACGATAAAGCAAAACAAATGCTTGGAATTAGCGGGGACGTCATTGGCCAACCAATTCGTTCTATCATCCCTGATACTCATTTGCCAGAAATCTTGGAAATCAATCAACCCATTTACAATAAAGAACTGCAAGTTAGAAATTTAAATATTTTAAGCAACCGTATTCCGATTAAAGTAAACAACAAAACCGTTGGTGCCGTAGCCATTTTCCAAGACCAGACTGAAGTGAAAAGACTAGCGGAAGAGTTAACGGGAGTAAAGGCGTTCGTTAGCGCCCTTCGCGTACAAAACCATGAATATATGAATAAATTGCATACCATCGCTGGCCTTATCCAACTCGGACATAAAGAAAAAGCGCTGGAATATGTATTCAAAGTGACAGAAGAACAAGAAGAAATGACGCGGTTTTTAAGTAAAAATATTAAAGATGAAAGCATTTCCGGTCTTCTTTTAAGCAAAATTAGCCGCGGCAAAGAATTAGGGGTTCATGTGACAATCGACCGCCATAGCCAATTAAAAAAATTTCCAAAACATCTAGACCATCACGATTTCGTTGTTATTCTTGGAAATCTCATTGAGAATGCGTTCGACTCCTTTCAAAACGTTGTTGAACAAAAGAAAGAAGTATACATCAGCATTGAACAAAATGATGAAATTCTTTCCCTCTCCGTTGAAGATAATGGCTGCGGTATTGATGAACAACATAAAGAACGTATTTTTGATGAAGGTTTTTCGACGAAAGGAACAAATGAGCGCGGGATTGGCTTATATTTAGTGAAACAAATTGTTGAAAAAGGAAAAGGCCAGATTCACGTTGAGTCTGAGAAAGGAAAAGGAACGATTTTTACGATTACATTTGAGATGTAAGGAAGGGAGGCTAGCTGATGTATAAAGTGTTGTTAATAGAAGATGATCCGATGGTACAAGAAGTCAACCGCCAATTTATTGAAAAAGTGAATAGATTTACTGTCATCGGAACAGCGGGAAACGGTATAGAAGGAATAGAAATGATTAGAGAACTTCAGCCCGATTTAGTTATTGTCGATATTTACATGCCTCACCAAGACGGACTTGAAACGTTACAACAAATTCGTACGGAAGGACATACCGTCGATGTCATTGCGATTACGGCAGCAAGCGATATGGAAACAGTACGACGCGTTTTACAAAACGGTGCTTTTGACTATATTATGAAACCGTTTAAATTCGAAAGACTGAGACAATCTCTCGAAAATTACCATTCTTTCTATAGCAAGCTGAAAGAAAAAGAGAAACTGACACAAAAAGAATTGGATACCCTTTTGCTGCCAAGGGGAACGGAAGAGCACGGCGCACTGCCAAAAGGTTTAAATCACATCACCTTGCAAAACATTCTTGACTATCTTCAAAAACAAACCGAACCAATATCAGCGGAAGAAGTCGCAGAAGGAGTGGGCATCGCCCGAGTAACCGCACGCCGCTACTTAGAATACTTAGAGAAATGCCAAAAAGTCAAAATGCACATTCAATACGGTGGTGTAGGAAGACCTGTAAATCGCTATATCATTACGAAAAACGCCAATTGATAAAAAACCCATCCACAAGCAATTATAGCCTAATAAAAGGAGCATGATTGTCTATGCTCCTTTTAATGATCAATGATTTTCACAATGATTTTAATACGCCGGAACCTAAACCGTTAATCGCTCGACTAAATGTACACTTAACTCTTCCGTTTTTTTTGTCATTTCTCCGCTTTCGAGGTGATTGTATATCATGCGGAATGCTCTTTTTCCCATCAGTGAAAGCGGAAGTTCAATTGTCGTTATATGTAATGCTTCCGAAATGGGATGATTATCAAAACTTAATATGGCAAGCTCCTCAGGTATTTTCATTCCTTTATGCTGCGCAAACGTCACAATGCCTGCCGCTACCTGATCACTCGACACTAATAAGGCTGTTGGTCTTTCTTTCATCGTTAACAAGGAAGTTACAACTCTTTTTCCGTCTTCTATATAAAGACAGTGATCAAATATCCATTCTGGTCGAGGAGATTCATTAATTTGTTTTAAAGCCTCATAATAGGCATCTTCACGAGCTTTACTATTCGTCCCTGTTGTTCTGCCAATGCAATAGCCAATTTTCCGATGTCCTTTTTCAATTAAATAATTCATTCCCAGCTTAAAAGCTTGATAATGGTTAATATATACGGACAGCATATCCTTTCCTTTTACATTTTCACATAAAACAATCGGACCGTAGTCTTTGTATGCTTCTATCCATTCCCAATGAATGGTTCGCGAACAAATAATGATGCCGTCAACTTGTTTCATTTTCAACATCTCAAGCGCTTCTATTTCTTTGTTTGCTTCATAGCTCGTTTGAAATAATAAGAGATGATAGCCACATTGAAGCGCTTCCATTGAGATTCCTTCTACGATCGTGCTGAAATACGGGTGATTAACATATGGCAGCACGACACCGATTATAGACGTTTTTCCTTTTGCAAGATGTACCGCATTGATATTTTTTGTGTAATTTAACTTTTCAACGGCCTCCCATACCGCTTTCCGTTTTTCCTCTTTTACATATGGGTGATTATTTAACACGCGCGATACAGTTGACACAGATACTCCCGCTAACTTCGCAATTTCCCGGATATTTCCCACTTTCATCACCTTTTAGGTATTTTAGGTATTGCATTGAAATGCGTTTCATACATTATAGTTTCCATAAACTATACAAAGGAGGAGTCAAGATGCTTGGAATGTTTGTTTACCTTCTTTTATGCCTTATAGTGTGGGGCGGAGCACACATAGCTATAAAAACTAGTGTACAATCAGAAAAAGAATATTATAACGAAAATGATCCTTTTAAAATTTTCTTCATGTAAAGCTAAAATTCCTAGTTACTTATTCTTTCAGTCTAACAAACAATGATTTCTTTATGTAGTCGCTAATATTTATTGTGAAAAGATGATATTCAATTATTTATTTCCCCCGTTTATACTTTTCTGGTAATATTTTAGCAGATAAAACGTTAAACTTTTTATCATTGTAACGTTTCAACCGATATTTCGACTAATTTTATAGTAGTGTATGTAATATCCTAAAGGAGGAAATTCTTCTATGAAAAACATATGGACAACTTTAGCTTTATTCGTATTGGGCCTTTCGCTCATTTCTGGATGCGGAACAACAGAAAATACTGAACAGGTAAATGGAAGTCAGCCGTCTGAAAGTCAAAACGATAATGAAACCACGAGCGACAGCAAACCTGTAGAAGAGACGAAAAATGAAGATGATCAACCAACAAATGATAACAAACCTGCGGAAGATTCAAAAAACGGAAATAATCAAGATGAACAAGTTATTCGCCTTTTGGAAAAACGACTATCTTATACAATAGATGGAAAAACACATGAAGAAACCGCTTTTCTTAAAAACAGCGATAATCAAGGATTTTCTATGTATGCATTTGAAGGTTGGGAACTCGACGGGGAGGAACCGAATTCAGATGTTCTCTTAAAAGATGACTCTTTTGTAAGAATTCGTTTAATTAATCCAGAAGGAGCCGAAAACGACTATGCCAAATCAGTAGAAGAACAAGCAAAAGCGGTCTCTTCCGAAGCACATCGTAACGAAACAGCAGGACTTAATGGGATATTAAAAGACGCGGTTTGGTGGAAAGCGTACACGGAAGACACAGCCGTCAATGTCCTTTGGATAAAAGAAAAAACACCAATGCTTTTAACTATCCATACGCCGCGTGATCAAGAAGTACTTGAACCGATTTTCGCAATGCTTGAAACGATTGAGAGAACCACGACTTCCAAATAATCCGGACGAGCCAACAGTAACATGTCCATCTACGGAAACGATGAAGAAAAAATAAAAAAGCACAACCAACACGTTTGATATAAGCAACATCAACCATTCAGCTTATACTTGCTGCCAAACTATCAATCAGATGTGGTACGCATCTATATAGCGGATGATGAACAATGGGAATTACTTGGTCAGGAAGTAGGCTGGAATCAAGTTGAATTTGAAGCTACGGAAAAGTTAAAAGCAGTCAGTGAAAATGTCACCAAAAACGTTTGGAATCATCCTTCCGAATGACAGTGTATTAAAGAATCTGAGTACAAACTTTTATTATCAAAAAATCATCCAGACTATCTAAATACGCGGCTCACTTGTTCATATGCCAAAAGACAATGTTCGCCTTGCTCGAATTTCTTGCGATGGCAAGGACGATTTTGCAAAATGAAAAAAGAGGCTGTTTCATAAGGATCTGACCTCACGCCCCCATCATAATATATCTTGGTTGTGGGATCTGATCCTTTGCTTTGGGAACAGCCTCTTTCTATTATCCTTTATTTTTTCTTTTTCTGTTTCTTTAATTCTTCCTGCAACTTTTGAATATTCGGCAATCCATGAATATAACCAACAGCACCAGCTTGATTAATTCCATAAGTTGCATCAACAGCTTTTTTCACGTCCTCCATATTTACCGCTGTTGGCGCAAAATTGTCTAATTCATCACCTGGATGCTGGAAATTGCTCATAACATAGCTAAATCCATTTCTGTTATCAACCGCTTGAAGGCCCGTTGCCTCTGCACCAGCAGGTACAGATAAAATACGGGATAATTGTTTTGTTTCTACATTATAAGCCCATACAAAATTGTTAATATGTTGGCTGCTGTCTTCCCCGATAAACAATGTACGATAATCCTCTGAGAAGCTTAAGTTGTCTGGACCAGCAATTTTATTCACGTTCGCTTTATTTCCGTAAGCGTCAGGCTGAGCTAAATCTTCGCCGACAAGAAGCGCCTTCATAGAATCGGCTACATATCCGCTGTTCATCGGCTGACCATCTGTGTTCTTTTGTCCTGGCTTTAAGCTTAACTCATAAACGGCACCAGCTTTTACTTTTGGCAATTGAATGTGATCCGTTGGGTCTTGATCGTTTTTCTCCATCCCTTTACCAATTTCGGAAATCGCTACATATAATTTTTTATCTTTTGCATTAACTGCTAAGCCTTCCATCTTATTAAATTCGCTTGTTGCCCCTAACATAGCTGCATAACGACGCGTTTCTAAGAATGCCGCAGCTTTTTCCATACCCGGTTTCAGTTTCAAGTATTCTACTTTCCCGTAGTTGGCTTTCTGACCTGAGTATTGCTTAACAGGGATAAAACCTTCCTCCGGCACATCGGACACTTCAAATATATCACTGAATGTAATTCCTTTATCAATGATACGTTTAATTTCCTTATCTGTCGCATGTCCCAATTTAATCCATTCTAAATTGCCAGCTCCGCCGTTTTCCGCACTTGTTTGCGTAAATTTCGCTGCATATAATGTGCCGGTTGACAAATCACGTGGTTTATCAGCTACATACATAAACAGCATTGTATATTCACCGTCGTCTCCAAAGTAAGCAGTACGCTCATCCGGCATTACTATCATCATTTCATTAGAACGACGTCCAGTACTATAATGTTTCACAACACGCGTCATACCGTCAGAACTGACAAATACTTCAGGAATAAAGCCGTAATAATAAGGATTTGCTTTGTTCTCATCATCAAAATATAGCTTTGCAAAATCTTTTAAATGAGCGGTTGATTCACTAAGTTTATCTGGTGTATCAAATTCAAATGAACGTGCATCAGGCTCATACTCTTCTGAACCTAAGTGCGTATTCCACGGCGTTAACGAGCCGTTGCACGGCACCCATAAACCGTTTACTGTTGAAAAGTCAATTTTGTCAACCGTTGAAACCTTTAACTCTCCTGATTTCCTATTTTGTTGAAGTTTCGTTAACGTCATTGATGCTGGCACGCGGCGCCACGCCGGATTTCCCGCATTGTCTAACGAATCATATTCATAATGAGAAACAAGATACAAAGAACCGTCTTTCATCGGACGAAGCAAGCTATTTGCATCTGGTGCGTCAGATACATAATGAACAGGTTTTCCATCTACCGATTTGTCCGTAATTGGGTCACCGTAATAATCCATTGGTGTGCCTGCTGAGAAAGTTTCGC
Organism: [Anoxybacillus] calidus; assembly: GCF_013760845.1. Taxonomy (GTDB): domain Bacteria; phylum Bacillota; class Bacilli; order Bacillales; family Anoxybacillaceae; genus Paranoxybacillus; species Paranoxybacillus calidus. Next base: position 24,195 of record NZ_JACDUU010000005.1, on the reverse strand, counting down.
CGTTAGACATTTTAAACGTATCCGTTGTTTTAAAAAGCTGCTTATATGTAAGCGGGAATGTTTTTGTTGTTCCATCTGTGTACTTGACGATCACTTTTGCTGTTGTAAACGGTTGACTCATTTCTTCAACTTTCGTTGGTGCTTTCGAACCACTAAACGAAATTGATTCAATTTTTACTCCTTTTGTTGATGCTTGAGCTGGGGGCAAAGTAGGAACCATGATGCTAAGAGCCAAAGCAACAGCAATTCCTTTCTTTTTCATCCTATCCTCTCCTTATTGATAGAATAAACATTCTATCTCCATTTAATAAAATCATTGTTAAACTACTTAAATAAATAAGTAAATTGATTGTTAATTCATGTAAAATATTCACTTACAAATGTTTTTAAGCGTCATCATACCGCTTTTATTCATCTTCACCACTACTTTTTATGATCGAAAATTGAATATTCAAAAAAAGGAAAACTCACAAAATCTCATGTTATAATCAGTTCATCATTAAAATACATTTGTTCTCTGGTGGTGGACATTATGGACAAAGCAGATTTGCAGAAAAATATTGGCTTTATTGTTGCTACATCTTTAGTCATTGGAACCGTAATCGGATCAGGAATTTTTATGAAACCGGGGATCGTCATTGCTTCGGCTGGCGACTCTACAATGGCTTTATGGGCATGGGTAATCGGTGGGATTATTACTCTAGCAAGCGGTTTAACAATCGCGGAAGTTAGTGTAAAAATACCGAAAACAGGTGGATTGTATGCTTATTTAGAGGAAGTATATGGAAAGTTTTGGGGATTTTTATGCGGCTGGGTACAAACAATCATCTACGGTCCGGCTGTTATCGGGGCAATCGGGTTGTATTTTGGGTCATTAGTAGCCGGTTTATTTGGATTTTCCGATAATAGCAAAACAATCATTGGCATTATTTCTGTTATTTTTCTTTGTATTGTAAACTTATTAGGAACACAATATGGCGGTTTTATTCAAAGCCTCTCGACATTTGGTAAACTTGTTCCAATTGCTCTTATCGCTGTTTTTGGCATTTGGCAAGGAGATGTTCCCGTGTTTGGTATGGAGAGCGAAAGCAGCCAAGCAGTTAGTATGGGAGCGGCCGTTCTCGCAACTCTTTGGGCATATGATGGCTGGATAAACGTTGGTTTCGTTGCCGGAGAGATGAAAAACCCTGCTAAAACGCTCCCGAAAGCGATTATTACGGGAATTATTATTGTCATGATTGCTTACTTGTCAGTGAATATTGCCATGCTTCATATCTTGCCGGCAAATAAGATTGTTGAACTCGGACCAAACGCAGCAAAAGAAGCTGCTACGCTGTTATTTGGCGAAATGGGTGGTAAGCTTATTGCTATCGGTATTCTTATTTCCATTTTTGGTGCCTTAAACGGTAAAATTCTCACGTTCCCGCGCATTCCTTTTGCGATGGCGGAAGATAAACTGCTGCCTGGGGCAAAATGGCTATCACGCGTACATCCAAAATTCAAAACACCTGTTCAAGCAACTATTCTACAATTAGTCATCGCGATCATCATGATGCTGGCCGGAAACCCCGACCGTCTTTCCGATATTGCTATTTTCACTGTTTTCTTATTTTATGGTTTAGCTTTTTATGCTGTCTTCTTGCTTCGTAAAAATGGAACGGACAATGACCATTTATATAAAGTGCCGTTATACCCTGTTACACCTATAATTGCTATTCTTGGAGCGATATATATTGTCGGAAGTACGCTCATCCACAATCCAGTAGATTCACTTTTCTCTATTTTCATCTCCTTATCTGGTTTACCTATTTATAAAATGGTAAAATCACAAAAAACAAAGACAACCATACGAAAAGTAAGCTAATAGATAAAATTTGTTAAGATGCTGTCTCATATTTTGAGTCAGCATCTTTTGTATTTCCGACTATATACAAAAAAATCCATAAATAAAACTAACTACCAATCGATGTTTCTTATGCTGTATGGAGCAGTTTATAAAAAGAAAAATCAGCCTTTTCGGCTGATTTTCACACAAGCGCCTTATTTTCTTCCTTCTTAAAGAAGCTCTTCATCGCGTAGAACACATCGGACTTTTGCTTGAGGATGTAATAGCGGAATTTTTCATCTTTGATGTTTTTGTAAGCGGACATTAATGTAGAATGGCGATTGTACTGATTTACTTCTCCGTAGCCGAACATGTTCGATACTTTCAGCAATTCATTCACAAGTTTGACGCAGCGGGCGTTGTCAGAAGTTAAATTGTCGCCGTCAGAAAAATGAAACGGATAAATGTTATAACGAGAAGGTGAATATTTCGTTTCAATTAATTCAAGCGCTTTTCTGTAAGCAGAAGAACAGATTGTACCGCCACTTTCACCTTTGTTGAAAAATTCTTCTTCCGTGACAACTTTCGCTTCTGTATGATGAGCGATAAACGCAATTTCAACCGTTTCATACTTCGTGCGCAAAAAGCGAGTCATCCAGAAGAAAAAACTTCTGGCCATATACTTTTCCCATAAGCCCATCGAACCGCTCGTATCCATCATCGCAAGGACGACCGCTTTTGATTCTGGCTTTACAACTTCATTCCATGTTTTAAATTTTAAATCTTCCGGATAAATTGGATAAAAACTTGGGTTTCCGCTCATCGCGTTTCGTTTAAACGCAGCCATCATCGTTCGTTTTTTATCAATATTCCCCATTAAGCCCGTACGGCGAATATCGTTAAACTCAATATGCTCGACTACATTTCGATCTGTTTCCTTGCGCTTTAAATTTGGTAACTCCAGCTGGCTAAAAAACGCCTCTTCCAATTCCATTAATGATACTTCTGCCTCATAATAATCATGTCCTGCCTGGTCACCTGCCCCTTGCCCTTTACCAGCTCCCTTCTGTCCTTCACCTGAGCCGTCCCGGGCAATCACATCACCGATTTGACTGTCCCCATCTCCTTGGCCAACGTGTTTATTTTTCTCATAGTTATAACGAATTTTATATTCATCTAAAGAACGAATCGGAATTTTAATCACATCTCGACCATTTGACATAATGATGCTTTCTTCCGTAATGAGGTCAGCTAAGTTATTTTTAACGGCCTCTTTTACTTTCTCTTGATGTCTTTTTTGATCATCATGGCCTTTGCGATGGAGGGACCAATCTTCTTTCGATACAACAAAATTTCTACTCATCCTTTCCCCCTCCTAACATTTTTTCACATTTTTATGTGTTCATTCATATACTTATTTTGGTGGCTGAAAAATACAATAATAATGGTTGGTTACTCTATCGTATGCAGGAAACTGAAATAATTGACAAATTATTTAGAAAATTAATCTTCAATTTCTACATTGGACAAACCCAAAAATATCCAACCATAAATATCGTCTCAATAGATAGGGCTAAAAAAGCATGCCTAAGTAATTAGGCATGCTAGCGGTTTAACAAGCTTCCGACATATCGAAGCAATTCGTTCGCTGATGTTGAATTATATCCATATTCATCAATTAATCTCGCAACTACTTCATTCACTTTCTTTAATTGCTGCTCATCTGGTGTTTTCGTGGAAGTTGTAATTTTTACGATATCTTTCAAATCAGCAAATAGTTTCTTTTGAATCGCTTCACGTAAGCGCTCATGAGAGTTGTAATCAAATCGCTGCCCCTTTCTTGCATAAGCGGAGATGCGGATTAAGATTTCCTCGCGAAACGCTTTTTTCGCGTTTTCTGAAATACCGATTTGCTCTTCGATCGAACGCATCAATTTTTCATCCGGATTCATTTCTTCTCCTGTAAGCGGATCACGTAATTTGCTTTTATTGCAATAGGCTTCGACGTTATCTAAGTAGTTATCCATCAGCGTTTTCGCTGACTCTTCATATGAATAAACAAACGCTTTTTGTACTTCTTTTTTGGCAATTTCATCATATTCTTTCCGTGCCAGCGAGATAAAATTCAAATAACGTTCTCTGTCTTCATTTGAGATCGAAGGGTGCTGATCAAGCCCCTCTTTTAAAGCACGAAGCACATCAAGCGCATTTATAGATGGGACTTCTTTGCGGATGATGCAGGAGGAAATACGGTTAATCACATAACGCGGATCAATCCCGCTCATTCCTTCATCCGGATATTCTTTCTTTAATTCCTCTACATCAACGTCATTATAACCTTCCACAGCTTCTCCATCATATAGACGCATTTTCTTTATCAAATCAATGTCGCCTCGTTTTGGCTCTTTTAAACGAGTTAAAATTGTAAACATAGCAGCCACTCTCAGCGTATGCGGAGCAATATGAACATCAGCCACATCGCTTTCGCGAATCATTTTCTCATAAATACGCTCTTCTTCTGATACTTTTAAGTTATATGGAATTGGCATAACAATAATCCGTGAATGAAGCGCTTCATTCTTTTTATTCGCAATAAACGAGCGATACTCTGTTTCGTTTGTATGAGCGACGATCAGTTCATCAGCGCTGATAAGCGCAAAGCGTCCTGCTTTAAAGTTTCCTTCTTGTGTTAGTGACAATAAGTGCCATAAAAACTTTTCATCGCATTTTAACATTTCTTGAAATTCCATAAGTCCACGGTTCGCCTTATTTAATTCACCATCAAAACGATATGCACGTGGATCAGATTCTGAGCCATATTGCGCAATTGTTGAAAAGTCAATGCTTCCTGTTAAATCAGCAATATCCTGCGATTTTGGATCGGACGGGCTAAACGTTCCAATACCGACCCGTTTATCTTCGGAAAAGAAAATCCGCTCAACCATAACATCTTCAATGCGGCCACCGTATTCTTTTTCAAGACGCATCATGTTTAACGGAGAAAGATTACCTTCAATGCGAATGCCGTATTCTTGATAAAAATCATCACGTAAATGATGAGGAATTAGATGGAGCGGGTCTTCATGCATTGGACATCCTTTAATCGCATATACAGCCCCTCGATCGGTATATGAATATGCCTCCAATCCCCTTTTTAGCATTGTAACAAGCGTTGATTTTCCACCACTCACTGGTCCCATTAATAACAAAATACGTTTACGTACATCAAGACGCTTCGCTGCAGGATGGAAATACTCTTCCACTAATCTCTCTAGCGCTTCTTCTAAGCCAAATAGTTGCCCGCTGAAAAAATTATATCGCTTTCTTCCGTTTACTTCTTCAACCCCTGCATCTTTAATCATATTATAAACGCGCGAATGAGCGGACTGGGCAACCCATGGCTTCTCTTTTAAAAGTTCCAAATACTCCGCGAATGTACCTTCCCACTTTAATCGTTGCTCTTCTTCCCTGTACCTTTCAATTTTCTTTAAAATATCCATAAGGGACCTCCTCCATCTTTGATGTCTAATAGCGAGATTAATACAATTTATGCGTGGATGTCCGTTATGATTCATCACAAACGGAAATTTCATCGGAATATCAAAAGAGGCAACTACATACACTTAACATTCACATAGCTTGTTATATAGGCTATAATGGAGATATACAAAACTTTTTGGGATATAGAATAAGGAGGAAAAAACATGAGAACATTGCTTGTTATGGGCGTTATTGTAGCGTTTTTAACAGCGATTTTCACTGCTGGCTATAACGACAAACCAGGAGTAAAAAATTAATTTTTTAATAAAAATGACCTCCATCCTTTTTGATGAAGGTCATTTTTCATGAACCCCTCCCTTCTACACTTCGCTTAGAGGAGAGAGACTTCTTGAGAAAGTGTTAAAACACTCCAGGAAAACCTTGTTGTCTTAACGCTTCATACACTAAAATCGCTGCTGTATTGGACAAATTTAACGAGCGCACATTTTCATTCATTGGAATGCGTAAACAGCGCTCCATGTTATTTTCGATTAGTTCTTTTGGCAATCCGGTTGTTTCGCGGCCAAATACAAAGAAATAGTCTTTCGATGGATCGCTGTAATCAAAAACCGAATAATACTTTTTCCCAAACTTCGTGATAAAATAAAATTCTCCATCTTTATACTTATCAAACAACTCCTGAAGCGAATCATAATAAAGAACATTGACATATTGCCAATAATCCAGTCCGGCGCGTTTCAACATTTTATCATCCGTTGAAAACCCCAGCGGACGAATTAAATGCAGTGTTGTATCTGTAGCGGCACAAGTACGCGCAATATTTCCTGTATTTGCGGGAATCTCTGGTTGATATAAAACAACGTGTAAAGCCACTATCGTCACCTCAAACTTTTCATATTTCCGCCCATCATTATATCATTATTTGCTTCAAAACATTAAACAATATGAAAAAACTTATATTGAATATTAGGGGTATATGCAGTTGAATCTTCATATGACCAATATCTCATTCGGCTATTCGTTGTATGCGCATTGACAAGCGGCATCCCTTGTCTATCTTTTGCGACAACAATCGTCGCATGATCAAAGCGGCCGTCTCCTTGAAAATCATAACAAATCACATCTCCCGGCATTAATTTCTCGGGAGACGATACTTCAATCGCCTTCAGCCCGCTATGAGTACCGCTTAAATACCAGCGAAACGAATGAGCTACCGCCCAACTATAGCTCCAACTACCATTTTTCATCCACCAACCCTTCGCCCGGTTTGGATATCCACTCATTGGAATGCCGCCTGCATATAAACATTGCGAAACAAAATTGGTACAATCAACAGCAAACTTTTTAAAAGCGGGATTATAGCTATTCCACCACGTTTCTGCATAGCGGACCGCAGCGAAACGATCGTATTGGTAAGATCCTTTTTCTCTTACCTCATATCCACGTTCCATTCGTCCTTCGCTTTCACTAACAACCTCTCCGTCTACAATTTCCTTGTCTTGGATAAGCTCACCGTCTTTAAACAATGCACGTCGTTCTTCTACTTGTTCTTCTAAATACATCCAGTCTTTTTGTCTAATTAAAAATTGATAATGAACTACATAATCAACCTCCATTTGTCTATCGACTTGATGTTTACGCAAAATTTCTCCACGCGCTTGACACTTCACGATTTCGGCATTACGCTTGCGAAATAAGCCGAGTTTCCTTTCTACGGATTCATCGCATGTATTATTTGTTTCTCCACATACAAATGCATGTATTTTCTTTTCGAGCATAGAAATCAGTTCTCTTCTCACGCCGTTCACCACTTTTTTATCGTTTTTTATTACTTTATGTGGTGAACAAGCGATTTTAGTCCTGATTGAGTAATAGATGCAATCCTTTATCAATTTCCTTTAATACTTCTTCATCTTTTTCTACTCGCTTTGCCTCTTCCAGAAAAGGAATGACGCTCTTTTCCCCGATTTTTCCTAACGCCCAAGCGGCTGTTCCTCTAATGACAGGGCGGCTGTCTTCTTTCAGCAATTTTAGTAAATCGGAAATGGCGGTTTTATCTTTATAATGAGCCAATGCAAGAATCGCATTTCGTTGAATCGGCTTTTTTCCACGCCATGAACCTGAAATCAAACCAAACTTCTCTTTAAACTCTCGATTGCTAATATGAAGTAGCGGTTTCAATTTCGGTTTCGCAATTTCTGGATCTGGCTCCATTTCAGGATGAAGATGAAAATCCTTCCCTTTATTTTCAGGACAGACCGTCTGACAAGTGTCACACCCGTAAAGCCGATTGCCGATTTTATCGCGGAACTCATCAGCTAAAAATCCCTTTGTTTGTGTAAGAAATGCAATGCATCGTTGCGCATTGAGTTGTCCCCCTTGCACAAGCGCCCCTGTCGGACATACCTCTATACATTTATTGCATGTACCACAACGATCTTCTATGGGTGCATCTGGAGGAAACGGAATATTTGTAATCATCTCTCCTAAATATACATATGAACCAAATTCTGGAGTAATAATGGAGCAATTTTTCCCGCTCCATCCGATCCCCGCTCGTTCAGCAACAGCCCGGTCCGCCAATTCTCCAGTATCAACCATTGACTTCAGTTGAGCGCTTGGCACTTTTTCTAAAATAAATTCTTCTAATTTTTGCAATCGTTCACGTAAAATATGATGATAATCTTTTCCCCATGATGCCCTGCAAAAAATTCCTCTTCTTTCTTCCTTTGTACTGCGCGGAGCATTTTTCATTTTTGACGGGTAAGCCAATGCGATGGCTATAATCGATTTAGCACCCGATAAAAGTAATGATGGATTTGTCCTTTTCTCAATATCAGGTTCTTCAAATCCCGATTGGTAACCTAACTCCTGCTGCCTGCGCAGACGCTCCTTCAGTTCAGTAAACACATCCGCGCTCGCAAAGCCAATTTTGTCAATCCCAATCGTTTTACTGTATTCAATAATTTCCTTTTTTAACGCAACCACATCCATATAAATCCCTCCTTTCGTAAAATTTCCTTATATATGCTACACTGAAAATAAAGTGAAACTACATCAGTGGGGTTTTCTTCATCCCTACTGATGTTAGTTGAACTTATCGGATTCTTAGCGTCCGTTATCTCCTACCTGTAAAGGCGGGAGTCTTATGGACGGTTAGAACGGGATAAAAAAGAGGTGGAAAGATGGAACTTTATATTTCAAAACATCTTAAAGAAGTGATACATCATTTTAAAGTTGGGGTTATTGTATACAAAAATATTATTGTTGAGCAATCCCCACAAATGTTAAAAGGTAGGTTGCAGTTTTTTCAAGAATCACTGTACTTTGATTTGCAAGAAACCCCTTTATCCAATATCCCTGAAATTCAGGAATGGCGTACAATATTTAAACAAATTGGTACAGACCCCAATCGATATCGTCATTCTGCCGAGAGCTTATATCGACGAATTCATAAACAAAATTTTATTGGCTCGATCCATTCCGCAGCGGATGTGAATAACTTCTTTTCTCTTTATTATAAAATCCCAATAGGCATCTATGACCTAGACAAGATATCAGGAAATATTTCCATTGACATTGGAAAAGATAACGACGAGTACATAGGAATTAACGGTCGTGTAATGAACTTTGCGAAAAAGCTCGTTTCGAAAGATGCCTTGGGTCCTTTCGGCAGTCCAATTGTCGATTCAGAACGAACCGCAGTTACTTTCGATACGAAAAACGCTGTGCAAATTGTTTATCTATTACCATCAATGAGCAACAATCAATGTGAGAAGCTCATTCACTCGATCAGTAAAATGTTTGTCCAAATTCATGGCGGGGACGCTACCAGCGAAATTGTACTTTAAATGAAATGGACTGAATTTCACCGTTGGGGGTTCTTCTGTTCCCGCTGATGCTGCTATATATTTAGCTAAATAAAAAAACGCAATGCCCCGTTTAACCGAAGAAACGAAACACTGCGTTGTCCCCTATGTATAATGGAGCGGGTGATGGGAATCGAACCCACGACATCAGCTTGGAAGGCTGAGGTTTTACCACTAAACTACACCCGCAGAAAAAACAGAAATTTGTCGAATAAAAAATTTAAAATAAAAAACAGGTCTAGCCTGCTGAATGGTGACAATCTTTAGTCAATTAGTACTAAAACTTTCGTTACTAACGATACACATTATATAATGTATCTCATTTATGGTCAATACTTTTTTCTTACTTTTTTACATTGAAGCAATGAACTGTTCTGTTAAAATAACGAATTCTGTTTTGGAGTACAAAATCTTAAATAACAACATAAAACACATATTATTTCATTGGCCATTTAACATAAAATTGAACATACAATAAGCAAACAAAGACGCTTGGGTATTTTCAAAAACCAAGCGTCTTCTGTTTGCTCTTCGAACGCTTCCGTTAGTGGAAGAAACTGCGTATCCAAACATAAACTTCATATACATAAAAATAAACAGAATAAGGAAATATAAGGAACAATAGCATAATTTAACAAGTAACCATCTTTCCCAACAATAACTATTTTTCCCTAAAAGAGAACAGAAGGAGATATCATGAGGAATATTGCCGCTTTATTTTCCATACTTATGCCCGGATTCGGACAAATATATAATGGTCAGTTCATTAAAGGTGTCTTCTTTTTAATAGTTGAACACTTTGATAATGTATTTGGAAAAATAAACAAAGCCATTCATCTTGATTTTAACGGATTACACCAACAAGCTGTAGAGGTGGCAAATTTTGAATACATGTTATTTTACCCTGGATTTTATGCTTATTGCATATGGGACGCATGGTATTACGCAAAACCTAATGCTGACAAGACAAAAACCGCCATTCCTTTTGTGATTGGAGGTTTTCTTGGAGAGATAAGTGCCATATTAGCGAACCGATTACAAATACCTACTCTAACGGTTGGAATGCTCATGATTATTCCTATGATTTGCGGGATGATTATATTTAGGAAGCAATAAGCATGGATGAAAACACCTTTTGTTCAACGAACCTGCCCTTTAGCGCTGAACATGAAAAGCAATACCGTTTTGAAGGATCGTCACCCGTTAGCCCCCATTCCACACTTCGCGGTCCCAAAGATATGCTGTGGCTTACATGAGCATGGAATAAGGAGAATACATTTTGGTCATCGTTTATTCCAAGTTTCTTATCCGTTTTCTAATTTCTGCAGCAACACTTACAGGATCTTCAATCTGAAATATGACATAATGATATTTTTCATGTCCTTGCAACTCCATAATGACGAGAGGTTCTCTTCGTTCATAAGAAAGGAAGTACCACTCATTAGCATATTTAAAACTTCCCTCATAGATATTTAGAGGAGATATGGAAGTCCCAGGCATCCTGAGCATCCATTGAGGTGCGTCAAAATAATCTACATATACACTTTTAATAGTGTGATAAGGCATTGTAACTTTTCGTTTTAAGGCAAAAAAGCATGTGACTCCATTTAGTTTTAAAGTAATTTCGTCTTTACCAAAATGGACTTCTCTGCCCATGATCATCTCCTCTTTCATAAGTAATCGGAACAATAAAACCATCCTTCATACATTTAATGACGATGAAAAACAAAAAATGTTTTAAAAACGTCACTCAATATCAATCTTAAATGGCTCCGTTAAATATATTTTGATCTTTTTCTGTCTCTGAATCACTCGATATCTTTCTTTCCATTTGAATACGGAATTTAGCAGACTTCCCATTACTGCTAATGTCAAGCAACGAAATTGTATAATCTTCCATTACAAAGCTTCCCTTTGAAATCTCTATTAGAGGATTGGGAAATGCTGTATTATTTAGCCATTCTACACACCCTTCTATTAGTTTTTCAGTATCAATTGTGATGTTAGTCTAAAAAGTGGACACAGAGAACAGAGAGACTATAATAAACTTAATTACAATAAGTTCGAGGTGTCCAATCATGAAAAAGAGAACATTTGATCAAGAATACAAGATTCAAGCCGTTGAGTTATGCTTGGAGGGGGACAAGTCGATCGCCCAAGTGGCAAAAGAATTAGGTTTGGCTTACAACACTCTTCACCGTTGGGTTAAAGAATACAAAGAAAGTAACAGAACGAGTTTTGTTGGTTCAGGACATATCAAGCCACAAAATCAAGAAATCATCGAGTTACGCCGTCGTAATCAAGAGTTGGAGGAGGAATTAGCGATCCTAAAAAAGGCATTAGGCATCTTCACCAGAAACCAGAAGTAATTTACGCCTTCATTTTTCAACACCCGAAATGAATTTCTTGTTGTGAAGATGTGCCAAGTGCTCGGTGTTTCAAGAAGTGGGTATTACGACTGGCTCAAGCGTGCGAAAAGTAAACAGAAAGAACGAAAAGAACAACTCACTCAACAGATTCGAAAGGAGTATCTAAAGTCCCGTAAGATTTACGGAAGCCCGAAAATTACGCAAGAACTACGCAAACAAGGGATTCGTGTGTCTCAAAAGACGGTCGCTCGCATCATGAACGAAGAAGGCTTGAGATCCATTACCGTCCGTAAATTCAAAGCCACTACGAACAGTAACCATCCTTACAACGTATATGACAATTTATTGAAACAAACCTTCCAAGCAACGGCTCCGAATGAAGTATGGATGGCCGATATCACGTACATTCCTACCGATGAAGGCTGGTTGTATTTAGCGAGTATCATGGATTTATATACTCGTAAGATTGTAGGATGGTATATCGATACACGAATGACAAAAGAGTTAGTCATCAAAGCGTTACAACGGGCTCTAAACAGCGAAAAACCAACGGAACGAGTGATTCATCATTCGGATCGTGGAAGTCAATATGCTTCGAATGATTATCAGCAACTTTTACAGGAACATCATTTTCAAGTGAGCATGTCGAGACGTGGAAACTGTTACGACAACGCTTGTATGGAGTCGTTTCATAGCCTAATCAAGAAAGAGTGTATCTATCCGAATCGATTCCGCACGCGAAAAGAAGCGAAACAAGCCATTTTTGAGTACATCGAATGCTTCTACAACCGCAAAAGAAGTCATTCGGCCCTTGGCTATGTATCGCCATGTGAATTTGAGGCTGCTTACTACGCTAACCAGAGAAAAGTAGCTGCCTAAGCAGAGCTTTTCTCTCTGTTTAACGTGTCCGTTTTCTTGACATAACACCAAGTAATGGCATGAGCTTTGTGGGTTCAGACAACATTGAATGTTTTTACAATCAAAAACGAAGTCATTCAGCGCTCGGCTATGTATCACCATGTCAATTAAAGCTACTTACTACGCTAATCAGAGACAAGTAGCTGCATAGGTTCAGCTATTTCTCTCTGTTTATCGTGTCCATTTTCTTGACATAACACACCATTCAAGCCCTTATACAAAATTTGAACACTACCTAAGTGGAAATTTATTTTACATTCACATTATATATTCCAATGCAAAGAAAAAGGATAAAGAAGCATATGTTTAAATAGATATGTTTTAAATCTATTTTTGAAGGAACTTGAATTCCAAAGCAACCACATCCATATGGAAGCTTTTTTCCATATTTTATAATCATAATTACAATAAAAATAATTTGTAAAAGTCCACCCATAACACTTACCAATAGCAAATTTTTAAATAAGATTAAGCTTAAGGCTATATAGATTTCTAGAACTGGAAGTATTAGAGCAACAGCCTTTTCTATATATTCATTATTGAGCAACTCATAACTTTGTACAATGTTTTTAAATGCATAAATGCTTCTTAATTTTGTTAGACTACTTTGTAAATAAATGACACCTAATGTTAAACAAATAGTAATAACCAATATTTTAATTAAAATCATGTTCTTTTAGTTCCTCCATAATCAATCTAATATATGTTGAATGGGAAGCAGCTTTATCCATTGTTTGAGAACACATTTTTGCAATTATGTTGCCTCGGTGAAATATTAGTAAGACTGGAGGATTACAATCAATAGTAACAAGTTTTTTTGCAAGATCCATTTTCAAAAAATAAATTGGAATATCTATTCTGTTTTTTACCTTTCTAAATACATTAATACAATTAATACAAGAAGTTTCATCGAAGATGGCAACAATCGCGCAATTCAACTGAGAAATCTTATTCAAATTTGTTATCTCCGTTTGTTTAATAAAATTTTCCGACAGTTTGTAATTGATTATTCCATAGCAACAACTTAACAATGTTAAGAATAATATTAATGAAGTAATCATCTCTTATTTCATCCTTATATGGATATATTTTTATCTAAAATTTCATTATGGAATAAAAGATATCCTTTCTCTCTTTTTATCATATCTCTAACAAAAGAAATGTAATCCTTTATACCAACTTCGCTTAATCGTACTAAATAATCATCAACAAAAATATCTTCCCTTGACAATAAAGAATTTTTAGCTTGGAATTTCATTCTTTCTAATGTGGTTTCATACAAAATAAAGCTTTGGTTTATTGCCATATTTTTAATTTGCTCGAAGTCCTTTGGACTAATCTGAGCTACTGATTCTAGTGTTGATTTAATTACATTTATTACTTCTAATAGCTTGTCCGAAGAAAAAAGTGCGGTAATTCCTAAAATCCCTGCAATGGTATAAGGTAAATAATAAGAAAATGTTTGATAAGATAATCCCCTTTTTCTTAATTCCCTAATCAAAAGTGAATTTTGTCCAGAATTAGTAAGATGAAAAGTGAGAATCTCAGGTAAGATATGTTGATGAAAATCACTTGTCTCAAAGTAAGAAAGTATATTCAAAATCGAGATATCATGTAAGGACTCCTCGATAATAAATGAGGTAGAATACTCAATATTTGATATTTTGTAGCTTTTATTTTCCTTGTTAATGTTTTCTAGGTAATCTAATGCTTCATATAGCTGTTTCTCATCGATACCCCCATTTATGGAAACCACAAGTGGAGACTTTAATATTTTATTGTACCAAGTGTCGGATAGCTGCTCTAAGTCGAAGCTTAAAACGTTGTTTTCCGAACCTAAAATAGGAAATGCTAGTGGGCTCTGTTCTTTAAAAATACATCTTGAAATATTATCTAAAGCATTCTCTAAAAAATCTGATTGATACATTTTTATTTCTTCAATAATAACTGCTCTTTCTGATTCCACTATCTCCTTAGTTATTTTAGGTGAAAAGATTTGAACAGCTACCCTTTTTAGACACTCTAAAAAATCCTTTTTATTCACTGTTACGTTAAAACTAATATATTCTTTACTTGTTATACACTCGACTCTTCCACCTTTATTTTCAATAAATATTTCAAATTCTTGCTTGTTTATTACATGTTCTAAAAAATGTGAAATGCCGTTATTACTTTGTGTTTCATAAGCAGAACCAAACTGAAACCAAAAGCCGAAAGAAACAATATCTACATTTCTTTGACATTCACAAATAACCTGAATACCATTTTTTAATTTCTTTTTTATTTTCATCATTATCACCGTCAAAAATTTATAGTCAGATTAGCAAACAATTTGGATATTAGAATTTCACGCATCATTCCCAATTGTTTTATATTTCGTTACTTTTTTCTCGAATCTATTTATACTCAATCTGTATATTATAGCTGATAAAAAATTACACGCTATGGCTGTGATGAAATCCGTGATCCCTAAAGTCGGGGAGGTAAACATATACTTGTAAAAAATAAACAAGAATAAAAACCCAACAAGTAATGACAAATAAGTGATGTTTGTTTGCGGAATTTGTTCTGTAATCATAGATGATTCGGAAGGTTTGGAGTAACTTTCAATATTGATGTCGAACAACGATATGCTCAAAGTAGTAATTACTAAGCTAAGTAGGCTTAAAAAAGTGATAGCAATAATTAACACAAAAGATTTTATAGGCAAATCCAAGAACAATACATACATACTGATCGTCAATAGACTAGGCACCAATAGTATACAGAAACCTAGAATTGCTTTTGACAAAAATAATTTACTTCCATTTACACCTGTGAATATATACCATTGTATAATTCCTTTATCCAAGTGGAATAAAGAAATTGGAATTTCTCCAAATAGTAAAAACGTGGTAATTAGTGATATTTGAAATGCAAACCATTCCTCATGGCTTTGCGATAAAGGGAGATAATCAATCAAGAAAGAGAGTCCTTTTTGTTCAATCATGAATAAAATGGCAACCTGAGCAGCGATCCAAACATAAAATCTAATTTTCGTAATTGGGTTGGCAAATAATAAAATAACATCTTTGAATACAATTGGATTTTTAATCATCTTAACAAAAGAAATGCGTTCTTTGCCCTTATTAGACGTTTGGGAAATTTTGTTAAAATAGTCTACACTAATCATATAGAAGCGATCTATTACATTTGGTTTTACATAAATAAAAGACAAAATAAACAAAGCAACGACGAAATAAATGATTAATGGCACAGTCACAACATCAATTTTTGTAAGTGCTACGCCAAAGATAAAGAGTAGTAGAATTATTTGTATAACAAATACAAAAACAATTAACCATTTCACCGATTTAATAAACCTAGTAGAAAATAAAGCAAATAAAATAGCTAACAGAAATGACAGAAAGGAACAGATCAAGAAAGCAACGAAATAGAACGGGGCTAATGCTACATGGGCAGCTGAAAAATACAAAGAAATACCCAAACCTATGATTGCGTTTTTGACAGTATTAATAAAAGATATTGCTAAAATAATCGATGATTTATGGATGCCAGTCAAAAATGGAAACGTAAGATCATTTAAAGAAAACAACTTTTGATAAATATTCAATAGCGTTTGCAACCAACTAATAACAATAGCTTGCAATACAATAAACAATACTATTTCTGTTGGTGTGAAAAATTGAGATGGATTTACGATTAATCCTAGAAGAAAAGCTCCAATCATTGTTACTATTACTTTCAAAATTAATAACCATTTATTCCCACGTATCCATAAATTTAGTTGTTCTTTAGAATGCGTTTTAATGATAATAGTTGCTGGAGTCTCCATTCAGTTTGTAACCCTCCATTCAAGATATAGCTTTCAAAAATACACCTTCTAAATTTTTTGCCTTATATTTCTCTTTTAATTCTACAAGTTCCCCTTGTTCAACAATTTCCCCCTTTTCGATAATAATAATTCGATGAGCTAACTCTTCAACTACATCTAAAATATGCGTCGTGAGTAAACATGAGACTCCTTGTTGCTCATTTAACATTTTGATAAGATCTTTTATTTCTCTAGCAGATCTAGGATCCAAACCGTTTGTAACCTCGTCTAAAATAAGAAGCTTAGGGGAATGAATAAGACCACATGCAATGGAAACTTTTTTCTTCATTCCTAAAGAGAAATTTTTAATCAGCTCATCTTCAAAATCTTTCAAATTCATAATAGACAAAAGTTCATCAATCCTTTTGGATAAAACACTTGTTTTCATATTATACAATCTTCCTACAAAACCTAACATTTCTTTCGGAGTTAATCCTTCGTAAAGAACAGGAGTATCAGGAATATACCCAATTTTGCTCATAATATCCTTATGATGATCAATCACATTCATACCAAATATTTCTATATGCCCTTCAGTTGGCAAAAGTTGTCCTGTCAGCATCTTAATTGTTGTCGTTTTTCCTGCTCCATTTTGACCGAGAAAACCTAAAATTTCCCCCTTTTTTATAAAAAAATCAATATGTTTAACAGCATACATGTTTCCAAACTTTTTACAAACGCCTCGAACGTTTACATCATACATATTGGTTCACCCGCAATTTGTTTGTATTTCATTTAATCTTAATCAGCAAAAGGAGAGAGGGGATCCCCCTCTCCTGTTTCATAACAAATATAACAGTGCTTTTTCACTAGCAAACAAGTTTAAATAGTCTTGTTCCCAAGCAAATTAATCCACCGTTTTTTTCTTCTTTAACAACTCTAACTTTCATTTTTTCACCTCCTTTCAAGTGAGCACATCTATTACAAGGTTCATGAATATATTCCAAGAGGTTTTTCTTGTGAAAAGATAAATGAATAAAATCCAGCTCTATATGTTGATTTATAATAACAGGAGAAGAAAAATTGGTAAGAAATTTTATAGCCTCTAGCACTTGCAAATTGGCTACAATACTCGCAATTCCCACTACTGAACCATAATCTATGTCTCTTTTTTCAGATAAGAATGGTCTTAAATCTCCATCATGATTGTGAATTGCTTTCCTAATACAAGGAAAACACATCGTTTTTTTAGGAATAATTAGATAACCGAGACTTGTTTGATGCGCACTGTATCCTCCCCCTGTAATAAAGGGAATATTCATTTTTTGACAAATATCATCTACAATCATGCTTGTATATTCCATATTTGGATCATCCATACAGTTAACAACAAGATCTGCCCCTTTTATAATATCTTCCAAGTCCGATGCCTGAGATATCCTTCTGTCAAAAGTGATTATAGATACAGAAGAATTTATACTGCTTAATTTTTCTTTGGCAACACTCGACTTCAACTTTCCTACATCGTTTTCACAATATAAGGCTTGTCTTGTTAAATTTTTCTCTTCAACATGGTCGGGATCATTTAAAATCAATGTCCCTACTCCCATTGCACATAGACTATATGCTATATGACTTCCCGTTCCACCTAACCCTAAAATACATACCTTTTTACTACTTAATAAACTTTGTATTTCGTGAGCGTTATTAAACTGAAGAAAATTTCTAAAGAAATGAATCTGATTCGAATATCTTTTTAAATCAGACGGTATTGCTATGTCTGTAAATTCTATGATATTCTTTTGATATAAGTAATTTAGATAGTTATCGACATCTTCTGAAAAGTCTCTTGCAAACTTTCTTCTGACTAAATCTTTAATGTCTTTTATAGTATTTTCACCGTTAATTTGTCTTAAGAAAAAATCTGAAATTTCATCAATTTCAAGAATTATATAATTTCTAGTTATGACATTATTGAATACCAATTGATTGTTTTTTAGATACAATAATTCAATAGTCCCTTTAAATCTAGGCTTTAAACTTGAATTAAATTTATTCATTGACATTCACCCAATGTAGTAAAAATATTAAAAAGCAAAACAGGTAAAGTTTCTTCAATATCATTTCTATCTATTATTACATTGTTTGGATACTGAACTACAACAACCTCTTGCTTCAAAGAACAATAATTGCAGAATTCCTCCACTATTTCAGGAGCTATATTCCAATATTTATCCTCTAAAGCAAGCTTTATGTAAATTGTGTCAACAAGAATTTCATACGTAATATTTCCTATTAACTGATCAAAGAGAAAAATACCAAAAACAAATGGTCCCCAAATAAACCTAATAACATCATGAATAGTTGATCTTTCGATAGAAATGTTTTCAAAGTCTTTTTGTAAGTTTTGACTGATAATACTGAAATATAATTCTTTTTGGTTCATATTGATTTTTTTGAATTTTAAAGAGATAGAAGAAGAGAGATTGTTTCTATTAAATTTGAACGCATTTACGTAAAAGAAATTTGCATTTGCATACTTTTGAAGCATTTTTTGGGAAGGAATATTTTTGTTAAACGCTGCGCCTAGAATAAAATCGAACCCTTGCTTATACAACTCTTTTCTATAGAGCTCGATAACTGTTTTACTTAATCCTTTTCCCCTTGATTTAGGGGTCAAATATATATCCATACAAATAACTATCTTCTCACCTATCTTCCTATGGAAACAATAGGCAATCACTTGGTCGTTATCGACAATTTTTACAGTGCTTAGAGAATATCGGTAAAAAAGTGTACCCACTATGTTTTGAAAAACAATCTTTTTTAAAGGGTTGCACATATAATGTAAATACGTAGGATCTCCCATTTCAAAATATGTTCTCGATATTTTTTTGAATATTTTATTAGCTTCACCTAAAGATAATGTACTATTAACTACTTTCATCCTAATCAATCCCCGTAATAAAACCTATTTCCAATTTCCCATCAAATTTCCAGTTCCATTTTATACAAATATTGGAATTTGCGTCAAGGATATATAGAAGAAAAATTTACATTTTTTCTACTATTTTTTCTTCTTTCGACACACAGATTTTTGTTTATTCTGTTCGATATAAACACCATTGTATATTTAACCAGAATACAAATCCCCTTTTGTTGAAGCATAGGAAGATAATGAGTGTATAGGATATTTCAACAATTATGAAAAACATAAGTAGAAAAGTACTAAGTAAAATTGGGATGGGAATTAAGTAATATCATCAAAAAAAGAAAGAGTAAGTGAAACTAAATTATCACTTACTTTTTTCCATTACAATTCCTCTTTAATCCTCAAGCCATTCTAAGTCATCTGGATTATTTCTATCTAAAATAACCCGTCCTTCGTTATCTGTTTTAAACACTTTGATCTTTCCGTTTTCCATTAACGATTGAAGATTTGTATAAATGCTAATTTAATAATGTACAAAGCTGCTTGTGTAAGAATGTACAATTTTGATTCTCGCATGCATACTGAACTTGAGGTGAAAAGGTATGCATGCGAAATTAACAATCGCAACAGAGATAGAAATTCGTTGTTTATCAGATTTACCAAAATTAAAGATACTCATGGAGAGTTCAGGAATGAAAATTAATAAGAGTCAATTAGCGAGAGAGCTGAATGTAGACAGGAGGACAGTGGATAAGTACTTAAAGGGTTATGTTCCGAAAAAGAAGAGAAACAGGTCTTCAAAAATTGATCCGTATTATGAGGTGATCGCTGAGCTACTTTCTGAAGAATCCAAGCAAGTGTTTTATTACAAGCGTGTGTTGTGGCAGTACTTGAAGGACCATCACGGGCTGCAGTGCTCATCGTCTGCCTTTCGGGCTTATATTGCACGTAAGCCGGAGTTTCAAGCTTATTTTACAGAGGGAAAACGAACAAAAACAAACAAACCAGTCGTTCGATACGAAACAGCACCAGGAAAACAAGCGCAGTTTGATTGGAAGGAGAACATTCGATACGTAACGAAAGAAGGGGAAGTGTTGTCGGTACAGGTTGGAGTGTTCCTTCTGTCCTACTCTCGTTTTCGGACGTTTTTACTTACGCTTTCCAGAACACAAGGGATGTTGATGGATTTTTTAGCTCAAACCTTTGAAATCATTGGGGGTGTTCCAAAGACAATCCTCTTCGATAATATGAAAACGGTGATGGATGAAGCGCGAACTACGTATTCGAAAGGGGTGGTCAATGAGCGATTTGATCAATTTGCCAAAGACTATGGATTTGACATTCATCCGTGTATAGCCGGTAGACCGAGGACGAAAGGAAAAGTGGAAACGACGATGAAACTCATTGATGAGATTCATGCGTACCAAGGAAAGTTGTCATATGAAGAACTTCAGGACTTTATTCAGTCCCTCTGCGAACGGATCAATCATAGCTACCATCAGGGCACAGGAAAGATTCCGATTCTTGCCTTTCAACAAGAAAAAAATCTCTTACTCCCCTTGCCAAGGAAGGAAATAAGAGATTCATACAAGATCAAGCATATACCTGTCAAAGTCAACTCGGCCGGCATGATTAGCTACAAGGGAAATCAATATTCCGTACCGATGGACTATCAAGGAAAAACGGTAAATGTACAGGTATATGATGAACGGATGTATGTCTATTATAACACAAAACTCATTGCCGAACACCCAGTGAGTTCGTTGAAAATGAATTACAAGGAGGAACACTATATTCAGGCATTATCGCAAGATTTGCCTCATTACCCAGATGTCGGAGAGTTAGCGAAGAAAAACTTACTCGCCATTCATGAGGTGTATAAAAATGAATAGCAGCTACCAACAATTAATTCGAAATTTAGAATATCTCAAACTCAAGCAGATGATCATTCATTTGAACGAAACGATTGATTTTAGCACGAAGAACGAATTACCCTTTGTGGAAACGCTCGTCAAATTGACGAATTATGAAATTGATACACGGGAAAGAAATATGATTCATTCGATGGTAAAAGTGGGGGCCTTTCCTCACTTGAAGGAACTAAAAGACTTTGATTTCGACTTTCAGCCATCCATCAATAAACAGCAAATATTCGATTTTACCACCTTACGTTTTATCGAAGAGAAAGAAAATATCGTCTTTTTAGGGCCAAGTGGAGTGGGGAAAACCCACTTGGCCACCGCCATCGGTATTGCGGCAGCCAAAAAAAAGAACGAGTACGTATTTTATCAAATGCCATGAGTTAATTTTACAACTAAAGAAAGCGAGGATGGAAAATCGATTAGATGACCGATTAAAGCATTACGCGAAATATAAGCTATTGATTATCGATGAAATTGGTTATTTGCCGATTGATAAGGAAGACGCCAAACTGTTTTTTCAGTTGATTGATTTGCGATATGAAAAGAAAAGCACGATTTTTACGACCAATGCCAATTTTAAAGACTGGGGGAGATTTTCCAAGATCCAAAGTTAGCCAACGCCATCTTAGATCGGATTTTACACCATGCGACCGTTATTAACATTGTAGGGAACTCGTATCGTTTAAAAAATCACTTGGAAAAGGAAAGCGAAAACGAGTAAATTTGTACATTCTTAAACAGTCAAAAATGTACATATTCATCTTGACATTTACACACTGCGATAATATTTAATCGTATGTTCCCTTAAATTCCTCAATTCGCAATCCTCAATAAATATCTCTAACAATTCATCAAATGTGTATTCAATCTCTCCGATGTCATCAGATATTAACAACAACTCCTCACGACTCAACTCTCCTCTTCTTCCTCTCTTGCTCTTTCTCTGCAATTCTCTCTCATTTTCTATTCTTCCCACTTTCCATTTCACCTCACCGAACACGATTAGCCGCACACGATTTTTCTTGCTCGAATCGTATTCGGTAAAAATAAATCAAGGGTTCCCACAATCGTGAGAACCCTTGATCCTAAAGCCTTTTCCCTATTTTCAGTGCCGATGGTGGGAGTCGAACCCACACTCCCAGAGGGAACACGATTTTGAGTCGTGCGCGTCTGCCAGTTCCGCCACATCGGCATATTTCAAAAATATGAAATACATGGAAAATTATAAATAATCGACCTTAGGATGTCAAGCACTTTCACCCTAAAGTGCCGAGGGCCGGACTCGAACCGGCACGGTAGTCACCTACCGCAGGATTTTAAGTCCTGTGCGTCTGCCAATTCCGCCACCCCGGCAAAAGCCACAAAAATAAATGGAGGCGGCACCCGGATTCGAACCGGGGGTGAAGGTTTTGCAGACCTCTGCCTTACCACTTGGCTATGCCGCCTTAATTTATAAGCGGAAGACGGGACTCGAACCCGCGACCCCCACCTTGGCAAGGTGGTGTTCTACCACTGAACTACTTCCGCATGATTGTGGCTGGGGTAGCTGGATTCGAACCAACGCATCACGGAGTCAAAGTCCGTTGCCTTACCGCTTGGCTATACCCCAACGCATAAGAAATTTTATCCTGAATATGGGGCGACTAGTGGGAATCGAACCCACGAATGCCAGAGCCACAATCTGGTGCGTTAACCACTTCGCCATAGCCGCCATCTCTTTGGCAGGGGCAGTAGGAATCGAACCCACACCGGAGGTTTTGGAGACCTCTGTTCTACCATTAAACTATGCCCCTATTGTTCTTTTTATGCTCATTAAAAAATGGTGGAGGGGGACGGATTCGAACCGCCGAACCCACAGGGAGCGGATTTACAGTCCGCCGCGTTTGGCCACTTCGCTACCCCTCCGTATAAAGTCTTTACTGGTGCCGGCTGCAGGACTTGAACCCGCAACCTACTGATTACAAGTCAGTTGCTCTACCAATTGAGCTAAGCCGGCTAATAAAAAATAATTTCTCAGTTATCCGACCATGCTTTATCAATTGAGCTAAGCTGACACAAAATGGTGGCTCGGGACGGAATCGAACCGCCGACACAAGGATTTTCAGTCCTTTGCTCTACCGACTGAGCTACCGAGCCATCTATAACAAATGGCGGTCCCGACGGGACTCGAACCCGCGATCTCCTGCGTGACAGGCAGGCATGTTAACCACTACACTACGGGACCAATATATTATGTATTTGGTTGCGGGGGCAGGATTTGAACCTGCGACCTTCGGGTTATGAGCCCGACGAGCTACCAGGCTGCTCCACCCCGCGACGATCATAACTATACCTTTTCATGGTGGAGGATGACGGGATCGAACCGCCGACCCCTTGCTTGTAAGGCAAGTGCTCTCCCAGCTGAGCTAATCCTCCAAAAAAGATGACCCGTACGGGATTCGAACCCGTGTTACCGCCGTGAAAGGGCGGTGTCTTAACCACTTGACCAACGGGCCGTCATATAATCTAGTGGCGGAGAGCAAGGGATTCGAACCCTTGAGGCGCTGTTAACGCCTACACGATTTCCAATCGTGCTCCTTCGACCACTCGGACAGCTCTCCAAAAATGGCTCCGCAGGCAGGACTCGAACCTGCGACCAATCGGTTAACAGCCGATTGCTCTACCACTGAGCTACTGCGGAATAGTTATCTTAAGGCCTGGCAACGTCCTACTCTCGCAGGGGCGCTGGCCCCAACTACCATCGGCGCTGGAGAGCTTAACTTCCGTGTTCGGGATGGGAACGGGTGTGACCTCTCCGCCATCGTCACCAGACTATATATTATTATTTTTTACAGACAACCTTTATTATAATCGATTGTCGAAGAGTGTCAAGGAATTTTTTATTCCCTCAAAACTAGATAACCGGTATTTCTCGTATTCATGGAGAAGCTCCACTCACTTCGCTTTTCTACTTGGTTAAGTCCTCGATCGATTAGTATCCGTCAGCTCCACGTGTCACCACGCTTCCACCTCGGACCTATCTACCTTGTCATCTTCAAGGGATCT
>NZ_JACDUU010000004.1:7876-295707 GCF_013760845.1 [Anoxybacillus] calidus | reverse complement strand
CCATCATAAGGAAATATGGGGCCTTAGCTCAGCTGGGAGAGCGCCTGCTTTGCACGCAGGAGGTCAGCGGTTCGATCCCGCTAGGCTCCACCAAGATTATAGTTTTGTGGCGGCGTAGCTCAGCTGGCTAGAGCGTACGGTTCATACCCGTGAGGTCGGGGGTTCGATTCCCTCCGCCGCTACTAGATTCGGACCTTTAGCTCAGCTGGTTAGAGCAGACGGCTCATAACCGTCCGGTCGTAGGTTCGAGTCCTACAAGGTCCACCATGTTAAGTTATATTATATGGAGGAGTACCCAAGTCTGGCTGAAGGGGTCGGTCTTGAAAACCGAGAGGCGTCGAAAGGCGCGCGGGGGTTCGAATCCCTCCTCCTCCGCCATATTAATATCATATCATCGCGGGGTGGAGCAGCCTGGTAGCTCGTCGGGCTCATAACCCGAAGGTCGCAGGTTCAAATCCTGCCCCCGCAACCAAATACATAATATATTGGTCCCGTAGTGTAGTGGTTAACATGCCTGCCTGTCACGCAGGAGATCGCGGGTTCGAGTCCCGTCGGGACCGCCATTTGTCATAGACGGCTCGGTAGCTCAGTCGGTAGAGCAAAGGACTGAAAATCCTTGTGTCGGCGGTTCGATTCCGTCCCGAGCCACCATTTATGCCGGCTTAGCTCAATTGGTAGAGCAACTGACTTGTAATCAGTAGGTTGCGGGTTCAAGTCCTGCAGCCGGCACCATTGATGGCGGCTATGGCGAAGTGGTTAACGCACCAGATTGTGGCTCTGGCATGCGTGGGTTCGATTCCCACTAGTCGCCCCATAAAAAGCGTGCGGGTGTAGTTTAGTGGTAAAACCTCAGCCTTCCAAGCTGATGTCGTGGGTTCGATTCCCATCACCCGCTCCATATGAGGTTTTGGGCCTATAGCTCAGCTGGTTAGAGCGCACGCCTGATAAGCGTGAGGTCGGTGGTTCAAGTCCACTTAGGCCCATCATACAAATATTCCGCAATAGCTCAGCGGTAGAGCAACCGGCTGTTAACCGGTAGGTCGTAGGTTCGAATCCTACTTGCGGAGCCATTGGAGAAGTACCCAAGTGGCTGAAGGGGACGGTTTGCTAAACCGTTAGGTCGTGGCTTTACGGCGCGCGGGTTCAAATCCCGCCTTCTCCGCCAGTGCGTTAGAAAATTAATATATGGCCCGTTGGTCAAGTGGTTAAGACACCGCCCTTTCACGGCGGTAACACGGGTTCGAATCCCGTACGGGTCACTCAAAGCGCCATGATTGAATCATGGCGCTTTTTTTGATGTGTTCATCCTTGGCGTAGTCCCTAGTTTTTGGTGAAAATAAGCTCCAACTAAGGACGTTTTCATACCTAGGTTGAAAGTAAAAGTTGCTCACGAATGTTTCTTTAAGACAACACCGTGGAGGCGAATGTATCGCTTCCTTATTCGTTTTCTCTGATTTTCCTATAGCTAGTTTCTCATTTTCTACGATTTCCTCCATCACTTTCAATATCTCCTTGTGTTCCTTGAATCTTTTTAGACTTCACTTGTCCTCTTTTTCCTTCTATTCCTCATTGATGTAGGTAATTTATATAAAGATAAACACTCTTAAACTCTGCACACCTTTAAACGCCATTTCTCTAGAGGATGAGGAATCATTATTACAATCAAGGATTAGGAATTTAAGTCGTGTAAATGTAAATCCAAACTTCGAAGGGAATATGTTTACTTAGAAAAAAGTGTTCAAATTTAGGTTCTTACGCCATTTTGGTGATATGTGGTTACTCATTGAGAAAATCAGTCTATAACATTTTCGATTCATCGGCTCCTCATGTTTTTTCATCCTCAATGATGTTGCTTTTCACCAAAAGAGCGTAAGAACCCATTTTACTTGTCGGTTACACCATTTCCCTTATTTTTTAATTACTGTTCACTGTAGCCTTGTTTCTCGTTTTTATTGCCTCTCCTTCATATGTTTTGCTTTTGTACCGAAGAAATTGTTTTCCATATTCGCCATGGTTGTGAAGAGAGGCATGTTCTATTTGAATCGTCGCATGTTTAATGTCATACTTTTTTTCCAACATCTCGTTGATGGCTAAGATGATGCAGAGAGGTTGAATGTTTTCGTTAATGAAGACATGGGCAGTCAACGAATAATGATCCGATGAAATGGCCCATAAGTGCATGTCGTGTACATCCTCTACCCCTTCTACTTTATTGATGGCAGCGCGGATTTCATCAAGATTGAACTTTTCTGGAACAGAATCCATTAAAATGAGGTACGATTCACGAATAATTTTGGCTCCACCTGTAAAGATGATTCCACCGATGACCATGCTGATTAATGGGTCGAAGAAATAGAAATCGGTGAAATAGATGATAACAGCAGAAATAATGACTCCAATCGAGCTGAGAAGATCTCCAATGAAATGCCATAATGCACTTTTCACGTTCAAATTTTCTTCTTCTTTTGTACTTCGACTAAGGACGATCGTTAATACGAGGTTGACTACTAATCCGATCGAAGCAATGATGATCATCAGTTGAAAATCAATGTTTTCAGGATGAATGAAGCGTCGAATTCCTTCTATAAAAATTCCGATTGCAATAACGGCTAGGGACAGTCCATTTAAAAAAGAGGAAATGATTTCAAAACGCAAATATCCAAAAGTAAATTTTTGATTTGGTGGTCGTGCAGCTAGATAGAGTGCAATCATACTGAGGCTAAGTGCCAAAACATCTGATGCCATATGAGCTGAATCAGAAAGCAATGCTAGAGAGTTGGAAATAAAGCCTCCTATAATCTCAATAAGGGTAAAAAATAAAGTTAATAGGAGTGTAATCCAAAGTGTTTTCTTTGATTTACTTTGTACTTTCACATGGGGAAGATGATGGTAATCGTAATCGTAATGAACCATAGTGCACCTCTTTTATTTATAATTATTATAATTAAATATTTATTATAAATATATGTTGATTTTGTCTAAAATGCAAATGACAATTTTATGGATATTAAAAATGATTTTCTTTCCCATATATAGTTATTGAAGTTGTGTTGAAAGGTGTCAAAAAATATAAAAATTTTTATCAAGGAATTTAACTTTATTTGTTGAATATATGTATCAGTCGTGAAAAATTTTAGGAAAGGATGCGATGCTTTTTGATAGCAGCCAATCCTACTGATTTCGAAATTCATTTGTTTCATGAAGGGACTCTTTATAAAAGTTATCAGTTGTTTGGTGCGCATATTATTCGTGAGAATGGAGTGATGGGGACACGATTTTGTGTGTGGGCTCCTCACGCCAGAGAAGTTCGCTTAGTTGGAAGTTTTAATGATTGGAATGGTGCCAATCATAAGCTTACAAAAATAAGTGATCAAGGTGTTTGGATGATTTTTGTTCCTGAAAATCTTGAAGGGCATCTATATAAATATGAAATCGTTACCAGAAATGGACAAGTATTATTAAAAGCTGATCCGTATGCTTTTTATTCAGAAGTTCGGCCTAATACAGCATCAATTGTATACAATCTTGACGGATATGAATGGAATGATCGTGCATGGCAGCGGAAAAAACAACGAAAAAGCGTATATCATCAGCCTTTGTTTATTTATGAAGTCCATTTAGGTTCATGGAAAAAGAAAGAAGATGGAAGTTTTTATACGTATGAAGAATTAGCGGATGAACTGATTCCATATGTATTAGAGCATGGCTTTACGCATATTGAGTTGCTGCCAGTGGTTGAACACCCGTATGATCGTTCCTGGGGGTATCAAGGAACTGGATATTATTCAGCAACAAGCCGTTATGGCACACCACGTGACTTCATGGCATTTATCGACCGCTGCCATCAGGCGGGAATTGGTGTGATTTTAGATTGGGTTCCTGGACATTTTTGTAAAGATGCACACGGTTTATATATGTTTGACGGTGAACCGACATATGAATATGCCAATATGCAAGATAGAGAAAATCCTGTATGGGGAACGGCTAATTTTGATTTAGGGAAGCCTGAAGTGCGCAGTTTTCTTATTTCAAACGCGTTATTTTGGATGGAGTATTTTCATATTGATGGTTTTCGTGTCGATGCAGTAGCAAATATGTTATATTGGCCTAACAGCGATGCATTACATAAAAATCCGTATGCTATCTCATTTTTGCAAAAGCTGAATGAAACAGTATTTGCTCATGATCCTACGATTTTAATGATTGCAGAAGACTCAACTGATTGGCCAAAAGTAACATCTCCAACGTATGAAGGCGGAATAGGATTTAATTATAAATGGAACATGGGATGGATGAACGATATTCTTACGTATATGGAGGCCAATCCGAGCGAGCGTAAGTCTCTTCATCATAAAGTGACATTTTCCCTTCTATATGCTTACTCTGAGAACTTTATTTTACCATTCTCTCACGATGAAGTTGTTCATGGAAAAAAATCGCTTCTGAATAAAATGCCAGGGGATTATTGGCAAAAGTTTGCCCAACTGCGTTTGTTATACGGTTATTTAGCAACGCATCCCGGGAAAAAATTATTGTTTATGGGCGGAGAGTTTGGGCAGTTTGATGAATGGAAAGATTTAGAGCAATTAGACTGGATGTTATTTAATTTTGACATGCATCAAAAAATGAATGCATATGTTAAAGCGGTATTGAAATTTTATAAGCGTCAAAAATCTCTATACGAACTTGATCATTCTCCAGAGGGATTTGAATGGATTGACGTCAATAATGCGGAACAAAGCATTTTCTCATTTGTTCGTAAAGGAAAAACAGCTAATGATTTACTTGTGGTCATTTGTAATTTTACAGATACAGTCTATCACAACTATAAAGTTGGTGTTCCGTTACTTACGACGTATAAAGAAGCATTAAATAGTGACGATGAACGTTTTGGCGGTTCCGGTCAAGTGAATAAAAAGGAGATTGCCGCTGTTGCAGAGCCGTTCCATGGAAAGCCATATCACATCAGCCTCACTATTCCACCATTTGGCATAACGATTTTACGCCCAATGAAAAAACGAGGGGAGAGAAGCAATCATGCTGAAAAAGAAGTGCGTCGCTATGCTGCTCGCAGGGGGAAAAGGTAGCCGGTTAAGTTCATTAACAAAAAATCTTGCTAAACCAGCAGTACCATTTGGGGGAAAATATCGAATTATTGACTTTACATTAAGCAACTGCACAAACTCAGGAATTGATACGGTTGGCGTGTTAACGCAGTATCAGCCACTTGTTTTAAACTCTTATATTGGAATTGGTAGCGCATGGGATTTAGATAGAAAAAATGGCGGGGTTACTGTCTTGCCGCCGTATGCCGAGTCTTCGGAAGTAAAATGGTATACAGGGACAGCAAGCGCTATTTATCAAAATCTCAATTATATTAAGCAATACGACCCTGAATATGTGCTCATTCTTTCGGGTGACCATATTTATAAGATGGATTATTCGCAAATGCTTGATTATCATATTGAAAAAAATGCGGATGTCACGATTTCCGTCATTGAAGTGCCGTGGTCTGAGGCAAGTCGATTTGGCATTATGAATACAAATGAAAATATGGAAATTTTGCAATTTGAAGAAAAACCGGCAAATCCAAAAAACAACCTTGCTTCAATGGGAATTTATATTTTTAAATGGTCGATTTTAAAAGAATATTTGGAAATGGACAGCCGCAATCCAGAATCAAGTCATGATTTTGGCAAAGATGTTATCCCACTTTTATTGGAAGAGAAAAAAAAGTTAGTTGCTTATCCTTTCAGAGGGTATTGGAAAGATGTTGGCACGGTCAAAAGCTTATGGGAAGCGAATATGGACTTATTAAAGGAAAATTGTAAACTTAATTTATTTGATTATTCATGGCGTATTTATTCCGTCAATCCCAATCAGCCGCCACAATATATTGCACATGATGCAATTGTCACGGAATCGCTGATTAACGAGGGCTGCGTTGTTGAAGGGACAGTTGAACATTCTGTACTATTCCAAGGTGCTCATATCGGTAAAGGTTCTATCGTCAAAGATTCTGTGATTATGCCAGACGCTGTCATTGGTGAAAATGTTTATATCGAAAAAGCAATTGTTCCATCAAATATTGAGATTCCTAATGGTACGATTATTCGACCAGAGCAGTCATTTGATGAAATTATTCTCGTTACAGAAGAGTTACTAGAAAAGCAGGAACCGGAAAGGATGGGCAGCGGTGAATAAAACAATGCTTGGTGTCATTGATGCGACCAAATATATTGATACGCTTGAATCATTAACGCTCAATCGTTGTGTTGCAGCGATTCCATTTGCAGGACGTTATCGGTTAATTGATTTCGTATTATCGAATATGGTTAACTCTGGAATCGAAAGTGTTGCAATTTTTCCTAAATATCAATACCGTTCGTTAATGGACCATTTAGGATCGGGAAAGAACTGGGATTTAAATCGTAAGAGAGATGGATTATTTTTCTTTCCGTCTCCAGATTTAAATATGCCTTATGAACATGTCGGAGCGTTTGAGCATTTTGAACAACATATTGATTATTTTCTACGAAGCAAGCAAAAATATGCCTTAATTTGTAACAGTTATACCGTTTGTAATATCGACTATCAAATGGTGCTCAAGCGCCATATTGAAAGCGAGTGCGATATTACAGAAG
Source organism: [Anoxybacillus] calidus (assembly GCF_013760845.1). Classification (GTDB taxonomy): domain Bacteria; phylum Bacillota; class Bacilli; order Bacillales; family Anoxybacillaceae; genus Paranoxybacillus; species Paranoxybacillus calidus. The sequence continues at coordinate 289,063 of NZ_JACDUU010000004.1, read as the reverse complement.
TGCGTCATCAAGGCAAATCACTTGAAATGTTTATTTTAGAAACTTCTCTTCTTCTTGATTTAATTATAAATCGCAACCAAACAGGATATAGGAGCATTATTGACGTTGTTCGTGACCATCGTCATCAATTAAAAATTTGTGATTATGAATATAGTGGATACGTTGCAGTTATTGATTCCATTGAGAACTATTTTGCCCATAGTATGGAATTGTTGCATCCAATGATTTGGAAACAGTTATTTGTCAAGTCACGCCCTATTTATACAAAAGTAAAAGATGAACCACCGACAAAGTATACGAGTGAAGCAGTTGTGAAAAATTCAATCGTTGCTAATGGATGCATTATCGAAGGTCATGTTGAAAACAGCATTATTTTCCGAGCCGTAAAAGTAGGCAAAGGAACAGTCATTAAAAACAGTATTATTATGCAAAAAAGTCAAATTGGTGAAAACTGCGAGTTAGATTGTGTGATTATTGATAAAGATGTAAAAGTTGAAAGCGATGTGGCATTGTACGGTACAGTGCAGCAACCGTTTGTCATTCGAAAAGGAACAGTACAAGGAGCGTTGATGAATCAGTGAAAGTGTTATTTGTTGTGTCAGAATGTGTTCCATTTGTCAAGTCGGGCGGATTAGCCGATGTTGCCGGGGCATTGCCGAAAGAGTTAAAGCGGCTGGGCACGGATATTCGTGTTATGTTGCCGAAGTATGGCTTTATTCCCGAAAACTATCGAAAACAAATGAAAAAGGTTGCTCAGCTTATTGTTAGAGTTGGTTGGAGGCGGCAGTATTGCGGAATCGAGACATTCGAGCATGAAGGAGTTACCTATTATTTTGTCGACAATGAATATTATTTTAAGAGAGATTCATTATATGGACATTATGATGACGGAGAGCGTTTTGCGTATTTTTGTCGAGCGGTATTAGATTCTCTTCCTGCCATTTCGTTTAAACCGGATCTTATTCATTGCCATGATTGGCATACGGGGATGATTCCGTTTTTATTAAGAGAGGAATATAAGCAAAACTCTTTCTATGAACATATGAAGACTGTATTTACGATCCATAACCTCCAGTTTCAAGGAATTTTCCCAAGAGAAATTTTAGGAGACTTATTAAACTTAAGCGATCGTTATTTTACCATTGATCATCTAGAATTTTATGGAAATGTAAGTTTTATGAAAGCGGCACTCGTTTCTGCAGATATGATTACGACCGTTAGTCCGACATATAAGGAAGAAATTCAAACCGAATATTATGGCGAAAGACTTGACGGGCTATTAAGAGCAAGAAAAAATCATTTAATCGGCATTTTAAATGGCATTGATGATGAAATTTATAATCCGAAAAAAGACCCTTATATTGCTGTGCCATATGACAAGCATACGATTGCGCGCAAAGGAATTAACAAGAATGCACTGCAACAGTATTTTGGCCTTTCGAGTGATGATGATGTGCCGATTATTGCAATGGTTTCTCGATTAACGAAGCAAAAAGGATTGGACTTAGTGAAGTGTGTGTTTCATGAAATTCTTGCAGAGAATGTGCAGTTTATTGTACTTGGTACCGGGGATTGGGAGTTCGAAAGTTTCTTTAATGAAATGGCAGCTACATATCCAGACAGGGTAAAAGTGTATATCGGATTTAACGAGGAATTAGCTCATCAAATTTATGCAGGTGCTGACCTTTTTTTAATGCCGTCACAATTTGAACCGTGCGGGTTAGGACAGTTAATTGCATTACGATATGGGGCCATTCCGATTGTGCGGGAAACAGGTGGTTTAAATGATACCGTTCAAGCATTTAATGAATTCACCGGGGAAGGGAACGGATTCAGCTTTACGAATTTTAATGCCCATGACATGTTGTATACGATTCGGCGGGCGATTGAGTTTTACTATCAAAAAGAAGTGTGGGAGAAGCTTGTCAAGGAGGCAATGAGCCGAGATTACAGCTGGGCGCAGTCCGCTTTTAAATACAATCAGCTTTATGCTGAATTAACAACCGGGAGTGGAAGTCATGTTCTCTAACAAAGAGGAATTTAAGGCGGCTTTTTTAAAAAAACTGGAAATGATGTATGGAAAGCGGTTTGAAGAATCAACTGTGCGCGACCAATATAATACGTTAGGGAATATGATTCGAGAGTATATAAGTAAAAATTGGATTCAAACCAATGAGAAAAATCGTGCTGAAAACAATAAGCAAGTGTACTATTTGTCGATTGAATTTTTGCTTGGTCGACTTCTTGGCAGTAACCTTATTAATCTTGGTATTCGTGATGTTGTCGAAGAAGGTCTGAAAGATATAGGGATTGATTTAAGAGAAATTGAAGAAAGCGAGGCGGACGCAGGACTTGGTAATGGCGGTCTTGGCCGTCTTGCCGCTTGTTTTTTAGATTCGCTTGCCTCGTTAAATTTACCTGGACACGGATGCGGGATACGTTACAAGCATGGATTGTTTGAGCAAAAAATTGTCGATGGGTATCAAGTGGAACTACCGGAGCAATGGTTGCGCAATGGAAACGTATGGGAAGTGAGAAAAGCAGATTTAGCGGTTGAAGTAAATTTTTGGGGGAAAGTAGAAGTTTCACAGGAAAAGGGGCGTCTTACCTTCCGCCATATTGACGTGGAAAAAGTGATGGCAGTGCCTTATGATATGCCAGTGATTGGCTATGATACGAAGACAGTAAATACACTGAGGCTTTGGAGTGCAGAGCCTGCAAAGATGTTTCCGATTCATAAAAATATTATGCAGTACAAACGAGAGACTGAAGCGATCTCTGAGTTTTTATATCCAGATGATACGCATGATGAAGGGAAAATATTGCGCTTAAAGCAGCAATACTTTCTTGTCGCAGCTAGCATTGGCAGCATTGTTCGAACGTATCGCAATAAGCACGGCCATTTATACGATTTTCATAAACATGTGTCCATTCATATCAATGATACACATCCGGTATTAGCAATCCCAGAATTGATGCGGATTTTGCTAGATGAAGAGGGAATGAGCTGGGAAGACGCTTGGTATATTACTACGAACACCATTTCATACACGAATCACACCACTTTATCGGAGGCCCTTGAAAAGTGGCCGATTTATATTTTCCAACCGTTATTGCCGCGTATTTACATGATTGTGGAAGAAATTAATGAGCGTTTTTGCCGGGATTTGTGGGATCGATATCCTGGAGATTGGAAGAGAATTGAGGAGATGGCGATTATCGCTCACGGACTAGTAAAAATGGCGCATTTAGCTATTGCAGGTAGCTACAGTGTGAATGGAGTGGCAAAAATCCATACCGACATTCTAAAGCATCGAGAAATGAAATTATTTTATGAGTTTTTTCCGGAAAAATTTAATAATAAAACGAATGGTATCACCCATCGGCGTTGGCTGTTGAAGGCAAATCCACAACTTTCTCAGCTTATTACAAATGCGATTGGTGATGAATGGATTAAGCAACCGGAAAAATTGATTGATTTAAAGCCATATGCATATGATGCTTCATTTAAGAAAAATCTAGAAACGATTAAACAAACAAGAAAAAAAATGCTGGCACAGCGCATTTATGAACAGACAGGAATTGTTGTTGATGAGTCATCAATTTTTGATGTACAAGTAAAACGACTTCATGCTTATAAGCGGCAACTACTGAACGTTTTGCATATTATGTACTTATATAACCGATTAAAAGAGGAATCAAGCTTTTCGATTTATCCGCGAACATTTATTTTTGGGGCAAAAGCATCGCCGGGCTATTATTATGCAAAGAGGATTATCAAACTCATTAATTCACTAGCAGAAAAAGTAAATAATGATCAGAAGACCAATGAGCAGTTGAAAGTGATCTTTCTAGAAAATTATCGCGTTTCATTAGCAGAACAAATTTTTCCAGCCGCTGATGTAAGTGAACAAATTTCTACAGCAAGCAAGGAAGCATCAGGCACAGGAAACATGAAGTTTATGATGAACGGAGCCATTACGCTTGGAACACTTGACGGAGCGAATATTGAAATTCTTGAACTGGTCGGAGAAGAAAATATATTTACATTTGGTCTAACTGCTGATGAGGTAATGAGTTATTATAAAAATGGCGGCTATCGAGCCTATGAATACTATCATCACGATAAACGGATTAAACAAGTAGTCGATCAATTAGTAAACGGCTTTTTCCCAAATGCACACGATCATTTTGAACCAATTTATGATTCACTGTTAATGCAAAATGATCAATATTTTTTATTAAGAGACTTTGCAGCTTATGTGGAAACACAAGAAAGAGTGGAGAAAGTTTATCAGCAACGCGATAAATGGTTAGAAATGAGTGCGATTAATATAGCTCATTCTGGACATTTCTCAAGCGACCGAACGATTCGAGAATATGCTAACCATATATGGAACATACAACCTATTTCTTGGAAATAAAGGGGCTGACCTAAGTGTCTGACCTCACGTGTAATCTACAATATATCGTTCATTTATCTAATGCTATGTCCTATACAATCATGTTGTGGGGTCTGACACTTCGCATTAGGTCAGCCTTTTTTATTATTAATCATCTCCATTTAGCAAATCGCCGATTGTTCCTAGTATGCTTCCTTCGCCAACTGAACGGTTTCCTGTAGCTGGTGCTGCTGCAATAATACGATCAGCAAGGCGACTAAACGGGAGCGACTGCACCCAGACAGTCCCAGGCCCTGTTAATGTTGCAAAGAATAAGCCTTCCCCGCCGAAAAAGGCCGTCTTAATTTTCCCAACATATTCAATATCGTAATTTACTTCTTTTGTCATCGCCACTAAGCAGCCTGTGTCGATTCGCAGTTTTTCACCTGGCTGAAGTTCCCGTTTGTAAATCGTTCCACCAGCATGTAAAAAGGCGAGTCCGTCTCCTTCAAGTTTTTGCATAATAAAGCCTTCTCCACCAAAGAAACCAGTGCCAAGCTTTCGTTGAAAATCAATTCCTACAGAAACTCCTTTTGCTGCGCAAAGGAACGAGTCTTTTTGACAAATGACTTTTCCGCCAAGTTCGCTTAAATCCATCGGAATAATTTTTCCAGGATAAGGAGCAGCAAAGGAAACGCGCCGTTTTCCAGGCCCGTTATTAGTAAAAACAGTCATAAATAAGCTTTCGCCTGTTAAAAGACGTTTGCCGGCACCAACGAGCTTGCCAAAAAAGCCTTTACCGGAATTTGTTCCATCACCAAAAATTGTTTCCATGTCGATGCCGTCTTCCATCATCATCATCCCGCCAGCTTCTGCAATAACGCTTTCCTGCGGATCTAATTCAATTTCGACAAACTGCATATCATCGCCATACAGTTTATAATCAATTTCATGTGCATTCATTCATTTCACCTCTATTTAGCTTTCTGTAATTTATATATTCTATATACGGGGGATCATCCCTCCTGGTTTCAAAAATAAGAAAGACCATTGCTGCTGTTTTTCAACAGCTTGATGGTCTTTACATCAATTAATGTCTTCTTTTGGCTTTTTCTTCTGTATAAGGGTCTTTTTCATATGCAGGTAAATCGCCGATGTTAGACATGATTCCTTCTTCATCAAGGGCTTTTTCAAACTGTTCATGCTGCATATTTGGATAAATCGTTACCTCTTTTCCGTAAATATCAACGGCAGCGAAATTTTCTAAGTCCTCCACATAACCAATATTTTCCTCTGATTCCACATAAACATCGTTATAATGATCAACATTGTTTCCTAAGTCAGACGGTGTTTCCGATGTGCCAAAGCGGGCGACATCCTGCCAAGTGTCTTCAGCATCATACACTTCCGCATCTCGGTCATCAAAATCAAATTTACCGAAAGGAGGCATTAATACTCCTTCTTCGAGTGGACGTTGATGGGAGACAATTTGGTCGGGGCTATGTTCTTTACAAAATGTTGTTGTCGGTAATGCTTCCAATCGCTCGGATGGGATGTCTTGTCCGCATACTTCACATATTCCATATGTTCCGTTTTCCATCGCTTGAAGGGCGTGTTCAATATCTTTTAGTTCCTTTTCTGCATGCTCATTTAAAGCTATATCTTTTTCCCGCTCATATAATTCCGTGCCTTCATCGCCTGGATGATTATCTATACTCGATAATTCACCGACTGCGTCGTGAGCGTGACTTCTCTCTTTACCAAAGTGATCATTGGCCATTAAACGTTCTTCTATTTCCTTTTTTTCCTCTAGCAGTCTGCTACGGAAGGTCGATAATTGTTGTTTTGTTAACATGAGTGTCTTCTCCTTCCTTAAAGTAAGAATCTATATGATGTATTATTCGCCGAAAAAAAGAAAACATAAGCAAAAAGAAAAGAGGTTGACCAAATGTAAGTGTCAGCCCCCATAACCATCATATATAGAACATAACAATGGATAAAAATGCTATATATTGTGAGTTATGCGTGAGGTTAGACACTTATCGGGTCAGCCTCTTTAAAACCAATAGCTAATTAACAAACCGATTGCTAATAAAAAGCCGAATTGTGTATTCGTTTGTGCTGTTGCTTTCATTGCTGGCATCATTTCAATTGGTTTTGTTTTACCGATAAATCCTTTTGCAGCGGCAATCGCTTTAGGTACGCTTAAAAATACAATCAATGTCCATGGAGAAACCATCTTCATCATGACTAAACCAATCATCCATATAAATGAAACGACAAACATACCTGCAAGAATGCGAATGGCGTTTGTACGTCCAACCAAAATAGCCAGAGTTTTTCGGCCATTTTTTTTGTCGCCGTCAAGGTCGCGAATATTATTGGCCAACAAAATTGCTCCGACTAAAATCGCAATGGGAATGGAGACAAGTACAGGAAGCGATGTTATTTCTCCTGTTTGAATAAAGAATGAAATTAAAATGATAATGACCCCCATGAAAAAGCCGGCTGCCAGTTCACCAAACGGTGTATAGGCGATCGGAACAGGGCCGCCTGTATAAAAATATCCAGCAGCCATGCAAATTGTACCAATTAAAGCCAGCCACCAGCTGCTATTGATGCAAATATAAATGCCGAGCAGCATTGCTATGCCAAAAAAGGAAAGTGCAAGCAAAAGAACGGTTTTTGGTCGAATGCCGTCACGGACAATGGCACCGCCAATTCCGACAGATTCAGCATTATCTAATCCACGTTTATAGTCATAATATTCGTTAAACATGTTCGTCGCAGCTTGGATTAATAAAGAAGCAATAAGCATAGCAGCAAATAGTAGAATATTGATATTTGTTACATGAATGGCTAGTGCTGTACCGATAGAAACAGGGACAAAAGCAGCTGTTAATGTATGTGGACGAAGAAGCCTCCACCAAACGCGCCAATCTCTTTTATATTTTACTGTCGAAGGCTCGGATTGAGACCGCAATGGTGATATCATAATCATACCCCTCACATTAGGATAAAGTAAAAGTGAGCTTGAAAAAAACGCTCAAAATAAGTGTAGGTAAAGGGAAAAAAGGTGTCAATCTTTTTCCGTTTTAAATAGTGTATAAATTATTTCCTATCTATATAAAGGAATATTATAATGAAAATAGAGATATTTCCTCATTATGCTGGCCATGTTGACACTGTTTTTCCAGCATTGTATCTTAAGATGGGTTATTTTTCGTTTGGAAAAAGTTTAGTACGGAAGAAAGCGGGATTACGGTGGTTACTTTATATCAAAATAAAATTCAAGAACAATTACATATGATGATGAAAACGGCAAATACCAACACATCGTTTATTAGTGTAAATGAAAAAACGGACAATATCGATCCTCTTCGTTTTTTTCATTTAGGAGAAGAATTTTCGCTTGGACAACGTTTTTTTTGGTCGGATCCTGCTAATGAAGCGGTTTATGTTGGATTGGGGTGCGCCTATTCGATTGAAGTTTCGCATCATGAAAATCGTTTCATGGAGGTTGAACATGAATGGAAGCGTTTTATTAAACAGGTGATGTTTGACCAAAAGGGACGAGGTCCTTTATTATTTGGTGGATTTTCTTTTGATCCGTTAAAAGCAAAAACCAAAAGATGGGTAAACTTTCCTGAAGCGAAAATGATTATTCCGATGATGCTGTTATCCATTGTGAAGGGAGACAGCTCGATTACGATTACGATTCCATCCAAAAATAACGAAGAAGAATTGCTGAGAATTGAACAGATGTTGGCTTTATTGCAGCAAGAAAAGACGGTCCAATATGAGCATAATGCGACATGTGTAAAGATTTTTGAAATAGAGAAGGATGAATGGCTGACAGCAGTAGCAAAAGCAACTTCTGATATTCGCAACGGGGAACTTGGAAAAGTTGTATTAGCTCGTGAAGCACGTCTATTGTTTGATAAACGAATCAATCCGACAGTTGTATTAAAAAGGCTTCGCGAACAGCAGCCGTTTAGTTATGTATTTGCTTTTGAAAACGGGAGCGATTGTTTTCTTGGTGCTTCTCCTGAACAGCTTGTCAAAAAAGACGATGATATGTGCTATTCGACATGTCTTGCAGGTTCGATTCGAAGAGGAAAGACATTAAAAGAAGATAAAGAACTTGGCAACTGGCTGCTTCAAGATTCAAAAAACCTTCATGAGCATCGGTTTGTAGTGGATATGATAAGGGAAGCGATGCTGGAGGTATGTGACGAAGTAATCATTCCAGATCAACCTTCATTATTGAAAATGAGAGATATACAACATTTGTATACACCGGTAAAAGGCTTCAGCCGACAACCCATTTCGCTTCTGTCTCTTGTGGAGCGATTGCATCCTACTCCAGCTTTAGGCGGTACTCCACGGAGTAAGGCACTTCGAAAGATTCGAGAAATTGAACCGCTTGACCGGGGCTGGTATGCCTCTCCAATTGGTTGGCTAGATGCAAAGGGAAATGGTGAATTCGCTGTAGCGATTCGCTCTGGGCTTTTGCAAGGAAATGAAGTTTCGATTTTTGCCGGTTGTGGTGTTGTTGGGGATTCGGACCCACTCAGCGAATATGAAGAAACGAGAGTAAAGTTTAAGCCGATGCTATCGGCGTTAGGGGGAAGCGAAAATGAATAATGACCATTTGACATTGTATGTATCCGCTTTTGTCGATGAGTTGACAAAAGTAGGCATCACCGATGTGATTGTTAGTCCTGGGTCACGTTCTACCCCTTTTGCAATTGTGATGGCAGAACATCCAGACATAAAAGTTCATATGAATATTGATGAGCGTTCTGCCGCTTTTTTTGCGCTTGGAATGGCAAAGGCAAAACGGAAGCCGGTTGCGCTTCTTTGTACATCGGGAACGGCTGTTGCTAACTATTTGCCTGCTGTTGTGGAAGCCTATTATGCGCGTGTTCCGCTCATTGTTTTAACAGCAGATCGTCCGCATGAGCTTCGTGATGTGGGAGCACCGCAAGCGATTGACCAATTAAATATATACGGGAAACATGCAAAATGGTTCGTGGAAATGGCATTACCTGAAGGCTCGAAAGAAATGCTTCGCTATGCACGGACAATAGCAGCAAGAGCGGCGGCAACAGCAATGACTGCTCCAGCAGGACCGGTGCATTTAAACTTTCCACTGCGCGAGCCTCTCGTTCCGAATGTAACAGAACAAACATGGGCACAAATTGAGCGGAAGGAGCCTTCTTATATTCAAGTTTCCATTGGGAAAAGAACGCTTGAACTAGAGCAGTTCCAATTCATTTACGAGCGGCTTGATGGGATTGAAAAAGGGCTGATTATTTGTGGTGAGATAGACAAGCCTCACTTTGCTGAAGCGGTCGTAAAGCTTGCGGAAGCACTCAACTATCCAATTTTAGCTGATCCTCTCTCCCACCTTCGCAGTGGAACACATTCAAAGGAGTGTATTGTTGAAAGTTATGATGCCATTTTGAAAACCGAAGCAGCGATGCGTACATTGATGCCGGAAGTGATTATTCGCTTTGGTGCCATGCCCGTTTCAAAACCGTTAACATTAATGTTAAAAAACAATCCAGCAATTCAGCAAATCGTCGTTGATGGTGATGGAGGCTGGCGTGAACCAACGCTTAATGCTTCCTACATGATTCATTGTGATGAAACCGATTTTTGTAACCGATTAGTTGAATTAGCACAACCAAAAAAGAAACAAAGTCATTGGGCAAAACTGTGGCAGGATGTCAATAAAATGGCTAAAACGGCATTGCTTGAAGCGGGCAAAGACGAAGAGATGTTTGAAGGAAAAGTATTTATTGAACTAGCACAGCTACTCCCGGAAAAATCGATTTTATTTGTCGGAAACAGTATGCCAATTCGCGATGCAGATACATTTTTTATGGCAACTGATAAAAATATTCGCGTGATGGCAAACCGCGGTGCGAATGGAATTGATGGGGTTGTTTCGAGCGCATTAGGAGCCAGTGTGACAGGCGATCCTCTTGTGCTTGTTATTGGTGATTTGTCGTTTTATCATGATTTAAACGGTTTGCTGGCTGCGAAATTGCACCAATTAAATGCAACTATTATTGTCATCAATAATAATGGCGGCGGAATTTTCTCGTTTTTGCCACAGGCAAAACAAGAAAAACATTTTGAATCACTATTTGGCACACCGACGAATTTACAATTTGAACATGTCGTACGCATGTATGATGGAAATTATACAAAAGCAGATTCATGGGACAAATTTCGAGAAAGTGTCGCAAACTCCTTTTCAACAGCGGGGCTGCATGTCATCGAAGTATGTACATCAAGACAAGAAAATGTCAAAAAACATCGCCATTTGTGGGAAAATGTTTCCCTGGAAATATCGAAATTGCTGCAAAAAGGGAGAAACGTATGAAAATTGTCGCTAATGGCGTTGCTTATCATGTAGAGATTTACGGACATGGCGACCCGCTTTTATTGCTACACGGTTTTACAGGAAGTGTAGAATCGTGGAAATGGCTCGTACCGAAATGGCAACATCAGCGAAAACTGATTATGATTGATATCATTGGGCATGGTTTAAGCGATTCGCCGCATGATTCTAAGCGCTATGAAATCGAACATGTAGCTGCTGATTTAGAAGAAATTCTAAAACAACTACATATAGAAAAAGTAAATGTATTAGGTTATTCAATGGGAGGCAGACTTGCTTTAACATTTGCGGTTCTTTATTCACATCGGGTAAATAAATTAATTTTAGAAAGCAGTTCTCCAGGGTTAAAGAGCGATGAGGAACGGCGTGCGCGCATAAAGAGCGATGAGGCACTCGCTCTCGAAATTGAAACATATGGTGTAAAACATTTCATTGAAAAGTGGGAGAATATCCCGTTATTTGCTACGCAAAAAAGGCTGCCGCCAATCGTGCAGGAGTGTATTCGGACAGAGCGTTTACGGAATAATGCAAAGGGATTAGCCAACAGTTTACGCGGCATGGGAACGGGAAAACAACCATCATGGTGGGATCGACTTTCTGAAGTGACAATACCGACGTTGCTTATATGCGGGGAGTTAGATGAAAAGTTTTGTCAGATTGCTTCGGAAATGGCGCGTTTGATGCCAAATGCGGTTGTTTCGAAAATTTCTGACAGCGGACATGCAATTCATGTGGAACAACCGGAGATTTTTGTTAAAATAGTAGATGAGTTTATATAAAGGAGGACAAGCTTGTGGCAATTGAATGGGTAGCCGAAAGACAGTATGAAGATATTTTATATGAAACATACAATGGCATCGCCAAGATTACAATTAACCGTCCGGAAGTACATAATGCGTTCCGGCCGAAAACGGTTATGGAATTGATTGATGCGTTTTCTTACGCACGTGATGATGCAAACATTGGTGTTATCATCTTAACAGGCGCAGGCGGAAAAGCGTTTTGCTCCGGCGGCGACCAAAAAGTGCGCGGTCATGGTGGTTATGTTGGTGAAGACCAAATCCCTCGTCTTAACGTATTAGACTTGCAACGTTTAATCCGCGTTATCCCAAAACCGGTAATTGCCATGGTTGCCGGATATGCGATCGGTGGCGGTCACGTTTTACACGTTGTTTGCGATTTAACGATTGCTGCGGACAACGCAATTTTCGGACAGACAGGACCAAAAGTAGGAAGCTTTGACGGAGGATACGGTGCTGGCTATTTAGCGCGCATTGTTGGTCATAAAAAGGCGCGTGAAATTTGGTATTTATGCCGTCAATACAATGCACAAGAAGCGTTGGAAATGGGGCTTGTGAACAAAGTTGTGCCATTAGAACAGCTAGAAGAAGAAACGGTGAAATGGGCACAAGAAATTCTTGAGAAAAGCCCAACGGCAATCCGCTTCTTAAAAGCTGCATTTAATGCGGATACAGATGGTTTAGCGGGCATTCAGCAGCTTGCCGGAGACGCAACATTGCTTTACTACACAACTGATGAAGCGAAAGAAGGACGTGACGCGTTTAAAGAAAAGCGCAAGCCAAACTTCAAACAATTCCCGCGCTTTCCGTAAGAAAAGCGGAAGCGCCGCGATCAGCTCTCGAAGCCAAATGTTCTTCGCACGCTGAGGTGTTTATCACCTCAAGGGCGAAGGTTATTTGGCGCAAGAGAGCTAGGCGCTGGAGCTAGACAAATAAGAAAAGCGGAGCCGAGCGCTTAACGCTGTAAGGAAAATGTTCTTCCGACAAGAAATGCTTGCATTTCGACGGAGGAAGGTTATTTTCCACTAGGCGTTGCGAGGCGAGCTAGACAATAAGAAAAGTGGAAGCGCCGCAATTGGTTCTCGAAGCCAAATGTTCTTCACTCGCAGAAGTGCTTGTCACTTCGAGGGGGAAGGTTATTTGGCACAAGAGAGCTAGGCGCTGGAGCTAGACAAATAAGAAAAGCGGAAACGGCTTGTGCTTGATCGCCGACATGCGCTAGAGGGGTCACAATTCGCTCTGTATTTGTTACTTTCTTCATTTTGTAAAAACAGCTTGATGGTTTCCATCAAGCTGTTTCTTTGTATCGAAAAAAGGAGGGATTTTGATGAATATATCGATGCCTAACTGGTTAATGCAGCGAGCGTTTTTAACGCCCGACCGTATCGCGGTTCAATATGATGGTGAAAAAAAGACTTTTTCTGAGCTGCACAACGCGGCTTTAAAAAGGGCGCGGCAGCTGGCTGGCTTAGGGATTTCCAAAGGCGATATCGTGGCCTTATTAATGAAAAATAGCATTGACATGATTGAAGTCATCCATGCGCTTCATTATATTGGTGCGATTGTTTTGCTGCAAAACACAAGGTTAACTTCGAGGGAATTGGCTTGGCAATTGCAAGATAGCCAAGCGAAATATTTACTCGTTGATGATGAGATGGTAGAGCGAATAAACGATTTTTCATATATTCGGATGGTAAAAATAAGCGAACTTTTCTTCTTGCCGGAACAAGAATGCCGACTGCAACATGAATATCATTTAGATGATACAGCAACAATCATGTATACGTCAGGCACGACAGGAAAGCCGAAAGGAGTGCTACAAACGTACGGAAACCATTGGTGGAGCGCCGTAGGTTCGGCATTGAATTTAGGATTGAGGGAAACAGACTGTTGGCTTGCGGCCGTTCCGTTTTTTCATATTAGCGGACTTTCGATCTTAATGAGAAGCGTCATTTACGGAATGAGCGTGTACATAATGAACGGATTTGACGCTAAACAAGCGAACGATATCCTTATTCAAGGAAAAGCGACAATCATGTCCGTTGTAAGCACAATGCTCCAGCAAATGCTTTCAGAGCTTGGCGAACGTACATATCCTGATACGTTTCGCTGCATGTTGTTGGGCGGTGGACCTGCGCCAAAACCGCTTTTAGAGGCGTGCCGTAATAAAGGAATCCCCGTCTATCAAACATACGGTATGACGGAAACCGCATCACAAATCGTAACACTTGCACCGGAATACAGTTTTACAAAGCTCGGTTCGGCAGGAAAACCGCTGTTTCCGGCGCAAATTCGTATCGAAAATAATGGTCAAATCGCGCGCCCGAATGAACCGGGAGAAATTGTTGTCAAAGGACCGAACATTACAAAAGGATATTTAAATCGCCCGGATGCTACAAAGCAAGCAATCAAAGACGGATGGTTTTACACCGGAGATATTGGTTATGTGGATGAAGAAGGATTTCTTTATGTGTTAGACCGTCGTTCGGATTTAATCATTTCAGGCGGAGAAAACATTTATCCGGCGGAGATTGAAGCGGTTCTGCTTTCGCATAAAGCGGTAGCGGAAGCGGGAGTGACGGGAATGGCCGATGAAAAATGGGGACAAGTGCCTTGTGCGTTCGTGAAACTGCAAGAGGGATGTGCAGTAACAGCAGAGGAATTAATCGATTTTTGTAAAGAAAAGCTTGCAAAATATAAAGTACCAAAACAGATTTATTTTGTAGAAGAGTTGCCGCGAAATGCTGCCAAAAAATTGCTGCGGCGTAAATTGGCAGAACTTATTCCAAAGAACGGGGAGACAAAATAAAAAGAATCGCTTTATATTATGTGTCTATGAAATGGCTGAATCCATTTGTGGGAAACGCTTAATACGATCCACAAACTAGATAATAAAGGAGGCATCTCATCGATTAACGGGTTCCGTTTTGAGGTGCTAAACAGGCATTTGTCTTGTCATTACAAGGCTCTTCAAATAAAGTCATTCACTTTGGCAGGAGAAAGTTTGAACGATCTCGAAGATGAGAAGATGAAAGGAATTTATGGAGAGTGTCAAATTCATGACGATTCAAGTGTCATTTCTAATGCCAACTTTCATGAGACGAAGTACTCCGTCCATCACAGGATTCCTGTGGTGTTTATATGTTGAAGAAGGGATGAGGAAAGATGAAATTGGCGGGGCACAAAATCTATTTGCGATTTTTAAAGGATACAGATGTGGGTCCATTGGCAGAGATGCACCGTAGAAACCGAGAATTTTGGCAACGGTATACGCCAGATAGGACCGAGGAGTTCTATACGGAGGAATATCAGTTAAATCGAATCCAAATCAGCTTGGCGAAGATGGAAAGAGACGAGCAATACACGTTCGGCATTTTCCTCGTCGATACTGATGAACTAGTTGGTATCATTGAGTTGACTGAAGTGGTCCGTGGTCCTTTACAGACATGTTGGCTAGGCTATTACGTAGATCGCTCGCACAGCGGACATGGCTATACTACTGAAGCTGTGCGCCTGGTTGTTGACTATGCCTTTGAGGTTCTCAAGTTACACAGAATTGAAGCAGGGGTCATGCCACATAACATTGGGTCGATTCGAGTTTTGGAGAAGGCAGGATTTCATAAGGAGGGGCTTTCTAAGAAAAACGTGAAGATTAACGGAAGGTGGGAAGATCATTTACACTTCGCTATTGTGAATCCAAATGATTCAGAATGACCAGGACGCTCCAATTAAAAAATGGCTGACCCAAAAATTGGATCAGCCATTTTTTAATTGGAAACTAGACTTAATTCATGTCAATTGACATTCCAAAGTCCTTGTCATTGAGCACGTCAAATGACACTTCTGTACCTTAAAACGGCCCCTGTTACTTATCGATAAAAAGCCCCTTTTTGAGTTTTTATGATGAAAGTTGCCATTGAGTTTTACTCGTTATTCCATCAATCCTAATTCAATAGCTCGGTAAGCGACTAAATCTTCAACTTCTTTCGGTAAGTCGTCTAGTGTGCCGAATTCGTATTGCCACAAGTTTGTAAACGAATCAACGCAGATAGGGAATGTCATTTGGTTTGAACGTCTCACTTCTTCTTTAAAGGCTTTGATTATGCTGTCTTTTTTCACCATCGCACGTTGCCCCTTTTCCGATTATGTACAGTGACCCTTTGGCAACGAAAAATAAGCTGCCAAAGGATCATGCCGGTTTACGCTCCTGTGTTAGGAATGAATGTTTTACAGTCTGTTTCATATGAGTCAGACGCCATTTTTCCGGCGTGGCTGACAACATAAATGGATTCAGCGCTGCATCTATTTCCTTGTGCCCAATATTGACAGTTTTTTACTTCACAAAGCACATCTTTTGCCATTTTTTATTCCCTCCGTTTATAAGTGGAATTCATCATTAGTTTGCGTGTTTTAAAAAAAGTTATAACGGAAACAATAAGTAATTTTTATGAGAATGTTTATCATTTTCGTTGACAAAGATAATCATTCTCAATTAGAATAAAAGCAAATACTGAAGAATGACGGAGGGAGAGACATGTCGTCTTTACTGGTTGTTGGAGCGGATCATTTAGGAAATATTACAGATAAATTAATGAATTTTGGTTTCAAAGAGATTATTCATTTAGATGGTCGGAAAGTGAATATGGTTAAAAGGGAAATTCCTGAGCATATTGATATGATTTTTGTAATGACGGATTACATTAACCATAACCTTGCAAAAGTGATTAAACAAAAAGCGAAAAATCAGGAAAAGCCGATTTATTTTGTCAAACGTTCGTGGAGTTCAATTCACCAAGTCATTCAAAGAATGGAAACGGAAAAGAAGGCGAATTAAGCGGTTGTTAGTGGAGGTATTTTCATGAAAAGAAATTTACATAACGCAATTGATGAAGGATGCCTAGTTCATGAAAATTGGAAACAAGCTGTCGAAGCAGCGGTGAAAAAGATTATTGCAAAATATTATCAAACATCTCCTTCGCGACGGTCGGCAGCCTTATTATTGAAGCTAGTGGAACAAACGTGGAAACGAATCGATGAAAATTTATTCGATTCATTAGCCCATTATTATATCGTGTTGGCTAAAATGCTTGACCATCTTCTCCGGTTTCTTCATCCGTTGCGTGACGGAAATTGTTGTCCATTTCTGCTGTTTGAGCGAATGGAATATGTATCAAAGCAGTTAAAAGAAAAAATCATCCTTGATATTGACATTGGTTACTCAGAGAACGAGGGTTATACGATTAGAAAGTTTATGCTTGAAGAAGATGAACAATTTCAAAATCGTTATAAGCAAGCGGTACTTATTATTTGCAAGGAAGTATTTCAAAAACTTCCAGAAAAAATAGAGTTTTATTCTTTATTAAATGGAACATGCCGTGTTGTTATGATTGCAGAACAAGATTATAAAAAATTAATAAGGGGTCTGACCCCCACTACTTTAAAGTGTTAAAGTAAGCCTCTTTGGAACTTTCAAAGAGGCTTTTGGTTTTCCAGTTTATGATGGGTCATTTTGCTGGAGATATCGTTTGTCTTTCATAAACAGCCGCCAAAAGTAGACAAAGCCGGGAAAGAGAATGACAAAGCCGACAATGTACGAAGTAAAGAGTGCACGAAATGTGTTTGGATGCGTAAATCCTGATTGAATTGTTACGTCTGGGTAAATCATGTACGGCAAATGAGCTTTTCCGTAGGCGTAGCTTGCCAAGAAATATTGAACAACGATCGCAACAACTGCTAGGCGTGGTCTTCCTTTTACAGTTGTCTGTTTTGCTGACGGCAAAAATAAAGCGATACCAGCGACAAAAAACATGGCAATGGAGCCAATGATCCAAGGTAAATAATTCATCATTTGCTCATATAGCCATGTCGCTTCGTTTTGCATTGTTAGCATGATGAACAATGCCATAAGTAGCGAAATGGGGCCAAGAACAAGAGCATCACGGCGATAAATCTGATATGCTTCTAATTCATTGGCTACGTTTGAGTAGTCGGCAAGCAACAACGAAGAAAGAAACAGCGTACTCGAAATCGCAAAGCCGATAAATGCATATTCGTGTGGACTTGTGAATAACTTATCCATCCGCAGTCTCGCCACTCCGTCAACTGTTTCGATAAATCCGCCATGTGTAATTGGCAACACACTAATGAGCAAAGCGGGAATGATAAGGCCGCTAATTCCGGAAATGTATGTAAGTGCCTTTTTGTATTCTTTAGCAATATGCGCGAAAACGAGAAACGCGCTGCGAATGGCAAGTAGAAGTAAAATAATGCTTCCAGGAATAAGCAGTACTGTTCCTAAAAGAAAGGTTGCTCCAGGAAAAAAACTAAAAAGTGCCACAACAATCGCAACAATAAAAACATTCGTTACTTCCCATGTAGGAGATAAATAGCGGTTCGCAATATTGGTCGCTTTCGTCTTTTCCCGATTCATATAAACCATTGACCAAAAGCCAGCTCCAAAATCCATTGTTGCCATGACGGCATAGATGAAAATAAATCCCCATAGTACGGTAATCGCAATTAATTCATTTGTCATATTTTATAAACCCCTTATTGTGCAAAGTTACTTGAGTTGTCATTTGAATGACTATCTAGCTCATTCATGACAGGATGACGATTAAAGTAATACCTTAATACAAGAACGACAGAAATGCCTAATATAACGTAGACAATGGTAAACAAGATGAACAGTATCGCTAAATTGCCTGTTTGTGTCACGGCATCTGCTGTTTTCATCATTCGGTAAATGACCCAAGGTTGTCTTCCTGTGCAGGCAAAAATCCAGCCGAATTCAATCGCAAGTATGGAAAGCGGACCAGCAGCGATAAAACTCCACATAAGCGGACGAGGAAACGTATTTCGCTTCATGATTTTATTCCAAATAAATCCCATACCCGAAAGAAGAATTAACAATGAACCGATTCCAACCATGGCGTTGAATAATGTATGCACAAACAATGGCGGCCACCATTCTTCAGGAAAATCGTTTAGTCCTCTTACAACCGTATCAAAACTGTTGCCGGCAAGGAAACTTAACGCCCATGGAATTTCGATCGCCCATTTAACGGATTGTGTTTCGCGGTCCGTATATCCGCCGATGGCAAGAGGTGCATGAGATTGTGTTTCAAACAACCCTTCCGCCGCAGCAAGCTTTTCTGGCTGATATTCATGCAGTAGCTGCGCGGACTCGTGTCCATTTAAAGCTGTCAGAATCGAAAAGATTCCTCCCACCGTAAGACCGAGCATTAATGCTTTGCGATGAAATTGATAGACTCTTTGATTATTTTTTTCACGCAACATTTTGTAAGCCGCAATCGAAGCGATGACAAACGCGCCGGTCATAAAAGCGGAAACCACGACGTGTCCAGCCACTACAAAAAAGCTTGGATTAAAAAAGGCAGCCCAAGGGTCTACGTCAACAATTTCCCCATTTTCAATACGAAAGCCTGCAGGTGTACCTTCAAAAGCGTGAACATTTGTAATTAAAATCGCTGAGGCGCTAGCGCCAATGGCTACAAGGGTAACACTTAAAATCCTCATCCAAGCTGAAATGCGATCAGCGGCATAGACATAAATGGACATAAATAATGCCTCAACGAAGAAAGCGTATATTTCAATTTGAAAGGGAAGTGACATTACTCTTCCGATAACCTCCATAAACCCAGGCCATAAGAGAGAAAGTTGAACCCCGGCAATTGTACCGGAAGGAATCGCGACACCAAGTAAAACAGCTAAACCTTTTGTCCAACGGTTCGCCATCACTGCATAATCGCGGTCTTTTGTTTTCTGATAAAGCAGTTCAGCAAATAGCACCATAAGCGGAATACCCACACCTAAAGTGGCAAAAATAATATGAAAGGCCATTGTCGTTCCAAACAGGCTGCGTGCGATGACTAAATCATCCATATGATAAGACATTCCTTTCTTTGGTTTGATCATTTATCCTTATTATCTATATTTTTCCAAAAAATATTCTCAATGCAATCTAATTTACAAGCTGTATATTGCTTGTTAAAATACTTTTGCAAAACGTATCCATTACGATCCGTGGTTTAAGGAGGGTCGAGTGTGCAACAGTGGTATGAGCAACATTTTCAAGAAGATTATGTCAAAATTTATGCGCATCGGAATGATGAACTCGCTGCAGCAGAGCTAGAGAAAATTGATAAGATCATCGGTTTTGAACCTGGTAAAAAATTATTGGACTTATGTTGCGGTGAGGGAAGACATAGCAGATGGTTTGCCAAAAAAGGACTGCAGGTTGTTGGTGTTGATCTGTCGCAAACATTGCTTCGTATTGCTGAAAGCAAGCCGATGGATCATATTCAATATGTTCATTCTGATATGCGTCATATTCGATTTCGAGAAGAGTTTGATTATGTTGTTAATCTTTTTACAAGCTTTGGTTATTTTGATAAAGATGAGGAAAATGAACTTGTGATTCGCAATATAAGCAATGCGTTAAAAAGAGGAGGCATTTTTTTATTCGATTATTTAAATCCCGGCTATCTTAAGAAGAAATTAATTCCATTTTCTCGCGAACAAAGAGATGGATTAGATATTATGCAATATAGAAAAATCAACGAAAACGTAGTCATAAAAAACATTATTGTGAAGGACATAAAAGGCGAAAGAAGATATCAAGAAAAGGTAAAACTGTATACGAAAGAAAAAATGGCTGATATGTTTGCTAAGTATGGTTTTCATATTTTACATGTTTTTGGAGACTATGACGGTCAAACATACAAGGAAACGGAGTCACCACGGATGATTTTTGTATGCCAGAAACGTTGACAGGTGATTTACATTTCATGTAGAATGGAACTACCGAGCAAATCGTAATCATTACGATTAAATATGAAGGTTGAGGAGGATAACGAGAAAATGAAGCCGGGTATTCACCCTAATTATCAAAAAGTTGTATTTATGGATGTAAATAGCGGATATAAATTTCTAAGTGGTTCGACAAAAACGTCGCATGAAACCATCGAGTGGGAAGACGGAAATACATACCCGCTTATCAAAGTAGAAATTAGTTCTGATACGCATCCATTCTACACAGGTAAGCAAAAATTTGCTGAGCGCGGTGGCCGTGCAGAACGCTTTATGCAAAAATTTAATATGAAACAAAAATAATGCCAAAGCTGTTGACATGGTTTCAACAGCTTTTTTTGTTTTAAGTAAGATAGAGGGGAGAGAAGGATAGCTAAGTAGAACTTTTCAAATTTGAGGCATGCAATGGTTTGAGTTGTATGAGAAAGAGAAGAAATAATGCAAGTGATTGGTACGGAAACTTCCTTGTAAGGGTTGATCACTTTATTCATATGACACGAACAAGATGAGATAGAAGATATTGGTTAAGGTTGCTTGCGTGGTCATTGTTTATCTAGATGGAAAGAGGAATAAAGATATGACTGAACAAACAGAGAAGTAGCTGTATGTCTAGAATAAGGTATTCAAAAGAACGGAAGGAACTGTAGGTGTCAAAAGAAAAATGCATAATAAAAAGAGGCTGAATTATTGTCAGCCTCTTTAGTTTAATGCTTTTTTCAACACTTTCAAGTTTTCCTTCATAATGGTGATATAGTTTTTATTCTTTTGAACATCTTCATCTGTTAGTGCTTCTAAGTTGTGAAGGCGAAGGGCCTCAGCGCCAATTTCATTTTTGACGACTTCTGCCACCTTCGGAGTTACGTTTTGTTCAAAGAGAACATATTTAATGTCGTGTTGTTTGGCTGTTTTAATAATGTTCGCCAGTTCTTTTTGTGAAGGTTCGTTTGTTGGCGAAAGTCCGGCCACGCTTATTTGTTCGATCCCATATCTTTCTTCCCAATAACCATATGCCGCATGGGAAACAAGAATTTCTTTTTTAGACGCTTCTTTCACGGCTGTTTGAAATTGTTGATCGAGTTCTTCTAAATCTTTTTTCAAGGCAGTGAAATTTTTCTCAAATGTGTCTTTCGCTTCTGGTTTTAACTCTACTAGCGCATTTTTAATATTTTCTGCAATCGTAATCGAAAGCACAGGATCTAACCAAACATGTGGATCTTTATCGCCATGGTGATGCTCGTCTTCATGAGTTCCTTCATGTTCGTGAGCGTCTGCTGAATGGTCATGGTCTTGTTCCTCTTCATCGTGATGTTGGTGAGTTGAATCGAGAAGCTCGATTCCTTTCGCGCTTTCGACTAATTTTACATCTTCATTTTTTAATGTTTTAATCGCTTGATCAACGAAACCTTCCATTCCTTCACCGACATAAATAAATGCGTCGGCATCAGCTAATTCTTGCATTGTTTTTGTTGTCGGTTCAAACGTATGTGCATCCACTCCCGGAGGATAAACACTTTGTACGTTCACGTATTCTCCCCCGATTTTGGATGCGAAGTCTTGCAATGGATAAACAGTCGTATAAATCATTAAAGCGTCATTTGATTTTTTTATCTCATCGTTATTTGTTTCAGCGTTGCATCCGTATAAAAAAGCAGAGCCCGCAAGTAAAAGGGATAAAATAAATGACTTTGCTTTCATGTTAAGCTCCTTCCTCTATAATGATGTTTGACAAGCCAATTCATTTGTTATTATATCGTAATAGTTACGATTTGAGAACTAGAATAATAAATTAATAAATTTATTGGGAAACAGTAAATTCAGGAAGAGGATCCAAAAATGTTGCCCAATTTTGTTTCATTTCTTCATCTGTCAGCAAGCATTCATCTAAAGATGCTTCCATTTCTTCGCGATTCATGTCAATGCCGATAAAGACGAGTTCCGTCATGCGATCTCCGTATGTTTCATCCCACTTAGCGAGCAATTCAGGGTCTTCTTTGAGAATTTGCTGACGTTCTTCCTCTGGATAAACAGCGACCCACTCGCCAGCTCCTTGAATCATAATAGATGTTCCCGCTTGTGATAACAGACCACACATATCATTTCTTGAGGCAAGCCAGAAGAAGCCTTTGGCACGAACAACCTCAACCGGCCAATTCTCAAGCCAATTCATGAAACGTTCTGGATGAAACGGACGTCTTCTGCGGTAAACAAACGAAGAGATGCCATACTCTTCTGTTTCTGGAGTATGTTCTTCATTCAATTCTTTAATCCAGCCCGCGGCTTGGCTTGCTTTTTCAAAATCGAATAAATGGGTATTTAAAATTTCGTCTAATGGCACTTGACCGAATGTCGTTTGGATAATTTTTGCTTCCGGGTTTAACTTTTTTAACACACCTTCAAGTTCTTTCGCATCTTCAGGACTAATAAGGTCCACTTTATTTAGTAAAATCACATTGGCAAACTCGATTTGATCAATCAGCAAATCTACTACTTCACGTGTATCTGTTTCGTCAACAGCTTGTTTACGGTCAAGCAAGCTTTCACCTGATGCAAAATCAGTCCAAAAGCGATTTGCATCGACAACTGTAACCATCGTATCCAAGCGACATTTTTTTGTTAGGTCAATTCCTAGCTCCTCGTCAATGTACGTGAATGTTTGCGCTACCGGAATTGGCTCACTAATTCCCGAGGATTCGATGACAATGTAATCAATTCCGCCAGCATCAACTAATTTTTCTACTTCTTTCATTAAATCTTCACGCAATGTACAGCAAATGCAGCCATTTTGAATTTGTACAAGTTTTTCTTCCGTACGGGAAAAACCACCTTGTTTAACAAGTTCAGCATCAATATTCACTTCGCTCATATCGTTAACGATTACAGCGATCTTTTTCCCTTCACGGTTGTGCAAAATATGATTTAAAAGTGTTGTTTTTCCCGAACCTAAATAACCACTTAATACAGTAACAGGAACTTTTTTCATCTTATTTTACTCCTCTCTATTTTTTGTAAATCGTAAACATTACGATTTAACATTGTTAATCATACAAGAAAAGTAGGAAAAGAGCAACTGTTATGCTATATTATTTTCAAAGCTAATTTTAGGGGGAGATTTGTTATGAATTTGTTAACAGAAATTCTAGAGTATAATAAAAAGTTTGTTGAAAATAAAGAATATGAAAAGTATCAAACGACAAAATATCCTGATAAGAAGCTTGTTATTTTGACATGCATGGATACGAGGCTTGTAGAGTTATTGCCACAGGCGATGAATGTAAAAAATGGAGATGTAAAGATTGTCAAAACAGCAGGGGCAATTCTCGCTCATCCATTTGGGAGTATTATGAGAAGTTTGCTTGTTGCGGTTTATGAGCTAAAGGCAGATGAAATTTGTGTCATTGGTCATTATGATTGTGGCATGGGGGCCATCAAGGCAGATGCGATCATGGAGAAAATGGTTGAACGAGGAATTCCAAAAGAACGGCTTGAGATGCTAAAATATTCAGGGATTGATCTCGAAAACTGGCTGAAAGGCTTTGAATCTGTGGAAGAGAGTGTAAAACATAGCGTAAATATGTTAAAAAATCATCCATTATTGCCAGCGAATATTCCTGTACACGGTCTCATTATTGATCCGCATACAGGAAAATTAGATTTAGTCGTTAACGGCTACGAACAATAATCTATTTTCGTTTTTTTACTTTTTCCGGAACAGGGTCAAATCCGCCTGGATGAAATGGATGACATTTTAAAATGCGCTTCATCGTTAACCATCCGCCTTTTATGGCGCCAAATCGCTTTACCGCTTCAAGCCCATAATGTGAACAAGTCGGATAAAATCGGCATGTGGGCGGCTTTAACGGGGAAATAAAAATTTGATAAAAACGTATGAGAGCAATAAAAAGTTTTTTTAACATTTGCACCACATCCAACAATAAATGTACTATAAACAATGTATCATAAATAAGAAACAGACGTCACATTTGTTGGATTTTAACAATCCATATAAAGTTGATGAAAAAAATCGGATTTCAATGTATGATAATAAGTAGAAAATTTATTTAGGAGTGATCATATGCCTTCAGTAGAAAGCTTTGAGTTAGACCATTGCGCTGTAAAAGCACCATATGTGAGACATTGCGGCGTTCATAAAGTGGGTAGCGATGGCGTTGTGAATAAATTTGATATTCGTTTTTGTCAGCCAAATAAACAAGCGATGAAGCCAGATGCGATTCATACGCTTGAGCATTTGCTTGCGTTCAATATTCGTAAACATGCTGAAAAATATGACCATTTTGATATTATCGATATTTCGCCAATGGGCTGCCAAACAGGTTATTATTTAGTTGTAAGTGGCTCTCCTACAGTGGATGAAATCATTGATTTGCTTGAAGATACAATGAAAGATGCTTTGAACGCAACAGAGGTTCCAGCTGCGACTGAAAGACAATGCGGTCAGGCGAAGCTTCATGACTTAGAGGGTGCTAAACGTTTAATGCGCTTCTGGTTAGAACAAGATAAAGAAGAGTTAAAGAAGGTATTTGGATAAAAACAATGCCGTTATTCCGTACGGAATAACGGCATTGTTTTTACTGCGATGGTTATATCAAACGCTGTTAGCGATCATTTTTGCCGCTTGTCTTGCTCCAGAAATATTTCGTGAAATAAGCCCGATTTCTAATTCCGCTAGCGCTCCGGCAACATATAAGTTTGGAGCCCACTCTAATGTTTCCGTCACGATTGGATAGCCGCATTCCGCACATTTTAGTTTTTCATCCTGGATAAGAGGCATAAGCTACTCGCTTGGTGGCGGTTTTGCTTCAAACTCTGTTGCTAAAATGATAAATGGGGAGGAAAATACACTGTTCTGTTTGAGACGGAGAATCATTTCTTTGTTGTTTATTGTTGCTGACTATATATGGTCATCTATTATTTTTCCGCTTCGTTCTAAATGAATCATTCGATCATACAGTTCTCATGGAATAGAACCTGTATGTCTCGGGTTTATAATCATCGTTCATCTTCGTTTATAATCTTTCACCACACGATATGGATTTTGGGTGCTAGTTCCTAACCAAGCAGTCCTCCGCCAATGATAAGTCATTCAAGCAATTTTCGCACTCCTTTTTTATTTTTTAGTCATATTTTTTCGGACAACCTATATATATGATAATAGGAAACATTACGATTTACATATAAAATTTTATGAAACACATACGAAAAACACAAGGGAGAACTTGGTTAATGGGGGAAAGAGCATATGAAAAGAACGATTTCTAATGTAGTGAATGACTTTTTTTCGTTTCTTCTTTTATTGATGTTTTTGTATTTGTTCTTTTTTTACGAGATGAACAAAATAACATTTACGTTGCCAAAAGAATGGGCGATGGTTAACACGATGTTTTTGAGCATTATTTTAGAAGCAATTCCGTTTATTTTAATCGGCGTGTTTGTCTCTGCTTTCATTCAAACGTTTATTTCAGAAGATATGCTCCAACGCTGGATGCCGCAAAACACGTTTATCGCCATTGTCTTGTCCGCTTTTCTCGGAATTATTTTTCCAGTATGTGAATGCGCGATTATACCGATTGTGAGGAGACTGATTAAGAAAGGAATGCCGCCTGCGGTTGGCATGACTTTTTTAATGAGTGCGCCGATTTTAAATCCGGTTGTTTTTGCTTCCACTTACTATGCGTTTCAGCAAAAAAATCAAATTGCTTTTGCACGTATGGGGCTCGCTTTTTTAGTCGCTGTTTTAGTTGGAAGTATTTTGTACCGCCTGTTTAAACAACAAAATCCTTTAAAAATAAAAGCTTCTTCCATGCATGAGCATGTTCATACAGAAAATAAATGGAAGGCGACGTTATATCATGCAAGTGACGAATTTTTTGATACGGGAAAATATTTATTAATTGGGGCATTTTTAGCGAGTTTAGTGCAAACGTTTCTAAATCGAAACGCACTTCTGCAAATCGGAACGGATGAGCTTGTCTCACCTTTCATCACGATGGGATTTGCTTATGTGCTATCTCTCTGCTCGGAGGCAGATGCATTCGTTGCTGCATCGTTTGGAAATACCTTTTCCGAAGGTGCGATTTTGGCTTTTCTTATTTACGGTCCGATGCTTGACTTAAAAAATACGCTTATGCTGTTCGCTTATTTCCGGACGAGATTTGTCATTAGTTTTATGCTTATTCTCACATGTGTTGTTTACTTTGTTATTTTGTTGTATCAAATATTGTTCTAAAGGGAGAGGAAGGAGTAATGAGCGATAACCTCTTTTTGCGCGGTGTTATTTTACTAGGATTTGCATTATTCATGTTTAAATTAATTGTTACAGGGCAAATTCAGCAGTTGGTTGCCCCAAAGATGTTGCCGTTTCTTTATTTTGCGATGGGAACATTATTTATACTTAGCCTTATGCAAATTTGGCGAAGCGATGATAAAAAACAAATCGCTTGTTGCGGCTGTGACCATCATGAGAGGCGGAGTCCTTTTCAGTCGTCGATTGTTTACGTCATATTTGTTGTTCCCGTTCTTACAGGATTGATTTTTTCCAACCAAGTGTTAGATAGTTCTGTTGCTGCTAAGCGTGGCGTACAACTTAGCGGGCTATCAGGAGGCGATTCATCATCTGATGACGAATTTTTCGCACAACTATTTGGTAATGAAATAGAGGAAGTGCCGATTGAAAAAAGAGAAAAAGTAGATAAAAATCAACTCGAAAAAGCACTGTTAGCATCGGATAAAGTAGTTTTTACGAAGGAAAACTATTTAGAAGCTTTAGAAATTATCCATAACAACATTGAGCATTTTGTTGGCAAAGAGGTGGAGCTTACGGGGTTTGTATATCGTGAGCCCGACTTCGTAAAAGAGAAAGCGGTCATTGCTAGGTTTGTCATTTCATGTTGTGTTGCGGATGCTTCTGTTTATGGGATGCTTGCTAGTGGGAAACAATTGAATTCGATTGTAAACGATGAATGGGTAAAGGTAACAGGAATCATTAAACGAACGAATTATAAAGGAAATGTGCTTCCATGTATAGAAATTAAGGGAATAAACAAAATAAAGCAGCCGAACGAACCATACATTTACGATGGCTCGTTATAAGTTATAAAAGATGAAAAAGGATGGCTTTCGTGAAGAGAGACATCCTTTTATTCATTGGGGTATTTGTCGCTATTTTCTTGATGATGATTGTTTTTG
The DNA here is from genome assembly GCF_013760845.1 of [Anoxybacillus] calidus. Classification (GTDB taxonomy): domain Bacteria; phylum Bacillota; class Bacilli; order Bacillales; family Anoxybacillaceae; genus Paranoxybacillus; species Paranoxybacillus calidus. The sequence continues at coordinate 261,431 of NZ_JACDUU010000004.1, read as the reverse complement.
TTTGGCAAATGAGGATTGTTGTCAAGAGGATCGACCGTATGTTTATATTGATAGGCTTTTGATGTTGTCGCTACGCTTAAAACAAGAACGATGATAACGATAATAATGCATATAACTAATATGGTAAACATTACTCAGCTTTTCTCTCCTTTAGTTTAGTGTGTAATCTATTTTAACATAAATTCGACTAGCAATAGTATGTTGTGAGAAAGAGCATGTTCGTTGAATTTGGAAAGATTTATTTTGTAAAATAAAAGTAACGAAGTTAAATAAAGGATAAATGGTTGCGTTTTATTCCATTGGAGTTAGAAGAAGGAGCGGCTGGACAAGCATTAAGTATTGTTTGCTAAGGAATAGGTAAGAATAATTTTGGCCATTTTATTTAGAGAAAAGTAAGTAGGAGGGGATTATTGAGATGGCAAAACAGCTAATGGACATTGTCAATAAGCAAATTGCGAACTGGAGCGTTTTGTACATTAAGCTCCATAATTATCATTGGTTTGTTAAGGGGCCGCAGTTTTTTACATTGCATACGAAATTTGAAGAGTTGTATAATGAGGCTTCCTTGCATATTGATGAGTTAGCGGAACGTCTTCTTGCCCTCGGTGGTGCTCCAGTGGCGACAATGAAGGAATGTTTACAAGTAGCTTCGGTGAAAGAAGCGACAGGTCAGGAAACAGCAGAGGAAATGGTCAGCACGCTTGTGAACGATTTTGAAACGATGATTGGCGAACTCAAAGAAGGAATGAAAGTCGCAGAAGAAGTCGATGATGAAACAACAGGAGACATGCTTTTAGGTATCCACCAAAGCTTAGAAAAGCATGTTTGGATGTTAAAATCGTTCCTTGGAAAATAATTGAGCGAAAAACCACTCTCATAAAACAAGTGAGAGTGGTTTTTGTTTAAGATAACACGAAAGTAAATGTTACAATAATCATAAGGAGGAGTGACGAATGAATATTAGTGCAACGATGGCAAAGCAAGTATCTGAACTGCAACATACGTTACATTTAACTTTAATGAAAAGAGAAATGGTAACACAAGCTGCTCAAGCAACAGTCATGATTGAGGATTTTGCGAAAGCACAGCATGTATTACAGGCATCGCATCCAACGTTGGGGAAACAACTTGATGTTCGTGTATAAATGGAAAAAAGCTGTCTCATAAAGTGTCTGGCCTCACGCACCATTCACAATAGTCGTACTTATCAAGCGTAACGTACAATATATGGTGGTTGAAGGGGCTGATACTTTGCTTGAGACAGCTTTTTATTTTTTATGTACATCATCAATGTTAAAATAAAAAGAATACGGAATTTCAAAAAATATCCAAAAAACGGGGGATTGCGATGGATGTGGTATTTCGAGTAAATCGGTCTGTTTTTAATTATCGTGTCGCAGGAGTTTGGATTGAAAATGGTCACGTTCTTTTACATAAAATGGTTGGAGATGAACATTGGTCTCTTCCAGGTGGCAGGGTAAGAATGATGGAAGATTCACAAACAAGTCTTAAACGTGAAATGGCTGAGGAACTAGGCATTTCAGTCAACGTAAATCAATTACTTTGGGTAGTTGAAAATTTTTTTGAATATAATGGAGAGAACTACCATGAACTAGGTTTGTACTACAGTATGACTGTGGAAAATGGAGCATCGTATTTTAAAGAAATTGATTTCTATGGAATAGAGGGGAGTCGGCTCATTTTTCGGTGGGTGCCTATGAATCAGCTTGAGGAAATCCCATTATATCCGTTGTTTCTGAGAAAAGAATTAAAACATTTGCCTTGCTCTACGCAATATATAATCGCTAGACAGTAAAAGGTAACATTTTGTCAAAACGTCCATAACTCCTTATTCCATTTTTCATACAATAAATAAAGCGCTTAATCAAAAGGAATGAGGGAGTTGTTATGGAGAAACAGCCAATCGTTTTAGCACTTTCTGTTATTGGCTCATTCACTTCATTTTTGTTCGGTGGTTGGGATTTATTAATCATTATTTTAGTTCGTTTAGTAATGATTGATTATATGACCGGAGTGATCGCAAGTGCTTTAGAAGGAAAGCTATCAAGTCAAGTTGGCTTTCATGGCATTGCAAAGAAAGTATTCATTTTTATTATTGTAGCTGTTTCGCATTTACTCGAGTTAGTGATTGGCTGGAATAACCATCTTCTTCGTGATATGACGATTTTTTTCTACTTAGTGAATGAGTTCATTTCCATAGTAGAAAATGCCTCGCGAACTGGAATACCGATTCCGGAATTTCTCATTAAATCAATTGAAATGTTAAAAAACCGTTCTAAATAACTTCGGAAGCATAATTTTATTCTGTTCACCCACACTAATCATAAGCGTAATGAATAAAGGAGATGAAAAGAGTGGCTGAACAGAAAAAAACGTATTACGTATCGATAGCACATGGCGAAATTTCTCAAGTAAAAACCGCTTCGCCATGGGATTTTAAAATTGAGGCAACGGATGAAGAAATTATTCAATTAAGGGAATACTTTGACCAAAATTATGCAACGGATATTCAAAACTTTTTTCGTGCTCACGTCCCATATATTCAATATCATTACGATCGCGAAAATGATGCGTATGATGAGACGATGAAAAAAATTTATCAACTCATTTACCGGCTCGGCGATGAAGAAGCGAAGGCGCATATTCGTTCGCTCGGATTTGTAAATGAGGAAAATGAACAGCAATAAGTCACCTTATTAGGTGGCTTGTTTTATTTATCATACAACATCCGAGAAAACGGAGGCTGACTCAAAAGCAAAGTGTCAGTCCACAAGATACAAATGAACTCATTATTGTGGAATACGCGTGAGTTCAGACATTTATGGGACAACCTGAGTAGTTCAATTATGTTACAAATATGTTAAGATGTTATTAATAGAAGACCAAAATAGATGGGGTTTGATTATACATGATTGTTTTTCAAGATTATTATCAAAACCAAGTTTACTTATCATTTGCTGACCATCCGTTTTCGAAAGAACCAAAACACGTATGGACCATTTGCCGCTATCATCATCAATGGCTTTTAACGGACCATTGCCGTCGTGGTCTCGAATTTCCTGGAGGTAAAGTGGAAGAGGGAGAAACTCCGGAACAAGCTGCCATCCGTGAAGTTCGTGAAGAAACAGGCGGTGTTGTCGATCAACTCATTTATCTTGGTCAGTATAAAGTAGAAGGTAAAGGTCAGACCATTATCAAAAATATTTACTATGCGAATGTAAAAGAGTTGATAAAACAGCATAGCTATCTTGAAACAAACGGCCCTGTGTTATTGGAACAACTTCCGGCTCATATTGCTGATGATCGCCGCTTTAGTTTTATTATGAAAGATGGGGTTTTAGAACATAGTCTTCAAGAAATAAAAAAGAAGAGGCTGATTGAAAGTGTTTGATTTCATCTACAATCTACCATATATCCAATATATGGTAATTAAGAGAATGACACTTGGTCAGCCTCTTCTATCGGTTTTTGATTAATTTTTTTTCAATGTAGCCAACAGCTTGATACATCACTGTCGCAAGTGCGGCAATCAACAGCAAACTTAAAAGCACAAGCGTAAAGTTGAATACTTGGAATCCGTAAATAATCATATATCCTAAACCTTGTTTGGAAACAAGAAATTCACCGACAATAACTCCAACCCATGATAAGCCGACATTTACTTTTAGAGTCGAAATAATGGTTGGAAATGAGGCGGGTAAAATAGCTCCAATAAAACATTGCCAACGGTTGGCACCAAATGTTTTTAATACTTTAACATAGTTTGCATCAACCTCTTTAAACGAAGTGTAAACAACGATGGTTGTAATAATGATTGAAATAATTGCTCCCATAGCGATGATGGAAGTAAATCCCGGACCGAGAGCGACAATTAAAATGGGACCAAGTGCCACTTTTGGCATCGCATTTAACACGACTAAGTAGGGATCAGCAACTTTTGACAAGCGCGGAAACCACCAAAGAGCAGCTGCTAAAAGAGTACCTAACAATGTACCGAGAACAAAACCGAGCAATGTTTCAAACAAGGTCACACCGACATGGGAGAGAAGAGAGCCATCTGCAAGTTTTTCGGTAAGTAGCTCCCATATGTTTGAAGGAGAGCTAAATAGGAGAGGGTCAATCCATTGTTGTTTACTTGCGACTTCCCATACAAGGAAAAAAATAAGAAAAATAAGCAATTGGAAAAAGCGAACAAAACGCTTTTCTTTTTGTAAAGAAGCTAAATATTGTTCATGAAGGAGTTGGATGTCACTATCGGTTCTTTTCAAGTTGATCAAGCTCCTTCCAGATAGATTGAAACAACTCTGAAAATCTAGGGTGCTGTCGGGCGGCAAAAGGTGAAAGTGAGCGAAGTTCTTCAGGGATGATAAATGTGTGTACAATCCTTCCTGGTCTAGCATCGAATAAAAAAATCCGATCGCTCATTACAATTGCTTCGCCAATATCATGTGTCACAAGCAGCGCGGTTTTATTGTAATCTTTTAAGGTTTTCCAAACGAGTTCTTCCAGCTTTAACTTTGTTTGATAATCAAGGGCAGAAAATGGTTCGTCAAGCAGGAGAATTTTCGGATTTACCGCAAGTGTTCGGACTAAAGCAGCTCGTTGTCGCATTCCGCCTGACAATTGGTGAGGATAATGTTTTTCAACGCCTTTTAGTCCGATCTCAGAAAGCAAGTTCAGTGCTTTTTGCTTTGCTTCATTGGTATCGATTCCTATAATTTTTAACCCGAGGAAAATGTTTTCTTCAATCGTTTTCCAAGGAAAGAGATAATCTTGCTGAAGCATATAACCGACAGAGGGGTTCATTGAATCAATTTTGTTTCCTTCTAAAAGAATGGTTCCCTCTGTTGGTTTAATTAAAGCGGCAATGATTGAAAGCAGCGTTGTTTTACCGCAGCCGCTTGGACCGAGAAAAGAAACGAATTCTCCTTCCTCAATCGCTAAAGATACATCTTCTAAAGCAGTTACTGCGGACTGTCTCGTAAAATACGTGTGAGAAACGTGATCAATGACTAAGAATTTCATTTTATTTTCACCTACATTAATCATCAATTGCTTTTTTAGCGAACGATGTATTGACAAGTGTTTTATGCTCGATACGCTTTGGTAACTCTCCAGCTTCATCCATAATATCTTGCAAATGGATCCATTCTTCTTCATCGAGAATCGGATCTGTCGCATAGGAGTCTTGATTTTTATAGCGCTCTACAACTTTCTCAATCAATTGAATATCTGTGTCTTCGAAGTAAGGCTGAATCGACTTGGCGATTTCGGATGAACTGTGAGTTTCCACCCATTTTTGGGCTTTATAAAGCGCACGTGTAAATTTTTCGACGTCTTCAGCGTTTTCCTTTATAAAGCTTTGTTTTGCCATAAATGTTGTATATGGAACACGACCTGATTCTGTGCCAAAAGAAGCGACAATATAGCCTTTTCCTTCTTGTTCGAAAATGCTTGCTGTTGGTTCAAACAATTGCACGTAATCCCCTGTTCCGCTCGCAAATGCATTAGCGATATTAGCAAAGTCAATATTTTGAATTACATTTAAATCTTTATGCGGGTCAATTCCGTGCTTTTTTAAGACGAATTCGCCAACCATTTGTGGCATGCCGCCTTTTCGCTGGCCTAAAAAAGTGCTTCCTTTTAGCTGTTCCCAAGAAAAGTTGTCGACTTTGTTCCGGGATATTAAAAAGGTGCCGTCTGTTTGTGTTAACTGGGCGAAGTTAATGACAGGATCACTCGTCCCTTGGCTATAAACATAAATCGAGGTTTCTGAACCGACTAAAGCGATATCCGCTCCGCCTGATAACAGGGCAGTCATCGTTTTGTCGCCGCCCCAGGTTGTTTTTAAATCAATTTTTAATCCTTCCTCTTCAAAAAAACCTTCAGATAGGGCAACATATTGAGGGGCGTAAAAAATCGAATGAGTTACTTCGGCAACGCGCAATGTTTTGAGCGTTTCTTTTTGACTACATGCAGTGATTGGAATAATGAAGAGAGCAACGAGAACAAAGGTTATGAAAAACTTTAACGATTTTTTCATAGCGATATACCTACCTCCTATAAAAAACAAAGTCTACCATATCGTATGCATGAAGAGAAAATGTGTGAATGCCTAGGAAGGAGAGGAAAAATGGATGGAACGATTGTAGAAAAGCAACGGTTTCCTTCGCCTAATCCGCATATTGACGTATATCTTGTTACATATATGTGCCAAGGATTAAAAATTAAAGGGTTTTTGGCCGAGCCGAAAGCATTCGGTATGTACGATGGGTTTCTTTATTTGCGCGGCGGTATTAAAAATGTCGGGCAAGTGCGTCTAGCGCGAATTACGCAATTTGCAGCGGAAGGTTTTGTTGTGATGGCGCCTTTTTACCGTGGCAATCAAGGTGGGGAAGGAAACGAGGATTTTGCTGGAGAAGACCGTTATGATGCATTGGCAAGTTTTAAAATCTTGGAACATCATGAGAAAGTAAATAAAGATCGAATTCATGTGTTTGGTTTTTCGCGAGGTGGAGCAATGGCGCTGCATACAGCGATTCTTGAACCAAAAGTGCGTTCTGTCGTTGTCTGGGGCGGCGTGTCGGATATGGAGTTAACGTATTGGGAACGGTTGGATTTGCGAAGAATGATGAAACGAGTGATTGGTGGGACTCCTTCTAAATATCCAGAAAGATATAAATGGCGAACACCGCTATACGAAGCAGAACGAATTCAAGCGCCCGTGTTAATTATTCATGGAGAGAAAGACCGAAACGTGTCGGTGGAACATGCATATCGTTTAGAAAAGCGTTTGAAAGAGTTAAATAAACATGTTACAGCTTGGTATTTTCCTAAATTCACTCATTATTTTCCACCAAAAGAAAACCGTGAAACAGTGAAAAGGCTTACAGAATGGATGAAAAGTAAGTGAAACTCGTGATAGTATGTATAAAGAAAAAAGAGCGAAAGAGAGGAGGAGTTTTATGGGAATGCCGTTGGAATTTAACACCTTAATCGTCACAAAAGGGAAAGAACAGAGAGTGGAGGGGAATACGTTCATTCTTGAAAAGGAAGGGTACCGTATTTATCCAATGAATATTCCGATTGAAGTAAGAAGAACGCTTCAAAGTGAATCGAGCGGTCAGGCAGTAGTACGAAAAATCGAATTACAAAATAATAAAACTGTCATTACGTATGAGTTGATCTCTTTAAATTCAATCAATTGATAAGAAAGCAATGGACGGAATTCTAATAAACAAAAAAGCAGTTCCAATGATGGAGAACGGAACTGCTTTTTTGTTAAATTTACATGGCTGCTTCCACTTTTCTTGTCTAGCTCGGCTCGCAACGTGTCAACTGCTTGAATCAGCATCTTCGCGGACATGCGCCGAGTAATCGCAGGCGCAGCTTCTGGAAAATGTTCTTCCTCCGTCGAAATGCAAGCATTTCTCGTCGGAAGAACATTTTCCTTCGGCGTTAAGCGATCGCCTCCGCTTTTCTTATGCAATTGGTCCGCCTAATTTTTCGATTTCAGGAGCAACATTAGCGAATTTTTTGAAGTTTTCACGGAATTTTGCAGCAAGTTCTTTTGCTTTCGCTTCATATGCATCTTTATCTGCCCATGTATTTTTCGGCTGTAACACTTCATCAGGTACTCCAGGAACATGTAATGGAATTTCAAGGCCGAAAATAGGGTCTTTTACGGTTTCAACATTATTTAATTCGCCTTCAACAGCTGCCTGTACCATGGCGCGTGTATATTGTAATTTTATGCGGCTGCCAACACCGTATTCTCCACCAGTCCAACCAGTGTTTACTAAAAATACTTGCACATTATGCTCGTCGATTTTTTTACCGAGCATTTCTGCATAGCGGGTAGCCGGAAGCGGCAAGAACGGTGAGCCGAAGCATGTAGAGAACGTTGCCTGCGGTGAAGTAATGCCGCGCTCTGTTCCCGCTAGTTTACTTGTGTAACCACTTAAGAAATGATACATTGCTTGTTCTTTTGTCAATTTGCTGATTGGTGGCAATACGCCGAACGCGTCAGCTGTAAGGAAAATAATTGTGCTTGGATGACCGGCAATACTAGGATCGACAATGTTATCCATCGCTTGAATTGGATATGCTGCACGAGTATTTTCTGTTAATGTCGCATCGTCATAGTCAGCTACTCTCGTTTGCTCGTCGACAATAACGTTTTCTAACACGGAACCGAAGCGAATCGCATTGAAAATTTGCGGTTCTTTCTCGCGGGAAAGATTAATGCATTTTGCATAGCAACCGCCTTCGATGTTGAACACACCTGAATTGGACCAGCCATGTTCATCGTCACCAATCAAGCGGCGGTTTGGATCTGCAGACAGTGTTGTTTTTCCTGTTCCTGAAAGACCGAAGAATAAAGCAACATCGCCCTCTTGTCCAACGTTTGCGGAACAGTGCATTGGCAAAATACCTTGTTCTGGAAGTATATAGTTCATAACAGAGAAGATGGATTTTTTCATTTCTCCGGCATATTCTGTTCCACCGATTAATACCGTACGGCGTTCAAAAGAAATAATAATGAATGTTTCTGATTTTGTACCATCTACAGCAGGATCAGCTTTAAAGTTTGGAGCGGAAATGACGGTAAATTCTGCTTCGTGTGTTTGTAACTCTTCTGCTGTTGGACGAATAAACAACTGATACGCAAACAAGTTATGCCATGCAAATTCGTTTATCACTTGAATTGGCATGCGATATTTTTCGTCTGCCCCTGCGAAACCTTTGAATACAAAAACTTCATCTTTACTCATTAAATAATCAATTACTTTATTATAAAGCTTGTCGAATACTTCTTCAGAAATCGGCTGATTTACTGTGCCCCAATCGATTTTATCTTTGACGGAAGCTTCTTCCACAATGAATTTGTCTTTAGGAGATCTTCCGGTATATTTCCCAGTTGTCGCGCGAAGTGCACCAGTAGAAGTAAGAATTCCTTCTTTGCGTTCAAGTGCTTTTTCTACTAATTGTGGTACGGATAAGTTATGACGTGTGTTAGGCTGTTGCAACAATACAACTAATTTATTTGTCACATCAACAGTGTTCATTTACAAAACCTACCTTTTTGAGATTTATTCTAAAAATAGTATAACACATTTATTTTATTAGTCCATACTATTTATGCTGATTTTTATTTTTTATTTTACGTTTATTTTCTGATTTCAGTCAGATAAAAAGGTCTATCCTATATAATTATTAAAACATGAGTGATGGTGCCATTTTCTTCTTTATTTTACTCTTGAGGAAGAAAAATCTTTATTAAAAATTTGTCTAAATTTGTTGACTTTCTTTATATGATTACGTTATGATATCGTATTGAACGGATACTCTTATCCCGAGTTGGTGGAGGGACAGGCCCGATGAAACCCAGCAACCGTCACAGAATTATATATGTGAAATGGTGCTAACCTGTGGCAAGGCAACGTCCTTGAACGATAAGAGTGAAAGGCGCGAAATGAAAGCAATTACCTTTCCTCGAAGTTGAAGGAAAGGTTTTTTATATGCTTATTTTTGGCTAAACAGCTAGCGTTTTAACAAATAATAGGGAATGAGTACCGTGTCACCATAAAAAGGCTGTCAACCGCCTTCGCTTATGCATAAATGAATAAAAGGAGGAAATTAGTATGTCAACAAAACGCCGTCTATTTACTTCTGAATCCGTAACGGAAGGTCATCCTGATAAAATTTGTGACCAAATTTCAGATGCAATTTTAGATGCGATTTTAGCGAAAGACCCTAATGCCCGTGTTGCTTGCGAAACGAGCGTAACAACAGGTTTAGTGTTAGTGAGCGGCGAAATTACAACATCTACTTATGTGGATATTCCAAAAATCGTCCGCGATACCATTCGTGAAATCGGCTATACTCGTGCGAAATACGGTTTTGATGCAGATACTTGCGCCGTTTTAACTTCTATTGATGAGCAATCACCAGATATCGCAATGGGGGTTGACAAAGCGCTTGAAGCTCGCGAAGGTCAGATGACTGACGAGGAAATCGAAGCGATTGGTGCCGGCGACCAAGGCTTAATGTTCGGTTTTGCATGCAATGAAACAGAAGAACTTATGCCGCTGCCTATTTCTTTAGCTCATAAACTTTCTCGTCGTTTAGCAGAAGTGCGTAAAGAGGATATCCTTCCTTATTTACGTCCAGATGGAAAAACACAAGTAACAGTTGAATACGATGAAAACGGCAAGCCAGTCCGCATCGATACCATTGTTGTTTCTACGCAGCATCATCCAGAAATTACACAAGAGCAAATTGTGCGCAATATTAAAGAACATGTGATTCAACCAGTTGTACCAGCTGAATTAATCGATGAAAACACAAAATATTTCATCAACCCAACAGGTCGTTTCGTTATCGGTGGTCCACAAGGTGACGCTGGTTTAACAGGCCGCAAAATTATCGTTGATACTTACGGTGGTTATGCTCGTCACGGTGGTGGAGCGTTCTCTGGTAAAGACCCTACAAAAGTTGACCGCTCTGCTGCGTATGCGGCACGTTATGTGGCGAAAAACATCGTTGCGGCAGGACTTGCAGATAAATGTGAAGTACAATTAGCGTACGCAATCGGCGTGGCAAAACCAGTTTCAATTTCGATTGACACATTTGGAACAGGAAAAGTATCAGAAGATGTATTGATTGAAGTTGTGCGTAACAACTTTGACCTTCGTCCAGCTGGCATTATTAAAATGCTAGATTTACGTCGTCCGATTTATAAGCAAACAGCTGCTTACGGTCACTTCGGCCGCACAGATATTGACCTTCCGTGGGAACGTACAGACAAAGCGGAGGCGTTAAAAGAGCAAGCACTTGCTTTATCGAAAGAATAAGTTTTTGAAAGAGGCTGACCCAAAAGCAAAGTGTCAGACCCCACAATCACCTATATATCGTACATTACGCTTGGTAAGTACGACTATTGTGAATGGTGCGTGAGGTCAGACACTTATGGGTTAGCCTCTTTCGCTTTAATGGAAAAATGGCTATTTAAAACGAATGGAGGCAGTATGAAATGACTAAGCGTATAAAACATATGGAGAACGACGTATAACTTCCTCGTATTGAGCAAGCAGTTCCTCAAAAATGGAATCCCAATTTTGTGTTAGGGCGTAAGCACGTCCATCAAGGCCCATTTGTTTTATTTTTGCATTGCTCAACAAACATTGCAAAATAGCGTGAACAAAACTTTCTACATTTCCAGGCTCGCATAAATAGCCGAATTTTCCGTGTTCGACAATGTTTTTGACCCCGCCGCTGTCAGCACCAATGACAGGCGTCCCGCTGGCTAATGACTCGAGCACGACGTTTCCGAATGTTTCGGTAGCTGAAGGAAAAACAAAGATGTCCGCAGCGGTATAGGTTTTGGCTAATTCTTCGCCATGTAAATATCCAACAAATGTCATGTTATCTGGGATATCTTGTTGAAGTTTTTCCTTCAATGGTCCATCCCCAACTATTAACCAATGAACATCGTTTTTCACTGATTCCGGAAGCTGTTTAGCTATTTGCGGTAAAAGATGAACATCTTTTTCTGCGGCAATTCGTCCTACATAGACAAAGAGATATTTTTCATGAATTTGATACTTTTCGCGTATTTCTTGTTTATTATAATGAGGATGAAAGAGCGAACAATCGACTCCGCGCGGCCAAATATGCAAGTTTGTAAAACCGTGGCGCTTTAATTGTTCTAACGTTGTTTGAGACGGGACAAAAATTTTTTGTAGCGGGCGATGAAACCAGTGCATGTAGCGCCATAAAAGTTTGGAAAGAAATTGCAAATCATAGTAATGTAAATATTGGTCAAAATCTGTATGATACGAACCGACAATGGGGATTTGCAGTTTTTTAGCAAAATGTAAGCCGCATAACCCCATGTTAAAAGGGGTTGCTACATGGACTAGGTGTGGTTTGAATTTTTGGAGTTCTTCTTTAATTTGCATGATGTTTGGTAAAGCAATGCGGCATTCGGGATATAAGAAGAAACGGAAGCTTGTGAAGCGATGAATATGTGCGGCGAATAGATCTTTATCTGGAGTTTCAGGGGCAAATACTTTATATTCAATTTGTTTCTTGTCTAAAAAGTCGGTAAAGCGTTTTAACGTTCGTGCGACACCGTTGACCTCCGGAACAAACGTATCCGTAAAAAGAGCGATTCTCATCATATCCCCTCCGCTATTCGGTAATAGATTTTAAAATAAGGAATGTATGCTATTAAAAGATAAAATACCAACAATGGTTCCAAGCAGGCAGCCTGCAAGAACATCAGATGGATAATGCAGCCCTAAATAAATTCTTGAAAGAGCGACACTAATGGCAAGGGGGAGAAGCAAAAAAGATAAGTGTGGAAAGCTTAGCAAAATTGGGACTACCACCGAGAATACAGCTGTTGTATGTCCAGATGGAAAGGAATGGTCTTTCAACGGATTTTGTAATACTTTTGTTTCATCTAATATTAAATATGGCCTTTGACGAGGATAGAGGCGTTTCATGATGGCAACAGGGATATGACTAATCGTTAATGAACAAGCGCTTGCAACAGCGGTCATGCGCCAATCTTGCGGGAATAGAAATATAGCTAATATTACTGTTAAAATCGAAAATGTAGCTCCGCCAATATGGGTAATATAACGGAAATAAAGATTTAAAAATTTACGGTCAAAATGGCGGTTGATACTGCGGAAAATCCGACATTCTAAATCGTAAACATGATTCAGAAATTTTGTCATCATTTCTCAAACTCCTTTAAGGAAATGTCTCATTTATATAGTAAAACAATAATGTTTAGATAATACGAATTTATTGTAAAAATTGTAAGTTTTTTATTTAGCTAAAATTGAAAAACCACGCTTCATTATTCAGCGCGGTTTTTGTACGATTATTTTTGTTGCAAGGATTTATAATATTGACCTTTCTCAACGTATTCGCGGCGGATGCGTTCCATTTCTCGTTGATCTTCTTCTGTTAGTTCGCGAATAACTTTTGCTGGACGGCCAAAAGCAAGGGTATATGGGGGGATTTTTTTTCCTTGAGGAACGAGACTGCCGGCGCCGACAAATGCGCCTTCGCCAATTTCTGCCCCGTCTAAAATAATGGAGCCCATACCGATTAACGCGTTTTTTCTAATAATAGAACTGTGTAAAATAACTTGATGACCGACTGTTACATCGTCTTCAATGATAAGCGGATGATTTGGACTTTGGTGCAAAACCGAGTTATCTTGAATATTGACACGGTTGCCGATGATGGTTGGTGCCACGTCACCGCGAATGACCGTATTAAACCAAATGCTTGTTTCTTCGCCAATAGTGACATCGCCAGTGATGGTGACGTAATCGGCAATAAAGGCGGAATCAGCAATTTTCGGGTACTTACCTTTATACGGGTAAATCATCGTTTCATTTCCTTTCGTTATAAATTTGGAAAATATATTTAAGTTTAGTGTACAAATTTTTTTGTCATTCGTAAACGTCAACAGCTAGGAGGAATTCATAATGTGGAAATGGGAAGCAGACAATGCGAAAGGAACAATTGTCATTGTTCACGGTGCGGCTGAGCATCACGGACGTTACAAGTGGCTAATTGAAATGTGGCGTTCAAGTGGATATCACGTTGTTATGGGGGATTTACCAGGACAAGGCACAACGACAAGGCGGAAACGAGGACATATTGAATCGTTTGATGAATATATTAATGAAGTTGCTGATTGGGTAGAGGCGGCTAAAGCATTTCATCTGCCAATTTTCCTTCTTGGCCATAGTCTGGGGGGACTTGTCGTTATTCGAACCTTACAAGAAAAACGATTGTCTGTTAAAGGGGTTATTCTCTCTTCACCATGTTTAGGGTTAGTCACTTATCCATCCAAATCACTTGATTTACTTTCAAAGTTGTTAAATTATATAATGCCGTCGATGTTATTTGATTCAGGTTTATCGGTAGAGATGGCAACGAGAAATAAAGAGATTCATGAAATGGATAAAAATGATTCTCTATATGTTACAAAAGTATCGGTACGTTGGTATCGCGAACTAATTCATGCGATCCATCTAGCAAACAGAAATATCCGGAAATTTCCTGATATTCCATTGTTGCTCATGCAAGGTGGAGACGATAAAATTGTTGACAAAGTCGCTGTCAAAGAGTGGTTTGATCAACTGCCGATATCGGAAAAAGTTTATAAAGAATGGAACAAGCTTTATCACGAGATATTTAATGAGCCGGAACGAGATCAAGTATTTTTATACGCAAAAGCTTTTTTTGATACACAAGTGCAATTACAACAATAGTGGCTCACCTTTTATAGAATTAAAATGCATTGTAGGACGAGCCAAGAATAGATGAGTGTTTAAAATACGAACATATTTAGCACAATTATGATAGCTGAGGTGAGCTTTTTGAAAATCCCTACTCATCCTGTTAGCTTAATGAAAAAAGTATATCGTGATGTATTTCCGATTGTGCATCGCGAGTTAGCATACTGGAAGCAAAAAGCAGAATCCATTCCTGATCGCGAATTGCGGAAACAGGCGCTAGCAAGCATTCATACAAAGGCATTTCATTGCGAAGGGGGAGCGATTCTTTCGATCTTGGCAGAAGCGGATATGGCGGAATGCATTCGTTTTATTGTCGCTTATCAAACGATTAGTGATTATCTTGATAATTTATGCGACCGAAGTACATCGCTAGACCCCCTCGATTTCCGCGCTCTCCATGACTCAATGCCGGATGCCTTATGTATAGATGCGAAAGTAAAAAATTATTATCGGCACCGCCAAGAACAAGATGACGGCGGCTACCTTCACGAACTTGTGCAAACATGCCAAGACGTATTAAAAAAAGTAAAGCATTATGAAAAAATTGCGCCGTTTTTGCAGGAGTTAGCTAGTTATTATTGTGATTTACAAGTGCATAAACATGTGAAAGTGGACGAGCGTGTACCACGGCTTAAACAATGGTTTAACCAATACAAAGACAATCTTCCGCCAATGGAATGGTATGAGTTTTCCGCGTGTTCTGGTTCTACACTCGGTATTTTCTGTTTAGTAGCCTATGCTTTTACCGAAAAGTTTGATGAAGAAATGGCGTTAAAAGTGCGCAACGGTTATTTTCCATACATTCAGGGATTACATATTTTGCTCGATTATTTCATTGATCAAGAGGAAGATCGTTTAGGCGGAGATTTAAATTTTTGTTTCTACTATCCGCATCATTCTTCGTTGATGGAGCGATTGCGCCATTTTATCGAAGAGGCGGATAAACATATCGCTGGATTGCCGAATGAACAATTTCATCGTTTAATCAATCGCGGCTTGCTCGGCTTGTATTTATCCGATGACAAAGTCCAGCAACAAAAAGATGTCAAGAAACTAGCGAAGCATTTAATCAAATTTGGCGGGAAAATTTCTTACTTTTTCTATTGGAACGGTCGGGCATACCGGACGTGGCAAAAAATTTATCCACTGTTTACGAAATAGAAAGCCTTTTGCTAAAAAGCAAAAGGCTTTCAGACTGTTAGGAACCCCTTTAAGTATATTGGTAAACAATATGGCTCAACAATAGAAGGTGAAAAGTCAAGCTGATAAGTGTCCAAAATCGAAAAGTTAAAGGGGAGTCTCGAATACTGGACAGAATAGCGAAGTGATAAAAATTAATCCTTGCCTACACCCAAATTGGAATTTTTATTTGATTTATTGCTTCTGTTGTTGTTGCTGTTGATTTTGATTATACTGCGGTTCTTCTTGCTGAATTTGTTGAGTTTGTTGTGCCGTTTGCTGGTACATTTGTTTTGCTTGCTGGTTATCAGTTTGAAGAGCAAACGTTTCAAAACTTGCCTGGGCACTTTTTAAACCTGCTAAAGTTTGTTGAACTTGAGTTCCAACTGTCATTTATTGTTGCCTCCTTGTAATATAGTAGACATCCATTAATTAAACTTAAATTTAAGAAATCATAACAGGTAATAATTTGAAAATATAAAGGAAAATGGAATCGTCCCCTCTAACATACTTGGCTGATATTCCCCCATTATCTAATCTTTGAACTCATCATAAACTCCGTGTTTTTGTAACATACTTTACTTAGTCTAATCAAATGAGAGGGAAGATGATCATGAAGAAGAAGTTATTAATTATGGGAATAAATTGAAGCTCATAAGAAAACTTGGATTGACCAATTATACAAAAAATGTCCTTTATAACCTCAATAAAAAACATTTAAGCAAACAAGTTTCGACTATTTTGGAGGAACTTGCGATGAGAGATTAGTACTTGTATCAATTGTTTTGCTATTTTAGTACGATAATGTGCCCATAAAGTGTCTAGCGAATATGATGCCCATTATCGACAAAATTGCAAATCCTTAAAATTAGATGATTGAGTTAAGGGGGTGTCATTCGTGAGTAAGAAAGTATTAATCCTATCAGAAGCCATTGGCAGTGGTCATACAAAAGCTGCAGAAGCGTTGATGCAAGGAATTTCTTATCTTGAACCCTCCATCCAAACAAAAATTTTAGAGGTAGGTCAAACACTTCATCCTCTTACTACAAAGATGTTACTTAATACGTACCTCAAAATAATCGTCCACTCTCCTTCATTATGGGGAAAAATGTATGGCTATAAACAGACCGAGCCTCTTTCTAATTGGAAAAAATTTGTTATTTATCAGCTATTCCATCGACAAATTGAAGTTCTTCTTAATCAGGAAAAACCTCACCTTATTATTTGCACTCATCCATTTACCAGCTCATCTGTATCCCGACTAAAGAGGATGGGTTATAGGTTTACTCTTTGTTCGGTGATCACTGATTTTCATGTTCATGGAGCATGGGTTCATCCAGAGGTAGATGTATATTTGGTATCGAGTGAGGATACGTATAATCAATTAATAAATATGGGAATTCCAAAAAATCGGATTGTAGTAACGGGCTTGCCAATAAGGTCGAATTTTTGGATAAAGAAAAACAAACAGGAAATGCGAAAAAAATTAAAATTGAAAAATATTCCTACCGTCATCATCATGGGAGGAGGATTAGGATTAGGAGGAATCGAGCCAATTGCTCATGCTCTTTTAAAATGGAAAGAAAAAATTCAGGTCATCATATGTACTGGATTCAACAAAGCACTAAGAACCGCACTGTTAAGAGATAAAATGTTCCATCATCCTCATTTTCATATTTTAGGGTTCGTTAACCACATTGACGAGTGGATGGAAGCGGCTGATTTACTTATTACAAAACCGGGTGGATTGACCTGTTTTGAAGCTTTATCAAAGGGGCTGCCTATGTATATATATCAACCAATCCCTGGTCATGAAGAAAAAAATTGTGATTTTTTAATCAATAATCAATTGGCTATAAAAATTGATGATACAAATTATATTGATCGTTTGATCGAAAAATTACTTTTTTCTCCACAAGAGTTGGAGTTTTTACACAATAAAATAAGGCAATTTCAACAAAAAATAGACCCATTGGCAAGTGCCAAATTTATTGTTAACCAGCTTATTCCGGAAAGTATTTTGTAGATGATGTGACATAAGTGTCTGATCCTAAAGCAAAGTGTTAGACTCTATAGCACATAACGTTAGATGAGAACACTATTATGGATTTCACGGGAGGTCAGACACTTTTGGATCAGAATCTGGAGTTTGACGGCAAAATTTATGAATGCTTATCTACTATTTTTTTATGTTGAAGGAATCGCTAAACAAAAATACCAATCAAAAAATAAAATATATTTTGCGCCTGTTGACAGCTTCGGTGGTGTTCACTCTAAGCAGCTTAAAAATCTTTTATGGCTGTCACCACTCTATGAAATGATCAGCAATGCCTCCTTCTGAATCATCACATTCACTGGAGTTTTAGTGAGGATCTCGCCATCGCTTTGGACAATAACTGGCCATCCAGAGGTAACTTCTACGTGTTTTCCTTTTATCATGGTTACACTAGGATGAAAAACATGTTTGCCTTTATACGCCTTTGGAAACATGCGTAACAGCTCCCATTTTGTTATGTTGTGTACGATACAAATGTCAAAAAGCCCATCATTATAACAAGCATCCGGACATATTCTAATACCTCCTCCGTAATTCGGGATATTGGCAATGGCAATTAACCATACATTAAAAAAAACGAAGCTCTTCCCATCAACCTTTAATTGAATATTGACAGGACGATAGTTTAATAAAACATGCAAGACGCTAAATCCATACGAAAGGGCACCTAATTTAATGAAATTTAACCAATTTTTATATTTGGAAGAATTGTTTACATCAGCAACTTTACCGTCAAAACCGATCCCTGTTACAGTAATGCAGTATTCTTTACCAATTCTTCCAACATCAATAGTTCTTTGCTTTCCCATTAAAATTCGTTCTAATGCCTTTTTATAGTCCATTGGTATATCAAGAGCCCTTGCGAGATCATTTCCCGATCCTGCAGGAATAATACCCAAAGGTATATTCGAACCGATTAATCCGTTAGCAACATCATGGATTGTACCATCTCCACCTATAGCAACAACAGCATCACATTTTTCAGAAGAAAACTCTTTAGCGATTTCTACTGCATGTTTTGGTCGTTCGGTAAAACGCACTTGATAATTTACCCGTTTTTCTTTAAGCAACTTCTCAACCTTTTTCCAAACTTTTAGTCCTTTTCCGTTTCCTGAGACTCTATTGACAATAAAATAATACATACTATAGATCTTTCCTTTTTATAAGAGATGGTGAAAGTGTTACAAGATATGCGAAAATCGGTTTTATTGCGCATGGTTAAAAAGATCATTCCATAACTTAGGATTATTTTCATTAATTTCGCCATTTTACCGTCTACTTTCTTAATAACAATTTTTCCCTCCTGATAAGGAAAATATTCAAACAGCTCAAGGGGACAAATACACGAATATGCTCAAATACAAGTGATTGAGCTGCTTTTTTCTCCGTCTAAGTTTACCGTCATATCTTTCCGGGAGAAAAACGTTTGATGAAGAAATGGTGTAGTGAGCAACAAGAGAAAAAATATCCAGTAACCGAAACCACTGAGCAAGTTTTTATTTAAATTGTCAACTTACGTATACATTTCTCTAAGTTCTCTTGAGCGATTCATAACAGCCTCTGCAAGTACGGCATAATCTGACCTTTTAAGTTCGTTTAAATACATCATTGGCCCTATAACAACTTTTACTGGCTTTCGAATCCACTTTTTCGTATCCAGAAAAATAATCGCAACCGGAAGAACAGGCGCTCCTGTTTTTAACCCGAAAAAAGCTACCCCTTTTTTCGGATTGACACTTTCCCCATTTTTACATCTTTTACCTTCAGGGAAAATTCCAAGTACTTCCCCATTTTCAATCACCTTTAAGGAACGGCGGACTGGACGAATGACAACTCCGCTTTGTCGGTCAACAGGAATAGCATGAAGTTTTTGAAAAAACCAATTGGTCATACGTCGCTGAAACAGTTCCTTTTTCGCTAAAAAATGAATTTTTCGGTTAAAGATACTGAAAAGAATAACAGGATCATAATTGCTTGTATGGTTTGCTGCCACAATGACTGGACCATTTTTAGGAAAATTTTTTATACCAATGACTTCAATTCGAAAAATGAAACATAAGATTATTTTTAAAAGCCATCTCATACTTGTATAGAACATACTTCTTCACCTAATTACCTTATAAGGAAAACGTTATTTAAATCAGTTGTTATGTATATTTTCTACTCTAAAGCATAAATTATACTTACTATGAAAAATGTTCCATATAATGTAGGTGATGTAAAAATGAATTCCATTCAATTTGAATACAGTGTACCGCGGTATGTTTTAAGTAAAATGATGGGGAAACTTTCAAAATCTTTTTATTGGAATTCGAGATTATCCTGCGTTCGATTACGCCGTGTAGAAGTGCCCAAACTTCCAAACGATGAATGGGTAAAAGTAAAGGTAAAGTACGGAGGAATCTGTGGAAGTGACTTAAATCTTATCCTTTTAAATGATAGTCCAACCACTTCTCCGTTTGCGTCTTTTCCATTTACGATTGGACATGAAGTGGTAGGAACGATTGAAGAAGTTGGTTCAAAAGTGGAAAACATTCATGTGGGAGACCGGGTAGTCATTGATCCAATATTATCATGTATAACAAGAGGGATTGCAGATCCTTGCCCTAATTGTCAACGGGGGGATTATAGCCTTTGTCATTTTATGACCGAAGGTGAAATTTCACCAGGGATGTTAATAGGCACTTGCCGTGACACCGGCGGAAGCTGGGGATCTTATCTTGTGGCACATAAAAGTCAAGTATTGAATCTTCCTGATAATGTAAATGATTTAAACGGTGTGTTGGTAGAGCCTTTTAGCTGTGCCCTGCATGCGGTTTTGCGGAATCCTCCGAAAAAGGATGATACGGTATTGGTCATTGGAGCAGGTGCAATAGGGATTTGCGTTGTCGCTGCTATTCGAGCACTTGAAATTCCTTGCAGAATAGTCGTTTTGGCCAAACACGCCTTTCAAGCGCAACTTGCTTCCCACTATGGTGCAGATGAAATCATTTATCTTACAAAAAATAAAAACTATATTTACGAAACAGCCAAATCTCTTCATGCAAGCGTGTTAGAGCCGCTCTTTGGTGATCCGGTCGTACAAGGTGGAGCCGATCTTATTTTTGAATGTGTCGGTAATAAACAAAGTATAAACGATGCGCTCCGTTTTACTAGACATGGAGGAAAAGTCGTTCTGTTGGGATTAGCAGGGATCATTGACGGTGTCGATTGGACAACCGTTTGGTTTAATGAGCTGGATATTAAAGGAAGCTTTGCATACAGTACTGATGAATATCGAGGAAAGAAGATGCGAACGTTACAAATTGCCATTGAATTAATGCGTAATGAAAAGGTAGATTTATCCCCATTGGTAACACATCGTTTTCCTTTGGAAAATTATCGTGATGCCTTACAAACGGTTATTAACAAAGGAAAAGGTTCAACCATGAAAGTGGTATTCGAACCTTAACTCCTTTTTTTAATACCAAAAACAAAGAACTATTTGGAGGGAAACAGCGTGAGAACTTTCACCATTAGTGGAAACAAGCAAACCCCTTTTTTAAATTGGCTTGCAGAAGGAATAATAGGGGAGTTTTTGTCAAGAGGTTATACGTATTATTACGTTCCTGAAGAAAATATTAAACTTGTGTTTCATTTTATTGATCCTGAAAAACCACGGCCTTACCGGAGGAAGGCTCAGGCAACGTTTGTCGTTTCTGTTATGGAAACATCGGAAAAATCCGAAAACATTCACAAATCAGCCTATCCATATTTAATCAGATCTTTAGCCAACCATTTGATGTATATCTTACATAATGATGATGAAACAACGGATATTTATTTTCTTACACCTGAACAAGGGTTTTACAAATTGACGTATCGAAAAGGAGAAGAAGAAAAATTTTTTAAACGTATTTATGAAAGATTAGAACCGCTTGCAGCTTCCCAGTTAGTGATTGACAATGATTTTTATGATGATCTTCCAGAAGAAATATGGAACGGCGATGAGATTACGAAATCATTAAGCGAATCTGGAAAAAAGCTTGACCGTATGAATTTACTCCCTGCTCCATTTCCATTGGAGGAATATCTTACACCTCGTGATATGCGTCATCTAAAAAAACTTTACGGAATAGGAGGACTAAGCTATGGAAACCTCAGTGCCAGACGGGACAGTGAAAGCTTTTGGATGAGTGCAAGCGGAATTAACAAAGCAGATATGAAAACGGTTGGCGAAGATTTTCTTTTAATAAGGGGGTATGATCCTGATAAAAATGCCATGAAAGTAAGCGTTCCTCCGAATATAACACCAAAAAGGGCATCTGTTGACGCGATTGAACACTGGATGATTTATAAAGAACACCCGGAGGTAGGAGCGATTGTACATGTTCATGCTTGGATGGACGGCATAAGGGCTACAGAGATTAATTATCCATGTGGAACGATTGAACTTGCAAAAACAGTAGCAGAACTTGTGAGGAATTCGGAGGAGCCTTCTAGAGCGATTATTGGTCTTAAAAACCATGGCTTAACCATAACTGGTACCGATTTAGATGACATCTTTGAACGCATCGAAGGTAAAATTATTCCTCAAGTGCCAATGTCTTAACGTAATTAGTTGCTTAGATGATAAATGTAACTTAACGATCATAAAATTTTAACTTTTAAAATTAATAAATAATTAACGAAAAAGAAATTCAAAAAACTTCTTTTTCGTACTGCTTATTCAATAGGGTTATCAACAAATTGAAAGCCTTTTGCTTCTTGGCAAAAGGCTTTTATCGTTTTTCGATCGCCACGATAAACGGGGGATTGTTCACTTGATTAATGAATTGATAACGAAGTACATGGGCTTTTTGCTGATCTAATGTTTGGACGTATTCAAGCAATGCATCACGTTCTACGGCGCCTTCAGGATGTCCGTGATAAATAACAAGCACGATAATTCCTTCAGGCGCCATGATTTCTAAAAGCTGTTCGACAGCGCGAATCGTCGAGTCTGGTTTTGTGACAATTTGTTTGTTACCGCCCGGTAAATATCCGAGATTGAAAATGGCACCTGTAATTTTGCCGTGATAATGTTTAGGGATTTTTTCAATAAGTTGATCGTGACTTTCTTGAAATAATGTGACTTGTTCGCTTGCTCCATACTCTTTTAAACGATTTGTCGTATTTTCAATCGCCTGTGCTTGAATGTCAAAGCCAAACACGTGCCCCGTTTTTCCAACGCGCTGCGCTAAATAAAGCGTATCATGCCCGTTTCCCACTGTCGCATCAACGGCGATATCGCCTTCTTGAACAGCTAAATCCATTAATGTACGGGCGAAAGGAAGGATGCGTGCCAGTTTCATTGTTTCACCACTTCTTTTTTATAGAATTTTCCTTGATAGCTGTCGCGGCGCTTTAATTCCGCATCGATGGCGTTTAGCACTTCCCACTTGTTTACGCTCCACATCGGTCCAATCATTAAATCGATTGGTCCGTCGCCGGTAATGCGGTGAACGATCATTTCCGGTGGAAGAATTTCTAATTGATCGCATACAAGATTGACGTATTCCTCAAATGATAAAAATTGCAGCATTCCTTTTTCGTATTGTTTTACCATCGGTGTCCCTTTTAAAAGATGCAATAAGTGGATTTTAATTCCTTGTACGTCGAGGCTGGCGACCGTTCTTGCCGTCTCCATCATCATGTCGTAGTCTTCCAGCGGCAGACCGTTAATGATGTGCGAGCAGACGCGGATACCATGCTTACGAAGTTTGTTTACACCTTCTACGTAACATTCGAAATCGTGGGCACGATTAATTAATAAAGCTGTTCGTTCATGCACTGTCTGTAAGCCGAGCTCGACCCATAAATATGTCCGCTCATTTAATTCCGCCAAATACTCAACGACGTCATCCGGAAGGCAATCCGGACGAGTGGCGATGGACAAGCCGACAACCCCTTCTTGTTTTAATACTGTTTCATATTTTTCACGAAGTACATCAACTGGTGCGTGTGTATTGGTGAACGCTTGAAAGTAAGCGATATATTTGCCGTCTTTCCATTTTTTATGCATTTTTTCCTTGATTTTTTTAAATTGTGTTTCTAAATCATCGGCGCGGTCGCCAGCAAAATCGCCTGAACCTGCCGCGCTGCAAAATGTACATCCGCCATATGCCACCGTACCGTCACGGTTCGGGCAATCAAACCCACCGTCAAGAGCCACTTTAAATACTTTATGTCCAAACGTCTGGCGCAAGTGATAGTTCCATGTATGATAGCGTTTATTGTCATGTGCATATGGAAAGGGGTTTAACTGTTCCAAGACAGTTCCCTCCTTACTTTAAATAGTACCATCTTAACATTGTAACACGATTTTAAAACGAAACTCAATGAAATTGAAGATTTACCAATAATTCACGTGATAGAGGGGAAATAAACGAACAAACTATATGTTGATGAAGACATTTTTTAATTTGTTAGTTGGAGGGAACAATTATGGCTACGCGGCAATCAGTCGATGAATTTCTTCAGCGTTGCGAAGACGTAATTCGCTATGCAAAAGAGCAATATACGGAAGCACAAAAACAAGAACATTATAACGATACGGAATATACAAAAGCGCAACAAATGATCGAAGAGGCGAATAATGAGCTTGCACATTTAGCATTAAGCTGTAATGCGCAACAGCGTGAACAATTGCACCGTATGCGCTTACAATTGCAACAATTACAAAACGAAATGGTTTTATTAGACCATTAATAAGGGGAGAAAACTAATGAAGAAACGTTCTAAGCAAAACAATCCGGAACAAAAAACGCGAAACGGTGTCAATAATAACGACATTGAAATAGGAAAAGAGTTTGATCCTGTCAAACAGGCGAAAAAAGCATACGAGCAAACGGGCGGACAGCCGCAAAAATCGAAGCAGCGTGTCGAATAGCAATATAGAAAGAGTTTGTCGTAAGTGCGGCAAACTCTTTTTTATTAAAAATTGTAAAGAGATGTGTTTTTCGTTGCGCTTACCTATTCAAACGAATACAATTTATTTTGGAACTCGAAATAATTTTAGGAGGAATACATATGCCCCGTGCTCTTTGGGTACTTATTATCGGAATGACCATCAATGTAACAGGGTCATCTTTTTTATGGCCTTTAAACGCCATTTATGTCCATGAGCATCTAGGAAAATCAATGTCGATTGCTGGACTCGTATTGATGATGAATTCAGGGGCAAGTGTAATCGGAAATTTAATTGGCGGTGCGCTTTTTGATAAAATCGGCGGCTTTAAGTCTATGATGCTTGGAATAATGACTACTTTAATGACCCTAATTGCACTCGTCTTTTTCCACGATTGGCCGCATTATGCGATTTTTCTAACGATGATTGGCTTTGGCGTCGGCATCATTTTCCCTGTTTCCTACGCCTATGCGGGAGCGATTTGGCCTGAGGGAGGAAGACGCGCATTTAACGCGTTATATGTGGCGCAAAATATCGGCGTCGCTGTCGGTTCTGCGCTTGGAGGGGTGGTTGCGTCTTACTCTTTTGATCTTATTTTCGCGGCAAACGCGTTCATGTACATCATCTTTTTTCTGATTATATATTTGGGATTGAAGGATGTAAAATCGGTGAAGGTACATCAACAAAAAGAAACGCGGACGTTGGCGGCAAATGCAGGAAACTTGGCAAACTGGCACGCTCTTCTTACGCTTTGCATCGGCTATTTTTTATGTTGGCTCAGCTATGTGCAATGGTCGACAACGATTGCCGCGTATACGCAAAAGCTTAACATTACCTTAAAGCAATACAGCCTTCTTTGGACGGTTAATGGTGCACTTATTGTTCTTGCGCAACCGTTGTTATCATTAGTATTAAATCGTTGGATACGTCGGTTGAAGCGGCAAATGTTAGTCGGTTTTACGATTTTTGTTGTTTCGTTTTTCATTTTATTCTCGGCAAATTCGTTTTCGGATTTTGTGTTGGCAATGGTCGTTTTGACAATTGCGGAAATGCTTGTATGGCCCGCGATTCCGACTGTTGCCAGCAATTTGGCGCCGGAAGGAAGAGAAGGCTTTTACCAAGGGTTTGTGAACAGTGCAGCAACAGCAGGAAGAATGGTCGGTCCCGTCCTTGGCGGCTTTATCGTGGATATGGCGGGGATGAGACAATTGTTTCTGATGCTGATTGGCTTTTTGCTCATTTCTATTGTTACAACGGCGATATATGATCGCAAATTAAAGCGGGCTACAAAACAAGAAAAAGAGACAGCTACAATCGGATAAAACACTCGGTTCATCCGGGTGTTTTTTATTGTTGATGAATTGATTGACAAAAATTTTATATTAGATAATAATCTAATTAGATTTTTATGAAATTAGATAATTATCGAATTAATTGGAGGTTGTTATGCAATTAAACCGTCTCGTATCGTTTTATAAAACGATTGGCGATCCGACACGTCTTCGCATCATTAAATTGCTCGCAGAAGGGCCGCTGCATGGTCAAGCGATTGCTGGGAAGTTAGGTTTAACCCCACCAACCATTACGCATCATTTAAATAAACTAAGAGAGGTGAATATCGTTTATCAGCGGCGTGATGGCAATACGATTTATTTTTATTTGAATGAGTCTGTTGTAAAGCATTATGCAAAAGCATTAGCCGACTTAACGGAACAAAATGAGGTGAAAAAAGAAATGAAAGAGGCGATCACAGAGCGGCAAAAAGTGATTGAAAATTTTTTTACAAACGACGGTCGTTTAAAAAACATTCCTGCTCAGCGGAAGAAAAAGTTGATTGTGCTTGAACATATGTTGAAAGGTTTGCAAAGAGGCAGAAAGTACGAGGAAAAAGAGTTAAATGAGTACATTAAACGTTTCTATGACGATTATGCAACAATCCGCCGTGAGTTTATCATCAATAACTACATGTACCGTGAAAACGGCATTTATGAATTAAACCCAGAAGAAATGTGGGCGAAGATTTGAGATAACACTTATTCAAAGAATGTTCATATAATAAAAATTAACAAATCGTCATCTAGGCTTGTTTTGATGGTTGGAACGATTTTTTCTCTCTTGACTTGCAACAATCCGACAAATTTTTTAAAATAATATAAAAAAATACTGACAAATAACGGTGAAAAGGAGTAGTAGTGAACAAAACGGAATGCAGAGAGTTGACGGTCGGTGCAAGTCAACCGAAGTTTGTTCACGAACTCGCCTTTGAGTTGCGAACGTAAACGGCCAAGCGCCTAGTAATGTTCGCCGTGAATCTGCGTTAAGGATTCGAGTGAGCATACGCTTTTGTATGCTAAATAGGGTGGTACCGCGGGAAATTCAACCTCTCGTCCCTTTTTTAGGGCGGGAGGTTTTTTTCATTCATCTTTTTGTTAACAATGGTCAATAGAAAGAGACAGATAGGAGGAAAGAAAATGAGTTTCAATCACCGTGAGATTGAAAAGAAGTGGCAAAAGTATTGGGAAGAAAATAAAACATTTAAGACGACAGAAGATGACGGTAAGCGTAAATTTTACGCGCTCGATATGTTTCCTTATCCGTCCGGTGCGGGACTTCATGTTGGTCATCCAGAAGGGTATACGGCAACTGATATTTTAGCGCGCATGAAGCGCATGCAAGGGTATAATGTTCTTCATCCAATGGGATGGGACGCGTTCGGTTTACCTGCTGAGCAATACGCGTTAGATACAGGAAATGATCCTGCGGAATTTACCGAGAAAAACATCAATAATTTTCGTCGACAAATTAAATCATTAGGATTCTCTTATGACTGGGATCGTGAAATCAATACAACCGATCCGAATTATTACAAATGGACACAATGGATTTTCTTAAAGTTGTATGAAAAAGGATTAGCCTACATGGATGAAGTACCGGTCAATTGGTGTCCGGCATTAGGAACGGTTCTTGCGAACGAAGAAGTGATTGATGGCAAAAGTGAACGAGGCGGTCATCCGGTGATTCGCAAGCCGATGAAACAATGGATGCTTCGCATTACAGCGTATGCAGACCGCTTGCTTGAAGATTTAGAAGAGTTGGATTGGCCGGAAAGCATTAAAGAAATGCAGCGAAATTGGATCGGCCGTTCAGAAGGAGCGCACGTTCATTTTGCGGTTGACGGTCATGATGAAACGTTTACGGTGTTTACAACTCGTCCAGATACATTATTTGGCGCAACTTATACAGTATTAGCGCCTGAACATCCACTTGTGGAAAAAATTACAACACCTGAACAAAAAGCGGCAGTCGAAGCGTATTTAGAACAAATTCAAAGCAAAAGCGACCTTGAGCGCACGGATTTAGCGAAAGAAAAAACAGGTGTATTTACTGGTGCCTATGCGATTAATCCAGTCAATGGTGAAAAATTACCAATTTGGATTGCCGACTATGTATTAATGAGCTACGGCACAGGGGCCATTATGGCTGTTCCTGCTCACGATGAACGCGATTACGAATTTGCGAAAAAATTTAACTTACCAATCAAAGAAGTCGTTGCTGGTGGCGACATTTCAAAGGAAGCATACACAGGAGACGGAGAGCATATCAATTCTGACTTCTTAAATGGTTTAAACAAAGAAGAAGCGATTAAGAAAATGATCGAATGGCTAGAAGCAAACGGCAAAGGAGAAAAGAAAGTATCGTATCGTCTTCGCGACTGGTTATTCAGCCGTCAACGTTACTGGGGCGAGCCAATTCCGATTATTCACTGGGAAGACGGCACAATGACACCGGTTCCGGAAGAAGAACTTCCTTTAATGCTTCCAAAAACAGATGAAATTAAACCGTCTGGCACAGGTGAGTCTCCACTGGCGAACATTGAAGAGTGGGTAAATGTAGTAGATCCGAAAACTGGTAAAAAAGGACGCCGTGAGACAAACACAATGCCGCAATGGGCGGGAAGCTGCTGGTATTACTTGCGTTATATTGACCCGCACAACCCTGACCAGCTTGCTGATCCTGAGAAGTTGAAAAAATGGCTTCCAGTTGATATTTACATCGGTGGTGCGGAGCATGCCGTACTTCACTTGTTATATGCTCGCTTCTGGCATAAATTCCTATACGATATTGGAGTTGTGCCGACTAAAGAGCCGTTCCAAAAGCTATTTAACCAAGGCATGATTCTTGGTGAAAATAACGAGAAAATGAGTAAATCAAAAGGAAATGTTGTCAATCCAGACGATATTATCGAGAGTCATGGTGCGGATACATTGCGTCTATATGAAATGTTCATGGGGCCGCTTGAAGCATCCATCGCTTGGTCAACAAAAGGTTTAGACGGTGCTCGTCGTTTCCTTGATCGTGTATGGCGCTTATTCGTTGAAGAGAACGGGGAATTGAATCCAAAAATCGTTGATAATCCTGAAACGGACACGCTAGAGCGCGTATATCACCAAACGGTGAAAAAGGTAACAGAAGACTATGAATCGCTTCGTTTCAACACAGCTATTTCACAATTGATGGTATTCATTAATGAGGCGTACAAAGCCCCAGTTCTGCCAAAAGAGTACATGGAAGGTTTCGTAAAATTGTTATCTCCGGTTTGCCCACACATTGCCGAAGAATTGTGGGAAAAACTTGGGCATACGAATACAATTGCTTATGAATCATGGCCAGCATATGACGAAGCAAAACTAGTAGAGGACGAAGTGGAAATCGTCGTGCAAGTCAACGGCAAAGTGCGCGCGAAATTGCATGTGCCAGCAGACGCTTCTAAAGAGCAATTAGAACAAATCGCAATGGAAGACGAAAAAATTAAAGAACAAATCGAAGGAAAAACCGTTCGTAAAGTCATTGCCGTTCCAGGAAAACTAGTGAATATTGTAGCGAATTAACATAAAAAAAGTCCCTCACGATGATGAGTGGGGGACTATAATTAGAAAGGGGATTTCATAATGGAAGAAATCAAAGAAATTACAACGGAAGAACTAAAAAAGAAACTAGAGAGCGGAGAAAAATTAAATTTAATCGATGTGCGCGAGGATGAAGAAGTAGCACATGGCATGATTCCGGGAGCAAAGCATATTAAAATGGGCGATATTCCTAACCGTTTAGACGAATTCAACAAAGAGGAAGAATATATCTTCATCTGCCGTTCCGGCGCTCGCAGCGGAAATGTATGCCGCTATTTGCAAGAATTGGGCTACAACGTACGCAACATGGTCGGCGGCATGCTTGCATGGGATGGGGAGGTAACGAAATAGCTAAAAAAGCGACAAAATAATAAAAAGAGGCGATCTCATCATGTCGAGACGCCTCTTTTTATTTTGCATGAAGGAACTTTCGATGGGGATACAGAAAGATATTTTTAAAGGAGGATAGACAATGAAAAAGGACGAAACATTAAGGGTGTTTCTAAACATTTCTTTCCATCGTATGTACCATCATTATTTACCTAAGTTGTTGCAAGCTCTTCAAGCTTTAAATAAAGAAGAACTCTGGATGCGTGAAGCAAAGGAACTGAACACAATTGGTGGAGTAGTTCTCCATATATGCCAGCATATTCGAAGAAATACGTTGCAGTATACAGATTCAACGATCCAATTTTCTAAAGGGATTGAAGAATATTTTCCGCAGTTTGACTGGTCATCGGAAGAACTATGTGAACATGTTCAAATGACTTTTGATAAATGGAAAAACGAAATAATGAAGTGTATGGATAGCCTTGATTCGAATGTCGATATTCACCGCTTGTATCATCTCGTCGAGCACACTGCTTATCATCTTGGGCAAATTATTGACCGTGTAAAATCAATGAAATGTATATCCTTTCAGTTTTGCCAAAAAGGGTTGAATGAAAAAGCGCTCAGGGAGATGGTGGAAGAAAAATGTATAAAGTAAAAATATTTGATGAAGAGCACGAAAAAGATTTAGAAGCTGCAGTCAATAAGTTTTTGGCAGGTTTGAAAGAAGGTCAGCTGGTTGACATTAAATACGACGTTGCAGCAATGGAGTCGGAAGGGGAACAAGTTTATTGTTTTTCGGCAATGGTTATTTATCGTGGTTGACTCGACAGTAAAAGTGTCTGTCTTCTCCAACGCTGTATGAATATGTGATGGTCGGAGGGAGACAGACACGTATGGGCATCATTCTTCATTTAATGCTCGTTTGGCTGCATTTAAACCAGCAAGCCTTCCTGTTACAAGTGCGGCAGTAATGTTATATCCGCCTGTGTAGCCATGAATATCTAAAATTTCCCCGCAAAAATAAAGTCCCTTCATGAGCTTTGACGACATTTCTTTCGGATGAATTTCTTTGACGGAAACGCCGCCACCGGTGACAAACGCTTTTTCAAGCGGCAATGTGCCGTGTACATAGAATTGAAATTGTTTGCAGTCACGCACGAACGCGCGCAACTTTTCGTGTGATAGAGTGCTTGCGGTTGTCTGTGGATCGATATCGTTTTTCTCTAATAAAAACAGTAAGTATCGTTCAGGCAATAATCCTTTTAGCACGTTTTTTACTGCTTTTTTTGGCTCTGCTTTTAATAATTTCACAATTTCTTGGAAAATTTCTTCCGCATTTTTGTCCGGCATTGCATCAATGCTCATCGTCACCGTATTCGTTTTCGATTTTTTTAGCTCTTTCACAACAAATTGGCTGCAACGGAGCGCTGCTGGGCCAGAAATGCCAAAATGAGTAAAAATCATATCCATTCGGTGCGTAATAATCGCTTTTCCTTTTTGATTGAGTACACTTAACGCCACATTGCGCAAAGAAAGACCTTGCAAGGTTCGCTCTTTAATGAATCGTTCCTCTGAAGTAATGGGCACTTCTGTTGGAAAGAGCTCTGTAATCGTATGTCCCGCTTTCTCTGCCCAAGCATAACCATCACCGGTTGAGCCGGTCTGGGGAACCGATTTGCCTCCAACAGCGACAACAACGCTTTTAGCAGCGATAAATTCTCCAGTCTTTAGCGTAATGCCGACCGTTTTACCGTTTTCATACTCAACATCGGCGACGGGAGTATTAACACGAATATGAACGTTTCGTTTTTTCAATTCATTCACAAGCGCGTCAACGACTGATTGCGCGTTGTCCGTCATCGGAAACATGCGGCCATGGTCTTCTTCTTTTAGACGAATACCAAGACGTTCGAAAAAGTGAATAATGTCTTCATTGTTGAATACGGAAAACGCGCTGTATAAAAAACGGCCGTTTCCCGGGATATGCTTTACAAGTTCATCGACAGGAAGGCGGTTTGTCACATTGCAGCGCCCACCGCCGGAAATCGCCAGCTTGCGTCCGAGCTTGTCCCCTTTATCAACAAGCAATACTTTTGCCCCTTGCTCTCCGGCCGCAATTGCTGCCATTAATCCAGAAGGGCCGCCACCGACGAC
Source organism: [Anoxybacillus] calidus (assembly GCF_013760845.1). Taxonomy (GTDB): domain Bacteria; phylum Bacillota; class Bacilli; order Bacillales; family Anoxybacillaceae; genus Paranoxybacillus; species Paranoxybacillus calidus. Next base: position 229,520 of record NZ_JACDUU010000004.1, on the reverse strand, counting down.
AATCACATCATACTTCATTTTTACATTCACCAACCTTTCAATCGCTTTCCATTATAAACGAATGAAGAAAATTTCTCGACTTGAACAGGAATATGGTAAAATACTATAGTATTTGAAAAGCTTTCGTGCTAAGGAAGGGATGTTATGTCATCATCAAAATTGTTGCGCGGAACGCTCATTTTAACCATTGGTGTTATGCTGTCGCGCTTGCTCGGATTAATCTATGTGTTTCCGTTTGAAGCGCTTGTCGGCGATCGAGGCGGTGCGCTATACGGTTATGGTTATGTGCCATATACGATTTTTATTAGCATTGCGACAATGGGGGTTCCGCTTGCTGTTTCTAAATTTGTATCTAAATATAATGCATTAGGGGAATATCGCGTTGGGAGAAGGTTGTTTAAATCGGGCTTGCTGCTAATGTCCTTCACGGGTTTTTTGTCATTCGCTATATTATATACCATTGCACCAATGATTGCACCATTGGTTATTAACGACGGCGGAAATGGAAATACAGTGGCAGATGTAACAACCGTCATTCGTGCCGTTAGTTTTGCCCTTTTGCTCGTCCCACTCATGAGTCTGATTCGCGGTTTTTTCCAAGGACACGAATCAATGGGACCTACGGCCATTTCGCAGGTCATTGAGCAGCTTGTTCGCATCATCTTTTTGCTTGCAAGCTGTTATGTCGTGCTGAAAATGCTAGATGGCTCTTTAGTAACAGCGATCAGTTTGTCTACATTTGCCGCATTTGTCGGGGCGTTAGGCGGTTTAGGGGTGTTAATTTGGTATTGGTTCAAACGAAAAGACGCTTTCGATCAATTGTTACAAAAAGATAAGGGACAGCTTCAACCATCACTGTCGGATATGTATAAAGAGTTGATTATGTATGCTGCGCCGTTTGTTTTTACCGGCTTGGCGATGCCTCTTTTTCAATTAATTGACCTATTTACATTTAACCGGGCAATGGCAAGCATTGGGCTCGCTGCTATTTCTGAGAAGGCTTATGCGATTTTTAATATATGGGTGCAAAAACTCATCATTATTCCTGTTACGCTGGCGACGTCTTTTAGTTTAACGTTAATTCCAGCCATTACAAAGTCATATATTGAACGTGACCAAAAGTTATTAAGAAAACAACTTAATCAAACATTCCAAGTAATGTTATTTTTAACATTGCCGGCAGTTGTCGGCATGGCATTATTAGCGGAACCAGTATATACCACCTTTTACGGTTATGATGAACTTGGGAGCGAAGTGTTGCGATGGTATGCACCAGCAGCGATTTTATTTGCGCTCTTTTCGGTTACCTCTGCGATATTGCAAGGAATTAACCAACAACGATTTACCGTCATTGGCTTAACAATCGGATTGTTTGTAAAACTCATTTTTAACTATTATTTCATTACCAAATTTGCGACAATCGGGGCTGTTTTGGCGACTACTCTTGGTTATTTCGTATCGGTGGCATTCAATTTATGGATAATTAGAAAGTATGCAAATTACCGTTACCGCCTCGTTTTGCGCCGAACGTTGTTAATGGGAATTTTTACAGCGGTGATGTGTATTGTAGTAAGTGTTGTTGTTCCTGTATTGAAGATTGCTTTACATTATAATGGCGGTAAGTTCGATTCGATTGTTATCGTTTTTATTGGTGCACTTGTTGGCGCAGCTGCTTATTTTTATATGAGCTATCGTTCCGAATTGCTTATGTATTTGTTCGGCGATCGCTTTGCGTTTTTAAGAAAGAAAAAAGAGAAGGCTGTTTCGTAACAGCCTTCTTTTGCCTTTAAAAACTATCAGAAAAAGGTAAACCGAGTTGACGCTCTACTCGTTGAAGACGGCGGTTTAAACGGTTTAAGCGTTCTGTATGACGCTCTAGTGTTCTTTCGATACGTTCAAGGCGTCGTTCGATATTTACAGGAGGTGGAGCAGCAAAGGTTCCTGGATAGCCACCAGGTGTTCCTGGATAGCTAGGTGTTCCTGGATAGCCAGGTGTTCCTGGGTAACCAGGTGCTCCTGGATAGCCGCCAGGATAAGTTGGTTGTTGCTGTTGTTGTCGATAGTCCATGCTTAGGAGCTCCTTTCTGTTGTTTCTTCTTAAGCAGTGTATGTGATAGTGATAAAAGCGGACTAGACGAATGCCTAAAAAAACAAAAATTTCACGAAAGGATGAAAGAAACATTGAGTTTGCGGATTGATAAGTTACTAGCAAATATGGGCTATGGAACGCGTAAAGAAGTAAAAAAATTGCTAAAGTCAGGCGTTGTAAAAGTAGACGATGTAATTGTGAAGGATCCGAAGATGCAAGTGAATCCCGATGAGCAGGTTGTAACGGTGTGGGGGGAAGAAGTTCAGTATAAAGAGTTTATATATTTAATGATGAACAAACCGCCTGGAGTCATTTCTGCTACTGAAGATGTCGCGCAAGAAACGGTTATTGATTTGCTTGAAGAAGAGGATAAAATTTTTGAGCCATTTCCGGTTGGACGCTTAGACAAGGATACGGAAGGACTATTGTTATTGACGAACGATGGACAGCTCGCTCATCAGTTATTGTCACCGAAAAAACATGTTCCGAAAACCTATTTCGCCGTCATTGATGGTGAGGTCACAGAAGCGGATGTTACAGCGTTTCGTCAAGGGATTGTTCTTGATGATGGCTATGAGACAAAACCAGCCGAGCTTGTGATTTTAAAATCGGGCATTCGCTCTGATGTAGAAGTGACGATTACAGAAGGGAAATTTCATCAAGTAAAACGAATGTTTCAAGCTGTCGGAAAACGTGTCGTCTATTTAAAGAGAATTCAAATGGGCCCCCTTTCACTCGATGAGTCGCTTGAACTTGGAGAATATCGAGAGCTAACAGATGAGGAAGTGGAATTATTAAAAAGCTTTCAACAAACGTAACGACAAAAAAACGGAACCTTTGCAGTAGGTTCCTTTTTATATCAATATTTTATTATTCACTGTTTGGCATGTTGAGGCTAACAGCTTGGCGTGTTGAATAACCTCTCACCTTTTTCTCTAGAGAATCCCAATTAAGATGACATTTTCACCCTCTTATTGGTTGTTGTCCATTTGCCCTTGCTTGGGCTGCGAACTAGGTCATTATATGCTAACACGTTCAAATCTCGTTGAATCGTTCTTGGGGTGATGCCAAATTCATCAACGAGTTCCTGTGTTGTTACTGTTCCACGTTCATTGATGAACATGTAAACAGATTTAATACGAGTTAGCATCCGATGAGTTGAAGGTTTCAAAAGACCACTCCCTATCATTCGTAATTCGCATGGCTCAACACACTTCAACCTAGATGAGAGATTATTTCTTAAGATGTCTCTTTTACTATCATTTTACACGAGCATAAGTGAAAAATGCCACAGACGTTGGACAATTAACAAAATATTTACATATTTCCAGCATTTCCTTATGCTGATGTTAAAATGATATTTACATTATAACAAAAATAAAGAATAATTTTAAAACTTTTCTTACTTTTTATTAAAAAATGTGTGAACAATTTTAGGAATTTGTCAAAGTGTAAGATAAATATATATGAAAGAAATGTAAGCTGTTCTACATACTTCTTCATTATTTTGACATTTTTAGGATGGGTATGATACGTTGGCAGTGGAAGAACTTTGAAGGAAGGGATTCATAATGAGAATTAATTGGATGGAAGAAGTGTTAAAGAGAAAAGAAGAACTCATTCGTGATACACAGGAGTTTTTACGCATTAAAAGCGTGTTTGATGAAGCAAGTGCTACGGAAGAAGCTCCACTCGGACAAGGTGTATACGAAGCGCTTCAATATTTGCTTCGCCGCGGAGAGGAAGAAGGTTTTACAGTGAAAAATGTGGACGGTTTGGCAGGGCACTTAGAGTTTGGACAAGGGGAAGAATTGATTGGGGTTTTATGCCATGTTGATGTTGTTCCGCCTGGAGATGGATGGACAAGTGATCCTTTTTCTGCGGAAATTCGCGATGGAAAAATTTATGCCCGTGGAGCAATTGATGATAAAGGACCAACAATGGCGGCTTTTTATGCGATGAAAATGGTGAAAGAACTAGGATTGCCATTAAATAAACGGGTGCGTATGATTATTGGCACGGACGAGGAAAGCAATTGGCGCTGTGTTGACCATTATTTTAAACACGAGGAAATGCCGACGATGGGATTTGCCCCGGATGCGGATTTTCCAATCATTTATGCAGAAAAAGGAATTGCTGATTTTGATTTGTGTCAGAAGCCTGTCCAGACAAATGAAGATGGTGACATTCAATTGCAATCCTTCCAATCTGGACGCCGTTATAACATGGTTCCAGATTTTGCTGAAGCGGTATTGCTTGTGAAAAACGGACGAAGTGATGAAGTCAAACAGCATTTCGAACAGTTTCTACATACGAACAGCCTAAACGGTCAGGCAGTGGTTAAGTCTGAAACAGTCACATTGCAGCTCGAAGGGATTTCCGCTCACGGTATGGAGCCGAACAACGGAAAAAATGCAGGGTTATTTATGGTGAGCTTTTTAGCTCAGATACCTTTAGATCAAAATGCACAAGCATTTATTCGTTTCATCAATGATTACTTTGTCGGAGATTCGCGCGGTCGTACTCTTGGTGTTGCTTATTCAGATGATATTACCGGTGATTTAACCATTAACGTCGGTATTTTATCGTATCGTCAAGAAACAGGCGGGAAGTTAGGGTTAAATTTGCGTTACCCGGTAACGAATGATATTGAACAAACGAAGAAAACGATTGAACAAGTTTGTGAAAAGCACGGATTTACGCTTGAAAACTTCAGCGATTCCAAGCCGCATCATGTTGATAAAAATCATGTCCTTGTAAAGACGCTGCAACGTGTATATGAAGAGCAAACAGGAGAAAGCGCGTCTTTAATTTCGATCGGCGGCGGGACGTATGCCCGTTCACTAAACGCTGGTGTTGCTTTTGGACCGCTGTTTCCAGGACGGCCAGATGTAGCTCACCAAAAAGATGAATATATTATTATCGAAGATTTATTAAAAGCGACGGCCATTTATGCCCAAGCGATTTATGAGCTTGCGAAATGATTTTATTTCCAATATATGTTTGATGATGTATAGTATTATATAGAGAGAGGCTGTCTCAAAAACAAAGACCCCTCAACCGCAATATATATGGGTAACGGAAAGAAAAAGCCCTAAATATTGTTATGGTTTGAGGGAGTCAGACCTTTATGAGACAGCCTCGTTTTTATGATGAAAGAATGTGGGGGAAACATCATGGAATTTGCGTTAAAACACGGAGAACAACAAAGCAAATGGACATTTCAATTGTTTTACTTTTTAACGTTCTTTGCTTTTGGCTCATTATTTCCGCTCTTGTCGGTTTATTTAAAAGAGACAGTGGGACTATCAGGGACAGAAATTGGTACGATTATGTCGATTAGCCCAATCGTGATGATTTTTGTTCAGCCGTTTTGGGGAATGATTAGTGATTATACACAAAAGCCAGTTACTGTTTTGACGATTACATTAATTGGGACAGCGTTAATCGGAGTGATTTATTCGTTCGTGGATCAATACATATGGTTTCTCATCATTGCTGCTTTATTAGCATTTACTCAAAGCGCGATTGTACCGCTGTCGGACAGTATTACACTTAATTATGTGCAAAAGTCGAAAGGAAATTATGGAGCGATTCGCCTTTGGGGAGCAATTGGTTTTGCTGTTTCGGTGCTTGTCGGCGGCTGGCTATCAGAAATGTTTTCTATTGATGTGATTTTTTATTTGTTCGCTTTTATTTTATTCTTAGCTGCACTGTTTGCCTGGAAGTTGCCGCGTGAGAGCCAAACGATGAGAGTGCGTGTTTTCGAAGGAATGGCGAAATTAATTAAGATTCCGAAGTTTTTATTGTTTTTGTTAACGACTTTTCTTGTGTTTGGACCTATTTATGCAAATAATTTTTATTTTGGTGTATTTATAAAGGAAATCGGTGGTACGTTAACTGGAGTTGGTATTGCTTTTTTATTGGCTGCGGGAAGTGAAGCACCGTTTATGAAAGTGGCAGATTCATTCATTCGCCGCTATGGCATGGTACCGATTTTATTATTTGCTGCTTCGATTTCGGCATGCCGTTGGCTATTTTATTTTTTTGAACCGTCATTAACACTTGTTTATGCAACAACGATGGCTCAAGGTTTTTCAGTTGGCTTGTTCATTCCCGCTGCCTTGCAGTATGTTCGTGATATAGCCCCTGATGGTGTGCGTGCTACAGCTGTTTCTATTTATTCGGCGGTTGGCAACGGATTAGGAAGTTGGTTTTGCACGTTTGTTGGCGGTTATATTCTCGATCGATGGCATGTCGGCGGTGTATATTTATTCTTTAGCATTTTAACGTTTATCGGTTTGTTGATTTTATTTACGATTATGACGCTAGATAGAAAAAAGCTCTCCGTTCATAATGATTGATTCCTTGGAAGATGTAATAGGCTGATGTGTCTATTATAAGGTGAGAGGAATTTATTATCGTTGTCTGTAAAAATGAACATGGAACGGTTGTTTATTTCAAAACTTTGAAGAAAACATGAAATTTGATAAAATTAGGAAACAATCCTATTCGTTTAAAAAGAAGGTGTCAAGGTTGTGAGAAAGAATCATTATTTTATCGCTGTACCGATTCCGATAGAGATTAGCGAGCATCTCGCATGGTTACAAGCTGAGCTGAAGGAATTACTTCCGTTTCGCAGCTGGGTACATAAGCAAGATTACCATATTACACTTGCCTTTTTAGGAGAGGCCTCCTCCGTCCAGCTAGAGCAAGTGAAGCAGGCGATGGAACAAATAGCAAAGTCACATTGTTCTTTCATGCTCACATTGGATAAAATCAGCACGTTTGGCAATCGTTTGGCACCAAGAATTTTATGGCAAGGGGTAAAGGAAGAGCCGAAATTGCGTAAACTTCGAGAGGATGTTTATCACGCTTGTATTGATATCGGCTTTTCTTTAGATCAACGTCCGTTTGCTCCTCATATTACAATTGCGCGCAAATGGCAAGGAGAGACAGAGTTTGCATTAGAAAAAATAAGAACGATGACGGCAGGAAAAGTGGAAAATGCCTCATTTCTTGCGTCTCATATTGTATTGTATCAAACTCATTTAGAGAGAGTACCGAAATATGAGCCGCTGTTAATATGTCCGCTTTCGCAATAACAGTAGAGGATTCGTGAAATATGGATTATATTAAAAGGGAGAATGCTCTTATTTTGGAGGGGACTTGGTGGGACAATTAATTAAGCTTCAAGATTACATTTCACGATATGAACAAGATATTTACCGTTATCCGGGTGAATTTATTCGTCTAAAGAAGGCACAATGGGAAAAAGTAAAATACGCATGGGAAAATGAGATGCTGGATGCTTTTTATTCATCTGAAGTGCAAATGCAGGAGCCAGAGGAATGGTTAGAGGAGAAAAAATCGTTCTTTTCCACGTTGAAAAATTGGTTTAGGCGCTCCTCTCAACCAGATGAAGGAACAAACGAGAGTACAACGGAGAATAACGAAGAAGATCCTTTTTCCTTTACCACTGAACCGAATACGTTAGATGATTTAAAAGCCTTGTTTCTTGAAAAACTATTCCATCTGCAGCTTCGGTGGGCAAGTTCTACATTAAGGGATACATCGATGATCGATCAAAAATATTACGATGATGAAGATTTAAAATACTTTTTGCAAAGATTTCCTGATACGTATTTATGTTTATATAAACCAGTATTTCGCTTGAAGAATGCTCCAATTGAATTAGAAGTTATTTTATTGAGCCCGGTGATGACGTGGTGTATCACCCTTGTTGAAGGGAAAGAGGACAATATTATCATCGGTTCGCATGAACGTTTTTGGACAGAATTAACGAATAGCCAAGAGAAAAAAATCGTAAATCCGCTTATTGCCTTGAATCGAACAGAAAATATTATTAAAAAAATTTATCAATCACATCATGTACAATTCCCGGTAAAAAAGGTGATTTTAAATCGAAAAGGATACTTAGACTATCAGTATGCTCCTCAGGATGTTGAATGGATTGACAAGCGCAATTATGAACAATGGTTTTCTTCATTAAGAAATTTGACTTCCCCATTAAAACATATTCAACTAAAAGCCGCTTCAGCATTATTGAGTTACTGTCAAAGTCAATACAACGAACGTTTAGAATGGCAGGAGATGAATAAAAATGAAGAACAAGGGGCTGACACTTTATTTTAGGTCAGCCCTATCAATCTATGTTCTTAGGAGATGAGGTTGCTTGTTGCAAGTGAAGCGAACATTTGAAGCGTATTTAGACGAAATGAATCTTATTACGATTTTAATTCCGAAATCGTATTTTCAAGGGGTGGCCAGTACATTTACATTAGAGAATGAACATGGTGAAAAACGAGATTTGCCGATTCATCGAAAAGTGGATTTGCCTTCTTTTTTGAAGTATGAATGCCGCTTCGATTTTCCAATTGAAATTGGCAGGCGATATATCATTTATGAGGAGCACGGAGCATTTACTGATTTGCAAATTGGTGCTGTCACTCGCACAACAGAATTTGATAACAACTATTACTATGATGGTAACGACCTTGGAATTACGTATAGCGAACATGAGACGATATTTAAACTTTGGGCTCCGACGGCAACTGAAGTAAAGCTGAAACTATGGAGAGAAAAAGAAGACGTACAAATGATACCAATGGTGCGTCATGAGAAAGGAATTTGGAGCATTTCGGTTGCGGAGAATTTGGAAGGGTATTATTATACATATCTTGTATGTGTGAATCTTGTTTGGCGTGAAGCGGTTGACCCATATGCCGTGGCAGTTTCTGTAAATGGTGAGTATGGCGTGGTTATTGATTTAGCAAAGACAGAGTTGTCCAAACCAGCTTTGCCCCCATTATCTTCACCAACAGACGCAATTATTTATGAAATGCATATTCGCGATTTTACGATTCATCCAGAAAGTGGAATTGTGCATAAGGGAAAATATTTAGGAATCAGCGAGCAACATACAAAAGGGCCAAACGGAACGAGCACGGGACTTTCGTATTTAAAAGAGCTCGGAATTACCCATGTTGAATTGCTTCCGTTTAACGATTTTGCTGGAGTCGATGAACGAAATCCAGACAAAGATTACAACTGGGGCTATAATCCATTGCACTATAATGTTCCTGAGGGGAGTTATGCAACGGATCCTTCCAATCCGTATGTTCGCATTCATGAGTTAAAGCATGCCATTAAGACGCTGCAAGAAAATGGAATCCGCGTTGTTATGGACGTTGTCTATAATCATGTCTACATTCGTGAACAATCTTCTTTTGAAAAGATTGTTCCTGGTTATTATTTCCGCCATGATGCCTATGGAATGCCTGCCAATGGTACAGGTGTTGGCAACGATTTTGCCTCTGAACGAAAGATGGCTCGCAAATTTATTATCGATTCAGTTCGATTTTGGATGCGGGAATATCATGTCGATGGTTTTCGTTTTGATTTAATGGGGATTTTGGACGTAAACACAATGAATGAAGTCCGTAAAGCGGCAGATGCAATTGACCCTTCGATTCTCATTATAGGAGAGGGTTGGGATTTAAACACGCCATTGGCACCTAAAGACAAGGCGAATATGCAAAACGCTGAAAAGATGCCACGTATTGCTCATTTTAATGATCGTTTTCGTGATTGTGTGAAAGGCAGTACGTTTAATTTATATGATAGAGGATTTGTGCTTGGCAATTGTCATTATCGGGAAGAGGTAAAACGAGCGATTGCTGGAAGCATTTGCTTAGGAACAGGAAAGAAAGGATTGTTTAAGGAGCCTGTTCAAACCATCAATTATGTAGAATCTCATGACAATCGTACATTTTGGGATAAAGCTGCTGTTTGCAATGCTTTTGAAAGCGAAGAGATAAGGAAAAAGCGGCAAAAATTAGCGACCTCTATTGTCTTATTGTCTCAAGGAATTCCGTTCTTGCATAGCGGTCAAGAATTTTATCGTACAAAGCAGGGAATAGAAAACAGCTATAATTCTCCAGATTCAATTAATCAACTGGACTGGGGAAGAAAAAGCGAGCATGAGAAAGATGTCGGTTATATTCAAGGATTGATTGCATTAAGAAAATATCACGGTGCTTTTCGCTTAGCGACTGCTGACGAAATACGAACACATATGAAATTTTTAGAAAATGTTCCTGAGTCAATGATTATATATCAGCTATGCCATGTCAATCAATATGGCCCATGGAAACATATTTTAATCATTCATCATAATGAAGAGAAGAATGAGATTTTTTCATTACCGGATACGGACGTATGGCATGTTGTATGCGATGGAGAGCGAAGCGGTATCCAATCTTTATATACCGTAAACAAAAATATGCAAATTTTTGGTATTGCGACGTTTGTCTTATATAAGGAATAGACTTATACTTGACGAAAAAAGCGTTTGAAAGATAAAATCTAGTAAGACAGCGATTGTCTGAAAATAAGCAGTCAGGTGATGCTGTCTTTTTATTTTTATGAGTTGAAGGTGAACTTGCTTGGAACAGTTATTGGGTAAGGAGTGGGAAATAACTCCTGCTGGCGGTGCTACTGGAGATGCATATTTTGCTGAATATGAAGGAAAAAAGCTATTTTTAAAACGAAATTCTTCACCGTTTCTTGCTGTACTGTCAGCGGAAGGAATTGTTCCTAAGCTAGTATGGACGAAACGGATGGAGAATGGAGATGTTATTACAGCTCAGCAGTGGCTGAATGCGCGGGAATTAAAGCCGCGTGATATGGGGAGCGAACAAGTAGCAAATTTGTTGCGGAAAATCCATCGCTCTAAAGAATTATTGGCGATGCTGAAGCGACTTGGGAAAACCCCGTTATTACCGGCGATGATGATAAACGAACTGAAAGTGTCCATCACTCCAGATTTGTTGGAGACTTATCCAATGATTCAGCATGCATTAAGCTGGCTAGAGCAAGAGCTTGCCTCTGTTGATCATGAAGAATTGGTCGTTTGTCATTGTGATATTAACCATAATAACTGGTTGCTTACAGAAGATAATCAACTTTATTTAATTGATTGGGACGGGGCGATGATTGCTGACCCAGCAATTGATATTGGCATGCTTTTATATTCCTATATTCCTGAAGAGCAATGGGAAGAGTGGCTGCGTATTTACGGCATTCACTTAACGGAGCATTTACAGATACGGATGAAATGGTATGTTGTATCGCAAACATTATTTTCGTTTCTTTGGTATAAAAAGAAAAATGAAGAAAAGGAAATACAACGGTTATTGCATTTCCTTGAAAGAGTTTTGGATAAATAGGTTTATGACAATTGGTTCATCCACTTTGTTAACTGCTGTTGGTGAGAAAGAATATGATTATCTAAATGAGCACTATATTTTCCAGTTTGTCCGTACGCATATATATCAGGCAGCACATTTTTTACTTGTTGCTGTACGTGCTCATTTGTCATTAATGATTTGACAAGCCGTTCGATTTGTTCGCATTCTGAAACGGTCCCGCAGCAATCTGTTTGATGATTCGATAAAATATCTTTAAGTATCGTCATTTGATGTTCATGGTTTAGCGGCATAAACACACTTCCTTTTTAAAATAAAAGTTAGGCTACTATTTAATTTGTACCATCGACATGAATTTATACGACATATTACAACAGTCGTTTGTGCGGCTGTTTTTTTGTTGATAGTATTCTTGCGCTTTCATTATGTTCATGATATCTTTTACAACGACAAAGAAGAAATTGAGGTGTCTATACTATATGCGCTTACGAAATAAACCTTGGGCAAAAGAAAAAATCGCCTCGTATCCACAATACGTTATACCAAATCCGGAGCAGTATAAAGGAAAATGGAATGAACTGTTTGGAAACGATCACCCTCTTCATATAGAAATCGGAACTGGGAAAGGTCAATTCATTGTCGGGATGGCGAAAGCAAACCCACATATTAACTATATTGGTATTGAGCTTTATCCAAGTGTCATCGTTTCAGCGCTTGATAAATTGCTTGAGAATGATTTACCGAATTTACGGCTGTTAAATGTGAATGCCAAAGACTTGGAAAGCTTTTTTGCCAAAGGAGATGTTGAGCGAATTTATTTAAATTTTTCTGATCCATGGCCAAAAAAACGCCACGAAAAACGCCGTTTAACATATAAAAGCTTTTTGCAGCTTTATGAGAATATCTTAGTTGATGGCGGGGAAATCCATTTTAAAACAGATAACCGAGGATTGTTTGAATATTCATTAGTCAGCTTTTCACAATATGGTTTATTGCTTCAATATGTCAGTTTGGACCTTCATAATAGTGATTTTGAAGGAAATATTATGACGGAATACGAAGAAAAATTTTCCGCAAAAGGAAGCCGGATTTACCGTTGCGAAGTAAAATACCCAAATGACAAAAAATAAGGCTGATCCATCAGTGTCTGACCTCACATATAACTCATAATATCTGATGGTTGTGGGGTCTGACACTTGCTTTGGATCAGCTTTATTTTTATTTTCGAAAAATTTATAAAAATGTTAGACTAAAAAGTGAGGTGAGAGGGATGGAGCAACTAAAAATAGGTGATATAACAATTACATGGCTAAGCGGAGGGGTAACGCATTTAGACGGCGGGGCAATGTTTGGGGTTGTGCCAAAGCCACTCTGGTCTAAAAAATATCCTTGCAATGACCATAACCAAATAGAACTGCGCACCGACCCGTTGTTAGTGCAGACAGAAGGGAAAAATATCTTAATTGAATCAGGAATAGGAGTAAACAAATTACCCGACAAACAAAGGCGTAATTTTGGCGTAACGGAGGAATCGAGCATTGAACAAGCGCTCGGACAGCTGGGATTAACGACGGATGACGTTCATTATGTACTAATGACGCATATGCACTTTGATCATGCGTGTGGATTGACAAAGTGGGAAGGAAATGAGCTTGTCCCGACGTTTAAAAACGCTTCGATTGTAACGTCGCAAATCGAATGGGACGAAATGAGGAATCCGAATATTCGTTCGCGTAATACATATTGGAAAGAAAATTGGGAAGCGATTATCGACCAAGTAGTTCCATTTGAGAAGGAGAGAGAACTTACTAGCGATGTGAAAATGATTCATACTGGAGGGCATAGTGATGGGCATTCCATTGTGCTCATTGAATCGAATGGAGAAACAGCCATTCACTTAGCTGACTTACTGCCAACTCATGCTCATCAAAACGTATTATGGGTGATGGCGTATGATGATTATCCGATGATGTCGATTTTTCAAAAACAAAAGTGGATTGGATACGGCTTAGAAAACAATGCATGGTTCACGTTTTACCACGATGCGTTTTACCGAGCGTTAAAATGGAATAAAGAAGGAGAAATAATGGAGAGTATAGAGAGAGAAACATAGTCAGTGATGATGAGGCTGGCTCTGTGGTCAGCCCCATTTACAGCTTGCGTGTTTCGAGAATCGTTCCTGTATAAGCGTCAATGATAAACTCATACTGTTCTGTTTCGCGGGAAATTCCACCTTTATATACGTCGTAAACGAAATGGTTTTTTTTGTACTTTTCCGGATTGGTTTGAATCCAAGACCCAACGATGGGCCCTGATTGTTTAAAGGCATTTTTTGCGATTGTCAGCGCTTTTTCTGAAGAAATCATTTTTTTATCTAACGATGTTTTTAATATGTAAGCTCCAGCCAATCCAACGCTGATACCGATCAAAAATTTTCGCCAACTCATTGTGTAACCTCCAAAGTTTTATTTGTTTTTTAGTATAACTAATTTTGCTAAACAATGTAAGCAAGTGGAAAGGTTTTCAAGTTTTCGCTACAATGATAAATGGCAAGGAAATGAATTTGGCAAAAGGGGATTTGGTCATGAACGTAGAGACGTTACAGTTGTTTAAAACATTGACAGAACTTCCGGGAGCACCGGGAAATGAACATGAAGTGCGTCAATTTATGCGTCAGGAATTAGCAAAATATGCTGACGAGGTTGTGCAAGATCGTCTTGGCAGCATTTTTGGTGTGAAACGCGGCGATGAAAACGGTCCAGTTGTCATGGTTGCTGGACATATGGATGAAGTAGGCTTTATGGTGACATCCATTACGGACAATGGTATGATTCGCTTCCAACCGCTTGGTGGCTGGTGGAGTCAAGTGTTGCTGGCACAGCGTGTACAAATTATTACCGACCATGGACCGGTTATCGGTGTTATCGGCTCGCTTCCACCGCATTTACTTCAAGAAGAACAGCGAAATAAACCGATGGATATTAAAAATATGCTAATTGATGTCGGTGCCGATGACAAGGAAGATGCGAAAAAAATGGGAATTAAGCCAGGACAGCAAATTGTGCCAATTTGCCCATTTACACCGATGGCGAACCCGAAAAAAATTCTTGCGAAAGCATGGGACAATCGCTACGGCTGTGGTTTGGCGATTGAATTGCTAAAAGAATTGAAAGATGAAACGTTGCCAAACGTTTTATATTCAGGTGCAACAGTTCAAGAAGAGGTTGGCTTAAGAGGAGCGCAAACAGCGGCAAACATGATTAAGCCAGACATCTTTTTCGCATTAGATGCAAGCCCTGCTAACGATATGACAGGTAATAAAAATGAATTCGGCCATATTGGTAAAGGGGCTCTCGTTCGTATTTACGACCGTTCAATGGTAACACATCGCGGCATGCGCGAATTTGTGTTAGATACAGCAGAAACGCATCATATTCCTTATCAATATTTCGTAGCGCCGGGCGGCGGTACAGATGCTGGTCGTGTTCACATATCCAATAATGGTATTCCATCTGCCGTGATTGGCATTTGCTCGCGGTATATACATACGCATGCATCGATTATTCATGTCGATGATTACGCGGCAGCCAAACAGTTGTTAATTGAACTTGTGAAAAAATGCGATAAGGCAACAGTTGAAGCGATTCGCCAAAACAGCTAATAACAGAGGGGCTGTCTCAAAAACAAATGGGTCTGCTCTTGAACGACATCAGCGTTCAAGGGATCAACCATGATGAGGCGGCCTCTTTTTCAATAAGAAAGTGGAGTGAAGGAAATGAAAAAAATTGCGATTGGTACAACAAACCCAGCGAAAGTTTCTGCCGTACAGGCCGTTTTTTCAGCCGAAAACTATATATTAGTACCAACAACTGTATCTTCAGATGTCGCGGCACAACCCTTTTCCGATGAAGAGACATTAGCTGGAGCAATCAATCGAGCAAAAAATGCCTTAAAAAAAGAAAACGCCGACATCGGAATTGGGCTTGAAGGCGGCGTTGTCGAAATGAATAAGAGATTATGGGTATGCAATTGGGGAGCGCTCGTTGACAAAGATGGCGTTGTTGTTTCTGCTGGAGGTGCGAGAATTCCGCTTCCGCCTGAAGTCGCACAAGGAGTGCTTGACGGTAAAGAGCTTGGTGATGTGATGGACGAATATACGGGAATGCGAAATATTCGTAAAAAAGAAGGTGCGGTTGGTATTTTTACAAACAGCTATGTCGATCGCGCTGAAATGTTTATTCACATTGTCAAGTTATTAGCTGGGCAATACGAATTTCAAACGAATTCTTTTGTCAAAACCGATGATTAACGTTATTATAAAAAGATGATGAAAGGAGATTGAGGCATGAAATCAATTGAAACCGTTGAACAATATAAAGAAGTCATTCAAGAAGGAAAGGTCATCATGTTGTTTACAGCGGACTGGTGTCCGGATTGCCAAGTATTAAAACCGGTTCTTCCAGAAATTGAACAGCAATTTTCTGATTATGCATTTTATTCTGTAGACCGCGACCAATTGTTAGATTTATGTATTGAACATGATGTTTTTGGTATACCAAGCTTTATTGCTTATGAAAACGGAAAAGAAATCGGCCGTTTCGTCAGCAAAGAACGCAAAACAAAAGAAGAAGTTGAGCAGTTTATTAACGGATTAAACCGCTAATTTTTCTGAAAATGGGGCAGGAAAGGAGGGAAAACTATGAAAATGGACAGCAAACAAATGCGAAAGGAAATTGAAAAAAGACTTGCACATTACGATTGGACGTTTCTGTTTGATGCGAAGAAAGATACCCTCCGTGTAGAAAATAAAGAAACAAAAAAGGGAGTAACCATTTCATTGCCGGGCATTATTGCAAAATGGGAAGAGAAAAAAGAAGCGGCGATTGATGAAGTGGTTTATTATATCGAGCAGACATTAACGATGATGAACGAAAACCATTCATTATCTGGTAAAGAAAAAGATATTTATCCTGTCATTCGTTCTACTTCATTTCCTTTAGAAACAAGCGAAGGTATACCGCTTATTTATGATGAGCATACGGCAGAAACGCGGATCTACTATGCTCTTGATTTAGGAAGTACATATCGTTTAATTGACAAAAAACTCGTCGAAAAAGAAAACTGGGATGAAAATCGTATTAAGGAAATCGCCCGTTTTAACGTTCGTTCGTTAGAAATGAAAGTAAAAGAAGATCGAGTGGCTGATAATGTTTTTTACTTTATTAATACAAACGATGGTTATGACGCAAGCCGCATTTTAAATGAGTCATTTTTAGCTAAGTTTTCCGAAAAAATAACCGGGACAATGGTACTTGCCGTTCCGCATCAAGACGTCCTTATTATTGCTGACATTCGTAACGAAATTGGCTATGATGTACTTGCACAGATGACGATGAGCTTTTTTGCCAGCGGACGCGTTCCGATTACCGCATTATCGTTCTTATATGAAGATGGGAATTTAGAACCTATTTTTATTTTAGGGAAAAATCGTACAAAAAAGTAAGAAAGGATGTTTGACAGATGAACGTATTTTACAATCGTGAAGGAATCGGAGACGTATTGCTTGTTTCATTAAAAACGATTAATCCTGAACAACGGGCATTCGAAAAAAAGGGAGATGTTGCTCGCATTTTTCATGAAGAAACAGGAGAAACGGTCGGATACAATGTTTTCAATGCATCAAAATACTATGAGTTTACAGAAAATGGTTCTGTTGAACTCAATGAAGAAGTCGTATCTGTTATCAATGAAATTTTAGCGAAAAACGGTTTTTCTGAACAACTAAAAGCCGATTTTTCACCAAAGTTTGTTGTTGGTTATGTGAAAGAAAAAGAGAAGCATCCAAATGCTGATAAGTTAAGCGTATGTAAAGTCGATGTCGGAAATGAAGTATTGCAAATTGTCTGTGGTGCACCGAATGTGGAAGCTGGTCAAAAAGTAGTTGTGGCTAAAATCGGAGCGGTGATGCCAAGCGGTTTAGTAATTCGAGAGGCGGAATTGCGCGGCGTTCCGTCATATGGCATGATTTGTTCGGCGCGCGAACTTGATTTGCCAAACGCTCCACAAGAAAAAGGAATTCTTGTTTTATCTGATGAATATGAAGTAGGTCAGCCATTTTTCAAGTAAAACGTTTAGTCAAAAAGTCACTAGATGTACATCTAGTGACTTTTTTGTAGAAAATTCTCGAATTATTGTTAAAATAAATTGTTGTAAGGTACATTAATGAAAGAGTGATTATTGATGAAATGGTTGAAAAAACTATTCAATTTTGTCAGAGAAGAAGAGGAAGAACGAATTTCTGTTGAAAAACAAGAACGAACGAAACAGCCGTCTTCTTTTCGAATAGAAACAAAAGTGACATACCAATATCCAACAGGGAAGTTTCGTTTTCCACTGATTCCCGATGAACCTGCGTCATCTCCGAAAAAAATATCTGCTGTTCGGAAGATGGAAACGACAGTGATAAATGAGTCAAGTGAGCAGGTGCAAAAAAAACCGTTTCGCCCTTCAGAAGTGCCATCTCCAATTTATGGATATAAACAACGTCCTAAAAAAGAAAAGGTGGAATTTGAGTTAACTTCTGAAGCATCACTATTCCTTCCAAAAGACGAGGAGCCCCTGTTAGAGGATGATAAAACACCGCTAGTTAATAATGAGAAAAATAGATTTAAAGAGGCAATCGATCATGTTGAGGAAATGCAAACGGTAACGCCTTTGACAACGGAAAACACCGAGCAGTTAGCAGACTCTGACTTAACGAAAAATGAAGAAGAAACATTAGCGGACAATCGTGAAGAAGCGGATGAAAAGTTGGTTGCCGAAGAAGAGCAACAAATAGAGCAAAATCAAGAACAAAATCAGCTTAGAGAGCAGGAGCAAAAAGAAAAGCAGCGCTCTCCGATTCCTTACAACGTTATTATGCTTAAGCAAGATCGGAAAAAATGGGAGGAACGAAAGAAACAAGAACAATCTCAATCATACCGCTTTCCTTCATTGACGTTGTTGAATCCACCCGTCGAAAGACAGGAAAATGATGAGCAATGGCTAAATGAGCAGCGGGAATTGTTAAATCAGACGTTTGAAAGCTTTAATGTAGGCGCGACTGTTGTCCATGTCACACAAGGACCGACCGTTACACGGTTTGAAGTGCAGCCTGAACGAGGAGTAAAAGTGAATAAAATTACAAGCTTGGCCGATGACATTAAATTGAGTTTGGCAGCGAGGGATATTCGTATCGAAGCGCCGATTCCGGGAAAAAGTACAATCGGTATTGAAGTTCCGAACTTACAAAGCCGTCCTGTGTTTATTCGGGAAATTTTGCAGAGCCCGGCTTTTACAAGAAATCCGTCACCACTTACCGTTGCTCTTGGGTTAGATATATCGGGAGCACCAATTGTAACAGATTTAAAGAAAATGCCGCATGGACTTATTGCTGGGGCGACAGGATCGGGCAAGAGTGTCTGTATTAATGCGATGCTTGTAAGTTTGCTCTACAAGGCTGCCCCTCATGAAGTAAAGTTATTGTTAATCGATCCCAAAATGGTCGAGCTTGCACCGTATAATCATATCCCGCATTTGGTGAGCCCGGTCATTACTGACGTAAAAGCAGCCACCGGTGCTTTAAAATGGGCGGTTGAGGAGATGGAGCGTCGCTATGAATTATTTGCTCATGCTGGCGTCAGGGATATTAACCGTTATAATGAATTAGTGAAGCGAGAGCAAAAGCTTGAACATCATATGCCATATATTGTTATTATTATTGATGAGCTTGCTGATTTAATGATGGTATCACCTGCTGATGTAGAGGAGGCGATTTGTCGCATTGCTCAAAAAGCGAGAGCTTGTGGGATTCATTTAATTGTTGCGACACAGCGCCCTTCTGTCGATGTCATTACCGGTCTCATTAAGGCAAACATTCCGACAAGAATTGCTTTTTCTGTTTCTTCTCAAATTGATTCACGAACGATTATTGATACGAATGGAGCCGAGAAGTTGCTTGGTCGGGGCGACATGCTATTTCTTGAAAACGGCACATCGAAAACCATTCGCATTCAAGGAAACTATGTTTCTGATGAAGAAATTGAACGTGTCGTTGCCCATGTAAAAAACCAAATGTCACCGTCATATTTGTTTCAGCAAGAGGATCTTATTAAGCAAAACTCATTGTCACATGAAGAAGATGAATTATTTTTGGAAGCGTGCGAATTTGTTGTTCAACAAGGCGGTGCATCAACTTCAAGCTTACAAAGACGATTCCGCATCGGTTATAATCGCGCTGCAAGATTGATTGAAATGATGGAAGAGCACGGAATTATTTCGGAAGCGCGCGGCAGTAAACCGCGTGATGTGTTAATTACAGAAGAAGAGCTGGCGAACTTACAAGAAACAATGTGACTTTTGTGGTTGGGTGAAGGGATCAAACGATTTACTGGATTCCATGGGAGTCCTTGTTCATGAAAGGCTAGTGTATCTTCTGTCTGCAGATTACAGAAGATACACTAGCACATGCCGACTTTCGTCGCGCAGAGGTTCAGAAGATATAGATAAACATGATATTCTTTAGTTTGACGAAAAATAAGATTATATTATATATTTAGCGAGGGAGCTTAAGGATGAAGGAGATCGAATTAAAGCTGCAAGGAAAAATTAAGAGATTAACAAATAAAACGTTTAAATTTGATGAGCGGGTGCGCGATGGTTGGTTTTCAGCTGTATATTTTTTGAAAACGAGAGAAATTGTACGTGAATTTCGTCCTGATAATATTGTGACAATGCAATTTTTCCAAAAAGAACATGCCGTTCTTTGCGGCACGGACGAAGTCATCGCCCTTATCAAAACGTTTGCTGATGATCCGGATAATTTGGAAATTTATTCGTTGAAAGACGGGGATAAGATTAGTCCTTTTGAAACCGTTTTAACGATTACCGGTCCTTATCAAAACTTTGGTTATTTAGAAGGGATTATTGACGGAATTTTAGCACGGAGAACATCCGTTGCGACAAACGTGTATAATGTAGTAAAAGCGGCTGCATTGTCAGGCGTGCAAAAGCCAATTATCTTTATGGGAGATCGCGATGATCATTTCATGATGCAGGCGGGTGACGGCTACGCTGCGTTCATTGGTGGCTCAACGGCACAAGCGACCCATGCGATGAATGAATGGTGGGGCAAAGAAGGAATGGGAACAATGCCGCATGCTCTAATCCAACTATTTGATGGAGATGTTGTCGCAGCAGCAAAAGCGTATCATGCCAAATATCCTGATGATGATTTAATTGTACTTGTTGACTATAACAATGACTGTATTACGGATGCGCTGCGTGTTGCCCGTGAGTTTGGCGACAAGTTAAAGGGTGTTCGTGTTGATACATCACGGACGATGATTGACCAATATTTTATCCGTCACCCAGAAGTGCTTGGTACGTTTGACCCACGCGGGGTTAACCCGCCTCTCATTTTCGCGTTGCGCGAGGCGCTTGACCGCGAAGGATTCAATCATGTTAAAATTGTTGTCAGCGGTGGATTTAACGAGCAGCGAATTATTGAGTTTGAAAAGCAAGGAGTTCCGGTCGATATGTACGGAGTTGGCAGCAGCTTATTAAAAGTTCATATCGGTTTTACAGGCGACAATGTATTGTTGAACGGAAAGCATCAAGCAAAAGCAGGAAGAAGATATCGCCCAAATCCACGGTTAGAAAAAGTCGATTTATCGTCGATATAATAGTGGTTTGCTGGGAAAACTGATAGAGAAAGTTCTATCAGTTTTCTTTTTCCTCGTAGTTTTTAACACAAAACAGTGATATAATGTTGAAATGTGAGATACATACGATTAGGCAAATAACAAATCTAGATGAACATCATATACTGTCTTACAGATAGACGATTGTTGGAGGTCTTCGATATGACTGTTTACCATTTCGTCGGTATTAAAGGGACGGGAATGAGCGCTTTAGCTCAAGTCCTTCACGATATGAAATATGAAGTACAAGGTTCAGATGTGGAGAAGCGCTTTTTTACACAACAAGCGTTAGAAGATCGTGGAATTCCGATTTTTCCATTCAGCAGAGAAAATATTAAACCCGGCTATACAGTGATTGCGGGGAATGCTTTTCCAGATACACATGAAGAGATTCAGGCCGCATACGAATTAGATGTTCCAGTGATTCGGTATCATCGTTTTTTAGGAGAATTTTTACAAAAATTCACAAGCGTTGCGGTGACAGGAGCTCATGGGAAAACATCTACAACTGGGTTGTTAGCGCATGTCATGCAAGGAGCTCAGCCAACGTCTTACTTAATCGGTGACGGGACCGGAAAAGGTGTTGAAAACAGCAAATACTTTGTGTTTGAAGCTTGCGAATATCGCCGACATTTCTTGGCATATTTTCCTGATTACGCAATTATGACAAACATCGATTTTGATCACCCTGATTATTTTGCCAATATTGATGATGTATTCGCTGCTTTTCAAGAGATGGCTTTGCAAGTGAAAAAAGGGATTATTGCATGTGGAGATGATGAATATCTACAAAAAATTCAAGCGAAAGTGCCGGTCCTTTTTTATGGATTTGGAGAAGATAATGACTTTCAAGCGCGCAATGTTGTGAAGACAACGGAAGGGACGGCATTCGATGTATTTGTGCGCAATACTTTTTTTGCTTCTTTCGAAATTCCGCGGCATGGCGATCATAATGTATTAAACGCATTGGCAGTGATTGCATTATGTCATTATGAAGAGATCGATGTTGCGGTTATTCAAGAACGTCTTAAAACGTTTCAAGGGGTTAAACGACGTTTTAGCGAAAAACAACTTGGAGGCCAAATCTTAATCGACGACTACGCGCACCATCCGACAGAAATTTTGGCGACGATTGATGCGGCAAAACAAAAATACCCTGATAGAGAGATCGTTGCTATTTTTCAACCGCATACGTATACGAGAACGCAAGCGTTTTTAAATGAATTTGCCGAAAGCTTGCAAAAAGCGGACCAAGTGTATTTATGCGACATATTTGGCTCAGCAAGGGAACATCACGGTAAACTTTCCATTACAGATTTACAGGAAAAAATCCCGAATGCCCGCCTTATTCAAGAGCATGATACGGCAGTATTAAAAGAGCATCCACATGCCGTCCTCATTTTTATGGGAGCAGGAGATATTCAAAAGTTTCAAGAGGCATACGAGCAAACCATTCGCTCATAAAAAAGCGAGGCAGGAAATTCCCTGCCTCGTTTGCTGTTTATTTTAAGTTCTCTGGATTTAATGGTTCCAACTCTGGAATGACGAAGCGGCCGTCTTTACGGATGAGCACATCGTCAAAGTAAATTTCACCGCCGCCGTATTCCGGGCGTTGAATCATGACCATGTCCCAATGAATGTTCGAATGGTTGCCATTGTAGGCATCATCGTAACATTGACCAGGTGTAAAATGGAAACTGCCGTCAATTTTTTCGTCGAATAAGATATCTTGCATAGGATGCTGAATATAAGGGTTAACACCGATGGCGAATTCTCCGATGTAGCGCGCTCCTTCATCTGTATCGAAGATTTTGTTAATGCGCTCTGTATCGTTCGCTGTCGCTTCAATAATTTTGCCATCCTTGAATGTAAGCTTGATATTTTCGAACGTAAAACCTTGATATGGTGAAGGAGTATTGAATGTAATCGTACCGTTTACAGAATCGCGAACAGGCGCTGTATATACTTCACCATCTGGAATGTTCATTTGTCCTGAACATTTGACGGCTGGAATGCCTTTAATGGAGAATGTTAAATCTGTGCCCGGACCAGTAATGCGCACTTTATCGGTCTTGTTCATGAGCTCAACAAGGGCATCCATTGCTTTATCCATTTTGCCATAGTCGAGATTACATACATTAAAATAGAAATCTTCAAATGCTTCTGTGCTCATTTTTGCAAGCTGTGCCATCGATGGGTTTGGATAGCGGAGCACAACCCATTTTGTTTTTGGTACGCGAATTTCACGATGGACTTTTTGTCCAATTGTTTTGCCGTGAATTTTCATTTTATCGTCTGGTACATCAGCAAATTCGTTAATGTTGTCGCCTGCACGCAAACCGATGTAAGCGTCCATATTTTGCATCACGTTTGCTTCAAATTCAGCCATCATCGCAAATTGCTCTTCTTGAGCGCCAAGCAGCAGTGCTCGATCTACTTGATGATCTTTTAACAAAACGAACGGATAGCCGCCAGCAGTGTATGCTTCGCGGACGAGGGCGATAACGAGTTCGCGTTGCAACCCAAAGTTTTCAATCAATACTTTTTCTCCTTTTTGCAGTCGAACGGAATAGTGAATTAAATTTTTCGCTAATTGCTCAATGCGCGGATCTTTCATTTGCTATGCCTCCAAAAGATCATAATTTTATGTACAAATTATATTGTAACCGAATGCTGAGGATTTGTTGAATACAATCTCTTGCAGGAATTTGTCGTTTAGAACTCGAATTATGTGATAGAGAAAATGGGTTGCAGCTAAGGAGGAGAACGATGAAAATTATTTTATATTTAAGTGTTGCGTTAATTGCTATCTCATTTTTTATTTTAGTTATATACATAGCCAAAACATTAAAAGCATTTCAAGAGACGATTCAAAGCTTAACAAAAACAATCAATAGCTTGGAAAAGCAAGTACAGGATATTACAACGGAAACGACGCAGCTATTACGAACGACAAATGCAGTAGCTGATGATATTCAAAGAAAGATAGAAAGTTTAAATTCCATTGTTCAGGCAGTAGAAAATGTAAGTTCTACTGTTGAGTCGTTTAATCAATCGCTTCACGATATTTCCGACACAGTAGCGAAAAAAATCGAACATCATCAAGAAAAAGTAGTTCAAGTGATGCAATGGGGAAATGCTTTTCTTGAAATATGGGAAAAATGGAGAGAAAGAAAACAACATAAACAGAAAAGTTGAGGAGGTTTTTTCAATGGCAGGAAATAAAAACGGAAACGGAGCATTTTTATTCGGAGCGATTGTTGGCGGGATTGTTGGTGCTGCGACAACTGTGTTTCTTTCAAGTGAAAAAGGAAAAAAATTATTGCAGGAAATCAAGAATACGGATATCGATGAGCTAAAAACGACAGCGATCGAATGGATGAAACTTGCAAAAGATAAAACAGCAGATTTAGCAAAATCCCCAATAGCTGTGAAAAATGAAAGAAATGTAAAGAATGAAGTTCTAGATGAACGCATGGATGATTCTTCAGAAGCAATGTCGATTCCCATTCCAACTCATTATGAGTCAAATGAGGGAAATAAAATAAATATTGAGAAAATGCTAAAAGAAGCAGAGGAAGCGTTGAACGACGCGGAAAATAAATTTAACCAACATTAAAATGACGAGGTGAACAAAATGGCAATGAAGAAAATCGACAGTGTTGAACAATTTCAAGAGGTATTGGAAAAAGGGAAATCATTTCTGTTTATTAAACATAGTTTGACATGCCCAATAAGCCTATCAGCTTTTGATGAATATAAAAAGTTTGTCGAAGCTCATCCGGAGGTAGATACATATTACCTTTATGTTCAAGAGGCACGACCATTATCCAATTACATTGCAGAAACGTTTGAAGTCAAACACGAGTCCCCGCAGGCGCTGTTATTTGAAAACGGATCTGTCGTTTGGCATACGTCACATTGGAATATTACGTATGATACATTAAGAAAAGAAGTAGTGAAACAATAAAAAATGGAGTTATCAGCTTTTATGAATGGATGGTCGTAATCGGAATAATAGTGGTAACGTTAGGAATAGAATAGGGCTGTTCAATTTCTCTTTTTTCAAATGCACACAGATATCAAATAATGAAAAGAACATAAAACGATATTTGACGTTTTAAATGGTTCAGCAGCATCTCCGATTTATCCCCTTTTTAGGTTCAGTGTTAGTGTATCTTCATTACCGATAATATAAGAAAAAGAGGCTGATCCAAAAAGCAAGTGTCGGACTTCACAGCATAATATATAGGACATAACATTAGATAAAGGGACTATATATTGTGAAAATGTACGTGAGGTCAGACGCTGATGGGTCAGCCCTATTTTCTTTCTGAGCTCGTTGCATATCAAACGATTTGTCATTCATCTCTCGATGCAAGCTTCCTTGTCACAAGAAGAGGGATTGCGAGTTCCCAGTGTGATCATATTCTTGGCTGATAGTATGAAATAGTTTACTACTCGCATCAGAAATGGCAACGGTTATTTCTTCGCGAGACACTTCTGCTTGAAGACATAAAATATCAGTAATTGTGACAGTTTCCTTTGTTTATAGTAAGACGGTATTTTTTTTAATTCGATAAGGATTTTAGCGACTGCTAGCACATCATGAATTTGCCTGTTCGTGATGCTCTTTCATGATCATATCTAAAATTTGATAAGAGCCGTCTTTTTCTTGTAAAATAACTCCAACAACAAAAAGTGTCTTATATCTAATGCAAAAATGGCGGCTTTATTGTTCGTGGACAGTTCAACTTATTTAAAGTCATATGATACTTTATTACTTAAAAGCGTTTAATTGTTAAAGTTTTTTGGTGACAAAAGTATCCATTTGCATTATAATAATTACTAATTACTAGCAATGTACCATATTTTTCAGTTTCTACAAACTAAGAAAGGATGAGAAGGATGAGCAATGAAAGATTAGATGAGTTACGGGAAAGAGTCGATGAACTGAATTTGCAACTTTTAAAATTAATTAACGAGCGAGGCAGGCTCGTCCAAGAAATCGGCGAAATTAAAAAAACACAAGGAACGTACCGTTATGATCCGGTTCGCGAACGAAAAATGCTTGATATGATCTTGGAACATAACGACGGTCCATTTGATACAGCAACATTAAAACATATTTTTAAAGAAATTTTTAAGGCTGGATTGGAATTGCAGGAAGATGATCATCG
The DNA here is from genome assembly GCF_013760845.1 of [Anoxybacillus] calidus. Taxonomy (GTDB): domain Bacteria; phylum Bacillota; class Bacilli; order Bacillales; family Anoxybacillaceae; genus Paranoxybacillus; species Paranoxybacillus calidus. The sequence goes on along the minus strand of NZ_JACDUU010000004.1, from coordinate 203,281 downwards.
TAAGGCGCTGCTTGTATCGCGTAAGAAAAAGCCAGAAAACACAATTGTTGATGTGAAAGGCGAAAAAATTGGTGATGGCCGTCAATATTTTATCATGGGACCTTGTGCGGTAGAAAGCTACGAGCAGGTAGCTGCAGTCGCTGAGGCAGTGAAAAAGCAAGGACTGAAACTGTTGCGCGGCGGAGCGTATAAGCCGAGAACGTCGCCTTATGATTTCCAAGGACTAGGGTTGGAAGGATTGAAAATTTTAAAACGGATTGCAGATGAATATGATTTAGCGGTTATCAGTGAAATCGTTACGCCAGCTGATATTGAAACAGCGCTCGATTATATTGATGTCATTCAAATTGGTGCCCGCAATATGCAAAACTTTGAATTATTAAAAGCAGCTGGGCAAGTGAATAAGCCGATTTTATTAAAGCGTGGATTAGCGGCAACGATTGAAGAATTTATTAATGCGGCAGAATATATTATGTCGCAAGGAAATGGACAGATTATTCTTTGCGAGCGCGGCATTCGCACATATGAAAAAGCGACAAGAAATACGCTTGATATTTCGGCCGTACCAATCTTAAAGAAAGAAACGCATTTGCCGGTGTTAGTTGACGTCACTCATTCAACTGGGCGCCGCGATTTATTGCTTCCTTGTGCAAAAGCAGCCTTGGCAATTGGAGCGGATGGTGTCATGGCAGAAGTACATCCAGACCCAGCTGTCGCTTTATCTGATTCGGCTCAGCAAATGGACATTGAACAATTCCATGAGTTTATGGAAGAATTAAAAGCATTTCAAGGACAAATGGTAAAAGCGTAAAAAACGACGAGGCTGACCCAAAAGCAAAGTGTCAGACCCCACAACACAATATATAGGGCATAATGGACTATAGATTGTGAAATCGATGTGAGGTCAGACACTGATGGGTCAGCTTCGTTTTTATCCCGTTCTAATCGTCTGTAAGACTCTCACCTCTACAGGTGGGAGTCTTACAGACGATTAGAACCCGATAAGTTCAACTAACATCAGTAGGGATGAAGGCCCCACTGATGAAGTTTTACTTTATTTTTCCATATCGCTTCTGCTTTTCTTATAAATTGTGACAACATTTACAAAATGTTTGTAAATACGTTGCCATGATTGTATAAAGTGTCGTATCATATTCTACATAAATGGCCGGAGTCTGGGGGATAAAACCATGCAATAGATTTAAAATAATGAAAAAGGAGAGTGGATAATTGTGAACGTTACCATTTATGATGTAGCTCGTGAAGCAAACGTTTCCATGGCTACCGTTTCGCGTGTTGTTAATGGCAATCCAAATGTTAAGCCATCTACGCGAAAAAAAGTGCTTGAGGCTATTGAGCGTTTAGGATATCGTCCGAATGCAGTGGCGAGAGGATTAGCAAGCAAAAAGACGACAACAGTAGGTGTTATTATTCCAGACATTTCGAGTATCTTTTTTGCTGAATTAGCGCGCGGGATTGAAGATATTGCCACAATGTATAAATATAATATTATTTTAAGTAACTCTGATCAAAATAAAGATAAAGAATTGCATTTATTAAATACGATGTTAGGCAAACAAGTGGATGGTATTTTATTTATGGGTGGATATATCAGTGAGGAGCATGTCACAGAATTTAAAAAGTCTCCGGTTCCAATCGTATTGGCAGCAACGATAGAGGAGAATAACATTATTCCATCTGTGAATATTGATTATGAGCAGGCTGCATATGATGCAGTTGCGTTTCTCATTGAGAAAGGACATAAGCGCATTGTTTATGTAACTGGTCCGGCAGACGATCCGATTAACAATAAAAAATTAGCAGGTTATCGTCGCGCATTAGAACAATATGGGTTAACATATGATGAAAATCTGATCATTGAAGGCGATTACTCGTACGATTCCGGCATCGAAGCATATGAGAAAATTGCAGAATTAGACGAACAGCCAACCGCTGTATTTGTAGGAACAGACGAAATGGCTTTAGGGGTAATCCATAGCGCCCAAGACCATGGTGTAAACATTCCAGAACAGCTTGAAGTAGTTGGCTTTGATAATACGAGATTAGCGACAATGGTGCGACCGCGTTTAACAACGGTTGTCCAGCCAATGTACGATATTGGTGCAGTAGCGATGAGGCTATTAACGAAGTATATGAATAAAGAACATGTTGAAAATCATATCGTTGTATTGCCGCATCGAATTGAATATCGTCAATCAACGAAATAGAAAAAAGGCTGTCCCATAAGGGTCTGACCTCACACACTACTTACAGTTTGCCATGTACTGACCGAGCATTATGTACGATTTGTTGTGGCTGTGGGGTCTGACCTTTTGCTTTTAAGACAGCCTCTTTTTACTTTTCGTTAAAGGTTCATTTTTTGGCGGTTGCTGCGAATCGGATAAAGTGCCTTCATGACGGTTTGTGCATTTTTTTCTGTAATCTCTGCTTTGCGTGGAATAGGTGGATAAAGGTCTTCTGGATCGTCCCACTCAGTCGGCAATGGTACAGGAGAGTGCTTTTGCCATTTGTCAATCCATTCTTGTGGTATATTACCTGAAATATTCGATTGTTCTGTCATTTCGAGCCAGATTAACGCCCAAGCGCGTGGTACAACCCGCCAAATATCGTATCCACCGCCACCGACAGCAATCCAGCGGCCTTCACAATATTGATGAGCCATTTCATGAGCCAATTTCGGAATTTCACGGTAAATTTTCATCGTTGCAGACAAATGGGTCAGAGGGTCATAGTAGTGAGAATCTGCCCCGTTTTGCGTTAATATAATATCCGGCCTAAAAAAATCAGCAATTTCCCGAAATGCCTGTGTATATGCATCCAACCATGATTCATCTTCTGTAAAGGCATCAACGGGAATGTTAAAAGAAAACCCATATCCTTTTCCCTGCCCGCGTTCATTGACGTTTCCTGTTCCCGGGAACAAATACCTTCCCGTTTCATGAATGGAAAATGTACATACATTTGGGTCATCGTAAAACATCCATTGTACCCCGTCGCCATGATGGGCATCTGTGTCAACATACAGGACGCGAAGGTTATATTTTTCTTGTATATATTTAATAGCGACGGCACTGTCGTTATAAATGCAAAAACCTGAAGCTTTACCGCGAAAGCCGTGATGCAGTCCGCCTCCTAGGCTTAATGCGTGCTTTGCCTTTCCAGATAATACATAATCTACGGCTGTAAGTGTGCTGCCGACTAAAAGAGCACTTGCTTCATGCATGTTCGGAAAAATGGGGGTATCTTCCGTGCCTAATCCGTAATTTAAAGCAATTTCTTCCGGCAATCGTCCCTCTCCGGCTGTTTTGACGGCTTCAATATAGGCGCGGTCATGAACTAAAAATAATTCATCATCCGTTGCTATTCTGGGAGAGATAATTTGTGAATCATCAAGGGCGTTCATTGTTCGTAACAAATCATAGGTGAGTTTAACGCGAAGCTGATTAAAAGGGTGATGGTCATGAAATTTATATTTTTGGAAATCATCTGAATAGATGAATATGCAATCTTTTTTCATGATGAAACCCCCGGTAAGTTCGGCCATAGTACTGTATAACCTTCGCTTCGCAAGTCTTCAATAATGGCCATGGGGTTCATCGTTTGGATGCGAAAAACGAGAATTTGATATTGCTCATCTTTATCAGGGTAAACGAGAACGCTAGAAATGTTTACGTTTCTTTTTCGGAAAAAAGATGTAACCTCACATAACATTCCAGTGAGATTAGGGACTTTCACTTCTAATTGTGAACCAGGCTGATGAGCACCAGTTAACTGAACAAGTGTATACAACAAATCGGTTTCCGTGACAATACCGACTAACTTGTCATCTTTTACGATTGGCAGGCAACTGATGCGGTGTTCATAAAACAAAGCAGCAACTTCCTCGACAAAATCAAGTGGATGACCTGTGATCACGTTTGTTTTCATAATTGTACTAACAGGCTTTTGTAAGTCTTCTAAATGTTCATCTGCATGAAAAATAGAAGGGCTTGCATCGCGGATATCTCGGTCAGTTACAATTCCAATGACTTTGCTATTTTCATTGATGATAGGAATATGTCTAATTTTATGCTGTTTTATCATCTCTATTGCATCGGCAATCGTATGGGTTGGCGTGAGAGTAACTACATTTGCTTTCATAATTTGTTCAACAATCATTCTTTTTCCCCCTTTGTTGTCTAGAAAACGAATACAAAAGCTATTAGTACATAAAGCGGTTCATAAAGCGAAGGCGATCAAATTTTTGAATCGATTCATGATCAACTCTACTTCCGATTCTAGCCATCAAACAATTCGCGGGATGTGAGCATATTTCTGGGTCATCGGTGGCATACCAGATGAGTCCGCCCGCATTCATCATTTTTTCCATCATTTTACGGTATTCCCATATGTTTAATTCCGTTCTCTTTAAGTCCCAATGCCAATAGTATTCTGTTGTAATAATAATATAATCTTCCATGGCATCGTCCATCATCGAAACAATAAGAAGATTTTTACCAACTCCACATCCACGAAAATCAGGAATAACCTCAATAGCCCCGAGTTCAATTAAATTTTCCATCTTTCCTTCAGACCAGCGTTCAAGAGGATCGGGATAGAGGAAAGTCACATAGCCCACAATCGTTTGGTCATGTCTAGCGATAATAATCCTTCCTTCAGGAAGTTGAGCGATTTCGATTAAAGCTTTATGCTGCTGTTCTGGTTGCCGAAAAGCGGTTAAATCATGATGAAACTCATAGCTTGATAGTTTTTCCGGAGATATCGGCCCTTCAATAATTAATGTGCCTTTTGGGGTTTTTAATTCTTTGGCATTGTACGTTTTTTTATGTTCCATTCGTTCACCACCTGATTTATACCTTTTTACTCATTACCATATACAAAAAAAAATGTAACGTAAAGCGTTTTCACAAAAAGTTCGCAATTACAAATAACTACTGGGGATTATATCGGATTTTGTTGAAAAAAAAGTTGGGTTAGAATTTTTTTAAAATTGAGAATTTATGTTAGGTATAATATAATAGGATTATCATTATTTTACATAAAGGGGGAGTTTGGGAATGAAAGTGGAAGCGCTACCAGTCATACAAGGGGATTTCAACTTAAAAAACTATGAAGAAACATATAAAAATTTTGATTGGTCGGAAGCAGAAAAATATTTTTCATGGTCAGAAACGGGCAAAGTCAACATGGCTTATGAGGCGATTGACCGCCATGCTGAATCGTTTCGAAAAAACAAAGTAGCTCTTTACTATCGCGATGCTACGAGGGAAGAAAAATATACATTCAAAGAAATGAAAGAATTATCGAATCAAGTAGCTAATGTGTTAACGCAAGCGGCCGATGTCGAAAAAGGAGACCGTGTTTTCGTTTTTATGCCACGCTCTCCAGAGTTATATTTTACCGTATTAGGTGCAATTAAACTTGGGGCGATTGTAGGCCCGCTTTTTGAAGCATTTATGGAAGGGGCTGTGCGTGATCGATTAGAAGACAGCGGGGCAAAAGTCATTGTCACGACGCCGGAGTTGCTTCCTCGCGTTCCTGTGAATGAGCTCCCAGCTTTAAAATATGTATTGTTAGTAGGGAACAATATCGTTGAAGAAGGTCCTTATCTTGATTTAAAGAAACGAATGAAGGAAGCAAGCAAACATTTTGACATCGAATGGGTCGATCGTAGAGATGGATTAATTTTACATTACACATCAGGGTCTACCGGTAAGCCAAAAGGGGTATTGCATGTTCATAATGCAATGATTCAACATTATCAAACGGCCAAATGGGTGCTTGACTTAAAAGAAGAGGATGTATATTGGTGTACAGCTGATCCAGGATGGGTAACGGGAACATCATACGGTATTTTTGGCCCTTGGCTTTGTGGAGCATCAAATGTTGTGGTCGGCGGACGCTTTAGCCCGGAAACATGGTATCAAACAATTGAAGATTATGGAGTGACAGTATGGTATAGTGCTCCGACAGCATTCCGGATGTTAATGGGAGCAGGAGATGAACTTGTGAAAAAATTTGATTTAAGTTCCTTGCGTCATATTTTAAGCGTAGGCGAACCGTTAAATCCGGAAGTTGTTCGTTGGGGAATGAAGGTATTTAATCGCCGTATTCACGATACTTGGTGGATGACAGAAACAGGTGGACAACTTATATGTAACTATCCATGTATGGAAATTAAGCCTGGTTCAATGGGGAAACCAATTCCAGGCGTTAAAGCGGCGATTATTGATGATCAAGGAAATGAGCTTCCGCCTTACCGCATGGGCAATCTGGCGATTAAAAAAGGATGGCCGTCGATGATGCATACCATTTGGAATAACCCGCAAAAATATGAGTCTTATTTCATCAATGATTGGTATGTTTCTGGAGATTCTGCTTATATGGATGAGGACGGTTATTTTTGGTTCCAAGGCCGCATTGACGATGTCATTATGACTTCAGGGGAACGCGTTGGTCCATTTGAAGTTGAAAGTAAGCTTGTTGAGCATCCAGCTGTTGCGGAAGCTGGCGTCATCGGTAAACCAGATCCGGTTCGCGGTGAAATTATTAAGGCGTTTATTTCGCTTCGTGATGGTTATGAGCCTTCTGAAGAGTTAAAAGAAGACATTCGTACGTTCGTAAAGAAAGGATTAGCAGCTCATGCCGCACCGCGTGAAATCGAATTCCGTGATAAATTGCCAAAAACGCGCAGCGGCAAGATTATGCGCCGCGTCTTAAAGGCATGGGAACTCAACTTGCCGACGGGTGATTTATCGACAATGGAAGATTAATAATGAATAAGGCTGACCTATAAGTGTCTGACCTCACAGGTATTCACAATATACCGTTCATTTGTCTTATGTCCTGTATATTGTGTTGTGGGGTATGACACTTTGCTTTTGGGTCAGCCTCGATTATTATTGTTGAGAAGGTGAGCTTGGCAGGTTGATAGTTTCCTCTGGTTTTGTACCTTCTTTTGTTTCTGTCCCTTTATTGGTGTCAGTTGGTGCTTTTGGCTTTAGTTTTGGCACTTCTATTTTGCGAACAATATTGGATGGAGCGGATTCTTTTCCGGCAATATCAACCGCTGTTACATAATACATTCCATTTAGAACAGTAAATGAAAGCGGCTGTCCGGATTTAACGATTTGAACAATTCGAAACGGTTCTCCTTCTTTTTTGGCATAGTAAACTCGGTAGCCAATAACATCCGATTCATGGTGCGGTTTCCAGGACACAGTTTGTTTAGATAACTGTATAGTGATAGGAGATGGCCTTTTTCCGTTTTCTCCTAAACGATTGGTAAACTGAGTACTTGCTCCATCCCATTTAGGCAGAAGATCATTTAAATCAATAGGTTCTCCTTTAATTCCAAGCTCTTCAAGCAACTCTTTTTTGATCATAACTCCTGAAGTGATGAATTCTTGTGGAGTCGACTCTAGAATAGCGTATTTTTTGCCATTTACCTTTACAGAAGCGCTGCTTATTAAATAATGATCTACTTTCGTTGGCACAAATTTAGCATTATATAAATCGCTTTGAACGAGCCCCGCTTTTACGCACAAATCAGATGGCAACAGGCCTGAAATCGTACAATACGAGCGTCTTACAATTCCACCTGGCATGTTGAATCTTTTGTTTGGTGCGATTAGCTTAGGATTTACATCATAAGCAGCATTCATGAGACGAGCCCATAGCAATAAATTTCGCCTGCTGTATGTTAGGCCTTTGTATTCTTTTTGTAGCGGTTTTGGAGTATCATACCCCATCCATACTCCGAATGTAACATTCGGATTTGTCGCCACAAACCAAGCATCTTTATTATCTTGTCCTGTTCCAGTTTTTCCAGCCCAATCCGCTGAAAATTTTAAGTAACCTGATAATGCAGCCGCTGTACCTTGTCGAATGACGTCCCGCATCATATCGATTGTTAAATAAGCTGTTTGTCGAGAAAATACATTGACTGGTTGGCTTTTATGTTCATAAATGATTTCCCCATCTTTGGAAACAATTTTTTCAATGAGATAGGCATCGACAAATGTCCCATAGTTTCCAAACGTGGCATATGCGTTTACGTTTTCTTCAACGGTGACGCCTTTTGTTAAAGCACCTAGAGCCATTGATAAATTGCTTGTGTCATCTTTTGTTAAGCTTGTGAAGCCCATTTTTTCTAAATAGGCAATAGGACGTTGATTCACGATTTTCATATATGTGCGAACAGCCGGAATGTTATATGAATATTGTAATGCACGTCGGGCAGATACTAAACCGTGTGTTTTTCCATCGGCATTTTTTGGACTATATACGCCGCTTGCTGTTTTGACATGAAGTCTAATATCTGGAATAACGGAACCAGGCTGAACGATCCCCATTTCCATTGCAGGTGCATATACTAGCAATGGTTTCATTGTTGAACCGTTAGAACGGTATGCTTGAGTGGCGTGATTGAGCTGTTCGCGATGATAATCTCTTCCGCCGACAAAGCTAATAATCTTTCCTGTTTTATTTTCAATTAACATCGCTCCAACTTCAACTGGTTCCACTTTATTAACGATTTTTCCTGTTTTTTGATCTTTTTCTTTTGTGATAATATCGCTTCCAAAGTATTGATAATCACGAACGACTTGCTGCATGCGGTCGTAAATATTTTTGTCAATCGTCGTGTGAATTTTATATCCGTTTTGTCGTAAATTTTTTTCGGCTTTAGCAAGGTATTCATTATAAAGAGCATTGTTAAGCGTTAAATCTTTTTTCTCGTATCCATCTTTTTTGGCAAGAATGCCAGCTAAAATTTCTTTTGCTCGATTTTCAATTTCGATTGTTAGCCAAGGATATTTTTCCATTGGCGACGGTTTAGGAGAAGCGAAATCTTGGGCAATATTATATTGTAGAGCTTCTTTATATTCTTTTTCTGTAATATATCCAGCTTGTTTCATTCGTTGAAGCACGGTTTTCATTCGGTTTAGAGCTGGAGTAATATCTTCTTTGATTTTTCCACTGCTTGTAAATGGCGTATAGCGAAATGGACTTTGTGGCAATCCTGCTAAAAAGGCAGCTTGTGCAAGATTTAAATCTTTCGCATCTACATCGAAAATACCTTCTGCTGCTGATTGAATACCAGCAATTTGCCGGCCAGATGCATTTCTTCCAAAAGGAACTACGTTTAGATATGCTTCTAAAATTTCGTCTTTAGTGAAAAACTTTTCTAGACGAAGGGCGAGAAGCATTTCTTTTGCTTTTCGTTCAAAAGAAACTTCATTCGTTAATATTTGATTTTTCACTAGTTGCTGTGTTAAAGTGCTTCCGCCAGTGCGCACAGAAGAGTTAGTTGCTTCTTGAAAAAGTGCACGGATCACAGCCTTTGGCACAACCCCTTTATGCTCATAAAAGTACTCATCTTCTGTTGCAATAATCGCTTTAATTAAATAAGGTGATACTTGATCAAGTTTGGTTTCTTCGCGCTCTAAGTCAGAACGAAACTGTCCGAGATAGACGTTATTAGCGAAGTAAATATGTGTCGTTTCTTCATAATTATAAATATCTTTTTTCATTTCTTTATAGGAAGGGATATGCATGTCTTTAACTAAAGAAACAAAATAGCCAGCTCCCACTCCGAAACCAAAAAATAGTCCACAAATCAATGCAATGGTGAAGACGAGAAATAAGTTCCAAATGACATCATATGTAATTCGTAACTTGCGCAATGTCTTTTGAAGGGACAGATTATTCGTTTTGTCTGTCATTCGCTACATCCCTCCGGAATATGTATTTTTAAAAAATGACGGATAATTGCGAAAAAAGATCGTGCGCGAAAATTAGTTTTATTATAACATATACGATGTCTAATATTATGTTTTTTTGTCACTTTTCGTTGTCTTGTTTGACAATTGGATTTAATTATGATAAAAGATGTATATCAGAAAATTGAATGAGTAAGGCGATGAAAGGATTTAGTAGTGTTTATCTCCCTGTTTCAGAGAGCTAGTGGTTGGTGCAAACTAGCACAAAGATAAACATGAATTACCTCCTTGAGCTTCTTTTGCGAACAGAAGCATTCTAAGTAGCAAAAGACGGTGAATACCGTTATCGGAATGGAGTGAGAGGGCTTTATGCTCTCTAAGTAGGGTGGTACCGCGATGTTAACTCGTCCCTTCAGTGAAGGGGCGAGTTTTTTAATTTTAGGTAAAGAGGTGGAAGAGATGGACTTATTACAAGATTTACAGTGGCGTGGTCTTATTAACCAAGTGACTGATGAAGAAGGGCTTCAAAAGCTATTATCTGAAGAAAAAATCACTTTATATTCAGGGTTTGACCCAACAGCAGACAGCCTGCATATTGGACATTTATTACCAATACTTACATTAAGAAGGTTTCAACTAGCTGGTCATCGTCCAATTGCACTTGTTGGTGGAGCAACTGGGCTTATTGGTGACCCAAGCGGCAAAAAAAGCGAGCGTTCATTGAACGAAAAAGAAGTAGTACAGCAATGGAGTCAAAAAATTAAAGATCAATTATCTCGTTTTTTAGATTTTGAAACGACAGAAAATCCAGCGAAAATTGCCAATAACTATGACTGGATTGGCTCTCTTGATGTTATTTCGTTTTTGCGTGATATTGGAAAAAACTTTGGAATTAACTACATGCTTGCGAAAGAGTCAGTTCAATCGCGCATTGAGACAGGCATTTCTTTTACCGAGTTCAGCTATATGATTTTACAAGCGCTCGACTTTTTAAAACTTTATCAAAATGAAAATTGTAAATTGCAAATTGGTGGCAGTGACCAATGGGGCAATATTACCGCGGGATTGGAATTAATTCGGAAAACGGAGGAAGAAGCAAAAGCATTTGGTTTGACGATTCCGCTTGTTACAAAGGCGGACGGAACGAAATTTGGTAAAACTGAGGGTGGCGCGGTTTGGTTAGATAAAGAAAAAACATCGCCATACGAGTTTTATCAGTTCTGGATTAATACCGACGATCGCGATGTGATTAAATACTTAAAGTACTTTACATTCTTATCAAAAGAAGAAATTGAACAACTTGAAAAAGAATTGCACGAAGCACCGGAAAAACGTGCAGCACAAAAAGCATTAGCCGAAGAAGTCACAAAGCTCGTACATGGAGAAGAAGCGTTACGTCAAGCAATCAAAATTTCTGAAGCGCTATTTAGCGGAAGCATTTCGGATTTAACGGCCGATGAGATTAAGCAAGGATTTAAAGACGTTCCTTCTTTTGAATATGAAGGGGAAGAGATTGCGTTAGTAGAGTTATTAGTCATGAGCAAAATTTCACCATCAAAGCGTCAAGCGCGTGAAGACATTACGAATGGTGCCATTTATGTTAATGGTGAAAGAATACAGGACGTAAATAAAGTATTAACGAAAGAAGATCGGATTGAAGAACAATTTACAGTGATTCGTCGCGGCAAGAAAAAGTACTATTTAATTAAATACAAGTAATTTTTATTGTGGCTAACCCTGCAACTACAATGATGTACAATCATTATGGTTGTAGGGTTAAAACTAGCCGCTTTTAGAAAAAATAAAACCCTCTGGATTGCCAGAGGGTTTTTAAGATTAACGAGAGTAGAACTCAACGATTAATGCCTCGTTAATTTCAGCTGGTAACTCAGAACGTTCAGGTAAACGAGTGTAAGTACCTTCTAATTTGTCAGCATCAAGTGTTAAGTAGTCAGGCACAAAATTGTTCACTTCAAGCGCTTCTTTAATCACTTGAAGATTACGAGATTTTTCGCGAACAGAAATTGTTTGTCCAGGCTTTACACGATAAGATGGAATATCAACGCGACTGCCATCCACTAAAATATGACCATGGTTTACTAATTGACGCGCTTGACGGCGAGTGCGAGCAAAACCTAAACGGTAAACAAGATTGTCTAAACGAGACTCAAGAAGAATCATGAAGTTTTCGCCGTGTTTACCAGGCATTTTGCCAGCTTCATCGAATGTTTTGCGGAACTGACGTTCGTTTACGCCATACATGTGACGAAGTTTTTGTTTTTCTTGTAATTGTAAACCGTATTCAGAAAGTTTTTTGCGTTGACCTGGACCATGCTGACCTGGTGGGTAAGGACGTTTTTGTAACTCTTTACCTGTGCCGCTTAATGAGATACCAAGACGGCGGGAAATTTTCCACATTGGACCTGTGTAACGAGCCATGAATGCTCCTCCTTTTTGCTTTTATTTTGGGTAAAATAAAAGCAGACGTGCATCAACAATTATGGTCATTTTGTTTTCATGTATCCTCGCTCTAGCAGCTAAGAGTTACACGATACACCTCTTTACTAAGAGGAACAAAATGAATCCATAAAGGTGATCACATAGGCTGCTATATTTTACACAAAGGCTATTATATGATTTTTCCTACTTAAAGTCAATATTTCATGTTTAAAACTTTTTTATGTTTTTATTCTCTATCGTTTGTATGATAGAATGGAAAAGATAGTTTGAAAAAAATATTTTCTAAATATTAACTATTTTGGATAAGATGATAATGGGCCACAATTAATATTTAGGTGTAAAGAAGCAAAAGATGAGCGTGGTGAATTGGAACATGGAAGGTCAAGAAGAAAAATTGTATCGAACCTTTAAGGAAAAATTTTTTGATTGGTTTCTTACATATGATGATTATGAGGATATTTCACAAGTAATGCTGAATTTGCTGCTTCTTATAAAACAGGAACTTATGGTAAAAGAAGTTTCTTTTTTTATGTTTGATCCTTTAAAAAATGTTTTTTTCCTCGAAGTAACCACTGCGGAGAGAGAACGTTTAATAAATTCCACCATTTCTTATGATGTTTTCAAATTGGAAAATGGAGCGGAACTTCCTTTCAAAATTAGGGAAAGTTCGTTGGGGATAACAATTGAACTATTGCTTCGTACAACGGATGAATTGTTAGGTGTGCTGCAAGTCATCAACGATGAAAAGGAACGTTTTAGCGAAAAATTCCTTTTAAAAATCAGGGAAGACTGCATGTTGCTTTTTGAAAAAATGAAAAATCTTTCGCGAGGATTAAGTGAAGAAAAAAAATATGAACGGTTGCATCGATTCACTGCCAAAATCCATGCTTCGATGAAAATAAACGATGTATTAGAAGAAGTTATACGTACTTTACAAGAAATATATCCATCATTTACTTTCCACTTACTTTTGTCCCATGACAATCAAAATCATGATAACTTGCCGATTAAAATGTTAGCCTTTGAAGGCGATGAGGAAAACATGGCAGCTATGCAGGCGTATGTGACTGGACAAATTCAGATTGAAGAAGCTATTAAACCGCAACGATCGATTATATATGCTCCTATTAAAGGAGTACAAGGAGTTTACGGAGTGCTTGAAATCATTGCTCCTCATATTAAAATGTTTTCAAAAAATGAAATTAATTTTATTTCCTTACTAGCCAATACGGCTGGAAGTGCTCTTGAAAATGCCAAGTTATATGAACAGTCAAGACGTTTAATTGCTGATTTACAGCTCATTAATGAAACGATGCATCGGTTAAATACAAACTTACGCTTTCAAGATGCAATAGAATTTATGGTTGAACAAATTCAACGTTCTTTTGGAGCTGAGGAAGTTGGTTTTTTGTTGTTTGATGGGCAGAGAAAAAGAGTATTACAGGGAAGCACTCCTTTTTTTCATTCATCTGAATCGAAGAGCTATATCGATTTTGTTGTAAAGAGAATTCAAAATGAGAGAGAAATTGTATTTTTGGGCAATGTAAAAATTCATTCCTCGTCATTCATCCCGGCATTTCGATCATTAATGGCCGTTCCAATGGTACAAAGCAGCGTGTTGAAAGGAATCGCAATCGTGCTGCATCGGGAACCATATTATTTTACTTTTGAAATGTATAAACTCCTTCAATCATTAATTCATCATTCAACATTAGTGTTTACAAATGCAATGCTGCGTGAAGAGCTAGAGCGTCTCGTTGTAACTGACCGTCTTACCAACTTATATGCTCGTCACCATTTAGATGAACAGATTACTCGTTCAATGGAACAAGATAGTTACGGCTCATTTATTTTAGTTGATATTGATAACTTTAAAACAATTAATGATACATATGGACATCAAGTAGGAGATGAAGTTCTTATTCAAGTGGCAAACATCATTAAAGCAAATATTCGCGAGAGCGATATAGGAGCTCGATGGGGCGGTGAAGAATTAGCTATCTATCTTCCACGTGCATCTCTTACTGTCGGAATTTCAGTCGCTAATCGTCTTGTTGAAAAAATTCGCAAACAAACGAATCCAAGAGTTACTATTTCATGCGGCGTTTCTTATTGGAAGAAAAATCGTACAGATTCTATGATAGAATTATTTAAACGTGCGGACGAAGCGTTATATACTGCGAAGAAAACAGGAAAAAACTGTGTAGTTGTTCAAGATTATCACCGTCGATATAAAGTATAAGAAAAGGAATCCTTTTTTAAAAGGATTCCTTTTCTTATCGGACGGTTAGTCGATGGAGGCCACAAGCGCTTCTACAAATTTTTCTAAATACTTTTGATCAATTTCGTCAAAACGGTTTTTTATCGGACTATCGATATCTAGTACACCAATCACATTTCCATTTTTCACCATAGGCACAACAATTTCTGATTGAGAAGCTGCATCACAAGCAATATGGCCAGGGAAAAGATGTACGTCCGGAACGAGCTCTGTTTTTTTATTCTGTGCCGCTGTTCCGCATACTCCTTTGCCAAACGGAATTCTGACGCATGCTGGCAGCCCTTGAAACGGACCTAACACAAGTTCATTGCCATCAGTTATATAGAATCCGACCCAATTAATATTGTCAAGAAACTGGTTTAATAATGCTGCGGCGTTCGCTAAATTAGCAATGAAATTCGTTTCCCCTTCAATGAGCGCTTTTAGCTGTTTAATTACTAATTCATAATTTTCTTCTCTTGTACCGTTATATTGCAAAACATGAAACAACGATGTCTCCTCCTGTTCCATTTTATTCAATAGAAAACTGAGTGGAATTATCGCTTATTTTATGAGGATTAACGAGTGATGTCAAATAGAAAGTGCTTCTTTCATTATCGTATGCATTCCTTGGTGTAAATCTTTAGCGCAGTGAGCATCAGAACCGTAAATAATGCGAATGTTGCGCTGCATCGCTTCTTTAATCACCCAGTTAGGAGGATAAGGTTCCTGACAAAGCGGCTTATTGACTCCTGCTCCGTTATAGTCTATTTCTAAATTGTGCTTTTTTATTTCATCAAGAATATGAATAATGTAGTCATTCATCGGTTTAAGACAAGGAAATTTTTTTTGGAATTTATGAACGAGTGTAATATGGCCGACTCGCTTCGGCTTATATCGTCCAAGATTAGTAGTCACGGCGCGCAGTAAAGTATTGTAATATGTTTCGTATACAGAAGTGACAGAGCCGAATGTATGAACGATTTTTGCAAACATTTCTGGACTGTAATCTAAACAAAAATATTCATTATTGTAGTTTAAAAAATGGACTGATAAAATACTGTCATCTAAATGAGGACCTATTTCTTCCAGCAGGAGGGCCGTTTCGTCTTCATATCCGACAATAAAATCTATTTCTAATCCAACATTAATGGTAATATCGTTCGCATATTGTTTTTTTAGTTCATTCACAGTAAATAAATATTGGTCTAAGTCGTTCATTTTCATCGCGCTGTCCTGGTCGGGAGTAGGATCGGTAAATGTTAGTGGCAGCGGCGCATGTTCGGTAAAGGAAATTTCCGTATAACCTAGTTTAATTGCTGCCTCGATGTATTGTTCGAATGAATCCTTGCTTCCATGAGGACAAAAAGGGGTGTGAATGTGTCCGTCTTTCAAACAAATTCCTCCTTAACGCTTCATCTTATTTTGGGTTTTAGATAAAAATTTGCAGATTTCTGTAAAAAAAAATTAAAAATTTTGCTCAAAAAATGTCGTTAACATGGTATCATAAAAACATTGAAAAAACATTAATATGTTTGTTTTTTGCCTTCTAAAGCAACCATCTTCATTTATTCACTATAGGGGTACGAGGGGGCTCATTATGGAAATTGCAATGTTGCTTTTGCTCCTTATAACAGGAGTAATGATATATATTTATATGTACCGTAAAAAATTGTATAAAGAAATCGATCGTTTAGAGTCGTGGAAAATCGCGATTATGAACCGCCCGGTTACTGATGAGCTTTCAAAAGTAAAGCAGTTAAATATGACTGGACAAACTGAAGAATTGTTTGAACGGTGGCGAAGTGGCTGGGATGAAATTGTTACTTCTCAACTGCCAGATATTGAAGAAAAATTGTTTGATATTGAAGAATCTTTAGATAAACATCGTTACAAAAAAGCAAAAGAATTGCTGCGCCAAGTAGAGCAAATGCTGCGCAAAGTGGAAGAAGAGATTCAAATGATTCTTCAAGAGTTGCAGGAGTTGGTTGGCAGCGAGGAAAAAAATCGCATCGAAATCGAAGAGTTAAAAGGGATATACCGAAATGTAAAAAAGACGCTTTTAGCCCATCGGCACACATTTGGACAAGCTGGACAAAAACTGGAACAAAAAGTGGAAGAGATGAAAGAAAAGTTTCAATCGTTTGAAGAGCTCACGAAGTCTGGCAACTACTTGGATGCAAGAGAAGTTGTCCTGTCTTTAAGAAATGAATTAAACACACTGTCGCAAATGCTTGAAGATATTCCTGAATTATTAACGGAATGTCAAACTGTCATTCCAGCTCGATTTGAAGAAATTTTAGAAGGATATCAAGAAATGCTTGAAAAAGGTTATATTCTTGAACATATTGAAGTAGAAAAAGAAATTGAATCAAAGCGACAAAAAATCGCACAATATATGGAAATGATTGCTGATTTAGAAGTAGAAGAGGCTAAAAGCGGAATTCTGGAAGTAAAAGAAGATATCGAGACGCTGTACGATTTGTTAGAAAAAGAAGTGCTAGCGTATCAATATGTAAAGACAGAAATGAACCATATTGAAGAGAAGCTTTACAGTTTGAGTGACGAAACAAAAGAAACAAAAGAAGAAACGTTGTTTGTGCAGCAAAGTTATCGTCTTTCTAGCCAAGAGATAGAAAGGTACCGTCGTCTTGAAAAGCAAATTAATCAATTGCTAAAACGTTTTGCACTTGTTCAGGTAAAAGCGGAGGAAGAGCAGATCGCTTATTCGCTCATTAAAGAGGAACTCGAGGAATTGGATGCACAAGTAGAAGCGGTCAAGGAACAGCATTTACAATTTCGCGAGATGCTTCAAACACTGCGCAAAGATGAATTAGCTGCGAGAGAAAAACTGAACGAAATGAAGAAAAAGATGTCGGAAGCGATGAGATTAGTGAAAAAAAGTCGATTACCCGGACTCCCAGAGGCATATAAACTGCAATTAGATGAAGCAAAAGATTGTTTAATGAGAGTGGCCATGCGCCTTGAGGAAAAACCGCTGAACATGGAAGCAGTCAATCAAACATTAGATGAGGCAACCGTTCTAGTGCAACGAGTTTATGATTTAACAGTGGAAATGCTGGAGCAGGCTGAACTTGTGGAAAAACTGATTCAGTATGGAAATCGCTACCGGAGCCGCTATCGTTCCGTCAGTGAGGGGCTAGAGGAAGCGGAATTATCATTTAGAAGTTTTGAATATGAACTTGCTCTTGAACAAGCGGTTGCTACCATTGAAAAAGTCGAACCTGGTGCTTTTCAACGGATACAACAACTTTTACAACAGGAAAAGAAGAGAGAAGAATAAAAGGGGGCTGACACTTTGCTTTTGAGTCAGCCTCCTCTTTTTGTTGCTACGACACCTTATTCATCGCAGTCTTGCTGTTTGAACCTCTTATTTTAGAAACAATCCATCCGACAATCGCACCGATAACTGCTGGGACAAGCCAGCCGATTCCTTGTGAGAATAGAGGTAGGAATTTTTCGAAAATTTTCAGTACAAATCGCACGCTGATTCCAGCGTTGTTTAATCCGTCGAAAAGGCTTATAAAACCAGTTGCTAAAAGTGCTCCGCTGTATACTTCGCTTCTGCCGTTAAATTTTTCATGCAAGAATGATAAAGCAACTAGCACAATGGCTAATGGGTAAATGATAATTAATACCGGGACAGAAAATGTAATTAAATTCGTTAAGCCGACATTAGCAATAACTACACTAAATAAGCTCATAACAACCGTATATGTTTTATAGCTAATGCTTGGAGTTAATTTTGAAAAATAGCTAGCGCATGAAGATAATAAACCGATTGATGTAGTTAAGCAAGCTAATGTAATGATAGTGCCCAAAAGTATGTTTCCGACCGTGCCAAATAGATGATAAGCAGCTGCCGTTATGATTGTTCCACCGTTATCTTTATAACCAATTGCATCAACGCTTGATGCGCCGATATATGCTAAAGATACATAAATGAAAGCAAGTCCTGCAGCTGCAATGAATCCTGCTTTTATACAAAGGCTAGCGATCGTTTTATTGTCGGAAACTCCTTTGTCTTTAATTGAGTTTATGACAATAATCCCGAACACTAATGCAGCAATTGTATCCATTGTTAAATAACCATCAATAAATCCTTTAAAAAACGGTGATTGTGAGTACACATCTGTCGGTGCTTGAATTTCTCCCATTGGAGTGAAGATGCTTTTAAGAATTAAAGCAAAAAGTCCTATAAGTAATAAAGGTGTTAACAATTTTCCGATTCTGTCAACTAGCTTTGACGGATTAATGGATAGCCAAAGGTTTATAGTAAAGTATACAATCGTATAAATAGCTAATACGATATTCGAATTCTTTAATTCCTCGGGAAGGAAAGGAGTTACGCCAATTTCAAATGAGACTGTCCCTGTGCGCGGAATCGCAAAAAGCGGTCCGATCGCTAAATACATGACAATCGTAAAGATCATTCCAAATAATGGGTGAACGCGACTTGCAAGCGCTTGCAAATCACTGCCGGTGCGAGCGATAGCGCTTACAGCAAGAAGCGGCAAGCCAACGCCTGTGATTAAAAAGCCGCCGACGGCAACCCAAACGTTTTCTCCTGCTGCTTGTCCTAGCGCAGGCGGGAAAATCATATTTCCTGCTCCAAAGAAAAGGGCGAAAAGCATTAAACCGATAGCGAACTGTTCTTTGGTTGAAAACTTTGTTTCCATAACGATAGAAAAATCCTCCTTACATATTTTTTGCAACGTTATAAATACTATCATAATCAAAAAGAATATTGTTGTATTTTGCAAAAGTTATAATTTTAAAATTTTTTAAAAAATAACATGTATTATTTTGTTTTTGATATTAAAAATAGTGATAGTGTTATTTTTGTGCAAAATTAAACATGTAATTAGAAAAATGATGAAAGAAAATGAATTAAGAAATTTTCATTTTTGTAATAGTTATGGTAAGATTAAAAATTGCATGTTACTGTCTCTAATGGAGGCTGAAGCGATGATTTACTTAGATAATAGTGCGACAACAAAACCATTTCCAGAGGTAATTGATTCATTTGTTACGGTAGCAACAAAATATTTTGGTAATCCTTCGTCTCTTCATGAGCTGGGGCGGCAAGCAGAGCGGCTGTTGCAACAATCGCGGGAGCAAATTGCCAGATTGCTTCATGTTAAGCCGAACGAAATTATTTTTACTTCAGGCGGAACAGAAGCTAACAATATGGCGATCAAGGGAATTGCTCTTCAGTATAAAAACCGGGGAAAACATATTATTACAACTGCAATTGAACATCCTTCGGTAAGCGAGCCGTGTAAACAACTAGAAGAATTGGGGTTTGATGTTAGTTACTTGCCTGTTAATGAAAAAGGCTTTATAACGATTGATGATTTGATGAAAACTATCCGTGATGATACTATTCTTGTCTCAGTGATGCACGTGAACAATGAGGTTGGCTCGATTCAACCGATTAAAGAAATTGGACAACTGTTGAAAAATTATCCGAAAATTGTTTTTCATGTTGACAATGTTCAAGGTGTTAGCAAAGTGCCGCTTCATCTATACGAAGGGCGTGTCGATTTATGCACGATGTCTGCCCATAAATTTCATGGCTTACGGGGAGCAGGAATTTTATATATTCGTGAAGGAATAAAATTATCACCGCTTTTAGCAGGTGGTGAACAGGAAATGAAAGTGCGCTCCGGCACAGAAAATGTGGCAGCTATCGTCGCAATGACAAAAGCGTTGCGCATGTCGCTTGAAATGTATGAAGAGAAAATACATCATTTAATGAAAGTAAAAGAAGCGTGGATTGAACAGCTGTCAGCAATTCCAGATATTCAATTGAATACACCAATCGATCACTCAGCTCCACATATTATTAACTTTTCATTAAATGGATTAAAGTCGGAAGTATTCGTTCACGAATTAGCGAAACATAATATTTTTGTTTCGACCACTTCTGCTTGTTCTTCGAAAAAGAAAGCCCCAAGTAAAACGTTAATAGCGATGGGGGCAGAACCAAAGCGGGCTGAAAGTGCTGTTCGCATCAGCTTATCATTTAAAAACACAATTGAGGAAATTCCAATTGCGATAGATGTAATGAAAAACGCGATTAAAAAATTACAAGAAGTGACGAGGTAGGAATGATGAAGTACGATCATATTTTAATTCGTTTTGGAGAAATGTCGACAAAAGGAAAAAATCGTAAACGCTTTGTATATCGTTTAAAGCGCAATATTGAAAAAAAGCTGCGCGATTTTAAAAAGATTGAAATTGAGCAAACGCGAGATCGGCTCTATATCCGTTTAAATGGTGAATCACATGAAAACATTATTGAACAGCTAAAGCACGTATTTGGTATTCAATCATTTAGTTTAGCGATGAGAACAGAGAACGATCTTGAAAAAATTAAAGAGACCGCTTTAGCTGCGATTAAAGAATTGCCGTACGAAGGAAAAACATTTAAGGTGACTGCGAAACGGGCATATAAACAATTTCCAGTCGGAAGTAACGAGTTAAACTATGAAATCG
This sequence comes from [Anoxybacillus] calidus, assembly GCF_013760845.1. Classification (GTDB taxonomy): domain Bacteria; phylum Bacillota; class Bacilli; order Bacillales; family Anoxybacillaceae; genus Paranoxybacillus; species Paranoxybacillus calidus. The sequence continues at coordinate 182,296 of NZ_JACDUU010000004.1, read as the reverse complement.
GTAGTTATATTTTGCGAAATACAGAAAATCTCACTGTTAATGTTCATGAGCCAGATATTGATGTGCGCGTCGAAGTTCGTCAAGGAGGAACGGATATCACTTGCAAAGACATTCCAGGAGCAGGCGGACTGCCGGTTGGAACGAGTGGAAAAGCGATGTTAATGCTGTCTGGGGGAATTGACAGTCCGGTTGCCGGCTATTTAGCGATGAAACGCGGATTGGAAATTGAAGCAGTTCACTTTTTTAGTCCGCCGTTTACGAGCGAACGCGCCAAGCAAAAAGTGATTGATTTAGTAAAAAAACTAACAGAATATAGCGGAAAAATAAAACTTCATATTGTACCGTTTACCGAGATTCAGCAAACCATTCAAAAGCAGGTTCCCGATGGATATTCGCTTATTTCAACGCGAAGAATGATGTTGAGAATTACCGACGCTCTTCGCAAAAAGCATAATGGACTTGCCATCGTAACAGGAGAAAGCCTTGGACAAGTAGCAAGTCAGACGCTTGAAAGTATGGCTACGATTAACGATGTAACAACAACCCCGATCCTTCGGCCGCTTGTGGCGATGGATAAAACGGAAATCATTGAAATCGCTAAAAAAATTGATACATTTGATATTTCTGTTCGTCCGTATGAGGACTGTTGTACGATTTTTACGCCAAGCGCTCCAAAAACAAGACCGAAAAAAGAGAAAGCTGCACATTATGAAAGCTTTGTTGATTTTGAGAGTTTAATTAATGAAGCGGTTAACAAGACAGAAACATTAATCATTGATAAAAACTATAAAAACATTGAAGAATTCGAAGAGCTGTTTTAAAATATCAAAAATTACCAATCATATAAATGAATGATGCCATGTGTTTTAACACACTCTATAGTCACAAGGAGGTGAAAACACATGGCACGTAACAACAGCTCAAATCAATTATTAGTACCTGGAGTACAACAAGCTCTTGATCAAATGAAATATGAAATTGCTCAAGAATTTGGCGTTCAACTTGGTCCAGACTCTACATCTCGCGCTAACGGTTCTGTTGGTGGAGAGATTACAAAACGTCTTGTTGCAATGGCTCAACAACAATTAGGCGGCGGTACATTCTAATAACTGAATAAATGGCTACAAAGGCGGGTGTCAAAGCCCGCCTTTTATCCTGTTCTAAGCGTCCGTAAGACTCCCACCTGTATCAGTAAGAGCTAACGGATGCTAGAAGTGCGATAAGTTCAACTAACATCAGCGAGGAAGAAACTTCGCTGATGAAGTTGAACTTTATTATTTCAGAAAAATATACAAAATATTAAGATTATTTTGTATAATCAACTTGAATAGACAAAAAAGGGGGAAGGCAATCATGCGAAGAGAAGATTTGATTGCACCGGAGAAGTATAACTTAACTTCTGAGGTTGAGAAACACGCGCATAAAACACCAAACAAAATCGCTTTAAAATGGGAGAATGAAGCGGGAGAAACAAGAGAAATTACATATGTTGAGCTAATAAAAAGCGTCAATAAAATTGGAAACGCTTTAATTACTCGTGGATTAACAAAAGGCGATAAAGTGTTAATTGTGGTACCACGATTAATTGAAGCATATCAAGTGTATTTAGGAGCATTGAAAGCTGGATTAGTTGTTATTCCAAGCTCTGAATTGTTGCGTGCAAAAGATTTACAGTATCGTATTTCTCACGGTGAAGTAAAAGCAGTGATTGTTTATCATCCTTATATTGCTGAATTTGCACAAATTGAAGATACGAACCGTTTGATTAAGTTTGTAGTAGGAGATGATGTGGAAGGATGGTTCAATTTACAAAAAGAAATGGATAAGCAAAGCGACGAATTTACAGCAGTTGATACATCGCGTGATGACATGGCCTTTCTATCTTATACGTCCGGCACAACCGGAAATCCGAAAGGTGTTGTCCATACACATGGCTGGGCTTATGCCCATTTGCGTACGGCAGCGAAAAACTGGCTATGTATCGAAGAAGGAGATGTTGTTTGGGCAACGGCCGGTCCAGGCTGGCAAAAATGGATTTGGAGCCCGTTTTTATCGGTGTTAGGCTCTGGAGCAACCGGATTTGTTTATCATGGACGATTTGAACCTGAGAAATATTTGCAACTGTTAAGCAAATATGAAGTCAATGTTCTTTGCTGCACCCCTACCGAATATCGTTTGATGGCGAAGGTACCAAATATCGGAGAGTACAAACTTCCTCATTTACACAGTGCTGTCTCTGCTGGTGAACCGTTAAACCGCGAAGTCATTGACACATTTGAAAAACATTTTGGTGTTCAAGTGCGTGACGGTTACGGGCAAACAGAAAATACGTTGCTTGTCGGTGTCATGAAAGGGATGAAAATTAAGCCGGGCTCAATGGGCAAACCAACGCCAGGGAACCGGGTTGAAATTATTAATGAGGACGGAGAGCTGTGCAAAGTAGGCGAAGTAGGTGACATTGCTGTTCATGTCAGCACGCCGGCATTGTTCAAACATTACTATAAAGAACCTGAACGTACTGCGATGCAGTTCCGCGGTGAGTACTATATTACTGGAGATAAAGCAAAAATGGACGAAGATGGATACTTCTGGTTTGAAGGGCGCGGTGATGACATTATTATTAGCTCAGGCTATACGATCGGACCGTTTGAGGTAGAAGATGCACTTGTTAAACATCCTGCTGTAAAGGAATGTGCCGTTGTTGCAAGTCCAGATGAAATTCGTGGACATGTTGTCAAGGCATTTGTTGTTCTTCGCGAAGGGATCAATAAAAACGATCCGGCATTAATTCCAGCTTTACAAGAGCATGTTAAACAATTAACAGCTCCATACAAATATCCGCGCAAAATTGAATTTGTTGATGACTTGCCAAAAACAGCATCAGGTAAAATTCGCCGCGTTGAGCTTCGCCAGCGGGAAATAAGATTAGCTCAACAACAATAGTGACATATACTAAAAGAGGCTGACCCATAAGTGTTTGACCTCCCGTCCATTCCACCATATATCGTTTATTTATCTAATTATGTCTTATATGATGGTTGTGGGGGCTGACATTTTGCTTGTGGATCAGCCTTTTTTGTCGTTTATAAAAACGTCCTTTTTACTTTTTCCCAGAAAGAATTATTTTTTAGTTTTACTGTTTTAATAACTTTCTCGCTTAAAGAAATATCCAGTTTTTCGATATGTTGAATGCTGAGTGCTTCGTTGTCCATACCGATAATTGGATAATGATTACCTTCCGAGGAAATTTTTAATGTTAGCTTTCGTTTTCCGCTTAAAATAAACGAAGAACCTAATGTACGATAACGATTATTATTGAGAGAGGCAAGCTCGCTTACTTGAATGCACGGAAGCAGCGGGTCGACAACAGCACCGTTTACTGACTTGTTATAGGCAGTACTTCCTGTTGGAGTCGCTACAATCATTCCATCGCCGCGGAATGTTTCAAAATGAAGTTCGTCAATAAATACATCCATAACAAACGTTTTGATAATTCCAGAACGAATAGAACATTCATTTAAGCAATAAAATGAAGCAGAGTTATCAATGGTTACTTGAATTGTCGGATATCTTCGTACTTCAATACGCTCGTTTGTCATAGCTTCAATCATCTTATCTGTGTCATCAATATGGAAGTCGCAATAAAAGCTTGGTGAGTTAAGAGTGGAAATTCCCACATAAAGACAGTCATCACGGAAGCCAGTTTTTCGTACTGCCTGAAGGAATGAGCCATCACCACCGATGCTAACAATAATATTTGCGTTTCGATGATCGCTCACGACATGGAAATTGTATTCATTAGCAAGATTGATTAGCGACTTTACTTGCTCGCTTGTTTTTTCGTCTTTTCTGTAAAAAAAGTAAATATGATTGCGACGTTCTGCCATTTAGATGGCACCTCCGTTACAGTATTTTAGTTATATTAACAATTATGGTAAGATTAACTAATGTAATATGTAATATATAGTTTATCATTATTGCTTTTTAAAAGTAAAATTCATTTATATGAGGAGGAGAGATATGAATCGGAAACGTTGGATTGCTTTAGCAATCGCTGCGGCTTTATTTATCTTTTCCGCGCTAATGAGTTTTGTTACATCTGTATTTACTTCGGATTTTGAAAAATGGTCCGAAGATTTTTTTGCTCAAGGGAATGAGGAATTTGCTGAGGAAATCATTGAAGAAGGAAACGAGTTTAAAAAAATTGTTGTTCTAGAAGTAAATGGTGTTATTCAAGAAACGGAAGAAGTAGGCTCATTGTTTGAAACAGCTGGATACAATCATCAAGCTTTTTTAAACATGATTGAACAGGCGAAAAACGATGATGCGGTTAAAGCGATTGTATTGCGCGTCAACTCTCCGGGCGGCGGCGTTGTTGAAAGTGCAGAAATTCATGATAAACTATCCGATTTGAAAAAAGAAACAAAAAAACCGATTTATGTGTCAATGGGAACGATGGCTGCTTCTGGCGGATATTACATATCGACAATGGCAGATAAAATTTTCGCGAGCCCCGAGACGATTACTGGTTCGCTAGGCGTGATTATGCAAGGCATTAACTACGAAGGATTAGCGAAAAAATACGGTGTGGAATTTGTTACGATTAAAAGTGGGCCTTATAAAGATATTATGAATCCGGCAAGAAAAATGACGGATGAGGAAAGAAAGATTTTACAAACTCTTATTAACAATTCTTATGAAGGATTTGTAAAAGTGATTGCCGAAGGAAGAAAGATTCCTGAAAGTGAAGTTCGCAAACTGGCAGACGGACGTATTTATGATGGTCGTCAGGCAAAGGAATTAAAGTTAATTGATGAGTTTGGCTTTTTAGATGACACGATTGCTGCTGTGAAAAAAGACTATCACTTAAAAGATGCTCAAGTTGTGAAATATACGGACGAACTTGGTTTCGGTTCGTTATTTAGCATGAATGTAAAACCATTCAAACAAGATAACAACGAGGCAATCGAGCTTGTTAAATTATTTTCGCGTCCGAACTCACCGCGTTTAATGTATTTATATGCGGAGTAAAGGAGAGTGAAAAAGAATGATGAATGAAGAGCAGCAAAGCATTGAACAAGCAACAATGCAAAGTGAAACAGTTGTCTTACCGAATTATGCCACTTTCCATTATGCGGGATTTTGGATGCGGTTTTGGGCTTATTTGCTTGATTTAATCGTCATTGCAAGCATGAACGGAATCATTGTGTATCCAATTTTTCGCTTTATGGACTTACCTTTGGAAAAGAATCATATGTTTACACCGCTATCGATTGCAACCGCGACTACTTTTTATTTATATTTTATTTTCATGACAAAGATTTTTAAACAAACGATAGGAAAAATGGTGTTTGGTCTAAAAGTAATAGATGTTAACAATAGATCGTTAACATGGTCGACAGTGTTGTTTCGAGAATTGGTCGGAAAGTTTATTTCTAAGACCATTTTATTCATCGGATTTTTAGTAGCAGCATTTTCACCGAAAAAACAAGGGATTCACGATATGATTGCTGATACAACGGTTGTGCATGAGCGTACCTGCTAGTTATACTAGCAGGTTTATTTTTTATAGAAATGGTGAAAATGGTATGTTGAAGGAGAGTGCGTAAATTGAATGCTGTCTTGTTCATAGCGGTGGGGTTGATTTGTTTCATCATGTTCATTTCTATGATGAGAATGTCCATTTTAATTGATGTTAAACATGCGCAAGGTGATGATCGCGTAAAAATCACGCTAAAAACGTTATTTGGCCTCATTCGCTACACGATTAATATTCCGTTAGTAAAAGTGGATAAGGAATCACTGGGGATTATTGTTTCTCGCCGGGACGAGATGAGCTATGGAAAAAGTAATGTTGAAATTCAACCGAAAAAAAATAAGTATACTCCTAGTGAGATTGTCGATAGTCTAAAACAAACAAAACGATTTGTTAATCACGTTGTTCACTTACATTCCATTCTTAAAAAATTTCTGTCACACATTGCTGTGACGAAATTCGAATGGCATACGACATTCGGTACAGGTGATGCAGCTTATACAGGAATGGCTATTGGCATTGGATGGTCGGTGAAATATGGAATTGTGGCGATTGTTAGCCGATATATGAAGTTAAAAACCGGTCCTGTTATTACGATCACCCCATCTTTTCAACAAGCAATGTCGCAAACGCATTTTATATGTATGATTCATTTTCGTATCGGGCATGCTATGTTAGCAGGAATGCGAATCGTGAAATATTGGCGCGGCAACTCTTTGTCAAAATTAAAATCATTTGTTGCCGGTAAAGCAAACGAAAGTTATTAGGAGGGTTAGAAATGAGCAATCATCCAATCCAAGGGTTAATGTCAACGGCAATGGAAAATTTAAAACAAATGATTGATGTCAATACGATTATCGGCGATCCGGTAGAAACTCCGGATGGAAGTGTCATTTTAACGGTTTCTAAAGTAGGATTTGGCTTTGCTGCAGGCGGAAGCGAGTTTATGCTTGATGAAACCAATCAGCATAACGGTCAACAATCTATGGAAAACACTCATCCATTTGGCGGAGGCAGCGGTGGAGGAGTGTCGATTACACCAATTGCATTTTTAATTGTTAATTCTTCAGGTGTGAAGCTTCTTCATCTTGATGAAAGTACGCATTTATACGAAAAAATATTGGATTTAGCACCACAAGCGGTGGAGAAAATTCAACAAATGTTAAAGAAAAACAAGCAGCAACAACATGAACAAAACGATCGGGAAAACTCTTTTGAACAAAAAAAGGATGATTTCGAGATTTAAATAAGTCAAAATAATTGAAATTTTTTTATATTGTCATTATGATTAGCCTGTACATATTTTTTAGGAGGTAATCAGATGGCAAATATTACTTTTAAAGGGAAACCAGTTACTTTAGTAGGAAATGAAGTGAAAGTTGGCGATACAGCTCCAGACTTTAAGGTATTAGCAAATGATTTATCAGAGGTCACGCTCGCTGATACGAAGGGACATGTTCGTTTAATCAGTGTTATTCCTTCGATTGATACTGGCGTTTGTGATGCGCAAACTCGCCGTTTTAACGAAGAAGCGGCAAAATTAGAAAACGTCAAAGTGTTAACCATCAGCGTCGATTTACCATTTGCGCAAAAGCGTTGGTGCGGTGCCAACGGCATTGAAAATGTGCAAACATTGTCTGACCATCGCGACGTGTCATTTGGTCAAGCATACGGGGTGTTAATTAAAGAGTTACGTTTATTAGCACGTGCTGTATTTGTTATTGACAGCAACGACAAAGTAACATACGTTGAATACGTACCTGAAGCAACAAATCATCCGAATTATGAAGCGGCGATTGAAGCAGCCAAAGCAGCGAAATAATGGCGAAAGGACCTCGAGTTATTCGAGGTCTTTTTCGTTGCCTGATATAAAACTCTTGCGTTTATGAGCGAATACTCCATACAATAGAAAATTGGACACCAAATTGAAAGGTGGAAAAAAAATGAGCACACCAGTTGAACGATTATTTATGCTATTTGACCGTACTGCAGCGATCTTACAAGAAGAATTAAAATGTTCCTATTTAGAAGCCGTGGCCGAAACAGGAGAAAACTTATTTCATGAAGATGTTTTACAAGAAGAAGTAAGCGAATTATCGCAAAAACGGCTTAAAAAAGAATATAAAGAAATTCAGCTTGAGACATTTACGAATGAAGAAATTCGCAAATCGTTTCAGCTTGCCGTGTTAAAAGGAATGAAAGAAAATACGCAGCCGCATCATCAAATGACCCCAGATGCTGTTAGTTTATTTATCAGCTATTTAGTTGGCAAATTTACTGCGAAACATCTTGCTTTAACTATTCTCGATCCGGCTGTTGGGACTGCTAACTTATTAACGACTGTCCTAAACCATTTACCGGGCAAACAAGTAAAAAGTTATGGGGTTGATGTTGACGATTTATTAATTAAATTAGCGTATGTCAACGCTAATTTACAAAAACATCCTATCCAATTTTTTAATCAAGATAGTCTGCAGCCGATGTTTGTAGAGCACGCGGATGTTGTCGTTTGCGATTTGCCGGTTGGCTATTATCCACATGATGAAAATGCATCCCGCTTTGTTTTAAAGGCAGAGAAGGGGCATTCATACGCGCACCATTTGTTTATTGAACAAAGTTTGTATTATACGAAAGAAGGCGGCTATTTATTTTTCCTAATCCCGAATTCGTTATTTTCCAGCGATCAAGCTGCCGAGCTGCACACCTTTTTAAAAGAACAGGCTGTCATTCAAGGATTATTACAGTTACCGCTGTCGATGTTTAAAAATGAACAAGCTGCGAAAAGCATTTTTATTTTGCAAAAGAAAGGTTCAAACGTAAAAGCGCCAAAAAAGGCGTTGCTTGCAGAGTTGCCGCGCTTTTCGAATAAACAAGTCATGCAAGCAATGATGCGAAAAATTGATGAGTGGTTTGCAAGCGAAAAAAATCAATAAACTAAAGGGACGAGGCTGGTCCATAAGCGTCTGACCTCACGCCTAATCCTCCATAGCGTTCTTATCTAATGTTATGTCCTATATAGGAGGGGGCTGAGGTTTTGCTTTAGGGCAGCCTCTTTTTTTGATATTTGATATTTCAGAATATAAAAATATATCGATTAAGCGGTTTTTTTATTGATATCGTACTTGAAAAGATTATTAAATGGGGCGTAAAATGAAGAAGGTATATTGAAATTTGTCGAATTGTCTACAATATGATTAATGAAAACTTTTTTAGTGTAAAACCTAAAGGAGCTGTTTAGAAAGATGTCAAAAATTATTGCAATTAACGCCGGTAGTTCTTCACTCAAGTTTCAATTGTTTGAAATGCCTAGTGAAAAAGTGTTAACGAAAGGTCTAGTGGAGCGTATCGGCTTTGAAGACGCGATCTTTAATATTACGGTAAACGGCGAGAAATTGAAAGAAGTAAAGTCAATTCCAGACCATGCAGCTGCCGTTAAATTGTTGCTTGATAAATTAATAACGTTAGGAATCATTCAATCATTTGACGAAATTGATGGAATTGGACACCGTGTTGTACATGGCGGTGAGAAATTTAGCGATTCCGTTCTTATTACGGATGAGACATTAAAAGAGATTGAAGAGCTATCAGAATTAGCTCCGTTGCATAACCCGGCAAACATTGTTGGTATTAAAGCATTCCAAGAAATCTTACCAAATGTTCCGGCTGTCGCTGTATTTGACACGGCGTTCCATCAAACAATGCCTGAACAATCATTTTTATACAGCTTGCCATATGAATATTATACAAAATTCGGTATTCGTAAATACGGATTCCATGGAACGTCTCATAAATATGTTACACAACGCGCTGCGGAATTGCTTGGCCGTCCAATTGAACAACTGCGCTTAATTTCATGCCACTTAGGAAACGGAGCAAGCATCGCTGCTGTTGAAGGTGGAAAGTCAATTGATACTTCTATGGGATTCACGCCGCTTGCAGGTGTAGCGATGGGAACACGCTCTGGTAATATTGACCCTGCATTAATTCCATATATCATGGAGAAAACGGGCAAAACGGCGGAAGAAGTTGTCGAGATTTTAAATAAAAAGAGCGGTATGCTCGGTATTTCTGGTTTTTCAAGCGATTTACGTGACATTGAAAAAGCAGCGGAAGAAGGAAATGAGCGTGCTGAGTTAGCGTTAGAAGTGTTTGCAAGCCGCATCCATAAATATATCGGTTCTTATGCAGCACGCATGTGCGGTGTCGATGCGATTATTTTCACAGCAGGGATTGGCGAAAACAGTGACGTTGTCCGTGCGAAAGTATTGCGCGGTCTTGAGTTCATGGGCGTTTACTGGGACCCAGCACTGAACAAAGTCCGTGGACAAGAAGCATTCATCAGCTATCCGCACTCACCGGTTAAGGTGCTTGTCATCCCTACAAACGAGGAAGTCATGATTGCCCGCGATGTAGTGAGATTGGCGAATTTAGCGTAATGTTCAGGCACCTTTGACAAAAAATTGACCTAAATCTAATAAAGCAACCTTCTCTCATGCGATCTATCATGGCATGAGAGAAGGTTGTTTTTTTATGCGTTTTACTTTGAACCGTTGGCATCATTAGTATTTCTCTTACTGTGTTGGGCTGGAAAGTATAAATTAGCGTAGGAAATGTTGTTTTTTCTTCTTAAATTATGAAGTATGTGAAATGATTGAATAGAAAATAATTTATTTAATGGAATATAATTGGAATTACTGTTATTATAATTGTTAGAAAATTTAGTTTTTTATAGAGGGGGATTTTGTTGATAAGAGCTATTTAATTAATCACCAGAATAGTGTTCGAATGTATTGTTGCAATCTTAGGTGTAGTTATGGTTAGCGGTTTGCCAATCTTATTTAATAATATCAATATAAACATGAAGGAATATGTTAAAACGTTAGGTTACATCATCATGAAACTTATTCAGCCGATAAATATTGTATATGGAGAGAATAGGAGAGTATTTCCGCAGATTCTTCTACATTATAGGGAATCGCTAATATTGTGTGTGTTAGCTATGATGCTGGCATTATTATTGGCATTTATGATAACGTATATTACGTTACTTTCATTCAAACGCTATATTGATAAGATAAAAATCGTATTAACTTTTTTGGAGTCTCTTCCTGATTTGTTCATTATTGTAACATTCCAATTAATCGTTTTGATCATATTTAAGAATACTGGATGGCTCATATTTAATCTTGCTTCTCTTGGTGATGAACGAAGTATTTTTTTACCTGCCATTTGTCTGAGTATTCCGATTTCTTTGTTGTTTGGGAGGCTGCTTTTACAACAGTATGAAAACGAACTTCGCAAATCATATATAGAATATGCGATATCTAAGGGATTATCCTTTTTCTATATCCTTAATAAACATGTATTAAGGAATGTTATAGTAGGATTATTTAGTTATTCTAAAACAATTGTTTGGTTTATGCTTTCCAATTTAATTATCATTGAGTATCTATTTAATGTGAATGGTATCACAACTTTTCTAATTGAATATCATACTTCGGAAGTTTTTGCGCTAGGGGTTTTATTATTATATATTCCTTTATTTCTATTTTATAAAATATATCATTTGCTTCTTCCACCGATGTTGAAAGGAGAGAAATAGATTGGTTCGTTTGTTAATTCGAGACAAGCTATTTATGCTAGGCTTTCTTTTTATAACTATTCTAATGATATTAAGCCTGCTAAATAGCATTTTAAACGATGGGAATGTTAGACAAGTCCCTATTCTTTTTGACAAAAACGGTTCCCCCTTTTGCACCTTCACTCCATATTCCTTTAGGTACGGATCGTAATGGTTATGATATGTTGCATATTATTATACAAGGCGCGAAATTTACAATAGGGATTGCTTTATTAATAACGATTTTACGCATAACTTTGTCCATAATGATAGGTGGAATTCTAGGTGTTTATTTTAAAAACTGGATTTCAAAATTTGAAACCTTCTTTGATAGTTTTACAGTCGTTCCGTTAACGTTAATTGCTTACTTTATTCTAATTAATGTTCTATGGATGCCGATTGACGGATTTCCTCATCCTTTTTGGAAACGAGCTGCGTTTGAAGTTTTTGTCCTCACTGTATTAGCTATTCCTACATTAGCGTTTTATATCGCAAATGATATACGAAAGGTATTTACGGAGGAGTTTATCCAGGCAGCAAAAATATTAGGTGGTTCTAAATTTCATATACTAAAAGTACACGTTGTTCCGCATGTGGTTGAAAATTGGGTTTTATTGTCGATTCAACAATTTATTCAAGTATTAATGATTATGGCTCACTTAGGAGTACTACAATTATTTTTTGGGGGTACATTTGTTGACTATACATATCAAGATCCACCGAAAACTATTTCTTATGAATGGTCTGGGTTAATTGGAGACAGCTATCAAGTTTTAAATATAACTCCTTGGATTTCGATAGTTCCAATTGTATTTTTTCCCTAACTATTATATCAGCTCAGTTTATGTTGAACGGAGTGAAGAGAGCATTTGCATACAAAAAAGGGCAAAAAAAATATTAAAAATAATCAAGTAAGAATGAGAGAACAATTAAATACAGAGAAAAACGATTTTCCCCATATAAGAAATTAAAGCAGAAGAAGTGTCAGCTGCAAAAGCATGGCACTGCTTCTGCTTCATTAATGAAGAACGAATCTTATTTTGGTTCCGATTTTATTGCAAATTTTTATTTTTTTCTATCTCTTGGTTTCGAAGGATGAATCGTTGAATTTTACCGCTAGTCGTCTTAGGTAATTCAGTTACGAATTCAACTTCACGAGGGTATTCATGTTTCGAAAGGCGATTTTTAACAAACAGGGAAAGCTCTTGTGCTAATTCATTTGAAGGTGTAAATCCGTCTGCCAGCACAACAAAAGCTTTGACTATTTCCCCTTTCAATGGGTCGGGTTTTCCAACAGCGGCTGCCTCTACTACAGCCGGATGCTCGAGCAGACAACTTTCGATCTCAAAAGGTCCAATTCGATATCCCGCACTTGAGATAATGTCGTCAGCTCTACCTTGAAACCAAAAATACCCATCTTCATCCTTGAAGGCTAAATCACCTGTTAGGAACCACTTTCCAATCATTTTCTCTGAAGTCTTCTCAGGATCTTTCCAATATCCTTTAAAAAGATTTGGGATTGAATCGGTATTAAAAGCAATTTGTCCAACATTTCCATCAGCTACGGGAACACCTTCGTCATCGAGCAATGCAACTTCAAAACCTGGTAAAACAAATCCCATTGAACCTGGACGAATCTCCATATCAAGCGCGTTGAAATTACCAATTAGCATTAAAGTTTCAGATAACCCATACTGATCATGCACTGTGACTCCGAGATGCTTTTCGAAAAACCGTATCACTTCAGGATTAAGCGGCTCCCCTGCAGAACTCATTGCCCGTACATTAATATTGTATTTGCGGATTACTTCTGAACCTGCTGCCGCCATCGCACGATAGGCCGTAGGAGCATACGCAAAATTCGTTACATTATATTTTTCCATAAGAGAATAATAGGAATCTGGTTTGAATGGTCCTTCGTAAAAAACAATCGGAACCCCAAAACTCATTGGTGCAAACGTACAGAAAATCAGCCCATAAGCCCAGCCAGGATCTGCACCGCCTAAGAATATATCATCGTCCCGTAGATCGATGGCATACCGCATATAAGGATAAATATTAATGATCATATTGTGTGACCACATGGCTCCTTTAGGCATACCGGTAGAACCTGATGTATACTGTATTGCTAACAGATCATCTACTGTCATTTCTTCTGTTCGATGTTCAGTAGATTCGAGTGTAAGCGTTTCCCAAAAAGGCAAATCGTTTGGATACATAGTTCCATCAATTACAAAAATGTGCTCAAGTGAGGGAACCTTTTCTCGTGAAGGTAGTTTGCTTCGTTGATTTTGATTAGTTAGAATCACCCTAGCTTCAGAATGATTGATACGGTATTCAATCGCTTGTGGACCAAATGCTGTAAACAGTGGGACATAAACTGCTCCAATTTTCCAGGCAGCTAAAATATAGACGATAAGTGCTGGATTCTTTGGAAGCAGTGCGCAAACCCTGTCTCCTCTCTTGATTCCGAGTTTACGAAACACATTGGCCAGCTGGTTAGACCAGTCGCGAAGTTCACGATATGTGATAGTCTGTTGATTGCCAAACTGATCCTCATGAAATATGGCGATACGTGAGGGATCTTCTGCATAGCGGTCACATACTTCGTGGGCAACGTTGAAACGTTCACGAGGATTCCAGTGATAGTGATCGAATACTGCTTCCCAAGAAAAAGAGGAAGTTAAAGAAGAATAATTCATTGTTTTTAACATATTCATCCCTCCGATGTGGATTAATGGATCGATTTTCTGTAGTCAAACGATTCTTTGAAATACTGATACCAACCAAAGGTTAATAGTGTGAGTTCCTATTAACTAGAGTTATCATCCTCGTAAGCAACAATTAGTATGTTGTATATGTTCCTCCCTTCGTAAAAGTAATCATTGTTAAGCATTAATTTACTTAATATTAATAATAGACGTAAATAATAGAATATTCAATATATTATCCGTACCGTTCATGGTCTTTATTTCTTAAGATATTCTGAAAAGGTGGACATAGTTTTGTTGTATACTAAAATAAATTTTAATAGAAAGGTGAATACATATGAGCGTTACAGAACATAAAAAAGAAGCTCCGCGCAGTGTAAAATGCAAAGTCATTACGATTAGCGATACAAGAACAGTTGATACGGATAAAAGCGGAAAGTTAATGGTGCAACTGTTACAGGAAGCGGGGCATGAAGTGGTTGACTATGAAATTGTGAAAGATGAAAAAACGGCGATCCGGGAAGCGATTTTGGCTGGCTGTGCGAATCGAAACATTGATGCGGTGTTAACAAACGGCGGAACGGGAATCGCCAAAAGAGACGTAACAATTGAAATCGTAAAAGAAATCATTGAAAAAGAAATCGTTGGCTTCGGCGAGTTGTTTCGCATGTTGAGCTATACAGAAGATATTGGTTCCGCGGCGATTTTATCAAGAGCGATTGCTGGTGTTGCCAACGATACTGCGATTTTTTCTACTCCTGGATCCACTGGGGCGGTGAAACTGGCGATGATAAAATTAATTTTGCCAGAGCTTGCACATGTAATCCGCGAAATCAGAAAAGATTTGTAAAAGCAAAAGGCGGCTACAGAAATGAACGCCGCCTTTTAACCCAAAATCACCCTATTGATGCATTCGTGAAGACACGGTTTGATTCATTCGGTACCAAATCCATAAATCATTAATAATGGAAGCTAATTCGGTAATTTCCGAATTTAATATACATGATTTTGAAAAATCATTTTCTTCTCCAAGCTCTGCTTGCTTTTGATTAATGATCCCTTCAAGTTCGACAATTCGGTCTGGGATTTTGCCGCGAATTTTCTCCCAATGAAGTAATATGGCGTGTTGTTCGGATTCACTATATTCCTCCCACTCTTTTTCTAGTTTAGGAAGTGGAATGCCTAAACGTTCATCGTAAATAAACAGATGCTCCATTTTTAAACCCCCATCTCCATTACATATTTCCATTGTACAAAAAAGTCAGAAAAAGAACCATTTTTGCATGTTAGTATTTTTATACTTTTTTGTGAATAAGTATTGAAATTTTATAGAAAAGTTGATAAAGTAAAGCTATGTTTTATGAATAAATATTAATTATCAAGTATATTTATGTGAATTGTAGGGAAGGGGAGGAATACTATGGCGAATCCGAAGATTGTGTTAGCTTATTCTGGTGGTTTAGATACATCTGTTGCAATCAAGTGGCTTCAAGAGCGGGGGTATGACGTGATTGCGTGCTGTCTCGATGTTGGTGAAGGAAAAGATCTCGATTTTATTAAGGAAAAAGCACTGAAAGTTGGAGCGGTTAAGTCTTATGTGATTGATGCTAAAGAGGAATTTGCGAATGAATATGCACTCGTAGCACTACAAGCCCACACGCTTTACGAAGGAAAATATCCACTTGTTTCTGCGTTGTCTCGCCCGTTAATTGCGAAAAAATTAGTGGAAATCGCCGAGCTTGAAGGAGCGGTGGCGGTCGCGCACGGTTGCACAGGGAAAGGAAACGACCAGGTCCGCTTTGAAGTATCGATTAAAGCGTTGAATCCTAATCTTGAAGTTGTCGCTCCTGTACGTGAATGGAGCTGGTCGCGTGAAGAAGAAATTGAATATGCGGAAAAACATAACATTCCGATTCCAATCGATTTGGACAGTCCATTTTCCATTGATCAAAACTTATGGGGACGAAGCAACGAATGCGGCATTTTAGAAGACCCTTGGGCAGCTCCGCCTGAAGAAGCATACGAATTAACAGTGACGCTTGAGGATACGCCTGATGTCCCAGAAATCATTGAGATCAGTTTTGAAAAAGGCGTGCCAAAAACATTGAATGGAAAAGAATATTCGCTTGCTCAGCTGATTCTTGAGTTAAACGCCATTGCCGGAAAACACGGCGTTGGTCGCATTGACCATGTGGAAAACCGCCTTGTCGGCATTAAATCTCGTGAAGTGTACGAATGTCCAGGGGCAATCACATTAATTAAAGCGCATAAAGAGTTGGAAGACTTGACACTTGTGAAAGAAGTAGCGCACTTTAAACCACTCATCGAACAAAAACTGGCGGAAGTGATTTACAACGGCTTATGGTTCTCGCCGTTAAAAGATGCGCTTCTAGCATTCTTAAAAGAGACGCAAAAGAATGTGACAGGCGTCGTACGAGTGAAATTGTTTAAAGGTCATGCGATTATTGAAGGACGTAAATCTGAATTCTCGTTATATGATGAAAAATTGGCGACTTATACAGCAGAGGATGAGTTTGACCATCAAGCAGCTGTCGGCTTTATTTCTCTATTCGGCTTACCGACAAAAGTGTACAGCATGGTCAACAATAAGAAGGTGAACGTGTGAAAAAACTTTGGGGCGGACGTTTTACGAAAACAGCGGAAGAGTGGGTCGATGAGTTTGGCGCGTCGATCCCTTTTGATAAAGAATTAGTCGAAGAAGACATTGAAGGAAGCATTGCGCATGTGACGATGCTTGGCGAATGTGGCATTTTGTCAAAAGAAGACGTGGAGAAAATTCAATCAGGATTGCTTATTTTACTGGAAAAAGCGAAAAAGCAACAGCTTGAGTTTTCTATAGCGTATGAAGATATTCACTTAAACATCGAAAAAATGCTTATTGACGAAATTGGACCAGTCGGCGGAAAACTGCATACGGGACGAAGTCGTAATGACCAAGTCGCCACAGATATGCATTTATATTTGCGAAAGCGAGTCAATGAAATTATTGAACTAATTAAAGAGCTGCAAACAGTGCTAGTGGAAAAAGCGGAGAAGCATGTTGAAACAATTATTCCCGGCTATACTCACTTGCAGCGGGCACAGCCTGTTTCATTTGCACATCATTTAATGGCTTATTTTTGGATGTTTGAACGTGATCGTGAGCGTTTCACTGAATCATTAAAGCGCATTAATAAATCGCCGCTTGGAGCAGGTGCTTTAGCTGGGACCACATTTCCGATTGATCGTCAGTTAACGGCTGAGCTTCTCGGTTTTGACGGAATGTATGAAAACAGCATTGATGCGGTAAGCGATCGTGATTTTATCATTGAGTTTTTAAGCAATAGTTCGATACTTATGATGCATTTATCGCGCTTTTGTGAGGAGTTAATTCTTTGGTCAAGCCAAGAGTTTCAATTCGTTGAAATGGATGATACGTTTGCAACAGGAAGTAGCATTATGCCACAAAAGAAAAATCCAGATATGGCTGAATTGATTCGCGGCAAGACCGGACGGGTGTACGGAAACTTATTTGCCTTGTTGACAGTAATGAAAGGAACGCCTCTTGCTTACAACAAAGATATGCAAGAGGATAAAGAAGGAATGTTTGATACTGTAAAAACAGTGACAGGTTCTTTGAAAATTTTCACTGGCATGATTGCGACAATGAAAGTGAATACCGCTGTCATGGAAAAAGCAACGAAACAAGATTTCTCCAATGCGACTGAACTAGCTGATTACTTGGCAGCAAAAGGAGTACCGTTCCGCGAAGCACATGAAATTGTCGGTAAATTAGTATTAACATGTATTGAAAAAGGGATTTTCTTAGCTGATTTACCGCTTACTGACTATAAGGAAGCATCGGAATTGTTTGAAGAAGACATTTACGAAGCTTTGAATCCGTATACAGCAGTTAATCGCCGCAATAGCGCAGGAGGCACAGGATTTACAGAAGTGAAGAAGGCGATTGGAAAAGCAAAAAAGCGGTTGGATGAAAAGGACACAGATAACAATGGGGATAAGGAAAGATAAAAAGGGGACAATCCGTTGAGTAAGTTTTTGCCTACTGGATTGTCCTCTTGTTTTATTCCTTTTTAATTCTCACAACAGGCATTGATTGCGCTTAGCAATCAAATGCTCATTCGGCTTTTTTTGATCCATCTAATGCCACTAAATTTTTCTTATGAGTTATATCCATTTTCTCCTGGATATTGGATATAAGTGTTATTTCTGCTTACAGTATAGCATTAGCCAAAACAAAAAAGACTAAGTGCGTAATGATATTTTTGTGAAAAAAGGAGTGAATGGAATGCCGAGAGAACGTGAAATTTTATATTATGACGAAGAAGCAGCATTGGAGATTAGTCAGCAAATCGCAAGTGCTTACCACAGTGGCATGGTTGATCGGGAGTTAATTGAAAATCCACATTATCGCAAAAAGGAACAACAGACTCTTGAGCTTGATTAAGCTAAAATCGCATTAAAGTACTATACACATTACGTACCATATATTATAGTTATAGGGGCTGACACTTTGTTTTTTGAGTCAGCCCGATTTTTTTTAAACAAAAAATGTTGTTATCGTGTTTTTTATAGTAAATTAGAGATATAAAGAGAGTATAGGGAGGCGTTTTTTGTGCGGCATGCCCTCATCACTGCTGGAACAAAAGGATTGGGAAGAAAAGTAACAGAAAAGCTGCTCGAAAAAGGATACTCTGTGACTGTCAATTATAGAAGTGATGAGAATGCAGTCCAGTCATTAAAAGAAAAATACCATCATCTCTCAGAACGGTTGCATTTTGTTCAAGGAGATGTAACGAAAAAAGAAGATTTGTATCGTTTAGTAGATGAGGCTTTCAATCGTTTTGGCAGAATTGATTTTTTAATTAATAATGCTGGTCCTTACATTTTTGAACGAAAAAAATTAGCTGACTATGAAGATGATGAATGGTATGAGATGATTGAAGGAAATTTAAGCGCGGTATTTCATTTGTTTAAAAAGACGATTCCGATTATGAGAAAGCAACGGTTTGGACGTATCATTACATATGGCTTTCAAGGAGCGGGAAGCGCACCAGGCTGGCTCCATCGTTCTGCATTTAGCGCGGCAAAGGTCGGGCTTGTTTCATTGACGAAAACGATTGCTGTGGAAGAAGCAGAATATGGCATTACGGCTAATATGATTTGCCCTGGAAATATTTTAGGAGACATGAAAGAAGCGACGATTGCGTATGCTAGACAATTTAAAGATGAAATGACACCGATTGGCCGTTCTGGCACAGGGGAAGATATTGCGCGTGTTGTCGCGTTTTTATGTGAGGAAGATTCTGATATGATTACAGGTACGGTAATAGAGGTAACAGGTGGATTAGATGTCATTCATCGATATCGATAATGTGAATATTTTTCCAAAAATCACCTCATTCTAATGGATGAGGTGATTTTTTATGAGAAAATATGTCTTTTTGTTGATTATATGGTCATTTTTGTTAGCCCCGATTGTTGGTGCAGCTGATTTTCACAAAGGAAGTTTGTTTAAAATCAAACTTGTTGCTGATCATCAGGAAGTAGAATGTGAATATACATTTCCGTCAAATTATATGTGTAAAACAAACGGGAATGAACTGGAAGACAGACAAGCAAGGAAACAACTGCTGTTATTTTATCAACAGCTTCATCTTCACCGTGGAGTAAAGGCAGAAGAAATGGTTGCTTATTTACAACAGAAAGGATATAAAAATATTCAGCTTTTAGATGTGCGTTGGCTGGATGATCATGGACGTTTATTTACATGGATATGGGAGAAAGATAATGATTGAACCAATCCCATTCTCCCTTGGTTTAGAAGCGGAAGTCATTTCAACGATTTAAGATAAATTTCACGTTTATTAGTTTCAATATCAAACTGTTATGGATATTCTATAAAAAAGCAAGAATTTAGGAGGAAACTCATGGAAATTGGTGTTCCAAAAGAAATAAAAAATAATGAAAACCGTGTTGCGATTACGCCGGCTGGAGTGATGACGTTAGTTAAAGCAGGACATGAAGTGTATATCGAAAAAGATGCCGGAAAGGGGTCAGGATTTTCCGAAGAAGAGTACGTAGCCGCAGGGGCAAAAATTGTTGAAACAGCGGAAGAAGCATGGTCCATGGAGATGGTGATGAAAGTAAAAGAACCGCTTCCAGAAGAATATCGTTATTTTCGTGACGGCTTGATTTTATTTACGTATTTGCACTTAGCGCCAGAACCGGAGTTAACGAGAGCTTTAATTGATAATAAAGTAGTCGGTATTGCTTATGAAACGGTACAGCTTTCGAATGGTTCGCTTCCGTTGTTAATGCCGATGAGTGAGGTAGCGGGACGAATGTCAGTACAGATTGGTGCACAATTTTTGGAAAAGACAAAAGGCGGAAAAGGAATTTTGCTTGGAAGTGTGCCAGGAGTAAGACGCGGTAAAGTGACAATTATCGGCGGTGGCGTAGCGGGAACAAACGCGGCCAAAATGGCAGTTGGTCTCGGTGCAGAAGTGACGATTATCGATTTAAATCCGGATCGGCTTCGTCAGTTGGATGATATTTTCAGAAATGACGTGACAACGCTCATGTCGAATTCTTATAACATTGCCGAATCGGTGAAAGATTCTGATTTAGTGATTGGCGCTGTGCTTATTCCTGGTGCAAAAGCACCTAAGCTTGTGACAGAAGAAATGATTCAATCGATGACTCCGGGTTCAGTTGTCGTTGACATTGCTATTGACCAAGGAGGCGTTTTTGAAACAACCGATCGAGTGACAACTCATGACAATCCAACGTATGTAAAACATGGGGTTGTTCATTATGCCGTTGCGAATATGCCTGGTGCTGTTCCTCGTACATCGACATTGGCATTGACAAATGTAACGGTTCCGTATGCGCTGCAAATTGCCAATAAAGGGTATCAAAAAGCATGTTTAGATAACCCGGCATTGTTAAAAGGAATTAATACGCTAAATGGATATGTCACCTATGCAGCCGTGGCAGAGGCTCATGGCTTGGCATATGAGGACGCGAGAACATTATTGGAACAGATGTAATATAAAAGAGGCTGTTTGAAAAAGGTTGAACCTCACGCACCATCACAATAGTCAATGTACGATATATGGTGGTTGTGAGGTCTAACCCTTGCTTTTGAGACAGCCTCTTTCGATCTTTATATAATCTGAAGTTCTTTTGGATATTTCGTTAAAATTTCTACTCCGTCTTTTGTAATAAACACATCATCTTCAATTCGTACACCACCGATAGCAGGAACATAAATGCCTGGTTCGATGGTGAAGACCATTCCTTGTTGTAATGGCATTGTGTTTGTGCTATTCATGGATGGGTATTCATGAACGTCGATGCCTAATCCATGGCCGACACGATGTGTAAAATATTCACCGTATCCAGCTTGTTCAATGACCGTTCTTGCTGCTTTGTCAATTTGGCCAATTTCTATGCCTGGCTTGCAAGCGTGAATCGCTGCAATCTGTGCTTTTAATACCGTTTCATAAATTTCTTTTTGTTGTCCGTTTGCTTCACCGAAAGCGACCGTTCTTGTAATATCGGAGCAATAGCCATCAAGTACAACTCCTAAATCAAATAACACGAAATCTCCTTTTTTAATCGGAGCTAAACCTGGTACTCCGTGAGGAGCCGCTGTTTTTTCACCTGTCAACACCATCGTTGCGAATGACATTTCTCTTACGCCTTTTTTCTTTAATTCAAACTCGATTGCCGCAATAATCTCCAATTCGGTTTTTCCTTCGGCGAGTGCTTTCACTCCTGTTTCAACACCGAAATCGGCAAGTTCTGCTGCCTGGCGTAAAATCGCAATCTCTTTTTCATCTTTGATCATTCGTAACTCTCTTAATTTTTCCTCGACATTCAAGAATGAGGTATCTGGAAAATAAGTATGTATTTGTTCATAGCGTTCCATTGTTAAATGGCTTTTTTCAACGGCAATTTTACTAACGTGAACTTTCTGATTGTTTATATACTTAGAAACGAGCTCCCACGGATTGTCGATATCACTATAACCGATGATGTGGTAGTCCCAGCCCGCTTGCTTTGCTTGCAATACTTCCATTTGTGGACAAACTAAAATAGGCTCTTTATCTGGAAAAGCGATTAAAGCAAGCAAACGTTCATGAGGATCGCTATAGAAATTGCTTAAATAAAAAACGTTTGGTGTTGATGTGATAAAGGCAAAGGAAATGTCGTTTTCCTTCAACCAAATAGAAAGATTTTGCAACCGTTGATTCATTTTTTTCACATCCTTTTATTGATTATTTTACTTTCAGAGTATCAAGAATTGGCTTACGTGTAAACTGATTGACGGACATAATTAAAAAGAAGGAAATGGGCAATCAACGTCGAAACGTTATAAACGGGAATTTTAGCAAAGAAAGGGGAGACTTGCATTGAAGCTTACATACCATGGTCATTCTGTTGTCAAAATTGAAACAGGAGGCAAAACGATTTTTATTGATCCGTTTATTACAGGAAATGGAGCAACGGATTTAAAAGTTGAAGATGTAAAAGTGGATGTTATTTTATTGACTCATGGACATAACGACCATGTCGGTGATACGGTCGACCTTGCTCTTCGCAATAATGCGCTTGTCGTTGCACCTTATGAATTAGCTACTTATTTGAGCTGGCAAGGAGTTCATGTTCATCCGATGCACATTGGCGGAGCACATCAGTTTGAGTTTGGGAAGGTAAAATTAACACAAGCATTCCATGGTTCCAGCTATATTGATGAAAATAAACAAATTATTTATACAGGTATGCCATGTGGAATTTTGTTCTCTGCTGAAGGAAAAACCATTTATCATGCGGGAGATACAGCATTGTTTTCTGACATGAAGCTCATCGGTGAGAGAAACAACATTGATGTTGCGTTCTTACCAATTGGTGACAACTTTACAATGGGGCCGGAAGATGCGGCGTTAGCTGCTGAATGGCTTCGTGCGAAGACGGTTGTGCCGATTCATTACAATACGTTTCCTGTCATTGAACAAGATCCAGAAAAATTTGTTGCCATGTTAAATGAAGGGGTAGGAAAAATATTAAAAGCAGGAGAGAGTATCGAACTTTAACGACAGGCAGGGGCTGACTCATAAGTGTCTGACCTCACGCGTACTCCACCATATATAAACTCATTTATCTAATATGATGTTCTATATATTGTGCTGTGGGGTCTGACACTTTGATTTTGGAGTCAGCCTCTTTTTTTGTCAGAAACTAAAAAATGGTACATATTGTATGGTTTCATTGAATCCACTCTCATTCATCTTTATAATGGAAATAGACATCATGCTTAGAGGGTGAAGAAAATTTGGCAACAAAACATGAGCAAATTTTACAATATATTGATAGCCTTCCGGTTGGAGAAAAAATTTCTGTTCGGCAAATTGCAAAGGAAATGGGTGTAAGTGAGGGGACGGCATATCGGGCGATTAAAGATGCCGAAAATAAAGGATATGTAAGTACGATTGAGCGTGTCGGAACGATTCGAATTGAACGAAAAAAGAAGGAAAATATTGAAAAACTAACTTATGCAGAGGTTGTTAACATCGTTGATGGACAAGTTCTTGGAGGGCGTGAAGGGCTTCATAAGACGTTAAATCGCTTTGTGATCGGGGCAATGAAATTAGAAGCGATGATGCGTTATACAGGAGCAGGTGATTTATTAATAGTTGGCAACCGCATAAAGGCGCATCAACTGGCTTTGGAAGCAGGAGCAGCCGTTTTAATTACGGGCGGCTTTGATACAGAGGAACATGTCAAAAAATTAGCTGACCAATTGCAACTGCCCATTATTTCAACAAGCTATGATACGTTTACAGTTGCAACGATGATTAACCGCGCTATTTACGATCAGTTGATTAAAAAAGAAATCGTTCTTGTCGAAGATATTTTAACACCGCTAGAAAAAACGGTATATTTACAAGTTTCGGATAAAGTGGATAAATGGTATGAGCTAAATGAGGAAACGAATCATGGACGTTTCCCGGTAGTGGACCAACAGCTGAAAGTGCAGGGAGTTGTAACTGCGAAAGATATAATGGGGAAAGATCGTCAACTGTCGATTGAAAAGGTAATGACAAAAAACCCGATTACTGTGAGCGGAAAGACGTCGGTTGCTTCTGCTTCTCATATGATGGTATGGGAAGGAATTGAAATATTGCCTGTTGTTGATGATAACAATCGTTTGCAAGGTATTATAAGCCGTCAGGATGTTTTAAAAGCGTTGCAAATGATTCAGCGTCAGCCGCAAGTCGGCGAGACCATTGATGATATTATTACGAGCCAGTTTCTTGAAATGGAAAGCGAACAAAAAGAAGAAATATTTCGTTGTAGGATTACGCCGCAAATGACAAACTATTTAGGTACGCTGTCATATGGTGTGTTTACGACGATTGTTACAGAGGCGGCAACTCGTGCTCTTCGTCTTTACAAAAAAGGAGATTTAGTGGTAGAGAATATTACGATTTATTTTATTAAGCCGGTACAAATCGATAGCACGGTTGAGATTAAACCAAAATTGTTAGAAATTGGTCGGAAATTTGGAAAGGTAGATGTCGAAGTTTATAACGAAGGAATGGTTGTTGGCAAAGCTATGATGATGTGCCAATTAATTGACCGCTAGAAAAGTGGGGCCGCCTGTACATGAAGAAAAAACGGGGAAGATTAAACCCCGTTTTTTCCTAATTGTTTCGCTTCTTCAATGACAAGAGGCAAATAGTATTTATAGGCACGAACTCCTGCCCATGCACTGCCACCGCCAACGAGCAAGAAAATGATGCCAACAATTAGTGAAATAGTTGTTTGGTGAATAAAAAATTGATTAATGGCAAAGAAAAAGACGAACGCTCCAAGGGCAATGCTCGACTTGGCAGAAATCCAACGGCGTTCCATCGGGCGGTTGCTACGAAAATATTTTAGTTTGTAATAAACGTAAAAAGCGAGCGAAAAAATGATTAAAATGACAAATGCAGGCATATGTAAAACCTCCATGTTTAGTCTCTTTCCTCATTGTACAAAGAAATGTTGCAGAATTCTAGCCATGTACTGTTTTTAGGAAGTAGAAAAATGCTCTTCATATAAACCGTATGATATGCTTTAATAAAAGAAAATTCATTTAAAAGAGGAGAAAAACATGAAAGAAAAAGTGTTGCAAATTTTAGAGGCAATTAAACAATTTGACACAATTATTATTCACCGTCATGTTCGACCTGATCCTGATGCTTATGGATCACAAGGAGGGTTAGCAGAAATTTTAAAAGCGTCTTTTCCTGAAAAAAATATTTATACAGTAGGAAAAGAAGAAGAATCACTGAACTTTTTAAGAAGAATGGACCAGATTCCAGATGAAGCATATGAGAATGCTTTAGTTATCGTCTGTGATACAGCTAACCAAGAACGGATATGCGACCAGCGTTATAACCTTGGGAAAAAGTTGATTAAAATTGATCATCATCCAAATGAAGATGCATATGGTGACATTTTATGGGTCGATACAACAGCAAGCTCTTGCAGTGAAATGATTTATGAGTTTTATTTAATGGGAAAAGAGCATGGATTAGTTATGACAAAGACAGCGGCCCGCTTAATTTATGCGGGGATTGTTGGGGATACAGGACGTTTTCTTTTCCCAAGCACGAATCCAAAAACGTTTAAATATGCAAGCGAACTTATTGAATATGGTTTTTCGTTTACAGAGTTATATGAAGGATTATACCGTACGAAGTTAAATGTTGCTCATTTAAGCGGGTATGTGTTGCAAAACTTTAAGATATCTGAATCAGGTGTCGCTTCTATGATTATTTCCAAAGACATTTTAAAAGAGTATGATGTATCTCCTTCAGAAGCGTCCCAGCTAGTTAGCATTCTCGGCAATATTGAGGGAATTGTAGCGTGGGTGTTTTTTGTCGAAGAAGACGATCAAATTCGTGTTCGTCTTCGCTCAAAAGGCCCTGTTATTAACGAAGTAGCAAAGAAATATAAAGGCGGTGGCCATCCATTAGCGGCTGGTGCGTCTATTTATTCATGGGATGAAGTCGATAACGTGCTTGCCGATTTAGAAGCTGTTTGCAGGGTCTGACCCTCACTACTTCACCGCGTTAACGTAGTGGGGGTCAGACCCCTTGTTTTATTTTTAAGTCGATTGATAATGTGGTAAATAGAAATAGTTCGGATATTTCTACTTTGTAACGTCGGTCATCGATTTCAAATATTTTATTTTCAATCGCTTTTTTTAACAGGTCTTTGCTTTTATATACCGTTTCAATATCTTTGGCGATTAGGTGATCGATATCGTTTTTTACGCTTTCTTCAATGCGAAATTTTGTATAAGAATCGAGTTTATATTGTTCGGCATTAATAATGTTGATTTTAATATCTTGAATCGTTAACTTCTTTTTATTCTCTTTGTTTAATTGAATATAATCTTGCTGCCAAATTTGAATATCGTTTTTCAAATCAACAATTTCTTCTTTTAACCCAGCAATTTTACGCACCTGTTTTTCCTGTAAAATCCCGAATAACTGCAAAAATACAAGCCAGCTTATGACGGCACCTATAGCCATTCCGGCGAAAAAGCGTTGCCACGTTTTATCGTGGTGATAAGGGGGAATTCTCATGAGGAGATGTGCTCCTGCGTGAGCCATGTAATAATGATGAAACCTGTTTGCGCTCCGCCGATAGCTGAGAGAATAAGAAGAATTTGTTTGACAATATCGCGGGTTTCTCCTTGGAAAAGACCGCGTTCTACGCTGTAAAACGTGTCAAACGTTCCGCCGATGGCTGAAATAAGGGCCCAAATTTTTAAACTCTGTGCAAAACGGTATATGGTTGCTAGAGGCGGCTCACCTGTCAAAAATGCACCGAATCCTCCGATTAACGCCCCGCCTAACAACACTCCTAAAGCGATAAAATAGCTTTGAATAAAAGCTGGTAAAAACGCCATTTTCATCTCCATTGTCACTCATTCCTTTCACTAATAATATGTATATGGACAATCACGACGAAGTATGTTTTGCTTTTAAAAACTATCATTCACTATAATGAAGGAAAAGAGTGTAAAAAGGTGGGGAGAACATTGTCTTTTGTTCACCTTCATGTGCGCAGTGCTTACAGTTTGTTAAACAGTGCGGCAAAAATGGAAGAGCTCGTCAAAAAAGCGAGCGAACTTGGGTTTCATGCCCTTGCTTTAACAGATGAAAACGTACTATATGGTGTCATTCCTTTTTATAAAGAATGCAAAAAATATGGACTTAAACCAATTATTGGCATGATTGCGGACATTGTGCTTGAACGTAAACAACAATCCTTCCCGTTAGTGTTATTAGCAAAGAATGAGACAGGTTATCGTAACTTATTGAAAATTAGCAGTGTCATTCAGACGAAAGCTCCTGGCGGGATTCCTGAAAAATGGCTTCGATACTACACTGATGGGCTCATTGCCATTACTCCTGGAATAAACGGATACATTGAAACCTTGCTTTTGCAAAAGCAATTTACGGAGGCGATGGACGTATTAACGACTTATAAACAGTTATTTGGAAACGAGCAATTTTACATAGGATTACAAAACCACGGACTAAACGATGAAGCGGATTTGCAAATGGAGTTAATTCGCTTTAGCGAGGAGACGAATACACCGCTTGTCGCTACAAACGATGTTCACTATGTAAATAAAGAAGATGCGTTTGTCCATGATTGTTTGCTGGCGATTAAACACGGTGTGAAACTTGATGATGAAAAACGTCCGCGTCTTCAAAGCAATGAATATTATTTAAAATCGACAAAGGAAATGATTGATTTGTTCCGCCATTCTCCATCAGCGGTCGCTAATACAGTGCGGATTGCTGAACAGTGCAACGTAAAAATTGAGCTGGGGAAAATAAAGTTACCGAAATATCCAGTGCCGACGAATCAATCAGCGCATGATTATTTGCGCGAACTTTGTCTGAAAGGATTGCATGATCGTTTTTTGCAGCCGGAAGATGTTTATTTAAAACGTCTTGAGTACGAATTAGATGTTATTAAGAAAACGAACTTTAGCGACTATTTTTTAATTGTTTGGGATCTTATGAAATTTGCGCATGAACAAGGGATCTTAACAGGACCTGGACGCGGTTCGGCTGCA
Organism: [Anoxybacillus] calidus; assembly: GCF_013760845.1. Lineage (GTDB taxonomy): Bacteria > Bacillota > Bacilli > Bacillales > Anoxybacillaceae > Paranoxybacillus > Paranoxybacillus calidus. The sequence goes on along the minus strand of NZ_JACDUU010000004.1, from coordinate 154,253 downwards.
GGTTCCCTTGTTGCCTATGTGCTTCATATAACAAATGTAGACCCTATTAAATATGGCTTGCTTTTTGAAAGATTTTTAAACCCTGAGCGTATTTCAATGCCTGATATTGATATTGACTTTCCTGATGAGCGCCGCGACGAAGTGATTCAGTATGTAGTGAAAAAATATGGGAAGCAGCATGTTGCCCAAATTATTACGTTCGGTACTCTGGCAGCAAAAGCTGCGTTACGTGACATTGGAAGGGTGATGGGGGCTTCTAAGAATGAAATTGATTTTTTGGCAAAACAAGTCCCGAACAAGATTGGAATTACACTTCGGGAAGCGTATGAACAATCTCCTTCATTGCAACGGGCGGTGAAAGAGTCACCTCTTGCTAGGAAGATTTTTAAAACAGCGCTAAAAATTGAGGGGCTGCCGCGCCATACATCAACGCATGCAGCAGGTGTTGTGATCAGCGAACAGCCGTTAAGTGATATTGTTCCGCTGCAAGAAGGCTACGAGCAAATTTATTTGACGCAATACCCGATGGATATTTTAGAAGAGTTAGGACTGTTAAAAATGGATTTCCTTGGGTTGCGCACGTTAACTTTAATTGAAAATGTTCGTACGCTGATTAAGCACAAAACAGGAAAGACGCTCGATTTACAGGAGATTCCGTTCGATGATGCGAAAACGTATGCTTTGTTAAGCCGTGGGGAGACGACAGGCGTTTTCCAATTAGAATCGGAAGGAATGAGAAAAGTCTTACAGGAACTGCAGCCGTCTAAGTTTGAAGATATCGTGGCAGCGAATGCTTTATATCGTCCAGGTCCGATGGATTATATTCCTGTATACATTAAACGGAAACATCGTCAAGAAACAGTTTCTTATCCGCATCCTGATTTAGAGCCGATTTTAAAATCAACTTATGGGGTGCTCATTTACCAGGAGCAAATTATGCAAATTGCTGCGAAAATGGCCGGTTTCTCTTTAGGACAGGCAGATTTGTTGCGCCGTGCAGTCGGAAAGAAGAAAAAAGAAATTCTTGATAAGGAAAGAGAGCATTTTGTGAAAGGATGCATGGAAAAAGGCTATAGCAAGGAGACAGCCAATGACATATACGACTTAATTGTCCGCTTTGCCAATTACGGATTTAACCGGAGCCATGCCGTCGCTTACAGCATGATTGCTTATCAACTCGCTTACTTAAAAGCCAATTATCCTTTATATTTTTATGCTGCATTACTAACGAGCATTATTGGTCATGAGGAAAAAGTGGCCCAATATATTCTTGAAGCAAAACAAAAAAATATTTCGATTTTACCGCCTTCTATCAATAAAAGCTTTTACCCGTTTTCCATTGAGGATGGAAAAATCCGTTACAGTCTCGCAGCGATAAAAAATGTTGGTGCCGCTGCTGTGAAAGCGATTATTCAAGAAAGAAAAAAACGTCCGTTTACCGATTTGTTTGATGTTTGCATTCGTTTAGCGCCAAAAACAATCAATCGAAAGATGCTGGAATCTTTTGTGCTTGCCGGTTGCTTCGATGAGTTCGGAGTGGAACGAGCTTCATTGTTGGCCAGCTTAGATGTTGCCCTCGAGCATGCGGAGCTTGTGCGTCCTGATGATGGGCTCGGGGATTTATTTGCTGAGGAGTTTTCGTTAAAACCGAAATATGTAAAGGCTGAACCATTAACGGAAGATGAAAAATTAAAGCACGAAAAAGAACTGCTTGGCGTTTATTTATCAAGCCATCCTGTTTCTCCATATATCAAGCGTTTCCAGTCATTCGACACGCTGCCAATTTCGCATATGGCAAAGGCTCTAGGAAAACAAAAAATAAGTGTTGGTGCTTATATCATCAAAGAAAGAAAAACGAGAACAAAAACAGGAGAAGAAATGGCATTTTTTACAATTAGCGATGAAAGCGGTGAAGTGGAGGCGGTCGCTTTTCCTGATGTGTACAATCGCTACCGGCAGCAATTGCATAAAGGAGCCGTTTTACTGTTTCAAGGAAAAGTAGAAATTCGTCAAGGGCATTTACAATTGGTTATTAAACAAATATGGACGATAGAGGAATTGAAAGAAGCTGAACGTTCTCTTTACTTAAAAATTAGTCCGGACCATATTGCAATGGGAAAACTATCATCGTTAAAAACGCTTTTACAACAATATCCAGGCCCATACTCTGTATTTCTTTATTATGAGCAAGAGAAAAGAACGGTAAAGCTTTCAGAAGATTATTGCATTAATCTTACGAATGAATGTTTAGAAGAATTAAAAGAACTGCTCGGAGCGGAATATGTTGCCGTAAAATAATAATGCTTTACTATATTTATGGATTTTGTTATATTTTTATAAATGTTAGGTGGTCAGACCAGTTGGGGTAAAAGATTAAGGAGTGAACCGTTTTGTCATTGCGTGAAGAAGCGTTAAATATCCATAAAAACTATCAAGGAAAATTAGAAGTGAAAGCGAAGTTTCCAATCACCAATGCAAGAGAGTTGAGCTTAGCCTACTCTCCAGGTGTTGCCGAGCCTTGCAAGGAGATTTATGGAGATCGAAAGAAAGTATATGACTACACGATGAAAGGAAATACTGTCGCTGTAGTATCTAACGGCACAGCTGTGTTAGGTTTGGGGAATATTGGAGCTGATGCAGCATTGCCGGTTATGGAAGGAAAAGCTGTTTTGTTTAAGAGTTTTGCTGGTGTTGATGCTTTTCCTGTTTGCTTAAACACAACTGATGTTGAGCAAATCGTGCAAACAGTAAAACTCCTGGAGCCGACTTTTGGCGGCATTAACTTAGAGGACATCGGGGCACCAGATTGTTTTATTATTGAAGAACGATTGAAAAAGGAACTGGAAATCCCAGTTTTTCATGATGATCAACACGGGACAGCAATTGTAACCGTAGCTGGCTTGTTGAATGCTTTAAAGATTGTTGGAAAATCGATAACGGAAATTAAGCTGGTTGTTAATGGAGCTGGAGCTGCTGGTATTGCGATTGTAAAACTGCTTTATCATTACGGCGTTCGTAACTTAATTATGTGCGATTCAAAGGGAGCTATTTTTTCCGGAAGACCATATGGAATGAATAAAATGAAAGAGGAAGTAGCAAACATAACCAATCCGGAAAAAATTGAGGGACCTTTAGAGGAAGTTATTAAAGGAGCAGATGTTTTTATCGGAGTGTCTGTTGCAGGAGCGCTAACAAAAGAAATGATACGCACCATGAATAAAAATTCGATTATTTTTGCAATGGCGAATCCGACGCCGGAAATTATGCCGGAGGATGCAATCGATGCTGGGGCAACAGTGGTAGGAACTGGACGTTCCGACTATCCAAATCAAGTAAACAATGTTCTGGCGTTTCCTGGGATTTTCCGCGGAGCATTAGATGTTCGTGCAAGACAGATTAATGAGGAAATGAAGATTGCTGCTGTCGAGGCGATTGCCTCGTTGATTAAGGAAGAAGAGTTGCGTCCTAATTACGTTATTCCGGCTCCATTCGATTCTAGGGTCGCACCTGCCGTAGCAGCTGCAGTAGCCAAAGCGGCGATGGAAACAGGAGTTGCAAGGATTCATCTCAACCCTGAAGATGTGGCAAAGAAAACTCGTCAATTAACAACGATTATATAAAGTGAAAATTCTCCGATGGGGATGGGAAAGGGAGAGTGCCATGACCCAGTTCCAAATAGTGTCTGCTATTCTTGAGAAGAAAGATGATTGAACGGAATAAATCTGTGCGCTGAAGCAAGACGAACTCCCCAGATGATACTAGTTGAACAATTGGTGTTTATGATCAGCGGACTGACACCTATATAGGCAGCAGTCTTATAAACGATTACAACAGGACAAAGCGAGTGATGCTGCAACATGGCTTCTAAAGTCTACATTGAAATTTTGGAACAACTTCGCCGCTTGATTGAAGAGGATGGGCTTGTTGCCGGTGATAAAATTCCTTCTGAACGGGAGCTGTCGGAACGTTTAAATGTCGGGAGGTCTTCTGTCAGGGAAGCGTTGCGGGCCCTTGAACTTCTTGGCATTATCGAAACACGCCGGGGGGAAGGTACATATATAAAAGAGTTCGGTGAGCATCAGCTTGTCAGTTTGCTTGGAACGTTTATTTTACAAGGACATAAGGCAAAAGCCGACTTAATTGAAACAAAACTGTTAATTGAAAAAATATGCTTGCAGCTAGCCTGCCAGCGCCGTAACGAGAATCAGTTGGTAGCTTTAAAAAAAATGATTGAACAAAAAACGATTGATTACGATCGTTTTTTTAAATGGGTTGCCGATGCTGGAAATAACTATTTACTATTAAGGGTTTGGTTAGTGTTAAATGACTTTTTTAGACTAGAAAAAACAACTGTTGATATCCCGCTTATTTTTTATAAAAAAATGTTGGCGGCTTTTCAGGAGCAAAATGAATCGGCTCTGTTGCTGCTATTTGAAGAGTATGTTGTAAAACAATTGTCGAAACGGTAGCGACAAGCTTTTACAAAAAATCTCGTCCATTTCGTATAAAGTAGTAAAATAAGCCATCTTGTAAAATTGATAGAGAAGGAGAGAACTGACTTGCTCAAAGAACTGTTTACGAAGAAAAAGAAATATGCCACCATTCCTTCTGAGCAAGCAAAGCAAGACGTTCCTGAAGGAATTATGACGAAGTGCCCGAAATGCAAAAAAATTATGTATACGAAAGAGTTGGCGAAAAATTTGCGCGTTTGCATGAACTGCAACTACCATCACCCGATGTCAGCGTATGAAAGAATTGAAAGTTTGCTTGATGAAGGAAGCTTTAAAGAATACGATGCTAATATGATTTCTGAAAATCCGTTAAACTTTCCAGATTACGTGGAGAAACTTGAAGCGGATCGCCTAAAATCAAAGCTCAATGAAGCGGTTGTTACAGGTGAAGGGACAATCAATGGTTATCCCCTTGTCATTGCTGTCATGGATTCTCGTTTTCGCATGGGAAGCATGGGCTCTGTTGTCGGTGAGAAAATTACGCGGGCGATTGAGAAAGCGATGGAGCTCCAAGTTCCGTTTCTTATTTTTACCGCTTCCGGAGGAGCACGTATGCAAGAAGGTGTGCTAAGTCTAATGCAAATGGCGAAAACGAGTTCTGCTTTAAAGTTATTTAGCGAACAGGGCGGGCTCATTATTTCTGTAATGACCCATCCAACGACAGGAGGAGTATCAGCAAGTTTTGCTTCACTTGGTGATTATAATTTTGCGGAGCCAGGAGCATTAATTGGATTTGCCGGACGAAGAGTCATCGAGCAGACGGTGCGCGAAGAACTGCCGGAAGACTTCCAAACAGCGGAGTTTTTATTAAAACACGGACAGCTCGATGCTGTTATTCATCGTCACGACTTGAAAGAAACGCTAACCAATTTATTAGATATTCACAAAGCGGGAGGTGAAGGAGAATGGTGGGAGAATTAGAATTTGAGAAGCCGCTTATCGAATTGCGGAAAAAAATTAGCGAACTGAAGGAGTTTACGAAAACGGCGGATGTCGATCTTTCAGCCGAAATTGAAAAGCTGGAAGCAAGACTGGAAAAATTAGAAAATGAAACGTACGCCAATTTAAGTCCTTGGGACCGAGTTCAAATCGCCCGCCATCCGAACAGACCGACAACGCTTGACTACATTGAACGATTATTCACTAATTTTCTTGAATGTCATGGTGACCGCTGCTTTGGCGATGATGCTGCAATTGTCGGAGGAGTAGCGAAATATCATGGATTGCCTGTAACTGTTATTGGACATCAGCGCGGGAAAGATACAAAAGAGAACATTCGCCGTAACTTTGGCATGCCTCATCCTGAAGGATATCGCAAAGCGCTGCGTTTAATGAAACAAGCGGAGAAATTTAACCGTCCAATTATTTGTTTTATTGATACAAAAGGTGCTTATCCTGGAAAAGCTGCAGAAGAACGGGGACAAAGTGAAGCAATTGCGAGAAACTTATTTGAAATGGCTGGTTTAAAAGTTCCAATTGTTTGTATTGTTATTGGTGAAGGTGGAAGCGGAGGCGCACTGGCGCTTGGAGTTGGGAACCATATTCATATGCTTGAAAACTCTACCTATTCTGTTATTTCTCCTGAAGGAGCAGCAGCCATTCTTTGGAAAGATGCCTCACAGGCGCGTCAGGCAGCAGAAACGATGAAAATTACCGCTCCAGATTTAAAACAGCTTGGTGTCATCGATGAAATTATTCCAGAAGTAAGGGGCGGGGCACATCGCAATGTCGATGAACAAGCGAAAGAAATTGATGTTGTTTTGAAAAAATCGTTAAAAGAGTTGCTGCAACTCGATGGTGAGGAATTGGTGCAGCATCGCTACCGTAAATTTAAACAAATCGGTCAATATACTTTTTTGAATGAATATTTTAGTGTGAAATAAGCGAAAGAAGCTGGCTCAACAGTAAAGGTTCATCTTTCTAAATGGCATAAACGTTAATGATGTTGCCGTTTGAGAAAGTCTACTGTGATGAGTCAGCTTTTTATCTTAAACATTTTGTAAAACCATCGTTTCTCTATTGTTTTCGGCTTACTCTTCATGTTATTTTATAAAGTATCGAAAACTTTTTTGTCGTATGAGGTCAGACTTCTTTGGTCACTAATAGAATGAAACATATGAGGTGAGCATGAATGAAAAGAATAGGTGTATTAACAAGTGGCGGCGATTCTCCTGGTATGAATGCTGCGATTCGTGCGGTTGTGCGAAAAGCGATTTATCATGGTGTTGAAGTTTTTGGAATTTATCATGGATATGCAGGACTCATTTCTGGGAATATTAAAAAACTAGAGGTTGGCGATGTCGGCGATATTATTCACCGAGGCGGCACGATGTTGTATACAGCACGCTGTCCAGAATTTAAGACATTGGAAGGACAGTTAAAAGGGATTGAACAGCTGAAAAAGCATGGAATTGAAGGATTAGTGGTTATCGGTGGAGACGGATCTTATCAAGGTGCGAAAAAGCTGACAGAGCATGGCTATCCTTGTGTTGGTGTGCCGGGAACGATTGACAATGACATTCCTGGAACAGACTTTACAATCGGCTTCGACACAGCGTTAAATACAGTCATTGATGCGATTGACAAAATTCGTGATACAGCGACATCCCATGAGCGTACATATGTCATTGAAGTAATGGGACGTCATGCAGGAGATATTGCATTATGGGCCGGATTAGCTGGCGGTGCGGAAACAATCTTAATTCCGGAAGCAGACTATGATATGGATGATATCGTTACCCGCTTGAAGCGTGGACATGAGCGTGGGAAGAAGCACAGTATTATTGTTGTCGCTGAAGGTGTTGGTAGCGGAGTGGAATTCGGTAAGAAAATCCAAGAAGCGACAGGTTTTGAAACGCGTGTTACGGTTTTAGGTCATGTGCAACGAGGCGGTTCGCCAACAGCATTCGACCGCGTATTAGCAAGCCGTTTAGGCGCTCGTGCAGTTGAATTGCTTCTTGAAGGAAAAGGTGGACGCTGCGTCGGAATTCAAAATAATCAAATTGTTGACCATGACATTATTGAAGCATTAGCACAAAAACATACAGTTGAACAAAAAATGTATGAATTGTCAAAAGAGCTTTCAATTTAAAAGTATGGTATCGTTACCATATAGTGTTAATAGGAGGAAACGGTATGCGTAAAACGAAAATTGTTTGTACGATTGGTCCGGCAAGCGAGAGCGTTGAAAAATTAGTGGAGTTAATCGAAGCAGGAATGAATGTGGCGCGTCTCAATTTTTCGCATGGCGATTATGAAGAACATGGTATGCGCATTAAAAATATTCGCGAAGCGGCAAAACTTACTGGTAAGACAGTTGCGATTCTTCTTGATACGAAAGGACCAGAAATTCGTACGCATAATATGGAAAATGGTGCGATTGAATTAAAAGAAGGTTCTGAAGTCATTATTTCGATGGAAGAGGTACTTGGCACTCCTGAGAAATTTTCCATTACGTACACAGGCTTGATTGATGACGTCACCGTGGGCTCCAAAATTCTCCTCGACGATGGTTTAATCGGTTTAGAAGTGTTAGCTATCGACAAGGAAAAAGGGGAAATTAAGACAAAAGTCTTGAACAGCGGCGTGTTAAAAAATAAAAAAGGCGTCAATGTTCCAGGAGTTCGCGTGAATTTGCCTGGTATTACAGAAAAAGATGCTCAGGACATCCTTTTCGGCATTGAGCAAGGAATTGACTTTATTGCCGCATCTTTTGTTCGCCGTGCTTCCGACGTGCTTGAAATTCGCGAACTGCTCGAAATGAACAATGCGCTTCATATCCAAATTATTCCGAAAATCGAAAATCAAGAAGGTGTCGATAATATCGATGAAATTCTTGAAGTGGCAGATGGGTTAATGGTAGCGCGCGGTGATTTAGGTGTGGAAATTCCAGCTGAAGAAGTACCGCTTGTGCAAAAAGAGTTAATCAAAAAATGTAATGCGCTCGGCAAGCCGGTCATTACAGCAACGCAAATGTTAGATTCGATGCAGCGTAATCCACGTCCAACTCGCGCGGAAGCAAGCGATGTTGCCAACGCAATTTTTGACGGTACAGATGCAATTATGTTATCAGGTGAGACCGCTGCTGGATGTTATCCTGTTGAAGCGGTAAAAACGATGCATCAAATTGCTTCGCGCACTGAGCAAGCACTACAATATCGGGATTTATTAGCACAGCGCACAAAACAGAGCGGGACGACGATTACAGACGCAATTGGGCAATCTGTTGCTCATACAGCGCTAAATCTTGATGTGGCTGCAATCGTTACACCAACGGTGTCAGGAAATACAGCACGCATGATTTCGAAATATCGTCCGAAAGCACCAATTGTCGCTGTTACAGCAGATGAAGCTGTTTCCCGTAAACTAGCACTTGTATGGGGTGTATATCCAAAGGTGGCCCCTCAAGCAAACTCTACAGATGAAATGCTTGATATAGCTGTCGAGGCAGCAGTTGAGACAGGCATTGTCAAGCATGGTGATTTAGTAGTTATTACGGCTGGTGTGCCTGTCGGAGAAACAGGATCTACTAATTTAATGAAGGTTCATGTTGTTGGGGATATTATTGCAAAAGGTCAAGGAATCGGGCGAAAATCTGCTTTTGGCAAAGCGGTTATTGCGAAAACAGCTGAAGAAGCAGTCGAGAAAATGACTGAAGGCGCTATTCTTGTGACGTACAGCACAGATGCTGATATGATGAAAGCACTGCAAAAAGCAGCAGCGATTATTACGGAGGAAGGCGGTTTAACTAGCCATGCTGCAGTTGTAGGCTTAAGCCTCGGCATTCCGGTCATTGTCGGTGTAGAAAATGCGACATCCATCTTAAAAGATGGTCAGGAAATTACCGTTGATGCTGGATTTGGCGCTGTTTATCAAGGACATGCCAGCGTTCTATAAGATATAATAAGAGCAGGGAAGTTTTCTTCTCTGCTTTTATTATAAAGATATGGAGTTTGATATATATGAAACTGTTAATGTTTCTTCTTATTGTTATTCCAGCTCTTGAAATTGCTTTATTAGTGCTTTCAGGTAGTGTGATTGGGGTATGGCCTACGGTAGGACTGATTATCGCTACTGGAGTGATTGGGGCTTGGTTAGCGAAACGCGAAGGCATAGAGACGATTCGCCAAGCAAAACAGGAATTGATGTATGGAAGGATTCCAGGTGAAGCGGTTCTAGACGGGATTTGTATTCTCGTCGGAGGGATTGTTTTACTTACACCAGGATTTATTACTGATTTATTAGGATTTATTTTGTTAATTCCGTTCACAAGGAGATGGATCAAGCCTTTTTTAGGTCGTTGGTTAAAATCACTTTTTGAAACAAGAACGTTTTTTTACATGAAACGATAAAGAGGCTGCCTCTTATAAGTGCCTTACCTCACGTAAAATCCAACTTTGCAAACAGGAGTGCAATGGTAGTTGTGAGGTTTGGCACTTTGCTTTAGGTCAGCCTCTTTTCCTATTTAACATTTTTACTGAGAAGTCTCCCTACTCTAAGCGAAGTGTAGGTGGGAGAGGTTCATGACATTGGTTTTCCGATGATAAATTGCCAAAGATCGCGAAACACGTTTGCACCGTGTAAGGCTCGAATGATTACAAGCAAGACAGGACCGATAATCAACCCGAGAAATCCGAAAAGTTTAAAGCCGACAAACAAAGCGATAAGCGTTGCAAGAGGGTCTAAGCCAATCGTCGATGATAATACTTTCGGCTCCATGATTTGTCTTTGCACTAAAACAATGATATATAAAACGCCTAAACCGATGGCAAACGGTATATCGCCGCTTACAGCAGAGTAAATAATCCATGGCACAAATACAGCACCTGTTCCTAAATATGGAAGAATATCAACAATTCCGATAATAAGCGCAATCGTGATGGCATAATCTACACCGAGAAGAAGTAAACCAATCAATACGATGACGGTTGTAATCGAAATGAGAGTCGCTTGTGCTTTTACAAAACCGACTAAAGCCTTTTTTAAATCGATAAATACTGTTTTTCCACTATCTTTAGCTTTATTGGGTAAAATTTTTTGCACTGCTCCACTCAGACGGTACCAGTCTTTGCTGATAAAGAATGTGGCTAACAATGAAAAAACAATGACTGTTGCCGCATTTGGCAGCCAGCTAAGCAAATTTGGAATGTTTTGTAGCAGTTCTTGAATAAAATTACCAACTGTTGTAGCAATTTTGGTTCCCACTGATTGAATGTTGCTCATAATCGTGTCTTGCTGGCTTGCATCTAAATTTTTAAAAATAATGGAAATCTGGTTGTAAAGCGGAATAATTTGACCGGCAAAAAAGTCTTCGATGTAAACAATTAATTTTTGAAAGTGATGTGGGACGACGTTTGCTAAATATTGTGTTCCTGAGACAATTTCTGCGATTAGTAGCGTTAATAGACCAGCGACAATCGCAAATAAAAGAAGCAAGACAAGAATGACCGCCAGCGATCTCGGCATTTTCCCTTTTTGTTCTAAATAGTTAACGAAAGGATTAATCATGAACGCGATTAAAAAAGCAATGATAAAAGGATATGTAATTGTCGATATGTAGTAAAGGCTCATTGCGCCGATGACGATAACAGCAATAACGAACAAAAAGCGCAACATGCTATATAGATGATGTTTTGACAAATTTTCACCTCCAAAATTTTCCCATATTATAATATTACAATGTATATACGTAGTTGCAAAGCTAAAGGTTTCGTGCTTTTTCAATGTGATGTGCATAAAGTAAAAAGAGAAGTAATAACTCCATCATGGAAAGGAAGGATCCATTTTGAATCAATCAGTACTATTTTTATTAGTTTTACTAGTGATTGGATTGATTGCGAAAAATCAATCATTAATGATTGCTGTAATCGTTTTATTGTTTATTAAACTAATTGGGATGGAAGGAAAGTTATTGCCTGCTATTCAAGATAAGGGGATTCACTGGGGAGTGACAGTGATTACGGTTGCCGTATTAGCACCGATTGCTACTGGAGAAATCGGTTTTAAGCAGTTAACGGAGTCTTTGCGGTCATTTTCCGCCTGGATTGCCCTTATATCCGGTGTCATTGTTGCTCTGTTGGCAAAAGGTGGAGTAACTTTGTTGGCAGATGATCCGCATATTACGACAGCGCTTGTACTTGGAACGATTTTGGCTGTCTCGTTATTTAATGGAATCGCTGTTGGACCATTAATAGGGGCAGGAATTGCATATATCGCAATAAAAATAGTAGAATTTTTTTAAAAATAATTTTTTTGTGATAATATTTTATACATAATGAGTTCTTTTGATTCACAAAAGTCAGATAATTGTTTATAATAGAGACGTAAGTTACCTCACTTTCGAAAATGAGGATAATAGTTCCATTATGTTCATATTGTCACTATTTCAAGTGTTACAAGTGACAATATGAATATATGATAAAATGTAAGCATTTTCTTTTGTATTTTTATTCATCTGTTTTGAGCGAGCGCTCGCTTTCATCATGAAATCACGGTGGGAAAAGGGGAATCTTATAGAAAAGGAGAGATGGATATGACAGTAACACGCGGTCTCGAAGGGGTTGTTGCAACAACTTCAACGATTAGCTCTATTATTGATGATACGTTAACGTACGTAGGCTACGACATTGATGATTTAGCGGAAAATGCAACATTTGAAGAGGTTGTCTATCTTCTTTGGCATCGCAAGCTTCCAAATAAACAAGAGTTGGAAGAGTTAAAGAAACAATTAGCAGAAAATGCATCAATTCCAAAAGAAGTGATTGATCATTTTAAAATGTATCCAATTGACAAAGTGCATCCGATGGCAGCGTTAAGAACAGCGATTTCTTTATTAGGAATATATGATGAAGAGGCAGACGTAATGGATGCAGAAGCGAATTATCGCAAAGCGATTCGCCTACAAGCAAAAGTATCGACAATTGTTACTGCTTTTTCCCGCATTCGCAAAGGATTAGAGCCGGTTGAGCCGCGCAAAGATTTAAGCTTTGCTGCTAATTTCTTGTATATGCTCACAGGAGAAGAGCCGAACGAAATTGCTGTAGAAGCGTTTGATAAAGCGCTTGTTCTCCATGCTGACCACGAGTTGAATGCTTCTACTTTTACTGCACGCGTCTGTGTAGCGACGTTATCAGACGTATACTCCGGTATTACTGCGGCAGTTGGAGCGCTAAAAGGACCACTTCATGGTGGCGCAAACGAAGCGGTTATGAAAATGCTGACAGAAATCGGTACAGTTGAAAATGTTGAACAATATATTCAAAAAAAATTAGAAAACAAAGAGAAAATCATGGGCTTTGGTCATCGTGTATACCGTGAAGGTGACCCACGTGCGAAGCACTTAAAGAAAATGTCTGAGAAATTAACCAAACTTGTCGGTGAGCCTCATTGGTATGAAATGTCAGCGAAGATTGAAGAGATTATGAATTCTACTAAGCCATTACCGCCGAACGTTGACTTTTATTCAGCGTCTGTCTACCATTGTTTGGGAATTGACCATGATTTATTTACGCCGATTTTTGCAGTGAGCCGCATGTCCGGATGGTTAGCGCACATTTTAGAGCAATATGAAAATAATCGTCTCATTCGTCCTCGCGCTGAATATACAGGCCCACAAAAGCAGAAATATGTACCAATCGAGCAAAGAATATAACTCTTCTTTGCCGAACATCGCTTTTACTCATCGTCACTTAAAGGTGAGAATGGGCTTTCAATTCTCACCTTTAAAATTAAATAAATGGAGGTTGTGACCGAGATGCAAGGTGAAAAAATTACAGTTACGAATGGAGTTTTAAACGTTCCGAATAATCCAATTATTCCTTTTATTGAAGGCGATGGAACTGGTCCCGATATTTGGGCAGCAGCGTCTCGTGTATTAGAAGCAGCTGTTGAAAAAGCATATAAAGGTGAAAAGAAAATTGTTTGGAAAGAAGTTCTTGCCGGCGAAAAAGCGTTCAAACAAACAGGAGAATGGCTACCGCAAGAAACATTGGATGTCATTCGTGAATACATAATTGCAATTAAAGGACCGTTAACAACTCCTGTTGGTGGCGGTATTCGTTCTCTCAACGTGGCTCTTCGTCAAGAGTTAGATTTATTTGTTTGCTTGCGCCCAGTCCGCTATTTCAATGGAGTGCCTTCACCGGTTAAGCGTCCGGAAGATACGGACATGGTTATTTTCCGTGAAAATACGGAAGATATTTATGCTGGAATCGAGTACGCGAAAGGCACTGAAGAAGTGAAAAAAGTCATCGATTTCTTACAAAATGAAATGGGTGTTCGCAAAATCCGTTTTCCAGAAACATCTGGTATTGGCATCAAGCCAATCTCCGAAGAAGGAACAAAACGTTTAGTCCGCGCTGCGATTAAATATGCAATCGAGCATGGCCGCAAGTCAGTAACGCTTGTACATAAAGGGAATATTATGAAGTATACAGAAGGTGCGTTCAAAAACTGGGGTTATGAATTAGCGGAACAAGAATTTGGTGACAAGGTGTTTACATGGGCAGAGTATGACCGCATCGTTGAAAAAGAAGGAAAGGAAGCAGCAAACAGAGCGCAAGCAGAGGCAGAAGCAGCAGGAAAAATCATCATTAAAGATGCAATTGCTGATATCTTCTTACAGCAAATTTTAACTCGTCCGCGTGAATTTGATGTTGTAGCGACAATGAACTTAAATGGCGACTACATTTCTGATGCACTTGCTGCTCAAGTCGGCGGTATCGGTATTGCTCCAGGCGCTAATATTAACTATGAGACTGGACATGCCATCTTTGAGGCTACTCACGGTACAGCTCCAAAGTACGCTGGATTAGATAAAGTGAACCCATCATCTGTTATCTTATCAGGGGTAATGATGTTTGAGCATCTTGGCTGGAATGAAGCGGCAAAATTAATCATTGATGCAATGGAAAAAACAATTGCTTCTAAAGTCGTTACTTACGATTTTGCTCGTCTCATGGAAGATGCGACAGAAGTAAAATGCTCTGAATTCGCTGATGCTCTCATTAAAAACATGGGAGAATAAAGTGAAGCTTTAAATTGAACGAATTGCGCTTTCAGCATTGGAAATCTTTCGTTATATCACAATAGATATTGAAAAAGGGGATGGAGACAATGGCGATGAAACGTAAAAAAATCTCAGTAATCGGTGCTGGCTTCACAGGTGCAACAACGGCATTTATTTTAGCACAAAAAGAGTTAGGGGATATTGTGCTTGTTGATATTCCACAGTTGGAAAATCCAACAAAAGGTAAAGCGTTGGACATGCTTGAGTCAAGCCCGGTTTTAGGCTTTGATGCAAACATTATCGGTACTTCTGATTATGCAGACACAGCTAATTCTGATATCGTTGTCATTACGGCTGGTATTGCCCGCAAACCTGGTATGAGCCGTGATGACTTAGTTACAACAAACCAAAAAATTATGAAAGCTGTAACGAAAGAAATTGTTAAGTATTCTCCGAACTGCTATATTATCGTGTTAACAAATCCAGTTGATGCGATGACATATACGGTTTACAAAGAGTCTGGATTCCCGAAAAACCGCGTCATTGGTCAATCAGGGGTTCTTGATACAGCACGCTTCCGCACATTTGTTGCTCAAGAGTTAAATCTGTCTGTGAAAGATATTACAGGCTTTGTATTAGGTGGACATGGCGATGACATGGTGCCGCTTGTTCGTTATTCCTATGCAGGCGGTATTCCGCTTGAAACATTAATTCCAAAAGAGCGTCTTGATGCGATTGTAGAGCGCACGCGCAAAGGTGGCGGCGAAATCGTTAATCTTTTAGGTAACGGCAGCGCTTATTATGCTCCTGCAGCTTCTCTTGTTGAAATGGTTGAAGCAATCATTAAAGATCAACGCCGCGTTCTTCCAGCGATTGCTTATCTTGAAGGAGAGTACGGTTACGAAGGCATTTATTTAGGCGTGCCAACTATTTTAGGCGGTAACGGTATTGAAAAAGTCATTGAGCTTGAATTAACAGAGGAAGAAAAAGCCGCTCTTGCGAAATCTGTAGAGTCCGTCAAAAATGTTATGAAGGTATTAGAATAATATAAACATTATGTCATCAGACAACCGCAAAAATTCGGGGAACCCCCCGAATTTTTGTTCAATTGTATTGTAAGCGTTTTCGACAAAGGGGTGTTTATTATGTTAAAAAAACGCAAATTAGGTAGAAATATCTCGGAAATTACTGTTGGAGAGAAATTAGTTGTTAATCAAAAAATTGAAGACAGAGATTTATTGCTTTACCTCGGACTTACCGATGATGCAAATCCGCTATATATCCAGTACGATTATGCCTCGCAAACACCGTTGAAACGTCCAATTGTTCCTGCCATCATGTTAACAGGGATCATCACCTCTGCTATTTCGAAATATTTGCCTGGTCCAGGAAGTCATATTACAAAACAAGAAATTCGCTTTTTACAGCCGGTATATCATTATGAAAATTTACAATTTACATTTGAAGTAACAAATGTCGATCATGAGAATCATTTCATCGACATTAAGGTTGAGGCATTGCGAAATGAAGCAGAACCAGTTTTAGAAGGCATGATTTCTGTATGTCCCCCATATGCACTATCTAAACTGAATGTTAGCGTGTTGGAAAACTTTTAATTTTAATATAGTAAATCAAAAAAGGGATGATTCGTCCCTTTTTTTATTTTATGTTATTATGAAATTATAGAGCGATATTGATAAGTGTGGGGGAAAACAATGAATAAGAAAGTGTTAGTTGTTGACGATGAGCAGTCCATTGTTACATTGTTGCAATATAACTTGCAGCAAGCTGGATTTGAAGTGATTACAGCCAATGATGGCGAAGAAGGCATGAATAAAGTAGTAAACGAGCAACCCGATTTAATCATTCTTGATTTAATGCTGCCAAAATTGGATGGGATTGAAGTATGCAAGCAATTAAGACAGCAAAAAGTGATGACGCCGATTTTAATGCTTACAGCCAAAGATGATGAGTTTGATAAAGTGCTTGGTTTAGAACTCGGTGCTGACGACTATATGACAAAGCCGTTCAGTCCGCGTGAAGTAGTCGCTCGAGTGAAAGCGATATTGCGGCGCACGCAGTTTCAGAATGAACAGGAAAAGAAGGAAGAAGATGTTGAAAAAATCATTATCGGTGATTTAGAAATACTTCCTGAACATTATGAAGCGTATTTTAATCGCGAACGCTTAGAATTAACTCCGAAAGAATTTGAATTGCTTTTATATTTGGCAAAGCATAAAGGAAGAGTGTTAACGCGCGACCAGCTCCTCAGTGCAGTATGGAACTATGACTTTGTCGGTGATACGAGAATTGTTGATGTTCATATTAGCCACTTGCGCGAAAAAATCGAGAACAATACGAAAAAACCGCTTTATATTAAAACGATTCGCGGTTTAGGATATAAACTTGAGGAGCCAAAAATAGATGAATAAGTTCCGATCGCGTTTGCTTTTTGGACTTATTTCTTTAATTGTAGCTGTTTTAATTGGACTAGGGTTGTTATTAGGGCAGCTATTTAAAGATTTTTATCTTGACACCTTTAATAAGCAAATTGAAAAGGAAGCACGGCTTGTTGCTTTATTTATTGAGAGCCAAGGCGTTAATGACCTTTCCGTAAAACAGCAGTTAAATACAATTAGCCAGACGCTATCTTCACGTATTACCGTCTTAGATGAGAAAGAGAACATTTTATTTGACACAGAAGGAATCGCGCGCATTAGCGATGATTATCATAGAAAGATGATTCAAGACATTTTACGCAGTAAAACGGACGAGGAGAAAGGTTTTTCAATTATTGAGGAACAGAAAGATGTTTACTACTACATTGTTCCGTTTTATAGAGGTGAAGAAGTAGCAGGATATGTCATTTTAAGTTCACCAGTAAACTCGCTGAAGAAAGTGAATCAACAAATTTGGGGATTGCTAATTAGCAGCTTTGGAACATCTCTTGTTGTGATTCTTCTATTAGGAGTCAAAATTACAAGTCAGTATACAAAACCGATTGAAGCAGCGACAAAAGTAGCGATGGAGTTGGCAAAAGGCAACTATAAGGCGAGAGTATATGAAGATCATCATGATGAGACCGGGATGTTAAGCCAGTCCATTAACATTTTGGCACGTAATTTGCAGGATATGACAAGAACGCAAGAAATGCAAAAGGACCGTTTACACACGCTCATTGAAAGTATGGGAAGCGGGCTTATCCTTATTGACAGTCGCGGCTATATTAATCTTGTAAACCGTGCTTATAAGGAAATTTTCCATATTGATCCCGTTGATTATCTATATCGGTTATATTATGAAGCTTTTGAGCATAAGGAGATTATTCAGCTTGTCGAAGAAATTTTTATGACAGAAGTGAGAGTGCGAAAACAGCTACTTTTGCCAATTGGTATTGAACGAAAGCATTTTGAAGTATATGGTGCTCCCATTATTGGAACAAATCATGAATGGAAAGGGATTGTTCTCGTTTTCCATGATATTACCGAGTTAAAGAAACTGGAACAAATGCGCAAAGATTTTGTCGCTAACGTATCTCATGAATTGAAAACTCCGATTACGTCGATTAAAGGATTTACAGAGACGCTGCTGGATGGAGCAATGAAAGATGAAGCAACGCTCGAATACTTTTTATCGATTATTTTAAAAGAAAGCGACCGTCTGCAAACCTTGATACAAGATTTGCTCGATTTATCGAAAATTGAACAACAAGGCTTTCAACTGAATCTTGAAGCTGTTAATTTAACACAAATACTTGAAGAAATTATTATCATGCTCCAAGGAAAAGCGACAGATAAAGAAATTCAGCTTGAACTGCTGGCTGATCAGGACATTTATATACAAGGAGATGTCAATCGATTAAAGCAAGTGTTTATTAACTTAATTAATAATGCGATTACTTATACACCAAAAGGTGGATTTGTTCAAGCCATTATTGAAAATAAAAAAGATAAAGTTCTTGTCCACATAAAAGATACAGGAATTGGTATTGAAAAAGCAGAGATTCCGCGAATTTTTGAACGGTTTTATCGTGTTGATAAAGCAAGAAGCCGTAATTCAGGTGGAACGGGACTAGGTTTGGCGATTGTTAAGCATTTAGTAGAGGCACATGGCGGATATATTACCGTAAAGAGCAAAGTAGGGAAAGGCACAACGTTTACGGTGCATTTTCGGAAGGAATGGTAAATTCACAATACATTTACAGTTGCTTTACGGTTTATTCATAAAATATTAACAAAATTTTGTTAACATAGCTTCTGAAAACCCCTTCATCCAAGGAGCCAATCTTGAACGAGGCGAGAACCTTTGTGTTCTCGTCTTTTTTTATTTCTTCTTATAATCGTGTTAAAATGATGAAAAAGAGAGTTGTAGGAGGTTATTCGTTTGAAAAAGAAGCTGGTATTAATCGATGGTAATAGCATTGCCTATCGTGCATTTTTTGCTTTACCTCTTTTACATAATGACAAAGGGATACATACAAATGCCATCTACGGTTTTACGATGATGTTAATGAAAATTTTAGAAGAAGAAAAGCCGACACATATGCTTGTGGCATTTGATGCTGGGAAAACAACATTTCGTCACAAAACATATAGCGAATACAAAGGAGGACGGCAAAAAACGCCACCGGAACTATCAGAACAATTTCCGTTTTTGCGCGAGCTGCTTGCTGCCTATCAAATTTGCTCTTATGAGTTAGAAAACTATGAAGCGGATGATATTATTGGAACTTTATCTTCACAAGCTGCTAAAGAAGGATTTGACGTGAAAGTCATTTCCGGAGATCGTGATTTAACGCAGTTAGTATCAGATCGTGTAACCGTTGATATTACAAGAAAAGGAATTACTGATGTTGATTCGTATACGCCGGAATTTATCATGGAAAAGTACGGAATTTCTCCAGAGCAAATCATTGATTTAAAAGGATTAATGGGAGATGCGTCTGATAATATTCCGGGTGTTCCGGGAGTTGGGGAAAAAACAGCATTGAAATTATTAAAAGAGTTTGGCACCATTGAAAACTTGCTGAATTCTCTCGATAAAGTGAGCGGGAAAAAGCTGAAGGAAAAATTGGAGGAGCATCGTGAGCAAGCGTTGATGAGCAAAGAATTAGCAACGATTTTGCGCGAAGCCCCTTTAGAAATTTCACTTGAAGATACAGCGTATAAAGGATATGACATGGAAAAAGTCGTCTCGTTATTTAAAGAGCTCGGCTTCAACTCTTTGTTAAGCAAAATAGGACAAAGGGAAGAAGTTCAAGAACAAGCAGAGTTGCATGAAATTGAGTATACGTTTGTCACTGAAGTAACTGATGAGATACTATCTAGTCACTCCGCTCTCATTGTTGAAGTATTGGAAAGCAACTACCATAAAGCACCGATTCTTGGGTTTGCGGTTGTCAATGAGAAGGGAAAGTTTTTTATTTCAACAGAGACAGCCTTTGCTTCAGAGACATTTAAACATTGGCTTGAAGATGAACGTCAGAAAAAGAGTGTATTTGATGCGAAAAGGGCGATTGTTGCTTTAAAGTGGCACGGTATCCATCTAAAAGGAATTAAATTCGATTTGCTGATCGCCTCTTATCTTCTCAATCCTTCCGAATCAACGGAAGATATCGCTTCGATCGCAAAAATAAAAGGTTATACGAATGTGCAAACCGATGAAACGGTGTACGGAAAAGGGGCCAAACAGAGCATTCCAAACGAGAATGTTCTTGCCGAACATCTTGTACGAAAGGCATTAGCGATTTACGAACTGCAACATCAGTTTGTTCAGGAGTTAAAAGAAAACGAGCAATATGAGTTATTTATGGAGTTAGAGCTGCCATTAACGTTTATTCTCGCAGACATGGAGTTTACAGGAGTAAAAATTGACGTCGACCGCTTAAAGAAAATGGGAGAGGAGCTGACGGAACAGCTAAGAGAAATTGAACAAGAAATATACGAGCTCGCCGGACAAGAATTTAATATTAACTCGCCGAAGCAATTGGGCGTCATTTTATTTGAAAAACTGAATTTACCTGTTATTAAGAAAACGAAGACAGGATATTCTACATCAGCAGATGTCCTTGAAAAGCTTGCTCCCTACCATGAAATTGTTGAAAAGATTTTACATTACCGTCAATTGGGCAAAATTCAATCGACATATATTGAAGGTCTTTTAAAGGTGGTTCATAAAGATACGAATAAAGTGCATACCATCTTTAATCAGGCGCTTACACAAACGGGGCGTTTAAGTTCAACAGAACCGAACCTGCAAAATATTCCGATTCGTTTAGAAGAGGGAAGAAAAATTCGTCAGGCGTTTGTGCCGTCACAGCCCGACTGGGTCATTTTTGCGGCAGACTATTCACAAATTGAATTGCGCGTGCTTGCTCACATCGCCAACGATGAAAATTTAATTGAAGCATTCGTCAAAGATTTAGATATTCATACGAAAACAGCGATGGATGTATTCCATGTGAAAGAAGAAGAAGTAACTGCGAACATGCGCCGTCAAGCGAAAGCGGTCAACTTTGGAATTGTATATGGCATCAGCGATTACGGACTATCGCAAAATTTAAACATTACACGAAAAGAAGCATCTCAATTTATTGAGCGTTATTTCGCAAGCTTTCCTGGTGTAAAACAATATATGGAAGAGATTGTACAGCAGGCAAAGCAAAAAGGGTATGTCACGACGCTGTTACATCGCCGCCGCTATTTGCCGGACATTACAAGCCGCAATTTTAACTTGCGCAGCTTTGCTGAGAGAACAGCCATGAACACACCAATTCAAGGAAGCGCGGCTGACATTATTAAAAAAGCGATGATTGATTTGGCACAACGTCTAAAAGAAGAGAAGCTCCAAGCAAGAATCTTATTGCAGGTGCACGATGAATTGATTTTAGAAGCGCCAAAAGAAGAAGTGGAAAAATTGAAAAAGCTTGTTCCTGAGGTAATGGAAAACGCAATCGAACTAAAGGTGCCATTGAAAGTAGATTATCACTACGGTCCAACATGGTATGATGCAAAGT
This sequence comes from [Anoxybacillus] calidus, assembly GCF_013760845.1. Taxonomy (GTDB): domain Bacteria; phylum Bacillota; class Bacilli; order Bacillales; family Anoxybacillaceae; genus Paranoxybacillus; species Paranoxybacillus calidus. Next base: position 132,721 of record NZ_JACDUU010000004.1, on the reverse strand, counting down.
AAAAGGAAGTGATTACTATGCCTGAATTACCGGAAGTAGAAACAATCAAGCGGACACTCATTCAATTAGTAGCAGGAAAGGTAATTGAAGATGTTACTGTATGGTGGCCGAAAATAATAAAGAAACCTGATGAAGTAGAGCAGTTTATTGATGCTCTTAAAGGACAAACGATTCACGACATCGGCCGGCGCGGGAAGTTTTTGAAGTTTTTCTTAGATGATTATGTTCTCGTTTCCCATTTGCGCATGGAGGGACGCTATTCTGTTGTGAAAAGCGGAGAACCGATCGATAAACATACGCATGTCATTTTTCACTTTACCGACGGAACGGAGCTTCGTTATCGCGATGTTCGCAAATTTGGCACAATGCATTTATTTAAAAAGGGGGAAGAAGAGAAGGAGTTGCCGCTTTCTCAACTTGGCCCTGAGCCGTTCTCTGAACAATTTACAGCAGGGTTATTAATGGAAAAATTGCAAAAAACGAACCGTAAAATGAAAACAGTGCTTCTTGATCAGACGGTTGTTGTTGGGCTCGGAAATATTTATGTGGATGAGGTTCTGTTTCGCTCGGGGATTCACCCGGAAAGACCGGCAAATTCTCTGAAGCAAGAGGAAGTTCATGTACTTTACCAGGAAATTATTGCAACTTTAGAGGAAGCAGTGGAAAAAGGCGGCAGTACAGTAAGATCATATGTAAACTCCCAAGGACAAACTGGGATGTTTCAGCTCGAATTATTCGTGTACGGGCATAAAGGAGAGCCGTGTAAAAAATGCGGTCAGCCACTTCAAAAAATGGTTGTCGGTGGACGGGGCACCCATTATTGTAGCCATTGTCAAAAGTAAAACCAAATGGATTTCTCGAAATAAAAGGGGGAGAGCAAGATGGCGCTTATTATCGGTTTAACAGGTGGAATTGCCAGCGGAAAAAGCACGGTGGCAAGGATGTTACTTGAGCTGGGCATTCCTGTTATAGACGCAGATCAAATTGCCCGTGAGGTTGTTGAGATAGGTGAGGACGCATATTTGCAAATTGTTGAAAAGTTCGGTGAAGAAATTCTTCAGGCTGACAAAACGATTGATCGGGCGAAACTAGGTGCTATTGTTTTTAATGATGAGGAAAAAAGAAAATTGCTCAACAGCATCGTTCATCCGGCTGTTCGCCAAAAAATGCTTGAGCAAAAAGAACAATACGTAAAAAAAGGAGAAAAAAACATTGTTCTTGATATTCCATTATTATTCGAGAGCAACTTAACCTATCTCGTTGATAAAATTCTTGTTGTTTATGTTGATGGCCATATTCAGCTTGAACGATTAATGGAACGCAACTGTTTTTCAAAGGAAGAAGCGGAAGCGCGGATAAAGGCGCAATTGCCATTAAAGGAAAAAGCAGCAAAGGCGGATGCGGTTATCGATAACAATGGTACAATTGAACAAACAAAGGAGCAATTGTTAAATATTTTAAAACAATGGGATGTCCTCTAAAAATAGGACATCTTTTTTTGTTTTTTAATGTAATTTTTTCTCCACAAACTCGTTAAATATGTTATACTATTTCTAAAGATAACAAGTTATTAGTATAACATATATTTTGAGGGGAGACATAAGAATGAAAGTGAAAGTAGCGATTAATGGTTTTGGACGTATCGGAAGAATGGTATTCCGTAGCGCGATTGACGCAGAAAACTTTGAAATCGTTGCGATTAATGCGAGCTATCCGCCTGAAACGTTAGCTCATTTAATAAAATATGATTCTAACCACGGCAAATTTGATGGTGACGTGATTCCTATAGAAGATGGTCTTTTAGTAAACGGTAAGAAAGTGCAATTGTTAAGTTCACGTGATCCTAAGGAGCTTCCTTGGAAAGAGCTTGGTATTGACATTGTTATCGAGGCAACGGGAAAATTCAATTCAAAAGAAAAGGCAAGTCTTCACTTAGAGGCTGGAGCAAAACGCGTCATTTTAACAGCGCCGGGTAAAAATGAAGATATTACAATCGTTATGGGCGTAAACGAAGAAATGCTTGATATAGATCATCATTTTATTATTTCGAATGCTTCATGTACAACAAACTGCCTTGCTCCGGTTGTGAAAGTACTTGATGAAAAATTTGGTATTGAAAATGGCTTAATGACAACGGTTCATGCGTATACAAACGACCAAAAAAATATCGATAATCCGCATAAAGATTTGCGTCGTGCCCGTTCATGTGCCCAATCCATCATTCCGACAACAACAGGTGCAGCAAAAGCATTATCGCTTGTATTGCCGCATCTAAAAGGAAAATTACATGGAATGGCTCTCCGCGTTCCAACACCGAACGTATCATTAGTTGATTTAGTTGTTGACTTAAAACAAGATGTAACAATCGACGAAGTAAACCAAGCATTCATTGATGCCACAAACGGAGAATTAAAAGGAATTCTTGATTTTACAACAGAACCGCTTGTATCGATTGATTTTAACACAAATCCGCATTCTGCCATCGTTGACGGCCTATCTACAATGGTCATGGAAAACCGCAAAGTAAAAGTATTGGCATGGTATGATAACGAATGGGGCTATTCATGCCGTGTTGTTGACTTAACGAACTTAGTAGCAAGCAAAATGATGGAAAAATTACAGGTGAATGCTTAAGAAGTAGTCTCATAAGGGTCAGGCCTTACACATCATTTACAATAAATCCGATACGTGACTAAACAAGGTGTATGGATTTATTGTAGTTGTTGGGTCTGACCTTTTGTTTTTGAGACAGCTTTTTGGTTGAATCACTCCAACTAAAAAATCCGCTTATTAGCAAAAAAAATTAAAAAAGTGTGTTGCAAAAAAAATACAAACAAAGTATACTATGTCTCGTGAACTTCTTAAACGCACGGTAATGTGACTACTTAAAGGGTTAGGACCTCTTTGGACTAACTTTCCCCCGTGGTAGTTATACATGCCATTTTGCAAAAGAAATTCATGATTATTTTTTAAAAAATTTTAAAGGGGGATTATTCGAATGGATACAATGGGTCGTCACGTTATCTCTGAATTATGGGGATGCGAATTTGATAAGCTGAATGATATTGATTTTATTGAAAAAACGTTTGTTGATGCTGCATTAAAATCTGGAGCGGAAATTCGTGAAGTTGCTTTCCATAAATTCGCTCCGCAGGGGGTTAGTGGGGTAGTTATTATTTCTGAATCTCACTTAACTATTCATAGCTTCCCTGAACATGGCTATGCAAGCATCGACGTTTATACTTGCGGTGATTTAGATCCAAATATTGCTGCTGATTATATTGCTGAAGCATTAGGTGCACAAACTCGCGAAACAACTTTCATTACGCGAGGTATGAAACCAATTGAATTAAATCAAAAACAAGTAAAAGCTTTATAATAACTTCGACTAAAAAGAGGTGTAGATTCTGCACCTCTTTTTTATCATTTTTGTGTATGATGATGTTATGAGGAAATCCATTGAACGATTTATCCCGTTCTACCCGTCCGTAAGACTCCCAACTCTACAGGTGGGAGATAACGGACGCTAGAAGTGCGATAAGTTCAACTAACATCAGAGGGGGATGAAGAAAAACCCACTACTAATGAAGTTTCACTTTATTAAGGAGCTGGCATGGAAGGTGAGTATTTTTCAAAAGGTGAAAAATTGGCTTGCCGATCATTGCGAAACGCAAGAAAACCATCAAGATGAGCAGTTGCGAAGCCGCTATTATAAAACAACAGCAGTCAACGCCTTAAAGACAGTCAAAGAAATTGTCGAGAAATCACCTCATTTTGAACTTCTTTCTATTTCAGAGGAACGTGGTGAACTTAGTGTATCGGTTTCTAAAGGAAAGAAGGCATTTATGGTCATTACTGTGATTTCTGTTCGTCCGTTTGAAACGGCGATTGACTTTTCGGTAACAACGGAAACCAAATTTTTGCCATTTGATTTTGGATTTAGCCGCAATGTGATTTTAGATATGTATAAAAAACTTGATCAACATCTTACTTATATTGGCTCTGGAATCAACGCAGACATGTAAACTGCTGCTTTATCTATCTGTCAATCTCTTGTATACAGCCGATTGTTTCGATTATGATAAAGTTAGGCATAAGAGGAGTTAGTAAAAAACAAAACGGAGATGGTTATATGAAATGTCCATCATGTCAATATAACGGCACAAGGGTGTTGGATTCTCGGCCTGTTGACGAGGGGCGCTCTATTCGTCGCAGACGGGAGTGCGAACAATGTCATTTTCGTTTTACGACGTTTGAAAAAGTGGAAGAGATGCCGCTTATCGTTGTCAAGAAAGAAGGGACAAGAGAAGAGTTTCGACGCGATAAAATTTTGCGCGGCCTTATTAAAGCATGTGAAAAGCGCCCTGTCGCTTTAGAACAGCTTGAACAAATTACGCAAGAAATAGAAAAAGAATTGCGGAATCAAGGGGTGGCAGAAGTAAAGAGCGAAGCAATCGGCGAGATGGTGATGGAACGTTTATCAAAAGTAGATGAAGTGGCATATGTCCGCTTTGCTTCAGTGTACCGTCAGTTTAAAGACTTGAACGTTTTTATCGAAGAATTAAAAGAGCTAATCAAAAAAGAGCAACGTTAAAGAGCTACTTAGGCTCTTTTTTTATAAGCATATATTGAAAGGTCGATACTATGGAACACCATTGGAAAGAACTTATTCCTGTAGATCGCTACGTTGTACGGAGTAACAGTATCTTGCAGGACTTTGACCGAAAAGTTCTGACGTTATTGTATCAGCCTTTAATCGGCTGTCGGGCGTATAGTTTATATATGACATTATGGAGTGAATTAGAACAGCATCAGCTTTGGGGAGAGGAAACAACACATCATAGTTTAATGGCAATCATGCAGTGCAGCTTGAAAGAAATTTACCAGGAACGCTTGAAACTCGAAGGAATCGGCTTGTTAAAAACATATGTCAATCATGAACAAGACGAGCGAATGTTTATTTATGAACTGCAGGCACCGTTAACCCCAGAACAGTTTTTTACCGATGGGGTATTAAACATCTTTCTTTATAATCGAGTCGGAAAAAGCAAATTTAACAAGCTCAAGCAATTTTTCTCGACCTCAACCATTGATATGTCTAAATTTTCTTCCATTACCCGCTCCTTTAATGAGATTTTTTATTCTGTTCATCCTGAGCAAATGGTTGCAGCTGTCAATGATGAAACAAAAGAAGACTTAGTTTTAGCGGGCGGTTATGAATATGTCGGACGTAATGAAAAAACCGAATATGCCATTACAGATGATGTATTCGATTTTGATTTGTTTTTCGCTGGTCTTTCTGCCAATATGGTTCCGAAGCGGGCGATCAATGCAAAAGTAAAAGATGCAATTAAAAAGCTCGCTTTTTTATATGGAATTGGACCGCTTGAGATGCAAAAACTTGTCATTAGCGTTATTGACCCTTATGAACATATTGATATAGATGCTTTAAGAAAGGCAGCGCGTGAGTGGTATCAGTTTGAACATGGAGAATCATTGCCACACTTAAGCACGCGTGTCCAGCCGCTGCCATATCGAACAATGACAGATATTGAACCGAAAACAAAAGAAGAACAGTTAATCAAACAGCTAGAAACGATTTCACCGCGCCAGCTGCTCATGGATATTTCAGGCGGTGCAGAGCCATCGTTAAGCGATTTGCAAATTATTGAAGATGTGATGTTTCATCAAAAGCTGCTGCCTGGGGTTGTGAACGTGCTGATTTACTATGTCATGCTGCGTACTGATATGAAGCTTTCTAAGGCATATGTGGAGAAAATTGCAAGCCATTGGGCGCGAAAAAAGATTCGCACGGTGAAAGAAGCGATGGAATTAGCCAAACGCGAAGCAAGGGAATATCAAAAATGGGCGAGCGAAAAAGAAAAAGCACAAAAGGGGCGCAAAAAAGTTATTCGGAAAGAACTGTTGCCAGATTGGCTCAATATGGACTACAGTCAAAAAGAAAGCGAAAGCAAGGAAGAAGTGCATGATTTAGAGGCAAAACGACGAGAATTAGAAGAAAAGTTAAAAAAATATCGTGATGATCACAAGGAGTAAGCCAATGTCAGTTAGGATGTGAGAACGATGCAACCAATCAATGAAACATTGAGCAAGCTAATCAATCGTGAGGACTTTAAAAAACGGTACGAACAACTAAAAAAAGAAGTGCTGTCTCATCCGGAAGTTCGCTCATTTTTGCAGCAACATCCACACTCTATTACGGAAGAAATGGTAGACCGCAGTTTAATGAGATTATATGAGTTTATTGGACAAAGCAAAAACTGTAAGCAATGTCCAAGCCTTGACCAATGCAAAAACATTTTAAAAGGGTATCATCCTCATCTTGTCATTCAAGGAACGATGATCGATATTCAATATGAGCGATGTCCATCGAAAGTAAAACATGATGAGCGAAAAAAACAAGAGTCTTTGATTCAAAGTATTTTTGTGCCACGGGAAATTTTAAATGCGTCATTTTCTGATATTGAGTTAGTCGAAAATGGAAAAACCAATGAATCACGAGTGAAAGCGATTGAATTGGCAGAAAAATTTGTTTCGGAATATGAGCCAAAGAAAAAAATGAAAGGTCTATATTTGTACGGATCATTCGGTGTAGGGAAGACGTATATTCTTGGAGCCATTGCGAATGCACTTGCGAAGAAAAATGTGCCATCGCTTCTTGTATATGTCCCAGAGTTCTTCAGGGAGCTAAAAAGCTCTCTCCAAGATCAAACGATTAACGAAAAACTTGATTATGTAAAAAAAGTGCCGGTTTTAATGTTGGATGATATCGGTGCTGAATCGATGTCGAGCTGGCTACGTGACGATATTCTCGGACCGATTCTTCAATATCGTATGCTGGAAAACTTACCAACGTTTTTTACGTCTAACTTCGACTTTCAGCGACTTGCGCATCATTTTACTTACTCACAGCGCGGAGAAGAAGAGCAAGTAAAAGCTGCACGAATTATGGAACGAATCCAATATTTAGCCCAACCGGTTGAAATTAAAGGAAGAAATCGCCGGACTGAAATCTAAAGCCGCTTCATCGTTACCCATAAGGCGGCTTTTTTATTCTAAAAATCCGTGTCCTCCCATATATATAAGAACAAGTATTCACAATAAAGGGGGGACAACCTTGATTGAAATTTATTTCGAACAAACAACCGATGCAGCAAAACTATTTGCAGTTTTAAAAGTATATAAAAACGAACAATCCCTTTGCTTTGCATATGATGGGGACAAGCGAATTACAATTCATATAGATAAAAAAGCAGTCGAAATGATTCAAACTATTGTCATTCCAGCAATGACAAAGTTTATGATTCGCTTTATTGAAGACCGTTTGCTTTTATCAATCATTTCTAATGATTTTCACTATAAGAATGTCGAAGAACAGCAACAAATTTTACAGTTGGCTCATTCATTTATTGATGGAGAGCGGTATGATTATCGAAATGGAAAGCAGCAGGTTGAATCGAGAGAAACTTTCATTAAACAGGCCCTGACGGAATTTTTAAGCGAGCATATTTCTTTTTCGTTTGAATCATTTGTATATTTTCGACTAAAGAAATATAAAGAACGATTGCTGCATTACGTTGAACTGGCAATTGATGAATACAAGCTGGAACAGGAATATCAAAGTTTTATTCAAACATTGCGTGACTGTTTAGTATCCAGGCCACCAAAATTGAGCACCATTCATTTATTGCATAAAGAGTCCACATTTACTTTTTACGATGAGTATTTTTGTGAAATTTCTGCAAAAGAGTTAAGAAAGTTGATTGATCGCACGCTAATTGTTAATCAACCGATGTATATTGACTCATCGGTGTTAGCTCCGCTTGTATCTATTGCACCGAAAACCATTTATTTATATACTGGGAACTCAGACGATGGAATGGTTCAAACGATTCAAAATATTTTTCAAGAACGATTAAAGCTTTGTGATATTGATTTTTTTCTCCAGAGTAAACAAGCTTATTGCAAAAAGATTCGATAGCAGTACTTGATTTTCGGCGTTAATCACTCTATAATTACGTACATAAGTTTCCGAAAAAATGAAATAACGAAAAAAGTTATGATGAGGACATGGGTGTATTTTTACGGTTTCCAGAGAGGGAAGGCTTAGGCTGCAACCTTCCTAACACGAAAAATGCACTTACCACCTCTAAACTTCAGCAGTGAACAATGGGACGTTTCCATTAAGTAATTGCTGACGGTCAGCACCGTTATATTATTTGAGCCATCGTTTCAAGGGGAGAAGTGTCTTTTCCTATGAGCGATGGGAAAAAGGGTGGAACCACGAAACCAACTCGTCCCTTGTTTAGGGACGAGTTTTTTTATTTTAGATCAAAAAGGAGTGAAAAGAAATGTCAGAGGCAGTAAAAATTACATTCCCTGATGGTGCAGTAAAGGAGTTTCCTAAGGGAATCACAACGGAGGACATTGCTGCATCGATCAGCCCTGGTTTAAAGAAAAAGGCTATTGCCGGAAAATTAAACGATAAATTCATTGATTTGCGCACACCAATTTATGAGGACGGGGCTATCTCCATCATTACGCAAGACATGCCGGAAGCGTTGGAAATTTTGCGGCACAGTACAGCGCATCTTATGGCACAAGCGATTAAACGGCTTTACAAAAATGTAAAGCTCGGCGTTGGTCCTGTTATTGAAAATGGATTCTACTATGACATTGATATGGAAGAATCGTTAACACCAGAAGACCTTCCAAAGATTGAAAAAGAAATGCAGAAAATCGTCAAAGAAAATTTAGAAATTGTCCGCAAAGAAGTAAGCCGCAAGGAAGCGATTCGCCGTTACGAGGAAATCGGGGATCACTTAAAATTGGAGTTAATTAACGATATTCCAGAGGGGGAAGTAATCTCTATTTATGAACAAGGCGAATTTTTCGATCTTTGCCGCGGTGTGCATGTACCGTCAACAGGAAAAATTAAAGAGTTTAAACTGTTAAATATTGCGGGAGCTTATTGGCGCGGCGACAGCAAAAACAAAATGTTGCAGCGCATTTACGGTACAGCGTTTTTCAAAAAAGAAGATTTAGAAGAGCATCTTCGCTTGTTGCAGGAAGCAAAAGAGCGAGATCATCGCAAATTAGGAAAAGAGTTGGAGTTGTTCACAACTTCCCAAAAAGTAGGACAAGGCTTACCGCTTTGGCTACCAAAAGGGGCAACAATCCGCCGCACTATTGAAAGATACATTGTTGATAAAGAGCTTGCTCTAGGATATCAACATGTATATACTCCAGTTCTCGGAAGTGTGGAGCTATATAAAACTTCCGGCCACTGGGATCATTATAAAGACGGAATGTTCCCGCCGATGGAGATGGACAATGAACAGCTTGTGCTGCGTCCGATGAACTGTCCGCATCATATGATGATTTATAAACATAAAATTCATAGCTACCGTGAACTGCCAATTCGCATTGCTGAACTCGGAACAATGCACCGTTATGAAATGTCAGGAGCGCTTACTGGGCTTCAGCGCGTGCGCGGTATGACACTCAATGATGCGCATATTTTCGTCCGCCCGGATCAAATTAAAGACGAGTTTAAACGCGTCGTGAACTTAATCATGGAAGTTTACAAAGATTTTGGATTAAACGATTACTCGTTCCGCCTTTCTTATCGCGACCCGCACGATAAAGAAAAATATTATGATGATGATGCGATGTGGGAAAAGGCGCAAAGCATGCTGAAGGAAGCGATGGACGAATTAGGTCTTGAATATTATGAAGCAGAAGGCGAAGCAGCGTTCTACGGTCCAAAATTAGACGTGCAAGTGCGCACAGCGCTTGGAAAAGACGAAACATTATCAACGGTTCAGCTTGACTTCTTATTGCCAGAACGCTTTGATTTAACATACATTGGCGAGGACGGCAAACCGCATCGCCCAGTTGTGATTCACCGCGGTGTCGTTTCGACAATGGAACGCTTCGTTGCTTTCTTAATTGAAGAGTATAAAGGCGCGTTCCCAACTTGGCTTGCTCCTGTTCAAGTGCAAGTCATTCCAGTTTCGCCGGCGGTTCATGCTGATTACGCTTACGTGGTGAAAGAGCAGCTGCAGGCCGAAGGATTCCGTGTGGAAGTGGACGAGCGCGACGAGAAAATCGGCTACAAAATCCGCGAAGCGCAAATGCAAAAAATTCCTTACATGCTTGTTGTTGGCGATAACGAAGTGAAGGACAACTCTGTCAATGTGCGTAAATACGGAGAACAGAAGAGCGAAACTGTCGCATTGAACGATTTTATCGCTGCGTTGAAAGCAGAAATACATCGTTAAGCGATAGCAAGTGTCTGACCTCACGCAAAAATCACAGTATATCATGCACTAAACAAATCATGATGTACAATCGATTGTCATTGTGAGGTCGACACTTTCTTTCAACGATTTTTTATCTAAATAAAAAATTTTTGTTGCCATAATGTAAAATATTTATTATAATAATAAACGTTGTGTTTTGAATATCCAAAATTAGCCTTGACATGTTATTTTGACAATGATATATTATCTAAGGTGAAAGAAATACTTGTTTGTTGTATAAGCAGAAGCACCCCGCTTCTCACCTGTTTGACGCTTCACTTGCTGTTGACAGGTTTTTTACGATTGAATTGCGTATAATCAGGATCGTAATAAGTGTGGGTGTCGTATGCACTCACACTTTTTTTATTCCAAAACCTGTAACGCAAGGGTGCAGACCGACAAACAAGCGTTTCGTGAAAAAACCTTGGAGGTGGCTAGTTATTAGCAAAGATTTTATTATTAATGAAAACATCCGTGCCCGTGAAGTTCGTTTGATTGACCCGAACGGTGAGCAGCTTGGCATTAAGACGAAGCAAGAAGCGTTAGAAATTGCGGCGAGACTGAATCTTGATTTAGTGATGGTTGCTCCGAATGCCAAACCGCCTGTATGCCGCATTATGGATTACGGCAAATTCCGTTTCGAGCAACAAAAGAAAGAAAAAGAAGCCCGCAAAAAACAAAAAGTGATTAACGTCAAAGAAGTGCGTTTAAGCCCGACAATTGAGGAGCATGACTTTAACACGAAGCTCCGCAATGCGCGTAAATTCCTTGAAAAAGGTGATAAAGTTAAAGCGACAATCCGCTTTAAAGGGCGCGCTATTACGCATAAAGAAATCGGTCAGCGCGTATTAGATCGCTTCTCAGAAGCATGTGCCGATATTAGTACGGTTGAATCTGCGCCGAAAATGGACGGACGCAGCATGTTCTTAGTTCTAGCACCGAAAAATGAGAAATAACGTAACAAGGAGGAACACCCTATGCCAAAAATGAAAACTCACAAAGGCTCTGCAAAGCGTTTCAAAAAGACTGGTACTGGTAAATTAAAACGTTCACACGCTTTCACTAGCCACTTATTCGCGAACAAAACTCAAAAACAAAAACGTAAACTTCGTAAAGCGACACTTGTATCTTCAGGTGACTTCAAACGCATTCGTCAATTATTAGACAACTTGAAATAATTCGGAAAACTAGATTTTAGGAGGGAACTCACATGCCACGTGTAAAAGGCGGAACAGTAACACGCAGACGTCGTAAAAAAGTTCTTAAATTAGCAAAAGGTTATTTCGGTTCTAAGCATCGTTTATATAAAGTTGCAAACCAACAAGTAATGAAATCTTTAATGTATGCTTACCGTGACCGTCGTCAGAAAAAACGCGACTTCCGTAAGCTTTGGATTACTCGTATCAACGCGGCAGCTCGTATGAACGGTCTTTCTTACAGCCGCTTAATGCACGGCTTAAAATTAGCTGGTGTTGAAGTAAACCGCAAAATGCTTGCTGATTTAGCAGTAAACGATGCAGCAGCATTCGAGCAACTTGCAAACATTGCAAAAGAACAACTAAGCAAGTAATGTTAAAATGATGACCATTCTCTTTTGAGGGAATGGTCATTTATTATATGGAGGAAATCATGTTTGAACTATACGTTATAATCGTTAATATGTTAGGATTTTTTGTGATGGCAGTCGACAAGCAAAAAGCGAAAAAAGGAAAATGGCGCATCGCTGAAAGCACGATTTGGCTCGTTGCGCTGCTTGGTGGTGCTATCGGTGCGATGTTAGGAATGCAACTGTTTCGCCATAAAACAAAGCATCGCTTATTCCGTTATGGATTGCCATTTCTTGCATTGTTTGACATTGTCGTTTACCTAATATTTTATCAGTAATGGGGGAGATCAACGTGGATTTACAGAGACTTTATTCCATGCAGAAAATGCTTGATGAACGCATTGAAACACAACACGGTTTACAAGATGAAAACTTAGTCGAGAAAAAGATGCTGGCACTTTTTGTTGAAATTGGAGAACTTGCCAACGAAACGCGCTGCTTTAAGTTTTGGAGCTTAAAACCTCCTGCGCCGCTTGAAAAAGTGCTGGAAGAATATGTGGATGGCTTGCATTTTATTCTATCTTTAGGAATTGAATTAAATTTTGGTGACGATGTGGATAAAATGAAGAAAGAAACGGAAAACTATTCACTTGTGGAGCAATTTTTACGTGTCTTTCAAGCGGTAAACGAGTTTCAACAAACAAAGTCACTGGAAGCGTATAAGCATTTATTCACGAATTATTTGCAGCTCGGGGAACATTTAGGCTTCACGAATGAACAAATCGAACAAGCGTATATCAAAAAAAATGAAGTGAACCATGAGCGTCAAAATCAGAATTATTAACAAATTTTGTATTTTATGAGTGTTTTCTGTATAATGGGTGTGGAGTACGTAAGAAAGGGGTTCGAACATGACAAAATTAGATGAAACGTTAACGATGCTAAAAGAGTTAACCGACGCCAAAGGCGTGCCAGGCAACGAAAGAGAAGCACGTGAGGTAATGAAAAAATACATAACACCTTATGCTGATGAAGTCACGACAGATGGTCTTGGCAGTTTAGTTGCGAAAAAGACTGGAAAAGCAGATGGTCCGAAAATTATGGTTGCCGGCCATTTAGATGAAGTCGGTTTTATGGTGACGCAAATTGATGAAAAAGGATTTATCCGCTTCCAACCACTTGGCGGCTGGTGGGGGCAAGTCATGCTTGCTCAGCGCGTGACAATTATGACAAAGAAAGGCGACATCACAGGTGTCATTGGTTCCAAGCCACCGCATATTTTACCGCCAGAAGCGCGCAAAAAGCCGGTTGAAATTAAAGATATGTTTATTGATATTGGTGCATCAAGCCGTGAAGAAGCAATGGAATGGGGAGTTCGTCCAGGAGATTCCATCGTTCCATACTTTGAATTTACGGTAATGAATAATGAAAAAATGTTGCTTGCGAAAGCATGGGATAACCGCATTGGCTGTGCGATTGCGATTGACGTGTTAAAGCAATTAAAAGATGTCGAACATCCAAACGTTGTGTACGGTGTCGGTACAGTTCAAGAAGAAGTCGGCTTGCGCGGCGCGAAAACATCGGCAAATTTCATCCAGCCAGATATTGCGTTTGCGGTGGATGTGGGCGTTGCCGGAGATACGCCAGGCGTTTCCGAAAAAGATGCCATGGGCAAGCTTGGTGCTGGACCACATATCGTCTTATACGATGCAACGCTTGTGTCTCATAAAGGCCTGCGTGAATTTGTCATTGACGTAGCGGAAGAATTAAACATTCCTTATCACTTTGACGCAATGCCAGGCGGTGGCACAGACGCCGGAGCGATTCATATGACCGCAAGCGGGGTACCTGCGTTAACAATCACCATTCCAACGCGCTACATTCATTCACATGCGGCCATGCTTCACCGTGACGACTACGAAAACACAGTGAAACTTCTTGTTGAAGTGATTAAACGTCTAGATGCGGAAAAAGTGAAAGAGATTACGTTTGATTAACAAAAAAGCCGGCAGATGAGTGCCGGTTTTTTTGTAATTATATGCAAAAAAGTTTATTTATGTAAAATAATTATTTAAAATGAAAGTCATGGGGAAAACTTATTTATAGAAGGGATGAAAGATACGTGTCTAAAATGTAAAAAGAGATTTTATCATGGGGAAAATCAATCGTTTTTGCAATCTTTATAGCATTAGTGGTGAGAAATTTATTTTTTGCTCCTTATGTGGTAAAAGGAGAATCGATGCTTCCTAATCTGCAAAATGACAATCGGCTAATCGTCAGCAAGCTCAATAAATTCGATGGCTATCATCGATTCGACATCGTTGTATTCAATGCCCCTGACTCTTCAGAAAAATATATTAAAAGAATCATAGGATTACCGGGAGATACGATTGAAATGAAAGACGATACATTATACATTAACGGCAAAGCTTATAACGAACCGTATCTAAAAGAGCTGAAAGACAAAAAAGTGGAGGGCACTCTTCTTACAGGGGATTTTACTTTGAACGAGATTGCCGGTAAAAAAGTAATTCCGGAAGGTTATGTCTTTGTGTTAGGCGACAACCGCCTAATGAGTAAAGATAGCCGGCATTTTGGACTGCTGCCGATGAAAGATATTGTCGGGAAGGCTGTATTTCGTATATGGCCGATTGATCAAGCGGGATTAGTTCAATAATAAAAGCTAATATAGAGATTCTAAAAATAAAAACACAATGAAGCTTCTTGTTGAAGCTACTAAGCGTTCAGACGCGGAAAAAGCGAACAGGACTTGGTTTAATTAATAATAAAAAAGCTGGCAAATAAATGTCGGCTTTTTTATGTTGTATTATTAATTTTTGTTATTATTGATACAATATGTTAAATATTTGCGATATTTTATTAAAGGGGAGAGGAAAATATGGTTTCTTTTAATGTATGGAATCCGGATTTATATGACGAAAAATTATCTTTCGTATCCGGTTTAGGAAAAGGACTTATCGAGCTACTCCATCCAAAAAAGGGAGAGAAAATTCTTGATTTAGGCTGTGGTACAGGAGATCTCACTTATGAAATTGCAAAGTCGGGTGCTACGGTTGTAGGAATGGATTTATCGCCTGAAATGATTGAAAAGGCTCGCGAAAAATATGAAAACATTCAATTTGTCGTCGAAAATGGAGAGTCATTTAGAACAAATGAAAAGTATGATGCCGTTTTTTCAAACGCCGCTCTGCATTGGATGAAGAATGCGGAAAAAGTGGTTGAGTCTGTAGCACTTGCTTTACGTCCCAAAGGAAGATTTGTTGCTGAGTTTGGCGGAAAAGGAAATGTAGAAATGATTGTTAAGGCAGTTGAAGCAGTTTTATTACAAAACTACGGAATGAATGCAGTGGAAAGGAATCCTTGGTATTTTCCAAGTATAGGGGAGTATAGCAGTTTACTTGAAAAATACGGATTTCGTGTTCTTTATGCAAGCCATTTTGACCGCCCCACTCCATTAGTTGATCAAGAACAAGGGTTAAACCACTGGTTAGACAGTTTTTCCGGTGACTTTTTTGTAGGGATTGATCCATCTGAAAAGCTATTACTTTACGAACAAATTAAAGATAGACTAAGACCGTACTTATTTAAAGATGGGACATGGATTGCTGATTACAAACGCATTCGAATTGTGGCTATGAAAGAGGGATAATCAGGTTTTACTAAGAATGTTTGATTGTTAAACATGATTTTTTAGGAGAGATGTTTAATAATTAAGACAAAAAGTAGAGAAAAAATTGTTTCATTTATTTTTTGGGGAGTTATTTGGGGGGTATCGTTTATTTTTACGAGCTATGTTGTTAACAGTGCGTATCCTTCTCTTAAACTGTCATCGCTTTATTCTTGTCTATATTCTTTTGTACTATTGGAGTTTATATTGCTACAAGGAAGCTTTTATTGGTTTTTAAAGTGGAAATATCTAAAAGATAGAAACACGTCTGCCATTCCTGCTAAATATCTTTATACATTTAAAATTTTAAAGAGAGTAAATATCTTTCTATTATTTATTACACCTTTTCTATTCATTTATGATTTGTTCATTCAAGATTTCCCGCTTCCATTATGCGGATTGGCGATAGGAATGTTCATTTATTTCTTTCTTTCTTTCTTCTCTGTAATTGAGTATGTTAATTACTATCATATTAGGCTTTCATACAGCCATTTCAACGAGATTATATCTCTTAAAAAAACGAAAGCAATCCATTCTGTCAAAGGACTTAAAGACAATCGAATGAAATATGATTCGTGCTCGAAAATTTATAACCAATCACTCTAATTCGGTTTATGGTTCAAAATGGCTATAGTCGAGAATGTAGAAGTATCATTTATGGCAGGTTGTTCTTTTCTTTATCCGGAAAGTGTTGCTGATTTAGCGATTGAAAACTACTTAGAATCCTATCATATTGTATATTTTTACTTGGTTTTATCATTGTCTCAATTGTTTGCAGGTTTGTTTTCTTTAGCACATTATAAAAAATACATAAACGAATATCTATTGTCTTTAAATATCTTCTTGTCATGGTGTTTTCTCAAACAAAAGGGGCTGATAATATATAGGACATAACAAACACTATATGTGAAGTCAGCCCCTATTTTGTTTTCTTATCAGTTGTCGAAGGTTTTAGTGTTATTGTTTTACTGCTTGTTCGAGAGTTGTTAACATCATGTCTTTTTGCTGCTCAGTGGAGTTATTCCAAATTGCTTCAAAAAGAACTCCTAAGCCCGGAAGCATTTTTTCCTCGCCGCGTTGAATCGCATCGACAATCGTATCTTCTAATTGTTCTTTTGTGTTGTTTGCCACATTGTGCATAATCGCATGACGTAAATTTAAATCCATCTTTTTCACCTCGTTATTATGTATTACACGTTTATTTTTTGCTGTCATTTCGTTTATTATGTATAAAGAAATGTTTAAAGCAAAGGAGAATTCGATTTGAAACGAATTGAATCAACAAAAAATCCACAAGTCAAACAGTGGAAAAAGTTATTAACCAAAAAAGAACGGGAAAAAACCGGTTTGTTTATCATTGAAGGGTTTCATTTAGTCGAGGAAGCGGTAAAAAGCGGTGTTCACATTGTGGAAATCATTTTAGAGGAGAAAAAAGAAGTTCCACCAAGTTGGAAGGTGGATCATATTCCCATTACGTTAGTGACAGAAGAAATTATGAAAGCAATCAGCGATACGGAAACACCGCAAGGAATCGCGGCTGTGTGCAAACAATTCACATATGAACCAATCGACTGGGGAACAGCGAATGTGCTGCTTATTGACGCTGTGCAAGACCCAGGAAATGTCGGGACAATGATTCGTACCGCCGATGCGGCTGGGATAGATGCCGTCATTCTTGGGGAAGGATGTGTAGATTTGTACAATCCAAAAGTCATTCGCGCTACACAAGGCTCGCTGTTCCACCTTCCGATTATTCGTGGAAATCTCCGTGAATGGATACAAACATTAAAAGAGCAGAAAGTCCATATTTACGGCACATCTTTAGAAAACGGAGAGGATTATAAACAAGTGGAGCCAAAAGAACCGTTTGCCCTTCTTGTCGGAAACGAAGGCAGCGGTGTCAACAAAGATTTGCTTCAGCTGACCACGAAAAATTTATACATTCCGATTTATGGCAAATCCGAATCATTAAATGTTGCCGTTGCCGCGGGAATTTTGCTTTATTATTTGCACGGATAGAGGTTGCAACCCGTCCTTTGTTTGCCTATAATATAAAAATAGTTAAATAAGGAAAACAACGATGATAGAGAAGAGTAGCTTGCCGCTCGCCATCCAGGGAGAAAACGCCGTAGACTGGGAGCGTTTTTATGGTAGAAGCAAGTGAATTCACCTCTGGAGTTGACACTTGGACCATTCTACAGGAGTAGAATGTAAAGGTGTTCCGGTTTACGCCGTTATCGCAATGAAGTGAACAGCGCTGTTTCAATTTTGGCTGCTTTGCAAGCTTTGTTTCTTTTCGATTGCCTGTAAGCGGATAAAGCTCACAACTGGAAAAGCAGCATTAAGATAGCGGCGCTGTTAATAAGGGTGGTACCGCGATTTCACTCGTCCCTTGTTTGAGGGGCGAGTTTTTTATTTGGAAAAAGGAGGAGTAGCACATGAAAGAACGATTACAACAACTTCAACAAGAAGCGCTTGAGAAAATTGCTCAAGCAAGCGATTTAAAAGCGCTTAATGATGTTCGTGTCGCTTATCTTGGCAAAAAAGGTCCGATTACGGAAGTGCTTCGTGGCATGGGCGCTTTATCGCCGGAAGAACGACCAATCATGGGAGCGCTTGCCAACGAGGTGCGTGCAGCCATTCAGTCTGCGCTAGAGGAAAAACAAGCGAAACTTGAACAAGAAGAAATCGAGAAAAAATTAGCTTCCGAGGCGATTGATGTAACGCTTCCGGGACGTCCAGTTCGACTTGGCAATCATCATCCATTAACAAGAGTCATTGAAGAAATCGAAGACTTATTTATTGGCATGGGCTATACGATTGCCGAAGGTCCAGAAGTCGAAAAAGACTACTACAACTTTGAAGCATTAAACTTACCAAAAGGTCATCCAGCACGCGATATGCAAGATTCTTTCTACATCACCGAAGAAATTTTGCTTCGTACGCATACGTCACCAGTGCAAGCGCGCACAATGGAAAAACATCAAGGCCGTGGTCCGGTGAAAATCATCTGTCCAGGAAAAGTATATCGCCGTGATAATGACGATGCGACACACTCTCATCAATTTACACAAATTGAAGGGCTTGTTGTCGATGAAAACATTCGCATGAGCGACCTGAAAGGAACGCTTCAAGCGTTTGCGAAAAAAATGTTCGGCGAAGACCGAGAAATTCGTTTCCGTCCTAGCTTCTTCCCATTCACAGAACCGTCTGTAGAAGTGGATGTATCATGTTTTAACTGCGGAGGTCATGGCTGTAACGTATGTAAAGGAACAGGTTGGATTGAAATTTTAGGTGCAGGTATGGTTCATCCGAATGTTCTTGAAATGGCGGGCTTTGATTCGAAAAAATATACAGGTTTTGCCTTCGGTATGGGACCTGAACGAATTGCGATGTTGAAATACGGCATTGATGATATCCGTCATTTCTATCAAAACGACCTTCGTTTCTTACAACAATTCAATCGCGCGTAAAGGGAGGGTAATGGAATGTTAGTATCGTATAAATGGCTGCAAGAATACGTTGATTTAACGGGAATTACAGCAAAAGAATTAGCCGAGAAAATTACAAAAAGCGGCATCGAAGTCGAAACGGTCGAAGTGTTAAACAAAGGTGTAAAAGGTGTTGTCGTGGGGCATGTGCTTGAGCGCGAGCAGCATCCGAATGCCGATAAATTAAGCAAATGTTTAGTTGATATTGGCGAAGGAGAGCCGGTACAAATCATTTGTGGTGCACCGAACGTGGCGAAAGGACAAAAGGTAGCCGTTGCGAAAGTTGGCGCGGTATTGCCTGGTAACTTCAAAATTAAGAAAGCAAAGCTTCGCGGCGAAGAATCACATGGTATGATTTGTTCGCTGCAAGAGCTTGGCATTGAATCAAAACTTGTCGCAAAAGAATATGCAGACGGCATTTTTGTCTTTCCAAGCGATGCGCCTGTCGGGGCAGATGCATTAGAGCTATTAAACTTAGACGATGAAGTGTTAGAGTTAGGCTTAACACCAAACCGTGCCGATTGCTTAAGCATGATTGGTGTTGCTTATGAAGTAGCAGCGATTTTAGGACGAGAAGTGAAGTTGCCAACCGTTGAACTTCATGAAACAAGCGAAAACGTTGCCGATTATATTTCCGTGAAAGTGGAAGCAACGGAAGACAATCCATTATATACAGCGCGTGTGGTGAAAAACGTGAAAATCGGTCCGTCTCCGTTATGGATGCAGACGCGCTTAATGGCAGCTGGCATTCGTCCGCATAACAACGTTGTCGATATTACGAACTATATTTTGCTTGAGTACGGCCAGCCGCTTCATGCCTTTGACTATGACCGCCTCGGTTCAAAAGAAATTTTAGTGCGCCGCGCGAAAGCAGGCGAAAAAATCGTCACGCTTGATGATGTGGAAAGAACACTAACCGAAGACCATCTCGTTATTACAAACGGAACAGAGCCGGTTGCCCTTGCCGGTGTGATGGGCGGAGCTAACTCGGAAGTACAAAATGATACAACAACGGTATTAATCGAATCGGCTTATTTCACAAGTGCAACGATTCGTAAAGCGTCTAAAGACCATGGTTTGCGCAGTGAAGCAAGCACGCGCTTTGAAAAAGGTATCGACCCGGCGCGTACAAAAGAGGCATTAGACCGTGCTGCGGCATTAATGGCCGAGTATGCAGGCGGTGAAATTGTCAGCGGTGTCACCGAAGTGAATACGTTAAAACAAGAAGAAATTGTTGTTACGATTACCCTTGACCGCATCAACGGGGTGTTAGGAACAGCGATTACAAAAGAAGAAGTAGCAACGATTTTAACTAACTTAAAATTTGCGTTTACGGAAGATAATGGAACGTTCACAATCACAGTTCCATCACGCCGTCGTGACATCTCAATTCCAGAAGACATTATCGAAGAAGTGGCAAGATTATACGGCTACGATAACTTGCCAACGACATTGCCGGTAGCGGAATCACAGCCTGGTAAGTTAACACCTTATCAAGCAAAACGCCGGAAAGTGCGCCGTTATTTAGAAGATGCAGGACTTTTCCAAGCGATTACGTACTCTTTAACAAGCGAGGAGAAAGCAACGAAATTCGCGTTAGAGACGGCGGAGCCAATTCGCTTAGCGATGCCGATGAGTGAGGAACGCAGCGTGCTTCGTCAAAGCTTAATTCCTCATTTGCTTGAGGTCGTAAGCTATAATCGTGCGCGTCAAATCGAAAATGTCGCAGTGTATGAAACAGGAGCAGTGTATTTAGCAAAAGAGGCGCATGAACTTCCAGAAGAAAAAGAACGTTTGGCCGGAGCAGTCACGGGCGTATGGCACGCGCATTTATGGCAAGGCGAGAAAAAAGCGGTTGATTTCTATGTCGTCAAAGGAATTTTGGATGGATTATTCAACTTGCTTGGCTTAGAAAATCGCATTGAATACAAACAAGCAAAACGCGACGGTATGCATCCTGGTCGGACAGCGGATATTTTGCTTGACGGGAACGTCATTGGTTTTGTCGGACAGTTGCATCCAAGCGTGCAAAAAGAAAATGATTTAAAAGAAACGTATGTATTTGAGCTGGCATTAACCGACTTACTTCACGCCGAAGTTGAAGAAATTCGTTATTCAACGATTCCGCGCTTCCCATCGATGACGCGCGATATCGCTTTAGTTGTTGATAAAGATGTCATCGCAGGCGATATTCAAAAAGCAATTGTCGAAGCGGGCGGAGAACTGTTAAAAGAAGTAACGATTTTCGACGTGTACCAAGGCGACCGCTTGCCAGAAGGTAAAAAATCAATCGCGTTCTCACTTCGTTATTTCGATCCAGAGCGGACATTGACAGACGAGGAAGTAACAAAAGTTCATGAACAAGTAATAAAAGAAGTGGAAGAAAAATTTGCGGCAACGTTAAGAAGCTAATACAAAGAAAGGTGTGGTTCCATGAACCACACCTTTCTACATGTTCGCTAATTTTTTCGCCTTTTCTGTATTGGCAAAATGGAGCTTTGCATATTTGTTTAACGCGGAAAGCCCTTTTGTTTTGATTAACTTTGCAGCTGCGATATCCACTTGTGTGCCAGCTCCTTTTGGAAGCTCTATCCCCGCTTGGTGACTTAAGGAATCCATTGCTTTTAAAAACGCATAGCGGGCAATAATGGAGGCAGCGGCAACAGCAAGATGCAGTCCTTCTGCCTTTGTACTGAAATAGACAGATTCCTTTACAATCGTCTTTTTTCCTTTTAAATAATTATAATAAGTAGATGATTCAACAAACTGGTCGATTAAAATGGCATCAGGGCGGGCAGGGGCAATTTTGTCCAGAAGTTGAATAATTGCTTGATTGTGCAAGAGCGCCTTCATTTTTCCTTGTGACATTCCGCTTGCTTGCAGCTGATTATATTTTTCATTATGCAATGTGAACAAGCTGTATGGGATTTCTTTAATAAGCTGTTTGGCAATTAGACTAATTTTCTCATCGGTGAGCGTTTTCGAGTCTTTTACACCAAGTTGTTGCAGCACAGGAATTTTTTCCTTACTAACGTATGTGGCAACAACCGTAATTGGACCGAAATAATCTCCTGTTCCGACTTCATCCGAGCCGATAATAGATAAGGATGAAAAATTGGCAGGAAGATTCGTAGAATGACTTTTTGCTAATGATGGTTCCGCGCTTTCTTTTTCTTGCCATCGTGCGGCTTCCTGCTCGGCTGCTTTTCCTTGAAATAATACTTTTCCGGATTTGTAGGCAGTAATCGTGCAATCAGGAAGTTTGGCGGTAAACAAGGCACCGTTTGGAATTTTATCAAGTAAGAAAGCATAATAATATCGTTCCATTTCTTTCATGACGAATTCGGTCGCTTTGATAACTGTATTCGACAAAATGTTCAACCCCTATATAAATATATATATCTTATCATAACGATTTATCTCATATCTTTCCATACTATCATGATTCGTGTTATCATAAACATTAGGACTTTTATGAATGGGGGAAGCAATTTGTCAGAGCAGCAAAAAGTACGGATAAACGTTGAGATATATGGGCAGCAATATACCATTGTTGGTACGGAAAGCTCCAGCCATATCCGTTTAGTTGCGTCGATTGTTGACGATAAGATGCGGGAAATTAGCGCGAAAAATCCCCATCTCGATATTAATAAACTAGCTGTGTTAACCGCTGTTAATATTGTTCACGATTATTTGAAATTAAAAGAAGATTATAATCGACTATTACATGATATAAAAAAAGAAAAGGATGAACGACTCAATGATTGACTTAATTTTGCTTTTCATCCTTTTAACAGGATTTATGATTGGATTAAAACGTGGCTTTATTTTACAGTTTATTCATATGACAGGTTTTATTGTCGCGTTTATTGTTGCTTATATGAATTATGAAAACCTCGCACCAAGATTAAGACTATGGGTCCCTTATCCTTCTTTCGGCGATCAAGAAACAATGAAGATGATTATTGAAGGTGCTAACCTTGACGAAGCATATTATCGTGCGGTTGCTTTTGCGATTTTGTTCTTTGCGACGAAAATTTTGATGCAAATAATTGGTTCGATGCTTGATTTTGTGGCTCAGCTGCCGCTTTTGCGCAGCGTGAACCGATGGGCGGGTGGAGCGCTCGGTTTTATCGAGATTTACTTAATCGTCTTTATTGTTCTTTACATAGGAGCGCTTATTCCGATTGAAAGTTTACAAACACAGCTCCAAGATTCGTTTATGGCCAGTATTATTGTTAAACATACCCCATTTTTATCGCATATGCTTGAAAACATGTGGATTAAATATATGGCGTAAAAGAGGCTGTCGCATAAGGGTCTGACCTCGTGCACAAATCATGATATATAGCGTATTTATCCAATGTTATATACTATATATGATGGATTGTGGAGTCTGACCCCTTGCTTTGAGACAGGCCTCTTTTTTGTACTTTTTTATCAAAACTTGTATCATTTTTCATAGTGAATCGTATAGGTAGGTGTTTAAAAGCGGATGGTGAAAAATAAAAAAGATGTCATTAAGCTGTTAGAAACGATTGCTTTATATATGGAAATCAAAGGAGAAAATCCGTTTAAAATTGCTGCGTTTCGCAAAGCTGCAGCTACTCTTGAAAATGACGAACGCAGTTTGACAGATATAGATGATTTGACAGCGCTGCCGGGAATCGGAAAAGGAACGTCAGCGGTTATTGTGGAGTTTATAAAAACAGGGCAGTCAACTGTTTTAGAGGAATTGCAAAAAGAAATTCCAGCTGGACTGTTTCCATTGTTAAAGATTCCGGGACTCGGCGGGAAGAAAATTGCCAAACTATATAAAGAGCTCGGAATCGTTGATATTGAATCCTTAAAAGCTGCATGTCTAGAAAATAAAGTACAGGCTTTGTCCGGATTTGGGAAAAAGACGGAAGAGAAAATTTTAGCGGCTATTGAGGAAATTGGCTCCCGCCCGGAGCGGCTGCCGCTTGCTGTGATGCTGCCGATTGCCGAGGGAATTGAGAGGCAGCTTGCAGAAATCGAAGGAATCATTCGTTTTTCCCGCGCTGGCAGCCTGCGTCGTATGCGGGAAACGATTAAAGATTTAGACTTTATTATCGCGACGAATGAGCCACAAAAAGTGCGCAAACAGCTATTAACGTTAGAACGCGTATCGGAAATCATCGCGAATGGCGAAACAAAGGTGTCATTGCAGCTTAGCTATGAATATGAAGTCTCCGTTGATTTTCGTTTAGTAACACCTGAGCAATTTGCTACGACATTACACCACTTTACAGGCTCAAAGGAACATAATGTGCGGATGCGGCAAATTGCGAAGGAACGAGGAGAGAAAATTAGTGAATACGGTGTTGAAAACGTTGAAACAGGAGAAATCATTACGTTCGAAAATGAGGCGCAGTTTTTTGCACATTTTCATCTTCCGTATATTCCGCCAGAACTTCGCGAAGACGGAAGCGAAGTAGAACGCTATCAATCAGACTATCCTCTTATTGAGCTTAGTGATATTAAAGGGGATTTGCATATGCATTCTGCATGGAGTGACGGCGCTTTTTCGATTGAGGAAATGGCGGAAGCTTGCCGCAAAAAAGGATATAAATATATGGCGATAACCGATCACTCGCAGTT
Organism: [Anoxybacillus] calidus; assembly: GCF_013760845.1. Lineage (GTDB taxonomy): Bacteria > Bacillota > Bacilli > Bacillales > Anoxybacillaceae > Paranoxybacillus > Paranoxybacillus calidus. The sequence goes on along the minus strand of NZ_JACDUU010000004.1, from coordinate 108,049 downwards.
TTTAAAAGTGGCGAATGGCTTAACGGTAGAACGGCTAAAGAAACAGAGGGAAGAAATTCAGCGTCTCAATGAGAAATATGATAATTTTACCATTTTAGCAGGTGTCGAAATGGACATTTTACCGGATGGGACGCTAGACTATGATGATGAAGTATTAGAGGAGTTGGATATCGTTATCGCCTCGATTCATTCAGGATTTTCCCAGCCTCGAGAAGTCATTATGCAGCGTTTAAAAGCAGCGCTAATAAATCATCATGTCGATATTATCGCTCATCCAACGGGACGTCTCATCGGCCGTCGCGATGGTTACGATGTCGATATCGATATGCTCATTGAATTAGCAAAAGAAACGAATACCGCGCTTGAGCTGAATGCGAATCCAAACCGTCTTGATTTGGCATATGAACATTTAAAAAAGGCACAAGACGCCGGAGTGAAAATTGTTATTAATACAGATGCGCATAATCTCGATATGCTCGAAGATATGAAAATAGGCGTCGGCATCGCCCGCAAAGGCTGGATTCGTAAAGAAACGGTGTTGAACGCTTTAGAATTGGACGAACTGCGAAATTTTCTTAAACGCCATCATTGTTAATACTACAAACATGGAGGTTTTCATTGGTGCAACAACGAATTTTAAAAGTGTTAGAGTTTGACAAAGTAAAAGAACAGTTAATGGAACATGCAGCTTCATCATTGGGAAGAGAAAAAACTGAAAAGCTCGTTCCGTCAGCCGATTTTGCTGAAGTGGTAAAATGGCAGGAGCAGACGGATGAGGCTGTTACGATTTTGCGGTTACGGGGCAATGTTCCGCTTGGCGGGATTTTTGACATTCGCGCAAGCGTCAAAAGAGCGAAAATCGGTGGAACGCTAAGTCCTCATGAACTGCTTGACGTTGCGAGCACGATTTATGCAAGCAGACAAATGAAAAAGTTTATTGAGTCATTAAGCGATGAAAATGTGGAGCTTCCGCATTTATCGCAATATGTTGAACAAATGGTGGCTTTACCGGAAGTGGAGCAGGCGATAAAAAATTGCATTGATGATTATGGAGAAGTATTAGATCATGCCAGTGACCGCCTGCGTTCGATTCGCCAGCAGCTGCGGAGTACAGAAGGAAGAATTCGCGAAAAGCTTGAGAGCATGATTCGCTCTTCATCGGCACAAAAGATGTTATCTGATGCCATTATTACGATTCGCAATGAACGCTATGTGATTCCAGTAAAACAAGAATACCGCAGCGCTTACGGCGGTATTGTGCATGATCAATCTTCATCAGGTGCAACATTATTTATCGAGCCGCAGGCGGTTGTTGATTTAAACAATCAGCTGCAGGAAGCGCGCGTGAAAGAAAAGCAAGAAATTGAACGAATTTTAATTGAACTGACCGAAAAAGTGGCAGAACATGCAGATACTCTTCTCATCAATGTTGAAGTTCTAGCAGAGCTTGATTTTATTTTTACAAAAGCGAAATATGCCCGGAAAATCAAAGCAAGCAAACCGCTCATGAATGACCGTGGATATATTCGCTTGCGTAAAGCACGTCATCCGCTCATTGCGCCAGATGTTGTCGTGCCGAATGATATTGAGCTGGGCAAAGATTATACAACAATTGTTATTACCGGTCCGAACACAGGCGGTAAAACGGTTACGTTAAAGACGATAGGATTATTTACGTTAATGGCGCAGGCGGGGCTGCAAATTCCTGCGTTAGATGGTTCAGAATTAGCCGTTTTTAACGCTGTTTATGCTGATATTGGCGATGAGCAGTCAATTGAACAAAGTTTAAGTACGTTCTCTTCTCATATGGTCAATATTGTGGATATTTTACGAAAAGTGGACAATAACAGCTTAGTTCTATTTGACGAGCTTGGAGCAGGAACCGATCCACAAGAGGGAGCAGCTTTAGCGATTGCTATTCTTGACGAAGTGTATCAGCGGGGGGCGCGTGTCGTTGCAACAACGCATTATCCAGAGCTGAAGGCATATGGATATAACCGAAGAGGGGTTATTAACGCAAGTGTTGAGTTTGATATTGAAACATTAAGTCCAACATACAAATTATTAATCGGCGTTCCGGGACGAAGCAACGCCTTTGAAATTTCCAAACGGCTCGGTTTGGATGAACGAATCATTGAACGCGCAAAAAGTCATGTAAGCTCGGAAAGCAATAAAGTCGAAAATATGATTGCTTCACTTGAATACAGCAAAAAACGCGCTGAAGAAGAATGGAAGGAAGCGGAAGATTTTCGAAAAGAAGCAGAAAAGCTTCATAAAGAATTGCAGCGACAAATTATTGAATTCAATGAAAAGCGTGATGAATTGATCGAGGAAGCAAAACGGAAGGCAGCAGAAATTGTGAAAGCGTCTCAACAAGAAGCGGAGAAAATTATTAGCCAATTACGACAAATGCAAAAAGAAAAGCTCGCTGAAATTAAAGAGCATGAATTAATCGAGGCGAGAAAACGATTAGAAGAAGCTGCTCCGAAGCTGGAGGAGAAGAAAAAAGCGAAGAAAGCAAAAGCCTCTCAACATCAATTCCAGCCTGGTGATGAAGTAAAAGTGATTAACTTGAATCAAAAAGGCCATTTAATTGAAAAAGTTTCTGATGATGAGTGGCAAGTGCAAATCGGTATTTTAAAAATGAAAGTAAAAGAGGAAAATCTCGAATATATCGGAACGCCAAAACCAGTAGAAACAAGACCGTTAGCGACGGTAAAAGGAAAAGACTATCACGTTAGTCCTGAACTTGATTTGCGCGGGGAACGTTATGAAGATGCTCTTGTTCGTGTTGAAAAATATATTGATGATGCCCTTTTGGCTGGATATCCACGCGTATCCATTATACACGGAAAAGGAACAGGGGCTCTGCGTAAAGGAGTTCAAGAATTTTTGAAAAACCATCGTTCTGTAAAAAATATTCGCTACGGAGAAGCGACAGAAGGCGGTACCGGTGTCACTATTGTTGAATTAAAATGATGAAGGAGAGAATGCGATGAGCTCCTTTTGGGAAAATGAAATCGTGAAAGTAGCAGCAAATTTTAGCGTAGCCGTTTTATGTATCATCGTGTTTTTAGCTGTTTTTGAATTAGTCACAAAGTACAAAAACTGGGAAGAAATTCAAAATGGTAACGTTGCTGTGGCGATGGCGACAGGCGGAAAAATTTTTGGCATTGCTAATATTTTTCGCTACTCAATTGGCCAACATGATTCGCTAGTGGCGATGATTGGTTGGGGGGTTTACGGTTTTGTACTTTTATTGGTAGCATACTTTATTTACGAATTTCTCACTCCAAAATTTAATATTGATCATGAAATTGAAAAAGATAACCGAGCTGTTGGATTTATTTCCATGGTGATTTCTATCGGATTATCATTTGTAATTGGCGAAGGAATTCAATAGAGGGTGGAAAGATGGAAACATTAGCAAAAGTGCTGTTTGTATTATGCGGGATATTTTTCGTCATTGGTGTTATATACTTAATGTTTTTTGTATGAGGGTGTCTAAAAAAGACATCCTTCTTTTTTATTTTAAAAATCAAAGGAATATAATACAATGATAAATAATCAGAATTATCGAAATTGAAGGAGGGATATTAATGAATAAACCATGGTTAGCTCACTATCCTTCACAAATTCCTCATACGATTGATTATCCAAACAAGACGTTGCAGCAATTTTTACAAGAGGCAGCTTCACAATTTCCAAATAAAATAGCTATTCACTTTTTAGGAAAGGAATTAACATTTCAGGAAGTATATAAACAAGCATTAAAACTGGCTAACTATCTTGTGAAACTTGGATTAAAAAAAGGCGATCGTGTTTCCATTATGTTACCGAATTGTCCACAAGCGGTCATTAGTTATTACGGAGTGTTGTTTGCAGGGGGAGTTGTCGTTCAAACGAATCCGTTATATACCGAAAGAGAGTTAGAGTATCAATTAAAAGACAGCGGGGCAGAAATATTAATTACCTTAGATTTGCTTTATCCAAAAGCAGTTAAAATGAAAGCGATAACAAACCTAAAGCATTTAATTATTACCAGTATTAAAGATTACTTGCCTTTTATAAAAAAGCTTTTTTATTCGCTCGTTCAAAAGAAACAACAACAAGTCATTGTAAAAGTAAAAGAACAAGAGGATCAGCATTTGTTCTCGAGTGTCATGGCTTTTTCGGAAGCAAAAGAAATGGAAGTGGATATCGATCCTGTAGAGGATATCGCTTTATTGCAGTATACAGGGGGAACGACAGGATTCCCAAAGGCAGCGATGCTGACTCATCGAAATTTAATTGCCAATACGGTCATGGGTGCATATTGGATGTATCAATGTGAAAAAGGAAACGAGTCGATTTTAGGAGTTTTGCCTTTTTTCCATGTGTATGGTATGACAGCAGTGATGAATTTATCGATCATGCAAGGATATAAAATGATTTTACTTCCAAAATTTGATCCAGAAACAACATTAAAGACCATCCAAAAATTAAAACCAACATTGTTTCCAGGTGCCCCAACGATCTACATTGCTTTATTGAATCATCCAAAACTGAAAAATTATGATTTATCTTCCATCAAAGCATGTATTAGCGGCTCTGCTCCTTTACCTGTGGAAGTACAGGAAAAGTTTGAAACGGTTACAGGTGGAAAGCTGATCGAGGGATATGGTTTAACAGAAGCTTCACCAGTAACGCATGCTAATTTTCTATGGGATGGGGAACGTGTAAAAGGAAGTATTGGAGTACCATGGCCTGATACGGAAGCAAAAATTATATCATTAGAAACAGGTGAAGAAGCAAAGATAAACGAAATCGGTGAACTTGTCGTGCGCGGTCCTCAGATAATGAAAGGGTATTGGAATCAGCCGATCGAGACAGAAGCAGTATTGAGAGATGGATGGTTGTACACTGGAGATCTAGGGTATATGGATGAGAGAGGATATTTCTTTATTGTTGATCGGAAAAAGGATATGATTATAGCAAGCGGCTATAACATTTATCCGCGTGAAGTGGAAGAAGTGCTATACGAACATCCGAAAGTTCAAGAAGCGGCTGTCATTGGTATCCCTGATGTGTATCGTGGGGAAACGGTCAAAGCGTTCATCGTATTAAAACAAGGAGAAGAATGTACAAAGGAAGAACTGGATCATTTCGTGAGAAGTCGATTAGCAGCATATAAAGTGCCGCGAATTTATGAATTCAGAAAAGAATTACCAAAAACAGCAGTAGGAAAAATATTGCGGCGGGTGTTAATAGAGGGAGAGAAAAAATGATCATGAAGAGCCTGCCATATTTTCTTCATAGGCTCTTTCTTTTAACGTATTTTATATCTTGACAAGATAGAAAGGGGATTTTTAAAATAAAAACATGAATGATTATTCATTCATTTTTTGAAAGGGAGAATGTATGTTGAAAAAGAATAAACCAAAATATAAGCAAATTATCGAAGCAGCAGTCATTGTCATTGCGGAAAACGGTTATCATCAAGCACAAGTTTCAAAGATTGCTAAACAGGCGGGGGTAGCTGACGGAACGATCTATCTTTATTTTAAAAACAAAGAAGATATTCTTATTTCATTATTTCAGGAAAAAATGGGAAGTTTTATCGAAAAAATTCAAAAAGAAATAGAAGGAATCTCAAGTCCGACGGAGAAGTTATATGTGTTGGTAGAAAAACACTTTCAATTGTTAGCAGCTGATCGTCATTTGGCCATTGTTACCCAGTTAGAATTACGTCAATCGAATAAAGAACTTCGTTTAAGAATTAACGAAGTGTTGAAAGGATATTTGAAAGTCGTTGATGGTATTTTAATTGAGGGAATTGAAAAAGGCGAGTTTCGCAAAGACTTGGATATCCGATTGGCAAGACAGATGATTTTTGGGACGATTGACGAAACTGTTACAACGTGGGTAATGAATGAACAAAAGTATGACTTGGTTGCGCTAGCCAAGCCGGTTCATCAGTTGCTTACAAAAGGGTGTTCTGCCTAACGAATGTTTCTTGCGTCTGTTGATGCACAAGAATCGTTGACAACATAGGGGAGGGAGAAGCGAAATATGGAATTTTTCAAGGTCAATACGGAGGAGTTTGTTGCTACCATTTCCATTTCACGTCCTCCAGCTAATGCTTTATCATCGGGGCTTTTAAAAGAGCTTGCAATCATTCTCGATCGGTTAGAGAACGATGAAAGTGTTCGTGTGATTATTCTGCATGGGGAAGGTAGATTTTTTTCCGCAGGTGCGGATATTAAAGAATTTACGACAATCGAATCCGAAGAGAAAGCGACAGAACTTGCTCTTGCCGGCCAGCAAGTCATGGAGCGGATTGAGCAGTTCACTAAGCCGATCATTGCAGCGATTCACGGTGCAGCGTTAGGTGGTGGTTTGGAGTTAGCAATGGCCTGCCATATTCGCCTCGTTACTGAAAATGCCAAATTAGGATTGCCTGAATTGCAGCTTGGATTAATTCCAGGTTTTGCAGGAACGCAGCGCTTAACTCGTTATGTCGGCTTAGCGAAAGCGGCAGAAATGATGTGGACAACCGAGCCGATTACTGGCAAAGAAGCTGTACAGTGGGGACTAGCCAATCGCGTCGTTTCTGAGGAGCAGCTATTGGAAGAAGCGAAAACACTAGCACAAAAAATCGCGCAAAAAAGTCCAGTTTCAGTAAGCGCTACCATTGAATTGCTGAATGCTGCAAAAGCAACAGCGTTCCATGAAGCGGTTCAACAGGAAGCGGAGCTTTTCGGTAAAGTATTTACATCTGAAGATGCAAAAGAAGGAATTCAAGCTTTCATTGAAAAGCGGACAGCGCAATTCAAAGGAAAGTAATTATATATATTTTTTTACTATAATTTTACAGAAAATTTTAAACTGAATAAATGTTCGTTAAAAATAGGAGGGGTATTACATGAACATTTTCGTACTAATGAAACGCACATTTGATACAGAAGAAAAAATCGTTATTAACAATGGTGCAGTGAGTGAAGATGGAGCTGAATTTATTATTAACCCATATGATGAATATGCAATTGAAGAGGCTATTCAAGTACGCGATAAGCATGGCGGCGAAATTACAGTTGTTACTGTAGGGAACGAAGAGGCGGAAAAAGAATTGCGTACAGCGTTAGCAATGGGGTGTGATAAAGCTGTGTTAATCAATATTGAAGATGATGTAGAAGAAAGTGATCAATACACAACAGCAAAAATTCTTGCTGAATATTTAAAAGACAAAAATCCAGATTTAATTTTAGCTGGTAATGTTGCGATTGATGGTGGTTCAGGACAAGTCGGACCACGTGTTGCAGAATTGCTTGGCATCCCTTATGTGACAACGATTACAAAGCTGGATATTGACGGCAGTAAAGTAACGGTTGTTCGTGATGTTGAAGGGGACGAAGAAATTATTGAAACATCACTTCCTTTATTAGTTACTGCCCAACAAGGGTTAAATGAGCCACGTTATCCGTCGTTACCAGGCATTATGAAAGCAAAGAAAAAACCGCTTGAAGAGCTTGAATTAGATGATTTAGACCTTGAAGAAGACGATGTCGAGGCGAAAACGAAAACAATCGAAATCTTCTTGCCACCGAAAAAAGAAGCAGGAAAAATTTTGCAAGGGGAATTAGTAGACCAAGTTAAAGAACTTGTATCTCTTTTACACACAGAAGCAAAAGTAGTATAAACGTTATACCTTATTGAGACATCAATTCATTTCATACGGGGGGATTAAACAATGGCACGCAAAGTCATTACATTAGCTGAAGTTCGTGATGGTTCATTAAGAAACGTGTCTTTTGAAGCAATTGCTGCAGCAAAAACGATTGCTGAAGGCGGCGAAGTCGTAGCGGTATTAGTTGGTGAAAGCGTTCAAGCTTACGCAAACGAATTAATTTATTATGGCGCTGATCGCGTTGTAGTCGTAGAAAACGAAAAGTTAAAGAATTATACATCCGACGGGTTTAGTCAAGCGTTAATGGCGGTCATTGACGCGGAAAAACCGGAAGGAATTGTGTTTGGTCATACGGCGTTAGGAAAAGATTTATCACCAAAAATTGCAACAAAATTAAATTCTGGGCTTATTTCTGATGTAATCAATGTTGAAGAAGCAGGCGGAAATCTTGTGTTTACAAGACCGATTTATTCTGGAAAGGCATTCGAAAAGAAAATCACAACCGATGAACGCATTTTCGTGACAGTGCGCCCAAATAACATTCCTGCGCTAGAGCGTGATGAATCACGTACAGGAAATATATCAAACTTATCTGTTGATATTAAAGATTTGCGTACAATCGTAAAAGAAATCGTCCGTAAAACAGTTGAGGGTGTCGATTTATCAGAGGCAAAAGTGATCATCGCTGGCGGTCGTGGCGTAAAGAGTGAAGAAGGTTTCGAACCGTTGAAAGAGCTCGCAAATGTATTAGGCGGTGCAGTCGGAGCTTCACGCGGTGCATGCGATGCCGGTTATTGCGACTATTCGTTGCAAATTGGACAAACGGGTAAAGTCGTTACCCCAGACCTTTATATTGCGTGCGGAATTTCGGGTGCGATTCAACACTTAGCGGGTATGTCTAACTCTAAAGTGATTGTTGCAATTAACAAAGATCCAGAAGCGAACATTTTCAAAGTAGCGGATTATGGTATTGTCGGCGATTTATTTGAAGTGGTGCCGCTGTTGACAGAGGAATTCAAAAAATTAAAAGTTCATTCATAACGTTTTCTGTCTAAGAAGCGAGCAGAGTTTTTCATGACTCGGCTCGTTTTTTTTGGCTAATCAGAAGCGTAGCTCGAGATGTAGCTAAGGCTTTCATAAGGTCACGAAAGGAGAAAACTTGATATAAGCGAAGTTAGCCCGAACAGTCGGCAATCAACGAATTTCCTTTAGCATAATTATGACCTTGCAGGAAATATTAGTAGCGAAACAAAAAATTAGCGTCTTAAACAATTAAATGATATACTTTGCTTACACCAATTAAGTAATGAATAGGAGGAATTATAATGGCGATTGTAAGTGCAACTGATCAAACGTTTGCGACTGAAACGAAAGAGGGGGTTGTATTAGTCGACTTCTGGGCTCCTTGGTGCGGACCGTGCCGAATGATCGCTCCTGTTTTAGAGGAAGTAGATCAAGAAATGGGAGACAAAGTAAAAGTAGTAAAGGTTAACGTTGATGAAAACCAAGAAACTGCAGCAAAATACGGCGTAATGAGCATCCCAACTTTGTACGTTTTCAAAAACGGCGAAGTTGTAGATAAAGTAGTCGGTTATCAGCCAAAAGAAGCGCTCGTTCAATTGCTGCAAAAACATGTATAATGGCTGGCGGGAAAACGGTTTGATAAAATGGGGTTCAGACGATAAGTCTGAATCCCATTTTGTTTCATTAAGCGCATAAAGGGGTTTAAATAAAAGAATATTAAAAATAGTAAAAAATGATTGACTGACCAAAAAAAATCATTTATAGTAATATCTAACAAAACCGATAAAAAAAGTAGGAATAAAGTTCAGGAGACTGATCGGACATACCGAAGGTCCTTAATCACATGGAATCACCATGGATTGAGGACCTTTTTTAGTCCTATTAAACAAAGTTTTCCTATCGGAATAAAATAAATAAATTAAACTCGGAATACAAGTTTTTTAGATGATTGAAATATGGAAAATCAGATGAAAGATGATAAAGGGGGAATAGCTTTTGACTGTACATATTCGTGTAAGGGAGAAGTCGTTCAAAAAAGGTCAGACTGCCGTTCAGGTTCTTCGTGATATCCGTTTGGAGCTGGAAGATGGGGACTTTATAACCATCATTGGTCCAAGCGGCTGCGGAAAAAGCACTTTACTGAAAATTATTGCTGGGCTCGACACGGATTATGAAGGGACGGTTGAAATCGGTGGACTTCCTGTCGTAGGACCGGGAACGGATCAGGGCTTTGTTTTCCAAGAGCACAGGCTGTTTCCATGGTTGACGGTTGAGGAAAATATTGCAGCGAATCTATCCCTGAAAGATCCAGAAATCCGCAAAAGAGTCGATGAACTGATTCACATTGTTCGATTGAAAGGGTTTGAAAAAGCTTATCCAAAGGAGTTATCGGGGGGGATGTCGCAAAGAGTGGCGATTGCTAGGGCGCTGTTAAGAGAACCAAAAATATTATTATTGGATGAACCTTTTGGTGCACTAGACGCGTTTACAAGAAAGCATCTGCAAGATGTTCTTTTGGAAATATGGAGAAAAAAACGCATCACGATGGTTTTGGTAACCCATGATTTGGATGAATCTATTTATCTTGGCAATCAGGTCGTGATTATGAAGACAAAACCAGGATCTATCAGCAGAATCATTCCGATTGAATTACCTTTTCCACGGCAGAGAGCTCATCCACTGTTCCAGGAAATGAGACAAAAGGTTTTGAAAGAGTTTGAGACAGCGGACGAACTGCCTCTTATCGAGGGGCTTGGAATCTAGCATTGAGGAGGGATTTAGGGATGCGCAAAGGATTTGTTTTTGTCTTTATCATTGGCTTTGTTTGGATTTTTTCTGGTTGCAGCAGCTGGGATGCTGGTGGGGCTAAAAAGGAAGCAGAAAATATCACCATTCATATAGGAATTCAACAGAGTCTCGGGCCGCTTCTATTAGCGAAAGAAAAGGGATGGTTTGAAAAAGAATTCAAAAAAGAGGGAGTAAAAGTCAAATGGACCGAGTTTCAAAGCGGACCGCCTCATTTTGAAGCGATGGCCTCTAATAATCTTGATTTCGGGGTGGTGGGGAATTCTCCTGTTATTTCCGCCCAGGCCGCAAACATCGCTTTTAAAGAAATTAGCAAAAGCTCCGATGGATTAAAAGGAGATGCTATTCTCGTTCCAAAAGGAAGCAAAATCAAGGATTTGAAAGATTTAAAAGGAAAGAAAATTGCGGTGGCAAAAGGAAGCAGTGGATTCAATTTTTTATATGAAGCACTTGAGCATGCCGGATTGAAAGCGTCCGATGTGGAAATGATCCAACTGCAGCCGGATGAAGCCCAAGCGGCTTTTGACACCCGCAAAGTGGATGCTTGGGCCATTTGGGAGCCGTATATCTCCTATGAAACAATTAAAAACAAAGCGAAGGTGCTGGCGGATGGAGAAACACTGAATGTTTATTCGCCAGGTTTTATCATTGCACGCTCCGATTTTACGGAGGAACATCCGGACTTAACCGTTCGATTTTTAAAAGTGTATGAAAAAGCACGCCGTTGGCAGAATGAGCATTTTGACGAGGCGGTTTCTATTTATGCGAAAGCGAAGAAGCTGGATGAGAAAGTGGTCGCACGTTCGTTGCGCAACAACCCGCCGTTAAATGAGCCGATTACAGACGACATTATCAAGGCCCAGCAAAAAACCGCCGATTTTCAATATTCACAAAAAGTGATCAAAACGAAAATTGATACAAGTAAAGTGGTCGATAACCAATATATTAAAAAAGCATTGCAGGAACTAAAGAAGGAGGGGGAAGACAAAAATGGCTAAAACAACGATTACAGCAGAACAGCCAAAATTCCGAAAGGAATCGGTGAGAAGACCCACTGTTTTGAAAGACGACGGATTTAAAGAGAGTTTGAAAAGAAGAGTGGCAGGGCTTATCTTACCTTTCCTCCTATTTGCTATCTGGCAGATCATCGGCTCGCTCGGATTCGTTTCTAAAACAGTGTTACCGACGCCATCAGATATTGTGATGGCCTTTAAGAATTTGGTTGTTTCCGGAGAGCTATTTACCCATTTGAAAATCAGTGTTCTCCGAGCAGCAGCAGGATTTATATTGGGAGCGGGGCTAGGGCTTGCAGCAGGTATAGCCGTTGGTTTTTCGACCAAAACGGAAGGTGTGCTAGACCCGAGCCTACAGATGTTGCGGACGATTCCTCATCTGGCAGTTGCGCCGCTCTTTATCTTATGGTTTGGCTTCGGAGAAGCGTCCAAAATTTTATTAATCGCCAAAAGTGCGTTTTTCCCGATTTATGTGAATACGTTTCTTGGCATACGCGAAGTGGACGCAAGGTTGTTTGATGTAGCACGGATTCTCGATTTCAGCAAATGGAAGCAAATAAAGCTGCTCATCCTACCTTCCGCTCTTCCCAATATCTTATTGGGCATTCGTTTATCCCTCGGAGCTGCGTGGCTAGCGCTGGTTGTTGCTGAGTTGATGGGGTCGACAGAAGGAGTGGGCTATATGATGATGGATGCCAGACAGTTTAGCAATACTGATATTGTTTTTGTCGGGATTATCATTTTCGCAGCGGTCGGAAAATTGACAGATTCGTTTGTTCGCTTATTGGAAACACGCTTACTCAAATGGCAGGATACCTATAATGGTAGATAAAACGAGCTCTAGCTTCCTTTACGGTTTAATAATAAAAAGGAGTGGGTTGAAAATGTCGAATATTGTGTTGATTTCCGGAAGTCCATCTCCAAATTCCAAAACGGCTTCGATTGCCAAATGGTTGCAAAAGGAGCTAATCGAAAGAAACCATCGCGCCGATTTGATAGAGGTGCGTGAGTTGCCGGCGGAGGACTTACTCTATGCCAATTTCAAAAGCTCGACTATTGCCCATACTCATGCATTGATTAAGGCTGCAGACGCGATCATCGTTTTAAGCCCTGTCTACAAGGGAAGCTACACCGGAATTTTAAAGGCCTTTCTTGATTTGCTGCCAGAAAAGATTTTTGCTGGAAAGATTGTGGCGCCAGTTTTGACTGGGGGAACGATCGCTCATCTTCTATCTATCGAATACGCCTTTAAGCCGATTTTTTCACTGTTGGGGGCAAGAGAGATTTTGCATGGAGTATTTATTTTAGATACGAACGTTCAATGGAATGAAAAAGGTGACGTTTTTTTAGCTAAAGAGGTAGAGGAAAGAATTCAACACAGCTTAGAGGATTTGTTGAAAGCAACAGAAAGAAAAGAATTTCCAACGATTTAGTTAGAAAGGAGTAGGAAAAATGGAAATCTTGTGGTTTATTCCTTCACATGGTGACGGTCGATATCTCGGAACAACAAAAGGAGGTCGCTCAGCTGAATATAGCTACTTCCGTCAAATTGCACAAGCTGCTGATCGTCTTGGGTATAAAGGAGTTTTAATTCCCACGGGAAAATCCTGCGAAGATCCGTGGTTGCTGGCGGCAGCATTGGCTGCGGAAACGGAACAGTTACATTTCCTTGTTGCTGTCCGTCCAGGTTTAATGTCTCCTACACTTGCAGCAAGAATGGCTTCAACGCTCGACCGGATTTCTGGCGGACGTCTACTTATCAATGTGGTAGCTGGAGGAGATCCGGTTGAGCTTGCAGGTGACGGACTGTTTTTGAACCATGATGAACGTTATGAAGCGACAGACGAATTTCTTACGATTTGGAAAAAGCTGTTGAACGGTGAGGAGGTCACATTTGAAGGCCGTCATTTAAAAGTGAAAGGAGGAAAGCTTTTATTCTCTTCTGTACAAAAGCCATATCCTCCGATTTATTTTGGTGGATCATCTCCTGCGGGACAGCTCGTGGCGGCGAAGCATTCGGATGTATATTTAACCTGGGGGGAACCGCCAGAACAGGTGGAAAAGAAACTTTCAGAAGTGAAAAAACTTGCTGAAGAGCAAGGAAGAACGATCGAATTCGGCATACGGCTGCATGTAATTGTTCGGGAAACCGAAAAGGAAGCATGGGAGGCCGCTGAACAATTAATTCGATATGTGGATGCAAAAACGATTCAAGAAGCGCAACGAGTATTTTCCCGCTACGATTCTGTGGGGCAGCAGAGAATGAGACAGCTCCACAATGGAAATAGGGAGTCTTTGGAAATCAGCCCGAATTTATGGGCGGGTGTCGGCCTTGTGAGAGGAGGAGCAGGGACGGCTTTGGTGGGAGATCCGGAAACCGTGGCAAAACGCTTGCTGGAATATCAGAAAATGGGGATTAATCGTTTCATCTTATCTGGCTATCCGCACCTAGAGGAGGCATACCGGGTTGCCGAACTATTATTTCCACTCCTGCCGCTGGATCATGGAAAGAAGAAAGAGATCGTTCAAGGAGAAGTTATTGGCAATGAATTTTTCCCTTCATTTATTAAAGTGTGAACAAAAGCAGAGGGGCTGACCCATAAGTGTCTGACCTCAAGTGCAATCCATCGTATATAGTGTTATGTCCTATATATTGTGTGTGATTGTAGGGTCTGACACTTTTTGGGGTCAGCCTTTTTTAGTTGAACTACTTGAAAAGGTGAAAGATTATGAAACATTTTCTGGGAAATAAACGTTTTATGTCATATTTTTGTACATTTATCGGAGTTAGCGCACTTAGTTTGCTGTTTTATGTAGAATATCAATATGCAAGTCCATATGCGGCAACGTGGGATCAAGTTGATTTTGCGTTAGCGTTAAATCGTTATGACTTATTGGCCATGCAGCCTCATTTTCCAGGATACCCTTATTTCATTCTTGGGGGGATGATTGTAAACTCATTTATTGAGAATCCAGCAAAAGCGTTGTCTATTTTTAATGTGTTTATGATGTTATCGGCAACGATACCGAATTTTTTGTTAGCAAAAAAATATTACGAAAGTGATATTGCTTGGATAATTACATGTCTTTTGATGCTCATTGTTACGCAGCCGATGTCAGAAGGTGCTGGAATCGCTGTTTTATGGTGGTATTTATGGGCGGTTCAAATGACCAGAGAACGCCTTATATTGTCCTTTCATCTTCTGTCATTATTTTTTAAGTATGATATTAGGAATCCGGCTTTCTTATTTGCCTTTCGCAGCGGCACTCCTTTTTCTATGGTATGATGATTGGAAAAAATATAAAAGAATTGGCAGGATCATTCTATTGTTTATTGCCGCGTTGTTTTTTCAATTGATTTGGGGTGGTGCAGTAGCCTTAACAGAAGGAAGAATAACGGGATTTATCAAGCTTGCTTTAGCTTTTACAAGCGATCACTTTCAAGAATGGGGTGGTGCGGTAACAGCGGAACATGATTCACTTTTTGAGCGGTTTCTCATCTTCATTTTTTATAATATCATTTGGACGGGGATTGCCAGCCAAACGATTTTCTTGCTTATTGCATATGTCGTCTTAGTATTTTTGCTGCTCGTAAAACAAACGAAGCAGCTATCATTCCATATTGGCTATTCATAATAAGCATCGTCTATTTTCTTTGGGCGTGGCTTGCGCAAAATATTGATAAGCCACGCCATATTGCACCGTTAGTTACGATTATTCTCTTTTATATTTGGGGACGCTATTTTTCTGTTGGGAAGTCCATGTATAAAAAATGGTTTGCATTAACTGTATTCATCGTTCAAGTCATTGTCGGCAGTATACATGTATATGGTCAAGCAACTCACTTGCCAGCAACTTACCAATTAACATATGATTTACAAAAAGTAGATGCTCCTTTTGTTATTTATACGTGGGAAGAGACGAGAGTAATGGAATATTTAGACGCCGATTTTATCCATAAACGGGTGCTTCATTTTGACATTTTTTTACAGGGTAAAGTGAACTATAAACATGCTACAATTTATTTGACAGATCATGTAGTCAAAGGATTTACGGAACAAGGGGTTTCACTTGAGAGGCATTTGCGTAAGGTGAAAACCTATCAATCAAGCACATTAGCAGACCCCATTTATGGAGAAATTACCTTGTATGAGTGGATAGATTAATGTCATTGGAGTGATTGTCATGCATGATCACTTAAAAGAAAAGTTAGCGTTTTTGCCTGAACAGCCGGGCTGCTATTTAATGAAAGATAAAAACGGAACAGTCATTTATGTTGGGAAAGCGAAAGTGTTAAAAAACCGTGTGCGCTCGTATTTTACCGGAACGCATGACGGAAAAACGCTTCGTCTTGTCAATGAAATTGCTGATTTTGAATATATTGTCACTTCTTCGAACCTTGAGGCGCTCATTTTGGAAATGAATTTAATAAAAAAGTACGATCCGAAATATAACGTCATGTTGAAAGACGACAAAAGTTATCCGTTTATTAAAATTACCGCTGAAGAGCATCCGCGTCTCATCATTACAAGAAAAGTAAATAAAAAAGATAAAGGGAAATATTTCGGACCTTATCCGAACGTGCAGGCGGCGAATGAAACAAAAAAGCTGCTGGATCGTATTTATCCGCTGAGAAAATGTTCGACTCTGCCAGATCGAGTATGTCTTTATTATCATATGGGACAATGCCTTGCTCCATGTGTACATGATGTTTCACCAGAGCAAAACAAAGAGATTGTCGAGCAAATCGTTCGTTTTTTAAATGGGGGATACCGTGAGATTAAAGAAGAGCTGACAGAAAAAATGTTAAAAGCGGCAGAAGCTCTTGAATTTGAAAGAGCAAAAGAATACCGTGATCAAATTGCCCATATTGAAGCAACGATGGAAAAGCAAAAAATGATGATGAACGATTTTGTGGACCGCGATGTCTTTGGTTATTCCTATGATAAAGGCTGGATGTGCGTTCAAGTTTTCTTTATCCGGCAAGGAAAATTGATTGAACGGGATGTCTCGATGTTTCCGATGTATCAAGACCCTGATGAGGAATTTTTAACATTTTTAGGGCAGTTTTATACAAAAGCTAATCATTTTAAACCGAAAGAAGTCATTTTGCCCGAAGATGTGAATGGAGAATTGGCTGGACAGCTCCTTCAAGTAACGGTTGTCCAGCCGAAAAAAGGAAAGAAAAAAGAACTTGTTGATTTAGCAAACAAAAATGCGGCTATTGCTCTTAAAGAGAAGTTTTATTTAATCGAGCGCGACGAAGAACGAACAATAAAAGCAGTAGAGAATTTAGGAAAAAAGCTTGGGATTCCGACACCGCATCGCATTGAAGCATTTGACAACTCCAATATTCATGGAACCGATCCTGTCTCAGCGATGATTGTATTTATTGATGGCAAGCCGGAGAAGAAAGAGTATCGAAAATATAAGATCAAAACGGTGGAAGGTCCTGACGATTATGAATCAATGAGAGAAGTTGTCCGGAGAAGGTATGTACGTGTGTTGAAGGAGAACTTGACGCTTCCTGATTTGATTATCGTTGATGGCGGCAAAGGGCAATTGGCAGCCGCCCGCGATGTGCTTGAAAATGAGTTAGGGCTTGAAATTCCGATTGTAGGACTTGTGAAAGACGATAAACACCGTACTTCGGAATTAATTATTGGCGATCCACCCAAAACGGTTGATTTAGAGAGGAACAGTCAAGAATTTTATTTACTGCAGCGCATTCAAGATGAGGTGCACCGATTTGCTGTTACATTCCATCGTCAAGTGCGCGGCAAGACTGTATTTCAGTCTGTATTAGATGAAATTCCGGGAGTAGGAGAAAAGAGAAAAAAAGCGCTGCTGAAACATTTTGGTTCTGTCAAAAATATGCGTGAAGCTACTGTGGAGGAATTGAAACAAGCTGGAATTCCACATTCGGTTGCTGAAAAAATTTATGAGAAATTACGAGAATAATATTGTTATTTATATAGAAATTTGGTACAATTTTCTCAAAATGAATATTTATACACTTCTAAACACTGAAGTGAAGATAGAGGTGCGAACTTCAAGAGTAGGCATTCTGAGGAAAATGAGTTCCGATGATGAATGTTGAAAGGGGAGCGTCGCCGAAGTGGAAAAAGTCTCATTGCTTTTTCTGCTGGTCCTGCGTTTAAGAAATGTAGGACTGTCAAGATGAGAAACCATCTTGGAGAGCTATCTCACTGCGTGGAGCGAATTTGTTTTTTCGTTATTCACAGCAATGAGATTTCTCTCATTGCTGTTTTTTATTTGCGCGCAATCTAGCTTTTCTATCTATATCGATATAGATAAAGTAAACCTTCATCAGTGGGAACTTCATCCCTACTGCTGTTAGTTAAACTTATCGTACTTCTAGCGTCCGTTATCTCCCATCTGTAGAGGTGAGAGCCTTACGGGCGATTAGAACGGGATAAAGTAAAATTATGAACTAAAGGATGAGTGATAGTGGGAATTATTGTACAAAAATTTGGTGGAACATCTGTTGGTTCAATTGAACGCATTCAAAATGTAGCTAACCGAGTGATTGAAGAAGTCAACAGCGGAAACCAGGTAGTCGTTGTTGTTTCAGCAATGGGAAAAACGACGGATGAACTTGTTAATCTAGCAAAGCAAATTTCGAAAAATCCAAGTAAACGCGAGATGGATATGCTTTTAACAACCGGTGAACAAGTGAGTATTGCTCTATTAACAATGGCACTGAAAGAAAAGGGCTATGACGCTGTTTCTTTAACCGGATGGCAAGCGGGGATTGAAACGGAAGCCGTGCATGGAAACGCAAGAATTACGAACATCGACACGACAAGAATATATAAACATTTAAACGAAGGAAAAATCGTCGTTGTTGCCGGATTCCAAGGAATGACGAAAAATCAGGAAATTACAACTCTTGGACGCGGCGGTTCTGATACAACGGCTGTTGCGTTGGCAGCAGCATTAAACGCTAAAAAATGCGACATTTATACAGATGTTACCGGAGTGTTTACAACAGACCCACGCTATGTAAAAAAAGCCCGAAAACTACAAGCCATCTCATATGATGAAATGCTAGAATTAGCCAATTTGGGGGCTGGTGTTTTACATCCGCGGGCTGTTGAGTTTGCGAAGAACTATCAAGTACCGTTGGAAGTGCGCTCAAGTATGGAGCGTGAGCGCGGCACAATCGTTGAGGAGGAAGCTTCAATGGAACAAAACTTAATCGTAAGAGGAATTGCTTTTGAAGACCAAGTGACGAGAGTGACCATTCAAGGATTGCCGAACGAGCTGCATACGTTATCGACGATTTTTATGACACTTGCCAATCATGGGATTAATGTAGATATTATTATTCAAAGTGCAACAAGCGCAACGACGATGTCGATTTCTTTCTCGATTCACACGGAAGACTTAGATGAAACGTTAAAAGTACTGGAGTTTCATAAAGATCAATTAGGCTATGAGACGATTGAACATGAAAGCGGATTGGCGAAAGTATCCATTGTCGGTTCGGGAATGATTTCAAATCCTGGTGTTGCTGCGGAGATGTTTAAAGTGCTTGCTGAACATGGAATTGAGGTGAAAATGGTCAGCACGTCGGAAATTAAAATATCAACCGTCGTTGAACAAAGTAAAATGGTCGCTGCTGTTGAAGCATTGCACGATGCGTTTCAGCTTTCTGAAGAGGTAGCTGATGTACCTGTTATTTCGTAGTAGAATGATAGAAAAAGGTCACTCCCTAAATGAAGCATGGGAGTGACCGCTTCATTATTCAACGATCATATCTTTTTTATCCCATTTGACAGTGAAAACGACTTTTTTCGCCCGTTTTTTCGGCTGTTCATAGGCCTCGGTTATCCGCTTTTTCTGCTGTTCGATTTGCTGGGCGAGAAAACCGGCTTCAAGCTGAAAAGTACAATCTTCCTTATAGGAGAGACGGGTGATAATAAGCGGGCTTGTTAATTCAAATTCAAGTTCATCCTTGCCTTCGGAAACGATTGTTAGTGTTCCCCAACCAGCCTTTTCAAAAAACGAAATAATCTCCTCCATCGTTTCCAATGGATATTTACGGGCAAGGCTTTTTCCGGCCCAATATAAAATGCTTGCAGTTTCTTTTCCTAAAAGATCTGGAAGAAGAATTTCACGGATAATTTCGTATCCAAAACTAGAGATGTCAATATCTTTTAGTAATCCATAGTGTTGTTCAAATGTTAATTGTTTCACAAGCTTCCCCTCTTTCTAACAAACATTATAACGAAATGAATGAAAGAAAACAGTAGTTTTTCGATATGGAGAATAAAAGATTTACTTTGAAAAATTATTTTAATTTTCGAATGATTGAACAATTTGTGAACACGTTTTCTTGACGCTCCTACATTCTGGGAGTACAATGGATGTGACAAATGATTAATGGAAATGGAAGCAGTTTCATTTCTATTAATAAAAATCTAGTAAATGTGGATGGGGAGTGTATAAGAAATTTTTTGCGAACATCTTTTATGTTGATTGTCACAATTTAAGGGGGGTTACATATGGCAGGAAATCGTGAATTTTTTTATCGCCGACTTCATTCATTGTTAGGAGTTATCCCGGTAGGCCTCTTTTTAGTTCAGCATTTAGTGGTGAACCACTTTGCAACGAGAGGACCTGAAGCTTTTAACCGTGCGGCGCATTTTATGGAAAATTTACCGTTTCGTTATTTTTTAGAAATATTTGTTATTTTTCTTCCGCTATTGTTCCATGCCATTTATGGATTGTATATCGCTTTTACGGCGAAGAACAATGTGAGCCGATATAACTATTTCCGTAACTGGATGTTTATGTTACAACGTTTATCAGGTATCATCACTCTTATTTTTGTAACATGGCATGTATGGGAAACGCGTGTACAAGCTGCATTTGGTGCGGAAGTGAATTATGAAATGATGGCGAACATTGTTGACAATCCGATGATGCTCGGATTCTACGTTTTAGGTATTATTTCGACGGTGTTCCACTTTTCTAACGGTTTATGGTCTTTCTTTGTAAGTTGGGGAATTACTGTTACTCCTCGTTCGCAACAAATTTCAACATATGTGACAATGGCTATTTTCGTAGCGCTTTCCATTGTTGGTATCCGCGCCATCTTAGCATTCGCTTAATCCACAACTAGCAATCTTTTAAGGAGTGAGTAACGATGAGTAAAGGAAAAATCATAGTAGTTGGTGGCGGCTTAGCCGGCTTAATGGCAACGATTAAAATTGCAGAAGCAGGCGTGCCTGTAGAATTGTTTTCGCTCGTACCAGTAAAGCGATCTCACTCTGTTTGTGCTCAAGGTGGGATTAACGGTGCAGTAAATACAAAGGGTGAAGGTGACTCTCCATGGGAGCACTTTGATGATACAGTATATGGTGGTGACTTCTTGGCGAACCAGCCACCAGTGAAAGCGATGTGTGAAGCAGCACCAGGCATTATTCATTTACTAGATCGCATGGGCGTCATGTTTAACCGTACGCCTGAAGGATTGTTAGACTTCCGACGCTTTGGTGGTACACAGCATCACCGTACGGCATATGCGGGGGCAACTACTGGTCAGCAGCTTCTATATGCGTTAGATGAGCAAGTGCGTCGTCACGAAGTAGCTGGTCTTGTGACAAAGTACGAAGGATGGGAGTTTTTAGCTGCTGTTTTAGATGATGAACAAATCTGCCGTGGTATTGTTGCTCAAAATTTAACAACAATGGAAATTAAAGCGTTCCCAGCTGACGCTGTTATTATGGCGACAGGTGGACCGGGAATTATTTTCGGTAAGTCAACGAACTCCATCATTAACACGGGATCAGCCGCTTCTATTGTTTACCAGCAAGGTGCATACTATGCAAACGGTGAGTTTATTCAAATTCACCCAACAGCGATTCCAGGCGATGACAAATTGCGCTTAATGAGCGAATCTGCACGCGGTGAAGGTGGACGTGTATGGACATATAAAGATGGTAAGCCGTGGTATTTCTTGGAGGAAAAATATCCTGCTTACGGAAACCTTGTACCACGTGATATCGCAACTCGCGAGATCTTCCATGTTTGCGTGGACTTAAAGCTTGGCATTAACGGCGAAAATATGGTGTATTTAGATCTTTCTCATAAGGATCCGAAAGAGTTGGATATTAAGCTTGGTGGTATCATCGAAATTTACGAAAAATTCATGGGAGAAGATCCACGCAAAGTTCCGATGAAAATCTTCCCTGCCGTTCACTACTCAATGGGTGGTCTATGGGTTGATTACGACCAAATGACAAATATTAAAGGATTATTCGCTGCTGGTGAGTGCGACTATTCGATGCACGGGGCCAACCGTCTAGGAGCGAACTCGTTATTATCAGCCATTTATGGCGGTATGGTTGCTGGGCCGAAAGCAGTAGAATATATTAAAGGTTTAGAAAAATCAGCTGATGCAATGCCGTCTTCATTATATGACCGCTATCTCAAACAAGAAGAGCAAAAATGGGATAAGATCATGTCAATGGACGGTACAGAAAACGCTTATATCCTTCATAAAGAGCTTGGTGAATGGATGACAGACAACGTAACGGTTGTTCGTTATAATGACAAGCTGTTAAAAACAGATGAAAAGATTCAAGAGCTTCTTGAACGCTATGAAAATATTAATATTAACGATACAGCGAAATGGAGCAACCAAGGTGCATCGTTTACTCGTCAATTGTATAATATGCTTCAATTAGCGCGCGTTATTACGTTAGGTGCTTACAATCGGAATGAAAGCCGTGGAGCTCACTATAAGCCTGAGTTCCCTGAGCGTAACGACGAAGAATGGCTCAAAACAACAATGGCGAGATTTACGCCAGATGGACCAGCGTTCCACTACGAAGATGTTGATACTTCATTAATCAAACCTCGTAAACGTGACTATACGAAAAAGAAAGGGGAAGTGAAATGATGAGTGAGAAAAAAACGGTTCGCTTCATTATAACGCGACAAGATCGTCCTGATTCCCCTCCTTATGAAGAGGAATTTGAAATTCCTTATCGTCCGAATATGAACGTCATTTCCGCATTGATGGAGATTCGTAGAAATCCAGTCAATGCAAAGGGAGAAAAAACAACTCCTGTTGTTTGGGAGATGAACTGTCTTGAAGAGGTATGCGGCGCTTGTTCGATGGTCATTAATGGAAAGCCGCGCCAATCCTGTACGGCACTGATCGATCATTTAGAACAACCAATTCGTTTAGAGCCAATGCGCACGTTTCCGGTTGTGCGTGACTTGCAAGTTGACCGCAGCCGCATGTTTGATTCGTTAAAGAAAGTAAAAGCATGGATTCCAATTGATGGAACGCACGATTTAGGGCCTGGTCCGCGTATGCCTGAGCGTAAGCGTCAATGGGCATATGAACTTTCAAAATGCATGACATGTGGTGTTTGCTTAGAAGCTTGTCCAAATGTAAACAGCAAATCGAACTTTATCGGTCCTGCTCCGCTTTCACAAGTTCGTTTATTTAATGCTCACCCAACTGGAGCAATGAACAAGGCGGAGAGATTGGAGGCGATTATGGGAGACGGCGGACTTGCAAACTGCGGTAACTCGCAAAACTGCGTACAGTCTTGTCCGAAAGGAATTCCGTTGACAACATCGATTGCTGCGTTGAACCGAGAGGTAACGATTCAAGCCTTCCGTAACTTCTTCGGAAGCGACCAAGTATAACATATGCTTAATGAGGCTGTCCCATCATTGTCAGCCCCCACACAAAGCCGTATTATCAAGTGTAATGTCCGATATATTGTGGCTGTGGGGTCTGACACTTGGTTTTTGAGACAGCCTCTTTTTTCTAATGTGGGGGAGAGTAAATATATGAAGCAAATTAACTATATTCATGACTTTCAAGAATGGGAAAAAACATTTACTTTTTCGCATCCAATTAAAGTTCGTTTTTCAGAAACAGACATGTTTGGACATTTAAATAACACGGTTCCGTTTGTTTATTTTGAAGAGGCGAGAATTGAATTTTTTAAAAGTATTGGTTTTATGCAAAAGTGGACAGATTCGTTATCAGAAGAAATTCCAGTTGTTGCCGACTTGCAGTGCGACTTTCTCCAACAAGTGTTTTTTGGGGAACAATTAAGCCTATATGTCAAAGTACATTATGTGGGAAATTCGTCCGTTGACTTGCATTATATGGCGAAAAAAGATAACGGTACAGTTGCTTTTGTTGGCAGAGGAATGATGGTGCAAATCTCGAAAACAACAGGAAAGAGTGTTCCTTGGAATGAAGAAATGAGACAGGCACTCATTCGATTGCAATCGTCCATCACAAATATACCCCGTTGAACACCTATTTTTTATAATCTGTCATTTATTTCAGTCACCGTAATCCTCCAATTCACATACTATATGGTGAATAAATTATATACCCATCCGGTCGTTCAGGTCTGGCTAAAGCAAGGAGGGTTACAATACTTGAAGGAGAAACCATTTCAACAAAAGCCATTGCTTACCAAAAGAGAAAGAGAAGTGTTTGAATTATTAGTTCAAGATAAAACAACGAAAGAAATTGCAAGCGAGCTGTTTATAAGTGAAAAAACAGTTCGTAATCATATTTCAAACGCCATGCAAAAGCTTGGGGTTAAGGGGCGCTCTCAAGCTGTAGTTGAATTGCTACGAATGGGCGAACTTGAACTATAATAGATACCGGCTCACCTTAATTTTTTAAGGTAGCCGGTTTATTATTTTTATTATTGATTATGTAAGAAAGTGTAGTAAAATGAGAGTTGTGGCATTTTTGATTCGATGCATTTCGCTTGCAATTTGCATAAAAAAGTGTAAAAAATAGTAGAGTAAAAACGCGTTTTTACAGGAGAGATTTTATGACATCTCAATTTCAACAAAATGATGTCATTGTTGAGTTAGAAAAGTCGTTACGTTATGTAGCGGCTATTTTGAAACAAAAGGGAAGGGAAATTTTAACCCAATACCCGATTACACCTCCCCAGTTTGTGGCGTTGCAATGGCTCTTAGAAGAAGGGGATATGACGATTGGAGAGCTTTCGAATAAAATGTATTTAGCATTCAGTACGACGACGGATTTAGTCGATCGTATGGAGAAAAATCGTTTAGTGGCAAGAGTGAAAGATCAAAATGATCGAAGAGTTGTTCGAATTCATTTATTGCCAGAAGGCGAACGAATTATTGAGGAAGTAATCAAGAAACGACAACAATATTTGTTGGAAGTTCTTGGCGATTTCTCGGAAGAAGAAATTATCTTTTTAGAAAAAAGCTTAAAAAAATTACATCAAGAAATGAAGAAAGAATGAGGCGATCACTTGGATAGACCAATTGGTGTTATCGATTCAGGAGTAGGCGGGCTAACTGTTGCGAAAGAAATCATGCGACAATTGCCGAAAGAACAGATTGTTTATTTAGGAGATACAGCAAGATGTCCTTATGGTCCGCGTCCAAAGGAAGAGATTCGGCAGTTTACTTGGGAGATGACGAATTACTTATTGCGTTATTATGATATAAAGATGCTTGTTATTGCTTGTAATACTGCTACAGCTGTTGTTTTAGAAGAAATTCGTGAAAAACTTAACATTCCTGTGTTAGGTGTTGTTCATCCCGGTGCGAGGACTGCGTTAAAAATTACTAAAAATCATCATATCGGCGTCATCGGGACGATTGGCACAGTAAAAAGCGGTGCATATGAAAAAGCATTAAAATCAATCAATAACAAAGTTCAAGTTGAAAGTTTGGCATGCCCTAAATTCGTTCCACTCGTTGAAAGTGGAAATTTTGAAGGGGAGGAAGCAAAAAAAATTGTCGCAGAATCGCTTGTACCATTCAAGCATAGCGACATTGATACGTTAATTTTAGGATGTACTCACTATCCTCTTTTGAGTCCGTTGATTCGTGAGTATATGGGGAAAAAGGTAAAACTCATCTGCTCAGGAGATGAGACTGCGAGAGAAGTGAGTACAATTTTACATCATAGCAGACTGCTTAACACAGGAGAGAGAGTAAAAGAACATCTCTTCTTAACAACCGGACCAAAGGAACTATTTCAAAAAATTGCATCAAAATGGTTTGAATATCCAATCGAAAACGTTCAAACGATTGAACTAAAAACTCCTTCGGCTTAAAGTCGAAGGAGTTTTTATTTATGAAACGACTCATTTTGCTTTTTATGTTCTAATTTTTTAAAAGGCTCGTATACATAGTAGTACAAACTGGTCAATAGGAGGGAAATGTATGTTAAATCGCCGTGCGTGCAAGTTTGCTGCTTCATTCATTGTCTTAACAATGTTACTTAGCGGTTGCGGTCTTTTCGGAGAAGACAAAGCAGTCAAAGAAATTGACCCGCCACAAGACGTTACTTACTTAGAAGACGGAGAAGCGATACAACCTAGTAAAGAAGGCGAAAAGCAAACGAGTGCAAAAGAGGGGGAAAAAGCAACAGCAACAGTAAAGAGAGAGTTATATTTAATTGATAAAAACGGTTTTGTTGTTCCACAAACGCTCGAATTGCCAAAAACGGACGCTGTAGCAAAGCAAGCTTTAGAATATTTAGTAGAAGACGGTCCGGTATCAGAAATATTGCCAAACGGCTTCCGGGCTGTACTGCCTGCAGATACGCGGGTGCTTGGAGTGAAACTTGAAAAAGATGGAACGATCATTGCTGACTTTTCTCCAGAGTTTTCGAATTATAGGAAAGAAGATGAAAAGAAGATTTTACAAGCGATTACGTGGACATTGACACAATTTGATAAAGTCAAAAAAGTAAAAATTCGCATTAATGGTCATGACCAATCGGTAATGCCGGTCAACGGAACGCCGATTCAAGACGGGGTAAGCCGTGAAGATGGCATCAATATTGATACAAGCGGTGTAGTAGATATTACAAATACACACCCTGTAACAGTGTATTTTTTAGCTCAAGAAGATGAGCAAACTTACTATGTTCCTGTTACACGCCGGGTTTCAAATAAAGAGGAAGATCATGTTGTCGCTATCGTCAATGAATTAATTAAAGGCCCTAGCTATACGAGCGGACTGTTAAGCGATTTTCAAGCAGATGTGAAGTTATTAGATAAGCCAAAATATGAAAATGGCAAAGTGACATTGAACTTTAATGAGGGTATTTATGGAAGCAAAGAGAAAAATGTTATTTCTCAGCATGTCCTAAATTCGCTTGTTCTCTCATTAACAGAACAAGAAGGAATTGAAAGTGTAGCCATTACTGTAAATGGAAAAGCAAATCTTGTGAAAGAAGATGGAACATCACTAGCCGAGCCAGTAACAAGGCCAGAAAATGTGAATACAGGTAGTTTTTAAAAAACTTTTTTTGCTATACTATATAAAGAACAATAAGGAGGTAGGCAACGAAGCCGCCTCTTTCTGTTTATTCAGAGTGCTAAGGAGGTTGCTTTTATGAGAGTAGATGGAAGAGAAAAGCGTCAGTTGCGGCCAGTACATATTGAAACACATTACATAAAACATGCAGAAGGTTCTGTTCTTATTTCCATAGGAGATACGAAAGTCATTTGCACCGCTAGCATTGATGATAAAGTTCCGCCATTCATGCGCGGTGAAGGAAAAGGATGGATTACTGCTGAATATGCAATGCTGCCGCGGGCAACAGAGCAACGCAATCCGCGTGAATCGAGCAAAGGAAAAGTGTCCGGACGTACGATGGAAATTCAGCGTCTTATCGGACGTGCTTTACGTTCTGTTGTTGATTTACAAAAGCTTGGAGAAAAGACCATTTGGATTGACTGCGACGTCATTCAGGCGGATGGCGGAACACGCACGGCATCCATTACAGGTGCGTTTGTGGCAATGGTGTTAGCATTAGCTAAGCTTGTAGAAGAAGAAAAACTCACGGAATGGCCGATTACCGATTTCCTTGCCGCAACTTCAGTTGGTATTGATCCGGAACACGGGGTTATTTTAGATTTAAATTATGCTGAAGACTCTAAAGCAGAGGTAGACATGAATATCGTGATGACAGGAGCAGGAAATTTTGTTGAAATTCAAGGAACAGGAGAGGAAGCAACCTTTTCTCGTGAACAATTAAATGAATTATTGGAAACAGCAGAAGCAGGAATTCGGGAGCTGATCGAGATTCAGAAACAAGTACTAGGAGGTCTAGTAGAGAAAATAACTCGTTCGGAAAGAGTGGAGGAACAGTGAAAGAAGTTATTATCGCTACGAAAAATGCCGGAAAAGTAAAGGAATTTCAAACGCTATTTGCTGAAAAAGAAGTTGAAGTAAAATCGCTTTTAGATTTTGAGAACGCTCCTGATGTTGAAGAAACAGGAGAAACGTTTGCTGAAAATGCGATTTTAAAAGCGGAAACAATCGCTAATTATTTGAATAAAGTTGTGATTGCCGACGATTCTGGGTTGGTGGTTGATGCATTAAACGGCAAACCAGGCGTCTACTCTGCTCGTTATGCCGGTGAACATAAAAATGACAAGGAAAATATAGCTAAAGTACTTGAGGAATTAAAAGGGGTTCCTTTTGAAAAACGAACAGCCCGTTTTCATTGTGCATTGGCAGTTGCCATTCCTCGTCAGCGCACAGTTGTAGTCGAAGGAACATGTGAAGGATATATTGCAGAAGCACCAACAGGAACGAATGGCTTCGGCTATGATCCGATTTTTTATGTACCAGAGAAACAAAAAACGATGGCAGAGCTTTCAAAAGAAGAGAAAAATAAAATTAGTCATCGGGCGAATGCATTGAAAAAATTAGAAAAAATATGGGACGAGCTTGTTGAGACTAAGGAGTAGGTGAAATGAAAGTACTCATTGTTAGTGACAGTCACGGATTAACAAGAGAGCTTGTGGAAATAAAAAATCGCCATTCCGGAAAAGTAGATGCTTTTATTCATTGCGGTGATTCAGAATTGCCGTATGGAAGTTCCGAACTGCAAAATTTTTTGTATGTCCGTGGCAACTGTGATTTTGCGAAGGAATTTCCGGAAGAACGAACGGAAGACATTCAAGGCGTTCGCTTTTTTATCACTCATGGTCATCGTTATAATGTAAAGATGACATTCATGAATCTTTATTATCGTGCTCAAGAAATCGGAGCAAAAGTCGTATGTTTCGGTCATTCCCATATTGCCGGAGCAGAAAATATCAACGGTATTTTATTTATTAATCCCGGAAGCATCTATCTGCCGCGTATGAGAAAAGAAAAAACATATGTCATACTTGAGATTGACGAAGAAAAAGCGACGGTATATTTTTATGACATTCATGGCAACGAAATCCCAACTTTATCACAAACTTTTTCACTATGAGGCTGACTCAAGAGTGTCTGAGCTCACGCGAAACCTATAATATATAGTGTTCTCATCTAATGATGTACGATATATTGTGATTGTAGGGGCTGACACTTTGCTTTAGGGTCAGCCTCTCTGTTTTAATAATGTATTGACTTTATAACATTAGTTATTTATAATAATAAATGTCTTTGAAATCGAATATGAATTGTGTCCCAGTAGCTCAGCAGGATAGAGCAGCGGCCTTCTAAGCCGTCGGTCGGGAGTTCGAATCTCTCCTGGGACGTGTAAAAACCTCTCTTTCCTAAATTAGGAAAGAGAGGTTTTTGTTTGTCTTGAAAATGGATTTCTTAAATCAATACAAGCACAAACAAAATAAAAAATTTTTACATCTTAAAATCCTTGATTTCATCGCAATGAAAGCGTATACAAATATTCTAATAAATCTAAATATTCCAAAAATGGTATTGACTCTTCTTGAGATTGAGCGTATGATAATTTTCAAATAAATCAAACAAATTTGATAATTGATGAAAACTCAGATAAGGAAAGCGCTACTTGCAAGGGAAGAGGGGAAAAATAGTGAACGAACAATGGATTTTTTTAAACGATGAATTTGTTACAAAAGAAAACGCGAAAATTTCTGTCTATGATCACGGATTTTTGTATGGAGATGGAGTATTTGAAGGAATTCGCGTCTACAGCGGAAATGTGTTTCGTTTGAAGGAACATATTGATCGGCTTTATAGATCGGCAAAGTCGATTTTGCTTAATATCCCTTACACAAAAGAAGAATTAACAGACATTATCGTTCAAACAATACAAAAAAACGGATATCAAGATGCTTACATTCGCGCCATTGTTTCCCGCGGTGTTGGCGATTTGGGGCTTGACCCTTATAAGTGTAAAAAACCACAAGTTGTTGTCATTGCTGAACCGTTAGCGATTTTTCCAAAACATTTGTATGAAACGGGAATTGAGGTTGTTACGGTTCCAACGCGGCGGAATCGACCTGATGTGCTTAGTCCAAAAGTGAAATCTCTTAACTACTTAAATAATATTTTAGTGAGAATTGAAGCCCATTTAGCCAATGTCAGCGAAGCGCTCATGTTAAATGATCAAGGCTATGTCGCTGAAGGATCGGCTGATAACGTGTTTATCGTAAAAAACGGTGTGCTTTATACACCGCCTGGATATGTCGGTGCCCTTGAAGGAATTACGCGCGATGCAATTATTGAAATTGCTCAAGAACTTGGCTATGTCGTCAAAGAAGAACCGTTTACTCGTCATGATGTCTACACGGCTGACGAAGTATTTTTAACAGGAACAGCAGCCGAAGTCATCGCTGTTGTTAAAGTCGATGGCCGTATTATTGGCGATGGAGTGCCAGGAGAACATACAAAACGATTGCTTGAAGCATTTAGACAGCGGGTTGTTTCTGAAGGTGTAAAAGTATATCAACCTAGCTCTAATATGAATGTGGGATAATTTTAATATAAAGAGAAAGCGTTGAAGAGGATAAGTAGTCAGCGGGGAAGGTATCTACAGAGAGCCGGGGAAGCTGGGAACCGGTGATGCTGCCGTTTGATGAACTCACCTCTGAGCGTCAGCCTGAACGTTACTAACTAGTAGGGTTGGCCGGGTGGAGATTTTCCACTCGTTATTAAAATGAGGGTGTTCTAAAAGTAAAGTGTCAGACCCCACAACATCATATATCGTACATAACATTAGATACATCGTGAAATATGTGTAAGGTCAGACACTTATGGGAATGCCCTCGTGAGGTGGTCATGATGACCACGAAGAAGGGTGGTACCGCGGAAAGTAAACCTTTTCGCCCCTTTGACTTTCGAGGAGAAGGTCTGTATGGGGTGAAGAGGTTTTTTTAATTCAATATTTTTAGGGGGAAGGGTGGATGACAACAAATATGAAAGTGGAAGAGAAAAGGTTGCAAAAGACAAAAATCAGCGGAGCATCGATGTTGATTGAAGCATTAAAAGCGGAAAAGGTTGAGGTGATTTTTGGTTACCCAGGCGGTGCGGTGTTACCGATTTATGACAAATTGTATGATTCAGGTGTATTTCACGTATTGACGCGACATGAACAAGGAGCCATTCATGCAGCAGAAGGGTATGCGAGAATTGCTGGAAAGCCGGGAGTGGTGATTGCCACGTCAGGTCCTGGAGCGACTAATATCGTAACAGGCTTGACTGATGCGATGATTGACTCGATTCCGCTTGTTGTATTTACAGGGCAGGTTGCCTCACATGTCATTGGATCTGACGCTTTTCAGGAAGCTGATGTTGTGGGAATTACAATGCCGATTACAAAACATAATTATCAAGTTCGTGACATTAATGAACTTCCCAAAATTATTAAAGAGGCATTTCATATTGCAACGACAGGTCGCCCAGGTCCAGTTTTAATCGATATCCCAAAAGATATTACAGTGTGTGAAGCGGAATTTGATTATGAGCAAGAGGTGAAGCTGCCAGGATATCAGCCAACCATTCGCCCCAATCATTTACAAATTCGCAAGCTAGTTGAAGCAGTGAGTCAAGCGAAAAAACCAGTGATTTTAGCTGGAGCTGGAGTGCTTCATGCTAATGCTGCAGATGAACTTAAACAATATGCAGAGCAGCAGCATATCCCAGTTATCCATACACTATTAGGCTTAGGGGGATTCCCGGCAGACCATCCTTTGTTTTTAGGAATGGCTGGTATGCATGGCACATACACAGCAAATATGGCGTTATACGAATGTGATTTATTGATCAATATCGGAGCTCGCTTTGATGATCGAGTGACAGGAAATTTAAAATATTTTGCGCCAAAAGCAACCGTTGCGCACATCGATATTGATCCAGCAGAGATTGGGAAAAACGTTCCGACGCAAATTCCAGTTGTTGGCGATGCAAAAGAAGCGTTGAAAGAGCTGATTCATCAAGAAGGAAGACCAGGAGATACAGCAGCATGGCACGAACAGCTGAAAAAATGGAAACAAGAGTATCCGCTCGTGTATAAAAACGACACGAGCACAATTAAGCCACAAAAGTTAATTGAACTCCTTTATGAACTTACAGGTGGAGAAGCCATCGTTACAACGGACGTTGGACAGCATCAAATGTGGGCTGCACAATATTACAAATTTACTAAACCGCATCGCTGGGTTACATCAGGGGGACTTGGGACAATGGGATTCGGACTTCCGGCAGCCATTGGTGCACAGCTAGCTGAGCCGAAAGCAACTGTTGTTTCAATTGTTGGCGATGCGGGATTCCAAATGACGTTGCAAGAGTTATCTGTTATTCATGAGCTCAATCTTCCAATTAAGGTGGTAATTGTGAATAACCAATCTCTTGGAATGGTTCGTCAATGGCAAGAACTCTTTTACGAAAAACGTTATTCTCATTCTTTAATCCCTAATCAACCAGATTTTATAAAATTGGCTGAAGCTTATAACATTAAAGGCTTTCGAGCGAAAAATGAGGAAGAGGCTGTACGAGTTTTAAAAGAAGCATTTTCGACAAATGAGCCGGTATTGCTTGATTTTCATGTGACTGCTGATGAAAATGTATATCCAATGGTCGCGCCTGGCAAGGGATTGCATGAAATGGTGGGGGTGAAACTGTGAAACGAATTATTACAATGACGGTCAATAATCGCCCAGGCGTTTTGAATCGAATTACCGGGTTGTTTACAAAACGCCATTACAACATTGAGAGCATCACCGTTGGACACACAGAGACAGAAGGCGTGTCACGAATGACGTTTGTTATCAACGTCGAAGATGAGCGCACGGCAGAGCAAATTACAAAGCAGTTAAACAAACAAATCGACGTGTTAAAAGTAACAGATATTACTGACCAAGCGATAGTCGCTCGCGAATTAGCCCTCATTAAAGTGGCAGTCAATCCTAATTTACGTAATGAAGTGTATACATTAATTGAACCATTCCGTGCTTCGATTGTTGATGTAAGTCGCGAAAGCCTCGTCGTTCAAGTCACAGGAGAATCAGACAAAGTCGAAGCGCTCATCGACTTGCTTAGACCTTATGGAATCAAAGAAATCGCTAGAACCGGAACAACAGCGTTTACACGCGGCTCACAAAAAAGTGCCGCTTCCAATAAAACAGCGTTTATTATTTAAAAAATATCAAAAAGGGAGAGGATAAATATGGCAAAAGTTTACTATAACGGAGATGCAAAAGAATCTTATTTACAAAATAAAACGGTGGCAATCATCGGATACGGTTCTCAAGGACACGCACATGCTTTAAACTTGCGGGAAAGTGGTGTGAATGTCATCGTCGGTCTTCGTCCTGGAAAGTCATGGGAGCAGGCGGAAAAAGATGGATTTGCAGTTCGTACTGTTCGCGAAGCAGCAAGAGAAGCTGATGTTGTTATGGTGCTGCTTCCGGATGAATATCAGCCAAAAGTATACAAAGAAGAAATTGAACCTGAGTTGAAGGCAGGAAATGCATTAGTATTTGCTCATGGATTTAACATTCATTTTAATCAAATCGTTCCGCCAAAAGATGTTGATGTATTTCTTGTCGCGCCAAAAGGTCCGGGACATTTAGTGCGACGCACGTATACAGAAGGGGCAGGAGTTCCTGCGTTAATTGCAATTTATCAAGATGTGACAGGAGAAGCCAAAGAAATAGCGCTTGCCTATGCAAAAGCGATCGGTGCTACAAGAGCCGGTGTATTAGAAACGACGTTTAAAGAAGAAACAGAAACTGACTTATTCGGTGAGCAAGCGGTATTGTGCGGCGGATTAACCTCTCTTGTAAAAGCAGGATTTGAAACATTAGTGGAGGCAGGATATCAGCCTGAAGTGGCCTATTTTGAGTGTTTGCATGAACTCAAGCTGATCGTTGACCTCATGTATGAAGGCGGTCTTGCCGGAATGCGTTACTCCATCTCTGATACAGCGCAGTGGGGGGATTTCATTTCTGGTCCGCGCGTCATTAACGCTTCCGTAAAAGAGGAAATGAAAAAAGTACTTGAAGATATTCAATCTGGTACATTTGCTAAAGGTTGGATTTTAGAAAATCAGGCTAATCGCCCTGTATTTAATGCGATTAACAAGCGGGAAAACGAACATCTCATTGAAGTGGTTGGCCGTGAGCTCCGGGAAATGATGCCATTTGTTAAACAAAAGCAGAAAGAAGCGGTGGTTACCAATGCGAAAAATTAACATTTTCGATACGACGTTACGTGATGGGGAACAATCAGCTGGTGTGAACTTGAATTTAACGGAAAAACTAGAAATTGCCCGACAGTTAGAACGCTTAGGCGTCGATATTATTGAAGCTGGCTTTCCTGCTGCTTCTAAGGGGGATTTTCAAGCCGTCAAACAAATTGCGGAAACAATCCGAAATTGTTCTGTCACTGGGCTTTCACGCTCGGTGCAGAGCGATATCGATGCAGCGTGGGAGGCGTTAAAAGGTGGAGCGGAACCCCGCCTTCACCTTTTTATCGCTACCTCACCAATTCATATGCATTACAAGTTGCGAATGAAGCCGGAAGAAGTGATAGAAGCAGCTGTTTCCGCAGTAAAATACGCCAAAAAATATTTTCCGATTATTCAATGGTCAGCGGAAGATGCCTGTCGTAGTGATTTGAAGTTTCTGAAAACAATTATTACTGAAGTGATTAAAGCGGGGGCGAATGTTATTAACATACCGGATACCGTTGGATATATTACCCCGAAAGAATATGGTGAAATTTTCTCTTATTTAACAAAAAATATTCAGAATATTGAAAAAGTATCCCTTTCCGCTCATTGCCATGATGATTTAGGAATGGCGGTAGCAAACTCATTATCCGCTGTTGAGCATGGAGCGACGCAAATTGAAGGAACGATTAATGGCATCGGCGAGCGCGCCGGAAATGCCGCTTTAGAGGAAGTAGCGGTAGCTTTATATATTCGAAAGGATTATTATCAAGCAACAACGCGATTAAATCTTCAAGAAATTAAAAGAACAAGTAACTTAGTGAGCAAGCTAACAGGCATGATGGTACCACCCAATAAAGCAGTTGTCGGCAAAAACGCTTTTGCTCATGAATCAGGCATTCATCAAGATGGTGTCTTAAAAGAAAAAACAACATACGAAATCATATCACCAGAACTTGTTGGTGTTCACTCGAATTCAATGGTGTTAGGAAAACACTCAGGGCGCCATGCTTTACGAAATCGCGTTACGGAGCTTGGCTACACATTGACAGAAGAAGAAATTAATAAACTATTTGTTCGTTTTAAAGAATTAGCAGATAAGAAAAAAGATATTACGGATGATGATTTAGTAGCGCTGGTTTTTGAAGAGAAATTTGATCAATTTAAAGATTTTTATCAACTTTCTTCGATTCAAGTTCAATACGGCACAAAGCAGATTCCAACAGCTGTCGTTGTATTAACGGATGGAAAAGGAAATGAAATTCAAGAAGCGGCAACAGGTGCGGGAAGTGTTGAAGCATTATATAACACGTTGGAGCGGTGCTTCCAAACAACAGTAAAACTATTAGACTATCGTATTGAATCGGTCAGCGGTGGAAGAGACGCACTTGCGCAAGTATTTGTCAAAGTGCGTGTTAATGACATAGAAACAAGTGGAAGAGGAATGGCGCAAGATGTGCTGGAAGCGTCAGCAAAAGCCTATATCAACGCAGTAAATCGCGTCTTTGTGATTGAAAAAATGCGAGATGAAAATCAGAAAGTAGCAATTAACTAATGGAGGGGAGCAACATGGGAAAATATCGTATTGCTGTATTGCCGGGGGACGGAATCGGGAAGGAAGTAACAAAAGGAGCAGTTGAAATTTTAAAAGCGGTCGGTACACGGTTTGATCATCGTTTTGAATTTGTTTATGGATTCATTGGCGGGGAAGCAATTGACCGTGAAGGAACACCGCTTCCAGATGAGACGCTGCAAATGTGTCATGAAAGCGATGCTGTGTTACTTGGTGCGGTTGGCGGTCCGAAATGGGACCACAATCCTCCGCATTTGCGTCCGGAAAGAGGGTTGTTAAAAATTCGCAAGGAGATGAACTTATTTGCAAACTTACGGCCTGTTAAATTTTATGATAGTTTAGTCGATTCTTCTCCGCTAAAGGCAGAAGTAGTGAAAGATGTTGATTTATTGATTGTTCGGGAGTTAACAGGCGGTCTATATTTTGGAAAACCGAGCGAGCGCCGCGTCGAAAGCGGAGAAGAAGCGGTTGTCGATACGCTCTATTATAAGCGTGAAGAAATGAAAAGAATTATTACGACTGCTTTTGAATTAGCAGGAAAACGTAAAAAGAAGGTAACGTCTGTCGATAAAGCAAATGTATTAGAATCGAGCCGAATGTGGCGAGAAATTGCTGAAGAAGTAGCTAAGGATTTTCCTGATGTGACACTTGAACATATGTTAGTCGATAATGCAGCGATGCAGTTGATCCGCAATCCGAAGCAGTTTGATGTTCTCGTAACAGAAAATATGTTTGGGGATATTTTAAGTGATGAAGCTTCTGTGTTAACCGGTTCGCTCGGAATGTTGCCATCAGCGAGTTTATCAACATCAGGTCCAAGTTTGTATGAGCCGATTCATGGCTCAGCCCCAGATATTGCCGGTCAAAATAAGGCAAATCCGATTGCGATGATTTTATCAAGTGCGATGATGCTTCGTTTATCGTTTGGGCTTCATGAAGAAGCTGATGCGATTGAAAAAGCGGTTCAACAAGTGTTAGCTGCTGGATATCGCACGGCAGATGTTGCTAAAAACAGTAAACGTGTCGTTTCAACAACGCAAATGGTGGAAGAAATTAAAGAACGTATTCTTGATGATTCAGCGATCTTAAGTATCATGGCTGTCTATGCGTAATGAGGTGATAACGTTGAAGCCGAGAACAATTATTGAAAAAATTTGGGAGAATCATGTTGTATATTGTGAAGATGGAAAGCCGGATTTACTATATATCGACCTACATTTAGTTCATGAAGTCACCTCTCCACAGGCGTTCGAAGGATTAAGACAAAAGGGGCGGAAGGTGCGCCGCCCCGATCTAACGTTTGCCACGATGGACCACAATGTTCCAACCGTCAATCGTTTTGAGATTCATGATGAGGTGGCAAAAAATCAAATTACTGCTCTCGAACGAAACTGCCGTGAATTTTCGATTCCGCTTGCTGATTTATACAGTCCCGAACAAGGAATTGTTCATGTCATTGGCCCAGAGCTTGGTTTAACACATCCGGGAAAAACGATTGTTTGCGGTGATAGTCACACATCTACACATGGTGCATTCGGAGCATTGGCATTTGGAATCGGTACAAGTGAAGTAGAACATGTATTGGCTACGCAAACGTTATGGCAGCATCGTCCGAAAACATTGCAAGTCTGTGTCTCGGGAAAACTAGCACCGGGCGTAACTGCCAAGGATGTTATTTTAGCGATTATCCGTAAGTATGGCGTTGATTTTGGCACAGGTTACATTATCGAATTTACAGGTGAAACAATTCGTAACATGTCAATGGAAGAAAGAATGACGATTTGCAATATGTCCATTGAAGCGGGAGCGCGCGCAGGTTTAGTAAGTCCAGACGAAGTGACGTTTGAATATTTAAGAGGAAAAAAATATGCACCAAAAGGCGAGGAATTTGAAAAGGCAGTTGAACGTTGGCGGGAATTGGCGACAGATGAGGGAGCAACATACGATAAGACTGTAGAAATGAATGCATCGGAAATTGCGCCGATGGTTACATGGGGGACGACACCGGGAATGAGTGCATCGATCGAGGAAACCATTCCTTATCTAGAAGACTTTGCGACAGAAACAGAAAGAAAAGCAGCAAAATTGGCGCTCGAGTATATGGGATTAACACCGGGAATGCCGATTAGCGACATACAGATTCAGCATGTTTTTATCGGTTCCTGTACGAACTCCCGTTTAAGCGATTTGCGTGCTGCTGCAGAGGTGGTGAAAGGAAAGAAAGTCGCCCCAGGCGTAAGAGCGTTAGTGGTTCCCGGCTCTCAAGAAGTGAAGAAAAGAGCGGAAGAAGAAGGTTTAGCGAAGATATTTATAGAGGCCGGGTTTGAATGGCGGGATTCCGGCTGCAGCATGTGTTTAAGCATGAATCCCGATGTTGTTCCTGAAGGAGAGCATTGCGCGTCTACTTCCAATCGTAATTTTGAAGGCAGACAAGGAAAAGGAGCGCGCACTCACTTAGTAAGTCCGCCAATGGCTGCCGCTGCTGCGATATACGGCCGATTTGTCGATGTGCGAAAACTACAGGAAGAACGAGTACATTAAGAAAGGAGTGAAGCAATTGGAATCATTTACAATTCATACGGGAAAAGTTGCTGGATTAGACCGTGTCAATGTTGATACGGATCAAATTATTCCAAAGCAGTTTTTAAAACGGATTGAGAGAACGGGATTCGGACAGTTTCTATTTTATGATTGGCGCTATCTTGATGAACATACCTTAAATCCAAATTTTGAATTGAATCGTCCGGAAAATCAGGGGGCGACCATTCTTGTTGCTAATGAAAACTTCGGTTGCGGCTCGTCGCGCGAACATGCGCCATGGGCTCTGCAAGATTACGGTTTTAAGGTGATTATTGCTCCTTCTTTTGCCGATATTTTTTACAATAACTGCTTAAAAAATGGACTGTTGCCGATAAAACTAAGCAAGGAAGAGGTCAACTATTTATTAAAAGAGTCGCTAAGCGCGGATTATGAATTAACCATTTCTCTAGAGGAACAAGTTGTCCACGACGAAAAAGGATTCCGTGCTTCGTTTTATATTGATTCTTATCGCAAGCAATTAATGCTGAAAGGTTGGGACGAAATTGATTTAACTTTTGTCTATGAGGAGCATATTGCTGCATATGAGGAAAAAAATAATCCTATTCGTTGTTAAATATAAGGGGCTAGACTTCTCTGAAAAGATCTTTTCAGAGAAGTCTAGCCCTTTTTTATATCAATGTAAATGATATGTTTGCTTGTGTTTCCAAAAAAACATTGGTAAACTGTAAAGCAAATTGGTTAAAGGCGGATTGAAATGGACAAGCAAAAAGGAAAAATTATTCATTTTCCTAAATTAAAAGAACGCTTGGTAGAAAAGGGATTAGAACGATTACAGGCGAAAAAATATAAAGAAGCTCTTTCTTTGTTGCAAGAAGCTTATGAATTAGATTCCACTGATGCAGATGTGGAACTTGGCATCGTTCTTTGCTTATTGGAACTTGGAAAGCTGGAGCAGGCGAAGGAACGTTGTTACAAGATACTGCAAGAAGGGAAAGGCGACTATTTTCAAATTTTGCAAATTTATTTGTCGATTCTAATTCATTTACAACAGTATGAAGAGGTTATAATGACGATTCAAGCTGTTCTTGAAGAGAGCGATAATATGGATCCGGCGTTTCGGCAAAATTTAATCAATTTACTTCATTTCAGCACAAAAATGAGCGACCAAACGTCTATTGACATAAAAAGAGAAGAAGCAACACGATTGGTGCAGCTATTACTGCAATCAGATGATACAACTGAGCATATGAACATCATTAAGCAGCTTGAAAAAGAAGACATTGATTCAGTTCTTCCGATTCTTAAGCAATATTTAGCAGATGAAAAGAACAATCCGCTCACAAAAACGATGATATTACAGCTGCTTATTTCAAAACGAATTTCTGAACGTATCGTTGTCAAAAAATTTGGTGATACATTAACGATTATTCCAAGTGAACTGGACGAAAACATGCAATCTGATTTTGCGAGTGAAGTGCTACATATATTAGAAAAACAACTTGGCATAGAAAGTCCGAGTTTGTACAATTTGGCAGAAAGTATTTGGCTTCGTTATTTGTATATACTTTATCCGTTTATTCCAAAAAGCGAGGCAAATAGACAATGGGCCGCCGTCTTGCATATCACAGCGTGCAAGTATCAAGGAGTGAAAATCAATAAGAAAAATATCGCAGAACTTTATGGCGTTTCGTATGAACAAATCCAACCTCTTTGTCAATCGATTTGGGAAATAGAAGAAATTTCTCGATTTTGAATACATGATTTCTGTTGAAAGCAACTCAGCGTATGTTATAATATAGTGGTTGTATTGTGCATATCTTTTATATTTCAGCAATCCTACATACATTACAATCGTTGAATCGGATAATGAAATGTATGTTGGACATTCATTATCTTAGCTATAATTTAATAGGTGTTGGAGGGAAAAATATGTCTGCAAAATGGGAAAAGCTCGAAGGGAACCAAGGTGTTCTTACAGTTGAAGTAGATGCAGAAAAAGTGAATGAAGGTTTAGATGCAGCATTCAAAAAAGTAGTGAAAAAAATTAATGTTCCAGGATTCCGTAAAGGAAAAGTTCCACGCGCTCTTTTTGAGAAGCGTTTCGGTGTGGAAGCACTTTACCAAGACGCTTTAGATATTTTATTGCCTGAAGCATATGCAAAAGCTATCGAAGAGACAGGAATTGAGCCTGTGGATCGTCCTGAAATCGACATCGAGCAAATGGAAAAAGGAAAAAGCTTAATCTTTACGGCAAAAGTGACAGTAAAACCAGAAGTCAAACTAGGTGAATATAAAGGTCTCGAAGTTGAAAAAATCGATACAACTGTAACAGATGAAGATGTAGAAAATGAACTTAAACGTCTTCAAGAACGTCATGCTGAATTAGTTGTAAAAGAAGGCGGCAAAATTGAAAACGGCGACACAGCTGTGATTGATTTCGAAGGTTTTGTGAACGGTGAAGCATTCGAAGGTGGAAAAGGCGAAAACTATTCTTTAGAAATCGGCTCTGGCACGTTCATTCCTGGTTTTGAAGAGCAATTAGTAGGTTTAGAAGCTGGCGCTGAAAAAGAAATCGAAGTAACATTCCCAGAAGAATATCATGCAAAAGAATTGGCAGGAAAACCAGCTACATTCAAAATTAAAGTTCACGAAATTAAAACGAAACAACTTCCAGAGCTTGATGATGAGTTTGCAAAAGACGTAGATGAAGAGGTAGAAACACTTGATGAATTAAAAGCAAAAATTAAACAAAGACTAGAAGAAACAAAAAAGAATGAAGCAGAAACAACGCTTCGCAACACTGTAGTAGAAAAAGCAGCGGAAAATGCAGAGATCGATATTCCTGAAGTGATGATTAAAAATGAAACAGACCGCATGTTAAGTGAATTTGAACAACGTTTGCAAATGCAAGGCTTAAATCTTGAGTTATATTATCAATTCTCAGGTCAGGATGAAGCTGCATTGCGCGAACAAATGAAAGAAGATGCTGAAAAGCGTGTACGCGTCTCCTTGACACTGGAAGCAATTGCAAAAGCAGAAAATATTGAAGTGACAGAAGAAGATGTCAATAAAGAATTAGAAGAAATGTCTAAAATGTACGGCATCGAAGTTGAAAACTTAAAGAAAATGTTAGGAAGCCTTGAAGGCATTAAAGAGGATTTAAAATTAAGAAAAGCAATTGATTTTCTTGTTGAAAACAGCAAAATTGTTGCATAATAATAAGTAGAAGAACAAGGCGCGAGATGATCGTGCCTTGTTCTTTAATACAGAAAAACACTGTTCATAAGGAATATAAGTTCGAATTTTCTAATTTTTCTAATACATTTGTATTTTTTGTTAGCGTTTTTATAGTAATTTATGATACAATGACCATTACATAATGTTTTTTGTCACCGTTTTATGAGTTGTTGCAAAAGTACATATAATAATCGGTATCTTTGTATTTATATAACAAGGGGTGAAACGATGTTTAAGTTCAACGATGAGAAAGGACAGCTAAAATGTTCTTTCTGTGGAAAAACGCAAGACCAAGTTCGCAAATTAGTCGCTGGTCCAGGCGTATACATATGCGATGAGTGCATTGAGTTGTGTACAGAGATTGTGGAAGAAGAATTAGGCAACGAAGAAGAAGTGGAGTTTAAAGATGTTCCGAAACCAAAGGAAATTCGCGAAATTTTAGATGAATATGTCATCGGGCAAGACGCCGCGAAGAAATCACTTGCGGTAGCGGTTTATAACCATTACAAACGAATTAACTCCAACAGCAAAATTGATGATGTGGAATTATCAAAAAGTAACATTTTAATGATTGGACCGACAGGAAGCGGAAAAACACTGCTTGCCCAGACGCTTGCTCGCATTTTAAATGTACCGTTTGCGATTGCCGATGCTACATCTTTAACAGAAGCTGGTTATGTCGGTGAAGACGTAGAAAATATTCTTTTAAAATTAATTCAGGCTGCTGATTATGATGTAGAAAAAGCAGAAAAAGGGATTATTTATATTGATGAAATTGATAAGATTGCCCGCAAATCAGAAAATCCGTCCATTACGCGCGATGTATCAGGAGAAGGGGTACAGCAGGCACTTTTAAAAATTTTAGAAGGAACTATTGCAAGTGTACCTCCGCAAGGCGGCCGTAAACACCCGCATCAAGAATTCATTCAAATCGATACAACGAATATTCTTTTCATTTGCGGCGGTGCGTTTGACGGCATTGAACCGATTATTAAACGTCGTCTTGGCAAGAAAGTCATCGGCTTTGGTACTGAGGTGAATCAAGAGGAACTTGACGACAAAGCGTTATTATCTAAAGTGCTTCCAGAAGATTTGCTGAAATTTGGTTTAATTCCAGAATTTATCGGACGCTTGCCGGTCATTACAACCCTTGAACAATTAGATGAAGAAGCGCTCATTGATATTTTGACAAAACCGAAAAATGCGCTTGTGAAGCAATATCAAAAGATGCTGGAGTTAGATGATGTGGAGCTTGAGTTTGAAGAGGAAGCGTTAAAAGAAATTGCGAAAAAAGCGATTGAACGTAAAACAGGCGCGCGCGGTCTTCGCTCCATTATTGAAGGAATTATGCTCGATGTGATGTTTGAGCTTCCTTCTCGAGAAGATGTAAAAAAATGTATCATTACTGCGGAGACAGTACGCGGAAACATGCCGCCAAAATTGATTCGCCACGACGGAACAATTGTAGAAGAAAGTAAAAAAACAACCGCATAATTAGAGTAGAATGATTTCAAGGGGCTACTCCTTTCCGATTCATAACAATCCAAAGGAAAGAGTAGCCCCTTTCCTTTTTTCCTGCTTGATTATTTCGTAGTTTTTTTCGTTTATTCCACCTTCTGCAAGGAGATACTATACATACTAAAAATATAGATCATGCAGGAGGATATTTGACGATGGACTGGACGAGCCTTGCTTTATTCGTACAATTATTTTTCGGGGTTATTATCGGGCTATACTTTTGGAATTTGCTAAGAAGTCAAAGAACCCAAAAAATTTCTATTGATAAAGAATCGCGAAAAGAAATGGAACAGTTGAGAAAAATGCGCTCCATTTCATTGACAGAGCCATTGGCAGAAAAAGTA
The DNA here is from genome assembly GCF_013760845.1 of [Anoxybacillus] calidus. Lineage (GTDB taxonomy): Bacteria > Bacillota > Bacilli > Bacillales > Anoxybacillaceae > Paranoxybacillus > Paranoxybacillus calidus. Next base: position 64,875 of record NZ_JACDUU010000004.1, on the reverse strand, counting down.
AGACCGAAAAGCTTTGAAGACATTGTCGGACAAGAAGACGGAATTAAAGCATTAAAGGCAGCATTATGTGGTCCTAACCCACAACATGTCATCATTTACGGACCACCAGGAGTTGGGAAGACAGCTGCTGCTCGTCTTGTATTGGAAGAAGCGAAAAAAAATCCGCTTTCTCCTTTTAAAAAGAACGCTGTCTTTATTGAATTAGATGCGACAACAGCGCGATTTGATGAGCGTGGCATTGCTGATCCGCTCATTGGCTCTGTTCATGACCCGATTTACCAAGGGGCAGGAGCGATGGGACAGGCGGGGATTCCACAGCCTAAACAAGGGGCGGTCACTCATGCGCATGGCGGGGTATTGTTCATTGATGAAATTGGAGAACTTCACCCGATTCAAATGAATAAATTATTAAAAGTGCTTGAAGACCGAAAAGTATTTTTTGAAAGTGCTTATTACAGTGAAGAAAATCAACAGATTCCAAGCCATATTCACGATATTTTTCAAAACGGGTTACCTGCTGATTTTCGCCTTATTGGTGCAACGACAAGGACACCAAATGAAATACCGCCTGCGATTCGCTCACGTTGTTTAGAAGTGTTTTTCCGTGAACTTGATCAAGAGGAAATTACGCTTATTGCCCGTAAAGCTGCAGAAAAAGTACGCCTAAAGGTCTCGGAGAATGGTATTCGGACGCTTGCTGCATATGCCCGCAATGGCCGCGAAGCAGTAAATATGATGCAAATTGCTGCTGGTCTTGCCATTTCTGAAAAGCGTGAAGCAATATTGGAAAGGGATATTGAGTGGGTGATTCACTCCAGTCAGTTATCACCAAGATACGAAAAGAAAATTGCCGAGAAATCAACCATCGGATTAGTGAACGGTTTAGCAGTATATGGCCCCAATATGGGAGCGCTATTAGAGATTGAAGTAACAGTTCTGCCAGCAAAAGAAAAAGGATCGATTAATATTACCGGGATTGTTGAGGAAGAAAGCATTGGCAGCCGCGAAAAATCGATAAGAAGAAAAAGTATGGCGCGTGGTTCGATTGAAAATGTTATTACCGTCTTGCGTTCGATGGGAGTACCGGCTAATCTTTATGATATTCACGTGAATTTTCCAGGCGGGATTCCAATTGACGGTCCATCAGCCGGAATTGCAATGGCAACCGGGATTTATTCGGCTATCCATAACATCCCTGTAGATCGCACGGTGGCGATGACTGGAGAAATTAGTATTCATGGTAACGTGAAACCGATTGGCGGCATACTTCCAAAAATTAAAGCGGCCAAACAAGCAGGAGCAAAAAAGGTGATTATTCCTGCAGACAATATGCAATCCATTTTGAAAGAAATGGAAGGAATTGAAATCATCCCTGTTCGTCATTTGCGCGAAGTGTTTGCCATTGCCTTGGCTAAAAGTGGTGAACACGTTATTCCGGCGTCAGCTCCTATTTCTGAAAAAGAATCGATTTAACGATTATGTTCGGCTTCGACCCGGTCCATTCCGTTTGATCGAAGTCGAACTTTGTTTGTATGGAACCATTCTTAAAAGCTCGTTGCCTCTTTTATGATGAGACTGTAATCGAACAAGTGATACGATTTTACAAACATTACAACGTGCTATACAATAGACGAATAGGAATGAGATATGGAGGTGTTCATAATGGCTAGAAAGAAAGAGAGCATCGTCCCCCTCCTGCCGCTAAGAGGTTTGCTTGTTTTTCCAACGATGGTGTTGCACCTTGATGTAGGGCGCGAGAAATCCGTTCAAGCCCTTGAAAAGGCAATGGTGGAAGACAATATTATTTTGTTAACATCGCAAAAAGATGTTTCCATTGATGAGCCGGAAATAGATGAAATGTATGAAATGGGAACGTTAGCTCGTGTAAAACAACTATTAAAACTGCCAAATGGAACGTTCCGTGTGCTAGTTGAAGGAATAGCACGGGCAAAAATCGTTGAAACAATAGCTGAAGAACCTTGCTTTGTCGTTAAAGTGCAAAAGTTTGCAGATAAAAAGGCAAAAGATCTTGAAGATGAAGCATTAAGAAGAATGATGCTTGAATATTTTGAACAATACATACATCTTTCTAAAAAAAATTCCAATGATTTCTATGCGTCTGTTGTCGATATTGACGAGCCGGGGCGCATGGCGGATATTATCGCTTCACATTTACCGCTCAAACTAGAAGAAAAGCAGGACATATTAGAAACAATCGACGTGAAAGAGCGCGTCAATAAAATTATTCAAATTCTTCATAATGAAAAGGAAGTATTAGAGCTTGAGAAAAAAATTAGTATGCGCGTTAAACAATCGATGGAGCGGACGCAAAAAGAATATTATTTGCGTGAACAAATGAAGGCGATTCAAAAAGAGCTTGGTGAAAAAGAAGGAAAAACGGGGGAAGTGGAAGAGCTCAAAGAAAAGATTGAAGCAGCAGGTATGCCCAATCATGTAAAAGAAACGGCGTTAAAAGAGCTGGAACGGTATGAAAAAATTCCTTCCACTTCAGCGGAAAGTGCTGTTATCCGTAATTATCTTGACTGGCTTATTGCCCTTCCATGGACAAAACAGACGGAAGATATTCACGATATTAAAAGAGCGGAAACGATTTTAAATGAAGAACATTACGGATTAGAAAAGGTAAAAGAGCGGGTGCTCGAATATTTAGCGGTACAGCAGTTAACAAAATCGTTAAAAGGTCCGATTCTCTGTTTAGCAGGACCTCCGGGCGTCGGGAAAACATCGTTAGCGCGCTCCATTGCGAAATCGCTCAACCGTCATTTTGTAAGAATCTCGTTAGGTGGTGTTCGCGATGAATCAGAAATTCGCGGTCATCGCCGAACGTATGTTGGTGCAATGCCAGGAAGAATCATTCAAGGAATGAAAAAAGCTGGTACGATTAATCCGGTGTTTTTGCTTGATGAGATTGATAAAATGTCAAGTGATTTTCGCGGTGATCCATCAGCGGCGATGTTAGAAGTGTTAGACCCTGAACAAAATCATGCATTTAGCGATCATTACATTGAAGAACCGTACGATTTATCAAAAGTGATGTTCATTGCGACAGCGAACAATTTGGCAACGATTCCAGGACCATTATTAGATAGAATGGAAGTCATTACGATTGCCGGGTATACGGAAGTAGAAAAACTTCATATTGCCAAGCAGCATTTACTTCCGAAACAATTGAAAGAGCATGGTTTGAAAAAAGGGTTGTTACAAATTCGCGATGAAGCGATCTTACATATCATTCGCTATTATACGCGGGAAGCCGGTGTTCGTGGATTGGAGCGGAAACTTGCTACCATTTGCCGCAAAGCTGCAAGACTTCTTGTTTCTGAAGAGCGTAAACGCGTCGTCATTACAGAGAAAAACCTTGAGGAATTTTTAGGAAAACGCCTATATCGTTACGGGCAGGCGGAACTGGAAGACCAAGTTGGCGTAGCAACTGGACTTGCCTATACGCCGTTTGGCGGTGATACGCTCTCGATTGAAGTATCTTTATCTCCTGGAAAAGGCAAGCTTGTCTTAACAGGAAAACTGGGCGATGTGATGAAAGAATCAGCGCAAGCGGCATTTAGCTATATTCGTTCGAAGGCGAAAGACTTAAATATTGATGAGAATTTTCATGAAAAATACGATATTCACATTCATGTGCCTGAAGGGGCAGTGCCGAAAGACGGTCCTTCTGCAGGAATTACGATTGCAACGGCATTAATTTCAGCTTTAACAGGTCGTCCTGTTAGCCGCTATGTTGGCATGACAGGCGAAATTACGCTGCGTGGACGCGTTCTTCCAATCGGCGGACTAAAAGAAAAAACATTGAGCGCTCATCGCGCCGGATTAAAGAAAATCATTTTACCGAAAGAAAATGAAAAAGATTTGGATGATATTCCTGAGATTGTGAAAAAAGATTTACAATTTGTCCTTGTTTCACATTTGGATGAAGTATTAGAACATGCATTGGTAGGGGAAAAAAGATGAAAGTAACAAGTGCAGAAATTGTCATCAGTGCAGTAAAGCCGGAACAATATCCTAATAATAACCTTCCTGAATTTGCTTTAGCGGGCCGTTCAAATGTCGGAAAGTCTTCATTTATTAATAAAATGGTTAATCGGAAAAACTTGGCGAGAACCTCTTCAAAACCGGGAAAAACACAAACGTTAAATTTCTTTCTTATTAATGAATCTCTTTATTTTGTTGATGTGCCTGGATATGGTTTTGCGAAAGTGTCCAAAAAGGAACGGGAAGCATGGGGAAAAATGATTGAGACATATTTAACGACACGCGAGCAATTGCGCGCTGTCGTTCTTATCGTTGATTTGCGCCACGCACCAACAAAAGATGATGTGATGATGTATGAGTTTTTGAAACATTATGAGATTCCAGCGGTTATTATCGCGACAAAAGCAGATAAAATTCCTAGAGGAAAATGGCAAAAGCATGTAAAGGTCGTCCGCGAGACATTAAATGTTGTTGAGGGGGACCCTGTCATCATCTTTTCATCAGAAACAGGACAAGGAAAAGATGAAGCTTGGGCAGTGCTACAGCAACTGATGTAAATAATAAAAAACACCAGTCTTGTATTTTAGATGAGGCTGGTGTTTCTATTTCGTCAGATGGAAATGATAGTATATTTTACCTTTTTTTTATAAATAATAAATATATGCCAGCAATGATTAATCCAACAGGCCAGAACTTCCACAAAGCAGAAATTCCGCTTTCAACAAAATTAAACCATTGATTGATACGGTTATAAAAAAGCAGGGAGCATGAAAGAAGTAAAAAGAATAAGCCATGAATAAATCCAGATTTTGTTTTTTGGGCATGGAGTAACATACCAATTGCTATAATGAATAGAAGCATTCCAATATCGTTTGGCCACACCTTGACATATTGCAGAAAATGAAAGTGGAGACCAAAACCAAACAAAATCGTTCCAGCGAAAATTTGTTGATATTCTTTGGCATAATACGCTTGTCCAAGCAAAGCAAGACCGACAATCATTAATAATGTAGGCCAGCTTTGAAGGCTGTGAAGAAATGGAAAATGAAGCTGTTCACTAAGAAAATAAAGGCCAAATCCAATTAAAATAATGCCAGAGAAAATTCCTTGTTTTTTCATGGAAGTCCTCCTCGTTCAAAATGAACTTGCCTTGATGAATGTGTGCTTTTTTGTTAAGGTACACATTGTGGGGATTAGAAAAGTGGAGGGGAGCTAGACATCACCCACACTGTCTTATAAAAGTTTACCATACGGTTTCAAATTGTGTTCACATTTTTTTCGTTAAAAAAGAAATAGACATGCTATAATAAAAAAAGACGACAATGTACTCTTAGTTTTAGGGGGTATGGGAAAGTGCATATTGTTGTTGTCGGCGTAAACTATAAAACGGCCCCTGTAGAAATTCGTGAAAAATTGACGTTTAACCAAGCAGAACTAGCTGAAGCGATGAATGTGTTAAAAGAGAAAAAAGGCATTCTCGAAAACGTCATTGTTTCTACGTGCAACCGTACGGAAATTTACGCTGTTGTCGACCAGTTGCATACTGGGCGTTACTATATTAAATCGTTTTTGGCAGATTGGTTTCATCTTGATAAAGAAGCGTTTACTCCATATTTGAAAATATATGAAGATGAAGCGGCTGTTGAGCATTTATTCCGCGTTACCTGCGGACTTGATTCGATGATTTTAGGAGAAACGCAAATCTTGGGACAAGTTCGTTCAAGCTTTCTTCTTGCTCAAGAAGAAAATACAATTGGTACGATTTTTAAACAGTTGTTCAAGCAAGCGGTTACACTTGCCAAGCGGGCCCATTCGGAAACGGAAATCGGCTCAAACGCTGTTTCTGTCAGCTATGCAGCCGTTGAGTTAGCGAAAAAAATTTTTGGCGATTTAAAAGCGAAGCATGTGTTGATTTTAGGTGCCGGAAAAATGGGAGAATTAGCGGTGCAAAACCTTTACGGAAGCGGCGTACAAAAAGTGACAGTCATTAACCGGACATTCGAGAAAGCAAAAGATTTGGCAGAACGTTTTTCTGGACAGGCAAAGCCGCTTTCTGAATTGCAATGCGCGCTTGTAGAGGCGGATATTTTAATCAGCTCTACCGGTGCGAAAGATTATGTTATCACAAAAGATGTGATGATGGATGTTGAAAAAATGCGCAAAGGGCGTCCGCTTTTCATGGTTGATATTGCCGTTCCTCGCGATTTAGATCCAGCCATTGCGGAATTAGAAAGCGTCTTTTTATATGACATTGACGACTTACAAGGAATCGTTGAAGCGAATCTAGAGGAACGGAAAAGAGCAGCGGAACAAATTGAAATGATGATTGAATCAGAGATTGTTGAGTTTCGTCATTGGCTCAACACGCTTGGGGTTGTACCAGTTATTGCTGCTTTGCGTGAAAAAGCGATGGCGATTCAAGCGGAGACGATGCAAAGCATAGAGCGAAAACTTCCGCATTTGTCAGAGCGTGATCGGAAAGTGTTAAATAAGCATACCAAAAGCATCATCAATCAATTGTTGCGCGACCCAATTTTGCGCGCGAAAGAGCTGGCAGCAGAGCCAAACGCAGAAGAAGCACTTCATCTGTTTATGAAAATTTTTAACATCGAAGAGGCAGTACAAGTGCAAAAACAAAATGCATGTCGCATGAATGAGGATACAACAAGCAAACTATCGATCGAACCGTCTCTACAGTCTTAAGAGAGGAATTTAACCAATGTTAGAGATGAATATCACTAGATTGTATGAATTGTCGATTATTTTGTATGCCTTGTCTGTACTGCTATATTTTATAGATTTCCTTGACAATAACCGGAAGGCCAACCGTGTCGCCTTCTGGTTGCTTTCTATTGTTTGGATTTTTCAAACCTTTTTTTTCGTTTTTCGAATTGTTGAAACAGGAAGATTTCCAGTTCTTTCGATTTTTGAAGGACTTTATTTTTATGCATGGGTGTTAATTACGTTATCGCTTATCATCAACCGCTTCATGCGTATCGATTTTCTCATTTTTTTTACAAACGTATTAGGATTTTTAGTGTTAGCTATTCGTACGTTCGCACCTGTGCAACATCAATCTTCAGCTGTTGCCGAACAACTTGTTTCAGAGCTTTTAATGATTCATATTACAATGACGATTTTAGCATATGGAGCTTTTTCTCTTTCATTTGTTTTTTCTTTGTTATATATCTTGCAATATAACTTACTCAAACAGAAAAAATGGGGAAAAAGGCTTCTCAGAATAGAAGATTTAGCCAAACTCGACCATATGTCATATGTTTTAAATATTATCGGAATGCCTATGTTATTATTAGGGCTTATCCTTGGTGTTATTTGGGCTTATATAAAAATCGAGCATTTTCATTGGTACGATGCAAAAGTGTTAGGCTCTTTCGCTGTTCTTGGCATTTACAGCTTTTATTTTTACAAACGGATTGTTAAGGAATTTCAAGGAAAAGAAATTGCTCTTTTGAATATCGGCTCATTTTTATTTTTATTAATCAACTTTTTCTTATTCGGAAGTTTATCGAGATTTCATTTTTGGTATTCATGATGGAGGAAAAAAAGAATGCGGAAAGTTATTGTTGGTTCGCGGCGAAGCAAGCTTGCATTGACGCAAACAAATTGGGTGATTTCTAAGTTGAAAGAACTAGGAGCTCCTTTCGAATTTGAAGTCAAGGAAATCGTCACAAAAGGAGATCAAATTTTAAACGTTACATTGTCAAAAGTAGGTGGAAAAGGACTGTTTGTAAAAGAGATTGAGCAGGCAATGCTCGATCGAGAAATCGATATGGCTGTACATAGTATGAAGGATATGCCTGCCGTATTGCCTGAAGGTCTCATCATTGGTTGTGTCCCAGTCCGTGAAGACCACCGTGATGTCCTTATTTCGAAAAATCATTTGCCTTTTTCCAAATTGCCAAGCGGGGCCATTGTCGGCACAAGCAGTTTAAGACGCTCTGCTCAATTGTTAGCGAAACGTCCGGATCTTGAAATTAAATGGATTCGCGGCAATATCGATACAAGGCTGGCGAAATTGCAAAATGAAGACTATGATGCGATTATTCTTGCCGCAGCTGGTTTAGCGCGAATGGGGTGGACGAACGAAGTTGTTACGGAGTATTTATCTCCAGAACTTTGTGTGCCAGCGGTTGGACAAGGGGCACTTGCGATTGAATGTAGAGAAGATGATGCTGAATTATTAGAATGGCTAAGGAAACTGAACGATGAACAGACCGAACGCGCCGTTACTGCAGAACGAGCATTTCTTCATAAAATGGAAGGCGGCTGTCAAGTGCCGATTGCAGGCTATGCGTATATGAACGAAAACGATGAGATTGTATTAACCGCTTTAGTCGCGTCTCCTGACGGCAAAGAAATATATAAAGAAATCGTTACAGGAACGAATCCGAAAGAACTTGGCATAAGAGCGGCTGAGATGTTGGCCAAACAAGGAGCGAAAGCGTTAATTGATCGGGTCAAAGAGGAGTTAGAGCAGTAATGACTGATCGTCCATTTTCTGGAAAGACGGTGCTTGTAACAAGGGGGAAGGAACAAGCGAAAGAGTTTTCGGAGCTTCTTATGCAAATGGGGGCTTTCCCGATTGAAATTCCACTTATTTCTTTTTCCCTGCCTCCAGACATTGAGCCGATTAAGCAAATCCTAAAAGAAGTGAATCGTTATGATTGGGTCATTTTTACAAGCAAAAATGGCGTCGATTTTTTCTTTCAGTTAATGGATGGAGATGGTTTAAAAAAAGGATTTCCGAAAATTGCTGTGGTCGGCAAAAAAACTGCACAAGCACTGAAAAAGAAAGGGATTCAAGTTGATGTTGTGCCGAAAGAGTTTGTCGCTGAAGGGCTGATTGAGGCACTAAAGCCGCTTATTAAGCCTCGGGAGCGCGTGCTATTAGTAAAAGGGAATCTAGCTCGTCCTGTCTTAAAACAGGCATTGGAAGAGATGGGAGTCCATATAACAGAACTCGTTGTCTATGAAACAAAGCTGAATGAAAGCGGAAAATCACAAATGATAGAGCTATTAATAAAGAAAAAGATTGATGTCATTACATTTACAAGCCCTTCAACTGTTCATAGTTTTATGCAAATGCTTGAAGGAGTCGAATGGCGCTCGTTACTTCAGCGTTGTGCAGTTGCCTGCATCGGTCCAATTACGAAACAAGCGGCTGAAGAAGCAGGAATACAAGTACATATTTGTCCGGAAAACTATACGATTAGTGATATGATTAAAGCGATGGTTGTTTATTTTTCTAATAGGAGGAATGAAGAATGAAAGAACTGCAATTTCACCGTCACCGCCGCTTGCGGCAGACGGCAAATTTACGTGCTATGGTGCGTGAGACACATCTTCATGTAGAAGACCTTATTTATCCGATTTTCGTTGTAGAAGGCGAACAAGTGAGACAAGAAGTGGCTTCCATGCCAGGAGTTTATCAGCTTTCCCTTGACTATTTAAACGATGAAATTGCCGAAGTAGTGGAATTAGGCATTAAATCCGTCATTGTCTTCGGTGTGCCGAGAGAAAAAGATGAAGTGGGCTCGCAAGCCTATTGCGAGCATGGTATCGTTCAACAAGCGATTCGCCAAATTAAAGAAAACTATCCAGAGCTTGTAGTCATCGCTGATACATGTTTATGTGAATATACAAGTCATGGTCATTGCGGCGTCGTTGAAAATGAGCAAGTGTTAAACGATCCGTCACTTGAATTGCTTGTGAAAACAGCTGTCAGCCAGGCGAAAGCAGGTGCAGACATTATTGCCCCTTCTAATATGATGGACGGTTTTGTCGCAGCGATTCGTCAAGGATTGGACGAAGCCGGATTCGTACATGTCCCAATTATGTCATATGCCATCAAATATGCTTCCGCTTTTTATGGACCGTTCCGCGATGCAGCGAACAGTTCTCCACAGTTTGGGGATCGCAAAACGTATCAAATGGACCCGGCGAATCGTCTTGAAGCTTTTCGCGAAGCGGAATCTGATGTGCGCGAAGGAGCCGATTTCTTAATGGTTAAACCGGCGCTTGCTTATTTGGACATTATTCGCGATATTAAAAACCATTTCCATCTTCCACTTGTCGCTTACAATGTGAGCGGAGAGTATTCGATGATTAAGGCGGCAGCCCAAAACGGCTGGATTGACGAAAAAGCAATTGTGTTAGAAATGTTAACGGGAATGAAACGGGCAGGAGCCGATCTTATTTTAACGTACTTTGCAAAAGACGTGGCTCGTTGGTTGAAGGAAAAATAAAAAGAGTAAAGGATGTTACGGTTCGAGCTCGACAATCAGAAAGTACAAAAAGGAGTAGAGAAGAGATGCGTACCTACGAAAAATCCAAGCAGGCATATACCGAAGCGGTAAAGCTTTTACCAGGTGGCGTTAATAGCCCTGTACGTGCATTTAAATCGGTAAAAATGGATCCGATTTTTATGGCGCGCGGCAAAGGCTCAAAAATTTACGATATTGATGGCAATGAATATATTGATTATGTGCTTTCATGGGGACCGCTTATCCTTGGTCACGCCAATGATCGTGTTGTTGAGGCGTTAAAAAAAGTAGCAGAAAACGGAACAAGCTTCGGAGCGCCAACGCTCATTGAAAATGAATTGGCAAAGCTGGTCGTTGAGCGCGTTCCTTCGATTGAAATTGTCCGTATGGTGAACTCAGGAACAGAAGCGACCATGAGCGCTTTGCGTTTAGCGCGCGGCTATACAGGGCGCAATAAAATTCTAAAATTTGAAGGATGTTACCATGGACACGGAGATTCGTTATTAATTAAAGCTGGTTCTGGCGTGGCAACGCTCGGTTTGCCAGATAGTCCTGGAGTACCTGAATCAGTAGCACAGAACACAATTACAGTTCCTTATAATGACCTTGAAAGCGTAAAATATGCATTCGAGCAGTTCGGTGAGGATATTGCCGGAGTGATTGTCGAACCAGTAGCGGGCAATATGGGAGTTGTGCCGCCACAACCAGGCTTCTTAGAAGGATTGCGCGAAATTACGAAACAATATGGTTCGCTCCTTATTTTCGATGAGGTCATGACAGGCTTCCGTGTTGATTATAACTGTGCACAAGGATATTTTGGTATTGAACCGGACCTAACATGTCTTGGTAAAGTGATTGGCGGCGGTCTGCCTGTTGGCGCTTATGGAGGAAAAGCGGAAATTATGGAACGCATCGCACCAAGCGGACCGATTTATCAAGCGGGTACTCTTTCCGGTAATCCACTTGCGATGACAGCTGGTTATGAAACGTTAATTCAACTGACACCAGAGACGTATGAGCAATTTAAGAAAAAAGCAGATCGCCTTGAAGAAGGTTTAAGAAGAGCAGCAGAAAAATATGACATTCCGCATACGATTAATCGTGCCGGCTCCATGATTGGTTTCTTCTTTACAAATGAAGAAGTCATTAACTATGAAAAAGCCAAAACGTCTGATTTAGATATGTTTGCTGCTTACTATCGCGAAATGGCTGAACAAGGCATCTTCTTGCCACCGTCCCAATTTGAAGGCATGTTCTTATCGACAGAACATACAGATGAAGATATCGAAAAAACGATTGAAGCAGCGGAAAAAGCATTTGCGAAAATTAGAGGGTAGTATAAAAATTTTGTGGCTGACTCATAAGTGGTTGAATTCCTTCAGGAATACCACCTTGAGTCAGCCTTCTTTTTTATTGTTTTGTTCATATTCTTATTTGATTGTTCATAAGTTTGTAATGTCACAGAAAAGTTTTGGTGATGGGACGGAAGGAGGAAAAGCTGTTGGAGCAATCATACTTGCGTTTTTCGATTGAGGAATCGATCTGGTTTAAAAGGGGACAGGAAGTCTCTGAATTTATATCCATCTCTTTGGATCCGATTATTTCTGTCGAAGAATATGAACAGTATATTACAATTCGTGGAGTTTTAGAGTTAAGCGGAGAATATCGAATGGTTGAGGAAGAAGAAGATAGAGGATATTCGGATGATTTAAGCGCGCATCGTCTTGTTCAAGAAGTAACAACGCGCGAAGACGGGGTTAGCGAATTAACACATCGTTTTCCAGTTGATATTACCATTCCAAAAAATCGAATCGAAAGTTTAGAAGATGTATATGTAACGATTGAATCATTTGATTACGATCTGGCGGAACACGGACGGCTATTGTTGACCGCAGATATTTCTATTAGTGGTATTTATTCTTCTGAGCTAAATACGACTAATATGGAAGAAAACAGAGATGAGCTTGAAGCTGTACAACGAAGTGAGGAGCACGAAGAAATAATAGAAGAAAGAATAGAAGAATATGAAGAAAAACAACAAGAGGAAGAAACAGAAACAGAAGACTTGTTTGACCCTTTTGAGGTAATAGCACGTAAGGAAGCATATCAGGAAAATATGGAAGAGATAGATGAAGAAGTTGATGAAGAACTTGATAAAGATCGAGAGGTTGCGCCAATACAAGTCGAATTAAAAAGCCGGAAAGAAGAAGTTTTTAAAGCGGAAGCGAATGAGGAAGTAAGTAAGGAAGAACAAACGGAGACGTCCCAAGCCGAAAAGAAAGTGTCAAAACGAAATGAAAATGCACTTTATTTAACAAAAATTTTCGCAAAAGAAGAGCACCAAGATTTTTCAAGATTAAAAATTTGCATCGTTCAACACGGGGATTCGCTGGACAAGATTGCTGAACGATATGATGTGTCTGTACAACAATTGCTAAGAGTCAATAAACTCGAACAAGAGTCAGATCTATATGATGGACAGCTTTTATATATTCCGATACCAGCGACAAGCAAAACATAAGCGAAAATTGAGGCTGACCTAAAAGAAAATGTCAGACCACACAACACAATATATAGGACATAACATTGAGCAATGAACGATATATTGTGAAATGCACGTGAGGTCAGACATTTATGGGTCAGCTCCTTCTTTTTATGATGAGAGGAGTGTCCGAATTGAATCATCAACTCCTTGAACAGTATCAACCTATTTTGCAGCAGTATCGTTTACAAGCGGATTATATTGAAGACTATGGGAAAACGAAAAAAATTTATACGCGAGCAGGTGTTTTTGCATTAAAAGAACTGTCTATGCCTCATCAGTTGCAGACCATCCGCGATGCTTATCGATTTTTTACGAAAAAAGCGATTCCTCTTTTCCTTGCATATAACGGCAATCCATTTGTTTTTTACAGAGAACGGTACTATTATTTAATGCCTTGGATTTCCGATGAAACGAAAGAGGAGAGAAATGAGCGGCATTTGCAATTGTTTCGCGACCTTGCCCACGTTCATCGGAAATCATTAAAAGAGATCGAAATAAAGGAAGAAGAATTAACAAATTATTATAACTCAATGAAAAAGCGACAGGAGGAACAAAGGGAGTTTTTACAATCATATATTGAAATGTGTGAAGATGAATGGTACATGTCGCCGTTTCAGCTGCAGTTTTGCACTTATTTTCATGAAACGATGCAAGCGTATTGGTTTGCACAAACTCAGCTTGAGAAATGGTATGAAAAAGTGCAGGAAACAAAGAAATGGCGCGTCGCTGTGGTTCATGGGAAAGTTGCTTTATCTCATTATGTATATGATCAAAAAGGAAATGGTTATTTTTTGAGTTTGGAACGCTCTCACGTTGCATCTCCGCTTTCGGATCTTCTTAGCTTTTTTCGTAAATATTTGCGAACGTATCCAGTTAAGGGGAATGAATGCATCAATTGGTTTCTAGAGTATCAGCAATCTTTTCCTATTCAAGAAGAGGAAATAGCTCTGTTTTTAAGCTATTTAGCCCAGCCGGAAATGATTTACAGAATTATTCGTCAGTATGTGGATAAATCCAAAAAAATGGATGAACGCCGACAAGTTTCACAACTGCAAAAGGCATATTGGTTAATGAAAAACAGCGAATATTTCATTATGCGTATTATTGAAATCGAGGAGAAAAAGAAAGCACAAGAAGAATCCCATGCATCGTCATAGTGGCATGGGATTTCTCTATATCCATTCCAAATGTAGGGCAAAGGCAATTAAAATGAAAATGGCCAGCAAAACGACATCAAACGTCGTCGGCAGAAAAATCGTGCGTATTGCTTGAAAAATTGTGAGGGGAATAATGATTTGTGCACAAACGGCGCGGACTTGCCGAAGCCAAGGCGGCAATGAATAAGGGTTGTATCTTCTTTTCATTTTTGTTATCCTCCGAAAGGTTAGTATACTATTACATTATGAAAAAATATAAATGATTGTGATTTTTTTCTGTCACAAAAACGAAGAAGTGTGAATAAATAAATAAAAATTTGGCAAAGATTATTGACGATTCAAATATTTTTTCGATAGTATATTGACAGATACACGGAAAAAGCGAAGACAGGGAAGAGTACAGCGAGTAACGCCTTCAGAGAGAGAAATCATTAGCTGCGAGATTTCTTAGGATGGTTATCGCTGGAAGGTCGCCCTTGAGCTGCTTCTTTGAACGGTCATCGACTTAGTAGAAGAAGCCGGTTGCAGCCGTTATTGGATGAAGTGCTTAAGCAATAGGGAGTAGTATACCCTTTTGCTTAGGAAAAAAGGTGGTACCGCGAAAGTTCACTCCTTTCGTCCTTTTCGGATGAAAGGAGTTTTTATTTTTATGATAGGAGGGAAAACAAGCAAGATGGAGACAAAAGAGATTACCATGTCGACAAAGTACGACCATAAGGCAGTCGAAACAAACCGCTATCAGTGGTGGCTGGAAGGCAAATTTTTTGAAGCAACAGGTGACAGCGACAAACAGCCATTTACCATTGTCATTCCGCCGCCAAACGTAACAGGAAAATTGCATTTAGGGCATGCGTGGGATACAACGTTGCAGGATATTATCACGCGCATGAAGCGAATGCAAGGCTATGATGTATTGTGGCTTCCGGGAATGGACCATGCCGGCATTGCGACGCAAGCGAAAGTAGAAGAAAAACTTCGTAATCAAGGGCTTTCCCGCTATGATTTAGGCCGTGAAAAATTTGTGGAAGAAACATGGAAATGGAAAGAAGAATATGCCGGTCATATTCGCGAGCAATGGGCAAAGCTAGGTCTCGGTTTAGATTATACGCGTGAGCGTTTCACATTAGACGAAGGCTTGTCAAAAGCGGTTCGCGAAGTATTCGTATCGCTTTACAAAAAAGGGCTTATTTACCGCGGTGAATACATTATTAACTGGGACCCGGTAACGAAAACAGCGCTTTCTGATATTGAGGTTATTTACAAAGATGTTCAAGGTGCGCTTTATCATATGCGCTATCCGCTTGCTGATGGTTCCGGTTATATTGAAGTAGCGACAACGCGTCCGGAAACGATGCTTGGCGATACAGCGGTAGCCGTTCACCCAGAAGATGAGCGCTATAAACATTTAATTGGCAAGACGGTGATTTTACCGATTACCGGTCGTGAAATTCCAATTATCGGTGACGAGTATGTGGATATGGAATTCGGTTCCGGTGCGGTGAAAATTACGCCAGCTCATGATCCGAACGATTTTGAAATCGGCAACCGTCATAACTTGCCGCGCATTCTTGTGATGAACGAAGACGGCACGATGAATGAAAATGCAATGCAATACCAAGGCTTAGACCGTTTTGAATGCCGCAAGCAAATCGTTAAAGACTTACAAGAACAAGGCGTTCTTTTCAAAATTGAAGAGCATGTACATTCTGTTGGCCATAGCGAGCGCAGCGGGGCGGTTGTTGAACCATATCTTTCAACGCAATGGTTCGTAAAAATGAAGCCGTTAGCCGAAGCGGCAATTGAACTGCAAAAAACAGACGGAAAAATCAACTTTGTACCAGAGCGGTTTGAGAAAACGTATTTACACTGGCTAGAAAACATTCGCGATTGGTGCATTTCGCGTCAACTATGGTGGGGACATCGCATTCCAGCATGGTACCATAAAGAAACAGGTGAAATATATGTCAATCATGAGCCGCCTGCGGATATCGAAAACTGGGAGCAAGACCCAGATGTCTTAGATACATGGTTCAGCTCCGCGTTATGGCCGTTCTCTACAATGGGCTGGCCTGATAAAGAGTCCGCAGACTATCAACGTTACTATCCGACAGATGTGTTAGTAACGGGCTATGACATCATCTTTTTCTGGGTATCGCGCATGATTTTCCAAGGACTTGAATTTACAGGAACGCGTCCATTTAAAGATGTATTAATCCACGGATTAGTACGCGATGCGCAAGGGCGAAAAATGAGTAAATCACTTGGAAACGGCGTTGACCCGATGGAAGTGATTGACCAATACGGTGCTGACTCACTCCGCTACTTCTTGGCAACTGGAAGCTCACCTGGTCAAGATTTGCGCTTCAGCACAGAAAAAGTAGAAGCGACATGGAACTTTGCAAACAAAATTTGGAACGCTTCCCGTTTTGCATTGATGAACATGGGTGGTCTAACATATGAAGAAATTGATTTAACAGGTGAGAAATCGGTTGCGGATAAATGGATTTTAACGCGTCTCAATGAAACGATTGAAACGGTAACGAAGCTGGCTGAAAAGTACGAATTTGGCGAAGTCGGCCGCGCGCTTTACAACTTCATTTGGGACGATTTATGCGACTGGTATATTGAAATGGCGAAATTGCCGTTATACGGTGAGGATGAAGCAGCGAAGAAAACGACTCGCTCGGTTCTCGCGTATGTACTTGACAATACAATGCGTCTATTGCATCCATTCATGCCATTCATTACCGAGGAGATTTGGCAACACTTACCACATGAAGGAAAATCGATTACGGTAGCGAAATGGCCGGAAGTTCGCCCTGAATTAACAGACAATGAAGCGGCAGAAGAAATGCGATTGCTTGTTGATATTATTCGTGCGGTGCGCAACATTCGCGCCGAAGTAAATACGCCGTTAAGTAAGCCAATCAAACTGCACATTAAAGCAAAAGACGCAAACGTTCAAGCGACACTTGAAAAGAACCGCGCTTATATTGAACGCTTCTGCAACCCAAGCGAGTTGATTATCGGAACAGATATTGCAACAACAGAAAAAGCGATGACAGCGGTTGTTACTGGTGCAGAGCTCATCTTGCCGCTTGAAGGACTAATCAACATTGAAGAGGAAATTAAGCGCCTTGAAAAAGAACTGGAAAAACTCGATAAAGAAGTTGAGCGCGTTCAGAAGAAGTTAAGCAACGAAGGCTTCATCAGCAAGGCTCCGGCTCATGTCGTCGAAGAAGAACGCAAAAAAGAAAAAGATTACATTGAAAAACGCGATGCGGTACGTGCGCGCATTGCGGAATTAAAAGGATAGACAATCGCTTTATAAGTCATTTATGATGAAGACGAATCCATTTGTTTGGGTTCGTCTTCGTTTCTTATGGAAAACATGTTGCTCAATGCTATATCGAATATTCAACAGGGGGAGATGTCGCATGATTCATACATATGATGAAGCAGTTTCATGGATTCACAGCCGTCTGCCATTTGGCATAAAGCCAGGATTGGAACGAATGGAATGGATGATGGAACGTCTCGGGCATCCAGAGCGCCGCATTAAAGCCATTCACGTTGCCGGGACGAACGGAAAAGGCTCAACGGTTTGTTATTTGCGCCATATTTTGCAGGAAGCAGGCTATTCCGTTGGTACATTTACATCTCCATATGTCGAGCAATTTAATGAACGGATTAGCATCAACGGAACGCCGATTAGCGATGAAGAAATTGTGGACTTAGTCAATGTGATTAAGCCGCTAGTGGAGGAAGTAGAACAAACGGAATTAGGTGCTCCGACTGAATTTGAAGTGATTACGGTAATGGCGATTTACTATTTTGGAAAAGTGAACGTTCAAGATGTTGTCATTTTTGAAGTAGGGCTTGGCGGTCGCTTTGATTCAACAAACGTGATTTATCCGCTTATCTCAGTGATTACCAATGTCGGTTTTGATCACACCAAAATACTAGGAGATACGCTGACGAAAATTGCTTTTGAAAAAGCAGGAATCATTAAAGCGGGAGTTCCTGTCATTACTGGAGCGGAGCAAGAAGAAGCGCTAGAAGTCATTTTCGAAAAAGCGAAAGCCGTCAAAGCGAAACCATATGTGTTAGGTAAAGACTTTGAGGTTAAAGATTATAAAGCAATGGAAAACGGTGAACGGTTCTCAGTAGATACGTTATTTTCTAAATATCGAGACTTAACGATTTCGATGTTTGGTTTCCATCAAGTGAAAAATGCCGCACTAGCTGTGATGGTCGCTGATTATTTAAGAGTATATTATTCATTTATCATTGAAGAAGAGGCGTTAAGAAGCGGACTTGAAAAAGCGCGATGGATTGGACGATTTGAAAAAGTATCGGACAACCCGACGATTCTCCTTGACGGGGCGCATAATGTAGAAGGAATCAACAGCCTCGTTGAGACGATAAAAACACACTATCCGGACAAAAACATTCATGTCATTTTCAGCGCCTTAAGAGACAAACCGCTTGAAAAAATGATTCAACCGCTTGCCGATATCGCTGAATCCATCACGTTTACGTCGTTTGACTTTCCAAGAGTGGCAGAAGCCAAAGAATTATATGACCAATGTGAACACGCAGCAAAGGCATACGAGGAAGATTGGAAAGCGGCGTTGAAAAATAAAATGAGTGAAATGAAAGAAAAAGATGTGTTGGTAGTAACTGGTTCATTATACTTTATTTCAGAAGTACGACCATTTGTAAAAACAAACAAAAACTAATTAAAGTCAGACGAAAGACCTATTAGGACGAATGGGGGTCTGATATAATAAGTGATAAATATATGGGGAGAAAAAAAAGGGGGGGGGAGGCGTGAGAAACTTCTTTATAAGATTAATAGTTTTTTTCATCAGTTTTGTAACTGTTTTTGCATCTTTTGTCCATTATCCATTAGTAGCAAAGGCGGATGATAAAAAGGACGGAACATTTACAACGGTTAATAATAGCGTGATTAAAGGCATTGTAACCGCACCAGGGAAAGAAAATGGAAAAGGGAATACGGTTACGAAGATAGAAATATGTGTAAGAAAAGAAGAGGATGCAAATTGCAATCAAACAAATACGTTCATTGCTACTATTAACAATGTTAATGAAGGCCAAGGGATGAAAACATACGAATTTAGCGTAAACATGTCTGATAAATGGCCAGACGGTTTAAATACGACCTATGAAATTACAGGTAAGGCTTACCGTAAATTAGGTAGTGGAAAAGAAAAATTTTATTTTGATTTTCCGGAAACACCGTATAAATATCAAGCTAATGGGTCATCGAATCCAATTGAACCGCCATCAGGAAATGATGATAACGAATTATCTTTAACGCTTAACAGCGTAGAACCAACGAAAAAAGAATCATTTTTGGAAAACGGTGTTGCTTTAAGCGGTTTAAACTTTTCCGTTAACCGTAATGGAATGCTTTCGGAGAACCCAAGAAAGCCGATTGACGTTGTGTTTGTGTTCGATAAATCTGGCTCGATGGATTTTAAAATTAGTTCTAATTCTTCTGTCAAAAGAATTACAAGAGCGAAAGAAGCAATGCAAACGGCTGCAACGGTTTTTAAAAATGCCAATATGAATCGGACAAAGAAAGATCGATTTGGATTAGTCGTTTTTGACTCGGAAGTAACAACGTATCAATTTGGAGCACAAAAGCAAACTTTGACAGAAAATATTGATGACATAACAAAAGCTTTAAATAGTGTCACGGCTGAAGGAGCAACAAATTACAGCAATTCTTTAGAAGCGGCGGATCAAATTTTTGCTGAAAATCCAGCTGATTCAAGAAGTAAATATATTATTTTTTTAACAGATGGGGAACCAACTTTTTTAAAAACAGATGAATTTGTGCAAGGGCTTTATCATTATTACCAAAATGGGAAGAAAATTAATTATCCATACACCAATTTATTAGGAAAACATTCCCAGGAAATCATCTACGTGGTTGATAGTAATGACAGAGGTTATATCTATAACGATGAGTTTTGGATCTTTGATTATTATTACCAATTCATGAGTTTTGAGCAAAATCCTTTTTACTATAACGGAAAAAATATTTATTTTAGTGAACATGCATCCGTATATATTCAAAATCATGCCAAAAAAGTCAGTCAAGAGATAAAGGACAAAGGAATCAAACTATATCCAATCGGCTTTGGCGAAAGTAAGTTTAGTTTTTTGCAGGAATTATCTAGTAAGGATGACGCTGGTCAACCGCTAGCTAAAAACGGAAACACTGAGAATTTAAATACGATTTTTGAAGCGCTCGTTAAAGATATCGATACGCCTGCTTTTACCGATGTTCGAATAGAAGTCAAATTGCCAAACAATGTTAGCGTTGACGGAAGTCATCCGCAAATTACAACAAGCGGAGGCTATGCGATGATCCGTCCGGAAGGTGGTAAAGTAAAATATGAAGTCGGTCAACCGCCTGGTCCTGTCAACTTCCCTTCTTTACCACTTAAATTTACAGCCAAAGGTGAATATAACTTTGAAGTTACATTAAAATATAAAGATTTGAATAATCAAGAACAAGTTGTTCGTTATGATAAACCGATCACTATTAAAGTGGATGAAGAGGTCCATCCTTCCTTCACAACAAAGATGGAATATGCGTTGCCTCAAGGAGTTATCGTTAAAGATCATGTCATTCAATTTGTAAAAACGAATTCAAGCGAAACTACGAAAAATACATTTGAACTTAAATATTCATTAACACCTTACGCAAAGTTGCCTGTAGGTAAAAAAGGAACATTGTCTAACATAACCATTAAACAAAAGCTGCCTTTAGGAGTCAGCCTAGCGGATACAACTGGAGTCAGTGAGCAAACGCTTCCAGATGGAACGAAGGAAATCACTTTTACATTTGAGCCGTTAAGTTACGAAAGCAAAAGTACAGGAATGTGGTTTTCAGATAGCAACCTTTCCAAAACAATTAGGTTAAAAATTGATTATGCCATTCCACCGTCAGCCATCGCTAATCCAACGATTGAATTTTATGACAGCAATATAAAAGAGGAAAGGCAAACAGCAACAGTAACGTCCCGCTTTTACGAATTAATGGAAATGAATGTATTTTTAATTGATGAGCAAGCGTCAACACCTTTGGAATATAAGGGAACGTATAATGGAGAAATCGTTAAATATATTAGAGATTCAGGAAAATTAGAAGCAGCCACTCATTTAAATGACAATAATGGAGTTAAAAAAATGCTCCCGATTAAAGCATTAGATTTCCATGAAGGAAATCGAAACATACTTGTTGTGGCTTACGCTGATAATACGGAAGTTTTATTTAAACTCACGCCTGAAGTCGCTATAGAATCAGCAAATGTACCTGGGAAAATTTTAGAACATGATGGGACCTATCAGTATACTGTTTATGAGCCTGTATCTGTATTTTGGTCTTACATTGTTCCGGGGGCTGGTACTCAATATGAATATTCTGTTAACGGATCAAATCCACTTCAAGTGATTGCTGACCCATCATCTTGGAGTTACGATGTCAATGTTCCGGGGACAACAACGATAAAAGTCAAAGCGACAGGTGGTTTCTTAAGAGAACCATTCGAAAAAACATTAACCATTCATTCTCTCTTACTAATAGGGATTACATTAGACCAATATAATCCAAAAATGAATATTGGCGAATCGCAAGTATTAAGAGTGTTACTAAATCCAGATCGCTTACCGTTAAACGCTTTTACGTTTAACTGGTCATCAAGCGATAGCAGTATTGCGACAGTAACAGGAGGTACAGTCAAAGCTTTGAAAGAAGGAACGGTTACGCTTACCGTTTATCCGGAAGAATTCCCGAACAAAAAAGCAACAGCAACGATAACAGTCACCAATCCAGTTATTCCGCTAGAAAGCATCCGCTTTAGACAACCAACGTTAAGTTTAACGATTGGTGAAAAAATACCTGTTGCATCATTATTGGAGTTTAACCCATCCAATGCGACAAACAAGAAACTGGAATCCGTGTCGTCTTCTGCATCTCAATATGTCGAAGTAACGAATGAGAAAGGACAGTGGTATATCACTGCAAGGAATTATGGCTATTCAACCGTCACTGCCATTGCTGAAGAAAGAACAAATGACGGCCAGGATATCAGAGACTCCATCGTAATTATCGTTACGAATTCAGGAGGAGGAGACGACGGGGGAGGTACAGGTTCTGATATACCGAAAGGAAAATGGTAATCAATAAAGCCGCAAGGGGCTGCATTCCCTTGCGGCTTTTATTGTAATTCAATCGCGTCTGGAATGACTTGCAATTCATCCACAAGCGGCAAATCGTCGATTCGTCTTAGCAATACTTTTTTATCATATTTTACATTGAAACGGGAATATTTATCAGTTTGGAAGGTAGGTTGGTTCCCGTCCATGGTCATTTGTTTTAAATCTTCTTCGTTTTTCGCTTGTCCACCGCGAATAGCGTTAATAACTAAATGCTCACGTGCAAATAGACCACCGTCAATATAAAATAATGAACCGACACCATATAGTTCTGCATTTTGATGTGTGTAGAAAAACGCTTGTAACGGTTTGATTGCAGAATCCGTCACTTCACCGTTAAAATTAGCAGGTTCGTCTATCATGGAAAAATTTCTGAATTCATTGATGCGTGTTATAGTCAAATTTCCATTCGATAACAAGACAAGCTGTTTATCATTGTTATCCGCACCGAAAATGTTGGCGCTTGAGATAAACGATTGCCCCATTACATAAATCACAGAGTCAAAGATAAAATTGTCATTTTCATTTTTATTTAAATCATCGTTTCCAAGCACATAAAAATCTCTATTTCCCATCACGTAGCCGCGGATTGTAAAAGAAGAATCTCTTGCCACAAGTTTCGTGTTTCCGTTAATAAAGACGTTTCCGTTTATTTGGAAGTCAGTATCATTAACCATTTCCAAATTTCCACCGACAACTGTATTATATTGCAGTATTCCTTCTGCATCGTCTCCCGCAAAATTGGCAATCGTCACATTTCCTGTTACGAATAGATTGCCAATTTGCAAATCTCCATAATTCGTAATTGTCAAATCGCCATTGACAATTAAATCAGGTAAATCCAGTCTAGAGATGTTGCTTAAATTAACGTTACCGATTATTTTTAGTGGTTTTGTGCGTGTTGTCGTAGTCGCATTAGTCAGTTTAATGGTTTCATTGTTTTTAGATTGCAAAACGGTTTCTTCGTCACTCGTTAAATCGGATAAATCGATGCTTGTTTCTTTATCATCTCGAGGAAAGAAAATCAAAGTGCCGCCATTTTCGATGAGATGATTTACATAGTTTTCAAATTGAGTACGAAAGTTTCCATTGCTGTAGCTAATATTTTCTCCCGTGATATTTTGCAATAATTCATCTGCCCGTGTGTTAAACGTTTCATTGAAGTTTACATCAATGAAATTACTATGGTTTTTAAACAACGGCATTTTTCGCTTATAAAAGTGGTCATTGCTTAACGATGTTCGCAAATCTTTTCCTTCGGAATAAATGTCGCCGAATATCGATGGAAACGGTGTCGGAATTTCCATTAAAACGTTATCTGTTGTATAAAACTTTGCATTTTGCGAGATTTTTAAATCGTTGCTGAATACATTTCCAAGAATGTTCGGAGAACCGTTTATTTCAAGTCCCTTGTTTTCGCCTTCCCCTAAAGAGCCAACGGCATATTGCAAAAAGCTCGGGGTCGGTGAGAGAATCACATTTCGCTTCATTGTTCGCTTAACTGCTGCTTGATGAGTGTCTTTTACGGTTACTTTGATTTCCAGCACGCGAGTAAAATGAAATTGTTTATTGATATAATAAGGTTTTTCTGTACTTATATCCCTAATTTCCAGCGACTCGACAGATGGAAGGCTGTTGTATTTAGGAATAATTTTTTCATTCAGTAGCTTCATTAATGTCGGGTCAAAATTCACATCAACAGTCCCACCATTTTTTGATAACGGAAGGTGGTAACTGGCAGGCAAATCTTGTTCAGGACTCAGTGGGTCTTTTTTCTTCATCGCCAGCTTAAGGTCAGCAATAATTTCTTCCATGATATTGCTCGCTTGGTAAGTAACATCGATATCAGTTTCTCTAATTTCTGTCCGCAATGCGCCGCCGATCGAAGAAGAAATGATGGCAAGTCCGATGGTCATAAATATAAGTGCTACTAATAATACCGTTATTAAACTTGAGCCTTTTTCATTTTTCATCAAAGTCATCACCAACCGAATTTGCTCGCTAGGCGAAGCGTTTTATGAATCGTTGGATGCTGCACGGATAAATCAATATGAATCATCGCGCTTACGCAGTTTCCGTTTTGCTCTTTAGAGCATTGAAATGTAATCGTTGAGTCTTTAAAGTTTGCTTGCGTACTTAATATTTCCTCGTCAATTTTAAATTGATAAAACCCGGTTTCTGTTTCGGCCAATTCAATTTTCGTGGTTGTCGATACTTTATTTCCGTTTTCAACATAGTCCTTTTCAGGATTGATGTCTAAAAGGTCATTGTATTGATCAATTCCGACATATTTGTCGTTTTCTAAAATAATACATGTTCCTTCAGGAGAATTAGGACAATATTCGATATGATCGAAGGGAAGGGAATAAAGCTTATTCATCACTCTAGTGACAACATAATCGGCGTCGTCTCTTAGCTGTCCCTCAATCGCAATTTTGTTATATAAGTTCAGACCGGTAATGAACACACCATAAATGACGGAAAGCATAATCGATGAAATCGTAATGGTCGCCAGCAACTCAATTAGCGTAACTCCGCGTTCGTCTGGGGCCAGTCGTTTAACGAATGTCTTCACTCGTAATAACCCCCTTTAGCTGCGTTGACCGTTCGATATCGTTTCTTTCCCATGTAACGACTACGTTTATCGGAATTAAGTAGTTTTGATAATTTTGCTTATTTTCCAGGGCTTGGACAGTAATTTCGTATTTCGTGTTATTAATTTCAACGTTTTGGCAGGTTGACGGGATAGAAGCATCTTTGTCAAAAGATTGATAGTTTTCAATTATATTTCCATTTTCGTCTGTTGTTTTGCATATGAGAATTTTCAGTTCTTTATCTGTATCTGTAAAATAGTTCTTTAACTCGATGAAACTTTGTTTTTTCATATACATTAACGCATTTCGTGCGACATTAATTCCAACTGTTTTGTCTTCATTTAAAATGGTGTATAGATACGCTTGTTTAAATACTGTCATGATACCAAGCATCACAATTCCTAAAATCGTAATGGATAACATCGTTTCAATTAATGTTAAACCTTTATGATTTTTTGTAAATTTTGTCATAGGCATTTCGCATACCCTTCTTTCAAAATATGTAACTTTATTATACAATATGTTAGAGTCGAGTATTGTTTCATTTTTAGGAAATTTGTCTGATATGTCTCGGAAGAAGGGGTGAAACATTGAAACCGATTTTATTTATGCTTGTTGCTCTTATCATTGTCATTCCTTTTTTATTGATGTTGCCCCTTGGATTGAGCCGGAGTGGGAAAATTGTTGCACTTGTGGTTTCATTATTGTTATCACTGCTTGCATCGATAACGCAATCTGTTTTTCCGCTTTGGCAGCTTGGATTGCTTTTGTTGTTGCTTGCAATGGCCATGACGTATTTGCTCGACCGCCAATTTGGCCATGTTCTTTACGCAGCCGTAACGGAAGAAGAGGATGAAGATGAGCCTTTTTTATTTCATGTACAAAACAAAACGAACGCAGCGGCTGACGAACAGGCGGTTGTTCACGGACATGATGATGTCCTTTTACAGACTGAGTCAATAGTCCTTGTTGAAGAGCAACCATCGGTCGAGCCGTTAGAGGATGGCGAAAATTCAAAAGCGCCTCTCCTATCTAACGATGAGATGAATGTAGAATTACTAGAAAATGATGAGGACATTCAATTTCTCGAACATCGGTTTGAGTTGTTAGATGACATCGTCCGAGACGAAACAAAGCAGGAGAAAAATGATTCATTTATCGAAGAAGAGTTGTTTTTTGTTGAAGCAGAATCGGCATCTTTATTGGAAGTAAACGAAATCGAGGAAAAAGTTTTTCAAGAACAGGAAATGATAGAGTCATTATCGGACGATAATTGGCTTCCTGAATGGCCTCTCAAAGGTGAACAGACAGAAGAGTCAATGACCGTTGAAGCACTTTTTGACGTCGAGGTCGTTCCACATACCGCTGCTAGCCATACGTCACCGCTTCGAAAGCAATTATTACATACGGTCATTACCGAGCTTCAGTTGAGTCGAGAGCATCTTGAAAAGGCGGAGTATGAACGCCGTATCCATCAATGTCTCCATGCAGATTTACCCGATGATGATTATTATGCGTTCGCTCGTTTGTTAATCGAGCATTATCTTTTAGAAAAAGATTACGATCAACTTGCTTCATGGCTTATTCATTTGCAAGAAAAGTTTGCTCATTATCCGATTTTATTAAAAGAAATCGAGTTTCTTTCTCATACATTTATTAAATCATAACGAACAGGTGTGGTGAAAGCATGAAAAATAGTGCGCAAATTGTTGGACTTCCGATTATCAGCATTGCAGACGGGGTACAGATTGGAAAAGTAAAAACGTTAGTCATTAACCCGGAAAAAGGTTCGATTGACTTTTTAACGATCGAACAAGAAGATGTTCAGTTAAGCCTAAAAGCGATTCCGTTTAAAAAAGTAGTGGGAATCGGAGAATTTGCTGTAACGGTCGAAAGTGATAGCGCGGTCATTGATTTAACGGAAATTCCGATTGCCAATCAACTTGTCAATAAGCAGATTCGTATTAAAAACACAAAAGCGATGACGAGAAAAGGACAGTTGCTTGGTGAAGTGACCGAATTTTTTGCGGATGAGGAAACAGGGGAAATATTAGGAATTGAATTAAAAATCGGGGAACGCCAAGCTGTATTACCGTCCGATTTTGTTTTAACATATGGAAAAGATATAATCATTGTGAATGAAAATGCTTCTTCGTCCCTACTGGATGAGGCAAAATTGCTCATTCAAAAGGGACAAACTCCAGATGAAAAAAAAACGGAACAAGTAGATGAATTAGCCACTTCCATTCCAGCTAATGAGTTCATAGAGCGAAAATCGTTATCTGCTGAAGAACATCGCCAATGGCTTGCGGCAATCGAAGAAGTGGCGGTAGAACAACGGGCTAATGGCATCGAAGAGGATGAAGCGCTGATTGTTTTGAGAGAAAAGCAAATTGAACTGCTGCAAGGAAAACGAGTCACAAAAGACATTCTCGACCGAAATGGGAATGTTCTCATTGAAGCAGGGACGATTTTAACAGTGGAACATATTACGAAAGCGCAAGAGGAAGGGCCGAGTGTGATTGTGGATGTATCGATGAACGTTGATGTGTAAGCAAAGGGGGCTTTTGCTTGTGAGGCAAGCAGCTGCGGTAAAACTGTTTTTTGTCATCGTCATTTGTACCTTCTACCTTATTAGTTTCTCACAAATCGGCACCTTTGCTTATCAATCGTTTTTTAAGGAGCCGAGCCGTTTTGCAGAAGGAACGGTTATTGGCTCCGTTTCCGTATCAAAGCTATCGAAAGAAGAAGCGACACGTATTGTTCAAGAAAAAGTAAATGAATGGAAAACGTCGACAGTACTACAATTGACCTATCAAGAAAAAACAGAAGCACTTCCTACCCAACTCTTTACATTTCAAGTAGAACAAAGTGTCGAACAAGCTGCCGCGGGGCAACCATCACAGCTTGTTGTTCAATTCGATGAGCAGTCATTTTCGAAGCTGATTGAGGAAGTAATGGCCCCATTATCGTTATCCTCTATTAATCTCAAAAAATTAAAGAGAGATATCATGAGCATTGCTGCGAATTTACAGATGGGAAAACAGTCCATTGACCTAACAAACTATTTCATCGAGAAACAAGGAGTCCAAAAACAACCGATTAGTGAAGTAATGATGGGGAATCTAGGTGAAAGCGAAGCGGAAGTGATCGCTTGGGTTTCCAATCATCCAACGATTGAAATAAAAGGAAAAAGCTTATTCTCGCTTTCTGCCTATTTGAACAAAAAAAGTGAACCGCTCTCTTCAGAAGGAATGAGCATTATTGCCTCTGCCATTTATCAGGCGATTTTGCCGACGAATTTTATGATTGTTGAACGTCATACAAGCCGAGACTTGCCTAATGAAATTCCTCTCGGCTATGAGGCGAAAGTAGACAAAGTAAGTCGTGATTTTCGCTTTTATAATCCGAACACGAGCACGTATACGTTACAGTTTAAAGCGATGAATAACGGTTTTCGCGTTACGCTAACAGGATTACCATTGGTTTATCAATATGTTGTAAAAGTCGGTGAGATCGAGTATTTTACTCCGAAGACAATCATCCAATATAGCTCGCTTTTAAGCCCTGGAGAACGTCGAATGAAGCAAAAAGGTAAACATGGAATACTAGCGAAAGTCAAAAAAGAAATCTATGACGAAAACAATCATTTGTTGAAAACGGAGATCGTTGCCGAAGATTTCTACCCACCTTCGCATAACATAGAAGTTCGTGGGCTAGAGCTTGGTGTTGATTTGTCTAACAATGAAACGAATCCAACGAACGATCATCAAGTTCCATCGGAACAAGATAATCAAGGTGAATCGGGGCAAGAACAAGAGCAAGGTGAATCAAGAAACGAGCAAGTCAACGAAGATGAGAAGCAATCAACATCTCCAACTACAAGTGAACAAAACACTCCTTCGAGTGAGCAAGATTTGGATACCGAACTGTATGAAAAGTAGGGATGAGAATGAAGAAAAAACAAGAACGGAAGCGATTAGGGGATTTATTAGTCGAGGCTGGACTGATTACAGAAGAGCAACTGCAAGAAGCGTTACAAGAAAAAGCACCCGGTCAAAAGCTAGGAGATGCGCTCTTGCAGCGTGGGTATATTACGGAACAACAGTTAATCGAAGTCCTTGAATTTCAATTAGGTATTCCTCATGTGAGTTTATATCGTTATCCCATTGACCCGAAGTTGACGAATCTTATCCCAAAAGAATTTGCGAAACGTCATATGGTTATGCCGTTAAAGGCGGAAGGAGACCGGCTGCTTGTCGCGATGGCGGATCCGATGGATTTTTTCGTCATTGACGATTTACGCCTTTCGACCGGGTTTCATATTGAGACTGCGATTGCCTCGAAAGACGATATTTTGCGGGCGATTAACAAGTATTATGATATTGACGAGTCGATGGAAGATTTTTTACGCATGACTCCGGTATCCGAGACGGTAGAAGAAGAACGAGTGACTGAAGAAGATTCACCGATTGTTCGACTTGTCAACCAAATTTTACAATTAGCGGTCGAGCAGCGGGCAAGCGATATTCATATTGACCCGCAAGAAACAAAAGTGTTAGTTCGTTACCGTATTGATGGGGTATTACGTACCGACCGCGCTTTACCGAAGCATATGCAAAGCGTGTTAACAGCAAGAATTAAAATTTTAGCAAATATGGATATAACTGAACATCGCATTCCGCAAGACGGTCGGATTAAAATGAATATAGACTTCCATCCGGTTGATTTGCGTGTCTCGACGTTGCCGACGGTGTATGGGGAAAAAATTGTGATGCGTGTCCTTGATTTAGGAGCGGCTCTTAATGATATTCATAAATTAGGATTTAATAAATTAAACTTACCGCGGTTTATCGAACTCATTGAAAGACCAACGGGAATTGTATTAATTACCGGGCCGACCGGTTCAGGAAAATCCTCGACATTGTATGCCGCGTTAAATCATTTAAATAGCGAAGAGGTTAATATTATTACGATTGAAGACCCAGTCGAATATCAATTAGAAGGTGTTAACCAAATTCAAGTCAATCCGAATGTCGGTTTAACGTTTGCGCAAGGATTGCGCTCGATTTTGCGCCAAGATCCGAATATTATTATGGTTGGGGAAATTCGCGATCGAGAAACAGCGGAAGTGGCGATTCGCGCGTCGTTGACGGGGCATTTAGTGCTAAGTACACTACATACGAACGATGCGTTAAGTACGATTACGCGCCTTATTGATATGGGGATTGAGCCATTTCTTGTCGCTACTTCATTAACGGGTGTTGTTTCACAACGGCTCGTTCGCCGCGTTTGTCGTGATTGTCAAGAAGAGCAAGAACCGACGAAACGAGAAATCGAAATTTTTGCACGCCGTGGTATGAAAATCGAAAAGTTAGTTCGCGGCCGTGGCTGTCCAACATGCAATATGACCGGGTACAAAGGAAGAATGGCGCTTCATGAATTGCTCGTGATGACCGATGAGATGCGTCGTGTCATTTTAAATAAAGAACCATTTTCGAAATTACGCGAGTTAGCGATCAAAAATAAAATGATTTTTTTAATCGATGACGGCTTATTAAAAGTCAAGCAAGGATTGACAACGTTAGAAGAAGTATTGAAGGTGGCGATTTTGAGCTAAAGGTGAGAGCGATGAAACAGCGATTAGACCATCTTTTACGCGCGGCTTTTGAATACAAAGCATCGGACTTGCATTTAACGGTTGGTGTACCACCGATTATGCGCATTAATGGGGAATTAAAAAAATACGGTCAAGACATACTGCGGCCGGAAGATACGGAAGCGATGGCAAGGTCCATTATCCCCGATGACGTATGGAAGCAATTTCAAGAAAAAGGAGAGCATGATTTTTCTTACGGTATTCCTGGCGTTTCTCGTTTTCGCATTAATGCGTATAAGCAACGTTCCTGTATTTCACTTGCGATTCGTGTTGTACCAACAAAAATTCCGACGCTTGAAGAATTACGCCTGCCGGAAGTGTTAAAGCGGATTGCGGAAAAGCCACAAGGTCTTGTACTCGTTACAGGCCCGACTGGAAGTGGGAAATCGACAACGCTTGCGGCGATGATTGACTATATGAACAAAACGATGCGCAAACATATTATTACGCTTGAAGACCCGATTGAATATTTGCATAAGCACGGAAACTGTATTATTGACCAACGCGAAATCGGCTTTGATACGAATAATTTTGCCAATGGCTTACGCGCGGCACTGCGGCAAGACCCAGATGTGATTTTAGTCGGGGAGATGCGCGATTTAGAGACGATTCATACCGCGATTACGGCTGCAGAAACGGGTCATCTTGTCCTTGGAACATTGCATACTGCAAGCGCTCCGGCAACAATTGACCGTATTATTGATGTATTTCCACCTGCCCAACAATCGCAAATTCGCATTCAGCTTGCTTCCGTATTGGTTGCAATTATTTCGCAGCGCTTATTTCCAAATGTACAAAAAACAGGACGAATCGCAGCAACGGAAATTTTAATCAATAACGCCGCCGTAGCGAACTTAATTCGCAATGAAAAAATTCACCAAATTGTGAACGTGATGCAAACGAGTCGTGCAGCAGGGATGCATACGTTAACAACAAGCATAAAAGAATTAGTGCAAGCTGGACTCATTCCTAAAGAAGTAGCTGAACCTTACTTGATGCAGGAGCGTGTCGAATAACATGCCGCAGTTTAAATACCAAGGACGCAATATAAAAGGAAGAAGACAAACCGGTACGATTACAAGCACGTCGAAACGAGAAGCAATCATCAAATTGCGGCAAAAAGGCATTAAAGTGCTCGAAATTAATGAAGTACCGGAAACGTTATTAAACAAGGAAATTACGTTTGGCAATGCGGTAAAGCTGCAAGATTTTGTCATTTATTTACGTCAATTTGCGACATTGTTAAAGGCGGGGGTATCGGTTGTTGATTCGACGCGCATTTTAGCAAGCCAGACGGAAAGTAAGGCACTTAAAAAAGCACTTGAAGAGGTCGAAGAAGACCTTCGCGCTGGAAATCCGTTATCCATGGCAACCGCAAAGCATAAACGCATCTTTCCACCGATGTTCGTGAACATGATAAAAGCAGGGGAAGCGGGCGGAAATATGGATGAAACGCTCGAACGGCTCGCCGATCATTTTGAGAAAGTTCATCGCACAAGGCAAAAAATGGTTTCTGCGCTCGCCTACCCGATTGTTGTCGGCATCATTGCGATTGGTGTTGTCATCTTTTTATTAATTGGCGTTGTTCCGACGTTTGTGCAAATGTTTGCGGATTTTCATGCCGAATTGCCAGCGATTACGAAATTTGTCCTTAAAGCAAGCGAGGTCATGCAAGTATATTGGTGGCTTGTTGTGCTTGCCATTTTTGGCTTGTATGTATTATTTTCGGTACTTAAAAAACATAAAGAAAGCAAGTATTATATTGACTATGTCATGTTACGCATGCCGATTTTCGGAAAACTGTTGCAAAAAGCGGCGTTAGCGAGAATGGCGCGAACATTAAGCTCATTATTTTCCAGATCTGTGCCGATTTTACAGGCTTTAGCGATTGTCGAAAATGTCGTCGAAAATGAAGTAATCGCTAAAGTCATCAAGCAGGCACGCGACTCGCTTGAACGCGGACAATCGCTGACCGAGCCGATGAAAAAACATTGGGCATTTCCGCCGCTTGTCACGCAAATGATCGCTATCGGCGAAGAAACCGGATCGCTTGATGCGATGCTCGCTAAAGTCGCCGACTTTTACGAAGCGGAAGTCGAAACGACAACCGACCGTCTAAAGTCACTTATCGAACCATTCATGATCGTCCTTTTAGCCGGCATCATTGGAACGATTGTGACATCCATCATCGTACCAATGTATGATATTTTTAATCATATTCATCAATAAGATTAAGAATTTATTTTCAGAAAATTGATAGATATTGTAAAATGATAGATAAAAAGACTTATAAATATTAGGAAAAAGGAGAGGGGATTACATGTTAAAACGATTTGTAAAAAACGAGCGGGGGCTCACACTTATCGAATTACTAGCTGTTATCGTCATTTTAGGAATTATCGCGGCGATTGCGATTCCGAGTATTAGCAACATCATCGATGGTACAAGAGATAAGGCAAAAGTTGCTGAAGCAATCCAAATCATCAATGCGGCCAAACTTGCCCATGCAGAACATCCAGATCAAGTGAAATGGAAATACAATGCAGATACAACAAATGGCTATGCTGCTTTAAGAGCTTACTTAGATAAAGTCAAGGATAATAATTTTGAAGTATTATATGATAGTTCCACTAAGACATACTCAATAAAAGCTCACGAGGCCTATGGAGCAGTGAATAATATATTGAATCCTACAACTAGGTATACCAACGATTCGCTTATTCCTGAGCAAACACTAATAGATGCCACTAAATAAAATATAAAGGATTTAGTAACTTATGATTTTAATATGGTTATTTTTAATCGGCTTACTTCTAGGTTCCTTCTTCAACGTCGTCGGTCTTCGAGTGCCGAAAGGAGAATCGATTGTTAAGCCTCGTTCGCATTGTCCAAGCTGTAAGCGTACGCTTACGGCTTGGGAACTTGTTCCTGTTGTATCATATGTCGTTCAAGGCGGGAAGTGCCGCGGATGCGGCGTACGTATTTCGCCGCTTTATCCGTTTGTTGAGCTCTTTACCGCGATTCTTTTTACGATTTCACCGCTTTTGGTGGGATGGTCAAAGGAATTGGTCGTTAGTTGGACGCTGATTTCGTTATTGATGATTATTTTTGTTTCCGATATTCGCTATATGATCATTCCTGATAAAGTGCTGCTGTTTTTCGCAGTCATTTTTATTATTGAACGAATATTCGTTCCGCTTTTGCCGTGGTGGGATTCTCTTGTTGGTGCTGTTGTTGGCTTTTCTCTATTGCTACTTATTGCCGTCCTTAGTAAAGGTGGCATGGGCGGCGGGGATATTAAATTATTTGCTTTGCTTGGCTTTGTGCTAGGATGGAAGATGGTGTTACTAGCATTCTTTTTGTCTACGCTTTACGGGACCGTTTTTGGGATGATTGGTATGGTGCTTGGCAAAGTGCGTCGCGGTGAACCAATGCCGTTTGGACCTTATATTGTGTTTGGAACACTGACTGCTTATTTTTTTGGACAATCCATTCTTGAATGGTATCAGCAATTGATTTTGTTTTAGTGCGAGGAGAACATATGAGCATGTTCAAATTTTTTCAATCGCGACATAAAGTAGCTAATCTTGTTATAAAAGATCATGTGATTCGTTATGTCGAGTTAAAACCTCATAATCCGTTTTCGATTCAAAAATGGGGAGAACGTGAGCTTCCAAGCGGAATTATTCATGATGGAAAAGTAGTCGACCATGAAACGCTTGAAATGATTTTAGAAGAATGTGTAAGCGAGTGGAAGTTGAAACATCGCCGTGTTCGATTTATCGTTCCCGATCCAGTCGTTGTCATTCGCCAAATTTCGCTCCCGAATGATTTAGAAGAGGATGAGATTCGCGGCTACTTATTTATGGAACTAGGAACGACGATTCATTTACCGTTTGAGGATCCAGTATTCGATTATGTCATTTTGGAAAGAACAAACGAGAAGCTGAGTATTTTATTGTTTGCCGCTCCGGAACAAATCGTCATGAGCTACGCGCAGCTGCTTGAAGATGTCAAACTCCGTCCCATTGCAGCGGATGTTTCGCCGTTATGTGTATACCGTTTATTTTACACGGCCGATCAAGTAAAAAAAGACGATCACTTATTAATTGTGCAAATCGATGGATCGGCAGTGAATGTGAGTGCTTTTTATGAACATAAACCCGTTTTCATGCGTCAGCTTTTGTTTGAATCGCATAATGAACAAGATGACACTTCGAAAAAAGAGGTAGAAGAACTACTTCGTCCGTTTGAAGATGTTTATAAAGAAATTGAACGGGTCATGAGTTTTTATCGCTTTTCGATTCGCCAAGGAAACGAGCAAATTACACGTATGTTTGTAACGGGGGATCATCCGTATTTATCGCACATTCATGAAACGATGCAAGATCGTTTTGAAGTCCCTGTTGAACGTCTTTCCGGGGAAATAGGAAATTTGATTGATACACGCTATCATTTAGCATGGGGATTAGGATTAAAAGAGGGAATTCATCATGGTAATTGACATTAACTTACTGCCGAAAAAAGAGCCGAAAAATGTTGTTTTCCTCGTTAGTACCGTTATCGTATTGTTGCTTGCGATGGCGACCGCTTTTGTTTTTTATGTGTCGATGCAAAAAGCGGAAATAAAAATCCATTCGTTAACGCAAGAGTTGAAGCAAATGCGTGCGTTGGAGGTGGCGGAACAGCAAAAGTTGGCAAATGTTCAATCGCTACAAGAAGTTCAAGAATTAGAAAAGACGGTCAAATGGGCAGAACAATATCCAATGAAAACGGTACTCCTTCTTCGGAAAATGACAAAACTTTTACCAGAACGAGGATTTGTGATGAGTTTTTCCTATGCGGAAGACGGAACGGTGAGTGTGACGGTACAGTTTGATACGAGCGAAGAAGCGGCATATTTTTTGAAATCCCTGTCTGATGCTGATTTTGTGACAGAGGTGCAGTTGAAAAGTCTCACTACTATGGAAGACAAGAGCGGGGAGGAAAACGTAGAAGAAGAGAAAAATGTGTTGCCACGCTATCTCGCTCAATATGAGTTGCACGTGAATAAAAATGCTTTAAAGGAAGAAAAGGAGAAGAAACAATGACCGTTCGTTTTTCCAAGCGCCAACTCGTTTTCCTTTTCACTCTGCTTATCGTCATAAGTGCCTTTTTTGGTGTTCTTTATTTGTATACCCTCAAACCGCTTTATAACCGAATGGATGAGCTAAGTACGACCGTTGCCAATGAGAAACGGCTATTAGCGGCCATGCAAGCACGAGCTGTCGAGCAACAGACTCACGTAACAGAAAGTGTTGTCGAATTACAAAAAAAAGTACCTGTCAAACCGCTTGTTGAGCAACTTTTGCTTGATTTAGAAAAGGCGGAAGTTGTTTCTGATAGCTTTATTTCGAGCATGGTGTTTAACGAAGCGGCAGAAATGAATACGTCAGAACAACAAGCAACAGCCAATAATGCAAATACACAAGGAACAGAAAACGAAATGAATCCTTCCACAACGGAGGAGCAACCACCATCACAACAGTCTGAAACGTCTTTCGCTTTACCAAGCGGACTAAAAAAGATTTCCGTTCAATTGACGGTACAGTCGCCGTCTTACTATCATTTAGAGCGTTTTTTAGAAACATTAGAAGGATTAACGCGCATTGTTTCTGTTGAAGCGTTATCATTTACAGGGAATCCAGAGCTGACATCCATTGATACAGAAGTGAAGCCATTAACGTACTCGTTAACGGTTAGCGCCTTTTATCATCCAGGATTGGTAAATTTACAAGACCAAGTGCCGCCGCTTGACGTCCCTCCTCCAAGTGAAAAACGGAATCCGTTGACGGAATTAATCCCGAACGAGACGAAAAGGGAAGAAACGTCACCTTAGCGGTAGAGGCTTGCGGAGGGAGAGCGAATGCTGCTACGTATGAATCGAGGGATGACGCTCATCGAACTGTTAGCGGTCATTATCTTTTTAGGGATTGTTTCTTCTATTGTGGTTATAGTGATGCTTCATGTGATTGAAAAAGCAAAAGCACAAGCGTTTGTTTCCGATGCCTATGCTCTTTACGAAGCGGCCCGTCTTCATGTTGGGGCAGAAAAAGTCGAGTTTCTTTCTCCCCGAAGAGCGGAGAAGCTCACCTATAGGCAGCTTGTCGAAGATGGCGTGCTCGAGCCGATTCGAGACCCGTATACAGGGAAGATTTTATCGCCTGAACATAATTCTTCTTATGTATTAGTCAAAAAGCAAGACGATGGCCAACTCCAATATTCCATTTGTTTAAAAGGGGAAGCGAAACAAATTTGTACTTACTCAGAAGATTCTCCCGAAGTTCCTGTCAATGCATTGTCCTTGAAGAGATTCGTGAACGAGAATAGGCAAAATTTGCCGAAAACCTTCGAGAACAAGACGACAAATGTCTTGTTCTTTTTTTATTTTTTTATGGTAAGATGGGCCAAGAAATAATGAGTCGGGGATGGTGAAAAGATGGACAAGCAAGGGAATAAAATATCGATTAAAATAAATGGAAGCGAACGGTCTTTTACGGCAAAAGAAACGGTCATTCCAAAGCCGGTAACAGAGCCAGTAAAAAACGAAATATGTGCAGCGAAAGAAGAAGAGAAGGAACTGTTATTTGAAAATGTTAAAAGTAAAGAAGAAAATGAGCGCCATATGATCGATTTTACGGGATTACGTAAATTAGCAGCGCGCCCAATAAAGAAAAAATCGTTTAACAGCACTGTCAGCAAACATATTAAATCAGCGTTTGTTTCTATTTTCACTGCGGTAGCCATTGGGACAAGCTTCGGTTTTGTTGTATTAAACTTTCTTTCCGAGGACAGAGCAAATGGAACACCGAAAGAAGAAGGCGTTTCCTCGTCTTCCGCTTTGCTGTCGTCGCATACAGAGACAAAAGAACTGGCGGCTAACAGCGCTCAACAGTTATCTTTTTCTGTATATGTGGTTCAAGCAGGGGTTTTTTCGACATTAGAATCGGCTAAGGAATATAGAAAAAAATTAAATGATGCTGGCATTCCAGCGGTTGTGGTAGGTGAAAGCCCGACCTATTTATTTATTGGCATTGGCTTAGAAAAAGAAGCATTATATCCTGTTAGTGAACTTTATAAGCAAAAAGGGCAAGAAACGTATATTAAGCCTTTGACGTTGGCAACGGCAGACAATTCAAAAGCACAAAAGATGCTGGCAGCAAGTCAATCGTTTTATGAAAAATTGATTTCTGCATCAGCACAGCTGTTGGGAGGAAATTCATTAACGAGCGAAATAAGAGGAGATTTGCAAAACGAATATAAGCAATTCCAAACCATTCAAGTACCGAGCGACAAAAATGCAGTTGAATATAAAAAACATTTGGAAAGCGCTTATGCATTATTAACTTCCTATCAGCAAACAAAAGATGCTCAATCATTGCTAAAAATTCAACAAAAACTTTTGGAAGCACTAACGTTTTATATGGCGTTTACAAGCAAATAATCGAAAAGGCTGTCTCATACATCTTTCACTGAGACAGTCTTTTTTTTTGGAGAATTTTGCATGAAAATGTCATTTTTAAAAATTGTGTCTAAATGTAAGATTTGATACGATACTATTGTATCTTCCAATTTGAAACGAATGCTGATACAGGGGGATTGTAGATGAAACGATTGATTTTAGCCTCCAGCTCTCCTCGACGAAAAGAGCTTCTAGAAATGGTCAACCTTCGATTTGAAATCCTCGCCAGCCATATTGAAGAAGAAATTCCCGAAAACAGTACACCCGAAGAGATTGTGCGGTCGCTCGCTTATCAAAAAGCAAAGGCGGTTGCTCAATTAGAGAAGGATGCATATGTTCTCGGAGCAGATACGATGGTTGTTTATGACGGAATCATATTAGGAAAGCCAAAAACGGAACAAGAAGCGTTTCAAACGCTGAAGATGTTATCAGGTAAGACTCACGAAGTATTAACAGGTGTCGCCATTTTGTCGCCAGCAGAGGAAACCGTATTTTATGAACGGACAAAAGTAACGTTTTGGGATCTAACAGACGAGGAAATTTTAGACTACATTGCCAGCGAAGAGCCGATGGATAAAGCTGGTTCTTACGGCATTCAACAACGCGGTTCCCTCTTTGTGAAGGAAATTGAAGGAGACTATTTTTCCGTTGTCGGTTTGCCGATTGCCCGTACGGTTCGCGAGTTGAAAAAACTTGGATTTTAGCTGGAACAGAAGGAGGTATTGTCTTGAAAACGATGTCCTTAATGATTCGGGACTTTCCAGAGGCTGAACGACCGCGTGAACGTTTAATTTCTGATGGTCCGGAAAGCCTGGCGAATCATGAACTGTTGGCAATTTTGCTGCGGACGGGGACAAAGGATGAGTCGGTATTACAGCTTGCCAACCGCTTACTAAATCATTTTGAGGGGCTGCGACTGCTGAAAGATGCGACAATTGAAGAAATGACAAGCATTAAAGGAATCGGGACGGCAAAGGCTGTGCAAATTCTCGCTGCCATTGAGCTTGGAAGAAGAATAAGCCGATTGCAATATGATGAACGTTATGTGATTCGTTCTCCGGAAGATGGTGCAAAATATGTAATGGAAGATATGCGCTTCTTATCGCAGGAACATTTTGTTTGTCTCTATCTGAATACCAAGAATCAGGTTATTCACCGCAAAACTGTCTTTATTGGCAGTTTAAACGCTTCGATTGTTCATCCCCGTGAAGTATTTAAAGAAGCGATTAAGCGCTCTGCTGCCTCCATTATTTGTGCGCATAACCATCCTTCCGGAGACCCTACTCCAAGCCGTGAAGATATCGAAGTAACAAAGCGGCTCGCTGAATGTGGAAGAATGATTGGGATCGAACTGTTAGACCATCTTATTATTGGTGATCGAAAATTTGTTAGCCTAAAAGAAAAAGGATATATGTAATGGTTCTCTTTTTGTGTCGAATCAGTTATAATAACAGTTATGAGTTTTTCTTAACTGTTTGCAAGAAGGACAAAGCAATATCGAACGGAGTCAAACAAAGGGATTTGTTTGTTTTGTGAGAAAGTCGGCAAAAAAACTCGAATTTTGCCGAAATATGTAGGTGTGTCAAATTTGCGTTTAATATAAAATATTAGCATTTTGTTTCAGAAAGGAAGATACGTGATGTTTGGATTTGGTACGAGAGATCTTGGCATAGACTTAGGTACTGCGAATACGCTTGTGTATGTAAAAGGAAAAGGAATTGTTTTAAGAGAGCCTTCAGTTGTTGCGTTACAAAAAGATACGAAGCAAATTGTCGCCGTTGGAAACGAGGCGAAAAACATGATTGGACGTACGCCGGGAAATGTTGTGGCATTGCGTCCGATGAAAGACGGCGTCATCGCTGATTATGAAACAACGGCAACGATGATGAAATATTACATTAAGCAGGCAACGAAAAATAAAGGATTGTTCACCGGGAAACCTTATGTAATGGTCTGCGTTCCATATGGAATTACAGCGGTTGAGGAGCGTGCGGTCATCGATGCGACACGGCAAGCGGGAGCGCGTGATGCGTACACGATTGAAGAACCGTTTGCTGCGGCAATCGGCGCTAATCTCCCAGTATGGGAGCCGACAGGAAGCATGGTTGTCGACATCGGCGGCGGTACGACAGAAGTGGCTGTTATTTCCTTAGGAGGCATTGTGACAAGTCAATCGATTCGCGTTGCTGGCGATGAGATGGATGAGGCGATTATTCATTACATTCGTAAAACGTATAATTTAATGATTGGTGAACGCACAGCGGAAGCGATTAAAGTAGAAATTGGTTCAGCTGGCAATCCGGAAGGAATCGACAACATGGAAATCCGCGGTCGCGACCTGCTGACTGGTCTGCCAAAAACGATTGAAATTAGTGCTGAGGAAATTGCAGAAGCATTGCGAGACACGGTATATGCGATTGTTGATTCCGTAAAAAATACGTTGG
This sequence comes from [Anoxybacillus] calidus, assembly GCF_013760845.1. Lineage (GTDB taxonomy): Bacteria > Bacillota > Bacilli > Bacillales > Anoxybacillaceae > Paranoxybacillus > Paranoxybacillus calidus. Next base: position 24,427 of record NZ_JACDUU010000004.1, on the reverse strand, counting down.
AAAAAACGCCGCCAGAATTAGCAGCTGACATTATGGACCGCGGTATTGTGTTAACTGGTGGTGGCGCACTGTTGCGCAACCTTGATAAAGTGATTAGTGAGGAAACAAAAATGCCGGTTATTGTGGCGGAAAATCCGCTTGATTGCGTTGCAATCGGTACAGGCAAAGCATTAGACCATATTGATTTATTTAAAAATAAAGCAAGAGATCATCGCTAAACGTAAGAGGGTGTAAAAATCATGCCACAGTTTTTTTTGAATAAACGTTTAATTGTTTTGTTAGTCAGCATTATTTTCCTCGTGGCATTGATTGGTTTTTCCTTGAAAGATCGACAAAATTTAACTTGGCCGGAGCAATTTATTAAAGATACAACTGGTTTTGTGCAGTTTATTTTTCATAAGCCCGCACAATTCGTTGCGGGCTTCTTTGAAAATGTCAACGATATAAAACATACATACAAAGAAAATAAAATTTTGAAAGCGCGGCTGGAAGAGTATGCGGTGTTAGAAGCGCAAGTACAGGAATTAGAAAAAGAGAACGAGAGACTCCGCGAATTTCTCGATAAAAAGGAAAGTCTAAGAGATTTTGATCCAATTCAAGCAACGGTGGTAGGACGCAATCCTGATCGCTGGCAGGAACTGATTATTGTCAATAAGGGCGAACGACACGGTGTGACCAAAGGGATGGCGGTCATTACACCTTCAAAAGCTCTCGTTGGAAAAGTTCAGCATGTTTCACCGTTCACAGCAACGATTCAGTTGTTAAGCGCTTCAGATCAAAAAAATCGTATCTCTGCATTTGTTCAAGGAGAAGAAAATGCATTTGGCTTAATTGAAGGTTATGACGAAAAGCGAAAAGCACTGATTTTAAAAAGAATTCCATTTGATGCAAAAATTAAAAAGAAGCAAAAAGTGTTAACATCAGGTCTGGGAGGCGTATTTCCAAAGGGCTTGGTGATTGGCGAAGTGCTTGAAGTGAAGCCGGATGAATATGGATTAACGCGAATGGCTTATGTAAAGCCTTACGCGAATTTTTACGACATTGATGATGTCATTATTGCTAAACGGAAAATTGATTATCCGGTAGAGAAAGGGGAGGGAGAAGAGTGAAAAAGCTCGCACTTCCTTTTCTCGTTATTCTTTTTTTTGTCAGTGAAAGTATCGTTGTCGACCTTTGGCCTAAAAATGAGTTTTATGAGAAATATATTTTTGTTCCGCGTTTTCTCCTTATTACAATTGTTTTTGTTACTGTTTATGTGACACGATTTTATGGTATTGTATACGGCTTTATTTTTGGATTACTATACGATGTTTTCTATACGGAAATTCTAGGTGTTTATATGTTTATATTTGCATTAATCGCTTATTTAACCTCAAAAGCGATGCGAGTGTTTTATAATAACGTTTTAGTAACATCGTTTCTAAGTATAGTAGCGGTTAGCATGGTTGAATTTTATGTGTATGGAATTTATTTGCTGATTGGAAAAACCAACATGCCGTTTGAAACATTTCTTTACAATCGCTTGCTTCCAACGATCTTCCTAAATACGATTTTTGTCATCTTAGTTTCTTATCCGCTTCAGCAACAACTCATGAAAGTGCCAATTCGTGAGCGCGAAGATGAAGATTATCTCCTTTGAAAAAAGGAAAATGAAATGGTGTTGTAGAATTATTCGTTGAGGTGAACGTTGTGAATAGGCAAAAACAGCAATACGTGACAATTAAAGGAACGAAAGATGGGCTGACGTTACATCTCGATGATACTTGTTCCTATCACGACCTAGTCATGGAATTAGAGGAAAAATTATCAGTTAACCAAACAAATGAGCCGGACGGTCCACTTGTTGCCGTTCATCTCAAGGTAGGAAATCGTTACTTAACTCCTGAACAGGAAGAGGAGATTCGTACATTGATTCGTACGAAAAAAAATTTAGTGGTTGAATCGATTGACAGCAACGTGATCACAAAAGAAGAAGCGCTTGGTTGGAAGCGGAAGACGGAAATTGTTTCTGTTTCAAAAATTGTTCGCTCAGGTCAAATATTGCATGTGAAAGGAGACCTTTTATTAATTGGTGATGTCAATCCGGGAGGAACGGTTATTGCTGGTGGAAATATTTTTATTCTTGGAGCGCTGAGGGGAATTGCTCATGCTGGATATTATGGGAATAAAGAAGCGGTCATTGCCGCTTCAGTTATGAAACCGATGCAGCTGAGAATCAGCGATATTATGAGCCGTTCTCCAGATTATAAATCGGAAGAGCGGAATGAAATGGAATGCGCTTATATTGATGACAATAATCAAATTGTTGTTGACCGTTTGCAGCTGTTAACACATCTAAGACCTCATTTAACAAGGTTAGAAAGGAGACTGTAACAGTGGGGGAAGCTATTGTCATTACATCTGGAAAAGGCGGCGTTGGTAAAACAACGACGACAGCAAACTTAGGAACAGCCTTAGCCTTAGCAGGAAAGCGCGTATGCCTTGTTGATACGGATATTGGCTTGCGTAACCTCGATGTCGTCATGGGACTTGAAAACCGTATTATTTATGATTTAGTAGATGTAGTACAAGGCCGTTGTACTGTGCAAAAAGCGCTTGTTAAAGATAAGCGTTTTGATGATAAATTGTATTTATTACCAGCGGCACAAACAAGCGATAAAACCGCTGTTACTCCAGAACAGATGAAAAAACTGATTCATGAATTAAAGCAAGACTATGATTATATTTTAATAGATTGTCCAGCGGGCATTGAGCAAGGGTATCGAAACGCAGTTGCCGGGGCTGATGGGGCGATTGTTGTTACTACTCCAGAAGTTTCTGCTGTGCGTGATGCCGATCGCATTATTGGCTTGCTAGAAAAAGAGGAAAACGTCCGCTCGCCACGTCTCATTATTAACCGCATTCGCGGCCATATGGTTAAAAACGGCGATATGTTGGATATCGATGAAATCGTGATGCATTTATCCATTGATTTGCTAGGAATTATTGCTGATGATGAGAATGTGATTAAAGCTTCAAATAACGGTGAACCAATTGTTCTTGACCCAAATAGTAAAGCTTCGATTGCTTATCGCAATATTGCCCGAAGAATCCTCGGCGAATCTGTACCGTTACAGTCACTAGAAGAAGAACAAAAAGGCGTTTTTGCAAAAATTAAAAAGTTTTTTGGTATGCGATGAAAAGGCTGACTGAAATCAAAGTGTCAGACCTCACAACAAGTAATACATAGTGTAATAGTATTCGATGAACACACTATGTATGATTTGTTGGGTGTAAGGTCAGACACTGATGGGTCAGCCTCTTTTTGTCTTTGTGATATAAAAAGTTTAAACGTCATATATTTAAAGAAGATTTAATAAAATGGTACAAACTATGAGTGGAGGATGGTAGGGAATGGGCAATCGGACTGATGAGATTCGCAAACGCATCGCCAGACGGAAACGGCAGCGACAAATTCAGCCAAGACAAGCATTTTTCGAATTAGCTGACGAAGAGAAATACGGGGGGCAATCGGTCATTACGTATGACGGCTATTCTAACAAAGAAGAGAGTCATCCGCTTTTCCGCCAAGAAATTTTCCTCTTCAAAATTTTTTTCTCCGTCTGTCTTGTATTAATCATAGCAATTTTATTTAAGAATCCATCTTCGCATTTAGAACCGGTCAGAAGTTTTGTCAAAAGCACAATGGAGCAGGAATTTCAGTTTGCCGCTGTCTCTAATTGGTATGAAAAACAATTTGGCAAGCCGCTTGCATTGCTGCCAAAAGAGAAACAACATAAGAGCAATGAAGGGGGACATTATGCGGTGCCGGCTTTCGGACGCGTATTAGAGAGCTTTAAGGCAAATGGACAAGGAGTGATGGTTGAAACGGGAAAAGAAGCTGCGGTTGAGGCGATGAATGAAGGAATCGTCGTTTTTGCTGGCACAAAAGACAAATTCGGCAAAACGGTTATTATTCAACATGCGGATGGAACGGAGTCATGGTATGGTAATTTAGGAACCATTTCTGTCAAGCTGTATGATTTTGTGGAAATGGGAAAAGCAGTAGGCAAAGCGATGAACAATGCCGACAATACAAAAGGAGTTTTTTATTTTGCTATTAAAAAAGGGGATCAATTTATTGATCCGATTCAGGTGATTTCTTTTGAGTAAGTATATTTCACTTCTCAACAAAATTCATATCCATCCGCTTTTATGGCTCGTATTCGGCATCGCGATTGTAACCGCTCATTTTAAGCAGTTATTTATTTTATTTTTTATCGTGTTTATTCATGAGTTTGGACATGCGATTGCCGCTCTTTTTTTTTCGTGGCGCATTAAGCGAATTTTGCTGTTGCCGTTTGGCGGTGTTGCAGAAGTAGAAGAGCATGGAAATCGACCATTCAAAGAAGAATTCATTGTCACGCTTGCCGGACCGGTACAGCATATTTGGCTTGTCGTCGCTGCATTTATATTGATGAAACTGGAGATAATGTCGAATGAATTATTTAGCATGTTTTTTGAATATAATCTAGCTATTTTTCTTATCAATTTATTACCGATTTGGCCGCTTGATGGAGGAAAATTATTATTTTTACTGTTTACTCATTATTGGTCTTTCAGTCAGGCACACGAAAAGCTGCTCCTTTTTTCTTTTTGCGGTGTATTTATTTTAACAACGGTAATTGTATGGCTTAACCCGTTCCAAATCAGTCTTTGGATGATTGTATTGTTCCTTTTGTACTCGCTATTTCATGAATGGAGACATAGGCAGTATATGATTATGCGTTTTTTACTTGAGCGGTATTACGGAAAGAAAATGATTTACAATCAATTAAAACCAATTGTTGTCGAACATACCGATTGTATTTTTGAGATATTGTTACAGTTTTATCGTGGTCAAAAACATTCTATTGTTGTGATGAAAAACGAAAAACAGCAGGCGGTGTTAGATGAAAATGAGCTGTTACATGCGTTTTTTTCTGAAAAAAGAGTAGATGAACATGTCGGCAATCTTCTTTATTATTGATGATTATTGATAGAGAGAACATCATTTATAGAGCTGTGAAATATGTTGACAGCTCTATTTTGTTCATGGTATGATTTTTCATGTTGTAATGTTTTGTACCGTTGGGCGGACGGGAGGTCAAGCCTTGTGGAGTGAAACCATTTGTTTCACGATGAAGCGGGAATCCTAAATGGAACGCCATGTTTGTAGCACCCGTGCTACAACCGCTCAGCTCAGGTTGTAAGTTTTCGCTAGTAGCGAAACGCCTCGAAGCTGGCGAGTCTGAGTCTAATTTAGGAGGTGCAAGTATGTACGCAATTATCGAAACTGGCGGTAAACAAATTAAAGTTCAAGAAGGTCAAGAGATCTACATTGAAAAAATCGACGTTGCTGAAGGCGAAACAGTTACATTTGACAAAGTGTTATTCGTAGGTGGAGAAACTGTAAAAGTTGGTAATCCTACGGTATCTGGCGCAACTGTAACTGCAAAAGTAGCAAAGCATGGTCGCCAAAAGAAAATCATCGTTTTCAAATATAAAGCGAAGAAAAATCAACGTCGTAAACAAGGTCACCGTCAACCTTACACAAAAGTAGTAATCGAAAAAATTAACGCGTAAGGCGTAGACGATGATAAAAGTAGACATTCACCGTACAGAACAAGGAAAAGTTAAATCTTTTACGTTAAGCGGACACGCCAATTTTGCCAAGCGTGGACAAGATATTGTTTGTGCTGGAGTATCCGCGGTTTCATTCGGCGCGATTAACTCGATTATCGCCCTTACAAAAGTGGAGCCGCAAATTAAGCAAGGAGAAAACGGGGGCTATCTTCACTGTGAGATTCCTATGATTGAAGATCAAGCAGTTGAGGAAAAAGTCCAGTTACTCCTTGAAGGAATGATTGTCTCCTTACAAACAATTGAAAGAGATTATGGCAAGTACATTCAAATTTCGGAAAATTAACAGGAGGTGAAACTCATGTTAAGATTAGATCTTCAATTTTTCGCATCTAAAAAAGGTGTAGGTTCTACGAAAAACGGTCGTGATTCTATCGCGAAACGTCTTGGTGCAAAACGTGCTGACGGTCAATTCGTAACTGGCGGTTCAATTCTTTACCGTCAACGCGGCACAAAAATCTACCCAGGCTTAAACGTAGGTCGCGGTGGCGATGATACTCTTTACGCAAAAGTAGATGGTATCGTACGCTTTGAGCGTTTCGGTCGTGACCGCAAAAAAGTGAGCGTTTATCCAGTAGCTCAAGAAGCGTAAGCCATTTGAAAACTCTAACCGTTTTGGTTAGGGTTTTCTTTTTGCTCATTTTAACAGAAAACGTTGTTTTGTATGTTTGTCCCTTTTGGTATAATTTAACTAAATAAAAAACTTTTAATAGGGGATTTTGGATGAAGAAGCAGTGGAATATTGTTGAAGTGTTGCGCCAATCTCGTCATGATTGGCTAAATAAAATTCAACTCATTAAAGGAAATCTAGCATTAAATAAGTTAGAGCGGGTCAAAGAAATTATTGAGGAAATCGTCATTGAAACGCAGCATGAAACAAAATTAACGAATTTGAATGCGTTTGAATTGGCCGAGCTTTTAATGACATATAATTGGCAAGCACAGCACTTTCGGCTTGAATATGAAGTGCTTGGCGATGTATGTGATTTATCTGCCTATGATGAGGAACTTGCCAATTGGTGCAGACAGTTTTTTTATGTTCTTGAAGAACACGCTGATCGGAACGGAGAGAATCATTTAAGCATTTCAATAGAAATAGAGGAAAACGTGCGATTCTTTTTTGATTATAGTGGAACAATAACGAATACGAATTCATTAAAGGAATGGATAAGCAATCATATGGCTGGAACGGCTGTTTTTGTAGAAACGTTTGAAGTACATAATGAAGAGATGACAATTGTTTTAAAGATTAGCATGTGAACATCATGAGAAGAAGGGAGGAAATCAACTGATGTTTGTTGATCAAGTGAAAATTTATGTCAAAGGTGGAGACGGCGGTAATGGCATGGTTGCATTCCGTCGTGAAAAATATGTGCCAAAGGGCGGACCTGCTGGTGGAGATGGAGGAAAAGGCGGAGATGTTGTCTTTGTTGTTGATGAAGGATTACGCACATTGATGGATTTCCGTTATCAACGTCATTTTAAGGCGCCAAGAGGCGAACACGGCATGTCAAAAGGACAACATGGGAAAAATGCGGAAGATTTAATTGTAAAGGTACCGCCGGGAACGGTTGTCATTGATGATGAAACGAAGCAAGTGATTGCCGATTTGACAGAACACGGACAGCGATTTGTCGTTGCTAAAGGGGGACGTGGTGGACGCGGAAACACAAGATTTGCTACCCCGGCAAACCCAGCGCCAGAAATTGCAGAAAATGGGGAGCCAGGTGAGGAGCGTTACGTTACGCTCGAATTGAAGTTATTGGCTGATGTTGGCTTAGTCGGTTTTCCGAGCGTAGGGAAATCTACTTTACTTTCTGTGGTGTCAGCAGCAAAACCGAAAATAGCTGATTATCATTTTACAACGCTTGTTCCGAATTTAGGCGTTGTAGAAACAGAGGACGGCCGTAGCTTTGTCATGGCTGATTTACCGGGACTGATAGAAGGAGCACATCAAGGAGTAGGGCTTGGTCATCAATTTTTGCGTCATATTGAAAGAACGCGCGTCATTGTACATGTCATTGACATGGCTGCTATGGAAGGTCGCGACCCGTATGAAGACTATTTAGTCATTAATGAAGAGCTAAAGCAATATAATTTGCGATTAACAGAACGTCCGCAAATTATTGTTGCTAATAAAATGGACATGCCAAACGCTGAAGAAAATTTAAAGCTGTTTAAAGAGAAGCTGAAAGATGATGTGCCAATTTTTCCGATTTCCGCAATAACAAGACAAGGATTGCGTGATTTGTTGTTTGCGATTGCTGACCTTTTAGAAACAACACCGGAGTTTCCGCTTCATGAGACCGAAGAACCTGCCGTGCAGCGTGTTGTGTATCGTCTTGAAAAAGAGGCGCCTGCTTTTGAAATTAGCCGGGATAGTTCTGGAGCGTTTATTTTATCAGGAGAAAAAATTGAAAAGCTATTTAAAATGACTGACTTTTCAAGAGAGGAATCAGTGAGACGATTTGCCCGTCAGCTGCGTTCGATGGGAGTTGACGATGCATTGCGCAAGAAAGGTGCGAAGGATGGCGATATTGTCAAGCTGTTAGACTATGAATTTGAATTTGTTGATTAAACGGTCGAGGAAGGTGCGGGCACTTGGATAAAAAGTTTTATTTAGTGCGGGAAGACGTTTTGCCGGAAGCGATGAAAAAGGTGCTTGAGGCGAAGGAGCTGCTCGAAAGAAAAAAAGCAACTTCCATCGCTGATGCGGTGCAAATGGTCGATGTAAGCCGCAGCGTTTTTTATAAATATCGCGATGCTGTCTTCCCTTTTCACGCCATTGTGAAAGAAAGTATTATTACATTATTTTTTCATCTTGAAGACCGTTCCGGGACGTTGTCTAAGCTTCTTAGTGTTGTTGCAGCAGCTGGATGCAACGTGCTTACGATTCACCAAACGATTCCGCTTCAAGGACGTGCCAATGTAACGCTGACCATTAGTACAAACGACATGAACGAAGAGATTGAGGATTTGTTAACAAAATTACGCCATTTAGAATTTGTCGAAAAAGTAGAAGTCGTTGGTTCAGGAGCGTAAATAAGGGAGAGGCAAATGATGAAAATTGGCTATTTAGGACCGAAAGCAACATTTACGGACTTAGCGGTGACAACCGTTTTTCCAAATGCCGAAAAAGTGCCATACAACACAATACCGGAATGCATTGATGCCGTAAGCAGCGGGGAAGTGGAGCTGGGGGTTGTTCCGCTTGAAAATGCGATTGAAGGCTCTGTTAATTTAACAATTGATTATTTAGTGCATGAACAAACATTGCCGATTGTTGGGGAGATTGTGGCTCCTATTCAGCAGCATTTAATGGTGCACCCTAATCATGCGGACGATTGGACTGCGATACGTTATGTATATTCTCACTCCCATGCCATTGCCCAGTGCCATAAATTTTTACATCAGCATTTCAAGCAGGCGATGTATGAGTATACGACATCGACTAGCGCTGCAGCGAAATTTGTTAGTGAGAATCCACAATTAAAAATCGCAGCGATTGCCAATCGATTAGCCGCTCAAACGTACGGTTTGACGATTGTTCAGGAAAATATTCACGACTATGATTATAATCATACGCGGTTTATCATTGTTCAGAGAGAAAACGGGGAACTTGCCATCGATTCGCCGCTCTATGCCGGCGATAAAACAACATTGATGATTACCCTTCCAAAAGACCAAGCTGGTGCGCTTCATCAAGTATTGTCTGCTTTTGCGTGGCGGAAATTAAACTTAACGAAAATTGAATCTCGTCCAGCCAAAACAGGATTAGGAAATTATTTTTTTATCGTTGATGTGGATCAAAAGATGGATGAAGTCCTAATCCCCGGTGCCATCGCTGAATTGGAAGCGCTCGATTGTTCCGTACAAGTATTAGGAAGTTATCCATATTATGTGATTAAATAAAAAAGCGGCTGACTAAAGTGTCAGACCTCTACAACCATTATATAGTGGGTTGTAGCGAGTTCAGACACTTATAAGTCAGCCGCTTTTTACCTATTTAAACCTGTACTCGCACCGAGTTTTAATAAGCATTTATGCTTTTTTACGATTCAATTAAAAAGCCTGCTTTTTTCAACGCATCACAAGCAGCATCAAGCTTGGCGATAGAGTTCGCCTCAAGCGTGTGAAGGTGTGTTCCATCGGTTAATTGCAGTAAGTACGCTGATTTCGTTTCTTCAATTTTTTTGATAAACTGCTCGGCTTCTTGGCGATTGCTTACCATAACAGAAGCAGTTAAATCGCCATACACGGGGTGCTCAATTGTCACATCTTTTACAGTGACTCCGTGGTCGACAATTACTTGTAACTCTTTAAGTGTCTGCTCAGGAGTATGATAGCAAGCAACAACCCGTGTATACGTTTGTTCTTGAGGATTCGTTTGTAAATATAAATAGCCTTGACTTGTTGCGATAATCGGTTCGTTGCGCGCTTTTAAAAGCGAAATGTCTTGTACAATGACTTGGCGGCTTACATTTGTTTTTGTTGCCAACTCTGCGCCAGTAAGCGGCTCGCGGCTTTCTTTTAGCCACTGCAAAATTAGTTGTCTTCTTTCCTCTCCAAGAATTTTCTTCTCGTCTTTCATTCTTATTCAACACTCCCTTCTTATGAAAATTGGTTGCAAATGTTCTTGAGCACAGAGATTACGGTTTCTATATCGTTTGTCGTTGTCCATTTACCGAGAGAAATTCTAACAAATTGTTTGGCCTCTTCTTTGTTTTTTCCAATCGCAATCATAGTCCTTGAGGGCGCTTGTTTTCCTACTTGACACGCGCTTCCAGTTGAAATCGCAATTCCATGTCGATTGCACTCAAGCATCGTATACTGTCCATCGACACCATGAACAGAAAGACCGATGATATTAGGTAACACATTTTCAGGATGACCCTCGATCGTAATCGGTAACTGATTTTTATGGATGAAACGAATAAAATATTGGCGTAATTGGGCAAGTCGTGCATGTTCGTTCGGTAAGTTCGTACATATTTGCTGGGCGGCAGTGATGAACGAAGCAATTCCGGGAACATTAACCGTTCCAGGCCGGAAGCCACTTTCATGCGTTGTACCTGGTAGACAAGGTTTCCATTTTATGCTTGGGCGAATATAAACAGCACCGAGCCCTTTTGGACCATAAATTTTATGACTGGAAATCGAAAGGCTGTCAATCATCATATCTTCTACATCTACATGTATTTTACCAAACGTTTGCACACAGTCACTATGAAATAGCACTTTATATTGCCTTAATATTTGACCAATCTCACGAATGGGTTGAATTGTGCCAATTTCTGAGTTGGCATGATGAATGGATGCAAGAATGGTTTGAGGTGTAATTGCTTCTTCTAAATCTTTTAAGGAAATTATACCAGATGAATCTACAGGTAGATACGTAACATCGTATCCTTCCGCTTCTAATTGTTGAAACAAATGATACAGTGATGCATGTTCTGTAGTCGTAGTAATTAAATGATTTCCTTTATGGCGATGAGCTTGAATCAGAGAACGAATTGCTAGAATATTCGACTCCGTTCCACCGCTTGTAAAGTAAATTCCATTTTCGTCTGAATGAATAAGCTTGGCTAGTTCTTTCCGGCAAATCTCTAAAAGCCGTGCCGCTGAGCTGCCAATGTCATGTAAACTGCTTGTATTTCCAAAAAATGTTTTCGCTGTTTCATTATATATACGTAACGCCTCATCGCTCATGGGCGTTGTTGCTGCGTAATCTAAATAAATCATGAACATCCTTCCTTTTTTTTGCTTAATGATAAGAAAAGTCTTGTCATAAGTTTAATTATATGTCAATATAAGTGTCAAGACATATTAAATGGTAGGAGGCTTATGTATGCCTAATGCAGATGTTATTATCGTGGGAAGCGGTATCGCTGCTTTAATTACGGCATATTACTTACACGAGGATAAAAATGTGATGATTTTCACAAAATCAAAAAAAGAGCAAAGTAACTCCTGGCTTGCTCAAGGAGGAGTGGCGGCAGTCGTTTCTAAAGAAGACGATTGGCACTCTCATTACGAAGATACAGTGGTAGCAGGATGTCATCACAATGATCAAAGAGCTGTTGAAATTCTTGTACAGGAAGGACCGAAACAAATTCAAGAGCTAATAAATAAAGGATTTCGGTTTGATACGGATGAGAGAGGTCATCTTCAACTAGGAAAAGAAGGAGCTCATCAGTTCCGAAGAATTCTTCATGCCGGTGGGGATGCCACAGGACGAAAGCTTGTCTCATTTTTATTGAAGCAACTAGTTGATAAAGTAACTGTTGTTGAAGAGGAAATGGTTTTAGAGCTTTTAATAAAGAATGGTCGTTGTGTAGGTATAAAAACAAAGAAAAAATCGGGAGAAGCAGCTTGTTATTATGCATCTGCCACTGTGATTGCGACAGGAGGATGCGGCAGTATATATGCTTTTTCTTCTAATGCCTCTACGGTAACGGGAGACGGGATTGCCCTAGCGTATCGCGCCGGTGCCGAGATCGTTGATATGGAATTTATCCAATTTCATCCGACGATGCTTTATATAAATGGAAAAGCGGTAGGACTAATTTCTGAGGCAGTGCGCGGTGAAGGAGCCATATTAGTGACTGAGGATGGACGAAAGGTTATGGAGTCTATTCATCCGCAAAAGGACTTAGCACCTCGGGATGTGGTTGCACGCACGATTCATGACGAAGTGTTACAAGGAAACAACGTGTATTTAGACATTTCGATGATTGCTAACTTTTCACATCGATTCCCAACGATTTCTCAGCTTTGCCGTTCATATGGAATCGATATAGAAAGCGGTAAACTGCCCGTTGTACCGGGAGCTCATTTCCTGATGGGTGGGATTAAGACGGATGTAAATGGCCGAACTTCTGTAGCAGGGTTGTATGCGGTCGGAGAAGCGGCTTGTACAGGAGTTCACGGAGCCAACCGTTTAGCTAGCAACTCGTTGCTTGAAGGAATCGTATTTGGCAAGCGATTAGCAGAGATATTACGGAATGGTGTTCAGGAAAATCATTTTGTAGAAACGTGTAAATATACGGAGAACCATTTTATGAAAAAACTCACAAAAACGTTGCCATCCAAGCAACAAATCCAAACACGAATGATGCAATATGTCGGAATTGTGAGGAATGAATCGGGTTTAGAGTGCGCAAAACAGTGGTTTGAGCAGTTTTCTATTCCGGATTTATTGAGCGTTGATTTGAATGAATTAACAATCGAGGAGATCACAATAATCAATATGATTATCATCGGCTGGATGATTACAACGTCCGCACTCAAAAGAACGGAAAGCCGTGGTGGGCATTATCGAACCGATTATCCATCTATGGATAAGAATTGGAAGGGAACGCGTATTGTGCGTACGAAAGAAGAGCTATTCGTAAATGTGTAGGGGAGAGGGACAATGAATAAATTGAAGCTACAACAAATGCTGCAATCGTTTTTTCTAGAGGATATCGGCGAGCGTGATATAACAAGCGAGACGATTTTTTCAAGCAACCAAAAAGCAAAGGGATATTTTCTTGTAAAAGAGGATGGAATTCTTGCAGGAGTTGAGATTATTTCTACTGGTTTTCGTCTTTTAGACTCTGCTATTGAAACAATCATTTATAAACAAGATGGAGAGATAGTAAAAAAAGGAGAAATCATCGCCACTGTTTCTGGACCGATTGTTCCGCTTTTAACTGGCGAGCGCGTCATCTTAAATTTATTGCAGCGAATGAGCGGCATTGCGACGTTAACCAATCGGGCGGTCGCTCTGCTAAATAGCGATTATACACGCATTTGTGATACACGAAAGACAACGCCGGGATTGCGGATGTTAGAGAAATACGCAGTGACTTGCGGGGGCGGTTATAATCATCGTTTCGGTCTATACGATGCAGTGATGATTAAAGACAATCACATCGCTTTTTGCGGTTCCATTACACAAGCGGTAAAAGCGGTTCGTGAAAAAGTAGGACATATGGTGAAAGTGGAGGTAGAAACAGAAACAAGAGAACAAGTATTGGAAGCGGTTGCAGCTGGAGCGGATATCATCATGTTTGATAACCGTTCACCGGAGGAAATTCACGAGTTTGTAAAGCTCGTACCGAAGCCGATTATGACCGAAGCGTCTGGTGGGATCACATTGGAGAATATTGCGGAATATGGCGATACGGGCGTTGATTATATTTCGTTAGGAATGTTAACGCATTCTGTCAAGTCGCTAGATATTAGCTTTAACATTGAGGAATGGGAGTAGGAGGAAAGAAACATGAACGTATTAGAAATGATGAAACAGCATGACGACATGCCCCAAAGATATAAAACGATGAGTGTGGAAGAAATGGAAAAGCGCGTTCGCGGGATTAAAGAGAATTTTGGTGAGCGTCTATTTATTCCAGGCCACCATTATCAAAAAGATGAGGTTATTCAATTTGCTGATGCAACGGGCGATTCATTACAATTAGCACAAGTAGCAGCGAAAAACGACAAGGCAGAATATATCGTTTTTTGCGGTGTACATTTTATGGCAGAAACAGCAGATATTTTAACAGGGGACCATCAAAAAGTCATCCTGCCTGATATGCGAGCGGGGTGTTCCATGGCGGATATGGCGAATATTGCACAAGTCGAGAGAGCGTGGCCGATTTTACAAGAAACGTTTGGAGATACGATTTTGCCGTTAACGTATGTAAATTCAACAGCGGCAATTAAAGCATTTGTCGGACGAAACGGCGGTGCGACAGTTACTTCTTCGAATGCAAAAAAAATGGTAGAATGGGCATTTACACAAAAAGAACGAATTTTCTTCCTTCCAGACCAACATCTAGGAAGAAACACCGCTTATGATTTAGGTGTCGGACTCGATGAAATGGCGGTTTGGAATCCACATACTGACTCATTTGAATATGAAGGAGATTTGCAAAAGGTAAAAGTGATTCTTTGGAAAGGACACTGTTCTGTTCACGGAAACTTTACAGTGAACAATATCGAATACATTCGCAAAACAAAACCAGATATGAATATTATTGTTCATCCAGAGTGCAGCCGTGAAGTAGTCGAATTATCAGATTATAATGGCTCGACAAAATACATTATCGAAACCATTGAGAAAGCACCGACAGGAAGCAAATGGGCAATCGGTACAGAGATGAACTTAGTGAATCGTCTGATTCAACAGCATCCAGATAAAGAAATTGTTTCATTAAATCCATATATGTGTCCATGTCTCACTATGAATCGCATTGATTTACCTCATTTGCTTTGGACATTAGAATGGCTTGAAAAAGGAAAAATCGTTAACCAAATTACTGTTCCGCAAGAGATTGCAAACGATGCATTGGCTGCGTTAGAACGAATGCTAGCTCACGTGTAAGACTTACAAGGGTCAGATTTTTTCTCGCGTATATAGCGACGTATAAGCTATATATCATGAGAGAAAGGTCTGGCCCTTTACTTTGGAGAAGCTGTGATTTTTTATCATAAATTTGTTTTTTCTATCATAAGTTGTGTTGAAGAATGATTGTGACAACTAGCCGAAGCTTAAATAGAACATATGGACTTTTTTATATAGGAGGGGAACCGAGTGAAAATCCATATTGTCCAAAAAGGGGATACCCTTTGGAAGATTGCACAAAAATACGGGGTCAATTTTGAACAATTAAAGAAAATGAATGCTCACTTAAGCAACCCAGATATGATTATGCCTGGCATGAAAATTAAAGTACCATCCGAAGGGGTACCTCTTAAAAAAGAGGAACAAAAAAAGGAAACAAAAATTCATATTGCTCCAAAAAAAGAAGCACCGAAACAAGAGCATCCTAATGTCGAACAACATCCATTTATTTCATTTGATATAGAAGCAGAAATGGTTAACGAGCCGAAAAAAGAAAATATTATATCTCAAATAAAAGAGAATATAAAGGAAACTCCAAAGGAACAACCTAAAGCTCCGGCAATGGAAACAGCTCCAAAGGAAACACAGAAACCGATTACGCAGGAAGTTCCAAAAATGGATAGTAAGCCAAATACAAAGGAAATTCAAAAAGATTTACAAAAAACGGTCAATGTTTCACCGCTCACTCATGCAGTGGAGCCATTTACTCCGCAAGGAAATGTGAATATGCCTAATATCATGCCAAATATACCAAACATTCCTCCAAAACCGGCTAATATTTTACCGGAAATTATGAAGCAGGAGCCAGACTTGGAAAGCCCGGTGGAAGAAGAGAAAAAAGTAAAGGAGCCGAGTCTAGACCAGCCACCAGAAATGCCAAAAATACCATATATTCCAATGATGCCACAAAATATTTTTGACCAGCAGCCGATACAGGTGCCGCAACAGTCATGCGTGCCTGTCACTCCAGTCATGCCGGGCTATGGATTTAACTATCAGCCGCCTGTAATGGCACCAACTGGTTATCAACCGATGTATCCTAATCAGCCCGTAGCCATGCCGGGAATTGATGATAGCGTGGGCGAATCAAATGAGTATATGCCAGAAATGCCAAATGTACCACCGAATCTGGTTGAAGAAGGTGCAAATAATCAAGCAGCAGAGAATGTGTCTCCGATAAGCAATGTTCCACCGATGTTCCAAGAAAGTCCAGTTCAGATGAATCCGTATGCCCATTGTGTTCCAGTCACTCCGGTTATGCCAGGCCATGGTTTTCATGCACCGATTTATTATCAGCCTTATGTATCAGCTGCTCCTTATAGTTATGATCAACAAATGCCGCAAGCTTATCCAATGTTCATGCAGCCAGCACAAGGAACTTTCCCGGGACAGCAAGGAGCCATGCCGATGCAGCCAATACCAGGAACTTTCCCAGGACAGCAAGGAGCTATGCCGATGCAGCCAATACCAGGAACTTTCCCAGGACAGCAAGGAGCCAT
>NZ_JACDUU010000004.1:0-7783 GCF_013760845.1 [Anoxybacillus] calidus | reverse complement strand
GCTACCGATGCAGCCAATACCAGGAACTTTCCCAGGACAGCAAGGAGCTATGCCGATGCAGCCAATACCAGGAACTTTCCCAGGACAGCAAGGAGCCATACCGATACAACCAGCACCGGGAACTTTCCCAGGACAGCAATCATTATCTCCATATTATCCAGAATCAAGTTCGCCGTTTTTTATGATGCGGGAGGACGGAGAAAGCAGTGAGTATGAGAACTAATGAAATGAGAGACGATCATTACTATCGTCTCTTTTTTCTTCTAAAAAAAGAATATGGATTTAAAGTCGAAAAAGTTACTTTCATTAAACGGAATGTCTGGCTTATTTATACGACTGAGAGGATATATGTATTAAAAGGATATTCTTCTTTCAAACAGGCAGCATTGCAAATTATATTTATGAAGTCGCTAAAACAAATAGAGTTTCAAGCTGTTCCTTGCTTAAGAACGAACACACTAAGCAGTGGAATGATTCACTTTCATTATTTTTATTGGGTTTTACAAGACTATATCTCGTCACAAATTCCATTTCGTTTTACTTCTTCGAAAGACCGAAGCGATGGATTGAACTTGCTTGAACAGTATCATCATTATTCGGGGCGATTATTACATCATCCGTTTTTGTACCTGCATTTGCCACGTTATGAGCTTTACACTAAATGGCTTCAACGTTATGAAAGATTTCTTTATTTTTTGCCTTTGATAAGACAAAAAATACATGCAGAAGAAATCGAGTTTATCTTATACTCAGCCAATCTTTCCTTAAAAAATTTAACCCGTTTTTACCATTCATTCACTGATGAAACCAACTCGATTATTCACGGTGACGTTGCTTCCCATAATTTTTTACGGACAGATGATGAGAAGCTTTATTTAATTGATTATGATTTAATCGCTGTCGCACCAAAAAGCATTGATTATTTGCAGTATGCCCATCGAATTTTGCCGTTCTTAGAATGGTCATTTGCCGAATTGAAAAAACTGCCACAAATGAACGAACAGCTGAAGAAAAAATGGTTTTTAAGCGCACTTATGTTTCCTGCAGATCTTTTGCGTGAATGGAATGTGGCAATGACAAAATATTTATCTGAACCACGCTGTTTAATAAGAGCAAGCGAGTATACGAATTCACAATTTGAAAGCCGTAAACAGTTTGTCGAAGAAATTTATCATATGGTAAGATAACATATATGTGATTTTTGGAGAAAGGGTGTTAGACGATGGAGCAAAAAATTGAAAAGTTAATTGAATGGCTGCGTGAGCAAGTTAAAGAAGCAGGATTAAATGGAGCGATTGTCGGTATTAGCGGCGGTATTGATTCGGCGGTGGTAGCCCATCTTATTAAGCGCGCTTTTCCAAATAATTCGTTAGGGCTTATTATGCCTTGTAAAAGCAATCCGAAAGATAAAGAAGACGCTTTGAAAGTGGTTGAAAGTTGTGGAATCGATTATTATGTCATTGATTTAACAGAAACGCACCATACGCTTTTTGGTGAAATTGAGCGTCAATTAAAAGAAAAAGGCGAATGGAATGAAAAAGTAGCAAAACTTGGAGATGCGAACACGCGTGCGCGTCTTCGTATGACAACATTATATGCAGTTGCCAATAATTATGGATACCTTGTTGTCGGAACGGATAATGCGGCAGAATGGCATACAGGTTATTTTACAAAATATGGTGATGGCGGCGTTGATTTAGTTCCGCTTGTTCATTTTACAAAAGGCGAAGTTCGTGAAATGGCGCGTATTCTCGGTGTTCCTGACGAAATTATTACAAAAGCGCCAAGCGCAGGACTTTGGGAAGGACAAACAGATGAAAATGAAATGGGTACAACCTATGAGATGATTGATAAATACTTGAAGGGAGAAGAAATTCCTGAGAAAGACCGTCAAATTATTGAACGGTTACATAATCGCTCCCACCATAAGCGCCGTCTTGCTGCGGCTCCACCTAAATTTTAACGTGATTCCGAAAGAAGTCTCCCGCTTGTCGGTGGGCTAAAATATTCCAGATTCGATTAGAAGTAGTATAGGCAAGAGAAGTTTATTTCTACCGATAACTAACAGCCATAAACCCCTGTTTATTTGCCATGCTAAAAGTGAGGTTGACCAAATGTCAGCCTTGCGTCGAAGGCAAATAAGGGGGTTTTTCTATTGAGAAAAGGGATCATGGCAGTCGGCGTACTTTGTTTAGCGGGTGGACTTGCAGCATGCGGCAGTTATGAAGGGGCGCTTGATGCCCGTTATAATGACAATGCTCGTCCAATTGGATACGATACAAATGAAAACAACCGTGAAAATAATGGGAATGCTTTCATTATGAACGATAATGATGGTCCAGTTACGGAATTTTTAGACAGAGGAGCGGTGAATCGAAGAACGGATGTAAATCGTCGTGAGATGACGAATCCGACTGTTCCTTATGCTGAGAGTGACCGCACATTTTTTGAACGCGATAACCACTTCAAACGTACTGACATCAATTATCACGGTCATTTAAACAACATGAATGCCAAAACCCGTTCTTCTTATTACAATCGATATAACGGTGAGTTGGCAGAAAAAATCGCGTTGCGGGCTGCTAAGGTAGAAGATATTGCTGATGCACGTGCACTTGTATATCGTGACAGCGTATTAGTAGCGGTTGATACAAGCAGCAGAGATACGCAGAGCCTTGAGAATAAGGTAAAACAAGCGATTGCCCCATACACGAAAAATAAAAAGGTGCGCATCGTTTCGAATCCGAGTATGTATCAACGTGTGCGTGTCATAGACAATAATTTGCGCTACGGCCGGCCATTCGACGAAATGGAACGTGATTTACAAACCATTTTTAATAACGGAGAAATTATCGAGCGTCCGTTAAATCGTAGGTAGCAAGAGGAAGAAAAGAGGCTGAACCAAAAGCAAGTGTCAGACTCTACAACCATAATATATAGGCCATAACAATGGATAAAAACACTATATATTATGAGTTACGTGTGAGATCAGACACTTATGGGTCAGCCCTTTTCTTATTTTTTGATATGTAAAAACTTCATTTTACCGTTTTTCGTTTTTTTGATATAGTAGTATCGGAAATTTCGTTTGATGAGAGGGGAAATTTAGAATGGCTGGACATTCTAAGTGGAAGAATATTCAACGTCGGAAAAATGCACAAGATGCTAAGCGTGGTAAACTTTTTATGAAATTAGCGAAAGAGATATATGTAGCGGCCAAAATGGGCGGTGGTGATCCGAGTACAAACCCGAGCCTGCGTCTCGTTATAGAAAAAGCAAAAGCAGCGAACATGCCGAACGAAAACATTGAGCGTGCGATTAAAAAGGCAACAGGCAACCAGGAGCATACCAACTACGAAGAAATTAAATATGAAGGATATGGTCCGGGCGGTGTCGCTGTAATGGTGACATGCTTAACGGATAACAAAAACCGCACCGCTTCTAACGTACGGGTTGCTTTTTCAAAAAACGGTGGAAACTTAGGAGAAACAGGCTGTGTCTCTTACTTGTTTGACCGTAAAGGACTTCTTATCATCTCACGCGAAGAGTTCGACATCGATGAAGACGACATGCTTTTGCAGGTGATTGAAGCAGGTGCTGAGGAAATGGAAACAACAGATGAATCGTTTGAAATTTATACCGCTCCTGAAAACTTCGAGGAAGTGAAAAACAAGTTAGCAGAAAACGGGTTTTCCTTTGTTACAGCGGAAATCACCATGGTACCGCAAACATATACAACGTTAACAGGTGATGACTTAACAAAAATGCTTAGACTTATCGACATGCTTGAAGACGATGATGACGTTCAGGAAGTATACCATAACTTGGATGAATCATCTATTGAATAAAACGTCTAAGCTATGATCTATGATAGAATTGATATAAATTCCTTATAAAACCATTGTTCTGGAGCTAGCCCATAAGTGTCTGACCTCACGTGCATGTCACAATATATAGTTCATTGATCCTCATGTTATGTTCTATATATTGTGTTGTGTGTTGTGGGGACGGACACTTTATTTTTGGGTGAGTCTCAATAGACAGTGGTTTTTATTTAGCTCATATAACAGAGATTAACCATTGGGAATGAATTGAATTTTTATTATTGTAAGTGATAGGTTTTGCTTTAACCAAAAGAATTTATTTAAGTAAATTTTTTTGATGAAGGTGAATATAATGATAAATAAATCCACACGGAGTGATGGAAATGAAAGCACGCTTGTATAAAAAAATTTGTCAATATTGTTTAGTGATGAAAAAATTGGGGATTATGGAGGATCAGCAGTGGGAAGAATTGAAGGAAGCTTTGAAGAGACATGGGAAGTAAGCGGCGTATTAAATGAATTTGTTCTAATTATAATAGGGAATAAAAAACATCCCTCACGTATGTACGTAAGGGATGATGTTTTGAAGTGAGATGATTTATTTTTTGTTTTCTATTAAATCAGCTACTAATACATACCTTTGCGGAGCTGAACCGATAAAGTTAAAAGGATAGCAAGTCGATACGGTTAAGGTTGCTTTTGGTTTCGGAACAATGACCGTTCTGTTATCGGCATCGACAATTCGTACTTTACGCACTTTATACGTAAATTCTCCTGCCGCTGTTTTGACAATCAACAAATCACCTTTTCCTACTTCACCAAGCCTTCGAAATACAGTGTCACGGTGTCCAGATAAGACGCAGTTATCTTGTTCACCTGGCAACACGCTTCCAGCGTAATGACCGACCCCTTTTTCCAGCTCTTCTTCGTTAGTGCCGTGATAAATCGGCAAGACAGCATGTAGCTTTGGAATCACTAACTGTCCGATGTTTTCCCCGACTTTCGGTATTCTTGGATAGAGTGTTAAGTCAGATTTTTGTGTTTTTGTATGTTTTGCTTTTGTTTCTTCCGATATGGACTGGACCGATGTATAGCCTTTTACATATTTATATCCGTTGATTGCGGCGAAAAGTATGCCGAATAGAATCAAACCGAGGCTGAAAAAATAAATAGTGCGCTTTTTTGCCATCATTTCTCACCAAATATTTTTCTAGTTCGGAATAAGAAAGCTCCGGCAGCTGCCAAAACAACTCCAATTATCATGTTTTGCATATATGGTGAAGCTGTTTTCGGCAGTTTTCCACCTTTTATCGTGCTTTTTACTGGTTTGCTTATTTTTTCAAGTTTTACAATTTTGCTTGACTTTTCTAGATCTTCACTGACCTCTTCAAATAAATCAGAGTCGAACATTTCCGCTGTTAAAGTCATATCAGCAAGCAAATCCCCTTGTTTATTGTAAATTTCTATAAACAAATCATATCCGTTTGTTGATTCCATTTTTAAAAGGGAAGCGAAGCTTAACGGTGTCTTCTTGCCGTCTTTCATCAAATAAAATTTAACATCGAGCTCGAACAAATCAAGCATATCGTGCATCACATCGGCGATTTCTGTCACTTGTGCCGGTGATAGGTCATTTACTCCGTCAAAATTGTATAAACTGATTGTTTCGAGGCGTTCCCCTAGTTTTTCTAACTCACTTACAAACTGTGGATCTTCGACATTAAGCGTAAAGAAATGATTTAAGAGATTTTCAATTTCGTTATCTGTTAAACCAAGTTCGTCAAAATCAGGCATCATATAAAACATAACCGACATAGACAATTCTTCTACCGTTGTGTAGTTTTCTAGAGAATCATCATTTTCTGCAAGCAGCTGTTCTAATTGCTGACGGCTGAGTCCGATAGTGTCAAGAAACTCTTTTAAAGTTTCTTCCGTAATCGGAGTTAAGCTGTTGTAATACTCTACCGATGCGGCCAAGTCTTCAATATAAGTGTAATCCTCTAGTGATTCACCGTGGTTTTCAAGCAATTCGATTAATTGTTCTTTTGTCATATCTTGTTCTTGTAAAAACTCGGATAATGTTTCTTCTGTAATAGGTGTTCCATCTTCTGACAGCATGAAGTCCACGTATTCTTCTAAATCGTTATAGAACTTGAAAGCATCGGTGATTTCTTCGTTTGGTTCAAGCTCACCATATTCCACAAGCATCTCTTTTAATTCTTCTTCTGTTAAATCATAATCTATTAATAAAGTTTGCAGATTTTCTTCAGTCAATAAATCTCCTAATTCAGCACGAAGCTCCTCTACGTTTTGGAAATCATCTAACGTGTAGCCGTCGTAGCTTAAATATTCCTCTAGTTCTGCTTGAGTCATGCCAATCTCGTTTAAGTAGTTTTGAAATGACGAATCAGCTGTGCTAAGGGCAAACGCGGATGCAGGAAGCGTTGCGAAAGTAATTGATGCTGCAATTGTAAGCGGTATGAATTTTTTCATGTTGTAACCTCCGTATGAAAATACTATAAAATTAGTATATGGAAAAACAAAAAAGGAGACTAGCCCCAAAAAAATATTTATTATATTACATATATGTAATATTTTTGAAGTAATAAGTGATTTTTTTATTCAAAAATGTAGTAAATGTGTTTTGTATGTACATCTTGGATGGAGAAGGAACTATGAATGAAGGTGAAGAATAGAGTTTTCATTAAATGAATTTTTTATAGGCCGGTGAGGAAATTTATAAATTACATAACTTCAATGAGAAAATGAATCGGACATGAAATGCTCATCACAGTCGGGTGCGGAGTTATCATTGAAAAAATGAAAAAATACTGTTATAACATCGAACGGATGAAGATAACTAGTGTGTTTCCGGTGGAGTGATGGAAATTGGAGAAACATTTGAAGAAACAGCGAAACGGGAAGTGCTAGAGGAGACCGGATTACAGGTAAAAGAGATTCAGTTATTCGGAATCTACTCTGGTGAAACTTGTTTTGTCACATATCCGAATGGAGATTAAAGTGTATAGCGTGCAAATCATATTTAAAGCGTTGAGCTATGAAGGAACGTTAAAGCAAATGGGTGCCGAAAGCAGAGAACATCGCTTTTTTGCGAAAGATAGCCTTCCGAAAAATTTGAACCCGCGCCAAAAAACTTTTATTTTGGATTGGGCTGAAGGAAAGGAATGGCCAATTATTAAATAAAAATTGGATAAAACTCCTCTCGTTGGTGAAAATAGAAAGGGAATAGATTTTGCCTTGAGAGAGGTGAAGGTTCATGAAACGAATGTTTCGAATGATTGCTGTTGTCCTGTTCATATTGGCAGGAGGAACAAATGCTTTTGCGAAAGAGTCTAACGAAGTCAAAATGAATGTCATTTTAGAACGAATTTATTTAGATGGTGAAGTGAGCGAGGAAATAACGGAAGAAACAGTTGTTTCCATGAAAGACATATGGAAAAAATATAAAGGCTGGCAGTTGGTTGACATGGATGACGAACAAATTGTATTTCAAAAGCCAGTCAACGATATTTCCCCGCTTTCAAAAGCGAATGGATATTTCGGTTTAACGAAAGATGGTACGCTTTCCATCTTTGAAGGAAAACCGAATGAATCATCGCGGGTGATTCAATCGTTTTTTCAGATCGATATAAAAAAATTAGAGAGCCATCAGCATGAACAGCTGAAAAAAGGAATCCGTGTCGTTTCTAAATCTCGTTATAAAGATATTATCGAAACGTATCGGGATTTTGCGTTATTTCAGTAAGAGGCTGACCCAAAAGCAAAGTTTCAGACCCCACAGCACAATATAGAGGAGATAACATTGAGCCAATGGACTATATATTGTGAAATGCACGTGAGGCCAGACACTTATGATATTATCCCCTTATAGTAGACAGGAAAAAGCAAAGGCTGATACTGTTTACTATGGAGGGGTTTTTTTATGGGAAAAATCAGAA
>NZ_JACDUU010000003.1:182605-418455 GCF_013760845.1 [Anoxybacillus] calidus | reverse complement strand
ACTCAGAAGCAAGCTTCTTTGTGGTCCGCTCGACTTGCATGTATTAGGCACGCCGCCAGCGTTCGTCCTGAGCCAGGATCAAACTCTCCAATAAAGTTATATACCTAGCAAATTGACGTGGACGCTTCGTTTTGTTCAGTTTTCAAAGAACATTTTCGTCAGAGCGACTTTTTTATATTAACAAACCATTTCACAGCTTGTCAATATCTTTTTTTCACTTTTTATTTTCGCTACATCATTTATCAGAGCAGCGACGTATGTAAATATATCACGCTAAGAAATAAAATGCAACTCTTTTTTTAAAAAAATTTTTTCACCAACTAAATCGCTATAAAATGACGTTATTAACAAGTTCGAATTCATCATACAAACATCAATTTAAGAAAAGTTAGCCCCTGGAAGCTTTTTAATTAATCTTTATGCTTAATATATCCTCATTCATCAGTACATAACCACCTTAAAGTAAAGGTATTTCAAAGAAATATGATGGTACATGACTATTATGACTAAAAAGAGAGAAAACAATGAGCAGTTTTTTTAGAGCAACTTTTGGATATATCCCTTTATGGTGGCACAAGTCATTATGAAGTAATGAGAAGCGTGATATAAACCGAAATCCTGTTCAATATATCCTTCCCATATATTATAATAGCAAGCTTTATCGTATTCATCGTGCTAATCCCATTTCTTAAATAATAATTATGAAACAACCTCTTAATAAAAGCGCAGTAAAAAATCTGATTAGGTATATACCTAATCAGATTTTAGTAAATTAAGCAACTGTTTTTTAATTTGTATAAACGTGGAAGAAGTAATCATTTCTTGCGTACGGGGGCGATTAAGAGGAACAACGACTTCCCCCTTAATCTTCCCAGGCCGCTCTGAAAAAATATAAATTCGGTCAGATAATAAAATCGCTTCCTCAATATCATGCGTAACCAATAAAACCGTTTTATTTACTTGTTCCAATATTTTTAATAACCATTCATGCATTTGCATCTTCGTTAATGCATCTAGTTTGCCGAACGGCTCATCTAAAAGCATGATATCCTTTCGAAATAATAATGTTCTTAAAAAATTTGCACGTTGTCTCATTCCGCCTGATAACATATCAGGATAATGATTAGCGAATTTCTCCAAACCGAAAATCGGCAAAAGATTTAGTGCTTCTTCTTTTGCTTTTGCCTTTTTCACACCTTGAATTTCAAGAGGAACTATTACATTTTCAATGATTGTTCTCCAAGGAAATAACACATCTTTTTGCGGCATGTATGCTACATTTCCTTTCTGGCCTACAATGGATTGACCATTAAGATAAATCTCACCTTTCGTTGGCTTAGATAGACCAGCAATCATTTCAAGTAGCGTACTTTTTCCACATCCGCTTGGCCCAATAACGGAAACAAACTCACCTTTCACAACAAAAAGAGATACATCCTTAAGCGCTGTTAAGTCTTCGTATTTATCAGAGTAAAAAACCTTCGTAACATTTCTAACTTCCAGCATCATTTCTTTTCAGGAAGAAATTCATTGGTAAACGCTGCTTTCGGATCAATATTTTTCTCGATTAGGCCTCGCTCAAACATCCAGTCCGCATAACGCTTCCAAACTTCTTCCTTTTGTACCCCCCACTGCTCTGCGTCATCCTGATATTTTGTACTCAACCATTTTTGACTTGCTTTTACTAATTCTTTGTTTAACTCTGGGGCATTTTTCATTAAAATATCTGCCGCTTCTTCTGGTTTTTCAATGGCAAATTCATACCCTTTTGCAGTAGCTTCCATGAATTTCTTTACTAATTCTTTTTGCTCTTTCACATGCTCTTCGTTAGTCACGATAACTGGAGTATAATAATCGAGGGCCGGGTCTAAATCTTTTAACATAATCGTATTTAATTCCTTTCCTTGACGCTCTGCTTCAACGCCATCCCATCCATAATAAATCCACATAAAATCGGCATCGCGGCCAATTGACTTGAAAAAGTCAGTTGCACCAAGCGTCACGATCTTTAATTTTGAAAAATCAGCATTCGCTTTTTGCATAACCGCTTTTAATACGGCTTCTTCAACTGGAGAACCCCAACCGCCATAGCGCTTACCTTCGAAATCTTTTGGCGATGTAACTCCCGCTTCCTTTAAAGAAGCGAACGCCGATGTATTATGTTGGATTACTGCCGCAATAGAAACAAGTGGAATATCTGTAGAACGTGCTTGTGTAACACTTTCTTGATAACTAATACCAAAATCCGCTTTTCCAGCTGCTACTAATTGATCCGCTGTTGTTCCTTCACCTGGTTGTAAAATCTCTACATCCAATCCTTGCTGTTTATAATAACCTTTATCTTTTGCTACATATAAACCTGTATGGTTTGTGTTCGGAAACCAATCAAGCATGACCGTTACTTTTTGTAGCGTCTTTTCAGCATTTCCTTTCTTTTTGTCATCTTCTGCTCCTTGGTTTTCCTTCATATTACATGCAGCCAAAGCCATCATTAAAATGGCCACAAGCAATACGTTCATGATTTTATTAAATCGTTTCACAGCAAATCTCCCTTTCTCTAGTCTTTGTTTTCCTGTTGATAATGCCATCGCATCGTTACCCGTGCCAACACTTCGACAATCGCAAAAATGGCTAAACTCATAAACACAATGATAACAATCGTTGCAAACACACGGTCTGTTAAAAACGATTGGGAAGAACGTGTCAATAAAATCCCAAGGCCTTGACTAGCCCCTAGCCACTCCCCAATCACAGCGCCCATCACACTATATGTTCCGGCAATTCTTAATCCAGAGAAGAAGAACGGCATCGCCCCTGGAAACTTAACCATCTTAAAAATTTGCCATTTTGTCGCCCCCATTGTTTCCAACAAACGAATCATTGAGATATCGACAGTACGATAACCGTCCGCTAAATTAATCGCAATCGGAAAAAAGCAAACGAGTGCAACGACAATTACTTTTGGCAAAATGCCAAATCCAAACCAAATCATGATTAACGGAGCAACCGCGATAATTGGAATCGTCTGTGAGATTACAAGTAGTGGATAAAGCGTTTTCTGAAACCATTCTGATACATCAATGAGCGTTGCTAATATCATACCGACAATTACAGCTAACAATAACCCGAGCAACGTTTCTTTTAGCGTTTGCAAAGAATGAATCACGAGTAAATCGCTACTGTTAACTAACGACTGAAATATTTCAGTAGGAGCCGGTAAAATCCATTTTTCTATCCCTGTTACATAAACAGATAACTCCCATAAAACAAGAATCGCTAAAATAACAAAAGAAGGCATCATCATTGATGACCATCTTTTAACAGCATTAACGATATTTACGAAGCTTTTCATCTAAGGTGACTCCCTCATTAGGGCGGTAATGAATTTTTATATATGTCATGACTTCAGAAGCCCCAGCTTCAATGCAGGCATCTTGCGCTTTTTTAACAATTTCTAAAAGTTCATCGAGTTCTCCTTCCATTACCGTCTCCATAGCGCCAACTTCATATTTCACACCGGATTTCTGTACAACTTCAATCGCTTTATCGACCACATCATAAGTATTTCCATCCGCTACTTTCGGTAACACTTGGAAACCAACATTCACTGTTGCCATTAACCACCTCTCCTTTCTTTACATGTTCAAAACATGTCACAAATTCCTCTGCCAATAAAAAACACGAGGAACATTAATAAAAAAACAGCTACCTGCATAAGGATAGCCGTTTTCTCATAAACATGACGTAAATAAGAATGAATATTCATCCCTACGCTGGCATTACCCAGATCAGGTTTACGGGTCGATACGAATCAGTATCCTCTCAGCCGATTGCTATCAGCTCCCCGATATGTTTTCAAAACTTACTATAACAATAACACTCCTTTTTGTAAATGAAAGAAACTTATAAACAAGTTATACACAAACTTATCAACAAGTTGTTAACAAAAAGGACCAGTTTTATCCACAAAATATAACTGTTCTGAAAAAATATACGAACGTATTATCTTATAATCATACATCGATGTGGATTTTGTGGGAAAATTGTGAATAAACCGTGAATAATTCAACAAGGAGAGAGCACCATATGATTAAAATTGCACAATATCTTGTGGATAACACGTTTTTTATGAACAATCCTTTTTCCGAAGTAGAAAAAATGATTTTAAAGGCTCTATTAGAAGAAGAACAAATATACACTTATGACAATCAAAAACAACTAATGTTTGAACTTTTGTTGCGGGAAAAAATTATCGAAGCTGCCAAGCTATTGGCAAGCAGTAAAGCTAAATTTGCCATCTTTCGATTTTCAAGATGTAACGAGCAGTTTTGGCAACGCAATCATCTCGGCGGATTTGAATTAAAAGAAGGAGTACTTCCTTCTGCGGGAATTAACGATATTTTCGAAAATAGCCATTTGTATGCGTTCGAATGTGCTACTGCCATTGTCATCGTCTTTTATAAAGCTGTGCTTGAGGTGCTTAAAGAAAAGACATTTAATGAACTGTTTGCCAATTTACTTCTATACGATTGGCGTTATGATGAAGATTTAAGGGTACAAACAAAAAGAGGGGACGATTACATCCCCGGTGACTGCCTTTACTTTAAAAATCCTGAATTCGACCCTGAAACACCTCAATGGCAAGGCGAAAATGCCATTTATTTAGGAAAAGGGTTATATTACGGACACGGGATTGGCATCAAAACAAAAGAAGGAATGATTGAAACTCTTAATACGAAGAGAAGAAAGAATGCCAAAAAATCAGCTTATTTAGAAAAACAAACAACAAGAGTTGGCTTTCAATATTTATCCACATTTGCCCCACAACAAGAACAGGCTCGTATTTTCTTAAACCCAGCGCATCGTGTAATTGGAAAAATCGGTTCAGCTACTTTCCTGTGCTAAAAATGCTCTCTTTCGGTTTTCACTCCATAAATACGTACCGATACCTATCAGAATAAAAAATCCGCCAATCCATTGCGATGGCTGAATAATTTCTCCCAGTAGGAAATACGCTAAAATGGACGCGCCGACCGGTTCAAATAAAATACTCATCGAAATTGTAGTGGCACTTACCCATTTCACCGACCAGTTCATTAACGAATGGCCAAGCAATGTTGGCACAATTGCCAATAGGACAAAGCAAATCCAATCCGTCTTTTCATAAGAAAAAAGTGGGTATTGAAACAGGATGACATAAAGGAAAAGAGTAATCGAGCTCACACCATACACGACATATGTATACGTCATTAACGAAAGCCGCTTTCGCAAATCTTGACCAAATAACCAGTAGCCTGTTATCATCATACACGCAAGCAGAGCTAATATATCACCAAACAGTGCTTTTCCACTAATCTGAAAATCTCCCCAACTAATAATCATACTCCCTGCAATTGCCAGTAAACCGCTTAATGCAGCCCCCATAGTCAGTCTTTCTTTAAAAAAGATATAGGCACCAATAAATGCAAAAAGCGGTTGCAACGTGACTAGTACGACGGAGCTTGTAACAGAAGTATAGTTGAGCGATTCAAACCAAAGAATAAAATGAAATGCTAATAACACCCCTGAAACAACAGAAAACAACCAATCTCGTTTTGGAATCGTGCGCAGTTCCGGTATATATTTAATAAAAAATGGTGTCATAAATAGAACGGTTAAAAACAGCCGATAAAAAGCCGTAACCGCCGCAGGAGCATCCACCCACTTGACAAGAATTGCCGACGTTGAAACCGAAAGCGCCCCAACAAATAACGCAAGATAAGGTTTTAATAGATTCGATGACTTCATGTTTCATCTCTCCACGATGCATTTTGTAAGTTTTTCATAGTAAAAAAATTATAACACTAATTAAAATGAGAGAGGTGATAAAGTTGGAAGTTCATCTCTTTATGAAACTTGGTATATCCGCTGTTTTAGGAATGGTAATTGGGCTTGAGCGAGAGCTAAAGAGAAAACCGGTTGGACTAAAAACATGTTTAGTGATTTCAACCGTCAGTTGTTTACTGACGATTGTTTCCATTGAATCAGCTTACCTTTTTCCGATAAAAGATCACATTACGATGGATCCGCTCCGTCTTGCGGCACAAATTGTTTCCGGCATCGGCTTTTTAGGAGCAGGTGTTATTTTGCGGCGCGGCAACGACAGCATTTCCGGCTTGACAACGGCAGCATTAATCTGGGGAGCGGCTGGAATCGGTATCGCTGTTGGAGCCGGGTTTTATCGAGAGGCTCTATTCAGTGTCGTCCTGCTCATTGTCAGCGTCGAACTGCTCCCATTTCTTATAACCGTTTTGGGGCCGAAACAACTGCGGGAAAAAGAAATCAATTTACAAATAACTGTTTCAGACACGAAAAATATCGCTAACGTCATCAACTCAATAAAGGCGCAAAATATTCATATTAAAACCGTCCGTATTAAAGATCTTGATACAAACCTTCACTTAATTAAATTAAAAGTGAGCGTTGACCAAAAACGAGCGACAACCGACGTATATTATTCCGTTCGTACCATCCCTTCTGTTATCAACATCGATATTGAAAGCGTCTAGCTGCAGCTAGACGCTTTCGCTGTTTTTGTGTTTGGAAATACCTGTTTTAAACAA
The DNA here is from genome assembly GCF_013760845.1 of [Anoxybacillus] calidus. Lineage (GTDB taxonomy): Bacteria > Bacillota > Bacilli > Bacillales > Anoxybacillaceae > Paranoxybacillus > Paranoxybacillus calidus. Next base: position 411,853 of record NZ_JACDUU010000003.1, on the reverse strand, counting down.
CGACAGATATGATAAACAAAAACAATGACTACTCCCTTGAATTGGTTATTGAAATCGAAATTGGAAAAGTTTATAATTTTGATGTAACTACCTATATGTTATCCATGGGGCATTAGCTCAGTTGGGAGAGCGTCGTGCTGGCAGCGCGAAGGTCACCGGTTCGAGCCCGGTATGCTCCATTCCTCGGAAAGTCAATGTTAATAGAACGGAAAAATACGAACAGCGTAACGGTCTCTTTTTCGATGACTCCATCGGAAAGGAGACCGTTTTTATTTTGCACTCGGAAAAAAAACGAGATAAACCCATTAAGTTGGATAGAACGATAAAAGGCGCAAAAAGCTCGCAAACGATATTGCTGCGTTATTTGAACGTGCTTATTTAGCGAAACAATCGGAAGGTATTACGCTTGCTACATTATACCGTTATTCACAAGCGCATCCTCTTTTTATTTAATTTCTCAATGAAAAAGGCATTATCGGTATATCAACATAGATTATTTGCCGCGAGTTTTCAGTGGTTATTAGAAAAACGAATAAAACACGACGATCTAAATATAAGATGGTCTATATAAAAACGTTGGGAGTATCGCCGCGTTATGCAAACGACATTATTAAAACCTTGCGTACATCGTTTCGTGTTTTAGTTGCGGACGGATTAGTAAACGAAAATCCTTTCGAAAAAGTGAAAAACATAAAGCATCCGCAAAAATTGATTAATGTGCTAACTCCGCAAGAATTAAAAACGCTACTTAATGCTCCCGATCAGAGACGTTACGCTGAATTTCGCGATTATGTGGCGAGGATTGTAATGATTCTCATTACGGTTTCCCACCCTCGAAATAAACTTCCGGTGTATAAGTTTTTGGCCCATTTCATTTTCGAAAACATCGATCGCGTTGGCTTTACGGGCATTTTAGCTCAATAAAAAATATATGAAGTATGAAGATTCTAAAAAGGGAATATAAATTTACGGAAGAGAAATTGTTAATAAAAATCGAAAAACGGGGGGGATTTTATGTTTTGTCAAAAGTGTGGTTCAAAAAATTTAGATGATGCAAACTTTTGCCAGACATGTGGAACTGCTATTAAAGATTTATCTCAATCGATGGACAATCAAAAAACTAAATATGCGGGTTTTTGGTTGCGGTTAGGGGCTTATATATTGGATTCTATTATCCTATTTCCTGTAGGTTTTGTATTAGGTTTTGTTTTCGGTCTTCTTGAACCTGAAGATGGGACTATAGGTGTTATTTTACAATTTTTAATCTTTGTAGTAACTTGGTTGTATTTTGCACTTATGGAAAGTTCATCGATACAAGGAACACTAGGAAAAAAGATAGTTGGAATTCAAGTTACGGATACCGATGGCAATAAAATTTCGTTTCTTCGTGCAACAGGTAGACATTTTAGCAAAATATTATCGTCCTTGATACTTCTAATTGGTTATATAATGGCTGGATTTACCTCAAAGAAACAAGCATTACATGATATGATTGCTGGCTGCTATGTCGTAAGAAAATAATCATATTTTAGGTTTCGACTAGAATAGAGCATTATGTTTGGGCTGCTAATTGGATTTATGGTTGCATGACAGTTTATTCATCAAAAATAAAAAGAAATCCTTTTTTATTTCTTAAGTGTACGAACGAGTTCGTTCATTGAAGACGAAACAAAGGGTAAGCAAACATATTAAACATGGCTAATATGTACTTACCTTTATTTTTATTTTAGGTCTTAATGATTTATGGCAGCCTTTTTTTAGTGGTTTAATGTATACAGAAGCTTACTCCAAATCTTGAATTCTGCATGGCTCGGTTCATTAAATATACATCGGCTTCTATCATATAGCATCTCATAAGAATCACACGTTCCCGATATTCTACCCAAACCATTAAATACCGTCATTCCCCACACTACACTCCCGCTCATAACAGCATTTCTTACAGCCATTTCATCGGTTGATCAATCGAATGTTTTGTGATTATTGATGTGTTTTTAATAAAAAGAAAAGAGGATACTAATCATACAGAAATAGCCATGATGCTCTGTACAATCAGTGTCCTCCCGCTCTCGGTCTTAGATTGAGTTTTGTTTCCATTATAAAAAAGACACATTAATGGATATCTCTTTTCTTAAAACGTCCACCACGTACTTCAGCCATATCAGCTATAGCTAAAAAAGCATTTGGGTCATTTTCTTCGACAATTTCTTTAAGTTTTGCTTCCTCAAGACGAGTAATCACACAAAATATCACTTTTTTATCGTCACCAGAAAACGCTCCTTCTCCGCTCAAATATGTAACACCGCGCCCTAATCGGTTCATAATAGCATCCCCAATGATTTCAGAGTTATCACTAATAATCCATGCCGACTTCGATTCATCTAATCCTTTAATGACAACATCAATCGTTTTAAAAGCAATCACATAGGCCAAAATGGAATACATCGCTCTATCCCAAGTGAAGACAAACCCGGCAGTACCGAGAATAAAAATATTAAAAAACATGATGATCTCGCCAACGGAGAAAGGAAGTTTTTTGTTCATGAGTATAGCGAGTATTTCAGTGCCATCCAAAGCACCACCATAACGAATGACAAGACCTACTCCTGTACCGAGAATCATTCCGCCAAAAATGGTAGCTAATAAAATGTCTTCTGTAAAGGCTGGAACAGGATGAAACAGGGAGGTAAAAATAGATAAAACGGTAATCCCGAACAATGTGGAAATAGCAAAAGTTTTGCCAATTTGCTTATAACCCATAAAAAAGAACGGAAGGTTTAAAAGAAAAATAAAAATTCCAAGACGAAATCCCGTAATATGGGAAAGCATAATTGAAATGCCTGTTATGCCTCCATCAATAACTTTATTAGGGACTAAAAAGATTTCAAGTCCTACTGCCATTAGAACAGCCCCGATGAAAATAGCAGTTGCCCTTTTAATGATTTTAGCTTTAGATAATCGTTGATGTTGAATCTGCACCTTGCTCAATTCTGTCAATGGTTCTCCTCCTTTTTTATATAATGATTGCATGTATTTTATTATAACAAAAAATCATTAATGATATTGAAAATGGTACACGAATTACATATATTCTGATACTCTTATGCTTTTCTTGATTGGTGTAGAAAAGAAAATAATTATCATTTTGTTTCCATATCCCTTACTTCAATTTTTGTAGAAGTAAATTCTACCTGACGTATCTCATCCTCTTGTTCCTCACCTTTTAAAGTAATGATGGCTTTATTTCCATTCCATTTAATTATGACGTTTTCTTCACCTAAAGCTTTACCATCATTCGCTAATTCAGTTGAAAATAACAATTTTTTAGGACTGTTATTCTCTTTTCCATAAACATAAACTGTATGGTTACCAAAGGTCAAAGGATGATCCGCTTCAATGATTATTTCGTAATCACCTGATTCAGATTTTGATGAAGTTACCACATCAGTATCGGTAAAACAAATAATAAGAAATAATAATAATCCTACTAAAACAGCCATACTTACTAAGAGTATTTTCCAAAGTGTTCGTAATGGCTTTTTCAACATGTCAATGACACCTCAATAGAAATAAAATTTTCACGAGGTATGATATTCGTTGTAATTTTCATAAGTCCTCTAGATATAAGATTAGTTGCTCACATTATGAGTAAACATATTTGCTATTATATTTAAAAATAAAGGGACTGACCCAAAAGCAAAGTGTCAGTCCCTAATGTTCTTAAATTTTTAATCATTTTCCCTCTACGGTTATTTTTTAGTTTTGTAAACACTGTCATTAATTGTTTTACTAATTCAACAACATTCTGATTTAAAATGCCACTATCATCAAAACCTTGATTCAACATTTTTTAACTGTAAAAGATCTTACCTTTCCTAATGAAGAAAATCATCCTTCCGACTCTGGCAGCGTAGAGATCACCGGCTCGAGCCCGATATGCTCCATCAGAAAGAGGGTGCCCTAAATGGGGACACCCTCTAGTTCGGCAATCTTAAGTCGTTTTCTTTAATCTTTCCAAACTTTTTAAGCATATAGTAGATGGCATATGAAACTGCAGCTGGAACGATTACGTAAGTGATGAGCATCGCTGGAACAATAAATTCGATATCATATGTTGTTAACAACTGTAATGGTGCTACGAAAGAACTTAATCCCATACCCGCAATCTCTTTTCCTGCTTCAATCTTGAAGATTAACGCGGAGATAGGCCCAACAATCGCACTGGCAACTACTGTTGGTAGTAAGATGTAAGGGTTTTTTGTAATGTTAGGCAATTGCACTTTAGGAGTACATACAGCTTGAGCCAAAATCCCGCCTAGTTGATTTTCTTTCCAAGATATAATAGAGAATCCGATAAAGTGTGCCGCACAGCCTGCTAAAGCTGCTCCCCCTGCAATACCGCTTACATCTAAGGCCATCGCTAATGCCACAGATGATGCCGGCGAGATTAAGAACAATCCCCAAACGACGGCTAAAACGATTGACGAGAGCAGCGGGTTTCCTGCCGTTGATGATTTAATCACCCCGCCTACCATTGTTAAAACAGGGGCAATGACATTGGATAACCATAAACCGATCAATCCAGCTATTAAAATGGTTCCTAATGGAACAATCATCATATCCAGAGCTGTTTTTCCGCTCATTCGTTTGCCTACATAAGTTGCAATCGTAGCTGTTAGCAGTGCTCCAATCGGTTCTCCTGATTTAATGAAAACACCTGCATCTGTAATGCTTAGCGCACCTGCCCCAACTGCCGCGGCCATCATCGCTGAGAAGATGACGAGAGCGTTCGCTCCCATCATTAAGGCAATTCCCACACCGATTGCTGGTGCCATCAAACTAATCGAAATCGTACCAATTTGTACAAGTGCATCAATTCCAAAGCTTGTTCCTATGTTTTTAATCAACAAACCAATACCGAGTGTAACAAAAATTCCTTGTGCAATACCTGTTGAAGCTTTAAAAACTCTTGACATCACATACTCTTTCATAAGAAGCTCCTTCTTTCCAAAAAGCAGCAATATTTTTTGCAAAGTAGACTTATACCGTTGCTAGATTCTTTTGTTTGTAACCGATGCTTTCCATGTATTCCCGTAATATAGCATTGGATTGTCTGAACTTTGCTTGCTCTTCTTCCGTTAATCGAAGCTCGACAATTTCTTTAATCCCTTCACGAGTAATAACGGCTGGAACACCTGTACAAATATCCCTTTCGCCGTACTCGCCATTCAACACGCAAGATAGGGCAATGATTTTATGGTCATCATTGAAAATCGATTTTGTAATAAAAGCTAATGCATTTCCGATACCGTAATAAGTTGTCCCTTTTCTTTTTAAAATCTCAAATCCAACCTTTTTAACGTTTTCAGCAATTTGCTCTAAATCGACCTCACCAAGTTCTTCTTTTCGTTCTTCTAAAATTTCTAGAAGCGGCTTTCCACCTACGTAAGTGTGAGACCAGACGGCAAACTGTGAATCACCATGTTCCCCCATCATGTAGCCGCTAATACTTCTTGGGTCGACATCTAAAATTTCCGATAAAAATGTTTTTAATCTCGAAGAATCTAACGAAGTACCTGTTCCGATCACTCTATTTCTTGGTAAACCGGATAGTTTCCAAACATGATAGGTGATAATATCAACCGGGTTGGAAGCTATTAAGAAAATTCCATCAAAACCGCTCGCCATAATTTTTGGAATGATATCTTCCATAATTTTCGCACCAATCCCTAATGTATCTAGGCGAGTTTGTCCTGGCTTTGGCGGTGGACCAGCGGTAATAATGGCTACGTCGACATCTTGCAAATCTTCGTATGATGCTGTACGAACTTTTGTTCTTGAACTTATAAAATCTATGCAATGAGATAAATCTAAGGCTTCACCTATAGCGCGTTCCTTGTTGATATCGACCATTAATAATTCGTCACAAATCCCTTGGTTTATGATGGAATAGGCCGCACTTGAACCAACTAATCCTGTACCGATGATCGCAACTTTTCTTGTGGTTTTCCTCATCTTGGTCATCTCCTTAAAAATAGCTATTTTATATTGTGAAATATTTCACAATATCGTTTAAAAAAAATAATTTGTTTATTAAACAATAAATTTGTGAAACATTTCACATTCTCATTGTATAGCTGCTGTAATTAAATTTCAATCAGAGATAACGCTTACAATTTGAAAAAATTTTGAATAAAAAAGACATGTGTTGAATAGGAGTATTGTTTTTTATTATGAAAAACTTTATTCCCTATGTTTCATATCGTTTTAAATGATAACGCTAAATAACCAATAAACGATAAACGACTGTCTCACTAAATTTTCAGCAGTGTTAATTTCATTTCATATTTACCTTCGTATTATGTTAAATAAAAAAAATGAGCACATTTTCTACCCATAAAAACGCTTTCAGTCTATTTTACAAATATTTTTCTAACAGAACCTTTATTTTGATATTGAGATAGAGGATGATGAAAAAAGTATTTCGAGACATGCTCGAAATACTTTTTAAATGAATTTATGGTCGTCATCGAAAAGAAATGGAATCATATGATGGAAATAGTGTTTCAATACGGTTTGACGGCTAAGTAAACGGTAAAAACAAGTCAACACCTCGATAAACTATTGAACCTAGTCCGCCATGTGGAAATCTCTTAGTAAAGATGACAACGCGTATTATGAACTGTCCGCGACTTAACTTCATCTGAAGTGGCAGCTTCTAAGCAAATGCCCGCATGCTAACGCTTGAAGTATAGAATTAACAACGTCGAAACGAGTTTTGTCACTTGTATCTCTGTTCATTTGTTCAACAATTGATTGGCTTTGCTTCTTCTTTCTTGATGCCCATACATTGTCAGCCATATTCCGTAAAAAATCTCTCCTGTTTGATAGCAATTTTACTGCTATCTACACAGAAGAGATTGCATTGGGAAAGGAATATGGTTGTACTTGTTAGCATAAAACATGCAAGATTGGCGGAATGAGTCAAGTTATTTTGATTGTTGATTATAATTATTGTTAATTGGAATGTTTTTCGGCTTTTCCGCTATCTCTTTGGAAAATTCCATAGCCGTCGCTAAGTTGGGCATTCTCATTCGTTGATTGATAAAGCTGTTTACACCCTGCATCGCACGCTGAATCGGTTTTGGCATCATATATTGAGCATTGCGTCCTCTTCTCATGCTGAAAACGGTTGTCGCGGCAATTCCCAAGCCTAAACTTAATACAGTCCATATGGCGTTGTTATTGCTCCGACGTCCTGTTAAGCGCGATAATTGACGCCACACTCCTCTATTACGCCCAAAATTAAATAGACGCAAACGATTCATGAGTTTTACACTCCTCTGTTCGAATTTTCCTTGCGCTCGAAAAGAGAATGATTCTTTTCGAACATTTATTAATGTACGTTAGAGAAGCAAACTCATGCATGGAAAACACTTACTTAATAACACTGCATATTCTGATTCCAATGAGAAATGTTAATTATGAAAGGCTATTTATGATCAAAAAAAGCAAGATTTTCGCCATGTTTATGCCAACGGAAGAAAAAATAAGGTTTTCGGTCCGATTTTTGTTTTAAGAGATCGTTGGTTTATGGTATAAAATTAAAATTTCCCCTCATATTAACCCTCTCGCTTTCGATATTTTAACGCTGCTATATAATTCGGCGAAACTCGCTTTAACGTGACTAACTATCGTGGATTGCAAGCATGCTTTTTGTTAAAAGTCATTCAACGCTTCTCTCAGCAACTGCATAACCTCTGTTCGCTCAAGCTTGTTCATTTTCCCTCTCCTGTCATATTTAATTCTAATAAAAATATTAAAATTTTCCTGATTTTTTCCGATATAATACTTGTCTGTTCTTTCACATAAAATCGCCGGCTTTGAAAGAGATTTGCAACCAACGCAGCTTAAGGAGGGTGATAGCGATGATGCAAAAAATGAAGCAATTGCCGTTTATAACGAGAATTATTTTGCTGACAACCATATTGTCTTTGGCACTTGGCGTTTCATTAATCGTTGCTAATTTAATACTGCAAAGCAATATTTTAAAAACGGAAATGAATAAACAAGCAACGGCAATTGCCAAGCAGTGGGGAAAGAAAATTGATGTGGATTTAGTTGAGACGGCAAAAAATGAAACAGATTTTAATGATCCAGCGCAGAAAAAGCTAACAAAGTTTTTTGATAATATTTCCAAGTATAATCCAAATGTTGCCCAAGGATACATATTCGGAACGGACTTGCAAGACGGAAACAAAACGACAATTATTTCCAGCCCTTCACATATTGTTGAGCAGTTAGAGAAAAATGGGATTAAAGTTGGAGATTTGTACGAGCAGCCTCCGACCATTGTCAAATCCATTAAAAAGCTGAAAGAAACAAAACAAATGGTCGCTTCAGATATTTATGAAGATCAATTCGGTACATGGGTAACAGTGCTGTATCCGATTCAAAATGATTCAGGAGAAGTGTTCGCCTTTTTTGGCATTGATGTCGATGCGAGCATGGTGAAAAATGGAAAAGAAAAATTATTTACTGTTTCCTTGTCGATTCTTGTGCCTGTTCTTATTTTAATCATGCTCGTGCAGGTCTTTTTCATCAGAAGCAGTGCCAAACCGTTAAAACAGCTTTTATCAGGCATCGAGCAAATGAAGCAAGGCAACTTGGATATTCACTTGCCAACACGGGAAGACGATTTAGGAAAAATGAATGAAGCCTTCAATCAAATGGCTGCAGAAATGAAAAATATGATTCATAAAATTAAGGAAACATCCGAAACAGTGTTAAAGTTTTCTGAAATGGTAACGGTTGTTTCGCAAACGTCAAGAGAGCATTCTGTTAAAATCACCGGAGATATAAAAGAAATGAACGAAGGAATTGAGACGCAAGAAATGTCTATCTCCGAATCAGCGGGGGCGATTGAGCAAATATCTGCGGAAATTCAACAAATCGCTCACTCATCGCAAGATATATCCCTTCTTTCCAAACAGATGGAAGATTATGCGGCGAAAGGAATGGCTGCGATCAACGATGTGACGAAACAAATGTCCAATATTAGTGACAATGTAAAACATTCAAGCGATATTATCAGTTCTCTTAAAGCACATTCCGAAGAAATAAGCGCAATTTTGAAACTTATCACAGAAATTGCCGAACAGACAAACTTGCTTGCTTTAAACGCAGCGATTGAAGCAGCTCGCGCGGGAGAGCACGGAAAAGGCTTCTCAGTCGTAGCGCAAGAAGTTCGCAAATTAGCGGAAGGGTCAAACCGCTCGACCGTGCGAATCGCTGAAATCATTGAAGAAATTCAGAGAGAAATCCAGAACGCGGTAAAGGCGATGGAAAGCGGTACGAAAGAAACGAAAAAAGGACAAGAAGTCGCGAAAACAGCGAGCGAATTGTTCGAAAAACTGAAAGGTTTTTCCGACCAGCTTGCCGAGCAAATTGAGGCGGTTTCCGCAGGAACCCAAGAAATTTCCGCGGCCACGGAAGAAGTTACCGCTTCCGTACAAGAGTTAACGCACGTTGCGAACAAAAATACATCCATTTCGCACCAAATCGCAACAAGCGCTAATGAGCAATTGGAATCTGTCAACCGTTTGGCTAATTCAGCAGCGGAACTCAACCAATTGACAAAAGAGCTTCAAGAGATTGTCGGAAAATTCCACGTATAAAAAACGAGACGATGCTTTCCGCATCGCCTCGTTTTTCTTCCTTAAATGAGCACTAACTCTTTCGAGTGAATATCCATGAAGTGCTTCAAGAAATCTATATATCGCTCCACGTCTTGCACTGTCGTGTAAGGAGAAACGGTATAAAACTTATGGGCATAAATCGGGACGCGCGTATTCGTGTTTCTCGCTTCCACTAATCGTTGCTTTTTCGTGCTTCCAAAATAAATCATATCGCGATGCAAGCCGATTAACTCCGCGAAGTTGTCATTGTACTTGTTAACAGCTTCAATTTCCTCATATGTAGCTTTCCCATTTACTTCTTCTTCCCAAGTCACTTTTTCCGGATAAAATCGGAACGTCGTCACAGGCGACACATTGTTAGTAACCGCCACATTCGGAAATGCTTGCATTAATTTTTTTCTAAACTCAAGATTGACACGGATATAATTCGCTAATAATTGTTGATATCCTTTAATACCAAATGCAAGCAATGAAGCATAGATCGGAATTGCGCTACCCATCCGCGAACATTCCAGCGTATAGCTTGTATGATAGCTTCCATAACCGCGGTTTCCAACATAAGGTGTTTCGGTTGGATCTAAATCAACATACTGCAAGTTCATTTTATCTTTTATTAAGAACAAGCTTGTAATATAAGGAGTTTGTCCAAGTTTATGGAAGTCAAACACCATACTGTCAGCTAAGTGAACATCTTTAAACAATGATTGATAACCTTTTAAAACTTGGCAAACGTCTTCTTCCAACTGTAATGGGTTTGTCTCAAAATCATAATCATTGAAAAATGTATACATTCCACCCATTGCTGTATCTGCATGAATATAAATCGGTGGTAAGTTATACTTTTCTTCTAATGAAGTAGTTATGTTTTTAATTTCGCGAATATGATCGATACCGAATGTATCAGTTGTTCCCATTGTCGCTAATACGTAAACAGGGATACCACCGTTTTGAATTACTTCTTCCATTTTTTGTTGCAAATCTTGTAAATTCATGGAATGGTCGCGATTCGCTTTTATACGAATGAGATGATCGGTACCGATTCCAGTTGCCTCAACCGATTTATACAAGCTGTAATGGGATAGCTCCGAGCAGAAGCAGTATAAATTATTCGGAATGCCCGTACGGTTGGCTTCTGGAAATTGACGGGCAATCGCAAGTCGAAGCGAATTAAATACGGCACCTTGCCCTCCCCAAGTCGTATATCCCGCACTTTGATTAGGATCATAACCTACAATTTTGGATAACATACTTGTAATCCTTACTTCGGCGTTCGCTGCCGCAGCTCCCTCGACATCCCAGACATTGTTCCCATTTAACAAAACCATTAACAGATTTCCGAGAATGCTGGCAATGTTCGGAAGTGGTGTGGCATTCGCCAAGTAATTGCTATTTGGGTAACGATGTCCTTTCGCTAACTTCAAAATTTCCTCAATGGTTTCATCCAATGTAATCCCTTGCTCTGGCACATTAGAAGTAGAAATAATTTGATTATAATAGTCTTCCGTATATTCCGGCATTTCCCCTAATGTGAGCTTAGCAGGATTTTTTAATTTATCAAATTCAGTGATTAGTTGATTCATTTTTGAAACAAGCAAATCACGAGTTTCTTTATTGCCATCTTGACTTGGAAACAGCTTTTGAATCTCATCCATATAATTCATTTGATTTCATACCTCCGCATCGTTGGTTAGATGTTATTTAAGAAAATCAAGAAATCCAAGTACATCTAAGAAAACAATTAAGATGGCAATAGGTGCCACATAACGAATTAAGAAAAACCAAATATCGAAGAAAAGTTTACTGATTGTTGATCCTTGTCTTAACTCATCAAACAATGTATCTTTAGCAATCTTGAGTGAGACAAATAGCGAAATTAATAATGCACCTAATGGCATTAACACGTTGCTGACAGTAAAATCTGCAATATCAAAAATCGTTCTATTAAATACCTGAAAATCTGCCAAAACTCCAAATGAGAGGCAAGAAGGGATACCTACGATAAAAATAAGAATTCCAATAAGCCATGTAGCTGATTGTCGCTTCTTCGCATCATTTTTAGCAACGGAAGCAACGATAATTTCAATCATGGAAAATGCTGATGTTAAAGCGGCAAATAAAAATAAAATTAAAAACGCAATAAAAAATAGCGAGCCAAATGGTATATGATTAAAAACAACAGGCAAAACAGCAAAAACTAGCGTTGGACCAGCGTTTGGCTCCATTCCAAATGAAAAGATCGCTGGGAAAATGGCTAATCCCGCAAGCACGACAACGAAAGCATTCATCACAACAATCGATATAGCCGATTTCGGTAAGCTTTGTTCCTTATTAAGATAAGAACTATAAGTTACCATGACCGATACACCTAAAGATAATGTAAAAAATGCTTGTCCAAGAGCATATAACACTGCTTCTGAAGTGAGCTTTGAAAAATCAGGAACAAATAAAAACTTTAATCCTTCTATCGCTCCATCTAAAGTCATGGAACGAAATACCAACAATAAAAACAACAAAAATAACGCCGGCATCATTAATTTACTAGCTTTTTCAATCCCTTGTTGGATTCCTTTTGCCACTACAATAATTGTTAATAAGATAAAAATAAATTGTGCTAACAACGTTTGAAACGGGTCCGAAATGAGTTGACCAAATAGTTCTCCATATTGAACTTGCGATAAACCACCCAACTCTCCGCTAACCGCTCTAAATAAATACAAAATAATCCATCCGCCGACTACACTGTAAAAAGATAAAAGAATAAAGCAAGCAATCATTCCAATCCATCCGGTTACATGCCATAACGTGTGCGGAGCTAGTTTTTTGTAAGCAGAGATAGCATCACTTTGGGTATGGCGACCAATCACAAATTCACCAATTAATAAAGGATACCCCAGCAATAACGTAAAAATAAGAAAAACTAAAAAGAAAGCTCCTCCACCGCTCGTTCCGGCTACATACGGAAATTTCCATATGGCGCCTAATCCAATTGCTGAACCAGCTGCGGCTAAAATAAAGCCAATTTTTGAAGCCCACTGCTCTTTTTGGGAAAGTTGCGACATCCTTTCACTTCCTCTCATATTGTTTCGATAAATGCTCCGACACTCTTTTTATCGCCAAAATATGAGGAATTTTAATATTTTAAGATAATGTTTTTTACTTTTTTATAAAAATTTATCCTTTTTTGGAAAATAAACAAAAAGCAGGAACCCGTTAAAGATTCCTGCTTCGTTTGTTAATTATCATACACACTGCTCTTTTATTTTTTGAAGAAAACAAACAGGTTAGTTTCTGTATCATTGTCTTAAATCCGGCAACAATTCTTCTACTGATTGATCGTTGGAAATAACGTTACTTCTTGGAGAGCCTTGCTCAAAAAGTTTAAATCCATATTTCGTCAGTTCTTGTTTTTGTTGTTCAGTTAAATGGTTATAAGAGACAACAGTGGGAGCCCCTGTTGACTTATAAATCAGGTTGCCGGTAACGGGGCATTGAAAAACATCGGCCACATACCCTTCCCCATCTTCAATCGTAAACAAACGAATAGGCATTAAGTTCATATTTTCTTTCCTTTCCATCACTTTTTCTTTATTACGATTGTCCAATCTATGCTCCCTTATGCAGAAAAAAGATCGTGCAGCAATGACGAATAGAGAATCATCCTTATGCCTCACTCTTTTCTGATGAACAATCAGTAATGTCTATCTCTTTCATCCATATTTACCACTAATAAAATTATATTCCTAAAAATATTATTGCTGTGGATAAATTTTCTTACCTAAAATCACTAAATCTCTTTCGATACCGTCCAACTCAGCGACTTTTGGTAAATGCCCCCATTTTTTAAATCCAAATTTATAAAATAATTTCAAACTTGGTTCATTATGTCCGAAAATAAATCCAAGTAACGTTTTAATCCCGAGCTTTGGACATTCATTAATCGCTCTTTGCAGCAAATGACTGCCAATCCCTTTTCCTCTATATTCTTCATCGATATAAATACTGATTTCCGCTGTATGCCTGTATGCTGGTCTTCCATAAAATGATTGAAAGCTAAGCCAAGCGCACACCTGTCCGTCAGCTTCAACAACCCAAATCGGCCGAAAATCCGGAGTATGTTCAAAAAACCATTTCTCTCTGTTCTCCACTGTAACAGGCTCAATATCAGCTGTAACCATTCTTGTCGGTATCGTTGAATTGTATATATCGACAATTGCCTTTAAGTCTTCCTTTGTTGCGTCTCTAATGATCAAGTTTTTATTCATTTTCCCACTCCCTGAATATTGAATTTTATTATGGTGCAACGCAAAGGTTAGTTAATTTGAAAAAACAATATGATTCTCATTATTTTATCGCTCATTTACATTCCCTAACAACCCATCATCAGTCAAAAAATGTAATAAAGGGGACAGGAGAATAGTGTCTGGTAGGTCTAGCCCAAAAAAATGCACATTTTACATTCAATCTTCTATCACAGAAGAGATGATCCATATGTATGTAAGCATAGTTATACCGCTTGACGATTTGCTTTTTAAACATCCTGACAATGTCAACTACGGTTTAGTTGGATATCCTGATTTCATTTTTATTAAAAAATTGGCAATCATTTTGCCGACTTTTTTACGTTTGTATGATTAAAAAAACGGTTATAACAGAAAATGAGAATCATAAAAAATTGGAGGGAGTTAAAATGAATAGTAAAGAAAATCACACTAAACCATTAATTTTGGGAATGGGATTAAGTACTTTATCAACCTTAGTCATATTTTTTCTCATCAAACCGTTTCTGCTTGATGCCGTCTCCTCTACTTTAATCGAGTTGTTCCTTTGGATAAGATAATTACAAAATTTCATCATTGGCGTATGTTATATCAACAATGTCTTTTAAAAATAAAAAATGTATTTTCCCCTCTTCATCTAAAATTTTTACTTCTCCTTTGTATACATGCACATCACGAATCATTCCTCTTAGATACTTAAAATCGCCGTTCACGTAATAAGTAATACCCATCATTTGCGTTCTTGCCATTGCTTGCTGCATCATTTGATTGAACTGCTCATACTGTTGCTCGTCAATGGCAGGCTTTTCTTTATAGTTAAATTCTTCGTACAAACGAGACAACAATCTCTTTATGCTCTGGCAGCATCATCGCTGTCTATTTTTTTGCGCCGCGGTCATGAATCATGGCTTATGTCCCCCAATCCGTTGACTGCGCTGGATCGCTGTTCCTCCTAACGTGTAGCTTTTTGCTCGTAAAATTGCCGTTGCTCCATATTTGGCACGGATTTCGTCCATCACATATCCAAGCGCTCTTTTTTTTACTAAGTTATGAAATAAGCTCATTTGCAACATGTTATCAGGGACAAGTTTGGAAAGAGAAATAGAAACAGAGCGCACAATGCGACCATCGTAGTTTTCTTGGAACAACTGTAGACACGTTTGATAAATGTCCATCGTTATATTGGTTGGTGTGTCGATTGTTCTGGAACGTTGAAAGCCTCCTCCCCCTTCCGTACGTGAATAGCCTATATGTAAAGAAACCGTTTTTCCAGCGACTCTCGCTTTTCGAGCTCGCATGGCTACTTCTTCTCTCATCTCAAGAAGCACGGTTTTGATTTCTTCTATATAGTGACAACACTTTTGTTGATGGTTAGTTTTTTGTTACAAAAGAATAGCCTTTCTCTTTACAGCCAACTTGAAAAAGAAAAGCACGGTTGAAATTAAAAGATGTTATGCGTGGAACAGTTACATTTATATTAAAAAATTTAAATTAAGTTTAAAAATAGGTTGTAAGTTTCTTGATTGTCATATCTTTATGATATGTAAAATGTTTATAAAAACAGAGAGATTTGGTATTCAAAAAACGGTGGTATAGCCAAGTGGTAAGGCAAAGGTCTGCAAAACCTCGATCCCCGGTTCGAATCCGGGTACCACCTTCGTTTAAAGTACAAAAAAAGCGGCTTCCCTTCGAATGAAGGGTTTTTTATTGAATGGCTACAACCTGTTCGTTAAAAGGTTTATTGAAAAGAAAAAACCGCTTAATCCTTATAAGGACTTAGCGGTTTTGATTTCAAATTACAAATGCATAAAACAATTTAGGCAGTTCCTAAAGTACCCTTTCCACCTGCACCACCATCATGACTCAATAGTCTTAGATAATAGGTATCTTTCGGTATAGTTACTTCAGCATAAAGAGATTCTCCTGGATCAAGGGACCAACTTTTAACAACATCATCAAAATAAGTGGTTTCCATGATTTGTACGGTCATTACTCCAAATCCACTTGTATGACTTGCAGTAACTTTTGCTCTACCAGTCAAAAGGTTAATTTTTGGGGAATCAGCTAAACCAGCACCAAGGGGAAGAGTGACTGATACACTTGCTTGAGCTTCTACTTCATTGTTTTCCAACTCGTTTGTTGTATTTTGGTAGTTTTGATTTTCTTGTGTCATTTTGGTTTCCTCCTTTTTTAATTAAATTTTTTATGTCAGCTGATAAGAACTTAAAAGCTGTACCATATAAAGAAAAAGAAAACCGTATAACCACAACCAATTTGTAAAGTTTTTAAAGAGTGTGTATTGAATTTAACTTATAATTAATGAGGATGGTTTGATTCCCAATTGTGTACTTATTCGTGTTGCCATTTTATTTTTAAAGACCCTCTGTATTCATCTCATTCTCACCCGTTGTTCTTTGTAGGTTCAGATTTCGATGGCTATTTCTACATCTTCATATAATAGTTCATCAGTCATAAAGTACTTTTTCCGATAAATAAAAATAAAAACACTCAGATAACTAAAACCTCTGAGTGTTTTTATTTATTCTTATTTGTTTGTGAATCTTAAGTGATTAAAAGTTTAAAGATTTTATACCCAACTAAACCAAACAGTAAATTCAGCAATGCAAGACTAATGGTATTGGTGAAGTTTAAACTTTCTTGTAAATTAAGAAAGAATATATGGTATAAATATTTACTGGAGCCAAAAGTAGCTAATTCTGCTGATATATAGAGAAAAATTAATGTAATTGGAATGCTTACGTCACCAAAAACGGCAAATAAAATTAATGAAACAACGGCACTGATTAAACATTGTGTAAATAATAGCATTAAGATTGGTAAAGTCTGAAATTCATCAAATCTAAATTCAATCGCTATAATTAGAGATATCAATGGAATAAATAAAACAACAAAAAACATAATTAATATCTTTTCTATATTTGTTTTATAATACAGCCACATATACTGAAAATTCCCTGTTCCCAATAAATCATAAAACAGATATAACGTCCAAATACATACAAGCGGAATGAACGTTAACTGAAGTAACACTATTACTACATTAACATTGTTATTGGGTATACCAAAAATGAAAAATAACATTGCAACGAAAATGGCCATCGGCAAATATAGCAGCCATCCTAATGATCTACTTTTTAATTGGAGTAAATTTATCATGGAACTACCTCTCCTTTTAATAGAGATACATAGCTGCCTAAAAATCCGGGTTGAACTGGTTTATATAATTGGTGGTCGGCAATAGGTTTTCTTGTAATGAATTTTACCTTTACTAATTTATCAGATATCTTGTCTATTTTTACTATTTCCCCTATAACATTTAATTTTTGTAAATCATTCAATTCTATAGTGGCTTCATAGGAAAGATTTTCTGAGCGTTGTATCATTTCGCTTAAACTACCTTCAAACCTTTTCTGTCCTTTTTCAATTACTACGATATGGTTACAAATATATTCAATGTCTTCAGGCAAATGAGAAGAAATTATTATATCCTCCACCTTCTCACTTATAGTTAAAAGAATATTTCTCAATTTAATACATTCTATTATATCTAATCCGGCAGTTGGCTCATCTATAATTAAATAATTAGGTTTATTTAAAAGGGCTTGAGCTATCCCTACCCTTCGATGTGTTCCACCAGATAATTCTTTCATCTTTTTATTCTTATAATTAGCAAGATTAAATAATTCGATTAGATATTCTATATGAGCGGAATCAAAATTCCCTTTCAAAGTAGCGAGTAGTTTCAATACTTCATAAACTGTTAAATTAGGATAAATAGAAAAATTTTGAGGTAGATATCCTATCCGTATTGGCTCATTACTTGTATTATTGAATATAATTTCGCTCCCTTTATCGCCTTTTTCCACGGAAGCAATAATTTTCATTAATGTAGATTTACCAGCACCATTTGGCCCAATTATCCCTGTAATTCCTTTTAGCTTTAGGTTTAAATTATCTATTATCTTATTCCCTCTAATAGTTTTTGATAAATTTTTTATTGTTATCATTGTATTGCCCCCATTTGTGTTGTTTTTAACAACTTCTGAAGTTGTTCCCAGTCATTTTCTTCGTCATCCTCTAAAAGTAACTTCCATTTGATCAGAAATTCATTAGGTAGTTTTGTATTATTGTATTTCAGTAATTGATTATAAATTGGTTTATCTTTTTCACTGATATAGGGTTCGGCAACTAACTGCTGATATTGTTTGAATATAAAAGAAGATTTGTCTTCAAAGTCGTTATCTAAGTTCGCACCTAAAAAACTATTAAAGACTAACCAATTCGCAAATTGTTCAGGTCCATCGAAATTCTTATTGTTGTTAAAAGCAAATTCCATCTGATATGGAATTGTTGTATTTAATGGACGTTTCTTCGTTAGTTCCACTGGGTCCAGTTGGATGATTAATTGTTCTTTCGTACCCGATGTAAAGGTAAAGATATATGAGTCGTTAATAGCCATACTAGGCAGCAAAACGATGTTTTTTGGAAGTTTATAATTTGTTTTGAAAAGATTGTTGTAATTACTTATAATCTTTTCAAATTCTACAAGATATTTATCTAACTCAAATTCATAACTAAACCAAGATTTCGGATAATAAATGTTGTGATCATCTTTTTTCCTTTGCGTTAAATCTCCACTGATTAATGTGAGTCCAGTCGCTTCCCCTTCATAAACTGAACTACTCCTTTGTTTTAAGTTTACATAGTCCAGCTTATCTTTTCCCTCATATGTTAATTTAAATTTAATCGGTTCTGGATTACTAAGTTTATTGGGTATAACGTGTTCGTTGAAAACAAAGTGAGTAGGAGTCATTTTATTGGTAGGTATCCAACCAAAATCAGAAGGCAAAAACACCTTATTCTGTGTGGCCGGATTAGCAAGTGTTCCATTGCCAGTATATTTAACATTAAGTGTCATGGTACGTTCTTTATAATTCAACGGTAAGTTAACGATTGTATAGTCACCCGTCTGTTCGAATAGAAGATTTATACCATTAGAATCATTAATTTCAGTTATATGAAAACCTTTATACAAAGTAAAAGCAATTTTAGATGTCTTTATATTGTTAACTTCCATTTCAAGATCTACAGAAAATTTTTCGTAATTCTTTACCACTACCTTTATGTTTTCAATCTTATAATCAAATAAATCCTTATATGGAATCTTATGTCGTTTTTCATAGAAATCATATTCGTCTAGGTATCCATCTAAATAATTAATATTATTAGATGAATATGGTATTAAACTAAAACTAACCAAAGTAAACAATACCGATGCTATATTAATCCGCTGTAATCTTTGTTTAATTGCTGTAAATATAGAAAGGATACAAATCCCTAACAAAATCAATATATATATCACTTTTTTTGCCCAATATAACTGAAAACCATAGAAAGGTTGATAAGGCACATTCATATCTTGTACACCAAGATTCAAGTTATGCAATAACGAAAATCCTTCTGTTAACTGAGTGTTGGACAAGAGATTATTTACGAAGTACTGGTTTGTAGGTGATAATAATGCCCATATTAGTATTAAATAAGCATATGAAAAGGTACTGCGTGAATTAACACCAACGATGTATCCGATTAATCCAGTAATAAAATACGGTAATAAAAGGTTATTTATCAGAAAGGCGCCACTCTCAAAATAAAAATGATTGGATGGATTCAAATGAAAGTAATACAAAGTTGTAATAACAATTAATGAGAAAACAAAAATCGTAATAATTAAGAGTAGTAATACAATATTTAAAAGAAGTACTTTAATAATACTGCCTTTGATGGTTTTATATAGAGCCATCGCTCCTGAATTCTTCCTTGCTAATCGAAATCCCAAAAACATAAAAAACAGCATTCCTGATTGTATTAAAAAGCTCGATAACTGCAAAGCATTACCTGCATCTTTTAGTTTAAACAAAGTGCTGTACAATAAAAAACCTGCATAAATATATAAGCTGACTAAGCCAAGTATAAGTAAATATTTATGTGACTTTATAGTTTGGACTGATAAAATCTTAAATGTCCTCATTCTCCCACCCCAATTAAAAAGTAATGAACCATTAAGAAATCTTAACGGTTCATTACTTTCTTTTTTAATTAGAAATACTTACTCTTGCGTAGATTTTACTTGGTGAATACGCATAAGCGTAGTAGCTAGAAGGCTCAAGTGAAACCCATTCGGTAACACCAGTACCCGGTGGATCGATACGGAAATGCACATAAGGATCCGGAAGAACTGCCACTGATTTTCTAATACTAGCTTCTAGGCGATCCACAGATCTACTTTCATTAAAAGAACTAAAGCTTACACCTCCGTTATGAACAGCAATATTAGCTCCACTTTTGCTAGATTCGTTCGATAAAATAGCTGTTGAAGTAGCTGCTTGTGCGGTTGTAGCCAAAATTGCCATAAACAGCATACTGATAATCAGGAAGATTGATTTTATATTTGATTTACTTGTGGCTAGACTCATGATATTTACCTCCTATTATTTTTAAATGTTTTTATATTGTTTTAATTAGAGAAATAACCAACTTTTATGTTATTTCCTTTGTTTATTAGTCGTTCACGCTTACTGCATATTGGCCGCCCTGTGTGCATAATAGTTACTTGGCTCAAGGGATACAGTTCTAGACCAGTTACTTCGCGGCGCTATCATCCGATGTCATGTGTAGGGGCCAGGAAGTAAAATAATAGATTTCTTCACATCTTCTTCCATACCCCGAAAATAACTGTAATTATTAGCAGCAACATAAGCACTACCACTATGAATCGGTATGGAAGGTCCATCTTTAGAAGTCTCTTTGTTTAATATTGAAGTAGAAGTAGCGGCCTGAACGGTAGACACTACAGCCCCCATTAAAACCATAGTGGGAATTAAACCAATTTTTCTTAAGTTCGTTTTAGATGATGTTAATCATAGATTCCTACTATTTTTAAAGTTGAGTAATGAACCAAAGAATCGATTCATTACTCATTTTTTATCTACTAACTAACGGTTTAGCAGACAAAACAGAAAATGGCTTCAACAACTGGTGTCATACCATACGCCGGAGCAGCTTGTGCGCAATCACATAGTCTTTGGTCACAATAGCAATTTGGATAGTCAACGTTATTTCTTGAATAACAGCAGTCATGTGACTTACAACAATGATCTAACTCATTAATCCCGTATTGGGAAGAAGTACAAGCAACAG
Source organism: [Anoxybacillus] calidus (assembly GCF_013760845.1). Lineage (GTDB taxonomy): Bacteria > Bacillota > Bacilli > Bacillales > Anoxybacillaceae > Paranoxybacillus > Paranoxybacillus calidus. The sequence continues at coordinate 390,657 of NZ_JACDUU010000003.1, read as the reverse complement.
AACCTCCACACTTCATACCACACCAGATATATCCACCGGGCAAACAACCATCAAGAAACCCTTCGGAGTCAACTTGATCTAGCAGCATCCCCGGATAGTAATTTTCATCGATAGGGAATTCCTCTTTTGCCTGAGTATCAACTTCAGCAGCCGCTTTAATTGCCTCTTCAGTTAATCTAGTTTCAAACGAAGAGATAAATGTGTCATGTCTGGCCTTGAAGTGAGTTACCGTAAATCCCTCTCCATCGTCACTATTACGAGTGATACTTCCAATAAAGAAGTCGTTTGTTGTTTCTTTATCGCCATTCAGATGACGGACAAGGTATTTGATTTTTACATTGTCGTTTACCTTTAGGTATAAAGATTTAGCAGAGATAACGTCATTACCTTTTACTACGTCAAACTTCAGAGCTTGGATAACCTCAACTGTATCCTCATTGAAATCGAATTTTTCTTGTTGCTTCATTTCACGGATAAGATTTTGAAATTTTAGTTTGTTGTTGAAAGTAGAAATTAGTTCTTTAATCTCTACTTGGTCTAAATAATTACCAACTAACTGCATTTTGGTATCCTCCTTGTTTTTTTATCTTTTGTCAGCTGACACTATATATAGAAAAACAAAGGGGAAAAGTTACAACCTGATAAAATAAAAAATCAATTTATTCATGTGGAGAATTTAAACCGCATGCATATAATTAATTCCTATATAATGGAAATGAATGAATTTTATTTATTTTCTTTTAAATTGTTTACCTTTTACGTACATAAACGTCTTATCAGTAGGAGGTTTTACATGAATGAGTTCGATTTAGGGGAGAAACTACATGAACAATTGGAGCGAGTAAAGGTCTATCTTTTAAAAATGGGGGCAAGTCTGCAAGATGCTGAGGATGTGACCCAAGAAACGGCTTACAAATTTTTAACTTATATAGACTCTGTAAACATTGAACATGTAGAAAATTGGCTTTTTCGTGTATCCGTTAACTTATATTACGATTTATGTCGCAAACGTAATAGACAACAAAATATTTTATTGAAATTCAATTACAAAGAGTTATTTGAGGAATTCACGCCTGAAAAAGCAGTCCTTCAAAAAGAATTAGAAAAAGACATTTATATCCTTTTAGACCGACTCAAACCAAAATATGCACAATTTCTAATTTTAAAATACAGCATAGGTTTAAAACTAACAGAAATTGCGGCTTTATATGATATGAAAGTAGATTCCGTTAAGACAATCATTCACAGAGCACGAAAACAATTCATAGAGGAATACAGGAGGTATCAAAATGAACGAGGATAATGAGTTTCTTCCGAAAGATCCAGATTTTAGGGAATTGGTTAAAAAAGCAAAAAGAAATTCTATTTTAAGGATAATTGTTATATCTCTAATTATAAGCATAGTTGTCGTTACCGCTTTTTACTTTATTGGTAACTTCATTATGAAAAGTAAGATTAATGAAGAGGTGAGAAATGATGCAATATGGCATAGTATCCACGGTGCCAATATAGTAGAACAAGGAACGAGTATTAATTATTCGTTATTTTCAGCAACTTCAAAAACAGAGTTTTTCAAAAAAGTAAATGACATTCCTGTACCTTGGACGTCTGTAGAGAAAGTGTATTACATCTTCGGTCAGTCAAAAATTGTCACTTCAGGAGGTGCAATTGGAACTGGAAATGTAGAGAAAAAAAGAATTCCGATGTACTTTAGCGGAGAAAGAGTCATTGAATTTATTCATCCAAAAGTCAACGCTTCTTTATTTGATGATAGAAGCATTGTTTCCAACATGGATGATGATAAAATAGTAGAATTGGCTCTTTCGTTTGATAAAGGGTATAAAGTAACGGATATTCAAAAAATATTCAATAAAAATATCTCTTGGTTTTGGGTTAATACCTATAGCCAATCAGATATAAAAGATTATAACGACTTCATTAAAGAAACCGGAAAAGATTTTACTATCATTGGTGATGATGCAATTGGTTTTCATTATAACAATCAACCAGAGAGTAATTGGGGGGCAGAATCCTTCATCCGCAATCTAAAGGCCCTTAAACAAAATGGTTCTTATAAAGATTTAGCCGATAAAATCATTCAAAATATCACACATAACAACAAAGAGAAATTGTCAGCCGAAAACCTTGAAATTATAGGTGTAGTAATCACTGGAACTCCTAGCGAAATTGAAAAATTTAATAACGTACCTTTTGTTCGAGCCGCTTCCCTCGGAGTCACTACTGATAGATATTAACTGATAGATATTAAATGAAATGAAGGAGTGTTATTCATCTCATTGCTTGTTATGTTCCTCTTTCTCCTATTTCTTAATATTTTTGTTGTTAAGTTTCTGGTACTACACGCAGCTGTTGGATAACTTCTGGTCTAATCGCCATGCTTTTGTATTCACCAATAGTAACGGCTATAACCATTTATATTACACAATCAGGAGCCGGAATTATCTTTGGTATAGCAAGCTTTATGAATAGAAGTATTTTTTTATTAAGGGCCTTCTCACAAGGAAAAACAAGTCTGACTGTTAAGTCATATCACAATAAGGAGGACTATTATGAATAAAATAACAAAAATTAGTATAGGTGTATTCGGGATATTAGCATTAGGTATAGGGCTTTTTTCTTTCGCATTTGCACAAGGCATGAAGGGAGATGAGGATGAAGCTAAAAAGGTAAAAATACAGGCACAGGAATATATAAATAATACATTTAAAGATAAAACTGTTATTTATGGCACACTATTTGATAATATGGGTAACTTCTCAACATTTGAATACGCTGCTAGAGCAGAGAACAAAAAGGATCATACACAGTTTTTAGTCTATTACAATGAAGAAACAAAACAGATGGAAGACACCTATATTGCGGAGAAGTGGGAAAAGGAATTAGAAAACAATATACGTCCTTATATTGAGCAAAAGCTTGGTTCGCTGGATGAATTTTGGATAGAATATGATGAAAGGACCGGAATAACATATCACGTGAATCCAAATAAGCCAAGTAGTTATAAAGAATACGATGCGGCCCCTTTTATTCAGATATCTATACCTAGAGAGCCGGATAAAAAGGACGAAGAGATTTTTAACGAGATCGTATCATTTATTCAAAAGGATGCTGGATTAAAGCATGGAACAGTTTCTATGAATTATGTTAAAAAAGGTGTACCAATAGATGATAAAGAATGGCGCGAGACCTTTTAATAAGTTCTAAAGAGTATAATTGAGTAAACAAAAGGAGCTTAAAAAGTTATCTAAGCTCTTTTTGTTTAGCTATAGGCTACTCTGAAAATAAGAGGTATACAACAGTATAAACTCAATAATATCAACAATATAGCTTATTTTAATAAATCGTTGTGCCAAAACACACTAAACAAAAGTGTATATGATCAAATTAAGTTCAATCAAGGTTTCTGATGTTTTAATTTACGAAGCCTTCTCAAAACTACAGTGAATGGGGTTTATGCTTAGTTTTAAAAAGCGGCAAAAAATAACTGTTCCCAACCAGGGGAACTGCTGTAAATCTTACGGGACTTCAGATACTGATTTCGAATGGGGTGAGTCCATTGTTCTTTTCGTTCTTTCTACTTGTTTTTCGAACGTTCGGATCATCCGTAAACCTTCTTTCTTCTAAAAAACGATGAACACTTGGACACACCTGCATAAAACGAAATTCATTTTCGTATTGAAAAACGAACTCGTAATCAACCACTTAAATCTTGTATTTCTTATCTATTGTTCTCTTTTACGTCTTTGGTCACCTTGAACCTTTTGTAATTATAATTGTTATAATCTCTCCGTTCGCCGTATTCCCTTTTTAGACTTAACATCATTAATTAATTCATCTAGTAACTTTTCTTGATTAAATCCCCTGATTTTTGAGACGATAATGCCATTTTCTTTTTTAATAGTAAACGGCGTACCGTACCCCCCTAGTTCCTTAAATTCTTGAAAATATTCCTCATTTTCATAAATATCCCTTTCTTCAAACTCAATCCCCTTTTCAGTTAAGAATTCTTTTTGTTCTTTGCAATATTTGCAATTTTTCACCGAATATACAATAACTTCCATAATAAATACCTCCTATTTTTTAGTTTACATATAATGAAGAGAATTCTTAAAATGAATACCTTCTAGCTTGCATTTTTTCTATTTTGGATTTGGTCTTTTAATTCCCAAAAACCTGGTGTAGAATCGACATCGTATCCTTGGATATACATAATTAATTTACACTTTAATTCTTGTGCCAAATCTTCGCGTTCACTATAGTTAGTAAGGGTTAGGGACTTTCTTAATTTTGGTTCAAACAAATTAATAATGGTTTCTAATGCCTTTACATTTTTCTTGGATTCTTTTACTAATTCATATAGCATAACAAACATACTGTTCACTCCTTTCTATATTCTTTAATAACTTCGCTTAGTTGAAGAATGACTATCTCTAACTTTTCCAGTTTCTTTTCAAAACGTGAAAACAAGTAGATAGTAATCGCAATCGGAAAACCAAAATTACCTACAATTGTTATCCATTGAGGAAATTCAACTACAGTCATTTCTTAATCTCCCCCTTTTCATTGATAAAGTTATAAATATTTTTTAATGCTTTCTTGCGCGTTTTAGAGATTGCTTGTTGCGATTTGTTTAACACTTTGCTAATTTCTGTATCTGAAAGACCTTTCACATATGCTAAATTAATTACCTCTCTCTGTTTATCCGATAATGTTAGAATAGCCTCATAGAGTACAGGGTCAGCAATATAATCCTTTATATCATCGCTTTGTATAATCCATTCTATTTGTATTTCCGCTTCAGAGTCAGTAATCATGTCTTTAAACGAAATATCCTCTTCTTCCTTCAACGGTTTATCAACTGTCAATGTATATCGATTCAACATTTTACGGTATCGTTTATCAAAATTGACTGCATTAAAATATAAAGCAGTTGAAATAAATGCAGTAAATCTTATACCAAAATAAAATTTTTTAAATTCTTTATCTAATAACTCTTTGTTTTCATCTGTAGGATTACAAATAACTTCCAAAAACAACTTCCAATTCTTTTCATTTTTTAGAAATGATTTGATTATTGGATTTTCTAAAAATTCCTTATTCTGTTTTTTAAAGATTTCTATTTCTTGTATACAAAGGTTATCTAATCCTTTTAGATTCAAAATCTTACCCCCTTTTGTTAACAAAAATGAACATATGTTCTGTTTTTGTGTTCAAAAAAATGACCAATTGAAATCTTAGTCATAGAGGAAATACAATTTTTTGGATAAATCATTTACTTTTATGAATATTTTAAAATATTATATCACTCAATTTAAATTATTTTACAAAAATCCATAATTTTGTTAGAAGTTTTTGCTGATTCTTTTACTAACTCCAAAAGGAACTCTCTTTCCTCATTTGATGAATTTTCATCTAAACACTTTGTAAAGAAAGCTTGAGTTCTCCTAGCTTCACAAAAGCATTTGAGTAGCATTTCTCTATTTCGAGTTTCCATTTCTTTACCACCCTCTCTTTTTGAGTTTGGTTTTTTCTCCAAATTCAACAAATAAATCTCTTTATTGCGGCTCACTTTAATAGGAGTTGTATGTTCCATTAACAATTGATAGATTTCTATTTCTTTTAGTTCTCTTCGAAATAAACCTTCGTATTCTTCAATTAATAAAGCGATAGCTCCGGCTACATGAGGTGTAGCCATAGAAGTGCCAGATAAGACAGCATAACCATTTTTTAAATAGGCTGAATTAATTTTTACTCCCGGTGCATAAAGGTCAACTGATTCGTTTGTGTTAGAAAAGTAAGCAATCTCATTTAATTTATTGATTGCACCAACTTCTATTACCTCTTTATATGCTCCCGGATACCGATATTCATTTGTTTCTATATTCCCATCTCCGTCATTACCTGATGCAGCTACTACCGAGATATCATGAGCCACGGCTCTCTTAACCGCGTCATATAAATCGGAACTTGGGTTTCTGGTACCTAAAGATAACGAAATAATCTTTACTCGCTCACCCGCTGGACCTCTCCAATCAACAGCATAGTGAATCGCTTCAACTAGTGAGTTTATCGAACCGCTTCCAAATTGGTCTAACACTTTTAAGATGAGTAACTTTGCATTTGGGGCCACTCCCACTATTCCCTTACCATTTATCGAACCAGCTATTATTCCTGCAACATGAGTTCCATGTCCATTTGTATCTTCGAAAATACTGATGTCACCTCCATACTCTTCTGTAAAATTATACCCTCCTATTATCCTATCTTTTAAATCAGGATGATTAGTGTCGCATCCGGTATCAATTACAGCAACCACTACTCCTTTTCCTGTGTAACCTTGACTCCATTTATATCGCGAACCAATATCTAGAATATTTGAAGGTGGATTTTCTTCTGGTGAAGTAATTTCTAATAGATTAATTGGTAGAAGGTTTACTTCGTTTTTTTTCATATTGACCCTCCTATCATTTTTAGGATTATTCTATTTATAAAGAAATCTACTATAATGTATTTACAACCTTTTTTTAAAAAAATTTCCATTACTAATAAATAAGTTCCTTGCTTAATGTAAATTAATAAAAAATTGGCTAAAATTTTCTTGTTGTTCACGAACAAAAAGATGATTACTTGTATGAGATAGTGGATGAATTAAACTTAAATACGAACTTTGTGTTTATCAAACTTCGAGGCAATTACTGCAAAACAAATAAAGCGTGAAATGAACGAGAGAAACAAAGACGCTCTCATTGAATCATTGAAACGAAAAATCAAAAACTTAAAAGACGAAAACAAGCAATTACGGAAACAATTGAAAGTAGCTTACGCAGAAGTTTATAAACTGTCAAACGGAGGAACAATATCCCCTCCTTGTTTAACTAAAGCGTTGAAAAGTAGGATAAGATTTTAATGAAACCTTTCCCTAAACAAAAACGTATATGTAAAAAATGTATAAACGTATAAAAAGAGTATTGAATGAGTTCTTTTATAATTATCTTAATTATTGTTTTAGTTGTTCTTGTTAACTTCTTTTGGCTTGATGTAGATAGAAAAAGATAGGATTGGATGAGAAGCTGGAGTAAAATCCAAAAGATTATATTTTTTGGGTTTTTTATTGTTATTTCATTAGCTATTTATTTTGGATTAAGTACAGAATACTTTTAAGTTGGAATTTGTACTGTGTGAAAATGAATTTGATTGTTTAGCTAACGAGGGGCATTAATGGAATAAAAAACAAGGTAAGCAAACATATTAAACTTGACTAATATGTGCTTACCTTTATTTTTTAAGGATTTTTATATTTTAGGTCTTGATAAATGTTGTTTCTTGGAAGGTGATGATAATCAATCATGGCGAAACATCTCTATCCTAAAACAGAACATACGTTTACATATTACAAGAACACATATTTTTGTTTCGATATCCTTCTAAAATAAAAAAGCGCAATTCCCTTAGAAATTGCACTTACATTCCGCGAACAAACGGCAAGTTGTTATTTGTATATATTTTTTTAAATATAAGGAAATGGTACATAAACTCTTCAAACGTGAAAACATCTTCCGTATCAAACAAGTACATCTCAAAAAAGTTTGCTAGAACATCTGGGTCGAGATCATCTACTTCTCCTGATAACATAAGAGGATAACGAATGTTTTGAAACAATAAAGTATATCCAAAATCGTCAAAAATCTCTTCGACTTGTTCAATAGTCATACAATCTTCCTCCTTATCAGCAGTATTGGACAAAGAAGGGAGACTTAAACGAAACAAATAAGAAAAACGCCTTCTTTAGGCGCTTTTTCTTATACCTCTTCTAATTCCTCAACAGGAACTTCTCTTTTTTCTTCATGACTCCCACGCATATGAATGGTTGCTGTATTGTTTTGCTCATCATAGCTATCAATCCATACAGATACACCGTGATAATGAACAGTGATATCTGCTGGAGAGGAAACAATTTGTTTAACACGGTTCATATCCATTTTACAAACCCTCCTGCGATATATGTTACTTTCACAATGTTTATCTTTTCTTATTCAAGGAAATTTATGCAAAAAAAATGAACAACTGCACAAACTATTGCTAAATGATGACTTATTTTGGAGGAAACATGTATGAGATTTTATTTAATGAGTGCTTATCTTCGACTTCCATTATTTTCTCGTATTTTACTTACAGGCGGCAGCTTTGTTCTTTTATTCGGATTCTTGATTCATCTCATTGAACCAAAAACATACCGCACGATTTTTGATGGCATATGGTGGGCAATTGTCACAACCTCGACAATCGGATATGGAGATTTCGTTCCGGAAACAACGGCAGGAAAATTAATAGCGATTCTTCTCATTTTGTTAGGCACAGGATTCATCTCTGCTTATTTTGCCGCTTTATCGGCTGCAGCGGTTTCTAAAGAAAATGCATTAATGAACGGAAAGCTTGCCTATACAAAAGAAGGGCATACGATTATCATTGGCTGGAACGAACGAGTGAGGAAATTGTTAAGCCAATTAACGGAGTTTCGTCCTTTTATGTCCTTTGTCATTATTGATGAAACACTAGACAAACTTCCGATATCAAATAAAAACGTTCACTTTATAAAAGGAAATCCGACGTACGAGCATATCCTACATAAAGCTAACATTGCAAAAGCGAAAACAGTGTTGATTACTGCCGATCAGCATAAAAATGAAATGGAAGCAGATATGGCAGCGATTTTAACCTTGTTAACGATGAAAGGACTGAATCCCCATATTTATGCAATCATTGAAATTCTTACTGCTCATCAAGTGAACAATGCGAAACGGGCAGGAGCAGATGAAGTCATTCAGACGAATTCACTTTCTAGTTTTATGATGATGAACAGCATGTTATCTCCGGGAATTTCACAAATCGTTGAACATTTATTGGATCAATTAAAAGTCGAAAAATTGCAACCGGTCGATGCCCCTAACGATATGATTGGAAAGACTTTTAAACAAGGACATGAAATGCTTTGGGAACAGCAAATTCTTTTACTTGGCATTATTAGAGGAGAAGAATCTTATCTTAATCCTTCCCCTCATTTTGTCATTGAAAAAAATGACCAATTATTCATTTTGAAACATTAATGAAGCAAGGTTTCTTCCAATTCTTTTACTAAAGCTTTGCCAACATTAATATATTTTTCTGGAAACTGAGCGTCTGGATCCTGAGGCTCGGAAAACTGGTTGAGTGAAGTACCTAAATTGCCGACATGAACATTGTCATCTAAACCAACCTGATATTTGTGCGACAGCAAATACGGTCTTCCAAGCTTCACTGTTGTACCATGCGAATCAAGCTGCCCATCGACTGCTTCAAATGGCACGCGCAAAAATTGATAACCGACTTCATCATCAATTTTGTAGTCGAATGAGCCGTGGTCATAATCCCAGTTACCGCCAATCGTGTAACCGAGCGGCTTGAGCTCTTGTTCCAATTTATACAACCGGAATGTTTTCCCCTCAAGGCGAGAAGGAATTTCAATCATATGAACAACCTCCTTTTTTAGATAGGTTGCCCCAATTGTAAATATATTACTTATACAAAAAGAGGCTTTCCATAATAAGAAAGCCCCTCCGCTTATTTCAACCATTTTTGAAGTTCCATCTTCTGTCCATCTTGTTTTCACCTCTACCTTCCAGTCCCGTGGGTAATATTTGAAGCGAAGAAAAAACAACTGTTAGGGTATTTAAAGCCCCTTTCGGATAAGAAGATCTTTTTTACACATCTTTTTTTGTAAAATATTCTCTCTTTGTTGTTCAGCTATCACTCCTCCATCCAACATAGCTGTAAGATTAGAGACTGCTTAAATGCTCATGGATTAATTTCCATTCACCTTTTTCGTTTTTAACGAACACATTAGTGGCTCTACCACTACCCGAAACAAATTCTCCGTTATGATAACCTTCATAATGATAGGTATAAGTACAAGTTGCAGAATTTTGATCAACGGTTAACCAGTGTACATGGTTTGCAGTATAAACTTCTTCTTTAATGATATCCCAAGCATTTTCAAAATAATTTTGGATTTCTTGTATAGTTGTACATGTTTGGTCTGTAAACCAAAAAATAGCATTTTCATGCAACATTTTTTTCACATTATTGAAATCATGGGTATTCGTTGCCTCTATGTATTGCTGTAATGCTTTTTTATACCCCATTCATTAAACCTCCTGAACAACAATTGTTTCATTTAAATTCCTTATTCAATAATCCTCCCTAATACTGTTTGATAATTCCTGAAAATTCAAACTAATTCCAATATATATAATCCTTCTCATTTGAGAGGGCTTTTTGCGTATAAACATTTGCGCTTCTAAAATATACGTCACTTCTTTAGAAATAGTGAAAATGAATGGCTATGAAACGCTTTAAGCATTCTTCACATCATACATAGCTTCTTTAGAAAACAAATGTTGACCTTCGTTCTTTAACTAACGCACTCCTTAATTAAAAATAAAAACACTAAAGAAAAGCTACTAACCCCTCAAGATATCTTCATTGTCATTAAGATTCTTGATTTATTTGTCACATAGCCATTCTTTGTAAAAAATAACTCTGGTTTTCCTTCTCCTCTCTCTGTGGATAAATATGCTAAATCAACTTTTTTCTTTAAAAGAATGTTTTTTAAGTAATTGAGTAAGCTCGTACCAATTCCCTTTTGTTGAATATTAGCTAGAACGCAGATTTCATTAATGTAAAATCTTTTGCTATCTGCCCATTGCTCTTCGTTTCCAACTAAAAACCCCATTAATCGATTGTTGGAATCAAAATAACCTATTCCTATATATCCAGGAGTCTGACTTATATCTAACAATCGTTTATAAGATGTCTCGAAACTCCAAGATTCGTTCCAAGGTTCCGAACTAAAAACACAGGTGAAAACTTTAGCTACTTCTTCTAAATCTCTTTCTGATAATAAACGAATAGTATTCTCCATTAAAATTCCCCCTTGCAATAAACCTAGATAATTTCTCCATACAACATATCCCTTTTGAACTACCTTGTAGTTGACCAGAAAAATCTCATTAAATGCGAATCTAAATAAAATTTGCTGATCAGATTATTTCTTCGCTAAATTCCAGGTAATATAGCATTATCTTTTTTGGAAATACATTACCATAAACTAACTATTATTACCACATAATTCAAATAATTTCCTTCCCTTATCTTAATAAAAAAGTCCCTACCGTTTTGGCAGGGACTCTATTTTAAGCGCAATTTTTGTCCGACACGAATTAGATCAGGATTTTTGATGTTGTTCAACTTAACTAAACTTTGTACTGTTGTTTTGTACCGTCTTGCAATCGCGCTCAATGTATCGCCTTTTTTCACGATATAAACTTGAGATTCTTCTTTTATGTCTGCAGCTTTCACTAATCTCTTATTTCCAACCTTATCATATTTATAAAGTTCATATTTTTCAATGATATTCATTAGCTTCGCCTCATAATTCGGATCGGTGCAATATCCACATTCCTGGACTTTTTTGCAGGCGAGAATGTAGTTCGTTTCACCGATGATCGGACGATACTTGTTTTTATCCCAGGATACGCCGTTGTGGTAAAGTTGAGCTAAGTCTTCTAAACTCTCATACCAAGAAAGATATTTTCGGAAAGGTGCATCAATCGATACCTTTTTTCCTTTCTCATATTCATGAGTCCTCATCGTAATCGATTGCCCTTTATAACTTCCTTTAATCCCGAAAAGATTTTCTCCCTTCTGAGCTAGTCCACTTTGTCCATAATTACTCTCAAGGCAAGCCTGTGCAATCACAAAAGAAGTCAGAATTTTGTACTTTTTTTGAATCCGTTGCGCGTAAGGGACAATCGTTTTAATGAAGTCCATTCTACTCATCCTTTTTCTCCTCTCCTTTAAGGATCTCTACTGCTTGCATGAAGCTGTCTGGAACAGCTACTCCCATTCTTCCCGCATTTTCAAAAATACTTAACAATTCGTTGGTCATATAAAAAACGATAGTAGCATCTCGGAACATATTTTTTATTCCGAGCGCACTATCGACTTGATAAACAAGAGCAATCATTACAAATGATCATAACTTTTTTGACTATCCCTTTCAATCCAACTTTGCTAAATAATGTTTTCTCTATATATTCTGCAGCTACGCCGCTGCCATAATCAATAACACTCATCCAAATAGAGCAACAAGCAATCTAGTCGTTAAACCCACAATACCACCAAAAATGGCAGCACGAGTTTTGAAAACAACATCAAATCGTTCCATTCAATCACGCATTTCCTAATGAAATAAATAAAGAGCCTTAAAAAGCTCCTTATTGTCCTAAAGAACGATCAGTATAAGTTTATTCTTCTAATACTTCAATTTTAATTGCTTCTCCTTGACTTGGGGCTGATTCCTTTAATATCTCATTACAGTAAACTTTAACCTTTTGTTTTTCTTCTAACCGCGTTTTAGTTTCTTTGCTAATATTTTGAATATCGAAAACTACACCTTTAAATCGAAATAATTCATTTAGTTCTTTTTCAGTTTTATTCTTTATATCATCCTTTTCAATCGTTGAAATAACCCAAATGGAATCGTCATTTTTACTTATAATATAGCCTTCTTCCGAACACTCTTGATATTTAGGCCTTTCCTTTGTTTTAGACGTCTTTTTCCCACTCTCATTTGTACAACCAGAAATAATCACTGTTATTAAAAATAGAATCAATAACAGTCTTTTCACGCTATCAACCTTTCTACGCGTATGTTATTACTTTTTTAGTTAAAATATGTCAGAAAATCATTTCTATTCTTCGATTATTTCAACCTTTTTTGCACTAGTTTCTGCAGGGGTTGATAGGTTTACTGGTTGTCCTTTCTCCATCCACACAATCACTTTCTGCCCTTCTTGTACCTTTGAATAAATTTCTTTTTTGACATAGAAGTATGTGCCGTTCCTTTCTTTAATCAACTCCTGCTTTGTCTTATTTTCCACATCATCTTTGGTTATATTTCCGATAACAAGCAACTGATATACACCACCACGTTCACGCTTTTCAACAACGTAACCTTCCACCTTTAGATACTCTACATGAGTTGCACTGTCAGTCGAGTTATCTGTTGAACTCTGAGTTGAGCAAGCTGTTAAAAATAAAAACATACCTAAGAAAACAAATAGGACTTTCTGCATAATTATCACCTCCAATTTATTAGACGAATAAATAGTCATTTAGTTCCAGTTCATTTTGATTTATCTCTCTCCTCAAACGATTTTTCCTAAAACACCACCTTTGAATACCATCACTCTGTCATACGGTTACAGTGTATAACTCTCCAAATACAGGGGGCACTACACTTTCTCCGTCAAAAATCAAACGAGAGCGACCGCTGCTGTAATTCGAGTCCACCCTCGTAAATTGAATAATTTTTTCTTCTTTTTTGTTCATGAATTTCGAAAGAAAAAAATCATGGTCTATCATATGGACACTAGACTTCGTGTCTCATTCGAGCACCATCTTTGAGTGGTATCGTCCATCCGAACGTATTTTCCTTTGATGCCAAGAGGAGAATAATCAAATTCAAGTACATCCATGTAGTCGTATAACGGATTGATTAAAGTGACTTTCCCGTAAACTTGTGAGGCCTCGAAAGCAATGCCTGAACATATGCGTCAAGTGACTGGCTCTTCGGTTCGTCCCATTATACTAAACGACGATCGGCATTTAAGATAATATAACAGAAAAGGAGTCATCAATCCATGGGCATCCTTTCAAAAGTACAAAGACGGGGAAAAGCGGATGCTCAAACTGGACGTTGGGATTGGCCCATCGACCGGGAAAAGAAAGACAACAACGAAACGAAGATTTCGAACAAAGATAGAGGCGCAATTGGCCACTGCGAAATTAGAGTGTGAATTAGCGAACGGAGTATATATGAAAGTATATATGAAAGCATATATGAAGAAAAACGATCGACTGCTTGTATGTAAGAGAGGATTTGCTTGAATAGGTCGATACATACAAAAAAGGGAAGGTAAAAGAATGGACGTACCGAACACATTTGAGATACATCTATAAAGTATTTTATTCCTTCTTTCGGCCATATACGGGTAAAGGACATTTCCAGACATCAATACCAGAATTTCATTAATGAACTTTTGAAAACGAGAAAAGAGTCAACAGTCAAATACTTTCATAACACGTTCAACTTAGGCCACGAAAGCATCTCCATCACGGCGGATACGTACACCCCTATCACGAAAAAAATGAAAAAAGAATCGAGAAAAAGATTTTCGGAGTACATGTCAAACCACATTTGAAAAAATGTGGTCAAAATGTAGTCAAACACCATTTTTGCACTCCGAAAATCTGCTCTTTTTCTTTTCTCGATTCTTCGAAAAATACCGTTATTTCAAGCGTTTTTCAAGCTCCGCTTTCTTCTCTTCATACCCAGGTTTACCTAAAAGTGCGAACATATTCACTTTGTACGCTTCTACACCTGGTTGGTCAAACGGGTTCACACCTAACAAATACCCGCTCATCGCGCAAGCTTTTTCAAAGAAATACACAAGATAACCGAATGTGTATTCATTTAATTCTGGAAGTGTAATGACTAAATTCGGCACACCACCGTCTGTATGCGCAAGAAGCGTTCCTTCAAATGCTTTCGTGTTGACAAAATCAACCGTTTGGCCAGCTAAGTAATTCAATCCGTCTAAATCACTTTCTTCCGCCTCAATCACTAAGTCATGGCGTGGCTTTTCCACCTTTAATACCGTCTCAAATAAATCGCGGCGACCTTCTTGGATATATTGCCCTAATGAGTGAAGGTCAGTTGAGAAATTGGCAGATGCAGGGAAAATTCCTTTTTGATCTTTTCCTTCACTCTCGCCAAACAGCTGCTTCCACCACTCAGCAAAATATTGCAGCGCCGGTTCATAGTTAATAAGCATTTCAATCGTTTTCCCTTTATTGTAAAGGATGTTGCGAACAGCTGCGTACTGATAAGCAGGGTTTTCTTCAAGCTCTGATTTACTGAAGTCTTCACGAGCCTGAGCTGCCCCTTTCATCATTTCTTCAATGTTCGCACCGCTCACCGCAATTGGAAGCAAACCAACCGCTGTTAAGACAGAGTAGCGTCCACCAACATCATCTGGAATAATAAATGTTTCATATCCTTCTTCTGTTGCTAACGTTTTTAATGCACCGCGCGCTTTATCCGTTGTTGCATAAATACGCTTACGTGCTTCCTCTTTTCCGTATTTTTCTTCAAGCAACTTACGGAAAATGCGGAAAGCAATCGCTGGTTCTGTTGTTGTTCCTGATTTAGAAATGACGTTAATGGAGAAGTCTTTTCCTTCCAACAAATCCATTACATCTCTCATATATGTGGAGCTGATGTTGTTACCAACGAAAATAATTTGTGGTGTTTTCCGTTTTTCTGTTGGAAGAGCGTTATAGAAAGAGTGTTGCAACATTTCAATCGCTGCGCGCGCTCCTAAGTAAGAACCGCCAATACCGATGACAAGCAAAACGTCAGAGTCTGATTTAATTTTTTCCGCTGCTTTTTGAATGCGGGCAAACTCTTCTTTATCATAATCGACAGGAAGGTCAATCCAGCCTAAAAAATCATTTCCCGCTCCTGTCTTCTCATGTAATGAATGATGCGCAACCTTTACTGCATCACGTAAATATGTAAGCTCATGTTCTCCAAAAAAAGATAATGCTTTTGAGTAATCAAAACGAATATGTGTCATGTATTCGTTCCTCCAAACCAAAAATTTTTTACCTTATTCCACTTTAACGAAATGAGCTTCGATAATCAAGTTAGCGGAGAATTTGTAAGCGAATTCATTTGTGACATTTTTTAGAAAAAGCTCATACATGTCGTATGAGCTTTTGAAACATTAAAGCGAGGCACGTAAAATCGCTAAGACATCGTCACGATTTAATGGTTTAAACCGCCCGAGCTCATCATGCGCCATTGCCTTATCTGCCATTAATTCCAGATTTTCTTCGCCAATTCCGTAATCAGCTAAACGGGATGGGGCACCGATGCTTGACCAAAACTCACGCAGCTTTTCAATACCTTCTAAAGCGACTTCACGGTCAGATTTTCCTTCTGGGTTAACATCAAACACACGAATCGCTAGTTGTTTAAAGCGAGCGACGTTTTCATCAAGCACGTGTTTCATCCAATTTGGGAATAAAATCGCAAGCCCTCCTGCATGCGGGATATCATAAACAGCAGAAACAGCATGTTCGATTCTATGTGTTGCCCAATCTCCGCGCAAGCCCATTTGCAGAAAACCGTTTAAGGCAATCGTACCACAGTAAAGAATCGTTTCGCGCAGCTCATAATTTTCCAAATCATTAACAAGCTTTGGTGCTGTTTCCATCACCGTACGCAATACCGCTTCGCACATACGGTCTTGCAGAGGGGTGTTTTTTACATTATGGAAATATTGTTCAAAGACGTGTGACATCATATCAACAATGCCGTAAATCGTATGATCCTTTGGAACCGTCAATGTGTAGGTTGGATCCAAAATAGAGAATTGAGGGAATGTCACAGGACTTCCCCATCCATATTTCTCTTTTGTTTCCCAATTCGTAATAACGGAACCAGAGTTCATTTCTGAGCCGGTTGCCGCCAGCGTTAAAATCGTACCAAATGGAAGAGCTTCCGTTACTGTCGTTTTCTTCGTAATGAAATCCCATGGGTCACCATCGTATTTTGCCCCCGCGGCAATCGCTTTTGTGCAGTCGATCACGCTACCGCCGCCGACGGCTAATAAAAATTCAATATTTTCTTTTTTACAAATATCTACGCCTTTATGTACAGTAGAAAGACGCGGATTTGGTTCCACTCCCGGGAGCTCAAATACTTCAACAGCTAACTCGTTCAAAATGTTCATAACTTGATCGTACAAGCCGTTACGTTTAATGCTGCCACCACCATATACAAGTAAAACTTTTTTACCATATTTAGGGATTTCTTGTTTTAGTTGTTCAATTTGTCCCTTTCCGAAAATTAGTTTTGTCGGATTATGAAACGTAAAATTCTGCATCACTTATTCCCTCCTTCACACTTTCATTATCATTAATTTTTCCCTGTTATGTAAAGTAAAGACACTTCTTTAATGCAATGAATATTTTTATCACTTGTTATGCAACCTAAAAGCGAATGATATAAAAAAGGAGGAATCCGTTTATGAGTACACTTCAACGTATCGCACTATTACTTACAATTATCGGAGCAATCAACTGGGGCTTAATCGGCTTCTTTCAATTTGACTTAGTTGCTGCTATTTTCGGAGGACAAGACTCTTGGTTATCACGCATCATTTACAGTCTTATCGGAATCGCGGGTTTAATCAACCTTGCCCTTTTATTCAAACCAGCTGAAGAACTCGGACGCACTGAACCAAAAGTTTCTAGGACATAAGAAAAGCGGAGGCGCCGGAGCTAGACAATAAGAAAAGCGGAGGCAAACGCGCCTAACTGCAAACAAAAGAGGCTGACCCCAAGCGAAGTGTCCCCCACAATTACAATATATAGTGTATAACATGGATCAATCACTATATATCATGAATTGTGCGTGAAGTCAGACACTTTCGGGTCAGCCCTTTTCGTCATTTGTTAAGTAAATCTTCACGCTTTGACTGTTCAATCCATTCTTGTAACTTCTCTTTTAATGTGTTAAATCCTCTTGGTTCTTCGGCACTCGTTTTTATTTTTGCTTGCCGTTTTACTTTTTTCTCAACCAATGCTTGTTTTACAGGCTGACTTTCTGTTGCCTTTATAGAAAGGCTGATTCTTTTTGACTCTTCGTCTACAGAAAGAACCTTCACTGTTACTTCATCGCCAACTCTCACATGCTCATTGATGTCTTTAACAAACCCATGCGCAATCTCCGAAATGTGTACAAGCCCTTGCGTATCTTCATCAAGTGCTACAAATACACCATAAGGCTGAATCCCTGTTACTTTTCCTTTTACGATACTACCTACTGCAAACTTTGCCATGAAAACACTCCTAATTTTCTTTAATTTGGATACTGTTAAATATGCAATTTTAGATTATACCACTATGAATATGTATAATCAAAAAAACTCCATGTCTTAATAAGAAATGTGACAAATTAAATAAACTTTACCTAAATTAATGCAAAAAACGATAGCATTCGATAAGTACAATTCGAAAAAAATGATATGATAAACATAGAAAACTCACATAATGAATATAAAGGAGGAAGAAAAAATGAACACAATTGGCCAAAACATAAAAAAGTACCGCGAACAACGAAAAATGAGCCAGCAAGAATTAGCGCTAAAAGTACGAGTAGGAACGGCAACAATTCAAAAATATGAATCGGGAGAACAAATCCCCGACACACAAACCATTTTAAAGCTTTCAACCGCTCTTGATGTGCCTGCATCAGAATTGATGGAACAAGAAGTTTCCAACTCTTCAGGGCTTGACCCGGAAATCGAATATCTCATTAAGGAAATCGGCATAAAACGAGCAAAGTTGATTTTGCGAAAAGCAAAAGAATTTAGCGAAGAAGATTTTTTACGCGTCATGCAAATGCTTTATGAAATTAAATATAATCAATCGCAAACAGAGTAAAAATCATTGATGGCAAATTCCTGATTTGGAATTTGTCTTTTTTAAGGATGAAAACTGTTTATTGCCGCTAAGGCTAACGTACTTCATAAACGAATTGGACATTAGTTTATGCTGTAATGTATTCCATTCAATAATAGCCATTACACTTTTTAAATATATGTCAACTTTTCCGTCACCGCATTGCCGCGGGACAGAAAAGCCAAATCGTCTTCATAATCTAGTTAAGAAACGCTTCATGCGCTTAACAGCTTCCTGTAATTGCTCAAGGGAAGAAGCATAGGAACAGCGAATATATCCTTCCCCGCTTTCGCCGAAAACCATTCCTGGCACAACCGCTACCTTTTCTTCTAACAATAGCTGTTCAGCGAATTGTTCTGACGTTAGGCCTGTTGCTTTGATAGAAGGAAACGCATAAAAAGCTCCACCCGGCAAATGGCAAGATAGCCCCATTTCATTTAATGATTGCACAAAATAATTACGACGGCGGCGATAGCTTTTCTTCATTTCCTCAACGTCATTCGCACCGTTTTTTAATGCCTCAATCGCACCATATTGCGCCATCGTTGGGGCGCACATCATTGTATATTGGTGAATTTTTAACATTGCCTGTAAAAATTCCGAAGGAGCAGCCGCAAAGCCAAGCCGCCATCCTGTCATCGCAAATCCTTTTGAAAAACCGGAGACGAGAATCGTCCGCTCGCGCATCTCTTCGATAGCGGCAAAACTTGTATACGCCTCGTCATAGGTTAATTCGGCATAAATTTCATCAGAAATAACAAGTAAATCATACTTTTTGACGATTTCACTAATTGCTTCGAGCTCTTTTTTATTCAACACCGTACCGGTTGGATTGTTAGGAGAACAAAGAATGAGCGCTTTTGTTTTCGAGGTAATGACTTGTTCTATTTGCTGCGGCTGCAGCTTAAATTCATCTGCTCCGCTCGTCTGTATGGAAACAGGAATACCTCCTGCCAAGACAACAAGCGGTATATACGAAACAAAGCTTGGTTCCACCACAATGACTTCATCGCCAGGATTGATAATCGCTCTAAGGGCTAAATCAAGCGCTTGACTAGCCCCGACTGTTACCAGAATTTCTGTTTTTGGATCATATCCAACATGAAAATTACGCAAAAGATAGGATGCAATCTCTTCACGAAGCTCCAACAGTCCCGCGTTTGCCGTATAAGACGTATACCCTTGTTCTAGAGAAAGAATACACGCTTCCCGCACGCTCCATGATGTCACAAAATCAGGTTCCCCTACTCCGAGAGAAATCACTCCTTCCATGCTTGCCGCTAAGTCAAAAAATCGGCGGATACCTGATGGCTTTAAGTTCACTACGGTTTCCGATAAATATTCTTTTGTTCTGTATGTCATGGCGACATCACGATCCGTTTGTCTTGATCCCCCTGTTCAAAAACAGTTCCGTCATGTTTATACTTTTTTAAAATAAAATGGGTTGTTGTTGAAATAACCGAATCGAGCGTCGATAACTTTTCGGAAACAAAATGCGCTACTTCAGACATGGAACGTCCTTCAATCACAACGGACAAGTCGTACGCACCGGACATTAAATAAACAGATTTGACTTCCGGAAATTTATAAATTCTTTCCGCTACTTCATCAAAACCAACGCCGCGTTTCGGTGTTACTTTCACATCAATCATCGCTGTAACACCTTCGTGTCCATCGATTTTACGCCAATCAACAATCGCTGCGTATTGCACAATCACTTTTTCTTCTTCTAATTTGTGCACAATCTGCTCTGTCTCTTCGATGGATAACGATGCCATTTTTGCAATTGTTTCTAGCGGCAAACGTGCATTTTTAGCCAGTATTTCCACTACTTCTAATTCTTTTTCTGTTAATTTCATAGTTAACCCCTCCTATATTAGAATTTTCACATAATTTGAATAAATTTGCACGAAAAATTTTCGTAAAGTTCATTGGTTACAATAAAAGAAAAGCAATTGTTGAGGTGAAAGAGAGATGACAACCATTGCAGCAGCGAACCATTTCACAGCCAATATCCATGGAGTGAACATCCACTATGAGCTATACAATCAACGAAGCAATCAACCTTTTATTGTGTTAATTCACGGCTTTCTCTCGTCCACCTTCAGCTACCGACGGCTTATTCCATACTTGATGAATGATTTTTCGGTATTAGCGCTTGATTTGCCTCCGTTCGGCAAAAGCGAAAAATCCATTCGTTTTCAATATACGTATAAAAATCTCGCTACACTTGTTATTGAACTATTAGCTCGCCTGCAAATACGAAGCTGCATTTTAGTAGGACATTCCATGGGCGGACAAATTTCCTTAAACATCGCAAAACAACGTCCGGATTTAGTCCAGCAAATGATCTTGTTATGTAGCTCAGGTTATTTGAAACGCGCACAAATGCCGCTTCTTCTCTCCACATATATTCCGTATTTTCATTTATATGTGAAACGTTGGCTCGAGCGGCAAGGAGTAGAGAAAAATTTATTAAATGTCATCTATGACCATTCATTGATTGACGAAGAAATGTGTAAAGGATATGAACAGCCGTTTTATGATGAGCAAATTTTTAAAGCACTCGCCCGGCTCATTCGCCATCGTGAAGGAGATTTATCCTCTGAGGAATTAAAAAAAATTAAAACGCCCAGTCTGCTCGTTTGGGGCGAGGAAGATAAGGTCGTGCCGATTCATATTGGCAAAAGGCTTCATCAGGACTTGCCAAACTCGCAATTTATTTCATTTCCGAAAACAGGCCACCTTTTGCCTGAAGAAAAACCGAGTCATGTGTATGAGCAAATTTTAAGGTTTATTCATTAGAATAGAGCGATAAGGTCTTTTCCTAGATAAATAAAAAAACGGAGATGCTCTCATTAGCTCTCGCAGCAAAATGTTCTTCATCTCCGTAAATGTTTTTTAACATATGGGATATTACAGATAACAAATAGGCTGACCCCAAAGTGCCAGCCCCCCCATCTATAATACATAACGGATGAGAACTAATTATTATGATGGATTTCACGTAAGGTCAGACACTTATGGGTCAGCCTATTAGTTAATCGTACATTCCGCTTCATTTTTCACTTTTAATAATTCCTCTGCTATTTTCATGCATTTTTCCAAAGGAATAACCTCTTCAAACGAGAATTCATAAATAGCTTGAATTTTTCTTGCTAATGGCTTAATTGCATCACATTCGTGAACGGCTTGTAAAACGTCGACAGCCTCTGTTTCGTAAGCGTCGCTGCCATAACCAAGCGGATCCCAGTGCTGAATCATATCTAATAGCGTCATATTCATTTTTTGCGTATTCATCTTCATCACCTTTTTTATTTTAACATGAGCATATAGGAAATGGAGAGATGTTTCATGTATTCGTTTGACGATTTTATTGAACGGCGAAACACCTATTCTGTCAAGTGGGATGAAACAGAACGCATTTTTGGTGTAAAAGATGTATTGCCAATGTGGGTAGCTGATATGGATTTTCAAGCTCCTACGGAAGTGATTGAAGCTTTGATAAAAAGAGTGGAGCATGGCGTTTTTGGCTATACATCCATTCCTGTTTCGCTAAAACAAGCCGTTTGCAACTGGATGGCGGGCAAGCACGAATGGCGAATTAACAGTAAATGGCTCTCCTTTTCTACCGGAGTGGTACCCGCTTTAGCAACTGCTATTCAAGCGTTTACCTCTCCAGGTGATAAAATTATCGTACAAACTCCTGTTTATTATCCGTTTTTCCAGCTCGTCCAAAAAAACAACCGTGAACTTGTACTCAATCCGCTTCAACTGACAAATGGAAAATATGAAATGGATTTCGCTAACCTGAAAGAAAAGATAAAAGGAGCAAAATTGTTACTTCTATGCAACCCACATAATCCCGGAGGACGGGTATGGTCAAAAGAGGAGTTGGCTAGGTTGGGAGAGTTATGTCTTGAACACAATGTCATTGTCGTTTCCGATGA
This sequence comes from [Anoxybacillus] calidus, assembly GCF_013760845.1. Lineage (GTDB taxonomy): Bacteria > Bacillota > Bacilli > Bacillales > Anoxybacillaceae > Paranoxybacillus > Paranoxybacillus calidus. Next base: position 368,056 of record NZ_JACDUU010000003.1, on the reverse strand, counting down.
AATTCATTCCGATTTAGTTTTTTCTGGTTCCCGACATACACCGTTTGCCTCGATTTCCGAGGAGTTTGCTCAAATCTCAGTCACGTGTATCGCTCCAACAAAAACGTTTAATTTAGCCGGCTTACAATCCGCTATCTCAATTATTCCAAACCGCGCATTAAAAAAACAGTTTGATAACGTTCAACAGCGGCAAGGTTTTTTCACGCTCAATACGTTTGCAGTCATCGGGACGGAAGCTGCTTACCAGCATGGCGAACAATGGCTTAACGATTTATTGAAATATATCGAGGGAAATGTTGAATTAACTTGTTCCTTTATTGAAAAACATTTATCAAAATTGAAAGTAATGAAACCGGAAGCTACCTACCTTGTATGGATTGATTGCCGCAAGCTACAAAAAAGCGACCAAGAACTAAAACAACTTCTTTTACAGAAAGGAAGAATTGCTGTTGAACCAGGGAACAAATTTGGCGAAGACGGTAACGGTTTTATTCGTTTAAATGTCGCTTGCACTCGGGAAACATTGCAAGAAGCATTGAAGAGATTAGTAGCAGCACTAGCGGATTTGTAAATATAACGAAACAACAAATAAAGAGGTTGTCCAAAAAGCAAAGTGTCAGACCCCACAACACAGGTTAAATAAACTACATTACTGTGGATGCGCCTGAGATCATACACTTATGGACAGCCTCTTATTGCTACTAAATCCTTTACTCTTACTTGCCCGCTTTATTTTCTCCCGTTTTTTCCCGCTCATGTTTCTCTTCTTTGCTTTCGCCTTTGCCTTCCATTTTCTTTATTTCTCCACAGGCAATTCTTCCACCGGCATCCCCTGCCGGCTGTGTCATCCCATCATCTTTTTTCGCATGTATCACGAGAGATGTTCCCTCTTTTGTTAATAATGTTGTTTTTCCTTCCTTTAACGTCACTTGCGGAGCAAGAATCTCCGCTTTGACTTTTCCGTCTTCTCCCACAATTAAATTGGGCAAATCACCGGCATGAGCTCCTTCGGGATGAAGCAGACCATGCTTTTTATCGTCCGGATTATAATGATTACCTGCTGATTTAAAGTCTGGTGGCTTGCAGCTTCCTTTTTCATGAATGTGAAAAGCATGCTCCCCCGGCGGCAATCCTTCAAGATTTAATTCAAGTTTAACCCCTTCCGGCTGTTCTGACAGCTTAACCGTTCCTAATGAATCACCAAAGCTATTAAACATCTCTACATCCATCTTTGTCGGTGGCTGTTCGGTACAAGCGCCTAAAACAGCGAAAACACACAAAAAAAGCGTTCCTCTTTTTAACACGTAAGACCCTCCAAAAACACGTTTTTGGGTCTAGTGTTTCCTTAATAAACAATATCTATAACTGTTGATCATCTTTTATCATATTTTGCTTTCTCAGCTGTTCCTCAAACTCTTTTGCTTTTTCCTCTTGACGCTTAGAAATTTTGATAATGAAACGCATTGCCAATATAGCGGCAATAAAAAACAGCGTAAACGTAATCGCCGCCGGAATGTATTCCGATTTATCTTCTGGAAAATATAAAAATAAGTTCAATATATAATTCAATAACATCTTTCGACAACCTTTCACACATATAGATTTATAACCATATTATATCAAAGGTGTTTCGCCCACTTCTACTTTTGGAAATAAATAAGCCAAATCACTTTTGGAGTGACTTGGCCCATTACAAAGCAAATTTATTTAACAGCTTGCTGAAGTCGACACGGTCGCCAATCGTCGGCGGCTTTGGTTTTGCCATATATTTTTTATCCTTTTCAATCAATTTGAAAATATTATACGTTGTGAATGCATCATCGAGCGCACAATGATGTTTGCCAACCCCTTCGTTTCCGTACTCTTGTACAGCTTTCCATAAACCGGTTTGATTTTGCTCTCCAAAAAACTTTTTATATTCCATCGCTAAATCGCGATGCTCACTGGTGAACGGAAATGGGAGACTCGCTTGCGAACAGTTATGCCTGAGCACTTTCATATCCATATTTCCCCATGTAATAACCGTACTTGGATATAGGCTGTCATATTTCTTCAGCCGGCCGACAAGTTCCTGAAGGCTAATTCCTTTGTCTACTTGTTCTTGTGTTATATTTAAAAATGATTTACATCTCTCTGTCAAAATTGGAAACTTAATCGGCTTTACATAAGCAGAAAATTGATCATAAATTTCACCATTTAATACGGAAACAAGACCGACTTCAATAATTTCTGGAAAAAAACCACGCGGACTTCTTTTACTTTCGGGCATCGTGAATTCAAAGTCAAGAAATAAATATTGATGTCCTTCCTTCACATCTCTGTCCCCCCTTTTTCAGAAAATAAAATATTACAACCTTTTCAATAACAAAGCAAAAATATTATTTCGACCAATGGTATTATTTTCATTATATCATGAGATTCCATTCTTTTACGGTTTTTTTCGAAAAATATTTAAAAAAAGGCGAAATATTCAAACCATTTACCCAGCATTGACCGCACCTGTGTATACATGGAAAATGATAGTATGAAACGTAGTGTCTTTTTTACAGAGGAAGTGATAAATAAATGCGTGCAATGATTGGGTATTTATTGACGTTATTGACCTTGTCTTGCTTTTATATACTCGTTTTAAAAGTTGGGGAAGAATGGAACAATGTCAAACCTGTTTCAGCAGTCCTTGAAGGAAAAATCAAAATGAACGATATTCATTTACAGCAAAACAGTTATATTTATGACCGAAATAACGAATTAATTTCCGAACATATTAACGAGCAAAAAAGGAAATATATTTCGTTAAAAGAGATACCAGACATTGTGAAACAAATATTCATTGTAACAGAAGACTCCCACTTCTATGAACATTCTGGATTTGACATAGCAGGAGTAACTCGGGCCGCGATTGTCAACGCAAAAAGCGGCGCTCTTGAACAAGGAGGCAGCACCATTACGCAACAGCTTGCCCGGAATCTTTTTTTAAATCATGAAAAAACATTGAACCGGAAATTAAGTGAATTGCTTTACGCTTACCAACTCGAGAAAAAGCTGACAAAAGATGAGATTTTAGAATTATACTTAAACGCGATTTATTTTCAAAACGGTATTTACGGAATCGAAACGGCTGCTCAATACTATTTCAGCCGCCCGCTTAAGCAATTAAGCCTTGGGGAACTTGCGTTTATATGTGCGATTCCAAACAATCCGTCATTATATGACCCGCTCACTCATTTTACTGAAACAAAAAAACGACAGGAGCGCATCCTGCAAATTCTTTTCAACAAAGGGATTATTAACAAGGAAACCTTCGATGCAGCGCGTTCGGAACAAATTTCCTTACGCTTACAAAAACCGGTTGACCTTTTTCCTGATTATGTTACATATGTGTACCATGAATTAAAACAACTCATTTCCCTCAAAGAAGGAATCAGCGGTGAACAATTGGACAAGCGGGCAAGCGAAGTATTGCAATCGGGAGTGCGGATTTACACATCTCTCGAGCCACGCATTCAACAGAAAGCCATCGCGGCGGTTCAAACATATCTTCCGTACAAAAATGTGCAGGGAGCAGCTGTCGTGATCGACCATACAACCGATGAAATTATCGCTTTAACCGGCGGCAAACATTACAAAAAGTTTGACTTTCACCGCGCTTTTCAAGCGTATCGTCAACCCGGTTCCGCTATTAAACCGCTGCTTGTGTACGGCCCTTATATCGATCGATTTGGAGCAACCTCCTATTCACTCGTTAGTGCAAAGGCGTTTTGTAAAAATGGTTACTGTCCAAAAAACTACAGCAATCGCACTTACGGAATGGTAACGCTAGAAACGGCGCTCCAATATTCATATAACACTCCAGCCGTACGGTTGCTTGATGAAATCGGAATAGAGCAAGCATTTGCCTATTTGAAAAAATTTGAATTCAACAGTCTGACAACTAAAGACTACGCACTTCCGGCAGCGATTGGCGGCTTTACAAAAGGAATGACACCACTTGAATTAACAAACGCCTATACAACATTTGCCCATGACGGAATGTTTCAAAAAGCGCATGCCATTCGCAAAGTGACAGATTTACAAGGAAATGTGCTTTATGAATGGCCGCAACACACAAAGAAAGTTTGGAGCAAAAAGACAAATGATATAATGCGGAAAATGCTCGCTCAAGTCGTGAAGGAAGGGACAGCGAAAAAAGCTTATTTTCCAAGCCCTTATATCGGCGGAAAAACAGGGACAACAAACGATTATAAAGATTTATGGTTCATCGGGCTTACAAATGTTTATACTGCCGGTGTATGGGTTGGCCAAGACAAGCCGACAAATATAGAATTGATTAGTAAACAAACACCGCATTTACACATCTGGAAAACGATTATGCAATCTAAAAAATGACAAGAGGTTGACCATTTCCATAGTCAACCTCCTTGCTTTTCATCATGAAAGGGGCAGACTCTCTAAAAAACTGTTATACAGTTTTATACATACATAAACAATCGTTAACATAAACGCAAACCAGAATGCAATATGAAAAAACACCATTCCAATAAGACCTGCTGGCGTTAACGTAGAATACGTTTTATAAACAAAGTAAATAAAATATACGAGTGTTGTTACTAAAAAGAGAGCAGCAACAACGACAATATAATTGACAAACAGAAGAGACAACATTCCGCTCAAAACATAAAACACCGAGCCAAAACGAATTTCATTTAAAACCAATCCATGTCGATCTTTTGAAAAAAATAGCATCGACAGCTGAATCATCGTATCAGCAATTAATTTTAAAGCGGAAAAAAGCATAAAAAAAAGCAAACTTGCGAGGAAAAAAAGAGTGAGTTTGATTCCGTTTTCCGAAAAAAACTCTAACATTCCGCCATATAAACCAAATTTTTTAAATAAACGAATGATTTCTATTTCTACATAAATGCCAAAAGCTATGCTGTATAATATAATCGCAATGAGTGGCAAATATCCGGTTACATATGTATTTTTCATAAATACAGCCTCCTACGCTTTCATTATAAAAGATGCACTATAGAGAGGGAATATCACATGAAAAAATGGATTCATTTATTGCTCATTTTTCTGTTATTTGGCTGCTCTAACTCAGCCGAACCAAAAACGACATTAACGATTTCAGCTGCAGCAAGCATGAAAGACGTTCTTAGCTCCATTAAGAAACAATATGAAGCAAAACATCCATCTGTGCAATTATCATTCAATTTTGCTTCAACCGGCACGCTTAAAAAGCAAATCGAACAAGGAGCACCTGTCGATCTTTTTATTTCTGCATCACCAGATGTCTTTAAAGAGTTAAAGAATAAAGGGTTCATTATACCAAGGCAAAACAATCATCTTGTTTACAATGAGCTTGTTCTCATTGCTTCAAAAACAATCACAACACCCATTCACTCACCGGAAGATTTAACAACCAAAAATATTCAAACGATTGCCATTGGTATTCCGGAAACCGTTCCTGCCGGAGCCTATGCAAAGCAGTGGCTCGAAGCTGTACATGTTTGGGATAAAGTAAAAAAGAAGCTGATCTTGGCGAAAGATGTCCGCGAAGTGCTGACTTACGTTGAATCAGGAAATGCAGAAGCGGGAATTGTCTATCGAACAGATGCTCTTTCTTCTAAAAAAATAGATATTGCCGCTCAAGCAAATCATCATCTCTTTAAAGAACCAATCGTATATGAAGCGGGAGTTATTCAGTCGTCTCCTCATAAAAAGCAGGCAAAGGATTTTTTATACTATTTACAAAGTAATGAAACGAAAAAAATTTTTAAAGAGTTCGGATTTATATTGGAAGAAAGATAAAGGTGCCCTATAATATTTGAAGATGCGCTTAAAATAATATAATTTATGTCATATGTTATCGTAAAAAGGCGGAGTTCGGGGTTGAAAAACGTTATTATCCATAAAATTATGATATTCATTTTCACAAAAGATCAGCTAAGAGGCTACTGGAACAAACAAAAGCCAATTGTAGACTTTGATTCCCTTACAATGAATGAAGCTTGCCGAAGATATGCTTCATCACTCCTCACACAGCTAGCTTGAACAACACATTCTTAACCATGGCTAGAGGAACGAAGAACGAAAAAGAAGGACTTGTATTAGAGGAAGATGACTCACGAGAAGATATCCATGTCGAAGTAGTCGACACCTCCATTCCTAGTCGTGCATCAAGCAAATTATTTATTGACCGCCTAATAGAGTTTACTTGCGATCATCGTCAATTCTCATTTTATCTCAAAGAACTACATAAAGATGGAAACAAATTAAATGGTCCATCATACGGCGGTCCAGTGAATGCCAAATAATTATAACAACGAAGGGATGAAGACCATTGCATGAAACAATAACAAATGAAGTTTCGAACTTCCAGTACTACCTAGCGATCGGCATCTTTTTAATTACTTATGCCATCATCATTTCTGAAAAAATCAATCGTGCTGTGATTGCTTTACTTGGCGCGGCATTCATGATTGGGTTCGGCATCGTTGATTTACATAAGGCGTATACACATCATATTGAGTGGGGAACGATCACCCTCCTTATCGGGATGATGATTCTTGTCAACATCACAAGTAAATCTGGTTTTTTCCAATATGTTGCTATTAAAGCAGCAAAAATGGCAAAAGGAAATCCGATTCAGATTTTAGTGATCTTATCATTGTTAACAGCTACGTTATCCGCATTTCTTGATAACGTTACGACCGTATTGTTAATCGTTCCTGTAACGTTTTCCATTACAAGAATATTACGTGTAAATCCTGTACCTTATTTAATTTCAGAAGTATTATTTTCCAATATTGGCGGAACCGCAACATTAATCGGAGATCCGCCGAATATTATGATTGGCTCAGCGAACAAACATCTCGATTTTAATGATTTTCTATTTCATTTAACACCTATTGTAATCGTTATCATGCTTGTTACCGTAACGATTCTATACTTTATATACCGCAACCAACTAAAATCCGATCAAAAATTGATTGAACAATTAATGCAAATTAACGAAAAGGAATATATCAAAGATGTTGTTTTATTAAAAAAATCGGTAACTGTATTAGGATTGACAATTTTAGGTTTCATTTTCCACTCTGTTATTCATCTCGATGCGGCGGTTATCGCGATGACAGGAGCGATTATTTTAATGTTAATCGGCGTTAAAGAGCATGAACTTGAAGAAGTATTTGCTTCTGTCGAATGGGTAACGATTTTCTTCTTTGCCGGCTTATTTACATTGGTCGGTGGACTTGTTGATATCGGTTTAATTAAAAGCCTAGCCGAGCACGCGTTAAAAGTAACAGGTGGAGACATTTCCGTAGCTTCTTATTTAATTCTTTGGGTATCCGGTATTGCTTCAGCAACGATTGATAACATTCCGTTTGTCGCAACAATGATTCCGCTTATTCAAGATATGGCAGTCGGCATGGGCTTATCCCCTGACTCTCCACAAATCGATGTGTTATGGTGGTCATTGGCACTCGGAGCCTGCTTAGGTGGAAACGGAACGCTCATCGGGGCATCAGCCAACGTCATTGTTGCAGGAATGGCGTCGCGTGAAGGTCACGGATTCAGCTATTTTGATTTTCTTAAAATCGGAGCTCCTTTAACGCTCATTGCTCTGCTTATCTCTCATGCCTATATTTGGATTCGTTATCTCATGTAGGAACGATTTTCTAAGAAAAAGCGCGTTCATCAAGCGAACGCGCTCTTTTTTATTTTTCATGCATATAGTATAGAGGAAATTTTGTAAATGAAAGGATGGTTGATTATGTATTTTTATAGCGCATATCCCCCCATGCCATATCAACAGCCTTTTTACAATGCTTATCCAGCATTCTCTTTGACGTCTTATCGCCAATATCCGCCAATTGACACTACATTATTTAATCAATCCATTATCGCTATGCAAAAACTAATGAAGGATGCAAGCCTCATTTTGAAAAAGCTAGCTGAATCAAAGGAATTTGCCTTCAAAGTAATGTCCGCTGCGCAAGAATCCCATACAAAAGAAGTAAAACAATTAATTGAGTCAATTGGTATTCAGTCTAAAGTCGATATTTACTATAATCCTGACGGCATCCGCCTAACATTATCGTCAAAGGCTGGGCAAATCGAATGCTGTAAGTTAGCCATCTCTTTGCGCTGGAAAACATTTTTATGACGAAAGAGGCTGTCTCATAAGGTTAGGTCCTTATGAGACAACCTCTTTATACTTTAGGCATTATCGTTTTTATCAATCGACTGTTTTTTTCCGATAGTCCCTGCATCTCTTAAGTCGTATCCATCATCATTTTTGCTGACATGAATGATATCTTCATTTGCTCCGCTTTTGCTTGCCCTCATGATTTCTTTTGCATATTCATCGAGTTCCATACTCATTCCTCACTAGCCTAGTAATAAATTAAGCAAATATAGTTTATGCAATCGTTAAAAAAATATGTACCCACCTATCGCGCTTATCCGCTCATGTTACTTCTCAATATTTACTATATTAAAAAAATTAAAACTGTAATCATTGATATTGTCAGGAGCGATTGATTAATGATACTTTTTATTTAATATTGATTTTGACGATGTTTGTCGAAAATTATCAAAAAACTTATGTAAGCAGCAAGGAGAGAGGGAAAACATGAATTATATTTGGGGAATATTAGGTATTATAATCATTTTTTCCATCGGCTTATTGTTATCAACGAATCGAAAAGCCATCAAATTACGCCCCGTATTAGGAGGTTTGGCGATCCAACTGATTTTTGCGGTCGCTGTATTAAAATGGGAAACAGGAAAAAATGCATTAAATTGGTTCACATTTAAGGTGAATAACATTATCAGCTGCGTAAATGAGGGAATTAACTTTTTATTCGGCGGCTTTTTTACGAAAGAATCCGGCATTACATTCGTATTTGCCATTCACGTATTATCTATTGTCATTTTCTTTTCATCGCTTATTTCTGTGCTTTATTATCTTGGTATTATGCAATGGGTTGTTCAAATTATCGGTGGAGGGTTATCTAAGCTTTTAGGGATACGCAAAGCCGAGTCGGTGTCGGCTGCAGCAAACATTTTTCTCGGACAAATCGAAGCGCCGCTTGTTGTTCGTCCTTATATCACCAAAATGACGCAGTCGGAATTGTTCTCCGTGATGACATGTGGACTTGCTTCTGTCTCTGGTTCTGTTCTTGTTGGCTACTCCTTGTTAGGTGTGCCGCTGGAATATTTGTTGGCTGCTAGCTTTATGTCAGCACCGGCTGGGTTAATTATGGCAAAAATTATTGTTCCCGAAACCGAAGAAACAAAATCAGATGAGGAAATTAAGATGGAAGCGGATAATGAATCTTCGAATGTCATTGATGCCGCGGCCAGAGGTGCCAGCTTCGGCTTGCAGCTCGCTCTCAATATCGGGGCAATGCTTCTTGCATTTATTGCTTTAATTGCTTTAGTAAACGGCATTCTTGGGGAAATTGGCAGCTGGTTTGGTGTAAAAAATTTATCTTTAGAACTTATTCTTGGTTATGTGTTCGCCCCCCTTGCTTTTGCCATCGGTGTTCCTTGGTCTGAAGCCATTACAGCAGGAGGATTTATTGGCCAAAAACTTATATTAAATGAGTTTGTTGCCTATTCTTCATTCGCCCCGCACATCGAGAATCTTTCTGCTAAAACGGTTGCGATTATCAGCTTTTCACTTTGCGGATTCGCAAATATTTCAGCACTGGCCGCTCTTTTAGGCGGACTTGGAAGCTTAGCACCGAATCGTCGACAAGATATTGCGCAATTAGGATTCAGATCACTTATCGCTGGAGCATTGGCTTCTATGTTGAGTGGAGCCATTGCCGGCATGCTTATATAATCTCTCATAAGCAGCGGATAGTTTACTTTCAATAGGCTGTCTCAAAAACAAAGGGTTAAATCTCAGCTGTAATACTTATAATCAATGAAAAAATTACAGCCGTTTAAGTATATAACCCTTTATGAGACTGCCTTTCTTTTTTGTTAACCTTTTCAAAAATAAGATTGACATATTTCACGTTATTCGGTACGATTTTGTTAACTACATATAGCAGAGGTGTTAACATATGTCTCATCAACCAAGATTCCGTGCACTTGACCTTACTTTAATCGGAATGTTTGTCGCGTTAATGGCAATTGGTGCAAATATTACATCATGGGCACCATTTTTAGTTATCGGCGGTGTACCAATTACACTTCAAACATTTTTCTGCGTGCTAGCAGGAGCTCTTTTAGGCCGTCGTCTAGGGACTTTAGCAATGACGGTTTATATGTTAGTCGGTTTAATCGGTGCGCCAGTATTCGCCCAATTTTCTGGCGGTTTCGGCATGATTGTCCGCCCGACATTTGGTTTTATTTTATCTTTTATTCTTGCCGCATACGTTACAGGACTTGTCATTGAAAAAAGCGACGGAAATCCTTCTATTGCTCGCTTTATCACTGCCACATTAATCGGTATGGTTATTAACTATGTCGTCGGTACAAACTGGATGTATTTCGCATTTAAATTTTGGGCTCAAGCACCAGAAGGATTTTCTTATTCTCTTGTCTGGAGTTGGATGCTTGCCCCGCTTCCAAAAGACATTATTTTATCCGTTGTTGCTGGAATGATTGCACCACGCATTTATTTCTCATTGCAAAAAACGTCTTCTTATACACGCCGCACCGCTTAACATAAAAAGTGCATGTCGTAAACGACATGCACTTTTTATATGTTAGAAAAATAGTTTTAAGACTTGATAAACAAATCCTGCAATAAGTGCAGAAATAGGCAATGTAATAATCCATGTCAACACAATACGCCGTGCTACTCCCCATTTTACACCTTTCACGCGCTGCGCTGCACCAACACCCATAATAGCTGATGAAATAACATGCGTAGTACTTACAGGCAAGTGGAAAGTAGTTGCCGCAAAAATAATCATCGCAGATGAAAGGTCCGCAGCAGCTCCATTAACAGGGCGAATTTTCATAATTTTACCGCCAACTGTTTTAATAATTTTCCATCCACCGATGGAAGTTCCAATCCCCATAGCAAGAGCTGCAGAAATGCGCACCCATTCCGGAATATCTGTCGTTGAATGATAATTGGCTGCAATTAATGCCATTGTAATAATTCCCATCGCTTTTTGCGCATCGTTTGTTCCATGTGTGTATGCCTGCATCGCTGCTGTTACAACTTGGAACATGCGGAATCCTCTTGTCGTTCTTGTTAAATTAGCATTTTTAAACAGGATACGGAAAAGACTCATAACAATAAAACCGACAGCTAAAGCTAGAAACGGCGAAATAATAAGCGATTGTAAAATTTTAAGAAATCCTTCATAGTTTAAAATTCCGAAACCGGCAGCCGAAATTGCTGCACCGGCAATAGAACCAATTAATGCGTGTGAAGAACTGCTCGGAATTCCGTAATACCACGTAATCAAGTTCCAGGCGATCGCTGCCGTTAATGCGGCTAAAATCACAACAGGACCGTTCTCTAACGCAAATGGATCAACAATATCTTTTGTAATTGTCTTCGCCACTCCTGTAAATGTTAAGGCACCGGCAAAGTTCATGACAGCCGCCAAAATAATCGCTTGACGAGGTGTTAGCGCTCTTGTTGAAACGGATGTTGCAATCGCGTTTGCTGTATCATGAAATCCGTTAATAAAATCAAACGCTAAAGCAAAAATAACAATTAAAACGGTCAGAGTTAAGATTGTATCCATACTCTCTATAGTCTCCCTTACGCATTACGCATAATAATCGTTTCAATTGTATTTGCAACATCCTCACAGCTGTCAGCGATCTCCTCAAGCATTTCGTACAATTCTTTATACTGAATGAGTTTAATTGGATCTTTTTGCGTTACAAATAAGTTTTTAATCGATGCACGTAAAATTTCATCGCATTTTGATTCATAATCTTTAATTTTAATCGCATGCGCTCTCATATCGAGCAGTTTTTTGTTCGCTAAAAGCTTTAAAGCTTCAGAGATTTCAATTGTGCTTTGGTAAATATTATTGAAAAACTTCGCCATATGATCATCAATGTCTGTAAAAGAAAACATTTCAAAACGAGCTGCACACTGTTCTAGACCATCTAACACATCATCCATTTTCATTGCTAATTGGTGAATATCTTCACGTTCAATCGGTGTGATAAACGTTTTGTTAAGGGCAACAACTAACTCATGAATAAAAGAGTCGCCTTTCTTTTCATATTCCTTCATAACGCGGGCAAACTCTTTTAAATCACTTAAGTTGTTAATTTTGTACTCAACAAAATACTGTGCTGATTCTTTGACATTTTCCGAAATAGTAAATAATAAATCAAAAAACACGTCTTTTTTTGGCGAAAAAATCATATGAAAACCCCCATTTATACTATATAAAATATATAGAAAAAAGAGCCACCTGTCCTATTTTATCAAGATATGTCGAATTTACAATTATTTTAGCTAAAATTTACAAAAACTTAACATTAACTTAACATTTATTAAACATAAAATTTTATTACTACCTTATTTTATTTTTCACAAAAAACTTTGTTACTATCTCATTTTATTGTTTGTAAAAAAGGCTATCCGAATAAACGGACAGCCTCCCCTACCAAATTATTCAAAACGCTCAACAAATGTCGCAAGCGTACGCACCATCACTCCTGTCGCACCAGCTGGTCCAAGATCATGCGCGCTTGATGTCACTGATGTACCGGCAATATCAAGGTGAACCCAAGGTGTATCTTCGGCAAACTCGCCTAAGAAAGCGCCGCCCATAATCGCATGCCCCTCACGTCCTGGAGAGTTATTAAGATCAGCAATTTTACTGTTGCGAACGCGTTCTTTATCTTTCTCTGTAATTGGCAAGCGCCAAATAAATTCTCCCGTCTCTGCTGAAGCTTCCAATAATTGTTCAAACAATTGCTCATTATTTGTCATTGCTCCAGTCGTGTGATTTCCTAACGCGATAATCACACCACCTGTTAACGTAGCCACATCGATAATGTAATTCGCTCCATGATGCTTTGCATAAGTAATCGCATCAGCTAAAATCAGTCTTCCTTCAGCATCTGTATTTTTGACTTCAATCGTTTTGCCGCTCATTGACGTGATCACATCATCCGGCTTGAATGCATGACCACTTATCATATTGTCTGTTGCAGGAATGACGGCAACAACATTTTGTTCAGGACGAAGCTCACCGATGATTTCCATTGCTCCAAGGACAGCTGCAGCCCCTGCCATATCCGTTTTCATGTCAACCATGCTCTCTCGCGGTTTCAGCGAATAACCGCCTGTATCAAATGTGACCCCTTTACCAACTAAACCGATAACATTTTCCCAAGTTTCTTTTCCTTGATATTTTAAAACAATCATTTTCGGCGGCTCCGTAGATCCTTTATTAACCGCAAGAAACGCACCCATGCCGAGCTTTTCCATATCTTCTTTTTCAAGCACTTCATATTCAAAATCGTACTTCTTCGCGAGCTTTACTGCATAATTGGCTAAATCAGCAGCTGTTAACATGTTGCCTGGCAAGTTCACTAATGTGCGTGCAGAATTCGTCGCATTTCCATATACATAGCCGACTGTTAAACTAGCTTGAACTTCTTCCTGATCACCTTGTGTATAAACGACGACCTTCTCAATTCGTTTTTCCGGCTCATTTGATTTTTGTTTATAGCCTGCAAACTGATAGGTTGCAAGCGGTAGCGCTTCGGCAAGAGCATGTGCTGCTTCATTATAGTCAATCTGATCGCTCGTGAACGTATCAAGTGCAATCGCTACCTTTGTTAATTTTGCTTCTTTCACCGTTTTAAACAACTTCCCAAACGCTTCTCTTAACACTTCAAATGTGAGATCCTCTTCTTTTCCCAAGCCGACAAAATAAAGCCGCTTTACATTTATTTTCCCAAGCGTATGTACTTTTGTAACCGCTTTTTTCTTTGCGGATATGTCCCCTTCCTTTAACAAAGTCATGAGCTGTCCATCAAGCAGCTCGTTCATTTCTCTTGCCAATCCATCCAGTTGCTTATTCTTTTCAAATAATCCAATGACTAACGCTTCATGTAAATAATTTAGATCAAGATGATTTAATACTGTAAACATAAAAAACACCTCCATCTCTTCACGCTTATTATATATTAAAATTAAAAATATTTCGATTATCTAAATATCATCTTGTAAATATAATAGCAGCATCGGCAGCTTAGGAAGCTGATTAGCCTTATCAAATGAAACACGGTCAATCTCACTTGGTATAACTGCAAGACAGCGCTCGATAAATTCATTTACTTCCTCAAGATTCACTCCCCAATAAAACGGCCGATATTTTTGAATATACTGTCTAGCTGCTTCCATCATCATTCTGGCCCCTTTCACATTGCCGTAGCTGTAGTGATAAAGAGCGACCGTCATTTGCAGCATTCCTTTTAAAAAATAATTTTCTTTATCAGTCATCCAAATTTCTTCAAGCAAATCATGGCAAGTGTAATAATCTCCTTCGTTAAACTTGATAAAAAATTCATAGTACTCAAGCGGGTAATTCTCCAAAGAAATCTCCCCCTTTTTCCCATCATAACAAACAAGGAAATAAAACAGAACATGTAGAATACAGTACATAAGTTGAAACTTCTTATAAAAAACCGAGGAGGATACAATGCGGATTATTTCGATTTGTCCGAGCAATACAGAACTTCTTGAGTATTTAGGAATGACGGAACATTTAGTCGCGGTTGATGATTTTTCTGATTGGCCACTAACCATTCAGCACCTACCTCGTGTTGGTCCTGATTTAGACGTTAACATGGATTTGGTCGAACAATTAAATCCTGATATTGTGCTTGCCTCTCTTAGTGTTCCAGGGATGGAAAAAAATGTGGCACAATTAAAAAAAAGAAACATTCCTCATCTCGTTTCAAATCCTAATTCTTTGGACGAAATTGCAAATGATTTACTCACATTAGGAAATGCTTTACATGTAAAGGATAAAGCCCAAACAATCATTCAAAAGTTTTATACTTTTATTGACGAGTACAAACAGTTATCGAATAAAATTGAGCAAAAAGCACGACTTTATTGGGAATGGTGGCCCAAACCTGTTTTTACTCCAGGAAAAAAGAACTGGTTAACAGAAATTAGTTTGCTTGCTGGAGGGGTAAATATTTTTGCTGATTTGGAGCAAGCCAATGTGCAAACCGACTGGAAGGAAGTAAAAGCGCGAAATCCGGAACATATTTGTCTTGCATGGGTAGGCGTACGAACGGATAAAATCCATCCAGACATCGTACGTAAAAGGCCGCAATGGTGCGAGATAGAAGCAGTCAAAGAAGACCGAATTTATGTTCTTGAAGAAGCATTATATTGCCGCCCCTCACCTCGCCTATTGCTCGGACTAAAAAAGCTAGCAGCTATTTTACATCCTAACGTTTTTCCATTATACGATGAAAAGGATGCACTTTTGGAGAATTAAAATAGGGACTTGACCTAAAAGGAAAGTGTCAGACCCACAACTACAATATATAGTTCTGATACTGTGTATTGTGCGTGAGGTCAGACACTTATAAGTCAGTCCCTATCTCAGCTTTTAGCTTTTAAATATTGTTGACGAAATACTTGCATCGTCTCATTTTCATTTAGCTTTACTAACTCTTGCTCTGAAAGCGTTCCATCACCTTTTTTTACCACATATACATCAACCGTCTTTTTACCCCAATATTTATATACGTCTTCCACAGTATCGTAATATAAGTCAATTCGGTTCCCTTTGATCGCACTTCCCGTGTCAGCAACAACCCCATATCCATAACCAGGAATAAACAAGATTGTCCCAACCGGGAACACATTTAAATCGGCCGCAATGGTTGAATATAAATCTCTTTTTACTTTTACTCCTGAATACGTAATTCCGTATTGAGGATGGTCTGGTGTTTTTCCAGTAGATTCAACTCCTGCTGTATAACCGGTTGCAATGACCGTTTTTGCCGGGTATTTTGACCAATCAAACGCCTCTTCAAGACGAATAGAGCCATTAAAAGTTTGTTTGGATGAAATTTGTGTTTGTATGCGCTTTTGTCGTTGTAACTCTTTATAGTCTAACGATATGCGTTTTTCCATATTATCATTATTATTATTATCATTATTATTGTCACCAAAGAAATGATAACTATAAAACCAATTAGAAAGTATTTTTGCCTCTACCCCAGAAATAGATTGAAAGGTAGTTAATAGTGCAAAAAGAAATAAAATAGATATTGTTATTCGTCTTACAGCTTTCTTGAATCTATTCATCTTCTCACTCCTCTCACAGTTGTATTTATTTCCAAAATAAAAAAGAAATATACATATTAAGAGGAGCAAGAAAGACAAACATTGTTCCTTCATAAAAAAAGAGGCTGACCAAACAAGTGTCAGACCTCACCATCATCATAATAGGACATAACAATAGATAAAAACACTATATATTGTAAGTTACCTGGGAGGTCAGACACTGATGGGACAGCCCTTTAAAACATCTGATATCCTTTAGCTCGTAAAGCACGAATGGCAATACCGGCGCATATTGCTCCAAACAAACCGCTGCTTAAAATCATAATATCAGCAGGAGCCAAAGATAAAATCCGTTCTTTCAAGGCACCGAAAGAAGTAACGGGATCAGTAAAATATTGAATAAACTTTACATCATCAATGATAAATATAAATACGATTGGACTTAATATTGCCATAATCCACGACATTCGAAGCAACATATTCAACAAAAAGCCAATGCCGAAAAACAGTACAAAAAATAACAACATCGATATAACTAAAACGGGTATACTCATTTCCATCCCTAATCACCTCCAGTACATCATTCTTAAGTGTACTGAATCGTGAAAAGGGAGTCAATGAATTACAATGCTATTGTTTATCTTTAACAGCAGTACCTTTTCCAGAGCAACTGTAACAAGTTTCAGAACCACCTAAAATTAACTGTACATATCCGTTTCCTGAACAATAAGGACATACTGTTTGATTGGTTTGTGTCATTTTTCATCCATCCCTTCGTTATTTTCTTAATTTTCTGATAATATAACAAAATTTTTAGCAAAAAGGAAAGAGAGAAATTAAGCTGTTTACACCAATGTAAACGGATACATTGATGATATACTCCCAATTTCTTTATCTTTTGTAATTTTTCGAATTTTTAAAACAAAAGTGTGTTTTGTATATCTGAACTTATTTTCAAGATTTATTTGGTAATAAGGTGTTAACATCGAATTTTGACAACCATTTCTGCAACAGCTAACTATATTTTGCCCCATTTCTCGTTCATATTAATCATCCGATTCCTCTTTTTCTTTCTATTGTAAAACAAAAAAGGCAAAAGCAGGAGGAATCATCTCCTGCTTTTGCCTTTTGTTTTATTCATTATTATTAAAGGAAATTGAATTTACCTTTTTTCATCACTAATGACGGACCACCGATTAAGTATAACGCGCGGTTGTCAACCATTTTCTTCATGAAGCTCGCTTTTGAGCCCCATACTTTCTTACCGAATACAACACCGATTGCATCATCATGACCAAGAGAGCAAACCGTACCTTTAATATCCGGCTTAAATGGTTGTAACTCACCTTGCTGGCGGATAAGAACAGCAAGGTTCTTCGCACAAACTTCACCTTGTTGCATTGCAATTTGTGCAGTTGGTGGGTATGGACGGTTCGTTTCTTCGTTAATGATTAATGAACAGTCACCAACAATAAATACATTCTCATAGCCTGGCGCACGTAAGAATGGGTCCACTTTTACGCGTCCGCGCATTGCTTCAAATCCTGATTCATCAATCACATGGCTGCCGCGCACACCTGCTGCCCAAACAACAGTACCAGCTTTAATTTCTTCTACTTCATCGCCTTTAGCAACGATGATGCCTTCTGGAGTACACTCTTTAATCGCTGTTCCAATTTTGAATTCGACACCTTTGCGCTCTAATAAGTTCACCGCATACTCCACTAGCTCTGGGTCAAAGCCAGGAAGAGCAGTTGGAGCGGCTTCAACGCAAATAATGCGCACTTTATGCGGGTCAACATCATACTCA
This sequence comes from [Anoxybacillus] calidus, assembly GCF_013760845.1. Lineage (GTDB taxonomy): Bacteria > Bacillota > Bacilli > Bacillales > Anoxybacillaceae > Paranoxybacillus > Paranoxybacillus calidus. Next base: position 349,973 of record NZ_JACDUU010000003.1, on the reverse strand, counting down.
CGGCAAAGCTCTGGAACACGGTTCACTAATTCTCCAAGGAATTCGATACCAGTGAAGCCTGCACCACCAACAACGATTGTTAAACGCTCATCACGTTTTTCTTCTTCTGTGTTATAAGTCGCAAATTGATACTCAATGTGCTCGCGAATTTGACGTGCTGCATTTACGTTTGCGATTGAGAAAGCATATTCTTTTAAGCCTTTAATACCGAATGTTTCTGACTCAAATCCAAGTGCCACAACTAAGTAATCGTAAGTTAATTCACCGTTTTCTAAAATAACGCGATTTTCCTCTGGAACAACTTTTACTACTGTGTCTTTAACAAAGTTTACTTTGCTGCGATCAATTACATCGGCAATCGGATAGCGAACGCGATCATGATGCAATGTACCAGCAGATGCTTCATGTAACCATGTTGATTCATAGTGATAGTCGTTTTTGTTTACGAGCGTAATGTTCGCTTCATTGACGCCTACCATTTTTTGCAGGCGTACTGTTGTCATTAAACCACCATAACCAGCACCTAAAATAACAACATTTGGCTTTTTCAACCGAATCACTTCCACCCTTTTTAGTTTTTTGCAGCTTTAATTAGCTATATTGTACCGCTTCGTAAAAAATTTTATCGAAAAAAGTTTGTGAATTAATTCACGATGTACTACACAAAAAAATTATACATTTGTAAAAATGTTGTCACAAAATCTTAACAATCTCTCCACTAAATCATATTATTCGTTTTCCTGACAATTTTCAAGTGATTTTTATGTTTTTTCCCCTTGTTTTTTCTTTGCTCCACCGCCTGTTTTAAAACCTCAAATATAAGCCTGTTCAAAGCGTTAGTTGAATATGATAAAATGAATATGTGCTAACTATCGTGCATGAATTGAGTGATGAGAAAGCAAAAATGATGATATAGCTTTATAACCATGCTGGCTCATCAGACAATTGATATTTAGGGGGAATTGTTGTGAAAGAAGATCAAAAAGTATACGATATCACCATTATCGGTGGCGGTCCAACGGGGTTATTTGCTGCTTTTTATGGCGGTATGCGTCAAGCGAGCGTGAAAATCATTGAAAGTCTTCCACAGCTAGGCGGACAACTTTCTGCGCTTTATCCGGAAAAATACATATATGACGTTGCTGGATTCCCAAAAATCCGCGCTCAAGAGTTAATTGATAACCTAAAAGAGCAAATGGCCAAATTCAATCCTACTGTTTGCTTAGAACAGTCTGTGGAAAAGCTTGAGAAACTCGAAGATGGTACATTCAAGCTTACTACGAACAAAGAAATTCACTATTCAAAAACAGTGATTATTACCGCTGGAAACGGTGCTTTCCAACCACGCCGCTTAGAGCTTGAAAACGCGATGCAATACGAAGGAAAAAATCTTCATTACTTTATCGATGATTTAAATAAATTTGCCGGCAAAAAAGTGCTTGTTTGCGGCGGTGGAGACTCTGCGGTAGACTGGGCATTAATGCTTGAACCGATTGCAGAAAAAGTAACCATCGTTCATCGTCGCGATAAATTCCGTGCTCATGAACACAGCGTTGAAAACTTAATGAAATCAAAAGTAGAAGTAAAAACTCCATTTGTGCCTGTAGAATTAATTGGCGATGAAAACAGCATTAAACAAGTCGTATTGGAAGAAGTAAAAGCGGGAACAAAAGAAACAATTGATGTTGATGCAGTCATTGTAAACTACGGCTTTATTTCTTCTCTCGGACCAATTAAAGAATGGGGATTAGAAATCGAAAAGAACTCGATTAAAGTCAACTCGAAAATGGAAACGAACATTCTGGGCATCTATGCCGCTGGAGACATTTGCACATATGAAGGAAAAGTAAAATTAATTGCTTGCGGTTTTGGAGAAGCACCGATAGCAGTTAACAACGCGAAAGCATACATCGATCCAAACGCAAAAGTACAACCGTTGCATTCAACATCCATGTTCTAATAAGAAAAGCGGAGGCGCCGCGGTTAGCTCTCGAAGCCAAATGTTCTTCACCCGCAGAAGTGCTTGTCACTTCGAGGGGGAAGGTTATTTGGCACAGAGAGCTAGGCGCTGAAGCTAGACAACAAGAAAAGCGGAGGCTGCTTGCTTATCCCCGACACGCTCTGGAGGATCCGCGAGGAGGCTGTTGCCGCCACAGCGGAGCCGAAGCGTCGGAAGGGGATAGCCGCCAGAGCTAGACAACCAAGAAAAGCGGAACAACGATCTCTCATATTAGAAAACGAGTTGGTGGTGCCCAACTCGTTTTTTTATTCTTACCATTCCTCCGGCGTACCTGCATCGTCGCTGTTCTAAACGATGAACCGCAGCTGCAGGAAGCGATGGCGTTCGAATTATTAATCGCGAACCCCGCGCTATGTTTACTGGAGATTGAAATACAATAATATCAACGTTTTAACCCGCTTGTGTGGGGTTATTTTTCGCTTTAAGGATTGTTTTAAACGTTCTAACTTACCTCATTCAATAATACCCAAAGCCGAAGCTATGTACATATAGAGGAAAATAGAAAAAGCCGCAGTTCTACCTTAAGGCAAGCCCGTTAGTTTTTTCACCATAAACCACTGAATCTCATTTGACTCCGTATTTTGCCCATAAGTAACCCACTTTTATTCTCCGTACCTTCCATTTATCACAGGTATTCCCATCTTTACTTTCCTTCAAAGATATAAAAACTAAGGATGTAAAAATAATACCTTAGGAGGCGTTACAATTGATAAAGAAAATAACTGGCTTTCTCGTAGCTTCTGCCCTAGTAATGGGACTTACAGCGTGTAACACAATGGATACAAACCGTAATGACAATGATGATAATGAAAACATGAATATTTCAGCTTGTTATACATCAATACCAAGTAACAAATATCCTCATACAAGAGCGATATTAATCCAAGATGCAAAGTACCAATTTGTTCAGGTGGACCCTAAACAAGCAGCTGAGTTGCAAGCAAGGCTTCAGCAAGAATTGAATCAGCAAAGAAGACAATATGCACTACCACCAAATCAAACACAAACGCCAACACAACAGCAACAAACTCAACCTAAACAACAGACACCAACTCAGCAACAACAGGCTCAGGTTCCCACAGGGATCAGTCAATATGCCCAACAAGTAATTGAATTAACGAACAAAGAAAGAGCTCGAGCAGGTCTCCCCGCTTTAAAAGCGGATGCTCAACTAAGTGCTGTAGCTCAGAAGAAATCACAGGATATGCAACAAAACCATTATTTCTCACATACAAGTCCGACGTATGGTTCTCCTTTTGATATGATGAGGGACTTTGGTGTTACTTACAAAACAGCGGGTGAAAACATTGCTCAAGGTCAACGTACTCCACAAGAGGTTGTTACAGCTTGGATGAATAGCCCTGGTCACAGAGCAAACATTTTGAATCAACAGTTTACTCACATTGGAGTAGGTTTTGAGCAAGCTGGAAACCACTGGACACAAATGTTTATCGGTAAATAATAAATGGATATTCAAACAGGGAGTCTAATATTCGGCTCCCTTTTTGAACCCATATACAAATAAGTACGGTTATTTCCCCCTTCTGAATCGAATCCCTAAACGCGTTGTACATGGCGGCAAACTCAATGTGATGGTTGAGCCTGTCCGAAAGCAAGCCCGTTATTTAAACGTAATGATCGTTTACGTAGTCCCTCTACTCGTTTCCGAGTGATTACCAAATCGAGAGCTTGGCCTAGCGTCAATTTCGGGTATTGCCCGCTTTCTTTCGCTTTAAAGCCAAATAAAAAACCTCCTTACCGACGAAATTCGATGTTTCATCGGTAAGAAGGCCGTTATTCACAATCCTATTCCCACTCATTTTACGGTCGTTCATATGCTCGTACACGCGGATTCTCTAGCGTGATTATCAACCCCGTCGAGGCTATCCGTTTATGTTTGCAATAGATTGAACGAAATAATATCCCGCCTCTAAAAACGTTGATAGATCGCGTTTAACACTCCTCCGGCGTACCTGCATTTGTCGCTGTTCTGAACGATGAACCGCAGCCGCAGGAAGCGATGGCGTTCGGATTATTGATCGTGAACCCCCCGCCCATTAATGATTGCTTATAATCAATAACCGTTCCTTTTAAAATCGGTGCACTTTCTTTATCAATTAAAATTTTAATACCATGTTGTTCGAATTCATGATCATCCTCGTTACGTTCATGCTCAAAGCCCATGCCATATGTTAAGCCGCTGCAACCACCGCCTTTTACACCAACGCGGAGATATGCACCTTCTTCCTCATTTTCTTTCATCATATCTTTAATTTGTAAAGCTGCTACTTCCGTAAGAGTAATAATTTCACTCACAATTTTCCCTCCTTTATCTCCTTGTTGTTAGTATATCTTTTTCAAGCTAATCTGCTCAAATATTATGTTTAATAATAATAAACTCCTGTACAAATAGTTTCCGCTGGCCCTGTCATTAATACATTTCCTTCATCTGTCCATGTAATATATAAATCACCGCCAGCAAGATGAACGACCGTCTCTTTATTTCTCGCTGTCTTTCCGTTTAGCACTGACGCGACTACTGCCGCACACGCTCCTGTTCCACACGCCTGTGTAACGCCAGAGCCGCGCTCCCAAACGCGAAAATGAAGCTCATGATCATTGACGACCTCAACAAATTCAACATTAATACCTTCCGGGAAGCGAGTGTCTTTTTCGACAATTGGTCCAAGCGTCGTCACCGGAGCTTGCTCAATATCATCGACGTAAAATACAGCGTGCGGATTCCCCATAGAAACGCCTGTCATTTCATACCATTCTTCACGAAATTGTATTGGCTCCGCGACAACTTGTTCGGCTTCTTCCCCAACCATTGGAATTTCGCTCCGCTTCAAACGTGGACGTCCCATATCAATTGTTACTTTTGTCACTACATCGTTTTCGACAAACACTTCTGCTTTTACAAGTCCTGACAATGTTTCAATAAAAAACGATGTTTCTTTCACTAATTGATGCTCGTACGCATACTTCGCCACGCAGCGTAACCCGTTGCCGCAATTTTTTCCTTCTGAGCCATCACTATTGAAAATGCGCATTTTCACAGGGGCTACTTCTGATGGACAAATTAAAATCATTCCATCAGCGCCAATTCCGGTGTTAACGTTAGAAACTCGAACAGCTAACTCTGACAGCATTTTCTCTGGGATATTCTCTTCAAATAAATTCACATATATATAGCTATTGCCTAATCCATGCATTTTTGTGAATGAAAAGCTCCGCATTTTTTCCTCCTAGATGAATCATTTTTTAAGTTAAGTATAAAGTGTAGAAGATTAGGAAACAATGAAAATATCCCCCGTTTTTTCACATACATCTAAAAGGGGCTGACCCATAAGTACTGACCTCACACGAAATCCATCATATATCGTGTTCTCACGTTATTTACTATATGGTGGTTGTGGGGTCTGACACTTTGCTTTCGGGTCAGCCCTTTTTTCTTAGGAAAATAGATAGGAATATACGAACAAATCTATATAATATAGTTCTATCATCACACATTTGACGTTATAATCGTGGTATACAATATAGGATGTTATTCTTATTAGCGAGAGGAAGGAGTTACAATGAAACATTTAGAACCACTCTATGACCGAAAGATAAAATGCTTAGTCTGTAAAAACGTTTATACAACAAAAAAAATTCGCTCTCGCTTTATCCGAGCTATTCAGCATGATACCGACTTTTGTTCTTATTATCATCCCGAAGAACTGAACCCTTTGTTTTATTATGTTAGTGTCTGCCCTCATTGCGGATTTTCAGCAACAGAAGAATTTTCTACGTATTTTCCACCTTCTACTCTTGAAACAATTCAAAAGAAAATATGTGAGCCATGGTCCGGCTTTGATTACGGTGGTCAACGCACATTTCAAGAAGCCGTTAACACATATAAGCTTGGTATTTATTCAGCTACACTAAAACGCGAAAAACATATTGCGATGGCAGGATTGTATATGCGTCTGGCTTGGTTATACCGCACATATCAAATCATAGACCAAGAAGAACGCTTTATGAGACTGGCATTGCAGGAATATATCTCTTCCTATAGCGAAGAGGACTTTATCTATACGCATATGTCGGAAGTTCGTCTTCTTTACTTAATTGGTGAACTGAACAGAAGACTTGGCAATGATAAAGAAGCTATTTTGTACTTTTCTAAAGTAATCGCTAAAAGGAAAGAAACAATTGAAAGAAGAATTGCTGAAATGGCATATGAACGTTGGCAGGAAATTCGTGAACAACAGAAGCTTGTACAAAACAGGGGCTGACCCATAAGTGTCTGACCTCACACCCAATCCATCATATACCGTGTTCTTATCGAGTGTTGGATACTATATATTTTGGTTGCGGGGGTTGACACTTTACTTTACGGTCAGCCTCGTTTTTTAGCTAAAACATCGGATTTTCATCTAAATATTTATAAATATTTTTCACTAAATCATCAGGAGTTTCCCCAGTAACAATCTCCCCATTCACCATCGCATATAATGTCTGTGCACATTTTCCGCAATACCCTAAACATCCATATTCAAGGATATCTAAATTCGGGTCTTTTTCTAATATTTCTAAAGCCTTCTGAGCCCCGTTGGCTAAATTGCTAATACAAAATTCAATCATCGGCTTAATCATTTTGTTTGCTCACCTCACTACTGTTTATCATCGTATCCATTTCTGTTTAAAACGTCAATTTTTATGTTTTTTCGACACAATTAGAGATTTGTGTTATCATTTTTCGAAAAATTGTTGTTATTTTGTCACAATTTAGCTATACTTTTAGTGTCATTTTGTACACGTTTTTTTGGATATACTGCTTGATGAAAAGAAGAAAAAAGGGGAATCCTGCCATGAGAAACCTCGTTCTGCTCGGCGGGGGGTACGGAAACATGAGAATTTTGCTCCGCCTTCTGCCAAACAACGTACCTGAGAACGTTCACATCACACTTGTTGACCGTGTACCTTATCATTGTTTAAAAACGGAATATTATGCACTTGCAGCTGGAACAATTAGCGACCATCACATTCGCGTTCCATTTCCTGAACATCCTCGCTTGACACATGTCTTTGGTGAAGTAGTAAAAATTGATTTAGAAAATAAAAGTGTTATTTTAAGCGACGAAACGGTCATTCATTATGACGAACTTGTGATCGGCTTAGGATGTGAAGACAAGTATCATAATGTTCCCGGCGCCGAAGAGTTTACGCACAGCATTCAATCGATTGATAAATCAAGGGCAACTTATCAAAAATTAAATAATTTACCGCCCGGTTCAATCGTTGGAGTTGTCGGTGCAGGTTTAAGCGGTGTAGAGCTCGCAAGTGAATTAGTTGAAAGTCGACCGGATCTACACATTAAGCTATTCGACCGTGGACAACGAATTTTATCCATGTTCCCAGAGCGGCTCAGCAACTATGTAGAAAACTGGTTCCATTCTCACGGTGTTGAAATTGTTCGTCAATCTAACATTACAAAAGTTGAAGAAAATGTGCTGTATAACCATGATGAACCGATTCATTGTGACGCGATTGTTTGGACAGCGGGCGTTCAGCCAAATAAAGTTGTGCGCGAACTGGATGTCGAAAAAGATGGGCAAGGCCGTGTTGTGCTAACAAATCAACATAATATCCCAGGCTATGAAAATGTATATGTTGTTGGCGACTGTGCGAGCTTACCGCATGCTCCAAGCGCTCAACTCGCTGAGGGACAAGCGGAACAAATCGTTCAAGTACTGCAGAAGCGTTGGAGAGGCGAAGAACCGCCTAGTGAGTTTCCACCAATTAAATTAAAAGGGATACTCGGCTCTCTTGGAAAAAAACATGGCTTCGGACTTGTCGCTGATCGTCCTTTAATCGGAAGAGTACCACGCCTGCTCAAGTCAGGTGTGCTTTGGATGTATAAATACCATAACGGTCATTGAGAAAAGCAGTCGCGAACGCTGAACACGGTAAAACATTGTTCTTCTGTGTATAGTTGCAAAGCTGCTCATTCAAACTGTTGACACATTCAAGGCAGAACTTAGCGAAAAAGGGGCTGCCCCATAAGTGTCTGACTTCACTCGCATTCCACAATATGTAGGATATTTCGCCTGTTCTACGTACCATTGTGTTGCGGAGGTTGACACTTTGTTTTCGGGTCAGCCTCTTTTTCATCACTGGGCTTTATAACCGTATTTCTCCATTTCTGCATACACATCTTTTAACTTTGGATTTCCTTCGCCGACAATGGTTCCTTCCACTAATACAACAGGATAAAATAAATCTTCCTCAATCACTCTTGCCGCAAACGCTTTCTTTTCTGCATCATTTGGCGGATTAAAAATGTCAATATAAGAAATAGAAAACGGTTGATTGGGATACTTGCGCTTAATGGCCGCTTCTAACCATTCATATGTCTCTTTAGAAGAGGGTAAATTGACACAGGAAGGGCATACTACTTCTGCGCCATATACACATATTTCTACAGGTTTGAATATCATGTTTTGTCACCATTCCTCTCAGCGCTGAAAAATGAAATCATATAAACTATGTCAATAGATTTTTTTCTTTATCCTGATTATAATAAAGTTAAAGAAAGGAGTCGATAAGAATGTCTGATCAAGATATTAAACAACAAGTACAAGAAGTTTTAGATAAACTTCGTCCATTTTTACTCCGCGATGGCGGTGACTGCGAATTAGTCGATGTGGAAGACGGCGTAGTAAAATTGCGCTTGCTTGGTGCATGCGGCAGCTGCCCAAGTTCAACCATTACATTAAAAGCTGGTATCGAACGTGCACTTTTAGAAGAAGTGCCTGGCGTTGTCGAAGTAGAACAAGTGTTTTAATCTCTGAACGCCGAAACAAAATAGGAGCAGCTCTTCTTTAAGAGCCTGCTCCTATTTTTCTAGCGCCATCTTATAAACTTGGCTTCCGTTTCGCTCCACGGATAATAATTCAACCGAGCAATCTTGAAAATGACGAGAAAGATGTTTGTGTATTTCTTTTCCTTTTCCAGGTTCAGCAAAGCAAAGCACCGTTGGCCCTGCACCGCTCAAGGCGGCACCGAATGCTCCATACTTTTTCGCAACATTTTGTACAGTCTGCAATTCTGGAATGATGGCCTTGCGATATGGTTGATGGAATACATCACAATCCATCATTTTCCCAGCTAAACTCCAGTTTCCTGTCAGTAATGCAGCCACTAATACATTGCTTACCGAGCTTGCTTCAACAGCATCATATCGTGAAAAATAATCGGGGAGAACACTTCTTGCCTCTGCTGTTTTTAATTCATAACGCGGAATCACAGCAACGAGATCAAAATCAAGATTGTTAACATGCACAATATTTGTCTCATCTCTCCTATGACTGCCAATGACGAGCCCACCGTATAAAGAGGCTCCTACATTGTCAGGATGTCCTTCAAAACAGCTGGCAAAACGCGCTTTTTCCTCCATTGTAAGCGAAAGACCGGCCAGCTCATTTGCCAATTCAATGCCGGCAATGATGGCCGCGGCACTGCTTCCAAGTCCACGCGTAAACGGAATATCGCTATATACATTCACTAAGCAGCTGGGAAGAATTTTTCCATACTTCTTTGCCAAGTGGTCCGCGACTTGAAAAATGAGATTGTCTTCACCCGTTGGAATATTTTCTACTTCCGGAGAGCAGGGAACAAATGTCCATTGATTGCTTAACATAACTTCCAATGTTAAATAGCGAGACACGGCCAAGCCGATTGAATCAAATCCGGGACCAAGGTTGGCTGTGCTGGCAGGAACAACAATCTTTAACATTTCATCTTCCTTCATTGATGAACAACTCCTTGAATATGTTGAAAAAGAATTTGTTCATCATTTGGAAGAACAAGCGGTTTTATATCAGCTGCGTCCATGGCTATATTCGGGTCTTTCAAACCGTTTCCCGTTAATACAGCAACAACCGTACTTCCTTTCGTAATTTCACCTGATTTCAATTGTTTTAATACACCGGCAATGGAAGCGCATGAAGCCGGCTCAGCAAATACCCCTTCTTTTCTAGCAAGAAGCTTATAGGCCTCTAATATTTCCCCATCTGACACCTCATCAATCTTTCCGTTTGACTCGTTTGCTGCCTGTACGGCCTTATCCCAGCTTGCTGGATTTCCGATACGAATCGCTGTGGCAATTGTTTCTGGATTCTCAATGACTTGATTGCGAACAATCGCCGCAGCCCCTTCCGCTTCGAAACCGCGCATTTGCGGCAGTCCGGTTTGATGTTTTTCATTATATTCTTTAAATCCTTTCCAATAAGCAGTAATATTTCCGGCATTGCCGACCGGAATCGCAAGAATATCCGGTGCTTTGCCAAGTTGGTCACAAATTTCAAAAGCGGCAGTTTTTTGTCCTTCGATTCGATATGGATTCACGGAGTTGACTAATGTAATCGGGGCAACCTCACTAAGGCGGCGTACCATTTTTAGTGCTTCATCAAAATTCCCTTGAATCGCAAAAATCTGCGCTCCATACATCACTGCCTGAGCCAACTTGCCCATCGCAATTTTTCCGTCAGGAATGACAACCATACAGCGCAAGCCGGCACGCGCCGCATACGCAGCAGCGGCTGCTGACGTATTGCCTGTCGAAGCACAAATAATGGTGCTGCTTCCTTCCTCTTTCGCTTTAGCGACCGCCATCACCATGCCACGGTCCTTAAAAGAGCCTGTCGGATTAGCCCCCTCTACTTTTACATAGAAATCAATCTCAAATCTTTTCGACAAACTTTCTAAGCGAATCAGAGGGGTATTGCCTTCATTCAACGAAATCATTGGTGTTTTCTCTGTAACCGGTAAATAGTCACGATATTGATGCAAAAGCCCTTTCCACATCATAGCTGCCCGTCTCCTTCAACACGATACGAACTTTTCACTTCCTGAACAACTTCTAAGTCGCGAAGCTTTTGGAAAATTTCCTCATAATCCTGAAGCGATGCCTTATGTGTAACAACAACAATCTCAGCAAGCTCGCTGTTTTTTAAAGGAAGCTGCAAAATCTTCTCAAAGCTGACTCCGTGCTCTGCAAAAACCGCTGTAATTTTCGCAAATGCCCCAACTTGATCTTTTACATGGATACGCAAGAAATATTTAGAAAAAATTTCGCAAGGCGACTTCAATCGTTTAGCATACTGAGGAGCAACAGCATTTCTGCCATTAACCCCTAATCTCATGTTTTTCATGACTGCTACTAAATCGGATACAACCGCTGTCGCTGTTGGAAGACTTCCTGCTCCTGGCCCGTAAAACATCGTTTCACCAACCGCTTCCCCGTAGACATAAACAGCATTAAATTCATCATTAACCGATGCAAGCGGGTGTGAATCAGGCAGCAACGTTGGTTGGACGCTTACTTCGACTTTGTCCCCGTCGCGATGAGCAATACCAATCAGTTTCATCGTATAACCGAGACGTTTGCTATAATTGAGATCTTCCTCCGTAATTTCCGTAATCCCTTTTACTTGTACATCATCTAAATCAATGTTCATCGAAAACCCTAATCGCGCTAAAATCGCCATTTTCCTCGCTGCATCTAATCCTTCTACGTCAGATGTTGGATCCGCTTCCGCATAGCCGAGCGCCTGCGCTTCAGCCAACACTTCTTCATAAGGTGCTCCATATTTGCACATTTTCGTTAAAATAAAATTCGTTGTTCCATTAACAATTCCCATCATTTTCGTAATCCGGTCTGAAGCTAATCCATCAACAAGGCTCCGCAAAATCGGAATACCGCCCGCTACGCTCGCCTCATAAAACAAATCACAGTGATTCTCTGATGCAACCGTTAAAAGTTCTGAACCATATAATGCCATTAAATCTTTGTTTGCCGTAACGACATGTTTGCCATTTCTTAACGCATTTAAAAGATGACGTCTTGTTTCTTCAATCCCCCCCATCACTTCAATAACGACATCGATTTCCGGATCATTAATCACTTCATTCACATCTGTCGTCAATAAATGAGCATCGATTTTCACACCGCGTTCCTTATATAAATCTCTTACAAGAACTTTTTTTATTTTCACAGGACAGCCGACTTGATGGCTTAATTTGTCTTGATGATTCTCAATAATTTTCACAACTCCACTGCCGACTGTTCCTAATCCTAACAAACCAACCGAAATCGGTTTTACCACTTTCCCCACCTCTTTGTATTTTTAGAATGAACATATGTATTTATATAGTAGACATTATAATTGATTATGGTTTTCTTTACAATCGTTATTTTTATCATCTTATATCTTGAAAACGCTTAACATCAAGTTAATTCCGAATTATTTAAATAAAAAAATTTTTATAAAAAATAAAAAGGAGCTGCCCAAAAGCAAAGTGTCACCCCTCACAACACAATATATAGGACATCACATCGGATCAATGAACGATATATTGTGAAATGTACGCGAGGTCAGACGCTTATGGGTCAGCCCCTTTTATTCATTAACAACGCTTCGTTTCGCGTAGCCATTCTTTATTTACTAGTGTTTCCGGCTTTTCACCATTTAGCACTAACATAATGTTTCGGCAGCATAATTCCATCATCGCTAAACGGGTCTCCATGCTTGCACTTCCGATATGTGGCAAAGCAACTACATTTTTCAATGTTAATAGCGGATGGGTTGCATCAATTGGTTCTTTATAAAAGACATCTAAACCAGCTCCGGCAATTTCCCCATTGACAAGCGCTTCATATAACGCATCTTCATCAACGACAGGACCACGCGAAGCATTAACAAAAATGGCTGTTTTCTTCATTTTTTTAAATGCTTCTTTGTCAAACAAATGACGTGTTTCATCCGTTAATGGAGTTAAACATACAACAAAATCAGATTGTTTTAATAACTCGTCAAATGAACAGTATGTAGCTCCAAGCATTTGTTCTGCTTCTTCATTTCTTGAACGGTTATGGTAAAGAATGTTCATGTCAAAACCTGTCGCCCGCTTTGCAACCGCCTGCCCAATTTTCCCCATACCCACAATGCCGATTGTTTTATGATGTACATCATAGCCTGCTAAAAGAAGCGGACTCCAGCTTTTCCACTCTCCTGCTTTAACAAACTCAGCCGCTTCAACTAGACGACGAGCCGTAGCCAACAATAAAGCAAATGTCAAATCTGCGGTTGTATCCGTTAATATATCAGGTGTATTACAAACAGCAATTCTCCGCTCAGTAGCAAACGTAATATCAATATTATCAAAACCAACTGCTAAGTTAGCGATGATTTTGAGATTTTGTCCAGCTTCTATAACTTCTTTGTCAATGCAGTCCGACAGCATCGTCAATAGCGCATCTGCTTTTTTCGCTTCTTCCAATAATACCTCTCGGGTAACTGGCACGTCCTCATACGGCCACATTTTGACTTCAGCGAATGACTGCAAACGTTCAATGATGGTGTCCGGCAATTTTCTTGTAATGAAAATGTACGGCTTATTCATGAATAGGACCCCTTTCAAAAGTTAAACTATTTCTACACTAGAATAGAAAAATTTCCATCTTTTTTCAAACAAAAATCAATAGGATAGCCCCCTATTCTGCAGCCTCTCGAAGAAGTCAAACGACTTTTCTTATTCTCACGAAAAGGACAGCCATTTAATTTTTGGTAAGTTGAACCGTTTTACCGGAAGCTCTACTAAATCATAAAATCCCTGTAAAAATTGCTCATATTCGCTGGAGTGGTTTAATATGTGTAACAACCTTTCTTCATATATTCTTTTCTGCTCTTCCTCCTGAGCCAAATAATATCCTTCAATGCATTCAAAATAATGAAGCGGAAACAACAGCCGGGAATAAATCAGCCGCCAAGAAAAGGTGGTAAGCGGCGTGACCCGTTGATATTCCGCAAAAAAGCTTTTCATTTTCTCCGCTTCAAACGATGAATTGGCATGATAAAAATAACGAACCCATTCCGCAAGATCGCGGGAACAATGGTCATATACCCATTCCGTGGGCAACTTTGTTCCCTGCCTCCACAACCGTTCTGTAAACCGCTGATGACAAATCGTCGCACAATCAACTGTATGCGGCTCGTCATCAAGTTCAGTGTCAACTAAATATTGAATCGCATTTTCCGTCAATCCTAAATAATAAGGGAAGGAGTCAACAAACATTCGTTCAAACGCATTTTCTGGATGCATTTGCACTTTGCTGCGCCAAAACATTTCCATCTGGTCTAACCTTTTTCCCCATAAATCTTTCCATTGTCCAATTCGTTTGCAATAATTCACGGAATATGGATAAGTCCGACCACGTTGGTGAAATTTTGCTAATTCTTTTCCTATGTTGATTGCTCTCGTATACGGCTGAATATGCTTGCGTAAAATAACAATCGGTTGTTCATGAATGTGAGCAATGATGGTGCCTGTTCTCGTTGGAACAAAGGAAGCAACTGCTGTATCTCCTTTTGATAACATATATGCGCTCATCTGATGCAATTCCGTCATTTCGCCTTCTGTTATATGGATTGCCGGCACAATAAAATACAAATAATTTTGAATGATAAATGTGTCATAACCGTCAGCTTTTTCAATTTTGTCCGTTCTTAATCCGTATTTTTCATAAATCTGTTTTTGCATCTTTTCCGCCCCCCTCTATGAAAAATATATGTAGATATTCAACAAAAAATCTGCATAAAGTTCCAAAGGGGGGTAATGATGAAAAAGAGAATATGTAAAAAAAATCACATTTCTATCATAATAAACGTATATATATCTAAAAAGCTTTTACTTTAGAAGAAATAGGTGACGATGATGAGTGAAGAGAAACGAATCATGAGTAAAATCGAGCAAGCAGCACGAAAATGGCTCGAGGAGCGCGGAGTTACCATTGAAGATATTGCGGAACTAGTGTACTATTTGCAGTCAAAATATCATCCTAACTTACAAATAGAAGAATGCATTCGTAACGTTGACCGCGTTATCGCTAAACGCGAAGTACAAAACGCCATTTTAACAGGGATTCAGCTTGACAAATTAGCGGAAAGCGGACTGTTAGATGAGCCGCTGCAAACAACCATCAAAAACGACGAGGGTCTATATGGAATAGATGAAATTTTAGCCTTATCGATTGTAAACATCTACGGTTCGATTGGCTTTACAAACTATGGTTATGTTGATAAAGAAAAGCCAGGCATCTTAAAATACTTAAATGATAAATCGAGCGGCAAATGCCATACTTTCTTAGATGATATTGTCGGTGCGATTGCCGCTGCTGCTTCAAGTCGTCTTGCTCACCGCGCCGCTAATACAGAATAACAGGGGCATGAACTTCATGACTTTGTGATTGAAGGAGGCTGACGCATAAGGTGTCTGACCTCACGCACATTCAATTATATAGCTTATTTATCCAATATTATGTCTTATACATTGCGTTGTGTGGGGGGGTGACACTTTGATATTAGGTCAGCCTCCTTTTGCATTGCGGCATGTTAACTTAAATACGATCCATCCACTCTTTTAGTGAATCGACTACATATGTCGGCTGCTTTTCATATTTCTTTAGCAATTCTTTTGTTGTTACCCCTGTATGAACGAGCAATGTATCCATCCCAGCGTTCATTCCGGCCATAATATCTGTATCATAATAATCTCCAATCATTAACGTATCTTCCCGGGGAACTCCTAAAACTTTCAAAGCTTGTTCCATAATGATTTTTTCTGGCTTGCCGATAAAGATAGGATTTACTTGTGTCGATACGGCGACTACGGAAGTTAATGAGCCATTACCAGGCAATAACCCTCTTTCTGTTGGAATCGCAATATCTCCGTTCGTCGAAATAAAGGTTGCCCCGTTGCGAACAGCCAAGCAGGCAATTGCTAATTTCTCGTAGTTAATGCTGCGGTCGATTCCCATAACAACAAATTCTGCATTTTCTTCAGCAAATGTAAACCCTTTTTCCTCTAAAGCGGTGCGAATGCCTTCTTCACCAATGACATAGACAGAAGCATTAGGTTTTCGTTCGAAAATATAGTTAGCCGTTGCCTGACTTGTGGTAAATACTTGCTCTTTTGTTGCTGGAATACCAAAGTTCTCAAGTTTTTTTGCGACTTGTTCTGGCGTGCGTGATGAGTTATTCGTAACAAATAAATAAGGAATGTTTCGTTTGTGCAATTCCTTAACAAAATCACGCGCTTCCACAATACATTCCGTTCCGCGATACATCGTACCATCTAAATCAATTAAATAGCCTTTGTACTTTTTCATTCCTATACACTCCTTTATGATACATAAAAGAAAAGCAAAAGCGCCCCAATTTCGCCTAAAGGGCTGCCCACACCTGTAGACAAACGGCGAAATGTCGCCATCCTAGCTCTCTCGAAGCCAAATGTTTTTCACCCGCAGAAGTGCTTGAGGGGAAGGTTATTTGGCACATGAGAGCTAAGCGCTGAAGCTAGACAATAACGAAAAGCGGAGGCGAGCGCCTAACGCCGTAGGAAAATGTTCTTCCGACGAGAAGCGCTTGCCGCTTCGATGGAGGAAGGTTATTTTCCACTAGGCGTTGCGAGCTGAGCTAGACAATCACATGAAAAACTGTATCGTATGTTTTATTTATTGTCAAAAAGCAAAAACGCTTCCTGTTTGAGAAAGCGTTTTTGCTTATTCAGCATAATCGTGTTTCTTGATTTCGTAATGACAAACATCATCGCCTTTTGCCATGCAAGCTTGCGACGTCACTTTTGAAGTTCCTAACCATTGTTGAAACAATTGCAGCTCACAATCACAGGCAGCTTGATAATCTTTAGCCACTTCAACGATTGGACAATGATGTTCAATGAAATGATACGTGCCATCTTTATCTTTTTTCAACTCTGTCATATAGCCTTGTTTATTTTGAATATGGGCTAATTCAACCACTTTTTCATCAAATGATTTATTTGCAAACTGTTCCTCATACATTTGTTTGATGCGTTCTTTCCGGTTTTGAAACAATTTCTCTACTAAATCTCGCCCTGCTACAGATTCAATATCTTTTAGAAAATCGAGAGCGATTTGCTTATAGCTTTGTGGAAATAGCTCTTCGCCCTTTTCTGACAATTCATAAACATTCATCGGGCGTCCCATCGCTTGACGAACAAGTATTGTCCGTACTAACTGATCACGTTCCAGTGTATTTAAATGACGACGCACCGCCATTTCTGTAATCCCTAGCTGCTTTGCCATTTCACTGACCGTTAAGCGTTTTTGGAATTTTAACATGTTTACAATTTCCTGTTTTGTTGAAGAGGACTTACTTTCCATTTCCTTCACCATCCTCTTCCTATTTTATATGATTTGCGATAATGAAACAATTTTTAAACAAAATTGTTTCATAAGTTAGTTACGGAAGGCAGAAACCGGACCGAGTTCATTTCGCAAATAGTCGCGAATCGCTATTGGATATGCTTCTAAAGCTGTAAAGTGTTTTGTTAACGTTTCCAATAATTCTTGGTGATTAATATTTGTATATTTTTGTACAAGCACTTTTCGATATTGAATAATTTCTTTTAATCCTTGTGCACTATCTGCGGTAATTACTTTTTCATCCGTTAAAATATCAATGATGTCTTCGTAGCTTCCCGGGTCACGCATAATAAATCCGTCAATCATCGCATTTCCAACATCGAGCACCGCTTCAATGAACAGGTGAGCAATGCGCTCAAGGGTTAATTGTTCAAATTCGGATTCCCATGTTTGCCGTTGTTTAAAGATGTACATTACTTTTTCCATGTACTGCAATGTTTCCTCAATTTTTTGCCGATCGACGAAATACATCCCCTTGTGCTCCTTTCTTATCTCCATTTACAATGTATATTTTATCACATATTTACAATATTCTGTTTCTTTGTTGCAGACATAGGCAAAAACGTTTGATATGATGAAGATATTGAAAATGATGGAGGTGTTTATGTATGGGAGAAAGATTTTTCCTTTATGATGATACGGTGCAAACAAAAACGCGGTTTGTTAGCTTTATGGGGGAAACTCAGCGATTTGATTTGGCTATTATGCAAACCGATCGTTTTTACGGAAAATATTTAGTGTTAGACTTACAAAGCAATCGATTTGCCATTATCGGGCAAGACGATCTAGATGAACCTGGATATTTGGAGCATGCATACAATTTAAGCGAAGAAGATGCCAATGATTTACGTTCATTTTTACAAGAATTTATCTAATATCACATCTTCCTTGCGGGGAAAGTATAAGCAAGGAAGGTGATGAACTATGAGAGATGAAGAAAAATACAGTGACTTTTCCAATGTAGAAGCAATGCACAATTTTCTTATACCAGAAACATTGCCTGAAGGTCCATATGGCTCTCCACGCGGAAAAACAGAGCCTGTCCAAAATAAAAGCACCCCTTGGAAAAAAGGACAGCGCTACCATAGTGCATTTAACTATGAATACAAATCATTTCATCAAGACATTCCAAGACAAGACCCAGGAGCTCATCCACCACACGATGAATAGGGGTCTGACCCCCACTCCATTAACGTATTAACGCTTTAAATTAGTGGGGGTCTGACCCCCATTACATTAACGTATTAACGCTTTAAATTAGTGGAGATCTGATCCCCACGTTTATCTTTTTACTTTGCGCAAAACAAAATAAGCACAACCGAAATTACAGTACTCGTACAAATACTCTGACAATGTACTTATTTTTGTGTCATATGTCGCTTTTTGATTATGGTCATCAAAAAAGCCTCTTAGCCGTAACTGATTGTATCCCCAATCTCCAACAATGTAATCATATTTATTTAAAATATCCGCATAACGTGCACGAAATGCCTCTTCATTAAACCCATTTTTCACATTTTCTACAAGTTCATAACATGTATTGTTAATACAAATCATCCCACTCACCTCGTCTTCCTCTTTAATCATAAATGATGAAACATTCCCAATCAATTACTGTTATCAAATATTTTAAAGTTAGCCATTCTGAAAGTGAGGGGGTGTTAAAGTTGAAAAAAACGTTACTTGTGTTATCGATGGGTGCAACGATATCATTATTTGGCTGTGCACAAATGGCGGAAAATAATAATGATGAGCTATTTGAACGCAGCGGAAATACGATTAATGTAACAGATCGCAACGAGTTATATAATGATGACGGCATACGAAACGGCAATGATTCACGCATGACGAACTTTGGCTATGTGCGTCATCAAAAAAGTCCGGTTCCCGGGGATACAAACAACTACACAAATATCCCTACATTAAACCGTGAACGAGTCGCTGATTTAATCAGCAAGTTATGTACACAATTGCCAAACGTCAATGATGTAGCAACGCTTGTCACAGATGAAGAAGTGTTAATTGCGTATGATACGGATACAAAAAACCGTTTTGAAACAGCAGACCAAGTAAAGAAAACCGCTCTTTCTGCTGTCCCGCGTTATTATCACGTGTACGTTGCCGACAATCCGCGCATGATAAGAGAAATTGAACGTTACGGCCGCTTAGATGCGAATAGTAGAAACATTGATCAAATCATCGATACGACCATTAAAGAAATGTTAAAATATCCGCAAGGCCGCAAACTAAGTGACGGTGAAAACGCAAATGGAGAAATGATAAACGAAATGAATGATCGTATTGATCGTGATTTCAATGATGGTTCAGCTAAACGAATTACTCCACAGCAAACCATGACAAAATAAAAAAATGAAAAACAGGGAACTGACCCATCAGTGTCTGACCTCACGTGCACTTCACAATATATAGTTTATTTATTCAATGTGATGTCTTATACATTGTGTTGTGGGGTCTGACACTTTATTTTTTGGTCAGCCTCCTGTTTTGTTTTACTCTTTTTCGTTCATTTGCTTTTGCTTTGCCGCAGCATTTACCTGCTCATCAGCATGATAAGAAGAGCGAACGAGCGGTCCTGCCTCACAATGACTGAATCCTTTGCTTAAAGCGATTTCCTTTAACTCCATAAATTCATGTGGATGATAATATTTTTCTACTTTCAAATGTTTTTTTGTCGGTTGTAAATATTGTCCAATTGTTAAAATATCAACATGATTTGCCCGCAAATCGTCCATCGCTTCTAAAATCTCTTCTTTTGTTTCTCCTAGTCCAATCATAATACTTGATTTTGTTGGAATATCCGGTTGCAGTTCTTTAGCACGGCGCAAAAATTCCAGTGAACGTTCGTATGTTGCACGGGCACGCACTCTTGGAGTAAGACGACGAACCGTCTCAATATTATGATTTAAAATATCTGGTCTTGCATCCATTAAAATCTTTAAGTTTTCATAAACGCCACCCATGTCGGAAGGAAGCACTTCAATCGTCGTAAACGGATTTTTGCGGCGAATTGCACGCACTGTTTCTGCAAAAACAGCTGCTCCACCATCTTTTAAGTCATCGCGGGCAACTGCTGTCACGACAACATGCTTTAAATTCATTAAGCGAACAGAATCTGCGACACGCTCTGGCTCCTGCCAATCAAGCTCTGTTGGCAATCCCGTTTTTACCGCACAAAAGCGGCAAGCCCGAGTACAAATATCCCCTAAAATCATAAATGTTGCTGTTCTTCTTACCGCCCAGCATTCATGAATATTCGGGCATTTCGCTTCTTCACATACGGTATGCAGCTGTTTTTCGCGCATCATTTTCTTTAAACCGATATAATTTTCATTTGTATTTAGTTTTATTTTCAACCATTCCGGCTTACGAACATGTTCTTCTCTCGTTGCCATTTATCTCACTCCACTATATGTAGTTTAATATCAAGATGATTGTAACATAAACAAAGACATCGGAAAAATTTTTTGCGGGAACAAACTCCTTTTATATAATTACCAATCATTATCAATTATGAAAAATGAACAATCTCCTTAAACTAAAAGTATGAAATCGGCTGAAAGGAGTAAAAAACGTGCATAAATTATTTGCTCTTATCACCAGCACAGCAATGTTTTTTTCTCTGTTTTTCCCTGCTTCCACGCAGGCAACAAAAGAGCAAGATGCTATTTATGAAAAACGAATGGAACTTTACAAAAAGGCGGAAGCGGTTTCTTTCATTCCGTGGTATTACTTTGCAGCCATCGACCAATATGAACGAAATGTCCGCCAAGTGCGCCGCGATATCCCAACAGCTGAAGGAGTACTTGGGATTTATATAAAACCAGAAATATGGGCAGGGCCGCTCAACAAGGACAAAAATGACACAAACCCATTTACGATTTCTCAATTTGGAGGGCTCGGAGTAGATGGAAACGGCGACGGTATTGCTGATAGAAAAAATGATGAAGATGTCATTTTTGCCATCGCTCGCTACCTTCAATCTTACGGCACCGACCATGAACATATAAAAATCGCGTTATGGGAATACTATCAACGGAGCAAAACGGTCGATTTAATATTAGGGAAAGTAAAAATTTACAAGAAATATGGGACATTAAAGTTAGACGAGCACGCTTTTCCACTCCCGCTTTATACGAATTACAGTTATAAAAATACATGGGGCGATGCAAGAGGCTGGGGTGGAAGACGAATTCACGAAGGAACTGATATATTTGCTGGTTATGGAGTGCCAGTTCGTTCAACTTGCTATGGCATTGTTGAGTTAAAAGGTTGGAATAAATATGGCGGATGGCGCATTGGGATTCGTGATATTAACAATACGTATCATTATTTTGCTCATTTAAATGGCTTTGCGAGTTATTTGCATGAAGGACAAATTGTTGAGCCGGGAATGATTATCGGATCGGTTGGAAGTTCTGGCTACGGTCCGCCGGGAACAGCAGGAAAATTCCCTCCTCACCTTCATTACGGAATGTATAAAGATAACGGATACACAGAATGGTCATTTGACCCGTACCCTCACTTAAAACATTGGGAAAGGTTAGAAAAGTTAGAAACAGCGAAGAGCAGAAAATGAGGTCGACCGAAGCCGACCTCATTCTTTATGCTTTTGCGTTTTGTTCTTTATTACCGCATGAATGATACTAGCCGCAAGACTTCCTAAAATTACAACGATACCGATAACCATCATTACTACAATTGTGCATAAATTTGACAATATGTTTATAAACCTGTTATTCTGACGGCATTTCAATGGAAGGATCGACATTGCCGCCATTATTATAAAACTTTGGTACTTCCCCTGAAATGACTTGCATCGCTATAGGAATATTGTTCGATACGGTCGCTGTTTTCGTCGCAAATGGAATGACGACTTGAACATTTACTTCAATTTGTATATAAACTTTCACTAATGCATTATTAATTCCAAACGGCTGAATCGTCTCTTTTACATCTGATTCAACATTACCCATGATATAAAACCGCACTGGAATACGAGGACCAAGGTTCCCAAGAAGCGTATTATTTGTGGCTTGCCCTAATGGAATATAATAAATAATTCCTTTTTCTTTCGGTTCTTTCGGTTTAATATCTTTGTCATAAAATTCTAATTCATCCAAATTCCCTTCCATCGCTGCTTTCAAACTGGTTTGCACACTATCATTCGTTTTTGCAAGCACATGTTGAACAACAGCAGCATCAAAATCAATAGAAGAAATTTTTCCGTATTCATCCTTTTCCACCTTAATTAAGTTATTCACATCAATATCACCGTTGAGAATTTGCTGATCAACAGAGCTGTCAATGATAAGATTGGCAATCCGCTTCGTTTCCTTTTCAGCAATATCAATTAATGTCGGCTCAATTCCCTTATTAATAATCCAAATACTGATTGCTGTCGATAAAATAAAAAATACTGTCGTCAACAAAAATACATAACGAAAAGGTAACGGTCCTGCCTGTCTCATGCGGATGGGAAACTTAGCCAATAAAAATCCCCCCTTTACAAGCTATATGTATGCCGTAAAGAGAGGACATAGCGCAGTTTATTTGTATTATTTTTCTTAATTTGCTACTATTGCTGTTTCACAACTCTTAATCATTGCATTTCATTTCATAACCCGATTCATAAGATGTCTAAGATGCATACGACAGATTAGTTGGAAGTAACTGTCCCAAATATATAGCTATATCATTTTTAATAACGCATCTTTTCCTTTTGTACCAACCGTAATGCCTAGTTCCTCAGCGGCAATCGTCACTGATTCAAGCGGAGCTTCCAACAGCTGCTCAATTGTGCGAACTCCGACAGCTCTTCCGGCAATAATGCCCCGACTCTTTAACTTTTCATTTAATAATCCTACATCCAATGCTCCGCACATAATATAACCTTTGTCACTAGTAACAGCTAACAAATTCGTTTTCGGCAATTGAACAGAAATAGCGATAAATGGATGATTTTCAATAAAAACCGGTGTTACGGTAACCATTTTCCACCACGCCCCCTTCCTCTACTTCAATGTATGAAGAGGAAAGAAAATCGTGCCTAAGTTTTATATAAATTGCTTAATTTCCAGGCGAGAACATCGCGCAGGAACTCCGGCATATAATATTCCTTCCGTTCCGCACGGCGAATCTCTGGATAAAGATTGCCAAATGTAAACATATCAATCGTTGCTACTGCATACGTTTTTTCTAAATCAAGCGGTTCCCCATTAATAAAAATGTGTTCGATATGTTCAAGTCCGTCGCTCAGCCTCTCTGTTTCGAGCTGGACGCCTTCGTACGCCATCTGTCCCATGATTTTACCGCGAAATCCTAGGCCTTTTATTTGTAATGTTTTCATCCGCTCTGTAGCAGCCTGCAAAATCACTTCCTTTAGTTCATCCCCTCTCAAATACACTTTACAAGGATTAATCGGATGCGGGCAAATGCGATGTAAATCTTTTTTTGTTACAATCCCCTTATAGAGCGGCTCTAATAATACCCCGGCGTTGACCATGCCGATATCACCGTTGCACCACTCTTTTAACGCCTCGGCTAACAATTTCGGAAATCTCGAAGGAGCAAACCAGTGTAACTCTAAGTCTTCTGTTAATTCAACAATTGTTTCGCCCAGTTTTTCTTCACTTTGATGATAAAGACTCGCCAATTTCTGTTCCGTATCACCGCATTCCTGCAGCTCAGAAACTGTAATAATCGAAGCTTTCTTATCAAACGTTTTTGTTTCGTCATCGATCTCTATTTTCACAACCCCGATATACTCACCATATTTTCCTGCTCCACATAGTAATGCATTGCGAATATATTGCCCTTCTGGAAGCAAATGATGCGTATGAGCACCAAGAATAAGATCAATATCCGTAAACATCTCTGCTATTTGTTCGTCTTCATGAATTCCCAAATGAGACAGCAAAATAATAAAGTCCACCTGAGGCTTCAGTTCTTTTAATATCTCTTTTAATACAGCAAACGGATTTTCAATTGTCCAGCCGAGTAATTCATAAAACTTTGTAAAATGAATCGTTAAACCGATCACTCCGATTTTCAATGTTTCAGACAACGGAATAATGAAATACGGCTGTGCCCATTTCGGTCTTTCCCCGCTTCGTGTAAACAAATTCGCAACAAGAACCGGGAAATCAGCTTTTTGATACAATTGGTTTAAATGTTCATAAGGCAGAGTAATCCCTTCATTATTGCCGATGGTCACTGCATCATAACCTAAGTCATTTAACAGTTCAACATTTGCTTTGCCATTCGTTGCTTCTGTAATCGGATGAGACCGGTCAACAAAATCTCCGATGTCGAATAAAAGCATTGTTTCATTTCTTTGTTGATGAACCTTTCTTTGCTTCTTTAAAAACCAAGCAATTCTCGGCCAATTTTCAAAATGACTGTGTATATCATTTGTATGATAAATATAAATGGTTCTTTTCAAGCATCAGCATCCCCTTTTATCGCTATTTTAGGCAATGCCTTGATAAATAAGACGAATACCAAGAAGAATCAGCACAATGCGCAAAATCATTACAATCGTTTTACTTTTTAACCTTTGATTAATCCATGCTCCAGTCTTTGCGCCAAACCATACTCCTGGAATAAGCGCAAGAGTAAACATCCATTGAACATTTCCTAACATAATATGAGTAAATGAACTTACTAAGGAAGATAAACAGATAATAAACATGGTAGTTGCCACCGCTACATGCGGTGGGAAGAAAAATAATAGAATCATTGCCGGCACCATTAAAGAGCCGCCACCAATACCAAACAAACCACCAAAAAAGCCAACAATAAAGGAAATCAGGATAGCGGGTACTGGATGATAACCGTAAGTAATGGTTTCACCCTCGTTCGTTATATATGTACGAATAAGCTTTAAATTTTTCCTTTTTCTCTCATTAGCAGAGCGCCCTTGCAACATGAACAAGAACGAAGAAAAAACGAGAAACATTCCAAAATAAAGTGAAAAATGAGCTACATTTAACAAATTGTTTACCCATGCTCCAATAATAGCTCCAGGGCCGCTTCCTAAAAAGAAAAGAAGACCGCTTTTGTAATCCACCGTCTTATGTTTCATGTAGCTTAATGTGGAAGATAATCCGTTAAAAATAATAACGACAAGCGACGTACCAACCGCTACTTGCGGCGATATCTCCGGCAGAAAAGCGGTTGCTCCTAAAAACAACAAGGCTGGCACAATGATGACGCCGCCTCCCAACCCAACTAAACTTCCAATGGTCCCTGCTGTAAATCCAATCAAAATAAGCAATACGTATTCCATCTTTTCCTCTCCGTTCTAAAATAAATCTAACTGCCGAGGCGCTAAATCAGTATATTCGATGCCCAGCATTTGGATAAGCTGTTTTGCATTATCCGCTGCATCACCGCCAGAGTTATTGTTAAACAAGACATAAATATTTTCCGTCTTCTTTTCTAATTTCTTTAAATGTTCCACCCACTCTGCTAATTCTGCTTCATTATAACGGTACAAATAACGAACCGCCCTCCAATTTTCTTCACTCGGTCTATTCCATCCATAAACGTTTCGGCCATGAAGACGCACAAGCGTTTTCTTTGAGTCAGTCGGATAAAGAACGGTCGGAATCGATCCTTCGCCTGCCTGCGGTTCATCACAAATGCTATGAATCCATTTTTCCTCTTCCATAAATTTTAATGTTTTTTCATAAAAACGCGGTGTAAACCATGATTGATGACGAAACTCAAGCGCTACCGGCACATCTACCATTTGTTCACGACACCAGCGCAAGTACATAACATGCTCCCGGCGGCAATCAAACCAAGGAGGAAATTGAAATAACACCATCGCCAGTTTTCCTGCTTCAATAAATGGTTCGATCGATGTTAAAAATGCAGAAAACATTTCTTCTTTATTTTTATACGGGATTTCTCCACGCTCATGCCCCGTCATTCCTTGATACGCTTTCACAATAAATTGGAACGACTTCGGCGTTTCGCGAATCCATTTTTCGACATTTTGTCTCGGCTGAATCGCATAAAAATAAGAATCAACCTCTACCGTTGGGAAATGGGCAGCATATTCCTGTAATTTGTCTTTTGCTGATATTCCAGATGGATAAATACTGTCGTGGTCTCCCCATCCGGTTAGTCCGACGTAAATCATATTCATCACCTGCAATTTCATCATACCATAAGTACAGAGCAGTGAGAAAAAGGATCGCATCTCCTGCTATCCATCTAACGAGAATATCATATCGACCTAAAAACAAGAAAACCGATTATCCGCCTTGTTTGACGAATAATCGGTTTGTTTTCGATTTTTTATTAGCCGATAGAACCTTCCATTTCGAACTTGATGAGACGGTTCATTTCCACTGCATATTCCATTGGAAGTTCTCTTGTAAATGGCTCAATGAAGCCCATAACAATCATTTCTGTCGCTTCTTGCTCAGAAATACCGCGGCTCATGAGATAGAACAATTGCTCTTCAGATACTTTCGATACTTTCGCTTCATGTTCAAGCGAGATGTTGTCATTTAAGATTTCGTTATATGGAATTGTATCTGAAGTCGATTGGTTATCCATAATTAATGTGTCGCACTCAATGTTGGAACGCGAACCTGATGCTTTGCGGCCAAAATGAACAATACCACGATATGTTACTTTACCGCCTTGTTTAGAAATGGATTTTGAAACAATCGTTGAAGATGTGTTTGGTGCAAGATGAATCATTTTTGCACCAGCATCTTGGTGTTGTCCTTTACCGGCAATCGCAATGGAAAGAGTTAATCCGCGTGCCCCTTCTCCTTTTAAGATAACAGCTGGATATTTCATCGTTAATTTTGAACCGATGTTACCATCAATCCATTCCATCGTTGCGTTTTCTTCGCAAACGGCGCGTTTCGTAACAAGGTTAAAGACGTTGTTCGCCCAGTTTTGAATCGTTGTATAGCGGCAGTAAGCACCTTTTTTGACGATGATTTCAACGACTGCACTATGCAATGAGTTTGTTGTATAAACTGGTGCTGTACATCCTTCTACGTAATGAACATGTGCGCCTTCATCAACGATAATTAACGTGCGCTCAAATTGTCCCATGTTCTCAGAGTTAATACGGAAATACGCTTGCAACGGCGTATCCACTTTCACTCCTTTTGGAACATAGATGAATGAACCACCTGACCATACCGCAGAGTTAAGTGCAGCAAATTTGTTATCCGTTGGTGGCACTACTTTGGCCCAGTGCTCACGGAAAATATCTTCATTTTCTTTTAAAGCTGAATCTGTATCTTTAAAAATAACGCCCAGCTTCTCAAGATCTTCTTTCATATTATGGTAAACAACTTCTGATTCGTATTGTGCAGATACCCCTGCTAAATATTTTTGTTCCGCTTCTGGAATACCAAGTTTATCAAATGTTGCTTTAATTTCAGCAGGGACTTCATCCCAAGAGCGTTCAGACTTTTCTGATGGTTTTACATAATAAGTAATTTCATCAAAATCTAAGCTTGATAAGTCTCCGCCCCATTGCGGCATTGGCATGCTGTAGAAAATATCCAATGCTTTTAAGCGAAATTCTAACATCCATTCCGGTTCATTTTTCATGCGCGAAATCTCTTCAACAATCTCTCTCGTTAAACCGCGCTTCGCACGGAAAATCGAAACATCTTTATCGACGAACCCATACTTATATTCGCCAATTTCTGGCATTTTTTTCGCCATCTGCATTCGCCCTCCTTTTTAAGCGTTACAGCTATTACTTATCCGTATGCAACCCTTTTTCCATCGCTTTCCAAGCGAGTGTCGCACATTTAATGCGAGCAGGGAATTTGGAAACTCCTTGAAGCGCTTCAATATCTCCTAAATCAATAGAATCATCATACTCTTTTCCTTGCATCATCTCAGAAAACACTTTTGAAAGTGCTAACGCTTCTTCCACCGTTTTCCCTTTAATCGCTTGCGTCATCATTGAAGCGGACGACATCGAAATCGAACAACCTTCTCCTTCAAACTTCGCATCAACAATTTTTCCGTCTTCCACTTTCATTGTTAAATGGATACGGTCACCGCACGTTGGGTTGTTCATGTTAATATCGACGCTGTCGCCCTCAAGAACACCGCGATTTCTTGGATTTTTATAATGGTCCATAATCACTTGGCGATAAAGCGTATCTAAACGATTATCAAAAGACATGACTGAAATACTCCTTTGTTTTCTTTAATGCAGCAACAAGCTTGTCAATGTCTTCTTCTGTGTTATATAGATAAAAGCTTGCCCGTGCTGTTGCAGAAACATTTAACCACTTCATGAGCGGCTGAGCGCAATGATGGCCAGCACGAACGGCAATCCCTTCCGCATCAAGAACAGTTGCCACATCATGCGGATGAACATCTTCGATATTAAATGTCACTAATCCCGCACGCTCTTTCGGTCCATAAATCGTTAATCCTTCAATTGTGGACATTTGTTCTAGTGCATATTGTGCTAACTTATGCTCATGAGCAGCAATGTGATCTAAGCCGATTTGCTCAAGGAAATCAATAGCAGCTCCTAGACCAATAGCTCCGGCAATGATTGGTGTACCGCCTTCAAACTTCCAAGGAAGCTCTTTCCAAGTTGACTCGTACAGACCGACAAAATCAATCATTTCGCCGCCAAACTCAACAGGCTCCATCTTCTCAAGCAATTCCTTTTTACCGTACAACACGCCAATTCCAGTCGGTCCGCACATTTTATGCCCAGAAAACGCTAAAAAGTCGCAATCTAAATCTTGAACGTCAATTTTCATGTGCGGGGCACTTTGTGCACCGTCAACGACCATAATCGCCCCGTTTTTATGAGCAATCTTAGCAATCTCCTTGATTGGATTAATTGCTCCTAAAACGTTGGACACTTGCACAACAGAAACGATTTTCGTATTTGGCGTTACTGTTTTCTCCACTTCTTCAAGGCTGATGGAGCCATCTTCTTGAAGCGGGATGTATTTTAATGTTGCTCCCGTTTGTTTGGCAACTTGCTGCCATGGAATAATATTGCTGTGATGTTCCATATACGTAATGACAATTTCATCGCCTTCACGAAGGTTAGCGCGTCCGTAGCTTGCCGCTACTGTGTTAATCGCCGTCGTCGTTCCGCGCGTAAAAATAACTTCCGCACTGGATCTTGCATTAATAAACTTGCGCACTTTTTCGCGTGCACCTTCATACGCGTCCGTCGCTTTTGTGCCAAGCGTATGCACGCCACGATGAACATTCGAATTGTACTCACGATAATATTGCTCGAGCGCTTCAATAACTGGAAGAGGCTTCTGAGAGGTTGCAGCGCTATCAAGATAAACCAAAGGCTTTCCGTTTACTTCCTGACTTAAAATAGGAAATAGCTTACGAACCTCTTTTGCATCCATTATTTAACTTTCCTTTCGATAACTTTAATTAATTGTTTTTTTACACCTTCAATTGGAATTTCGTTAACGACAGGTGATAAGAAACCATGAATAATTAAACGTTCTGCCTCTACTTTTGGAATACCGCGGCTCATTAAGTAGTAAAGCTGTGTAGGGTCAACACGGCCAACAGAAGCAGCATGACCAGCTGTTACATCATCTTCGTCAATTAAAAGAATCGGATTCGCATCTCCGCGCGCCTTGTCGCTTAACATAAGCACACGCGATTCTTGTTCAGCGTTAGATTTCGATGCGCCATGCTCAATTTTGCCGATACCATTGAAGATGGAAGTTGCGCTATCCTTCATCACGCCATGCTTTAAAATATATCCTTCTGTATGTTTGCCATAATGAATGACACTTGTTGTAAAGTTTTGCGTTTGTTCACCGCGACCGACTACTACCGTTTTTGTATCGCCGTATGAGCCATCACCAATTAAACGGGTAATGTTTTCAGAAACGGTATCACCGTCGTTCATTAAACCTAACGCCCACTCGATGCGACCGTCGCGACCTGCGATTCCACGGCGGTTCACATATGTTGTTACACCTTTCGCTAAATTATCTACAGCACCAAAGAATACGCGTGCATTTGTATTGGCAAATACTTCAGCAATAATATTCACAACGGCATTCGCTGTTTCATTTGTTGAAATATAGTTTTCAACATATGTTACTTTACTATTATCATCAGCGACAACAATCACATGGTTAAATAATGTTGCTTCCGGATTGTCATGAACATAGACAGCTTGGAGAGGTACATCTACTTCCACATTTTTTGGTACATATACGAATACACCGCCATTGATCAGTGCTGCATGCAATGCCGTCAAACGGTGTTCATCCACTTTTACGCCATCTTTCATGAAATATTTTTGCACAAGTTCACTATGTTCACGCACGGCTGTAAAAATATCCGTAAAAATAACACCTTTTGCCTTTAAATCTTCAGACAGGGAAATGTACGCTGCTGTATTATTACGCTGTACATATAAATTCTTATTTTCTTCGTTTAAATCAATGAGCGCTTTTACTGCTTCTGGAAGTTCTTCTAAAGAAGAAAGCGGTTCGCTCTCTACAACATGGTTTGCAAATTGTGTAAAATTCCATTTATCAATTTTGGTTTTGTCTGGCTTTGGTAATGGCAACTCTTCTGCTTTTGCAAGAGCTTGTAAGCGAAGATTTAAAAGCCAGCTAGGTTCACCGCGTTCTTCAGAAAACGAACGCACATAATCTTGATTGAATGGTAATTTCGTCTCAACCTTCATAATAATCCTCCTAACGCTTACGCTTCTTGCTCAACAGCTTCGTCGTCTTCGATACCTAGTTCTTTTTTAATCCAGTCATAGCCTTCTGCTTCTAAACGTTGTGCTAATTCAGGACCACCAGATTTTACAATGCGCCCTTGCATCATCACATGCACATAGTCAGGAGTAATGTAGTTCAACAAGCGTTGATAGTGTGTAATAATAAGACAGCCAAATTCGCTGCTACGCATTTCGTTAACGCCTTTTGAAACAACTTTTAATGCATCAATGTCAAGACCAGAGTCGATTTCGTCTAAAATTGCAATTTTTGGTTCTAACATCATTAATTGAAGAATTTCGTTGCGCTTTTTCTCACCACCGGAGAATCCTTCGTTCAAGTAACGATGAGCCATATCTGGATTCATTTCAAGAAACGCCATTTTTTCATCTAATTTGCGGATAAATTTCATTAACGAAATTTCGTTTCCTTCTCCAAGACGAGCGTTAATCGCTGCGCGAAGGAAATCCGCGTTTGTTACTCCACTGATTTCACTTGGATATTGCATCGCTAAGAAAAGACCAGCACGAGCGCGCTCGTCTACTTCCATTTCAAGTACATCTTGACCATCAAGCGTGATGCTTCCTTTTGTTACTTCATATTTAGGATGCCCCATGATAGCCGAAGACAAAGTTGATTTTCCTGTTCCGTTCGGTCCCATGATGGCATGGATTTCTCCACCTTTTACTTCGAGGTTAACCCCTTTTAAAATTTCTTTCCCTTCAACTGATACATGAAGATCCTTAATCGTCAACACTGCCATGACAAATACCTCCAATTTTCCACAAAAAAATTTGTGTATCTCATTCAATTTCTCATATTCTCATTTTATTCTCATTACAATCTTATAACAAATGAAAATGATTAGCAACTATTTACCAATATTACTATACTTTTTAAACAAAAAAGTTTACTAACTTCTTTATACTATATGTTCTAACATGATTGTCTGCTATCCTACTATTGACATTTGTGCTAAATAGAATAAGGGTCTGACTTTCTCAAACAATAAAAATGGGATTTTATTTACCCATATATGCCGTTGAGAGGCCAGACCCTTTTTAATGTTTAATGTTTTCGGTTTAGTTCAGCAACGCACTCTTGAACGAGAGTAACCGCTTGGCTCATTGCCGCTCCTCCAGCAAACGCTGCTGCAACACCGCACGCTTCTAAAATTTCCTGCTCCGATGCACCTTGATCTAAACAGCCTTTCGTATGATAAATCGTACAATATTCATCTTGCATCGCTAAACTAATGCCAAGGGCAATTAGTTGTTTTTCCTTTCTTGACAAAGCTCCCTCGTTAAAACAAGCTTCTGTAAAAGCATTAAAACTTTCAGCTACCTCAGGAAGTTTTTTCGTAAACGTTCCTAAACCTTCCTTATAATGGTGCAGCGCTGCTTCCGTTGAAGTTTGAAATTGCTGCTCCATCCATGTCACCCCTTTATTCAAATCATTATATCGCTCTTAGTATGCTTAAAAAAAAGACAATTAAACAACAATAAAAAAGAAGTGCCTCTGTTAAAAGACACTTCCTTTTTCAAATGGATATTTATCGTTACTTTGCTGCCGGGATGACTGCTCCTTTATATTGTTCTTTAATGAAATCTTGAATTTCTTTTGATTGAAGCACTTCGACAAGCGTTTTAATTTCTTTACGGTTTTCATCGCCTTTACGCACGGCAATGATGTTTACGTATGGGTTATTTTCTGGAGATTCAACAGCAATCGGATCTTTTGCAGGATCTAAACCAGCATCGAGTGCATAGTTCGCATTAATTAATACAGCGTCTCCTTCATTGTTTTTGTACA
Organism: [Anoxybacillus] calidus; assembly: GCF_013760845.1. Classification (GTDB taxonomy): domain Bacteria; phylum Bacillota; class Bacilli; order Bacillales; family Anoxybacillaceae; genus Paranoxybacillus; species Paranoxybacillus calidus. Next base: position 317,089 of record NZ_JACDUU010000003.1, on the reverse strand, counting down.
CTTGCGGTAATAGCCCTGCTTCCACATCTGCTTCAAACACAAGTTTCTTTGGATTTTCAACAATATCGTCAATCGTTGCCTTTGTTTTGTCTACGCCTTCTTTTAATTTAATTAATCCTTTTTCCTCTAACATTGATAAAATACGGCCATGGTCAGCAACAGAGTTGCTCATAATAATTTTTGCACCTTCTGGTAACTCTTCAAGACTTTTATATTTTTTAGAATATACACCGATTGGCTCGATATGAATCCCGCCAGCATTGACGAAATCATAACCATGTTCTTTTTTCTGAGCCTCTAAATAAGGAATGTGTTGGAAATAGTTTGCATCAATTTCTTTGTCAGCTAGCGCTTTGTTCGGCAATACATAGTCTTGGAATGTTACGATTTCAAGATCGATACCTTTTTCTTTTAAGATTGGTTTTGCTTTTTCTAAAATTTCCGCATGAGGTACGTTAGATGCCCCAACAACAAGCTTACCTGATTTTGTTCCTTCTTTGCCCCCTTCAGCATTTTCTTTACTGCCGCATGCTGCAAGAGAGAACAATAAAACAACGGCAAATAAAGCTGTTAACCATTTTTTCATCTCTAAAATCCCCCTTTATCGTTTATCTATTTTAGAAGTGACAAAGTCACCAATAAACTGAATCACAAAAACAATAACTAAAATTAACACAGTTGCCACGAAAGTGACATCGTTATGATTGCGCTGGAAGCCTTCTAAATAAGCTAAGTTCCCCAAGCCCCCGGCTCCGACGACTCCTGCCATAGCGGTATAGCCGACAAGCGCGATGGCCGTAACAGTGATGCCGGAAACAAGCGCTGGCATTGATTCAGGCAGCAATACTTTAAAAATAATCGTAGATGTCGTTGCTCCCATCGATTTCGCTGCTTCAATGACACCTTTATCAATTTCGCGAAGAGCAATTTCCACCATACGGGCGTAAAACGGAGCAGCCCCAATAATTAACGCCGGCAATGCTGCTTCAGCACCGAGAATGGTACCGACAACCAATTTCGTAAACGGAATAAGCAAAATAATTAAGATAATAAATGGAATGGAACGAAAAATATTTACAAAAGCAGCGATCATCGTATTAGCCACTTTATTTTCCCATATATTCCCTTTTGAAGTTAAAAACAGCAATAAACCGAGAATGATGCCGAGAATGAATGTCGCCAATACAGAAATCCCTGTCATATAAAGCGTTTCAGCCGTAGCTGCCCAAATTTTATCCCACTGTACATTCGGCAAGAGATTACTCCACATTCGTCATCACCTCCGCCTCTACTTGTTGTTGACGAATGTAATCAATGACCTTATCCATTTCTTCCTCAGTGCCATCGATATGGATAAACAAAACACCATATGCTCCTTGATGCGTTTGTGAGATTTTTCCCTGAACAATATTGACGCTTACATTAAAATTCCGAATGATGTTTGTCATTAGCGGCTGCTCTGCTGCATCACCAACAAAGGTTAATTGAATTACTCGTCCTTGCGGATATTTTTCCAGCAAATGAGAGACAGTTTCTTTTGTTTCTTCCGGCTCTGTCACTTGCTGCACAAAACGCTTTGTAATCGGTTGCTCCGGTTTGCGGAACACGCGCAGTACTTCTCCTTCTTCAACGATTTTTCCGCTCTCCATGACCGCTACTCTGTCGCAAATTTTCCGAATGACATGCATCTCATGAGTGATGAGCACAATCGTTAAACCAAGACGCTTATTGATATCAACGAGTAAATCAAGAATGGAATCTGTTGTCTGCGGGTCTAAAGCGGAAGTCGCCTCATCGCACAGCAATACTTTTGGATTATTCGCCAAAGCTCGAGCAATTCCGACACGCTGTTTTTGCCCCCCGCTTAATTGCGATGGATATGCATTTTCACGTCCTTCTAATCCAACTAGCTTAATGAGCTCATCTACTCGCTTGAGGCGTTCTTGTTTTGGTACTCCAGCAATTTCTAACGGGAAGGCAATATTTTCCCGTACCGTTCTTGACCATAATAAATTAAAATGTTGGAAAATCATGCCGATTTCTTGACGCGCCTTGCGAAGCTCTCTCCCTTTAATGTTGGCCATATCACGTCCTGCAACAATGACTTGGCCGCTTGTTGCCTTCTCTAAACCGTTCAGCATGCGAATTAAAGAGCTTTTTCCCGCACCGCTGTAACCAATAATGCCAAAAATTTCACCTTCGCGGATATGTAAACTCACATTGTCAACTGCTGTTACCGATCCGCTTTTTGATTTATAAATTTTCGTGACATTAGACAATGTAATCACGCGTGCCTCACCTTCCTTCTTCTGCTGCATGTTCTACGTAACAAAAAAGCCTTTCTGCTCAAGAGAACAGAAAGGCGTTATTTTCCAATCTGTCTCTTATCTCTCAAAGCAAGCGCTTTGTGTGAATTGGCACCATTTCAGCGAAAGCTGACGGTTGCCGGGCTTCATTGGGCACATCCCTCCGCCTCTCTTGATAAGAGCATTCATTGCAATCTATTCAATTGAAATTTTAATAAAATTCAAGCATTATCATAAATTACAAATGTGATTCTAGCACGCATGATATACAGTGTCAACAAAAATTTTTTTCATTATCGCGACAAAGGTAAATGCGATACAAGTCCAGTAGCTGCTTCAATCGCCTGTTCCAAATCCTCAATTAAATCATCGACATTTTCAATTCCAACAGAAAGGCGAATCAAGTCTTCTTTCACACCAGATGCTTTTAAATCCTCAGCGCTTAACTGCTGATGTGTTGTGCTCGCCGGGTGAATGATTAAACTTTTCGCATCACCGACATTCGCTACATGCGACCATAATTTTACATGATTAATAAGTTTCGCTCCTGCTTCCCGGCCTCCCTTAATTCCAAAAACAACAATCGATCCAGCTCCTTTTGGCAAATATTTCTTCGCCAAATGTTTATCAGGATGAGCGTCATGTTCTGGATATAACACCCATTCAACAGCCGGATGGTTATTTAAATACTCGACAACTTTCCGCGTATTCGCAATGTGCTCTTTCATGCGTACATGTAATGTTTCAAGTCCGAGATTAAGCTGAAACGCATTGAAAGGGCTAATCGCTGGTCCTAAGTCGCGCAATAGTTGCACGCGCGCCTTAACAATATAAGCCGCTGCGCCTAACGCTTCCGCATAAACGAGATTATGGTAGCTTGGATCTGGTGTTGTAAATCCAGGAAACTTCGGTGAGTTCCAGTCAAACTTTCCACCGTCAACAATGATACCGCCAAGGGTTGTACCGTTTCCAAGCAGCCATTTTGTCGCCGAGTGGACAACAATATCAGCACCGTGTTCAATCGGTCTGCATAAATAAGGTGTCGCAAACGTGTTATCGATAATAAGCGGGATACCTGCTTCATGAGCAATATCCGCTACCGCTTCAATATCTAATATATGCAGACTTGGGTTACCAATCGTTTCCGCAAAAATCGCTTTTGTTCTTGGCGTGATGGCCGCTCGGAAATTTTCTGGATTAGAAGGATCAACAAAATGCGTCTTAATGCCATACTTAGGAAGAGTGTTCGCAAACAAGTTATATGTACCGCCATATAACGTTGAAGCGGAAACAATCTCATCACCTGCTCCGGCAATATTGAATATCGCCATTGTAATAGCAGCTGCCCCACTTGCCAACGCTAAACTACCGATTCCTCCTTCTAATTGAGCAACCCTTTCCTCAAAAACAGTGACAGTTGGATTATGAATCCGCGTATAAATGTATCCTTGCTCTTTTAATGCAAAGAGATTAGCCGCATGTTCCGTATTTTCAAACTTGTAAGCAGTCGATTGATAAATCGGAACTGCCCTTGCTCCTGTAACCGGATCTGGTTGCAAACCACCATGTACCGCAATTGTCTCTAAACGATATTGCTTTTCACTCATTATAATCCTCTCCCCCTATATAATAAAAAACCCCTCTTCATAAGAAGAGGGAATACTCCTTAACCCCTTCTTATCTTCCAGAGTATAGAACTCTGCTGGAATTAGCACCGTGTTGTGAAAAACCGGTTGCCGGGCTTCATTGGGCCAGTCCCTCCGCCACTCTTGATAAGAACTTCGTGATTTTATTGTTGTTTCGAATTGTATCACTTATTTTTCCTCTAGTCAACAATTTATCTAAATATTTTTAATTAAACGATAAATAAGGTTTCCCTAAGTGGAAAATTGATTCTAAAAGAAGCATATGTCGAAAGCTTCCAGCAACTGAAAGCTCTTTGAGGCGCATTTGCTGCTGCAGTTTTAGTTCTCCGGTTACAAGTGCGTGAATCGCTTCTGCTGAACCACGAATCGTTAAAAGTCTTCGCTCATCTGCTTCTTCTTTCTTTTCTGTACCGTTCTTCGAAAGCGCAAAAATAATGTTCTCGTTTTCACATTCAAAGCGAATATACACACGCTCCTCAGGTAAAAGAGGAGATAAATGGCTCGATGTTTGAATTCTCTCAATAAATTGCTGAATTAATTCTTGAATTTTCACGATTCGCCTGCCCCCTTGTTCATTTCTCTATATGTACATTTCCATAGGGAAGCTTGCGAATCCTTTATGAACTTCTCGACAAAACCCCGACTGAACAAGCATTTTTAAACAAAAACACTACTGTTTTTTAAAAATTTCCCAAGAAATATGTCAAAAAAAGTAGTATTTTAAATGATTTTTTCCATAAAAAAATCCCCCCCATAGTTAGACAGTACAGCCTTTTCTTTTTACCGTCTACTATAAGGGGATCATATCATTTAAGGTTAACCTCTTTATAAAAAGGATTTTATTGTTTCATATAAATATGGCACAGAGTGAAAGGCATATATCTTTTTCTCTAACTTCCCATTACGAAATACAAGCAAACACGGAACACTTTCGATACTCCATTCGATAGCACGCTCTGGCATATAGTTAATATCTGTTTTACAAAATGTAATATGCGGAAACAACTCGTTCACAATTTCAAGCATTCGGCCTGCTAATTGACATGTTCCACATATTGGTGTATACAAATATACACATACAATGTTTTCCTGTTCAATTACTTGATCAATTTGTGCTAAAGTTAAAGAATCCATCGTTTCAGTTCTTCACACCTTTTACAAATACTCAGCATGCACATCAATATTAGCGCTTAGCAACACCGTAGCAATATGCTGTTTCGGCGCTGCTGCCACTTCGCGATACATTCGATCAATATATAAATGCTCCGCCTCTGGAAATTCTCTCCTAAATTGTTTACGAAGCTTCTCTCCTGCCTCATCCGAGTCTACTAATATAAATACTTCTTTATTGTATAGTTCGTCAATTAGTTCGTCCAATTTTGCATAGCTAATCGTTCCGTTCGTACAAATAATTTCAACAGGCTCTTTAATGATGCTCTCAAGCTTCTTTTTATCAGAGCGTCCTTCTACAATAATCACTTTCTCTACCTCTACAGTCGCCATTGTCATCACCTAACAAAAGAGATTACACATATTTTATTCGATATAATCTTAAAAATCTCCTTTCAACTAACTAATAACAAAAAGTGGCTGACCCATAAGCTCTAATACCATAAAAAAGACACCCTTTCTGCAAATGCTTTGCTAATAGGGTGTCCAAAATGTGAACAATGAATTAGTTTTCGTTAATCATTGCTTCATATTGTTCTGCTGTCAAAAGGTTGTCCACTTCGCTTAAATCAGAAGGTTCAACGACAATCATCCATGCTTTTTCATATGGAGATTCGTTAACAAACTCCGGCTTATCATTTAGTTCTTCGTTTACTTCAACCACTTTTCCGCTAATTGGCGCATACAATTCAGAAACCGTTTTTACAGACTCCACGCTGCCAAATGGCTCATTAGCTGTAATTTCTGTGCCCACTTCAGGAAGCTCTACGAATACGATATCGCCTAATTCAGACTGCGCAAAATCAGTAATGCCGATGCGCACTTTGTCACCTTCAACACGTACCCATTCATGTTCTTCAGAATAACGCAATTCTTTTGGTGTGTTCATATCAAGTCCCTCCAACAACAAGTTTATTCTTTTTAATAATAACCGATTTTTCAGAAAAACTCACCGGATGCGTGGCGTTTATTCAAAAAATTTTTGATACTCTTCTTCTTTAAAGCCTACAGCCACTTTTTCACCGTCAGTCAAAATCGGCCGTTTAATGAGCATTCCGTCTGATGAGAGAATGTCGAGCAGCTCTTCTTCAGAAGCTGTATTCACTTTATCTTTCATGCCCAATTCACGGTATTTCATTCCGCTTGTATTAAAAAATTTTTTTAGCGGTAGCCCGCTTTTGCGATAAAGTTGCGCCAATTCTTCTCTTGAAGGAGGATTTTCTACAATATGTACCTCATTAACGGAAATACCATTGTTTTCTAACCATTTTTTTGCTTTTCGACATGTGCCACATTTGGGATACCAATAAAACGTTAACGCCATCCTGTCACCCCCCTTTTACGAATAAAGAGGCTGACTTTAGGTCAACCTCTTTCATTATTACACAATATAGCGTTCTGCTTCAATTAATGCCACAGCTGCTTCACGTTTTTTCGCAATGACATTAATTGGCGTATGGCGTGTAAATTTACGCAATGCTGACAACATCATGCGCAACATATCGCCTTGCTCAACGGCAACGATCGTTTCTTTCGCATGCGCTTCAATTTCGTTGAATGCTTCTTGGCAGAAAATTTGCGTATAAAGAACTTTTTGTTTGTTTTTCTCAAGGCCTGATTTTTGAATCGCTTTTTCCGTACGAAGTAATGCGGATTCCATTGCATATACGTTGCTTACGATATCGGCGATATTTACCAAAACTTCTTGCTCTTTTTCCAACTTCGGACCAAATTTTTGCGCTGCCAATCCAGCAACCATCAGAGCGATTTTCTTCGCATTGCGTACAAGATATTTTTCCTGCTCTAATACGTCGTCACCAACTTCTTCAGGCATTAACATCATTAACTCTTCTTGGAGTTGTTGCGCTTTTTGTAAAAGCGGAAGTTCTCCCTTCATCGCTTTGCGTAAATACATGCCTGGCACTAGCAAACGGTTAATTTCGTTCGTACCTTCGAAAATCCGGTTAATGCGGGAGTCACGGTAAATTCGTTCGATTTCATATTCTTGCATAAAACCGTAACCACCATGGATTTGCACACCTTCATCAGCAATATAATCCAGTGTTTCAGTCGCAAAAAATTTGTTTAGTGAGCATTCAATCGCATATTCAGCAATGGAGTTTGCCACCTCTTTACCCTCTTTTGCTTTTTCCTCTGTCAGTTGGCTCATTCTCTCTTCAAATAGACCAACTGTACGATAAACGGAGCTTTCTGTTGCATATAGCTTTGCCGCCATCGTCGCCAATTTCTCTTGCGTTAATGTAAATTGAGAAATTGGGGTTTTAAATTGTTGACGTTGATTTGCATATTGAATAGTAATTTCTAATGCCCTTTTCGAAGCACCAACCGCTCCTACACCGAGTTTATAACGACCAATATTTAAAATGTTAAAGGCAATCACATGTCCTTTGCCGACTTCGCCAAGCAGATTTTCTTTTGGCACAAGAGCATCTTGTAAAATTAATGTACGTGTCGAAGAACTTTTAATCCCCATTTTCTTTTCTTCTACCCCTGTTGAAACACCTGGAAAATCACGCTCGACGATAAAGGCGGAGAAATGCTCGCCATCTACTTTTGCATAGACAACAAACACATCAGCAAAGCCAGCGTTTGTAATCCATTGTTTTTCCCCATTTAAAATGTAGTGCGTGCCTTCTGCGTTTAACTTCGCCGTTGTTTTTGCTCCTAGTGCGTCCGAACCAGAACTTGGCTCAGTCAACGCATAAGCAGCAATCTTTTCACCTGTTGCCAGCGCTGGAAGATATTTTTTCTTCTGCTCTTCTGTACCGAACAATACAATTGGCAGGGAACCGATTCCGACATGGGCACCATGGGTGATAGAGAAGCCGCCCGCTCGCGACATTTTCTCAGCGATTAACGCTGAACTCACTTTATCTAGGCCAAGTCCACCGTACTCCTCAGGAACATCCGCTCCTAACAGCCCTAAATCTCCTGCTTCCTTTAATAATTTTACAGACCGGTCAAATTCATGATTTTCTAGATGTTCCAGCTGTGGAAGTACCTCGTTGACAACAAACTCTTCTGTCGTTTTGGCAATCATTTTATGCTCGTCTGTGAAATCTTCTGGAGTAAATACTCGCTCACATGGAACATCTTCAATTAAAAAGCTGCCGCCTTTAATCGCATTGTCAAGCTCTTTTGTCATTTATAGCTCCTCCCTCATCTTTCATCATTGTTCATAAGTGACCAGCCTTCTGTTTGTCGAACATCTGGCTGTCATTTCTATAAAACTTTCATTGTTTTTCAATTAAGAAATCAGTTCGAACACTCCCGCTGCTCCCATGCCACCACCGATACACATCGTCACAATTCCAAATTGTTCATTGCGGCGGCGCATTTCATACAGCAATGATAATGTTAGTTTAGCCCCTGTACAGCCAAGCGGGTGACCAAGCGCAATTGCTCCGCCGTTGACATTTACTTTTTCCTCATCTAAGCCAAGCTCACGAATAACTTGAATGGATTGGGAAGCGAAGGCTTCATTTAATTCAATCAAGCCGATATCAGAAAGCTCAAGTCCCGCAAGCTTCAACGCTTTTGGAATCGCCTCAACTGGGCCGATTCCCATTACTTCCGGCGGCACTCCGGCAACAGCAAACGAACGGAATTTGCCAAGCGGTTTTAAACCAAGAGATTCTGCCTTTTCACGGTCCATCACCATTACTGCTGCAGCACCGTCACTCGTTTGTGATGCATTTCCAGCCGTCACTGTCCCGTTGATTGCAAATGCAGGGCGAAGTTTTGCTAACGTTTCCATATTGGTATCTGGACGAACCCCTTCATCTTCAGAAAATAGCACTGTTTTTTCCACTAACTTGTTATCTGCAGAAACAGTCCGTACCGTTACTTCAACCGGCACAATTTCATCGACAAACTTTCCTTCGCGAATCGCTTTCGCTGCACGCTGATGACTACGAACAGCAAATGCATCTTGATCTTCGCGGCTGACACTATACTTTTTGGCCACTTGCTCCGCTGTATGTCCCATGGACATATAGTATTCGGGAGCATTTTCGGCGATTTTCACGTTTGGCCGAACGACATGTCCCATCATCGGCACAAGGCTCATCGATTCAACACCGCCTGCGATAATCGTGTCGGATTGTCCGAGCATAATTCGCTCAGCGGCATAAGCAATCGCTTGTAATCCCGATGAGCAATAACGATTAATCGTAATCGCCGGTACTGTATAAGGCAATCCTGCCAATGCTCCAATGTTTCTTGCTAAATTTAACCCCTGCTCCGCCTCCGGCATCGCGCAGCCAATAATTAAATCATCAATATTTCCTTCATAATTTCCGGCACGTTTTAACGTTTCTTTGACAACTAGAGCCCCTAAATCGTCTGGTCGCACGTTTGCAAGTGTGCCTTTCTTCGCTTTTCCAACCGGTGTACGTGCTCCAGCAACAATGACCGCTTCTCTCATAATCGTCCCCCTGTTTCTTGTTTTTAGGATGCTGACCTATCAGTGTATGACCCTCACGCACATTCCACAATATATACAACATCATGTACTAGATAGTGTGTGACGGGGTCTGACACTTTGCTTTAAGGTCAGTCTCGTTCACAAACAACCAAATTAGTTGCGTAACGGCTTGCCTTTTACAAGCATATGCTGCATTCTTGCCTGCGATTTCGGCTCACCTACTAAACTCAAAAATGCTTCGCGCTCTAAATCTAGTAAATATTGCTCGTCAACTTCCGTACCGTATGGAACTTTTCCGCCGGCAATGACATACGCTAACTTTTTCGCAATTTTTAGATCATGTTCAGAAATATAACCTGAATGGTACATACCTTGTGCAGCAAGCAGCAATGTTGCGTAACCAGTTTCACCGACAACCGGAATTTTCTTGCGAACAGGCGGCTGATAGCCACTGTCATACAGAGAGATAACAGCTTGTTTAGCATCATGAAGCAATTGATCACTGTTTATCGTAATGCCGTCTTTTGTGTTCAAAAAGTTCAATTCGCGTGCTTCTGCTGCCGATGTTGATACTTTCGCCATTGCAATTGTTTCAAATACTTTATTGGCAACCTTCTGTAAGTCGAACTCAACACCATTTGGCATGCTATTCAAATGTTTAATGTATAGTTCTTTATTTCCACCGCCGCCCGGGATTAAACCGACACCAACTTCCACAAGCCCCATATATGTTTCACTTGCCGCTTGAATGCGCGCTGCCGGCAGGCAAATTTCCGTCCCACCGCCGAGCGTCATCGCAAACGGTGCAACAACAACTGGCTTTGAGCTGTATTTTATATTCATCATCGCCTTCTGGAATTGACGGACAACAAGGTCGATTTCAAAATAGTTATCATCTTGCGCTTCCATTAAAATTAGTGCAAGGTTGGCACCAACACAGAAGTTTTTTCCTTGATTGCCGATCACCAATCCTTTATAGTTGCGGTCTACCTCTTCAAGCGCATCGTTAATCATTTGCACAATATCTAAGCCGATTGCATTGTTTGGTGAATGGAACTCAAGCAATGCAACATCATCGCCTAAATCAATTAAGCTTGCCCCGTTGTTTTTCTTGATTACTCCTTTTTCTTCTTTTAAGCGCTTAATATGAATGACCTTTGGATTTTCCTCAACCGCTTTATATTCACCTTTGTCATAAAATAAAACTTTTCCATTTTCATTTTTATAGAAAGATGTATGGCCATTGGCGAACATATCCGTTACCCAAGATGGAACTTGCCGGCCTTCTGCCATCATTTTTCTTACAGACTGTTCTACACCGATCGCATCCCACGTTTCAAATGGACCAAGCTCCCAGCCAAATCCCCATTTCATCGCACGGTCAATCGCAACGATATCATCAGCAATTTCTCCTAAAAGCTCCGCTGAGTAGAGAAGCACAGGGCTTAAAATGTTCCAAAGCAATGTACCCGCACGATCGTCTGCATATATAAGCGCTTTCAACTTGTTTGCAAACCCTTTTGTCTGCTTGCTCATTTCTGTAGCTGCTGTTTTTAATTTTTTGCGCGGTTCATATTTAAGCGTTTCATAATTTAGTTCTAAAATGTCTTTTCCTTGTTTTAAGAAAAAGCCCTGTCCTGATTTGCTGCCAAGCCATCCTTTTTCAAGCATCGCTTTCATAAACTCCGGAACGCGGAATACTTCTTTTTCTTCGCCTTCGACCTTTTCAAATACGTTATTTGCGACATGTACAAACGTGTCTAGCCCAACAACATCAAGAGTGCGGAATGTTGCACTCTTCGGCCGTCCGATAAGCGGGCCTGTGATCGAATCGACTTCACCGACGCTGTATCCTCCTTTCACCATTTCCCGCACTGTCACTAGCAACCCATAAGTTCCAATGCGGTTGGCAATAAAGTTTGGCGTATCTTTGGCAATGACTACTCCTTTACCGAGAACATCCTCACTAAACGTTTTCATGAACGATAAAATTTCCGGGTCCGTATCTTTTGTTGGAATAATCTCCAGCAATTTCAAATAACGTGGCGGGTTAAAAAAATGCGTACCTAAAAAATGCCTTTTGAAATCTGCAGATCGGCCTTCGCTCATCGCTTCAACAGAAATGCCAGATGTATTGGAACTGACGATGCTTCCAGGCTTCCTTACTTCATCTACCTTTGCAAATACACTCTTCTTTACTTCTAAATTTTCGACGACGACTTCAATGATCCAATCCACTTCTGCTAAACGGTGAAAATCATCTTCAAAGTTCCCCACTTCGATTAAAGACAAATTTTCTTTCGAAGTAAGAGGTGCTGGTTTTTGCGTGAGCAGTTTTTGCAAAGCTTGATTGACAAAACGATTGCGCACTTCTTTATGTTCCAGAGTAAGCCCCTTTGCTGCTTCTTCTTTTGTTAATTCACGAGGAACGATATCTAATAGTAAGGTTGGAATTCCGACGTTTGCTAAATGGGCAGCGATTCCGGACCCCATTACACCAGAGCCAAGAACCGCAGCTCGCTTAATTCGTTTGACCATGCGATTTCCCCCTTTATATTTATTGAATGAATAATCATTCATTTTTTGCTCAAAAAAAATTTTGCGCTTCACTATTCTTCTATCTCAAATATAAATTATTTTTTAAATTTTCGCAATATATAAACATAGAAAAATTTGGTTCAATTTTTCGACATTACCAACCTCTTTTTTGGTCAATCTAATAGCGGAGGTGAACAAACATGGCTAAACAAAAGAAAAATCCATCAAAAGCAGCAGTAAGTGCAGCAAGTGTCAAAGGAAATGCAGGACCAACCGTTGAACTGGATGGAGGTGGAAAACAGACAAGTCAAAACCAGCAATATAAGAAAAACAATATGCAAGGAGAATAAGCGTAAGAAACAATTTTACCGACATTGCTTACCGGAGATCAATGAGACTAGTTGTTCAACATGTGGCCATATAATCAAAAACCATATGAAAAAAGCGATGTTCCGCTAAGAATAAGTAGTTCAGATATTGTGGAGAAAATGTCAAAAAACAGTTTAAATAACATCATTATAAGGGGATTCGCACTCTAAATAACAGTATAAGTAGCACACAACAACGCTTGGATTTTATTCCAAGCGTTGTTTTTCGTTATAATTCATATTCTCTTATTAAATTAAAGTATCCATTACTTGAATAAAAGCTATGTTTTTCTTTTTTGTTCATCAATTTCACTATAATTTAAAACCTTTTTCTTTCTTTTTCATTGTAGTTAGCACTAGCTCTACGATTTCCAAAGGCAATTGCTGTAATTGTTTGATTTGCCATTCTCTTTCTTCGTTTATTGATTTACCTGCATGCTTCACGGCTTTCAAAGCATACAATGCTGCACCTAGTGAATGGTCTGCCATATGAGCGGTAGCAACGGCTTGTCCAATGGAACGAGCTACTACTGCTATTGAAATCTGATTAGAAGATTCTCTTGCCACAGCATGAGCATCTAATGAAGCTTTCATAGCATCACCTGTTGATACATTACCATTTTCCCATTCTTTAGCTACATTTAAAGCATGAATTAACCGCTTATCGATTTTTTCGTCAATGAGTGGTAAAACATGTTCCGAACATTCCCTAGCCCATCGAATTAGTCCATGATGATTATCTTTAGTGAGGTGTCCTCCACGATGTACTGCAACAAAACGTTTATCGCGCATATTCTAACTCCTTTTTATTTCTTATTATTCACCACACAAATACCATTCCTTTATTTACAACTAACTGCTCGTTAGTTTAAGAACAATCCTTCACAACTCGATATTTATTTTAACATAAAATTACAATTACCTATTGAATCCAACATAATTAACATATTAAATAGCACACCTTTTAACATACCAATTCGGACGTTGACAATAGCTATTGACATTTTATGATTTAGGGTGTGATCTGCTATGCGATTTCATATGTTAAAATCCAATAATCTTTGATATAAAGGTAATAATAAAGACCGAATCATTATGAGATTCGGTCTGATAATTGGTATGTGATTTCGTATATTTCTCCAAGATAACGGAACTACTTACGCTAAAGAAGACATCCCTTTTGTTTTATTTGCGCAATATCCCTTTTAATACGAACGCAACGTTTGCTGGACGCTCTGCGAGGCGGCGCATAAAGTAGCCGTACCAGTCTGTTCCGTATGGTACATATACACGCATTGTATAACCTTCTTTGGTAAGCTGCTCCTGACGTTCCGGACGGATTCCGTATAACATTTGAAACTCAAATTGGTCATTTGGAATGTTATATTCCTTTACTAATTGCTTTGTATATTCAATGATCGCATCATCATGAGTCGCCACCGCTGTATAGTTGCCGTTTAGCAAATGCATCTTAATAATCTTTTTGAAGTTTTCATCGACATCTTTTTTATCCGGAAACGCCACTTCTGGCGACTCTTTGTACGCACCTTTTACAAGACGTAAGTTTGGACGATAATCTTTCAAATCTTGAATATCTGACTCAGTACGATACAAATATGCTTGCAGTACTGTGCCGACATTGTCGTATTCTTTTTTCAGTTGCTTAAAAATATCAAGCGTTTTTTGACAGCGTGAGTAATCCTCCATATCGATTGTCACAAAAACGCCGTGTTCTTTTGCTGCGTCTAAAATACGGCGCATATTACGCATAACAAGATCATTCGAAATATCTAATCCCATTGAAGTCATTTTTAAAGATAGTTGGGAATTTAACTTTTCGCGCCCGATAGCTCGAATGGCTTCAATGGAGTTATCTGCCATTTCATTTGCTTCTCTTTCGTTATCAACAAACTCCCCTAAGTAGTCGATTGTTACAGCAAGACCTTTTCTATTTAATTCCTTGATGACTTCAACTGCTTGATCAATTGTCTCCCCTGCCACAAAACGAGAAGCTCCAAAACGCAGTCCGTATTTTTTAGCTAAACTTGTTAGCGCTTTATTTTTTGATAAAAATAAGAAAAAGTCGCGCATGAGTTGCTCCATTGTTGTACCCCCTTTATTTCCGTAAACGCATACAACGATACGCATTATTATTGTAGCACTTTTTCATATAATTGAATATCTTTTTGTCGAAAACATCCGTTTTTTGTCATGCGCATATTTTTTACATAAAGAGGACAATCTACACACGAACAATTAATTTGGAAGGAGCGTTTTATGATGCAACAGCAAATGAACGTGCAAAATCAACAAGCTACAATGCAACAGCCACCGCAGGTCATTTCCACGAAAGATTCACTTTATCTTACAGATATGATGTCTTGGAATTTATTAGCGATGAAAAAAGCTCACTTTTTTGCCTCACAATGTCAAGACCAAGAAATTATAGCAGCTATTGAAAGAGCTGGCCAAATGCATCAACGCCATTATCAAAAGATTTTAAGCCATCTACAAAATCCTAATCAACCACCACTGCAATAATAATGAAGGAGGGCGTCCAAGTGAATCAAAACAAAATCCAAAATCCAGCTACACAAGTACCGAAAACACCGCAAATGAACGAGCGCGATTTCCTGAATGACATCTTAACAACCGAAAAATATATGACTCATTCTTACTCAACGTTTTTAAATGAAGCAAGCCACAACAGTCTCTATCAAGATGTGTTAAACATTTTTACAGAAACGCAAAACTGTCAACGTGAACTATATAATTTAATGTTCAAAAAGGGATGGTACAAGCTTGAAGCAGCCGACCAGCAAAAATTACAACAAACCTATCAACAATTTCAAGGGTATACAAACCAATTCCCTTACAACAACATCGTTCAGTAACACCAAAAGAGGCTGACCCTAAAGCAAAGTGTCAGCCCTATATCTCCCATAAGCTATATGATGGATTAGTCGTGAAGTCAAACACTTTATGAAGATGCTGACAAAAAAGGTTTCAAGCAAAAAGAAGATGATTTTATACAATAGTAGTGCTCATCTTCTTTTTGGATTTCGCCGTTGTGCATTTTCGTTTGTCGACAGTTAACCTTTTCTTGTTCTAGCCCGCTCTTCTTCATTTAAACGCTTAATTTCGGAAATGATTTCTTTCATTTGTTCCTTCGCATCGGGATATAATTCATTCCAGTGTTTCCCTAATGCCGGCATGGACTTTGCGATATGAGAATAAAGGGCCCAAATTTTCACTTTTTCTTTTAATTCTGGATTGCTTTTGCCAAGCAATAACTCGGTATATTTTTCTACTAATGCCTCAAACTGCTCTACAAATGATTGATTCATTCTTTCTCCTCCAGCATATTGAAAAGTTTTTATCCTAATTATAAATAAAAATTTCCAAATTACACAAACTATAGTAAACGCTTTTCCCTTAGAAGGTGAATTATCATGTTCAAATGGTTCCGCAAGAAGCAAAATAAACAAAAGCAAGCGTCACCGATCAACACAACGTGGGAATTATTGAATGTATTGGCACAATCAATGGATTTCGAAAAACAAACTTTTACAAATGCCAATTCACAGCAACACTTTTGGATGTCATATATTGTCCCTTTAGTTGATTTTGAAGTTGTCCAAAAAAACATTTTGCCTTTTTTGCTTCATTCCCCTATTGAAACATTAGATGATATAAAACAGATGATTCCTGTTGAAGATATCATTATTACATCTAATGTTACCACTGTCGAAGAGAAGATGCATGAAGGCTATTTATTTGTACAGTTTAATGAATTTGCTAATAAAGGGGCTTTGATTAAAGCACAACGAAACGTTATTAGAAACGTTTCAATCCCTGAAGTAGAATTTAGCGTTGTTGGTCCAAAGGAAACGTTTCTCGAATCGCTAGAGGTTAATTTACACCTATTACGGAAACGCATTCCCTGTAATCATTTAACAGTTAAAATCCTTAAAATAGGCAAGTTATCAAAAACGAAAATAGCGATTATTTATCTCAAAGGCATTGCCGATGAAGAAAATGTTAACACGGTTACACAAAGAATTAGCGAGATTGATTTTGATCAAATCACAGACAGCTCTTATATTGTACAGTTAATTTCCGATAATCAAAATTCTCCCTTTCCTCAGCTATTGGATACAGAACGACCAGACCGGGTGGCTGCTATTTTAGCTGAAGGAAAAGTGGCAATTATTGTCGACGGCTCGCCGCATGCATTAATTGGTCCAACAACATTAGTGGAGTTCTTTTCATCATTTGAAGACTATTTTTTAAACTGGTATATCGCATCGTTTTTTCGTCTCATTCGTTTATTTTCCGTAGCATTTTCCGTATTAATTACGCCTATTTACGTTGCGACACTAAGCTATCATTACGAACTAATTCCGAAAGACTTATTAGGCACACTGATTACATCGCGCCGAGAAATACCGTTTCCTCCTATTTTAGAAGCATTGTTTTTAGAGTTGACGATTGAGCTTTTAAGAGAGGCAGGAGCAAGACTGCCGACAAAAGTCGGTCAGACAATTGGTATCGTAGGCGGTATCGTCATTGGAACAGCTTCGGTTGAAGCAGGTTTAACAAGTAATGTCTTGCTTATTCTTGTTGCTTTAGCGGCACTGGCATCATTTACGACCCCGGTTTATAAAATGGGCAATACGATTCGTTTAATGAGATTCCCGTTCTTATTGTTTGCGGAACTTTGGGGACTATTAGGCGTTGTATTCTGCTTTTGTATTTTTATGGGGCATTTACTGCAACTAACATCTTTAGGCAGACCGTTTTTGGAGCCTATTTATCCACTAAGGCTCACTGATTTGAAAGACGCACTAATCCGTTTGCCATTTTCAAACCAATCAACGAGACCGCAACAGCTTCACCCTAATCAACTATTTCGCTTTTCTAGAAAAAAAGCAAAGCAGAAAAAAGATATTGATGAATAAATGGGGAGGAACATATGCAAGCAATTTCTGAGCGGTTTAAAATTTCTCCATTTCTTGTCTTTTTTATCATTACCGATATGCAAATCGGTATCGGCGTATTAGGATATCAACGTATTATTGCAAAATCAGCAGGATACGATGCCTGGATTTCTATTATCATAGCTGGAATCGTGGGCCACATCATCATTTGGATGATGTATTATATTTTGCAAAAAACAGGCGGCAATTTTGTTGAATCGAACCAAAGAATTTTCGGCAAATTCATTGGCAATGCTTTAAATTTTATTTTAGTTCTGTATTATACAGCACTTACTATAAGTGTTCTTCGTACCTATATTGAAGTGATTCAAGTTTGGATGTTCCCAGAGTTAGAGACATGGGCTTTTGCTGCTGCTTTGATGCTGCTTACCATCTATATTGTTTTAGGCGGCTTTCGGGTAGTCGTTGGTGTCTGCTTTTTCGGAATTATATTACCTGCCTATTTAATTTTTATGTTTGCTTATACGTTTGAGTATGCGAACTTCCGGATGCTTTTGCCTATTTTTGAACACGCTGTACTCGACATCTTAAAGGCAACGAAAGATATGACATTAACCATACTAGGGTTTGAGACATTGCTAATTTATTATCCATTTATTAAGAATCCGGAGCAATCGAAAAAATGGGCACATTTAGCGATGCTTTCAACAACTCTTCTATATGCTGTAATAGCAGTGATTACTTTCGCTTACTTTAGTGAAAAGCAGCTGCAAAAACATATTTGGCCGACTTTATCGATATGGAAAACCGTTGAAATGCCGTTTATTGAACGTTTTGAATATATCGGTATTGCCAATTGGACGATTGTTATACTTCCGGATATGTGTTTAGCCATTTGGTGCGCATCAAGAATCATGAAACAAATAACAAACATTCGACAAAAACACTCTTTAGTTATACTCGCTACACTCTGTACAATCGCCGCTTCTTTTATAAAAACGCGCGAAGATGTGAATGTACTCAATGATATAGTAGCAAATATCGGCTTTTATTTTTTATACGCTTTTGTTCCACTCATGTTCACTATTATTTACGTTATGCATAAAGTGAGGAAAAAAGCATGAAAAAATGGTATTATTTCCTTTTCGGCTGTTTTCTGATTATGGCTGGAGGCTGTATCCGCAAGGAAATTTTAGATGATATCAATATTTTAAGTGCCTTCGGCTATGATTATGTGGACGAAAACAAAATAAGAGGGACGGCTCTGATTTCTGTGTATGAAACAGATAATATTTCAAATGAAACATTCGTAGCAACATCAATCACTAGTAAAGATATACTTGAGCAATTACAGCATAAATCATCCGATCCACTCGCAAACGGAAGTATTGAAGTTATATTATATGAAGATAAGTTAGCCAAAAAAGGGATTATGCCAATTATGGATACATTGAGCCGCGATCCAAGTCTTGGAACAAGGTTGTATTTAACGGTTGTTAAAGGAACGGCCAAAGAAGTTTTAGAAGGGAAATATGCGAATAGAGGAAACGGAATTTATTTATCGAATTTAATTAGACAAAACATTGAGCAGCGCGATATTCCGAAAACAAATTTGCATAAATTTTTGTATGCTTATTACTCAGATGGGAGAGATCCTTTTCTCCCTTACATACAAAGATCCAAAGATAAAGTCAAAATTGTTGGTATCGCTCTATTTGACAACGATCGTATGGTTCATTACATCAAAGGAGATGAAATGTTTTACTTTAAAATTTTGGTCGATCGCTATACAGAAGGAACGCACACTATTCAACTGGAAAACGATGAATATGCCGCGATAAAAAGTATTGTTACAAACCGCACCTTTTCTTTTTCTGGTTCGAAAGAGCATCCAAAAATTACCGTAAAAATTAAAATAGAAGGCGTCTTGTACGAGTATTCAGGCGGACATTATAACAAGAAAGTAAAACGCATGATTGAAAAAAGCTTTGAAAAAGAAATCATAAAGGAATCAGGCAACCTTATTAAACATTTACAGTCTCATCAAATTGACCCAATTGGGTTTGGTGACGAAGCAAAGAGCCGATATCGAAATTTTAGCTATAAAACGTTTTACGAAAATTATCCAACCCTTGATATTGAAGTACAAGCAAAAGCAACAATCATTGATTCAGGCATTGTGGAGTAAACTTTGTTGTTTTTCTTTCAAACCAGAATGTCCTTAAACCATTCTTTGATTCACTCGATGTGATGTGTGAACATGACACAATAGTAAAAAGAGCCGTTACTTAAGTATAAAAGCCTGCCATATAAACCGGCAGGCTCAAGCCATTTTTATCACCAAATTCCACCATAAGGGATTCCGTATCCGTAGCCATAACCGCCATAGAACGGACTTAGTAGCGCGCTACCCAACAATCCTCCTAAAAGACCGCCGCCAAAGCCGCCAAAGAATGGGCCGCCGAAGCCGCCAAAAAATGGACCGCCAAAGAACGGACGGCCAAAGAACGGACCACCAAAGAATGGACGGCCAAAGAAGGGACCGCCAAAGAACGGACGGCCAAAACCACCAAATCCCCATGGGCGCCCAAATCCCCATATTCTTGTATCTTGTAAATTCACATCACTCATCGTATTTATCCTCCTTAGTGTTTGTTTCATACACTTTATACATATGTAGGACAAATGTGGAAGGATTGGGCGAATACACTGCGTTTTGCTGCTTTTTATTTATCAATAAAAATGCGCTGTCAAGATTGACTTGACAGCGTGTAAAGCTAAATCTGTTTAATTTTAACCATTTCCGCAATGGCATCAAAAAGAATGTCAACGGCGATTTCCATCTCTTCTTCTTTCATTGCTAGTACAGGAATAAACGTTAACACAGGACCTAATGGTCTGATAATGAGCCCACGCTTTCTTGCTTCTAAAATAATTTTATGCTCGATTTGCTCTGAACGATCGAAAATTTCTTTTGTTTTCTTATCCTTCACGATTTCGATTCCAACCATTAACCCTTTCTGGCGAACATCACCTACAATCGGCAGTTCATAAAGCTTTTGCAGCTTACCTGCCAATGCTTGAGCCTTTCGTTGTACATCTGAAACTAAGTTTCTCTTCTCGATTAACTCAATATTTTTTAAAGCAACAGAACAAGATAATTGGTTTCCCGTATATGTATGTCCATGGAAGAATGTTTTATTTTCATGAACCTCTCCTAAAAAGGCAGAATAGACTTCTTCCGTTGTTAACGTTGCCGCAAGCGGTAAATATCCGCCTGTAATGCCTTTTCCTAAGCATACAATATCCGGCTCGACATCTTCTTGTTCACAAGCAAATAATGTTCCTGTTCTCCCGAATCCTACAGCCACTTCATCACAAATAAGCAAAACATTGTATTTGCGGCAAAGCTTTTCAACACCTTTTAAAAACCCTTTCGGATGTGTAATGATTCCTGCCGCACCTTGAACGAGCGGTTCCACAATCATTCCCGCGACTTCCTCATGCCGCTGTTCAAGAGTTTCCTCAAGCTGTTTTAAACAATAATTCACAATCTCTTCTTCATCACCATATTCATCCATACGGTACACATACGGAGAAGGAACCTCGATTCTTTCAAACAACAACGGCCTAAAGATTCGATGGAATAAATCCATTCCACCTACACTTACAGCACCAATTGTATCCCCGTGATAAGCTTCTTTTAATGAGATAAATTTGTTTTTATGCTTGTAGCGAACAGGGTCAATGTTTTGCCAATATTGATATGCCATCTTCAGAGCAATTTCAACAGCAGCAGCCCCAGTATCAGAGTAAAATACTTTTGATAAATTTCCTCCCCAAATTTCAACTAGTTTTTTCGCTAATAGAATAGAAGGAACATTAGCAGAGCCTAGAAGAGTTGAATGAGAGATTTTTTCGATTTGTTCATGCAACGCTTCATTTAATTCAGGGTCGTTATGTCCATGTACATTTACCCATAAAGATGCGTAACCGTCCAAATATCGATTCCCATCTACATCATAAAGATAACTTCCCTTTCCTCTTTCAATAATTAACGGCTTTTCTTCTACATATGCCTTCATTTGTGTAAATGGATGCCAAACATACTGTTTATCAAATTGTTCTAATTGTTCATAACTATACTTCAATGGATAAACCTCCTAACAACATATTGTTTAACTCTTGATTATTCAAAAACTTCTTCACTAATTGCATGAGATGATCTTTGGAAGGCTGTTCTAAAGTAGACAATTTTGCAAGAATTGGCAAATTCAACATCTTTTGTATCGTGCGTACATTATCAACATGAATCATATTGTTTTGGTCAAAGTGGTTAAATATGAGTCCAATGATATCAATGTTGTGCTTCTCTGCATAAGATACAGTTGTGACTGTATGATGAATAGCTCCTAATCCTGCCACAGACACAATAATTGTTGGTAGCTCACATTCTTGAATCAAATCCTTTGTCATATAAAAATCATGATCATTTTCTATCAGTGGTACCGCAAGCCCACCGGCTCCTTCTACAAGAACGACATCATATTGATTCTTGAATTCTAAAATTTTATTTTTTATTAACTTCGGTTCAATGGTAGTATGAGTGAGTTGTGAAGCCAAATGAGGGGATACAGCTGGTTCCATATAATACAGCCCTGTCGAACCCGTTTCTTCTTCAAGCACTGTTTCATACCAATATTGATCAGCGAAAGAGGAGCTTTCTTCAGCTAATCCTGTTTGTATCGGCTTAAAAATCTTTGTTTTCATCCCCAATTCTTGCAATGCAAGAGATAGAAAAGAAGTCACAATGGTTTTACCAATTTCTGTTCCCGTGCCAGTTATAAAAATCGCTTTGCCCATTAGGAAACAACCTCCTGTCTATGAATGATGAAGTTCGTTCGCGGAAGGAGACGAGCTATGAGGATGGAACAAATGATACATAAGAAAATATCACCCGGTACTGGAAGTGCAAATCCAAATAACAATGTTTGTCCAATGGTGAAAGGCTTTTCCACAACAAATTTCATAGAAGCATACAACCAAAGGCATCCAATTAGATATACAACGAGAAGACTAGAAAAATTCGCAAGAAAAATAGAAGCAACTCTAGCAAACTTAAATCGTTGGATGAACCATCCATTCACATAAGCTCCTAAAATAAAACCGATTAAATATCCAAACGTAGGTTTGAACACATAACCTAGTCCTCCTCCTTCCGCGAAAACCGGCGCACCAGCTAGTCCAATCAACACATACACTAGCTGACTTAGCATCCCGTATTTTGGTCCTAATAAACACCCTGCCAAATAAACAGATACAATTTGCAAAGTAAACGGAACGTAAGGAATCGGGATTTTAATAAACCCACCTATTGCCGTTAACGCAGCAAAAAGAGCGACCAAAGCCATCGAACGTGTTTTCATTGTTTACCTCCAATTCCAATATTTTGATTTATATTCTGAACGACAAGGTTATAATTGTCAACTATTTTTTATTATAGGTTAACATATAGTTAAAAAGGACTAATATATGTTTAAAACCGCTGGTATCATGACCAGCGGTTTTAATGATCATCTTATTCAACCAATCATACAATTCCTCATTGCTTTTTCTTACAATCGGATGAAACAAGAAACTAAAAATAAAGCGATTAAGGTTATGAATAAATATCTCTTTCTCATTACCTTTCATTATTATATAACCATTATTAATAAAAACACGTCTGATCTCCCATCAAGCGTGTTTTCTACATCGATTTATGAATCGTTAAGATTTTTGGTCCACATTGACAAAGGATAGAGTGTTTTAATCGGCGCACCGGTTGTTGGCATCGCTCACAAAGGATTGGTTTGGGCATAGACGATTCTCCCTTCAATTCGAACATACATCCACTTTCCTCATATGCGAAAAAGGGACAGACGATTATTCATATCTTTCCCTAATCTTTTACATAGCTAGATGAGTCTTGTATCGTAAGATCCTTATTTTGTTTTCTCGTTAACGGTGTTATAAACCGATAGATAATTTTTCAATTAACAAAGAGAGAAGTGATTTTACAATTTTCATTATACATCATTTATTTTTAAAATCAATATAAAATTATAATAATTTTAATTTAATAACAACCATATGATATGACTTGAATACAAAGAAATGGTATAATATTTTTAAAATTTTTAAAAAAAGGAGATGGGACAATGTATGATGTAGCGATTATCGGTGCTGGTCCTGCCGGAGCAAGTGCTGCTATTTTTACCGCAAAAGCCGGAAAGAAAACAGTGCTGATTGATAATGACAAAAGCATTACAAAACGAGCTTGGATTGAAAACCACTACGGAGTTATGGAAGCCACAGGTCCAGATTTAGTGGAAACGGGAAAAAAACAAGCGGTCAAATTCGGAGCAGAACTCGTGAACGAACAAGTGGTCAACATCCAAAAATCAGAAGCAGGTTTCCAAGTAGAAACCGAAAACCAATTTTTTGAAGCCAAACACGTCATCTTGGCAACAGGTGTAGCAACCGATCTCGCTGAAAAAATTGGCGTGAAAACAAAACAAGGTACAGAACCACGCATTAAAACGGTCATCGACGTCGATGCCGCTGGACGTACCAACATCGAAGGAATTTGGGCAGCTGGAACTGTAGCAGGGGTAAGCGTACATACGATTATCACGGCCGGCGATGGCGCGAAAGTAGCCATTAACATCATCAGCGAGCTCAACGGTGAACGATATGTCGACCATGATGTGTTAAAATCGTAAATAAGACAGGAGCTGATCCATAGCTTCTCTTCATAGCGGCGGAGCCGATGCCGGGAATCTCCATTACTAGAGAGGGAAATTCCCAGGAAAGCGAGGTTCGCGCACGCTGGCAGGCGTCTTCTGCATCGGGAACATGCTTTGCTACGGCTTCCAGTTCTTCCGGCTGAACTCGAATCGTAGTCATTGCAGTTCCTCTATTTTTCGCTAAATCTGTGCGATTTCCCTTCTCATTACTTTCAAGTAACGAGTCAAAAATGTTGCATTCCCCCCTCTTATAAAATAAAAAAAGACACCTTGAAAGAGTGTCACACACTCATTCAAGGTGTCTATAATTACTTATATTGTACGATTCCTAAAAATCTAAACCGATTTTTTATTTACATTTCCATTATATTGAAGGTTATAAAGTAAAATAACTGAGCTCGCTTCTTGATTTAAACGCTCACCGCAAAGCTTTATAAATTTTGGAATTATTTCCTCATCATAAGAAAAACCTTCAAAGTAGAACACGTAAATCATTCAATGGTTTATCATAGAATTCTACTTCTCTAAAATCTTCATTATAGTAATCAATGTTAAATTCTTTTTCAAATTCGGAAGGTAATAAATCTCCATCTTCTGTATAACTATTCAAAATATAGTTTTGAAGATCCCTGCTAATGAACAATGATATAAATCCTTCTCATACTCCTAATTGTATTACAACCAATTTATATTGGCACTCTCAATCCTGTCAATTTTGTTGACATGTTAATACCATGGGTAATTTCACCCATGGTTCATAATAAATTAATTACATTTTTATTATTTTTATATCACTCTTATCTTCTTCCGCTACATCCATTGCATTATATAATACTTCAAAAAAAGTTTTCCCCTCACTAGTTGCAAAATAATTTGCTAAATTAGTTACTTTTGAACTTATCTTATCTCCCCATGGCGGAACTTTTGATAAATCGTCAATATCCCATACAACTTGTTCAGGTGAATATTTTGAAAGTTGTTCTTCAATTTCTTTTAATTGATTCCTTGCTTTTGGTACATCATGCCATTTTAATTTATCATTGTACAAATCATTCATTAATAGAGGATACTTTGTCCCCCAACCTTCCTCTTCTAAATGAAATGAAATGGTAGAAAAGAAAGAATGAAGGAAATCTGGATGTCCTACTTCATAGAAAAAGCAATCCACTAAGAAACCTACCGGCATAAATGTTCACCCCCTAGTTTATTTTAAATATTATTTCGGCCACACCATTTGTTATTTCATTTATTCTATTTCTCACATCTCTTAATACATCCCTTGATGTGTTTTGTCCTCTAACGTCTATTATAACTGTCTGCTTTGTACCACTTGGCAAGTCATTTATTCTCTTATTAATCTGTTTTGAAACATTTCTTACTAAGTTACTTCTCCCTGATGAAGTAGTCAAGTTATAGTTTTTTACTTCTATACTATGTCCTTTAATATAAAAATCCGGTCTGGAACTATGTTTTGTACCATGCTGTACTTCAACACCATCTTTAAATGACACTTGGTCACGGTATCCTGGATATTCTTTTCCTATGTCAATTTCTGATTGTCTCCAAGACGGTCTAGCATTAACCGTCCCCTTACCAACCACCTCATCCCCAGTTTTGCCAATTATGTTCATCGTAGTTTCTTTTACTTCTTCCTTGGCTTCGCTCATCCATACGCGGGATGCTGGACCGATTCCCGCAAAGGCGAGCTGCAGTTGGACAGATCGAACGCTGTCAAGAAGATCGTCCCATTGCTTCTTGAACGAACGGATCGTTTGGGTAATCGGCGCTTTTACGACTTGGTAGTATACCGCTTGAAGGGCAGGCATAACTTTATCATAGCGGAGAACATGTTTTGTTTGCGAGACCAATTTGGACACATCCGCTGCTGTTCCTGCCGCTTTCGCTCCTTTCACCGCAGCTTTGCCGGCGATGCCTACCCCTTTGGCAGGAGGTAAGATGGACAACAATAGCATTCCTCCCGCAAGCAGGCGGTCCCATCCTGAAATCCGTTCTCCGGTGATCGGATCGTATTCTCCAAACAATCGCTGCAAGTCATACCAGCCACTAAGCTCCAGCCCAAATTCTTTCATGTTATCGGCGAGCGTTTGGTCCGCCTGGCGCATCGCCGCGGCCGTACGATACAGCAGTTCCTCGGCCTCATTCAGCTTTTCTTCATAGCGCCGGAGCCAATGAAGCAGTTCGTCTGTAAGCTCCTGAATAGCGGCAGAGCCGATGCCGGGAATCTCCATCACGAGAGAGGGAATCCCCCAGGAAAGCGAGGTTTGCGCACGCTGGCAGGCGTCTTCCGCATCGGGGACATGCTTTGCTACTGCTTCCAGCTCTTCCGGATTGACTCGAATCGTAGTCATTATAGCTCCTCTATCTTTCGACGAATTTTGGCGATTTCCCTGCTTATTTCATGAAGAAGCTCGTCTGCGGTCGCATAAATACGTGCCTCGATTTGCCGCAAGTCCCCGTATACCAATTCATACGCTGCTCTCGACTCTCCCTGCCAATACGGAACATACTCGTCATTTGCGCGATAAAATGCACGAGTGCCATGTTGAAATTCCTCGATCGCTTCTTCGACCTGTCCCTGATAGGATTGAAGGCAGCCGATCATGGCTGCATATGCCCGGCGCTTTGCTTCTTTTTCGATGGATTCCAATAAAGACGCCACCTTGATTCCTCCCCCCATTTATACGCTATTTAAATGGTAACATAAGGAAAATAAGGATAAATCATGATATGTTCCTGTTTTTCCAGATGACAAACAGGACTTTTTCCTTATCTATTATTCTGCCATACTAAACATGTCAAAGTTCCTTCGAAAATAACCTGTTTACGGAACAAACTTTTTCATGCGCGGAACGATTACCGTGAAGATGACGATAAGAAATCCTAAAATGAAAAAGCCGAACAGCCATGGCAGAAACGATGATGATGTTCGTTCCGTCTTATCCAATGGTTGTCGAGACGGAACAGATTGTGTTTGCTGCATATTACGCTGACGAAAAAAATAGCTGCATAAATTCAGCTATTTCTCTCTGTTTAACGTGTCCGTTTTCTTGACATAATACCAGTGGGAAATTTACACAATAATTTGGACTTGACCTTCATTGAATCATTTCACAGCATCGGCAAAACAAAAATCCGTTCTCTTCTTAACGACGATGTAGAGGGTGACTTCTCTTGAGAAGGGGAAAGGCTAAATCAACCATTCTCCTTCCCAGGAGCTCATCAAACGCAGTGCTGCGATAGGATGGATTTGAAATAGTCCTTCCTTTGATGTGTCTACTTTCTTTACATAATACTAGAGTTAAATAATTTTAATTCAGTAGTTCTAAAATTGTTTTATAAAAATACTCACATGCCTCTTCCTCTGATTTAAAAATCTTTAATTGTGATTTCACCCCACGCTCACTATAATAAACTTCCCAAACACTGCCTTCTTTATTTAAGCAAAGTGCCTCATTAGGCAATCCTCCTTTTAAACTGTATAAATCTTTCGGAACATCTAAATCAAGTAGTAATTGGTGCAATTCATCTTTTTTCATTATACTTTACCACCCTTCTAAGAACTCCTTGCTCAATTAAATCTTTAACTGATTGGTTAAGCTCATATTGAATACCCAGACCTGGTTCATCAAACCACGGAGCAATCCTGCCCGCCTGCACCTCAATCGGTTTGGTAACTACATAAACATTATATGGCTTTAAAAACGTTTCAGGAGCTAGTGAGCGCATTTCATAGGGGACCCCATATGGAGAAACAAACGTTCCACCCTCATAACCAAATCGATCTATAATTGTACCTGGCTTTAATATTATTCTTTCAGGCTCACCTAATACTCCACGATTAGGAGGCCAAATAATTTCTCCCTCAGGAGTATAATAATGAGGGTTAGATTTTACAAGATCATAACTTTTTTCCTGAATAGTTGGTTTTGGATAATTAGTTTTTATACGCCTCTCTCTATCCAAAGCCTTCCACTCTTCTCGTGTCATTGTCCTTTCACCAGGTTGCGGTCTATAGCCCTTGGTTTCAAGACTATTACCTGTCCCCTTAGCGACATCACCCGTTCCTTTCTCTCCAACTTGACTCATCGAAAAGCGCACCGAGCTGGCGGATTCTTCAGCGATTCCTATCACCCGTCCACTTGGCACCGCTCCAACTCCATCGGCGGCTAGCTGCGGTCCCTGTAGGACAGAGCCAACATTTTCGAGAAGGTTCTCCCATCGCTTTTTGAACGACCGGATTGTTTCGGTGATTGGTCTTTTGATGACTTGGTGATAGATCGTTTGAAAGAACGATTTGATCTTATCATAATTGAGGACGTTTTTCGTTTTCGAGATCAATTTCGAAACATCCACCGCTGTTTCCGCCGCTTTCGCTCCTTTGATCGCGGCTTTACCGGCGACGCCTGCTCCTTTGACCGGAGGAACAAAAGAAGCCAATAACATTCCTCCCGCAACCAAGCGGTCCCATCCTGAAATCCGTTCTCCAGTCACTGGATCGTATTCTCCAAACAATCGCTGCAAGTCATACCAGCCACTAAGCTCCAGCCCAAATTCTTTCATGTTGTCGGCGAGCGTTTGGTCTGCCTGGCTTATTGCCGCGGCTGTTCGATACAGCAGTTCTTCCGCTTCATTCAGCTTTTCTTCATAGCGCCGGAGCCAATGAAGCAGTTCGTCTGTAAGCTCCTGAATAGCGGCAGAGCCGATGCCGGGAATCTCCATCACGAGAGAGGGAAGCCCCCAGGAAAGCGAGGTTTGCGCACGCTGGCAGGCGTCTTCCGCATCGGGGACATGCTTTGCTACCGTTTCCAGTTCTTCCGGCTGAACTCGAATCGTAGTCATTGTATCTCCTCTATCTTTCGCTGTATTCGGGCAATTTCCCTGCTAATTTCATGAAGAAGCTCATCTGCGGTCGCATAAATATGTGCTTCGATTTGCCGCAAGTCCCCGTATACCAATTCATACGCTTCCCTCGATTCTCCCTGCCAATGCGGAACATACTCGTCATTTGCGCGATAAAATGCACGAGTGCCATGATGAAATTCCTCGATCGCTTCTTCGACCTGCCCCCGATAGGATTGAAGGCAGCGGATCATGGCTACATATGCCCGACGCTTTGCTTCTTTTTCGATGGATTCCAATAAGGATGACACCTTCATCCCCTCCCCCATTTACACACTATTTAAATGGTAACATAAGGAAAATAAGAATAAATCATGATATATTCCTATTTTCTAGACAGCAACCAGGGCTTTTTCCTTATTTATCCATTATTCCATACTAAACATATAGAACATTTTGTTTACGGAACAAACTTTTTCATTCGTGGAACGATTACCGTGAAGATGACGATAAGAAAGCCAAAAATGAAAAAGCCAAACACCCATGGCAGAAACGATGATGATGTTCGTTCCGTCTCATCCAATGGTTGACGAGACGGAACGGATTGCTCTTCGATAGAAGAAAATAATCCTAGTTTCTCCGCTTTGGCGGCAATAGTATTTGTTCCTTTTTCTCTCGATAAAAATAACTGTGCTTTTGTTTGCCCGACGAAAGAAGAGGTTGATCTTTGAAATGTTAGCGATGTTTGCACCTCCGGTAAATCTCTCTTTTCATCGAGCAGTGACTCTTCATGAATGTAATCGGTGCGTAAATCAATTTCCTGCTGTTTATATTGATTTGGTTCAATTTCTAGCCACTCGTCCGTTTCCGCGTAAACCGTCACTCCCATCGCAGCCAATACAGAGCAGAGGAAGAGAAACAAGAACATCACAAGACGTCCTTTACCCTTCATATGTTTCCTCCTTCTGCAGAGCGGCTAGACGCTGCTTCAAAAACGGAACAGCGGACATGAACAGCGTGACAACTCCTAACGCAATGACAGCTGGATAAAATGCTTGCTGGTCTCCATATTGAATCGACATGTACGTTTCTGATATCGGATGATCAAAGCTAAAGTTTGGCAACACTAAGTCGAGTAATGGAGTAATGAAAAACAGGATTAAGCCGACTCCGAGCACCCAACCAGTAAACGGTCCGATGAAAAAGGCCAAGCGAACAATAGCGGAACAGAAAAATAATAAAATAATGGTAAATATGCTCCACTTGAGTGCCTGCACATCTTGCATCGGATAAATTCGCAATCCATATGTGCTGATGATGAATCCAACAAGCAAGTTCATCATGACCAACAAGGCAATCTGCATCAGGAGCGGAACGGAAGAATAATAATGCAGGAAGAACCCAATGAGCATGCCGCACAGCAAAATAATAACAAGCATCACGACAGGCGGCGTGTACGTTGTTTTCTCTTCCGGGATATCTCCGCTTACTTGTACCGGATTGGTTAAGTAATCATACACATAACCATTTGTTTGGTTGTCTACCATCGTATTGTCTAACAGATCATATACATCATTTTTAATTTGTTTTGTTGTATTGACATTGGCTGCCCATTTGCTGTTTAACTCATCCGCTCGCTCTTGGACCGATGCCACTTTTTCATGCAGAGCATTCGTATAATCGATAATCCGGTCTTGCCCTTCGGCCATGGATGTGACCAAATCAGAAATTTGCGCGACGTCTTGCATCGTATTTTGCTGCATGGTAATAACAAATTCACCATCATTGGCTCCTAACGTCGAATGGATTGTTTCTGATTCATTCATAGCTTGCTGAAGCTGTTCTGTTACTTTATTTGCGGCGTCGTTTAGTGCTTGTAATTGTCCCATCAACTCTTCCTGCACTTTTTCCACATTTTCATCATATTGCCGTATATATCCAAGCGTTGCTTCCACAAAAGAATGAACATTATTTTCGACCGCTTCTGCGTCTTTCAAAGAAGTAGACAAATGATGCTGTAACTGATAAAAATATGGAATTTCGCTATGAATATTTGATAAAATTTGGAAAACACCCTCTTCTTCCTTCCAATTTAAAATCAGCTGATCCACGAATGCTTCATCAAAATTCCCTATTCGCTTTAACGCATCCTCAAAAATCGATAACCAAGCAAAATAGGCGAGAAGATCATTCATGTTTCTACTTTGAATAGCCGGCTGAAAGCTGGCTGATAATTGTTGCTTTTGCTCTTCGGACAACGATGAGGACTGAAGAATAGCTTGTTCTTTGGCGACAATTTGCTGAACCACTGTTTCTTCCGATAGCCCATTGTCGTCATTCTCCTGCTCGGCCAACTGCTTTGCTAATTGCGCGTATTTTTCCCGCCATTGTTGCTGAAGGGCTAGCTGCTTTTGCCATGCTTCTTTTGCCTTTTGTATTTCTACTTCCAACTGATTCATGACATTGTCAATATTCCTCCAGCTTCTTGATGTATCTTGCCCCTCCTGCGTCTCTTGTGGTTGTTGAGGCTTTATCGTTTGCAGCTCGGTCTTTAAAGACGCCAGCTGCTGCTGCAACTCATTCAGCCATTCCCCATTCCCTGATGGCTGTGGCAACTCTCCCGTTACCGGCTGTTCATTCGGTGCTGACGGAGTTGTGGCGGATTGCAGCTGCTGCCGTAGCGGAATGAGTTTTTGCTGCACTTCGTCCAATGTCTTTGTATCTGTTTGTTGTTGATATTGACGAATGAGGTCTTTTTGCAACGCAAGCAGTTGTTCAAACTGTTCATCAACGCTTGAATTTTTCAGCTGGTCATGGAGATTCGTCAATGCCGTATGACTGTTTGTAACCGTATTACGCAGTGTAGATACAGATTCTAACAATGTTTGTCCATTTAATTCAAACTCCGGTTTGACATTCCATGGCCGTTCTACGACGGAACGTATTCCCCCGCTCATCATCGCTTCATACTGATGAATTCCTTCTTGAATGATGTCATGCTGCCTTTGCTGATACTCTTTGTACGCCTGAATATCCTCGATAAACGAAGCAATTTCCGCTTCCGCCTGCTCCAAACCTTTTAATGTATCGTTGGAGGAGCTTTCGGCGTTTTTCGAAGACGAAAGCAGCTGGTCAAGCATCTTCTTTTGACTCTCGATCTCTTTTGTTAATTTTGTAGAGCTAGGGGTGTAAAAATCGTACATCGTCTTTTGAAAAGCGATTTCTTTTTCCAAAATATCACTAAATTTTTTTCGAATATCTTCTACCGCTTGACCGACATAGCTCCAATACAGCGTAGACATCTTTTGATTGATCGTATTTTTGGCTGTCTCTAACTCTTTCTGTACCCGTTCCCGATTTTTTGCCTCGAGATTTGGCTGGATTTTATATTGAACGGTTGCCTTTAGCGGCTGTTTTTCATGAAAGGTCAAAATGTTTCTTGAAAAATCGGATGGCAAATAAACAACAGCGTCGTATTGACCGTCCGCTAGCCCTTTTTCCGCCTGACTGCGATTGACGACAGACCACTGATAATTAGAGCGATCATCAAGGGCTGGTATAATTTCTTTGCCGAATTCGTATGTTCTCTTATCATAATCAGCTCCTATATCTTCGTTGACTACCGCGATTCGGTTTGTTGTCCTCTCTGTTACCTTCATCGGGTGATGGCCAATGAACGTAAAGAATAGTACAGGAAGAGCAGCAATAAACACAATCTTCGCGATCAACTTGACGATTTTCCCTTTTTCAGTCATATGATTCACCTTATTTCCTTTATTCTACTTTTGGGATTTGCATTTTCTGTTCTTTTCCATTTAAGACAAAATAGCCAAACCCTGGGTCCACTTCTGGTTCATGTCGCGTAAATGGCAATGTAAACAAGCTTTGTTCCGATTTTTTCATGACGAGGATCGCTTGACGAATTTGTTTCAGTTCGGTTGTCAGCGCATCAAAGCCCTTCGTAAATTCATTCGCATTTCCTGCGACAATAACACTAAATCCGAGATGACTGTATCGCTTCATCATCATCGCGATTTGCTCGTGAATTTTACTATCGACAGACTGCTGAAGCCGGGAAAGGCTATCCGCAACAAAAACAACAGGTGAAAAGACTTGTACATGAACATCTGTTTTCCCGATTGCCGCTAAGTACTCTTCCTCTCTCTTTT
Source organism: [Anoxybacillus] calidus (assembly GCF_013760845.1). Lineage (GTDB taxonomy): Bacteria > Bacillota > Bacilli > Bacillales > Anoxybacillaceae > Paranoxybacillus > Paranoxybacillus calidus. The sequence continues at coordinate 283,857 of NZ_JACDUU010000003.1, read as the reverse complement.
GTAATATTCCATTTACCTCGTCAAGCCAATGGTGCATTTGCTCTTTTGTTTCTATATAGGTGACGTTTTCTTTATCAGCATATAAAGCAAGGCCGCGGTCAACTCCATCAAATAGCCCGATGCCTGCTGTCGGCTGGGCGAGTAATGATTCCAATATCACTTTGATCGCATTCGTCTTCCCTTTTCGAGATTGTCCTACCACAAGACAATGCGGATTTGTTTGTATATGAAGCGAAATCGGACGAACAGTCTCTTCATCAAGACCAATCGGAATCAAGCCAGGCAGCGGCTGAACCACATACGTTTTCGCAAAGACTGCAAATGGCAACCGCGATGGAAGCATCGGAATAGGCTGTGGACTGCGCGTGCCTTTATATTTTTCTTTCAACCTTGCTATCTCTTCCTTCACGTTTTCAAGCACCGCGATGTCATCTTCCCCATCAGCCGGAAGATATATTTGTGTTAAGACCGCTTGCTCTTTTTTTACTAGTGCTCGCCCCGGAATCGGCTCGACATCGTACGGAGTTCGTCCAATGATGGAAAACCGCTCCGAACTGTCAAGGAAATAATGAACGATTTTCGTTTTTAAATTGTTCATGAGCGGCGGGCGAATCCCACTGATTCTCGTTGCCGTCAGCATCAAAAATATGCCGAGCGATTGTCCATCACGCGCATATTGAATGAGCTGTGTTTCCAGCTCCGGCATTTCTTCTTTGACAAGATCAAAGTTATCAATCGTTATAAAGATAATCGGAAGCTTCTCATCGGAAAGCGTGTTATACCATTTAATCGTACTTACCTCTTTTTCCATAAAACGCTGCTTTCGCCGTTCGATTTCTTCTTTCATCAACTTCATGAATTTCTCAATTTTCTTTTCATCATCAAGCCGAAAGTAATCAGCCGTATGTGGCAATTGCCTTAGCGGTAGCAACGCGCTGTTGCCAAAGTCGAAAATATAATAATGAAGTTGTTCCGGACTATAGACGGACGCAAAGCTCATTAACAATGTCATCGTCGTTGTCGATTTCCCATATCCCGCAGAACCAAAAATGCCGATATTTCCATCTTCAAGCCATTGATATAAGTAGTCCGATTGCCGCTGCAGTTCCGGTTCATCTTTTAGACCAATCGGAAAATGAACGGTGTCTTGTTCTAGTAAGAAAGGGCGATGTAAGCGCGAAGATAGCGGCGGCAACCATGGACTCGGGAGCTTTTTGATCCCGAGTTGTTGCTGTACCTTGATCATTTCTTGAACAACCATTTCAATTTCTGTTTTTTGTTTTTTCTTGTTTTTCTTCATTTTCGCATCAATATTTGAAACCGGGATAAGTCCTAAATCCGTGACAATATAAATATCATCTTCTGATTCAAAGCCTTCTTCTATATACGGCGCACCGCTCCATGCCGATTGAAATAACTCATATACCTCATTATTTCCAACTTGAAGATACGCGCGTCCTGTTACAGTAATCGTAGCCGCATCTCCGTTTTTCAATATTTCCTTACTGTCGCTGGCATCTTGCACTTTTAAGCTGATGCGAAAGCGGGCATTGCTCCAAATTTGCTCGTCGATGACTCCTCTTGGCTTTTGTGTTGCTAAAATAAGATGAACTCCTAAGCTGCGGCCAATCCGCGCCGCGCTGACCAATTCGCGAATAAAGTCCGGTTCTTCGCTTTTTAATTCGGCAAATTCATCGGCGATTAAGAATAGGTGCGGAAGAGGCTCTTTTGCCTTTCCTTGTTTATATAACTCCATATAGTCATTGATGTGATTTACTTCATATCGGTCAAACAAGCGCTGACGCTTTTTCAACTCACTATTAATGGAAGCCAATGCGCGCGCGCTGAAGTTTTTGCTGCCGTGAATATTCGTAATAGTGCCTAATAAATGTGGAATGTTTTTAAACGGCTGTGCCATGCCGCCTCCCTTATAGTCAATGAGCAAAAATGCGACCTCATGAGGGTGAAAATGCACCGCCAATGACAAAATGTACGTTTGCAGTAGTTCACTTTTCCCGGACCCTGTCGTTCCCGCGACAAGCCCGTGTGGACCGTGCACTTTTTCATGCAAGTTCAGCTCTACGACGTCTTTTTTGCCTTTTAGTCCAATTGGAACGGCCAACGAGCGCGAAGGTTGATGAATCATCCAATTTTCCTTAATATTTATCTCTTCCGCTTTCTTCACTTGAAGTAATTCGAAAAACGTGACTTTTTCTGGAATAGAGTTGTGCATTCCCCTTTGATGATCTAAAGAGCGCAATAGGCGCGCGAACCGCTCGTTTCCTTCCCGAGTATGTTCATCGAGTGTAAACGGAATATGCGCTGCTTTCCGGTGCTGGATTAAAATTTCTCCATCCCGCTCGTTGATATATTGTACAAGCGTATGAATGTTTTCTGTTAAACTTTCCTTTGTATCGGAAGCAAAAATGACGGAAATGCCGATATCTTCGTTTTTCTCCTCTAAATATTCCAAAATGACATGTTCCGCAATTAAAGAGCGGTTGGCAACGATAAACACGAAATGCGGGGAAAACCGTTTCTTCTCTTTTTCTTCGTCCAGGTCGCGCTCCCTCAACATTTCGTAAATAGACGACAACAATTGGTCACGTGTCTGTTCGTTATAAATAAATCCCTTCGCAAAAGAATTGGGCAGTTGAAAATGCGGGAGCCATTTCATCCATTCCCAATCCTTATAATCTTTTTCAGCAAAGATGGCAACAAACCGTACATCATGATAACTGTGGAAAAAGGCGATTTGCCCTACAAGCTGCTGAATTTCATGATTAACGATCGCAGCTTTTCCGATCATTCCCATTGCCCCGCTTGACAAATCAATCGTAAGCGGCACATTTTTTACTGTTTGATAAACTTGTGCCATCTGTTGAGCCTGCTCTAATAAATCATCGATTTCCCGGTTGGCCAAATCACTCATACTCACCGACACTTCATATGTAGATGGAACATCTGCTTTCCCGATCCGAAGATAAAGGAAATCGTCGCTTTCCATCGTTCGTTCCCAAATACGGTCGCTAATTTGCAACACGAACGATTTCATCTTTTCAAATGACGGAAAGTGATAATATAGCACGTTTCTTTGTTTCTCGGATAGCGCGTGAAGCTCTTCCCGTTTTTGTTCCAAGTAATTCGTATAAATGCGCTGTCGTTTCTCTTTCCGTGCTTTTCGATTCTTTCTTTCCCGAAAATATTGCACGGTCGATGTCACTAACGTTGTCGCAAACATCACGATTGAAATGAGAATAAAGATACCCCGCGGCTGAATTAAAGCAATAATTCCCATAACAAGAAGCATCATCAACGGCGGTAAAATCATTAGCCATAAACCACGCTGATCTCCGTCTCCTTCTTGGCTTGGAAACGAAACCGTAACCTTTTCTCTTGGCGGTTCATAAATCATGCGCGGTGTCCGGTGATAAACAGGATATTTTTTTTTCATTTCCGAAACCGGCGGTAATGTTTCCGTCAGCGAAGATGTTATCTCTTGGCTGCTCGTAACCGCTAATAAATCATCCTCTAAAAAAACAAATTGTACATACGGACATAGGACCATGTCCCCGTTTTGTAAAGGAGCAACATTGGATATTTTCGCTCCATTGAGAAACAAAGGAGATTCATTATTTGGAGTAACCAACCATTCTCCCTGTTTTTTGATAAACGATACCCTCGCCGTTTGAGTTTGAATGTCTGCTTGTGGCTCAGGCGCTACCATTAGTTCGGTTTTATTTCCAACATAATAAATGTGTTTTTTTATTTCCTTGTCAATCCACACGACCGTGATCGTTTGTCCATCGTCATCCACCGTAAAGGGATCATACGGCTTCAACTCCCCAATTGGTTGATCTCCTTGAAGCATCGTCATGGTGGCAGCATCTTTTTGTTTTCTTATTTCTATATATCCGTTATGAAATAAAAAAGATGGGATGGTGACATGATGCTCTAGTTTATTTCCAATAGAAATACAATCCTCTTGTCCTGTCAGCGGGAATCGCTGACAAATATCCTCATAAAAAACCCATAATTGACTCATATAATCCTCTCCTATGATGCTCGCGGCTACACTTTCTTCTATTATTTTTTCGTTTCCACATTGTTTGGCTGCGCGCTATTAGATGCAGGCGGCGTATGATTAGGCGGCGGTGCGTTGGACTGTTGTTTTGGCGCCGTCGAGGCCGGAGGACTGGCTGCTGGCTGCTGTGCTGGAGTTTGCTGCTGGCTCGGCTCCTCTTGCTGCTCTTCTTTCAATCTCTTTTCCTGCTCCTCCCGTTCTCTCTCATATTCCTCTATCTCTCTATCAATCTCTTCTAATTTTTGCTGCTTCTCCTCTCCGGATAACTTTTCGTCCGCCTTTATCTCTTCACGATATTTTAACAAACTGTATACAATCAGCTCCCGATCTTCCATCGCTCTCGCCAATTCAAGCGCATCCTCGCTTCTTCCCCGGCCGATATAAATCCAATACAGCAAATACTGCGGATCTGTTTTCAACGTAATATTATTTAATACCACCTTCCGCTGTTCTTCAGTAAGCGACTCCGTCATCACGTAGGAAGAAGCCAGTTCATATTGCACGACATACGGCATTTTTTCTGGAGGGTAATTTTCTAATGTCGTAATCACTTCGCTATATTTATTCTGTAAAAACAGCTCTGCACTTTGGACATATGCTTCTTGTTTTGGCTGCAAAAAAAAGAACGAATAAAACGTATAAATCATAGCAGGAATTAACAAAGCCATTGTCGAAAAGAAGATGTATCGCTGCACACTCCATGTTCGTTTCGGAATATGTACAGACGCCCGTTCTTTCGCTTCTTCCTCCTCTATCCATCGTTCTAAAATAGACAGAAGCGCTTCTAGATGTTCTGCTTGCAACATTTCCTTAGCGATATCGGAACATTTTAATGTTTCATGAAATTTCAGATATTTTTCAAAGCGGTGTTGCCCGTCCGTCAATGCGAGCACTGTCGCTTTTACTTCTTGAAGGAGACGCGCTTCATCCGGCTCATACGGCGGCAGGCTTTCCTTTATTCCAACATGAAGGAAAAAAGGCTCCAACCCATGATCAAACACGAGGTTTTCCGGGCATACAATAAGGATAAAACGACGAAGAGAGTGATTTTTCACTTTTGTGACGAGTTGATATGCCGCTCTTAACCGGGAAAGAAGCGATTTTTTCCGCACAACTGGAAACGGAAAAAACGACGCGGGTAGAGTGATGGTGATTTTCACTTCATCCTCAGACACGTCAATATCCCGCAATAAATATGGATCAATTTCCTTTATGATCTGCAATTCTCGTGGATGTTGCATTCTTAATTTCGCGCGTTGGAAGACGATCATATAATGTTTATCTTTTGTCATTACGGCATCGATTTGTGTTTCTAAATAGGTCTTTTTCTCTTCCATAATAAAATAGAACTCCTTTTCTCTTTCTCAATGGCTACAATATGACGATGCGGTCTCCATCCGTAATTCCGCTGTCCTTTAATGTAAAATAGCCTGGGCAGACCATTTGTTTATTGTCTACCCGCACCCAGTAGCCTTCTCTTGGCGGTGCCGATATGTTTCTTAACTGCCAAACAATATCGATGACTTTTTTGATCGAATAAAAATTGGACAAACGAAGATCAAATACATCCTCTGTATAATGTCGAAGATCGATAGTGACTTGAATGTACATGACGATAAGCCTCCAATATAAGAAAAAAGCGCCATAATCTTTCTTAGATTGGTAGCGCTTTTTTGAACATGTCATTGTTTATCCACGGATTTGGCCAGCGATTTGCTGATCCGTTTCTTCTAAAATCGTAGCGGAGTTGTGTAATTGTTGCGCGATTTCATTTAATAGTACAGCCATTTTTTCAAACGATGGACGCAACTCATGGTACTGCTGGATGAACGCTTCACTGGAAGCACCTTCCCAAATTCCCTGTAGCATATTGCTCATTTGATCCAATCTTGAAATCAACTCCGTGACATTAGAACTTTCTGTATTATATTGTCTTGCGACTCCACGTAACTCTTCCGGTGTTAAACGAATAACGCCTGACATAGTTTCTCCCCCCATAACCATATTTTCCCTTTTATTTTAATGGAGATGACAAACAGCGGTCAACAATATATAACCATTTATTTCAAAATAAGTAAAAAGCACCATTTTTCACCTTGTTAATTACATAGAAACCATGATTGTTTTACGCTTTTGCGCCATTATCCTCATATAAAAAACACTTTCTTACTATTTATTTATGGGATTAAAAGAAGATGGAGTATAGAAGAAATGTATGGGGGTAAGCAAAGCTGATTTTCATTAATCCCCCTCTAGTTTACTTTTTCTTTTCCCGCGTGATGACATCATAATACAAGGTGATATTTTGTCCTCTCATGTCATTAATCATGTTTGTGTATCGCTGAGCGGCGGTATGCATGGAGTTTTTATACATATCATTGTACGATTGATTGGTTTTTTGATACTGTTCTATCGCTTCATTGGTTTTGTCGATGATTTGTCCCCTGCCATATTTCATTTCATCATGAATCAAATGAACCAATTCCGCATCCAATTCACTCATTCTATTTAATTGTTGAATAAACGTGTTCGCTTTATACATAAAATCCTGCTCTACATCAAAATGATAGAACATATTCAATTGTCCCATACAGAATATCCCTCTTTATCAATATCGCAAATCAAATATCTTGGACACATTTTGGTCCTGCTCAAAAAACTCTTCAAACGATTTTTTGATGGTTGTAACAAGTTCTTTTCCTTTAGAAATTTCCTGTTCATAATACGAAAACATCGTTTCAAAGATATGCGGAATCATCGGATCCATCGGCGGAATCGACTCATGGACATCAATGCGGCGTAACACATACACTTGTTCGGCATCGTAGGTGAACTGTCCCAATAAATGCTGATACGACCACGGATTTTGTTCCATGTCATCGATTTTCTTCATCAGTTTTTGTTTTTGTATTTCAAAATCCTCTACATATTCATAGGAATAACGTTGCTTCATCTCATGTAATACCGCTTCTTTTTCATCCAAGATTTGCAATCCCTTTTGATATATTCTTACGGCGGAAGAAAGATTCATCCGGATTTCGGTTTCACCTATTTTCTTGATTAAAATCAAATTTCCATACTCATCATACGTTCTACCTTTTGAACGGGCGAGGGCTAGGATGACTTCGTTCAAGGAATGGGCATTCACGCTCGTGGTGATGGCATTTTGAAGATTTATCGTATTTTCTTGGATAATTTGAAGGCGTTTTAAGATGTTCAAAACCTTATCTCGAATCCGGAATAACACCTCAATACTAGCTTTCCATTGAAGAATGTCATCAGTTACAAATGGGGTAAGGAATGGAGTGACCATGCCCCAATTGAATGTTTTACGAAGCAGTTGTTGAATCGATGCGACATCCTCTTCGATTCCTTTGACTTCGGTCAAAACCGTTTTCTTTTCTTCTGGAGTAACATAGCCCAACTCCACGAATACGCTGAATATCGGATCCAAATTTTTATATAAAATCGCCACGTTCTCCATGAGCTCCGGAATTTTCACATTCATATCATCGATCATATGATTCGCTTTCGAGACAATGTCTCCTGCATGAATCACATAGTCCATGGTCTCATAGTCCTGAAGCGATTCAATAAAGGCAATATCGACTCCCGTCATCGCCTGAACAACTCCATCAAACCCTTTTTCATTGTAAACATCTGAGTATTGCGATAAATATAATTGAATGGCTCTTACATCTTTATCCGATATTTTTGATACCAAATCTTTGATACTAGTAAAATCCTTATTTGTATCAATGACCCGGCGGCTTCCAATATCGATGAACCCCCGTACGTCACTCACCGCATACAACATATCCTCTTGGGATGTCAGATGATGAATCGAACGCTCGTCGATTTGCTTTTTATAGTATTCTTCCGCAAAGGCTTTAAGCTCGGAAGGGGGGATGGAGTATATTATGTTGTAATCAGTTGAAACATTTACACCAAATTCTTCCTCTAATTTACTACGAAAATCAAGATCTACATAAGCCAATTGATATACATTGGGTGGCGCATCGTTAATGACATATACTTGGTCGAATAGATGTTTTGTGAGTTGGATCATTTCAGAGTGGTTCCCACCTTGCGAATGACCCAATCCGATTTTTTTCAGTTCGATTGTAGCTCCCTTTTGTTTTAATTCTTCGATAATTTTTTGCGCCACAATCTCTTCAAACCGTAATGCATCATCATATTGATTTTTACTTTGTCCGACGAAAATCCCCAAAGCATTGTAAGCCCAATCAAGCGGTTTCCATGTATCTTTTTCTTGTATTTCGCTTCCCCGTGCGATGTTATACATTTGATTGATTCCTTTTTCTTCATCATAAAAATGAATAATCGTACCGTCAAAGCCGGAATCGTTGACGTTTACACTTTTAAAGTCTTCTGAATGATAAACATGGATTTGGGTAGGGGGATTACTTCCTGTTTCTTCAATGTAGATACGCTTGATTTCTTCTACGGTCAAATGTTTGTATTCCAAATTCATCACTCTTGCCCGCAAGAGATCTGTATCCAAAACCAGTTCCTGAGACATGGCACTTCCACCTCCTTATCCCTTAATCGTGAAATTCGATGGATTTCATCAACATTTTCGCCAGTTCTTCCTCTCTATCTACATCGATGTGGCACCCCCTGGTGGCATCCTCACATTTGACCTTGTATATAAATCGCACTGCTTGGGGACTGTGATTGGATTTTATATAGGCAAAAAATTTGTAATCAATATTTTTTTTGTTATCAACCGAAATATCGTTTTCATTTTTCGCAAAATAAATGGTATTGCGATCAGCCTCTATCTTCGTATATTTCCCGTTATAGTTGGCATAACCAGATAACAAATTAAGATTTATATCGATTTCATTCGTTATGTTTCTTTTTTCGTAAGTTAAGTCAACAGAATATGTTATATTTTCTTCTTCTCTCACCCCTGCAATAACAGAAGATTCATAATACTTGTCATGCTTTTCATAAAATCCATTGTTTACTTTCGCGTCTTTCGGAAACCACATCGTAAAACCTCCGGTTTTCGACCGGAACAAATAATATCCTTCCTTCACTTCTTTCGGAGACACCATAAACTTTCGGGTGAACTCGTCTTGAAATGGTATCGTGTCCGGCAACTTCTCCGGATGAGCCTTCGAATCCATCTCACATCCTCCGATCAATATCAAAGTCAATAGTAATAAGTTCCTCCAGCGCTTTCGCAAATGACGGTCTCCTTTCCCAATTATCCCCATTCTCTCTATACGTATCATATGATCACTGTTTAAGCAACAAAAAATGTAATTATATCCAATTTTAGAAAAATAGAACTATGGATTTAAGAGGAAATGCAGGTTATTTATGACTTTAGACCTTATTGATGAATCAGAGAAATGAAAAGCAAATAGGGGACTTATCTTGTATGTCCTTTGAGGGGTTTTTTGAAAGGGGGACCTGACATACACTTGGTCAAATCGATGTTTTGTGAGTTGGATCATTTCAGAGTGGTTCCCACCTTGCGAATGACCCAATCCGATTTTTTTCAGTTCGATTGTAGCTCCCTTTTGTTTTAATTCTTCGGTAATTTTTTAAGTCACTTTTTCGTCAAATCGAATTGCATCATTAAATTGACTTCTGCTTTGTCCGACGAAAATCCCTAAAGCATTGTACGCCCAATCGAGCGGCTTCCACGTATCGGCTTCCCGCATTTCGCTTCCCTGTGCAATGGTATACTTTTGGTTGATTCCTTTTTTTTCATCGTACAGATGAATCACCGTGCCATCAAAACCGGAATCGATAGTGTTCAAATTTTTAAAGTCGTCCGAGTGGTACACGCGGATATAGGCGGGAGGCTCGCTGCCCATATCTTCGATGTAGATGCATTTGATGTCCTCTTCGGCGAAGGTAAAGAAATCAATAAGAGAACACAAACTTACTTTAATAATTTAATAGGAAAACGAATTTATGAAACTTAAAGATATCAAGTATTATATAATTGGAAGGAGAGGAGCTATATTATGAAAAAAGCCGGCATCCTGCCGGCTTTTGGATTATTTATATACTTTTACTTTTACTGTTTTGACACCCCATTGGATAGCTTTTGCTTTTGTAGGCATGAATACGTCAATTTTGTTACCTCTGATTCCGCCACCTTTATCAGCTGCAATCGCATAGCCGTAACCTTCCACATACACCTTTGAACCTAGCGGAATTACCTTTGGATCAACGGCAATTACTTTAATCGAAGGGTTTTTCTTTAAATTTAAGCCTGTAGCTGTTATTCCGCTGCAGCCTTTGCAGTCTACTGTATAAGCATACGCTTTAACGGTGATTGTTTTGTACGCTGCTGTTTTGACTGCTGCCTTTTTTACTGTAGTTCTAGCAGCCGCTTTCGTTGCCGTTCCTGAAATCTTTAACACCTGCTTTGGCTTAATCAAATCGCTTTTAAGGTTATTCCAGCTCTTTAACTGGCTGACAGTCACTTTATACTTTTTAGCTATGCCCCAAAGAGTGTCACCGCTTTTTACCTGATATGTACCAGCTGCCGATGCTGCACCTGAAAATCCGAAAACTAGAAAGATTGATGAAGTCATATATAATAGTAATCTTTTCAAAGTACTACTCCCCCTTGACAGTAATTTTTTCAAAATACTACTCTCCCTTGCCTAATTTCGTAACAATAGAATATCAATAAAATATAACAGTTATGTTTCATTCAATTAGCAATTATGTTACAAAATGAAGACATAATCGTGTCTTCTTGTTTTTTCTTGACTTTTAGTTCCTCTATCAAAGATGCCGGGCGTATAAAAAGAGGCTGACTCAAAAGGTCGCTGAATCGACCTTTTGAAGCCAGCCTCTTCAATTTTTTGGACACCGTAAATTTGGAAAGCTTCTATGTTTGATGTTTATACACTTTTTTTATAAAAGCATAAATGACAAGAATAGCAACAGCTGAACAAATCAAGCATGCTAACCAAGCATACAATACAATTTGTGTAATTTGATTAATGATATTTTCTGTCTCATACATGGAGTGTGCACCCACTATATAGTAGTTATTGGATTTAATGGCGACGGTAGCGAAGCGAAGACCATTTGGGGTTTGCCAAGTAACACGATCTTCCCCGTTTTTCGAAACATAGTTTAAACCCCCTTTTGGATAAAATGGTTTTTGGGTATCAAACATTCCAGACATTGCAACTAGATTTTTATTTTTATCGTATATCATAACAAATCCATCATCACTTTTTGACGCATCCACTTTGTGAGGTGGGATGGAGGCTTGAGCGCTTAGCCCCTTCTGTAAGTTAATGGCTGCATCTTTTGCTAATTGAGCTGGAAGGACATTCGCACCAAGTCGTAGTGATTGTTGCGTCATTAGATACGTCAACGCGCAAGTAAAAGTAATGAAAAACATCGCAATAACCCATATGAAAAATAATTTTTTTCCCACATTCATTGTTTTTTCCCCAATTTCTTAAACCTGATCATCTGGTTGATATTCCAAAATATCACCAGGTTGGCAATCCAATGCTTTACACAATGCCTCAAGAGTCGAAAACCGTATCGCTTTCGCCTTATTGTTTTTCAGTATGGAAAGATTCGGAAGCGTAATCCCCACTTTTTCAGCAAGTTCAGAAGCGCTCATTTTACGTTTTGCGAGCATTACATCAATATTAACAATGATTGGCATGCTTTCCACCTCAAATGGTTAGATCGTTTTCCTCTTTAATCTCTAAAGCTAACTTGGCTAGATGTGATAATACTAAGCCCACCATACCGACCATAAAAGCCGCGATCATTAGAGTAAGGGATAATAAATTTTTAAAAATAAATGTCCCAATCAAGTAAAGAAAAAAATCAATAAAGGCGCAAATACTGATGATATAAAGTGACTTAATACTACTTGGCGAGAAAGGATTATTTTGCAATATGTTTTTGCATAATTTTTTAGCCATTACAAGCAGGAACGTAAAAGGGATGGCGGTAAGGTACAAAAAAAGTTTGATCCAAAATAAATGTGTTAAATCCATACCTGTCATTTCGCCGTACTTGTTTACTAGCATAGGCAATTTAACAAAGGTTATTGCCATTAGTACTAAGAAGACCATAACCAATAAATTCAGCACCTTGACCACAGTAATGCTTTTCACATAACTCAACTCCTAAAAATATTGTTCATGTACATAATATATAAAAAAATTTATCGTTTTCCAATAAATATTTTATGATAAACAAAAAATAATAGAAGACATCATTTTAATTTAACCTTAAAAGGACTTGTCACATAGACAAGTCCTTTTATATTTATCCATCAATGGCGTATTCATTATGTTTGGTGGAGACGGGACTAGACAAACAAGATACACAAACCTTAAAGCAAAGATTAACAGACATTAAGAGTATTATTGTGATACTTTCTTGTTCTTTCCCTTATTGCTATTTTGCTGAGCTAAAAAAATTAGGTGCCAAACTAGGTGGTGGTGGCTGTAAATAACCAAATATAAAAACGTTTGGTCCATTGACTCCAGGCATATTTTCACCATCTACAACGACATTGGGATAAGCAATAGACCACGCCTGTGCTCCAACTAAATTGAGAGCCGTAAGTGCCTCATCCCTAGTGGCAGCAGCCCCATAGAAAAGTTGGAAAAATCTAGATTGACCTGGTAATAGCTGGCCAAATCTAAAATCGAATGCTGCCCCTTGATCAAGAGGACCAAAAAAGTAATCAGGATCTCCGGGATTGATAAGGCCATCAGGATCTACTGGGGTAGAAATCCCAGACAGGGGGGCCAACGGATCTGCAGAGTTAAACCCTTGGTTGGATGCCTGAAATAGGTTTGGTGCTAGGTTAACATGAATTTCCACCCACTCATTAAATATAGTTGGCGGAACATCCCAGTCCATTACTCGTCTATAACGCAAGTCATCGATTGGAGTAGCGCCGATATTTGTAATCGTGACAAAAATTTGATAAAGGTTTGGTGATACCGATGGGAAAAAGTCATGTGTAACTTCTACACGTCCACCATTATCCTGAATAATTGATCGAAAGGCACTTCCTTCTGACTCGGGCTGGCTTTGTCCTACGGGGTTTGTAATTCCTGTTCCAGCTTGTACCGTCATATTAGTTGCCCCACCTTCGCTTACATTTGCAAAAGCGGAGAATGTTCCACTACCAGGGTCAGCGTTAGCTACTCCCCATCCTTCCCATGGAATGCCTACAAAAAGTACTTCTCCACCTGTGGGGATATATCGAAGTCCTACTGTTGCCCCTGTTATGGACGATGTAGCAATTAAATTGGCCGTCTCATTAATTCCTAATTGCACAGTCCCTCCAGTACCACCATTATCAATCACTGGGTCTAGAGGATTAGGGGGAGGCAGAAAGATATCTCCAGCTTGTTGATTATTTTTAGGTAATTCACTCACGTTTCCCACTTCCACTCTATTATTTTTTATCTTGATTTCTATCAAGATATTCGTTAATATACTATTCAATTGTTAAACCATAAGTTTGTACAAATATATTGAATCAATTGACTATTCTTATAACAATGATTTTATAGCTACAAGAACAAATCGCTCTGAGAGATTTCTGCGAGTCTCTTAGAGCGTTTTTTATTTACAAAACATGTCTCTTTAGTCGACGAATGTTTAGACATGCATTTAAAAACATCAGTTGAATATAGCATCAGATTAGAAGAACTTTGTCAACTCATTCAGCATAACGATAAAAACAGGATTGTTCTTAAAGGGGGAAGGATAATGACGAAACAAAATTTGGGATTGGTCTCTTTAATTTTCCAACAAAGAAAGAATGAAGGAAGTAATATTAAATCAACCATTTATAAAAAAATGTACTCCGGTGAATACCGTAGTACATTACTTAATACCCGTGGTGCTAGTTGAACTTTATTGTTCTAGCACCACAGTCTTTTTCTATTATGGAGTTAATTTTAAATCCGCCCAATGTGGATGTGCCTCAAGTCTACGTTCCATATCACGAAACGCTTTGAGTGAACGACTTAGCTTACTGTAAGCGTCGCCGCCTTCACTCCAACCTTGGTAACCAATCATTCCATTATAACCGATCTTTTTTAACTGCCCAAGTAACGCAAAATTATCTAACTCCCCGACGTCCAAAGGTTCGATTGTTGCAACTCCACCAAAACCGTGTGGATTGCGACGACTACCAGAAATGTTCACTTGTTTCAAGTAAGGGGACACCGCTTGAAGCGTCGCTGATAGATTTGTTCCGTCGACTGCGTACCAATGGTAGCCACAAAATACAATGCCAAGATTAGGATGATTAAGCCGTTTACAAAGTCTCACTGCATCTTCATGGCGTTCAATCCAAAATGATAGGTGGGTGTAAAGTAAGATATTAATGTTTCTTCGTTCAGCAATCTTCAGTGCTTGTTCCAGCCACTTCACTGCAATGTCGTCCCCTTTAGGGTCTGAAGGGAGGATATGATGTCCGACAGATTGAATCGCCAGCTCAACAGTGGAGCACCCCTCCATAATCTCCAACATTTTTAAAATTCCCTTATTTCTTGGATGTTCCTCACCGAGTGAAAGGTCTAATACAACGTACACGCCAGCGACATCTAGACCATATTTCTCCTTAACGTTTTTAAGCTTTTCTACATCTCTCCACCGTTCTCCGTGCCAGACGGATAAATGGGTCGCGTCATACCCGATCTCTTTTAACATTTCACATCGAGCCTCAAAGCTATAAATGCCCATGGAGTTATAAAAGGCAAAATCCATTGCATAAAAGGGGTAAGCCATATTTCCAAATTCTCCTTTCTACTGAACGGTTCATTACAGCGATTTCAACGCTTCGGCAATCTCTGTATCCCCTGACGTTAAATCGAATGCTTTTTTATACGTATTTGGTTCATCAAGAGATTGAACGATTGTTCTTGCTACATCTTCACGTGGAATGCTCCCACCATTTAAGTTATCTGCTGTGGTAACCAACCCAGTACCTTTTTCATTAAGAAGATAGCCTGGACGAATAATCGTATAATTTAAACCGCTATTCATTAACATACGGTCAGCATAATGTTTGGCAACATAATAAGGCTTAATGTTTTCAGGCCAGTTCTCACGGTTGTGAGCTTGGAATGAGCTCACCATGATAAATCGTTTAATTCCGACTTTTTCTGCAGCTTCCATCGCTTTTACAGCACCGTCTAAATCAACAAGCAATGTTTTATCTGCTCCTGTGTGTCCACCTGAACCAGCGGAGAATACGATCGCGTCGCAACCTTTGGCTGCTTCGGCGATTTCATCGACAGTACCTTCAAGATCAGCAAGTACTGCTTCAATTCCTTTTTTCTGAAGAGCCTCCAATTGCTCTTGTTTTCGAACCATCGCACGAACGGTATGTTGTTCATGCGCATGAAGCATGTTTACCACCTGTTGACCTACTTTTCCGTTGGCACCAATGACCAAAACTTCCATCCATATCCATCCTTTCTTATATTGCTGGCTTTAAGATTGTTTCTCATCATGATAAAGCTGGAAAATGTGGAAGCACATATTCGCCTAATTCTTCGATCACTTCTTCTACTGGGCGTTGGCCATATTTCAAGTTGATGATGACATGATTCACACCTGCATTTTGTAAAGCTTCAAGAAATTCGATAACGAAATTTCGCCCCGTACGGAATCCAAGATGAATCGGTATTGGTACATGATTTGGGTCTTCCGCTAAATCAATATAAAGCGATTGGGTAAATGGCTTAAATTCCTCTGTTAACGAACGCCAATTATCGATTAATGCTTTTTGAAATTTGAGTCCACGTGGATAGTAAATCCAACCATCACTATGTTCAGCAATCCATTCAGGAGATTGTCCACTGTGACCCGTCACCATTAATGGTATGTCTGACAATTTCGGTTTTGGTAAAAGATCTCCATTTGCTAGGTGCACTCGTAAAGAGTCAATGGTAGGAAAATGCTCTTTCCATGCTTTTCTCATGACAGCCACTGATTCACGGAATAGTTCGCTCCGATTTTCTGGATTCACAGAGAATGCTGGAAACTCGATTGGACGGTCACCTGTTGCAACACCGAGAATGAGTCTTTCACCAGATAATCTGTCTACAGAAGCTGCCGCTTTTGCGACATGAAGAGGGTGGCGCAATGTTAAAATAATACTTCCCGTTCCTAAAGCAATCTTTTCTGTGTTGGCAGCAACATACCCTAAATACGTAAACGGATCATACATTTGCCCGACATCACCGAAATTCGGATCGCGTAATGGTACATCTCTCACAAATAATGAAGCGAAATTGAGTTCTTCTGCTCGTTTTGCTAACTTCATTTGCTTTTCTATATTCATCTCAGGGACGTCCCCCATATACGATTCGATTGGAAAGAACAACCCTAAAGTCAGTTTGTTTTCTTGATACATGCGTGAATACCCTTTATGGTTTTTAAATTTTTCCATTATTACCACTCCCTAAGAAAACTCCACTTAAAATCATTACGTTATGCCACACTTATAAGCTTTAACGATTACTGAAGAACCTCTTTTGAATCTAGCTAATCCATATAATCCTGTTGAACACTGATATGAACAATATTTATATTTTGTAAAAAAACAAATATATATAGAAAAAATCTTAAATTTCCATAACGATCTTTTTACGATGCGATAGCGGCAATGACTGCATCCTTTTTTATCACTTTGTCAATAATGGCACTGCCAAGACAAACCTCATTGTCATAAAATACCGCTACTTGTCCTGGAGTAACCGCTTTAATTGGTTTTTCGAATTCTACAAAGGCCGTTCCATCCGGATGAATATGGACACGTACCTTTTGATCTTCTTGACGGTAACGAAATTTAGCTGTACATTCAAACATACCCGGGCGAATATCCCCATTTATTAGGCTAAGGTTAGATGCAATAAGACCGGTAGAGAACAAGGCCGGATGATTTTTTCCTTGAGCAACGAGTAAAACGTTGTTTTCTAAATCTTTATCGACGACATACCAAGGTTCACCTGTTCCTTTTCCACCGATGCCAAGTCCTTTTCGTTGACCAATCGTGTAGTACATTAACCCATCATGAGTACCTAGCACTTCTCCATCTAGAGAACGAATTTCTCCGGGCTGTGCTGGTAAAAAATTTTTTAAAAAGCTTTTGAAATTCCTTTCTCCAATAAAACAAATTCCAGTACTATCTTTTTTATTGGCGGTAATAAGGTTCAATTCTTGAGCGATTTTTCGTACCTCATCCTTCGTTAATTCTCCTAGTGGAAACAGAACTTTAGACAAATGGTCTGCCGTTAATTGGCTAAGAAAATAAGTTTGATCTTTATTGGAGTCTTTTCCACGTAGTAAGGTGATTTGACCATTTTCTCTGTTGATTCTTGCATAATGACCCGTCGCGATATAATCAGCATCTAGTGAAAGGGCGTAGTCAACGAACGCTTTAAATTTAATTTCGGTATTACATAATACATCTGGATTAGGTGTTCGCCCTCGCTTCAGCTCATCCATAAAGTACGTAAATACACGATCCCAATATTCTTTCTCAAAGTTCACACTATAGTAAGGAATACCAAGCTGATTGGCAACTCTCTTCACATCTTCGTAATCTTCCGCTGCCGTACATACACCATCATCATTCGTATCATCCCAGTTTTTCATAAATACACCGATGACGTCGTACCCTTCTTTTTTAAGAAGGTAAGCAGCCACAGAGGAATCCACCCCACCAGACATTCCGACGACAACTCGTTTTTTCTTCAACCTTATTCACCTCCTTAAACTGAAATTTTTTTTGTTACAGTTATATTTAAAAAAATTTATGGTGCACAACTAACACAAAGTATTAGTTGTGCTTTTGTTTCAGGCATGAAAACTAACTATTATTGATTTCATCAATGATATCTTTGATCGTCACACCTTTTAAATAGTTTAAAAAGTGTTCTTCTGCATTGTGACAAACGCGAATAAGTATATCTGATAGGTTTTTACCTATTGGGCAATTCTCATTGGAATCGGGGCATTTCGGTACAAGCGTTTCCTCACTAGTGATTTTAAATATTTTGTCTAACGTAATATGCTCAGGTTGATCGTTTAAAGAGAATCCGCCTTTTGCCCCTTCTTTAGAAGTAATAATATTTTCTTTCCTTAATGTGCTCAAAATTTTTCTTAACCTTACTGGGTGGACAGAAACACTTTGGGCGATATCTTCACTGGTCACTCGTTGGTTTTGCTTTTTGGCTAGATAAGCAACACAGTGAACAGCAATCGAAAAATCGCTATTCATAATGAACCTTCCTCCTAAATGTAATAATAATGATTACAGTTTATATTGTCAACTCATAAATCACTTCTTTTGGTTTATCATGAATAAAGTTCTGTTGATATATACACAATATTAGCCTTATGCGTTTGTCAAAGAACCTCTTGACTTAGAGTTAGCTCTAATATATAGAGAAGTAATAAGTGAACCCTGTCTTATAGATGATGATGTGACGATATAAAGTTAGTTAGAAAGAAGACGAACCATGTTACAAGATTTTCTTAATGATATTAAAGAGCATGAAGAATTCCAACTAAAAATGGGTGGGTTAATAAAGATTACATTATATGGTTTGTCGTTTACGAAAACCGGGTTTTCGCAAGAACACGGATTCATTTACCAAACGGTTGGTATCAAAAAGATCGTCGTGTACATATTAGATACAATGACAGAATTTATAATGTAAGCAGACATATACCTCACGATTAGAGAAATACATTGCGAAAATCATAATTGGATGATAAAGATATGATTTCACATTTACCAAAAAGTCATTTCAATCATAAAAAAGAGGGTATCCCAAAAGTAGAAAATGGGATACCCTCTTTACTCACTATATGTCGAAGTATATATTTGCCGTAAGTTTTTTGAATTATAAACTTGCCAAAGTGACAAATTTATGGTTTAAGTCAATATGCTTTACATCCCATCTGTTTTATGTATGGTGGAGACGGTGGGAGTCGAACCCACGTCCAGAGATATCGCCACTTAAGCATCTACGAGCGTAGTCGGTATATTTAGCTTTCGCCGCATCTTCCGCCTACCGACAGGCCTCCGAGCAGCTAGTCTGATTGTTCTCTTCCCTCGTCCTCAGACGGCGGACTCGGGCGTATCCCACTCGTTATGAACCCCTGACCCTACCACATGGGCGATGGAGGGAGGAGCTAGCCGCACTAATTAAGCAGCTAAAGCGTAGTTTTCTTTGCCAGTTATCTTTAGGTGACGTTTTTACGAGGACGATCCCCTCGGCTCGCAGCTTAAGCTCGATCTATCCCTGTCGAATCCGTAACGTCCCCGTGTTTTAAACAAGAGGAGTTAACGATTGGAGCTTAAGCACAACGATTAACTGGCAACGACAATTATTATTATAGCATACGAACTTCATTTTTCAATTGTAAAGTATTGGATTTACATTTTCTGACGTTCGCGGAAGGCACGTTCAATTTCACGTTTTGCCTCTCTCTTTTTCAAGTCTTCGCGCTTATCGTATTTTTTCTTACCTTTACCAACACCCAACAATAATTTGGCAAACCCATTTTTTACATAGAGCTTTAACGGAACAAGCGTATAGCCTTGTTCTTTTGTATAGCCAATCAGTTTATTAATTTCGCGGCGGTGAAGAAGCAATTTTCTTGTGCGCAATGGATCATGATTATAGCGGTTTCCTTGTTCATAAGGGCTAATATGCATATTATGAAGGAATACTTCGCCCTTTTCCACTTTCGCGAATGAATCTTTTAAATTCACTTTTCCAGCGCGAATGGATTTGATTTCTGTTCCTTGCAAGACAAGACCTGCTTCATATGTTTCTTCAATGAAATAATCATGATGCGCTTTTTTATTTTGTGCAATTAGTTTTCCTTCACCTTTTGGCATTGCGCTCTTCCTCCCCATGTAACGACAAATTACATTTTAACAAAAACTCTCTGAAATCTCAAGAACATAAGGGGATTCGCAAGGGGCTATCTTCCTCGAACATTTACCATATTTTGATTGCATGCGAGGAGCTAGCCCCTTTACTTTTTACCGTTTTCTCTTTTTCTTCTTCTTTTTCGCTTTTAAGTTTGGAATATCTTCATAAAACTTCTTTTTCTTCTTCGGTTTTTTCGTTGACCATTCATCATCCATCGACTCTTTGCCGGGCTTTTTTCGCTTTTTGCGCTCCTTTTTTCCCTCGATGACAAGCGGAGCATCTTTCGCCGTTTTTCTGCGATTTCCTTTCATGCCAACGACTTCAAAATCAACAATGCGTTCTTCTTTATTTACATTAATGACGCGAACCGTAATCTCATCGCCGATGCGATATACTTTTCCAGTCCGTTCGCCAATCATCGCATAATGGCGCTCATCATAGCGGTAATAATCATCCGTTAAGTAGCTGACATGAACAAGACCTTCAATCGTATTTGGCAACTCAACAAACAAGCCGAAGTTCGTGACAGAACTAATAATGCCATCAAACTCCATGCCGATTTTATCTTCCATAAACTCGGTCTTCTTCAAGTCATCTGTTTCACGTTCCGCTTCAACCGCGCGTCGCTCCATATTTGAAGCGTGCTCTGCAATATCAGGCAGCTTTTCCGCCCACTTTTCTTGCGTTTCATTGTCCAACTGTCCGTTAATTAAATACGTGCGAATGAGCCTGTGGACAATTAAATCCGGATAACGGCGAATCGGTGACGTAAAATGCGTATAAAAATCTGTCGATAAGCCATAGTGACCAAGACTTTCTGCATCGTAACGCGCCTGCTTCATCGAACGAAGCATCACCGTCGACACGACCATTTCTTCCGGCTCGCCACGCACCGCTTCTAAAATTTCTTGCAATGCGCGCGGATGGATTTGATTTCCTGTTCCTTTGACAACGTAGCCGAAGTTTGTAATAAACTCAAGGAAACGCTGCAGTTTCTCAGGTTTTGGATCTTCATGGACACGATAAATAAACGGTACGTTCAGCCAGTGAAAATGTTCAGCGACAGTTTCATTTGCCAGCAACATAAATTCCTCAATGAGCCGCTCAGCAACGGAACGCTCCCTTAAGACCACATCATATGGTTTTCCATCTTCATTGACCAATACTTTTGCTTCTTTAAAATCAAAGTCGATCGCACCGCGTTTCATTCGCTTATTGCGTAAGATTTCCGCCAGTTCCGCCATCCGTTCAAACATCGGTACAAGCGGTTCGTATTTTTTTCGCAATTCTTCGTCTTTATCAACGAGAATTTTATTGACATCCGAGTATGTCATTCGTTCTGTTGTTCTGATCACGCTTTGGAAAATTTCATGGCTGACGACTTCCCCATGCTCATTGACTTCCATTTCGCATGAAAGCGTCAGACGGTCAACTTTCGGATTCAATGAGCAAATTCCGTTGGACAACCGATGCGGAATCATCGGAATGACACGGTCCACTAAATAGACGCTCGTGCCGCGCTCGTATGCTTCGCGGTCAATCGGTGAACCTTCTTTCACATAATGGCTCACATCAGCAATATGCACACCTAGTTTATAGTTGCCGTTTTCCAGTTTTGTCACTGTTACCGCATCGTCTAAGTCTTTTGCATCGGCTCCGTCAATAGTGACAATCATTTGGTCGCGCAAATCGCGGCGACCTTTTAAATCCTCTTCGGTAATCTCTTCTGAAATGCTGTTCGCATGCTCGATGACGTCCTCAGGAAACTGAAGCGGCAAACCGTGTTTATGAATAATCGATAAAATGTCAACTCCTGGATCGTTTTTATGTCCAAGAATTTTAATAACTTCCCCTTCAGCGCTCATTCTTCCTTCAGGATATGTCGTCAGTCTCACGACAACTTTATGTCCTTCTACGGCTCCGTTTGTCGCATGCTTTGGAATAAAAATGTCATTGATAATTTTTTTATCATCCGGAATCACAAAACCGAAATTTTTGCTTTCCGTGTATGTGCCGACGATTTCTGTAACACCGCGCTCGATAACACGAACGATCGTTCCTTCTTTTCGCGCTCCCGATGTTTGCGAGCTGACGCGTACTAATACGGTGTCACCATGCATCGCGTTTTTTAATTCAGAAGGTGGAATAAAAATATCATCAAGTGTTGGGTCTTCAGGGACAACAAAGGCAAATCCTTTCGCATGTGCTGTTACTTTTCCGCGAACAAGATTCATTTTTTCCGGCACGCCGTAGCGATTGCTTCTTGTTCGCACAATGAGTCCCTCTTCTTCCATAGCGACAAGCGCCTTCACAAATTCCTTAAATTGCGATGCATCTTCAATTTGAAACACTTCCTCAAGCTCCTGCACGGTTAACGGCTTGTAAGCTTCATCTCTCATGAACGTTAACAGCCGTTCTTTTAACTCCTCCATATATCTTCCTCCTTTCGAGGATTTACCAATCTAATGATTCTAAAAACTCGTAAATATCTTCGTGCAGTTGATCCTTTTCCTTATCCAATGTAATGACATGGCCTGACTCTTCGTACCATTTAATTTTTTTCACTGGAGATTCCACGCCGTTATAAATAATATTTGCACTATCAGTATTAATCATGTCATCGTGGCGCGCTTGAACAACGAATGTCGGCGCATAAATAAGGTCAATATTGTCACGAACTTCAGCAATTAATTGTTGCAGTGCTTTTAACGTGTTCATCGGTGTCTTTTTGAACTCTTCCATTTCTTTTTCAATTTGTTCAGGCGTTTTTCCTTCACGTTTTTTATATTCACGCGCATATTGTAAAACTCCTTGGTACATCGTTTCCTCGCTTTTGATATACATTGGAGCGCACATCGGCACAATACCCGTTATAGGTACAGTGTAACCTAATTTAAGGGAAAATACGCCACCAAGCGATAAACCAACCGCAGCGATTTTTTCATAGCCTTTCTCTTTTAAAAACTGATATGCATTCATCACATCTTGCCACCAATCATCTGGACCTGTATGTACAAGCTCTTCCGGTGGCACACCATGTCCTTTATAAATCGGTGCATGACATGTATATCCTTTTGACTCAAGAAAACGCCCTAACATGCGTACATCAGATGAATTTCCTGTAAATCCATGGAGAAGCAGCACCGCGCGCTCCCCAGCCTCAAACAAAAACGGTTTTGGTGAAACGATCTTCATTGCACATAACTCCTTTCTATGGGGTCTAACCCCCACTACGTTAAAGTGTTAAAGCGAAAATAATGTGATGTAAGCGGTTGTAAAGAGAAAAGGCAGCCCACCATATACGGACCGCCCCCAAAACTATTATAGCTGAAAATACGTTACCGCAATCGTTAACACAAAGAATAATACAGCTAACACAACCGTTACGCGGTGCAATACAGCATCAATACCGCGCGCTTTTTGCTTGCCAAACAATTGCTCCGCACCGCCTGTAATTGCTCCGGAAAGACCTGCGCTTCTTCCAGATTGCAGCAAAACGACGGCAATTAGCCCAATACATACAATCACTAATAATGTCACAAGCAGAGCATGCATGTCTACTCCTCCTTCTAAAGAACGCACGTTGCAATATTTTAAACATATCATAAATTTGCCATTACTACAATAGTGAGCATTGAGATATACAATAAATCAAGAAGTTACTTTAATTTCTCATCTGCATTTATCTTTCTGGCTGTAGTAATGTTACTTTTAAGTGTAGTAGTAAAAAATGTTTCGTTTGGATAAAATAACGTACATGCTGTTTTATTATTGCCCACAAATAAAATATTGACATAGACCAAAAGAAGAGAAAAGACATGTATAAGCATAAAATCGATTCGTATGCCTATTTACCAAAACACAAGCTATGGTTGATTTTCTTATATCATTGCTCTTTATGATTTGAACAAAAATACTAGCGTTGCATTCATTATTTAGTTTTAT
Source organism: [Anoxybacillus] calidus (assembly GCF_013760845.1). Lineage (GTDB taxonomy): Bacteria > Bacillota > Bacilli > Bacillales > Anoxybacillaceae > Paranoxybacillus > Paranoxybacillus calidus. The sequence goes on along the minus strand of NZ_JACDUU010000003.1, from coordinate 259,866 downwards.
GCAGTGCTAGTGATTTATTACGCCATTTATTCAACTGATGACCAGAACTAACTTAAAATTACATCTCTATCCCTTTCCTTACTACCTGAACTAACTCTTTCATTTTTAATTTCCCCCTATAGTTCGTAACGCTATTAACGTAAATGATGCTGACCAGACGATTCATGAAAAAAATGCTACATACAAGCAATAGTACTGTTATACCAATTTCCCCATAACTGGCCTCTTCAACCATAATTCTTGAAAATGTTACAATTGGTGAAAAAACAGGTATATAGGAGCTAATCACTACGATATCGCTTGATGGATTAAATAAAGATCTCATTCCAATAAATAAAGCGCACATCACAAGAATAATAATTGGTGATAAACCTGAACTTAAATCTTCCGTACGACTTACGGTAGCACCTACTGCTGCATATAGCAGCGCATAAAGTAAAAAACCTAAAATGAAATAAATCAAGAATGATACAATAACAAATAGTGAAAGATTTTGCAAATTAATATTTAGACCAAATATAGAAAGACCATCCTCGTCGAACCATCCTAACAAATAACTTGTACCGAATGCCAGCATAATAATAAAAAACTGAGCCAACCCTGCGAATAGAATCGCAAGAATCTTTGCGTACATCATATAAATTGGCTTTACTTTTGAAATAATTACCTCTATTACACGGGATGATTTTTCCGAGACAATGGAACTTGCTATCATTTGCCCAAAGGTTGCTATAAAAATATACATTAAAAAAACAAAACTATACACAATACCAAATGCTTCTCTCGTATCTTTTATAGCCTCTTTCTTTATTTTGACTGGTGTTAACAACTTGTTTACTATTTCTGGATCAACCTTACTTTCATCAATCACTTTCATTATATATGCTTGTTGAATTTTTTGAGAAACTGCAGCTATAATTTTAGAATCTTCATATGATTTATAAATATAGGTAATAGAAGGAGGTGTTTGCTTCTCTAAGAGGATAATTCCATCTAATTTCCCGTTTTTTACATCTTTTTTTAATTTCGATAAAGATTCTTCTCTTTCAAAATGTAGGTTAACTGACTTTAAGCCCTCATTTAGAGATTCAAGGTCCACTGAATATGGTATTTGTGAAGAAATAAAAGCAATATTTTTATCTTCTTCCTTGCCTTTTGCAAAGCGGTCAATACCGAATATCCCCATAATAATAAAGTAAATCACAATCGAAGAAATAACAGTAGACTTAGCAAATAACGTTTGAGTCAAATAAAATTTAAATACCACTAAAAACTTATTCATTTTTTATTTCACCTTCTCAATAAATATTTCGTTTAAAGATGGCTCCGCTACTTGAAAATTTCGAATAGGTATGCTATTTTGTTTGAATAGATTAACCAGTTGAATTGATTCATCATAATTTTTGACCTTTATGATAATTTCTGCAGCCTCTTTTTTATAAGGCAATCCTAGCTTTTTAATAAATTCTTCTGTTTCTGGCGAAGCTGTTAAAGTAAAATTTCGATAGCTATAATTTTGTTTAATTTCATCTAATTTACCTGAAAGGACAACTCGACCTTTTTTCAATATGCAAATTTTTTTACAGAATTTTTCAATTTGCTCCATTCGATGACTTGATAATATTACGGTTTTTCCTAATTTAATCTGTTCTTCGATAATGGAAGAAAGCAAACTTGCATTAATCGGATCCAATCCACTAAATGGCTCATCTAAAATGACAATCTCAGGATTATGCAATAAAGTACCAATTAGCTGTATTTTTTGTTGATTCCCTTTTGATAATTCATTAGCACGCATAGATTTATAATTAGACATCCCGAGTTTTTCCATCCAATAATTAACGGATTGATCAACCGATTTTTTGCTCATTCCCTCTAACTGGCCAAAAAATCGAAGCTGATCTATAACTTTACTTTTGGGATATAATCCTCTTTCCTCCGGCAAATATCCAATAGAAACGCTTGATCTATCCAGTTTTTTCCCATCCCACATAATAACTCCTTTATCCGGCGTTAATAATCCTAAAAGCATTTTGATAGTGGTTGTCTTGCCTGCCCCATTTTGACCTAATAATCCAAGGACCTCTCCTCTTTTTAAAACGAAGCTGAGATTATTCACCGCTATTACATTCCCAAAAAACTTATGTAAATCATAAACCTCTAAAGTCAATTTTCTCCGCTCCCTTAATGTATTTTTATCAACCCGTGATTAGATGTTCTCATATTCGAAAAATGGTTACCATGATCTTATATACGTCTCTTTAAATAGGAATACACCGCACCAAATATTCCTAAAGAGACAAAGAAATACAGCAAGATATCAACTAATTGTTTCGGAGTGATGTATCCAATCAAATTTAAAATCAACAAGATAACAACACCTAAATAAAATAGATGAAATAAAAAACGAGTCGTCTGATATTGAATCTCCACTCCTCTTTCGTCCTTTCCCTCTAAACTGCTCTGAAATTTCAATACATACATCTGACCTACCATTCCTAAAAGCAACAGCAAGCACTTCAAGAACAACATAATTATTCCTCCTTAAACTCAAAAATTTCAGTTAACGGTTTACCGAAGGCATGAGCAATTCGAAAAGCAAGGATTAGCGATGGATTGTACTTATTCTTTTCTAAGGCAGCAATCGTTTGACGACTAACACCTACTCTCTCCGCTAAATCCTGCTGAGTCCATCCCTTTTCAGCTCGAAAAACCACAATTCGATTGCTTAACAAAATATCACCTCCAAATACATTATAGTATTTTAATTCCAAATTGTAAAATATTTTTTACAAAATGCACAAAAAATATTACAAACAAAACAGCACAGGAATTCTGTGCTGTTTTATTTGCTTTCAATTGGTTTTTCTAAAGTTAATACGGATGGAACTTGCTGAGGATGGGACAATCGTAACAGCTGATATCCTATACCAGAAATACCCAAAAACAAACCAGGTATTTCTATTTGGCGAGGAACACCTGTATTATATTTTCCATTTTGCTTTCTCTCTTGGATTACGTTCATTCCAATTGCTTCAGCCATACGAACCCATTCTGTTCTCCCAAGCATCGATCCTGCCATATAAAACAGTTCCGCATTTCCTAAATCACCATGACAAAGGCAATGACTTCTCCCCATTCCAGACATGAGAGTAGTAGATACAGCCGTTTCGATTTCTTGCAATAGTAACTGTTCATTTAGATATGCTAAATATAAAACGCGACTTAACCCAATTCCAGCTGCACCGTGACACCATGCAGCAGCAAAATCACTGTCTTTATGCTCTGAACATCTTAAATCCAACCAATTATTTTCATTTGGATCATACAGCGAACGATCATATCGAATAGCTTCTAATGCTGTTTCATAATAATCTTGTTTGGATGTTAACTTGTGTAAACGCAATAATGACCAAGCAATACCACTGGTTCCGTGTGAAAAGCCTCCCAGCAAATTTTGACTGACCTGATCTCGCCATCCCACCCCTTTATCCGTCATAACTTTGTTTTTAAGTAAATGATCACCGTACATTTGAGCAATATGAAGAGCATATTCACTTTCAAATTGTTCAGAAATATTTAAAAGAATATGGATGATACCAGCACTACCTCCAAGGAGATCATAAAAATTATCACTCCTTACATTCCTTTCAATATTAGTTAAAACTCTATTTAAATATGAATCCCATGTTTTCTGTTTTCCATATAATGTAATAAAATGAGCTAGTGTATATAATGTTGATGCTTGTCCATAAAATGCGCTACAGAAACTTTTTGAATGAATAGGACTGTGTATAATCGTTTCAACAGCCTGTAGTGCTAATTTAGTAAAATCTTTTTCATTTGTAACCTTACCTAAATAAGCTAAAAATAATGCAATTCCACTTAAGCCATTGTACAGACTTTGATCTAAAGCAGAAACCTGCCATTGACCATAGTAATTTGTAACAAGTCCGATCCAAGCAGCATCGTTTCTGTTGCCAATGATAGCTTGTTCTGCAAGTCGGTAACCGATTTTTTTTGCCTCTTCCACAAATAAATTAGTATCGACATTGTTTAAGTCTTCCGGAGAAAAATGATATTGTTTAATGCTAATTTTTTCTTTACAATTGCTCGCAATTGACGCTTCAATCCATCGGGCCTGTTGTTCAATATTTCCCATGGTTAAACCCGCAATACGTTCTACCGATATATCATAGCTGGCTTTTTTAAAGAAATTAGGTATTCTCTCTCCTGAGCTAGTAATGAGATCCCTACTTCCTGGTTTGGTTGTAAAAATTGGGATGTCTCCATTAAGCAAATCCCTTTTTTCGAACGGAATTTGACGTGTATCTAAAACTGTGAACCACAGACGGTCTAAGAGCTTATCACGTTCTATCCAATCTCTCATATAATCTGGATGTTGAGATTCCAGAATGAAGTTTCCGTAATACTGTGTAGGGCGTATTATAATGCGAATTTCCACGTCTTTAAACTTTGAAAGTGGTCCTGTTTCGCTAATTAGCTCTTCTTTATTATTTAAAATAATCCGCCCAGCATTTTTAAATCCTTCAATAATAAAGTCAATATAGTCTGCTGCTCCTACTATTTTTCCATTTAATTTCGGGGCATTATAATAATTTGTTTTCAAGATTGCTTTTTTACGAACAAAACGCATTTCGTCAGTCCCTTCATTTTCCACCTGCAATATAGGTATAGGGAGCTCTTGTGCCTTTGTACTAATACCACTTATATCTACTCCACGACCATCTGCACTTCTGAAAAACAAATGCGGTAGTAGTCCCGTTCCTAAAACTGAATTTACTACCATTAATTTTGCTTTTACCTCAGCAGTTTCCTCAATTTTTATCTCAGGAACATGATGAAATATAGTTTCCAAGTCTATTAATTTCGGGAATTCTCCATTTGCAATGATATTCTCATGATGGAAATCCGCACCATTTAACACATATAAAACAGCTAAGTACCCGCCAAGACGCTTATAATAATTCTGAATTTGTTCCTCTTTCTTACAATCTTCATGTTTAACCAATTCTTCCCAAGAATAACAATGCCGATCTATGATTTTATAACCCTTTAATTCTGGCCGGAACCCCTTCTTATTTATCCATTCCAGTAGTTGGTGAAAATGAACCGCTACACTAAGGGATTTTGGCTTATATAGAACTTCTTGATTTGAAGCAAATTGAAACTTTATGACAGAACGTCCTTGTTGATGTGAATCGCCTAATCCAGCAGAAACAGACTTAAGGAGAGGAGGCTTCTCAATTATAAAGCAGTCACGAATCTGTTCATAGTCATTAATATAACGACTTAAAGCTTCTGTCATAGCATTCACAAAATAGCTAGTTCGACTCATAAGCACTCTTGCAAGCACAGGGTATTCTTTATATATAAACTCTAAACAATCCGGATTAATTAATTTGGTTCTGATAAATGATTCATATCTTTCCTCAGGAGTATCCCCTGTTAGCTCATTTAACTGCTTAGCAATGTGCAATTCTAAAACGATAGTTCGCGCTCCGATGCTTGCTAGTCCGTGTGCTAGGTTATGTATAATAGATTCTAATAATTCCTCCCAGATTACCTTTTGAGCAAGAGAAGGATTTTCCTGGTAAAATTGATTAAGTTTATTTCTCGCCCATAAGATGAATGGACGGAAAGCAACACTAAGATCTACTTGATCATATTTCGGTAAAGGTTCTGCACGGTTAATCCAAAAAGCTTCATCGATTTCATTCATCCAACTTGGTCTTTGGTTCTCGCTAAACTTATATTTATGTGTCCATTCTTCATTTTTAGATACTTCTAATACCTTAGAGAACAGTTCTTCATCTAAACCCTCAATTTCTAACCGCTCTTTGAATGTTTGATCGTTCAACAGAGCAAAATCTTTCCATTTATTTGAATGATTTTTTATTTGCTCCTGGGTTAAATGAATATGATCAAGATCATCCATTATTTGGATTCTTTCCTTGATCGACAACGATTTATATAATTCATCTGAAAGGCGTAATCGTTTCATAGTAACATCGAGTTTCAATCTACTCACTCCTCTATTGCTATTACTATCAGTCAAAAAAGCCATAGTGTAAGGATCCCTTACCTATGGCTTTCTTTTATTATAGATACTCTTAGCAAAACAATTTGGAAAGTGCAATACCTAAAGAAATGCCTCCACCTATCGCGCAAACAGTGGTCGTTTCTGGTTGCACATCCCCACCGCCATATACACGCTGCAATTCTTCCATAGAAACTTCTACCAATCTTTCACCAGATGGGTGATTTTGATGAATTACCTCAAGAACTTGATTACGTGTCATTGTTTTATTTACCCCTTTCTTTTAACAGAATAATTTTGAAATTCCTATACCTATTCCAATACCAATTGTTACACAAGCAGGACTTGTTTCCGGCTGCACATCCCCGCCTCCGTATACACGTTGCAATTCTTCCGCAGAAACTTCTACTAATCTTTCACCAGATGGGTGGTTTTGATGAATTGCCTCAAGAACTTGATTACGTGTCATTGTTCTTCCCCTTTCTTTCTCTTATTTGTACTATCAATGAATAATAATTTCATAAGTTCCGTACAAACTAGAGCTGGTAATATAGCTATATATCCCCAAACCACGATTCTCTACTCAGTCACCATAAAAGTGATCTTTGAGTTCTTTCGACTACACAAGATTAACATTTCCACATAGAGAGAGTAATACCGATAGTCACTCCTATAGTATAGGCACAAGGAGTGGTTGTTTCTGGCTGTACATCTCCACCGCCATACACTCTTTCTAATTCTTCCTTAGAAACCTCCACTAACGTTTCACCCGATGGATGATTCTCTTTTATAGATTTAAGGACTTGTAAACGATTCATTTTATCCAACCTCCCTTCTAATCTTATGATCAATTTAACTGTACCTTAGTTTGAAAAGATTTTTTACTTCGCAAAATTGCATTTTTTTCTTTTTATCATTTCCTACAATTCCTACTCAATCCTATCATGCACATATCATCCAGATGGAAACCATCAGCCAGTGAACTCTTTCTTCCGTTTACAGATCACTAAGTTGACTGAGTAAGCTTTTATAATACTTACACTCATATAGGTCAAGATTTTATGAACTATCACAATCGTTGAAATATGTATAAATATCTATCATTAATTAAACAGCTGGATTCATATTTAATTTAACCTAATATTCACATATAAACTTAATATTTACAAATAATACATATAAAATTAATATTTTACAAATAATACAATATTTACAAATTACACATATCAATTATATAATATTTTGCGTATACTAAATTTTACCTTTTTATCTAATTTTTACATCTATTAATATTTTACCTATTTATCATAAATAGGAAGGTGAGATTATGTATTATAATTAACCATATTGAAGCGTAAATTAGAAGTTTTTTGTAGGTTCGTCTCTAGGTTTGATAAGGATTTTATTGTGATTATTGGTAATATTAAACTATATTTCAAACTATCTATCAATTTATTAAGGTAGGGGATTAAATTGCAACCTTTTCTAAGTGAACGGGAAAAGGAAGTTGCACTTCTCATCGCCAAGGGATATAAGGATACTGAGATAGCCAAACAATTATTTATCAGTAGAAGAAGAGTAGGAGAGATTGTGTCATCAATTAAAAACAAATTCCAAGTATCTTCTAGAGTTAAAATAGGAATTCTTGTTTATCACATGGGATGGTTAGACATTAAAGAAATTATAAAGGAAGAGGAATATGCGGAAAAAAGTACCATATATTGAGCAAATGGAACATAGTGAATGCGGGTTAGCATGCCTCGGAATGATACTAGGTTATTATGGCTTTCATATCACTCTTCCTCAACTACGAGAAGAATTTGGATCTTCCAAAAAGGGAACTTCTCTTTACGATTTGATTGAAATGGGAAAAGTATTTCATTTAAATGGTAAAGCTTATAAAGCTGACCCCTCCTTATTGAGAGAAGTCTCACTACCAGCCATAATCTTTTGGGAGGAAAAACACTATGTTGTTGTGGAGAAAATAGCCAATAACAGTATTACTATTGTAGATCCCGCCAACGGCAGACGAAAAGTTAGTTCAGACGAATTCAAGAAATCTTTTTCAGGCTATATTTTGACATTTAATCCTAACTCAAACTTTACTGTAAGAAAAAAAAGCAGGAAACTCAATTTTCTTATTACCCATATTTTAAAGCAAAAAAAAATACTCACCAGCATAATGCTCATTTCTCTTCTACTACAGGGAATTGGATTGATAATTCCGAAATTCACTCAGTGGATTACTGATAATGTAATTTTACCTAATAATAAAGAATATATTACGACTGTTGGATTTGGGGTGCTTACTCTATATTTATCCCACCAATTATTTTCTACTCTACGCGTATATATGATATCTAGACTTCAAACTTTAATGGACTCTTCCATGATGTCTGATTTTATTTCAAGATTGCTAAATTTACATTACTCTTTTTTTGAGACTAGAACAAGTGGTGACTTGATATTCCGAGCCAATTCAACTGTATTTATTAGACAAATTCTTTCATCAAGGGTAATATCCCTAGTGATTGATATGATTCTAATAATTGGGTATGCAGCAATGATGTTTTATATTAATTGGAAATTAAGTCTCTTAGTTATATTTCTTTGTATTATCATCATTACTATAACGTTGTTAAGTACTCAGTGGATTAGAAGGCTATCAATTCAGAATTTAGCTGCCCAAACAAAGACACAAAGCTACTTAACAGAAATTATTCATGGCATCTGTGATATCAAGGTACTAGGTGCTGAGAAAAAGGTATTTGACCAATGGCACAACTTGTTTCACAATCAACTAAAAGTTTCTCAAAAACAAAACTTTCTTAGTTCATCTTTAGAAACCCTTAGCTCGGGAATACAATTCATTACACCTCTGCTCTTGCTCTGGATAGGTTCATATTTTGTATTACAGGGGAAAGTTACACTAGGTGAGGTTCTCGGATTTACGTCGCTAGCCACATCACTTATGGTACCTATCGCATCAATAGGAACCACTTACTCTCAATTTCTCCTATTAGGAAATTACATACAACGACTTCAAGATGTTGTCGACAGCAAAACAGAAAAAACGGACGGATTAGAACTAGAAAATTTAAGTGGAAAAATTGAATTAAAAAATGTTTCTTTTAAGTATGATAAATTTGGAAAGGAAATCATTTCCTCCATTAACCTAAGTATAAATGCTGGAGAAAAAATTGCTATTGTAGGGCAATCCGGCTCAGGAAAAAGCACATTGGCTAAATTGATTTTAGGTCTCTATTCACCAACTGAGGGCAGTATTACCTTTGATGGAAAACCAATTGAAGAGCTAGATTTGCATCATTTACGCAGTCAAATAGGTGCGGTACTACAAGAAACTCGATTGTTTCACGGAAGTATTCTTGAAAATATTCGTCTTCTAAATGATCAAGTGCCCTTTGAAAAAGTAATAGAGGCATGTAAACTGGCAGATATACACGAAGAAATCATTAAACAGCCAATGGGATATTATACAATGATATCTGAAGGTGGAAGCAACTTCTCTGGAGGACAGAGACAAAGATTGCTTTTAGCAAGAGCTTTAGTAAATGAACCAAAAATACTAATTCTAGATGAAGCAACTTCAGCACTAGACAACCTTTCTGAAATACGTGTTCAGCAAAATTTACGAAGATTAGACTGTACACAAATCATAATTGCCCACAGATTAACAACTATTGTGGATGCAGACCGAATTATTGTATTAAAGGACGGAAAGATTGTAGAAATTGGAAATCATCAAGAACTGCTAAAAAATAAAGGTTTTTATTACAACTTATATACTAGAAAACAAAAGGGGGATCAAAATGAAGAGATTGCTATTTAAACTTACTATTTCTCTTTTAGTTATTTTCTCTATATATGTATTTCCTATAAAAGAGATACACGCAAAAGATCAACCTAAATATAAGCAAATAATTGTTTTTTATGATTCAAAAATCCCAGACGATTTTATTAAATTACTAAATCAAAACTATAAAAACGTCAAGACAACTATTATTCCTGAAATTGGCGTTATTAAGCTTGAAAATAGTCTACCTGATATCGTCGAAACGTTAAAGGAAAAATTCCCTAACGAAATTCAATATATCGGACCTGAAACCGAATTCATTGTTCCATGGAAAGGAGAACTCACCAATCAAACAACCGAAACCTATCAATTAAAAAGTATTGTTAAATCTTCATTTTCAAGTTCTAAACTAGAAGAAGCAGAACTGTACGAATTATTTGGATGGGATATTAAAAAAATCACAGAAAATGGAGAGAGTTTCAATAAGCAAAAGGGAAGCCATAAAGTTAAGATAGCGATTATTGATAGTGGTATTGACTTTAACCATCCAGATTTAAAAAATAACATTGTTTCTCCAGGAAAATCATTTGTACCAAACGTACATGATACTGAAGATAATATAGGGCACGGTACCATGATCGCTGGTACGATAGCAGCCAACGGTAAAATGTTAGGTGTAGGACCACATTTAGGTATTGTACCATACAAAGTAATGGATAACTGGGAAGATGGAGCGGAATCAGCATGGATTGTAAAAGCGATTATAGAAGCTGCAAATGATGGAGTAGACGTCATAAATTTAAGCCTTGGAACCTATAAATCTTTAAATAGTTCTGAGGATAAAGCTGTCATAGAAGCATACCAACGCGCTGTAAAATATGCACATGATAAAGGCGTCATTGTTGTTGCTAGTGCAGGAAATGACGGCTTAGATTTAAGAAATCCAAAAAAACTTGCTGAGCAAAGAGGATTTCCTAATGATAAGCAACTACATCTTCCTGGTGGCGGTATACATTTCTTGCTCACTGTAGCGGCTACTAATAAAAATGATGAACGAAGCTTCTATTCTAACTACGGAAATATATCTGTAGCAGCGCCAGGCGGGGATTATGGTCCGGAGTGGTTATCTCAACAGAAACTCGACCCATTTTCCCTAACTTTAACAACCTATCCTATCGATTTACCAAAACCCATCCTTAGTCAAATCTTGAATTTGCCAGATGGTTACGTACTCACTGGCGGTACCAGTGTATCTTCATCAAAAGTAGCAGGAGCTATCGGAGTTCTAATTGCAGAACAAAAGGAAAAAAACACCAAAAAACTAACATTGTCTATGGTTAAGAAAATTCTTAGAGAGAGCTCAACAGATATTGGAAAAAAAGGGAAAGATCCTGAATTTGGATATGGACTAATAAATGTTAATAAAGCGTTAGAATTAATTAAGTAAATTGTTTATAATTTTTTAGTTATATGAACACCCCCACTTATGATTCGACAGTGGGGGATTTCTATTTTATTACCTTAGAACAACAATGTCTTACTAACCTACTCCTTAGTCTTTAGTTTATCTCTTTCCTTAATGAAAACGGAGCTCTCCTACCGGCGCTTTTGCGTACGACCCCCCAATAGTAAACGCTTCCATTTTTACTTCCTTGTAATTTTCCATAGCGTGTCTCGACCAAAGTGTCAGCCATGAAACCTATTTTTTCTAAATAATACAGTTATTGTTAATAAATATGATTGAAATATATAGAAATGTAAATTTTTCACAAAAAGAACCTAACCAAATATTGGTTAGGTTCTTTTCTGAAATCGTTCCATTATTTTTTCAAGTTATAGAACGATTTAATACCGTTGTAAATCGCTGTATCACCAAGCTGATCTTCAATGCGAAGCAATTGATTGTACTTCGCCACGCGGTCTGTGCGAGAAGGTGCACCTGTTTTAATTTGACCAGCGTTTGTCGCAACAGCGATGTCAGCGATTGTGCTGTCTTCTGTTTCACCAGAACGGTGAGAAATAACCGCTGTGTAACCAGCGCGTTTTGCCATTTCAATGGCATCAAATGTTTCTGTTAAAGTACCGATTTGGTTCACTTTAATAAGGATAGAGTTACCTACACCTTTTTCAATACCTTCTGCAAGCTTCTTCGTATTTGTTACGAATAAGTCGTCACCAACAAGCTGAACTTTCTTACCAAGACGCTCTGTTAATAGTTTATGTCCTTCCCAGTCATTTTCATCTAAACCGTCTTCAATAGAGATGATTGGGTATTTAGATACAAGCTCTTCATACCAAACAACCATTTCTTCAGACGTTTTAACAACGCCTTCACCTTCAAGATGGTATTTACCTGTTTCTTTGTTGTAAAGCTCAGAAGATGCTACGTCCATCGCAAGCATCACTTCTTCGCCTGGTTTGTAGCCTGCTTTTTCAATCGCTTCAATGATTGTTTGAAGAGCTTCTTCGTTTGATTTTAAGTTTGGCGCGAATCCACCTTCGTCACCAACCGCTGTGTTGTAGCCTTTTGCTTTTAATACTGCTTTTAAGCTATGGAAAATTTCTGTACCCATGCGAAGTGCTTCACGGAATGTTGGCGCACCAACAGGCATAATCATAAACTCTTGAATATCAACATTGTTATCAGCGTGAGCACCGCCGTTTAAAATGTTCATCATTGGCACAGGAAGTGTTTTTGCGTTAAATCCGCCAAGATATTGATATAAAGGAACCTCTAAGTAATCAGCTGCAGCGCGAGCAACTGCCATAGAAACACCTAAAATTGCGTTCGCACCTAATTTACCTTTGTTTTCTGTACCGTCAAGTTCAATTAATGTTTTGTCAATACCAACTTGGTCAGTTACATCAAAGCCGATAATCGCTGGAGCGATAATTTCATTTACGTTTTCAACCGCTTTTAATACACCTTTACCGAGATAGCGGTTTTTATCTCCATCGCGCAACTCAACTGCTTCATATTCACCAGTAGAAGCACCGCTTGGCACTAATGCACGGCCGAATGCGCCAGATTCAGTGTAAACTTCTACTTCCACTGTCGGATTACCGCGAGAATCTAATACTTCACGAGCATATACATCAATAATTGTTGGCATAAAACTTCTCTCCTTTTCTGATTTTTGATTTATTGTGTGTAAACTTTCAAAGCTAAATAACCTTTTTAGTCACTTTCATTCAACGACTATTCTTTCACAATTAACGATTTACCCGTCATTTCTTTTGGTTGTTCCAAACCTAAAAGATCAAGCATTGTTGGCGCTAAATCTCCTAAAATGCCACCTTCACGAAGCGTAATGCCTTTTTTCGTAACGATGACAGGCACTGGATTTGTCGTATGCGCCGTATGCGGTTTGCCTTCAGGAGTGATGACTTCATCCGCATTTCCGTGGTCAGCAGTAATAATCGCAATACCACCTTTGGCTAAAATAGCGTCAACTACTTTTCCTAGGCACTCATCAACCGCTTCAACTGCTTTGATCGTTGGCTCTAATTTACCGGAATGGCCGACCATATCTGGGTTTGCGTAGTTTAAAATAATAGCATCGTGCTTGTCTGCCTCGATTTCTTTTAAAAGAGCTTCCGTTACTTCATAGGCGCTCATTTCCGGTTTTAAGTCATATGTCGGCACTTTTGGCGAGTTGATTAAAATACGCTCTTCTCCCGGAAACTTTTCTTCACGACCGCCACTCATAAAGAATGTGACGTGCGGATATTTTTCTGTTTCCGCGATACGAAGCTGCTTAAGACCGTTTTGTGATAATACTTCACCAAGCGTATTATCAAGGTTCGTCGGCTTAAACGCCACATATCCTTTGACTGTTTCACTAAAGTGTGTTAAGCACACGAAGAATAAGTTTTTCGGATGTTTCGGACCGCGGTCAAACGAACGGAAATCGTCGTTCGTAAACGTATTGGAAATCTGAATCGCACGGTCTGGGCGGAAGTTATAGAAAATAATCGCATCTTCATCTTTAATGGTTGCAACCGGCGAACCGTCTTCACGCACCATAACAGACGGGAGCACGAACTCATCATAAATGCCATGTTGATAAGAATCTTCGACACACTGAGCGGCACTGCGATAAGTTGGCCCTTCGCCATATACCATTGCGCGATACGCCTTTTCAACACGCTCCCAACGCTTATCGCGGTCCATTGAATAGTAGCGTCCGGAAATCGTCGCAATTTCCCCAACGCCATACTCTTTGATTTTTTCATTTAGTTCGTTAATGTACTTCAACGCTGTTTGTGGTCCTACATCGCGGCCATCAAGGAATCCATGGATATAAACGTTTTTTACGCCTTCTTTTGCCGCAAGTTTTAACAAAGCGTATAAATGGTTAATATGGCTGTGTACACCGCCATCAGAAAGCAAACCAAACAAGTGAAGGTTTGTTCCTTTTTCTTTGACGTGGTTCATTGCCGCTAAAAACGTTTCGTTGCGGTCAAATTCTCCTTCACGAATCGCAATGTTGACACGCGTCAAGCTTTGATAGACGATGCGGCCGGCACCAATGTTTAAGTGCCCTACTTCAGAGTTTCCCATTTGTCCTTCAGGCAAACCAACTGCTTCACCGCAAGCAGTTAATGTTGTATGTGGGAATTCGTTCCAATAACGATCGAAGTTCGGTTTTTTCGCCAAAGCGACCGCGTTTCCTTTCGTTTCTTCACGAAGCGCGAAACCGTCCAAAATAATTAACGCTACTGGTTTTTTACTCATGATTTCCCGCCTCCACTAACTGTAAAAACGATTGCGGCTCTAAGCTGGCACCGCCAACTAATGCACCATCAATATGCTCCTGTGCTAAAAATTCTTTAATGTTGTTTGGCTTCACACTACCGCCGTATTGAATACGAACAGCATCAGCAACCTCTTGTGAGAATTTTTTCGCAATCACGGAGCGAATATGACCGCATACTGCATTTGCATCTTCCGCTGTGGAAGATTTGCCTGTACCGATTGCCCAAATCGGTTCGTAAGCAATCACCACTTGTTTTGCCTGTTCTTCAGTTAATCCTTCAAGCGCCTTTTCTACTTGCGCTCCAACAATTTCATTAGTTTGGCCGCTTTCACGTTGTTCTAACGTCTCACCGCAGCAAACAATCGGAGTTAAGCCATGTGTAAATGCAGCCATCACTTTTTTGTTTACTGTTTCATCTGTTTCCGCAAACATTTCACGGCGCTCAGAGTGACCGATGATCACATAAGTAACACCGATATCTTTTAAAGCCATCGGGCTGATTTCTCCTGTATAAGCGCCACTTTCTGCAAAATGCATGTTTTGTGCCCCAATTTTTAAATCGGTGCCTTGAACCGCTTGTACTAAGCGTTCTAAAAATAGGGCTGGTGCACAAATAACAGAATCTACTTTCTCAGCAGACGGAATAAGCCCTTTTACTTCTTCGACAAAGCTTACTGCCTCAGAAAGTGTTTTGTGCATTTTCCAGTTGCCTGCAATAATTGGTTTACGCATCATTTTTCATCCCTTCTTTGTTTAAAAATGGGAGAGATTACTTATCATTTAAAGCAACAACGCCTGGAAGCTGCTTTCCTTCCATAAACTCAAGAGAAGCTCCGCCGCCTGTTGAAACATGATCCATTTTATCAGCAAGGCCAAATTTCTCAACAGCCGCTGCTGAATCACCACCGCCGATGACGGAATATGTATCGTTCGCATCAGCTAATGCTTGAGCAACAGCCTTTGTTCCTTCAGCAAATGCGTCCATTTCAAATACTCCCATCGGTCCGTTCCAAATAACTAATTTTGATTTAGAAATCACGTCACGATAAAGTTCACGTGTTTTCGGACCGATATCAAGTGCTTCCCAATCGCTTGGAATTGCATCAATATCAACCACTTTTTTGTTCGCATCGTTAGAGAAGTCATCAGCTACAACAACATCCACAGGCATGTAGAAGTTGACGCCTTTTTCTTTCGCCTTCTCCATAAACGATTTTGCAAGCTCAATTTTGTCTTCCTCAAGCAAAGACTTGCCGATTTCATGGCCTAACGCTTTCACAAATGTGTAAGCAAGACCGCCGCCGATAATTAAGTTATCGACTTTATCTAATAAGTTTTCAATGACGCCAATTTTATCTTTTACTTTTGCGCCGCCAATAATCGCTGTAAATGGACGCTCTGGATTAGAGAGAGCTTTTCCTAATACTTCGATTTCTTTTTCCATTAAGAAACCTGCTACAGCTGGTAAGTAATGCGCAATTCCTTCTGTTGAAGCATGCGCGCGATGAGCAGCACCAAAAGCATCATTGACATAAATATCAGCTAATTCAGCGAAAGCCTTTGCTAATTCTGGATCATTTTTCTCTTCGCCCGGATAGAAACGCACGTTTTCAAGAAGCAATACATCGCCTTCATTCATTTGCGCAATCGCTTTTTTCACTTCGTCGCCGTAAGCTTCATCTGTTTTAACAACGTTTTTTCCTAAAAGTTCGCTCAAACGCTCTGCCACGGCATTTAAACGCATCTCTTCAACAACTTTTCCTTTTGGACGGCCAAGGTGACTCGCTAAAATCACTTTTGCCCCTTGCTCAGACAAATATTGAATCGTTGGAAGAGCTGCTCGAATACGAGTGTCATCCGTCACTTTGCCGTCTTGCATCGGAACGTTAAAATCGACACGGCAAAAGACACGTTTTCCTTTTACATCAATGTCGCGGACGGTTTTTTTGTTCATGGCAAAAAGCCTCCTTTTTTAGACAAATGTAGTCCCTACATACGAAAGGGAGTGGGGAAAACCCCCGCTCCCCTTTCCATTTCAATATTATAGACTTGACTGAGCGACGAATACAATTTTTTTCTTATAATCCTTTAGAAGCGATGTATTCAGCTAAGTCAACTACACGATGAGAGTATCCAGTTTCATTGTCATACCAAGATACAACTTTCACCATGCGGCCTTCCATTACCATTGTAGAAAGCGCGTCAATTGTTGAAGAAGCTGGGTTGCCATTGTAGTCACGAGATACTAATGGCTCTTCACTGTACGCTAAAATTCCTTTTAGTTCTCCTTCCGCTGCTGCTTTTAATGCTGCATTTACATCTTCTACTGTTACATCTGTCTCAAGCTCTGCTACAAGGTCTACAATAGAAACGTTTGGAGTTGGCACACGCATCGCCATACCGTTCAATTTACCTTTTAACTCAGGCAACACAAGTGCAACTGCTTTTGCTGCGCCTGTAGTTGTTGGGATAATAGACTCTGCCGCAGCACGAGCACGACGTAAATCTTTATGAGGTAAATCTAAGATTTGTTGGTCGTTTGTATAAGCGTGAACCGTTGTCATCATACCGCGTTTGATTCCGAATTTTTCATGAAGTACTTTTGCAAATGGCGCTAAGCAGTTTGTTGTACAAGAAGCGTTAGAGATAACGTGATGATTTGCTGGATCATATTTGTCTTGGTTAACACCCATAACAATTGTAATATCTTCGTTTGTTGCAGGTGCAGAAATAATCACTTTTTTCGCGCCAGCTTCTAAGTGCTTAGCCGCATCTTCACGTTTTGTAAAACGTCCAGTAGATTCAACAACGATGTCTACACCTAATTCGCCCCAAGCTAATTGAGCTGGGTCGCGCTCAGCTTTAACGATAATTTCTTTTCCGTTTACAACAAGGTTATTTCCATTTACAGAAACTTCTGCATCTAATGTTCCATGAACAGAGTCATATTTTAAAAGATGTGCAAGCGTTTTTGCATCTGTTAAGTCATTTACAGCTACTACTTCAATGTTAGGATTTTTTAATGCTGCACGGAATACGTTACGACCAATACGACCGAAACCGTTAATACCAATTTTTACAGCCATGATTAGTTCCTCCTTAAAGATTTTTATATTTCAGGGATTTTACTCCCTTATTAACTCTCTTGCTGCTCCTTCATCTGTAATCAATACAGAATGATGAGCTTGTTTCATATAAGCCTTGATAGCTTTTGCCTTAGAGGCACCGCCAGCCACTGCGATGACATGTTTCACTTTTTTTACATCCTCAAGCTGAATGCCCATTGTCTTTACTTTGTGCACAACTTCACCTTCTTGGTTAAAGTAATAACCAAAAGCTTCGGCGACTGCATGACGATGCTTAATTTTTGCCATTTCTTCTCGTGCCGTTTTACGGCGCTCCGCCATCGTAATTGCATCGCCAATTCCGTGAATGACCATGTTTGAAGAGCGGATGAGCTCAAGCACTTCCTTGATAGCAGGCTCTTCAATCATTGATTGATATGCTTCATCACTTAATTGATCAGGCACATGAAGAAGACGATAATTCCCCATTGCTTTTTCCGCCATGCGGGCGCAAATCGTATTGGCTTGGTTTTTCACATCTTCTCCTAGACCGCCTCGGGCTGGCACGAATAAAATGTCCATTTGTTTAAGTTCAGGAGTCATCATCTCAGCAACAGCGGCAAGTGTCGTCCCACCTGCAACCGCAACAATGCTTTGGCTCGCTAATCTTTCCTTCATACAGGCAACGCAAGCTCGACCCATCTCTTTTTTCACCCAAGGGGAAAGGTCGCTATCGCCCGCTACAACAATGACATCTTTTATGTCAAGAAGACTCTTTATTTGTTTTTCCAAATCTTTTAATCCTGAAACTTCTTTCATCATATCTTCAAGATTTTTTAACAGTTCGCTTCCTTCAAGCGTTACGCTCATTCCAGTAGAACTAACGTCAATTAAATTTTGCTCTTTTAAAAATTGAACTTCCGAACGAAGTACGCGTTCGCTAATACCTAGGTTGGTTGACAACACTCTTCTGCCAATCGGCTGCATCAGCCGAATGTGATGCAAAATTTGATAACGTTTTTGCATGATTTCAAGAAGATCAGGTAATAATTTCTTTTGTGCATCAATCAACGTTTGCATGCAGTCCCTTTCCCCTTGTTATTTAATGATGAGCTTATGGACCAAATATGTCCCGGTGTGACATATTATGTCCCACCAGCATTAAAAAAAATCACTCCTGCCTTACAATTCTATTTTAACAGGAGTGAAATCTGTCTTCAACCATTCAGTTTATGAAGTAAACGCTTTCTTATGACATCTTTATGAATCATTCCATATTCAATTTCTTCACCATCTATTTCAACAACTGGAATCATCAATTGATATTTTTCAAGCAAACGATCATCTTTATAAATATCGATTTCTTCTACTTCAAACGAAAATTCTCTCTGCAGCTCCTGTAAAACAGTTTTCGCTTTCTCGCATAAACCACAGTCTACTTTCGAATAAAGAGTGACTTTCATCTATCCCACTTCCTAATACTAATATCTTTTTCTTTTCGCTGAAGACGGAATATTTAACTGTTCTCGATATTTTGCAACGGTACGTCGCGAAATGACGATTTTATATTTTTCATAAAGCAGCTCAGCAAGTTTTTGATCCGATAGAGGTGCACTTTTGTTTTCTTTTTCAATCAGTTGTTTAATGAATGCTTTTGCTTGTGCCGCTGAAGCGTCTTCACTTGCATTAGCTAGCGAAATAGCACTGCTGAAAAAATATCGCAACTCTACCGTGCCGTATGGTGTTTGTACAAATTTATTTTTTACTGCCCTGCTTACCGTTGACTCATGAATATTTAATGCTTCGGCAATCTCCCGCATTGTTAACGGCTTTAAAGCCGAAAATCCCTTTTCAAAACACTCCGCTTGCTTCTCTACAATCTTATTCATCACATTTACTAACGTTTGCTTTCTTTGTTCTAAGCTTTTTACTAACCATTCAAATTGCTGATACTTTTCTTTAATAAACTGTTCAATTTGTTCATCATGCTCCCGGCTAATTTTCTTTTCGTAACTGCTATTCCAAATGATCTGTGGGAAGACTTCATCGTTTAATAAGACGCAAAAGCCTTCGTCACAACGTTCAACGATTAAATCTGGGGCAATAAAATGCGATTCCACCCTCGCATAGTGACTTCCCGGCCGCGGTTGAAGCGTACATATTAAGTCGGCGACTTGCTGAATATCCTTTATATCAACATTCAATTGTTTCGCCAACGTTTTCCACGCTTTTTCCGCAAACATGGAAAAGTGGTGCGAAACAATCCGTTCAGCTAATTCATTTCGGTTTGGTAAACGAACAAGCTGTAAATACAGACATTCTTGTAAACTGCGAGCACCGACTCCTGCCGGCTCTAACGATTGAAGCATACGAATCGCCTGCTGAACAGCTTCGACTGTTACAGCTAAATGGCTAGCTATTTCCGATTCTCCAATGCGCAAATACCCATCCCCATCAAGTGAGTGAATGAGATAATTCATAATCCGTCGCTGTTCGGGGGACAATTGAGCCATACTAAGCTGCATGGATAAATAGGAGGCTAACGTTTCAGAAGAGGCGCCAATATTTTCAAGCATGGCTTTCTTTTCCTGCTTATGTAGCCGTTTGTATCTTTCTGTACGTGGATTGTCTCTTATTTCAAGAAAAGGATTTTCTAGTGATTGTTCATACAAAAAAGATCGCAATTCCAACGTTGAGTATTGCAATAATTCGATCGCTTGTGTTAATTCTTTTGTGAGTGAAAGCTTCAGTTGCTGCTGCTGAAGTAATTCGGCTCTTATCATATAAACAGCCCCCTTCTCACTTATTGTACAATAAGAATACCAAACAGTGTATGGAAATCAGTTGTAAGGAGGAATAAGTATGGCTGAATTATTTTCTGTCCGCTATTTCGAGGAAAATTTACGTCAACATGTTGAAATGAACAAGAAGTTTCAAAGCAAAGTCGATGCGATGAACAGTTATTACCGTTCTGTCGTTTCCACCTTAGTGAATCAATCATTAACAAAAAGCTCGGAAATTGTGCGCCGTCTGCAAAACTTAGACGAGGCGTATAACAAAGTGAAAGCGGAAAGTTAAGGAATCATTTACCACTAACATATTCTACAATTTTATAGTATAATCCTAGTTGTAGCGGACAAGAGCCGCACCAGATTCAAAATTTTGTCCAGTGCTGGCACACTGGGCTTTTATTTTTACAATAAAAATAAAAAATCCCTGTGTTTTACACAGGGATTTTTTATTGTAGCTGAATAATGATGGTACCCTCTAAAATAAAAAACATTTTCTTTCAGTGTTAGGCGCTCACCATGTTTTTCTGTACGCCCTCGGCAGGATTCGAACCCACGCTAAGAGAACCGGAATCTCTCGTGCTATCCACTACACTACGAGGGCATGATTTTCAATTGCATATTCCATTATATTCAATAAACGTTTTATTTGCAAGAAGAAAATATGTTTAAAAAAAGAACAAAATGATTATGATGTATGAAGGTATGAAGAAGAAAAGAAGCGAATAATAATAAATGTGCCTAAGGGTTTTTGTTTGACCTTAATTGACCAATTATGTATGATAGAAAATACATAAGGTAATGATTACATATTATTAAAGGAGGAAGAACGATGAACTTAATTCCTACAGTTATTGAACAAACAAGCCGCGGGGAACGCGCGTATGACATTTACTCTCGTCTATTAAAAGACCGCATCATTATTCTTGGAAGCGCTATTGACGACCATGTCGCAAACTCAATTGTATCACAATTGTTGTTTCTAGCAGCTGAAGATCCTGAGAAAGATATTTCCCTTTATATTAACAGCCCTGGTGGCTCTATTACTGCAGGTATGGCCATTTATGATACAATGCAGTTTATTAAGCCTGATGTCTCAACAATTTGTATCGGTATGGCTGCCTCTATGGGTGCCTTCCTTCTTGCTGCAGGTGCAAAAGGAAAACGTTTTGCTTTACCGAACAGCGAAATTATGATTCACCAACCGTTAGGTGGAGCACAAGGTCAAGCAACAGACATCGAAATCGCTGCAAAACGCATTCTCTTCTTACGCGACAAACTAAATCGCATTTTAGCACAAAACACAGGTCAACCGATTGAGGTAATTGAGCGCGACACAGATCGTGATAACTTCATGACAGCGGAACGTGCAAAAGAATATGGAATTATCGATCGCGTGCTAACTCGAGTTGACGAGAAGTAATAGAGAATGAAAAAGGCTGACCTATCAGTTTCTGACCTCACGCGCAACCTTACAATCCTATATATGATGGTTGTGGGGTCTGACACTTTACTTTAGGGTCAGCCTCTTTCAATTGGTTAATCCGCTTCTTTTGATGCCCATCCTTCGATTACTTTGAGCAATATACACTCACTTACCCTTCCTGCTCTACATATTTTGCAAGAGCTTCAATCGCTTCTTTCTCATCTGGTCCTTCAGCAATTAGTTTGATGATAGAGCCTGAGCTGATGGCCAAGCTCATGAGCCCCATAATACTTTTAGCATTCACTTTTTTGCCGTTTTTCTCAAGATAAATGTCTGCAGTAAAACGGTTGGCCTCCTGCACGAACAAAGCAGCAGGACGCGCCTGTAACCCTGTTTTCAACCGTACTTCTACTTGTTTTTCTACCATGGTCCTCTTCCTCCCCTATTATTAAATCGATTTGTGGAAATCAATCGGTTGGCCGGCTCTTAATTTTTCAGCAATTTCATCAATTTTGCGGAGACGATGATTAATTCCAGATTTGCTAATTTTTCCGCTCGACACCATTTCCCCAAGTTCTTTTAATGTCACGTCTTGATAAGCAATTCTTAATTCTGCAATCTCACGTAGTTTTTCTGGGAGCGCGCTCAAACCAATCGTTTCATCAATATACCGAATGTTTTCCACCTGTCTAAGAGCAGCACCAATCGTTTTGTTTAAATTCGCTGTCTCGCAATTAACAAGCCGGTTAACAGAGTTTCTCATATCCCTGACAATACGAATATCTTCAAAACGAAGCAATGCTTGGTGAGCACCGATAATATTTAAGAACTCGGCTATTTTTTCTGCCTCTTTTAAATACGTAATGAATCCCTTTTTCCGTTCCAATGTTTTTGCATTTAAATAAAAATGGGTGTTCATTAATTCACATAATGAGTCATTATGCTCTTTATAGAGAGAAAAAATTTCGAGATGATAAGATGACGTTTCCGGATTGTTCACAGAACCACCTGCAAGAAACGCCCCACGTAAATAAGAGCGCTTACAGCATTTCTTTTTAACCAACTCTGGTGAAATCACACGAATCAACGAAAACCCTTCCGCAAGTATTTTCAAATCCTCTAATAATTCCCGAGCACCTTCCACTACACGTACAATATATACATTATTTTTCTTTAGCCGCATTTTTTTGCGCACAAGCAATTCAACCGTCACTGTGTAACCTTTTTTGATTAACGTATAAATTCTTCTTGCAATCGCTGCGTTTTCCGTTTGAACATCCAACGTTAGTTTCCGATTCGAAAACGAAAGAGAACCGTTCATACGCAACAACGCAGATAATTCTGCCTTCAAACAACAGGGCTTTACTTCAAGATTGGTTAATTCTTTTTTTGTCTCCGATGCAAACGACAACGTTCCCACCTCCACAATTAGTCAGTGGCAAAAGAAAAGGAAGGAGGTGCTTCTAAAAGGATTGAATATATTCGGAAGGCGCATTAACAAGGCAAAAGAGAAACAAGCAATGCTGCTACTTTCTGGGTGTCGTGACGAATCACATGGTCTTCGTAACTAATGATGCTATCACAAATAATCGACAATCCCAATTGTTTTAAATTTTCGATGTCATACTTAACCGGCTCTGCCAGCTCTTCTGCATAACGTTTTTGAATCTCCTCAGGAATATTACCATCATTGACAAGAATGATGTCAAGGAATGAGCATTTCATATGATCGTATAGCGCTTTCACATGATCGCTCGCAGTATAATTTAATGTCTCTCCTGCTTGGGTCATGACATTGCATATATAAATTTTTTTCGCTTTCGCCTTGCACACTTCTTCACCGATTTTCGGTACTAAAAGGTTGGGCAAAATACTGGTATATAAGCTTCCTGGTCCAACGACAATCAAGTCAGCGGAACGAATTTCCTCGATTGTTTCAGGAAGTGGTTCAATATGTTCCGGTGTTAAAAATACTTTTTTGATTTTTTTACCCGAGTAAGGGATTTTCGATTCCCCTGAAACAATCGTTCCGTCTTCCATTTCCGCATGAAGGACGACGCTTCGGTTCGCTGCCGGCAACACTTTCCCTCGTACGTTTAACACTTTGCTCATTTCACGAATGGCATTCACAAAATCGCCAGTAATGGAAGTCATGGCAGCTAAAATTAAATTTCCAAGCGAATGTCCTGATAGCCCGTTCCCGTTTTGGAAGCGGTGCTGAAATAACTCTTCAACGAGCGGCTCTACATCAGACAGAGCAGCCAGCACATTGCGAATATCTCCAGGAGGCGGAATATCCAATTCAGCGCGCAGCCTGCCAGAGCTTCCCCCATCATCTGCCACTGTTACGATGGCTGTAATATCGATGGGGTATTGCTTCAACCCGCGTAATAATACTGGCAACCCCGTACCGCCGCCAATGATGACGATCTTAGGATGTTTACTCGTTCTCATTTATGTTTTTCCTTTCTCCTCTCAATATCGCGGTGAGAAACATGTGTTTTATAGTCTTTCGAAAAATGGTTAGCAATGTATTCAGCTAACGTCACGGAGCGATGCTGCCCACCTGTGCAACCGATTGCGATAACGAGTTGGCTTTTTCCTTCTCTCTTATAATGCGGCAACATAAATGTGAGTAAATCAATGACTTTTTCAATAAATTTTTGTGTTTCGCTCCACTTTAACACATAGGAAGATACTTCTTCGTCAAGCCCTGTTTTCGGTCTCATATGTTCAATATAATGTGGATTTGGCAGGAAGCGAACATCAAATACTAAGTCCGCATCAATGGGAATTCCGTATTTAAAACCGAATGAAACCACGTTAACCGTAAAAGTCGGCTGGGCATTGGAGGAAAATTGCTGCAAAATTTTCTCGCGTAACTCTCTCGGCTTTAAATTAGACGTATCATAAATAATTTGTGCTCTTCCCTTTAATTCTTCTAACAGCTCACGCTCAAGTCGAATCCCTTCAAGCGGCAAACCATTAGGTGCCAATGGATGAGCACGTCGAGTCTCTTTATATCGGCTGACAAGTGTCGCATCATTCGCATCAAGATACAGAATTTGCGGTGTCACCCATGATTTTTCTGCCAGCTCATCTAATGCTGTAAATAAGCGATCGAAAAAGTCACGACTGCGCAAATCCATAACGAGAGCCACTTTGTTTATTTTATCCCCTGATTCTTCCATTAACTCAAGAAATTTCGGTAGCAATGTTGGTGGTAAATTATCGACGCAAAAAAAGCCTAAATCTTCAAAGCTTTGAATCGCGACCGTCTTACCAGCTCCTGACATCCCTGTAATAATCACCAATTGAATATTGTTGGCTGAACCTGCGCTCATAAACCGCCCCTCCTCTACATCTATGTTCAGCTTGGATCTAAGCGATACGATAGGAGTTCAAAGTTTTCCGTATAAGTAAAAGTGCCGTAAATAATGCCAGAACCTTTAATCACATAGTCTAAAATATGATAATCCCCCGGCGCCATTGGGAGTTGGCTAATCGTTTCAAGCGGATGCCACTCTAATTTTCCTTCTTCAGAAGTCTCTACATTCTCTCCATCAAATTGATTCGCAAAAAACGTGAACATCATCCATTCAGAAATGATTTGTTCATTCTTTTTGATAAGAATGGTAAAGATTCCTTTTAACTCGGGATTTTTTAAGTATATTCCCGTTTCTTCACGATATTCACGAATGCAAGACTCCCGAATGGATTCTCCCTGCTCCATCTTCCCGCCAGGAGCAACCCACCATCCACGGCTCGGCTTTTGTAAAAGCAATACTTTCCCATCTTTTACTAATACGCAATTTGTCACCCGTTGCAATTCGTTCACCTCAATATATGCATAACACTCTCGTTTTTATCATTATACTATTTGTGACAATGAACATGTAGAGGAGAGTTTAGCAAAATTATAATATATTTTTTACAGGATTATCCATAAAAAAGAAGCACGGGAAACTATACCCGTGCGTTATTTGAAATCTATATTAAAGGGGGTCAATTACTAACTTTAGCATATCGCAAAATTATTTCACCTATGTTACAGCGAAATTAAAGGTATATTACGTTTTAATGAATTTATTTAATATTTAACTTCTCTTTTAATTCCTCTACATAATGCTGAGCGCTCTGTGCAGCGATACTGCCATCTCCTGTAGCTGTAACGATTTGACGTAATGATTTTTCGCGCACGTCTCCTGCGGCAAAAATGCCAGGAATTTTGGTTTCCATACGCTCATTTGTCTCAATATAGCCATTTTCATTCGTAATTCCAAGCTTTTCAAACGGTTTTGTAAGAGGAACCATACCGATATAGATGAATACGCCATCGCAAGGGAATTCTCGTTCCTCTCCTGTTTTTGTGCTTACAAGCGTCACGCTACCGACCTTTCCATCTTTTGCATGAATTTGTTTTACTGTATGACTCCAAATAAAATCGATTTTCTCGTTCGCAAAAGCACGATCTTGCAGGATTTTTTGCGCGCGCAGCTCATCGCGGCGATGAACGATCGTTACTTTATTCGCAAAACGAGTCAAATATACTCCTTCTTCTACAGCAGAGTCGCCGCCACCGACAACGACTAGGTCTTTTCCTTTGAAAAACGCACCGTCGCATACAGCACAATAAGAGACACCGCGTCCGCCCAACTCATTCTCGCCAGGCACGCCTAGTTTTTTATACTCCGCACCTGTTGCGATGATGACGGCACGAGCTTTATATTGTTTATTGCCAGTAACAATCGTTTTATATTCCTCACCATCGATAATTTCTTTCACTTCTCCATAAGCATATTCCGCACCAAATTTTTTCGCATGTTCAAACATTTTTGTCGAAAGTTCAGGGCCTAAAATATGCTCATATCCTGGATAGTTTTCAACATCCTCCGTATTCGCCATTTGTCCGCCCGGAATGCCGCGCTCAATCATTAACGTCGATAAATTCGCGCGGGATGTATAAACAGCTGCTGTCATTCCGGCCGGACCTGCTCCTACAATAATGACATCGTAAATTTTTTCTTCAGACACCATTTTCCACTCCTTTAAAGTCCAACTATCTTTTGTTTATTATTTTCCTTAGCTCTATCGTATATAACTCATTGACAAACGTCTATTAATTTGCTCAACGTAATAGACTCTTTACCATTTTTACATATCTTTTCACGGTTGATATGGAAATTCCGTATTTTTCCGCTATGGACTGCTGTGTGGTGTTTTCCCCATTTTTCTTGCCCCATACATATTCCGTCGCTGCCGCCCAAGCGGAGTGATTTGAAAAATCGTACTCGAATTCGGCAGCTTTTCCAAAAATATAAAACCATGCAATACACATTCTCTCATCGGAAACATCGTTGTTTTTCCAAAGCTCATCAACAATGGAAAAACTATCCGCAACATTGGGAGAGACGATGCCCGATGTTGGAGAAACAATATAATTCGCAAACGACTGAATGAACGAATTGGAATGTAAATGCTGCTGAAAAGAAGTTTGTTTAATCAATTCATCCTTATAGAAAGATTTTCCGACTAAATATAATCCGTATAAAATTTCTGACGTGTTCTCACTATTTAGCCACTGTTGAATCCGCACCATTTCTTGCGGTTTTGCGGAAGAAGCAGAAGACCATGGCTCTTGTCCTTGTTTTTCTGGACTTAAATGAATGACTTTTTTCCACATGGTTTCGGCAAATTGTTTATATCCTCTATAATACGCAGCATAAGAAAGCCAGTAATAGAAAGCTCCATCGCCATCGAATCCCATTTTATATAAGTTATACAGCCACTTGAAGGCAAGGTCAAAGCGCCCAACAAGCGCAAATGTTGCACCTAACTTGTAGCGATGCTCAATTAAAAACGGATATACGGACTCCAGTTTCCTTATAAGACGATGAACTTCTTGTTCTTCATGCAAATAATAATAAAAGACAAGCATATTACAGAGCGCATGCAAGTTCCCCGGATTTTGCCTTAAAACTTCTGCAATCATATGCTGTGCCTTTTTAACATTCCCAATGTAAAAATAACATAGCGCTAAATTATTGTAGGCCGACCAAAATTGTGGATAATCTTGAATAATGGTCTCAAGCAGTTGAATCGCTTCCGTGAATTGTCCTTTTTCCAGCAAATTACGTGCCCGCTCTTGCTTCACAATCAAATCGTCTTGGTTATCCAGCATGTGTCCGTCTTCGTTTTCAATGCTTAACAGCTCCAGCAAATCTTCTGTCTCTTCCACGAAGTTACCATCCGGTTCACACTCGATATACATTTCCGCATATTTCATCGCTTCGCGGAACAAACCAAGATGAGCATAGTTGTTCGCAATAAAATAGAAACATTCTGTCATTTCTGGATCCAATTCATTTACAATCATTAAAAACAATTGATTTGCTGCTTGATATTCTCCCAAATCAGATAGCACAACTGCCAATTCGCATAAGAACATTGGTTCATTCGGACTCAAATGAACTGCCCGCTCTAAATATTTTTTTGCTCTATATAAATCACGCCGACGATAGGCGGCTAATCCTTTTTTAAAATAATACTCTCCGTTTTGCACAAACGGAATCACTTGTCCTGTTCGCCATTTTTTTGTCTTCAAATGTTTTCGCATTGAATCCTCCAATTTCCGTGAAATTTACCGAAAAGAAGTATAGCACATTCTTATCAAGAACAATAGTTAAAATAAAAAAAGGGCTGACCCATCAGTGTCTGATTTCACGCCCATTACACAATATATAGCTCATTTACTTAATGCTTATATATTATGTTGTGGGCCTGACACTTTTCTTTAGGATCAACCGCTTATTTTTGTTTTTTCAAATGACGTTCGGTTAATACTTGGAGAATATCATCAAGAGCCAATTTTTGTTCGCGCAATAAGACGAGCAAATGATAAAGCAAGTCTGCTACTTCCCATTTTAACTCATCATGACTTCGATTTTTAGCGGCAATGATTACCTCCGCTGCTTCTTCGCCGACTTTCTTCAAAATTTTATCAAGACCTTTTTCAAATAAATAGGTTGTATATGCTCCTTCTGGTCGTTCTGCTTCACGCTCAGCGATGATTTGTTCAAGCTGATTGATAATAGCAAAGCGGTCGTTTAATAGGGTCGTCGGCTGTTCATTGATTCGTTTGGCAAAACAAGAATAACTTCCTGTATGGCAAGCAGGTCCAGCAGGCTCGACAAGAACGAGAAGAGCATCTTTGTCACAGTCATAACGTATGTCAACGATGCGCTGCGTATTGCCTGATGTTGCTCCTTTATGCCAGAGCTCCTGGCGCGAGCGGCTGTAAAACCATGTCTCCCCTGTTTCTAACGATTTTTCCAGCGATTCCTTGTTCATGTAGGCAAGCGTTAACACTTCTTTGCTTTGTGCATCTTGAACAATAGCGGGAACAAGCCCTTTTTCATCAAATCGAATATCTGGGAGATTCATCGTACATTTACTCCTCTCTCTTTCAAATACGCCTTTACTTCTTTCACAGACGTTTCTTTATAATGGAAAATCGATGCGGCCAAAGCTGCATCTGCTTTTCCTTCAAGGAACGCTTCGACAAAATGCTCCGCTTTTCCTGCACCTCCTGAAGCAATCACAGGAACAGAAACCGCTTCACTCACCTTTCTTGTTAACGATAAATCAAAACCGTTTTTCGCCCCATCACAGTCCATACTTGTTAATAAAATTTCCCCTGCACCGCGCCGAACGACTTCCTTCGCCCATTCTACGACTTCCCAATCCGTAGCATTACGGCCACCATGCGTATAGACGCGCCAAGAACCGAGTTCTTCATCATATTTTGCATCAATGGCGACCACGATACATTGCGACCCGAAAAAGTCTGCTCCTTCATTAATAAGCTGCGGATTTTTAACAGCTGCCGTATTTAAGGAAACTTTATCCGCTCCAGCTCGCAAAATCTTTTTCATATCATCTAATGAGTGAATTCCGCCGCCGACCGTAAAAGGAATCGCCAACTGTGCTGCTACCTTTTCAACAACCTCTATCATTGTTTTCCGACCTTCATGAGAGGCGGAAATATCTAAAAAGACAAGTTCGTCCGCTCCCTCGGCATCATAAAATTTCGCAAGTTCCACAGGGTCACCGGCATCGCGCAATTGCACAAACTGCACGCCTTTCACAACACGACCATCTTTTACGTCCAAACAAGGAATAATGCGCTTTGTAATCATTCACCGGCCACCTCTTCCAATGCCTCAGCAACTGTAAATTGCTTCGTATATAATGCTTTGCCGACAATTGCACCAACGACTCCGTCTTTGGCAAATTCCTTTAATGCTTTTAAATCAGCAAGAGAGCTGACTCCTCCTGAAGCAATGACGTTTTTCCCTGTCACTCTTGCCATTTCGGCAACTGCCTGCACATTCGGTCCAGAAAGCATCCCATCAGTGGCGATATCTGTAAAAACGAACGTTTCTGCACCCGCTGCCGCTAACTCTTTACCTAGCTCTGTGGCTTTGATTGTTGAAGTGTTTAACCATCCTTCCGTCGCCACAAATCCATCTTTTGCATCAATGCCAATCGCAATTTGCGAACCGTATTGAGCGAGCATATCTTTGACAAACGGTGGATTTGAAATAGCCGCACTTCCTAAAATCACACGGTCCACACCATTTCCCAAATAATAGGCAACATCTTCTGCCGTGCGAATGCCTCCACCAATTTGTACTTTTACGTTTAAATGTTTTGCTACTTCCAGTACGAAACGGTCATTGACACGTTTTCCTTCTTTCGCGCCGTCAAGGTCAACCATATGAATCCATTCGGCTCCTTGTTCTGTAAACATCTTCGCCATATCAAACGGTGAATCTCCATAAACCGTTTCCTTATTATAATCCCCTTGAAGAAGCCGGACGCATTTGCCGCCGCGCATATCAATCGCCGGATAAATCGTAAATGTCGCCATCACCCATTCACCGTTCCTTCCACAATGTTCGCATAGTTTCGTAAAATGTTCATACCGATATCGCTGCTTTTTTCTGGATGGAATTGCGTGCCAAATACTTGACCTTTACCGACAACAGCCGGAACGTCCACATCATAAGAGCTGCTTGCTAACACCACTTCTTGATCATCCGTATTTACATAATAAGAATGAACAAAATACACATGTCCTTCTTCTACATTTTTTAAAAGCGGAGAAGACTGGCGAAAAATAAGACGATTCCAGCCCATATGCGGCACTTTGTATGTTTCACCGCTTGAGGTTACTCCAGGAAAACGAACAACCCGTCCCTTTAACAATCCAAGTCCTTTTGTTAAGCCGTTTTCTTCACTTTCCTCAAACAAAAGCTGCATGCCAAGGCATATGCCTAATAGTGGCTTTCCTTCTTTCACAGCCGTACGAATAAAGTCTGCCAAACCTGTTTCATGTAAAATATGCATTGCATCTTTAAACGAACCGACACCAGGTAAAATCAAGCCTTTTGATTCCTTTAGCTTTTCAAAGTTATCAGAAATGAAATATTCATAGTTTAAACGTTCTAACGCCTTGCTGACACTGTACAAATTCCCCATTCCGTAGTCGATAATGCCGATCATTTATAACATTCCTTTCGTCGATGGAACTCCTTGAACGCGCGGATCAATCATTGTTGCCTCATCGAGCGCACGCCCCAATGCCTTAAATACCGCTTCAATCATATGGTGCGTGTTGCGGCCATAATGAACAATTACATGCAAATTCATCCGCGCTTCGAGCGCCAATTTCCATAAAAATTCGTGAACTAATTCGACATCAAACGTTCCTACTTTTTGGCTTGGAAACTCGCCACGAAATTCAAAATGAGGACGGTTGCTTAAATCGACAACGACTTGCGCGAGCGCCTCATCCATTGGAACAAACGCATTGCCATAACGTTTAATTCCCTTTTTATCACCGAGAGATTCACGCAGTGCTTGCCCTAAACAAATGCCAATGTCCTCTGTTGTATGATGGTCATCAACTTCGATATCGCCTTTTGCGTTTACTTTTAAATTAAATTGCCCGTGCTTTGTAAATAAATCAAGCATGTGGGTTAAAAACGGTACGCCTGTTTCTAACTCCGCTTTTCCTTCGCCGTCAATCGTAAACTCAAGTTGAATGTCCGTTTCGTTTGTGGTGCGTGAAATGACCGCTTGCCTTACCATTTTTGCTTATCCCCCTTATTTTTTGAAACGTTCCTCTACTGCGCGCGCGTGAGCCTCCAGCCCTTCTAATCGTGCCAGCGCAGCAATTTTTTGATAATTTTCCTTCAAGGCCTGTTCGCTGTATAAAATGACGCTCGATTTTTTCACGAATTCATCAACGCTTAACCCACTGGAAAAACGCGCCGTCCCGTTCGTCGGCAACACATGGTTCGTTCCCGCAAAATAATCGCCGACAGGCTCAGAGCTGAATCGGCCTAAGAAAATCGCACCCGCATGACGAATTTGTCCAATAAGATTCATCGGCTCTGCTGTCATAATCTCTAAATGTTCAGGAGCCAACTCATTGACCGCATCTATTGCTTCTTCTAATGTATCGGTAACATAAATCGCTCCGTATTGTTCAAGCGATGCCTTGGCAATCTCCTTACGAGGTAATACTTCGAGTTGCCGTTCGATTTCACGAGCCACTTCCAATGCCAGTTTCATCGAAGGTGTGACAAGAATGCTTGACGCGCGCTCATCATGCTCCGCCTGTGATAAAAGATCCGCTGCCACTTCATTTGCCTTTGCCGTTTCGTCAGCAAGAACAACGATTTCGCTCGGCCCGGCAATCATATCGATTGCCACTTGCCCGAATACTTCTCGCTTCGCTAATGCCACGTAAATGTTCCCCGGACCGAAAATTTTATCAACCGGTTGAATCGTTTCCGTTCCATAAGCAAGCGCAGCAATCGCCTGGGCGCCTCCTACCTTATAAATTTCCTTCACGCCCAGCTCATTCGCAGCCACAAGCACCCCTGCCGGCAGTGTACCTTGCTCGTTCGGCGGTGAAACAATGACAATGCGCTTCACGCCCGCTACTTGCGCTGGAATGACATTCATCAGTACGGAAGAAGGGTAAGCAGCCGTCCCCCCTGGAACATACAAGCCAACCGCATCAAGCGGAGTTACCTTTTGCCCAAGAATGGTTCCATCTTCTTTCATCGTCATCCATGACTCGCGTTTTTGTCGCTCATGATAATCACGAATGTTGTCTGCCGCTTCGCGAATCACTTGAACGATTTCATCATCGATTTTCTCGTAGGCTTGAGCAATTTCTGCTTCGGACACTTGTAACGAATCGAGAGAAACACCGTCAAATCTCTTCGTATATTCTTTCAATGCCTGATCGCCGTTTCGTTTCACATCGTCTATAATGGCAAGCACTTGTTGTCGCTGCTCTTCTGTGCCGGTTTCAAGCGATCGTTTTAATGAAACTGTGTTTGCTACCCGTTCAATTTTCATATGCCGCACTCCTTTTTATTCGTCGCCAATTACACGCGATAAACGCTCCATCATCTCATCAATTTTTGTGTCTTTCATACGATAGCTGACCGGGTTAACAATCAATCTCGATGTAATTTCTGCAATTCGCTCCAACTCGACTAACCCGTTTTCCTTCAACGTTCTTCCCGTTGAAACAATATCGACAATGCGATCTGCTAAACCAATCAGCGGCGCTAACTCAATCGAACCGTTCAGTTTAATAATTTCGACTTGCTCGCCCTGCTCACGAAAATAACTTGAAGCAACATTTGGATATTTCGTTGCTACCCTTGGCGCAACTCCGTTCACTTTTCCATTTGGCAATCCAGCTACCGCCAAATGGCATTTGCTAATTTTTAAATCAAGGATTTCGTACACATCGCGTTCTTCCTCAAGCATAACATCCTTTCCGGCAATGCCTAAATCAGCCACTCCATGCTCCACATATGTGACAACGTCCATCGGTTTTGCCAAAATAAAACGCATCTCTTCTTCGGGAACATCAATAATAAGTTTGCGCGACTCTTCAAATTCAGGCGGAAGCCGGTATTCCGCTTTCCGCAGCAGCTCCACTGCTTCTTCGAAAATCCGTCCTTTCGGCATCGCAATTGTAATCATGTCTTATTCATCCTTTCCAGCACTGCCAATCAAATAGGTGATATCACTATATTGCTTTGTGCACGCATCAATATCGTTGATTCCTGAAATATGCTGCAATACTACTCTTTCGCCTTTTCTCCGTCGCTCATTTGCCAGTTGAACCGCTTCGGAAAACCGCTCCTGACTAAAAATAATGCAATGAATGTTTTTTTCTTCTCCTGGCTCGCCGAGCGCTTCAATTAAGCGGTCAACACGAATGCCAAACCCGGTTGCCGGTGCTTTCCGCTCAAACTTCGCAAGCAGCTCGTCATATCTCCCGCCGTTTCCAAGCGGAAAACCGACATTCTCTGCATACACTTCAAACAAAATACCTGTGTAATAATTCATATGGCTAATGAGATTTAAATCAATTTTGATGCAGTCAATGACCCCATATAGACGAAGATGTTCGCAAAGCTGCTCCAGCTCAACAATCGCTTTTGCGCCTGCTTCTGTGTCGATTTGCTCTCGCGCCTCAATGATTGTCGTTTCATCACCACGCAACTCAAGAAGCTTTAATAACCGCTGTTTGTCGATGGAAGAAAGAGGCAAAGATTTGACATGCTCACGATAACCGACATAATTTTTTTCATATAAAAAGCGGCGCAATACATTCGCGCGTTCCTCATTACCTAAAACATCCAAAAACAGTGCGTTCACATAACCGATATGACCAATCGCTACCGTAAACCGCTTTAACCCCGCCTGCTCTAAAGCAGCAATCATTAAGCTGATGACTTCCGCATCAGCGGCAATCGTTCCATCACCGATACATTCCACACCGATTTGTTCAAATTCTGCCGGTCTGCCACCTTCTCGCTGCTGTGCGCGAAACACGTTTGCGTTATAGGCAAGACGAAGGGGATTCCCATCCTCATACAGCCTTGATGCTGCCAAACGGGCAATCGGTGCTGTCATATCGGGACGCAATACAAGCGTGTGCCCTTGTTGATCCAACAGCTTAAACAATTGTTGGTCAAGGATGGCTGAAGCAGCGCCGACGGTTTCGTAATATTCCAATGTCGGCGTTTCAATGAATTGGTAGCCCCATTTTTCAATTTCATTTGTCATTGCATGACGGATTCGCTTTTTCACTTCATATAGAAGAGGCAACGTATCCCGCATTCCTAACGGTTTTTCGAACATAAATAATTTTGACATGTTCACACGTCCTTTATCCCTAAACGCTTTAGTTTGCTAATATGGTAGAGAAGTGAAGTTATTTGTAGTTTACTCCTCATCGCCAAATGCGTCAACTATAAACTTTTACAAAATTGTACGAAAAATACGAAACATCGGCTACAAAGAAAAAACGCAACTCAATCGATGTCCTCTATTCGTCTTTTAAAAAGGATTCACACGAAGTTTTTGATATAAGAGAATGAAAATACACCTCATTCTTTCACTTGCATGGAAGAATAAAATTTCTTCCACTATCTGTAGTGAAGCTCGCTTCATGGTTGGATAACGGGTAGCTAAAGTTAAATAAAAAATAAAAGGTAAGCACATATATTCGACCTGAAATATGTGCTTACCTTTTTATTTTGAAGAATTTTAGATTTTGATAAATTCCGACTGCACCTTCTGCACTTTTTGATCCTTTCGTTCTAGGGCTAGACTCCAGCCTGTGAGTAGCACAGCTCCAAAAACCATTACTCCCCCTATCCATGGTGTATGAATAAGTCCAATCGAATCGGTAATCATACCACCCAAGTAGGAGCCGATAGCGATTCCAGCATTAAATGCTGCAATATTAATCGCAGAAGCTACGTCTACTGCCCCCGGTACAAAACGTTCAGCCAGCATCACGACATATACTTGCAGTCCTGGAACATTCATAAAAGCCAACAATCCCATTAAGATGATGGTAATTAATGCAGCTACTTTAAATGGAGCCGTGAATGTTAAGATACAGAGCACAATGGCTTGCACAATAAACATATAAAATAACGCGCCAATTGGATTTTTATTCGATAGCTTTCCACCGATTACGTTGCCAATCGCAATGGCCACTCCATAGACAAGCAGAATAACCGCAACCGTTTTCTCACTAAATCCCGTGATATCTTGAAGAAGTGGGGATAAATACGTAAAGACAACAAATGTCCCCCCATATCCTAAGGCTGTAATGATAAATAACAGTAATAAACGGCCATTTGTCACGAGTTTGAACTGATCGCCAAATGTAGTACGAGCCCCTTTTTGCAAATCAGATGGAACGAGAATACTGTTTGCAATGAGAGCAACAATACCAACAGCAACAATAAATATAAAAGCCAGTCTCCAACCGAATTGCTGGCCAATGAATGTGCCAAAAGGTACACCAGTAACAGTTGCTACAGTGAGTCCTGAAAACATAATAGAAATTGCACTAGCTCTGCGATTTTCTGGCACTAAACTTGCTGCGATCGTCGATCCAATTGACATAAATACACCATGTGAAAAAGCGGAAAGCACACGAGCAACTAACAAAACACCAATACTAGTAGCACTAGCCGCAATGCTATTACCAACAATAAAAATAATCATAATCCAAAGTAATAAAACTTTGCGTGACATATGAGATGTTAAAGAGGTTAGAATAGGAGCTCCAAATGTTACCCCTAAAGCATATAAGGAAACGGTTAACCCGGCAGTTGAGACAGAAACATGTAAATCTTGGGAGATCAGCGGCAGTAGTCCTACACTAATAAATTCTGTTGTCCCAATGGCAAATGCACTCACGGCTAATGCTAACAATGCCAATGTACTTCGTTTTTTATCTAAACTCATTTTTTCTCCTCCTAATCATTGTCCAGTTATGTTTTTCAATCTCTGCAAACAAACAAATAAATAAAAGAGTATGGTGAAAACCGGCCGGCAAATGTTATTATGTTATATATAAATCACAAAGGAAAGTACGTACTTTTAAGTAATATAGATACTCAAAAGTAATATAGATACTTTTTAGTACCTATCGATTAGGAGGTATAATATGCAGAAAAAGAAGTACAATATTCCTGTTGAGGCAACATTAGAAGTCATAGGAGGAAAGTGGAAATGTGTCATCCTTTGCCATCTAACACACGGTAAAAAACGTACAAGTGAGTTGAAACGTCTTATGCCAGGCATTACACAAAAAATGTTAACTCAACAATTACGTGAATTAGAAGAAGATGGAATCATTAATCGTATTGTTTATAACCAAGTTCCTCCCAAAGTGGAATATGAGCTTAGTGAATATGGATGGAGTTTAAAAGATATTTTAGACTCTTTATGTGCATGGGGAGAGCAACATATTACCAAAGTATATGGTGATAAATTTTCCGTCTTAGAGAAGAGCGTTTTAAATGATAATCTGAAATAACATGCATTGCATAGATAGAACTCTTTAAATCCTATTATCTAGACTTTTTGCTTATCAAGAACATAAAAACCAACAACACCACTCCAGTGCACTGGAGTGGTGTTGTTAGTCAATCTACAAGTGTTGAGTGATAAAAAGTTGTTTCGTTTCATTTTACTATCCTGAAAATGAATATTTTCATCCTTCTGATGGTATTGCAATTATGCGGCATGGATGTCTCTCATAGAAGAAAAGCATTTCTGTGGTGCCACAAAATGCCGCATGAGTAGCTAACGGGTAGTAACGTTGAAGATGGGCTTGAAATTAAAAAATTGTAAGTAATGATATAGAAACATTCTAAAGCATTGCACTACATTGAGTAAGAAAAAGGAAGACACATATTAAACATGACTAATATGTGCCTCCTTTTATTTTTGTTAAGGATTTTTAGATCTCTATCATCATTGTTGAAGGTGTATTTTTCGCTGCTCCATCTCTTCCTTTGTATAAATAATTCGCATCGGATTGCCGCCGACAAAAGCTCCGGGAGGAACGTCTTTATGAACGACCGTGCCTGCAGCCACAACCGCGCGATCACCGATCACCACTCCTGGCAGCACCGTTGAATTGGCACCGATCATTACTTCATCGCCAATGACTACATCACCGAGACGATATTCGTCAATTAAATATTCATGAGCAAGAAGCGTCGTATTGTAGCCAATAATCGAATTGCGTCCGACCTTAATTTTCTCAGGAAACATGATATCCGGCATAACCATTAAAGCAAACGCCGTATTTTCGCCGATTTCCATTTTTAAAAACGTGCGGTACAACCAGTTTTTGACCGGCAAAAGTGGCGTATAACGGGCGATTTGAATGATGATAAAATTTTTGACGACTTTCCAAAACGAAACGGTTTTATAAATTTGCCAAAGCGAATTGGTTCCCGATACCGGATATTTTGTCGTTCGTCTCACCGTTTTATTTCACTCCTACAATTTCTAGCAAATCACTCATTTTTTCGAGCATAAAATCCGGTTCATATTTCTCTAAATACTTGCGCCCTTTAATCGACCACGCTACTGCAGCCGTTTTTGTTCCGGCATTTTTCCCCGCTAAAATGTCATGGTAATTGTCGCCGACCATGATTGTTTCTTGCGGTGATGACTGTAATATGGATAGCGCCTTAAAAATCGGTTCTGGATCCGGCTTTGCTCTTTCGACATCATCGAGTGAGACAATGCATTGAAAGAAGCGGTCAAGTTTTGTCAGCTTAAGTCCCATTAAAACAGTGGGACGCACTTTCGTTGTGACGATTCCTAATTTAAACCCTTTGTCATGAAGCGTCTCTACCGTCTCATACACCGTTTCATACTCTTTTACAAGTGCATCGTGCTGGGCATGATTAAACACGCGATACGTGTCAATCATCTCGTGAACCCGCTCTGGGTCGATTGCTACAAACGTATCATACAGAGGCGGCCCAATGAATGGCAGCACATCTTCACGTTTGTATTGATTAGGATAATATTTTTCCAACGTATGCAAAAACGACTGAATGATGAGCTCATTTGTATCGATTAACGTTCCATCCAAGTCAAATAAAATGGTGTTCATGTTCATAGCGCTGCTTCCTTTCTCTCCGTTTTCTGCATTCTACTCCAAATGAATCCGACCGACATCGTTAAAAGAATGGCCGCCACTAAGCGAGTGACTAATAATGGCCAAACAGGAATGCCAAGCGGCACAAACAATAAAGTGTCTTCCACAACCGCATGGCAGGCGACTAGAAAAATAAACGCTAGCGTTAAATCTTTCTTAGAAACATGATCTTCTTTGACCGCTTGAATCATCACTCCGGCACCGTAGGCAAGCCCAAATAAAAGCCCGGCTGCAAGCGTCATCGATGTGTTTTCTTTCATGCCAAGCGATCTTGTTACAGGTGACATCCAACGTGAAAATTGATCAAGCCATTTTAAATCTTTTAAAATTTGAATACCTATCATTAACGGAATAACAATCATGGCTAATTGCCCAATGCCGAGCAATGCTTTTTCAACCCCGGAAAGGAAAATAGCTCCCCAACTCGTCAGCTGTTCCGCTGTTGTCGATACAAGACCATATTGCGCGATTTCATTTCCGCCTTGCCAAAAGATATTAATGAAAAACGCAGAAACAATGGCTAATCCAACGCGAACCGCCACCATCATCGCTACGCTTACACCGACTTTCGCTGCCACACTCGATTCAACGAGCAAATTATGAGAAAACGAAAGCATAATCGCTAAAATGAATACTTCTTTTACCGTTAAATCGAGCGTTAAAATCGCGCCAATTCCAGCATATAAACTCAAGAAGTTTCCAAGCACTAATGGAATGGCTGCATCCCCAGATAAACCAAGCCATTTCATAAACGGCGTGATAAAATGAATCATCCAATTAAGAATGGGTGTATGCTGTAAAACAGTTACGATCACAGTAATGGGAAAAATCACTTTTCCGAGTGTCCATGTTGTTTTAATCCCGACAAACAAACCCCTTTTGAAAGTATCAATCAATTTGTTTCTCCCCTTTGATTAATCAAGATATCGTTCCTTCGCCAACCCTTTTGTTCTTCTAAATATCCAAATGCCAATAGATGCTATAATAAGGACGATTGAAATAAATTGCGCCATTCTCAACGTATCTGTCAACATTAAGCTGTCCGTTCTCATCCCTTCGATGAAAAAGCGGCCGATGGAATACCAAATGATATAGCTGAGAAACAGCTCCCCGCGGCGCAAGTTCATTTTTCGCAGTAAAAGCAACATAAGAAAGCCTGTTACATTCCAAAGAGACTCGTATAAAAAAGTCGGGTGATAATACGTTCCGTTAATATACATTTGGTTAATAATAAATTCCGGCAAACGCAAACTTTCGAGAAACTCGCGCGTGACCGGACCACCATGAGCTTCTTGGTTCATAAAATTTCCCCAGCGACCAATCGCTTGACCTAAAATAATGCTTGGCGCAGCGATATCAGCGAGCTTCCAAAATGAAAGCTTACGCACCCTTGCAAAGACAATTCCAGTGATAATCGCACCGATTAAACCGCCGTGAATCGCTAACCCACCTTGCCAAATTTGCGGAATTTCAGCGGGATGCTTAGAATAATAATCCCACTGAAAAATGACATAGTACGCGCGGGCACATAAAATGGCTATCGGTACCGCCAATAAAACGAGATCGACAAATGTTTCTTTAGGAAGACCGCGCCGTTCGGATTCTCGCATCGCTAGAAACAAACCGAGCAAAACACCTGTGCCAATGATGACTCCATACCAATAAATTGTAATTGGACCCAGCTCTAAAAAGACACGGTCCAACGGCTGGATATTTGCTAACATATCGTCAACTCCTTATTCGTAATCATGCTCGCTATCTTCAATGGCATCTGTCAGGCGGGCAGAAAACTCTTCCGCAGCATTCATCCCCATTCGTTTTAAACGAAAGTTCATCGCTGCTACTTCAATAATGACAGCAAGGTTTCGTCCTGGTCTTACCGGAATCGTTAACTTCGTTAATTCCGTATCGATAATTTTCACTTTTTCCTCTTCAAGACCTAGGCGATCATATTGCTTTTTCGGATCCCATAATTCTAAATCAATCACGAGAGAAATACGTTTATGAGGCCGAACGGCTCCTGCACCAAATAACGTCATTACGTTAATAATACCTAGACCGCGAATCTCCAACAGATGCTCAATTAACTCCGGGGCACTGCCAACAAGTATGTCTTGATCCTCTTGGCGAATTTCCACGCAGTCATCGGCTACTAAACGGTGGCCGCGCTTCACAAGCTCAAGCGCAGTCTCACTTTTCCCAACGCCACTTTTTCCGGTAATTAATACACCAACACCATAGACATCGACTAACACCCCATGCACAGCCGTTGTTGGGGCCAATTTGCTTTCTAAATAGTTTGTCAGGCGGCTGGATAAACGCGTCGTTTTCATATTCGAACGCATCACTGGCACAGAATTACGCTCAGAAGCCTCAATAAGCTCCGCGGGTACTTCTAAACCTCGAGAAACGATAATTCCTGGTGTAATGTCAGTACAAAGCTTTTCCATTCTCACTTTTTTGTCTTCTGGGCTTAATTTTTCAAAAAAAGATAATTCGGTTTTCCCTAAAAGCTGAATACGCTCTGCCGGATAATATGTAAAATAACCAGCCATCTCAATTCCTGGACGTGATATATCGCTCGTCGTAATCGGACGGTTAATCCCTTCCTCACCGCTCACAAGCTCTAAATTAAACTTTTCAATCAAATCTTTCGTACGTACCTTTGGCACTTCTAATCCCCCCTTTTCATCTTTTACCATTGTAGCACTTTTCCCCAATTGTTTGAATGGGGGTCTGACCCCCACCACTTCACCGCGTTAACGCGATGGGGGGCTGACCCCAAAAAAGAACGTTCCCTACTAAATTCACGAGGGAACGTTTTAATGATTACGTTGCAACGGTTCAATAATCGCTTTTTGGATCAGCAAATGAAAAAAGGAAAGAACGATGGATGCAAGGATAGCTGTACCAAATCCGTCAATTTGAAAAGAATCTCCCATGATCGAAGATGTTATCATTAAAGTAATCGCGTTAATGACAAACAAAAATAACCCAAGCGATAAAACGGTAATTGGTAATGTCAAAAAAATTAAGATTGGCTTTAGAAAAATATTTAAAATGGAAAGGATGACGCTTGCAAAAAGAGCAGCTCCAACTCCTTCAAGATGAAATGAATCAAAATAGCCGGCTATAACGATTAATAGAAGAGCATTGATGAAAATACTAATAATCCAATTCATCATATGTCTACTTTGGCACGGCTCTCGATGAAATTATGACAATACCGGCTAATTTGTCGGTTTCTTGAATATGGCAAAATTCGTTCATTACACACCATCTCCAATCGATTTTAATGAAATAGATCCTGTTTTTGTATCCACATAAAGATGCGTGCTCTTCTTTTCATCTCCATTTACCTTAAAGCGTAGCCACTTTTGAATCGTCTCATGTTTTTCATCAATAATTGTTATTCCCGGATAGTCATATGAAAATCCGCCAATATTCGTTTTTAACTCTCCATCAAGTGACATTTTTGCTGGAAGTAATAACTTTACACTTCCTGCTACAGTTTTGATAAATATGGTATCGCTATCTGCATTTTCTGTCTCGCATACGACACTACCGCTAAAACTTTGTAAATTAATTTTATGACAATTGCCACTTACATCAATAACTCCGTTAATATTTTCTACTTCCAATTGACGAACCGAGCTTTTCGTCATTGTAACAGCCCCATGCACTGTTTCCAACCTTGCTTCTTCTCCTAGAAACTGCTCAAACATAATGGCACCATTCGCTGTTTTTGCACGCAGCTTTTTTATTTGCAGTTTTTCGCCACGAATTTCTCCATTAAACAAACGAATGTTTCCACTATCATAGATTGCTTGTGGAAGATAAATAACCGCATGCACTTTTAGTTGCTGCTTTGGAATGGAAAAACGCAAGTGACCATTGTCTACCGTAAAAAGAACATCTTGTAAAAATAGCTGCCGTGCCGCTTCAGCAGAGTCGACTCGATATACTTTCGCCTCACACTCGATACGAATATCTGAATCATTCCATGGAATAAGTCTGACACTGCCATTGGCGATGTGAATATCCATTGTGCGGAAGGAAACGTTATTTTGCTGAAAAATATGCTTTACCTCAAAATAAGTACCAAAGTTAAAATCCAAATCAAAATCCTTTAACTTTTTAACAGTCATGTCAAGAAAGTCGAGGACCTTCTCTTTGAAGGAAGACCATTTTACCGCGGAAGACGTCTCTTGCTTCGTTTCTTTAAAATGCACATCCGTTGACAAAGCTGTAATCATTTTATTCGCTTTTTCTTTTCCTTCCTTTTCTGCCTGCTCCAGTTGCTCTAGCAGCACAAGCGCTTCTTCCGCCGTTAACTTCCCCTCTTCTACCATCTTTAAAATTCGCTTTCTTTCCTCCATCTTTCTTTCCTCCCTTTTGGGGTCTGACCCCCACCACTTTACCGCGTTAACGTAATGGGGGTCAGACCCCTTTTAATACTTTAATTCCCTTTATGATATTCCAGATGATGACGATGAAATTAATAATACCGGCAATGATGACGCCTAAAAATGCAATTCCCGGAAGTGCATCAGTAAATCCGGCTTGATTAAACGCGCCAACTGTTAAAGCTATAATCCCAAAGAAAATAATTGTAATGAATGGAATTAGATGCGACAGAAATGCTTTTTTCGCATGTTGCTTCACATCGTGCTGGTCGCTTACGAAATAAACGATAATCGGGAAAATAAACCCGGCAAAAAAGACGCTGAAATAGCATAAAGAAGACAGAACTTTATTGGAATGCATTGTTATTTTCCTCCTTTTGTTTTTTATATACGAAACCTTCTATAAAAAGTTTCTAGGAAAGTAAAAAAAGATACGAAGCCCGAGCATTACACGCTCGTTGCTTCATATCTTTTTTTCATGCGCTCACGGTCACGCTCTAAAATTGGTTTTAAATATTTTCCCGTGTAAGAGCCTTCTACTTCGGCGACTTCTTCCGGCGTTCCAGTTGCGACGATTTGTCCGCCTTTATCGCCGCCTTCTGGACCAAGATCGATAATGTAGTCGGCTGTTTTAATCACGTCA
Source organism: [Anoxybacillus] calidus (assembly GCF_013760845.1). Classification (GTDB taxonomy): domain Bacteria; phylum Bacillota; class Bacilli; order Bacillales; family Anoxybacillaceae; genus Paranoxybacillus; species Paranoxybacillus calidus. The sequence continues at coordinate 215,813 of NZ_JACDUU010000003.1, read as the reverse complement.
AGATTATGCTCGATGACAAGCACCGTATCGCCATTATCGACTAAGCGTTGAAGCACTTTCAACAACCGTGAGATGTCATCGACATGTAATCCTGTTGTCGGCTCGTCCAAAATATAGAGCGTGCGGCCTGTAGAACGGCGATGCAATTCGGATGCCAGCTTCACGCGCTGCGCCTCCCCGCCTGATAAGGTCGTCGCCGGCTGCCCCAATTTAATATAACCTAAACCGACATCATAAATCGTTTGAAGCTTCCGCTTAATTTTCGGGATGTTTTCAAAAAACTTCAACGCATCTTCAACCGTCATTTCGAGCACTTCAGCAATATTTTTATCTTTATATTTCACTTCCAACGTTTCGCGGTTATAGCGCTTGCCATGGCACACTTCACAAGGTACGTAAACGTCCGGCAAGAAATGCATTTCGATTTTAATAATTCCATCACCGCGGCAAGCTTCACATCTTCCGCCTTTGACGTTGAAGCTAAAACGACCTTTTTTATAGCCGCGCACTTTCGCTTCGTTCGTCGATGCGAACACTTCGCGAATGTCATCAAATACGCCTGTGTATGTGGCAGGATTCGAACGCGGCGTACGGCCGATTGGAGATTGATCAATGTCAATCACTTTATCTAAATGCTCAATCCCTTTAATCGCTTTATGCTCACCTGGTTTCGCTTTTGCATGATGAAGTTTTTGCGCCAACGCCTTATGCAAAATCTCATTGACAAGCGTACTTTTTCCGGAACCCGATACACCCGTAACCGCAATGAACGTGCCGAGCGGAATTTTTACAGACACATTTTTTAAATTATTTTCGCGCGCGCCGACAATTTCAAGCCAACGTCCATCGGGCTTGCGGCGCTCCGCAGGAAGCGGAATAAATTTTTTCCCTGACAAATATTGCCCTGTTAACGAGTTCGGGTCGTTCATCACTTCTTCCGGCGTTCCCGCAGAAACCACTTGACCGCCGTGAACGCCAGCTCCCGGTCCAATATCAATCAAATAATCCGCTGCAAGCATCGTATCTTCATCATGTTCAACAACAATAAGCGTATTGCCAATGTCACGCATACTTTTTAAAGTAGCAATCAAGCGGTCATTATCACGCTGATGCAGACCGATGGAAGGCTCGTCCAAAATGTACAGCACTCCCGTTAAACGCGAACCGATTTGCGTTGCTAAACGAATGCGCTGCGCTTCTCCACCTGAAAGCGTACCAGCTGAACGACTTAGCGTTAAATAATCAAGCCCAACGTTATTTAAGAAACCAAGACGCTCAATAATTTCACGCAAAATCATATTGGCGATTTTCATTTCTTTTTCACTCAAAGATAAGTTTTGGAAGAACTCGAGCGCTTCCGTTACAGAAAGAGCGGTGACTTCGCCAATATGCTTTCCGCCGACAAAAACAGCTAAGCTTTCTTTTTTCAAACGGTTTCCTTTACATGTCGGACATGGCTGCTGTGCCATGTACTTTTCCATTTGCTCGCGAATATAATCGGAGCTCGTTTCGCGATAGCGGCGCTCTACGTTTCGAATGACGCCCTCAAATTCAATATAGTTTTCGCGAATTTGCCCGAAATCATTTTCATAGCGAAAATAAATTTTTTCCCCGTTGCTGCCGTATAAAATCTTATCAAGCTGATGCTTCGGCAAATCTTTGACAGGCGTATCCATATCAATGCCATAATGATTGCATACCGCTTCTAAAAGCTGCGGATAATATTGCGAGCTTTGCGGTTCCCAAGGCGCAATGGCATGTTCACGCAACGTTAACTCATCGTTTGGAATGACTAGATCAGGATCCACCTCTAACTTCGACCCTAAACCATCGCAATCTGGACATGCCCCATACGGACTGTTAAAGGAAAACATGCGCGGCTCCAACTCCCCAATCGAAAAACCGCAATATGGGCAGGCATGATGCTCGCTGAATAATAGCTCTTCTTGTCCAATCACATCGATAATGACTTTACCATCCGCAAGCTTTAAAGCCGTCTCTAACGAATCGGCCAAGCGCCCCTCAATGCCCTCTTTGACAACAATCCGGTCAACAACGACTTCAATCGAATGTTTTTTATTTTTCTCAAGTTCAATCTCTTCCGTTAATTCACGCATTTCTCCATCGACACGTACCCGCACATACCCTTGCTTTTTAATGTCCTCCAATGTTTTCACATGCGTTCCTTTGCGCCCTGATACAACAGGAGCAAGAATTTGAATTTTCGTGCGCTCCGGATATTCTAAAATTCGATCAACCATCTGTTCAATGGTTTGTGACGTAATTTCAATGCCATGCTCCGGGCAAACAGGACGACCGACGCGGGCAAACAACAAGCGCAAATAGTCGTAAATTTCCGTGACCGTCCCCACTGTTGAACGCGGATTGCGGCTCGTTGTCTTTTGATCAATCGAAATCGCCGGAGACAGTCCTTCAATCGCATCGACATCCGGCTTGTCCATCTGCCCTAAAAATTGCCGCGCATAAGCAGACAGCGATTCAACGTAGCGCCGCTGCCCTTCCGCGTAAATCGTATCAAACGCAAGCGATGATTTTCCAGATCCCGATAAACCCGTCACCACAACGAGTTTATCGCGGGGAATTTCTATATCAATATTTTTTAAATTATGAGCTCTTGCTCCTTTAACAATAATTTTATCCATCGCCATAAGCTTACGATCATCCTTCCGCTTTTAACTCTAAAATTAAATCGCGCAATTCGGCTGCTCTCTCGAAATCTAGCGCTTTTGCCGCTTCCTTCATTTCTCGCTCGAGGTCGGCAATCAGCTTTTCACGCTCTTTCTTCGTCAGCTTGCTGTAATCTTTCTTCGCTTCGTACGTTTCTTGCTCTTCAGCCGCATAAGTTGCACGAATGACATCCCGAATTTCTTTCTTCACCGTTTGCGGCACAATGCCATGCTCTTTGTTATATGCCTCTTGAATCGCACGACGGCGCTTCGTTTCGTTAATCGCAATTTCCATCGATTTGGTAATCGTATCCGCATACATAATGACATGACCATTTGCATTACGTGCCGCACGGCCAATCGTCTGAATGAGCGAACGCTCTGAGCGTAAAAATCCTTCCTTGTCCGCATCTAAAATCGCCACAAGCGATACTTCCGGAATATCCAATCCTTCCCTCAGTAAGTTAATACCGACTAACACATCATATTTGCCAATGCGCAAATCACGGATAATTTCAATCCGCTCAAGCGTCTTAATTTCTGAATGCAAGTATGCCACTTTAATACCAATTTCTTTTAAATAATCCGTTAAATCTTCCGCCATTTTCTTCGTTAAAGTAGTGACCAACGTCCGTTCATTCCGCTTTATACGCTCATGAATTTCACCGATTAAATCATCGATTTGTCCCTCAATTGGACGGACATCAATGGTCGGATCTAACAATCCTGTCGGGCGGATAATTTGTTCCACAACCTCAGGGCTATGCTCTAACTCGTATGGTCCCGGTGTGGCTGAAACGTAAATAATTTGATTGATTTTCTCTTCAAACTCTTCAAATTTCAACGGACGATTATCAAGCGCGGACGGCAAACGGAAGCCATGGTCGACAAGTACTTGTTTACGCGCTTGGTCTCCATTGTACATCCCGCGAATTTGTGGAATCGTCACATGCGACTCGTCAATCACAATTAAAAAATCATCAGGAAAATAATCTAAAAGCGTGTATGGTGTTGAACCAGGCGGTCGCAACGTTAAATGACGCGAATAGTTTTCAATCCCTGAGCAAAAGCCCATTTCCCGCATCATTTCAAGGTCGTAGCGCGTTCTTTGCTCCAAACGCTGCGCCTCTAGCAATTTACCTTGTTCACGCAGCTCTTTTAACCGTTCCTCTAATTCTTTTTCGATATTTTGAATCGCAATTTGCATTTTCTCATCGCGCGTAACGAAGTGAGAGGCTGGAAAAATCGCCACATGTTCGCGTTCTCCAATAATCTCTCCCGTTAAAGCATCGACTTCGCGAATCCGGTCAATTTCATCGCCGAAAAACTCAACGCGAATGCAATGCTCATCGCGCGAAGCTGGAAAAATCTCAACAACATCGCCGCGCACACGGAACGTTCCGCGCTGAAAATCAATGTCATTCCGCTCATACTGTACATCGACAAGACGGCGCAGCAGCTGATCCCGCTCGATCTCCATGCCGACACGTAAGGAAACAACAAGCTCGCGGTATTCTTCCGGTGAACCTAAACCATAAATACACGATACGCTGGCAATGATGATAACATCTCTTCGCTCAAACAACGCCGATGTTGCTGAGTGCCGTAATTTATCAATCTCATCATTGATGCTAGCATCCTTTTCAATATACGTATCCGTTTGCGGTACATACGCTTCCGGTTGATAGTAATCATAGTAACTTACAAAATATTCAACCGCATTATTAGGGAAAAATTCTTTAAACTCACTGTATAACTGACCAGCTAGCGTCTTATTATGGGCAATAACAAGCGTTGGCTTGTTTACCTCTTTAATCACGTTCGAAATCGTAAATGTCTTTCCCGTTCCCGTTGCTCCTAATAACGTCTGATGCTTTACTCCGTTCCGAATGCCTTCTACTAATTTTTGAATCGCTTTCGGCTGATCTCCCTGCGGCTTATAGTTTGAAACGAGCTCAAAACGTTCTCCCACGAAACACACACACTCCTATTCGAAATCATCATGCTTCCATTTTACCACACTAACAAGAAAAATACACAAAAATACGAACTGGTATTCGTAACCTTTTCCAAAGACTTCGTTAAACAATGTCGTTGATTTTTATGTTTCAGGAGAGGAACCATCACCTTAACCTCTATGATTACTCATAAAGCCTAAAAAAAGAGCGCCTTCCTTACTAGAAGACACTCTGCTCATTTCTTTATCTTTTCCACCATTCTTTTCGAATACAAAAATCCAACTGTCAATGACACGATATCAGCAATAAATTCATGCAGCTCATCTGTATATCCTTTAAAGTAAGAAGCAACTAATAGCGCAACCGTTAATAGCGTTCCAACATAATAGCTATACGTCACGCGCGTAAATAACATGACTAACAACGCCGGAACAATTAAGGCAATGATAAACCACATAACAAAAACTCCTTATATGAACTACCCTCTCCATTAATAGATGCGAGAGCTTGTAAACAATGAGCACGTCCTCACTAAATAACGAGGAAGCCTTATCACTATAAAACCATTGTATCACACCTAAAACCGCTTTTCATCAGCCTACGCCTAATTAAACGGCCTCAGATTCCCATTTTTTCTCGTCTTGCACAAACAACAGTCCGAGCTCGTGGTGCTGGTCTTCATATAAAGCTCCTTGCACAAAGCGAATTTCCCCGTTTCGATCTAATACTTCCAGCTTGCAAAATGCCCGGTTTCGCTGCAGCGCTTCGTAAAATTCAGCCTCTGTTTTCACAGCAATTCCATTCGCCTTTACAATGATTTCACCGACTTGAAGCGCCATTTTTTCCGCTGGAGAATGAGGAATAATGCCTAAAATAACAAGCCCATGCTTTTGCTGGGAAAAAAACGGGGATTGTGAATCATCTTGAAACCGCTGATAAAAAGCAATCCATTCTCTTCCGATAAAAGCGACGGCCACTGCAATAATCGCAAGCGGCGCATACCAATAACCCGCCATTGCTAAAATACTAACAGCAAGAGCCAAAAGCCGCACGCGCTGTCCCGTCAGACGGACCGAATCGCTTGGATGCATGCCTTGAACACGCTGAGAAAAGCCGATTAAAAACGGAACAAGCAGAAACGAATACGTCTGTTCATTGAAAGAAAAGACTGGCCACCATGAAAACAAGGATGTAATCGCCTCTCCTGGAATCGGCAACAGCACCGGAACAAACCAAAGCCGTTCTGCCCAATGAACACCGATGAATAAGCCACGCTTACTTTTCATCAATTGCGGAGAAGTTGCCACCGAACCGTTCCGCAAAATAAGCCACGCTTCCACAAAAAGAAGCATACCTAACAAAATCGCCAGCGCTGATAAATCCGTCTTCGCAAGACCGGCAAAATACTTCTCAAAAAATGACTTCGTTCCTTCATATTTCACTAAAAAACTCGCACAAAAAAACGTCAATCCTACCGTATAAGCAGGCGACAATAAACGAAGCTGCAAGGTCAATCCAAGCAATATCGTCGCCGCAGAAAGCAGTGTTAATGTATCGAGTGGAAACACAAAACCGATGCCAACCATGAAAATGGACAGAACGAGTCCTGGCAACAAGCCACTTATAAACAAAAATTTGCTTTCATGAAACGAATGATAGACGCGAACATGAAAATGACGCCGCTCTTTTTTCACGCGCAGCCAGCCGACAAAAAGCGCAAGGAAAATACCGTAATAAAAAAGCGGTTGAGTAAATATCCGTCCGATCCCTTTTAACCATTCCAACACCCACATAGAAACCACTTCTCTCACCACCAATCTCGCTAAAACGTTTCTCTCAATCTATTTTCTATTCTAGCAAATCACTTTGGCAAATCCTATTGCCATGATTTATTTTTTTCCAACATATTTTGTCAAACTCCTACAAACAAACACTAGTTTTCACTTTTTCTGACGAACGAACACTAGTTTTGTCTAAGGCAAAGGAAATCGCTATTATTTGTAAAATTATATAATTAATACGATCAAGGGGGAAGGAAGATGGAATTGAAAACGAGCAGTGTTGCAAAACGTCTCGGTGTGTCACCCAAAACGGTTCAACGTTGGATTAAAAAGTATAACATTCCATGCCCAAGAAACGAAGCAGGCCATTATGTATTTGACGCAGAAACAATCACGCTTCTCGAGCAGATTAAATTTGAGCAGGGAGCTGCTTTAGAAGAAGAAAGTGATATGGATATAGAAACAACCGCAAAAGAAACATTATATCCGGACGATATTTTTGAAACACATGTGAAACCCCATATTGAAGAAATGACTGCACGCCTCCAATCAGTCGAACGGAAACTCGAACAAAAAGCTGATGATGTCGTCTCATTTCAAGTTTTACAACACCGTAAAGAAATCGACGAACTCGTCGAACATATTCAGAAGCTAGAAAGCCGCATCGTCCAATTAGAACAAGCCAACCGCCACCTCGCTGCTGAACAAGAACGATTAAAAAAGCCAAAACGTCGCGGGCTTAGTCGAATTATTAGCCTATTCTAGTTCCCTAATTTTTCGCAAAACAAAAAGGGCAGGCTCCTCACATTGTTATATGTGAGGAGCCTGCCCCTTTGTTTTCCATCACTCAGTAAGCCGCATGATCTAAGAAAACGGGAATGCACCGCTTACTTTTGTTCCGCTAACAGCTTCATCGCTGCTTTTAACTGCTTATCATTTTGCTCATCGCGTATAGCTTCAATAATTTTTGCTTCCAATAGTCCTGCTGTCTGTTTATCGATTTTTCCGGTAACCGGAAGTTTGTTAGCCTTTTGGAATGCTTTCACAGCCGCCACTGTTTCTTTACTGAAATAGCCGTCCTCACGTCCCGGGTCGAAGCCAAGACCTTTCAACATTTGCTGAGCACTTTTAATTTTCTCATTGTTCATATCGTACACAAGCTCTTTTTCAAAGTTAATTGGATTAGCATAAAAATACTCTGGCTGTTTGACAGCTACATCCGGCTTGATTCCTTTTTTATGAATCCAGTGTCCATCAGGAGTGAGCCATTTATAAAGCGTCAACTTAATGTTGCTGCCATCGCCCATCGGCACCGCTTGCTGCACCGTTCCTTTGCCAAACGTTGTTTCTCCAACAAGCTTATATCCACCCGCTTCTTTCATCGCACCCGCTAAAATTTCCGATGCAGACGCACTTCCATTATCAATAAGCACGGTAACTGGATAGTCCTTTTTCTCCGTTAAGTTGGAGAAGAAACGCTGCTTGTCGCCATCGCGCTCTTGAATTTGCACATAAGGCTTATCTTTCGGAATAAACTCTTTTAAAATGTCCTCCACACTCTGCAAGTATCCGCCCGGATTACCGCGCACATCAATAATTAACCCTTCAATTCGTTGATTCTCCAATTTTTCCAGCTTTTCTTTAAAATCTTGGGCGGTATTTTCGGAAAATGACGTCACTTCTAAATATCCGATTTTCTTGCCTTCATACGTTTTGACATCATCGTACACCGTTTCAACCGGGATTTCGTCACGAACCACTTCGACTTTCATGACTTCCTTTACCCCTGGCCGAATCACATCTAAAACAACCTTCGTTCCTTTTTTGCCTCGAATTTTTAATACTGCCTCATACAAATCCAATCCTTCAACGCTTTCGCCATTGACTTTAATAATCTGGTCGTTCGGCTTTAACCCCGCCTTTTCCGCCGGGGAGTTTTTAAACGGAGCGACAATCGTTACCTTGCCGTCGACCATGCTGACTTCGGCGCCAATTCCTTCAAAAGAAGAATCTAATGACTCATTAAATTGATGGGCTGTTTCTTTATCCATATACACGGAGTACGGATCATCGAGCGTCTCAATCATTCCTTGAATCGCGCCCTCAATGAGTTGTTTTTCGTCGACTTTTTCAACATAGCGGCTTTTAATAAGCTCATAGGCTTGCTCAATTTTTTCTAAATCTTCATTCTCGTTGCCACTTGTCGCTTTTTCCATTGCTTCTTTCGGCTGAACAATCAACGTGTTCTCGCCACCTTGGCTCTCAGCTAGCTGCATGCCGGCATATGTACCGCCTGCTCCCACGATCAAGGATAAAGCCATTAATATTGCTGTCGTCTTTTTACTCACCATGCATCCTCCTCACCCTTTGCCATACAGGAAAGGCATCACACAAAGCGCCGTGCGATGCCTTTTACTATCATCATATGGAATGCTTGTACACAATATGTATAAAATCTGCATGTACTATTAGTTTACACGTTCATGTTGATTTTCTCAACTAAGAAACATTTTCACTTAATTTATATTAATCAAAGCGCCAAGGCATTATAAACTGCTAATATCCAGGTTAGTGACAATCTTTTTTTAGTCTTGGCAGTACATTATTAATAAAGTCATTCTTTTTCTTTTCATGGTAATTAGTGAAGAGCCTTCCTCATCTTCAAAATGGCCTATCGTATACACATACTCATCAAATGGTCTTTTTTCAAAACAAAAACCCCCCTTATCGACCAAGAGGTGGTTATCTTAATTTTTTGTATAGATACAAAAAAGTTTTAAAAAGAATTTCTTTCTGAACGGATTGTGACAAAAACTTTTAAAAACGGACTACTTACTTGGAATTAAAATTTGTATATTTATACAACACTGTACTAAAAGGAAATTCTCATTTTTCAACTACACATTTTATTGAGTAATCAAGATTCCAAATAAAAAACCTACTTAATAAATACTGTTATTTTTAATTATACCTTAAATTCTTAAATATTTGTTTAGTAATTAGACCTAATTATATACGAAGGTAATGTTAAGAATTTTAACTAGATAATGGGAGGGTATTCCTTGAGAAAAACAAAATACGACAAAACCACAACGTGAATTGGCTCGACGTAATAAATTTTAAATAACAAAACCTTACTCCGGTCGGAGTAAGGTTTTGTTTATTTTCTTCTAAAAAAGGTTTTGTCTTTCCTCCTGACAGGGGGAAGCCCATGATGGCATCCTTTTACTAAAGAAATAGGTAAAACGGTTTTAAGAATTATGTTTTATTTTTATCACTTTTTTCAAAAAGATATAGTATTAAAAATACACCCCCAAAAATTAAAGGAACACCTATTAGGAAATAGTAAATGTTTTTAGGTATTTCAAAGAAATTGACTAGATATAGAAAAAGAGTCACCCATATAAATACAACAACGTTGTCCAACCAACTTTTCATTAAATATCAATCCACCCATTTCTTGGATTTCGGTCACGTTTATCAATTTCTTTTGCAATCCGTGTACCTATGTCATAATAGTCCATCGCAACGCTCACAGCTACGCCAACAGTCCAAGCTAATTTTTTAGCGCCCCAAGCAGTTAGACGGTCGACCACAGTCCTGTAAAACAGTCTTTTCGCTGCTTCTTTTCCTTTTTTAATAATAAAAGCTTGAATTGCGCCAAGACCACCACCAACAGCAGCACCGATAGCAACATTTAAAATTGAGCCTGCTAAGTTCACGCCTATTATTCTTAAATGTCCACTTGGATCAATATACATAACAGGATTATTATGTGTATAAGCATACTGATTTAGGCTTATTGGATCGTCTTCAAATCCATGGAATGTATCTCTTGTAATAAATCGACCAATATTTGCATCATAATAACGTGCCATGAGATAGTATAACCCAGTTTCCTCATCATATCGATATCCTGCATAACGATATGGGTTTTCAGAAGCCAATGGACCAGTTTGATGTAGGATATTCCCCCATGCATCATATTCATACTCCGCCACGACATTTCCATTGTTGTCAGTTAACGCGACCACATCTCCGTGACCATTTAAATGATAGTAATACGTTTGTCCATTTTTAATCATCGTAACAGGGTGACCTTCATCATCCCATGTATATTCTGCAATGATATTGTTATTTTCATCCGTTTCGTAAATCACTTTATCTTGGTGGTAATGGAAGTAGATTGTTCCATTGGCAGTGGTCATGCTTGTGCGTTTTATACTATGATTTGACAAGTGTCTGGCACCAAAAATCAAAGAGTTTCTCGGCAAAGTATACTGAAAGGGAACGTCTAATAAATTAGATAGAGCCACTAGCATTGGATAAAAAATAGTAATAGCAATTAACCCTTCTATATTCAGGTTATGCACCTATCGTTTGGCTTGTTTCATACGAAATCAAGGATGTTCGAAAAGTCCTAAAAAAGCAGATGAAGAATGACACACCGTTTTTCTTCATCTGCTTTTCTTATGTGATGAATGGAATTAGTGAGGCGTATGTCTGCTACTTTCAGAAGATTGAGTAGTAATGCCACATCTCAATCTCTGTATACGGATTCTGGAACTTTATTACTCATCATAAAAAATCGCAATGGAAATTATATCTTTGGGACGAGAAAGTCTCTGTACTATTACTCGTACTCACAAATTCTAGGATATACAAATTCCGGAAAAGATTCAATTATCTTTTCATATGTTGAGAAATATGAATTATTTGAAATAACCGAAATGCTAGTACAGTCATAGCCAATCCAAAAGATACTTGTACCAGTTTTTAACCTGACCACTAACGTTTCTAAAACTTTTCCTTCCCAATTCCCATACCATTTTTTTTGTTTAACACTAAAAACATCCTTATTTGTTGACCATAAAACTAAGTCTATTTCATTGCATAGTGTAAGATAAAAAGGTATAATACTCCGAAATTGATATTCATTCTGAATTTCCGTAACTGATACTGTAAAATCTGGGTCACTATTTAAATAGCTGTAATTGATATTGAATTTTTCACAAGAATGTTCAAAGTCCTTTTTCCAATACGAATTAATTTGTGCACAAAAATAAAGAGGGAAAGCATCTATATTCCTCATCCAAATTGGTAAAAAGTTTTCATTACAATCTGGCAGGTAAAATCCGTCCAAACAAAAAACATACGGAGCATGCCCTTCTAGTGCGAATGGAAAAAAGCCACCTGGATTTAAGCTATAGTATTTTTTTGGTAAATAACCAACTTCTATATTCATTTTTATCGTCCTTTCGTTCAAATATTATTATTTTAAAAAATTATAAATTTTGATTAAAACATAGTCCATTCTCTTCTGACTCAGTAAAATTCCTATTGATTAGGAGAATAGTCATGTTACTCTTTCTAAGTACTTATACGAAGATTCATTAAGTCATACGTTATGCGGACGATGTAATATCTACGTTCGTTCCTGAAAGTTGGAGAAAGGGACATGAAAACCATAACAATACTTTATCTTTTCATGCAGACTCATCGCAATGTCATCTGGCCGTATATGAGATCCGTGCTATTAGGGGCAGAATTTCCTTCACTGTTAAGGACTTTCTCCTTAGAACCTGGCACACATGGAAAAGCAAGAAGACTAATGTCCTCTTGCTTTTTTGTAATAAAATATTTCATGTCCAGGAAGCTATTTCTCTAATTCCCCAATATCTATTGATATATTCATCCCTTAGGAATTTAAAGTAAAAACTCACAATTACCATACCAATCTATAATAATAATTTGTTTCATACAAGGTATATCCGTTCGGAATAGACCATCTAAATACGTAATGCACCTTGTCATCGTTCAAATGATAATGCCATACATCTATATTTTTCACTTTCCCCTTCTTACCTATTTTTTTAAGAGGAATGTTATCGTGATAATCAAGACTAAATACACGCTTATTATTATTTTTTTTGTCTAATATTAATACAACAGCGCTGGAACTACTAGTAATCCTATAACGGTCAGTTAAACTTTTAAATAACTTCTTTGCATAGTTGTATATCTTATCCCTTACAAAATTAATAGCTTTTGAACCATATTTTTTAATAGCACTTTTAATTAATGGTGCTGCAAATCTTAATAGGGTACCAGCTAAAGCTATGAGAACTGGGTGGTTACCATCTGGATCAACATACATCACAGGATTATTATTCGCATACGTATACCCATTTTGAGTGATAGGATTATCTAAAACTCCTGGATGTGGATCTAAAGATAAAAAATTCCCGTGTTTAGGATTATAATATCTTGCCATTAAATAATATAGATCAGTTTCCTCATCATACCGATATCCCGCATAACGATACGGATTTTCAGAAGCCAATGGACCAGTTTGACTTATGATATTTCCCCATGCATCATATTCATACTCCGCGACTACATTTCCATTGCTGTCGGTTAACGCGACTACATCTCCATGACCGTTCAAATGATAATAATACGTTTGGCCATTTTTCGTCATGGATACTGGGTTGCCTTCTTGATCCCAAGTGTATTCCGCTATGATGTTATTATTTTCATCTGTTTCGTAAATGACTTTATCTTTATGATAATGGAAGTAAATCGTTCCATCGGCAGTGGTCATGCTTGTGCGTTTTCCACTATCATCATACGTAAATTTCGCAATCCATTGTCCAGACGCATTGCGAACTTCGATCAGTTGGTCAAATGCATCGTAAATATACGTTCGCTCACCGTCATTCGTTAAATTTCCGTTAACATCGTACTGGTACGCTTGTCCATTTACTTCTGTTAATTGATTCGCCTTATTGTATGAATACGATGTTGTTGTACTGTTTCCATCTTTGGTGACAATTTTTTTCGTGCGGTTTCCAACTGAATCGTATTCATAGTTAATGACGGTACCATCTAACAACGTTTCACGAACTAATTGATTTAGCTCATCATATTGATACGAAATGGTACCATGATTTGTAACAATATTTTCTATGTTGTTATTCCGATCATAGTGATACGTATATGAATTTAATTCTGTACCATTCGTCAATTTGTTAGTCAAGGTTTCTAAACGATTGGCTTGGTCAAACGTTTTGCTTGTAGATGTTCCGTTTCCACGATTGACCGACTCAATCGCTCCTAAAGAGTTATAAGCAAATGTGGCAAGTGTTTGTGTGCTGAGTGTTTGATCCTTTCGTATCAATGTTTCAAGTTGATTGAGCTTATTTGGTGTAAATTCTAGTGAAAATGTTGAATCTCCAACTGCCACATTGATGGAAGATAAGAAATCATTCCCTGCATAGCCATAGCTAATGGTATGATTCCCATTAACCACTTGCTGAAGTAAGCCGTTGTCATAATAGTGATATGACTTCAAACGTCCTTGTGAATCAGTAATCGTCTCTACATTTCCATTTTCGTCATACGAATAGCTCCACTGCTTGAGCCCATTCACATATACATCTGTTAATTGATTTAATTCATTATAGTCGTATTCGATCATATCTCCAGAAGGAGCGATCAACTTTTTTCGATTTCCGTTTAAATCATATTCTATCGATGTAGTATGGTTTAAAGGATCAATAATCTTTTCTAACAAATTCATTCCGTTATATTTATATTCCGTCACATGACCCTTTGCATTTATTCTCTTCGTAAGATTTCCCGAGCCATCGTATTGATAGGTTGTCTCATTCAATTTTGGATCTATTACTTTCTCTAGCTGATTTTGCTGATTATATTTAAATTGTGTTTCATACCCTTTTCCATCGATATAATTAGTGACATTTCCCACTTCATCTGTAATCGTTGTCACTGTATTACCAGCTGGGTGGTCGGTTACTGTTTTCACATAGTTGCCCTTGTCATCATAATCATACTCTTCAATCGTACCATTTGGATACTTTTTTGTTTTTAAATTTCCATATGCATCATAAGTAAAAATGGTTTTTTGGTTCTTCGGATCTGTAATAGTTATTAAATCTCCGTATTCATTGTAATCATAAGTGGTCGTATTTCCTCTTGAGTCTGTTTCGGTTTTGACATTGCTGAATGAATCATAAGTATAGATTGTTCGATTCCCTTCTTCATCCGTCGTCGTTTAGTATCCTTTTCTCCATTTTTATAACCAAAAATGTAATTCCCATCTTCCCTATTACCATTGATATTTGCAGAGTATTCTCCTTTCCAGTTCTCACCTTCCCCAGAAAGAAAAATGTGTTTATTATTACATCCAACCAAAATCAAAACCAAGAGAATTACAAATAAGAAAGGTTTTTTCATCGCAACCTCCCATAAAGCTTCACTCTTATTTACTTATTCTTCCTGTTTAGCTTTTATTCCTTTTTCAACCAATCTGCCCCGTTAGCACAATAAGCAAAAAGCGATACCCCTTTGTTGAAGTATCGCACCGTTAGTTGAATGATAAAATAAATATTTAGCAAGTTAAGACCTATAAAAAAACAATAGATATATAAACCCGACTACAATACTTAATCCTAATAAAAATAGGAATACCCTTCTTAAAATAGGTGGGAAAAGTTTATAAATAATCATTAAGAAAAAGTCAGAAAAATCTGCTGGTATTCCAGAACTAAACTCTTTAACTTCTTTCTTAGTACCAAAAATAGCTTTCCACATTACAAACAAACCCACTAAAATAAAAACGATTGAAAATAAAACTAACCCCATCTTTCCTCGACCATTCTTGTCATTATGTATTACCATCTCAAATCAAATTATAGTTAAAACAAGTTCCATTTTCATTTTTTTTCAACAGTCTAACGGCACTGAAACCTTGCCAAAAAAATACACAACTTGCTTCGACATGATCATCGGCAAGTTGTGTATGTTTCTGTAAAACTTTTTTTGTCACTACTCAAAGCTTAGAAATTAATATAGTTCCGCGGATTCACCGCGTTTGATTTTGATGGAGTCCACGGGCCGCGGTGAATTTCGAAGTGAAGGTGAGCGCCAAAGGAACGTCCTGTGTTGCCCATGTAACCAATCATTTGCCCTTTGCTTACCGTTTGTCCTTCGCTTACTAAGCGCGATTCTAAATGGGCATAAACCGTCGTATATACTTGTCCATCAATGACATGCGTAATAAATACCACGTTTCCGTATGAATCCGAATAGTAAGAACGGAACACGTAGCCATCCGCAGCTGCTACGACCGGCACGCTGGAACCACGTTTGCCAATGTCGATTCCATAATGGAATTTACCCCAGCGAGCACCAAATTCTGATGTAACTGGGCCATTGGCTGGACGCATAAAGGCGCCGCTTGTAACCGGCGGAACATTACCTGAAGAAGATGCATCGCTTGTAGTCGATGAAACATGACCTGAATCATGCTGACTGCTTGTTACATTTCTTTTTCTACTTTCTGCTTTTTGTATTTCGGCTTTTTGTCTTTCGATCAGTTGCTGAAGCTGTGAACGCATCGCTGCTTCTTGCTTTTCTAACAATTCTTGTTCTTCCTTAAGCGCAAGTTTGTCCTCATGAAGCTCTTCTTCTTGATGTTCGAGTTTTTTCATCAACTGTTCTTTTTGAGAAATTTGCGCATTTAACTTTTGCTTTAACTGCTCCAATTCTTTTAAATCGTTCTCAAGATTAGCCAGATTCGTTGTTAATTCCTTTTCTTTCGCTTCCTTCAGCGCTTTATCTGCTTCTTGTTCCTTAATAATTTGTTTGTCCGCTTCAAAAATCGTTGTGACTGCGCTGATACGGTCAATAAAATCACTGAAGCTTTGTGAGCCTAACAACACTTCAAGATAGCTAATCACTCCGCCACTTTCCTGCAATGAACGAACACGTTGCTTAAGCAGTTCATTTCTTTTTTCGATTCGGGCTTGAACTTCGGCAATTTGCCGTTTTAACACTTCAATGTTTTGCTTTGTCTTTTCGATTTGCTGTGACTTCTCATAAATTTTTCCGCTCGTTTCCGATACGGCCATGTCTAACTTTTTGATTTCTTCCGTTAACTTGTCTTGATTGGCCTGCAGACGCTTAATTTCTTGATTGGCTTCATTAATTTGTTTTTTAACGGATGATTGCTTCGACTCAATGTGATTAAGTTCGTTTTTCTTCTGTTGAATTTCCCGATTGCTCACTGCATTTGCTAGATTGGGTGTAAAGCTTGTTACCCCCACAACTGCAGCGACCGCTAATGTCATAATTTTGCGCTTCACGGCCTCGTTTCCCCTTTCTCTCTTTCTCTCTTAAACTTTTAAAAACCTCCGGACAGACACCATACTTCCCCAAACACCGATGCATGCCCCCAATGCGACTAAGATCGCAGCAACTTGCCATGCAAACGGGCTAAACGGTAACAATTGAAGGAACGGATTCGTTAGCTTCGGCTCTAAAAAGGTATAAAGGTTGTAATAGGAGAATAATAGTAACGTAATTGGTATCACCGCACCTAACAAGCCAAGCCATAACCCTTCAAGGAAAAACGGCCAGCGAATAAAGCCATTTGTTGCTCCTACTAATCTCATAATTTCTATTTCTTTTCTTCTCGCAAAAATCGTAATTTTGATTGTGTTCGAGATTAAAAACATAGCGGTAAATAACAAACCGAGAATCAATCCCAATCCAATATTTCTCGCCACTTTTAACGTTTTAAACAGCTTCTCTACCTGCCCTTGTCCGTACTTGACCTTGTGAGCAAATTTAAATGTTTCAATTTTTTTGGCCACTTTGATCGTATCGGTCGGTTTGGCAGTTTTTACGACATATACATCACTTAATGGATTGTCTTGTTCGAATAGTTTAAAAGAAGAACCTTCTTCACCAAAACTTTTAATCAGATTTTTCAATTCTTCTTCCTTTGATGAATATGTAATTTCCTTTACTTCAGGAATCGCCTCAATTTGCGCCTTAAGAGCTTCTTTATCTTTTGGCGTTGCCGTCACATCAATATGAACACGAATTTCTACATCGCTTTCGATTTTTTTCGCAAAATTGTTCATGTTTAACATAACAATGAGAAAAACACCAACAAGCAATAACGTCACTGTCACGGCACTGATAGAAGCAAACGTCATCCAGCCATTTCGTCCAAGGCTTTTGATGCTTTCGCGCAAATGCCGCTTGAGGGTGTTAACTGTCATAACCGTATTCCCCCTTTGCTTCATCGCGCACAATCTTGCCGTTTTCAATCGCGATAACACGCTTCTTAATCGAGTTAACAATCTCGCGGTTATGCGTTGCCATCACAACTGTCGTGCCGCGGTTATTAATCTCTTCAAAAAGATCCATAATTCCCCATGATGTATCAGGGTCTAAGTTTCCTGTCGGTTCGTCAGCAATAACGATTTTAGGCGAATTCACAATCGAACGCGCAATGGATACGCGTTGTTGCTCTCCGCCTGACAATTCATCCGGATAAAAGCGCGCTTTATTCTTCAATCCGACAAGATCCAATACTTCCATGACTCTCTTTTTAATGTTTTTCGGCGATTCTTCAATTACTTCTAAAGCAAACGCGACATTTTCATAAACCGTTAGCTTTGGAAGTAATTTAAAATCTTGGAAAACAACACCGATATGTCTGCGCAGTAACGGTACTTTACTATCTTTTAACTTTGCAAGATTAACACCGTTAATCATAATGGAACCGCTCGTTGGCTTTTCCTCGCGGTACATCATTTTAATAAACGTCGATTTTCCGGCACCGCTTGGACCAACGACATACACAAATTCGCCTTGCTTAATGCGTACGTTGATACCGTTTAGAGCCATCACGCCGTTTGGATATGTTTTATATACATCCTGCATTTCTATCATGCTATCACCTAATCTATTTTCAGCTTTATAGTTAAACTCGAATTTCAACGATTTATCGCCATTTTTCGAAACAATTATACAAAATTCTACGAAAGATATTATAGCACTATTTCTGGCAATTTATTTTACATTTATATTTCAAATACATTACACAGCTACCTGTATTTCCATTATCGGAGTATAAGCGGAAGCTTTATTCTATCGGGGAACTTTGAAAAGAGAAGCGCATAAGGGCACAACAACAAAGGGCTTGGACTCTTCTCAGCCATATGGCTATCGCCCGAGCCAACCCCTTATCAAACACCCACTTTATTTTTTCGCTGCTAACCATTCAGCGACTTTGTCGGCATCTTCGCCCTGGATTAATCCGCTAGGCATGCCTCCTCGACCTTTTTCAATAATTTGTTTAATTTCATCTTTCGAATATTTGCTGCCAACTTTCTCTAAGCTTGGACCGACTTGTCCTCTTAAATCTTGCCCATGACAGCTTGCACAGTTTTGCTTGTAAATGTCTTCAGCCGATGCCGCAGTTGCACCGCCACCGCCATTATTATTGTTATCAGTAGCTTCTTCTCCCCCACCACAGGCTGCTAATGCAAGCGATGTTCCTAATAATAAGCCAAATAGTTTCTTTTTCATGAGTGAACTTACCCCCTGTAAAAGATTGCATACAGCCCTTATTATATCCCATTTTTCTCAATCTAAGCACGTTTAAATCCTTCGCCAAGCACTTCCGTTGCATCCATAACGATGACAAACGCAGAAGGATCAATGCCTTTTACCAATTGTTTCAATTTTGTGAACTCCGACTGCTCTACCACACACATCAGCACCGGCCGCTCATTTTCCGTATATCCTCCGTACGCTGACAACTTTGTCACTCCGCGGTCGATTTTATGTAAAATGGCCTGTCGTACTTCTTCTTCTTTGTTTGTAATAATCATCGCCATTTTCGAATAACCAAAACCAACTTGTACAAAATCAATGGTTTTGCTTGTTACAAATAAAGCAATCAATGCATATAGCGCTTGTTCCACATCAAATACGAGCGCCGCCGTTAAAACAATAAGCCCATCAATTAATATGACACACGTACCAAGCGATAATCCCGTATACTTATGAATAATTTGCGCCGCTAAATCCGTACCGCCTGTTGAAGCTTTACCGCGAAATACAATTCCAAGCCCTGCTCCGACACCAATTCCGCCAAACAATGAGCCAAGAAGTGGGTCAGGTGTGACAGGTTCAAAGTCTTTTGTTAAGTAAACAACAAATGGTAAAAATAGCGTACCAACTAACGTTTTAATTCCAAATTGTTTTCCAAGTAAAACAACCCCGGCAATAAACAGCGGAATATTAAACGCCCATTGCACATAGGCCGGCTGCCATCCTAACGTTGCGTGTAAAATCGTGCTAATCCCACTTACACCGCCTGATGCGATACGATTTGGCAATAAAAACACATTAAACGCAATCGCGACGATGGCTGAACCCATTAATATATATAAATACTCAATTAGCAATTCCCATTTCGGACTTAACGTCCGCCTTCTCTTTTTCATCATCCAATCACCCCATGTGAGTATAGCACGCACGCTTCGACAAGTAAATGACAGTCAAATAACGCAGTAATAAGCTAAAACATTAAAGGACGATATGTAATCATCCATTATTTTGCTATTAACCCCGGCAGAAAAGCCATTTTGTTAACCATAAATCACTGTATTTTATTAGTTAATCAACATACCTGCTATATTTTAGTGTGCGCTATCAAAACAACAATGATGAATTAATGTTAGTGTTTATGTTCATAAAAAAGAGACCAACTCAACAAAAGAATCTTCTTCCTCTCGCAAATGTTCGAGGAAGACAGACCTTTGTGAGTCAGTCTCCATCAAGGGTTTATTTTAATTTAGAACGCAAATACGCATCGATAAAAATATCAATCTCCCCGTCCATAACCGCTTGCACGTTGCCGACTTCGGTATTCGTACGGTGGTCTTTTACAAGCGAATACGGGTGGAAGACATACGAACGAATTTGGTTTCCCCAACCGATTTCTTTTTGCTCGCCGCGAATTTCCGCAAGCTCTGCCTGTTGTTCTTCCAATTTCTTTTGATATAGCTTCGCTTTTAACATGTTCATCGCTTTTTCGCGGTTTTTAATTTGCGAACGTTCTGACTGACATGTTACGACAATGCCAGTTGGAATATGAGTAATGCGCACCGCTGAGTCGGTCGTGTTGACGTGCTGACCGCCGGCACCACTTGAGCGGTACGTATCGACTTTAATTTCATCTGGTCTTATTTCAATTTCAATATCTTCGTTAAATTCCGGCACCACTTCGCAAGAAACGAATGACGTATGACGGCGTCCAGAAGCATCGAACGGCGAAATACGTACTAAGCGATGAACGCCTTTTTCTGCCTTTAAGTATCCGTATGCGTTATGACCTTTAATTAAAAGCGTCACACTCTTAACACCTGCTTCTTCACCCGGAAGATAATCGAGCGTTTCGACTTTGAAGCCTTTTTTCTCCGCCCATCTTGTATACATGCGAAGAAGCATCGAAGCCCAGTCTTGCGATTCCGTACCTCCCGCACCTGGGTGAAGCTCTAAAATCGCATTGTTTTTATCATACGGCTCATTAAGAAGCAGCTGCAACTCAAATTCACTAAACTCTTTAGCGAGCTGCTTGACTTCCGCCTCTAACTCCTGTTGCAGCTCTTCATCCGGTTCTTCTTTCACAAGCTCATACGTCACTTCTAAGTTTTCATAACGTTCTTCTAATGACTTAAATTGTCCAACTAAATCTTTGAGCGCATTCGCTTCGCTAATAACGGTCTGTGCTGACTTTTGGTCGTCCCAAAAGTCCGGCGCCGCCATTTGTTCATCTAACTCACGAATGCGGGCTTCTTTCGCTTCGAGGTCAAAGAGACCCCCTAATATCCGCTAATCGCTTAGCCATTTTTTCAAGGTCTTGCTTAATTTGCACTAAATCTATCATGACATGTTCACCTCGGTACACATTTTACTTTATAAGACACATGATAATCAATGGGCACATCGTCAAAAATAAAGTGAGAGGCGGGGTCCCCACCCTCACTTTATATTTCTTGTTTACGCATTTTTTCCGCAACAATGTTTATATTTTTTGCCGCTTCCGCAAAAGCACGGATCGTTGCGGCCAATTTCAATAGCCTTTCTTACCGGCTTACGTTTGACCTCTCCTTCTTCTTTCGGATGCACCGCCTGCCCCTTCGCTACTTCCTGACGCTCTAAGTTGTTTTGAATCTCCGCTTTCATAATATACTTCGCCACTTCTTCCTCAATGGAAGCGATCATGTTTTCAAACATCTCATATCCTTCCATTTGGTATTCGCGAAGCGGATCGATTTGTCCGTATGCACGCAAATGAATGCCTTGACGCAATTGCTCCATCGCGTCAATATGATCCATCCATTTCATATCAACCGCACGAAGAACAACGACTCTCTCAAATTCGCGCATTTGCTCTGGCGCAATTTGACGTTCTTTTTCGTCATAGCGCTCTTTCACTTTTTCCCAAATGAGCTCAATCATTTCTTCTGGCTCTTTGCCGCGCAAGTCATTGAGTGTTACGTCGCCTTCATCCAAAAGATTCGCATTGACATAGTCGATAATCCCTTTTAAATCCCAGTCTTCCGGCAATTCTTCTTTTGGCGTATGGGCATTCACAACACGTTCAATGACCGATTGAATCATTTTTTCAACGATATCTCGAATGTTCTCCGCATCAAGCACTTGGAAGCGTTGACGGTAAATGATTTCACGTTGCTCGCGCAGCACATCATCATATTGTAAAAGCTGCTTACGCGCATCGAAGTTGTTTCCTTCTACCCGTTTTTGCGCGGACTCAACCGCTTTGGAGACAATTTTACTTTGAATCGGCTGCGAATCATCCATACCAAGTCGGTCCATCATCGCCATCATATTCTCAGAACCAAAGCGGCGCATCAATTCGTCTTCTAATGACAAATAGAACTGCGATACGCCCGGGTCTCCCTGACGGCCGGCACGACCGCGCAACTGATTGTCAATACGGCGGCTTTCATGGCGCTCTGTACCGATCACCGCTAATCCACCAAGCTCGCGCACTCCTTCGCCAAGCTTAATGTCCGTACCGCGGCCTGCCATGTTCGTCGCAATAGTCACGGCACCTTTTTGACCGGCTTGTGCGATAATTTCTGCCTCTTTCGCATGGTTTTTCGCATTTAATACGTTATGAGGAATTCCTCTTTTCTTCAGCATCTGCGAAATTAATTCCGAAGTTTCAATCGCCACTGTACCGACAAGCACCGGCTGACCCTTCGCATGGCGTTGGGCAATATCTTCCACCACCGCACGGAATTTGCCTTCCATCGTTTTAAAAATCAAGTCTGGACGGTCTTCACGAATGACCGGTTTGTTTGTCGGAATGACAATGACTTGCATGTTATAAATGTTGCGGAACTCTTCTTCCTCTGTTTTTGCCGTACCGGTCATTCCCGCCAATTTTTCATACATGCGGAAATAGTTTTGGAACGTAATCGTCGCAAGAGTCATTGACTCATTTTGAATTTCCAAACCTTCTTTTGCTTCAATCGCCTGATGCAAACCGTCACTGTAGCGGCGTCCTCTCATCAAACGGCCTGTAAATGGGTCAACGATGACGACTTTTCCGTCTTCCACTACGTAATCGACATCGCGATGCATCGTCACATGCGCTTTTAACGCTAAGTTAATATGATGGTTCAGCGTCACATGCTTAAGATCGAATAAGTTGTCGATGCCAAATGCGCGCTCTGCCTTTGTAATTCCTTCTTCTGTTAATTGCACGCTTTTCGTTTTTTCATCATACGTGTAATCAACGTCTTTTTTCAACGTACGAACAAATGCATTCGCTTGAATGTACAGCTTCGTTGATTTCTGCGCTGTACCGGAAATAATGAGCGGCGTGCGCGCTTCGTCAATTAAAATAGAGTCGACCTCGTCAATCACCGCAAAGTGAAGCGGACGCTGCACCATATGTTCTTTGTAAAGAACCATGTTGTCACGCAAATAGTCAAAGCCGAACTCGTTATTTGTTCCATACGTAATGTCAGCATTATATGCCGCTTGTTTTTCTTCGCGCGACATACCGTTTAAGTTTAAGCCGACTGTTAAGCCTAAAAATTCGTACAGCTTACCCATTTCATTGGCGTCACGGCTTGCCAAATATTCGTTGACCGTAACGACATGCACACCTTTTCCTGTGAGCGCATTTAAATAAACCGGCATCGTCGCCGTTAACGTTTTCCCTTCACCTGTTTTCATTTCGGCAATATTGCCCTCATGAAGCGCAATACCACCCATAATTTGCACTTTATATGGATACAGTCCAAGGACGCGCTTTGCCCCTTCGCGCACAACGGCAAACGCTTCAACTAACAAATCGTCAAGAGACTCACCGTTTTGGTAACGAGCTTTAAACTCGTCCGTTTTTTGGCGCAATTCACTATCCGAAAGCTTCGCCATTTCCGGACCAAGCGCATCAACTTGGTCTGCCATTTTTTCCAAGCGTTTGAGTATTCGTTTGTTCGGGTCAAATACTTTGTTTAAAATACCAAGCATTCATGAACGCTCCTCTATTTGAATTTGTGCTTAGAAGCACTTTATTAAGATATAGTGATGGTGAAGTGAGTTGGAATGAAATAGGTTACATATTAAAACATGTAACATTGAGATGATGATCGGGTAATTTAAATAATTTCCATTAACTATTTTGTGTTACATAATGACGTGCTAGAGTTTATGATAGTCATTCTAATGATATTAATTAGAAGTTTTGATGTTATAGCAGTTTTAGATTATGATATCTTATTGTGTTACATAGTCCAATTTTTATCATATCACGTTCGCGTGACGGTCACAACAATAAGGGATTGGTAAGGATGAATATCATCATTGGTTCGGAGTGAAAAAGAGGATGAGTGAAAATAGGAAAACATGATGTCACTCTTTGGAATAACGGTTATTCATGAAAAGATCCCTCCTGTGCAAACAGGAGGGGGGGTAGCAACTGTCAACACAAGAGGGAACATCTATTTTTTGATTTATTTGGATGGGCTGACCAAAATTTTGATTTGACTTTTATTCTTCGTTAACGCTTCAAAACCTTCTGATACGATTTCATCCAAGCCGATATATTTCGTGACTAAATCCAATGCTTTTATTTGGTTGTTCGCAATGAGTTGAATGACTTGCGGGAATATATTACGGTACGCAATAATGCTTGTCATTTTCTTTTCTGTCAAAATCAGATTGTTCAACGGAATGGTCGCTGGCTTTTCCCAAATGCTGATATTAACCACATTTCCTTCTGATTTTGTGGATTGAATCGCAGTGTTTAACGTAACATCAATTCCAGCAACCTCATACGCGACATCCACTCCTAAACCGTCTGTATGAGATTTAATTTCGCTGACAACATCTGTTTCAATCGGATTAATGACAAAATCCGCGCCCACTTTTCTAGCAAATTCTTGACGTTCTGGTGAAACTTCCACCGCGAAAATTTTACTTGCCCCTGCCGCTCTTGCTGCTTGGATCACAAGTAAACCAATAGGTCCCGCTCCAAACACCGCAACCGTATCTCCAATTTTCAAATCGCTTTGACGAACGGCATGAACAGCAACCGCCGTAGGTTCTACCAACGCTGCTTGTTCCCAAGACATATGATTAGGAATTTTATGAACCATATTGGAAGGAACAACACTGTACTCCGCAAATCCTCCATATCCACCAGACAAACCAACAAACCCTAACTTTTCACAAACATTGTAATGTCCTTTTTTACAAGACTCACACTCGCCGCAGCTGTAAATCGGTTCCACGCACACGCGGTCTCCTACTTTTACATTTGTAACACCTTCACCGACCTCTACTACTTCCCCTGCAAATTCATGCCCCATCACAATCGGTGCTTTATCTTTTGAAAGCGGATGCAGTTCGTCTACGGGTACAAAAATCGGTCCTGCCAAATATTCATGCAAATCGGAACCGCAAATCCCGCAGTACGCAACCTTAATTTTCACTTTCCCCTTTTCCACTTTCGGTTCTGGAATTTCCTCTACTCGAATATCTCTTGCGTTATACCATCTCGCCGCTTTCATATGAAACACCTCTTTTATTTTTTAGAAACCATCTATAATGTTTCTACAACTTTATTATAAAACCTTCGTCGCTTTGATACAGTGAACAATTTGTGAAATTTTTCACATTCTATAAATGAATGTTTGCTGCATCACTACACCATGCTAGGCGCATAAAAAAGGTCAGACCCTCCGGTAAACGGAGAGTCCGACCTTATTGACTCATTAGTTCGCTTCGATTAAGCCGTATTTTCCATCTTTTCTTTTATATACAATGTTGGTCCGGTTTGTTTCCGCATTCGTGAAAATGAAAAAGTTATGACCAAGCATGTTCATTTGTAAAATCGCTTCTTCGCTGTCCATTGGCTTTAAGCTGAAATGCTTTGTGCGCACAACTTCAAAATCCTCTTCTTCTGGCTCTTCTATAGCGGCAGAAGCCCCAACTGGCGCCAATACTTGCTTTGCTTCTTTATCGCGCAATTTGCGATTTAATTTGGTTTTATGCTTGCGAATTTGTCGCTCCAACTTATCGCTTACTAAATCAATCGCTGCATACATATCATCATGACGCTCCTCTGCACGCAACACGAATTGCGGCATTGGAATCGTTACTTCAATTTTTGATTGTTTATCATTATATACTTTCATGTTCACATGAACTTGCACATTGTCCGTCATTTCAAAATGCCTTTCCAATTTGCCAATCTTTTTCTCTACATATTCTCGTAAAGCCGGAGTTACTTCAATGTTTTCGCCACGAATGTTGTATCTCATCGTGAACCCCTCCTTATATTAAGGCTATGTTTTACACTTCTACAATTCCCTGCAAAATCCTTCTTAAAAACGACAGAAAACTATGAACATTTTATGAAACCATATTTTACTTATATAAAAATTTCTTTTACCTATGTAGGAGTTGTATTTTATATATAAATATTATGCCACTTAATGATGTTATATTATGATTCCTTATATTTCTTCGGTTGTATTTGGAGTGTTTTGCTGATGAGCAAGTTACATATATCAGAGGCAAAAAGCGGTGAGGTGCTTGCAGCATTAAAAAAACCAGATTCCCGTCTCCGGGAATCTGGTTTTATTGCTCCATATACTTTTTTAACGCCTGTTGAATCGATAATTTCCACGCTTGGAATGCAGGGGATAGTTGCTGTTGAATGACTTGTTGTTTGAAATTGGCATCATCCAGCTTGCCGTCAAGCTTAAACGCTTCTTCTAAAACGCCCGCAAAAAGCTGCAAATGCTTGACAATTTCTTGCTCTTCGGCAAACAAATGACTTAACTGAACATTTGTTTGATTAATTCGCGAAAAAGCCTCAAAAATATCGGCAAGTATTTCGTCTCCTTGCGTCCGTTCATAATTCATAAAGCTTTCCTCAATATACTCAAATCCTTCCTCAATCGTATCAAGCAACGCTGCGTACTGTTGCACCATCTCAAATTGGGCGTTTGTTAATTGAACCATCTTTGTCACAACCTATCTTTTTTTATCGTAAAACATGCCGTCAATCGCGAGCGGCTCATACGGATTCATATAATTTTGATTCGCCATCTTTTTTTGTTTAAGCGCTTTTAAATCTTGTTGAATTTGTTGCTTCAGTTGCTGCAACTTTTCACCAATGGCTTCATTCAAAGAAACCATTTGCATCCCAAGCTCCTGCTCCTCTTCGCTATACGGCGGTTGTAGTTGCTGAATAAGCACATCTCTTTGAGAAAGCAACCGCTGAATCGCTTCAATCGTTTCGTCACGCTTCTCTTTGCGAGTAGGCTGCTCTAATAATTCATATAATTCCTTCGTCACGCTATACAACTCAGACACAACGCTCACTATACTTGCCCACCTTGCGCATATTGACGTTGGCGATTCAACTGAATCACTTGTTTCCACGTATCGCGAAACTCGGTCACATAGCCTTCGACTTCATCTAAAATCGCAACATCGTTTTTAATATTCGCCTCGACAAGACGACGGTAGATGTAATCGTACATCGTCATCATATGTTTCGCTACTTCATAATCCATGTTGAGAGTTACCATAAGTTCTTGAATAATTTTTTGCGCTTTTACAAGATTGGTATTTCTCTCTTCGACATTCTTTTCTTCAATGGCCTTGCGAGCGAGTTTAATAAACTTTAAGCAGCCATTGTATAACATGAGCGTTAACTCACCAGGTGATGCGGTTTGTACTGAATTTGCCTGATAAGATTGATACGGATTTTTGGTTGCCATTCGTTAAAACACTCCTTTAGGAATTATTGCATACCGCCACCAAAGGCATTCATAAGGTACATGGATTGTGAATTCGCTTTATTAATCGCTTCCTCCATTGCCGTAAACTGACGCCAATAACGATCTTCGATTTGTTTGAGACGATCTTCAAAACGATCGATTTGGTCGTTAATTTGATTTAAGTTTCGACCGATCGCAAATTGTTGGTTTGTCCAAAGTGTCTTACCCGCTTTTTGTTCAATTTTGCCGATGGTGTCTTTAATCGTATCTCTTAATCGACGGGCAATGCCTTTTTCTGAGTAATTGGTGCTATCGTTATTAAACAAACGATAAATCGCATCTGGGTTTTCTTGGATTTTCTCGCGCAGCTTTGTCTCATCAATAATGAGTTTACCACCATCTAAATAGTTGGAGGAAGTCGTAATACCGATTTCTGCCAACTGAGAAAATCCGCTCGTAATATTAGAACCTTCTACTTTCGTATAAAGAGCCATCCGCATCTTACTTAGACCGCTCGATAAAATCGAATCGTTTCGCAACATCCCGCTCCGCGCTTTTTCCTCCCAAAGCTCCACTTGCTTTTCCGTCATCGCTTCTTTTTGCTCATCAGTGAGTGGTGGGTAATCTCGGTAGCGTTCTTCTTTAAGCTCGGCGTTAATTTTATCAATAATCTCGTTGTATTTGTCAACAAACCCTTTAATTGTATTAAACATTGCATCCGTATCGTTTGTTGTCGTAATCGTAGCGGATGCCCCTTCTTTTTTCAATGTATAGGTCACGTTATTAATAGTAAATGTATTAGTCGAACGGGTCGTTGCTAAACCGTTAATCGTAAATTGTGCGTCTTCCCCCGCTGTTTTGACAGCTGCATCATTGGCATCAACAACACCATCACCGTTCGTATCACCAAGCTCTTTACCAACAGCGGCGTTAGTAAATCCAAGTTCTTGAAAAAATGTAGCGGTAGCAGCATCATTTATAACCAAACGTACAGCTGATCCCGTATCTTTTTTCGTTATAACTACTTTATCCGTCTGCGGATCATGGAAAACTGTAATCCCTAAATCATTGTTACTATTTAATTTAGAAATGACAGAATCTAATGTATCAGATGCATCAATAGTGACAGTTACACCGTTTTTCGTACTGCCATCTCCATTCGTTACATCGAGACTAATGGTTCTTGTTGTACCGCTTTGAAAATTCTCTGTTCCATTTGAAATCCATGTAGCGGCTTTTGCAATTTTTGTTACATTTATGGTTGTGCTTATATTTACAGCTGAAGAATTAGCTGTTGCTGTTACTGCACTTTCATCAGAGCTTGTTACCTTCTTTTTTAACATACTGCTTTGTAATGTTAAATTATTAAAAATATAGTTATCAAGGTCTTGCAATAAAGTATTCATCGAACGATAATCATCGCGCTGCCACTCAAGAATTTGCTTTTTTTGATATAACTTATCAAGCGGCATTCGCTCTGCTTTCATTAAGTCACTAACAAGTTGGTCAATATCCATACCGCTCGCTAAGCCACCAATACGCAAGTTGCTTGCCACTATCAATCACCGCCTTTAAATTTTTTTGTCTACGATTAGTCCGACAAACTGCATCATCGTCGCGTACATATCAAGAAGCTTTTTCGGAGGAATTTCTCGCACAACTTCTTTTGTGCGCTCGTCAACAATTTGAACATAGTATTCTTTGAGTTCATCATGTAATTCAAATTTTAAGGTTGTGTCACTTGGTTGAAGAAATTCGTTTAAACCTTTGACGACTTCTTCTAGTTTTTCTTTGGATACTTCTTGTGTTTCATTTTGTCCTTCTACTATCGATGAGTCTACTGATTGTTTAATATTCCTCTGCTGGTTGGGGGTACTTTCATAAAAGGCATGAGAAGGTTGAGAAGAAATTCGCTCTATTGCCATTGCTTTCTCGCTCCTTTAATACAGACATTATCTACTATTAATATCGGTTAGAGAGGGGGAAATGTGAAGGGATTCGCTGTATAGAAAATTTATCCCACCGCATTTCTATAC
The DNA here is from genome assembly GCF_013760845.1 of [Anoxybacillus] calidus. Lineage (GTDB taxonomy): Bacteria > Bacillota > Bacilli > Bacillales > Anoxybacillaceae > Paranoxybacillus > Paranoxybacillus calidus. The sequence goes on along the minus strand of NZ_JACDUU010000003.1, from coordinate 186,187 downwards.
ATCTACTCATTCAGCGGTAAATAGGAAGACGCTCCCTTAATGCGTGTGGTGACAAATATGTAATCATCTTATTAATTTTCAACAAAGTTCGAGGAGTGACTAGGTACCTAGCAAAGATGTTGCCAAGCTTAAATGGTTAAGCATATTCCCTTATTTCTTAACAAAGATATAATCCTATTAAATCCCTTTTCCCGAAAATCATCGGGCATAATTGCGATAAACTCATAGTCCTTCAACGATTGAAAAAATTCAATTTTTCTATCCGCTTTTTCTTTATAAGTTTTATAACGATTTGAACCATATAAACCAAAATACTCTATTACGAATTTGCGGTTATTTTGATAAATAATCCAATCGGGAATATACACTTCCTCGTATCGATTATTCACAAAGCGCTGACTTTCTCTAATTACTTTTGCGGAGACGAGTGTCTGAACTAAAAAATTATGGATGGCTAGTTCCTCTTTTGAATCACACAATTGTCCGTCAATCCCAACTAGCAAATTAAATTCCTCAGGTTGAAATGTATATTCGGGGAATGATTCCATAATCCAATGATAAAATTTACTATCATAATGCCGATCGACCATACTGATAAATCGAGGGAAATATTTCCGAAAGTATGCACGATTTAAAAGAGGCAACCATTCTCTGCTAATCTTTCTCTTTTCACAAAAAACTCTTAATGCTTGCGCTCTATTATTTTGAGAGTGCCAATATTGATTTGGTACCCGCTGAAACTCGGTGATATCATATTTTCCTGGAAAAACAGCGTTAACAATTTCGATTGGCGAACCGTTATATTCATGTAACAGTCCCCCTAATCCCTCTTGCATTAATCTTTTTTTCGTAATAAACTTTGGAACATCCTCCTCCGCTATCCCTTCCTTTTTAATCAAGTCTATGATGGCACGCTTCACATTCGAAATATCTTTCCAATATCCGTTTGGTCTCATATGAAAACTATCAACAGAAAATAAACCTGGAAAAAGATATGACATCAATTTCGATGGAGAATTTTGGTGAGTTTTTAAAGCAGCGCTAAAACGGTATTTAACCAACATCTGTTGCGTTACTTTCTTAGGAGCATCTTCTGGGGAGATATTTTCTCTCTTTAACATATCAAGGAATTGTTCTCTCAAAAAATTGCTGTCATTTGCATAGTGATGGGGAATTTTTTTAAAATCTGTTTCTTTAAATACATCGGGATACAAATTATCGATCAAGCGAAACGGAGAATCACCATATCGCTTTAGCGGGTTAGAAAATCCCCATTTAATTAACAAATCATAATTTACTTTTTGCGGTATTTCCTCTATCCTGATTCCCTCTCTTCGCAAATACCATTCAAATCGGTCTCGTATATTTTGAATATTGTTCCAGTAATTAATTGTCACTCGACTGAAATCAAATTCATTATATCGCCCAATATATACAAATTGAATTAATTTAGGAATAGATTTAAAACGGTTTAAAGCTCCCCAAAGCTTCTGCTCTTTTATTATAGCTCTATTGATCCTTGGGATTTGTTCCTTCTTCAAGCCAAGATTCACTTCTAATGCGTAACGAGTAAGAATGATAACATTTTTGTCTTTGTCCCACGTACCTGAAGGAAGAACCTTTCTATTTCCGCTGATGACTTCCTTATAGATGTTCACAATCGGTAATTGAGATAACTCGGAATGACAAATATTTCTATAATAATTTAGATAATCCATATGATTCCCTCCCTATTTTATTATAACAAAAATAAGAATATATGTTCCGTGTTTATTACAAAATTAAAGTGCAGAGATGTGCAAAATTTTTATGCAAATGGTTATGCAGAGGGGCTTTACATGGAGGAGTAGCCATGATAACCTGTTTGGGTTTGCCAAATCTGTTACAGATGGTTGCTTGGCAAAAGAATCATAGCTGCAGAGGCTCCATGTCAAGCCATTAATAGCGAGAATTCGGATTGAATTTTCATGCAATATAAACGAATTTATATACTTCAATACTCTGCACTTTTTTCTTGCAAAAAACACCTAGATAACTAGATCTCATTTCGTTAAGCAGCAATATGGGTTTTCCTATCTTTGTTACCTGGTACCTTATTACAAGTGGGAAAACAACATGGAAGTCTTGACCTCCTCGATCTCTGAGATGACTCAAGCAATACAAGAATGACAAAAGAAAACAGAGAAGTGAGAAGTGAGAACTGGAAATGAAAACACCCTATCTTTGATCAACAGATCAAAGATAGGGTGTTTTTGGTTGAGAAGCCAAGTGTTACATGACATCTTTTGCACTTAGTTCGACTAGAGTTAGGCCACTTAACTACACCATAAACCGCATCGATTGTACTATTAAACCATTCGAAGATAAGTTTGATACTACTATGCTACCACCCCTCACTAAGATTCGATTACTACTACTCACATACTTCGTAGTACTGTCGCTTTCTACTTCTTTACCAGCACATTGATTGTAACTTCCTTACCTCCGTATGTCACTTTGACCGTCCCTGTTAGACCGTCCGGAGCTAGGTTCGATGCCACGATGCTTCCGCCACTGACCACAATTTTACTGTCGCTGCTCACGTACTTCGTCGTACTGTCAGTAGTTACGTTCTTTGTACTGCCATCGCTCATGTTCGCCACAATACTAATCGGCACACTTTTCCCAGGTGCTACCGTCACATCCACTGGGGTTGCTGTCAAGCTTTCTACGGTTACCCCCGTTTTCTTTACCAGCACATTAATTGTAGCTTCCTTACCTCCGTATGTCACTTTGACCGTCCCTGTTAGACCGTCCGGAGCTAGGTTCGATGCCACGATGCTTCCGCCACTGACCACAATTTTACTGTCGCTGCTCACGTACTTCGTTGTACTGTCAGTAGTTACGTTCTTTGTACTGCCATCGCTCATGTTCGCCACAATACTAATCGGCACGCTTTTCCCAGGTGCTACCGTCACATCCACTGGGGTTGCTGTCAAGCTTTCTACGATTACCTCTGTTTTCTTTACCAGCACATTAATTGTAGCTTCCTTACCGCCGTATGTCACTTTGACTGTTCCCGTCAGACCGTCCGGAGCTAGGTTCGATGCCACGATGCTTCCGCCACTGACCACGATTTTACTGTCGCTGCTCACGTACTTCGTCGTACTGTCAGTAGTTACGTTCTTTGTACTGCCATCGCTCATGTTCGCCACAATACTAATCGGCACACTTTTCCCAGGTGCTACCGTCACATCCACTGGGGTTGCTGTCAAGCTTTCTACGATTACCTCTGTTTTCTTTACCAGCACATTGATTGTAGCTTCCTTGCCTCCATATGTCACTTTGACTGTTCCCGTCATACCGTCCGGAGCCAGGTTCGATGCCACAATGTTTCCGCCACTGACCACGATTCTACTGTCGCTGCTCTCATACTTCGTCTTACTGTCAGTGGTTACATTCTTTGTACTGCCATCGCTCATGTTCGCCACAATACTGATCGGCACACTTTTCCCAGGTGCTACCGTCACATCCACTGGGGTTGCTGTCAAGCTTTCTACGATTACCTCTGTTTTCTTTACCAGCACATTGATTGTAGCTTCC
>NZ_JACDUU010000003.1:0-182508 GCF_013760845.1 [Anoxybacillus] calidus | reverse complement strand
TTCTTTGTACTGCCATCGCTCATGTTCGCCACAATACTGATCGGCACACTTTTCCCAGGTGCTACCGTCACATCCACTGGGGTTGCTGTCAAGCTTTTTACGCCGTCATATTTATTTTTAATAGTAATCATCGCTGTACTGTTTATGCCAAGTAATGCCCCATTACTGGGAGAACTTAGCTTAATGTAGGCTGTTTCATTATCATCATCTACATCGTCGGATAATATCTTGACATAAAAGGATTTTGTGGTCTCTCTGTCTCCAAATGTCAACGTCCCAGATGTGCTTTCAAAGTCACTCTCAGACATAGCTGTACCGCTATTCACTTCGTAATTGACCGTAATGGGACCCTCTGAGCCTGATAGACGGTTGACGGTGACCATAAGATTATCACCTTCAGAAGCATAATAGGCTGAAGAGGAAAGTTCTAAAATACCCGGGTTAGTTCTCTCATTGTCAACGATTGTAACGGTTGCACTAGCTTTTTCGCCTAATGTCACACCATTAGTGGGATTACTTAGATTAATAATGAACCCTTCTTTTTCCTCAGTAATCCCATCATCAATAATTGGAACAGTCAAGGTCTTAAATTTTTCTCCTGGGAGAAACGTTATTGTACCAGTGACAGGAATAAAATCCTCCCCACTTTTTGCTTCTTTTTCTACTATAGAGTAATCTACATTAAATTCCCCATCAATTCCATTATTTCTCATAACAGTAACACTTACATTTCCTGCATCTTCAAGAACACCGAAATTTGTTGAGATAAATTCTACACTTTGGGCGGTAGAATGGCTTTGATCAACGGTAATGTTTACAATGGACGTATCAAGTAACGAACCATCCCCTCTAATCTCTATAGGAATAGTGTATGTTCCTTCTAAAGTTCCTGGCGGGATATGTACATTCACCTTTACCGTTTTTGATTCCCTTGGGCCTACATTAATGAAAGTAGATGGACTAAAAGAAATCCAAGATTTAAAATCTTCAGGAACATAAAAACCAAGTTCTTTGATATTTAATACTTCCTCACTTACCATTTCTATAATCTTAGATGAAACATCCTCCGCAGAAGCTAACGAGTAATATTGTCCATTTGTTCCTTCCAGACCATCAAATCCTATAGATACACCTTTGAATGTTGCCGCTGCCTCAGCGGAACTACCCGCCTGAAGAGCCAGCACCATTATCTTCTTGTCTCTAAGTGACTGAACAACTGTTTCGAAATCCAAATCGTCAGATGTATTTGCAATGCCATCTTCACCCGGGTCTCCCCCGAAATTGTAACCCGCGAAATCCATGTCATGGGTAGGAGCATCTCCAATTAAAACAATGATTTTTTTTGAATCCTCTCTCCAGTTCATTGAAGGTTTTGATGCTTCAAACAGCGCACGCGTATAACTTTCAGGCCAATCCCCTCCACCGGATGCGTAAAGAGACTGAATTGCATCAGACACACTGGAAATATCATTGGTTAACGTCTGTTCAATATAATACGGTTTATCTCCACTACTTCCGTATGTAGAATAATAGCCCGAATAACTGTAACTTCCATAATAGTCACGAAATGAAACTACACCAAAGTAGGCGTCCTCAACCTTACTTCTTATGTTGTTCATAATATCTATCGATCTTCTTTTAGCATTCTCTATCTCCGCTCCCATACTCCCTGTGGTGTCAATAACAAACACAACATCAAGCTTTTTGATGGGCGGGGTTCCGGTCGTAAATACCAAATCAAACTCGGTACTCTGATTTGGAGCCATATTTAGATCTATTATGTCAGGAGATAACCATGCCTCAAGAGCATATGTCATGTTCGGATACAAAATTAATAGGAATTGAGAACAAATAATAATAAAAGTTTTTATTAACCTCTTCATCACCGCTCTTAGAACTAAATAACCAATTAAGGTTAATAATTCTAAGGTTCACCTCTCTTTAATCAAGATGGTATGGTATAGAAAGAAAGACTCTGGAAATCTCCAGAGTCTTAGAATTACTTTTGGTAAAATTAACGGAGTAGTTGCAATACACCTTGCGGTTGTTGGTTAGCTTGAGCCAACATCGCTTGTGCTGCTTGAGAGAGGATGTTGTTCTTCGTGAACTCCATCATTTCCTTCGCCATCGTGCGAACATCCACTTTCGTGAATGACTAGACTATATCTTCACCCTCAGCTTTACCTGTTAGGGGCCGGGCACTTCGGATCCACCATGTCTCTCTTCATGGCCTCACCTACGGGTTTCATCGCCATAGCTTTCGCCTTAGGCGGTATACCCTAGTCGTTGAACCTTCTCCAGAGTTTCCTCACAGGAGCTTGGCTGCTCGGTTGCCCAATCCTTTGACTTTTCAAGCCATCACGCTTGCCGTTTCCAGCTACGTTGTGGCGTCAAAGGCTCTAAGGGGTTTCCAGCAATTCACCCGGTTATCCTCACTAGCCGTTTCCAGCTAGGACGACTCTGCCTGTTGCTGACTACGCAGCTAAGGCATAATCTACGTCACGGATACGAGACTCAGCAGCTGTTAAGTTCTCAGCTGATGTGCCTAAGTTGTTGATTGTGTGCTCTAAACGGTTAGTATAAGCACCTAATTTTGAACGCTCAGCTGACACTTTATCAATTGCAGTTTGGATAGTTGTAATCGCATTGGTAGCAGCTGTTGCATTAGAAGATATATCAATTCCAGCTGTTACTGTAGCATCCCCACCTGTCGAAGCAGCTGCTCCCGTTGCAACTCCTAGGGTAACAGCATCCATCGCCTTAATTGATAATGTGATAGTTTGGCTTTGGTTAGCACCAATCTGGAATGTTAAATCAGCGGCGCCTGCTACAGAAGAAGTGCTGTCTTTAGACCCATCTAAAAGCTTCATAGTGTTAAACTCAGTCGTATTTGAAATACGTGTAATTTCATTTGCTAATTGATCTACTTCCTCTTGAAGTCGCTGACGGTCAGTAGAAGTGTTAGTATCGTTCGCAGCTTGAACTGCTAGCTCACGCATGCGTTGAAGAATGCTGTGAGTTTCGTTTAACGCACCTTCTGCTGTTTGGATTAAAGAAATCGCGTCTTGTGAGTTTTTGCTAGCCATTTCTAAGCCACGAATTTGTCCACGCATTTTTTCAGAGATCGCAAGACCTGCTGCGTCGTCGCCTGCGCGGTTGATGCGAAGACCAGAAGATAATTTTTCCATTGATTTTGATGCAGCATTCGTACCAACTGTTAATTGACGATACGTGTTAAGAGCTGCAATGTTGTGGTTAATTCTCATTTTGTTTTCCTCCTTGAATTTTTTGTTATTCCACGTCCTTGTGGAAGTAATTTTTCAATTCGCAGATAGATAGAAAGTCGGCCGCCTTTCGTCTCTATGCTGCTTTCACTTTTATTATCGGCATGAGTGTTTGGTAGTTTAATAGGTTGTTATAAAAAATTTTATATTTTTATGTCGAGAAATTGTGAAAATGGCGAAGGCTGTTGGATTTCTTTAATGATGCGCGCTGGGTCATCTTTATGTTTGTTGATTATTTCATTTAACGCTTGTTCGGCAATTTGTTTGTTGTCTTCAACAATGCGCGCGATGACGCCTGGGATTTGTACGCCACCGATGCTAACGCTCATGACTATTTCCCCCCTTTCAAGTTTTTCAACTGCTTGTTTAATTCGTGTAGCGATGCTTCGGAGGCGAGGATGGCTTCATTATTTTCGTTTTGGATGGCGAGATAGATTTCTTTCCGATGAATTTCGACATGTTTCGGTGCGTTAATGCCAAGCTTGACTTGATCTCCGCTAATGGCAAGAACAGTAATTTCAATATCATCGCCGATTTGAATCGCTTCTTTCAGTCTGCGCGTTAACACTAGCATCTCTCTCGCCCCCTTTATTTTGCCTCGACTTTGTTTGGGAATAGCCGATGTTTCGTTTTATACGGTGTATTCGTTAAAATCACTTGTTTGCCGAGTTTCTTTTCGTAATTTAAGACAATTGGTGCTTGTAAGTTCGCGGTTGTATTGTCAAACGGATCGGCAACTGTCAAAATCACATATACAGCCACTTCTTTTTCTGAAGAAAGCTCGAGCTGTGTTACCGTTTGCTCATCCAGTTCAATATCGTAATCTGGAAAATACCCAAACGGATCAATCATCGCAAACCCGAGCGCTGGCGTTTTGACTGATTGTAAAATAACAAATGGAGTGTCTTCCAATGGCAATAGGACAAATTGTTTTTCGTCTAAAAAACCCGGAATACCGCACTCAAAATGAAAAATATCCTTTTCATTAATTTCAATTTCACCATGATATTTTGTACGAAGTTTCATCGTTTCACACCTTTTTGTTAAATCGAAATTTCAAAATTAGTACCAACAAACCGTAAGTTAACGAAATCGATTTTTAATGAATTACGCTGCGCAAGCTCTGTCGTCACTTTCCCCGGTGTATAGTTGATAATTGGCTTGTTTATTTTTGTATTATTAATCGGTTTATTGACCTTTACATCAATATGCACTTTCGCCGGTTCAAAGTTCGTTTTTACACTGAACAGAGATGGAATCCAAGTAATATTCAAATCATATATCGGGTCTTCACTGTTTTCTTTTGCCTGATCGGCAATCGGGTCGCCGCCATCTTCAATTCTCATCAACTCATCCCCTTGACGAGACACGCGCGCTATCCCTTCTAACCAATCTTCATAACCTTGTTGCGCAAATTCTTCAATGCGGCGGAAAATATGTTTCAAATCCATATCTTCCCATGCTTTTGTTTGGTCAATGGTTAGTTTTGATGGTGTCGTTTCAATCTTCATTTCTGCCGGAGGTTGCTGCAGGTGAAGTTCTGCTGGCGGCTGTTCGATTTCCTGCACAGGCGGAGTCGTCTCAATCGCGATTTTCGCAAAGGTAGATTGTAAGCGAATTTGCGGCAGTTGCATGTTTCATCCCCTCCTAGAGGAAAAGAGGCTGACCTAACAGTGTCTGACCTCACGCGAAATCCATCATATATAGTGTTCTTATCTCACATTATGTACTATATATTGTGGTTTTGGGGTCTGACACTTACATTCGGGTCAGCCTCTTAACGTAAAAAGTCAAGAAGCGTTGGCTGAATAATGCGGGCACCAACACCTAGCGCGGCGCGATGCACGCTTTCTTGTGTTTTTAAGTCAGTAATGACGCGCTCAATATCAGCATCTTCGTTATCCGATAAAATACGGTTGGCGATGACTTCTTGCTGGTCAATTCTTTCTTCCATTAATTCAACTCGATTCAAACGCGCTCCTAATTCCGCGCGAGCGCTAAGTAAACTATTAATATGTTTATCAATATAACCAAGGTATTGGTTTATATCTTTTCCGGATTTTGTCGCATCATTTAAGTCATTATTTAAAAATTTTAAATCACTAAATAATCCGTTTCCGTTTGCTGTTGTTGCCGTATTGTCATAATTAAATACTTTTGTCGGATCAACGTTTACCGAAATATAAATTCCTTTTGACAATTCAATTTTCACTTCTCCGGTGCTAGGCAACTTAGGTGGAACCACGTTTAAATCAACAGGCTGTATAAGTGTATCAGTTCCATTAAAAATGTATTTATCTCCAACTTTTGTGTTTGCAATGGAAACTAAATGATCAGTCAGCTGCTGAATCTCTTGCGCAATCGATTCACGTTGGCTTGCTTCGTACGTATCGCTGCTCGCTTGAACGACAAGTTCGCGAATGCGTTGTAATGCTTGTGTCGCTTTATCAAGCGCTGCATCCGAGTTTTCAATCCAGCTGTATGCCTCAGAAAAGTTTCGCTTATATTGTTCAACTTCCGTTAAATTTGTGCGGTATATCATCCCTTTCATTGCGATGACTGGATCATCTGAGGGACGATTAATTTTTTTCCCTGTTGCTAGTTGATCTTGATATTTGCCAAGTCGCGCATAACTGGCACTTAAGTTTCTAAGCATATTTCCGGTTAACATTCCTTGTGTTACGCGCATGTTTGTTCACCTACCTCTATCTACCTACAATGCCCATGCCGTTAATAATTTTGTCTAACATCTCATCAATGACGGTAATTTGACGTGCCGCTGCATTGTAAGCATGCTGGAATTTAATCATGTTCGTCATTTCTTCATCGAGGGATACAGAGCTGACTGACTGGCGACGCTCTTCTACGGACTGACGTAATACCTCACTGTTATTTTTTAGCCGCTCGGCTTGCTGTCCATCAACGCCAAGCTTTCCAATCCATCCCTCGTAATTTGACTTAATTGTACCGCTTGCTAGACGCGGTGGTGTCGATCCCAGAGTAGTTAAATCGATAGATATATCTATTAAATTCACTGTTCCAGAAGATAAAAGTATTTGTCCAACATTTGCTAGATTCAGAGCATTACTACCATTTCCGGATTCGCTTATTCCTGATGCGTTCAGTTTTGTTGATGCCGCAATTTTCGAAAGATCATCGATTGCCGATGATAACTTAATGTTCTTAGCAGCTCCCGGAACGTTTAATGTTGTGTCATCAAAGAATTCAACACCATTTGTATTACTGTTAAGTCCGTAACCCTGTTTATGAATAGCGTTAAATACTTTTCCAAATGTGTATGCTAAATTATCTAAATTGCTAATCATGTCTGGATAAATGCCGTGTACACTATTAGAAGAATCAACATAACCAAATGACTCCATTAATCCACGTAACTTACCTGATGGAAAGATAACTTGATTGGTCGCCGATGTGATTGAAATAGAATTTCCGCCTAACTGGACGCTGTCAATATCACCCGTCGGCGTTTCTTTAATTCCGTCTCCGTCAATATCTTGACCGTTTGGAAGAGAAAATGAATTAGCTAAACTACCTTGAACTAAGTAAATTTTATTGCCGCTGCCATCCACAATCGGATTACCATTGCTGTCCACAAGATAGACATTGTATGTTCCTTCAGCAATCTTTAACGCATTTCCACCGTTTGGAACTTTCTCAACTTGTACGTTCACTAATTTTGACAGTTCGTCAATCAAGCGGTCGCGCTCATCGTACAAATCGTTTGGCAAATAGCCGTGCGGCTCAATTTCGCTGATTTGCTGGTTGATTTTGCTGATTTGTTGTGCCAGAGAGTTAATTTCTGTAATTGTAACACCAATTTCATTACCTAAATCCTTTTTAATTTGCGATAACGAGTCATGCAAGTAATGAAACGTTTCAACAACCGCCAATCCGCGTTGACGAACGACCGAACGCGCCCCTTCATTTTCCGGATTAACACTTAAATCTTGCAGCGCTTGCCAAAACTGATCCATCGTTTTCGCTAAACCGCTGTCTGATGGCTCGTTCATGATATCTTCCATTTTCTTTAAGGCATCTGCTCGCGCTTCCCAATAACCAAGCTTGTTATTTTCCCCACGATATTGAATATCTAAAAAGCCTTCACGCACACGTTCAATAGAATCCGCTTTTACCCCTGTTCCCATTTGTCCTGGAATTTGCGGGCGGTTCATCGAAGCTGGTGGATATGGCTCTGTCTGTGCAAAATTGACGCGTTGACGCGAATAGCCTGGTGTGTTCGCGTTCGCGATGTTATGACCGGTTACATATAACGCTGATTGTTGTGTATACATTCCTCGCTTGGCCGTTTCTAAGCCATGAAACGTTGACCGCATCGTCTGTTCCTCCAATGCCTGAAAATTGCTTTTTCCTATGCCTTTGAATCAAATATCGACCGACTGTTTTCATACTGTGGTGTCGTGGCGGCGTTCGGTATTCCATAGTTCACTTCTTGCGGTTGCGGCATAATCATATCTAATGTCATGTTGACAAATTGTAATGATTGCTGTGTAAGCTGTTGGTTTAATAGATTAATATTTTTAAGCTCCGAAACTACCGCTGATAATTCATCTTTTAATCTCTCAAGTACCGACCGCTCTGATTCTTCCACTAATTCAATGCATGTCGTTAATGTCCGCTCATGCTCATGCTTGCCTGCAGTATTCACCATCGCTTCCACAACATGCATCCGTTCCCGCTCAACTTGATTAATCGCTGCAATATATTTTTGTTCTTGTTTCATAATTCCGCTGAGGGCTTCCATATCGCCTTTTTTTAATACTTCCGTTTTTTGGTTTGCTAACTCCAACAAACCTTTATGCAGTTTCACATGCTTTTCCAGCAACTCGATTAATAGTTTGACAGACAATCCAATCTCTCCTTAAACGTACATAAAAATTAAACCAGTATTATGGGAATACTGATTTAATTTTCAAAGTAAAACTTGTATATACTTTTCGCGATAGCCTCTGGATCAATTTTATATGTTCCGTTTTGTACTTGTTCTTTTAACTTGCGCACTTTCTCTTGACGCTCGATCGTCCATTGAGAAACTTGCTGCAGTTCTTTCGCCGCCGCGGAAATTTCTACTTTATCTTGCTTATCAACAACCTTTTTCACCTGCATCTCTTTATCATCTAACTGACGTCTGTAAGGATTCATTCCCGCCGGTCCAAAATGATTAATTCGCATGCCGCTCCCTCCCTTTTTCGATCCGCTTCCGTATCTTTCTATTTATATTATCGTCAAAAGAATAGGATTGTTTACAAAACGATCATCTTTTTTTTGCATAATAAATCGTGCCGATTTGACGTTTTTTCTCTTCTTCTTTTTGCAGTTTTTCTATTTGTTGATTCAAGTCTTTTAAACAATCAGCGCACAGTTTTCCCTCTCTGATTAACGTACCACAACAGTCGCAAGGATACCCTAAATTCGGGAATTGTACGAGTTTTATACGCCCGCTTTTAATGAATTTAATCAACAGCGATTCCTTAACCCCTGTTGCGTCTACCACTTGCGTCATGGTCGCCATGCGGTTTTCCCTTTTGCGCAAAAAATTATAAACTTTCTCGAACTCCTTTTCTTCTTCTCGATAACAATTCTCGCAAATATCGCGAAATTTGTTTTTAACGAATAAACTGCCGCAACTTGCGCAATTTTCTAAGTTCATGGTCCTGCCCCCAATGCTTTCGATCTATTTCTTTCATTATAAGATCACTAAAAACCTATTACGTATAAATATTAATAATTAACCCTTGAATTTCCCCGATTTTACTCAAAAGATCGATTCCTTCTTTTTCCTGTTGTAAAACTGCATTCGTTAAGTCGAGCAATTTTTGATTGACTTCTTTTACAACTTTGTATAGCCGTGAACGCCCGCTCCAATTGAAGCCGCGCTGTTCCGATAATTGCAAACCATTTTTTACAGCATCATCAAGCAGCGTTTTCACGAGCTTTTTATATTTTCGCAAATCTTCTACCGAACGAGATTCCGCTAAAATTTTTCCTTGTTCTTCAATTTCTTTCACAAGTTGCTGAAACCGTTCAAGTGCGAGTTCTTCATTCTGCTTTGCCACGACTTCTGCAAATGATACAGACGCTGATGCTGTTGCTTCCTTTTTACTTACGTTCATCATGTTGGCTTTGGTGATTTTTTGAATTTCCACATCCATCTCTCCTATTGTTGTTCAATGCTCTTAATTAATTTTAAAATTTCTCCAATGACTGCATAAAGCTGTGAAGGAACGCGGTTTTCCGGGTCTGCTAAATGTTCGACAAGCGATGGATCATTTTGTAATGGAATGTTTTGTTGCTGCGCTCTTTCCATCATTTGCTTCACGGCGCTTACATTGGACGAAGGGGCCGCTGAAAGCTGATTGGCTCCTTCTTCATAGCTTGTTAACGCGGAAAAATAATGTTGATAACCATTTTTCATACCGTAACATCATAACCTTTCTCGCTATTTGTTTCTTTCGCTTGCGTTGTTTCCGTAACTGCTTTTTGCTCTTCTTGTTCATTCATTTTCGTAAAAGTAATTCCTTTTACATTGTAGCCGATTGCTTCCAAGTTTTCCTTAGCCATCTCTGTTAACGATTTTAATGCTTCGGTAAGTTTTACATTGTCCGTTTTAATGGTAAGTGTTAAATTTCTTTCTAGTGCTTGAAGCAAAATCCCGATTTTCCCGTGTTTTTCCGTATCAAGCAAAAAGTATAGACTGCAATTTTGCCAATCAAGCTTTCCCCCATCATTGCGGGAATTTAAATAAACATTCACGGTTTCAATTTTCCCCTGCAATAACATCGGCAATTGATAAAACATCGTTTGCATATGATGGTTAGCGTCAAATTTACTTAACAGCTGCTGACCTGTCATATTCGTTAAAGCGTGCTCGGCTTGCTGAGCAATCATGCCATGTTCTCCTTGGCTTAATTTCATTAACAACGCCTTTATATTTTGCGGCTCGATGGCTGGCTGCTTAAACAATAAGGCTCGAGAAACATCTTTTTCATGCTGAAACCCTAATTGTCGAAACTGTTCAAACATATTTCGCGCTGAAACTTCCTCACCTAGCGGAAATTTTAATGTTCTGGCCATTTGCGAAAGAAGCTGCTGCTTTGGTGTTGCTTCTTGCTCGTTTAAATGAAAAGTAGAAACAAAATGCTTTATTTTTACATCTGCCGGTTGAAAGCGAAGATTTTCCATAAATTGCTTCACTTCGTTCACGATTTTTAAAGCATCGCTCGGCTTTCCCACAGTAAGCAACTGCTTCGCTTCCGCTAACTTCGCGCTTGCCTGAAGCATTTGTTTCTCTGTTTTCATGTCGGTAAAAAGCATAAATTCTCCTTGCAAAATGGCACGATCCAATGTGTGAATCACAGCCTCAATAAATTGCTTTGCCTGCTGGCGCGCCTGCACTTGTCCGCTATCAAGCAAAAATTGAACATTCTCTAATTTTTTATTGATCTCTGTTTGTAACTTTTTAAAATCTAGCGTCATTTGCGAAAGCTTTTCCGTAATCGTCTTCACGATGATATCTTTCGTTTGGACAGGTATGGTCTGAAACCATTCCTCATTCCAATACGGTAGTTCCGTTCGTTGTCCGTCCGTTGCTTCTACTACTTCTGCAGAAATGCTGCTATCCTTTTGCGAGATGAATGGATCTTCTAATAAGTCTGTTTTTGTTTGAGAAGGGAAAAGCTTGTTTTCATTGTTAACCGGTTCCCTGTTGTTCTCCTCCGAAGATGGTAAATGTGACAATAGATTGAGATGATCGGCCAACTGCGTTAATACCTCACCGAACGGTTCACCATGCAGCGCTTCATGGATGGATTGTAAATGGAATTCGGTGATTTCAAGCTTTTTATTAGCCAGTGCCTGTATCGTTTCCAATTTTTCGTTTAGCGTTCCTTTCGCTTTTTCGAAAAAACGTCTTAATATCGCTTTCTCTTCCTTAGATAGGCGAATTCCTTGCGCTAGCAAAATTTGTTCGGCTTTCTCTAATTCACTAGCAGGGAGCAACCCTGTGACTGCATCATTCGCTTCCGCTGTTTGCGGTACGACTTGCACTTGTAAAACATGATCTTTCATTCCGGTAATTTGCACAGCAAATTGATCTTCATTTGGTATTTCACCTTGAAAGCGAACGTGCACATCCTGCCCTTTAACCGTTACAATCGCCTCATTGTTGCTTAATCTTTCCTTCATTGTCGCGAAAAATGTTTCTCCCTCTTTTAAGGAAAACGATAATGGATTAGCCATTGACCCGCTTATGATGAAATCGTTGCGAATTTGCATATATTTCACGCTCCGCTCTATCCTTTACTATTTTTAATATCGGCATGTTTACCCTAGATATTAACCTCTTGCTAATGTGAATGAAGAAACAGAAGCGGCATCAGCCTCAAGCAACACTTTCGCCGCATGTCTTAGCGTCGTTCCTGTCGTGTAAATGTCGTCGATGAGGACAATACGCTGGTTCGCTAAAGAGATGGGTTCCGCTAATTGAAACACGTTTTCCGTTTGTAATCTCTCGCGGCGTGATTTTTTTGATTGTTTTTCGTGGTGATGACGTGTGAGGATATCGTGGATGGGGAGATTTAATAGCTCAGCGAGCGCTTTTGCCTGGTTAAAGCCTCGTTCGTATAAACGCTCCGTGCTGAGAGGAATCGGAGCGATGAGGAACGTATCATCAAAATGACGAAAAAATTCTCGAGAAAAATCCTCTTCAAACGCTTTGACAATCGCGTAATCACCGCGAAACTTCCAAAGGGAAACCACTTCTTTCATAAAGTCATTATATAAATAAACAGAGCGGTTTTTCGTTAAAACATCTTTCCAATCGTCATCTTCCTGCCAGCGAATACAGTCGGTACATACGGGGCCTTGACGATAAGAGGAGTCCAGATGCTGAAAAGGCCGCCCACAACTCTCGCACATTTCCCCGCTAATGAATAAAAATGAGCGGCGGCATTTTTCGCAGAGAATGTCGAGGTTCTTCAATGTTAATACATGCTGCCAAGTAACAATCGGATGGTAAGGTGCATGGCAAATCAGACAAGAATGCGTCACTTTGTTTTCAACAGCCCCCTTTTTGCCGCTTCTTTGTTCATTTTTTCAATGTGCTGTTTCGCAGCCATCATTTCTTTTGTTTTTCCGTAATGAAAAAAACGAACATCGCCGCTTGGATATTGTGCGCTTCTGCCAACGCGCCCGGCAATTTGCACGAGCGCTCCCTCCGTAAAAATGCGGTCTTCGGCACCGAGTACAGCAACATCGATATTCGGGACCGTCACACCGCGCTCTAAAATCGTTGTCGTTACAAGAAGCGGAAGTTCTCCTTTGCGAAAAGCAGCAACTTTTTCTTTTCTTGCCGGGTCTTCAGCGTGAACCCCTTCGATATTCGAATTGAGCTTTTTTAAAATCGCGACTATCTTCTCTAAAAGCTCGATGTGCGGCACAAATAGAAAAGCTTGCTTGCCCCCAACAAGACGATCATGAATCCACGCAAGAACGTTGCGGGGCAAAGACTGCTTCTTCACTGCTTTGCGCCAATTGCCACACCATTCAAAGGTAGGAACTGGGAGCGGAAAACCGTGATAGCGGGCCGGAATCGTCACAGCTTTTCGTTTTCCTTCTTTCACATCTTGCTGCCACTGGCGATTCGGTGTGGCTGTTAAATAAATAACAGAGGACGGCTCTTTTCTTGCTTTTTCCGCGGCATACTGTAACATCGGCTCGACTGAATACGGAAACGCATCAACTTCATCAATGATCATCACATCAAACGCTTTGTAAAATCGAAGCAGTTGATGTGTCGTAGAAATCACAAGCGGTGCTGTTTTGCCGCGGTCTTCACTGCCGCCATATAAGGCGATGACAGGAAGGTGAGGAAATACTTGTTTGAAGCGAGGAGCCAGTTCTAGCACCACATCGGTCCTTGGGGTAGCGATGCAGACCCGCTTTCCTAACTGCAACGCCCGATGGATTCCTGGAAACAATACTTCTGTTTTCCCTGCTCCACACACCGCCCAAACAAGCAGTTGGTCGTTATGCTCGATGGCTTGTACAACCGCTTCAGCCGCCGATTGCTGCCCTGATGAAAGGGTGCCGTGCCAATGTAATGCATCGTCATACATTTGTCCTCTCACCGGTATGCATGAAACAATGAGCGGTGTGCAGGCACTCACCCTTCCCATCGTAATGCATTTGCGGCAATATGGGCATGGTTGCTGGCAACGAGAACAGAAGAACGAAGCGAATAAATGAGCTTCTTCATTGCCGCACCGTTCGCAGCGATAGCCTTTCGTTGTTTTCGTAATGCCTTTTTTGTACATGACATATCCTTGTTCATAATGCGCATGAATTAATTCAATCGGAAAAGGAAGTTCATCAAGAAGCAGTTGTTTTCCTTCAAGGAATGAGAGAAGTTCAGTGGAGAAAGAAAAGTGAGGATGAACAGGAAAAGAAGGAAGATGCTCAAAACAGCTAATAGGCATTGCCTCTTTCCCCTGCACTTTCGCCAGCGGCTCTGGGATGAGGCGGTTATTTTCGAGGATAAAACGCATAGCAGCCCTCCCTGAATGAAATGAAGTTTTTCGTACTGTTTTCTATGGTCCTTACCATTTCTAAATAACGCCGCGCTCATTGGCACGGCGTTTCATTCTGGACTACATTAAAGTTTATACCAGCCAAGTCCAAGCGCACCTTCACCTAAATGAGTGCCGATGACTGGCCCGAAATAACTAATCATAAACTCTACATGCGGATAAGTTTGCGCAAGTTCATTTTTCCAAGCTTCCGCTTCTTCCAGGCGATTCGCATGAATAACAACTGCCTTCATCGGCACACCCGTACTTGCGTCTTCAGCAAACAATTCTTCAATGCGCTTGATCGCTTTTTTGCGCGTGCGAATTTTCTCAAATGGCACAATGACTTTATCAACGAAATGAAGAAGCGGCTTTACTTGCAGCAAACTTCCGATGAATGCTTGAGCACCGCTGAGGCGGCCGCCCCGCTGTAAGTGCGATAAGTCATCGACCATGAAGTAAGCGCGAACCGTCTTTTTCATTTCATCCAAGCGGGCGATAATTTCCTCAGGGCTTTTTCCTTCAAGTGCCATCTTGGCTGCTTCCATGACATAAAAACCTTGCGCCATGCAGCTAATTTCGGAATCATACGGATACACTTTGATTCCTTCTACCATATTGGCAGCCGAAACAGCCCCTTGATAGGTGCCGCTAATTCCGCTTGAAAGATGAATGCTAATGACCGCATCGTAATCTTTCGATAATTTTTCGAACGTTTCTACAAACAAACCAAGCGGAGGCTGAGAAGTAGTCGGAAGCTGATGATGCTTTTTCACCTGCTCATAAAATTCATCGGCATGGATGTCTACTTCTTCCCGATATGTTTCATTGCCGAACACAACACTAAGAGGAATCATATGTATATGCAATTTTTCGCGAATATCTTGCGGAATGTATGCCGTACTATCGGTTAAAATTGCCGTTTTCATCATAAGTACCTTCCTCATTCTTAGTTTCTATATAAGTATTCTATATGAAAATGGAACAAATTTCATTATAAAAAAGGGGCTGACCCATAAGTGTCTGACCTCACGTGCATGTCGCAATATATAGTTCATCGATCCAATATGATGTCCTATATATTGTATTGTGGGGTCTGACACGTTGTTTGGGGATCAGCCTCTTTGTCCACTGCCTTAAGCGGAACATAACGAACGCTAAGATTTCTCTTCTTAACGAACTTCCACCCATCCGTTTTTAATCGCCATAACAACCGCTTGCGTACGGTCATTTACATTCATTTTTTGCAAAATATTGCTGACATGGTTTTTCACTGTTTTTTCGCTAATAAATAATGCTTCACCGATGCCGCGGTTGCTTTTTCCATCAGCAAGAAGCTGCAATACCTCACATTCGCGGCGCGTCAGTAAATGAAGCGGCAAGCGAACTTCTTGTTTTTGTTGGTCTTTAAAAGCTCCATTTTGGTCTTCTGTCGCCAAGCGGCGATACTCTTTTACAAGATTGTGTGTCACTTTCGGATGCAGATAAGAGCCGCCCTCTGCCACAACTTTCACCGCTTCAATTAATGCATCCGCATCCATTTCTTTTAATAAATAGCCCATCGCTCCTGTTTGCAAAGCATGTGTCACATAGTTTTCATCATCATGAATAGACAAGATAATCACTTTTGTATCAGGATATGTCTTTATTAATTGGCGTGTCGCCTCAATTCCATTGATATTTGGCATATTAATATCCATGATGACAACATCCGGCTTATACTGTTCAACAATGCTTAATACTTCGCTTCCGTCTGATCCTTCTGCTACTACTTCAAAATCTTTCTCAAAATCTAAAATTCGTTTGACACCTTCACGAAACAATTGATGGTCATCAATAATGACGATGCGCGTTTTCATGTCACGTTCCTCCTTTTTTACTTCTATCCTAAATCGGATTTAAAGGTCTAATGGAATTTGAATCGCCACAACCGTACCGGCACCAATTTTTGAGCGAATCTCCAATTTCCCCTCCAACAAGTCAACACGTTCTTTCATTCCAATCAAACCAAACGCATTTTCCTTCTTTACGCTTGTATCAAATCCTTTTCCATTATCTTTCACGATAATAAATATGTAGTGATTGTTCATTTCGATTTTTACCTGGATTTCTGTCGGTTCCGCATGTTTTAACGCATTTTGCACAGATTCTTGAATCAAGCGAAAAATCGCTACCTCAAAGCGAGGAGGCAGTCGTTTTTCTTGTCCAAGATGAGAGAAGGAAATTTTTGTTACTTTATTATATTCTTCGACCGTTTGTAAATATTTTCTTAGTGTAGGAATTAAACCTAAATCATCAAGTGCCATTGGTCTTAAATCATAAATAATTCGCCGCACTTCGTATAATGCAGAACGAACCATTTTTTTAAAATCGCGCAGCTCTTGAATGGTTGCATCTGGTCCGCTCTCCCGGCAAATTCGTTCCAATAAGTCGGAACGCATCATCACATGAGCAAGCATTTGCGCAGGACCATCATGAATTTCCCGCGATAGTCTTTTTCGTTCTTCCTCTTGCGCCTCGATAATCTTTAAGCCAAACTCCTGCTTTTGTCTTGCCCCTTCGATAAATTCACCAATTTGCCGAAAATCGCTGTTTAAATAGTTCAACACAACCGTAATTTGGCTGATTAAGTGTTCCGCCCGCTCAATCGTTTCCTTTAAGCGAATCAAACGCCGTTCAATCTCATCGCGGCGCGCACGCAGCTGCCGCTCCTGTTCACGAATCATGGTTAATTTCATATGTAAGTCATGCGCTTTTTCATAAGCATCCCGAATCTCCGCTTCCGTATAGCGCGTAAAATTGCGATTCACCTCAGAAAGCCGTTGCCGCGCCAAGCGGCTTTGCGCTTCTAATCTGTCTCCTTCATGAATAACTTTATTGACAAGCTCCTTTGTTTGTGCCAACTCATCAAGCAGCCTTTCATACTCCTGCCGTGACTGTTCGCCAATCTGAAAAATTTCGTCTTTACTGTCGTGAACTGTGTCAATTATTTTTTCGACAATTTTATCTAATTGTTTAGCGTCAAACTGTTTATTAGAACACATCTTCATCCTCGCCTCGATGTAAGTAACATTTTTCCACGTTATGACACATGATGAGGTGGAAAAGGAGTTAAAGTTTGATACGTTCATACAAAAATGGTCTCAAAGCAGATATGTTTCATTAGTTATTGATCGCTCTACATACAAATGACCAATAGTACAAACAGGCAAATTTTTCAGACATTTATTCTTCTAAATTTCCAATTTTAAACGAAAAAAATTTTTATTTGAAGGAAGAAAAATGTCGATTTATAATAGAAAAAGCAATTATATATGCAAAAATTCAGCAACTGTAGCGCAAATTTATTATAACATGTTTTTTATTACTTAATAGTAATATTTTCGTAACAATTATGTTTCAAAAGTGCTTCTCTCCTCATTTTGTCGCAATCGATTTTAAGCAAATGATAACGAGGTGTATTCGCTTTGTTGGAAAAATATTATACAGTTAAAGGCTATGGAGAAAATGAAATTGTGATTGAGAAATCACGATTTATCTGCTATGTGCAACGAGCAACAACAGAGGAAGAAGCGGTTCAGTTTATTCAAGAAATTAAAAAGAAACACTGGGACGCCACACACAATTGTTCCGCTTATTTAATCGGTGAACACGACCAAATTCAAAAAGCAAACGATGATGGCGAACCGAGCGGTACAGCGGGTGTACCTATGCTCGAAGTCCTAAAAAAGAAAGGCTTAAAAGACACGGTCGTTGTCGTTACCCGTTATTTCGGTGGAATTAAGCTCGGTGCCGGAGGGCTCGTGCGCGCTTACAGCAAATCCGTCTCAGAAGGATTAAAAACAACAGGAATTGTTGAACGACGCTTAATGCGAGTGATGCATACAAAAATTGATTACACATGGCTAGGCAAAGTAGAAAATGAACTCCGCTCATCCGTTTACGAAATTAAAGAAATCCATTATCTCGAAAACGTCGAAATTGAAACGTATGTCGAAGAAGGACAAAAACAAGCGTTTATCGAGTGGATGACAGAATTGACAAATGGAAAAGCGGAGATTTATGAGGGAGAGGCCGTGTATTTAGAAAAGGAAATTAACGAAATTTAAAGGAGAACAAACTATGTCGATCAATCAGCGTTATCCTAAAATACAAAAAAGGAAAAGAAAAAGAAGAAGAAGGATTATAAAATTGATATTTTTCACATTTTTATTCTTTATTCTTGCAGGATCATCATACGCTTATTACCTATTGCATAAAGCCCAAAGTGCTGTGAACAAGTCTTATGAAGAATTCCGCCCTGATGCTGAAAAGCGAAACTTAAAAGAAGAAAGCTTTTCTATTTTGTTCATCGGTGTCGATGACAGCGAATCAAGGAAATTTCATGAGTCCACACGGACGGATGCGCTTATTTTAGCAACGTTCAATCCAAAAGATGAATCAGTGAAAATGGTCAGCATCCCACGTGACTCTTATGTATATATTCCCTCTGAGGAAAGCTATGATAAAATTAACCACGCTCATGTATACGACGGTGTAAAAGGCACAGTCGAAACGGTAGAAGAACTGTTTGATATTAAAATCGACTACTATGTGAAAATGAACTTTTACGCTTTCATTGATGTTGTCGACGCCTTAGGCGGCATTAAAGTAGAGGTGCCATATGACATCTCTGAAAAGGATTCAGAGGACCATCACAATGCCATTGTTTTGAAAAAAGGCGTACAAACATTGAATGGTGAGGAAGCTTTAGCGCTTGCCAGAACCCGTAAAAAAGACAATGATATTGAACGTGGAAAACGACAACAGGAAATTATTAAAGCCATTGTGAAAAAAGCTGCCTCAATGCATGCAGTTACAAAGTATGACGATATCATCGAAGCAGTCGGCAAAAATATGAAAACAAATTTAACGTTTAATGAAATGATGTCCCTTATTAGTTATGCCACAACAGGATCAAAGTTAAACATTGATTCTTACACATTAAAAGGTACCGATGACTATGTAGGCGACGCATATGTTTATCGTCTTGATGAACAATCATTAGAAGAGGTTAAGGAAGTATTTAAACATCATCTTGACGGAACAGCGTACACAAGCAACGATTATACCCAGCAAGCGCAAGCAAACAATGATCATCAATAAAAAAATAGACGCTTCATTTGAGGCGTCTATTTTTGTTCGTTCAAAAACAGGTTACATTTCACATAAAAAACAGCTCTTACACAATGGTAAGAGCTGTTTTTATTTCACCTGATTTTTTACATATGCATACCGAATGCCTCTAACTACCTTCAAGAGAGGCTGGTAGTTCTTGTCCACTAATCCAATCTTTTCAACAATCAACTCAATGGCTATGAGCAATACTGCAATGACAAGGAGAGATCCCCACATGGTGGCTCTCGAAAAGATGATCGCTGCAACACCGAATGCAGCACTCATACCGTAAATGATTAAAACGGTTTGTCGATGGCTATACCCTAATCGTAAAAGACAGTGATGTAAATGTGACTTGTCAGGAGCGGACAATGGTTTTTTCTTCACAATCCGGCGAATAATCGCAAAGAACGTATCAGAAATCGGCACTCCTAAAATAATGACTGGAACGATAAACGAAATCGCTGTTACGTTCTTAAAGCCCAGCAAGGACAGTACCGAAATCATGTAACCCAAAAATAACGCTCCTGTATCTCCCATAAAGATTTTTGCCGGATGGAAATTGTAAATCAAAAATCCTAAAATGCTGCCGAGCAAAATAAATCCCATGCTTGTCACGAACACATCGCCTTTTAAAATCGCCATCCAAGACATCGTAATCAATGCGATGGCAGAAACCCCAGCAGCTAAACCATCCAGTCCGTCGATTAAGTTAATCGCATTCGTAATCCCGACAATCCAAAGAATAGTTAAAGGAATGCTTAAAAAGCCAAATTCTAATTGAGAACCAAACGGTAAGTTGATGTACTCAACTTGTACACCGCCAAACACAACAACAGAAGCAGCTAATAACTGTCCTGCTAATTTAACTTTTGCAGGAAGTTCGAATAAGTCGTCTAAAAACCCGGTAACAATAATGATTACACTTCCCAATAAAATCGGGATTTCATAAGCATTGTCAGGATCTAAAAACAAAATTCCGACAATAAAACCAATGTATATAGCCAAACCGCCTAAACGCGGCATAATTTTCTGATGTACTTTTCGTTGGTTTGGTCGATCCGTCGCACCAATTTTAAACGCCAGCTTTTTGACAAGCGGTGTTACAAGTACGGAGGTGACGAAACAGATCAATAAGGTCAAATAAACCATGTAGACCCTCCTTAACTTTATCATAACCACTCGTTGCTTTTTTCTTCACAAAAATCATTCCGTATATTACGCAAAATATTGACAAAAATAAGAAGGAAAAATGCCTAGTTGCATCCACAATGTGGATTATAACACAACCTATGTAAACTCTTAAACAATTATTTTATTAAAAATTTGTAACAGAATGTAACAGAATGTCATTTATGTCATATATATCATTCGACAACTTGTCCACTAAAAAAGAGGGTAAATTCCTTCATTCGTCCATGAAGAAAAAGCAAAAGAAACGCTGGTAATCCTGTTTGCTTTCAGACAAGCTTCGTATCCCCCTATTTCCTGTTAAAGCTTCCGCCATTCCAAATAGAATATTATACCAATTATTCACATTTCTTAATTATGGCTAATTTGGTATACTATATTAGAATTTGGAATAAGGAGCGTAAGTAGGCATGCTTTCACTTTTGAAGAAAACAATAGGAGACGTGAACGAACGCCGATTAAAAAAATATAGAAAACTTGTTGAACAAATCAATGCACTTGAACCTCAAATAGAAAAACTAACCGATCAAGAATTGCAAGCTAAAACGGTATATTTCAAAGAACAGTTAGCTTCAGGAAAGTCAATCGATGACATTAAAGTAGAAGCGTTCGCTGTTGTAAGGGAAGCTGCCAAACGCATACTTGGCATGCGCCATTTTGACGTACAGCTCATTGGCGGTCTTGTCTTAGCGGAAGGAAATATCGCTGAAATGGCGACTGGAGAAGGAAAAACGCTTGTCGCCTCGCTTCCAAGCTACTTGCGGGCGCTTGAAGGAAAAGGTGTTCATGTGATCACCGTCAACGACTATTTGGCCAAACGCGACAGAAACTTAATTGGTCAAATTCACGAATTTCTTGGCCTTACAGTAGGTCTCAATCTTCCAATGATGTCCCCGGAAGAAAAGAGACAAGCATATCAAGCTGATATTACATATGGAATCGGTACGGAGTTCGGATTCGATTATTTGCGCGATAACATGGTGTACCAGCTTTCTGATAAAGTTCAGCGCCCTTACCATTACGCGATTATCGACGAAATAGACAGTGTTTTAATCGATGAAGCGAAAACACCACTCATTATCGCAGGCAAAATGCAATCGAGCCCTGAGCTTCATTATATTGCAGCACGTTTGGCAAAACGGTTCCAACGCGATGTTGATTACACATACGATGAGGAAACAAAAGCGACAAGCTTGACGGATACAGGTATTGAAAAAGTGGAAAAAGCGTTTGGCGTTGACAATCTCTACGATTTACAACATCAAACTCTTTACCACTATGTCATTCAAGCTTTACGGGCGCACGTTATATTTAAGCGCGATGTCGATTACATCGTCCGTGACGGTAAAGTGTTGCTTGTGGACATGTTTACGGGCCGAATTATGGAAGGACGTACATTAAGCGACGGGCTTCATCAAGCAATTGAAGCCAAAGAAGGCCTGGAAATCACGGAAGAAAACAAAACACAAGCTTCGATTACGATTCAAAACTACTTCCGTATGTATCCGATTTTATCAGGCATGACAGGAACCGCGAAAACAGAAGAAAAAGAATTCCAGCATGTCTATGGAATGGATGTTATTTCTATTCCGACCAACAGACCGAAAATACGCGTCGATCTGCCTGATAACGTATATGCAACAAAACATGACAAATACGTAGCGGTTGTAAAAGAAGTAAAAAAACGTCATGAAAAAGGGCAGCCGGTTTTAATCGGCACCACTTCAATTCTTCAATCGGAAAAATTAGCCGAATATCTCGATCAAGAAAACTTACCATATGAATTGTTGAATGCAAAAACCGTTGAGCAAGAAGCAGAATTAATCGCACAAGCTGGACAACGCGGCCGCATTACCATTGCGACGAATATGGCCGGACGCGGAACGGACATTATTTTAGGAGAAGGCGTTGCAGAGTTGGGCGGGCTTCATGTAATAGGAACAGAACGCCATGAAAGCCGAAGAATCGATAACCAGCTGAAAGGCCGAGCTGGGCGCCAAGGCGATCCAGGCTCCAGTCAATTCTTCATTTCGCTTGAAGATGATATGTTCCGTCGCTTTGCCAAAGAAGAAACAGAAAAGCTAAAACAAAAATTGAAAACCGATGAGACTGGACGGATCTTAAACAAAGATATTCATGAATTTGTCGACAAAGTACAACGAATTGTCGAAGGTGCGAACTTCTCCATGAGAGAATACAATTTAAAGCTAGACGACGTTATAAATGAGCAACGAAACGTAGTCTACCACATTCGCGATAAAGTATTAAAAGAGAATGATAGACTTGCTCTCATCATTCCGATGATTCAATCAGCATGTAACCAACTCATCGAAAAATATTGCTCAGAAGAACAAATACCGGAAGAATGGGATCTTGAGGCTCTTGCTGCAGAACTAAGCAATCTTATGTATCCGGAGCAAATCTCGTTTACACGTCCATTAGAAGACATGGACGAAGTAAAAGAGCAAGTAAATCGTGTACTAGATTCCTATATCCATCATCTAGAAAACTGGAAAGAACACGAAGAGCTGCAAACAACGTTAAAACAAGTAATGCTGATCACCATTGATCAAAATTGGATTAAACACTTAGAAAATATGACACGCTTAAAAGAAGGAATCGGCATGCGTTACTATCAGCAAGAAGACCCGATGAGACTGTATCAAAAAGAAGGATTCGAACTATTTACAATGATGTACAACACAATTGAAAGAGAAATCAGTTTTCATCTTTCTCAGCTAATCAGACCATTCATGCAAAGCCATACAAATGAATAAGGAGGTGTCTGCATTGTTATCATTTTTTAAGAAAAAGAAAAAAAGCGGAGAAGACAGTGCTGTTTCCGCCCAAGAACTAGTCAGCGAAACAGATGTGGCGAATGATGAGGAAATTGAGACGGAGCTTTCCTTACATCCGTCATGGAATCTTCCTCTCGAGCAACAATATGTGCTGCGATTTTTAAATAACGAACTAAAGCCGTTAAAACCAAATCAAATTTCGCTGTCCGGCATTGATTTAGCAAGAGAGACGGATTATGTGATTGTATCGGCCTTTGTGCGCCACAGCTTGTCCAAGCCTATCAAACTGGAAAAAGCAACGCTTTTATTGTTAAGCCCGGACAATAAAATCATCGCCCGAAAGCAATTTGATTTAGAGGAACTTGGCGAGATTCCGGCAAAAAGCAGCCGTCCTTGGCATTTTATCTTTGAAAATTCTATTCTAAAAACCGATGAAATTCCGAATGAAGGTTGGAAACTTGCTTTCGAGTTAAAGCCGCAGCATCGTTTAGATTTAGAAGAGAGCTGGGAGCAAAGTCTCTCCGATGAGGATAAAGAAAAATTGCGTCAGCTTGTTGCGCAGCTCGAACCACCAAAGCCAGGTGAAGTAAACTTTCTTGGCTTGCAGGCAAAGCTGACAGAGGAACACGAATTACACGTAACGGTTTTCATTCGCAACGGCAGCGAGCAAAACATCCAGATTCAGCAGCTTCCTCTTCAAGTAGAGGACGCTTCCGGCGAGGTCATTGCCCGCGGTGGATTTACGCTCGACCATTTCGAAGTCAAAGCGAATACGACAAAACCTTGGACATTCATTTTCCCAAAAGAGTTAGTACAAAAAACATCACCGGACTTAAGTAAATGGAAAGTGTATCCAATCCAACAACAATAAAAACGTCGCTAAACGCCGATTTTTTAGGTGATGAAAAAACAAAGAAGCCTGTTACCTTCATGGGTAACAAGCTTCTTTTTTATAGGTAAACTATTGAACGAAGAAAATGGTTTTATAGTCTTTAACAAGTGCCTTGCCTTTCTTTGAAGCAACCCCTTTTGTAATGACGAGACGGTAGAAGGTTCCTTCTTTATAAGCTGAACCTGGGGCGTAAACCTTCACAACTTTCTCTGTTTGATCAAGCTGGACGGAAATATCTTGACGGTTGCCGAATTGATCTTCGACATAGACCGTTTTAGCTGTCACGGTCTTAGGGTTTAACGGCATATTAAACGTTACTGTCCATGTTTTCATTTTATCTACTTTTTTTGCATTTGCGTTAGATTCAAAATATTTCTCTTTGTGGCTTGAGCTATAGACAGCTTGAACTTTATCAAAATATAAAACGCCCTTTCCTTGTTTAGCCGCGGCAGGCTCGGCGACATACATTTTTTCCAAACGGATTGGAAGCGCGATATTTTCAGGAAGCTTCGCCTGAACATATTTCCACCCGTACCAATCGAGTCCACCTTCCTTTGTGAAATCAATGGTTACTTCCTTGCCGTTCCCGTCACGTACTTTCCCACGGAGCCAATGTCCTTTTCCATCTCCATATACCCAAAGACCAATCGAGTCCGGCTTTCCGGCAAGATGAATCGGCTTTTTCGCAACAAGATATGAAGCTGCCGTTCCGGCCTTGCCAAGAGAAAAATTATATGTGAGCTTAACCGCTCCTTTTCCCTCTTGGGCTTCCTCTTTACCGACAGCGCTAATGGATGAGCTCGCCCGAATATTTTCCGTTTTCCAATTAGCGAAAGAATCAAAGGAGTCCAAAACAACCGGCTTGTCCGTTACTTGAACAGGAATCGTTACTGATTTGTTTCCAAATACCGCTTTGATGGAACCGCTGCCTTCCCGTTCTCCTGCTGTAAACACACCATTTTTATCCATCTTCCCAACACCGCCGGAAACCGACCATGTCACGGCCTCTGGCCCAAAATTGAACGGTTTGCCGTTTTCGTCTAAAGCTTTAACTGTGATTTTCTGTGATTTTC
Source organism: [Anoxybacillus] calidus (assembly GCF_013760845.1). GTDB lineage: Bacteria > Bacillota > Bacilli > Bacillales > Anoxybacillaceae > Paranoxybacillus > Paranoxybacillus calidus. The sequence continues at coordinate 157,509 of NZ_JACDUU010000003.1, read as the reverse complement.
CTTTGCCAATCACAAGCGACTTAGGTTCAACGGATAACTGATGCGGGCTGGATACCACTGTTACCGGAAGTTTTTGCTGCGCTTTTCCGTATTTGACAATCACATATCCACTTCCCGGCTTTTCGGCCACAAACACGTTTCCTTCCGCACGTCCAATATTTCCGATGACTTCTAATGTGATTTTATCATTGGAAAACGAAAGCGGATTATAATATTGGTCTAATACATAATGAAGCTTGTAAGCTACTTTTCCGCCAACAGCAATTTTTCCAGATTGTGCTTGCGCAGCGGATAAATAAGAAGGCTCACCTAAAGGAGCGGTATTGACTACCTCTAAAATAGAAGAAACCGCTCTTTCCCTTCCATCAGACGGTGAGTTCACAATGGTCGCAAACGTTTTACCAGGATTTCGAGCCACCATCGTTGTAGAACCGCCGCCATCCAAATTAATAGCTTGATAGCCACCAAGCTGAACGATATACTGTGCAAATTCTTTTAAAGTCATTCCGTTGCTGTAGCCGCTTTTCCGGCCATCTACTGTAACAAGAAACACGCGCGTTCCCGTTTGGTCAATCGCAACTGCCGAATGAGGATGACGTTCATAAGCACGCGGGCTTCTTTCATCAATCGTCATTTGCACTTTTCCTTTTTGCACAAGCAATGGACCGCTTGCCACCATAAATTTGCTATCTTTCCATTGGCTATTAAGATCAATGGTTAATTCAACCTGATCGCCGATGGATAGCTGTCGAATAGCTTCCACTTTTTCCCCTTGGGCGGAGATGACAAAACCGTCCTTCGGAATCGTTGCACTGCTTTTCTGGCCATACGGACGAATGGATATGACTTTTCCTTGAATTTTCTCGCCAAATTTTGCTTCTCCATCAATTCGCTTGGTCACATTGGCAACAACGACTTCCAGTCCATATGGATTCGTTCTCGTATTAGGAAATCGATAGCTTGATGTATACAAAATACTTTCGTTATCATCCCGCGCCTTATTAAATGAGTCGATTTTGTATGTTTTTCCATGATGCGAAAGTTTAATATCTAACTGAAATGAATCGACAATCGCCTTCCCGTCTTTAGAAATGCCAAAAGCAGCGGGAGTATGCATATAGTCGTTAGAATCGTAGGAAACAGCTCCTAAATTAATAATCTTATTATCTTTTGCAAGCAAATAGGCTGGCTCTCCACTGTCCACATGGAAAAACGACCCATTGATCGCTCCGATGACACGGTGTCCCGAATATGTATGCTGCTTCGCCAGCGATGATGTAGTTGTTAATTTTGTCAATGGATTAGGCAGCCCGAGCTCAACTGTCGTATAGGGTGTAGAAAGCTGAACATCTAGAACATGAAAGGCATAATTTTTCCCCGAACTAGCTTTTCGTTCTTTGATCAATGTCACCCCTTGTGAAATTTTTATTTGTTCTTTATACTGCGCTGCTTTCACGAAAGGGTAAGAAACGATGGACTGCATCCAAACGACTATGATCGACAATAAGAATATTCTCCTAAGTAATTTCATAATTTTGGATATCCCCCTTATTTTCGTTACTACAAACTAATAAATTATTATATTTATATTTCCATTAAAATCCAATAGATTCGACAATCTTCTCGCCATCCTTTTTAATTTTTTACAAAAAAAGAAAAGATATCTACAAAACTGTAGATATCTTTCCCGGCATCAACCCGTCCATCGCACTCTACTCTATATTCAATACAAAACGGAAGATGGACTTCACTTTTATTCTACCACAACTAGTATCCTATACAAGTAAAAATATGAAAATATTAGATAAATTGTATGAATAACCTTTATTAATCATTAATTACCTAAATACGAATATTTTTCAAACTTTGGATATCATTATATTAAACAAATATTCACTATTCACCATTTTTACAAAAAGGTCGATTTTCTCCGATTAACCAATCCAAGTGATCATGAAGAACATTTCTGTTTGCTGAAATTTCCAATTATGCTGTTTCGGTACGATATGTGAACGACTTTACATAGAATGAACCGATTATACAACCTCGTTCTTTGATCCTGCAGACGTACTGCTTATGAAGCATACAAAACATTCATGCTAGTTTTACTGTCTATCCCCTAAAGCAACCCATATTCTCCGTATTATTTATTAGAATGAAACCAACCTTGTCGTTAATTGTCGAATTGGTAACCATGATTATTTCTCCCTATTTCACTGATTTTCTAATGATATCTCTATCATTCAGGCAAAAAATCGATCAATGTAAAAAATTACTTCTCGACAAATTTTGTCGAATGTTGTAGAATAAAGTTGCGATAAGCCTTAGGTTGATAAGCCAGTTTACAACTCCCTTAACTGGCTTATCTTTTTTTTTGCTTTTTTTTCTCTCCTTATTTCTTCCTCTTACATAAACAGGACTTCCCAAAAAATATTGTTTAAATTTGTCAAAAAATCCATTACAATATGTTTATGTCTACCCAATAAAACTATGCATGCTGGAGGCTTGCAAAATGATATATCATGTCGAGCTGTTAAAGGGAATGTTTCGACCAAAAATAAAATTTTCTCAACTTAAAGAAGCAGAATATGTGAAAAATATAACAGGAAAAATTCTTCTTGTTTTACTTTTGAGCGCTATCATTTCATTCCTTCGTGCTTATTACGGGATTGGAACAGAAGAACTAATAGGGAAAATGGAGCAGTATACAAAAGAGCAATTTGTACTTGCACAGTTCTTTTTTGCTCTCGGTCATGTGTTAGGTGGATTGATAATCCCTTTATTATTTCTATTCCTTTCTTCGGCGATTTTTTTCTTTCTTTTTGATGTCAATTTTGTGAAACTATTAGCTATTCACGCTAGCGTTCTACTCATTTATGTGCTGGAAGAAATCCTTCTCTTCCCATTACAATTATTTTTAGGAATAAAAGATACATTTTCACCGTTTACACTTGGCGTTTTGGGGCCATACATAACCGACAGTCCTTTTGTATGGACGTTACTCCGCTCCATTTCATTATTTTCTATCTGGGCAATGCTCATTCAAATGGTTGCCCTTGAACAATTAACGGAAAAACCAAAACGCGCGATCATGACAGCCGTCATTGCCGTCTACGTCTTTTTCGCTTTATTATCAGCAATCTTGACTGATATTCCGTTTGAAAAACTTTTATAACCTATTTCGCACTTAAAGGTGGGAATGTCGTTGAAACGATGGAAGATTTATTTGCTTATTGTCGCAATTGTTATAGTTGTGTGCACAAACCTTTACTTCATTTTTTATAAAGAAAGCAAAATTCCAAAGTCTGTCTATGTCAATCAAATCAGCTCAGCAACAAAGACAGATATGAAAGAAACAGTAAAAACCGTCGGGATGGCTGCACCGTCAGACCGGCAATCAATTTATTACAATCCAGAGTTAGGTCCAATTGACCAAATCCTTGTTAAAAAAGGGCAAGAAGTGCAAGTCGGCACGCCTCTTTTACAATATGAAAGTACGGAATTAGACAATGAAAAAGAGCGATTAGAGTTAAAAAAGCAACGAATCGATGAACAAATCGAAAAACTAGCTGCTGATATTCAACATTACGAAACAATGAAATCTTCCTTACAATCTGAAAATCTTGAAAAAGAGCAATTAGATAAAGAACTACAAGAACTAGAGCAAAGCATTAAACAAACAGAATATGAACAAACGTTACTGGAATTAGAATTAGAAGAATGCGAACAGCAATTGAAGGCGGTAACGGAGAAAAGTGAGCAACTCGTTGTAAAAAGCGAAATTTCTGGCATTGTTGAGGAAATCGGTTATGACACAACCAAACCGCTCATTACGATTGCTTCCATTCCACCTGTTATTAAAGGAAAAATTTCAGAAGAAGAAATCGAAAAGCTATCTGTCGGACAAAATGCCATTGTCACACCGCGAACCTTCCCAAATCAAAAATTAACAGGCTCTATTATGGACATCGGCAAACTACCTATTGAAGAAGCAAGCGTTAAACAAAAAAGCGAGTATCCATTTACCATACAGCTCAAAGAACAAGCAGAACAGCTTCGCCTTGGCTACCATGTAGATGTAACGATTATTACGAAAGAGAAAAACGGCATCATTACCGTGCCACATCAAGCCGTATGGAAAGAAGGAACGAAATCGTTTGTTTATGTCATCCAAAATGGCCAACTAGAAAAGCGAAAAGTGAAGCTGGGAATGAAACAGGGAACAAACCAAGAAATACTTGAAGGAATCAAAGAAAAAGAACGAATCGTTTTACATCCAACAAAACAGATGGATAACGGAATGGCTGTCATAACAACGCTTGACTGGAAACAAATCGACAAGAAAATGATAAAAGAAGGGTCAAAACGGGAAATGCTGAAACAATTCCTTAACGGATTTTTTACTAAATAAAACATATAAAAACTCTTTAAATGATAGATTTCAGGAAATTCGTTGAATCGATAGATTAATGGGGGAAAGGTTTTGAGAAAGCGGCTATTGCCTTTTATATTATTTGCTAGTTTATTTATATTGGCGGACAAAGTCCATGGGGCTTCTACCCAATATATAAAAGTCTATACAGACACGCCGATATATGACTTTATTGCAGATGATCGAGTGAGAGTGGGAACATTGTTGTCGGGACAAACTTTCCCACTTCTTCATGAAGACGAAAACTATTATTATATTCAATTTGGAAATGACCAAGCATTTTTAGAAAAGAATCATAAAGTAGAGTTGATAAACCAGGCTGTTCATGATAACGATGACACCGCTCGAAAGAACTCACAATCAACTGTCATTACAACGAGACAAACGGTTGTATATAATAGTATTTCTTCAAACCAAAAAGGGTTTGCTATTATCAATACAAATATAAGGTACCCGATTGTCTCTGTTAATGGAAATTGGCTAGAAATTAACTTTGGAAATCGCCGCGGTTATATTCATAAAAAGAATGTCATTGATGATTATGGCGTTCCTGTTCTGATGTATCATCATATGTTAAGAGACGAAGAAAATAAAATGTTTAAAAACAACAGTATGGTCATTTCGGTAAATGCATTTGAAGAACAAATGCAGTATTTACACAAACAAAAATATCGAACGATTCACCTGCAAGAGCTAGAAGACTATTTAAATAAACGAGCGAACCTCGTTGGTAAAATTGCCGTTATTACATTTGATGACGGGCTGTTAAGCAGCACCAAATATGCATATCCTATTCTCAAAAAGTATAAATTGAAGGCCACTCAATTTTTAATTGTCTCAAGAATCAGACTGTCCGAAACTCCCTTTGACCCTGACTCTTTGCAATATTTTAGCGCGATCACCATGAAAAACACGAGTGATGTATTTGACTTTCAACATCATACATATAACATGCATCTTAGAAACAGAGAAACAAATGTACCTTTTCTAATTGAGAAGTCATTTGAGGAAATTCAAGCAGATTTCATGCAAGGACAACAAGTGATCGGAAAACATCATAAGGGAGCAGAAAATGTTAAATATTTAGCATATCCGTGGGGACAATATGATGAAAAAACGATTCAAGCAGCTAAATCGGTCGGAATTACCATGGCATTTACTACAGAAACAGGAAATGTAAAAATAGGCGATGATCCATTTCTGCTTAAAAGACAAGGAATCGGGCCTAGACATTCCATGGATGATTTTATTAAAAAACTAAATGGGACATATACTGAGCAATCCCCTTCTAAAAATGGTGCTGACCCATTGTTTTAGGTCAGCACCATTTTTCTATCAATGATCCTTTTACTCATTCTCATTCGGATCAAAAATTTGAACCGATTGAACTTCTACGTCGTTTTCGTAAGGCATTTCTGTTGTCAACATGATGACCTTTCCGTTACGTACAAACAACTTATCGACGTATCCGTCCACAAACCAGCTATTAAGAATTTCAAACGATGTGCTATCGTACATAGTAACGAAGTCAGCGTCACTCGTATAAAATACGCCTTGTGCCGGATCGAATGCAATGGCTGAAAATGGATCAATCGTTGTTACATATGTCATGTTTGTACTTTTTAAAGTCGTTGCACGGAAGATGGTTCCTGCATGATTAAAAATGTACTTACCATCCGTTGAAACCGTCATTTCCGGTTCCATTTCGTAGTCTCCATGATACGGAGAATCATATTTTCCTGTAAATTGTCCGTTCGAAGTGTCAGACCCCACAACTACCATATATGGTGCGTGAGGTCAGACACTGATGGATCAACCTCTTACTTTAACACTTTAACGTGTTGGGGGTCAGACCCCAACACGTTTAGCATGCGGTAGAGCATGACGGCTGTTTCGGCGCGTGTTGTTTGTTTCTTTGGTTCGAAGTTGCCGTTGGAGCGACCGAAAATAATTCCAAGCTCGGCTGCTTGTAAAACGGCTTTTTTAGCATAATCATTGATTTGTTTCATATCATTAAATTTCTTATTTAATGGAAGGGATTGTAACAGTTTTTCATTTTTATATTCAATCGCACGTATCATCATCGCTGCCATCTGCTCTCGAGTGATATTCGCATCCGGATGAAAGGAGCCATCTTTCGCTCCGTAAACGATTCCCGCGCGGTATGCAGCTTCTATTGATTGAGCAGCCCATGCTTTTTCCATTGGAACATCCTTAAAAATCCCTTTATACTCTTCTGTGCGTATTTGCATCGCTCTTACAAGCAACACAGCAAATTCCGCTCTTGTCAATTTTTGCTCTGGCGCAAATGTATCGTCCGTTTTTCCATGAATCACCCATTTTGAAGCGAGCGATTCAATCTCTCTCTTCGCCCAATGTTGATGAATATCTTTAAATGTTTTATCGTTAAAAATGACAGCAAAAGTGGATAAATGTTCTGTTGGAATAACCCAATAATCGCCTCTCAATTGTCCTCCTGCATATTCCCATTTTTTAAGTTCTTCATTGTAATACGCGCCTGTTGTCTTATCTTTTTGAACCGGCTTTTGAACCTTTAAGTAGAGCTCAATCGGTTCAGGGAATTGGCTGATTGCTTCTTTTTGGTCATTCGTAATTGTCACATCTAAAATCGTAGACTTTATTTGTTGAACAGGAGGTTGTTCAAAGTCTTGCTGCTTTCGTTCTTTTAAACGTATGTTTATACCGGAGCCTGATTTTCCATTTATATATTTTACATTCCCCGGAGACAGCGAAACTGTATAATGGGTATTGACAACAAGAGTTAAAGGTTTATTACTATTGGCCATTTTGTCAGCGATATCTTTTGCGAGCGAAACAGTCATATTGGCGGTTTGGTTCGATTTTGTTAAATCAATCTTCCAATCCTGGTCCGTTTCTTTGACCATTTCTTCCGTAACGTTTATAACCTCTCCTTCAGGCTGTTCCGGTATTGGCGTTGTTGTCCCGCCGTTCCCGCCAGTTCCTGGATTAGCCGTCTGTTTCCTGGTTATGAAAGTCCAAATAGTTGAACGGGATGTTCCCTTAAAATCATCACGCGCAATAACATACCATCCATACTCTTTTTCCGCCGATAGATTCTTCCATTCAACCTCAGCTGTTTCATTGTCTCTCACTTTAGCTGCTACGCCAATTTTTTCATCTGTAAAAACATTTACTTCAAATTTGTCTGTCGCTACTACTTTTTCTCGTGGTTGCAAATTTAAATCAATGACAAATTCGTCTTTTCCAGGGTATGTGGCACTATCATAATAGTTGTATCGGTTTAAGTATGGGGAGTATGTTTTGACATAAATTTTGTTTTCAACAGGACTTACGTGAAATAGCCGCATAAATCCCTGTCCGCCTTCAGGTCCGCCCTGGTAGTTAGCGAGCATTTGATATACTTTGCGGTCCGGCGTGCCGTCTTTGTTATCATCGATTTCATCAATTAATGTTTCGCTGTCATGATAATGTCCACAAAGCACTGCAATTACGTTTTTATTCGGTACAACAACTTCCTCATAAATTTTATTGCCAATCGGGCTGCGGTTTCCTGAGACAAGCAAATATTCATGGAAATTCAAAATCGCCATTCGGTCAGGATATTTCGCAAGCACTTGATTCATCCAAGCAATATCGTCGTCACTAACACCCCATCCCATGTAAATCATAATGAAATCGTTTCCGTTTACGCTTATCAGATCGTAATGCCCGCGATTGTTTTTATACGATTCTCCGTAATAGTCTTTTCCTTTAAAACGTTGTTCGCCAAAGTATTTGCTGTATTGGTTATAGTCGCCTGTTTTATGACCAACATCATGATTTCCAGCCAACACGCCGTATGGGATGTTTTGCTTGTCAAGAACGCTCATCGCGTCATTTGCGTTGTGCCACTGTATTTCGTCTGCCGCGGCATCGACTATGTCACCCGTATGGAAAACATATTTAATGTTTAACTCTTGTTGCTTTGCCGCGATCCACTCTGTCATTCGCTTAAAAATATGCGGATAACTTTTCGAATAATATTGCGTGTCAGACATCCAGACAAAGGTGTAATCAAATTGGGTAGTTGCAGCCGTTTCATCCTGCACGATGACTTGCACAGTTTGGCCTTTTATATAATCTGCCCCTTTCACCGTTCCACGCAATGTAAAGTTTTCATTGTTTTCGGCTACTTTCCAGCTCACCGCTTCCCATTGGTTTTCCGTGTAATTCCAGACATACATCGTTACTTTTCGGCCTAAAAGGGATTTCCCCTCCCAATTTAATTCGATTTCATCATTCGCATCGATTTCTTGATCTAATTTTACTTGAAAACGTTGATACGGAAACTTCGTTATGGATTTCGTTGTCACATATTGAGAGTCTGCTTTTTCTAATTTTTTTCGTTCTTCATTCGTTAATGCTGTCTCTCCGTGAGGAATCATCTCTTTAGGCGGTTCACGGTCAACGTTGTTTTGATAAATGGACAAGTTTTCCTTTTCCCCTGGCTCGTATTGATACCCTTTGAAGAATGTCACATGTAAATCATCTCTCGTAGGGTCAGAAACTTTCACCTTTAATTTAGGCGATGTCGATACATTTTCTTCTTGATTTTTAGGTGAAATGACTTCAGGGCTGAAAGAATGCTCCTCCACCGTAGAAAATGTGACCGTTTTAGATGCAGAGTTCCCGACATGGTCGACCGCTTTCAAAATTAACGTATGTTCCCCTTTGGATAATTCAGCGGATGACGTCGCAAATGGCAAGGTGATTGGTTTGCCGTCTAAAGTGGCTTCCACTTTACTTACTCCAGCGATTTCATCCTTCGTCTCTGCATCAATCGTAAATTCCCCTTTATACTCTTTTCCTTCTTCAATCGAAGGAATCATCACTGGAACAGTGTTATCCACTTTTACTTTGGCAGTTACCGTGTTCTTTCCGTCCGTTGCTTTGATAACATGAGTCCCTTCCGCTGCTTTCGTCGTATCCCACACATACGCTTTGGCATTGTACTTTTCATCAGGGATGGTAAAAGTAAAATCGACCGTTTCCTGCGATGACGCTCCATCCCCTACAGAAATTTCTTTTTCAGGATCTGTATAGTTGGAATCATAAAGAACCGTGCCGTCTTTCAATACTAATCTGGCATTTTTAATATAAAAATCATCACGGTTTTCTTCTGACTCTTGATCAAATGGAGAGACTTTTGTACCTGAACGAACGGAAATCGTCGTTCCTTTGCCTTTCTCAAAGTGCTTTGGATCAATTGGCACGGTTAAAGTAACATATTGATTGATCGTATCATCAAAGATAAGCAATACTTCGTCTCCGATTGTGATTCCATTTTTAAAATAAAGATTGGTTTTCTTCACATCTACCGCAAAATAAGCTTGATCTTCTAGAGCCGGTTTTGTTTCGGCAGTGACATCTTTTGAATCCATTTCAATCATTGTGCTTGTGATATCATCTGAACTGGCTTTAATGATTGCGGTTTTATTCAAAATGGTTTTGTCCGTTACATTCAGTCTGACTCCTTGCTTCTTCTCTTCCTGGATAATAGCGATTTTTTGTTTTTCCGTTGTTACATCATTCGTTCCATCTGAAATGACTAAGTAATATTCAATAAATGCCTTTCCGATTAGTTCCGGCGAGTAAATCGTATAATGATATAATTCGTCGTTAAAGTCCTGAAGCAGATCTACAGCTTTATATTCTGCCGCTTCATTATGTTTGTAAAAAAGACGGACGGTTTTGACTTGTTGATCATCTTTTACGTCAAACAATATCTGGATATTTTCGTATTCTGATACTTGCTTTTGCGTTGTTAAATCTTCAAATTCCGGCTCTTCATTGTCTTCTGGAATGGTAACAGGTTGATGAGGCACTTGTACCGATGCGACTTGTCCCGGCGTTGCCTGTTCTTTGGCGCTGCTGTATTTTTTCATCATAAGAGAACCGTCTCTTGGAAACGTATATAAAATTCCTTTATCCGCCGCGGTGTCTTTTACGTTCGGTTCATCGTTATAATAAGCAACCGCAACATCATGACCCGTATTCGTCGCAATCGCAATGCCGTTATAGTTCGCATTGGACATGCCATTGGAGTAAATTTTCACAATGCTTTCATTTTCGACTAATTGAGTGCCATAATGTTTATTAAAATCGGCAACGGTTTTATCTTTATTCCCTTGATTGATAATCCAAAACACCATCGTTTTTCCTGCCGGCAAGATGATATCTTCTTTTTCCGCTCCCCATACTAAATCCGCTTCAGGGCCATCCATTGGATAACGGTAGTGAAGCTTATAGTCTTTTAAATGAATGTCTTTTGAGGAGTTGTTATAAATCTCAATAAATTCGTAACCATCAAGTCCATTGACATTCGTTGAATCTGGAACAAGCTCCGTAATGAATAACGGCGGCAATTTTTGCGCATCAAATGCCCCGCTGTCAATGGTAATTTTCTGTTCTGTCGTTTCCGCTTTTTTCGTTCCGTCAAATGCTTCAATTTTATAAAATACTTCATTGGTTAAAATACTTTCTTTTGGAATAATCGCTGAATACCTATTTGTTTCTGCATTGGTTAGTTTCATTGGAATGGACTTATATTCGCCATTTTCTTGAAAACGATAAGATAAGACAACACTAACGACTTTCTCATTATCCATCACGTTCGCTTCAATCTGAATATCTTCCTGCCATTTTCCTTCCGTTACGGGTGTATGCGTAATAACTGGAGGTTGAGTATCTTGATTCACTTGAACAGGTTCATCAGGTACTTGTCCTTCGAGTATTTTCCCTGGATTTGCTGGATGGCTCAGGCCGATATGGACAAGCTGTGGTTGATGATTGACGACCTTATATTGAATCCCTTTGTTTTCGATAACATCTTCTTTTACATAACGTACCGATGAAATCTCGTGATTGAATGAATCAGCGATCATAATCGTTCTTTCGGATGTATTTGCCATCCCATCCGAGTGAATGGTCGTCACCCTATCTTCGCTGACAGCGGAGTTATAAATATGGTTGAAATCTTCAATTGTTTTTTCTTCATTCGATTCATTTTTAATCCAAACAACAAATGAGGACTGGGCTGGAATAGTCTTGTTGTCGTCAAACTTCCAAATGACATCTTCTTTATGATCAGACGCGGGATAGCGGTAAATCATTTGATAGTCTTGCAGTGAGATGGGTTGATTGCTGTTATTGTAAATCTCGATAAACTCGTATCCATCGCTTTTTCCTATGTTCGGTGAATTAGGAACGATCTCCGTAATGAGCAATTTCGGATTTTTCTGCGGGTCATCATTTCCTTCCACTTGTACCGTTACTTGAATTGGTTCTTCCTTGTTAGCTGGGTAGTAGGTTGTTTGCTGTCCGTCTTTTGCCTCGATGTAATAAGATAATTGCTTTCCAACATACTCATTAGCGGAAATCGTACCTGAATACTCGAAATTCTCTCCTTTTGTCAAAGGCTTTGACTTCCACTCTAAATCCGGTGAAGTTTGATAAAAAAGGGTAACAGTCGTATTCTCGCTGCCATTTTCCACTTTCGTACGAATGACTAAATCTTGCTGATGGCTGATGGTCGTAACAGGAGTATGTACAAGCTGCAATGTCGTGGTGTTAGCAGGCTCTGCTTGCGGTGATGTTGGACTGTCAGTGGGACTAGTTTGCTGGAGTGCTGGAATTTCTGTCGATTTTGCCGCCACAACAGACAGAGATGGTGAAAAAATTGTGGCAAAGCTAAGACAAGCGGCGATAACTTTTGCCAGAGTCGATCTAGAATGGGGCATTTTCAACTTCCCTCCTTGTATCAAGTTATGTAAAATATTACAAAATTTACATTATAGGGATATTGATGATATGTTAATTTTAGGTAAAAAAATAGGAGAAAGCCTAATTAGGAAAAGATAAAAATAAGGAGAATAAACCGCTTGATTTCGGAACATTCTTCCTTAAAGTATTTTTCAAATGTAACAGAAACACACTCAAAAGAAAATTTCTATTTCCCCTTCTTTTATCTATTTTGCGAAATTTACATTTTTATATGTATCTTTTTTCTTTAAACGACAATATCCATCAGGACAAACAATCAAATAGCCCAGCACATCAATTCCAACGATTCTTCCTGCCTCTACTAACCGTTTCGTTACTTCAATGTCCTCCCTCGACGACTCACAATGACCGCTAGGATGATTATGGTCTACAATGACAGAAGCCGAGGCAGCCTTTATCATCACCCTCGGATGCACGATGCTTGAATTGAGACTGCCTACGGGCTGGTTTTTCGTATCAAGGCAGACAACGACAAACTTCTCACAGTCGGCTTCCACAAGAAACGGCTTCAGCAGCTTGTACGCATCTTCCAGAGATTTGATTTGCCGCTCCTTGTACAGCACGCTAGACTCCCGATGTTGACGCGCTTCGCTGGCTGCATGAATGGACACCTCTCTTTCTAGCAACTCTAGCTGCTGGTGGTTGTTGGTTTGATACTTGCTCATCCTTTTCCCTCCTAAAACAAAAATAGCCCCAATTCCCCGAAAGGAATTGAGGCTTTATGACTATAGGTTCAAAATCATAATATATGTGAAATCAAGGTTGATACGATTTGAGCAAAAAGAAAAGCCCCGCAGAGATTCCTCTCCGCAGAGCTTTTCGGCATATTTCGAAGCGTAACAGGAACGGCCATCCTTAACGTTTAGATTTTCTATAGCCAGCAGCGATTGCTTCTTGCTCTGTACAGAAAATTTCTTCTGGTTCCGTACTATCGTAAAATTGTCCTCCCGGCAAGTGGTAAATTTTTTCACCCGAACTTGAAATGTTCCCTTTAATATTTAAGCAAGCTTGTTTAGGTTGTTGCTGCGGTTCAGGCTTAGGTTGAGATTTCGGCTGTGGTGCTGGTGACGATTTGGATTGTGATTGTGGTGACGTCTTTGGCTGTATATTAGATTCTTCGTTAGTTTCTTGTAAAGGTACTGGTGTTTTTTCATTCTCTTTGTTTTTGGTTGACGCCGCTTTTTCCTTTTCTTCCACTGTCACCATTTTTTTCTTATCATCCTTATCATCGTTACCTCCGCCACCATCACTGTCTCCAAATAAAGCTGTACAACTCCCCAAGAGAATGAGTAATATAAAAATCAAACAACCACAACCAAAACAACCGATTTTTTTCTCTTTTTCCTTTTTTTCTTCAGACATCGTTCTACCTCCTCTATATTTCTAACAAGCAATCAATTTAATTCTAGTTCGTAATCACGAACGTTGTATTCATTAATTTAAAAAATATAGATGTCACACATATCAAAAACACACACAAAAAAGCCCCGCAGAGATTTCTCTCCGCAGAGCTTTTCGACATATTTTGATAATCTTCAAGCGGTGACAGGCACCTATTGAAGAGATGACAAGCATCTAGCTATATGTCTTTACTCAGCCACTACTCTTACAGTTGTTTTAGATCCACCAGCGTTGATAGTTACATCAAACTCTTCTCCAGCTTGAACTGATGTTTTATCAACTGTAGCTGTTGCAAGACCATTATCTGTAATTTTAATTGATCCTTTTACTGGAACAATTGTTAATGTTGGAGCTACGACAGCCGTTGTATCTGGGAATGTAACTCCAGTAGAAGTTGCTACTACAGATACACCATATTGGTCAGTCACCACTAGGTTATAACCTGTAGAAGAACCTGTAGTTAAATCAGCAATCGAGAAAGTAGCGTCGCTATCAACAGATGGTTTATATGTGATGCTTGTTAGAGCATCATCTTTGACATCAGTAGTGTCTACTACTTTCACTGCAGTTGCTTTAGGAGCAACCTTTGAGAATGTAATAGTTTTAGTAAATTCTTGACCAGTTGCATTAATTGTTACTGTTAATGTTTCTTCTTTGACATCTGCTGCAGGATTCGATGGGTAAGTTGGTGAATAAGGTGTTCCACCATTTACAGTATCAATTACTCCATCAGCTGCATCAGTAGCTAAGTCAGCTAGAGAAGATTTTACAGTGTATTCTGTCGGATCAAGCTGAACTTTACTTCCATCAGCAAGTACACCGTATACTTTAATTTCTTTGTCGTAAGCATTGTTATCAGATTTTGAAGCTCCAGCTTCATCGTAAACAGTTCCAATATCATCCATTTGATATGAAACATATTCAGATCCATCCGTTACTCGGAATGTTACTTCAGCAGTGCTGCTTAGAATATCCTTTGTACCATCGTTAAGTACAAATTGTAATTTTTCGGTTCCGTTAGTACTTCCTGCAGTCAGAGTTGCAGTAGTAGATGAAGTAATATCGCCTACAAATGTCACTACATTAGAGTTAGTATCTACGTCTTTTACAACGATTTTCTTACCGCCAGTTAAACCAGCTTTTACTTTTGCAGAATCCATTACACGTCCGTATTGGTCTTCAATCACTAAATCACTTACATCTATTTGTTTATTAGTACCAGCTTTTAATGTTGAGCTTACAGTAGATTTTAATCCACGAATAACTGTAGGCTCTGCAGCTTTCTTAACATTTAACGTTAATGTTGCTACTTTGTAAGTTGAAGATTGAGCAACGAGTGGGAAAACACCGTCAGTAGTTACACTTGTAGCAGGAATTTTCACATAAACATTATTGTCTTTTATTACGAAAGCATTTGAAATTGGGCTACCATTATAAGAAACTTTAACACCTTTAGTAGCATCATTCAATACTTTCGTATCTGTAATAGCTTTTCCATCTTTATCAAGAACAGTTGCTGGTACAAAGATATCTTCACCCGCTACAGCAATTGCTGGTGCAGATAAAGTAACTGCATCCGTTCTAGTTGTTTCAGCAACATTAATTTTATATGTTGCACTTTTACCTGAAGTAGCTGAAATTAAAGTTACTTGATTTTCTCCAGCTTGAACCGGTCCCGTAAGTTTTAATCCTAATCTTTGTTTTCCATCAATAGTTAATGTAGTTAAATCAACATTATTTCCAGAACCAGCAGTTCCGACAACAGTAGGATTAGATTGAGCTTTGATGAGACCAGCCTCAGCAAGGCTTTCGTTTGTGATTGTATTGCCGTATTGATCTTTTAAATCAACAAGTAAATAGAAACTATCAGTTGAGAGATCAGAATCTTCATTTAATTGTTTACCATCTTTGTTGTAAATTCCAGATATCGCTACATCAGAAACTGTCGATGCTGCAGATAACGTAACTACTTGACTTGCTGTTGTTGCACTGTCGACGTGAATAAGAGTTAATGGAAGTTTATCTCCAACTTTAGCACCACTTGCTAAAGTAATAGTAACGACCCCATTAGCAGCAGTAATACGTGCTGGATCATTTGTAGTTAGAGAAGTTGTTTTTGTGATATCTTCACCATATTGGTTCTTCACTTGGTAAGCAACTGTTGCTTGTGTAGGAGATGTAGTGTTATCTACAACTGCCACGTCAGATAGAATTTCAATAGATGCTACCTTTTCATCTTCTACTTGAGCAGATTTTGTAAGAACTTCGTCCGCAACACCTGTTACATTAACTGTATATTCACCTTTTGTTAATTTTGTTGAAAGTTCTAGTGTAGCAGATTTGTTGTCATCAGCAAAAGTAACTTTAGAAACGTTGACAGTAATACCTGCTTTTTTCACTTCGAACTTAGCTTTTGCAGGATCAACAGCTTTGTTGAATTCAACTTTTAGGCTTTTAGAGTTAATCGCACTTACACTTACAACTTTAGCTTCTGCTGGTTGAAGGTTCATCGCTCTGTATAAGAACTTCGCGAAGTCACCGCGTTTGATTTCTTTGTTAGAACCGAATTCAGTAGCAGATACACCTTGAGTGATGTTGTTTGCGTAAAGTGCTTTTACGTAAGTTTCGAATGTTTTGCTTACGTCAGTGAATGGTAAAGTAGTGTTGCCTGCTTCTAATTTGAACGCAAGCGCGATAACTTTTGCCATTTCCGCGCGAGTCATTGGCTCGTCAGAACCGAATGTAGTTGCAGTTTTACCGTTGATGATTCCAGCTGCTTTAAGCGCATTAACTGCACCTTTTGCACGCTCAGGAACATCTGTGAAACCAGCGTCTGGAGCAGAAGCTGTGTCAAGTTTAAGCGCACGTGCGATCATAACTGCAGCGTCAGCGCGTTTGATTGAAAGATCAGTACCGAATTTTGTTTCGCTGATACCGCTTGCGATACCTTGAGAAACGATGAAATCAACTTCTGTTTGGTAAGAAGCCGGTACATCTGTGAAGCTTGCAGCAGATGCTACAGGAGCTAAAGCAGATGCTACAACGGCAGCTGTTGCTGTAGTAGCAACGAATTTGCGATAAGACTTAGGTTGATAAGCCATGTAAGTTTTCCTCCCCGTTTTGTATATATTTCTAAATTTCTATAATAATATAATAAATCGAGGGTATCAAAGTACCATCGATCAATTAACTGAGATTAGGAGTTGAGTAGAAGTCCCTATCTATGAATCATTTTCATGAAAATCTTTTTAGGACAAAAGACGTAAAAAACTCCCCAAAATAGTATGTATGTTGGGTCCTCCATAAAGATTCCATAAAATGACTCATAAAAGCATTTATAACAAATTGTAGAATATTCCCCTGCAATAGAAATAATTAGAACTCCCAAGCTCGTCTTCTATTCTATCAAAACCGCAGGATTTTTCAACTATTTTTTACAAAATTCTCGTGAACTAAGTGTTTTTATACAAATAAAACATTTTTTAGGTTGATAAACACTTATTTCCCTCTATAGTAAATAATTATCACTTTTTTATTATATAAACAAATCAAAATAAATCAAATTATTTAATTTCTACAAATCCACTATTTCATATTAGAGAATAAACCCTCTGCTTCTATATCATTAAACGATCCAATGTAAGCAAAGGTTTCACATTTAAATTTTTTGTAACTACATAAAAACAAAAAAGCATGCGGTTCATTTACCGCATGCTGATAGATTGTTCTTGGTTTTGGTGTAAGAAAGCGATGACTAAGCCAGATACAAGCCAGAAGACCGTATTTAGCTGTGGAATAAAAATGAGATTGTTAGATAAATTTTGCACCATAAACGTCAAGCTGCCGACAATCAGGCCGATAGCGAGCACCTTGCTTAAGCGGTTTTGCGCAGCAAAGTACAAGCGGATAATGTATAGATAATAGACAATGTAAACAAGAAGAAACGCCGCAAGACCGATGAAGCCTGTTTCAGCACCAACTTTTAAATAGGAGTTATGGACGGAGTACTGGTCGTGTCCAATATACAACTCCGGATATTTCGTTACATATTCTTTATATCTGACGAGGTAATTCCCCATACCAACACCAAGCACTGGGTTTTCTTTTAACATCACCCAGCCGGTTTTCCATAGCGTTACACGGGAGACAACGGCGCGATTCGTCGTTGCTGCATCTTGCGCGTTTTCCTCTTCGTCTTCATCCTGTTCATCCTCAAATAATCCGCCCTGATCTTCTTCTTGTGAGTTGTCACCGCTAGCAACATGGAACGGAAGATTGCTGACTACCAGCTTTTCCATCGCATAAATCGCTGAAGATGTCCGAGACTGAACATCTGGCATAAAGTAGACGATGGTCATAAGAGCGACAAATGAAAGCAAAATATGCGGCCGCAAAGCATTTTTAATGAAATCTTTCGGAATAAGCATTACCATTAAAATGAAACCGCAGGCCATTGTCACCCAAGCTGCTCTCGTATACGTCAAAATTAAGTTAACGACATAAATTCCATAGAACGCGAACATCAATAATTGTGCTTTTTTGTCTTTAAAATAAACGACCGCTAACAATACTAATGTTGGAATAACCAAGTTTAAAAACGAAGCATAATAGTTCGGGTTAATTAATGTTGAGTCTACACGTCCCTTTGCCTCTTTTAATGCATATAAACCTGCTGTGTTGAGAGAAATTCCAAAAATATATTGCACAACGCCGTAAATGCCGACAATGGCGACAGAGGCGCCAAATACTTTAGCAAAGTTGAGATATTGTTCACGAGTAAATTTGACTTTTACGACAATCGTAAACAATACAACATAGGAAAGATAGCGGGCGAGCTCCATCATTCCTGGAGCGAGGCTCACTGCCTTAACAAGAGAAATGGCTCCAATCACGAAAAACAAAAGGAAGGCAGCCAGCATCGGCTTCATGTTTAAATCGTTCAGCGTAATTCTCTTTCGCAAATAGTCGCTTACAGCCGCAACAGTTAAAAGAGGAATCGTCACAACCTCAATCGATAGTGGCAAGGGACCGATATAAGTTTTATAGGCAACAAGCGGAACGAAAAACAATGACAAAATCACAGCGTAATAGGTCAAATTATTCTGTAAACGCATGATTTAAACTCCTTTTAAAAAAAGTTGCAAGTTTACATGTGGTAGATTACCATAAGAGTTTTCACGTAAACAAGGGTTGTTTTTTATTTTTTTATTTCCAGTACATATTCATAAGTTGCAACTGTTTCTTCGTACAAACGATCCAATGAAAAATGAGTGGAAGCGTATTGGTATAAAGCCTGTCCCATCTTTTTCAACTCTTGACTTTGCTTTTTTTCATATGCTTGCTCGATTGCATCGGCAAGCGCCTTGCTATCGCCGACCGGGACAATCCAGCCCATATGGTCATCTGCAATTAATTGGCTGACTCCGCCGACATCGGTTGAAATAACAGGAATGTGTTGATTCGCTGCTTCAAGCAAAGCTAAAGGAAAGCTTTCGCTGTAAGAAGCCATGAGCGCGACATCCGATAACGAATAAATGGCATCGACATCCTGACGGAATCCAAGAAATTTTACTTGATCTTCCAATTGAAGCTCGGCTACTTTGCTTTCCAATTCTTGCTCAAGGGGACCGTTTCCAACCACTAACAGCTTCATATCAGGGCGGTTTAACGCTTTGATTGCTTCAAACACAAGCATATGCCCTTTAATCGGATGCAATCTTGCCACCATGGCAATAACAAAATCGTCTTCATTCACACCAATATCAAGCCGTTTTAAGGCATGTTCAGAAGGGAATTGGCAAAAATCAATTCCATTGTAAATCGTTTTCACCTGTTCTTTAGGAATGCCAAGAGCAACGAGATTCTCTTTAAACCGTTCTGACACGGCAAAAAAATAATCGATTTTTTTTAAAGCCCAAAGATTCAGCTTGGTAAAAAGGAAGCCTTTTATTCCAGACTTCATAAAATCAAGCCGCGGGTCACTATGAATGGTTGTTATCCAAGGAATCCCGATTTTATTTTTGATTAACGCACCGTATAAGTTGGCTCTTGGACCATGCGTATGTAACAGATCATAGCCGCCCTTTTTAATAAACTCGACGAGCCTGTTTAAGATAGACAAATCATAACGGGACGTTTGTGAAAGAAGATGGACATCGATGTTATGTTCCCGCGCTTCTTTCGCCAACGGGCCTTCCTGAAAGACAACGAGGGTCGCCGTTTCTTTTGGAAATTTCGATAACAGCGTAACAACGTGTTTTCGAGACCCGCCCGTTTCACCGCCACTAATAACATGAAGAACTTTCAAACGAATCTCCCCTTGCAGCTTGAATGAATTTTTCTTAAATGGTCCGGCTACCGGAACATAACCGATTTGAATGTCCCGGTAACCTCTTTACAAAGCCTACGCTTTGGATGAAGATGATTTTTCAAATAAGATTTTCCATAAAAAGTGCGGCAAGGCAAGCTGCCGTTTGAACCGTTTTGGATCGGTAATTAATCGGTAAAACCATTCTAAGCCAAGGTTGCGGAATAATTTTGGAGCGCGTTTGACGTGTCCGGCAAACACATCAAAGCTTCCGCCGACACCTTGGAATACTTTTACATTCAAATCGTTCATATATTTTTTAATCCATAGCTCTTGACGCGGGCTTCCAAGCGCCACAAACAAGATGTCTGCTCCCGAGTCATTGATTTTCTTGACAAGAGCTTCATGGTCTTGAACATAGCCGTTTGAATAGCCGGCAATTTGCAGTCCAGGGTATTTCGCTTCAAGATTTTCTTTCGCCTTTTTCACTACTTCTTCTTTCGCACCATATAAAAACACGCGGTGATTTTCCTGAGCGGCAAATTGAATTAACCGCTCCATCATATCAATCCCTGTGACGCGGGATTTAATGCTTCCGCCCTTTAATTTAGAAGCAAGCACTACCCCAATACCATCAGGGATTTGGTATGTTGCCGAGTTAATGAGTTCCTTTACTGATTCATCTTTGCCGGCAGCGATTAATTTTTCGGGATTGACGGCAATAATCGTCGATTTTTCCCCTGCTGCCATTCGCGTTTTTAAATCAGCGATAATCTCGTCATAGTTTAATGTCGATACATATACGCCTAAATATTTCTCTTTCTTCATGGTCGACCATACTCTCTTTGTCATTATTCTTGAATAGCTTTCACAGAGTATAAGTTTCCGATTTTATATACCGTTACGTTCTCATCCTCGATATGGATGCAATTTTTCGTGTCAAAAATGACTTTTGTTTTCATTGCCGCAAAATCTTCCGCTTTCATGTTTTTAAATTCATTATGATCGGCAAGAATAACAACTAAATGAGCACCGTCTATTGCTTCTTCAAAAGAAGAAAGCGGGAATGAGACTTGCTCTTGTTTCACATGCGGATCATACGCACGCACATCAAAACGAGTGTTACGCTTTAACAATTCATAGATTTCAATCGCTGGACTTTCGCGCACATCATCAATGTTGCCTTTGTAAGTCAAACCAAATACCGCGATTTTCGGTGATGGCAACTCAGTCGTCATGCGCTCGATTTGCTCAACAACAAAATGCGGCATTGAATTGTTAATGCGGCGTGCTGTTTGAATCAGCGGTGACTCTTCTGTCGCCTTTTCCACAATAAAGTACGGGTCAACCGCCAAACAGTGACCACCGACACCAGGTCCTGGCAAGTGAATATTAACGCGCGGATGTTTGTTCGCTAACTCGATGACTTTGTGAGCATTAACACCGATTCGCTGAGAAATTTTTACAAGCTCATTCGCAAGCGCAATATTCACATCTCTAAACGTATTTTCCATTAACTTAGACATTTCCGCTGTTACAGCTTCTGTCTCAATGACGTCGCCTTTTACAATCGCGCGATAGACATCCGCCGCTTTTTTAGCTGCCTCTGGTGTAACACCGCCGACAATCCGTGTATTTTCAATAAGCTCAATCAAAATTCTTCCTGGTAATACACGCTCAGGGCAGTGAGCTAAATAAATATCTTTTTCTGGGGCGAAACCGTGCTCACGAATGATTGGCGCCACAACATCATCCATCGTGCGCGGCGGAATCGTTGATTCAACAATGACAACGTTCCCCTTTTCTAAATAAGGTACAATCGCTTTCGTTGCAGCAATAACATAGTCCACATTTGCTGTATAGTCTTCATGAATAGGAGTTGGAACAGCAATAATGAAAACATCTGCTTTTTCAGGAGTAAGTGAAGCACGGAGTTTGCCTTCTTCTACGACTTTCTTGACAAGCTCTGGCAAACCGACTTCTTCAATATGAATTTCCCCTTTATTAAGCGTTTCTACTACTCGTTCATTGATATCTACTCCGATAACATTGTAGCCGGCATTTGCAAATATTGCCGCTGTTGGAAGTCCGATATATCCTAAGCCAACAACACAAATCTTTTCCATATTTAGAAAACCTCTCCTTGGTTTTTTCTTTAATTTGACTGTCTAGCTTTCTTTCTATCCCCGCTCTAAATCTTCAGGTCTAGAAAAAAGCACACTCTTCATCATTTCAAATAGTTTTTTTGTCAATCGTAACATAGTATATCAAATTACGACACATTTTGCATCATTTCATTGAATGTCGACATGGCAAATGTTAAAATAAAGGTTGGTTTTTATGCCAAAAACACAAAATAGCTAAAAAAGCTTTATATAAGGAGGAAATACTTCTTTGAAAATCGTTATCTCAGGTTTTTACGGTCTAGGAAACACAGGAGATGAAGCCATCCTAGAAGCGATTATTGATAATCTTCGTGAAGAATTAGACAATCCAGATATTACCGTATTTTCACTTTCACCAGAAAAAACAGCAAAAACTCACAACGTAAAAAGTGTTTATCGCGGCTGGCGCCATGATAATAAAGGAAAAATTAAAGCATTACGTGAAGCCGATTTACTCATTAGCGGCGGAGGCGGTTTGCTGCAAGATACATACCCAACGAAGTTCATATTTGGGCCTCTTCCTTATTACTTATTAATCGTTTTTCTCGCAAAACTTTGTGGGACAAAAGTCATGTTTTTCTCTCAAGGAATTGGTCCAGTGAGCAGTACATGGGGAAAGATATTAATGAAGGTTTTCGCCAATATGGCAGACTTTGTAACCGTACGCGATCAGTATTCGAAAGATTTATTGCATCAACTTGGCGTAACAAAGCCAGAAACAGTCGTAACAGCGGATATTGTTTTCGCGTTTAAGCATAAGGTGGATGATGCTTGTTTCAATAGCCTTCCTCTCAAAGGCGACGAAAAGCTCGTTGCTGTGTCAGTAAGACCTTGGTTTAGCCATGACGAATATTATTCGCAGCTGGCAGAAGCGCTAGATCGTTTAATTGAAGAGGAGAAAATCACACCTGTATTTGTACCGATGGAAGGGCACCATGATGTGCGCGCTTCTCAACAAGTGATGGAAAAAATGAAGTATAAAGACGAATGTCATCTTCTTGGACCGGATTTTACACCGAATCAGTACTTGCATTTTATTAGCCGTTGTCGTATGACAATCGGATTAAGATTACATTCGCTTATCTTCTCAGCGCTTACGGGCGTGCCTCATATCGGCATTAGCTATGATAAAAAAGTAGAAAGTTTATTGAACCGTTCTGGAATGTGGGAATACTCATTCCGTTTAGGAGAAATTGATGTGGAAAAACTAATATCTAACACCAAATATGTGCTAGAACATCGCGAGGAGCTCAGCGAAATCGTTCAGAAAAATGCTGAATCCATGCGCAAAGACGCAATGGAAAATATCCGTCTGTTAAAAGAGAAGTTTGTAGTCCATTAATTCTCGTTTAGGGAGAAGATTGAACATGAAAATATTATTAACGACCGTTTTTGATTATCCTCATGCTGGAGGATTATCGACACATGTGACAACATTAAAAGCAGGATTAGAAGCGAGAGGCCATGAAGTAGATGTCCTCTCGTTCAGCGATATTAGCCCGTTACAACAAAAATTGTTCGCTAAAGGACCAAGCTTTGTACTCAACAAGCTATCCAAGGGCAGCGGTATTATTTGGAGTCACCAAGTTCGACAAAAGATGCTTTATGGATTAATCCAAAAACATAAGGCAAAAGGCTATGATATTATCAACGCCCAAGAAGTATTTGCGACACTTGCTTCTGTAGAATCGGGCATTCCAACTGTAACAACGGTGCATGGCTACATGACGTATGAAGCCATCAGCCGCGGATCAGTGGTAGAAGACAGCCCTCAAGCCCATTATTTATTACAAAAAGAAATTGAAGCATATACAAAAACAAGAAAAATTATTACTGTTGACCAACGGATTAAGGACTATGTTCTTAAGCAAGCGGGTGTGGAAGCGACAGCAATCCGCAACTTTATTGATGTGAACGGTTTTAAGCCGGATAAAGAAAACCGTCTATCCTATCGTCAAAAACACGGGTTTGCGGAAGATACGAACATTATTTTCGTCCCTAGACGCCTTACAAAGAAAAACGGTGTGATCTACCCTGTACTAGCTTTACCGCAAGTATTAGAAAAATATCCAAATACGATGCTTGTTTACGCTGGAATGGGTGAGGCATTAGGAGAACTAAAATCGCTCATCCAAGAAAAAGGACTTGGGGAAAAAGTAAAACTTTTAGGGGCGATTCCGCATGAATTGATTAAAGAATTTTATGCGTTATCTGATAT
This sequence comes from [Anoxybacillus] calidus, assembly GCF_013760845.1. GTDB lineage: Bacteria > Bacillota > Bacilli > Bacillales > Anoxybacillaceae > Paranoxybacillus > Paranoxybacillus calidus. The sequence goes on along the minus strand of NZ_JACDUU010000003.1, from coordinate 133,162 downwards.
CGTTCTCGTACCAAGTATTCATTCAGCAGGCGTGGAAGAAGCAACGTCCATTTCCGCTCTTGAAGCGATGGGCTCTGGTTCTCCGCTAATTGCTTCGGCGGTTGGCGGCCTAAAAGAAATCGTCAGCCATGAAAAAGACGGTCTCCTTGTTGAAGAACGTAACGTTGACCAACTCGCTCAAGCCATGATTTACTTGTTAGATCACCCAGAAGTAGGACAGAAGCTCGCCGAACATGCAAGACGGAAAATTGAAGATGAATATTCACACTTGGCAGCGGCGAAAAAATACGAGGAGATTTATTTAGCAGCATTGCAACAATAAGATAGAGAGGCTGTCTCACAAGCAAAGGGTTCAGACCCTTACGAGACAGCCTCTTTTGGATTCTAAAGAGGAAGTGAGACAGATGTCAACATTAAAACGGACGGCGATTTGGATTACATTGCTCGCTTTAGTACTGAAACTATCAGGCTTTCTTCGTGAGAGCATCATTGCCAAACAATTTGGGGCAAATGAATATACAGACGGTTATTTGCTGGCATTTTCCTTTATCACCCTAGTGTTGGCGATGATTTCCGGCGGGTTTAATAACGTTTTTCTTCCTTTGTATGTACAGCATAGAAAAGAAGATCCGGAAGCGGCTGAAAGAAACGCGAACGGCATTATGAACGCAACAGTAGCGGTATTCTTAATCGTTACTGTCGTCGGTTATTTCTTTGTTCCTTCATTTGTTCCTTTTATTTTTGGGCAAATGACACCTACTACAGAAAAGGTAGCGGTAGAAATTACGCAACTCTTTTTCCTGTTTATGAGCGCAATCGCCTTAAACGGAATACTTGATTCCTATTTGCAAGGACGGCGCATCTTTGTTCCGTCGCAAATTTCTAAGATTCTCGCAACGTTAATGGGCGCCGTTTTCGCCTTGCTATTTTCAGATATTTGGGGCATATACAGCCTTGCTTACGGTTTTGTGTTTGGGGTTGTGTTAGGGATTGTTCTTATGTTCTTCTACTTGTGGAAAAGCGGCCATCATTGGTCCCCGACATTCGCAGTCGAGAAAGAATTTCGTAAAACTTTTCTCGTTCTGTTAATACCATCTTTACTAAACTCGGTGATCGGCCAAATCAACATGTTCGTAAATAAAATGTTTGCTTCCGGTACGATCGAAGGAGCGGTTACTTATTTAAATAACGCTTCGCTATTGGTCAGCATTCCGCATACCATTTACGGTACAACAATCGCTGCGATTATCTTTACACTGCTGTCCGAACAAGTCGATAATAAGGAAAAGTTTCAGCAAACGTTTTATATGGGCATGGAATTGTCCTTAGTGACATTGATGCCGATTACCGTTGGATTATTATTAGTTGGAGATGCGGCGATTTCATTTGTGTATGAACGTGGTAAATTTACTGCGGAAGATTCGTACAATACGTATATCGCCTTATTGTTTTATTTGCCGCTTATTGTGACACAAGGATTACAATATATTGTGTCAAAAGCAATGTATGCACGAGGAAAAACATCGATCATATTGCGTATTAGCGTAACAACGATTGTGTTGAATGCATTATTGAACTATTTATTTGTCAAGCCGCTTGGATATCCAGGATTGGCGCTATCCACCTCTCTTGTTTCACTCTATTATTTAACGGTATCGACCATTTTTGTTTACAAAGATTTCGACCGTGGGGAAGCGAGAAAACTGTTTGCCTTAATCGTTCGCGTGATTTTGCCGACACTGATTATGGCCATTCCGCTTTATCTCATTAAGCACTTTACACCAATCGAACAATGGTATTCGCTCGTTCAGCTAGCAATCCTTGTTCCGCTTGGAGTCATCTTATATGCGGCTGGAACTTATCTGTTCAACCGCCCAGGTTTCAACCGACTTCTCGGGCTCGTAAAACGAAAACAAAAAGCGGTATAACATAAAAAGCCTGCTATTTCAGTAGAATAGCAGGCTTTTATTTACAAATGTTAGCTTTCCCAACAAGCCGCTAAACTCACGCAAATGCGCGAACAAAGCAACATGTTTCTAGAAAGCAACCATTTTATTTGGCCATCGGTAATTCTTTTAGTAAATCGCTGCGGATATAGGCATTCGTATTAGCGGCTAAATCGGTCTGAATTTTATACCAAACGTACCCATCCGCCTGTTTTACCGTTTCACCGAGCTTAATAACCGGGCTGTTTTTTGTCGGATATTTGTATAAAGGAGATTTTGACGTATTAGGTTCAGGACGAACGTTTACGCCATCCACTGTTGTTCCGGTAATCGTATATTTTAACCAGTCTTTTTTCCCTAAATATTTGTCGGCACGGTACATAAAACCGGCAATTTTTTGTCCCCAATATGGGTCAGATGCATACCGAACGTTAAATCCAATCGTTTTGTCTCCAACAACCGCACCGTTGTATTTCCAACTGCTCGGATTCGCATATTGTTTTGAAATGAAGTCGGCCATGTAATCAATGCAGGCTTCAAACGTATCAAATTTCATCGCGCTATTCGTTGGGTCACTATCATACGCTTGAATACCAAACAAGTTTTTATTTTTCTTCGCAATCTCACTTGTTCCCCATGCGCTCTCATGGATGGCATTAGCCAATAAATAAAGGGCATTCACATTATATTTTGCTTCCGCTGCCTTAAAAGCGGCACCTAACGTTTTTAACGGGCTGTCTGCTTTGTTTGCAGCCACATAGGCATTTAGCTCTGCTGCTGTATAATTCGTTTTCGTACGAATCGGCAGCACGTTAAAGTATTGATAAGCCGTACCAACTGATTGTCCCGACGCATTATAAAATGTTTCGCCGTCCCAGCTGTAATATTTTTGTCCTTCCTGCATAAACGATGGTGCTTTTCCGTAGTGATAGCTTACATATGTATTGCTCGTTGGACGATAAATATAATGGTACAACTCTCCACCAGATGCCTGATAATAAGACCGTCCTTGAATCATGGCTGTTGGAACTAGCCAAACTTCTGACGGCTTGACATAACCAATAGTATTAGCAACTTGCACTTTTACCTTTGTTTCATCAGCATCTAAATATTTCATTTCTGTATTTGGTTCCACATATGTAAGAGATGTACTTAAATTAGATTGATAGATGGTTGTTGTAAACTTTCCAGGAGACGGCTGGGCAATGACATTTCCGCTGTACATTTTAACAATTTTTGTTCCTTGCACAATGACTTGTGATGCTGGATTGGTAATCGCTGCTTCAGCTTGGGCAAAAGTAGCATACTTTTTCGGACCGTATACCAATTCCCCTTTTTGAATCGTTGCCACTTGATAAGCTAGTTCTGGCGTTTGTTCTTTCATCACATCGAGCAAACGGTAAATGAATGCTGCTGCTTCCGCCCTTGTTGCATAGGCTTTCGGTGCGAAACGAAACGTACCGTCGAACGTACCGTCCTCGTTTTGGTTTTGAATACCGCGAATAATTCCATAGTAAACGTTATTGGATACAGCCGCTTTCGAAGTCGATGAAACAATTTGATCCACATCAGTAAAATTAAGTGGAGCAGATTGCCGTTCAATTCCTAAGTATTGTAACGCGCGGTCAATCATTATCGCCATTTGCTCTCTCGTAATATTGTCATTGATTCCGAACACTCCAGTAGAGTATCCGCTGACAATTCCCGCTGAACTTGCTTTATAAATACCATCGGCTAATTTAGAAGATGGCGGAACATCGGCAAAGTTTCCAGACCCTTCTGGTAACTGTAAAGCCCTCGCGACAAATGTCGCAAATTGCCCGCGTGTCACCTTTTCAAAAGGACGATACTCTCCTTCCGAATATCCTTGAATGATACCTTGGGCAATCATCGCTCTCATTTCCGCTTCGAGCGTAATTCCCGTAATATCATCCTCAGCTGCCAAAGAAACTGGACCATTCGTAAAAAGCAATCCAAACACTAGCAAAAGACTGAACAGTATCCTCAATGTTTCTACTCCCCCTGTCGTATTTTAGTAGATATATATAAATAAAAAAGAATATCGTCAAACGGAAACAATACTACAAAAACTGATTGGATTTTACAGATTTTTATTCTATTCTATCAAAAATTGACAAGGTATTTAATAGTAAATTTTATATATTTTCACCTTCACTTCCTTATCATTCTCCTATCCTTGATTTTCTGATAGAAAAATGGAAAAATGGAAAAGTACGTAATACAAAACATGACAAATTTCGCACTATGTTTACTATTAGCTGAGGTGATAAAGTGAACGCCCGGAAATTCATCACATTACTTATATTTATGTTCTTATGTCTGATAGGAGTAACTGGCTGCTCGGAACAAGGCGAACCGTATGCGAAAGTCCCTATTAACAAGCAACAATTCGTCCAATTGTCCGTACCAAACTTTCAGTTGCAGAAAAAGACAGTAAAGAAGAATTCCTACTTTACACTGGTAAAAGATACTTCCTATGAATTTGCCATCGTACATAAAAGAGAAACCGTAGGGAAACTGTCGGTAACAACCCGCCACCTTGATAACGGCGATGTTTTTCTTTTTACCAAATTGCAAAACGATACGAAAGAGCCTCTTAATGCGGAGGTTTCTATCCATTTAAAAGAAGTAAACCGTTATCATCTAATTGACTGGGATCAGCGTTTTAAAAAACAGGAACATCACAAAACAACTGGGGTCGATGAGACGACCTACCCAATGGGTCTCGTAAAAGCTTTTTCCTACGATAAAGAAAAATATAATCTTGTTTTAAGCAAAAACTATTTATCTCGCGAGCTTGTCAAAAAATACGAAGACGATAGAAAAAGCATTGTCCGTGAATTAATTAAGGAAGAAAAAGCATTTTCGGCGAACGTAAAAGGAGATTCTCTCTCCTTTGTCTTACCACTTCAATCAACAGGAAATGATATTTCAGAAAACTGGATGCTTTTTTCAAAAGAGAAGCTGTTCAAAAATGACCAACATCTCCAACAATGGATTAACGAGCAAATCGATAATTACAAGCGGGCAAATTCTTGGCTCACAGCAGAAGGCCCTTACACGAAGCTTCCTTGGTCCATCGAGCCTGGCACAAAAAAGGGATATGGACGCAACTTAGGAATCATGCAAGATCAAATGTCACTTGATTACTTTGAACAATATAAAGATCGATATTTCTATGACCTCGTGCTTAACTCAGCAGCTAATCTTCTCGCATATAAACAAACAAAAGGTACTAAGCTTTGGGAAACGGAATATACAAGCACATGGTTAAAAAAAGCCTACGGCACAACGGCGCCATATATGGATACTCGTCATAATGAATACATCGCTCTTTTCTTAACGAAAGTAGGAAAATTATTGAATATTGATGAATTAACAAAGGCGGAAACGATTTACGGAGATTATTTAGTTCAGCAAGTGAAAATAGGTAATATAATTCAAGTGAAAGAAGGCTATTTAATCGCCGATTATTTCTCGCCATACAATCAATCTAAAAAAACGCATACATCAATGAACCATATTCTTGGCGGCGTCAACATTTTACTTCATTGTTATATGTCTACCGGAGACAAAAAATATTTAGATGTCGCTTTAAACATTCGAAAAGGAATTGAAGAGTTAGGAGACCAATGGATTCGCGATTCGGGAGACTTATGGTATCAAGTCAATCCTGATTTAACGTTCACCGGAAATGACTACGAACAGTTGACACTGATTGATTTATTAATGACTCAGGAAAACTTTGAAAAAGCAGGCATTCACAGAAGCAAAACGTTGGACAAATTGATCCGTTCAAAAGCAGGCTATCTTGTTCGCGAGAAAAAGCAATTATATCCTTATGTGATCGAAATGCTTACTTCTCAAGGGTTCAAAGATGTCCTTCTACAAAAATAAATCGCACCTTCAACTGAAGGTGCGATTTATTATACACAAAAGTTCATTTTATTTTTTGGCTGCTTGGATGGCGACATAAGCTGCAGCGGCATAGTCTGCCCTTGTAGCATAGTCGGCAGCCCGGAAGTAAAAACTATTAAATACGTTAGTAGAATCAACCCTTTTCAGTGCGATAATGGATGTATATGCCCAATGCTTAGTAGAAACATCTTTATATTTCACATCAACTTTAGAAGAAAAAGGTAATGAACTAATTTTAAATGCCCGATCCATAATCACTGCCATTTGCGCCCGTGTTAATTTGTCATTTGGGCGAAACGTACCGTCGTCAAACCCAGTAATAATTCCAGCTTCTTTAATCGCAGCGATATCTTTAGCAAAAGTCATACCGCTTGAAACATCTTTAAATGATGTTTTGGAAGAAGCGGTTAATTTTAGATAGCGATTTAAAATCGCAGCCGCTTGTCCTCTTGTGACATGAAGTTCTGGCTTGAAATAAGAACCTTCAAAACCAGTAATCATTCCCGTTTTGCTTAACTCGCTAATCGCCTTATAAGCAGGATGCTCTTTACTTACGTCATAGAATTGGCCAGGAGGAAGCTGATGATCGTCAATGACCCGTTTACCACCAGCGAACTTAGGTCCCCAATAAGAACTGTCTAACGACGCAGTCGTGACTCCTTTGCTGGTTGTGGCGCTGATGAACTCTTGATCACCTATGTATATACCAGAATGGGAAATTCCCGCTTTATATGTATTCTCGAAAAATACTAAATCCCCAGGCTGTAAATCTTCCTTATCAACTTTGATGCCCGTATTATATTGTTCACTCGCTGTTCTCGGTAGCTCTATTCCAACTTTATCAAATACATACTTGATAAATCCAGAACAATCAAAGCCTTTCGGTGTTGTACCGCCAAATTGATAAGGAGCCCCAAGTTGTTCTTTAGCAATGTTCACTACTTCATCTCTGCTCGTTGACGCCTCCACTCTAGGAACCGTTGCAATTAGAACAACTAGAGCAAATATAAACGAAATAGCTTTTTTCATCAGCATCATCCCCAAAAAAACAAAATTCACGCTCTTTTTCCGTATTTTTCAGATGTTTATGATCGAATTTTGCAAGATACGGGAATATTCTAGCAAATTTTATCAGATTGTTATGTTACAAGTGTATTACAAATATGTTACTATTCACAGATTTTTTGAAATTTTTCTTAGGTTACTAGAGGAATATTTTAGTAAAATGTGGTATATTATAGACGGTGCCATATTATGTTATTAAATGATATAGAAGGGAGAGTCTTTTTATTTTGAAAAAAAAGAATTCATCTAAAAAACTACTTTCATTAGGACTTGCTGTCTCTTTAACATTTGGAGGAATCCTTCCTTATACAGCCGCTTCTGCAGCGGAGTTAAAACAACCGGGAAACATTCATCAGGTACTGGAGCGCCTCCACTTAAAAAGCTCAACAAAACAAGTACAAGCGAATACGGTGCAAAAAGATGAAAGAAACAAGCGATTTAGCGAAAATCTACTTATTATTAAATATAAACATGCCCTTTCATCCACTGAGCACCAAAAAGCTGGAGCTAAGCTCGTAAAACGAATTTCCTCTCTTAACTACGATGTTGTGCAAATTACCGGCAAGAAGAAGTTAGAAGAGGTCGTAAGCGCTTATGCCAAACATCCAGACGTCGTTTCTGTATCGCGCAGCGCTTATTTCACGAAGGCAGCTACTGATGATGTGAAAAGCCATGAGATGTATCACCTTACAACGCTGCAAGTCGATCAAGCTCTTAAACTAGCAGGAAAACATCCTGTAAAAGTAGCTGTCGTCGACACTGGAATCGATGTCAACCACCCGGAATTAAAAAATAAAATCATTGCAAACCATAATGTCATGAATCCTATACAAAAAGGTGCGGTAGATGTTCATGGAACACATGTTGCCGGCATCATCGCAGCGGAGAAAGGAAACGGGATTGGCGGATACGGAGTATTTCCAAATGCGCAAATCATCTCCATTGATGTGTTTAATCGTTCATTTTTCAGTTCAGACTACATTGTAGCAGAAGGAATTTTAGAAGCGATTCGCCAAAAAGCACAAGTCATTAACTTAAGCTTAGGCTCATCCGTTCCATCACCGATTGTGGAAGAAGCCATCAAAAAAGCGATTGACGCAAACATCACTGTAGTCGCTGCAGCAGGTAACTCAGGAATAAATATGAATGAATACCCAGCTGCTTATGAAGGTGTAATCGGGGTTGGGGCAACGAACGCGAAAAATGAATTGGCTGATTTCTCTACTTATGGACCTGCCGTCGATGTGGTTGCACCTGGCGAAGACATTTATAGCTCTGTTTACGATGTAGATAAAAAGTCCACATTTATGAACCTGAGCGGAACATCAATGGCAACGCCAGTCGTTACGGCAACAGTGGCCATGTTGCTGTCGCAAAATCCAAAGCTTACACCATATGAAATTAACTATATTTTAAATAAGACAGCTAAAGATTTAGGCGCGAAAGGATATGACCTTAAATACGGCTATGGATTAGTCAATCCAGTAGCAGCGTTAAAATACAATCCAAAAAATATCCCAGCCAATCCTCGCATTGCCGAAAAAGATGTATTAAAGAAAGCAAAAAACATTAACGTTACATCCCTTTCCGTACAAACTGGTTCCATTACGAAATTAAACCAAACCGATTGGTATCAGTTTAAAGTCCAAAAGGGAGATTACATTCAAACAAAGTTAAAAGGAACGGCTAACTACGACTATAAATATGAAATCTTATTCTATCCTAGCGGTAAAACGGTACCATCTATAAAAACGGCAGTCAATGACGTACCAACAGGCAAAGAAGAAGGATACTTATTTGAAGTTCCGCAAGACGGTACCATCGTCATTGGAGTAAAAGACGCACTAGGCAATTATAATGAAAGCGGCAAATCAACGTATACGCTTTCCATTGACCGGACAAAGAACAAATTAGATGATGGCAACAATGAAGAAAATCCTTTATTGATTGAATCGCTGCCATATAATTCACAAAGCAAACATGGGTGGCTCTTCTTTACAAACGAGCTAACAGAAAACAGCAAAAATACGGACACATCAACTAAAAATACAGAAGCAGAAGAATCGGCTGAGGAAGACATTCCGAAAGGCGAACAGCCGAAAGAAGAAGTGAAACCACTGCCAGGAGACAGCGATTATTTCCGTTTTACAGTACCAGAGTCTGAAGAAGGAACTGAGCAAACCGTTCAAGTTTCTTTAACTGGAGTCCCTGGCATTGATTCGACCATCAACTTATATGTCGTAGAGAAGTTGGAAGGTGAACCTGGTCTCGAAGGAGAAGCACCAGCTGAAGAACCAGTAGAAAACCAATTTATCATTGATTCTGCCAATGAGAAAGGTTATGGCGAGGGCGAAGAGCTCACATTTAATGCGATGCCAGGCACGGAGTATGTAATCGAAGTAACAAATAAGCCTTTCTTTGATCCATTTATGATGCTTTTATTGGGCGAACCAGAAATTGATTTAACAAGAAGCTTCTCTTCTCACCTTCCTTACCGGTTAACCGTTGATTCGACAACTTTACCGCCAGATGAAGACGGTTTTCCAATGATGCAGGAACTTCCGGAAGAAGAACTAATGAAGGGTAACATTGAATCCTATTTAGAGAAAAAAGAAGAGCTAAAAGAGATTTTATTAGATCCATTAATGTTCTTTGGCAGCAACGATTTTATTGAAACAATACGTAAAGCGGCTCAGCCTTATCATTTAGGTCAGACAGCAGGCGGTCATTTCCAATACACAGGAGATGAAGATTGGTTTGCCTTTACCCCTAAAGAAACAGGAATTTATGAGTTTAGCTTTGCTTCTGGCGAACATAATGATGTGCCAACAATGGAAATATTCACTTACGATGAAAAACTAAAAAGCTTCTCTTATATTGGATCTAATCTTTCATACGAATTCGACTTGGAGATGAAAAATCCTTATCAAGTTGGCTTAAAAGGCGGCAAAACTTACTATATTAAATTGAACGAAAAAACATACCGTCCATCGTTTAAATCATATACATTTACTTCTAAATTACTCGTAAGCGGTGTAGCAGACAAATTTGAGGATAATGATGACTTTGAAAAAGCAACAAAAATCGGACTCAAGGAAATAACAGGAAATTTCGCATCCGCTCAAGATGTAGACATCTACTACTTCAAACCTGAGCAGAACGGACTTTACGGATTTGTTACGGAACCGTTAAGTATTCCTGCTAAATATGCGAAACTGCCAAAAGAGCTGTTAGCACCGATTGATCCAGTAGTCATTGTCATCGAAGATACAAACGGCAACAAAAAGTTAGATAAAGAGGAAGAAGGAAAAGAACTGCTCACCGACCGTGGCTTATATAATGAGGAAGAGCGCGGGGCATTTAGAGCCGCAAAAACGAAAGGCTACTTTATCGTCACGCTGAACTACTTTGGAGACACTGCTTCGTTAATGCCATACAAATTCACATTAGCAAAAGCGGATTTAAAAGATGAAGATGAAGGTTCAGTTGTGAGAAATAATATTCCGTCCAAACGGACTACTTTGAAAAAGGCGAACAAAAACACATTCTATGGCAGCGGCTATATGAACGTAACAAATCATAAAGGCGATGCCGACTACTATGTGTTTACAGCCTATGAAGAACGGACATATAAATTTAAGCTTGAGCTCCCTTCAGACCTTGACGGAGTTATTACGGTTTATGACGCAAAAGGTAACCAAGTTGGCAAAGCGGATTATTACCGCAGCGGAGATGCCGAATATTTAGTCAAGAAGCTTAAACAAGGAAAATACTTTATTAAAGTCGAAGACGTATTTGGAAATGCAAGCATCAGCCCGTATAAACTAATTGTGAGAGAAGAATAAAAAAGAAAAAGGGATATCTCCCCATCATGGAGATATCCCTTCTTTATTGAATGAAAATCAAGCTTTTGTGTACACCATTATTTAAATTCTTCATTTTCAGCTCTTGCCACAAATACGGAAAACTCTGAACGGGTCATATATTGATATGGTTTAAATGTTCCATCAGGATATCCTTTTGTAATATTAGCCGAAGCAACTTTATAAATCTCAGCATATCCCGTCACGCCCTCCGTCACGTCTTTAAACGTAACACTGCTTGCGTCACTTAATTGATAGGCCCTTGATAGCAAAATGGCCATTTCTGCCCGAGTTACCGGCTGGTCGGGACGGAAAGTACCATCCGGAAATCCACTCACAATTCCTTGCTCATACGCTGATTGAATATAACCAGACGCAAAGCTCCCAGGATCTACATCTTTAAACACCGTTTTTCGCTTTGTTGAATTAAAGCCTAACGCACGACCTAACATAGCAACTGCTTCAGCCCGTTTCACAAGCGATTTCGGTCTTACCGTACTATCATTGAAACCAGTGACAACACCTTGGCTTGATAAATAGATAATATGAGGTGCATACCAGTTTTCATTTGTCAAATCTTTATAATATGGCGATGAAACGGTTACGGTAAATGGGCTAGACAGCGAAGATTCTTTTCCTTTGCTAGATATCGTAGAAAACTGATAATGGTAAGTTCCTTTTAATACATAGTCGGTAAACGTCAAACTAGTCTGTAACTCTTTCACTTTTTTACCGTTACGATACACGTTATATCCTTGAACATTGTCTCCAAGTGACTTTATAGAAAATTTTACAATTCCGCCTTTACTCAATTGTAGTTGCACGCCAATCTGCGGCGGTTCGCTTCCTTCAGTCTGTACCAGTCCATAACCGTACCAATTGTCTTTGCCGGGATTGCCTAAATCAACTGCATTTGTTTTTAACAGCTCGCGTAGTTCGACATTGGTTTTATACGGATACTGTTGTTTATATAAAGCCAATATGCCGCTTACAAACGGAGCAGCCATCGACGTCCCCGTCATCCATGTATATCCGTTATTATTACCGTCAAAATCATAAGCTACAGGAACCGTGCTGTAAATAGCTTCCCCAGGAGCCGCTACTTCAACTTCTGGACCTGTCGCTGAGATAGAAACCCGAACATTGTTTTGATTAATGGCCGAAACAGCAATCACATTGTCATATTTAGCAGGATATTCAACGGTATCCCCTGTTCCTTGGGAATTCCCATTATTCCCGACAGCAGAAACAATAAGAATCCCTTGCTGATAGGCTTTATCAATCATCGCCTTTAACGCAGGGTCAGATTCAGGCGTAGAAAGACTTAAATTAATAATATCCATATGGTGTCGAATGGCCCAATCAATCCCTGCTAAAACGGTAGAGGTTGTTCCTACTCCCTCGCTATCAAGCACTTTCACAGCATATATGCTTGCATCAGGAGCTACCCCAATTGTTCCGATACTATTGTTTTTCGCTGCAATAATACCTGCTACATGGGTGCCATGCCCATTGTCATCATTGTAGGATTTCGGGCATTCAGTAAGCAGGCAAGCGCCGCCCGATACATGCAAATCAGGATGCTTTGTATCAATCCCTGTATCTAAAACAGCAATCTTAACTCCTTTTCCGGTAACGCCTTGAGGGTGCACTTGGTTCGCCTTTGTTTTCGTCATCCCCCAGCCAACCACTTGTCCTTGAATAGTAAGCAATTGATCTTGCTGAACAAACTTGACTTCTGGATGTTGGCGTAAAACAGGGACATTAGCCGACGGCATGCTTACAGATAAAGCATGAATCGTTTCAAACCGTTGATATACCTTTCCTTGAAGCTTCTCAATAATACTTTCATCAATGTCGTTTTTAAAGAGAACAATGACATCTTCACGCTTGACTTCCGATGCAAAAGAAACGTTAGCGGGAGCAAAACACACCATGACGAGAACTACAAAAGTTAATAGGAAATGAAGCAATCTCTTCATGCAAACAACCTCTCAATATAAAGAAATCTATTACCAGTTTACTAGTTTTCATGATCGTTTTCTTCTTGTAAAAAAAGGAATATTTGCTCCCTATTGAACACGATCATATAAAGGCTGAAGTTCAATTCCTTCAGACTCATAATAGTCTAAAATCCCGAGATAAATGGCCTTAGCCGCTTTCTCTTGCCAATATGAAGAACTTAGCTTTGCAACATCTGTTTTATTATCAATAAAGCCCAACTCTACTAGAGTAGCAGGCATATTGTTTTCCCGAAGCACATGTAGATTCCCTTTTTTAACACCACGGTCATTTAAATTCCATGCTTCAATCAAGCGGTCTTTAATAAATTGGGCAAGCTTTTTGCTCTTTTCAACGTACGGATTGGTAGCAGCAGAGCTATAATAAAACGTTTCTGTTCCAGTTCCGCCACCCGAATTCACATGAATACTGACAAATACATCTCCGTTCATTTTTTTGGCAAAAGCAACCCTATCGCTTAAAGCCACATATACATCCTTCTCGCGCGTTAAAGCGATGTTAAACCCTGTACCTTGAAATAGAGATTTTACTTTTAAGCCAACACTGAGAGTGATGTCTTTTTCTTTTAAGCCGTTGCCTACCGTACCTGGATCATGGCCGCCGTGACCAGGATCAATAATAATCGTTTGTGTTTTTAAATACTCCTGTAACTTATCATTTTGATGAACCCCATCAAGGTAGTTTGTATGTACAAATCCTTCCATGTTTGCAGTGCGAATGTAGGCCCAACTGCCGACTTTATGCAGGATCTCCACTTTTTGTCCTTTATTGAGCTTGCCAACGACGTCAAAGTTTGTAGAAGGTCCTTTGCGAACGTTAAGAGATGAAGTATTTACGGTAGCTTCTTGAATAGCAGTAGCTTGATAGTTTACACGATATTTTGGGTGAATCGCTCTAGCAATAAACACAGCAAAATCCGAGCGTTTAATAGGCTTGTCCTTGCCAAACGTTCCATCTGCCATCCCTTGCGCAATTCCTTTTGTTATAAGCGATTGAATAGCAGCTGATATCGTACTCGCGTCGAATGAGTAAGCCCGGCTCATAAGCAGTGCCATTTCGCCTCTTGTTACGAGTTGATTCGGGTGAAAAGAACCGTCCTTATAACCGGTAATAATCTTTCGATTTGCAGCTTCTTGTATGTATCCAGAAGCAAAATGTGCCTTCCCTACATCAGTAAAAGTCGTTGGTCGTTGCGTTCCATCGAAATTGAGAGACCTTCCGATGATGGCAGCCGCCTCCGCTCTTGTGACATAGCTGTCTGGAAAGAAATATCCAGATGAATTTCCTCTAACAATTTGCCCTTGTGCCAAATAATAAATTTCTTCTTTCGCACGATGAGATGCACCGACATCATAAAAAGTATTAGCAGCAAAAGCATGGTTGAGAGGACCAGATGCTCCGATGACCAACAACAAACAAAAAATGACAAATACTCCTTTTCTCATACTTCCATGCTCTCCTTTTTCGATATGTTTTTCTATATTTTTTCTATTATTCTATCATAATGGATACATTTCCTGAATAACCCAATCGGTCTATTTCGACAAAAGCACCATAAAAAAATCGACAAGTTCCAGATAATGCCCTTCACTTGTCGATCTGCTCATTGCTTGCGCTAACAATTTAAGTCCACACTTTCTTTTTGAATAATTTCTTTTCTTCCAATCGAAATATAGGTAATCGGATATGATTGTACTTCGTTTAACGAATAACAATTTCTCCCATCAAAAATCACTGGGTTATTCATTAAGTCACAATATTGTTGTAAAGGAAGGGTTTTAATCATGTCCCATTCTGTTGCAATAAACGCCATGTCAGCTCTAACTAATGCCGTTTCGATTTGTTCGGTATAATCAATCATGCTTCCTAGTAATCTTCTCGCATTAGGTACGGCGATAGGATCATAAGCAATGACGCTTGCCCCTTCTTGCAATAATTGACGGGCAATGACGAGTGAAGCGGCTTCCCTCACATCATCGGTATTTGGTTTGAACGATAATCCTAAAAGCGCCGCTCGTTTTCCGTATAGCGAACCGAAAAATTTTTTTGCTTTTTGGACGAGCAAAGATTGCTGATAATTATTCACTTTAATCACAGCCTCAAGCAACTCAAATTGATGTTGGACATTTCCTGCCAGCTGTACAAGCGCTTTCGTATCTTTGGGGAAACATGAGCCTCCGTATCCAATTCCCGCTTGCAAAAACCTTAGACCAATCCGTTCGTCTAACCCGATCCCGTACGCAACATCATCGATATTCGCTCCAACTTTTTCACAAATATTAGCAATTTCATTAATAAAACTAATTTTTGTTGCTAAAAACGCATTGGAAGCATATTTAATCATTTCCGCACTGCGAATATCCGTTTTTACAATAGGAATTCCTAGAGGGCGATACAATTCTTCTAATACTTCAGCAGCCTTATCATTTTCTGTACCAATGACAATGCGGTCACCATGAAAGGTGTCATAAATCGCCGAGCCTTCACGCAAAAATTCTGGGTTTGAAGCCACTTCTACATGAACATTGGCTGGCTTTATTCGTTCAATCATCTGCTTAATCTTCTCGTTCGTTCCAACAGGTACTGTGCTTTTCGTTACAACAACCACATCTTTTTGAATATGCCGGGCAATCGTCTCAGCCGCTTGCTCAACATATGTCAAATCGGCTGAACCGTCTTCATTTTCAGGCGTACCAACCGCAATCATAATCATATCAGCATTCGAATATGCCTGCTTTGGATCGACAGTAAAATATAACCGCCCTTGAGCCATGTTCTTTCGTAGTAGTTCTTCCAAGCCTGGCTCATAAATCGGAGGGATTCCCTTTTGTAATGTATCCATTCTTTGCTGATTCGTATCCATACACGTAACGTCGTGACCAATCTCTGAAAGGCATACTCCAGTAACGAGGCCTACGTACCCTGTTCCGGCAATGGCAATTTTCAAGATGATCCCTCCGCTTTTATTTCCTCACACTGATGAAGAATTTTTTTCAAATACGCCAACAATTCTGGACGAAGATCCTCCCGCTGTAATGCAAAATCAATCGTCGCTTTTATAAATCCGAATTTATCCCCTACATCATGACGAATTCCTTGAAAATGATAAGCTAAAACAGCCTGTGATTCTCGTAAAATGCGGATCGCATCTGTTAGCTGGATTTCCCCTCCGGCACCAGGTGGGAGATTTTCTAACACTTTGAAAATTTCCGGACGCAAAATATAGCGCCCCATAATCGCATAGTTTGAAGGAGCTTCTTCTATCGAAGGTTTTTCAATTAACGTATCAATCTGGAATACACCGTCATCCATACTTGGATATTTTCCACTGACAATTCCGTACTTTACGACATCTTCTTTCGGTACTTGTTGAACACCAATGACGGAACAATGATATCGTTCATATACATCGATTAATTGACGAAGACACGGTATTTCACTTTGAACAATATCATCCCCAAGCATAACCGCAAAAGGTTCATCGCCAATAAATCGATGCGCGCAGTAAATAGCATGTCCGAGTCCTTTTGGTTCTTTCTGTCTAATATAATGAATATTTACCATATTAGAAATAGACTGGACTTCCTCAAGCTTATCCCACTTTCCTTTTTTTTCAAGGGTTTCTTCCAACTCATACGATTTGTCAAAATGATCTTCAATCGCTCTTTTCCCGCGTCCGCTAACGATTAAAATGTCTTCGATTCCTGAAGCCACAGCCTCTTCCACAATATATTGAATCGTTGGTTTATCGACAATCGGCAACATTTCTTTCGGCTGTGCTTTTGTTGCTGGTAAAAAACGTGTACCTAACCCCGCCGCTGGAATAATCGCCTTTCGAATTCGCAATATCGGCTCCTCCTCCACTTAGGCTATATGAGTTTCCATAACTCTATCGTAGTACATCATACTTTAAAAATAATAGGAAAATTCCGTTAAATTTATGTTAAATAATGATGAACCCCTTCACTCTAATGGTTAAAAAACGATGGAGAAGGAACATCTTTTCGAAAACAGCCAATAAAAAAAGAACCATCTTTAAAAAATGGTTCTATTGTTTCGATCTTACGTTTATTGTTCGAACATGGCCTTTAGCCGATCAATATGATATTTCGCTTCTGTTTTACATGTATAATCAATATCCTCTATTCCAAGCTCTTGGATGAGACGGTCTAACTCTTTCATTTGTTCTTCTGTTGGTGGCTCTGTGAGTATTTTTTCAATCGTTTCATTGATTTTAGCAGCTAATTCTTCATGGAACTCGGGATTTGATTTCATTTCTTCATTCATTTTATCGAACCAAGAAGCATTTTTTTCTGCATAATCCCGCCAATAATTCACAAATGCTTCTAAATCATATTTTTTTTCATCCCACTGAATGCTTTTCATATATTGCTCAAAAGCAGCTGAAATAGACCTTGTAATGCTGATTTTTATCCCATGTGGCAAACTGTTAAACATGTATTACCTCCAAGAAATGATTGTCTAATCTATAATTCTACCATAATGCAGTCGAATATGACAAAACATTTCACCTTTTCCGCTTAATAAAAGAGCATTGGTTCATACCAACGCTCTTTTAAAGAGTAAAAGGTTCTGGAGCAGATTCTGTTTTACCAAAATGATAAAGAATCGCTTGAACAATGCGGTGAGAAGCTTGTCCATCCCCGTATGGATTAGATGCTTTTGCCATTTTTTCATATTCTTTTGGATTGTTTAATAATTCATAAGCCATGTTATAAATCGTTTCTTCATCCGTACCTGCTAATTTTAATGTCCCTGCTTCAATGCCCTCAGGACGTTCTGTTGTATCCCTAAGAACGAGTACAGGAACTCCTAAAGATGGTGCTTCTTCCTGTACACCGCCGGAGTCTGTCAAAATTAGGAACGCTCTTGCCGCAAAGTTATGGAAATCTAATACCCCTAACGGCTCAATTAAATGGATTCGCGGGTCATTACCAAGGATTTCATCCGCTACTTCACGTACGGCTGGATTTAAATGAACCGGATAAACAACCTGTACATCTTCGTGTTCATTGACAATCCGCTTGATCGCACGGAACATATTGCGCATCGATTCGCCTAGATTTTCTCTACGATGTGCCGTTAATAAAATCATCCGGTCATTGCCGATTTTCTTTAAAATTTCATGTTCATAACGCTCTGTCACCGTTGTCTTTAAAGCGTCAATCGCCGTGTTTCCTGTAATAAAGATGGAGTCGGCTTTTTTATTTTCATTGATTAAGTTTTCATACGCTTTTTTCGTTGGCGCAAAATGAAGATCAGCAATGACTCCTGTAAGCTGACGATTCATTTCTTCAGGGAAAGGAGAGTATTTATTCCATGTTCGCAAGCCTGCTTCCACATGACCAACGGCAATTTGATTATAAAACGCCGCAAGACTCGCCACAAACGTTGTCGTTGTATCTCCATGCACAAGGACTAAATCCGGCTGTACCTCTTTCATTACTTTGTCAAGTCCTTCTAAAGCACGAACCGTAATTCCTGTCAATGTTTGGCGGTCTTTCATAATATTTAAGTCGTAATCAGGTTTAATATTAAAAATTTCCAATACTTGATCGAGCATTTGTCGATGCTGGGCTGTTACGGTCACAATGGATTCTATATGTTCAGGGTATTTTTCAAGCTCTAAAACAAGCGGAGCCATCTTAATGGCCTCTGGTCTCGTGCCAAAAATCGTCATCACTTTAATTTTTCCAGACATAATTTCACCTACAATTGTAAAATGTTTCTCACCATGTAAACTTTCAATCCTTACATTATCATAACCTCTATATTTCCTCAACACTTATCAAATGATTACTTCACCTATATAGACAATTCTTACCTTGTCTATTGTATCTGTATATAAAAATCTCTATAATCATCCTTAGATTTACAATTTAAGACAAAAAGGGAGATGTTCATGCGAGCAAAACAACGCAAAAGAAAAAAATGGTTGTGGATCATTGGCGGCGGATTACTATTCATCCTTTTATCTGCTGGGATTTACGGCTATTCCATTTACCATAATGTGAAGCAAACAGCAAATCTGATGCATGAGCCGATTGAGCGGTCCATTTCAGAAAAACGTCCAGAGCCGATTTCTCTTGAAAAGCGAGAGCCGATTTCGATTTTGCTAATGGGCGTCGATGAACGAAAAGGAGACCGCGGCCGTTCGGACTCTCTTATTGTTGTTACCGTTAACCCGAATAAAAAGTCGATTGAGATGGTCAGCATCCCGCGCGATACGCGGACCAAAATCGTTGGTAAAGGAATTGAAGATAAAATTAACCATGCCTATGCGTTTGGCGGAGTGGAAATGACGATGGCAACCGTCGAACAATTTTTAGACATCCCAATTGACTATTACATTAAAGTCAATATGGAAAGCTTCAAAGATATTGTCGATGCAGTAGGAGGTGTTACAGTCAATAATCCATTCACTTTTACGTACGAAGGTGTCACCTTTCCAAAAGGAGAAATTACTTTAGACGGGGAAAAAGCTTTAAAATATTCACGCATGCGCTATGAAGATCCGCGCGGTGACTTTGGACGCCAAGACCGGCAGAAGCAAATTATTGAAGCGGTTATTAAAAAAGGAGCAAGCTTTAGTTCCTTGGTCAACTATGATGAAATTTTAACAGCTATTGGCAAAAACTTAAAAACAAACATGACATTCGAACAAATGAAAGATATCCAAACCAATTATAAAGATGCGCGCCAACAAATTGAGCAGCTTCATATTAACGGAAAAGGAAGAAAAATTAACGGCACCTATTACTTAATCGTTCCTGAAAAAGAACGTTTAGCCGTCTCCAATAAGTTAAAGGAGCATTTAGAAATTGATACAACGTCTTAAAAAAGAAAACGATGTTTCCTTGGTGAAACATCGTTTTTTATTGCTTTTTCGCAATAAAATAGTCCTTCAGAAAGTCTGCCCATAAACGATGACCGTCCTCATTCGGTGTGCTATCGTCTTCAGCTATATAATTTTTTATTTCCGCTGACTTGTAATCTGGCCAGCTTGTCCAATGGTCAAGATAAATATAACCTTTTTCTTTTGCATATCGCTTCAATTCATCGACTTCCATCGGATAGTAACGGGCATTATAAATAGGATGAGCCGGTTGTAACATCACGACAACATCAGGAAGAGCTGATTGAATTTCCGTTAACATCGTTGTAATGTCTTCTAAAGTCTGTTCAATTGGCACGGCGCCGTTATTATTTAAAATAAAAGGCTCAAATAAAATGACATCCGGCTTTAACGCAATAATTTCTTGCGCAATATCCTCTTGAACCGCTTCTGTTGTTGTCATGTCTTTGTACTCTTTTACAGTAACAGAAAATAGATCAGAACCGTATGTATCATCAAGAGAGTGTTTCAGTAAATTCGGCCAGCCTTTTGGATCAGAGGAGGTCGCTTCTGAGCCAAAGATCACCAGTCGGACAGGTTGGTTACTGAAAATAGCGTTTTCCATCTTTTGCTGAATCGCTTCCGGTAAGTTGCCCGCATATTCGATGAACTGCTTTTTCCGATCATCTTGTTGCTTGCTCTCTTTGTTCACTGCATGACTGCCATTTTGCGCTAATGCTTGCTGGACAGACTGATGAATTTTTTCATTCCAATATATATGACCGACAATCATTAAAACGATACTAATCACAATCACAAAAATCGTCGCGACTTTTTTCATCAAATGGTAATCCCCTGCCTCAATTGTTAAAATACGAGGCTGACCCAAAAGTGTCTGACCTCACGCGAAATCCATCGTATATATGGTGTGGTGGGGTCTGACACTTTGCTTTAAGGTCAACCTCAGTCGTATCAAGCCGAGGAGCGAAATCTTCCATCAAACATTCCTTTTATTTATTTCCATAGTAATAATAATATTGCCCTTGTTGTTGTTTCTTTCTGTTGAGCACGACACCTAATAGTTTAGCATTCGCTGAGAGCAACAATTCTTTTGCTTTGACAGCTGCCTCGATTTCCGTTTTACCGCTGGATACGACAAGCACCGTACCATCGCACTTGTTCGCTAAAATTTGCGCATCCGTAACGGCTAGCACTGGTGGTGTATCAAAAATGACTAAATCAAAATGTTTATATACTTCCTCAAGAAACGTTTCCATCGCTTTGGATGCTAATAATTCTGCCGGGTTTGGCGGAATGGGTCCCGATGTTAGCACAAACAAATTGTCGATTTCTGTTTCTTGATAAGCTGAAAGTAAAGTAGCTGATTGAGTTAACACATTGGTGAAGCCAATAATATTGTTCAAGCGAAATGTATAGTGCATCGTTGGTTTGCGCATGTCCGCATCAATCAGCAACACTTTTTTCCCTTGTTGCGCAAATGTAACCGCTAAATTAGCTGTCGTAGTCGATTTTCCTTCACTTGGCCCCGCGGAAGTGACCATTAACGAACGCATGGTTTTGTCAACGAAGGAAAACTGGATATTCGTCCGAATCGTTCGATATTGTTCAGAAATCGGGGATTTTGGGTTTTGTACCGTAATTAAGCTCCGTTCTAATGTTTGCATTTGCTTTCGATTACTACGAGCCAAACGACTCACCTCTTGCTTTGCTCAGTTTCACTTCTGTCTTTTTCGTTTTTGGTTCATTCCGTTCGATGACGCCGATTGCACCAAGGACAGGAAGCTGCAGATGTTTTTCAATATCCTGTTCCGTTTTTACAGTATTGTCAAGATACTCCAATAAAAACGCTATCCCTACACCTGTCATTAAGCCGACAACAAAGGCAATCGCGATATTTAATAGCGGTTTTGGTTTGACAGGCTGTTGATTTTCCTTCACTTCTGCTTTGGATAAAATGCTGACATTGTCAATCTTCATAATTTTGACGATTTCTTCTTTGAACACTTCTGCTGTTTTATTGGCAATTTCCGCTGCTAAAGCCGGATCCGGATCATTGACTGTAAGAGAAAATACTTGTGAATCTTTTTCGCTTGCCACTTGAATTTGTTCGTTTAATTCCTCAACAGAGCGATCGATATCGAGCTCTTTTTGAACCTTTTCTAAAATGGCCGGGCTTTTAATAATGACGCTATATGTATTAATTAATTGCACGTTTGTTTGAATCTCGCCAATATTGTAAATTTGCTGCTCCGGATTTGCTTTATTGACAAGAATTTGTGTCGAAGCTTGATAGATTGGTGTTAGAAAAAAGTAGCTTACAATTCCGCTTGTTACAGTTGCAATGGTTGTAATTAAAGCAATTAACCACAAGCGTTTACGCAATGTTTGAAACAGTTCCTTCAAGCTGATCGTCTCTTCCATTTTATCCTCCTCGTTCAGCCACCATATAGTTAAACCAATGTCGATTATAACATAATTTCTGACAAAAAACGTCTTTATTTAAACAATAAATAGTAATTTAAGCAATAAATAGTAGAATTTTGTCAAATTGATTCCCTTCCCTCTTTTCTCTTCTCCATCATTGAATCTCTCCAAAAACAAAATCAGCGGAGTGATGCAGCCTACTAAATCAACTACTTAACATCCTTACCAATTGTTATTCTTGGATCATATCTCCTGCTCGTTGAAACAAAAATGTTCACGGTGATTGATTTTAAACTTGATGCTTACTTATAAACATGCACATTTGTTCTAAAAATAAAAAAAGTTTACCTGATTTGGATACAAATATAAAGTACCAATCAGGTAGACTTTCTCTAGTAGAATGGATTTAATAATATCGTTTCGCTCCTAAATAACGTTTGCTCCAATAAGAGTTGTCCAACTTGCTGATCGTAACACCGGTGGAGCTTCCGCTATGAATAAATTGGTTATTGCCAATGTAAATGCCAGCATGGGATGCACCAGGCTGATGCGTTTCAAAAAAGACAATGTCTCCGACAGAAGGAGCATTAACAGGTGTACCTACATTCCAAATGGTTGCGACCGTGCGCGGCAGCGAAATACCTTGTTTCTTAAAAACGTATACAAGAAAACCGCTGCAATCAAATCCTGACTTTGGTGTCTCTCCTCCCCATACATACGGAGTACCTAACAATTCGGCCGCATCAGCAATTAAATTCATAGGATCAAATTTTTTTACTAGCTGTTTCCCCATCAATTGTTCATACGTTGTCTGGTCAACTACTCCTGTTGGTCGCAATTGCACACTTTTTTGAAATTGCTTGACCGCTTCTGCTGTTACACTGCCGTAATAACCTGTAATCGTAGGATAGGTAAAATAACCTAATTGTTTTAATTTCGTCTGCACCTGCTTGACCTGTTCCCCCATCGAGCCGATTGTTAAATAAATGTTCTTCTTCGGTTCGGAAGCTTTCGATTTTTCCTTCTGTTCGATAGCTTGGCGGATTTTTGCCAATGTGAGGCTGTCGGCTATTCCTGTCACCGTTAACCCGTTCTCTTTTTGAAACTTTTTTACTGCATCAGACGTTATAATGCCGTAATAGTCTGTAATGGTTGGATATTGGAAATAACCGAGCGTTTTTAAATGGAGCTGCAACTGGCTGACTTCTTTTCCCTTTGTCCCCAGTTTCAGCACTGAAGAGGAATGGGTTCCTTTATTCTGCTTCGATGCGGATTGAGGCTCGGTTTTCCGTTGAACCGCCTCTTGAATTTTTTTCAGCGTTTGCGAATTAACCACTCCATCCGCTGCCAAGCCGTATGCCCGCTGAAAACGTTTGACCGCCTCCGCTGTTACGCTGCCGTAATAACCTGTAATTTTCGGATAAGTAAAGTAGCCTAATGTTTTTAAATGCCTCTGTAAAACGCTGACACTTTCGCCTTTTGCACCGATTTTTAACACACTGCTCGCGTAGTATTTTGGCTGACTAGTTGAAACGCTACTTTTTAACTTTTCATAAGTCACTTTGTCGACAATGCCCGTCGGAGTTAAATGGACGGATGCTTGAAACTCTTTGACCGCTTTTTCCGTAATCGGTCCGAAATAGCCTGTCGACGTATGATAAGCAAAAAAGCCTTTTGCTTTTAACAAGTCCTGCAATTCCTTTACTTCCTGATTACTCATTCCAAGCTTTAGCTCAGAGGCTTCTCCAACCATCGGCACCATAAATAACGCCGAAGCAAATGCCGATGAGATAATGACTTGCTTTGGTGTAAATCTCACTCTCTTCATCCTCCGTCCTCTATCGTTTCTATGTATCAAACGTTCACGCGTTATATCCCTGAGCAAATTTCGTATATACTAGTATTTTTTTTCTAGTATACCGAAACCTTCTTTCTTATTATAAGAGACTTTTGTTATAATTTTGTATCAAATTTTTAAAGTTTCATAATAATAGATGATAGAGACTTTTCCGAGAGGATGGACGTTTATATGTTAGAAACATACTTTCCGAAATATGTGCTTGTTCAAGCTGCTGAGCAAATCAAGTCGGAATTAGATACATATGAAAATAGTCAGACGTTAATAAAAAAAGCATTGTTACTCTATCGTATGGGTACCATTTCTAAAGTCAAAGTAGAGAACGGGATGGCAGCCTCCTTCGTATTCGATGATCGAAAACATATACCGACCCTTAATTTAGAAATCATTCCATCCAGCCATTGCACATGCGGGATCGATCGGCTTTGTCCGCATTTACTAGCATTGTTTTTCTATTTATACTCAAGCGTTGACCAAGTTAGTCAATTAATCAATGAATGGAAAATGAAACGGAGCGGGAAAGGATTGCCGTTAAAAAAAGCAGGTGAATTATTGCATCATCGACACTCTATAAGCGGTTGGATGACGTTTTTTGAACAAAAATATGAGACATTTCAGCAAATAAACAAAAGAGATCCATATGAATATATCCACCAATTGTGCTATCAGTTTCTACCATCTCTACGCCGCGAAGCTCCGATACAGCTTGAATTAAAACACCTTTACTCGCTTCATGCCGGGCTATTTACGTTTCGCAAATTAGTCGAGTACGGTGAACAGCTGCAGCATCTTTCGCGTTATCATACCTTCTTGCAATCGAATGCATCGCATTTGGCAAGCGCAATTGAAGACGAGCTGTCCCTTTCTTTTTCTGCTGCGCTCGAACCGCTTTTGGAAGAGAGCAGTGAACACGTCCGCCGCATGTTATTATCTGGACATATATTGCAGCATGAGCGCGTGAACATTTATCGCTCGATTTGGTCGACCATCTTAAACAATCAAAAGTGGATAGCAACGGAGCGGGACATTTTATTGGAGCAGCTCCAATTAGAACGTGAACGTCATGACAAGAAAAACTTTCTCGTCGAATGTCAACTCGCACTCGCTCATCTCGCCTTTTTACAGCAAGAGGACAAAGAAGCAATGTCTCGATTAAACGGCATTCAACCTTATCCTCTCTCTTATACGATTGGCTGGATGGAGCATATCGCACGAAGACAACAATGGGAACGGCTCAAGCAATGGCTCGATGATAGCTTGCCACAGGTCGAGTCCTATATCGATGCCATGAATCATTATGAAAGCCATTATATGGCCTATCGGATCATCCAGCTGTTTGGTTCATATGCCGATGCAACGAATGAATATGACAAATATGAAAGGGTGCTAGACGCACTATTTCCTTATAGTGCAGCTGAATATAGCCGTTTTTTGTTTGAACGCGGTGAATACCGAAAGTGGGTGGATCTTCATCTTTTTATGGAGATCGACGTTGAAGAACTGGACTGGTCGCTTTTAAAAGTGATAGAAACGCATGATCGTTCATTACTTTTGCCGCTTTATCATCGCTCCGTTATCAAAATGTTGCAGCTAAAAAACCGCCAAAGCTACAAAACCGCTGTGAAATATTTAAAAAAGCTGCGCACGTATTACCGTCATTTAAAGCAGGAAGACGAATGGCAAACATTTATAACAAGATTAGTCGAAGAATATAAACGATATCGCGCATTTCAAGAAGAATTAAAGAAAGGAAAGCTAATCAATGGTTAAATTAGGAACGGTGAAAATCGAAAGCCAGTGGCTCGATGATGAACAACGATTTCTTCTTCGCGGCAGCACTTCATTGGAAAAATGGCGTCCTCTTGCCTTTGCCTGGCATAAAGAAAGCTTTTACGGAACGTTTTTACAAACGAAAGAGGATGCGATTTTGCTTTCGCCATGGCAGGCGCTCACGTTTTTCGCCTCTGACTCGGAAAATGCATTTGCGCAAATAGAATGGGATGAAGCTTCCCGCCATTATCAACATCTTGCGCAAACCATCATGAATGAGATTCGCTCGCTTCGCTTCATGCCTGACTTCTCAGCATGGAAAAACGGTGCATTTGGCTGGAAAGCGACCGATGTATCATTTGATCCTTTCGCGGAGACCTGGCTCTCTCTGGCTTTGAATGACTGGCTGACACAAGACGGCGAACTGCAGGAAGTTTGGCAGGATATCGTTAAGACTTATCCGATCATCAACAGTGGACCACATCCATGGGTCGTTGACGAAGATGATTGGCTTTGTAAAATTGGCTGGAAAGAAGATGACACTCCATTTACGGTAGCGTTTCGGCTTGCCGAGCCAAATGAGGGAGACAACCAATGGCATCTTCGTACGATGTTATGCTCCAAAAATAGCGGAGAGTGGATGGCTTTTGAAGAGAATGACAGCCTGCCGGATGAATGGATGGCATATACCAGTGCCATTGAGCGTGAACATCAAATATGGATGACACTCGCTCCATTGCTAAAAGATGCAAGCGGAAATTTGCGGCGAACGCTTACTGATGAACAAGCCTGGCTCTTTTTAACGTCGGCAAGCGAAGAGTTATTAAAAGCAGGCGTACGCATTTTTCTGCCTTCCTGGTGGGAGTCTGTCAAAAGTTCCCGATTAACAGTCAAAGCAAAAGTGAAGTCGGTTCCGAAAACAGGAAGCGCTTTGCTTGGCCTCAACGCGCTTGTTGACTTTGACTGGCGTTTTGCAACAAACGGAGTGGAATTAAGTGAAGAAGAATTCAACGAGCTTGTTGCCCAAAAACGGCACCTTGTGCAAATTCGCGGTCAATGGGTGCAGCTTGACCCCGCCTTCATTCAACAAATCCAAACATTAATGAAGAAGGCAAAAAAAGAAGGATTGCGCATTCGTGATGTGCTGGAACAAGAGCTATTGCAAAAGGCAGAAAAACATGTGCTTGCCGCTGAGGAAACGCACCCATTCGAGCTCATTCCTCTTGAACTAAACCGCAGCTTCAAAACATTCGTACGGCAACTAACGGAAATCGAACGAATTCCATCGATTGAGATTCCCGCTGGTTTTTGCGGTACATTGCGTCCATATCAAAAGCAAGGGGTCGAATGGCTTGTCTTTTTGCGCCGCTTTGGTCTTGGCGCCTGCTTAGCCGATGATATGGGGCTCGGAAAAACGGTGCAAATGATTGCTTATTTCTTGTACGTGAAAGAACAGAAAAAAGAACAGCAACCTTTCCTATTGATTTGTCCGACAAGCGTACTTGGCAATTGGCAAAAAGAATTAGCCAAGTTTGCTCCTTCGTTAAACATTTACGTTCATTACGGTACTAATCGAGCGAAAGAAGAAACATTTCTATCTACAGCAATGCAAGCCGACGTCGTCATTACATCCTATAGCTTGGCGCATTTAGATTTCCATGAGCTGTCGCAAATACAATGGGGTGCGATTTGTTTGGATGAAGCACAAAACATAAAAAATGCACATACGAAACAAGCAAAAGCGATTCGAAAACTAGAGGGGGCTCATAAAGTCGCTCTAACCGGCACACCGCTGGAAAACCGCTTAAGCGAACTTTGGAGCATTTTTGATTTTATGAACCCTGGATACTTAGGCAGCTTGACGAAGTTTCAACGCC
This sequence comes from [Anoxybacillus] calidus, assembly GCF_013760845.1. GTDB lineage: Bacteria > Bacillota > Bacilli > Bacillales > Anoxybacillaceae > Paranoxybacillus > Paranoxybacillus calidus. Next base: position 105,521 of record NZ_JACDUU010000003.1, on the reverse strand, counting down.
GCTTTGTCACCCCCATTGAGAAAGAGCGCGACCAAGAGAAAGTGGCTGAACTTCAAAAGCTTATTCGTCCGTTTTTACTGCGTCGCACAAAAACAGATGAAGCCGTTGCTTTAAATTTACCAGACAAGCTCGAACAAAAAGAATATTGTCCACTTACAACCGAACAAGCTTCTCTTTACAAAGAGCTTGTTCAAGATACGCTCTCACGCCTTGAAACATTAACAGGTTTCGAGCGACGCGGACTGATTTTGCAAATGCTCAATCGTCTTAAGCAATTATGCAATCATCCGGCCCTTTATTTAAAGGAATCTGAGCCGAACAACATCGTCGAACGATCCTATAAACTTGAAAAATTGTTACAATTGGTCGGACAAATTCAGGCAAACGGTGAAAGCTGCCTCATTTTCACGCAATACTTGCAAATGGGCGAAATGATTCAGCAGCTGTTAGAATCAACGTTTAAAGAAAGCGTGTTGTTTTTAAACGGCCGCACAAGCAAAACTGAGCGGGACCGCATGATTGAACAATTTCAAGCAGGTGAATTTCGTATTTTTATTTTATCAATCAAAGCGGGTGGCACAGGGCTGAACTTAACGGCCGCCAACCACGTCATCCATTTCGACCGTTGGTGGAATCCAGCAGTGGAAAACCAAGCAACGGACCGCGCTTATCGCATCGGGCAAAAGAAGCTCGTTCATGTGCATAAACTCATTACTCTCGGTACACTTGAAGAAAAAATTGATGAAATGATTGAACGAAAACAATCATTAAATGAACAAATCATCCAAAGCGACAGCTGGATGACCGAATTGTCTAACGAAGAATTGCGAGAACTGCTCGCCATTCCTAGCAAAAGCGGAAAAGGAGCGTAAGGATGAAACAGAAAAAGACAGCACAAAAGGAAAAGAAACCATTCGTCAAAGCACCAGCCGAGCAATGGCAAAAGCTATATGATGTGATCGCCAAAAAACTGAAACTAACAAAGTAGCTTCAAACGATCGGGGACTGCCTTGCTGAATCGGCTAGTCCCTTTTTTACATCTGCCTGAAAGAAACGGAAGCAGCATGTAATCCTATGTTTATACTTTCGGATCAGTTTTTTTCTTAGATGCAAGCGTGAAAAAGAGTGAGCGTCGGTCTTCCGAACGGATGTGTAACGATTGGAGTATATCGTAAATCAGCTGTTTTTCAACTGCAAGCAGATGATTCGTATGGATGCGAAGATATTTTTGTTGGGGTTGGTTCCATTCATAAGAGGTAATTTCGATACTTCTTTTCTTTAAATTCATCCTAATGACAAACATATAGAGCTGATTAACAGATTTAAAAACAAAGTATAACTGGGCGTTCTCCTTGCATTCGATCACACGAAACCCCACATCCCCATGCGGCATTTCGACAAATCCTTCCTCATTCCGTAAAAAACAAAGCGAATCACCAAAACTGACAGGAGCAATGGTTTTCAGCTTAACAGAAAATGGACTTTTCATTTCTTTAATAAAAATATGATATTTCTTTAAAAATCGCCTGGTTGTTTTTTCTTCACTAATAATCAAATCGGCAAGATAAATGTTCACACATATCCCCCGCTTACTTCCTTCACCCAAAATTATTCAATTTTTTATCATTTATTACATATTTTAACAATATACTTCATATCAAAAAAGTCGTTCAACTTTCATATCACTGTATTTTTTGTTCTGTTTTCGAACATTTCATCATTTGTTCCTAATAAGAACAAAAACTTCTGCCACAATCCCCTATGTTTAAGGTAACGTCCCTTATTTTGAAGAGTTGTGGTGGAGAAAATGAAAAAACTTGCCGATAATTTGAAGTTTTTACGGAAGCAAAGAAACTGGACACAAGAGGAACTGGCACAACGTCTAAACATATCGCGTTCGCAAATTACCAAATGGGAAAGCGGCGACCAATTGCCGGATTTAGAAACATTGGAGAAATTAAGCAATCTTTACGAGGTAAGCATAGATTATTTAATTGGAAGACAATTTTATAAAAAAGACTTGCTGCGAGAAGTCAATCGCATTTATCGAACAAATGAAATCGATGAAGTTATGTTAGACATTATCGATTATTTAAAACAAAATCCAGAAATGGAAAAGACGATTCATACCCTTTCCAAGCTGCCGATTAAAAAGCGAAAACATCTTGAAACAGTGATTATAACAATGCTAACGGAATTTTCACGCGCCATTGATTAACATGGTACTAAGCGCGATTACCGTGCATGTTTATTATGTTCATTCATGGCGTACTTTTGCTCCCAGTTTATACTTATCTTCAGACCGACTCAGCTTATTAGCCAAAAAAATCGCCAACCAAACGCTGGTCGGCAAAGAGAGAGGAAACATGGAGGAATCAACTTTTTTCTATATCGGGGTAACGTTTCGGAAGGAGAATGGAGGAGGAAAAAAAGAGGATTTTCGTCACCAGCAAACATTAATAACTTTCGAGTAACTCTGCCGTTTTGCCACCCATAAATCGCACTGATTCCGCAACAACTTCTGTCACATATACGCGTTTTCCCTCTTGATTTTCGTAATTTCTTGTTTGAATCCGCCCTGTTACACCAATGATGGACCCTTTTCGGCAATAATTAGCCGTATTTTCTGCTACTCGTCTCCACAATGTACAATTGACAAAATCCGTATCAACCATACCATTAGCGTTACGAAAGTTTCTGTTCACGGCCAATGTGACATTCGCAACTGCTGTTCCATCCGCTGTGTAACGCAGCTCTGGATCTTTAGTGAGGCGGCCAACAAGAATCACTTGATTAATCATGACTTCCCTGATTACTAAAATGTTGACGCGCGATCCAATCAGGAAACTATCGCTCCCCACCCACCTCACGGTGTGCCATCTATACTGCAAAGGGGCGGCTTTTGTCATGTACGATTCTTTCGCTCAATCTGTACATGACCATCATTTTAGCAACCAGGTTACACCTCCTTGAGTGAAATTTGATAGAAGACAATGGATAGTGAATGTAGCGATTCTCCCTCCTTTCGATGTGCTGTTGCACCCTCATCTTACTTAATGAGTGATTTTTTGTAAAACGATTATTTTTTAATTTTCTAAACATTTTTGTTACAAAAAATCAACATCTTTCTCACTTTTTTATAGAAAATCGACAAGAAAATTTAATTTTTGCACTTCCTTAAAAAATTTTGCGGTGCATGAAACCAAACAATAGCAGCACAGCCACAGCGACAATGGAAAAAGATGCCCTTCCTGCTCCTCTTTTAATTTTACATTGCTTATATGTTATAATTTCTAATAGGACAATGTTGACGAGGTGATAGGATGAAGACCTTTAAGCTCGCCGCTCTATCTATCCTTCATGATGAGGTGCACCGTGAAGACATTTCTCTCATTGATGGATTAATCATTAACAAAGAAGACAATAGAAACCGCTGGCTTATTGAAATGTACTTAGATAAAAAATACGAAGAGCTATTTTCGCGCCTACAGCAAGCCAATGAAGAATTCCGCCTTCAAGTGACGATTTCGCATAAAAGCAATGATCCCGCCAATATGCTAGCAACGGTACGTTCCATTACAAGAATGAGCGAGCATATGAGCGTGCTTATGGATGGGCTGTTAGTTCGGAATAAAACCGACTTAGCGGAAATTGTCCTTGCCAACCTAGTCGAACAAGGATTACAAGGCGAAGCGCTACTAAAAGAATTCAAACACCAACTACACGAAAGACGCGGAATAAAAGAAACAGTGAAAGGGGTCTGACCCCCATCGCGTTAAAGCGTTAAATTGCCTTGCTTCGTTACAAGGCATTTTAAAGCGATATCCACACAAAAATACAAGCCGATAACGCATAATATATATGGAATAAAGAAGCTGCCCTTTAAGTGTCTGACCTCATACTCATTCCACAATATGGCTATTTATATTGTGTCGTGAGGTCTGGCACTTTTCTTTTGGGGCAGCCTTTTTACTTGGAACGTTTTTTTGTCAACATCCCTATTTTGCTTTCTACGTATTTTCGATAGTTTTCTGAAGTTTGAAAGTAAAAGAGGAGTTTGGATGTGATGATATGAGGGTTTTCGTTTCCGAGGGCATAGGCGGCATAACTGCTCCATTGATATTGCTCTGGAGAGGAAACAAGGTTGGCCTCTACAGGATTTAAATGAATGTAACGACTTGCTTCACTGAAATAATCAACGCTGTCAATTAATTTTGCACCGTATCTCCCTTGAAAAACATGACCGACTAAATCGTAACGCTTATTGAAGTATATCGCATATTGAGAATGTAACATTTTCATAATCTCTTTTATATGGATATCGATTGTTTCAAGAAGCAAGTGAAGATGATTAGGCATGAGGCAATAGGCGTGGAGAATGAAAGGATATTTTTCGCGGGTTTCTTCTAACAACGAGAGATACTTTTCATAATCCTTTTGTGAATAAAAAATAGCAGCTTTTCTATTTCCACGACTCGTAATATGATAGACCGCTCCTGGAAACCATACACGAGGCTTTCGTGACATGATCTTCCCCCTTTCTAAACAACCATTCATAATAACTCCCCCACTACTTTAACGATTTAAAGTAGTGGGGGTCAGACCCCCTTTTAAAAATAAGCTTCATACAGTGCTTGGACGGCTTTGTTTACAGCTTCTTCTTTGACGCCGAACATCATGCTGACTTCAGAGGAGCCTTGGTTGATCATTTCGAGATTGATGTTGGCATTGGCAAGTGCCATTGCTGCTTTAGCAGCGACGCCGACAGTTCGTTCCATTCCTTCACCAACGACCATGATCAACGCTAAATTCCGCTCTACATGAATGTCATCAACGTTTAATTCTGTTTGAATGCGGTCAATAATGCGCTGTTCTTTCTCCCCCTCTAATTGATGAGCTCTTAAAATGATCGACATATTATCAATTCCCGATGGAGTATGCTCATAAGAGATGCCTTCCTCTTCTAAAATTTGCAGCACTTTTCGTCCAAAACCAATTTCACGGTTCATTAAATACTTGCTGATGTTAATGCTGCAAAATCCGGTATCACTTGCAATTCCGGCAATAGGCTGTCCCTTATGGTCTCTTTCTGCCACAATCCATGTGCCTGGTGCTTCCGGGTTGTTCGTGTTTTTCACACAGACCGGAATACCTGCTCGATAAACAGGCTCTAAAGCCTCATCGTGGAATACGGAAAAACCAGAATACGACAGTTCACGCATTTCCCGATACGTCAGCTCTTTCAATTGACGCGGATTGTCCACAATGGACGGATTGACACAGTAAATCGAGTCTACATCGGTAAAGTTTTCATACACCTTAGCCCCTACTCCCGCTGCAACAATCGAGCCTGTAATATCCGAGCCGCCACGCGGGAACGTCACAATATGTCCTGTTTGTGAATAGCCAAAAAATCCTGGAATGACTAAAATACCGGTACGCTTCTTCAAATCTTTCAATCTCTCATAAGACTCCGGTAAAATTTGCGCATTCCCTGGCTCATCTGTCACAAAAATACCAGCCTCTTTTGGATTGACGTAATGCGCTTCATGACCTAAATGATTCAAATAAAATGCCATCAGCTTAGCATTATTATCTTCTCCGCTTGCTTTAAGCGCATCCATTAACCGCTCCGGCTCATTCTTATAAGTGTCAATGACTTTCTCTAAATCTATTTTTATTTTTGCAATAATCTCATGCGACAGCTCTAACCCTTTAGCAATCTCCTCGTAACGTTCTATAATGGCTGCAAATACGTCATCATAGCTGTCTCCGTTGATCACCTTATTTGCTAGCTGAATAAGCAAATCCGTCATCTTAGTATCCTCTTTAAATCGCTTCCCAGGTGCTGATACAACGATGATGCGACGCTGTTCGTCTGACAAAACAATATGCGCAACTTTTCGAAACTGTCCGGCACTCGCCACCGAACTTCCCCCAAATTTCGCTACCTTCATTATCGATAACCCTCTCTATGTAAAAGTTATTTATATTTTGATATCATATCACACTTTTATAAGAAGGGAAGAGTTACTTTTTATAAATTCTGACATTTTCATTTTTGCTGAATATTTCCTGCTCTTACATTCGCAATCCCTTCTTTGCACACCCCATACTGTAACCATGAACAACCGTGACATAAGTAATCCAAATCATCAGGATGGACTTTGTGCGCCGTTAATTTAAGCAGTTCCGACTTTAAATATACCCCATTTTGTTCAATCCCAAGATGTTCTAATACTTTTCGATCCATCGATGTCACATGTTCCTCGGAATTCGGGTCAGCTTCACAAGTGGCCTCACCGTGATGCGGACATGTAAAACAAGCCTCATCAAGCGCCACAACTACTTTTATGAAAAAGTCTTTTTCTTCATCCCGAATCTCTTCAACAATCTCCCGCATTTTCTTAACAAACTCCGGACTATAACCCATTCCGCGAAATCCATGGATACATAACAAATGATGTCCGCGCAGCGTTCTCATCTTTCATCCCACCTTAGCCGTCTCAACAAAATTATTTTCTCTCTTATATTTTAATGGGTCTTCAGATTATCTAGCGGAATACCATTTAAATTTCGTATCTTCAAATAATGTTTTGTGACACTTTTTGATCGTCTTATACATGTTGGTTTAAGCCTTGCAAGTAATCTTTTACCTCTTCTACTGTCATCAACGCTATCGTATGATTGTGTTTGTTTATATAGCTGTAAATACCATATATCGTTTGATATTTATCAGACTCTCCTGCCTGCCAGTAATGCTCAAACCGTTCTATGATGTATGTCATGACATCTTTTAAGTCTGTACAGTTTTGTTCTACATAAGTGAGTATTTCTTGTAACGTTTCTTGATCAACATGTCTGTTCATTTGTATGCTCCCTTGTTTGTTGTACAATATCGGTCAACTATGTAATGTGTTATTTTTTATTATCATTTCGAAATCAACTTTTCCACCATTTAATCCGAAGAGCCATTTTAATTTAGTTCTATCCAATTAGGATGAAAACCTTTTTCTATTGGCCAATCTCACCACTTGCCTCCGCCATACATAAACATATAAATCTATCTTACACTCTCAACACGTGAATCAAACACGAAAATAGACTGGGGTTCTGTTTATAAGCAGCAGGGCGTCTTTTCAATATATTCAAAAATCCAGTTTGATTTATACAGATTGATTTTCCGACATATCTTATGAAGTATTTCAACCGCTCTTTTGTCTCGCTTAAACGTCTTACTTATGTCGGTTTTTCGTTCTCAATTAGTTTACTTAAATCTTGCCCGGCAATAAAAAAGAGGCCGCCCGATAAGTGTCTGCCCCCGCCCATACCACCATATTGTGTTGTGGGGTCTGACACTTCTTTTTAGGGCCAGCCTCATCACTTATCCATTTATAATAAGCGCCAAATTGCACTCAATCCTAACCGACTCTCCCACTTCTCATACACTCCGATCCGAGTGGTCAATACGTAATGCAATAAGGTCATTTTCGCCCATCTCGATTCAAGCGTATCTTTGTGCACATCAATAATGAGCGAGCTGTCATCTGTAAAAATGACTTTCGCGCGCTTTTTTTCATGCCGCTCAATCTTCTTCATATGCGCTAAAAACAGCCAGCAACACTTATCACTTTCCGGGGAACAAGTTGGCATTGCATATAACCCCAATGCCACACTTAAAGCAATCGGCACCATTTGTTTAATACCAAGAATTTGTTTCGCTGATTCAAGTATCCCTTCATAACTGCATCCATAAAAAATGCAATTTTCTTCAATAATTTGCTTCGGAGATTTAGTTACCATATATGTTTCATGCGATTCATGTACAATCGTACATAAATTGCCATACTGATCATACGTCGGCTCCAGAGCCACCGTTTCTTTTGTGATTCTGTAATCACTTCCTTTTGTCATAATTTCCCCTCCTTTTCGAATTTAAAACATTTCATTTTTTGAAAAGAAAGGGTATACTAACTATGAGGTTGGTATACCCAACTCTTGCAGCCCTTTTGGTGAATCCGAGTCCAATTTTTCACCAAAAGGGGCTTTTTATTTTGATCGATTCCGTCCGCTTCTCTCCCTCCTTTCTGTTAAAAAATTCGGGATTAATCGCGAATTCCGGTGCTTCGTTCATTTCCACAACAATTAACGACATTTCTTACAAAAGATTACTATTTTTTCCTTTTTACGACTAAATTATACTAAATATTCAAATAATTTTAATACCCTTTTTGAACAATTTTTCTAATTTTTTGTGATATTCTTCATCCCTGCAGCTAGACTGACTCTACTTCCCTTAAACATTTACAAAATACAATTTATTTTATATAATTAAAAATTTAAAAGGATGCCTCAAAACAATGAGACATCCTCTTTCATCATCAAACAAGAGCTTGTTGGGATTTCAACCATTGCACAATGCTCAACAATGTTTCTTTATCATGATCGAAAAAGTATAGGCGCTGACTGCCGCGAAAATGGCCGTTAAATTGCTGCCACCCGCGGTTATGGACATCCCAATTCACGGTACGCAGTGCTTCCATGCGTCTTTTCATCACTTGTTTTCGTGCCGCAAACGTATTTCTAACCATTCCTTCATTGACATAGTAGGCGATCGCTAAAATCATCGGAAAACTGGCTAAAATCGTTTTTTCATAGTTTCCGATATCCTCATGCGGATACAATAAAAATAATTCATTGAACCACTCATTGATCAATTCGACATACTCTTCAGGCTGTAAATTCAGTTTTACATCGAACTCTAGCGATTTTATATATATTTTTCCTGTAATAAACAACACAACTAACTGGCGCAATTGGGACAGCGACAAAAATTTTTTATTCGCCGGACGTATCACCGCACGCTTTTCTGTTTCAATTCCCGCTAACCGAAGCAGCGGATTTTGATGCAGCACTTGATTGGCAATTTGGTTTACCGCATTGCGCGAATCATACTCAATTAACTTCGATAGCGCGACTTTTTTTCCTTTTGTATTAAAATCAATGTAAAGCTGGTCTTGTTCTTCTTTTGTTAAACCGCTGAACAGCTGCACACCAATGGCTGTCTCGCTTAAAATAATATCTAACTTGATCCGCTCTTTATTCTCTTCACCATTTTGAAGCATTTTTTTATTCGTTTTGTACAATTGCGTTAACGCAACCGCACGCTTCGAGCCATCAATCATTCTCATTTGTAATGTTTTCCAATCCGCCTCCTGCTGATTGGTGTGCGCGATCAGCGGAGGGAAGTATACTTGCTTCTTGCTAAACGCCTCCTCCATATATTTTTTAATGCTTCTTACTTGTGGTTGATTAACATTGCGTATTTCAATTCGTTTTTCATCCATCATTTGGACTAACTCAGGAATTGGAACGACAATCATCGTTTGTTCAGCACCCATTAACATACCACCGCTTTCTGCTTCATCTCTTTCAAAAACAGTTCGCTCAGTTTTTTCACTTTGCCTTGCTCGGATAAACGAACGACTTGCTTTTTCTTTTCATCATAAAACGGTGCAAACAAAGGATCATCATGCCGCCAGCTTGTAAGCTCTTTTAACCGTTTCAAATGTTCGATCGCTTCCGTATAGCTCTTTCCTTCTTCCGCAACGAACCGATACACGGTATACGCAAGCGAAATTTGTACCCCAGACAAACCGGAAACATACTTTTTCCGATTCGCTCCTTGTTTCGGAAAAAGGTGAAGCCATGCTGTAAAAAACCGCTCCGCAATATCGATCACTTCTTCTTCTCGGCAATACTTGCATATCGGTTCTCCCTCTTTATAACCGACATTTCCTTCAATGAGGGCTATCAAACATTTTTTCATAATGACCATCGACGTTAATGAAGAATTCGTCGTCGTCAAACGCGATAAATTTCTTTCAATCTCAAATTTGCTGTCTAACCGTTGCACTAACGTTCTTGTCCATTCCGCATAACGGTCGCGCTGGTCATACTTCACTACTAAACCGCCATGCGCTTCTTTCCGCTCCGTATTAATGTCCGTAAAAAGCTGGCGTTCATCATCTTCAGACAAATCTAAATAAATTTGCATCGCGATTTCATAGGATTCAAGTGTATCAATCCACTTTTGTATTTCCTCTGCTTTTTGCCTATGGCCGTGATCTTCATACGCTTCTTTTTCAAACTTTAGCTTTTGCAAAGCGCTTTCTAACGCTTTGGCACGATGCTGTCCGTCGAGAATCGCCATTTTCACTCCTGGTACAAGTTCCCACTCCTCTTCACGAATCCGCGACAATGCGCCACGGGCAGAAAAAACAAATGGTGAAAAATAAAATGTCCCTTCCTTCACCGTTTCCAAAATAAAATCGCGTATCGCATTTTTTCGCCGCGGGTCCAATTCCCGCTGCACTTTTCCATCTACCGTAAAAACCGACTGTAATATCCGAAAAGGCATTTTCGTAAGCAGCACACGGCGTCCAAACTGTCTATATTCCCGAACTTTTATTCGCGCTAATAGATGATCATTCATATCTTTCACCTCTATTTTTATTATACAAAAAATTACAAATATACAAATGTTTCTCTCAATTTCTTTTTAATGATGCTTCTGATTCTACCTTTCATAAAAATCAGCAGCTAAGTTGAAGAGTTTTACTCCAAATGACCTATAAAACCGAACCGATTTCCTTAGCAATTCCATACTTTCGCACTATTTGATCGTCATTCTTGCAAATGGTAAGTTAATAATGTCTACATAAGGCGAACGAAAGGGCAAAACCGTTGAAAAACGGTGACGCAAAGCTATAGGGGCTAATGTCTCTTTGACGATGCCAGCCAGCTGCCGAATCGCTTCCTCCGTTCGTCTTATGAAATCGAAATGGAGGGATTACATCAATGAATGAATCATGGTTAACACCGGAACGAAAACAAAAGTTAGTATACGGCGCTTTAACTTTAACAGCCATCGTTGTTGGAACACTTACAACTTTGCTTGTAAATCAAGCATTATAACGAAAAACATAGTCTGCTAATGCTCCTAAATGTGAATAAAGAAGATGAGCCATACAGATCGTATAAGCTCATCTTTCTTTTTACTTATCGCTGATTTTTGATAACCTCCCTATAAGCCTCCTGAAAAGGTCCTCTGTCGTGAAAATAACATTTCCATTGACTCTTTATGGATTGGAATGGCATTCTAAACATAAAGACCAATTCATTTTTCATAAGAAAGGACTAGTTCGCGCATGGGCTTAACAAAAGAAGAAGTAACAAAAGTATTGTCTGTGATCCTCCATCAATTAACCGATAGCTGGCGAAAAGAAAAAATTCATTCGGATGTCATGGAAATCATTATGAACATGAGAATAAAAACGGAAAACGAGCAAGAGTATATGGATTTACTGTTAACCAACATCGCTTTTGCCGTCGAATCAAGCCGTGCCCTACAACAAATCATGGAACTTATTTTAAAACAAAAAACGTTCCCACCTGCGCAAGCGATCGAAACAATGATGAAAGACGCACACACGCGCATCAATGAGCAGTTAGGAAACATCATTGGAACATATCATACGCATTTCGAGGGGATTGAAGATGTAAAGGAACGAAAACGAAGACTAGAGCTGACTTATTGTCCGATTATTATTGCTAATCGCATTAAAACCGATTTCATTCTCGGCTTTGTTCATGAAAACAACCGTGAAACGATCAAAGAACTGCTAGATACGGAGCCAGCTTATATTCTTGAATCGCTTCACCATCTAAGCGGCCTTTACGCGAGCATGCTGTTGGAAGGAATGGAGCTGGAATATTAAATCGTTCACATGCTGAATAAAACGAATGCGCGCGAAGAAATCGAGCACTTGTGGTATAGCAGAGAGTATTATGCTACCCTCGAAAAAAAGAGGCTGAACCTAAAAAGTGTCAGACCCCACAACACAATATGTGAAATGTGCGTGAGATCAGACACTGATGGATCAGCCTCTTTTTCTCTTCTCCCATTCGCCACCTTCTGCTTCCGTGATATAGCCTCTCTGCTCATCTGCCTGCTTGGCAACAAACATTAAGCTCATCGTTACTAACATCGCAAGTGAACCAACGAATACTCCTGCTATAAAAGTCCACATACAGCCTGGCCCTCTCCTTTCCTTCAAACCTTCTATCCTATAAAACTCTCTCACAAAACAAGATTTTTACCTTACGATGATTCAACAATATCAGTCTTACATTCATGATTTCCAAGCTGGAAAGGAGATATACTTTTCTTTATAAAAAACAGATGCAATCTCTTTTTTATATGACGTTTTCATTTATGTATATTGATCATTCTTCGAGAAAATTGTGTTAAAATAAGGAAAATTATATAAAAAAAGGAGTCATACGATGAACCTGAAACGAATTCATCATGTTGCTATTATTTGTTCTGATTATGAACGTTCAAAGCATTTTTATGTCAATGTTCTTGGGCTTGAGGTGATTCATGAGCATTACCGTAAGGAACGCAACTCATACAAGCTTGATTTAAAAGTGAACGAATATGACCAAATTGAGCTGTTTTCATTTGAAAACCCACCAAAACGGTTAAGCTACCCGGAAGCTTGCGGGCTGCGCCACCTTGCCTTTGAAGTAGAGAACATTGAAGAAGCAATCGCCCACCTTCATAAACACGACATTGAAGTAGAACCAATTCGCATGGACCCAATCACTGGGAAACGATTTACGTTTTTTGCTGACCCTGACGGATTGCCAATTGAGTTATATGAAACATAACTCCATTCTCGGATGCGCCAGACTGTATCATGATTCTATTGCGAGATGGAACCTTATAAAACCTGTTCATATAACGATGAAAATGAACAAAATAGGAAGAAAATGAGGTGATTCCATTGTTTGAACATTTATTAGTAGGTTTACTCTTTCTCGGAAGCGGTTTCCTTCTTTTTTGGTTCCCACCGAAAAAAATCAATGGCATATATGGTTATCGAACACCAAAATCAATGGAAAATGAGAAAAATTGGGTGGTTGCCAACCGGTATAGCAGTCAATTATTTATCGTTTTTGGATTATTGTTATTGATCATCGGAGGTGTAAGTCAAAATGCTCTTATAACACTTACTTTTACTGTTATTTTTACCATTCTCCTTTTCTTGCTCGTTGAAAAAAAGCTCCGTTCCTTGTAAAAGACGATGAGTATTCGTGACTCCGTTTTTCAACCGTATCATTTAACAAAGCCGATTACCTCTATAAGCGGATATCAGCGGAAGCATGACATCAGCATCCTCTAAGAACGCTTCAGCCGCCAATAAATATGGACAAATAATAACGCAAGAGCCGCACCAACCGAATCAATCATCACATCAGATACAAGAGCAGAGCGCCCCGGCTGAAACGATTGATGCCATTCATCCGTAGCGGCATAAACAGTCGCAAAACTCCATGCAGCGATATATGCAAAACGATGGGGACTCATTGCTTTCCATACGAGAAAAGCAAGAATACCAAACTCAGAAAGATGGGCAAACTTACGGACAATAAAATTCCATGAAAAGAAACGAGTATCCTTGTTATTCATCGTTTCCAATCCTAAATATTGGGCAATATCATCAATTACCTTCGCTGTATTTTCTCCTGTGAATGCAGGAGATTCCGTAAAGTAATAAATGAGACCGCACCATAAAAAGACGAGTCCCCACCAAAGCCATTTGTTTTTCATCATCTCACCTACTTGTTTTTCCATTTTGATTCTAATCGTTCCCACTACTTCCTTCTATACGATTCACATCCTTTTGTCAATCCTAATGCAGAACAAGGAAAACGGCCAATGTCCGGACTCGCCCCTCGTTTACCGCCACCGCTTTCCGGCCATACTTGGTAAATGAGGTGAGAGGATGTTAGAAACAATGACTTTGCATAGTGTAGGTATCGATAAACTACAACACTTCTCTTTTTATGCTATCATCGCTTTTTTATTGGCCGTCATCGTATGTCTGATTCCGCCGTTTGTAAATGGCTTTTCACGTATTTGTGCCGTTGCATTTTCACTGATGTTCATTGGAATATTAGAAGAATACCGGCAGTTGCTCGTCCCCGAGCGAACGACCGAATGGCAGGATGCTGTGGCGAACATGCTAGGTGTTTCCATCGGCGTGTTCCTTCCACTTCTCATTCATTTACAATGGAGAGGAACGAAACAACTCCAACGAAGCTTCCTTCCGCTAGGAGCAGTCACTCTCTTTGTTTTAGCTCCTTTGCTGTATGGATTAACGGTTGTGAGTGAACCACTTCCTACCATAACGGTTCGCAACGACGCTTTCCCCGTTCACAACGCCTATCCGGAAGACATCCAGACAGATAGCGAACAGGCGCTTACACCTGAAACGATTATCAAGAAATATCGCTTACAGCTAGAGGAATTAAAACAATATGCGAATCAAAACATAGAACAGCTGGCGGAAGAAGCTATAAACGAATGGAAAGCAAAGCAAATACCACTAACAGCTCTTTATACAAAATACATGAAACGGGCCAACGAATTGGAAAAACAAATCAACACAGAGTTTCAACAAATTTATGAGACAGCGAAAACAGACTTACAACAGCACGGCTTTGCATCGGAATATGCCAATCCATTGAAGCAAGAATACGAAGATACAAAAGAGGAACAGAAAGCCGAGATGATGCAGAAAGTAGCTGGTGAATGGTTTGAACAATGAAACTACTGAGGCTGATCCAAATGTAAAGTGTCACCCAACACGATATATCGAACATCCTATTGGATCCATGAACGATACATGGTGAAATTGACGTGAGGTCAAAAAGGTAGAAAGAATGTTTAATCATATTCGTATTTCTCCCTGATTCGCATGTTGGTCAAAAATAGGGATTTTCCTCAGAAACATGTTAAAATAAATAGAAACATGTTTTACCAAACAAGGAGTGACAAACGATGATTAAATTCGCCACAATCGGAACGAACTGGATTACCGAAGAATTTATTAAAGCAGCAAAAGAGGTACCGGACTTTGCCTTAACAGCTGTGTATTCACGAACAGAAGAAAAAGCGAAAGAATTTGCCGCAAAAGTGGGCGCGGAACGAACATTTACAAGTTTAGAAGAAATGGCCCAAAGCGATGAAATCGACGCCGTTTATATCGCAAGCCCCAACTCTTTTCACGCCGAACAAGCGATTCTGCTGATGAACCATGGCAAACACGTCATATGTGAAAAACCAATCGCCTCCCATACAGCGGAATTACAAGCGATGATTGAAGTGGCAAAACAAAACGATGTCGTCTTAATGGAAGCGATGAAATCGACGCTACTTCCAAATTTCCAAGCGATTCGTAAACATATACATAAAATCGGGAAAGTCCGCCGCTATTTCGCAAGCTATTGCCAATATTCATCACGCTATGACGCGTACAAACAAGGAACAGTATTAAACGCCTTCAACCCTACTTTTTCCAGCGGAGCATTAATGGACATTGGCGTTTACTGCCTTTATCCAATGGTTGTTTTATTCGGGAAGCCTCTTCACATAAAGGCCAACAGTTTCCTACTTGAATCCGGAGTCGATGGAGAAGGCAGTATCATTCTCGATTATGGAGATATGGATGCGGTTGTCATGTACTCAAAAATCACGAATTCGTACATTCCTTCCGAAATTCAAGGCGAAGAAGGAAGCATAATCGTAGACACAATCCATACGCCACAAAAAGTCGAAATTCACTATCGCGACGGCCGCATCGAAGACATTACTGAAGCACAAACACACCATCCAATGTACTACGAAGCAAAAGAGTTTATCGAGTTAATTCAAAATGGAAAACGAGAATCGGAAATCAATTCTCATTATCATTCACTAACGACAATGGAAATTATGGAAGAAGCACGGAAACAGACAGGGATCGTCTTTCCAGCGGATCGCTAAAGCCTCTTGCCTATGGCAGGAGGTTTTTTCATATCCGGATGGACTAGCCTGGAATATCCCCAGAGGCTTTCGGGTTTACAGATTCCACGCGCTCAGCCGAACCCCCTGCTTTCCCGTTCATTTTTTGTGATAAGGCAACAAGCCGGGCTGGGCTAGTTCGTGTATTCCATGATGACTTTCTAACAGGTTGCTTTCACTACTTATCAATGTGGTTGTTGAGGTTATAAATAGCGGTTTTCATCATACTATTTAATAGTGATTTAAATTTGACATAAAATTCTTACAATGATAATATTTATATCAGCGAATGAATTTTTCTAAATATCTAAATATTTGAATTTGTATGCGCTTACTTATCATCCATTTAAACAAAGGGGGAATTAATCATGATTTATGCTCAACCTGGAAAACCTGGTTCACTTATCACTTTCAAAAAACGTTATGAAAACTTTATCGGAGGAAAATGGGTTCCTCCAGTAGACGGTGAGTATTTTGAGAACATTTCCCCTGTGACTGGGGAAGTTTATTGCGAAGTACCGCGCTCTAAAGCAGCGGACATCGAATTGGCGTTAGATGCGGCACATGCAGCAAAAGAAGCATGGGGACGCACATCTCCGGCAGAGCGTGCAAGAATTTTAAATAAAATTGCCGATCGCATGGAAGAAAACCTTGAAATGTTAGCGGTTGCAGAAACATGGGAAAACGGAAAACCAATCCGTGAAACATTAAATGCTGACATTCCTCTTGCTATCGACCATTTCCGTTATTTCGCCGGCTGCATCCGTGCGGAAGAAGGTTCATTGGCAGAGATCGATCACGATACAGTAGCTTACCACTTTAAAGAGCCAATCGGCGTTGTTGGACAAATCATCCCTTGGAACTTCCCGCTTTTAATGGGAGTATGGAAACTTGCCCCAGCATTAGCTGCCGGCAACTGCGTAGTGTTAAAACCAGCGGAACAAACGCCGACTTCCATTCTTGTTTTAATGGAACTGATTCAAGACTTGCTTCCACCTGGCGTTGTGAATATCGTTAACGGTTTTGGCCTTGAAGCAGGAAAACCGCTTGCATCCAGCAGCCGAATCGGAAAAATTGCGTTTACAGGTGAAACAACAACAGGCCGACTTATTATGCAATACGCTTCCCAAAACATTATTCCAGTCACATTAGAACTTGGCGGTAAATCACCAAACATTTTCTTTGAAGATGTAATGGACAAAGATGACGAATTCTTCGACAAAGCGCTTGAAGGCTTCACGATGTTCGCGTTAAACCAAGGTGAAATATGTACGTGCCCATCTCGCGCTCTCATCCAAGAGTCTATTTATGATGCGTTTATCGAGCGTGCCTTAGAGCGTGTGAAACAAATTAAACAAGGAAATCCATTAGATACAGAAACAATGATTGGTGCTCAAGCTTCTGCTGAGCAGCTTGAAAAAATCTTATCTTACATTGATATCGGTAAACAAGAAGGAGCCGAGCTATTAATCGGCGGTGAACGCAATTTCCTTGAAGGCGAATTAAGCAACGGCTATTATGTGAAGCCAACAGTATTTAAAGGCCATAACAAAATGCGCATTTTCCAAGAAGAAATTTTCGGACCGGTTGTATCAGTGACAACGTTTAAAGATCAAGAAGAAGCATTGGCCATCGCCAATGAATCATTATACGGTCTAGGTGCAGGCGTTTGGACACGCGATATCAATACCGCTTACCGTGTTGGCCGCGGCATTCAGGCTGGACGTGTTTGGACGAACTGCTACCATGCTTATCCGGCTCATGCGGCATTCGGCGGATACAAATTATCTGGTATTGGCCGCGAAACACATAAAATGATGCTTGAACACTATCAACAAACAAAGAACTTGCTTGTCAGCTATTCTCCTAAGAAACTAGGATTCTTTTAATACGTAACATCAACAGGCAGCGTGCTACTTAGCTCGCTGCCTGTTTTACCAATAAGCGAAAGGAGGTCTACTTATGAGCAAGCAACCAAAAGTCCTTGCGACAGAAGCCGCTTTACAATTAATTGAAAAATTGAAAGCGAAATATGGTCCTCTCATGTTTCACCAATCAGGCGGATGCTGTGACGGCAGCTCCCCTATGTGCTATCCACAAGGAGACCTCATCATCGGAGACTCTGATGTCCTACTTGGTGAAATTGGCGGTTGTCCATTTTATATCTCAGCCGCACAGTATGAATATTGGAAACATACACAACTCATTATCGATGTCGTGCCCGGCCGAGGTGGCATGTTCTCGCTTGAAGGACCAGAAGGGGTACGGTTTTTGACACGTTCGAGGGTATTTGGAGAGTGAATCAAGTAGTTTTTCAATCATTAGATGGGCTTCGTAATCACTCGTATTTGCGTGAAGCCCATTTTTTAAAGCCTATATTTCTTTACCGTTTCGTTTTCTATGCTAAGAAAATAGTTTCTATCCTGAAATATGTAAATAAAACAAGAATCTAGCGTCAAACGATCTCTTTTTGTACCGTTTCTAAAATGTAATAGACTCCAAGGGTATCAAAAATGTCATGAATCATTGGATTCATCCCTTGTAATTTCAGCTTACATTTTTGTTTCTCAGACAAACGAATAGCATTGATAATTGATCCTACCCCTGTAGAATCGATAAATTCTAAACCTTCCAAATCAACGACTAATTGGTCTATATTCCCTATTTCCTCCAACGTTTGATCCAATATTTTTGTCGTTGAAATGTCTAAAACCCCTTTTACATAAAGCGTCATTTGAGAGCCTTCTTTCAACATGTCAATCGTCAAAGACATACATTCCCTCTCCCCGATTCATTGGTATTTGAGCTATATCTTTCGAAGAGTTTACTATCATTGAAGATATACATGTGTTTACGTTCGTATGATCCATCACCTTTTTTACCAAAATTTTCAACTGATATCATTATAACGATTAGGTTAAAAAAATGTAAACAATGTTTTTAGTTAGATATACTATACCACAAAACAATCGTTTTCCACCAAGAGACATAAAAAGCGATGAGAGCCCCATCTACCACTGCCTCCTTCTAATGAAAGCGTCGACAAACATTCATATCCAGATGACAAATTCAGAAGTTAGGTGAAAGGGCTGCTCCGATTCGCTTCCCTATCCCCCTCCGCTATTGGTAAAACTTCCAAACGATCGTAAAAGGAAAATAATTCTAGTATCAATCTCTTCCTATCTTTGTTAATATTTTAATTGGATGCCAAATACTCTATCCGGAGGTATATCATGAAGAAATTTCTAGTATTATGTAGTTCTTTGATTCTCTTTCTTTCAACGTTTTCATTTTCTCACAAAGCCGAAGCCGCTACATTTAGCGACATTAATGGCTCGTTTGCAAAAGAATATATTGAAGCACTTGGAAAAGAAGGAGTTATTACCGGTTTTCCTGATGGAACATATCGTCCAAACATAACGATTAAACGTTCCGATTTTGCGAAAATGCTAGCATTGGCATTAGAGTTACCTTTAAATGAGGCTAGCGCAAAATCTTTCACCGATGTTCCTAATTGGGCAAAACCATATGTTGGCGCGCTAGTGGATGCCGGCATTACAAGCGGAAAAAAACCTGGATATTTCGGTGCCGCATTACCAATTACCCGTCAAGAGATGATTATCATGTTTGTACGTGCGATGGGATTGGAAGACTATGCACAACTTTTATACTTGCAATCTGAATTTAAAGATGAAGCAAAAATCTCCCCTACAGCTTATCCGTATGTATCGTTTGCAGAACATATAGGCTTTGCGGAAGGAAACCCTAACAACGAATTTATGCCATCTCAACCAGGAACGCGTGCCGCTGCAGCAAAATGGATTTATTTCTTCAAAATAAAAGGGGACCAATTCTTTGAAAATGCCTTATATGTCATTGGAGCTAACACCGTAGACAATATTGAAGATGTTCAATTCGTCAATGATGACGCGGTTAAAGTGGTCTACACCGACGGAACTTCTGAAACGATTGATGTCGTCACCTTCCTCGATGACATGTATATGCGTCTTCAATATGATCAGTTCAACTACTGGACTGGCTTTGACTGGGCAGATTTATCAGAGGGAGAAAAAACAGAGATCATCCAATTTATAGTTGAATGTTGGCAAGCGGATTGGAGCGATTATAAATTATTAGCCGCTCCTGAAGTAGTAGTTGAAAAAGTGAAACAACGCTTAAACAACTATTTTATTAATCATAACAACAATCAAGATATTCTACTAGAAAAAGCGATTTGGGTCGCTATTGATGAAAGACTTATACAAGCAAAAAACCACCAATAACATTGTAGGAGCAGTTCAATAACTGCTCCTACATATTTTACGGTTCGATTATTTCACTAACTCCAACGGCACTGGAATAAATTTCTCCACTTTTTCCCCTTTTAATACTTTTAACGCTGTTGTCACCGCATTTTCCCCAATCAGTTCAGGCTTTTGTGCGACTGTTGCTGCCATTTTTCCTTCTTTTACTGCTTTTACAGCATCTTCTGTCGCATCAAAACCAACAACAAGAACATCTTTCATACCGCGAGCTTCAAGCGCTTCTAATGCTCCTAACGCCATTTCGTCGTTATGAGCGAACACCGCTTTAATGTCGCTTTGGCTTTGCAAAATGTTTTCCATGACAGACAACCCTTTTGCACGGTCAAAGTCCGCTGCTTGCTTTGCGACTACTTTTATATTGCTTGCCTTATCAATTACTTGATGGAATCCTTCACCGCGCTCACGTGCCGCAGATGAACCAGGGATCCCTTCCAACTCGACAATATTTCCACCGTCTTTTAACTGTTCAATTAAAAATTCGCCTGCCATCTTACCGCCAGCAACGTTATCAGAAGCAATGTGAGAAACGACTTCTCCACCTTCTGCACTGCGGTCTACCGTAATAACTGGAATGTTTGCGTTATTCGCTGATTCAATCGCTGATGTGATGGCACTTGAGTCTGTTGGGTTCACTAAAATAAAGTCAACGCCTTGTTGAATTAAGTCTTCAATATCGTTAATTTGCTTCGCGGAATCATTTTGTGCATCAACGACTGTTAATTCTACCTTTGCTTCCTTCGCTGCTTTTTCCGCTCCTTCTTTTAAAGATACGAAGAACGGGTTATTTAACGTAGAAATCGACAAACCAATTTTAATATCTTCGTCTTTCTTTCCTTCTTTTTTGTCACTTGTTGCACCATTTTCAAGTGAGCAACCCGCTAATACGCCAATGGCCAGTAAAACCAATATAAACATGCTTGCTAGTTTCTTTATCATGTCTCCCATCTCCCTTAATGATTTTCTATATCAAACTTCTTTACGGCGATCTAAAATGACCGCAAGAAGAATGACAGCACCCTTGATGACTTGTTGATAGAATGAAGATACATTTAATAGATTCAATCCGTTGTTCAACACACCGATAATCAGTGCGCCGACTAACGTTCCGAAAATCCAACCGCGACCGCCGGATAAACTTGTTCCGCCAAGCACGACAGCGGCAATGGCATCTAATTCATAAGACGTTCCCGCGGTCGGCTGTGCCGAGTTGAGTCGGGAAGTTAAAATCATTCCCGCTAACGCAGCGAGTCCGCCTGTTAACGAATAAATCCAAACTTTTAATCGGTCAACACGGATACCAGATAAGCGGCTCGCTTCCTCATTGCCGCCAATGGCATATGTATGGCGGCCAAATGTGGTTTTCTTTAAAACAAAGTACAAGACAATATAAATAACCATCATAAACACAACGGGAACAGGAATCCCGAGAAAATAACCTCGCCCCATCATTTGGAATAAAATATCATCGGAAAATCCCGTAATGGGGCGTCCGTCTGTATACACTAACGTTGCACCGCGAAAAATCGTCATCGTTGCTAATGTCGCAATAAACGGAGCGACACGTCCTTTTGTAATAATCGCACCGTTCAACGCTCCCATCAGAAAACCGGCGAGTAATCCAATGATGATGGCTGTCCATCCCTCCATCCCGTTGGCCATCATCCCCGCTGTAATCGCGCTCGAAAGCGCTAACACAGAACCGACTGATAAATCAATTCCTCCTGTGAGAATCACAAATGTCATCCCAAAGGCAATCAACGCGTTAATCGATACTTGGCGTAAAATATTTAACCAGTTGTCGACCGTTAAGAAATTATCGCTTAATACAGACAATACGATACATAACAATAGAAAACCGATAAGCGGACCCAACTTTTTCACATCAAAACTCCATGCTTTTTCCCGTACGTCTTGCATTATGCTTCCCCTCCCGTCGCCGCACGCATAATCATTTCTTGATCGACATTTTCATTGTCGAAAATGGCCGTTACTTTTCCTTCATGAACAACCATAATGCGGTCGCTCATTCCCAGTACTTCCGGAAGCTCCGACGACACCATAATAATCGCCACACCTTGCGCGGTGAGTTCATTCATAATCTCATAAATTTCTTTTTTCGCCCCGACATCGACACCGCGCGTCGGTTCATCTAGGATGAGAATGCGCGGCTCCATCGCCAGCCATTTTCCAAACACCACTTTTTGTTGATTTCCCCCACTTAATGCCTTTACTTCTAGTTCCGGTGAAGCCGTTTTAATTTTTAAGCGGGCAATGAGCGATTGAACTAAACTTTTTTCCTTTTTCGCCTGAATGACACCGACATTGGCTAATTGCTCCGCTTTTGGTAGTGTTAAATTTTCACGAACACTCATATTCAAAACGAGCCCTTTGCTTTTTCGGTCTTCCGTGATAAACGCAATGCCGTGCTTAATCGCTTGACGAGGAGACTTCACATTTACCGGCTTGCGATCAATATATATCGTTCCCTCTTGCACTTTTCTCGCGCCAAAAATCGCTTCCATGATTTCCGTTCGTCCCGCTCCCATCAGCCCGGCAACACCAAGAATTTCTCCGGCGCGTACAGAGAAGGAAACATTCTCGAATACCCCTTTTTGTGTCAATCCTTCCACTCTCAATCGTTCTTCGCCAATTTGTTTTTCCCGCTTTGGAAAGCGTTCACCAATTTGTCTGCCTACCATCATATGAACAATTTCATCAAAGTTCGTTTCCGGAATCTTTTTCGTTCCGATAAACTGCCCATCTCGCAGCACCGAAATCCGGTCGCAAATCGTAAAAATTTCTTCCATGCGATGCGAAATGTAAACAATCGCGACTCCTTGCTGTTTGAGCGTGCGAATGACCTCAAACAACGTTTGAATTTCCCGGTCCGTAAGTGCTGCGGTCGGTTCATCCATAATGAGACATTTCGCATCCGTTGATAACGCCCTAGCAATCTCGACAATTTGTTGTTTCCCTACTGATAGATTGCCCGCTATTTCATTGGGTGAAATCTCGATGCCGAGCTTTTGCAGATAGATCTTCGCCTGCTCCGCCATGTCTTTGCTGCGAACAATGCCGGTACGCCCAAGCGTCTGCTCGCGGCCTAAAAACATATTTTCCGCAACCGTTAACGTCGGAATGATGTTCAATTCCTGGTGAATGACGGAAATCCCGTCTTGTTCCGCCTCTTTCGGATGACGGTAATGTACTTCCTTTCCATTCACCATGACCGTACCGGAATCCCGTTCGTAAATCCCCGTTAATATTTTCATTAATGTGGATTTGCCGGCTCCGTTTTCTCCCATCAAGGCATGTACTTCACCGGAGCGCACTTCAAAGTCAACGCCATCTAACACGACATGCCGATGGAACGACTTTTTAATCCCTTTCATTTCAATAAACGGCCTTGTCACGTTCCTCTCCCCTTTAAAGGTGCGATGTTTTAAGAAAAATTGACGCCTGAGTGAAGAATAATATTCGCATAAGGAGTTGCTTCCCCTGTGCGGATAATCGCTTTCGCTGATTTTGTCATCTCTTTAAACTGCTCATGAGAGACAAATTGCTTTGTCGTTGTCTCAAACCGTTTATGAATTTCTTCGTTCATTTTTTCATTATTCGTTTTAATCTCTTCCGCAAGCGTGACCGCCTCAATCTCTAACTCTGCGACAATCGCGTCCAGCACAGTAAGAAACGATGGAAACCCTTTCACAAGCGACAAATCAATGCGTACAACGTCATCGGGAATCGGCAATCCGCAGTCAGCGATGACAATCGTATCCGTATGGCCTAAAGAAGCTAAAACCGTATTTAATTCTTTATTTAAAATGCCGTGCTTTTTCATGAAGAACACCCTTTCTTCGTCTTAAGAAACGCTTGAACCTCATCTTCTGTCGGCATTCCCGTTTGCGCTCCGAGCTTTGTCACAGAAAGCGCCGCTGCCGCGTTTCCGAATAAACACGCTTCTTCTAAACTCATGCCTTTACTTAACGCTACCGCCAGCGCGCCATTGAACGTGTCTCCAGCTCCTGTCGTGTCTACCACAGGAACACTGAACCCTGGAATTAACGTCGGTTGTCCATTTTTTATGATTGTGACGCCGCGCGCTCCTTCTGTCACAATGAATGGATTGGCGAATCGGCTCGCATCGATGTCCGCAAAGACAATATCGCGCTCATGTTCATTCGGCGTCAGAATGTCCACTTGCTCTAACAATGACAGCGGTAACGGCTGTGCAGGAGCCGGATTTAAAATGACGCGGACTCCATGCTTTTTCGCTAATGCCACCGCTCTCTCAACAACCGGAAGCGGAATTTCTAACTGCAGCAAACAAATATCGCTCGATGCAATCACTTCCTCACACACCTCGACATCTTCCGGGCGAAGCGAATGGTTCGCTCCAGGAACGACAATGATTCGGTTATCCCCTTCTGAAATCGTAATCACCGCCACTCCTGTTTCCACATCTGTAACCGGTTTCACATTGTCGACAGAAACACCTTCCCGTTCAAGGCAGTGAAGAAGCTCCTTTCCAAAAGCGTCCGTACCGACCGCACCAATCATATGGACCTTTGCGCCTAAACGAGCCGCTGCGACTGCTTGATTTGCCCCTTTTCCACCGGGAATCAGGCGAAACCTTTCCCCAAGAATCGTTTCACCTTGTGACGGAACACGGCTTGCTATGGTGACAAGATCCATATTGATACTTCCAATAACGGTTACTACTGGTTTGGTCATCCCTTTTCCCCCTTACGCGTCGATTCCCGCTGAATGAGCTGAACCGGTAATACATAATGAATTTGATCAAGCGGCTGTCCTTCAATTCGTTTCACTAAGAGCCTTGCTGCCATCGCGCCCATTTCATAAATCGGCTGTGAAATCGTCGATAACTCCGGCGTTGTCATCTCTGTGAGCGGAATGCCGTCATATCCGATAATCGCTACATCTTCCGGCACGCGAAGACCAAGCTGCTGTACCGCCTTCAGCGCACCAACCGCCATCACATCATTCCCGGCAAAAATACCGTCAATCGTATGCTCTTTGAACGCTTGTAATACAGCTTCTTTCGCTTGTTTTAGATGATAGTTTCCGAGAATGACAAGATTCTCATCCCACAGCCCTAACTCCTTCATTTCATCGCGATAGCCGTTGAACCGTTCCACTGCGTTGACAACGTGTGGTGGTCCTTGAAGATGGGCAATCTTGCGGCAGCCGATGTCATATAGATGCCGCGTCGCCAACCGCGCCCCGCCATAATTATCGGCAATCACCGACGGAAACGAGTGATTCAACGGACGGTCCAAGACAACAACCGGCACATCAAGCTCAGACACTTCCGCAAGCTCCAATTGATTCGTCGTTAAAATAACGCCATCGACATACTTTTGTTTTAATACCTCAATATACTCTTTTTCCTTTTCATTTTTCTCATCGGAATTACACAAAATCACGGTGTAATCATAAATATTTGTTACATCTTCCACTGCACGGACAAGCTCCGGAAAAAACGGGTTCGAAATATCCGGAACAATCAAGCCAATCGTTTTCGATGTCTTTTTAAAAAGCGTCCGCGCGACTTCATTTGGTTTGTAATTTAACTCTTGAATCGCTCGCCTCACGCGCTTTTCTGTTTCTTCATTGACATAGCCATTTTGATTCAACACGCGCGAAACTGTCGCGACAGATACACCTGCTAATCTAGCAACATCACGAATCGTTGCCATCTTTATTCTCCACCTTAATCTTATGTAACCGGTTACATACAATATAACAGGCAAAACACCCAATAATCAAGTAGTTAGTCAAAATATTTACGACTTCACTGATGGATCATATGTCTACATTTGAAAAATAGGAAACTACCTTGTTTATCGGAGCGGAGAATGAACATAGAACCTCTACCCGTTCACGTTCCATTTTCTTCCTCGAAACCTTTATAACATTACAAAATTAATTACAAAAATTATTTTCAACATTACAAATACATATTGTAATTCGATATTTTTAAGCATTTCATTCAGAAATATTTTTGTTTTATACCTTTTTCTTTAGTTTTTAGTGAATTTTTATTTTCCTACTCATTATTTCTCCAAATATTCTAATTTGACGAACCCCAATCAATCATATAATAATCAAATTGTAATGTAACGTTACATTACTCATTAGTAATCTTTCTTTTCTGATTACAAACTGATGACAAATGTTATCATTTGAAAAAATCAGAAAGGAGAGAGAGAAATGAAGAGAAGCTTTCTTAAGAAACTAGCAACCGGACTTTTAGCATCTATTTTGCTCGTTGGAACGGTAGGATGTTCCAAGGCGTCAGATGCTGCCGATTCCGATTCATCTAAAAACGGAAAAGTGGAATTAAAAATCGGAACATGGGCTGGTGCACAAGAATTAAAAGAATTTCAAGCCATCGTCGATAAACTGAATAAACAATCCGATGATTATCATTTAACGATCCAAAGCATCCCTGCCGATTACTACAAAAAGATTCAAACCATGGCAGCTGCGAAACAAGCACCTGATTTATTCTGGTTATCTCAAGAATACATACCGATGTATGCAGAACTAGGGGTCATCGCTCCACTTGATGAATACATTAAAGGAAATCCGAAAGTAAACCTTAATGACTACTTTGAAGGTCCATTACAAGTGGGAAAAGTTAACGGAAAACTTTACGGTTTACCTTGGATTAACCAACCTGTAATGCTTTACTATAACAAAACACTCTTTGAAAAATCCGGTGTTGAACTTCCAAAGCCAGACTGGACATGGGAAGATTTCGAAAAAGCGGCAAAAGCTTTAACAAAAGATACGAATAACGACGGAAAAGTGGATCAATTCGGAACCGTGATTGACGGTTGGCCACCAATCGCAACATGGGTTTGGACGTATGGCGGAGAAATTATCGATAAAACCGGAAAAGTTCGCATTGATGAGCCAGAAGCCATTGAAGGTATTAAAATGTTGAATAAACTAGTCAACGAGGACAAAGTAACACCTACTAAAACTCAAGCACAAAATACAGGCGGCCCAGAAATGTTTAAAACAGGCAAAGTCGCTATGTTCTTTGGTGGTGCCGGTGACGACTTGGAAAAACAAGTCGGAAATGCTTTTGAAGTCGGTATGACGAAAGTGCCTCATGCTAAAAAAGAAGCGACGTTCAGCTGGATCGCCCACACAGTCATGTCCAACAACACGAAGAATAAAAAAGTCGCGGCAGAAGCATTAATCGACTTGACAAACGCGATTCATGAATGGAAAATCCTCCCTCCTACAAAATCAGACTTAGAAAAGGTAGAAAAAATTCGTCCAGATAAAAAATATGCGGTTGATATCATCAAAGAAAGTGCAAAAGTGGCACGCGGCTTCAATAACCAGAAGCAACAAAACGAACTTGACTCTGCCATTTGGCAAGAATTATACGAACCAATTCTTCTAGGTAAAAAATCTCCAGAAAAAGCAGCAAAAGACGCTGCAAAAGCACTTCGTAAAATTTTAGGTCAATAATATCTCCTGAAGGGGCTGACTCAAAAGCAACGTGTCAGACCCCACACACATCCCATTGAATCACCTATGAGGTCCGACACGGATTGGTCAGCCCTTTACTGATTAAAAGAGGTTGATCGAAATGAAAAAGTTAAAGAAATACGAAGGATTGCTGTTTATATCCCCTTGGATTCTCGGATTTTTCATCTTTACCGTGTTTCCAATCTCTTTTGCCTTTTATATCGGATTTACCGATTGGAACTCCTTTACCGAACCGAAGTTCATTGGTTTCGACAACTATATCCATCTATTTCAAGATCCCAATTTTTTAAACTCGCTGAAAGTTACCGTTTTGTATGCTCTATTTGCCATTCCTTTAGGAATCATCTCTTCCTTAACACTCGCCGTCATTGTGAACGTAAAAGTGAAAGGAATCTATTTCTTCCGTACGGCCTTATATCTTCCTGCCGTTGTATCAGGCGTATCCATTTCTCTTTTATGGAGATGGATTCTCGATCCTGATTATGGTTTGATTAATTTACTATTATCGTACATTGGTATCTCTGGACCGAACTGGCTTGGCGACCCGTCTTGGGTTTTACCTTCTTATGTGATGATGGCCATTTGGGGAGCTGGCGGCGGAATGTTAACATACTTGGCAGGATTACAAGATATTCCCCGCAGCTTATATGAATCAGCCGAAATAGACGGAGCAAACTGGTGGCACAAATTCCGCCATATTACCCTTCCGATGCTGAGCCCAGTGATTTTTTACAATCTCGTCATGGGAATGATCGGCTCATTCCGGAAATTTAATGATGCATATATTATTGGCGGTGCTGAAAACCAAGGAAAATTTTATATGGTCTATTTATACGAAAATGCCTTTAACTTTTATAAAATGGGATACGCAACAGCGATGGCATGGGTTCTTTTTGCCATCATCTTGCTTTTGACGTTGCTTGTTTTTAAAACATCACCTTTATGGGTTTTTTATGCCGGTGAAATTCAAACGGCAAAATCAAAAGAGAAAAAGAAACTTGGAACAAACGTATTCGCAGGTTCGAAACTTAAACGTTTCAAAGGTCCAGAAATGAACGGTTTAAAAGGTGCCGAAATCAATAGTTTCAAAGGTTCTGAAATCAACGGTTAAGAAGGTGAATCATCTTGACATTCACGTTGACAAACACGCAGCGAAAAAAAATTCAAACCTTTTTGGTCTATCTGTTTCTTATGATCGCATCTGCGGCAACGGTATTACCATTACTTTGGATGATCTCCACCTCCTTAAAGTCTGGAGACATCATCTTTCAAATCCCGCCAAAATGGCTACCTGATTCTTTCCATTGGGAAAACTATCACCGTGCCGTCACCGATATTCCATTTTTTCTCTATTTAAAAAATACCGTGATCATTACCGTTTTTCGGGTATTTGCCGAAGTGTTTATTTCTGCGCTCGTTGCTTATGGATTCGCTCGTTTTCACTTCCCAGGTAAAAATATTTGGTTTATGCTTCTTTTATCCACGATTATGTTACCTGGAGAAATTACGATGATTCCTTTATTTATTATGTTTGACAAACTCGGATGGATTAACACATTCAAACCTCTCATCGTCCCTGCCTTTTTCGGTGGACAAGCCGTGTTTGTGTTTCTGTTGCGGCAATTCTTTTTAACAATACCAAGAGAATTAGAAGAAGCCGCCTTAATCGATGGGGCAACACGATTTCAAATCTTTTATAAAATCTTTCTCCCATTATCAAAGCCTGCTTTAATCACCATTGGATTATTTTCCTTCCAAGGTTCGTGGAACGACTTACTAGGACCATTAATGTACTTAAATGATTCGAACAAATTTACATTACAATTAGGTCTCGCGATGTTTAATGGAATGACGAGAGTCGAGTGGGGTCCATTAATGGCCGCTTCCCTTTTAGTATTGCTGCCTACACTCCTCCTTTTCTTCGCGATGCAAAAATACTTTGTGGAAGGAATTTCTGTTACAGGCATTAAAGGCTAACGCAGAGGCTGACCTAAAATGCAAAGGGTCAGCCCCCACCACACCATATAGAGGACATCACATTGGATCAATGAACGATATATAGCGACATGCACGTGAGGTCAGTCATATCTTTTAAGAATTGAGGTCGATTCTAATGCTTCCAACAGCTGATTTACAAGACAATCTTTTTTATCGAATCATTCTTTATAGCTATTGGTTCATCTTATGTAATGTTTACTTTTTCCTTTTATGTATCCCGGCATCCGTATTTCTACTCTTTCAGTGGGATGATTCCAATTTATTCACATGGATCATCTTCTTCCTTGTCAACATTCCGATTGGTCCTGCCCTTACCGCCTCCTTTAGCGTCATGGGAAAAATAGTGAAAGAAAAGCAAGTAGAAATAACAAAAACGTTTTTTCAAAGCTTAAAAGTCAACTTTGTTCAATCCGCTCTTTTCTTTTCAATTCAATGTATTCTTATTACAATATTAATGACCGATATCGTTTTTCTGAACAACTATCCAATCGGTCGTTATATTCGTCCGTTATTATACGTCCTTTTACTCATGAATGTAGTCGTAGGATTATATGTATATCCTTTGCTCTCGCGTTTTTTCGTCACCAATAAATCAGCGTTAAAATTATCGATTTGGTGCTCCTTCACGAAATGGAAAACAACGTTATTGTTACTTGCTTTGCTTTTGTTGACAGGGTTCATCCTGTATTATATTCCTAAAGTATCTTTCTACTTC
Organism: [Anoxybacillus] calidus; assembly: GCF_013760845.1. GTDB lineage: Bacteria > Bacillota > Bacilli > Bacillales > Anoxybacillaceae > Paranoxybacillus > Paranoxybacillus calidus. The sequence continues at coordinate 75,037 of NZ_JACDUU010000003.1, read as the reverse complement.
TTCATTAGTCCTTTCTGCTTTGCGGTCATGTTGATTATGAATAACCTGTTTCAAGATATCGAAACCATGTTTCACAAGCGTCATTAAACCGATGTCATTAGGATAGGTCTCAATAGTAGGTGTTGAATGATGAAAAAGAAAGTCACGATGCAAGACATCGCCGATCAATTAAATATATCGAAAAACTCGGTATCCCAAGCTTTAAGAGGAAAAGAAGGCGTGAGCGAAGAAACTCGGGAGCGAATTAAACGTGTAGCCGAAGAAATGGGATATCAATATCCGGGAGCGCGAAAGCAAAAGAAACAAGGAAGAACGGGAAACATCGGATTCATCGCTTCCGACTTAACCTTTTCCTTTAAAAACTTTTTTGGCGAAATTTATTTAAGCATTGAAAAAGAAGTTGTCAAACGGGGCATGAACTTACACATTCAATCGATTAACCGCGAGCAACAAGAAAACCTCATTTTACCTTCTTTCATCGAAAATAAGATGGTGGATGGAATCTTAATCCTTTCCCAAATCAGCACCGAATATATTAATAAAGTCATCTCTACCGGTATTCCGACGGTGCTTGTTGACCACCATCATCCTAATATCAACGCGGATGCTGTGTTAACGAACAATCGCTTCGGGGCTTACTTGGCCGTACAACATTTAATTGAATTAAATCATCGTGACATTGCGTTTGTCGGCAATGTGGCATATTCACCGAGCTATGAAGAACGGTATGAAGGATATTTGCTTGCATTGCGGGAATACGGCATCGAACCAAAGGAAGAGTTTATTTTCAAAAAGGCGGAAGAAAAAGAAGAAGTCATCCTCCAATATATTCAACAATTAAAGCGACAACCAACGGCTTGGTTTTGCGTCAATGACGGGCTAGGATTTTTAGTCAACTCATGCTTAAGACAACAAGGCATTCAAGTTCCCGAGCAAGCGTCGATATGCAGTTACGATAATGGGCAATTATCGAAAATCTCTACACCGAAAACAACGACAGTGGACATTGATCTAGAGCTTTACGGAAGAAGAGCCGTCGAACTACTTTTCTGGAGAATGGAAAACAAAAACGAACCGTTCCAAGAAATCCTGCTTTCTTCGAAACTCATTAAAAGAGAATCGACCGCATTCGCGCCAAAACAATCATGAACGTTCACAGCAAAAATGACATCAAGGGGCTGCTCCCAAACATTTGGGATTCAGCCCCTTTTTTAGTTCATCAGCAAAAGACGGATCATACGCCCTTCTCTGGTGAAGGGAGAAAGCGACAAGCACCGTTGTAGGAAAATAAAAACATTTTCACAACGAAAAAATCGGCCTCATGGACCGATTTTTTCGTTACATCTCGTTATACTCGAAGAACTCCTCTTGCGGAAATGGTAATCCACTCGTATTGGCGGAGTTTTACTTCAAACAATGTTAGCGGATCGCGGTAGTTTTGAGGATTCGCTCTCATTTTCTCCAGCTCTTCTTCTTTTTCACGGATTTCTTTTTTCGTTTCTTCTACCATTTGATTCAATACGTCAAACGGGTTTCGGAAGAAGATCGAAATATCTCGTTCCAGTGATTTCTCAAACAATTCGAATTGCAGAAGCAACTTGTTCATAATCGATTCGGTAACATCTAAATAATCCTGATTTTCAACAAGCTGCTTGTATTTGTTATATAGCATCTCATTGTTTTGCTGGAAGGCTCCAAACAGCATGCCGGCACTTTTCAATAAAATTTGATACGGTGTGCGGCGGAGAAAAATATTCACCTTCTCCAATTGCACGCCGCTCGTCATCCGGTCTGCATCCCGGCACCAGTCATCAAGCACTTTAAAATCGCACTTCAGCTTAAGCCGCTCTTCCCCATACATCGCATTAAACCCATCGCTCATTTCATCCAGGAAAGATTGACAATGATCAAGTTCATCATTTGCCGTTACAATCCATTCCTGAAGAGAACGATAAAACTCAGGCAAGACCTTATCATTTATATAAGCATGTACCCTACGGTTCATCTCATCATTTAGTTCAAGGTGAATTTTACGGAAATCACTGTCTTCTTGAATCATATCCGAACAGTCTCGTAAAATTTTCGGAATATTTTCCGATAGATCCGATCTGATTTCCTCCAAGACTTTATGGAACGTTCTCGTGATAATTCGCGCTTTTTCTTTTTTCAAATCCGTTAATTGATGGATTGCACCACTTAGTTTCGCTACCATCTCTTCATTCCATTTAATGGACTCGGCCAGGCTGTTTTCCATTTCTGCCCGTTTATCCAATAAATGCATGATTAATTTACGAATAAAGATTAATAATTTTTCAATTCGATCGTCCTCAGCAATTTGTCGGCTCACGTTTTTCAAGAACTCTGCTAGATCACTTTGTTGTTTTCTGCTTCTTACATGTGATGAATAAGCAAACACCTTCGCCTGCGGAAAGTATGCCCAAACTCTCGAACGAGTGTCGTCAATCATTCTAGCCGCCTCTTGTTCATCATAAATTTCATCGATTTTATTGAGCAGAAAATGAATTGGAAGATTAGGCGCATATTTCCGAATCTGCATGAGAATCTCTTCTTCTTTTTCGGTAAAAGGATCGTTCGCATCAAGAACAAATAATAAACTGTCAGCAAAATGCAGATATTTCAACGCTTCACCTTCCATACCATTACGGCCGCTAAATCCCGGCGTATCAATAAGAGCTAACCTGTTTTCCTGCAAAATTGGCGATGGAAGAGAGAACTCAATAATCGCATTGTCAGAACCCTTATTCAGCCGTCTATCTACTGCCTCCTGGAATTCATGGAAACTTGAAAATGTCGTTAATTCTTCATCGGATATTTTTCTAATCTCCGTCTCCTCATCCCCCTTAAATACAATAACAGAAGATGTCGGAGCCGTTAGGATATTTTCTCCGAGGACCGAATTGATAAAAGCAGACTTTCCATTTCCGGAAGTTCCAGCTACCAATAAATGATGTGTTTGAAAATCAACCAGTTCTCGGATAATCCATCTAAAGCGGTGACCTGGATCAACATGCTGCTCTTCCGCCCATTTTACGATGGAATCGAATAATGCAAGGCTGTATTCCAAACCGTCTGTCTCATTGCGGGAATGGAAAATAAGATTTTCAGCATCATTGACAACCTCTGGACGAATACTGGATGGAAATTTCTCGCTCCATGCCAATACCGCTGCAGAAGCAAATAAAGCATGAGAATAATCGGCTATTTTGAGCCAGTTCGTTAAGAGATTCGGAATAATCTCCGCCAGTTCTTTCATTAAATACGTTCCATCGATCAATTCAAAATAGGTTTCTTGATAAAGTGCGGACAGCTCTTTCCAAGACTGCCCTCGGTTTGCATCCAGATTTAAGAAAAGGTGGTTAAATTCCCGCAGCCATGAAAAATAGGAATCCTCGTTTTTGTAACCCTTCCATAATACCTGAACCATCTGTTCAAATCTTGTCTGATCCACTCCGTATAACACGACTAAGCATTTTGAAAAATAATGCGGTTCAAAGATGTTGGTTAATCCTCGTTCTGCATAAGTTTTCAAAATATCAAACCAGTGATAAGACTCTGTACGGATCGCTTCATTGACTGCCAGTTCAATGGCGCTCTTCCAATCCTTGTGTTTCTCGAAAAAGGCACGAGCAATGTCCGTCACATTCGGATAGTCCGGATTCAAGGATACGGCTTTTTTAATCACTTGATCCGCCTTTTCAAGACTGCCTTGGTCTACGTAAAGCGAGAATAATTGCAGGGCCACTTCTGATCGTAAGACACTACTTTCCGTATCAATGGATTTATAAATCTCTTCAGCGGTTGATAATTGCCCGAGTTCATAATAACAATCCGCTATATTCTTCTTCGCCCATGGCTCTAAATCATTATGAATGTTTTCCCATTTGAAAATCGCTGCTTCATAATCTTTGTTATGAAAATATACTTCTCCTTGGGCAAAACGGATGGCGGAAATGTCATCTGTCCCCTCTTTATGCCCGGCAAGAAAAGCTTCTCCAAGCACACGGACAGGATCTTTTTCATTCGCTCCTACAAATGTTTCATAAAATGTCTTTTTGATCAGTTGATGTTCTAACGTCATGTTTATCACCCGACCTATATATTTATCAATATATTTTACTTACCGTATGATATAGTTATTAAAACTTTCCTGTTTCTAACCTTCATATTTTAACAGACTTACTTTTTCATAAAGTTTCAAATTGGTTTCATTTCTAATACAGATTTTTATCATCGTGTAAAATTTCAGCTAAATTCTGTTATTAATTGGATGGAAATGTAAAAAACCTGCACAATCCTTCTGAGAATCATGCAGCTTCGATTCATGCTGGATGCGTTAACCGAGAATCCTTTCGATGTACCTCATTTCGTTTTACCCCGATTCTTCATATACTTCATTTTTACGAATACTCTGTTGCCAATCTTCTTTTCATGATTGAAACTACGGTTCTATTTGTAAGTGAGGAATTTTATTGCGGCTATATGGGGGATTATTAGAGGTATGCTCCCTGATAAATGAGAAGATTCGCTAAAGTAATAATGAGCCCGCACCAGAGAAGGACGTGGACCCATTGAAGCCATTTGTTTTTTCATATAATTTACCTATTTATCCCTTCTATTTTCTTTTAAAAACAATTCAGCCTCCCGCTGACACTCATTCAACAGGAGGCTTTCTATTACTTCACATTTCGGCTATGCCATTTCCATGCGCTTGCGATAATGTCTTCAAGCGAATATTCCGCTTTCCATCCCAACTCTTCGTAAATTTTTTGTGATGACGCGACAAGTCGCGCCGGGTCGCCCGGGCGACGGTCCGTATATTTAATGACGGCTTTACGGCCCGTTACTTTTTCGCATGTTTCAATCACTTCTTTAACAGAATAGCCTAAGCCGTTGCCGAGGTTGTAAACCGCGGTTTTCTTTTTGCCTGACAATAAGGCTTTGAGCGCTAAAATATGCGCCTTCGCTAAGTCAGTGACATGGATATAGTCGCGAATACATGTCCCATCTGGTGTGTCGTAGTCCGTACCAAAGACAGAAATTTTGTTGCGCTGGCCTAACAAGTGCTGTAAGACAATCGGAATTAAATGTGTCTCTGGATTATGGTCTTCACCAATCTCCGCTGACTCATGCGCCCCAGCCGCATTAAAGTAGCGAAGAACGACATAGTTAAGACCATAAGCCGCCGCAAAGTCCGCTAAAATTTGCTCGATCATTAACTTCGAACGGCCGTATGGGTTAATTGGATTTGTTGGGCAATCTTCGGTAATCAATTCGACATTCGGAATTCCATAAGTCGCCGCAGTAGATGAGAAAATAAAGTTTTTCACATTATATTTCAACATTGTCTCTAGTAATGTTAATGTCGCTGCAACGTTGTTTTGATAATATTTCAGCGGATTAACAACCGATTCCCCGACTAAGCTGTTCGCCGCAAAATGCATGACCGCTTTAATCGGGTATTTTTCAAAAATCGCTTCCAAATCGGCCCGATTCCCCAAATCGCCTTGAACAAACACTGCACGATCATCAACTAAATAACGATGACCCGTCGATAAGTTATCAAGCACGATGACTTTCTCTTTTTCCACTAACTCTTTCACTAAATGACTGCCGATATAACCGGCGCCGCCAACGACTAAAATCATACAAATCCTCCCACCCAGCATGTTCATTTTTTGTGTATCTAACTCTTCCTATCTTATGAACTTCCCATTTGAAACATATTCTCGAACATCTTTTTGAGAATAAATTTCTTGATTCGTTAAAAACACTTCCCATCCAATAAAATTCGATGCTCGTTTTTCCATTTTCTTTTTTAGGAAAAAAGGAACGTTGAAATGAGCAAACTCCGCTCCCGCAGGTGAATCTGTTAACTCGTCATAAAAGGTTTCATCTGTCTTCTTATAAACGAACGATCACTCATTTATCTACAAAACTAATTGGGAGTTTTTTGAACATAATGGTGACATCGAGAGGAAAACCCGCCTTAATCAAAGAATGCTACGATGAATCTTTCTAGCGGGCATAACCAGAAGAATAAATGAAGAGGAAAGTCTACCAAAGCGTGAAGGAAATTCTTATTGTTTTTAACACCTAAGAACGTTTCATCCGCAAATAAATTCGAACGAATAATAAAGCAAGAGCCGCTCCACATGCATCAATCACCACATCAGATACAAGAGCCGTCCGTCCCGGTTGAAACGATTGATGCCATTCATCGGTCATGGCATAAACAGTCGCAAAACTCCATGCTCCGACATAGGCAAGTCGATGAGGGACAAGGGCTTTCCATACAAGAAAAGCAAGAATGCCAAAAGCAGAAAGATGTGCGAACTTGCGGACAACAAAATTCCATGAGAACGAAAAGCCGTGATGATGATAGACTGTTGCTTCAGGTGGCTGAGCTTCAACGATATGATTAATCACTTTGGCCGTGTTCTCACCAGTAAATGTAGGAGATTCGCTAAAGTAATAAATGAGGGCGCACCATAGAAGTACGAGAGCCCATGAAAGCCATTTGTTTTTCATTTATATCACCTTTTTTAATTGAGTTTTACGTTTTTGTATATAAAAGTGAATAGTTTTTCCAATGAATTCAAGCTTCTCAAGCAAATGAATATTCTACACAATGTAACGGATTGTCCTTTTGATAGACTTCGGTAGTTGTTTAAACGCTTCCATTAGTACCCACTGATATTATTTTTGTTTAAATTTACAAAATGTTGTAATTGAACGGCGAGATCCTTAATTAAATCCTTTGGGGTTATATTAGCATGCAATTCTCCTTTACGATAGTTTTCTATTAATATATGTTTAAAATGTTCGATTTCGGATTCTGAAGGCTTTTTTTCTCATTTGAAGCAATCTCCCCCTTTCCGTTTTAAAATAAAATTAGCCACCCTCTGAACAATGTGGCGGGTGGCTGTTGTTGTTTACTTCACATGTCGACTATGCCATTTCCATGCGCTTGCGATAATGCCTTCAAGCAAATATTCCGCTTTCCATCCCAACTCTTCGTAAATTTTCTGTGATGACGCGACAAGGCGCGCCGGTTCGCCCAGGCAGCGGTCCGTATATTCAACGAAAGCTTTACGCCCCGTTACTTTTTCGCACGTTTTAATCACTTCCTTGACGGAATATCCTAAGCCATTACCAAGATTGTAGACTGCAGTTTTCTTTTTACCTGACAATAATGCTTCGAGCGCTAAAATATGTGCTTTTGCTAAGTCGGTGACATGGATATAATCGCGAATGCATGTCCCATTTGGAGTGTCGTAGTTCGTACCAAAGACAGAAATTTTGTCGCGCTGACCTAACAAGTGCTGCAAGACAATTGGAATCAAATGCTTCTCTGGGTTATGGTCTTCGCCAATCTCCGCCGACTCATGTGCTCCTGCCGCATTAAAATAGCGAAGGACGACATAGTTAAGACCATAAATCACCGCAAAGTCCGCTAAAATTTGTTCGATCATTAACTTCGATCGGCCATATGGGTCAATTGGATTTGTTGGGCAATCTTCCGTAATCAATTCCATATTCAAAATGCCGTAAATAGCCACTTTATATCGAAGAAAAAATAAAGTTTTCGAGCTACACTCTAACATTGTTTTTAATAACGATTAACGTTTTTGCTAATTTTTTTGGCAATATTTCGATGGTTAACCAACTAAATATTTGACAAAAATTTTGTGAGCTTTTAAGTTAAATAATACCTAAAAATCCCCTAATATCACTTTGTTTACAAATATTAATAAAACAACTTCAACAACTTGAGTCATAAGACTTCTAACTTTAATTCCCTGATTTTATCTTGTTTTGTTTTTAATCAGAAAAACAATAATTATTACATCTATGATGGTAAAACGATCACTTTATTAGACAATTTTCGGAGATGCAGCAGTTGTATCTAAAAGTTGACGATACACATCTAAAATTGATTCATTCATAATTTTAGAAGAAAATTTTTTCTTAAAAGTCTCATATCCTTTCAGTCCCATTTGTTTTAATTGTTCTTTATCTAATTGGTTTAATATGTTTAATAATTCTTCTTCTTTGCTTAAATCAAAAATATAACCATTATTATCATGTTCAACAATCTCCGGTAATGCTCCTCTATTACTTGCGATAACAGGAACTTTATTTTTCATCGCTTCAATTGCCACCAATCCAAATCCTTCCCACCTTGAAGGCATAATCACTGCATCAAATTGTTTATAATACTGATCCATCAATTGATTTGATACCCAACCTAAATGTTTGACATTGTCAGGGAACGTAAAGTTTAGGTCTCCGATAACTGATTCACCAATGACATAGAGCTCAATATGATTAATATGGTACTTATGAAAGAAATTGATTAAAATGTCAAGCCCTTTTTGTCTATCAAAGCGACCTACAAATAGTAGATTAATTTTATTTTTATTTATCTTTAGGTCTATACCATTTTTCAGATGATTATTGTTAGAAAAATTAGATATACCATTTAAAATTACTATAGATTTTTCTTCTGAAATTCCGTACTTAATAGAGTTTTTATATTCATATTTAGAAATATTAATAATCTTATCTGTTTTTATAGAAAGCATTTTTTCTATGAATGCATAAAGTCTTTTCCTTAAATTGCTTGTATCCATCAGGAAAGACCAACCATGAGAACAATACACTATTTTTACTTTTTTTCTTTTTATGAAATAGGGAAGCCGAACGAACATTCCCGCAAATGAACTATGAATATGGACTATATCCGGAGAAACAGACTCAATATATTCACTAATTTTTTTTATAGCTGACCAAAAGTGTCTAGGATGCCTTTTATAATCATATTTTAATAATTGAAATTTCGCATCCTCCATTTCTTCAAAATGAGTAGCATGCACAGCGCTACATACTAAATAAACCTTTGATATTTCCGAATGTTTTTTTTGAAAGGTAATCACATTCTCGAGATAGGTTGCCACGCCACCTTTTGTGTACTCCGCAACATGCATTACTTTCAACAAAAACCCCTCCCAAAATCAACCTATATGTACAAATAAATCCATTAGGCCATACACTTTTTAAACCAGTCTTTCTTTCACTCCTTGTAAATAAAACTTCGCAAGATAAAGTTTATAAACTGATGTACTATATTTACTGTTTATAAACCACCCGTTATTTATAAACCAAGCAAAAATAAAATGGAAATTTTTTATAATAAGTTGAATAACAATCTTTTTTATTAAATATTTATCAAAAAGGGAGATAGGCTCAAGTAATTTATAATTATTAAAGTAATTAATAATATCAGGATGTTTTTTAAGTAAAATAGGAATATTGTACTTTGAAAAGTTAAAAATCCTACTTGTATATGTTTCTAAATCTACCCGTTCATCGTAATGATATACATCACCTTCGGTATCAACCATTCCTATGATCAAGTGCTTTTTAAAAGCTCTGTAACCTAATTCGATATCTTCAGCACCCCAATATTTAAATTCCTCATCAAACCCGCCTAAATCCAACATATTTTTTTTAGATATACTCATATTAGCCGTAGTTAAAAACACAAAGTCAAGGTTTGCATGATTAACTCTACGGTTTCGTATATTTTCTCGGTTATCCCTAAATTTATCAAACGGATTTTGACTTGTTTCTGGAAAATACACAGAGCCAATACCAATGCTATTTTTTCTTTTATTATGAAATTCCACATGGCTTTTAATAAAATTTTTCGTTTTTGGAATGCAATCGCTATCAAGAAATAACAATAACTCATTACAAGCATATAAAATTCCTTTGTTCCTTGTTTTACTACGTCCTTGATTTTTTGAATTAACATATAACTTAATATTAGAATATTTCTTTACATAATCTTTAATAATCGAAATACTTTGGTCTTTTGAACCATCGTCAACCAATATTACTTCATAATAATGTTTATCGTAATTTTGTTCCAATAATTTATCTAATGTCATACCTATAGTTTGTTCAGCGTTATACACTGGTATAACAATACTTACAGACATCATCTTTCATTCACTCCGTTGAGTTACCTTTAATAAATTTGAGATTATACTCAATAAATGCACACAAAAGCCATATCTCATATTTAATATCTAGCGAAATATATGTGGTGACAGCTAAAAATGTAAAAATCAAAGAAAACCTAAGAATCGATAGTTCTTTTGTTGCTTGATTTAAATATTTAAATGTAAGCACAAAAAACAACAGTGAAAAAATTCCACCGACCATTAACCAGTGTAAAACTCCTGACTTTACACCCAAACCAGTAGTAGAAGTTGTTAACCGTTCCAATTCTGATAAGTTGGGTTGTATACCAAAAATAGAACCAAAAATAAAATTCAATGTATTAAAGCTACTGAGAATTTCATTAGGCAAAAATATAATATAAGTCCCAGTCCCTGTTCCCCAAGGATGAGTTAGTATCACTTTTAAACTTGCTAATATCAAACCAATCCTTGTCGCAAGAGAAGTATACTTTTCTATGTCTCTCATAAACGCGTTATAGTATACCTCTCCGAACACATTCAAAATAACAAAAAATATTACAATAGAAACAAACACCATGAAAATATTTTGAATTGATAATTTTTTAAAACTAAAATACCTGAGCGAATACAACACAATAGATAATAACAGTACAACATAAAATCCCTTAGACTGTGTTAATAAAAGATACATAAGAAACGACAGGATAATATATAACTTATAAAATAAATTCTTTCTATACAATGTCATTACTAAATATAAGGTAATAGTACTGTATACAACATAAATTGTACCTGTCCAACTACTTTCTGCTGTTAATAATCGAACCCGGTAATAGGGAAGATCTGTTGAATGTAAAAATAGCAACCCTTCTGGCATCGTGAAATACTCTATGATAAGCACAAAATCCAAAAACGTTAATGCTATTAAGAAAGAGTAAAGCACTTGTTTTCTGCTCAGTCTGCACATAATCAAGTAAACATGCCTAATATATAGAAGGATAATAATAATATACACTTGCCCCTTAATATACTTAAAAAATAAATTTTCACCGAGAAATACGTATTTTCCACTTATAAAATAGTAAAAAACATAAATACATCCTACAAATGTAATAAATAAGAAATAAATGCTTAAATTTTTTTGCAAAGTAGTTATATTGAGAGAATTGCTCTTTTTGTATAGTAGTCTAAAAAGTTCATAAAAAACAAAAATTGGAGTAAAAAGGAAAATTGGAGATCGAGCTAACTCTCCAAATTTATTTACAAGATTAAAATCTTGATAAGTCGTACAAATGAGTAAAATTGAAAAATATATTAAAATAAAATTGTTTTTCCTCAATACCAAAATCCTCCTATAGAGAATTTGCAACAAGATTTTCTAGAAATTCCTTAACTCTCTTACAACTACCTTCTTCAAATTTATTAAATTCAGCTAAAAAATTTTGTGTTTCAATCATTCGCTTTTCGTCAAATATTGCATTCATTAGTTCTTTCCAATTATATACCTTTGGGTAGTCCTTTAAAAGGCTATTATAATCATAATAGAAATCTTTAAAATTATTCAAATATTCATCGTAATCAAAAGGAGCTAATATAATCGGCTTCTTCGTCATAGAGAAATCAAAAAAAATACTGGAGTAGTCCGTTACTAAAATATCAGTAAAAGCTAATAATGGATACGGATCAGCTTCATCATAAATATGAATATGACTAAAGCTCTTTAATCTATCTTTTAAGACATTCATTTCTATGAAATGTGGCTTGATAATTAGAATACTGTTATTTGCTTTTAACTGTCGATTAACTTCTTCAGGATTAAAAGAATAGCCAAATAATAAATTTATGATATTTTTGCTACTGCCATGTCTATGTGTTGGGAGCCAACTAATAACTTTATCATAAGAGGACAGATTATGAAGAAAATCCATTTTGTCTGTATAAACTGCTGATATTTTCTCTTTTTTAAACAGTATATCGTTTCTAGGTTGTCCTAAAACAAATATTTTATTCTCAGGTCGCCTAAAAGCCGAGCTAAAAATCTTCTTTTGGTTATCAGCGGCTACAATAATATAGTCTGCTTTCATATAATATAAATGTGGAAAAAAAGTATAAAAAACCTTCTTTAAAAGATTCTTCGTTCTCGAATTTAAAAGTGCATCTCTATCATGTCCTAATCTCTTCAATGGTGTTCCATGCCATAATTGAATAATTTTTTTGCCCCCATGCAGAGGGGGGAAAACATCATTAATTTGATGGGATAAGACCAAATATTTAGCCCTCAAAAGAATCCATAGCCCTTTAAATGAGTATAAGTAAAGAAAACGATCTGAGTTTATTTTTAAGTACAAGCTTTTATTTTTTGTAATCCAATAGTATTCAAAGTTCGGATTGTGTTCCTCTAGATAAAGAAACAAATACTTTGGATTATCAGCAAAATGCTGTCCAAGCGATGATCCAAGTACTATCAACTTTCTGTTTTTCGGAAATATTACAGATAATAAATAAATTGGCGTTAGTAATATATATATCAACGTCAAGAACCTTGTTTGCATAGTGTTACATTTGCTCCTTCATCGATAGATTTATTTTAACCCTCACACCATATATCCTAATACCAAGAACAATTAGTTGTGTAACAATAAGGATATAAGTAATAACATAAATATCTATAAAAGGTATCGTAGTAAAAAGAAGTAAGACATGAATTATTGAAGCAACTACAACACTGTAATTGGCGTAATTCGCATGACCAAAAGCTGCTAATAAAGGATAGCCGATTAACATACTTGGTACAGAAATGTAAGTTGCTACAAGCATAAACTTAAAAATATTACTACTAAACAAAAATTCTTTCCCGAATAGAAGAATAATGATTTGGTCACTTAGGAGAAAAATTATTGCACATCCGACTGTTGCAGCGACCATTACAAACATAAAAATCTTTTTAAATATTTGAATATCTTTATTTTTAGACATATAAGGATATATAGCATCGACAATTGTTGATATTCCTACTGATAAAATATTAGCTATTTTTTCAGCTACTACAAAGTATCCTGCCATTTTATTACCTAAAAAAAGACCGATAAGAACCGTATTTGTAACAGTATAAGCACTTACAGAAATCCTAGATAGAAAATATTGTGCACTTTCTTTCAACTGATCAACCAATAACCCTTTAGAAGGAATAATAAGTCTGACTGAAAACTGCTTTATAGCTGTTGTAAAACCAATTATTCCAGCGATAATAACCCCCAAAGAATTCAATAAGGGAACTAAATACACATCAGATTTATTTTTCACAAAGAAAAAAATAAAAGTTGTAAAGAGTACCTTAGAAGTAACATTTAAAATAGTTGTATATTTCATTTTTTCTATACCTTGGAAAAACCAAGTTGGAAATAAAGTATTACCAATAACGACTCCGAAATTCAACATATAAATATACCAGAATTCTTTAAATCTCGGAACTAAAAAAACAATAACTACCATTGAAATAAAACTAATAAATAATAGACACAACTTAATAATAAAAACAGCTGAGAAAATTTCATTAACTTTTATAGCATCATCTCTATGGATAGAAATTTTTCTCGTAGCAGATAAATTAAATCCAAAATCAGTGATCAATATAAAATATTGTATAAAAGCCTGAGCTAACATAATTAATCCAAATCTTTCTGCTCCTAGAACAACACCTAAATAAGGATATGTTAATAACGGCAATAAAAAATTACCTAACTGCATAAACGTTAGTGCAAAAAAATTACCCGAAAGTCGTTTTATAACAGACATTTTAGCTCCTTATTACCACATTTTTATTCCTATTTAATATTATATTGAATATCTGACTTGATCTTAGTCGTTGAAATTTCTGGTGTTCGCGGAAGATAAACAACCTCACAATAATCCTTTAAAAAATCAAATTTTCCCTTCCAATCGTCTCCCATTACAAATACATCTATCTTATACGAAATAACATCATTAATTTTTTGATCCCAATTTTCTTCAGGAATCACTTCATCTACATACTTAATGGCTTCCAATAAAAGCTTTCTTTGCTCATAAGAAAAATATGATTCTTTTCCTTTTATTTTATTAAACTCGTCTGTAGATAAAGCAACAATTAAATAATCACCTAACTGCTTTGCACGTTTCAGTAAATTAATATGTCCGTAATGCAGTAAATCAAAAGTACCGTATGTAATTACCCTTTTCACATTTTCACCCCGGATTGATTAATATAGATTAATATGCATTTTCAGAGTTTATAACAGTTTTTAATGTTTTTAAAATAATCTTTATATCAAGTAATAAGTTTCGATTTTCAATATAAAATAAATCCAACTCCACCATTTCTCTAAATCCAACATTACTCCTCCCACTCACTTGCCAAAGTCCTGTACATCCCGGAGTAACAAGCAAACGCTGTTTATGATACTCAGTATATTGTGCAACTTCTCGTGGAAGCGGTGGTCTAGGACCTACTAAACTCATTTCTCCCTTTAATACATTCCATAATTGTGGCAGTTCATCAATACTTGTTTTCCTAATAAATCTTCCAACTTTTGTAACACGCGGGTCATCTTTCATTTTAAACATCGCACCCGTTGTTTCATTTAAATGAAGCAACGATTCCAGCAATTCCTCAGCATTTGTTACCATCGAACGGAACTTATACATATAAAACTCTTTTCCGTCTTTGCCAATGCGAACTTGTCTAAAAAACACTGGTCCTTTTGGATCTTCTAGTTTAATTAAAATGGCTACAATTAGAAATAGCCACGAAAGACACACCAAACCAAATAGAGCTCCACATATATCCATTAATCTTTTTAAGATTAAATATCCTTTACTATCATTGACAATAACCCTTTGGCGGCTATGCTCGATCTGAAAGCTAACTGCACTACCCGATTTGGCCAACTTCTTCCATCTCCTTTACTTCTTTTCTACTTTTGCTTCACTCAATATCTGTTCCATAAATTGGATGAGATCCTCTCTCAATTCCTCATTCTGAAACGCAAACTCAATCGTCGTTTGAATAAATCCTAACTTTTCCCCTACATCATAGCGTTTTCCTTCAAATTCATAGGCAAAAACTCGCTGGATTTCGTTCAGCTTTTGAATCGCATCGGTAAGTTGAATTTCCCCGCCAGCTCCTGTTTCTTGTTTTTCGAGGAACATAAAGATTTCCGGTGTTAATATGTATCGGCCCATAATCGCTAAGTTAGATGGTGCCGTGCCTGGTGCTGGTTTTTCGACGAATTGGCGCACTTGGTAGCGGCGACCTTGTTGTTCAATTGGGTCGATAATGCCATATCGATGCGTTTGGTTGTCAGGAACCGCTTGTACACCAATGACGGAACTAAGTGTTTGTTCGTATTGGTCAATGAGTTGTTTTAAGCATGGTGTCTCTGCTTGTACAATGTCATCGCCAAGTAGCACAGCAAACGGCTCGTCTCCGATAAAATTGCGCGCGCACCAAACCGCATGTCCAAGCCCTTTTGGCTCTTTTTGGCGAATATAGTGAATATCCACTTTTGACGGTTCTTTTACTTTCTCAAGTAGGTCAAGTTTTCCTTTTTCAATTAAGTTTTGTTCTAGCTCAAATGCATTATCAAAATGGTCCTCAATCGCTCGTTTTCCTTTTCCGGTGACGATAATGATATCTTCAATTCCTGATTCAATGGCTTCTTCCACTATGTATTGAATCGTTGGTTTATCGACAATCGGCAGCATTTCTTTCGGCATCGCTTTGGTGGCTGGTAGAAAGCGTGTACCGAGTCCCGCTGCTGGGATAATCGCTTTTCTTACCTTTTTCATCAAAACATCCCCCAGTAAAAATTAAAATTTTTTTGGAATAATATATAAAACTAGGTTTCTATTATCCGATATAAATAATAGACACCTAGTTTTACATAAAATGGAATGTGAAGTGGGCATCTAACCCGCCCTCACGCCACACCCTCGACGACAAGCGTCTAAGGTGACCGGACCGTCATCGTCCTCACCCACGGCATGACCGAGTGCCTCCATTGATAACGGAAAGGAGACATCTCCGAAAACGAAAAGTGGAAGCGTCCCGCCTAGCTGCGACGGGCAAATGTTCTTCCGGAGCAAGAAGTAGCTTTTTGACTTCGCTCCGGAAGGTTATTTGACCCCGAGCAGCTGGACGCTGGAACTAGACATCTTGCCGCGATTAGCTCTCAAAGCCAAATGTTCTTCACCCGCAGAGGTGCTTGTCACCTCGAGGGGGAAGAACATTTGGCAGAAGAAGGCTAGGCGCTGAAGCTAGACATCCCGAAAAGTGGAGGCGGTCCACCTAGCCGCGACCAGCATTTCGAAGCCACCGAGGAGGCTCAGACCAAACTTTGTTTGGTCTTGCGTGAGTTACTCAAAGAAGTTGACTCAATGTGTTGCCGCCACAGCGGGGCCGAAGCGTCGTGAGGGGATAGCCACCGGAACTAGACACCACCGAAAAGCTAAGCCGCCTCGATTAACCGCCACCAGCATCAAAACAAACAAAACTTGAATCTACAATCATGGAAAACGCTAGAGTGAAATACCTTGTTCATCTGACACAAACGAAAAAAATTCTCCCCGAAGAATAGGGATTTTTCGACAATACTAGCAAAAAGAAAATATGTTTTATGACAATAGAAATTATCATAAAACATACTCATCAAGCTAAAACAATCCTAAAAACTTCTTCTTTTTGATCCGTTCCGGCTGTTGGCGGTCAACGTTTTTCCCTTCAACGAGAAGCTCGGCGTTTTCGTGGAAGAAGTAAACCATTCCCGCTCCAAATTCTTTTTTAATCACTTGATAGGCTTCCCGCATGTGGAAAGCGCGGTTCGTGATGTTGTGCGCATCGGAAGCGATAAAATGTGCTAAGTTTGCCTCGATTGTCTGCAAGGCAAACTTTTTAATTTTCTTGCCGAAATAGCCAGCAACGCTTGCCGCTGTCAGCTGCGTCAAGGCTCCCCGTTTGACAAATTGATAAAGAAGTTCCGGGTTTTCGCTGATTTCCGCGTTGCGCTCCGGATGAACAATGATGGGGACAAGCCCTTTCATTTGTATATCAAACAATAATTGCTCTGCATATCGTGGGACATGATTAGAGGGAAATTCGATAAAGAAGTATGGACTTTCATTGGTCAATGTTAATAGTTCGCCATTTTCATAGTCTTTTAATATATCCCCATAAATGCGCACTTCCTGACCTGGCAAAACGGTTAAAGGAATGTTGCGTTCTTTCAAGACAGCGTTTAGGTGGTCGACGTGCTGTAAAATTTTTTGTTTTGGATTTTCATAGTTTCCGTTTTTATGATGAGGAGTTGCGATGATTTTTGTAATGCCTTCGCTGGCGGCAGCATGTGCCATCGCGATCGCATCGTCGATTGTTTGTGCACCGTCATCAACACCCGGTAAAATATGACTATGTATATCAATCATCGCCTCATCCTCCTGACTGATTTATCTTATTTATTTCCTAACATTCTGGTTGATATTGGATACATCGTTTATCTTAGCATAGGTCTATAGTTCTAACAACTGACATTTTTTGTAGAATTATGTCTAAAAAGATATAAATTCCTCCCCTTCTTTTTATTTTGTGATAAACTATTATTTTCCTAAAAGACCATTATTACTAAGAGAGCCGTGTATTTGGATTAAGAAATATATACTAACAGACGTATTTTGATGGATAAAATCCCCAATGCATGAAAACAAAAAAAGGGCTGACCCCATCCGTGTCAGACCTCACGCACCATCCACCATATATAGTGTTTGTACTATATGGGATGGTTGTGAGGTCTGACACTTTGCTTTCGGTCAGCCTCTTTTTTCATTTATTCATCTTTATTATCGCGATCGTTTACATCTTGTTGATCTTCAATGGTGTCTTCCCGGTCTGGAACGGCATCATTTTCGTCGTCGCCAGGTCCGTTATTCGTGTCGTCTCCTGGAGGTAAGCCATTGTTGTCGTTGTCATTGATAATGTCGTTATTGTCATTGTTATTATCATTGTCAACGTCATCATTTTGGTTGATATCATCAGCTGGATTCATATCATTATCGTTGACGTCTTCGTTTTCTGCTGGCGGCGGTGGGTTTTGGTCATCGTTGTCATCGTTGTTCATATTACAGCCCGTAATGAGCAACGCCGCAAGAAGAGAACCGGAAAGTTTGAGTAGCCATTTTTTGTTCATGATATATTCTCCTTTCTGGGTATTTGTTCATCTTCCTTGTTTAATTTACCCAGTAAAGAGAATATCATACATGATATTTAAAATTTTTTATTCCGCTTGTTTGTCGCCTAACGCAAACATGATTTCTGTTTCGCACACGATCTCGCCGTCGACAGTGGCGATACCTTTCCCTTTGCCGATGGCGCCTTTTGCGCGGATGATTTCGACTTCAAGACGGAGCTGGTCGCCTGGTGTAACTTGTTTTTTGAAACGGCAGTTGTCAATGCCGGCGAAAAAGGCAAGACGGCCGCGGTTTTCTTCTTTTTTGAGCATGGCCACCGCACCGACCTGAGCCAATGCTTCAACGATTAATACGCCCGGCATAACCGGATAGTTCGGGAAATGTCCGTTGAAAAATTCCTCGTTCGCCGTGACATTTTTAATGCCGACTGCCCGCTTTCCTTCTTCGATTTCAAGAATGCGGTCAACGAGCAAAAACGGATAACGATGCGGAATAATTTCTTTAATTTGTTGAATGTCAAGCATATGTATTGCCTCCTTTGTTTCTTTTCCATTCCATTTCTTCTATGGTCCACTAGATGTTTTCATTTCTCCCGTTTGTATCATTGTACCACGAACGCTGCCATTCACACATTTTATTTTAAATTAGATACAAAAAGGAAGGTGTCCCCTTCCTTTCCGTTTGATTGAAACCCTCTAATCTTTTTTGACGATATCTACGATATGTTGCCATGTAGAAGGCTTAAACACATCAAGCGGTTTGCCATCACCGATGACTCCATAACCGATCATCGCACCTGTCATGGTGCTGACGACAATAAGCACCGCGACAATGACAAGACGCAGCCAAATAGGAATTAAGCGGACGCGATAGCGCCTCCAAGGGGGCAGCGTTTGTTTTCCCTCTTGTTGTTCTTCTTTCGTTTCTTCTTTCATTGAACGTTCTCCTTGTCGTTAACGAATTCCGTTAATCAAGCCTAACATTTGGTCGGAAAAAGCTATCGATTTTGCGTTCATTTGATAGGAACGCTGCGTCATGAGCATATCGGTCATTTCCGTGGCTAAGTCGACGTTCGATTGTTCTAACGCAGATTGCTGGATACCAATTTGTCCGCGCAAATTGCCAGTCATATTGACGGCGACATCGTCTTCATTGACGCCATTTGGCAGTCTGTATCTATTTTCCCCAAGCGACTCGAGAAGCTGCGGGCGCAAAATGGTTGTAACACCTAAATCAAACGTCTGCATCACTTCTCCATTCGGCGCAGTGACACGAATGACTCCCGTTGCGGAAATTTGAATATCTTTAAAGCCATCATTAATAAAAATCGGCTCGTTGCGGCTGTCGAGAACTGGATTGCCGTCGCTTGTGACAAGCATAAGCTGATTTGGATTATTCGCAGATGGACTTAAGTAAAACGCGCCGTCTCGCGTATAGCCAATCTCTTCCGTACCGTTTTCATGTTGCATGAGCACGCGGAAAAACTGTCCTTCTTTTGTGAGGGCGACATCCAGCGGACGCCCTGTCTCAACGATTGTCCCCTGCTTCAGCACAAGGCTCGTTGCCGCTAGTTTTGCCCCGACACCGTGACGCACACCGTCTGGAGTTAAGCGGTTTTGTTCATCGTGCGGCAAGTTGTTGAATTGTTGTACGAGCAGTTCGCCGAAGCTCGTTTGCCGGCGTTTATATCCGTTTGTATTGACGTTTGCGATATTATGGCTGATGACATCAAGCTGCTGCTGCAATTGATTCATCGTATTGGCAGCGGTAATCATTGAGCGTAACACCGTTTGTTCCTCCTATAACATTGATCCCGTTCTAATCGTCCGTAAGACTCCCATCTTTACAGGTAAGAGATAACGGACACTAGAAATGCGATACGTTCAACGAACATCTGTGGAAGACCCCACTGATGAAGTTTCACTTTATCTAATCCGTCCAATCTCGTTAACCGCTTTGTCCATGCTTTTATCGTATGCCTGCAATATTTTTTGGTTTGCTTCAAAAGCGCGGTAAGCAGCCATCATATCGGTCATCGAGCGCGCTAAGTCGACGTTGGAACGCTCGAGAAAACCTTGCTGGAGCTGATAGGTCACATTCGGGTTGCCGATCGCGCTCGGAAGCACGCCTGCCTCGCTGCGGAATAGTCCGTTTCCTTCTTTGACAACGCGGTTAGGATTGGCGGCAAAAGCGATATTGATTCGTGTAACGGGAACGTCATTTTCGAAAATCGTGCCGTCTTTAGTGACTTTAAAATTCTCGCTTGTCAGCTGAATGCGTCTGCCATTTTCATCGAGTACATAAAAGCCATCTTGCGTTGTTAAAAACCCTTCCGCATCTAATGTGAAATTTCCGTTACGCGTATAACGAATCTCGCCATTTCCATTTTCGACAACGAAAAAGAGCGCACCTTTCATGCCTGTTTCCGCATCCACTGGTATATTGCCATCGATCAAGGCTATATCTGTGTTTTGTCCTGTTTCTTTTATATCGCCCTGCAGAAAGAGCGGCATCATTTCCTGCATGTACACGCCTGTATTGAGTTCACCGATAGGCCTTTGGCTTCGGAACGAACGCGGCTCTTTTGTCGGAATCGATGTTGTATGTAACCTTGTCAAAAGCATGTCGGGAAAGGCACGCAATGAAGCTTGGTCCGCCTTATATCCAGGCGTATTGGCATTAGCAATGTTGTTCGTTAACATTTCGACGCGGCGCTGCTGGGAAAGCATGCCTGAAGCGGCTGTATAAAATCCTCGTAACACAGGTTTTCACCTCATATATGTATAAATATAGACATGTTTCGTCACAAAAAGTCTATTTCGCCAATTTTCCGACAGAATTTGATAATTTTATTATAAAGCAAACACCTCATAAAAGCGAATAGGTACCATTTCCTAATGGTACCTATTCTAGCAAATTTTATTGTAAAAGTGTGGTTCCCTTGAGAAATGACTAAGAGATTCTATTGCGCTTTTTCTTAGACAAAGTTACGGCTTGGCACTTTGTCGATGTTATCAAGCATAATGCCTGTGCCGATTGCCACGCAGTCCATCGGATTTTCAGCGACTAATACAGGCACTTTCAATTCTTCTGCGAGCAGTTGGTCCATGCCGTGCAGAAGGGCGCCGCCTCCTGTTAAAATGATGCCGCGGTCGATAATATCCGCTGACAACTCAGGCGGTGTGCGCTCCAATACGCTTTTGGCAGCTTGTACAATGACAGCGACTGATTCGCGTAATGCTTTTTCAATTTCTTTTGAACGAACGGTAATCGTGCGCGGCAAGCCTGTAACGAGGTCGCGGCCACGAATATCAATTTCTTCGTCACGTGCGCCTGGGAATACAGTCGCGACTTTTATTTTAATGTCTTCCGCTGTCCGTTCACCAATAAGCAGCTTATACTCCCGTTTGATGTAATTTAAAATTTCCATATCGAACTTGTCCCCAGCCATTTTAATCGAAGAGGCGGTGACAATATCGCCCATTGAAAGAACGGCAATATCTGTTGTACCACCGCCAATATCGACAACCATATTTCCGCTCGGTTGAAAGATATCCATTCCTGCACCAATGGCTGCTACTTTTGGTTCTTCTTCCAGGTACACTTTTTTACCGCCGCTTTTTTCTGCTGCTTCTTTAATCGCTTTTCGTTCTACGGATGTAATGTTCGTCGGGCAGCAAATTAAAATGCGTGGTTTTGCTAAAAAGCCTTTTAAATTTAATTTGTTTAAGAAATGCTTCAGCATTGCTTCCGTAATATCAAAATCCGCAATGACGCCATCTTTCAGCGGCCGAATGGCAACGATATTCCCAGGTGTACGTCCGACCATTCGTCTTGCTTCCTCGCCGACAGCTAGCACTTTATTTGTGTTTTTATCAATCGCCACAACTGATGGTTCATTTAAAACAATGCCTTTTCCTTTTACATAAATGAGCACGTTCGCTGTGCCGAGATCAATACCGATATCTCTTGCAAACATCCATGTTCCTCCTTGCATTCAATCCGTCAATTACTCCTAATTGGTTATTTTAACATATTGTAATGGGAAAAACATACTATTTTCTTAATAAAATACAATGCAAGGAAGAAATTTTTTCATTTTATTGAATCGCTTCTTTTTTATATTTCCTTTTTGTCGCTTCACCGCCTCGCAAATGGCGAATTGATTTATGATAATCAAGAATTTCTTTTACTTCATTAGCCAGCTCGGGATTGATTTCCGGAAGCCGCTCTGTTAAGTCTTTATGAACGGTACTTTTGGAAACGCCAAATTCTTTCGCGATCACGCGAACGGTTTTCCTCGTCTCCACGATATACTTTCCAATCTTGATAGTACGCTCTTTGATGTAATCGTGCACACCACTCGCCTCCCTGAATTGGATGTGAGAAGTGTGAAATGAGACTCGCTTTTGTATACGATAAAAGGTACTTCTACTTGTTCATTTTGAAAATATCTAGGGCCGATTTCTTGCTGTTAATGGACGATCCCCACCTCAAACACTCTCTTTGTAGTTAAGTTTGTATTATTTTATTAGGCAAATGGAGCATATATACCAGAAAAGTCAAGAGGGACAAGTGTTTTGTGCGAATTTTTTTATATTTTGTATTAAAAAATAAAAACGCCCATCCCTTCTCTTCTGAGAAGGAATAGGCGTTTAGAACCGTTTTAGTTACTTGTTCATTATTATTATGTTCTTGCCATTCCGATTGAGGTATCTGGAGTTTTATAAGATTCTTCCCCGGAATGTTGCTCATCAGTTGGTGTGGTTGTGCTTTCATTTGTTGATGGTTCCTCAGATTGAGTTTCTTCATCTGATTGTGTCTGTTCGTCGGATTGTGTTTGTTCATCGGATTGCTGAGATTGCTCATCCGTTGTTTGCGTGTTTTGTTCAGTCGCGTTTTCTTCTCCAGCTTGTTTTGTTTGTTCATCAGAAGCCTGTTCATCAGCTTCTTCTGTTAATGCCGTTAGTGGCTGATCAAAATAGTCGATAGGATTGACTGCTTGGCCGTCTTTGCGAATTTCAAAGTGTGCATGAACGCCTGCCTCTTGATTAAATTGGCTTTGGCCTGCCTTACCGATCACTTCTCCTTGTTCTACTTCATCTCCGGCTTTCACTTTCAGTTCAGCGAGTGATTGATAGACAGTAACCACGCCTTTATCGTGCTCAATTTCTACCACATATCCAAAAATCGGGTCTTTTTCCGCCTTCGTTACCGTTCCGCTTAAAGACGCTGTGACGTCAAAACTTTTTCCATCTTTCATTACAATGTCGATACCTTTATTTTGATGATACGTATTATTATAAAAGACAAGGGCTGCTTCTTGTTCATCTTTTGACGCCTTAGAGTCATAGAACGGTTTTTGAATTTCTATGGAATCTGGATCAAGCACAGGCATGGCAAAACGTTCTAATGCTTCATTGACTGGTACAGCTGGTTCTTCGTCATTGTAAGAAGTGCCTGGCATATCGGAGTTGTACTCATACTCGTCTTCTGCTACTTGATTGTCATTTCTGTTTTGGAACCAAAGCACTCCTGTCAAAATCAAAGCGGCACTAGCTAGATAAATAGCTGGAAATACCCAACGCTTTCTGAACGCACGTCGCAAACTTGGTTTCATTGGAGAAGGCTGTTTCTTTTCTTCCTCTCTCATGTTCATCACCTCAGCAACCATTCTGAACAAAAAGAGGAAAATATATACACACTTTCAAAAAATTTTTTATAAATTGGGGGTCTGACCCCCACCGCTTTAAAGCTTTAAAGAAATGGGGGACAGACCCCCACTTGCCCCCCACTTATTTCTTTGCGGTTAGTTTGTTCAAGAAGGCGGTGGCGGAGGTAATGTTGACTCCTTGATAATAGTATTTAACAATTTGGTCATACGTTTTTCCTTCTTGCGCCATGCCGTTTGCTCCATATTGGCTCATGCCAACTCCATGGCCGTATCCTTTTGTCGTAATGACGATTTCGTCTCCTTTACGCATCCATGTAAAATCTGTTGATTTTAAGTCGAGTTTTTCGCGCACTTCCCGACCTTTCAATTTTTTTCCATTAATTTCTACCGTTTCTACACGTTTACCAGGTGTTCGTGAAAGAACAATTCCGACCGAACCATCTTTTGGAAGTGTCACGCCGAGCTTTTTCTCAAATTCAGCGACAGACATGACTTTTCGGTCATAAAATTTCGGTGACTCCTTATCCCAAGGGCTGGCAACGCTTTTTAAATAAGGAAAGGCATTTTCCCAATACGCTTCGGAATTTTCCGTAAAGCCGTTGCTCGTTGAGAAAAACGAAGCTTCAATCGGAATGTTATTATAGGTTAGAATTTGTCCACGCGTTGCTTGAACGGCCTCGGTAATCTTTTTGATCTTCCAGCTGTAATCCGTTCCCCATAAGCGCTTTAATTCTTCATCGCTATAGTACACTTGGTGCATGATGGTATCCGTAACGTTTGCACCTTTTGGCATGCTAATTGGTTGGTCATTGATCATTTGCTTAACGATATACGTTCTTGCTGTCAATGCTTGTGCCTTAAGCGCCTCTAATTCAAACTCAGCCGGCATTTCGGCTGCGACGACCCCAATGACATATTGCTCTAACGGAATATGTTCAATCTTCTTCTCTTTGCTTCGGTACACGGCTACTTCTACTGCCGGTCCTCCATTTTTGCCGTTTGTTTCTACTGATGACGATGATGGTTGCTGTTGAATCCCTTCAGATAGTTTTCCATCTACTTTTTCACTAAATGGTACGACTAACAAAGTAGGAATAAGCAATACGATGACAAATAAGAATGCTACTAGTACGATGAAGGGTTTTACACGTTTCATAGCTCGAGCCTCCAATGTGAAATTTTCAAAGAGCAAAGAAGCGGCTGAGATTTTTCCGCCTTTTATATACAGGCGCGGCAATCTGGGTGTAAGATGCTTATTGCCTCAATCTCCATATTGACTAAACTGGCCTCTTTATTACATTGTTATGGGCTTGGACAAGTATATATGACAATTTGAATGAGGAAATCGGGAAAGCATAGAATATAGATGAGGGGAAAAAGGTTTGCGGAAAAAGAAAAAAGAACTCGAAAATGAGTTCCCACTGCCATATTCCTTCCTGTTCTTCTACTTTTGCCGCAAGCGATTCAATCACGCCACGATGCTGCACTTCTTCTAAATGTTTCTTCCATTGCATTTTTGGCAAAAACGAAAATCAAATAAAAAACGACCATTCACTACTTCTTTGAGCGTAGTTCACGGTCGTTTTTGTTCGTTTCAAATATTAATATTATTTACATCAGTTACTGCTGCATCTTGAACAACACTTTCTTCCTCGTTTACCCGCTCAATATCAGCTCCAAGAGCGGCTAGTTTTTCATGGAAACGAACATATCCGCGGTCAAGATGCTTCAATTCCGTTACACGTGTGTAACCTTCTGCTACTAATCCAGCTAAAATTAACGCTGCCGCCGCACGTAAATCCGTCGCTGCTACTTCCGCCCCTTGCAAATTACAAGGACCGTTAATGATGACGGAACGACCTTCAATTTTAATATCTGCATTCATGCGGCGAAACTCTTCAACGTGCATAAATCGGTTTTCAAATACTGTTTCTGTAAGCATACTTGTGCCTTCTGCTTTTAAAAGCAATGCCATCATTTGCGATTGCATATCCGTTGGGAATCCTGGATGCGGCATTGTCTTTACATCAACCGCTTTTAATTTTTCTGGACCGATAACACGCAATCCTGTTTCCTCTTCAATAATCGTCACGCCCATTTCTTCCATTTTTGCAATGAGCGAGCTCAAATGTTCAGGAACAGCTCCTTGTACTAATACATTGCCACCTGTAATCGCTGCAGCAACCATGAATGTACCTGCCTCAATGCGATCAGGAATAACCGTATGCGTCGTGCCATGTAACTTAGCTACACCGTCAATTCGAATCGTTCCCGTTCCTGCACCACGTACTTTTGCCCCCATTGCATTGAGGAAATTCGCTAAATCCACAATTTCCGGCTCTTTAGCGCAGTTTTCAATCACGGTTGTCCCTTCTGCCAAAACAGCAGCCATCATAATATTTTCAGTCGCTCCCACGCTCGGGAAGTCCAAGTAAATTTTTGCACCGCGAAGTTTTCCTTTTACTTCTGCATCGATAAAACCGTTTCCTACTTTCACCGAAGCCCCCATCGCTTCAAAACCTTTTAAATGTTGGTCAATCGGGCGTGAACCGATGGCGCATCCGCCAGGTAAAGCCACACGCGCACGGCCATGGCGCGCAAGTAATGGTCCCATTACAAGAACAGAGGCACGCATTTTACGCACATATTCAAATGGGGCTTCCAGTTTGAGCTCTCGTGATGCATCTACAGTGATTTTATTTTCTTCCATCGTTACTTCTGCATTTAAATAACGCAATACCTCACTGATTGTATATACATCGGAGAGAGCAGGTACATCATAAATTACACTTTTTCCTTCACTTGCTAATAAGGTTGCGGCGATGACAGGTAAAACGGCATTTTTCGCACCTTCTACTTTGACTGTGCCGTTTAACCGCTTTCCGCCACGGACGATGATTTTTTCCAAGGTATTCCCCTCCGCGTCCAAATTCTCTATATTAATATTCAATCGTGATGATTGGGGTTCCAACTACGATGGTAGTCTTTTCGCCCAATCCTGTGGTTCTTAATGCTAGTTGTATGTTCATAAGCTGATTTTTGCTGGGGAGCGCGTTCTCCCACTGCTCAGTATATGCGGATACTGAGACAAATGTCTCTTCTTGCAATGCTTCAACTGGTTTTGCTTGAAATTCAGCTAAAAGATGATTTGCTCTATTAAACAAAACACCTTTCATCTTATCACTGAATTGCCCTTTTACACAAGAGAAAAGTGTAGGTTCTTTCACAAAGATTTTAGACAAGTTTTTCCGGGTTTCTTCAAGAACTGCTTGTGAGTTTGCTTCGCTCCAACCAAATCCCTTCATTTCATAGGAGATATACGTTTGGGGCTTGTTGTTTGTGACGGTCATTACTAATTGAATTTTTTCTTTAACAGAGGAATGTTCGTACAGGCCTGTCGCTTTCCATATGTCGTTGTCTTTTTTTACTGCCCATTGAAATTGACGATGTTTTTCCTTTAGTTCATTTGCTTTTTGTAAAAAAGTTGAATGATCTTTTACTGTTTGGGAATACTCTCTTGTGTAAATAACCCATTCTTCGATCTTTGCGCCGTTTTTCTGCAGCACACGAGCCATTTCTTTTATTTCTGTAAATGGCTCTTTCCCCTTTGCTTCGCCCAATGAATATTGATACATAACGGTGATAACACTAAGCATGAAAACAATGATGATCATCTTTATCTTTCTCATACTGTTTCACTTCCTCTCCTTAGCTGTTATTGTTGCCATATTGGAAGTGAACATACACAAAAAAAGTCGACAAAATCACAAAAAATACTGGATAATTTTAGGGGGAAAGTTCACGAAAAAAGGCCTGACCTAAAAGTCATGCGTCAGGCCCCAAAGCTACCATATTACACGTGAGGTCAGACGATGGTGAGTTGGAAAGTTTCACAAAACAAAACAAAATAAAAAAGAGATAGATCAAAAGCAACGTGTCAGACCCCACCATTATATAGAACATTACATTATGAAATGCATGTGAGGTCAGACACTTACAGGTCAGCTCCCTCGGAATATGAGCGGAAGCTGACGCGACCATGATAAATAATCTAGAAAAAAGTTGCTTACGGTCGAACCGATCGCAATCGTAAGCAAAATGTAAAATATGCGCGCTTGCATGACCCGATTCGGCTTTAATATTTTTTCAATATGCACCCCTTGCAGCGTCCACCATGTTAAAGCAATAAACACGAGATGGGACAAAATGTTAACGAAAGCTTGATAACCAAAGCCCGACATATATTTCCACTCCTTTTCATCAATCAAATAAAAAGAAGAGGCGTCTAGTCCTCTTCTATATTCTTAACGCTTGTTTAGCTAAAAAAGTCCCCAAAGTGCTCAAATTGATTTAAGAAATCGTAAGCAATGCTTGGAATAATTCCAAATACAATTGTACCAATTGCACAGAAAATGACAACTATCATGACTCCGAGCGGCAGCTTCATTGGAGTTTGCTCCACTGCTGGTCGGAAAAACATTTGCGTCAAAATCCCGAAATAATACACGTATGAAATGACGGTTGTCGCAATCATCACCGCTGCAAGTACGTAATGAGCTGGCTCTGTGACAAACGCCCCTAAAAAGATGTTTACTTTGCCGATAAAGCCGGCTGTTCCTGGAATGCCGGCAAGCGATAAAATGAAAATTCCCATCGCAACCGCAACAAGTGGAGAGCGGTGGTAAAGACCGGCAAACTGACTAATATCCTCAGAATCTGACTTGTCGGTCATCACTTGTAAAATCGCAAATGCTCCAAGGTTCATTAATAAATACGCGACTAAATAAAACCAAATCGAATCAACGATAAACATCGACATGGTCACAAATCCAACGAGTAAATAACCGGCATGAGCGATGCTTGAGTAAGCAAGCATCCGCTTCACATTGCGCTGCTTGAGAGCGATTGTATTACCGATGATCATCGTTGCCCCCGCTAAAAAGGCGATATAATCCTGCATCGACAATAACATGGATGACGAATTCGTGCCTTCAGCTGGAGTCCCAGAAAACATGTAAATCATTAAACGTAGAACAATGACAAATCCAGCCGTTTTAGAAACGACGCTTAAAAATGCCGTAACAGGCGTTGGCGCTCCTTGGTACACATCAGGTGCCCACATATGGAACGGCGCAGAGGCCAACTTAAAAGAAAGACCGACAAATAACATCAGCAGCGCAAGCGCCAGTAAATATTGCTGGCCCATATCAATAATCGCGCTAAGTCGGCCGGCAATGTCTTTTAAATTCGTTGTTCCTGTTAAGCCGAAAACATAACTCATTCCGAATAACGTAATGGCTGTCGAAATTCCGCCGTTAATGACATATTTCATTGCCGACTCATTCGACCGTACATGTTTTTTGCGCAAACCGACTAGTATGTAAGAGGAAATCGACAACAGCTCAAGACCGACAAACAGTGTAATCAAATCGCCGCTTGATGCCATCATCATCGCACCAAGCAAAGCAGTTAAAAACAAATAGTAAAATTCACCGCGATACCGTATGCCTTCTGCAGGCTGATAATCCATTGCCAACAGAATAACAAGAGCAGCACCGGCTAATAAGATGAACTTAAATGCTTTCGCAAACGAGTCAAGCCGGAATGTATCCTCTAAAATGGAAGTCACTTCGACAGGTAATAGTCCTACTAATGAGATAAGAGCCACCATGACGCCGGCGAATGCGAACCATCCAAGCAAACGACGGTCTTTTTCGCTAGGCATAAACAGGTCGATGAGCGAGAGAATGGTCGCAACGCCAAGAATGATAAACTCTGGTATCATAATGCCCCATTTATATTGCAATAAAGTTTCTAACTCCATTCCTCTCACCCTCCTAACCCATTCATAATCGTCTCTAATGTTGCTTGCAATGGTTCCGCTAAAATGTTCGGATACACGCCAATTAGAACAATCAGCGCGACTAATAACCATACTGGAAGCGCTTCGATAAAGCGGATATCCATCACGCCGGCATAATCACGATTCGCGTTGCCGTATGTGACCGTTAATACAGCGCGCAATAAATAGACAGCGGTCATAATAATGCCGAGTGCTCCAATCGCAGCAATGACCGGATTCACTGCAAACAGTCCTAAAAACGCTGTAAATTCACTAACGAAACCTGACATTCCTGGTAATCCAAGTGATGCCATCGCTCCCGCTAATAAGAAACCTGCTGTAAGCGGCATTGCTTTCGCCAAGCCCCCCAGCTTGTCAATCATAGTCGTATTTACCCGTTCATACAAGACACCGACTAAGAAGAACAAGAGAGCGGAAATTAAACCGTGGGAAACGACTTGGAAAATCGCCCCTTGAATGCCTGCTTCGTTTAATGCGCCTAAACCAATTAAGACAATTCCCATATGGGAAATACTTGAGTAGGCCAGCACCATTTTGAAATCATTTTGAATGAATGCTAAAAACGCGCCATATAGCAAATTAACGACACCTAAAATGGCGATGAATGTCGCTAAATTTCGAAATTCCTCGGGAAATAATCCAAGGCCAAAGCGGATTAAACCGAATGCCCCGATTTTTAATAAGACGCCTGAATGCAGCATAACAATGGACGGAGGCGCTTGAACGTGAACGCGCAACATCCAGCTATGAAGCGGAACAATCGGCAATTTTACGCCGAAAGCCACTAGTAAAGCAATCAGTAAACCGTAACGCAAATCCTCGGAAATCGGTGCCATCATTTGCGCTTGGGCAGCTGGGTCATTAAATATTTCTTTTAACAGTGCGATGTTCGATGTGCCTGTACGTGCTAATAAGATTAAAATAACAAGCAGTAAAACCGCTGAGCCGATTCCGTTATAAATTAAATAGCTATAAGCTGCTCTTTCCCGTTCGAAATAGCCCCATTTGCCAATTAAAAAGAACATTGGAATAAGCGTAATTTCAAAGAAAATAAAGAACAAGACTAAGTTTTCTGCCGCAAAGACACCAAGCATGCCAATTTCTAAAAGAAGAAACAGCATAAAATAGCCTTTCCATTCTTTCTTAATATGAATGGACGCGACAGCAGCGAACGTTGCCAAAATCGTCGTTAACACAATCATGACAAGGGCAAAACCATCAATGCCTAATTCGTAGTCAACAGTAAATGTATTTTTATTTAAAAACGTAAATTTGCCAAAATGA
This sequence comes from [Anoxybacillus] calidus, assembly GCF_013760845.1. Classification (GTDB taxonomy): domain Bacteria; phylum Bacillota; class Bacilli; order Bacillales; family Anoxybacillaceae; genus Paranoxybacillus; species Paranoxybacillus calidus. The sequence continues at coordinate 43,989 of NZ_JACDUU010000003.1, read as the reverse complement.
ATCCAACTCCGTTTTTCTTGGAGGCTGCTTATGTCATATCCAGAAAGATATTGCACAAACGCCAGCAATGCAAAAAACAAAGACGGAAGCGTTGCTAAAAATCCGATCAGTTTAATCATTTGCTCTTGCGTTTTTGGCACGAAAGCTAAGGCAATAATGCCAAGCAGCGGGGAGAAAACGAGCAAGGAAAGAAAATACATTTCATTCATTATAAGTACCCCCCTGTTAAAGCAAGAATCGCGACGAGTGCCGCTAAACCGATAATGGTCACAGCGCCATACATTTGTACTTGTCCGTTTTGCAGCCTTGCTCCCGCTTTACCAACACCTTGTGTCAGCACTGCAACCGCACTGGCGGCTCCTTCGACGATAAAGCGGTCGATATACTTAAGCAGCAGGCTGACTACTTTTGCCGCATAGACGACCGTTAATTGATAAAATTCGTCGATATAATATTTATTTAAAAGCACATGATAAAAGATAGACGTTCTTGAGCTGAGCCAATCTCTTGATAGCGATTTTTTGCCGTACATGAGCCATGCCAGCAAAATGCCAAGCAATGAAACAGCGGTTGCAACAATCATAATCCAGCTAGGTGCTTCATGATGCGCGTGCATATCTGTTCCTTCTGTTAACCAATCGCCAAGGAACGTACCAAACCAAGGTGTGTTCACATAACCAGCTACGACCGATAAAATGCCAAGCACGATCATTGGCAATGTCATCACAAACGGTGACTCATGCACCTCTTTTACATCACCACGTGCTTCTCCGGTAAACACGAGGAAAAACAGTCTAAACATATAAAATGCCGTAAAGAAGGCTGCTGCTACAGCGAGCCAGAACAACACTGTATGGCCGTGTGTCCAAGCTGCGACTAAAATTTCATCTTTACTAAAAAATCCGGAAAAGAGCGGAACACCACTAATCGCTAACGTTCCAATTAAAAATAACGGTGCGGTAATCGGCATTTTTTTCCAAATACCACCCATTTTTTCAATATCTTGCGTATGAACGGCATGAATGACACTTCCAGCCGCCAAGAACAACAATGCTTTAAAGAAGGCGTGCGTCATTAAATGGAACACACCAGCTACATAACCGGCAGATCCGAGAGCAAGCATCATGTAACCGAGCTGACTGACCGTTGAATAAGCGAGCACGCGCTTAATATCCGTTTGTACTAAGCCGATGGAAGCAGCAAAAATCGCCGTAAATCCACCGACAATCGCGACCGTTAACATCGCGATATGGCTTGCTTCATAAAGCGGGAATAACGTTGCGACTAAATACACCCCTGCTGCAACCATCGTTGCTGCGTGAATTAATGCCGATACAGGTGTCGGGCCTTCCATCGCATCTGGAAGCCATGTATGAAGCGGAAACTGACCGGATTTACCGACCGCTCCGATAAAAATCAAAATCGCCGATAACGTAATCATGGTCTCCGAAACCTTTCCCGCTTGTACAGCGGCAAATATGTCTGCATATTCAAAGCTTCTAATTTCCCAAAACAGCAAAATCATGCCAATCAATAAACCGACATCACCGATGCGCGTCATAATAAATGCTTTTTTTGCAGCCGCTTTTGCTTCTTCTTTGTAGAAGTAAAAACCGATTAATAAGAACGAACCGAGACCAACAAGCTCCCAAAAGATATAGGTTTGCAATAAGTTCGGCGAGATGACAAGCCCGAGCATTGCGAACGTAAACAGTCCTAAATATGCATAAAAGACCGGAAATCTTTCATCGCCGTGCATATATCCTTTGGAATATATATGTACAAGAAAGCTAACAAGCGATACAACAACAAGCATGAGCGCATTCAACTGATTCACTTCAAACCCCGCTGTTAGCTTAATCGTTCCGACTGTTAACCAAACTTGCTCTGCTTTTAATGTCGGCGCATTCAAACGATCAAATAGTACCATAACCGAATAAACGAAAGAAATAAACGTCAGCAAAATGCCTATATACGCACTACTTTCCTTCAATCGTTTACCTACTACAAGCAGAATCAAGAACGAGAAAAGCGGGAAAAGCGGTATGATCCAGGCATTTTCCATCATTGTATCACAATCCCCTTTTTCAAGCGGCTGCGAGTGAGCCGCTAATCTTTATCAACAAACCCCTTTTTACCCGTGAAATTAATGTTTCATCGAATCGATTTCATCAATATGAACCGTCTTACGATTACGATAAAGCGACATTAAAATCGCAAGGCCAACCGCTACCTCTGCGGCAGCAACTGTAATCGTAAACAGCGAGAACACTTGTCCGGTAATACTTGGATGGACTCCATATTTACTGAACGCAACTAAATTGATGTTAACGGCATTTAACATGAGCTCAATACAAATGAGCACAATGACCGTATTTCGCTTTGTCAACGCTCCGTATAAACCGATACAGAACAACACTAACGCAAGGATAAGGTAGGCGGACAATGGAACAGCACTCATTATTTTTTCGCCTCCTCATTATCTTTTTTCGCTAAAATAATCGCTCCGACAAGCGCTACTAATAATAAAACAGATGTTAGTTCAAATGGAATGAGGTACTTGGAATATAGAGCGATACCGATTTGTTCTGTATTTTTTTCATGAAGCGTTGTTGCCTGTCCACCAAGGTCTAAGTCGTCAATGCCGAAATACACGGCAACACCAAACACAGCAACTGCTAAAAATATCAATGTTTTACGAAGAAATCCCCCTGTTGAATATCCTTCATCTTGATGACGTGTTAACATGATACCGAACAACATGATAATCGTAATCGCTCCCGAATAAATGAGCACTTGAACAGCGGCGACGAATTCAGCGGATAAAAGAATGTATATACCGGCAATGCTGACGAACGTAAATACAAGGGCCACGACCATATGGACCACTTTTGTTAAATTTAACATCAATACTCCGCCGGCAATCGCCACAAGCGCAAGACAGAAAAAAGCTAAATACTCTCCGCTCATGGCTTATTCCCCTTTCTCACATTCGTATCGTTTTCATCGAGCCATTCCAAGTTTTTAAACAGTGCGTCGCGACTATATTCGGCCAGTTCAAAGTTATTCGTCATGACGATAGCCTCAGTCGGACAGACCTCGGTACAAAGGTCGCATAAAATGCATATTTCAAAGTTAATGTCGTACGTATCAATGATTTTCCCTTTTTTTGTCGGGTCTGGATGCTTTTTACCCGTCAGCTGAATACAGTCGGTTGGACAAATGTTCGCGCATTGATTACAAACGATACATTTTTCCGGATAAAATTTTTGAATGCCGCGAAACCGATCAGGAAGCGGAAGCGGTTCATTTGGATAATCGTATGTGACTTTTTCCTTTGTTAAGTTTTTCAGGGTATATTTTAAACCTTTCGCTAAGCCAAGCAAACTTTGTCACCCCTCTAATTAGAAAAATAATTCCTTAATCAGCGCTGTGATAAAAATATTTGCCAACGCTACCGGAAGCAACACTTTCCAACCAAATTCCATCAACTGGTCAGCCCTTAGACGCGGGAAAGTGATGCGGAACCAAATTAATAAAAAGACGATGAAGCTAAATTTCAGCGAGAACCAAACCGCTCCTGGAATAAAGTCAAGAAACATGACTGGCTGCCACCCGCCTAAAAACAGCACCGTTGTTAGCGCGGACATCGCAAAGAAATAAACATATTCCGCAAGCATAAAGAATGCCCAGCGAAATCCGGAATACTCGACATGGAATCCGGCAACAAGCTCCGACTCTGCTTCCGGCAAGTCAAACGGCGTCCGGTTTAATTCGGCAACAGAAGCGATTAAAAAGACGAGAAAACCAATGGGTTGAATAAAAATGTACCAAACATCTTCCTGCGCTTCAACAATATCATTCAAATTGAGACTGCCTGTTAAAAGAATGACACCAAGCACAGACATAACAAGCGGAATTTCGTATGAAATCATTTGCGCCGCGGCGCGCATTCCGCCTAAAAGCGCATATTTATTGTTCGATGCCCACGCTCCGGTCACAACGCCAACCGTCGTTAATCCAGAAATGGCAATGTAGTAAAGCAAGCCGACACCGATATCCGCAAACTGCAGCTTATCCGTAAATGGAATGGTTGCTAACACCATAAATGCAGGCGCAAACGCGATGACAGGCGCCAAAATAAATAACGGTCGGTCTGCTGCTTTTGGAATTGTATCCTCTTTTAACAAAAGCTTTAACACGTCAGCAACGGTTTGCAATAGACCCCAGCGCCCGCCAACTTGGTTCGGGCCGTAGCGGCCTTGCATAAAGCCCATCACTTTACGTTCGGCGAGAATTCCGTAAGTAACAAAACCTAAAACAACTAATAACAGCGCTGTCCCAAGCCCGAAAAAGATGGCGACATTCGTCCAGCTTGGCACTGACTGTAATAATTCCTCCATCATTATCCATCGACCTCCCCGAGTACAATGTCAATTGCACCAAGAATCGCAATTAAGTTTGCGATATTTTCACCTTTTAATAGTTTCGGGAGTATTTGCAAGTTATAAAAAGATGGCCGACGGAATTTTAAGCGATATGGTTCTTTTTTACCATCACTTGCGATATAACAGCCGATTTCTCCGCGCGGTGATTCAATCCGTACGTATGCTTCCCCTGGCGGCGCTTTAATGATGCGTGGCACTTTCGCCATAATTTCTCCATCTTTTGGAAACTGCTCACATGCCTGCTCGATGATTTTCAATGATTCTTCGATTTCGGCAAGGCGGCACTCATAGCGGGCAAAACAGTCGCCGTCTTCACGCACGGGGACATCAAAGTCAAAACGATCATAAATCGAATACGGTTCATTTTTGCGTAAATCCCATTTAACCCCCGTACAGCGAAGGTTTACGCCGCTTAATGAATAGGCAAGCGCATCTTCTTTTGTATATTTGCCGACACCAATAACACGGTTGCGGAAAATTTCGTTTCCTGTTACGAGCTCATGATAGCCTGCTAGCTGTTTGCGCATATAAGGAACGAAATCTTTGACTTTTTCAATCCAGCCATCCGGAGCATCCCATTTTACTCCGCCAACGCGCATATAGTTAAACGTCAAACGCGCTCCTGATAACTCATTTAATAGATTAATAATCATTTCGCGCTCACGGAAGGCATAGAGGAATGGGCTGACGGCACCGATGTCCAATAAATACGTTCCCCACCAGACGAGGTGACTTGCAATACGCCCTAACTCCATCGCTAAGACACGCAAATATTCAGCCCGCTCTGGCACTTCAATCCCCATCATCGTCTCCACCGCATGACAGATGACATAGTTGTTCGTCATCGCTGATAAATAGTCCATTCGGTCCGTATAAGGGATAATTTGCGTATATTGCAAGCTTTCAGCAATTTTCTCTGTTCCGCGGTGAAGATAACCAATAACAGGTGTAGCTTCCTTAATGATTTCTCCATCGATTTTTAACACGAGACGAAATACACCGTGCGTACTCGGATGTTGTGGTCCAACGTTAAGAAGCATTTCTTCTGTGCGAAGCATGAGCTACACCTCCACATCATACGGTTCATAGTCTTTTCGAAGCGGATGACCGACCCAATTTTCTCCTAAAAAGATGCGAATTAAATTCGGATGGCCTGTAAATTGAATCCCGAGCAAATCATACGCTTCACATTCCGGCCAATTCGCTCCCGGCCAAAGCGGAACGAGCGAATCAATTTCCGGATTGTCTCGGTCAATCTTTACTTTTAACGCAACGGATTGATTGTTTTTGTAAGAATACAAGTGAACGTACACTTCCATATGAGTTTGAAAATCTGTTCCGTGCAGTTCCGATAAATAGTCAAATCCAAGTTGTTCATTAAACTTTAAGAACTGCGCTATCTTAAAATATGTATCTTTTTTTGCGACAAGTGTCGGAACATCTTTAGAAAGCCGGTTAATGTAAGCATCTTCTAGTACATCTTCACCAAGATGTTCTTTAATGACTTTCACATATTTTTCGAGAAAGACTTGATTCGGTGACGGTTTCTCTTCCTGCTTTGGAGTTTCTGCCGCTTGAGCTTGCGCCACTTTTGCTTTTGCGGCTGCGGCTGCTTTTGCTTTCGCGGCGGCAATCGCTTTCGCCTTGGCCTTAGCGATTTCGTCCTCGTTCGCTTCCGTATTGCCTTGTTGTTTGGCCAATGCCGCAGCTTTCGCCTTTGCGGCGGCAGCGGCCTTCGCCTTCGCTGCTGCGATTGCTTTTTGTTTGGCTAATTCATCACTGTCAGACGCTTCTTTCTCCCCGCTTTGTTCAGCCGCCTTTTGTTTCGCTAATGCTGCGGCTTTTGCTTTTGCTGCCGCTTTTTTCTTTGCTAACTCAAGGTCGTCCTCTGATTGTCCTAAAGCACCCTCTTGTTCTGCTTCTTTTGCTTTTTGCTTTGCCAGCGCTGCGGCCTTCGCTTTCGCTGCCGCCGCCGCTTTTTTCTTTGCTAACTCAAGGTCATCGGCTGCTTCCTCAGATCCTTCCTCTTGCTTTGCTTCTTGTGCCTTCTGCTTTACCAGCGCTGCAGCTTTTGCCTTTGCTGCTGCCGCGGCTTTTTTCTTCGCCAATTCTAAATCGTCTTCTGCCGACTTAGTCTTCTCCTGCTCTGCTTCCTTCGATTTTTGCTTCTCCAGCGCTGCGGCCTTCGCCTTTGCTGCCGCCGCCGCTTTTTTCTTCGCTAACTCAAGAGCGTCATCTTTTTCATCTGCTTCTTCTTGCTTCGCTTCCGCCTCTGTATTCAATGAAACCGCTTCCGAGATTGTTTGCTCGGTTTGCTCCACTTCCTTTTTTGCCGCCATCCGCTCACGGGCCAGTTGTTTCGCCCTTTCTGCGGCTTCTTTTTTCCGCTGCTGTAAATCTTTCTCGTCACTCATCGATTACAGCACCTTCTTCCCTGTCTTTGCTTCATAACGAATTTTTTCTTTTAATTTATTAATTCCGTAAATTAAGGCCGCTGGGTTAGGTGGACAGCCCGGGATATAGACGTCAACCGGTACAATTTGGTCGACACCTTTGACGACGCAATATGATTTGACATATGGACCTCCTGCTGTGGCACAAGAGCCCATCGCAATCACCCATTTCGGTTCAGGCATCTGATCATATAAACGGCGAACAATCGGTGCCATTTTTTTCGTGACCGTCCCCGATACAATCATGACGTCAGATTGGCGAGGGGACGTACGGAAGAAGGAGCCAAAACGGTCCAAATCATAATGTGAAGAACCGACTCCCATCATTTCAATTGCACAGCAAGCAAGCCCAAATGTTAACGGCCATAACGAATTGCTTCTTGCCCACGCCTTTAACTGTTCAAGCGTTGTCAAAAAGACGTTTCGTCTCAGCTCTTCCATTTCTTCTTCAGGTACATTCAATAATTTTACATCCATTTTAACACCTTCTTCTTCCAAGCATACACGAGTCCAATCACAAGCATGATGACAAAAATCAACATCTCAATCAGAGCAAACAAACCTAGCTTATCATACGCTACGGCCCAAGGATATAAAAATACGGTTTCTACATCAAAAATGACAAATAAAAGGGCAAAAATGTAGTAGCGTACATTAAATTGAACGCGTGAATCATGAAACGGTTCAATCCCGCTTTCATACGTCGTTTGCTTCACAACATTCGGCGCATGCGGCCGTAAAAAGCGCCCCGCTGTAAGCGCTATAACTGGAAGCAAAATACCTAAACATAAAAAGACAAACACGATTAAATAGTTATTAAGATACACATTTAACAACGTGACATCTGCCCCCTTTGTTGACTTAATCAAACTTTTCAAAATGGTCTCATAATTAAGACAATGTAACCGATACCATTATAACATTTATATCCAGTAGTGTCGACCAACCGTAGGCAAGAAAAGCGGAGGCGAGCGCCTAACGTCATACGGACATAAAAAAGAAGCGGAGGGGGCAACGGAGATATTCAAAAGTTGATCTCGTTGCCGCGATTATGAATGGTCAAATTGTGGAAGTACCATACGAACGGCAGACATTGAAATATATCGTACAAGGGAAAGATCATCATCCTATAGTGGTAGTTATCGCAGAAAACAAAGATTTAGATTGCTCAATTTGATTTAGAAGAACCGCTCCACCCTATAAATGGAAAGCTGGAATTAGACCTAGAAATAGCTTAACTCTACGCTTCCTTTTCATACATCTATATGGCTGTTTTTGGACTTACCCGTATTAGATTCATGTCGCCAATATCTATGTTACTTACAATTTTATTTGAAACTATTTTTGATAAGCCTATGTTCCCACTGTCTGCTTGAATGTGAATATTTTCTCCATTCAAATCAATTTTTTTACGTCCCCGGATTTCAATACGACGTTATATTTTGAGCAGCAACATCATTTCAGAGCTGGTCATGACTATATCGAATGAAGATGAATGATTTTAGACCAAATTGATTTAGATTTTCCATTCTCCCTCTGAATTGTAAATAAATTATTTTAGCACTGAAATACTTCCGTTATGAGTGGTTAGCATTATAAGGTTTTCTCCATTTCCGATAACAGCATTCCCATTATATTTATTCAGGATATTCACTTTTCCATTGCCGACGGAGACATTGAATTGAACATTCGTTGGCTCTTTTTCAGTTTTAATCGAGATACTTCCATTATTCGTATCAAAATTGATATTTCGATCAAGTTCTTCTGTTATAAGAGAGATGCTTCCGTTATTAGTTTTCCCTTCAAGTTTTCCCTCAACACGATCAAGTATAATTCTTCCATTATCCGTTTTCACCTGAATATTTTGTGCCATTATGTCTTTCAAGTCCATACGTCCATTGTTTGATTCTGCATGAATATTTTGTGAATAGATATCTTTCAATTCAACACGCCCATTGTCTGTATTTATATCAAAATGTGTTACCTTTAATTGTTTGACAAAAATGTAGCCATTATCACTGGAAACTTTTAATGAGTCATACTGTTTTTCAGGTAAATAAACATTCAATGTTATTGGTTCTAATACATCAAAAATGTCTAAGTTGATCCAGCTGCGTTGCTTTTCATTATAAGTAATAAAAAGAGTTGAATCTTTAACGTTACTAGCGAATGATCTTTCTATGTTATAGGAAGTTTTTCCATCTAATGTCACTTTCACCATATTATCTGTTGCAGGAGAAATGTTAACACGAACATTATCAGTATCTATATTAACGATTGATACTTGCTTATTGTTGATGACCTTTTCTTCTGAGAAAGGTTCTGGGGCAACAAAACGATAAGTGATTAGACTTCCAGCAATACCAATAATGAAAAGAATACCTGCAATGATGGAGAGTTTCTTTTTATTGATCATGCTTTAAACCACCTTTCACTAGCGCTACATTAAACTTTAAATAGCGAACAAATCCGTTTTTAGCTAGTTTCGTTACAAATAACATACCGATTACAATGAAATATCCAATACCACAAAGTGCTAAAGAAACGAAAAGATTAAAGAGTTTTAATGTAAATGCACTTGGATGTAAAATAGCATCAATAATAACGAGAAGCGGGGAGGCTATAAGTGATATTCCCATCACCCAACCCGAAAAAATGAATGCTGCTAATGCAATGGCAGGCGCAAAAACAATTACTAAATTGAAAAAACCTAATCCAATTACTGCCCAAATTGCACGGAACATATTTCCTAGCGTCGCACTCGTCGTTACTTTGTCAAGATGATAATCTGCCAATATCTCTTTTGCTATTTGAGATGGAGAACCTAATGATGCCGCAATTTCTTCTTCGGTTTTTCCTTCCTCTAATCCGAAAGTAAAATGTTCTTCATAGTCTTGTAAAATATCTGCACGTTCTTTTTCAGATAATCGTTTTAAGGAGTCATTTAGTTGTTGTAAAAATTTATCTTTCGTCATGGTTCACACCTTCCTTAATCAATTGATTCACTCCATTGGAAAATTCGTTCCATTCATCAATAAGTTGGTATAAATACTTTCTTCCTTTATTTGTAAGTTTATAGTACTTCCTTGAAGGGCCCTCACTCGATTCTTGTAAATACGTTGTGAAATACCCTTCTTTCGTTAACCTTCTCAATAATGGATATATAGATCCTTCCGATATTTCAATTTGATCAGAAATCTTCTGTACTAGCTCGTATCCGTACCGATCCTGTTTATCCAATAGCACAAGCACACAAAGCTCTAGTACACCTTTTTTAAATTGTACGTTCAATGTTTCATCACCCTATCCATATATTATCCACTACCTTTCATTATTCAGTACCAATCTGTAAAATGTAGCCGGCAAATATAATATATCACTCAGTATCTTTTATTGCAAGGTAGTGTTTATAAATTATTTGACATGATAGGTAGAGGTTAAGGCTAGGAAAATGAGGATTTATCATATAAGCATCAAACAGAAGAAAAACCTTGGCATTGCAATCACTGAATCTCCAGTTGCCTCTATTCGAGCGGTTAAACAAGGACAAAGAGCCCATCGCAAAGAACAATTTTATCAAATGGAGCGATTCTCTTTTATATTTTTTGCAAAATAAGAAGGGCGACCCCTTAAAGGAAATTTTTAATTCCTTTTGGGTCAGCCCCTTCCTTATCATCATATAATTAGTCGCGTGCACCCGCTACGTTTAAGCGGTTAATTGCCCGTTTTAAAGCAAGCTCTGCACGTTTGAAATCGACATCTTCTTGTTTGCTTTGTAAACGTCGCTCAGCGCGTTCTTTCGCTGCCTTCGCGCGCTCAACATCGATGTCCTCTGCTTTTTCTGCCGCTTGCGCTAAAATGGTTACTTGATCTGGGCGAACTTCAAGGAAGCCTCCACTAACTGCGACTAACTCAGTGTTGCCTCCCTTTTTTAACCGTACAGCTCCAATGTTTAGCGGAGTGACCATCGGAATGTGCCCCGGCAAAATGCCAAGTTCACCGCTTTGTGCTTTCGCGCTTACCATTTCCACATCTGCTTCATACACTGGGCCATCAGGAGTAACTACACTGACTTTAATCGTCTTCATTTAAAATACCTCCTAGGTCCCAAAATTAAACTTCTACGCCCATTTGCTTCGCTCTTTCAACGACTTCTTCAATGCGCCCTACTAAGCGGAAAGCATCTTCAGGAAGATGGTCGTATTTACCTTCAAGAATTTCTTTGAAGCCGCGAACTGTTTCTTTAATAGGCACGTAAGAACCAGGTTGACCTGTAAATTGCTCTGCAACGTGGAAGTTTTGTGATAAGAAGAATTGAATACGACGAGCGCGATGTACGACAAGTTTGTCTTCATCAGAAAGCTCATCCATACCAAGAATCGCAATGATATCTTGCAATTCTTTATAACGTTGTAAAGTTTGTTGTACTTTACGTGCCACTTGGTAATGCTCTTCTCCAACGATTTCCGGTGAAAGCGCACGAGAAGTAGATGCAAGTGGGTCTACCGCAGGGTAAATACCCATTTCTGCTAATTTACGCTCTAAGTTTGTTGTCGCATCTAAGTGCGCGAACGTTGTTGCCGGAGCTGGGTCAGTATAGTCGTCCGCTGGTACGTAAATCGCTTGGATCGATGTTACCGAACCTACAGCTGTTGATGTGATACGTTCTTGTAATTGACCCATTTCTGTCGCAAGTGTTGGCTGGTAACCTACCGCAGACGGCATACGTCCTAATAACGCAGATACCTCAGAACCTGCTTGCGTGAAGCGGAAAATGTTGTCAATGAAGAACAATACGTCTTGGCCTTGCTCATCACGGAAATATTCTGCCATTGTCAAACCTGTTAACGCAACGCGCATACGTGCTCCAGGCGGCTCGTTCATTTGTCCGAATACCATCGCTGTTTTGTTAATTACGCCGGAATCTTTCATTTCATGGTAAAGGTCGTTACCTTCACGAGTACGTTCACCTACACCCGCGAATACAGAGATACCGCCGTGCTCTTGAGCGATGTTGTTAATAAGCTCTTGGATAAGAACGGTTTTACCTACACCCGCACCACCGAATAGACCGATTTTTCCACCTTTAATGTATGGAGCAAGAAGGTCTACTACTTTAATACCTGTTTCAAGAATTTCAACTTGTGTTGAAAGTTCCTCGAACTTAGGCGCTTGCTTATGGATAGAATCGCGACGTGCGTCAGCTGGGATTTCCTCGCCTAAATCGATTGGTTCACCTAATACGTTAAATACACGACCAAGTGTTACTTCACCTACTGGAACGGAAATTGGCGCACCTGTATCGATCACTTCCATGCCACGAATCAATCCGTCCGTAGATGCCATCGCAATTGTACGAACTGTATCATCACCAAGGTGAAGGGCAACTTCTAATGTTAAGTCAACATCGACTTCGTTTTCGTTGCGCGCTTTATGTTGGATTTTAAGGGCGTTGTAAATCGCAGGAAGATGTCCGTTTTCGAACTTAACGTCTACAACTGGACCCATAACTTGAAGAACGCGTCCTTTTGCCATCGTTTTCCCTCCTAACTTGCTAGTCAAAACAAATTATGCAGCTATCACTATTGCAACGCATTCGCTCCTGCAACGATTTCCGTAATTTCTTGTGTAATGGCTGCTTGCCGAGCGCGGTTGTATGAAAGCGTAAGCGTGCGAATGAGCTCTTTTGCGTTGTCTGTTGCGTTTTTCATCGCTGTCATACGCGCTGCATGTTCACTTGCCTTTGCATCTAATAACGCACCGTAAATTAAACTTTCCGCATATTGCGGTAAGAGCACTTCTAAAATTTCCTCTTGTGAAGGCTCAAATTCATAAGAAGTTAATTTTTTGTTTGCCGCCAAATCCGTTAACGGCAACAGTTTTTTCTCCGTTACATCTTGTTGAATCGCGCTTACATAATGGTTGTAATACATATACAACTCGTCAAACGTGCCATCGGCAAACATGTTCACTGTTTGGCTGGCGATTCGCTTAATATCCGCGAATGACGGCTGATCAGGCAGTCCTGTAATATTTAATACCACTGGAATATTGCGCTTCGTGAAAAAGCTTAATCCGACACGACCAATCGCAATGACTGCATATTCATCCGTTGATTTATGCCGTTTTTGAATGGTCTGGTAAACCGTGCGGAGAACGTTGCTGTTATATGCACCAGCTAAGCCACGATCCGATGTGATAACTAAATAGCCTGTCTTTTTCACCGGGCGTTTCACTAACATTGGATGGTTTGCGTTAGAGCTTCCAAGCGCGACGCTCGCAACAACATCTTGAATTTTTTCCATATAAGGAACGAATGATTTCGCATTGTTTTCAGCGCGGTTTAACTTAGAAGCAGAAACCATTTCCATCGCTTTCGTGATTTGGCTCGTTTTCTTTGTTGCGTTAATTCTCGTTTTTATATCGCGTAATGATGCCAAAGGTTTTCACCACCTTTTTGCGCTGAATCTATTTTCACGTAAAGGAGAAGCGGAACAGAAGAAGTGTCCCCTTCTGTTCCTATGCTATTTTACTCAGAAACAACAAACGTTTTCTTGAACTCTTTAATCGCGTTGTTAAAGTCTTCTTCGTTTGGAAGATCTTTTGTTGTACGAATATGGTCAAGCAATTCTTTACGATTGTGATCTAACCATTGATAAAATTCTTTTTCGAAACGACGGATATCTTCAACTGGAATATCGTCTAAGAATCCACGTGTTAACGCATAAAGAATCGCAACTTGTTTTTCAACTGGAAGCGGCTCATGTAATCCTTGTTTTAATACCTCTACTGTACGAGCACCACGAGCAAGTTTCGCTTGTGTTGCTTTATCAAGGTCCGAACCGAATTGAGCGAACGCCTCAAGTTCACGGTAAGCAGCTAAGTCAAGACGAAGCATACCTGCTACTTTTTTCATCGCTTTGATTTGTGCTGCACCACCAACGCGTGATACAGAAAGACCTGCGTTAATAGCTGGACGTACGCCAGAGAAGAATAAGTCAGATTGTAAGAAAATTTGTCCGTCCGTAATTGAGATGACGTTCGTTGGAATGTAAGCAGAGATGTCACCTGCTTGTGTTTCAACGAATGGTAACGCCGTTAATGAACCTGCACCTTTTGCGTCGCTTAATTTTGCAGCGCGCTCTAAAAGACGAGAGTGCAAGTAGAAAACGTCACCTGGATATGCTTCACGGCCTGGTGGACGACGTAATAATAGAGAAAGCTCACGGTAAGCAGCTGCTTGCTTAGATAAATCATCGTATACAACAAGCACGTGCTGCCCTTTATACATGAAGTATTCACCCATTGTTACCCCAGCATATGGAGCTAAGAATAGCAATGGAGCTGGTTGTGATGCAGAAGCCGTTACAACGATTGTGTAGTCTAATGCACCGTGTTTGCGTAATGTTTCTACTACGTTACGAACCGTTGATTCTTTTTGTCCGATTGCCACGTAGATACAAATCATGTTTTGATCTTTTTGGTTAATAATCGTGTCAATCGCAACAGATGTTTTACCAGTTTGACGGTCTCCGATAATTAACTCACGCTGACCGCGACCGATTGGCACAAGCGCGTCAATTGCTTTAATACCTGTTTGTAATGGCTCATGTACAGATTTACGATCCATTACACCAGGAGCTGGGCTTTCGATTGGACGAGTTTCTGTTGTTTCGATTGGACCTAAACCGTCAACAGGTTGTCCTAATGGGTTCACAACGCGACCAATCAATGCTTCGCCTACAGGAACTTCCATGATACGGCCAGTACGACGAACTTCGTCGCCTTCTTTAATATCTGTGTATGGTCCTAAAATAACGATACCAACGTTGTTTTCTTCAAGGTTCAGTGCCATACCCATGACACCATTTGAAAACTCAACAAGCTCCCCAGACATAACATTGTCGAGGCCATGAGCACGAGCGATACCGTCACCAATTTGGATAACTGTACCTACATCGCTCATTTGGATTTCAGACTGATAGTTTTCAATTTGCTTTTTTATCAGCGCGCTAATTTCTTCAGCTTTGATGCTCATGCATTTCACCCCTATCTACAAATCTTTAGCCAATTAATTGACGCTCTAGTCTTTCTAATTTTCCGCTGACGCTGCCGTCATAAATGCGATGACCGATGCGAAGCTTCACACCACCGATTAAACTTGGATCAATAACGTTGTTAATGCGGAGCGTTGCTTTGCCGATTTTCTTCGCAAAAGTTTCAGAGAGCGCTTGCTTTTCATCTTCTGTTAACGGGCGAACAGAATAAACAGTCGCTTCGGCAACACCGCGTTCTTCGTTTGCAAGAGCAATAAATTCGTTTGTAAGCTCTGGAACGATTTCAATGCGATGACGGTCAAGCAAAATCATCAATGTATTGAATAGAGGCGTTGATAAAGACGAGAATATTTCTTGTAACAACGCTTTCTTCTTTTGCACCGCTAACTTAGGGTGTTTTAACACATCTACAAATTGTTTGTTTTCTGCAAATACTTGCTGTACGATACGAATTTCTTCTTCCAACTGATCAAGGAGCTGTTGTTCTTTCGCAATTTGAAAAAGAGCCAAGGCATATCGTTTTGCTACGACTTCTTTGTTCATCGCCCTTCTCCTACCTCTTGAATGTACTCCTGGATCAGCTTCGCTTGATCTTGCTCAGTTAACTCTTTTTCAATTACTTTAGAGGCAATTAACACAGATAAAGATGCGACTTGCTGACGCAATGCAGCAACAGCTTGCTCTTTCTCCTGCTCGATTTCTTTTTTCGCAGCCTCTTTTAAGCGCTCTGCTTCTGCACGAGCTGCCGCGATGATTTGTTCTTTTTGCTCTTCACCAAGTTTACGTGCGTTTTCAATTAATTCTTGTGCTTCTTGACGAGATTTTTTCATTAATTCGCGTTGCTCTTCTGCAAGCTTTTTCGCTTCTTGATGATGCTTTTCTGCCTGCTCAATTTCGTTAGCGATATGCTCTTCGCGTTGTTTCATGACGCCCATCAATGGACCAAACGCATATTTACGGAGCAATGCTAACAACACTAAAAACGTGATTAACTGGAAAAGAATATCGCCGCCGTTGAATCCGCTATGTGCAGCTCCAGCGCCTAATACAAACATGTTTAACACCGCTCGTTTCACTCCCTTCAAGAGTCGCCTTCACTTCAAGTTAGTTGCTGATGTGAACTGAACCTCTGCACGACTATAGTCGGAAGGTTCTAGTGTGCGCAAGAGTTTTTTCTGTATTTTCTACAGACTCTCACTCTTGTTCCACTAAACTTTCATGAGCAAGGACTCCCTCGAATCCATTCGCTCTGTCGGCTTGGTTTCAAAACCGTTTGACCATTTCAATCTGCTCACTCAGTCACAGACTTTCGTGGTTTGTTACTACTTGTAATGGTGTTGATTCCATATGAACATAAAGGAATGGCGAAGGTTCTCATGGAATGATCTTCGCCATTGTTGAACGATTTTTGTTCATCATCGTATGAAATTTTCAGGTCATCCTGCCCAAGCGCTCAGCTTGACCATGCAGACAGCATGTTGCTGCGCAATAAGCAAAGCGCGGCGCTTCGGCTTGTCTTATCGACCTAAAACCATGAATGCGATAACTACCGCGATGATTGGAATCGCCTCTACTAATGCAACCCCGATGAACATTGTTGTTTGAAGCATACCGCGAGCTTCTGGCTGACGAGCGATACCTTCAACTGTACGAGATACGATTAAACCGTTACCAATACCTGCACCAAGTGCAGCTAAACCGATAGCAATTGCAGCTGCTAATAAACCCATGTTAAAAGTCCTCCTTTAAAATATTTATTAAAATTTATTGAATTGGTTTTATAAATTAATGGTCATGACTCACTTTGTGTGCCATATAAACCATTGTTAACATTGTGAAAATAAATGCTTGAATCGCACCAACGAAAATACTGAAACCTTGCCATGCAATCGTCGGAATGATTGCCGCAATCGTTCCGCCAACACCTGTCGCTAAACCACCTGCAAGCAGGCTCAGCAAAATTTCACCTGCGAAAATGTTACCGTAAAGACGCAGACCAAGCGTTAATGTGTTAGCGAATTCTTCGATAATTTTAAGTGGGAATAAGATCCACATCGGAGTAACGAAACCTTTTGCATAATGACCAAAGCCATGTAGCTTAATGCCATAGTAGTGGGATAGTGCTACAACCATTGTTGCAAGTGTTAGTGTGACAACTGGGTCAGCTGTCGGCGACTTCCACCATAATTCTCCGTCAATCACAACGGAAAACGGAAGACCAAGCATATTGGCTACGAAAATGTACATGATTAATGTTAGCCCAAGCACGTGGAAGCGTCCGCCTGTTTTCCAATCCATGTTGCTTTTGATGATATTTTTCACAAAGTCCATAACCCATTCAAGGAAGTTTTGCATTCCTGTCGGTTTCATCGACAAGTTGCGGGTTGCTAAAACAGCAATGATAAAGACAATAACAGATGTGACAGTAATCATTAAGATATTAGCTAAGTTGAAAGTAAGGCCTAAAAATTCAGCTGTTGGAGCTCCGTGATGCACTAGTACTCACCTCTCTTCCCACCGCTTTTGCGTATTTTTTGGAGAAAATAATCTATTATAATGACAAAATAAGATGTCATTAATCCCAATACCATCGGAATCATGGAGAAATCTTGAGGATAACGCATCACAATCAACACTGCCAATCCTGCCGCAGCCATACGTGAAAATGTACCGAGAGAGCTGACTTTTTTCCCTTCGATAACTGCCTGTCCGAAACGGTTCGTCTTTCTTGCTAATATCCATAGCCCGTAAAAGCTGATGGTCGTGCCAAGAATCAAGCTTAAAAATATCGTTTTATACTGCGTAAAACCCCAGCCTAATGTATAAAGGGATAGCAAATAAAACATATATTTTCGCTGCCTTTGAAACATTTGCTGAAGTTCTTCCATGTAGCTTAGTCTCCTGAAAAATATTGACGAACTGTTCGTAACACGGCATATACACCTGTAGCAAGTCCAAGCAGTAACCCAATAATTAAAAAGAGAGGCTCCGTATCAAACTGTCGATCGATCCATCTGCCGCCGAATATGCCGACTAAAATCGAACCGACCAACTGGGATGCAATTGCGGACATCAAGCCGATTGCTTGAAGAGGATGGCGTTGATTTGGGCGCATAAATCGATAATCCTCACTTAAATCTAATTTCATGAAAAATTAGAGGAATAAAACTTATTTTCTAACGTTATGAAAACCTTATCATTATTATCCCTTGTAAGCATACAATAGGGACCCGGCAATGTCAATGTGTTTACGATGAAAAAAGTAAATAATCTCCTATAATTGTTAATAAATTGTCACAATTTATTAATGAATTTTTCTTTTCTTATTGTTATAATGGTTTTTCCCATAAAAAAACGCTAAGCGCCTTTGACACTTAGCGTTCGCTCTATGCACGAGAGATGATCAACGATGGGGTTATTTTGTACCAAATAGACGGTCGCCCGCATCGCCGAGACCCGGAACAATATAGCCGTGGTCATTTAATTTTTCATCTAATGCTGCGATATAAATATCGACGTCAGGATGAGCTTGTTTGACTGCTTCTACTCCTTCTGGTGCGGCAATTAAACACATAAACTTAATGTTTTTTGCCCCGCGTTTTTTCAAAGAATGAATCGCTTCCACAGCGGAGCCTCCTGTTGCCAGCATCGGATCAACAACGATAAAATCGCGTTCTTCGACATCTGTCGGCAATTTTACATAATACTCAACCGGCTTTAATGTTTCCGGGTCGCGATATAAACCAATGTGTCCTACCTTGGCAGCTGGAATCAGTTTTAAAATTCCGTCTACCATACCAATCCCTGCCCGTAAAATCGGGATAATACCAAGTTTCTTTCCAGCAATGACTTTTGATTTTGCCTTGCTGACCGGCGTTTCGATTTCCACTTCTTCAAGAGGAAGGTCGCGTGTAATTTCAAACGCCATTAACGTTGCTACTTCTTCTACAAGCTCGCGAAATTCCTTTGTTCCCGTTTGTTTGTCGCGAATATATGTAAGTTTATGCTGAATAAGTGGATGATCAAAAACGTATACTTTGCCCATCGTATCTCTCCTTTTTTCAATTTACACTTCATTAAATTCTACCGAAAAAGACAAACTTGTTCAACAATCGTGTCGAAAACAGCAAAAAATTGTAAAAAAAGAGGCTGTCTCAAACAGCCTCTTTAATACTTTAACGCA
The DNA here is from genome assembly GCF_013760845.1 of [Anoxybacillus] calidus. GTDB lineage: Bacteria > Bacillota > Bacilli > Bacillales > Anoxybacillaceae > Paranoxybacillus > Paranoxybacillus calidus. The sequence goes on along the minus strand of NZ_JACDUU010000003.1, from coordinate 24,848 downwards.
TCGGGGGTCAGACCCCATAAAGAGGGAACTTCTCCGTAAGGGCAGCGACGCGTTTTCTTGCTTCTTCCAGTTTTTCTTCGTTGTCGATGTTTTTCAATGTTAAAGCGATGATGCTAGCGATTTCGTCCATTTCTTCAAGACCAAAACCTCGGCTTGTTACAGCTGCTGTTCCGATGCGAATGCCACTTGTAACAAACGGGCTTTCTGGATCGTATGGAATTGTATTTTTGTTTACAGTGATCCCAACTTCATCAAGCACTTTTTCCGCGACTTTACCTGTTAAATTTAATGAACGTAAATCGATTAATAATAAATGGTTGTCCGTGCCGCCGGAAACAAGTGTAAAGCCTTCTTTCATTAACGATTCTGCTAAACGTTTTGCATTGTTCACAATGTTTTGTGCATATGTTTTAAAGCTATCTTGCAACGCTTCGCCAAGCGCCACTGCTTTTGCCGCAATGACATGCATTAACGGCCCCCCTTGGATACCTGGAAAGATGGCCTTGTCAATTTGCTTTGCAAATTCCTCTTTGCAAAGAATCATGCCGCCGCGCGGTCCACGCAATGTTTTGTGCGTTGTCGTCGTGACAAAATGCGCATAAGGCACAGGGTTAGGATGAAGACCTGCCGCAACAAGACCTGCGATATGCGCCATATCCACCATTAAATAAGCACCAACTTCATCGGCAATTTCGCGGAAACGTTTAAAGTCAATGACGCGAGGATATGCGCTTGCACCAGCTACAATTAATTTTGGTTTATGTAAGCGCGCTTTTTCCAACACATCATCATAATTAATGGTGTGCGTTTCTGGATCTACACCATATTCAACGAAATTATATTGAATACCGCTGAAATTCACCGGGCTTCCATGTGTTAAGTGACCGCCGTGGGACAAATTCATGCCAAGCACTGTATCCCCATGCTCAAGAACAGTAAAATAAACAGCCATGTTCGCTTGAGCGCCAGAATGTGGTTGAACGTTCACATGTTCTGCGCCAAACAATTGCTTCGCCCGTTCACGTGCCAAATCTTCCACGACATCGACATGTTCGCAGCCACCATAATAACGACGGCCAGGATATCCTTCTGCATATTTGTTTGTTAATACAGAACCTTGCGCCTCCATGACTGCACGGCTGACAAAGTTTTCAGAAGCAATTAACTCAATTTTTGTTTGCTGTCTTTTTAATTCATTTTGAATCGCTTGAAAAACTTGCGGATCTTGCTGTGGCAAGTAATTCATCGCCGGCTCCCCCTTTTTATGAAATATTCGAATATTCCCTTCTATTTTAACAGCTTTTTACCGCTTTTTAAAAGAAAAAAGTGAACAAAATTCTTATTAACTGCATGATATATTCGGATTTTCTAATGAATAAACCGCTCTCGCGCCACCAATCAATTTCGGTCTTGTCTTCGCCAAGGTAACATGGGCATGTCCAACTTGTTTCAATGACGTACGAACCGGTACAGCGACATGCTTCAAATGCATACCGATGAGCGTATCACCGATGTCAATACCTGCATCCGCCTTAATAAATTCGACAACAACCGGCTCTTGCAAGTGATGGTACGCATATTCAGCCATCGCGCCTCCCGCTGAACGCACCGGAATGACCGATACAATCTCCAGCTTATTCTCGACGGCTGTTTTCTTTTCTACAACCAAAGCGCGGTTGAGATGCTCACAGCACTGAAAAGCGAGCTGTACCCCTGTTTCTTCTTGTAGCTTTTTCAGTTCATTAAACAGCATTTCCGCCACTTCCGTTGTGCCAGCTGTGCCAATCTTTTGACCGATGACTTCGCTCGTGCTGCAGCCGATGACAACAATTTGCTCAGAAGAGAGGGGAACTTGCTTACGAAACTCTTGCAAAATCGTTTGCCATTGCTGCTTCCATTGTTGTAAATCAGCAGACATTCTTCATTCCCCCTCAACAAAATGATTTATAAATTTTCTTCTTCGTACTTTTTAATTTTATTTAAGCGATTTTCGTGACGACCGCCTTCATATTCCGTTGTGAGCCATACTTTTGCAATTTCTCGGGCTAATCCTGGGCCAATGACGCGCTCTCCCATCGCCAATACATTGCTGTCGTTATGTTCGCGCGTCGCTCTTGCACTGAATACATCATGAACGAGGGCGCAACGAACTCCCTTGACTTTGTTAGCGGCAATACTCATGCCAATACCTGTACCGCAAATTAAAATTCCGCGGTCCACTTCGCCTCTAGCCACTTTTTCCGCTACAGGAATCGCATAATCAGGATAATCTACGGATGTGCCGCATTCACAGCCTAAATCAATATATTCGATGCCCATTTCGTCCATCAGTTTTTTTATTTCTTCACGAATATTGACCCCGCCATGATCGGAAGCAATGGCTACTTTCATTCTTTTTTCCTCCTTCATTGATATCGCTGCACGGGAATGCTCTTTTAGAAAAAGCCGCCCTTCTTTTCATTTTAAATGATAGAAGGCGGCTTTTTCATTAATTTCAGCTTTTATTGTTTATTTTATCCCATCAGCTGCTGCCTCTTTGCTTAGCAAAAAAGGATGTTCTGCCACTGATGATGTTTCATGACAGCCTATTATAATGAAAAACGTTCAATGGTGTGTTTTAATTTTTCAGCCTGCTCTGCCAACTGTTGAGCAAGCTCATTGACATGATTAATCATGGCTGTTTGTTCTTGTGTTGTCGTTGTCACTTCAAGCGCCCCCGCCGATGTTTCTTCAGCGATGGCCGCTACTTCTTGCGACTGAATGGAAGTACGCTCAATATGCTCCATTTGCTGTTCGACAAGTTTGGCAATTTGTTTGACTGCATTAGCAACTTCATGAATCGAATGCGTCATCTCAGTAATGGCACGGTTTGTGTCGCTTCCTTTCGCCGCTTCCTCGTTGGCTAATTTTACTTGCTCATTCATTTGCACAACAACACGGGTAACTTCCTGTTGAATGTTTTGTATCAGCTCTGAAATTCCTTGGACGGCCTTCGCGCTTTCATCCGCCAACTTGCGCACTTCTTCAGCAACAACCGCGAACCCTTTGCCATGCTCCCCGGCACGCGCTGCTTCAATCGAAGCGTTTAAGGCTAATAAATTCGTTTGTCCGGCAATATCCCCGACAAGCGAGATAATATTTTCCACTTCTTTTGCATGCTGCTCCAAACGGTGAACGGACTGTAACGAAGCCTGATTGTTTTTCGCCAAATTTTGAATACCTGTAACAAGTGAATGAATGACTTGTTTGCTTGTATCTAATGTTTCAACCATCTCAACAGACAATTGTTCTGACTGCTGCGCTTTTTGCTGTACTTGATTCGCGATTCGCAATAGATCATCTACTGATTCGGCTGTCGTCTGCATCGAAACGGCTGAATGATCAGCTCCCTTAGAAATTTCTTCAATCGTACGGGCAATGTTTTCTGATTGCTCCACTGCCACACTAGAAGCTTTCGTAATCTCCATAACTTTCTGATTTGTATTCTCAAAGTTTTTTTCAATATTTTTCACTATTGAGCGCAAATTGTGAAGCATTTCATTAAAAGCCAAGCCTAATGAACGAATTTCATCATCAGATTTTGAAACAGGCACATCTTCGTTAATTTGTCCATTAGCTGCCTTCATTGCCACTTGTTCAAGCTCCTTTAATGGTTTCGTAATGAAACCGGCGGCAAAATACGCCAACACCCCCGACCAAAAAACACCTAATAATAGAGTGATAATTGTAAAGAGATGTTCACTGATTAGATGAGATACAAAATCATACAGATAATAGATATAAAATGCACTCGTTGAATAAGTAATCACGGCTAATATCGTTGTAAACGCAACAAGCTTTAAACGTAAGCTAAATCTATATCCCATTTTCTCCTGCATCTTAAATCCCCCTATGTATGCTTGGCTTATCACTAGATAACACCAAGCAGAGCGATAATAACATCCGTTATGATTCGATATCATTAAGCCTCGTCCAAAACAAGACGTGTTCTAACCAATCATCTAATCGTTTTTTCGGCTTATTTTCTATAATTTATTTGCCAACTGTTCAATTAACTGTTCCAACTCCTCCCTTGTTTGACGATACGTCTCTACAGAGCCACCAAAAGGATCAAATATATCCCCGCTTTCCCCCAAGACAAATTCTTTTAAGGTAAATGTTTTATCCTTCGCTTCCGGAAAGCGGCTAATCACATGTTGTTTGTGTCCTTCTGTCATGGTCAAAATATATGTCGCCCACTCTACATGCTCTTTCGTTAACATCGAGGATTGATGGGCCATCTCCACCCCTTTTTCCGCTAATACTGTTTTTGCATGTTCTGAGGCATCGCTACCGTCCATCGCAAAAACCCCTGCTGACTTCACTTCGACACCAGGAAGATTTTTATTTTTTAATAACGCTGCAGCCATTGGGCTTCGGCACGTATTTCCTGTGCACACAAACAAAATATGATTTGCCATCATCAACACTCCTTATATACAGACAAACATCGTTGATCTTGCAAAAGTAGCTCCATACAATGTTATTAATATTATAATGGAATTTTTCTGTTAAATATAGTGGATATGAAAAAAGAGGCTGACCCAAGCAAAGTGTCCCCCTCAAATAAACATTGGAGCCATGAATAATATATGATATGACATGTGCGTGAGGTCAGACACTTTTGTTTGGGTCAGCTCCTAGAAAGAACATAATAATTTAACCCCGAATGCAAAAAGAATGCTTCCTCCCAACACCTCGCTGTACACTCCAAGCCATTGCTGAAATCTGTGACCAAGCAAAAGACCGCCCCATGTAAGAACCATGCTGAACAAACCGAACAGCATAATGGCTAATACTGTCCTTGCGCCATAAATCCCTAAACTAAGACCAACCGAAAAACTATCTAAACTGACGCTTAAGGAAAAAAAAAGCAAGCCGATTCCTAAGGGAGAAATAAACGGCTCATTGTCCTTCCTAAAAGACGAAACAACCATTTGCCCTCCTAAAATTAAAAGCAAAAAACCACCGATGTAAGAAGCGATTGCCCCGAACTGCTGCGATAAAAAGCGACCAAGCCACATACCAAATAAAGGCATAAACATATGAAACATCCCGATCGTCAGCCCTATATAAAAAATTTGCTTTAAACGCAAACGAATTAGTCCCATTCCTAATCCTATCGAAAAGGCGTCCATTCCTAAAGCAAACGCCATCATGCATAATGTAATGAACTCACCGATTAATGTTTCCATGGTTCCCCTCCTCGGACCTGCCTTATTGTCAACATATGCATGTCCGAAGAAGTTTAGAAGACTATTTTTCGCGAATTACCTGATATCCAGCGGCTTTCTTCAATCGATTCATAATTGCCGAGCCAATCCCTTCTACAGGAAAGCTTTCACTATAAATGAGTTCCACATCCGTCTCATCAAAATGTCTCAATACTTGATACAGATGCGCTGCAACGGTATGTAAGTCCTCACGCCGTCCGCACGGGAGAACAACGTCTGCTTGATAAAAATCTTTATTTTCCTCGGTTGTCAATATACCAACTTTCATACCGTTTTTTCGTTGTTCATCAACAAGGTGCTGTAAAAAGGTACGGCTTCCTTCGATGATAATCACGGGAGACTTTGGAGCATAGTGTGTATATTTCATGCCCGGCGATTTCGGAGTTGCTGTTTTGTCTTCAAGAGCTGCATCGATACGTACCTTACCAATCACTTGTTCAATTTCTTCTTTCGTAACACCGCCTGGACGCAAAATAACGGGAATTTCTTCTGTGCAGTCTAACACCGTTGATTCCACTCCAACGCCTGTTTCCCCTCCATCAACAATACCGGCAATACGCCCGTTTAAATCATCATAAACATGCTTGGCTGTTGTTGGGCTTGGACGGCCGGATAAATTTGCGCTTGGTGCAGCAATCGGCAGACGACACTCTTGAATTAATGCTAAAGCAACCGGATGATTCGGCATGCGCACCGCGACAGTCGGAAGCCCTGCCGTTACCTTTTCGGAAATCTTTCCTTTTGTCTTCAGTACAAGCGTTAATGGCCCTGGCCAAAAACGTTCCATTAATTTGTAAGCAAAAGCTGGAATATCTGTCGCGATTTCTTCAAGCTGTTGCAACTGAGCGATATGAACAATCAACGGATTGTCGCTTGGACGACCTTTCGCCATAAAAATTTTCTCCACCGCAGCTGTATCTGTAGCGTTCGCCCCTAATCCATATACCGTTTCTGTCGGGAATGCAACAATTTCATTCGCCCGCAGCAATTCTGCAGCCTGTGAAATTTGTGGATAAAATTGCGATTTATCCTCAATGTTATCCACAACCCAAATTTTTGTCTCCACTTTATCCACCTCAAATGTTACGTAATTGTATAGTAAAAAAATACGATTCTATCAAGATGATGGCAAGATATTACGTAAAAAGTATAAAAGAAGCCTATATATAACACAAGCTTTATCCACAAAATGTGGATAAAGCTTTCGTTTTAGTGGATAACTTTGTGGATATATAGGCGTTTTCGTCATGTTTTCAACAAAACAACAAAAGTTATCCACAAAAAATTCCGAAAACTATGGAATAATACTCTTCAGTAATTCACTGACAAAAAACTTCACTTCGATTTTTTCCGCCTTTTCTTCTACGACGAATTCAGGTTGCTGAATCGGCAAATCGGAAGGTCCTGTCGTTTTTAGAGATTCCATTTCTGTTTGGTTTAATTCCTGATCTTGTTCTCCCGCCTTTAAGTGCTCCATTTCTATTTCTTGCTTTGGCTCCTGACCTTGTTCTCCCGTCTTTAGATGCTCCATTTCTGTTTCTTGCTTTGGCTCCTGACCTTGTTCTCCCGTCTTTAGATGCTCCATTTCTGTTTCTTGCTTTGGCTCCTGACCTTGTTCTCCCGTCTTTAGATGCTCCATTTCTGTTTCTTGTTTTGGTTTCTGACCCTGTTCTCTCACCGCTTCCCCATTTGAAAAATCGAGAAAACATAACGGCGGGAATAGTACACACCACCAGTTGGCTCCTTCACCTTCACCAAGAGTAATTAAAATCGCTTCGTATTGGCCAGCCGGATAAATATAGTTGCCATAAAGTTTCGTCGGAAAGTTTACTTTCCCAAACTCCACTTTATATGTTTGTCTACTGTTTTCTTCTTTTAGCACAGTAGCAACAATCTGCTCAATATCGTCGATATGGCTTTGAATGACCGCTTTTGCCTCAGCAAAAGAAGTTAAATCGGCAACCCATTTGTTAATTTCCTTATTGACTGCATCGCGCACCTTTCGTTTCAATTCCTGGTCCTTTGCTGAATCGCTGTTCGCTAATATTCTTAAGCGAATCGCTTCGTCCGGTATAGCGACTGCCTCATTTCCTCCCGCATTCGTCTGATGGCCATAAATATTCACCAACGCTCCAATCATCAACAACAATATATATAAAATAATCGCCTTTCGCTTCATCATTTATTCGCACCGTCCTTTCACTAACCATTTTGGACAGTGATGATGAATCTTAAACTATTAATTTTAAAAAATTTTCTAGCAATCTAAAAAAATAAAGAGGCTGACCCTCAAACAAAAGTGTCCGCCCCCACAACCACCATCATATAGCCATGAAAACACTATGTATGATGGATTTCGCGGGAGGTCAGACATTTTTGGGTCAGCCCCTTATCTAAGTTCTGCATATACCATACGGTCTTTTCCATTAATATCATAAACTACTTCAACCATCGCCTCACGAAACGTTTCCCTCAGCAACTCAGCAACGGCTTCGGCCTGTCCAACGCCGACTTCAAATGCAATTAAAGCGCGCTCCTTTACAACGAGTGGCAATTCGCTCATAAAACGACGGTAAAAATCAAGACCATCTTTTCCCCCAACAAGTGCTCTAAGAGGCTCATGATTTTTTACAATCGGAGAAAGAAACGCAATATCGCTTTCGGGAATATAAGGCGGATTCGAAACAACAATATCCACTTTGCGGCCTGTTCGAATTAACGGCTGCAACAAGTCTCCACATATAAACTCAACTTCCGCTCCGAGACGATTGGCATTTTCTTTGGCTACTTGTATCGACTCATGGGCAATATCAATTGTGCTGACACGCAGCGCCTTATTCTCAAGCGCGAGTGTAATCGCAATCGCACCGCTTCCGGTTCCAACGTCCACGACATCAATCATTTCATGTTCCGGAAACAGCCTCTTTATCCTTCTCAACACGCCCGCTACTAACTCTTCCGTCTCCGGGCGGGGAATGAGCACGTCTTTATTGACCAAAAAAGAACGCCCGTAAAACTCCTCGTAGCCGGTTAAATATTGTACAGGCACATGTTCGTATACATGCTTTTGCAAATCAGCGATGAACGCTTGTTTTACCTTGTCCTCGATTTCATCACGTAAGCGGGCAAACAGCTGCGCGCGCGTCATGTTTAAATGGTGGCGCAGCAATAACTCAGCAACATTTTCCTCTTTGCCGTTTTCTTTTAAAAAAGAAGAAGCCCAGTTCAGGACTTCATAAATTTTATTGCTCATTGTTTGCCTGCTCCAATTTTTTTGATTGGTCGTCTAAAATAAGCGCATCAATAATTTCATCGAGTTTGCCTTCTAACACTTGGTCAAGCTTCTGAATCGTTAAACCGATGCGATGGTCGGTAACGCGGTTTTGTGGGAAGTTATATGTGCGAATGCGCTCGGAACGGTCTCCTGTTCCAACTGCCTGCTTACGCGTTTGGTCGTATTCCGCACGCGCTTCTTGTTGATATTTATCATAAATGCGGGCACGCAATACTTTCATCGCTTTCTCTTTGTTTTTAATTTGCGATTTTTCATCTTGGCAGGAAACGACGATTCCTGTAGGAATATGTGTCAAGCGAACGGCTGACATCGTCGTGTTCACGCTCTGTCCGCCCGGACCACTCGAAGCAAACGTATCCACGCGAATATCTTTTTCGTTAATTTCAATTTCAATCTCTTCCATTTCCGGCAGGCAGGCAACCGTTGCTGTCGATGTATGAATGCGCCCGCCAGACTCTGTTTCCGGAACGCGCTGCACGCGATGAGCGCCGTTTTCAAACTTCAGCTTAGAGTAAGCCCCTTTACCGTTAATCATAAAAATAATTTCTTTATATCCGCCAAGTCCTGTCGGATGTGCTTCAATCACTTCCGTTTTCCATCCTTGTGATTCAGCATAGCGCGTATACATGCGATATAAGTCGCCGGCAAACAATGCCGCTTCTTCACCGCCAGCCGCACCACGAATCTCCATGATGACGTTTTTATCATCGTTCGGATCTTTTGGTAAAAGAAGAACTTTTAGTTTCTCGACAAGCTCTTCTTCACGGCTTTCAAGCTCATTAATTTCTTCTTTCACCATTTCGCGCATTTCCGCATCAAGTTTCTCTTCCAGCATCGCTTTTGCATCAGCTAACTGCTGGCGAACTGATTTGTATTCTCTATATGTTAGCACCGTTTCCTCTAAATCGGACTGCTCTTTCGAATAATCACGCAGTTTTTTCGGATCGTTGATGACTTCTGGATCCATTAATAGTTGATTTAGCTTTTCATAACGTTCTTCTACAGCTTGAAGACGATCAAACACGTTATTCACCTCTGTTTTTATCCATACAAGTCTAATTTAAAATTATACTATAGGTTTTGTAAAACAGCAAAGTGATTAAAAATTATAGAAAAAAGACATTTAGCAATAGAATATCGTGTTCCTGTTCAAGCGTAAGAGAAAAAGGATTCTCTTGCTTTTTTATGCCGTACCGCTACTTGGAAATGAAATCATTCACGATAAGACGCGCCAATTTTACGAGGGAAATACCAATTATTCGTACAAAATTGACGAAATTTTGGCACAAAAAATAAAATAGATACGTATTTTACTATATTTTTACTTTGGCACACTTTTTGCATTATAGTTTTGTGAAACGAATGAAACCAATTTGAAAGGGGATTGGGAGAATGAAAGCAGCTATTGTCAATGAATTTAAACAAAAACTTGAGATTAAAGAAGTAGAGAAACCGAAACTAGAGTATGGTGAGGTGCTTGTAAAAATTGAAGCCTGCGGTGTCTGCCATACCGACTTGCATGCCGCACACGGAGATTGGCCTATCAAACCAAAACTTCCATTAATTCCTGGACATGAAGGTGTCGGCGTTGTTGTGGAAGTGGCTGAAGGGGTCAAATCGATAAAAGTAGGAGATCGCGTTGGCATCCCTTGGTTATATTCTGCTTGTGGTGAATGTGAATATTGTTTGAGCGGAGAAGAAACACTTTGTCCACATCAATTAAATGGAGGATATTCCGTAGACGGCGGATATGCTGAATATTGTAAAGCACCAGCTGACTATGTTGCTAGAATTCCAGAAAATTTAGATCCTGTTGAAGTCGCACCTATTCTTTGTGCGGGGGTAACAACATACAAAGCATTAAAAGTTTCGAATGCAAGACCTGGCGAATGGGTAGCTATTTACGGGATTGGTGGTTTAGGACACATAGCGCTTCAATATGCCAAAGCAATGGGATTCAATGTGGTTGCTGTTGATATAAGTGATGAAAAAATCGAGCTCGCCAAAAATTTAGGTGCTGACATCGCGATTAACGGATTAAAAGAAGATCCGGTAGAAGCAATCCAAGAAAAAGTTGGCGGCGTACAAGCAGCGATTAGCGTCGCGGTAACAAAAAAAGCCTTTGAGCAAGCTTATCAATCTGTGAAACGGGGCGGAACCTTAGTTGTTGTCGGTTTACCAAATGCTGATTTACCGATTCCTATTTTTAACACCGTCTTAAACGGAGTGACTATCAAAGGTTCCATCGTAGGTACAAGAAAAGATATGCAAGAAGCTTTAGACTTCGCTGCAAGAGGAAAAGTCCGTCCGATTGTGGAAACGGCTCCATTAGATTCTATTAATGAAGTATTTGAAAAAATGGAAAAAGGACAAATCAATGGCCGGATTGTATTGACAATGAATTAAACAAAATCATTCATTCACTTTGCAATAAATAGAGAGCGCTTTCATTAACCGCTCCTGTTATTAAAAACGAAAAATATACTATATTTCTAAAAATGAAGGATTGCCACCTCAAATATTGGATAAAATTGAAACGAACCAACAAGAAGGGACTGAATCCCAAAAGTGATTTATACTTTTGGGTCAGCCCCTTTTTCTTTTAACAAATATCTAAGTTTACGAATAGTTATATTCAATCGTTCCGCCGCTTCTTTCCTATTCCCTATTGTTTCCCTTAAAGTTTTCATCACAAAAGCTCTTCCGATTTGTTTCTCTAAATCTTTGACGAATGATAACACATGTTCAAGGTCAACTTTCTCGTTCTCTTTCCATAATGAAAGAATATAGCTTGTCCATTCGTACAAATAACGCTCTAAATCTATGCCATCTTCCGTATTTTTACGAACGGAAAATAATTTCTGCGATAGCGAGGTCCTTTCCGTTTTCAATTTTTCAGGCAAGAAATCAGGAGTGATGATTGTCGTTTCCCCTTCTGCCAATGTCACTGCCCGCTTCACCACATTAAAAAGTTCTCGCATATTTCCCGGCCAATGATATTGTTTCATTTGTAAAATAGCGTCATCGGAAAAAGATAGATTCGAATTCAATTTTTTTAAGAAGTATTCGATGAAAAGTGGCAGATCCTCTATTCGTTCTCTTAGTGGGGGAAGCGTTAATTTCACTACGTCTAACCGATACAATAAGTCTTCCCTAAATCTTTTTTCAGCTACAGCTTGGGCAAGGTTGACATGAGAAGCAGCAATAACCCGTGTATTTGTTCTGCGGATCGTCTCGCCCCCTACCCGAATATACTCCCCTGTTTCCAACACCCTTAGCAATTTCACTTGAATGGCAAGAGAGGCTTCTCCAATTTCATCCAAAAACAAAGTCCCTCTGTTGGCTATTTCAAAAATTCCTTTTTTTTCTTTCACAGCCCCTGTAAACGCACCTTTCTCATGGCCAAACAATTCGCTTTCCAAAAGGGTTTCAGAAACTGCACCGCAATTGATTCCGATAAAAGGTTGCTCGTAACGCATACTCGCATGATGGATAAAATGCGCTAACACTTCTTTTCCTGTCCCTGTTTCTCCTTCAATCAGCACATTGACATTTTTTTTCGCAATTTTGTAAGCTAATTTGATTAAATCGTTCATCTCTTTGTTTTTTCCTACAATAAACCCAAGTGTTTCAGCCAACTTATACATATCATTTTGGGATGATGTTGAACCGCTTCCTAATAACCCTTCGATTAATCTTTCTAATTCATTAATATCATCAAATGGTTTTTCGATATAATCGCTTGCGCCATATTTAATCGCTTCGACTGCTGTTTTCACCGTACTATAGCCAGTCATAATAATCGCTTTACAAGATGGCAATTCGCTTTTCAATTGTTTTAATAGATCTAAACCGTTTGTATCTGGTAATTTTACATCAATGAATGCAAGATCAAATGGGTGTTCTTTGATTAGTCTTGAAAAATCTTTTCCATTCAATCCGAGTTTTACATGATGGCCCTTCCCTTCTAATAAATGTAGAAAGAAAGTGCCTACTTCCCGTTCATCATCAATTACTACAATATTTGCCATAAATGCCCTCCATCCCAATTGACCGTTATTGCTTTGCTGGAAGTTTTAATATAAACTCACTTCCCTTTCCAAGTTCACTGATTACCTCAATCGTTCCACCGTGGGCTTCCGCTATTCCTAAACTGACGGATAATCCAAGTCCAGTCCCTTTTCCTGGCCGCTTTGTTGTAAAAAACGGATTAAAAATTTCTTGTAAATGTTGTTCGCTTATTCCTTTTCCGTTATCTTTGACAGAAAGAAGAACCCAACGTTTTTCGTTTTCTAAGATGGACTTTGTCTCAAGCGTTATGACTTTTTTTGGAAGATTCATATCTTCAAGTGCATCTTTGGCATTGATTAAAAAGTTTAAAATGATTTGTCCAATTTGTTGAACATTCCCTTCAATGAATTCAATCGAATCATCTAATTTTTTTTGAATCGTAATGTTCTGCTTTTTGATTTGATCGCCGACTAATCCTAACACTTGCTCAACAGCCTCATTGACAGAGCAATCTTCAAACATGTATTCATCTTGACGCGAGAAGGTCAATAAATTTTGAATGATGGTTTTGCATCGTTTACCGCACAAATAGATATCGGACAGAAGTTTATACGATCGGTCATCTTTTGGAGCAGATCTTAACAATAGTTGAGCATTTCCGAGGATAGCGGTTAACGGATTGTTTAGTTCATGGGCAATTCCCGCAGCCATTTCGCCAATCGCCGCTAGTTTTCCAGATTGTACTAATTGTGCTTCCATTCGGCATTTCTCTGTAATGTCATTGATATAAATAATGACTGCATACATATTTTGATCTTCGTTAAAAACAGGATATGAATGGAGCTCACATACCCGTTGTTGGATGTGAATCTGCCGATGAACAGGTTTTTTCGTTTGAAGATTTTCTGTTATGGGACTTTCATTGATATTCATTGATAGCAGTTGATGAATGTTTTCTCTAGAACTTTTCTGCCAATCGAATTGAAAAAATTCTTTCGCCGCATCATTAAAACGTAAAATATTTCCTTGCAAATCAACCACTAATATCATTTCCGAAACGGCTCGAAAGGTCTCTTCCCACTCTTTTTTACTTGTAAGCACCTCATTATAAAGCCTAGCATTTTCAATACAAACAGCCAATTGATCGCAAAGTTGCTGGAAGAAGGAAAGATCAGCTTCATCATATTGGATAACTTCTTTACTTCCTATACTTAACACCCCAATGACTTTCCCCTTGCTAATGAGGGGGATTAGCAGCACACTTTGAATTCCCAATATTTCATAAGCTTTATGTTCAATATAAGAAGCTCCTTTTTCCTGTATCTGATAGAAAACTTTTTTGATGGATTGAATCGCTTTCCAATAAAGAGAATTTTCTTTTGGCAAAACAAAGCCAATCGGGAAATATAAGGAATGAGTCGGGTAAACATTGGTTAAAATCAATTCTTCATTTTCGTATAAAGATAAGCTGATCCTTTCTAGCGGAAAAATTTCTTTTAATTTATCAAAAATGTTTTTTAACATTTCTTCCATTGACATATCGATGTTAAAACTTTTGGTTACATCATTTATAATTTCTAGCTGCATATTTTTCTTTTTTAGCTCCACAACCATCTTTTTTAATTCTGTATAATAACTTTTTTTGGAAGATTGGACTCCCGTTAGAAGATTAATCATTTGCTGCCGTTCGCTCATTACCATCATTACCATGCCTTTCTAAATATCTCTTCAATATCTTCAACCGTTACGTCCCGAGGATTGGTAATCATGCAAGCATCATGTAAAGCAATGAGGCTCATTTTTCGTATTTCCTCTTTCTCCAAACCAATATCGGATAATCGTTGGGGAGCCCCGATATCCAATGTTAAATTTTTTACGTACTCAATTGCTTTTTTCCCTGCTTCCATATCAGACATACCACGAATATCAATGCCAAGGAAAAGAGCAATATCAGCAAATTTTTTTGGATTGGCTAGAAGGTTATATTCCATTACATGTGGAAGTAATATGGAATTTACATCACCATGAAGGATTGGATACTTCCCTCCTATTGCATGTGACATAGCGTGTACAGCTCCTAAAATGGCATTGGAAAAAGCAAGACCGGCTTGCAAGCTTGCCATCGCCATATTAGTCTTAGCTTCCTTATTGATTTTTGAAGCGACAGAAGGGCGTAAATATTGCGCTACTAAAGAAATGGCATTTTTAGCTTGAACATCGGTTAACGGAGTCGCAGCTAAACTTACGTATGCTTCAATGCCGTGAGTTAAGACATCTAACCCTGTTGAAGCGGTTAAATGAGCGCTTTTGGTTGACAATGTTTCTGGATCTACAATGGCAATATCAGGAACAAGAGATTTTGAAACAATAGTCATCTTTTTTTGTCCCGCTGTATCTAATATTACCGAAAATTGCGACACTTCCGATCCTGAGCCTGCTGTTGTTGGAATCATGACTTGCGGAGGAAGGGGATTTTTAATTTTGTCAATTCCTTCATAGTCATGAATTCTCCCGCCATTCGTTGCAAGAATAGCAATCGCCTTTGCCACATCGATGGCACTTCCCCCACCAATTCCAATAATCGAATCACATTCATTTTGAATATATACTTCACATCCCTTTTCCACTTCACTATCTTTTGGATTCATCGTTACATCATAAAATGTCGTATATTTTAAACCAATTTGTTTACAGCTTTTGATCACAACATCTAGCCATCCAGCTTCAATAACACCAGGGTCACTAACAATTAATACATTTGTAGCCCCAAGCCTAAGACAGCTTTCCCCTACTTGGTGAATAGCACCATTTCCGAAAATGACCTCAGGCATGACAAATTTATGGATATTCATCGTCTTCCCACCTAACAAAAAATCGTATGATCACATGTCAAACGCTTTCACTATCTTAAAATAAAAAGGTTGCCATACAAGTCTTTGTCCAATAAGGCTTTCATGTTGATATCTTTATTCGATAGACAAATGAAAATTTCCTTTTTAACCATCTGCCTCATCTAAGCAATAAAAAAACCCGTTCATTTACGAACGAGTTTAATCCATGTTCAAGTGAATTTGATAACGAGGCATTGCTCTTGTAAGTGTTTTATATATTTTGTCGCGATCTTTTTCCCTTTGTTCTTGGGAAACATTTTTTGTGGCGTGCACAGTTACCCATGCATCGCGCCCATTAATCCAAATGGATCCTGGTCTGTAGTCCGTATATTTTTCAATCACCTGAGCTATTTTATTCACATCAGCGCGATTGTTTGCACTACCTTCCGTTAAGCTAATAAAATTTGGATTTTGGTTTGTTTTTTCCGGATTCGCAAAATCGTTATAAAAGTCTTTCGATAAGTAACGTTTATAAGCTCGATCATCCTTATCATACGTCATTAATCTTGTCCCATCTTTATCTAAGCTGTTCTCTTCATAATCTGAATGATTGGGATTTACCGCACAAGCTGAGAGAAGTACAAAAATAAAAAACGGCAGTAAGGTTCTCATATTTGTCGCCTCCCTGCCGTTAGCTTTCCCAACCATATGAAAAGTATTTATCCGCTTAGCCAACAATCTCTTCCATTACATTATCTCGCACCATTTTTCGCTTCTTTATAAACTGCGCCGCTCACTGGCTTGTCCGGCACTTCATGGTGATGGCGGCACCGCGGTTCATACGATTCGCTTGCGCCAACTAAAATAACTGGGTCATGATACGAAGCGGGCTTGCCGTTAATCAGTCGTTGGGTGCGGCTTGCCGGTGAGCCGCATACCGTACAAACAGCTTGCAGTTTTGTGACAGATTCAGCGATTGCCATCAACACAGGAACAGGTCCAAATGGCTCACCGCGAAAATCTTGATCTAACCCTGCGACAATGACGCGATATCCTTGATTGGCTAATGTTTGCACGACTTCAATAATGTCGTTTTCAAAAAATTGTACTTCGTCAATCGCAATGACGTCTGTTTGTTCAGTAATATGCTGGAAAATTTCCACAGCTGAAGAAACAGGAATGGCAATGACGGATGTGCCGTTATGGGAAACGACAGCTTCGTCACTGTAACGGTTATCAATGGTTGGTTTAAATACTTTGACTTCCTGTTTGGCAAATGTCGCCCGACGGACACGGCGAATTAATTCCTCTGATTTCCCAGAGAACATGCTTCCGCAAATCACTTCGAGCCAGCCGGATTGCTTCATCACATACATAATAGACGGCTCTCCCTTCTTCGTCCTTTTCTCTCATTCGTTCGTTTTGACGACTGTATAACCGCCATTATTTACGCTTATCTTTTTCTCTATTCAGTAAAAAAACAGGCAAGCTCTTTTTATTCACTTGCCTGTTCCTTATGATTGGCTTCGCTTTTCTTATTGTCTAGCTCCAGCGCCCAGCCGCTCCGGAAGAACATTTACCCATCGCGGCTAAGCAGGGCACTTCCGCTTTTCTTACTTCAAGCCGTATTTTTTGTTGAATTTATCTACACGTCCTGCAGCAGAAGCGAATTTTTGACGTCCTGTATAGAATGGATGGCACTCAGAGCAAATCTCAACGCGCACTTCTTCTTTAACAGAACCGCTTTCGAATTCGTTGCCACAAGCGCATTTTACCATTACCTTTTTGTACTCTGGATGGATTCCTGCTTTCATTCTTTTCAACTCCTTCCGCCCTGAATCTTTTCGAAACAGAGTTATATATTAAGTTGTGAGCAAGATAATCTTCTCACGTTTTATCAAAACACACATGTTAAAATTATAACAAGCCGTATCTCTTTTTGCAACTACCTGTTTTTTCATGACGACAAAGACTACTTTAAATTCGCTTTGCTGCTGTGGCACTTAGTCCTTTCCATTCCTCATCGAGCATTTCGAAAAATTCTTCGTTTGTTTTCGTTTGTTTTAATTTATTTAAAAATCTTTCAACGAAATCCGGCGTATCAGACATTGTTTTGCGAATCGCCCACAATTTATCAAGATGTTCTTTCGGAATTAACAGCTCTTCTTTGCGCGTGCCGGAGCGGCGAATGTCAATGGCAGGGAAAATGCGCTTTTCCGCTAAGGAACGGTCAAGATGAAGTTCCATATTACCTGTTCCTTTAAATTCTTCGTAAATGACGTCATCCATTCTTGACCCTGTATCCACTAACGCTGTTGCTAAAATCGTTAAGCTTCCGCCCTCTTCAATATTACGCGCTGCTCCAAAGAAGCGCTTTGGACGGTGAAACGCTGCCGGGTCAATCCCTCCAGAAAGCGTGCGGCCGCTTGGTGGAATGACTAAGTTGTAGGCGCGGGCTAAGCGAGTAATACTGTCCATTAAAATGATGACATCGCGCTTATGTTCAACAAGACGCATCGCTCTCTCTAACACAAGTTCCGCTACTTTAATATGGTTTTCCGGCACTTCATCAAACGTGGAGCTAACGACATCTGCATTGACAGAACGCTCAATATCTGTCACTTCTTCAGGACGTTCATCAATAAGAAGGACAATCAATTCTGCCTCAGGATGGTTTGTTGTAATGCTGTTGGCAATTTCTTTTAATAACATCGTCTTACCGGCTTTCGGCGGCGCTACAATGAGACCGCGTTGGCCAAAACCGATCGGAGCAATTAAATCAATAATTCTCGTCGATAGTTTGTCTGGCGTTGTTTCCAGTTTCATTTGACGATTTGGATAAAGCGGAGTCAAGGCTGGAAAGTGAACACGTTCTTTGGCGATTTCAGGGTCTTCTCCGTTAACCGCTTCCACGTGAAGCAAGCCATAATAACGCTCGTTTTCTTTTGGCGGACGCACTTTTCCGGATACTTTATCACCATTTCTTAAATCGAAACGACGAATTTGTGAGGCAGAAATATAAATATCTTCAGAACTTGGCGAATAGTTAATAGGCCGTAGGAAACCAAACCCTTCTGATTGAATAATTTCCAGAACGCCTTCCATAAATAACAATCCGTCTTGTTCTGCTTGCGCTTTTAGAATCGCAAAAATTAATTCTTTCTTTGTTAGTTTACTGTAATAAGAAATTTTGTACTGACGAGCTAATTCATAAAGCTCTTTCAGTTTCATATTTTCTAAAGTAGCAATTGTTAAATCCATTTCTACACCACTCTTTTACTATTTTTAGTTTTCCTCCCATATGTCAATGCGAGTTTTTAAATTGATGAAATCACTATGGATGGAATGAAAGAAGATAAAGAAGATTGATGCAATGGAAGCAGAATAGCAGGGCTTGTTATTTACGCAAGCACAACACGACTATTTTACCCTTTTCCTCGTTTTTTAATCAACATATTTTATTTTTTAAAAAGCAAAAATAGGCGAGGTGATAGGTACACCCCGCAAAAATTCCGAAAATTATTTGATGACTAAGTTTGGTTTTTTATTTAAATTATGACGTCCTTCAATAAAGCGGACAGATCCTGATTTGGCGCGCATAACAACGGAATGGGTCTCGGCATAAGCGCCTTTAAATTGGACTCCGCGCAGCAATTCTCCGTCCGTTACACCCGTTGCGGCAAAAATGGCGTCGTCTCCTTTCACAAGATCCTCCATACGCAATACTTTATTAACATCCAACCCCATTTTTTTGCAGCGTTCTAACTCTGCATCGTTTTGTGGCAATAATTTTCCTTGAATTTCGCCGCCTAGACATTTTAAAGCAACCGCAGCTATAACACCTTCAGGAGCTCCGCCAGAACCAAATAAAATATCAACCCCTGTATGGTCAAATGCTGTATTGATCGCAGCGGCTACATCTCCGTCATTAATCAGCTTAATACGGGCACCTGCCTCGCGAAGCTCGGTGATAATTCGTTCATGGCGAGGACGATTCAATACGATCGCCACAATATCTTCAATATCTTTATTTTTTGCCTTTGCAACCGCTTTTAAATTATCGATAATAGGCGCATTAATATCAATCATGCCAACTGCTTCTGGTCCAACGGCAATTTTGTCCATATACATATCAGGTGCATGGAGCAAATTACCATGGTCGGCAATGGCGACGACAGCGAGCGCATTCCATCCTCCGGAAGCAACAATATTCGTTCCTTCAAGCGGATCGACGGCTACATCGACGCGAGGACCGTAACCTGTCCCTAATTTTTCACCAATATATAACATTGGTGCTTCGTCCATTTCTCCTTCACCAATCACAACCGTACCTTTCATCGGCACTGTATCGAAAACATCGCGCATCGCTGAAGTGGCGGCATCATCCGCCTCATTTTTCTTCCCGCGTCCCATCCAGCGCGCAGATGCTAATGCAGCAGCTTCTGTCACACGAACAAGTTCCATCGATAAGCTTCTTTCCATGATAATTTCTCCCTCTTCCCCTTTACTCACATCAATTTTGCATTTGTTCGATTTCCTGGTCGCTCATTTTCTCGCGCCAAATAGTTGCGCCTAAACCATTCAGCTTTTCAACTAGATTGCAGTAACCGCGATCAATATGTTCTAGACCTGTAATTTCCGTAATTCCTTCCGCCATTAAACCAGCCACTACAAGAGCTGCGCCAGCACGCAAATCGCTTGCTTTCACTTTTGCCCCTTGAAGCTGGGTAGGACCAGTAACAATGGCTGAACGACCTTCCACTTTTATGTTGGCGCTCATTCTTCGCAATTCATCAATATGTTTAAAACGAGAGCAGTAAATCGTATCCGTTACTACGCTTGTCCCGTTTGCTTTTGTTAAAAGTGTGGTAAACGGCTGCTGCAAATCAGTAGGAAATCCCGGATAAACGAGCGTTTTTATATCGACTGCCTTTAACTCTTTCGTTCCAGCCACTAAAATTTGATCATCACTCGTTTCAACCCGTACTCCCATTTCGCGTAACTTCGCTGTTAATGATTCGACATGTTGAGGAATGACATTGTCGACAACAATTTCTTCGCCCATTGCGGCACCGATAATCATAAACGTTCCAGCTTCAATACGATCAGGGATAATCGAATGACGGCAACCGGACAGCTTTTCAACACCGTCAATGCGAATAACGTCCGTTCCGGCCCCTTTAATTTTTGCTCCCATATTGGATAAAAGGGTCGCAACGTCAATAATTTCCGGTTCTTTTGCTGCGTTTTCAATAATGGTGCGTCCTTTCGCACGTACCGCTGCCAACATAATGTTAATCGTCGCTCCGACGCTTACCACGTCCAAATAAATGCGGGCACCGCGCAGTTCGTCCGCACGTAAATAAATCGCACCTTGTTCATTTGTTACTTTTGCTCCAAGTGCTTCGAACCCTTTAATGTGCTGGTCGATCGGCCGAGGTCCTAAATGGCATCCACCTGGCAAACCGACAACAGCTTTTTTAAATCGTCCGAGCATCGCTCCCATTAAATAATAAGAAGCGCGCAGTTTTTTCACTTTTCCGTTTGGAAGAGGCATGGACACTATATTCGTCGGATCAATCGTTGCCTCTTTCCCATCAAAATAAAATGTTCCGCCTATTTCTTCAACTAAATCTCCTAAAACGCGAACATCGGAAATATCCGGCAACCCTTCAATGGTGACGGGTGATTCGGCTAGGATCGTAGCTGGAATTAAAGCAACAGCACTATTTTTTGCTCCGCTCACTCTTACGGTTCCTCTTAAAGGATAGCCGCCAGCGATCTTTAACTTTTCCATTATAGTCTCCCTTCCAGCGAAGATAACTGCGTTAACACGATGCGATCGGTAATTTCTACCATTATAAAATAACGCAACAAAATATAGTATCTACTTCTTTAGTTTACACAAAAATATATAAATCATGTAAGCGTTTTTAACAAATTTCGTCGTTATTGTTATTATTGATTTTGCTTATTCCAGTCAGCTAGAAACTTCTCAATGCCTTGATCTGTCAATGGGTGATTAAATAATTGCATAAGTACTTTATACGGTATAGTGGCAATATGTGCTCCTCTCAACGCTGCTTCTGTGACATGAAGCGGATGACGAATAGAGGCAGCAATAATTTCTGTATCGATACCATGGATATTAAAAATGTCTGCAATCGTTGAAATCAATTCTAAACCGTTATGACCAATATCATCTAAACGACCGAGGAATGGGGAAACATATGTCGCACCAGCACGTGCTGCCAAAAGCGCTTGATTGGCACTAAAAATAAGCGTAACATTCGTTTTAATTCCTTTTTCGCTGAACACTTTTACTGCTTTTAAACCGTCTGGGGTCATCGGAACTTTAATAGTGATATTAGGGGCAATTTTCGCAAGTTCTTCTCCTTCTTTAATCATTTCTTCAGCGGTTGTGGAAATGACTTCGGCACTCACAGAGCCAGAAACAATGGCTGTAATTTCGCGAAGGCGGTCATGAAAAGATACGTTTTCTTTCGCAACAAGGCTTGGGTTGGTTGTCACTCCCGCTAAAATGCCTAGCTCATTTGCTTTTTTAATTTCCTCGATATTGGCGGTATCAATAAAAAATTTCATAATAAAACATCCTCCTCTTTCTAATCTTTCATCATCAACAAATGAAAAGGAAACCGCCCTGATGTGACAATTGATTGGTCACAACAGTGCGGTTTTTTTCACTTTTATGATCCCGGCACCTAGTGGAAAATAGCCTTCCTCTGTCGAAGCGACAAGCGTTTCTCGTCGGAAGAACATTTTCCTTCGACATTAGGCGCTCGGCTCTACTTTTCTTTTTGTATAGCTCGGCTCGCAACGCCTTCTGGAAAATAACCTTCCTCCGTCGAAGTGCAAGCACTTCTCGTCGGAAGAACATTTTCCTTCGGCGTTAGGCGCTCGACTCCGCTTTTCTTTTTGTCTAGCTCCGTCGCCTAGCTCTCTTCTGTCAAATAACCTTCACTCTCGAAGTGTTAAACACTTCTGCGAGTGAAGAACATTTGGCTTTGAGAGCTAATCAAGGTGCCTTCGCTTTTCTTATTGTCTAGCTTCAGCGGCTAGCTCTCTTCTGCCAAATAACCTTCTCCCTCGAAGTGCAAGCACTTCTGCGGGCGAAGAACATTTGGCTTCGAGAGCTAATCGCGCCGCTTCCGCTTTTCTTATGCTTTTCCTGAAGAGCCGAATTCGCGCATTTTGCCAATCACAGTAGCTTTGATGGCGTCGCGGCCAGGGCCGATAATTTTGCGCGGATCGTATACTTTTTCATCTTTCGCTAATAATTCGCGTACTACTTTTGTAAATGCCATTTGGTTTTCTGTATTTACGTTAATTTTGGAAGTACCTAATGAAATCGCGCGTTGAATTTGTTCTGTTGGAATGCCTGTACCGCCGTGTAATACAAGCGGAACACCTGTTAAATCGCGGATTTCCTCCATCTCTTTAAAGCCCAATTTTGGCTCTCCTTTATAAGGGCCATGAACAGAGCCTAACGCAGGAGCCAAGCAGTCGATACCTGTCCGCTTTACAAGTTCTTCACACTCTTTCGGGTCAGCGTAAATGACGCCGTCTGCCACAACATCGTCTTCTTGTCCACCTACGATACCTAACTCTGCTTCAACAGAGACACCGCGAGCATGAGCATACTCTACTACTTTTGATGTGATTTCAACGTTCTCTTCAAATGGATGATGAGAAGCATCGATCATGACAGAAGTAAAACCTGCATCAATCGCTTCTTTACACTTTTCAAAGCTGGAGCCGTGGTCTAAGTGAATCGCCACAGGAACAGTGATGTTCATGTCTTCCATTAAACCTTTTACCATGTTGACAACCGTTTTGAAACCGCCCATGTAGCGCGCAGCACCTTCGGATACACCGAGAATAACAGGCGATTTTTCTTCTTCTGCAGCCGCTAAAATCGCTTGTGTCCATTCAAGGTTGTTAATATTAAACTGACCAACTGCATACTTGCCTTCCAATGCTTTATTAAGCATTTCCTTCATTGAAACTAAAGGCATCGTAAAGTTTCCTCCTTACTATCTAGCTTCGCCTTTCTGTCAAAAAATCTAATCCAGCTATCATGTGTAGCATGCCGAAAATGAGAAAATGTATGTATGAAAGGCGGTAATACTGCACGTTATAAGCATACCAACTTACAGAAAAAACAGCAATATAAACCGCTTGAACTTTATCAAACAATCATAGATAAGATAAAAATCGGTCTATAAAACATTATGTTGTAATGGGCAAATGTTTTTTCACCGCTGCACGCAGTTCGTCAATATCAAACGGCTTAGCGAAATGCATAATCGCTCCTAATTCTTTTGTCTCCTGAATCATATCCAGCTCTCCGTACGCTGTCATAATAATAACGCGAATATCTTGATTAATCGCTTTAATTCGTTTTAAAATCTCAATTCCATCCATCCCTGGAATTTTCATATCCAATAACACAAGGTCTGGAGAATGTTTTTGAACAATATCTAACGCCTGAACACCATTTGCAGCTTGGAATGTCGTATAGCCTTCCTTTTGAAAAACTTCGTTTAATAAAATACGAATACCGTATTGATCATCTACAATTAAAATTTTGTTGCTCATGGTATACACCCCAATTCCATTTTCTATAAAATATTAATTCGCAATGAAACATCAATTTCCTGCTGTCTTTTGTTAACAATAATTG
The DNA here is from genome assembly GCF_013760845.1 of [Anoxybacillus] calidus. GTDB lineage: Bacteria > Bacillota > Bacilli > Bacillales > Anoxybacillaceae > Paranoxybacillus > Paranoxybacillus calidus. The sequence goes on along the minus strand of NZ_JACDUU010000003.1, from coordinate 734 downwards.
ACAATTTTTATCGAATTTCATTATTTTTCTCATTTATATTTTTCACTTGTTATAATTAATATAACTTAGTCAATAGAAGGAAGGTTAGCCAAATGTTAAAAATTTTCATGACACAGTTAAGCGGATATTTTAAAAAAATTGCCGAGCAAGAGGAATTTCATTTAGAAGACGGAGCGCGTCTTCTTGCTCAAGCACTCTTTGGAGATGGGCATATTTTTCTTCACGGCTTTAACGAAATGGAAGCGATTGTCCTTGAAGCGACAATGGGACAGGAGCCGATGCCGAAAGCGAAGAAACTAATTGAAAATGGAACAATGGCCGAGGTTGATGAAACGGACCGTATTTTGTTAATTACGCGCTTTTCGCATGACAAAGAAGCGATTTCTTTAGCTCAACAATTAAAAGAGCGGGGATTGCAGATCGTCGGTCTATCAGCAGTTGTAGATGAAACGAATGCTTCACTTGCAGATTATGTCGATGTACATATTGATACGAAGCTCGTTAAACCGTTAATTCCCGATGAAGATGGCAGCCGCTTCGGCTTTCCGGCTGTAATGACCGCATTATTTGCCTATTATGGTTTGCTGTTTACAATAAAAGAAATTCTAGATGAATATTAAGGTAACAAAGGGGCTGACTCATAATGGTCTTACCCCTGTCAAGTAGACAGAATAAAAGAAAGTCTATGCAACCTTTCTCCGATATTCCACCGGAGAAAGGTTGTTCAATTTCTT
>NZ_JACDUU010000002.1 GCF_013760845.1 [Anoxybacillus] calidus | reverse complement strand
CTAAGCCAATTACTGCAATTTTTACTTGATGATGTTCCATTTTCTAACTCCTCTCGTAATTTTTTGATGGGAGTTCGGTTATGTTATGTTCCCCATCGGTAAATTCTCCTCTTACATCTCTCGTGTGCAAAAGGTAAGAGAGTAATTCTGATTGATTAACACTGGAATACCGTCTTCAATAATTGGCGTTCTAATACGATTTGGCTTACAGCATCAACTAATGAGCGGCTGTATGTTATATCCTGCAAAAATAACACAGACTTAGGCAACTGATAGAATGATTAATACTTGATATTCCATAATTTTAATCACTTTTCGATGCATCGCATTCAGAACAACCATTAGCAAATACTTTCCTACGTGAACTAAAGGAATAAAATGATTAAGCAATATTTGTAGCTTCTAACAACACGCTTGTTCAAGAAGGAAAATCCAGGGGATTGGGGACATTTGAAGTGCATGAGTGTACAATACGAACAAATCATAATCTACAATCAAGTGATAAGAAACGATTAAATAAAGGTTTATACCTTTTTTTAACTATATAGACTTTTCTCCTCAGGGGGGAAAAGTTATAGAGCGATTCTTAAAAATACTCACTGCATTCCGTCCATTTTTTAGAGATTTCTCCTCCTTTCAGATATAGGATATGAAGGTACGTTATATCTTGTATAGAGAATTCATCTAATTATCTTATTTATTTCCACTTTTCCCTAATAAATATTGAGGATTTTAATGATTTTTTAGGTAGAAAATCAATTTGAGTGAATATACAGACACTAAAAAATTAAGTTTACCCTGTTTTTTCAACCAGTTGAAAAAGGTCTAACTCTTCTATATAAATGTAACTCAACTTTTCAACTTTCCGTTTCTTCGTAAAAGTTGATTGGAGTACCACGTCCGTTATCGGATTTTAGACGACGTTGATGGAAACAACAATTTTAATGAGTCAGAAGTCCAATCTTCTAGGCAGCAATATCATATGAAGGTAGCTTAGTTAGTATCAGTATGTCAAAGATGTAGAGAATCATTGCAATTGGCTTGATTTGTATCAGAACCAAAAATATGATTCTCACGGCTCCTGAAAATTATTTTTCACCCAGAACTAATCATTTCGCCCAATCAAATTTAATCAATCTAACATCTCATATTAGTGGAATCGTTAAAAACAAAAGTGGCATTGAACTAAATTTACGGGGCTTTAAGTGATTTGTGTATTTCAGCGCTTCATTTAAGGTGAAATAGTTAACTTCACTTGATTTGAATGTGTTCTAATCACTCTCTAATAATTTATCACTCGGGCCCTTGTTAACGTTGACAAAGCAATCGTTAATTTTAAAAAACAAGACTATTCCATAACTAAAATGGAGGTCCTATTATAAAAACCTATCAACACAAAGTAATAAAAAAACTAGCTCATATCCTACCTCATTGAAGTTCTAAGCACCTTCTTCTATAATGCTGTAGATTGATGGTAACAGTGGCTGTCACCATATCCAGCGCAAGTGGGAACGACACCAAGTAAGAGCAGGATGCATAAGACAGTGCTCTTTGTCTTGTAATTAATATTGGCAATGATAAATTAAATCACTGATCACAAACATGAGGTTATGACTTCACCATAAAAAAAGCGTAAGGAAGCAATGAAAATCTCCCTTAGCGCTTTTTATTGGCTGCTTATTTTAAAACTTCCTTTTATTTATCCTATTCCCCTCAAACACCTCATTCTCTTACGTTTGGGTAGTATGTAGATTGGGCATTTTCATAAGGTCAAAATACAAGATAGTTGAGAATGCACTATGGAGGTCGTTTTAACATATTTTAGTTAAATATACATTTATTTCTACACCACATTTATATCAACTGTATATATTAATAAGGTCGATGGCAAGAACGTGATCTAAAGTACCCTGTTATGGTCTGTTTTAGAAGGACCTAGTTATCTATATTGTTATTATTTCTTATGTAAGGTTTTTCAGTTTGAGGGGGTATTAAAGGTATGAAAGTATCTGTTGTTATTCCGGCACAAGATGAACAACAAACGCTTGGTCGTGTGTTGAAAGAAGTTAAGCATCTCCAACCACATGAAATTATCGTTGTTGTAAATGGTTCCAAAGATGGTACGGCAAAAATAGCGGAATCTTTTGGATGCAGAGTTATATATTTTGAACAGTCATTGGGAAATGATATTGGCCGAGCAATTGGCGCTAAACATGCAACAGGAGACATTCTCTTGTTTTTAGATGGAGACATTATTATTCCGCACGATGAGCTTGTTCCCTTTGTTCATGCGATTCAAGAGGGATATGATATAGCTTTGAATGATCTTTCATGGCTAGCTTCACTTAATATTCGTCCCCATTATACAACCGCATGTAAAATTGCCGTAAATGTTTATCTTCGGCAAAGCAATCTCTCTCTTAACTCTTTAATTGCTGTACCTCATGCAATAAAACGCGAAGCTATACAAAAGTTAGGATGGGAACATCTTGGGGATCCAATACTTGCTCAGGCTATGGCAGTCAAACTCGGTCTCCGTATTACCGCTCCATCTTCCGTAGATGTAATTAATACGAATAAGATTCGTTCTGTTCATCGCGAGTTAGATCCTAAATCCTGTTATCCTAAAACGACAAGCCGTATTATAGGAGATCATTTGCGCGCCATTCACTATTTAACCAATATGTTCGGATCACGTGCTGGATTTTCAGATGAAAACCGTAGTAGAAAGCTACCTAACAATCTTATCCCTGCTAATTCGTCAACCAAAAGAAAAGCGAAATATAGTGTAATTATCACCGTTTCTGAAGAGACGAATATGATTTCATCTGTGATTGAACAAGTGAAACTTGCGGGAGTGGACGAAATTATCTTAGTAGCAAATAAAGCTGCGAAGGGGACTATTGCAACAGCAAAGTTAGAAGGAGCTGTTGTAATGGAGTATCAAAAAGATTTTAATCATAACGTTGCCAGGGCAGTTGGAGCAATGCATGCTACTGCCGATATATGTCTATTTATAGATAGCGATCATGTTATCTTGGCAAAAGATCTTAAGCCTTTTCTACAAGCAGTGGAAAAAGGAGTCGATATTGCTCTAAATAATCTGCAAGTACTGCTGGATACGTATAAGGCAACTGATTTTGTAAGTATAGGACAATACTTTGTAAATATGGCTGTCAATCGTCCAGATTTGTTGAATAATTGTCTCACCGTCGTTCCTTATGCGCTACACAAAAAGGTTATAAAGACAATTGGTTATGAAGCTCTTATCGTTCCTTCATTAGCACAGATGAAAGCAATTTTAGCAGGTTTTAAGGTGGAGGCGGTTCATCAGGTAAAAGCTATCGTTGACCAAAAAAGTAAACTTACGAATAAGCAAGTGCGAGTATCAGAAGGTATTTTAAGTAAACCCATAAACGAGTTTGAACAAATACTGGGAGATCAGATAGAGGCCCTTGCCTATTTATTGCAGCAAACAGATGAGCGTGGTGGATTTACTGACGGAGGAAGAAGAAGAGAATTTTTACAATAGAAAGGAAGGATGAAACGGTGTCTAATCAGATCATCGTTATCAACTTTAGATATATTTTATTTAGAGCTTCTGTTAGCTCTGTATCTATCTAAAAATTGGGTATTTTTAAAAAAATATGGAGAGTGGGAAGTAATAATGAATAAATCTTTGTCTATTATTATTCCGTTTTGGGATGATAAAGAAACGTTAGAGAATGTTATAATGTCTGCTCGGCAACTTGTTCCCCTCGAAATCATTGTTGTGGTAAATGAGGGCACAAATGAAACAGAGAAAATTGAGAAAAAGTTTGGATGTAAGGTAATTGTGAAGGACAAACTGCTCAGAAATGATGTAGGGCGTATGTTAGGAGCAAAAGAGGCAAAGGGAGATGTCCTGCTATTTTTAGATGGGGACGTTCTCATTCCTGCTTCAAATTTAAAAAAATTCCTTCAGCCTATTCTTGCCGGCCATGCCGACGTGGTTTTGAATAATTTGGATAAGCTTTTTATGACAAAACAACCTCTAGATTCTTATATGGTATGGGGTCAAGTCTTGAACGAAATACTAGACCGCACCGATTTGAATATTGATTCGATACTTTCATTTCCATATGCGCTTACTAAAGAAGTTGTGCAAGGCATCGGCTACCAAAGCTTTGCAAATCCTATTCTTTCTCATATGAGGATTATAGAGCAGAAATGGCATATCAGTCGTGGTGATCTAACCGATGTGATCCCTCTTGATAAAATTCGACCATATCAGTATGCGGCACAAGGGAACAAATTATCAGATGCAGAAAAGCTCAACCTTAGTGATCATTTGGAAGCATTGGCAGAATGGTTGCAGAAAAGAGGTGTAAGAGGAGGATTTACTGATGGAGGTAAGCGGCGTGATATTCTTGAACAATTGAAAAAACACAAGAATTTCCCTTATTACCGAAAAGGATGGGGGATGAAATCCTCTATTTATAATGGTAAGCAACTATCTGTTATTATACCAGCACAAAACGAGGAAATGACCATCGAGAAAGTTATTCGAGAAGCAAGAAAAATTGAGCCGATGGAAATTATCGTTGTTGTAAATGGCTCTAATGACAATACAACTACCATCGCTTCTAATCTTGGTGCTACAGTTATTAAATATAAAGAGCCACTTGGCCATAATGTGGGCCGTGCAATTGGAGCGCTTGCAGCAACAGGAGATATTATTCTTTTTATGGATGCTGATTTTGCGATTCCAGCCCGAGATTTACATCCATTCACCCAAGCAGTTGCTGATGGGGTCGATATGGCGCTTAACGATTTAGATCAATACTTGCCTATTTGCTTTCCTTTTCATAATGTGGCCGCATTTAAATATGCATTAAACTTGATTTGCCATCGAAAAGATTTAGGTATCGGCTCCCTCTTGACCGTTCCTCATGCCATAAGCAGATCTTGTTTAGAAAGTATTGGATTTGAAACCTTGGTATGTCCTAGTCTCGCACAAGTTAAAGCTGTGTTGCAAGGCTACAAAGTTTCATGTGTTCATTCTGTAGATGTGATAAACCTAAACCGTATTCGACTAGATCAGCATATAGGCAGTTATATCGGTTATACCGATGGAGGCAAAAGACAGGATATCATTGAACAGATAAAGAAACATAAAAATTTTTCTCTTTACCAGCAACAATTGGTTAGGAAGTCCTCTATTTACAAAGGATGGGGAATGAAATCCTCTATTTACAACGGTGAGCAACTGTCTGTGGTGATACCAGCGCAAAACCATGAAAAGACCATTGAGAAGGTTATTCGAGAAGCAAGAAAGGTGGAGCCGTTAGAGATTATCGTTGTTGTGAACGGCTCAACTGACAATACAGAAAAAATCGCTAAACAACTTGGTGCTACAGTTATTGTATATAAAGAAGCACTAGAACATGATGTAGCCCGTGCAATCGGAGCACTTGAAGCAAAAGGGGATATTATTCATTTTGTTGATGCTGCATTAAAAGGGCAAACACAGCCACAGGCTGAGTTACGTATTATGGGAGACCACTTGGAAGCTATTTCATACCTCATAGGGCAATTAAGTAGCGGTTTTCATGATGGATAATGCGTAAGTAATTTGAAAAGATAGGAGATGAAGAGGAAATATGAATAAATTAATATCTATTATTATTTTGGCTTCGGATAATGCTGATACTTTGGCAAACGTGATCGCATCTGCTCGGGGCATTTCTCCACATGAAATTATTGTTTTGATTAATGAAAATAACAATAAAGATAGAAGTTTGAAAAAAGCCGCAAAAAAACTTGGATGCAAGGTGATTGTTACAAAGCAGACAAATAGGAATGAGGGTTGTGTACAAGCAGCAAAAAAAGCAAACGGGGATGTGTTGCTATTTTTAGATGGAAACACTATTCTTCCAACTTCACAATTGCACCAATTCTTGCAGCCAATTCTGGAAGGTAAGGCCGAGGTGGTCTTAAATAATTTAGATCGTTCATATTTTGAAAGGCGGGTAAAACATTGGCCTGATTCAGATACAGTATGGAGGCAAGTATTAAATGATGTATTGGGGCATACGGATTTCAATATTGATTCTCTTCTTTCTATGCCACATGCAATTACTAAAAAAGCCATACAGGCGATTGGCTATGAAAGTCTTGTAAATCGAGTTCTCGCTCATATGCGTGCACTTGAACAAAGATGGCGCATTAGTCGTCAATATTCCATTGATGCAATGTCCCCTGGTGAGTTTTCCTCAGCGGAACAATGCTCATATAGAAGTCCGTTATCGGATGCAGAGAAACAAAATATGAGGAATTACCTGGAAGCATTGGCAGAGTGGCTACAGATTCACGGTGTAAGAGGCGGTTATAACGATGGGGGCAGAAGACGGGACATCATTGAACAGATAAAGAAACACAAAAGTTTTTCTGATTACCAGAAAGAATCGGGCGGGAATCCCTTAATTTATGAAGGCTGGGGAGTGAAATCCTCTATTTACAACGGTAAGCAACTGTCTGTGGTGATACCAGTGCAGAACGAAGAAAAGACGATTGAGAAAGTTATTCAAGAAGCAAGAAAGATTGAGCCATTAGAGATTATCGTTGTTGTGAACGGCTCAACTGACAATACAGAAAAAATCGCTAAACAACTTGGTGCTACAGTTATTGTATATAAAGAAGCGCTAGGACATGATGTAGGTCGTGCAATCGGAGCATTTGTAGCAACAGGGGATATTATTCTTTTTACGGATGCTGATTTTGCGATCCCGGCCCATGATTTACATCCGTTCGCCCAAGCAGTTGCTAACGGGTTAGATGTTGCACTCAATGATTTGAACTTTAATATTCTCTTTCCTCTCTATATTGTCAATGTATATAAATATATGTTGAATTTAGCTTGTCACCGTAAGGATTTGGGGGTTGGTTCAATCTTAGCTGTTCCTCACGCAATAAGCAGAAGATGTCTAGACGGAATTGGATGGGAAGCATTGTTAAATCCATGTCGTGCAAACGCGAAGGCTGTATTGGAAGGGTACAAAGTTTCATGTGTTCATTTTGTGGATGTGATGAGCCCAAACCGTATTCGTCCAGATCAACATTTTGCCGCAACAGGGCATCCACAGGCTGTATTGCGTATTATAGGAGATCACTTAGAAGCTATTTCATACCTCATAGGGCAACTAGGAATCGATAGCGGTTTTCATGATGAATAAAGAAAAAGGGATATATGTGCAAAGTAAAATAAATAGGAGGAAAGTGGAAATGAATAAATTGACATCTATTATTATTTTGGCCTCGGATAATGCGGATACTTTAACAAACGTAATCGCATCTGCTTCAAATATTTCTCCACACGAAATTATTGTTTTGATAAAGATGGAGAATTGAAAAAAATCGCGAAAGAACTTGGATGCAAGGTGATTGTTACACAACAGACGAATCGGAATGAGGGGCTTGTCCAAGCAGCAAAAGAAGCAAATGGGGATGCGTTGCTGTTTTTAGATGGAAACATTGTGCCTCCAGCTTCACAGTTGCGCCAATTCTTGGAACCAATTCTGAAAGATGAGGCTGAAGTGGTCTTAAATAATTTAGATCGTTCATTTCTTGAAAAGCGGGTAAAACATTGGCCTGATTCCTATACAGTATGGAAACAAGTATTAAATGATGTATTGGGGCATACGGAGTTGAATATTGATTCTCTTCTTTCTATGCCACATGCGATTACGAAAAAAGCCATACAGATGATTGGCTATGATATTCCATTGATGCAATGTCCCCTAGTGAGTTTTGCTCAGAAGAACAATGCTCATATAGAAGTGTGTTATCGGATGCAGAAAAACAAAATATCAAAAATTACCTGAAAGCATTGGCAGAGTGGCTACAGACTCACGGTGTAAGAGGTGGTTATACCGATGGAGGCAGAAGACGAGACATTATTGAACAGATAAAAAAACACAAAAGTTTTTCTGATTACCTGAAAGAGTCAGTTGGGAATCCCTTCATTTATGAAGGATGGGGAGTGGAATCCTCTATTTATAACGGTAAGCAACTGTCTGTGGTGATCCCTGCGCAAAACGAAGAGCAGACTATTGAGGAAGTTATTGAAGAAGTAAGAAGGATGGATCCATTAGAGATTATCGTTGTTGTGAACGGTTCAACGGACAATACCGAAAGAATCGCTAAACAACTTGGTGCTACAGTTATTGTATTTAAAGAAGCACTAGGAAATGATGTAGGGCGTGCAATCGGAGCACTTCAAGCAACTGGTGATATTCTTCTTTTTATTGATGCGGATTTTGCAATCCCGGCCTATGATTTACTTCCGTTCGCCAAAGCAGTTGCTGGCGGAGTAGATGTTGCACTCAATGATTTGAGTCTTAATCTTCTCCCTCCTCTCTATGTTGTCGATTTATATAAATATATGTTGAATTTAGCTTATCACCGTAAGGATTTAGGTGTCGGTTCAATCGTAGCTGTTCCTCATGCCATAAGCAGAACATTCCTAGACGGAATCGGATGGGAATCATTGTTAAATCCATGTCTTGCGCAAGTGAAGGCTGTATTGCAAGGGTACAAAGTTTCATGTATTCATTTTGTGGATGTGATGAAACCAAACCGTATTCGTCCAGATCAACATCTTGCAGATAAAGGACATCCAAAGGCTGTATTACGTATTATCGGAGATCATTTAGAAGCTCTTTCGTACTTAATAGAGCAGTTAAAAGCTGATGGCAAATTCCATAGTGAAAAAACGGAAAAAATAGAAAAAACGAATGAACAAAGAAAAGTGTCTATTTGGATGAAACTTCGCAATTATCTACACAGACTTAGAAACCATGAGGGAGAGGTTTAATACGGCAAGCGAACAAAGCAAATGGTATTTTTTAGGATAATTGGTATTATATCAAGAAAACAAACACGTTAAACAAAGAGAAAAACTCTTGTTTATGCAGCTTCTTTTCTCTAGTTAGCGTGATAAGCTGCTTCATAGTCAAATGGCGATAAGATAACCAAGAGCTTGAATGACTTATTTTCCAGTTGTAAAAGTTGTAAAAGCATTCAATACTCGAGAATCGCTTGTTTCGCTTCTTTCCGCGTACGAAACTGATTCAGATCAATGTACTCTTTCTTGATAAGGCTATGAAACGATCCCCCACGAGCATTGTCGTAACACTTCCCACATCTCGACATACTCAGTTGAAAATGCTACCTTGTAACCGTTGCTGATCGTCATTAGACTCATACTCGTTTCCTTGATTCGAATGATGAGTGATTCTCCCTCTTGTTTTTTCAATGTTTAACGCTTTGATGACTAACTTTTTCATCATTTGTGTATCAATGGATTTCAGACTTTCTAGTGCCACCGGTCCAGAGCATACAGTGATTCTACTTTCAGTTCCTCTGCTTCTGCATAAGTCATAATAATTTGAAACGTTTTTCCAAACACTTTTCAAAGTTCAGATGGAAATCCATAAAAAACGTCGACGCTCGATCAAACTCCTCAAGCTGATGTTTGACATGCACCACAAACGATTCAACTTTCATATAGCGCGCCATGTAGCCGCGAATCATTCCATTGGCATTCACAACCTCCCCTCCTCCCCTTTATGAGTCCTGATGGGATGATATGGAACGGTTATGAAACGAAAAAGCTCTTTTCGCATCATTCATAGCGAAAAGAGCTTTGCGTCGTTCTTATCATCTAAAGCGAATTGCTTTGCGGGTAGGAGCACCTTACGCGAAGCGAAGGTTGTCGTAAAGTCATCGAGCCCAATCTCTCGTTCACTCTTGATAAGACTTATTCAATGATCCTCCCAAAATCACAACCATTATTTTCCTTATTGTTAACAAAAATGAATATCAGTACTTGAAATCATAGATTTTGACCGTGTTTCTCATTTTTTACAATATCAATCACTTTTATTTTATAAATGTTGAATAACACCATAAAGAGTCTCTCGCAATCTTAAAGTCATTTATAATTCGTGTAGTTACATTAGACGAAATCGTTAACCAACTGTATTTCCTGGTAACCCCCGTATTTGTCGAAAGTACAACAAAGCGAGCTAGTTAGATTGTATTTTTCCTTATGCATAGATACCAATTTCTTTTTCATAGGTTGTCAATGCGTCATCCAGCATTTTCAAGCCAGCATCAATTTGTTCTTTTGTTACGTTTAATGGTGGAATCATTCGAATGACTTCACTCTTATTTCCACAGAAATAAAATAGAACACCATTTTTTAATGCCAAATCTAATATTCTAAATAAACCGTCTGAATTTGCTTCTTTGGTTTTCGGATCAATGATCTCTATTCCAATCATCAAGCCAATCGCGCGAATATCACCGATTACAGGGTGTTTTTCTTTTAATTTCCGCAGCTTCTCAACAGCGTATGTACCCATTTTTTTCGTGTTTTCTAATAAATTTTCTTCTTCGATTACATCTAAAACAGCAAGGGCTGCTGAACAAGCAATCGGATTACCGCCGAACGTCGTTGCATGACTTCCTAATGGCCATTGTTTCATTAACTCTTTTGAAGCAACCGTTGCACTTAAAGGAAGACCATTTGCAATTCCTTTGGCAATCGCCATAATGTCTGGAACAACATCAAACGTTTGTGCAGCAAACCATTCCCCTGTACGTCCAAATCCTGTTTGGACTTCATCAAAAATAAGAAGAATGTTGTGGCGATCACAAATTTCCCGCAGCTTTTTCAACCATGCCTTCGGCGGAACAATATATCCCCCTTCACCTAATACAGGTTCAACAATGACAGCAGCAACCTCTTCAGGCGTGACTTGGTGGTCAAAAAGACGCTTAAAATCTTTTTCTAACTTTTCCACTACATACGTTTCTGGATCCACACCTTCAGGGCAGTCGGCTGTATTGGCATAAGGGATTTGATAGGAACCTGAAGGCTGTAAAAACTTACGGTATTTGCTTTTTGAAGTTGTGACACTTAACGCCCCCATCGAACGTCCATGGAAACACCCGATAAACGAAACAATATAAGGACGCTGTGTCACATGTTTCGCTAGTTTAATCGCCCCTTCAATGGCTTCTGTACCACTGTTGCCAAAAAAGAAACAATCTAAATTCCCTGGTAAAATTTTCGCTAATCGATCGGCTAACGTTAAGATCGATTCATAAATAATGACACCAGAAGGCCCATGCGCCAGTTGATCTGCACCATCTTTAATTGCTTGCACAACTTTCGGATGACGATGACCAACATTGGTTGTGGCAATTCCTGATGTAAAATCTAAATATTTTTTTCCATCAACCCCGTAATAATAGCATCCCTCTTCTTTTATGACCGGCAAATTTGGATGGTCCTTCGCCATACTCGGCGCTAAAAGGTTAGACATATTTTCTATAAGGTGACTCCAATCTTTTACCACATACATTCCCCCTAGAGAACTCTGTTTTATTTATTTCGTTCTAACGGGATGGTAGTAAGCCCCTTCTTAAGCTAAGCATCCTCTCAGCTCAATAGGGATTAACCGCCGTTAGAGTTTATTTCCCTTTCATTTTGGTACAAACATCCCTTTACGAAAAAAGAAATTTCCATTTTATGTTAATGATATTTAGAATCATAAATGTGCCATCAAAGCCGCAACAGGTAACGTAATGATGGTTCTTTACTAAAAGATGATGAACAGTTCAACAATCGAAATTGAAATTTTTGATTTTAAGAGTAGAATTCCGATTTCAGATATATGAACGAATTAGGTTAAGGGTAGAATGGAAATGACAAAGCGTGTGATTTCTGACTCACCCCCACTTCCGACTACAGCCGACAAAAACATATCAGCAAAGCCAACGATCATCGCCGATGCAGCTACTTCAGCCTCTGGAAGCTGTAAGAGATTAAAAAAAGACTAGGATAAATATGTAAAAACACCAACAATGGCAACTGCCCCTAATGCCATCACAAGCGGAATCAACCCAAATATCAGCCACATTGTAAACCCCTTTGACAACGACTTCATGAATCATTTTTATTCGTTCCGCTTTTTCAACTGCCCATCGGAAACTTGAAGCACCGTTTGGCACAAACTCATCGATTTGTTTTCCAATAGGCTCATAGTAAGTATCTTTTTTCAATGAAAGCGGCTGATTCTCAGACAAATGATCGCTGCAATGATACTAGCGACAACAACTGTAAAATAAAATTCTACAAACATATGATCAAATTTGATAAACTTTGCAATCACTAAACTAAAAACGATGGAAGCGACTGAAAAGATTGTGACTACTACCGCTGCATCTCGCTTTGTATAAGAACTAGATTCATATTTCTGTGTCGTGATTCATCCACCAACTGTTTCGCTTCCTATCCATGAGGCAATAGAGCCTTGCTGTTTTTGAATAATATAACACTAAAATACATAAATATTCAATATTATTTTTAAAAACTTTTATTACAAAACGAAAAATATTGTTCTCCTAATCTTCGATTATCCCGATATAATATTCTTTGTCCCTCTAAATTTTTATGATTTATATAAAATCATAAGATTACTACAAATTACTTCCCCTTTTCAAAGAATTCATAACTTTTATGTAAGAAAACCGGATTAACACGGAACCTTCTTTATTTTATACATCATCATATATTGTTTATTGTTGAATTTGTTAAAATTTTATTAAAATATATAATTTTCTATAGAACAATAGGTTTTAAAATTGTCGTTGAAAGATATCTAAACATAAAGGGAGAAAACAAGAGAAATGATGAAAGAGGTCATTCCGGCTTTTGTTTTGGCAAGTACTTTGACAGTTTCGACCGCATTTGCAGCACCGATTCACAAAACGAAGCAGAAGAGTCTGCCCTTGGTAACTTAATGCTGATGCGCAACGTGCTGAAATGAACGCCCAAATCGCTTTCATGAACCCATGGGGTATCCGCAATGACTTAAATGCCGGAGAAATCACATGGGGTGAATTATACAGTATTCAACCATTCGGCAACCAGCTTATGAAAATGACAATGACAGGAAAAGATATTCGTAACCTTCTTAACCAGCAATGGCAAGTAGGAAAAACGCGCATGCTGCAAATTTCCGACATGAAATACACTTGAACTTCTTTTTGCTTAGAATTTTTGAATTAAATGGATGCAATGCTAGTGATGTTCACTCAAAACGTTATAAATTGAAAGTCATCAAAAATGCCTGCCATCTCCCACATGTTCTTTAGAACACGGGGGTGGCAGGCACTCGTTTTATTTTTTATGCATTTTAAACTCGAGGAACAGCTCGTTATAATAGGCAAGCATTCTTTTGCCAAGGTTCTCATATACTTCAAGGTTTTGGGCAGAATCTAGATCCGGATAGAACCGCTTATCATTGGCGATTTCTTTCGGCAAGTAGTCAAGCGCCTTTTGATTCGGAGTCGAATAGCCGACGTATTCTGCGTTTTGAGCGGCGTGCTTTGGATCGAGCATAAAGTTGATAAATTTATGAGCGCCTTCGATATTCTTCGCTGTCTTAGGAATGACCATGTTGTCAAACCATAAGTTCGATCCTTCCTTAGGCACGACATAATCAAGCTTTTCATTTTCACTCATTATCTCAGCCGCGTCCCCGGACCAGACCACCCCTACAGCCGCTTCTTCATTGGCGATGAGCATTTTGATCTCATCTCCGACGATGGCCTTGATATTGGGCGTGAGTGCACCGAGCTTCCGCTTCGCTTCTTGAAGATGCGCTTTATTCGTATCATTTAATGAATAATGAAGGCTGTTCAAGCCCATGCCAATCACTTCACGGGCTCCGTCCACGAGTAAAATTTGATTTCGCAAATCCTTATCCCATAAATCATTCCAGCTCGTGATTTTTTTGCCGCCTAGCATTTCAGGATTATAGACGATCCCGACCGTTCCCCAAAAGTATGGAATCGAATACTTATTTTTCGGATCAAACGATAAATCCAAAAAACGGGGATTGATATATTTCAAATTTGGAAGCTTTGAATGATCAAGGGGAATCAGCAAATCTTCTTCTATCATTTTGTTGATCGCATACTCAGATGGAACCGCCACATCAAAGGTCGTGCCTCCTTGAGCAATTTTGGTCATCATTGCTTCATTTGAATCGAATGTTTGATAAATCACTTTAATGCCCGTCTCTTTTTCAAACTTCTTGATGAGCTCAGGGTCGATATAGTCCCCCCAGTTGTAAATGGTCAACGTGTTATCGCCGGAATATCCTTGAGTCGTATTTAGATGGGAGGCTAAATATAACAAAGCCATCGCCACAGCGAAAACGGCTGCAAACATTTGAACGAGTTTTTTCATTTTCGTCCCCCCAATCCGCCCGGACGGCTGCTCCGCTGATTGATAAAGTAGTACCCGATCACAAGGATAATCGTAAATAAGAATATAAGGGTCGATAACGCATTAATGGATAACGAAATTCCTTGCCGTGCACGGGAATATATTTCAACCGATAATGTGGAAAAGCCGTTGCCGGTCACAAAAAATGTCACGGCAAAGTCATCAAGAGAATACGTCAATGCCATAAAGAAACCGGCAAAAATTCCGGGAGTAATATAAGGCAATATGACCTTTGTCAAAACGTTCCATGGACTTGCCCCTAAGTCCCGTGCCGCATCAATCAATGTCGGGCTCATTTCCTGCAGTTTTGGCAAGACCATAATAACCACAATCGGTACGCTAAAGGCGATGTGAGAAAGAAGCACAGATGTAAATCCGAGCTTGATCCCGACAATCGTAAACAAAATCAAGAAAGAAGCGCCGATAATAACGTCCGGACTTACAATGAGTACATTATTCAACGTAAGAAGCATATTTTTCATTTGCCTTTTTTTCACGTAATAAATAGCAAGTGCACCAAAAATACCGAGAATGGTCGAAATCGCCGCCGATAATAGGGAAATAACCAGCGTGTTTAACACGATGATGAATAAACGGGTATCATGAAACACCTCTTCATACCATTCAAGTGTGAATCCCTCAAAATGGTGCATGGTACCGCCGCTGTTAAAGGAATAATACATTAAGTAGAAAATCGGAGTGTATAAAATGATAAAGACAACAATTAGATAAATATTTGCCCATTTTGTTTTTCTCTTCATTCGACATTCCTCACTTCCGATTCCCTGTGGCAACCATGATGATAGCCATCGCGATGATTAAGAAAACAGCAATCGTTGACCCCATTCCCCAATCCTGCGTGACAAGGAAATGCTGTTCAATGGCGGTACCAAGAGTAATGACGCGGTTTCCAGCAATCAAACGTGTAATCATAAACAGCGATAAGGCCGGAATAAATACCGCCTGGCAACCTGATTTTACCCCGTCAAGCGTCAAAGGAAAGACAACGCGCCTGAATGTTGTCCACCATGATGCTCCAAGATCACGCGCCGCATCGACAAGGGACGGGTTCAATTTCTCAAGAGCGTTGTAAATCGGCAGCACCATGAATGGGATAAAAATATATACGGAAACAAATACAAAACTAAAGTCCGTGAATAGTAGCTGCTTCCTTCCAATTCCGATAAGCTCTAAGAAAGAGTTGGCAAATCCGAACGTGCCAAAAATGCCGAGGAAAGCATACGCCTTCAACAGCAAATTAATCCATGTCGGTAATATAATCAGCAAAAGCCAGAGCTGTTTGTGCTTCGTTTTCGTCAGCAAATATGCGGTCGGATAAGCAATGATCAGTGAAAACGCCGTAATTAAAAAGGCATACCAGAATGAACTAAGCGTCATTCTTAAATAAACTGGCGTGAAAAATTTTTTATAATTTCCGAGCGTAAACTGCCCTTCAATATCAAAAAAAGAATAATAGAGTATAAGGAGAATCGGCGCGACAACAAAAAGCAATATCCATAATACATACGGGATGAGATAAAGATTCCGAGTGTTACTTTTCATGGTTGACCTCATGGTAAGCTCCCAGTCTTTTCTCAAACTCTTCTTCGGTTTCCCCTAAACGCATAACATGGATCGCTTCCGGATCAAAATGAAGGCCGATTTCATCTCCCACTCCTACCTTTTTCGTTGAATGTACCAGCCATTCGTTTCCGTCTTGATCATAACAGCAAATTTCATAATGAACGCCGCGGAAAAGCAAGGAATCAACGCGAACCTGAAGTTTTCCATGATCGCGCTTTGTGATCTCCAAATCTTCCGGGCGAATGACGATTTCCACCGGTTCATTCGGGTGAAAGCCCTGATCGACGCATTCAAATTGTTTTCCGGCAAATTCCACTAAAAAGTCTTTAATCATTTTACCTGGCACAATATTAGATTCTCCGATAAACTCAGCAACAAAACGGTTAATCGGTTCGTCATAAATATCGGTCGGCGTACCGCTTTGCTGAATTTTCCCTTTATTTAATACAAAAATTTCATCCGACATGGCGAGGGCTTCCTCCTGATCATGCGTAACGAAAATAAACGTAATGCCAAGTCGACGCTGCAATTCACGCAATTCATACTGCATTTCTGTCCGAAGCTTCAAATCAAGCGCAGATAGCGGTTCATCAAGCAAAAGCACTTCCGGTTCATTGACAATTGCCCGGGCTATTGCGACTCGCTGGCGCTGCCCACCGGACATCTCGTTGATTTCACGATTTTCATAGCCTTCAAGGTTGACAAATCGGAGAGCTTCTTTGACTTTTACTTCGATTTCACTCTCTTTCATTTTTTTAATCCGCAAACCAAACGCCACATTTTCAAACACATTTAAATGGGGAAATAATGCATAGTCCTGAAATACGGTGTTCACCTGGCGTTGATTGGGCGGTACGTTGTTAATCACTTTTCCATTAAAGTAAATGTTTCCCTCCGTAGGTTCCGTGAAACCAGCAATTAGGCGCAGAATCGTTGTCTTTCCGCAGCCTGAAGGACCAAGCAGCGTGTAAAATTTTCCTCTTTCAATTTCAAAGCTCACATCATCCAATACTGGTGGGTCATCATCGTACTGCTTTGTCACATGTTCAAAACGAATGATGGTGTTTTTATCCATTTCTTCCTCCCTCTCATTCAATAAAATAATTGAGACCGACAAGTGAACTATTTCCCATATCGGTCTTTCTGTTCGCAACAGATGGGATGAAATTCCAAATCTACGCCAATTATAAATAAGAATCTGTGGCGACAAGAAGTAATTGGGACGGTCCATCAAAGTCATTCACAATCTGATGCTCATCCGAAGCATGGAAGTAGATGGATTCGCCGGCTTTTGCCCGGTACACTTTCTTGCCGAGCCTAACAAGAATGCGACCTTTTAATACATAAGCAAACGTTTCAGAAAGAGAAGGTTCAAACTGTTTAAATTCACCTTTTTCCTGAAGGGTGAGCAGGATGGGTTCCATCTCTTTTTCATTTGAATCAGGAACAAGCCATTGAATCCTGTAGCCCCGTTCTTCATCGATGAACTCTGTCTGGTCATCTTCTTTGTAAACGACTTTTTGTTCGGATTCCTCTTCATCAAAAAACTCTTTCGGTGTACAGCCAAGCACTTCTAAAATGTTGAAAAAAGTTTCCAGTGAAGGAGAACTTAAATCACGTTCCAGCTGAGAAATATACCCTTTGCTCAAATCCGTACGTTCACCAAGTTCCTCCTGGGTTAATCCTTTTTTCAAGCGTAAATTTTTTATTTTCTTTCCGATTTTCATTGATAAAACCTCTATCGTGTTTAAAATAAGTAAACTTGTGGTCAAAGAAGTTTATATATATAAAACTATTAGTTTACTTTAATCTTAAAACATTATACAAAATCGTTCTGAAATTTCAACCATTTATGTTTAAAAAATACCTTAATTTTACTAATTTTCGCACAAAAAGAGGAATTAGAAAAGGAAAGTTGAAGTTTATTAGTGGGACCTCATATGTTCATCTGGTGATGCATTTTGTAATCCGTTATGAGGATTTTTTGGTAAAACAAAAAAATCATAGATTATAATTAGGGAGAATTTGTTATGAAAGAGAGAATATTTTTAATTTTAGCGAATTTATTTTGGGCGGGAAACTATGTATTTGGAAAGTACGTTGTGACCGAGATGAGTCCATTATGGATTACGTTTACTAGGTGGTTTTTATCCTTAGCTTTTCTCATTCCGATTTCTTATTTTATTGAACGGCCTAATTACCGAGAAGTATTAAAAAGTTCTTGGTTACCATTAAGTTGTATGGGGCTTCTTGGTGTGATCGGGTATAATCTCCTGCTTTATGGAGCATTAGAATACACATCACCGATGAATGCTTCGTTAGTAAATGCACTGAACCCAGCTATGATGGTTGTTTTTTCTTTTCTTATATTGAAAGAAATAATGACTTGGACTAATGTTGCAGGGTTTGCTCTTTCCCTTATTGGAGTGCTTTTCATATTAACAAAAGGACATTTAGAATGGATCTTTCAAACAACATATAACCGTGGAGATTTAATGATGATTGTGGCCAATTTATGCTGGGTCTTTTACTCGATTATTGGAAAAAGATTAGCAGTTCCTCCGATTACGACAACAGCTTGTTCGGTTCTTCTTAGTGTCATTTTTTTATTTCCATTTCTTCTCCTGCAACCGTTTGATATGACCCAATTAAGCGCAAGAGGAGTTACGGGAATTATCTATATGTGGCTGTTTCCATCAGTCTGTTCCTTTGTTTTTTGGAATATGGCTGTAAAAAAAGTGGGGCCTGGCCATGCGGGTGTATATTTAAATTTGATTACGGTATTTACTGCCATCATTACATTAATATTAGGAGAAAAACTTCTCGTATCACAAATAATCGGCGGTACTCTAGTGCTCATCGGAGTCTATTTTGCTACAAAAATACCTAAACTAAAAAAGAAGGTCATAACAAGCGCGCAGTTGTAGATTTTTATATAAATTCGAAAAAAATCTCCCTATACAAAAACAAAAAGATGGTACTCAAAATTCCGCAATGAGTTATTGTATAATGGTTAAAAATCGTTAATAAGGTGAAAAAAATGTTAGCGCAATGGTTATCGTCGTGCTTACAGGTGCTCGCATGTCGACAGAAAGCGGGCTGCCGGATTTCCTTTCGGCACAAACAGGATTGCGGAATTATTAATCGTCTTAGGCTCTTATTTACAAGTATCACCGGCCAATCAACTGCCGTTCTTAGCCAAACGAAACGGCGCCAAGCTGGTCATTGTGAATATGGAGCCGACAGAATTGGATGAATGGGCGGATTTAGTCATCCATCAGCGAAAAATCGATGAAGTTCTTAAAGAAATGGACAATGAGTTAAAAACGGGTGAATAGAAGAAACATGACCAATTAGCGGAACAAAAAGGAAGAATGCCAACATCTAGACGAAACACACTAGAAAAATTGTTAGTTTCGCTTGAACGATGGCTTCCTAAAAATGCTGCCCTTCTTTACTGCATGGTAACCTTTGGAGAGGAAATTGGATTTAAAAAATAACCCCAGAAACCTTATTGGTTTCTGGGGCAGTTAATAAAATTTCCCCTTTTTATCTTGTTGTTGCATTATTCACGTAATGATAGATTAGATTTCTTCAGAAGAACCGTAATAGTGCTTTCCATTGGTCTAATTACTCTGTAAAGTTACTTATAAGAGCGGCTTATGAAAATAACTGTGGAATTTGGGTGATTAATGTATAAATTCCCATATAAGCCATAGCAATCACGACAATTCCACCAAAAATCGTCATCCAAAGCGGATGCTTATAATCTCCAACGATATTGCGTTGGTATGCTGCAACCAGCATGACCCCAAGTGAGATTGGCAAAATCAATCCATTTAATGATCCAACAAGAAGAAGCGTTTTAACCGGCTTTCCAAATGATACGAAAACAAGAGTAGAGACAATAATAAAGATAACAATAATCCAACGATGATACGTTTCTAAATTTTTGTGGAACGTACGAATAAATGATACCGATGTATAAGCTGCACCAATTACCGATGTGATCGCTGCTGCCCACATCACAATACCAAATAATTTATATCCAATTTCTCCTGCCGCTAATTGAAACACGGAAGCTGGCGGGTTGGAAGAATCGATTGTAAGCCCTTTAGCAACAACACCTAGCGCTGCTAAAAATAAAACAATCCTCATAATAGAAGCTACACCAATGGCGGAAATTGCACTGCGTGTCACTTGCGGTAAAGCGTCCTTCCCTTTGATACCTGCATCTAACAAACGGTGACCGCCTGCAAACGTAATATACCCTCCAACAGT
This sequence comes from [Anoxybacillus] calidus, assembly GCF_013760845.1. GTDB lineage: Bacteria > Bacillota > Bacilli > Bacillales > Anoxybacillaceae > Paranoxybacillus > Paranoxybacillus calidus. The sequence goes on along the minus strand of NZ_JACDUU010000002.1, from coordinate 519,245 downwards.
ACCGCCGACGAGCGTCACAATAGCAAACATATCAATCGTATCAGGAACAAATGATTTTACTATCGCTTCTCCTACTGGCGGCTTTGCTGTAAATACAACATACAGTGTTAAACCTATCATGATAATCCCCATCAACTGTGCAAAGCGGTCCATTACTTTAGAGGCTTCACGGACAAGGAAGATCGCAACAGCAATCACTGCGCTAATCAGCGCTCCTGTTTCCACTGAAACTCCAAACAATACATTCATTCCAAGGCCTGCTCCAGCAATATTCCCGATATTAAACGCCAATCCACCGAGAACAATGAGTCCGGCAACAACATACCCTAATCCTGGTAGCACTAAATTCGCTATATCTTGTGCTCGTTTTTCAGAAGCAGCCATAATTCTCCAAATGTTCATCTGTGCTCCAATATCAAGTAAAATGGAAACAAGAATGACAAATCCAAAGCTTGCTGCCAACTGTTGTGTAAATACAGTCGTTTGTGTAAGAAATCCTGGTCCGATTGCTGAAGTAGCCATTAAAAATATTGCACCTAACAATATACTCATCCGTGAGGATTGTTTTACAGATGGTATTACTATGTTTTTCTTCGCTTCTTTTTCCATGTTCATTTTCTCTTTCCCCTTTATCATTAACGAATAGATTGAACAACAATTTCAGATTCTGCTAGCTTTTCGCGAATTTTTTTGGCAAATGTTAACGCATGTGGACCATCTCCATGAATACAAACCGTATCTGCTTGAATATTCACATCGACTCCTTGCTGTGATCTCACTTTCCCTTCCTTCACCATTCGAATCACTTGCTGTATCGCTACTTGCTCGTCATTTATTAATGCGTTAGGATCACCACGCCGTGATGTTAACGAACCATCGTGTTGATACGTACGATCAGCAAACACTTCATTAGCTGTCTTTAAGCCAACTCTTTCTCCTGCTTTAATTAATTCGCTTCCAGCTAATCCAAACAATACTAACGTTGGATCAATATCATAGACTGCTTTTGCGATAGCTTCTGAAAGCGCTTGGTCTTTCGCAGCCATATTGTACAAGGCCCCATGCGGTTTCACGTGTTGCATCTTCCCTCCCGCCGCCTTGACAAAAGCATATAAAGCTCCTACTTGATAAACAATAAGATCATACGCTTCTTCCGGGGTAATCGCCATGTTTCTTCTTCCGAATCCGATTAAATCAGGGAAGCCCGGGTGCGCACCGATACTTACTCCTTTTTCTAACGCCATATGGACTGTTCTGCGCATCTTTGATGGGTCACCTGCATGAAAACCGCAAGCAATACTCGCTGATGTTATGTAGTTTAAAATTTCTTCGTCATTTCCAATCCGATAAACTCCAAAGCTTTCTCCCATATCACAATTAAGGTCTACACGATGCATCCTCATCCCTCCATTTTCGATATAATCCCTTTTTTGCATTGATTAAGCTCAAGTTCACGTTGAAGATATAATTGTTGCGCTTCTTCAAATGAAATGTCGCGAAATACAACCATTTCTCCCGGTCTCGTTTGTGCTAAAATTGGCAAATCGACAGCAATCACTTGTGCGATTTTCGGGTAACCCCCTGTCGTTTGCCGATCCGCCATCAACACAATCGGTTTTCCCTCAGCCGGCACTTGAACCGTTCCGAAAGTTACTGCTTCCGAAACCATTTCCGTTGACTGCTTTCTCTCAAGTAAAGGTCCATCAAGGCAATAGCCCATTCGATTTGACTGAGGGGTTACTTCATAAGGTTGGGTCAAAAAATGTTCCTGGCTTTGCTTCGTAAAATCGGCAAATTGTGCCCCACGAATGACGCGAATCGTTTTTGGCGTTTCATAAAAATAGGCACGAAGTTCAAATGAAATTCCCCAGTTCATAGCTATAAAAGGAAGAAGAGTTATCTTCTTATGAAATAGCAACGAATCGTGCTTTCGCCTCGGCTCCCGAAGCAAAAGCATATCTCCTTTTTGCAAAGCTCTTCCTTGAAAACCTCCGATACGTGCAAGTAAATACGTTGATTGACTGTTCATCACTTCAGGAATATGAAAGCCTCCGGCCACAGCCAAATAAGCTCGACATCCTACGCGACAATGTCCGATTGTAAGTACACTGCCTTGTTTAATAAAAATAGGGCGCCATAACGGTACTTCATGCCCATCAATACTTGCTTCAAACTCCCCGCCGCATATCGCAATCAATGCATCTTCCTCAAAAGTAAGTGTTGGACCAATCAACGTCATCTCCAACGTACCTTCTGATTCTTCATTTCCGACAAGAATGTTTGCGATACGATGTGCAATTTGATCCATTGCCCCACTCACCACTACGCCGTCCTTTTGGAAACCAAATCGACCTAAATCTTGAATCGTAGTTAATAGTCCGCTACGAACAACGCGAATCCCCATTGTCTTCCTCCTGTAGCTGTTTATATTCTTCCTTCGTTATCGCTTGAAAGCGAATACGGTCTCCAGTTTGTAATAAACTCGGCTGTGGATGATGGGGACGGAACAATTGGAGTGGTGTTCTCCCGATTAATTGCCACCCTCCTGGGCTTTCAATTGGATACACTCCCGTTTGCATACCTGCAATCCCAACAGATCCAGCAGGAATATGTAATCGCGGCGAATCTTTTCGCGGTGTGGCAATTTTTTCTGACATGCCTCCTAAATAAGCAAATCCCGGCGCAAATCCAATCATGTAAACGAGATAATGACCGTTCGTATGAATATCAATCACTTCTTCCGGCGTTAATTGATTTCTTCTAGCTACTTCTTCTAAATCCGGTCCAAACTCTCCTCCATAACAAACAGGAATCACGACTTCCTTTCCTTTAGGAGCATCTGCATTTTCTAATGATAAAAGGATATTTTTCAGTACGGTACAAACCCTTTCAAAAGGCAGGACTTCTACATCCCATTTCCGATTTGTATTCTTTGTCAATTGTAACGGATCATAATATACGGTAACAGTTGTATAGGCAGGAACGACCTCAATAATCCCTTCCACATGATTCTCCATAAAATAGATAGAAACTTGGCGAACTCGTTGATGAATGTCGAGAGCAATTTGTTCGCCAAATTTGATTACTAACGCATTCTCGTTAAGCGGTATCAACTCATAGTTCAACATCTTTTCCTCCGATAAAACCAAGTGCTTTTGAAATTTGGCCTGCTTTATGTTTTAGTTTTGGAACTAATTGTTCAATATAAGAAGACTGAAAACGATTTTCTGGCCCGACAACACTTAATCCCGCTACAACCTTTCCTTCGTGATTAAAAATAGGAACTGCAACAGCGGAAGAATAATCGGCTAACTCCGAATGACTTACCGTATATCCTTTTTTCTTTGCTTCATTGATCAGATTCTTTAATTCCTCACGATTGACAATCGTTTTTGATGTAATTGGAATCAATTCAACCCGGTCAAGATATTTCTTCTGCTCTTCGATTGACATAAAAGTAAGCAACACTCGCGGACATGCCCCAGCATAAAGCGGCGCTCTTCTTCCCACCCTTGTGTATACTCGAACCGGTTCTGATGTTTCTACTTTTTCTACATAAATAGCTTCATCGCCGTCCTTGACGACCAAATTAACAGCTTCATTCGTTTCTTCTCTTAATTGCTTCATAATCGGTAACGCTACTTTTCGAACATCCAATCGTTCCGTAACTAAACAACCAAACTGCAGTAAGGACAGTCCAAGTTCATAAGCTTCCCCTTCTTTTTTTAAAAACCCTGTTGTCATTAATGACTGAACCATCCGAAAAACAGATGTTTTTGGCAGTTTCGTCAACTGTACTATTTCTTGCAGCGTTAATTGTTCATATGTCGTGAACAACTGCAACAGTTCCAACGCTTTTACTACCGTTTTATTCATAAGAATCTCCTTTTGTTCCGAATATCGGAATTAATATTCTGAAAAATGAATATTTTTTAGTGATTATTATATTTATTGGTAAAGATAAAATCAACAGAATTTTATTTTTATTCAGAAATTAATATTTTCATTTGCACCTCTATTTTTGAACAACTCTCTCTTAACGGTTTTACAGTTTCCTTTTCTATTGATGATAAAAAACACCTGTCACCTAGAGTAGTAACAAGTGCTTGTTTATTATTACAGATATCTCCCTTTAGATTTTATTGTTTTTTCCGCCAACCGTTATTTTATTGTTCACGTCCTAAGTGTAAGTGCCACGTTTGTTCCTCTTTCTGTTTTCAAAGTTTCGTGAACTACCTGACACTTCTCTTCCGGTTAAAGTGGAGGAACTTCTTTTGGAACTACATTAAAAGAAAGATTGGTACATAAAATCAAACATGAGAGATTTCAAATTTCTTCTGATAATGACTTAATGTTAGTAAAGGAAATACATACTGGTAACTGTGATAATGAATATAAAATCCCCCTGCCATTCCTTGCCCTACTGGATAGGAAGTCGTCCAGTCTTCTCTTTCGGCGGATTGGAGTATAAATTTGATTCCAGCTTGAATTTCCGGTATAGGTTCATCAAAGACGGCGATGAGTGCATCTAGTGCCCAAGCCGTGTGTGTTAACGTACTTGCTCCTAATGGAACGTACGTTTTCTTTATATCACTTTTACATGACTCGCCCCATCCCCCGTCATGGTTCTGGATGTTTAACAACCATTTCACTGCCTTTTGAATAGCCGGATGCTTCGGAGAAACTCCCACTGAAATCATTCCCGTGACAGCCGCCCATGTTCCATATATATAGCAAATCCCCCATCTGCCATACCAAGACCCGTTTTTTTCTTGATGATTTAGAAGCCACTCTACCCCACGTTGGATGGTTGGGTGTTGTTTAGATAAATTGGTGAAATTTCCGAAAAACTCTAACGTTCTTCCTGTTAAATCTGCGGTAGACGGATCGGTTAATAAGAACTCCGCTCCTTGAATCGGAATATGGTGTAAAATGCGCTTATTTACATTCTTTTCAAATGCTCCGTAACCTCCATCATCATTCTGCATCGACAACAGCCAATGGATCCCTCTATCCCATACCTGACGGAATAAAGGTTCTTTCGTCACCCATTTGTGAATCGCTCTTAAAGTAGCCGTTGTATCATCAACATCCGGATTCATTGTATTGATGTTTGAAAATCCCCATCCTCCTGGCAAGCTGTAAGGATTGTGAATGGCCCAATCTCCATATCGGTAGTGCTGCCGTGAAAGGAGATAGCGGTTCGCTTTTTCGATGACGGGGTCTGTAGAGGAAACTCCTGCTTCTTGTAAAGCATAACTCACTAAGGAAGTGTTCCAAACCGTTGCGGTTGTATATTGCATGTGGATATAGCCATTAATTTGGCAGACAAAAGACTTTAATCCGTTCATCGCTTTTATCATAATTGGATGATTTTTTGAATACCCAAGCGACAACAAAGCAAAAATCATGAGAAAAGTAGAACTAAAATAACTATAAAATGTTCCATCTGGTTCTATACGGTTTAACATATATTGTTTGGCATGATGAATCGCTGTAGAGTGAATATATTCCGGTAAACCAATGAAACTTTTGATTCCCTGTTTCATATAAGAAAGAAAAGATCGCTCCATTTGTAACAATCTCCAATAATCATCTTCTTCAAATCTCGAAACAAATAAATCGGAAAGATCTGGACTTCTTTTCGTTTTCACACGATATTTGTTGTCAGATAGAATGAAAATAGGTGTAAGATTGGCTCTTCCAGAGACGGAAAAATCCCAAAAGTTGATAGGAAACGAAAGAGGCAAAAGGATGATTTCAACAGGAATAGGAAAAAATTTCGGCCATGGATATTGTCCTGTTAAAGAAAGCATAAATTTTGCAAACATATGCACGTTTTCTATTCCACCCATTTCCAAGATCCGCCGTTTTGCAGCTTGCATGTTTTTATCGTTTTTCTTACGATATCCCGAATAGAGAAGCGCATAATATGCTTCAACGGTTGTCGTTACATTTCCTTCCCCTTCGTCATAGAAAAGTTTCCATGCCCCGTTACCTTGTTGCTTACTTTCGATTCTTTCCACTAGTGCTTTGATTAAGTCTTCATCATTTATTTCCAACGTACGTAATAAGATGATCATATAAGCATCTGTTGAAATGCCGGTTTCAAAAGGGTAACGCCATGATCCATCCGAAGATTGTTCATGTTTCAATTGATTCACGATTCGGTTTATCTCTTTTTGAATGATAAGTCTCACACTCGTCATCCCTTTCATTTTTGAAAAATGATCACTTATCTATACTTATTCCCGCATCTTGAAAACCATTCATCGAGGGAGTGGTAGACATTTTTTGTCTAATAAAGAAAAAGAAGAAGCCGGTCCTACCTCCATTTCTTCTAGAAATAAAAGATGAGTTAAAGAAAAAATGCAAAGGTTTAAAGACGGTAACGATGAAAGAATCTGATTTAACCAAAGCGGAAAAAAAGCTAGTCCAACAAATACTCCTTCAAACAAGAATAAAAAATGAAAACAACGTAACAAGAACACAAGCATACCTTGATTTTTATCAACGTCATCCGGAAATTCATTGGGCGCTTTTGGGACATATGGTATCAAGAAATGGCGGCTGGAATATGACTGATTTAAAGGGAGAACTGTTATCAAATTTGTTATCCAAGCAGGAGCAGCAGTCCTTCTTTTCGTTTTTGGAGCGCGGAAATTGGCTTATTTTTCAGGATGTATATCCGCAATTTCTACTTTATGAAGAAAGCATGAAAAGACAAAGACAGCTTTTTTACCTTCTTCCTATTTTTCATGTATCAACATTTATGGAAACCATCTGGAGTCACTTTTGGAAATATGGTAACCCCTATATACTTGCAATAGCTCTTGTTATTAATGAACAAAGCTATTTGGAAAAACAAGTCATCCAAAATCACCTTTTTCAAAAGAAAGTATTTAATACCATTCAGTTTAAGCTTCAAGATTTTTTCTCCTTAAATCATATTCTTTTTCCTTACTGTGACTCCGAACATGAGAAACGAAATATAGGGCTCATTGGGCAAACGTTACATAAATTCGATTCGCTTCATGAACGGATATTATTAGGAAAACGATTATATTCTTTACTTTTTCACAAGAAAGAAATGTTGGATAAAGTTGTTCGTTGGGCTATGTCTCAACCTCATACTGGAACTCGTAAAGATTACTGGCCTCATCTGTTTAATGACGTTTATGAATCAACGCCAGGGCAACCTTACAGACGCCGCATAAAAGATTGTCAAATACAACAAGGAATACCTCGGATATATAGTCCAAGATTGGAGTACGCGTGGAAAAACGTTACACATGCAGAAGCAGACATCGAGGATTGGTTTGATGACTGGACCATTATCGATTATTTAAACAAACAAGATGAAGATATGAATGGAGAGATTACTCATGAGTACTGCGAAACACTCGAAAAAATGGAACTCGCAATTATCGCAAAGAAAGCCATTTTCCGCCCGCAATAAACATTTTTCCGCTTATATTTCTACCATCCTGTTTGCCTCATGGATCGGAACCTATTTAGATCTTTATTTGGTTGGAAAACAATTGTACAGCTTTCCGGTCCGACCATATTCATCTATTTTTACCATTAACATTGTATTTACACTAGTCGGCCTGCCAATCCTAACAACTTTTTTTCTTTATTTCATAGAAAAACTGAAAACTTGGAAAAAAGGAGTTTTTATCGTCATTATTAGCCTAATGATGACGCTTATTGAAAAACAATCCGAAGCAATCGGATGGTTTGTTCACAATGATCAATGGGAACATAGCTATTCCTTTTTTGGATATTTACTTTTTATGACTATCATTTGGAAATTCTACCGATGGATGAGTTCAATCTAGATGATTGAGCATTATTCATAAGGTATGCAAATCTGAGGATAACCTTGTCCAACCGTGGTCAACGGTGATTTTATCTCATCAGCCCCTAAAGTTCTTCCACCAATATCTAAAATCATACTTTTCTGGTTAACACTAGCCATTTTAGTAGTTTTTATAAAAAAGACTTATTAATCAATATGTTTGTCCAAACTTCCCCTTGATCTCCTAAATAAGTTATCACATGGAGATGATAAAAATTAGTAAGGATAAACATCATAAGGAAAATATTAGTAGTGAAGAGATAAAACAGGCTTACAAGGATATGGATGATTTGAATGAAGCGGCAAGTGCGCTTTTTAGAATACCAGTTTTTTTCAGCCACCAAAACCTTTTTTCTCTCGGACCACCGCAACCCCCATTTTCAATGGAGCAACAATTTATCATTCGTATGTTTAAAGAAATAAAAAAGGTACTGCTTTTCCCAAGAACATTTCCTAACACTGACCAGTTTCCCAATACTACACTAGAAACAGTTTTATTCTTTTTATTATGCTATAAATATAAATGATGAGAGAAACTGGATTCTTAAGGGAGACTATTGATTAGGGCTGTAGTTTGATTCAGTTATGACTACATTTCCTATCTCTAACCGTCTCTCTTTTTTATTTTATAAAACCTCATTGATTTTATGGTACGGTTCAACCACACGAATCATTATGAAGCTTGAAGAAATTTATATATTCTCCTTAAACTACTATTCGTCACAATAGATGCGATTCTTTGTTTCCGGTCGTAACTCATCATAAAAATAAGGAATATCTTCATGGAATGATATACCTTATTCCATTCTCTCCTTTGAAGCCAAACAACTTTTAATCGCACACTTTATCCTTAGAAAGGTTCACGTTCAAGTAGAACAAGACCAGAACCGTCTGTTAAATTTGTCGAAAATAAAATACTCATTGATTTATTTGTTGTACATTGAGTATGAGTTCGTTTTTCTTAAAAGGACTTTTAACACAATAAAGAAGAAGGCCGCATTTCAGCGACCTTTTGGATCATTCTCTCTCTTCTTATTTATTTCTATTGAAAATCACAAGCTTTAATTCTGTCATTTCTTCGATTGCATATCGTAAACCTTCTCGACCTGTTCCGCTTTCTTTTACACCACCGTAAGGCATGTGATCAACCCTAAATGTCGGAATGTCATTGATGAGTACTCCACCGACATGGAGTTTTTCTACAGCCTCCCATGCAACATGAATATTGTTTGTATAAACACCTGCTTGTAATCCATATCTAGAATCATTCACCCATTCTATCGCCTCATCGATCGATGTGACTTTATTAATTAATACAATCGGAGCAAATACTTCTTGACAAGATACTTTCATATCAGGTCGAGCATGAAGGATAACAGTTGGCAGTAATATATTTCCTCTTCTTTCACCACCTACAGCAACCGTTGCCCCGCCTTGCTTTGCTTCTTCAATCCAGTTTAAAGACCGCTCAACATCATGAGGAGTAATAAGGGCGGATACATCGGTTTTTGGATCGAGCGGATCGCCAACGTTTAATTGTTTAGTAGCAGCGATAAACTTTTCTACAAACTCCTCGTACCGTTTTTCATGCACATAAATCCGTTGCAGTGAAATGCAAACTTGGCCTTGGAAGGAAAAAGCACCAAATACACAGCGCGGAATAATAGAATCAATGTCTACATCTTCATCGACAATGACGGCGGAATTGGAACCAAGTTCGAGTGTTACTTTCTTTAATCCGGCTCTATTTCGGATACCTATTCCCACAGCCGGGCTTCCTGTAAACGTAATCATGCTGACTCTGTCATCAGTAACAAGCTTATCCCCGACCGTTTTTCCGCTTCCCGTTACTACGTTTAATGCTCCTTTTGGAAGACCTGCTTGTTCAAACAGCTCTGCAATAAAATAAGCGGATAGCGGCGTTTGGCTTGCTGGTTTGAGTACAATCGTATTTCCAGCCGCGATAGCCGGACCGAGCTTATGAGCAACAAGATTCATAGGGAAGTTAAATGGAGTAATCGCCCCAATGACACCGATTGGTTCTCTCACTGTAAAAGCGACCCGGTTCTCCCCACCCGGTGCAGCATCTAATGGAATCGTTTCGCCGTGAATACGTTTTGCTTCTTCAGCAGCAAACTTATACGTCTGAATTGTACGCCCTACTTCCGCTTTGGCCGTGGTAATCGGCTTTGCTGCTTCAAGCGCTATCATCTGCGCTGCTTCTTCCGCTCTTTCTTGAAGGAGCCCTGCCACTTTTTCTAAAATGGCTGCTCGCTTGTGTGTTGGCATTTTCGCCATAATGTTTCTCGCTTGGTATGCCGCTTCAATCGCTCGATCCACTTCTGACTCCGTCGCTACTGGAATTTCCGCAAGTACCTCTCCAGAATAAGGCGACGTTAATGTAGTATACGAACTTGCTTCCACCCATTCTCCATTGATATATAGTCTCTTTTTCTCCATCGTTTCTCTCCTCTTTGCTTAGAATCTTTTTAATTTAAGTATATTAGCTTGAAGCGAAAATATCAGTAAGATAAACAACAAAATCTGTCTACTTTCTTCATTTTTTTCTCATCATTTGGAGTCGATCAGTTCTGTCACAACCTGTGTGATGACATCTAACGCTTCATTGAGTTGTTCATCGGTAATGACGAGCGGGGATAATAAACAATTGATTTTGCCGATCCTTATATTATCGCCCTCCCCCTCTATTTACCAGGAGTCGATGGCTCACCTGTAAGAGCCGTTGCTGTTGAGTTTGATTCATCATCGATTGAATAACCCCGCCTTTTTCGGATAATGGCGGGGTTTGATTCATCTGTGTCAAATATTGACTTTGCAACATTTACACTTAAAGCCTCTAAATCTTTTAATGTTTTTTATCAGTGCCCTCCAAGGTACGCCATCTTTACCTGTTCACTAGCGTTTAACTCTTCCGCTGAACCAGACAAGACAACACGTCCCGATTCAATGACATACGCCCGGTCAGCTACAGAAAGTGCCATATTTGCGTTTTGTTCAACTAGCAAGATGGTAGTCCCAAACGAATTAATCTCTTCAATGATCCGGAAAATCGTTTTGACTAGTAAAGGGGCTAATCCCATCGATGGCTCGTCTAAAAGGAGAAGACGCGGACGCGCCATTAATGCTCGGCCCATGGCCAACATTTGTTGCTCTCCGCCCGACAAAGTTCCGGCAAGTTGCTTTCTCCGTTCAAGAAGTCGAGGAAACAGATGATACACTTTCTCGAAATCCTCTCGAATTCCATCTTTATCCTTTCTTAAAAAAGCGCCTAATTCTAAGTTTTCTTCTACTGTCATGTTGGCGAAAATACGACGACCTTCCGGAACATGGGAAATTCCTTGTTTTACAATCATCTGTGCTGCTTTGCCTGCAATCGATTGTCCTTCATACAAAATGTCCCCATGTTTTGGCTTTAACAATCCAGAAATCGTCTTTAATAGCGTACTCTTGCCAGCGCCGTTTGCACCAATGAATGTGACGATTTCTCCTTCTTTTACTTCAAGTGAAACGCCTTTTAATGCTTGAATATTCCCGTAAAATACATTGATACTTTCTACCTTTAGCATCACGAAACCTCCTCTCCTAGATATGCTTCAATCACTTTAGGATGATTTCTGATCTCTTCAGGGGTACCATGTGCAATGAGTTGTCCGTGATCCAGCACGTAAATTCGTTCGCATACTCCCATCACAAGAGACATATCATGCTCAATAAGCAAAATCGTTAAATGGAACTTTTCTCTTATAAAAGCGATCAAATTCATCAGTTCCTGGGTTTCCTGCGGATTCATTCCTGCTGCAGGCTCATCAAGCAGCAACAATTTTGGATGTGCCGCCAGAGCTCTTGCAATTTCTAAACGACGTTGTTGCCCATATGGTAAATTTTTCGCTTTTTCATGCATATAACTCTCAAGCTTGAAAATCTTTAAAAATTCTATGGCCTTTTCTTCTATTTCTTTCTCGCCAGAAAAATGAGAAGGAAAACGAAAAATGGAGCTAAAAATGGAATGACGAGCAAGAGAATGGTATGCAACCTTTACATTATCAAGTACGGAAAGCTCACCGAACAATCGAATGTTTTGAAACGTACGACTAATCCCTTTTCGTGTAATTTTGTAAGGTGCCAGACCGTTTAACTTTTCATTACCAAGTACAATACTTCCTTCTGTCGGTTCATATACACCTGTCAGCAGGTTGAAGAAAGTCGTTTTACCTGCACCGTTTGGTCCAATGAGCCCAACCAATTCTCCCGGATATAATTCGATGTTTACGCCAGCCAATGCTTTCAAGCCGCCAAAATGAATCCCGACATGATCAGCTTTAAGCAACGGTATGTTTGTTGTCATTCTGCTTTCCCCCTTCAACCGCTCTGCGTAACCTGAAGAACGACGTCAATTCTCGAGTACCTAACAACCCTTTTGGTCGGTAGATCATGACCAATATAAGTACTAAACTGTATATGATCATTCGAGTCTCTGGATAATCCTGGAGGAAAGTAGAAACAATTGTCAACAAAATAGCAGCTATCACCGCTCCAGACATGCTTCCTAATCCTCCAAGCACAACAAAAATCAAAATATCAAATGACTTTAAAAAGCCAAAGTTCGTCGGCTGAATAATATAAAAGTGATGGGCATAAAGCCCCCCAGCAATACCGGCAAAAAAAGAACCGATCACAAATGCGGCCACTTTATAGTACGTCGTATTAATCCCCATTGAATCTGCAGCAATTTCATCCTCTCGAATAGAAATGCAGGCACGGCCATGAGTGGAGTTTGTAAAGTTTGCAATGACAATGATGGTTATAAGCAGGCAGGCAAATACCCACGGCCAACTTGTAAGGTGGGTTACCGTCATTCCGCTGGCGCCACCAACATAATCTACGTTTAGCAAGATAATTCGTACGATTTCCCCAAAACCAAGCGTAGCGATTGCTAGATAATCCCCCTTTAGACGAAGGCTAGGAATACCAATTAAAAGTCCCGCTACTGCAGCGGTAACACCACCTACCAGTAAAGCAAGTGAAAACGGAATCTGCAGTTTCATTGTCATAATGGCAGACGCATAGGCTCCCACTGCAAGAAACCCGGCATGTCCAATTGAAAACTGTCCCGTAATACCAATAATGAGATGAAGACTAACTGCTAGAATGATATTAATAGCCATAAAAAATAAAGTATTAATATAAAAGGAATTTAGGACTCCTCCTGATATTAGTAGATGAACCGCTCCAAAAAACACAAGCGCTAACACCATTGAGAGCCAAAATCCATTGATCCGCTTTAAAGTTGTCATCATCTTCTCCCCTCCTTATACTTTTTCTCTTACGTTTTTGCCAAATAGTCCTGATGGTCTGAAAATAAGAATAAGTATAAGAACGATAAAAGCCACTCCGTCACGCCAGAGAGAATAACCCAGTCCGCTTACTAATGCTTCAATCACACCAAGTGCAAGACCGCCGACCATAGCACCTGGAATAATACCGATACCACCAAATACTGCCGCTACGAAGGCTTTTAAACCTGGAATAATCCCCATAAGAGGTTCAATTTTAATATAGTAAATACCGAAGATAACACCCGCAGCACCCGCTAGAGCAGATCCTATTGCAAAGGTTGCGGATATTGTATGATCCACATTGATCCCCATTAATCGAGCTGCTTCAGCATCATGAGAAACGGCACGCATGGCTTTCCCTATTTTCGTTTTATGAACGATTAACTGAAGAAGAATCATCAATACAATGGAAGTACAAAGTATTAATATGGACTGACTGCTGATTGTCACACCAAATAGTTCAATTTTTTTATCTGGGAGTATTGTCCCAGGATATGCTTCTGGCTGAGCCCCCCGAATATAGATCACCCCGTATTCAATCAAAAGCGAAACTCCGATTGCAGTGATGAGAGCTGCAATTTTTGTGGCGTTTCTCAAAGGCTTATAAGCAATTCTTTCAATCAATACGCCTAATAAAGAACATACAGCCATGGCTAATAGAAGCGCTGAGAAGAATCCTAGATGTAAACCTGTAATCGCATAAAATCCTACAAATGCCCCTATCATAAACACGTCGCCATGAGCAAAATTGATGAGCCTGACAATTCCGTACACCATCGTATATCCGAGAGCGATCAGTGCATATATGCTGCCAAGAGAGATTCCGTTAACTAGCTGTTGAATGAGTTCCATATTCGCACTCTCCTTAATAAGGACTGTTATTTTATTTTAAAGATTTAATGCTGTTAAAACCCCAAATAGGGGGACATGCCCCCTATTCGACTGATACCATGATGATGGTATTATGGATTTACTTTTGTTTTAAATTGCTGCTCACCATTTTTATATTCAAGAATCGTTGCGGATTTGACCGGATCATGCTTCTTATCAAGCGTCAATACACCTGATACAAGGGCGAGATCTTTCGTTTGAGCAAGAGCTTCTTTAATTTTCTCCGGATCTGCATCTCCTGCGCGTTTGATGGCATCAGCAAGGAAATATGCGGTATCATATCCAAGCGCTGCAAATCCATCTGGAGTTTTGTTGTATTTTGCCTTGAACGCTTTGACGAACTCCTGAATTTTGGAATCTGGATCATTAGCAGAATAGTGATTTGTAATAAATGTATTGTTTAAAGCTTCTTTTCCGGCAATTTCGACCAGTGTTGGAGAATCCCAGCCGTCACCACCCATAATAGGAACATTAATACCAAGTTCACGTGCCTGTTTGACAATAAGACCGACTTCTTCATAATAACCAGGCAAGAAGATAAATTGAGGATTCGCAGATTTAATACGCGTAAGAGTCGCACGGAAATCTGTGTCTTTTGCAACATATGCTTCCTCCGCTACAATCTTACCGCCGTTTTCCTCAAAGGATTTCTTAAATGCTGAAGCAAGTCCTTTGGAATAATCACTTGCAGTATCAATAAGTACTGCTGCACTTTTTACTTTCAATTCATCAAGAGCAAACTTAGCTGCTACCGTTCCTTGGAAAGGATCAATAAAACATGTACGGAATACAAAGTCATTTACTTTGCCGTCTTTATTTGTAATAGTAGGATTCGTTCCAGTAGGTGTAATTAACGGGACTTTGTTATCCTGTGCAACTTGAACCTGAGCGAGCGTATTTGTACTTGTTGCTGCCCCTACAATCGCACTGACTTGGTCCTGGCTAATCAGTTTAATCGCACCGTTTGTTGCTTCTGCTGCTTCAGATTTATTATCTACTTTCACAAGTTCCAATTCTTTTCCATTAATACCTTCTTTATTAATTTCCTCGAACGCAAGTTCCAAACCTTCAGCAATGGATTGTCCATATGAAGCTACTCCACCAGACAATTCAAGGTTAGCACCGATTTTAATGGTATCGCCGCCTCCATCGCCTGATGAACCAGTATTTTGAGCTCCACCTTTACATCCCGCCATCAAACCGGCTGTTAACATAAGCGATAAAAAAACTCCAGCTAATTTTTTCTTCTTCATAATTTACCCCCCATAATAAAAAATTTGGTAAACTCGTTGACTAACTACAGCTAGCTTTACACTTATCCACATCCTTTCGATTGTTTTCTAAAAAATCTAAATAATAATATTTTTCTTAATCAATGTAATTTTACAAAAATTTAACCTCCTCGTCTAGATGTATAGTAAAAAATAAATATTATACTTTATTTAAAATTACTAATGACTTCGAATGCATATGTCATTTCTATACTGATTAAATAACCAAACTACATATAATGAGTTTGAATGTCCTCTATTTTTCTCCTACTTCGATTGTCTTGCATCGTTCTTTATCCACTATTATTTTTTTGGTTATTTAATTAGAAAGTATTATAATAAAAAATAATTTACTTTTTAGAGATAATTTGTGAATAAAAACTGTTCATTTTTGAACCATTTTTGATCTTCATCGATGATACCTTTTGTAGCATATTTAAAGTTTTACCTGCAGCATTTTTTGAGTCTAGATAATTTTTGGATAATTTTAATAAAATGCTGCCGAATATGAACAAATTCTCGTTGATAAGTACTGCTGATACAAGAGATTAAATCCAGTATCATTTAGCGAGCCGATACAATGAAAACATCTACATATTGTAGTTGACGCATGATCACATTGATATTAGACCCTTTCTAAATTTCCCCCTACCTCGTCTGAGCGGACATTTCGCAATATCATCCGCAAAAATTCTTGCAACTTCCTATGGTATAATTGATGAAAATCATCATGGAAGGAGACGAAATGAACTTTGAGTACAAAGAATGAACTATTTTCAATAGAAGAAGTCGAGCAGTTCGTAAACAATCATCGTTTAGCATTTTTATACATATCGAAAACAAATTGCAGTGTTTGTCATGCTTTATTGCCAAAAGTGAAAGAAGTCATGGCTGAATTTCCAAAGATTCAAATCGCTTTTATCACCGTCGATAATGTCCCGAACATAGCAGGTCACCTTTCCATATTTACCGCCCCTGTTTTGATTTTATATGTCGATGGAAAAGAAGTTTTACGAGAAGCAAGATTTGTTCATATTGAACAGTTTAAAGAGAAAGTGGAGAAAATTTATTTTTTAACGGAGTAATCGTGACTTGTTTAAGTGATGATCAGCACGATTTTAGGCTGAGGTTATGAATGAAATGCTCTTCACGAATGTGAATGTATTCATGCGTTGAGTCTTTGATATATGAATATACACATAAGCCGATCGAACGATTCGATCGGCTTATGTGTAGAGTGAATGAGATGCTTAAGCAGTTAGATTGCATAATCAAACAAATGTAAATAACAGCACGTTCTGTTCCTTTTTGTTCAACTTTTACTAACCCTGCCGCATTCAAAATCCTCAAATAATGAGAATGGTAGGTGTAGCATTCGATCATTTCATTCATCGTTAAATCTCCATGCTCTATCAACAATAAAATGATATCTTGTCGGTGTTGATCACTTCATCGATTGCATAACGGAATACTCTCTCGAAACAATTTCATGACTTTTTCACTCATTGCTTCATCTCTTGCTTTTTTGTTCAAAAGTCGAAACATCTTATGTTATTTTTCAGTCATCAACCGAACATCATTGAAAGCAAAAGAGCAGATGTAAATGATGTGATCATTTGCTTTCCTGATAAATTTTAATAAAAGGAGCTGGTTTTAAGTGGGAAATTCAAATCAAAAAATCACTACGTGTTTAATGTTCAATGACAAAGCTGAAGAGGCAATGAATTTTTACACCTCTGTATTTGACCAATCCAAAATAAATAGTGTTTTTCATCATGAAGATGGAACCGTATTATATGCTACATTCACATTAAAAGGACAAACGTTTATGGCTATTGATAATAGCAACAAGCAGGAGCTTCCTTTTACTCCTGCAATGTCACTGTTTGTAACATGTGATACCGAAGAAGAAATAAATAGAGTTTTTGAACAGTTATCGCAAGATGGAAACGTTCTAATGCCATTAACTGCTTATCCATTTAGTGAAAAGTTTGGTTGGGTTGAAGATAAATATGGTGTTTCATGGCAATTAAACCTTGCAAAAAGCTAACGGTTCGTTGACGTCCAATTCTTAAACGACTTCATTGTTGTTGAATTCGAGAAAATTAAATTAAACAACTATTTTACAACCGTTCTGAAAGCTTGAATGGTGGTAGCTGTGTTTATAAGATCGAAATTAAATCACTTTATTGTCAATGCAAGAAGACTTTTAAGCTAAGATTTGTACTGTGTGAAAAGGATTTATTTTTGTTGTTTAACGAGAGGCATTAGTAGAATAAGAAAAATAAAGGTAAGCTAACATATTAAACGCTTACCTTTATTTTTTCAAGGATTTTTAGATTTTAGATCTTGATAAATGAATGAGACCTTTTCTCTTTATACCGCTTTATTCGCTTCAAAGTTTGCCTTCACTTCTTTTGGCGTTTTAAATTTTGGGTAGTCAATCACTATCGCAATCATACCACAAACCCCAATTAAGAATGGATAGAACGAATACTGCAAAATACTTAATGGTGAAATGGAAGCAACACCTGCTGCCAATAGAATTTGCGCACCGTATGGGATGAGCCCTTGGAAACAGCAAGAGAAAATATCTAATAAGCTAGCAGATTTACGTGGATCAATGTTATATTGATCGGCAATGTTTTTCGCAAGTGGACCAGCAATTAATATGGAAATCGTATTGTTTGCTGTTGAAAGGTTTGTTAAGCTCACTAATCCTGCGATACCGAATTGCGCTCCTTTATTCGACTTTACATTTCTTGTAACTAATTGAAGTAAATAATCAATTCCACCGTTATATTTAATGACTTCCACCAAACCGGAAATTAAAATGGAAAGCAGTGACAATTCCTGCATTCCAGCGATCCCATCACCGATAGCTTGAATGAGGCCCATTGCATTATAGCTTCCATCAAGAAGACCGATGATTCCTGCTAATAAAATACCGCCTGCTAACACGACTAGTACATTGACACCCATTAATGATGTCACTAATACACCAAGGTAAGGTAAAATTTTCACCCAGTTAAAAGATTGATTTGTAATTTCCGCTTGCTCTCCAGCAGTAAATATCCAGAAAAGAACGATCGTGATCAAGGCTGCTGGTAAAACAATGAAAAAGTTCACCTTAAACTTGTCTTTCATTTTTGTATTTTGTGTTCGTACTGCCGCAATCGTTGTATCAGAAATAAAAGATAAGTTATCTCCAAACATGGCACCACCAATAACAGCGGCCATCGATAATGCCATAGAAATATCGGTTTGTTCGCTAATTCCGACTCCAATCGGTGCTAATGCTACAATGGTTCCCATCGAAGTTCCCATCGAAAGGGAGATAAAACAACCAATAACAAACAAACCGACGATTAATAAATTTTGCGGGATAATGGAAAGGGCTAAGTTGACCGTTGATTCTACAGCCCCCATTTCTTTGGTTACTTCCGAAAATGCCCCTGCTAATAAGAAAATAAGGACCATTAACATAACATCGGCATTTCCAGCCCCTTTTGTGAACACTTCCACCTTTTTCGTTAAGGACTCTTTTCGATTCATCATCACCGAAATACTGGCCGCAAACAAAATCGCTACAATGACTGGAAACTTATAAAAATCACCCGTAACTACTCCTGCACCAATGAACAACACTAAAAAAACAACAAACGGAAATAACGCAAATGGATTTCCTTTTTTCAATTCCACCTCAACCTCATTTCTTGTATTTTTCGAAGATCCTTTCCACATAGCAAAAGCCCCTTCTTCTCCGAACATAAGAAGAGGCCTTATACATATCTATATAAGAGACCCTTCTTATCTTCCAAGCACGATGCTTGCTGGATTTGGCACAGCACTCGAAACCGAGTCCGCTGCCGAGGCTTCTTCGGGCCAGTCCCTCCGCCTCTCTAGATAAGAAGATGGAAAGTTGTATTTCGTTGTAAAACAGATAAAAGATTACAACATATTCATCGGTTACGCAATACACCTTGAGAATGTCTTATTTTTAAAAATTTTTTAATAAATACCAATCTCTTATTAACATGATAATAGAGATACAACAGTCAAACAGAAACAAGATTTATTGCTTTCTAAAAAGAAACTTGCTGATGTTCCTGCTATTAAAAACAAGCGATTTATATCCTTCCTTTTTCAGCAGCAGTAGAAGGAATTCGTGCACCACTTGCATTAAAGACACTAGATGAAGGGCTATCCCCAGAAAAATTCAAGAAATAACGATCGAGTGCAAATGGTTGAAACCTATTCTATCGTTTCATAATATGATATGACTACCAAAAGCAAATAAGTAAATAAAAATGACAGATGAAAGCAATATACCTCTTCATCTGTCACTTTTTTAGGTATCACCAGGTAGCATTCATCATCAAACATCATTACTTCATTGATCATAATTAGACGATATATAACAAAGTAAGAAAGAAGGTAATACCATAGCCATCACAATATGACATGTTTACAGATTTCTTTAGGATGATAGAACTTTTTAATATCGGATCTTATTCTCTGGAACAACTCATCTTTGCTTTTAGGTACTGCAAACCTTGCATCGTCCATTACGGCGGGTTCTTGTCGTATGTATAACCGTGTCCAAATCCAAATTGGTAATTTCATTACGAATAGCCTGTGTAACCTCTTCTCCTCCCTTTCGCATACAACTGCTTCCGTTACAAATTAAAACGTGATGCTTCGTTCCTTTTAAATTCCAAGTAGTCAACTCTCCCTATCTTTTTATAGAAAAGCGCAAGCACCAAGCTTAGTCCCAACAGGTAAATATTTTTCACCACTAAAGGCGCTTTTTGTCTTTATGCTGGGAAGGTTATTTGACATCGAGAGGCTGGACGCTGGAGCTAGATTTTCTCCAAAATTGCTCACTATGAAAAACCCCCCTACTAAATAGGGGTGCAGAATAAATACATACAAAACTACAAAGTATTGTATTCAATCAGCACTTCCACCTATAGGCCCGTAGGTTTACTGAAGTGTCTAGGACAAAGTCGGTCTCCTGACTCTTGTGCGAGGCAATGGCAAGCAGGGAACTTGGCATGAGAAATCACCGAAAAGTTCAAGTTGAGATAACACCGACGCTAAGGTTTTTTCACAATAATTAAAGGGGCTGACTATAAAATGGTTTACTAGATTTGTAAAATAGATTAATTTAAACTCTCCAAAAATTTCCTGCGTTTTTCTTCCGATTCTCGGAACTCATCCTGCAAAATTTCCAGCAACAGTTTATTCTTTGCAGCTTTTTCTAATCCCTTTGATTTAATTAGAACCCGACATTCATTCAGAAACTCTAGATATTCTTCATATGAATCATCATACAGCTTGGCAAGGTCGTTTCGAATTTTCTTCGCCAGCTTCGGACTGGCTCCTTCTGTTGATACTGCTATCAGCAGTTTACCGCGCTTTAATGCTGCAGGGAAATGAACGTTCCCTTTTTCGGGATTTGTAATCACATTTACCAATTGATTAGGCTTGGCGTTTTGTGCCAGTTTCTCGTTTAGTTCCGGATTATCTGTTGCAGCAATGATAAGAAAGGCATCTTCACAATCACTTATTTCAATTTGTCTACTGATCCATTTTAATTTCCCTTTTTCCGCCCATTGCCTGATTTCATTTACGGCTTCCGGACTGACTACAGTAACGTCTGCCCCTTCTTCTAACAATAAAGCAACCTTAAAGGATGCTACTTTTCCTCCTCCTGCTACCACTACTTTTTTACCTTGCATACGTACTGAAATAGGATACATGATTTGAACTCCTTATCTTTTTCTTGAACTCGCTCTTCCAGCACCTTTTACAAAAGATATTCTAGATATGTACAAAGAATAAAAGTATCGTTTTACAGCTGACGCGATGTCCGCTCCATTCCTTTCATTAATAAATCAGTAAAAAGTAAGAACGACAAATACTTAATCATAATCGTGTGCTGCCACGATTTCTAGCCCTTCGTCAAAGCTGGGACTCGCCTAGCATGATTCTACCTTTTCGAACGGGTATGATTCTTGAAGCAATGCAGATGACTAAAACTCCATTCGGTATTATCATCTCTTTCATCATCCATATACGAGGGGGCATAAGCCTTAACCATTGAGTATGACGCAATAAATTTTATAATAATTTTATAATGTTAAAATATACAGTCTATTCTGTTTTTATGTCAAGCACATATTGTGGTAGTACCCTAGGTTCATGCTTTGGTACTAGTGCCAAAAATCTATAAAACTTGGACATACTGATATAAAGATGACTTTAATAAATGAAGACTAAAAGATAAAAGCGCTAGAACCTAATTAAATTCTTAATTTAGTGTTTCGAGAGCTTTGATATTTATCTAAGCGTTTATGAGACACCCTCAATTTGATATTAAGTAGTAACGAAGTTTAAATTAGGGTCTGAGAGGTAAAAAGTTCATGATTACTTAACCATTTATAACCAGATAGAGCCTTTTTCAGATATTGTTCCTGTTAAATTTTCACAGGGGTTTGTACAACTATTTTTTAATTACCAATAGTGTTTTCTCATATATTTGAATGTTATTGATGTCAAAATTGTTTAGATTTATGATTTGGTCTAATTCTTTATTTCTCTCTTCTTTTTCATCACCAACCCAACAAATATATAATTCACAATAATTTCCTTCTTCAAAGTGAGGATCCAAAAGTTCACATAATGCTAGAAAACTCTTTTGTGCTTCTGTATTACTCCTTGGAAAACTCATTTTGTGGTCGAACGTGCCTACTATAAATAAAGTATAAAACGTAATGGATATTCGGTTTGACGATATATATTTCTTCATTTTGTCTCCACCGTAGGTATTCAATATTACATATCCTGATTATCTCAGAATATAACAACCTTGTTGATAGGTAATTTATGTTTTATATAACTATTCTGACACGTTTGATGAAAAGCTCATAACATGACTATTAACTTTAATTTTTTCTCACCAATTCCTTTCTTTTATCCCACAATCTGGACCAAATGTAAAAAGACGCCCTCTTATTTAAGAATGGCGCCCTTAGTGAAATAAAATTACGTTCTATTTACTAATTTACTTCTAAGGCGAAAGCATAGAAGGCATCACCATGGGAGAAGTTCGCTTCATTTTCATCCATCCACCATACTCCGTATGAATAATAATAGGTCCCTTTTTCTATAGGTGCGACAAAACGATTATCTTCCACTACCACTTCAGTTTCTCTATTCTCTTTTAACTGTACAATATGGAATTTATTTGGTTTTGGTTCATATTCCATCACGAACGTTACATCTTCACCTGGTCTTACTTTTATAGGTTTTTTGCCTTCTAATAGTTCAACTGGTCCAGCCGTATCAACACATCTCCCTTTCCAGCAATAACTGCCCAGCGTGGTTTCATACGTTTCGTTTCCTATTTTAATCAAGGTTTTTGGCGGTTTTTCCCCAACTATCCTATTGTTCGAACAACCCATGAGAGTAAGTAGAATAATAAGTAGTAATAAAAACAACCTTTTATGCATGTACGCACCTCCCGTTTACAATATCCTAAATCATATAATTTTACACATTACCCCATCCCCCTTTGCTGATTGCCTTAATTTTCGAATTATTTTATCATATTAACCATCAACATCAATATAGTCATTTTATTAATGTTTTAAATTTATAAAATAGTATTATGATATAATCTAATGATAAAAGGAGCCTATATATGAACTCATTTGTGAACAAGCCAACAGGTGTATTTCCATCCGTTTGTTCATTGGATTGCCCCGATCAATGTGGGTTACTAGTACATAAACAAGATGGAAAAATGGTGAAAATACAGGGAGATCCGAATCACCCTGTGACAAAGGGAAATATATGCAATAAAGTACGGAATATGACTGAAAGAATTTACGATCCAAAGCGCTTAAAATATCCAATGAAACGTACGGGAGCTAAAGGGGAAGGGAAATTTGAGCCGATAAGCTGGGACGAAGCGATTGAGACAATTGCTGCCAAATGGAAAGAGCTGATCCAAACAGATGGACCTGAAAGCATTCTTCCGTATAGCTTTTATGGCAACATGGGAAGACTCAGCGCCGAAGGAATGGACCGGCGGTTTTTTCATCGGTTGGGTGCCTCCCTGCTGGATCGGTCCATTTGTTCGTCAGCTGGATCGGAAGGGCTTAAATATACAATGGGAGGCGGCTTTGGAATAGACCCGGAAGATACGATACATTCGAAATTAATTATCTTCTGGGGAATCAATGCTGTAAGCACAAACATGCATCAGGTTGTACTTGCCCAAAAAGCCCGAAAAAATGGAGCAAAGATTATTGTTATTGATGTACATAAAAATCAAACCGGCCAATTCGCAGATTGGTTCATTCCAATATTGCCGGGTACCGACGCTGCTCTCGCTCTGGGCATGATGCATATTTTATTTGCCGAAAACATGGTAGACAACGATTTCTTGCAGCAATATACAGTCGGACA
This sequence comes from [Anoxybacillus] calidus, assembly GCF_013760845.1. GTDB lineage: Bacteria > Bacillota > Bacilli > Bacillales > Anoxybacillaceae > Paranoxybacillus > Paranoxybacillus calidus. Next base: position 495,387 of record NZ_JACDUU010000002.1, on the reverse strand, counting down.
TGAAGAGTTGCGTGAGCATGTTGTCCAGTACGATCCCATCACTGTTTCTGGAATAACAGGTGTTCCAGTTGAAGATATTTATAAATTAGCCAGGATGTATGGCCAAATCACGCCTTCGTTTATTCGAATCGGAAATGGGCTACAGCATCATGATAATGGGGGCATGTGTATTCGTACAATTGCCTGTCTTCCTGCCCTGACAGGACAATGGCTTGTAAAAGGCGGCGGGGCCATCAAGTCAAATAGTAGTTATTTGGCCCTTAATACAAAGAACTTGCAACGCCCGGATTTATTGCAAAATAAACATACACGCATCATAAATATGAACCTGCTTGGCCAGGCATTATTGGAATTAAACCCACCGATAAAATCATTATTCGTGTACGGTACAAACCCTGCGGTTGTCGCACCGGATAGCAATAAAGTAAGAAAAGGACTGGCAAGGGAAGATCTCTTTGTCGTCGTGCATGACCTATTTTTGACAGAAACAGCAAAATACGCAGATATTGTACTTCCTGCAACATCTTCATTCGAAAATACAGATCTGTATACATCATACTGGCACCATTATGTTCAAATTCAGCAGCCAGTTATTGAACGATATGGAGAGTCCAAATCAAATGTCGAAGTGTTCCAATTGCTTGCGAAAAAAATGGGCTTTGAGGATCAGTGTTTATATGAGACAGAAGAAGAAATGATTTCGCAAGCCCTTGATAACCCAAACAATCCTTACCTTGAAGGAATCGATTATGAAACATTGGTTAAAAAGCAGTATGTAAAAGCAAATGTAAAACCATTGTTGCCAGGAAAACTACCAACACCTAGTGGAAAAATTGAACTTTATTCAAGGAAGATGGAACAAGATGGCTACCCTCCTTTACCAACCTATACACCACTTGTAAACGATGGAGACTTTCCATTTTTGTTTGTGCCTGGTCCTAACCATAATTTTTTAAACACAACCTTTTCAAATAATGAAAAACATATTTCTTTTGAAAAAGAACCACGTTTGCATATGAATATTAAAGATGCTTTATCGAAAGGTATTATGGATGGAGATCAAGTCCGAGTGTGGAACAATCGAGGAGAATGTGTATTGAAGGTTTCTGTTGGAGAAAACGTACTTCCAGGTGTCGTTGTCACTCAAGGTCTCTGGGCCCATTCCCCAGGTACGAAACATCTGGTAAATTCTCTTACTCCTGACCGAGTTGCCGATATGGGCAATGGAGCGACTTTCTTTTCTGGTCGTGTAGACGTAGAGAAACTTTAGGATTGAGATAGTTAATTATATTTTTAGACAAGTAATCTGAATATTGAATAAATATTTGTAATTCATTAACGAGTATGTTTTTACTATTTTCCCATTAAAATATCCTTCCCCCCTGTGTGTTTGTGGCTGACATGGAGTGTCTGCGGACATGGGTTGCGAAGCGGCAAGCAAGGAAATGGTTCAGCAGATAAAGCTTTCTAACTGCTGCATAAAAAAATGGGGGGTATGCAGCCCCTTATTCAATTAAATAGCTCGTTAATGGAACAGTTTTTACCTTTTTATTACTGCACATGAATTTATCGTTTATGGAGGACTTTATAATCTGAAGAAATCCTGCATAAAAAACGGGGTTTTATACAATCTCTTCTTCAACCAAACACCCGATCGTTGAACAAAATTTAATTATGCTCCTCAATTCTGAATGATGAGGCTTTCCATGAAGTAGTAAGAGAGTCGAGTTTCTTAGAGAGGTCATTTCAAAAGAAGAGCTATTCTTCCCTTTTGGGAAGAATAGCTCTTTTTTCTATATCATAATCAAAACCTCTACCAGATCCTACTTCTTATAATTAAGGTTGGTTGTTTCATACACTAACAAGTATGCATCATCGTCATCCGGCACAGCGTAAAGTCGCAGCTCATCACCAGCATTCTCCAGAAACACTGGATTACGGGTCATGACATGTCCTTGTGGAGAAAACTCCATGAATGGCACTTCATGAATCGTATTCAATTTTTTCATATCAATCAATGCTAATCCTCCTAGCTCGTAAGGCTTAGTATATTCAGTTGCAGGGTTTGGAAGTTCAGAAATACCACCGCAAACCATTTTACCTTGTCCCACGCCTTCACAATCTTGATAATCGATAAAGTGACTGGAGTTTACTTTTACACGCATCTGTTGACCTTTTTCATCCCACTCATAGAATTTACGCGAACCCCAGCTCACTCCAATAAGTTTTCCACTTTGGGCGTCATGAACCATTCCGCCAATATGGTCATTGACCCGGAATGCTTCTTCTACTTTCATAGTCTCATAATTAACTTTGTAGATAATGGAGTGGCTGTTAGGGCGATATTCGGCCACAGGAACCCAGATGTATTTGCCGTCGAAAGCTATGCCGCCCGGATGATATATCATCCCTTCACCAAGCTGGATGTCTTTCAGTAGTTTACCTTCTTTGTTAAAGACAAACAAGTGGCCGACTCCTTTTCCTGGAGTGCGATCATATCCATCTCGAGGCTGGTCATACTTCACTGGTTTTTCGATGATTTCCACAGAGGACATATAATAGAGGTCTCCGATTCGAGTCATTCCTTGTGGGTGATAGGCATTAAATTGTAGATGAATCTTTTCTTTTTGCTGCCACTTCGTGTTACGGGAAAGCTGCTGGAACTGATCATCTAGTATTTGCTCTTTTGCACTGATACTGTTCGATTGATGCATTGCTAGAGCTGTGGATGCGACACCAATTAAAAGTGTTGCGGTAACGGTGAATACAATTTTTCTCACGATGATGATCCTCCTATTCAGTATAAAAATTTTCCCTTTTTCAATTCCATTTTATTTTTTCCCGAATCATGCAAAAAGCCTTTCCCTGTAACTTTTACAGAAATTTTAAATGAAGTTTACATCGTAAAGAAAAATGCACTTGAGAGAATTTTCATTTTATATATGAATCAATTTTCATCATTCCTTAAAAACTGTGCTTCTACAAGGATTATCATTTTTTTATTACAAAAATTTACAATATATAAACTTAAAATTTATAATACTCAAACAATATTATGGTCTAATGAAAGTAGATTTTATGATTAAAGGAGGAATTGCAATGAAGAAACGATTTTTTTCTCTAGCTTTACCTGTCGTTGTTACTCTTATTCCGCTTTTGGGGCTTTTCCCGCACACTTCATCTGCTGCTACTTACACGGCTACTATTGATCGGGTAGTAGATGGCGACACGGTTTATCTCAAAGAAACGATCCAAGGGACGAACAAGGTAAGAATGCTTTCCATCGATACTCCTGAAACCAACTATCAAGGACAAGCTCAAGAGCCTTGGGGAACCACGGCAAAGAACTATCTTAATCAACTCCTTCCATCCGGAACCCGTGTAACGATTGAGACGGATGTAGAGGAAACAGATGCTTATGGCCGTTTACTCGCTCATATCCATAAAGGCTCATTAGATATCAATAAAGAAATGGTTCGTCAAGGACATGCCGTGACTTACTACATCTGGCCAAATATGCTTCATTTCGAAGAGTATCAGCAAGCTTATCTTGAAGCAAAACAGAACGGTCGGGGAATGTGGAATCCATCCAATCCCATTCCGGAACTTCCTTTTGAGTTTCGTGACCGCGTCTCAGGACAATCTCAAGACAAGTATGTAGGGGATTTCTTCACCCATAAATATGTTGTACCAAACGACTATACACAAATCCCGATTGAAAAGCGTGTGTTTTTCTTTACGGAATCGGATGCTCTTTCTGCTGGATATACAAAAGAAGGTTCTACAGTCTCTAGTGATCTTGTGATTAATGAGGTTCTACCTGCATCCGGAACTATCTATCCGAAAGAGTTTGTAGAAATCTATAACCCAACAGATTCTCCCGTTGATTTATCTGGCTATATCATTGATGATATTGTCAATGGGGGTTCTTCTCCTTATACCATTCCAAATGGAACGACCATCCCTGCAAAAGGATACTTTGTATGGGAAACTACTGCATATTACAATAATTCCGGAGACGATGTGACTTTAAAATCCCCGGATGGAACCATTATTGATCAGTATCACTACTCTTCTTCTGTTGCAGATAAGTCTTGGGTACGGATGCCAGACGGAGGAAGCTGGTCTGCTACGATGGATTCAACACCGACCAAAGGAGCTTCTAACAACTAATTAGAAAATAAGCCTAAATTATAGCAACAGTAAGCGACCTTGATCATCCTGATTAGAATGACAAGGTCGCCTTCACTATTTCCTCATTTATTTATTATTTTTAACCCTCTACATTAGCTTTATTGGTAGATGGATTATTTTATCATTTTATCTTCAACTGATCTAGAACGTCAATTGAAGAAATAAGGAAGGTACGATTCGATCTCCATAAACACAATCAGATAACACCAGTTTATTTTCTCTACACATTCCCCTTTTTATTTAACTTTCTGATCCACATGATTCCCAAGCTATCAATCTCTATGAGTTTGGCGACACGCTCTTGACAAACAGAAGGACACTATTATATTCTAAAAACATCTTTTACACTTAACTACATAAAAGCATAAAAGCGTAAAAGCGTTTAAGTAAAAAAGTTTAGAAAGGAAATTTATGAAAATGAAAAAGCCGCTTTCATCTTAACAGCCTTTGGTCATTATCTCACCTATTTTTCTAAAATTTTATAACACTATCATTATCTGTAACAAACCATCATTTAATATTTTGACAGAAGGGCAGGAGCAACATGGAAAAAAATCATCAAGATTTAAAGAAAGGTTTATTGCCTAGGCACGTCCAGTTCATTGCTTTAGCAGGCATGATTGGAACGGGTATTTTTAAAGGAAGTTCAGAGACTTTAAATATAGCGGGGCCAAGTGTCGTTTTTGCTTACTTATTAGGAGGCCTATTATTATTTATTGTGATGACGGCATTGGCTGAGATGGCCATTGTCTATCCCAACTTAAACGTTCAGCATCTTGTATATAAAGCTTTTGGCTTTCATATATCCTTTATCGTAGGATGGCTTTATTGGATCAATTGGATTATTGTCACCATTGTCGAAATTTTAGCAGCGGGAAGCTTTCTAAAATATTGGTTTCCATCCGTACCGTTATGGCTTTTAAGTTTCCTTTGTACCGTCTTAATCGTCGGAATTAACTTGTTTCAAGTGAAGTACTATGGGGAGATTGAGTTTTGGTTCGCGGGAATTAAAATTATCGCATTAACAGCTTTTATTATTCTAGGTTTTTGTATTTTATTAGGAATCATTCCAAGCAATATTGATGATCCTTTGTCTAACTACACGGAACATGGCGGGTTCTTTCCTCATGGAATCGGAGGAATGCTAAGTGCCTTTTTAGTCGTTATGTTTTCATATGGCGGGGCAGAGTTAATTGGTGTCGCTGTTACTGAAACAAAAGATGCAGAGAAGGTATTGCCAAAAGTAATTAAGGGAACCATGTGGAGAGTTATTCTTTTTTATATTCTTCCTATTCTTATTATATGCGGTTTAATGCCATGGAATAAAGTTACGGGGGAAGAAAGTCCATTTGTTCAGGTATTCAGCATCACAGGGCTGCCTGGAGCCGCTCATATCATGAATTTTGTTCTTATAACAGCCGTTTTATCAGCAGCAAACTCTGGGATCTATGCAACTTCCAGAACATTATATTCAATGGCTCAAAGCGGTGAAGCTCCAACAAGGTTTTTAAAGATTTCCAAACAAGGAATACCTATAAACTGTATTATTATAACAGCAATATGTATTTTGTTTGGGGTATTTTTAGCTTATATGACTCCAGATCAAGTCATTGGCTATTTAATGACCATACCTGGTTTTACGATTCTTTTATTATGGATGAGCATTTGTTTAGCTCAACTAAAGCTCCGTTCCCATTATAAGGAGAAACCTTTCTTCCAGGTAAAATGGTTCCCATACACAACTATTTTGGCAATCGTATCTTTATTGATCATCTTCATCTCTTTTATATTTAATAAAAATAATATCATCGGTTCTACTGTTTGCCTTGTCATATTAGTGCTACTGACTACATTCTCTTTTATGAATAAAAACAAAAGAGAAAAAAGCAGTGAATATAACAAGGAGGAAAAAAAGGGTCTGGTGCAAAATCTCTGAAACCTGGACATTACAAGGCCCGTTGACAAACGTGGGTTGTATTCTAGAAAACACAGCCATTCCTAGTTATCATTGATGGTTGGTGATATGTTTTTATTAGTGTTCAAAAACCTCGGATTGAATAGAATCCGAGGTTTTTTGATTGCATTGATTATCTTTGAAGTCCTGGATATTGCCAAATTCCAGAAACTCTAAACAGATCACGGTAGATCACAAGCATTTCATCTTTTGTTACTTTATGTGCTTCCTCGATTGTTGGATAGTCCAAATACACAACGTTGGTGAAGTTTCTGTTCGTATTTTTGCCATTCATTTTATCGTAAAAATCGCTGGCTTCTTTAAATACCGTTAACGCTCTTCTCATGTGGCTTGCACTTGTTACAAGCGTCACGTCTTTTATTCCCTCTTTTTCAAGGATGGCAGTTGTGAAAAGGGCATTTTCGACAGTATCTGTTAACTTATTTTCGAGAATAATTCGATCTTTATCAATTCCTTGAGAAATCAACCAGTTGCTCATGGCATCTGCTTCTGTAATTCCTTGTTTAGGAACTCCACCAGTTACCATGATCTTTGAATTTTCTGTATAAATATTTTTAGAGATTATCAGAACATGGTGACCATCCCATTTTTAAGGATATTTGTTTGCCTAAAACAGGATGACTCCCCCTACATTGCTCCATTCGTTGTGTGTCTATAACTAGACTAATATCAAACAGCAGCCCTAGCTAAGCGCACGAAAAAACAAAGGGATGGTATGCCCCCATCCCTTTTACTTACTCTATTTATTATTTATTTTAAATCCGGCAATTGACCTGCTTCTTAAGATGATTGTATTATTTCTTACTCCATTTTGTATCCACTTTAACCCCTGCATCAAGCAAAAGATTCAATACAGGACATCTTCTCTCTACTTCATTTTTCAGCTGCTCAATTCTCTCTTCGCTTTCTTCTGTTTCGATATTCACTTGGAAACGAACTTTTTGGAAGTGCGTGCGAACGCCCTCTTCCCCCATTAGTCCACGGGTATCAATAATGCCTGTTGTTTCAAAATCAATTCCCGAGAAAGTAAAGTTTAATTCTTGAGCAACTAATGGAATCATCACTCCATTACAACCGTTCAGAGCTGCAGCTACATATTCCAGTGGAGTTGGCGCTGTATCACCCCCTCCTAATTCTGCTGGTTCATCCATAGAAAAAGTAGGAAAATTTCGTATAGAGATATTGGTTTTAACACCGGATTCCCATTTACCTGTAGCAGACACTTTAAATAATGTAGAAGACTTAGCCATACTCTTTCCTCCTTTAACGAAATAAATTTTTCAGAATTAAATAAATTATAAAAAAATAACAATCAGGTGTAAAGAAAAAAGATTCAAAGTCACGTCTTGATCATAAATGTCATCCTTTATGGATTTGAGCAGGGACCAACTGTAGCCATCCATTATCATTTTTAATTATGAATTTTAAAATGAATGAAACACTAATGATATTCCCCATAAAATAAATATGTTAGAATGAGAGGAAACACCTCTTGATGGAAAGGAATGGACCATTTGGCAAATACGCATACGTTTACGAAAATGGAGGAAGTCGTCAACTCCATCACTCACGGGATTGGAGCATTATTAAGCATAGCGGGCCTCGTGATTTTGGTTGTAATGGCATCGATTTATGGAAGTGAGTGGCATGTTGTAAGCTTTAGTTTGTTTGGCAGCACAATGCTTATGTTATATTTAGCATCTACAATCGTTCATGGTCTACCAGAAGGAAGAGTAAAACAACTGTTTCAGATTTTCGACCATTCCTCCATTTATTTTTTCATCGCTGGGACCTATACTCCTTTTCTTTTTCTAGCGGTAAAAGGAGCAATAGGTTGGACATTATTTGGAGTCGTTTGGGGTTTTGCTGTTGCAGGCACTGTTTTTAAATGTTTTTTTGTCAATCGATTTTTATACACTTCAACAACTTTATATGTCGTTATGGGATGGCTCATTGTGTTTGCATGGAAACCATTAGTCGCTAGTCTTTCTTCTAAAGGATTAATGTTCCTTGTATTAGGTGGAATATTATATACAGTCGGGGCTATATTTTATGTATGGCGAGGGTTTAAATTTCACCATGCCATCTGGCATCTTTTTGTATTAGCAGGTTCCACCTCTCATTTCTTCGCAGTCTTATTTTTACTTCCGGTTTTTTGATGGATTTACATGTTTAGAAATCATCTATGTCTAAATTACAAAGTGAAGCTTCGGAACATTTTGAAGCTTCACTTCATAGCTATCCATTCTCCTCTTCTGTATTCGTTTATGGAATGAATCCCGAATCATCACCAAGATGGATAAACACCACTCACCATTCTTATTACTCACCAAGATCTTCTCCGTTTGTCTTCATCACATTTTGATACCAATAGAAACTTTTCTTGATGTCCCATATCAATGACGGAAGGTCCCTTTCTATCCTCATTCCAAGCACCTTCTGAAAGGTAAGTTATACAAGTAAATCACTCTATTTCTCCATATCGCCAATCAAATGTGGAAATAGATCGAGAAAAGTATTTAAAATCTTTCTAGAGAGATAATGGCTAATCAAAAGATTCCAATTAAAAAATTAGTTGTTATATCATTTTGTAAAAAAACATTAAGTAAGAAGGTGAAGAAATGTTAGCGCAATGGTTAAAGACATCCATGTATACGGTCGTACTTACAGGGGCTGGTATGTCGACAGAAAGCGGGCTGCCTGATTTCCGTTCGGCACAAACCGGATTATGGAATAAGAAAAATCCACAACAGCTAGCGAGTACATACGCACTCGCGCACAATCGGGATGAGTTTATTGCATTTTATCAATATCGTATTCGTACGCTTCATCAATGCAAGCCGCATGCAGGACATATTCTTTTATCCGAATGGGAGAAACGAGGAATTATTCAGAACATCATTACGCAAAATGTGGACGGATTTCACCAACAAGCAGGCAGTGAAAACGTTATCGAACTTCACGGGTCATTGAGAACCGTTCACTGTCAATCCTGTCATAAGGTATACGCCAGCGATATGTATATAAATGAAAACTTTCATTGTGCTTGTGGCGGTTTTTTGCGCCCTTCCGTCGTCTTATTTGGCGAATCATTGCCATCGGATGCGATCGAGAAGGCATGGCTTGCTGCGCAAAAAGCGGAATTATTGATCGTGTTAGGCTCTTCATTACAAGTATCACCAGCCAATCAACTGCCGCTCATCGCCAAACGAAGCGGAGCCAAACTGGCCATCGTGAATATGGAACCGACGGAATTGGATGAATGGGCGGATTTGGTCATCCATCATCAAAAAATCGGTGAAGTTCTTAAAGAAATGGACAATGAGCTAAAGGCAGGTGAATAGAAAATGAACGTTTCGACTATTTTGCGGAAGGCGCTTGACGAAATGGGTGACCAAACAGCCATCATCCAATGCCAAAGCGTGTCTGGCGGCGATATCAATTCCGCCTTTTATGTACGAAGCGAATGTCGTTCGTATTTTGTAAAAATCAATCAAAATATTCCTCCTCGTTTTTTCAAAAGTGAGGCGGCCGGTCTTGAACTTCTGAGGAAAACGAATGAGGTTCAAGTTCCAAACGTGTATCACGTCATGGAAGCAGAAGATGGAGCCTATGGCTTGCTATTGCTTGAATGGATTGAAGGAGAAAAAACGGAACAAACAGCCGTTTTGCTTGGCCAAGCAGTCGCTCAGCTTCATCAATGTTATGGTCAACATTTTGGTTTAGCGGAAGACAATTATATCGGCCTTCTTCCGCAAAAAAATGGATGGTATGAAAACTGGATCGATTATTTTACCGAATGCCGGCTTCTTCCTCAAATCCAATTAGCGGAACAAAAAGGAAGAATGCCAACAGCTAGACGAAACAAACTAGAAAAATTGTTAGTTTCGCTTGATCGGTGGCTTCCACAAAAATGTCAGCCTTCTTTACTACATGGTGACCTTTGGGGAGGAAATTGGATTGTCGGAGCAAAAGGAGTTCCTTACCTCATCGATCCTTCTGTGTTTTATGGTCATTACGAATTCGAATTGGCATTTACGGAATTATTTGGCGGATTTCCAGATCCGTTCTATCAAGCATACAGCGAGGTTCAACCACTTTCTCCAGAATATAAGGAAAGAAAAGAACTGTATCAACTTTTTTATTTGCTTGTTCATCTCAATCTGTTCGGAGAAACATACGGTTATTCTGTCGATCGAATCTTGCAGAGGTATGTTGGATAAGCTTAACCTTCTCCTTGGTTAAAAGTTTTAACATTTTGGTTTATTTGACGAGATGGTTGGTAGTTTAATTTTGAACACCAATAAAAAAGAGCATGTGATCGGAATTTTTCCGTTTACATGGCTCTTTTTTGTCTTTAGGCTATAAGATTCCCACTCATGAAATGGGACATTTATAAAATTTTCCGAATTTGAAAATTATCTTCAAGTAATAGCCAATTTTGTGGGTATGGATAACCAAGGACCCAATAGCTAATTCCGCGTAGACCATAATCCTTCACCGCATCAAATTTGGCCTGGGCGCTGCGTGCATCTTCAAACCAAACTTCATGCGTACGACCTTGACTATCGACATATCGGTAAAACGGCGATTCAGCTGTCCGATCATATTGGATGGTCGCTCCATATCGAATCGCTCGCTCAATCGCTTCCTGCGGACTAAACGTTTCCGCCTCTTGTCCCTGTACATGAGGAAGAAGCCAGTCGCGGGCGTACACTTGGAAGCCCATAAAAATTTTGTTTCTCGGTATGACCGTGACGGCATAATCAAGAACACGTTTGATTTGATTAAGCGGTGAAATCGCCTGAGGAGGGCCTAGCCTATATCCCCATTCATACGTCATTAGAATCACAAAGTCAACAATTCTTCCATGCGCAGGATAATCATGTGCTTCATATAAAAGCCCTTTTTGTTCGCCACTGGTCTTCGGAGCAACGGACGTTGAAACAAAATATCCTTGTGGATGAAGTCTGTCAACAGCACGCTGCAGAAATTGATTATACAACTCACGATTAGCTGGATAGACATTTTCAAAATCAATGTTTAAACCCCGATATCCTTTTTCTTTCATCGTATTGACAATATTGGTTAACAATCGATCTTGCAGATTAGTACTTGAAAGGATTGTTCTCGCCAACCGGGATCCGGGATCTTTGTACGTAAAATTCGTGATACACATCATTGGAACAACTTTCTCTGCTATGGCAGCTTGAATAATCGGGGTGTCATTAATCGAATCCAATCCACCATCTTCTCTTATAATGTAAGCAAAAGGGGACGCGTATGTTAAATGACGGCCTACTTCCCGGACTAGCCGAGCTCCTTCTTCTCCCATATGAAGTGTAAAGGCGTTTACCTCAATGGTTGGCTTGTAAAAAGGGATGGATAAAATCGTGCCAGGATAAATGAGATTCGGGTTGGTAATTTGATTTATCCTAATGATTTCCTGAACCGTGGTGCCATAGCGCTGAGCAATTTGACTTAACGTTTCCCCACGCTGAACCGTATGCGTTCTTGGAGGAATTACCAAAACGGTTCCAGGATAAATCTGGGAAGAAGGACTGATTCGATTGGCCTGAACGATAGCCTCAATCGATGTTCCATACCGCCTGGCAATCATCCATAATGTCTCTCCTGAACGGACAGTATGATATTTGAAGGGGGTTGGAATGACTAGCGCTTGGCCGACAACCAAACGATTTGGATCTGCCAACCGGTTTGCAGTTACAATTTGATTAATGGTAACGCCGTAACGCTGTGCAATCAACCATAAGTTTTCCCCTCTTTGTACCACATGGATTTGCATCCGCATCTCTCCCTAAAAAGTCATGTATCTATATCTACTATATTCCTTTCATGTTCTTTTATTAGTAACAAAACCCAACACAAGGTCTAACGAAATATACAAGATAATCAAGAATTTTTAATTGGCAAGGGAAGGTCAGCATAAAAAAGAACGCCTTCTTCACAGCGTTCTGATAAACTCTGTTATTATTAATTGTAGGTATTTCTATTTGCATGTTTAGAAGCGAAAAACCCTGTCATACCGCTGATAAAACTTGGTGGTAAACTCCAAAGGAAAAACCCCCATTTTCCAGTAAACATGCTCACTACTAAAAAAAATATTGGAAAGACAATCATCACGCCTATGGAAATTTTTTGATATTTGTTCATAAGTTTTCAACCCCCCCTTTTTTTATTTGAAATTTGACCACTGTTTTCCTTTTTATTTAGCAACAATCTTTTAAGAAACAGCCTTTCCGTTCATAAACGAACCGATATGAATCATATAAACAGTCCTTCTAATGTTCCACCTTTTTAATAAAGGCTTTTGTCCGTTCTTCCTTCGGATGATGGAAAAACTCTTTCGGATGACCTTCCTCTACAATGACTCCGCCATCCATAAAAATGATGCGGTCTCCAACCTCTTTGGCGAACTTCATTTCATGTGTGACTAAAACCATCGTCATACCTTCTTCAGCCAATTCGCGGATGACATTTAATACTTCACCGACCAACTCGGGATCGAGAGCAGACGTCGCTTCATCAAACAACATCGCTTTTGGTTCCATAGCAAGCGCTCGTGCAATTGCCACACGTTGTTGTTGTCCTCCGGATAATTGACTTGGGTAATAGTTCATTCTTTCAGCTAACCCAACCTTTCTTAAATATTTCTCTGCTGTTTCACGAGCGGCTTCCTTTGATTTCTTACGGATTTTCATCTGTGCAGCCATTACGTTTTCCAGTGCCGTCATCGTTGGAAATAAATTAAATCGTTGAAAAACCATTCCTATTTCTGTTCGAAGAGCCGCCACATGCTTTTCATTCAGCTTTTCATTCGGCTTCACAAAATAATGTCCATCTATTCTAACCGTTCCTGATGTAGGAATCTCTAGAAAGTTAAGACATCTTAGAAACGTGGATTTTCCAGAACCAGAAGGACCAATAATGACCACTTTCTCTCCCTTTTTTACTGTCATATTAATTCCTTTTAAAATCTCATTTGATCCAAATGATTTTCTAAGATCACGCACTTCAATCATCACATCACACATGCCGAGTCAGCCTCCTTTCCATGATTCGTACAATCTGTGCTAAAGGCAAACTCAACACGAGATAAGCAAGTGCTAGAAGGGTATAAGATTCGATCGTTAAGAAAGTTTGGGAAGCGTAAGCTTGTGTGCGGAGTAGTAATTCACTGACTGTAATAAATGCTAATAAGGAAGTATCTTTAATCATCATAATGATGTAGTTTCCAAACGTAGGAAGTGCGATTCTTACCGCTTGCGGAATAACAATCAGCCACATCGCTTGACGGTTCGTGTAGCCCAACGCTAAAGCAGCCTCGAATTGTCCCTTATCGACACTTGTAATCGCCGATCGTATAACCTCTGATAAATAACACCCATAGTTAATGCCAAGACCGATTACACCAGCCGTAAATGGACTCAAGGTAAAGCGGAACGACGGATCCCATAGTTGACCAACAATCGTAATCAGTAGAGGAACAACATAATACATGTACACTAATTGAACAAGCAACGGAGTTCCTCGAACAATTTCAAGCAAAATGATTAACATTCTATCTAACAGGACCACTTTTGAAATGCGTCCCAAAGCAATTAACGTTCCTAATAGAAGTGCTAGAAAAAATCCACACAAAGTGGCTCCTAATACAATTCCAAGACCCTGTATCAAAATAGGGCTGAGTTCACGAAACGCTGTTGGAAAATCTAATTTTTCTAACAAATTCATATAATCACCTCACATTTTAAAAAGATAGGGAGAGAACTAGACTCTCCCTTACCGTTTTCTATTTCTCGACAGGAACGGCATTATCTTCATTTAATCCGTACTTTTTCAATACCTTTAAAACAAACCCTTCTTCTTTCAATTTATCTAGCTCTTTATTAATGACATCTAACAGCTCTTTGTCTTCCTTCCGCACTGCCGCAGCAATGTTCCCAGCCGCCTGAGCCTTGTAAGGGGATACAAGTTTTAGATTTAAAGAAGGGTCTTTTGTAATGCTGTATCCTGCTACTGCACTGTCAGTAATACAAGCATCAATTTTATTTGTATTCACGGCCAACAGCAGCTCTGCTTGAGAGCCGAACACTTTTACCTCTTTAATTTTCCCTTCTTTTTGAAGCTTTTGTGCAAATTCTAAAAACGCCGTACCCTTTTGACCGCCGACAACCTTGTCCTTTAAATCTTCAATACCTTTAATAGGAGAATCTTTTAAAACAACAATCGCTTCCCCCTCTTTATACCAGATGTTTGTAAATTTAGCGATTTTCTCACGCTCTGGTTTGACATACATCCCGTCTGTGACAATATCAATATTTTTGTTATTTAATTCAAGCAATAAATTTTCAAACTTCACTTCTTTCATTTCCACTTTTGGAATACCAAGACGTTTAGCGATTTCTGTAATAATTTCTGCGTCAATCCCACTGAATTGCTTTGTGTCTTTATCGATGAAAGCAAATGGGGCATCGTTTGATGAACCGACGACTAGTACACCGCGCTTTTTAATTTCGTCCAACGTGTTGCTCGAAGAATTTCCTTCACTTGAAGATGAAGTTACTGTCTTTTCACCACCGCAGCCAGCAAGCAACATGATGAAAAGGAACACTGTTAAACATAAAAAAGTGTATTTTTTCATTCTGACTCTCTCCTTATTTTTTAGACGCTATATAAAGCTGAACAGATATCATGTATAAACCTTGAAATCTATTTTTTATTCTTAAGAAGGCTAACTTAATAGCTCCGTTATGACTGATTCTAAAACATTTAAACCTTCTTCAAGTTGTTCGTCTGTGATAACAATCGGCACGAGTGTGCGAATACAGTTCCCATATAATCCAGCACTTAACAAAATGAGTCCCTTTTGCTGTGCTGTAGCGATAATTTTCCCGGTCAGCTCCTTATCCGGTTCCTTCGTTACCCGATCTTTTACAAACTCCATCGCAACCATTGAACCGAGTCCACGTACATCGCCAATTTGTTCGAATCGTTGCTGCCATGACCGGAAGCGACTTGTTAATATCCGGCCGATTTCCTGCGACCGTTCAACAAGACCTTCCTCTTCAATCATTTTGATTACTTCCATGGCAGCTACACATCCAAGAGGACTTCCTCCATACGTTCCTCCGATTTCTCCTGGGCCCGGTGCATCCATCATTTCCGAGCGACCGACTACCGCTGCAATCGGCAAACCAGCACCGAGCGATTTAGACAGCGTCATAATATCAGGTACGATACCAAATTGCTCAATTGCAAACATGGAGCCTGTTCGAGCAAATCCAGTTTGAATTTCATCTGCAATAAAAAGAATTCCGTATTTTTCACAAATTTTCTTTAATCCTTGCATAAAACCAACTGATGGAACGATAAATCCACCTTCTCCTTGTACAGGTTCAATGATAATCGCGGCAATTTCATCCGCTGGCGCCTCTGAGAGGAAAAAGGTTTCCAACTCCTGCAACAATTCTTGATCAAGCTTTTCCTCTGTCATTCCTTCCGGTTTACGGTAGTAATACGGATGGCCGACACGGAATGTCTCTGGTGCAAACGGTCCGAATTGGTATTTGTATGGCTTTACTTTGCTTGTTAAAGACATGGTTAGCAATGTCCGGCCGTGATAGCCTCTCTCAAAGGAAATAATTCCTTTTCTGCCTGTATACTTTCTTGCAATTTTGATGGCATTTTCTACAGCTTCCGCACCACTATTGGCAAAAAACACCTTTTTAGCATGATCGCCGGGCGTGATTCGCACAAGTTCTTCCGCCAATGCTACGTAAGGCTCATACATCATCACGTTAAAGCAAGTATGAATGTACTTATCAAGCTGATCTTTCACGGCTTGTACAACACGCGCCGGACGATGACCGACGTTGAGCGTGCCGATCGCACCGGCAAAATCAATAAATGTATTTCCATCAATATCTGTTAGCAATGCTCCTTCGCCATACTCTGCAAAGGATAGCACCGTATTGAATGGACCACGTGCAACAACCTTCTCTTTACGCTTTAATAACTCTTGAGACTTCGGACCTGGTATAGCTGTTTTCATTTGGATATGTGACATATTGTATCCTCCTTTTGTATACATTGCATTTCCAAAAATTTAGGTTCGTATATTTCGCAATCATTTCATGAATCGAAAGCGAACGATTAAATTTCTTTGTAAAATCAATATCTCGTACATTGAAGGAATAGGAAGGTGAGTGAGTTGTTTTGCACGATTGGTGTCACAACTGTAAATAGCCTTAGAATGTGTATCAGCTCCATCATAAACAGTGAGAATCATATGCATGAAAGAAATCATTTTGTGAAGACATTTAATTAAGTACGAATTTCCCAGAAGACTCACCGTAACCATTTTCAGAATTTTATTGTTAGATGAGTAAATCATGGGAAGCATCTAGGCCATCATCAATTACGTAAAAGCAAACCGTTATGTCCAGTTAATCGAACAGAATACTGGATGATTTAAGACAACTGCATATGGTTGTAATGAATTTTCTTGTATCGCAATCGCTTTTTTCTGAAAAATAGACAAGTAGTAAGCATTTTTTAAAAGTTCACCACCTACCTTGAATGCTTATCCAAATTATCGCTCATTATATACTTATTAAAAATTTTCCGAATAATGAATTAATAAAATCATTCCCTTATTAAGAAAATCTCCCGACACTTTTGGTAGATCTCCGCAATCGTTTCCGCAGACGTATTCATTAGGTTGGTGACGACTAGAATCTCTCAACCTTCTTCATCCTAAAATATAACGACCCGATGACGCTGTCTCGAACAACAAACATACATCCCTAATTGACAAATGACATTAGGAATGATGTCAGATGTCACAAATAATAATGCCGAAAGATTGGGAGAATAAAAGAGAAGGAGAGACCGTCACTATAAAAAGTGATCGTCTCTCCTTCTAACAAAGCACCTGTGTACAGCAGCAAGGAAAGTTAACCGGACCATTTTGTTTAGTCAAAAGGAATCAAAAAAGTTGAAGCAAGAAGAACAAGACAAAATCAAATTCGCCCGCAAACATTTTGAATCAACGGAGACAAACATCGATTTCGTAAGACTGGAGAAAGATATCAATCCATTTATATTGCGTGATCATGTTTGCGCCAGAAGCTATTTGAGCTCCTGTTTTTTGTTTCGTGACATGATCCGGACAAGATTTTCTTCTAGAATGTTATTAAAAGAACTTAACAGAGGGAGAAGACGTTTTATTTTCTAGCCCCCTACCCCAATTCACTATATTTCTTTTTCGATCCAAAGGATTTTTCAATTGGATACTTTTGTTCATTTTTCTTCATTTTATCCATAATAGCTTCCTCTAAATCAATCCCTAATTCATGAGAAAGCAAAAGGGCATAAATCACTACATCTGCAAGTTCATCCTTCATATTTTCAAAATTCTCTCGAACCGCTTCCTCGCTGGTTTTCCATTGAAAATTTTCTAGCAATTCTCCTGCTTCCAAGCTTAATGAAATCGCTAAATCTTTTGGGGTATGAAACTGTTTCCAATTACGTGCATCACGAAATTCAATGATTTTTTGTTGTAAGTGTTTCAATGTTGTCACCTCTCAACCTTTATCGAAATTTTGATCGTGTTGCAACATCACCACAACGTTCACAAGATAGATGGAACGATCGCTCTAGCAGAATAAATATGATCTCCCTTATTTTAACGAACAACAAATGAAAAAAATATAGAAATATATTAAAAAAGTAACAATCTCTCCACAAGGCCTCATTTTCGAGTGATTCCAGATATCTATATCAACGTAAAAGATTGGATGCAAAATTCCACTACCTGTCCGGAATGATAAACTGAATGTATATAGTATAGGAGAGCACATAAAAAAATAAATGTTTTTATTTATTTTCTCCCTAAGATTACAATGATCAACAACCAATCCATAGGTGGACAACATCTGCTACTGTTCACCATTTCCACTTCTTTTTATTTGTAGGTATGGCAAAGATTCTTCTTTTCCATACGCTTCTCCACTTATATTCAACATAATAACACCGACAATAATCATTAGTATTGCCAGCATCTTGAATAAGGAAAAGTGTTCTTTGAAGAATAAAATTCCTATAGTTGCAATAATAGCTGTACCTAGTCCGGACCATATTGAATAAGCAATACTTACATCAAGCTTTTTGAGTGATAATGTTACTAAAGTAAGACTAATTCCATAAAAAATAAACATTAAAATTGAGGGAATTAACTTCGTAAATCCTTCTGACATCTTCATAGAGGTTGTACCTAAAACTTCTGAAATAATTCCTAATAAAAGAAAAATCCAGCTCATTCATTATCTCCCCTCCCCTGAATAGAAAATAAATGAATTTCGATGTTGTTGCAAAAATGGTACATTGAGTAAATAGTGATGAGCCCCGTATTCACCGTAGCTGTTCGAGTCTGACATTCTTTAACTGATTAAATGTCTGCTCAACCTTGTGGCAGAACTGAAACAAGCATTTTTCGAATTTGTTTTTTCAGAACCAGAAATCACTTTGGCCATGATCACTCTTTCTCTTCTCCTAGTTTCGATGATTAATAGGAGATTTGTAATTTCCGACAGAATGAACTTCTTATGTTATAAGTTTTGTAGCATATTCATGGTTATACAAACACAACGAATGGAACCTTTTAAGTTCCATTCGTCGACATGTTTAAAATGGACGATCTCCAACGATTGCTACCCGCTCAGCCCTACGAGAATAAGGGTAATAGTCGGAAACTGCATAATGTTGAGTAGCACGGTTATCCCAGAAGGCGACCGAGTCCTTCTCCCAGTGAAAACGAACCTGGTACTCAGGAATATGAGCTTGGCGAAACAGGTACTGAAGTAGTTTCTCGCTTTCTTCTGGCTCGAGCCCGACGATTCGAGTAGTAAAGGATGGATTCACAAACAGAGTTTTCCGGCCTGTTTCTGGGTGAGTTCGAACCACTGGGTGTTCAACAGGTGGAAATTCTTTCTGTTTAATAGCTAACTCTTCTGGTGTCATTAAATGGCTGAAAGCAGGGGTGAAATCGTGAATAGCAGTGAGGTTATCGATACGCCCCTTAATCTCGTCGGGTAAATTGTCATAAGCGGCGCCCATATCGGCCCATAGCGTGTCGCCACCAACAGGAGGAACTTCAATCAACCTCAATACAGCTGCTTTAGCAGGATTGGCTCGAAAGGTGACATCGGCATGCCAAATATTCTCGTAACCACCTTGCTTATTATTCCTAGAGAAGCGAACAATTTCTTTTGATTGACCTTCTTCAATCGGAAAAAATGGGTGAACTTCTAATTCCCCCCACAGCCGGGCAAATGCTCGCTGCTGTTCGCTAGTGATTTTTTGATTGCGAAAGAAGAGAACCTTCCACTCTAATAGTGCACGGTTCAGCTCGGCTTGTAGCTCAGGGGTAATTGGTTCTCTCAAGTCAACTCCGATGATCTCAGCACCTATGATTGGACTTAAAGGTTTGACTTCAAATAACAAGTACGGTCGATCCTCCACACCTTCGGGTAGGCGTCGTAGAAGACGTGGACCTACATAATCCTCACGATTTTCAAACTTGAGTGGCCGAGAATAATGTGTATTCATCCCAGACATGTACATACCCCTTTCATATAGTAATTAAGAGTTGATATATAGTTACTAAAACAACTCAATTGTTTGCTTTAGAATAACCTCTTATAGCGGAAATTAAATCATGTCGCAGTTCATTAAACTCTTTTAAATGTTTAATTTTTTGGACTGATTGATTATACTGTGATAATGGATTTTGCAAATCTACTATAATCCTTCCGGGTTTAGAGTGCATAACTAAAATTCTCTTTCCTAGCAATAGGGCTTCTTCTACATCATGAGTAATAAAAAATATACACTTTCTTGTTTTCTTCCAAAGTTCAAGAAGATGAATCTGCATGTTTTCTCGAGTTAAAGCATCTAATGCACTAAAAGGTTCATCCATTAAAATGGCTTGTGGGTCAGTAGCTAATGTTCTTGCAATGGATGCTCTTTGTTTCATACCTCCAGAGAGCTGGTAAGGCAGCATTTTAGCAGAAGATTCTAATCCTACAAGATTTAAATAGTAGGAAACGAGTCTTTTTCTTTCTGATTTTGATATAGATTTCATCTTTAAACCAAATTCAATATTTTTTTCGATGGTCATCCATGGAAAAAGGTTATGATGTTGAAATACGACTCCCACATTAGGACTTGGGCCAGTATGTGGTTTATCGTTAATCATTACCTCACCTGTGGTTGGTTTCTGAAAACCAGCTAGTATATTTAATAAAGAAGATTTACCACAACCTGACGGACCTAATAGACATACAAAATCGTTGGCCTCTAATTGAAGATTGATATTGTCCAATATAGGAAGGCCATTATTTTCATTTGAATAATATAAGCTAATATTTTTCAATTCGATTAATGTGGGATTGCGATTATTAAAAATCTCGGAACGTGCTTTGATCGACGTGCTTACATACATAAACATCCCTCTCTATTCATGGTTATTTGTAAAGATCACTTAATAGAGCTTGTTGATAAGTGGCTAGGCTAGGGGAAGATGATATGTTTTTCTGTTTAGCCATAAAATCTCCTGTGTCTTTTAATATTTTGGCTAGCTTTCCCGGTTTCTCTGGTTCCCCAAAAAACTCCTTTTGTTGGGAAGCGTCCAACCATATAATTTGTTTCATTGTTTTTAAGCTTTCCGCAGGCGATAACCCCAATTCTTTAGAAAGAACTTGAGATGCTTCTTTCGGTTTATTCCGATAGTAATGAACAGCCTTATCTAAAACAGAAATATAGCCTTTTACAATTTCAGGGTATTTTCTTGCAAACTCTTTATTCACAATTCCGAACTCTCCAGTTACAATCCCTTTTTTAGACAAATCATTTGATGTGACAATAACACAGCCTCCCTCATTTATTAACTTAGTCTGTGTAGGTTGCCAAATATAAGCGCCGTCTATATCATCTCGTTTCCATGCAGCATAAATATCAGGAGGTTGCATATCAAGAAGAGTGATCCTATCTTTTTCAGAGGTAATTTTTGCTTCCTTTAAGGCTCCTAGTAAACTGAAATGAGAGGTCGAACTAAATGTAGTAGCAATTTTCTTACCTTTCAAATCCTTTAAAGATTTAATACCAGAATCTTCTTTTACTACTAACGCTTCACTTTCACCGATAATATCATGAAGATAATACACTTTATAAGGTAATCCATTTGCGATACCAATTGACCCAGGAGGCGTACCAACAAGACCAAAATCAATGCTTCCACTTGCCATTGCGTTATTAACATCTCGTCCGGAATCAAATTTAATCCAATTAATTTTAATATGAGGATACTTTTTCTCTAGCAAACCCAATGCTTTTGCTAAAAGTTCTCCATTTGGAGAAACTTGGTATCCTAATCTAATCTCTTTTGGTGCGTTACTAGAAGAGACGGTTGACCCTCCATTTTTCATAGTAGATGCGCTTTGACTAGAGCAACCGGTTATTAGAATGAATACGATAAGCAACGGAATAAACAATATCACATTTACTTTCCTTTTCAATATCATGTCATTTTCCTCCTTAATGCTCATCATTTATGTACTTTGTTAGTCTTGTCTTCCAATCCAAGAGAATCGAACATGCTGATACAATCTAATGATGCTATCTATAAGAATGGCGATTCCACCCATTAAGATGATCCCCACAAAAACAATATCACTTCTCAGGTATTTGCTCGCATCTAATACCATCCATCCAATACCTGAGGTAGCCGCTACCATTTCAGCAGCAACTAATGTAGCATATGTAACACCGATGGCTGTACGAAGACCTGTTATGATGTCTGGCAAACAAGATGGGAGAATGATATATAAAAGGACTTTTGGTTTCGAAGCTCCTAAAGACAATGCTCCATTTATACGATCTTGTGGCACACGTTGTACACTAGATACAGTTGAAATAAACAAGGGGGCAAAAGCACTTAAAAACAAAAGTGCAACTTTCGATTTATCATCGATTCCTAGCCATAAAACAAGTAAGGCATAGTAGGCTAACGGAGGAAGAGGTCTGTAAAATTCAATAATAGGATCAAAAATCGCGAGTATATACCTTGAAATGCCGCAGAACATTCCCAATGGCACGGCTGTGAAAAATGCTAAAATTAAGGCTAAAAATAATCTGTACAAACTATTTAGTATATGAGTGCTTAACGAAGTACCTTTATATCCGTCTCTTATTAACTCTAAAAATGCTCTCCAAACAGATTGGGGAGTTGGGAGAAAAACAGGATCTAACCATTTTAAATTTGTACTCACTGTCCAAATGATCAGTATCAATGTAATACTGATCATCGAAATCCCTCTAGTAAGTATTTGTTTTTTACATACAAATTTTGGAACCATTTTACATCCCCTTCTTCATGAGTTTTCATAATAAGTTCCTTTTTTGCAAAAAAACTCAAGATAATATCCGTAGTCTGGTTATATTTTTAAAATCCTATAGGATTACTTGGAAATATGGTAACAAGTGGTTTTTACTTTGTCAATATTTTTTTCTACTCTTGTTACTTGTTGAGTTCTAAAAGATGATGTATAAAATTTTGTGTCAAGCATTTGACAAGACCAAAAGAAAAAGATGGAGTACCCTCATATTCGCGCTAACATCGAGAGTTTCAAGCAGAGAAACCAAATGAAAAATGGATGACGAATATTACGGAGTTTAAAGGACATCATCAATCAGTCTATTTGTCTACTATGGTGGACCTGTTTAATCATAAAATAATCGTTTTTCAGAAACGATATGAAGCTTGTAGAAAAAACATTAAAATGGCGATCAAAAAAAGAACGGCTTCAAACATCCTTCTACATAGTAATCAAGGGATGTAGTACCATTCCAATCAATATCACTAATTACTAAACTGACCCCAAGTATGTCAAGAAAGTGCTTAGATAGCGCCTGTCTCTGCTCACATTTCCGAAAGCAAAAACGCCGCTTCCCTTGTTCCAAAGGGACAACGGCGTTTTTGCGTGGAGGGCGTAACCTCCCCCCGTTCTACCTTATTAATGCCCTATACATAATCACGAATAAAATGATTCGTTCGATTTTCGATCTAGTTGTCTCTTCCTATAAGGTCCGTAAGAGTAGAGTCCCAACAGAGATGCAGAGCGTGGTTACCCACCAGTTTCGAAGTGAAGGAAGAATGATTGAACGATTCGCCCATTAGCTCATCAAATCTTCTAACTCTGAACCTTCTCAAGTTCAAGGCTTTTTATGCTATGTGGAAGCCTTGGCTCTGAGATAACTCGTCATCTTTCGACAATTTTCACACTTTCGTCATAACGAGAATTGACCACTTTTCTTGTATCTGGTACAAACAGGCTTAATACGAGGGAAAGTGCAAGTCCCACCATCATAAATCTACCAAACTTGTCGAAAAAAATCTTAAAAGACGGATCAAAAAAACAGAATTATTTACCAATAGTGTATAAAAATATCATAAAATAAGAGCAGAAGACGAAAAGATCACATGGATCATATTCATGGCTAGGACTCCTTCTTTTAAGGAGCTTGATAAGCTTATCGCTTCAAAGCGTGACAGGCATCTGATCCTAAATAATTCTCTAACAAAGATAGGAGTGGAACAATGAAAACAGCTGTCGTATTCGGAGCTACCGGCGGAATGGGGAATGCCCTTGTGGAAGCTCTTGTGAAAAGAGGAATTTCCGTAATTGCTTTTGCACGCTCAGAACACGTCTTATTAGAAAAACAAAAAAGATGGGGAACTTTAGCCATTCCGATGGTCGGCGATGCAATGAACGCGGAAGATGTCAGGAAAGCCGTTACAGATGCTGACCTTATCTTCCATGCTATAAACATACCTTATCAGCATTGGGATCCTAACCTTATGATTATCCTCTCTAATATTCTAGAAGCATGTCGGATTGAGAATAAGCCTTTTATCTATGTAGACAATATTTATTCCTATGGAATACAAGATCACAAAACCACTGAATCTGCACCAAAGAATCCACACACAAAAAAAGGAAAGTTACGGTTAAAACTATTGAAACAAATCGAGCAGTCTGGAGTCCAATACTTAATTGCACACTTTCCCGACTTTTATGGTCCAAATGCTGGAAATACACTACTTCACTTTACTTTTCAGCAGATGCTAAAAAAGAAAACGGCTTTCTATGTTGGAGATACATCCATTCCAAGAGAGTTTATCTACATAAAAGATGGAGCCGAAGCATTAGTGGAGCTGTCGCTAAGAGAAGACTCCTTTGGACAAGCATGGAACATTCCTGGAGCCGGTACGATTTCTGGAAAGGAAATTGCCAAGATCGCTGGAGAATATTTAAAAAAAGAAATTCGCGTAAAGCCTATATATAAATGGATGATCCAACTGGTTGGCTTATTTGATCCCTTTATGAGAGAATACACTGAAATGATGTATTTGAATGAAAAACCCGTTATATTAGACGGCAGCAAGTATGAGAGAGTGATAGGTCCCGTTCCGCGAACCCCCTATGAGATAGGAATCAAGGAAACATTAAAACAAATGAAATCGTAAAAAAGCCCCTGCCGCCACCCGAATATCTACAAATCTTCAAAAAACTCGCGTGGTGACAGTCATGATTTTATTTCACATACATTTACATTAACTTTGAATGTTATTCATAAAAATGAAGATAGGAGTTTCTATTTTATCAAAAAGGAGATGATTTTTTGCATTTTCACTATTTGTATCGAGTGAATCCATGGACACAAATTTTAATGTTGTTACAGCGAAGCCTATACGCAGAAGAAATGGTATGTGCCATGAGTAGTCAGCTTTTTCATATCCCAAAAACGAAAGATTTAAAAGGTAATAGTGAGATGCATAATCACCTAGTTCCCGCTTCCTATCATCGTATCACCGCAGTGGGTTCAGCTCAAAGACTAACAAATGGGGAGCAGCAGCCATCTATTGTAGAAACAATGACGGCCTGTATCATTCATGCAGAAAATCAGGATAAAAAAGTTCGTGATGGATTAAAAATAATGGAGGAAAATGCTACTCCAGATTTCAGACCTTTTATTAAACTGATCATCCAATGGCAAAATCAAGCAGAATCTTATTTATCTCAAACAAAAACAGCATTAAAGTCGATGGGAATCTCGTTCCCTATTGAAAGTGAACCGCAAAGCGGGGAATACAATGTTTATTAATAACAGGTTGGTTCTCTCATCCAACCTTTTTTGTTTTGGAGTTTCTTCTTGATTTTGGGTAGTATCCGTATGAAAGGGACTCCGTTTTATTAATCTATCTGTATTCAGGCGATCCTTCATATTTAAGTTTAAACTTACGAACGCAGCAACGATAAATATACCACTTGTAGTAATAAAAACGGTAATAAGTGACGTTATCATCATGTAAACGCCTGCGATACTTGTGCCGGTTTCGGTTCCCTTTCACATATTGGAATCCTTCTTTTAAGTCCTCTACAAACGAAAATGAACCTATACTGTGGCAGATGTAATAATTTCCACATTATGTTCTTGTAAATCTTTAAGAAGGAAATGTTTAACTGCTGGTTCGCCGTCTTTTACCATTTCTTTTCGCATCTCAATAATAACCACTTTCTTACCGTGATTTGCCGGGTGCGCCTCTGTCTCTGCACTCACCAATCTGTCCCCTACAACTACGAATGACTGGCCTACATCTTTTTTGCCTGCTAATACGTCCTGAGCAAACACCACTTCTGGTAGGTTAACTCCAGATATGTTTGGTACAAACGGTTTAGCGCCTGTGGCAATAATGACAGCATCAGGATTTTCATTTTCAACAATTAACTCTGAATGACTACCACTCCATGTAAAGCCCAGTGCATAGGATGGTATAAACGTTTGGCAATTCTTTGCACTTTTATTTTGCAATAAAAGGAGATTTCGCATGCTCATCTTACTTCCATTCATTCAACCAGTCTGGATGGATTTGAAACTGCTTTGAAAATGGTTTTCTTCGCTCATACGCTCGTTCTTGGTGCGCACCACGAGTATTTTTCATCATTCAATCTCTCATGCCGCATGTTCCCAATCTATTTTTAAATGAAGGATGAGCGGTATTCTTCATTTCGCTTCCTTTTGTCACTTGTCTCATAGATTTTAATTTGGCGGACAGTTCCATAAACCAGCTTTCATCCTTGGTGAGTAAAGCTACATCGATTAATGCCTTAATCTGTTCCTCATCATCGAAGGTCGACATAGGTAATTTTTTAACCCAGTGTTCTAGTGTTTCAACGGTCCTTCCAATGATTCGTTCATTATCACAATCCATAACCTTTATTTTTACAGTTCTTTGTAATGGATTTATCGTTTCAATATAACCGTATATCAATTCTCCATTTTTTGTCTTCCCTTTTACCCAATCTCCTACTTTCACTGGCGACTGATTGACTCTATCCATTGAATTCACCACCACTTAAAGTGTTATAAAAATAATTACAGTTATCTTTAAAAAAGCACGTAACTGTGAATAGCACATTTTCTGTAACAAAAATTATTACATTTTATTTTAAAAAAATCAAACAATATCATTGACATTGTTTAAAACTTTCCCCCTACACTCCGTTTAGAGACGGGAGACTTCTCGGAAAAAATGTTAAAATGTTTTTCCAAATATGTCTTCTTCTCTCACCACCTGCCTCCGGAGAAAATACCTGACCATTTCATGATAAGCTTTTATGTTGCCTGACGGTACACAAGTGAGATTTGACTTTCAGTTCTGTTGTAATTATAATGGTTACAACGAGAGGGTGAAACACATCAAAAAATTAGCAGTCATTTCTCCATTGCAGTCCTATCCTGAAAAATCGGCTCTTCAAAGAGCTAATTTTTTTTATATCAGTTGTAACCACGACGGTTTCATCACACCCACTCTCAAAAATTTATGAAAAGAAAGGAAGATGTTTATGTCAATTGTTGTTACTGGTGCTACCGGTCAACTCGGAGGTCTTGTTATTCAACATTTACTCAAAAAAGTGCCAGCAAGCCAAATCATCGTCATTGCCCGTAATGTAGAAAAAGCCTCAGCTCTCGCTGCTCTAGGAGTTGAAGTTCGTCAGGGGGATTATCTTGAACCGGAATCTCTTCAAAAGGCTTTTGCTGGTGCCTCCAAGCTGCTCTTTATCTCAAGTCCAGATACTGATAATACGCTGCGTATCGTTCAACATGCAAATGTCGTAAAAGCAGCTAGAGATGCAGGGGTAAAACATATTGCTTATACCGGATATGCCTTTGCTGAGGAAGCAAAATTACCTCTTGCTCACGTTCATTTAGCTACGGAATATGCCATTCGTACCACCAACATTCCTTATACTTTCCTGCGCAACGCCTTATATACGGAACTTTTTGTGAATGAGGGTCTGCGCGCATCCATAGAGTCTGGAGCAGTGGTTACGAATGCAGGAAGTGGAAGAATTAATTCGGTAACCCGTAGTGATCTTGCCTTGGCTGCCGCGACGGTTCTAACAGAGGAAGGACATGAAAACAAGACGTATAACCTTGTTGCCAATCAACCGTGGAGTTTTGACGATCTGGCTCAAATTCTCTCTGAGGTTTCCGGTAAAAAAGTCGTGCATCAGTCCGTTTCATTCGAAGAAGAGAAAAATATTCTCGTAAACGCTGGTGTCCCTGAGCCTTTTGCTGAACTTACGGCGGTTATCTATCACGCGGTTTCCGAAGGTGAAACGTCCAAAACGTCAGATGATCTGCAGAAACTTATCGGATCCTTGACACCTCTTAAAGAAACCGTAAAACAAGCTTTGCAAATTTAAGGAATTACTTATAACGCAAATAAGTTGAATAAAAAACAGGTCACCGAACGGTATATCCAACATGTGACCTGTTTTTTATTTGTTCAGGGTGAATAAATCATACAAGAAAACAGGCATATTGATTAACGAATAAAATCCAGTAATCGATAGAGAAAAGAGCACCTTTCCTGTAGAAC
Source organism: [Anoxybacillus] calidus (assembly GCF_013760845.1). GTDB lineage: Bacteria > Bacillota > Bacilli > Bacillales > Anoxybacillaceae > Paranoxybacillus > Paranoxybacillus calidus. The sequence continues at coordinate 467,188 of NZ_JACDUU010000002.1, read as the reverse complement.
GTAAGTACCACCAAACAAACCAAGGAAAGAGACGCTCTGCATGAAAAAGAATACCATGCCCCCGAATTTATCGTAAAAGATTGTTGCTGATGTATCAAATATTGTGACAAGTTATCTAGACCAAAAGAAAAAGGTAGGCTATTCTCTGATTGGGTCAACAATCCCAAAGAAAGAAGTACCCTACCTAAAATTGCATTTAGAGGCTCCCTCCCCAACTTACATGACACAAAATTCTCGGCACTACCATTGATTGAGTCGTGTAGGATTTGGTTTATTTGAATATTTATTAAAAAAATTTAATACCGAAATGGTTGTTATGTCAGAAGTAGGGAGTGAAAAATTAGATTCTCAAGAGATCGTTGAAGAAATAGTAAACTTATTGCCTTGTTATTCGATAAAATTACATTCATCACGGAAGAATTTGAATATCTTCTTATGATTTAAACATTATTCGTAACCTGGAAGAACAGTTCTGACCCTGCTTTTGAAAGGAAACATACTCTAGTTCGTCCAATATGAGTTCGACAAAATGAATAGGCAGGACTGTGCCTACACGAAGATCAAGAATCTTTCTTTACAAAAAGAGTGTAAATTATCTAAAAATATTGACATTTCAATTTTCCTCTGCTAAATTATTTTCAAATAACAAAAATCAATGACGAGAAGAGTAAGATAGGAGTCCTGGTCTACAGAGAGTCGGCGTTTGGTGAAAGCCGATGTCAGGCCTTATCCGAAGATCATCTCTGAGATGCAAAGCTGAAACATAGTAAGCTTTGACGGGTTTTCCACCGTTACAATGGAATGCGTATGATTGTACGTGACTGAGAGCCGCATGCTTTTTGACGATATATGCGGAATAAGGGTGGTAACGCGGGCACAAACCCGTCCCTATATATAGGGACGGGTTTTTATATATTCTAAACAATAAAGGAGAGATTACTTTGAAAAAATTAGACACCTTATTTATTGGATTAATGTTATTTTCGATGTTTTTTGGAGCAGGAAACCTGATCTTCCCACCATTCTTAGGAGCTGAATCCGGTACTTCCTACTGGCCGGCCATGTCAGGATTTATCATTACCGGCGTTGGCCTGCCATTTGTAGTGCTGCTTGCTGTTTCCCTCGTAAAGGGCGGTGTTCAAACCATCGGAAATCGCGTTCATCCGGTATTCAGCACCGTCTTTATGGTTATCATTTATCTATGTATCGGACCATTCCTGGCCATTCCGAGAAATGCAAATGTTGCGTATGAAATGGGCATTACGCCTTTCCTTAGCGAATCGTGGAGGAACTCATCTTTGTCCTTATTTTTATATACTATTATTTTCTTTTCCCTTGTCTATGTGATAAGCTTAAACCCTTCCAAAATGGAAAAATACATGGGACGTTGGATCACTCCGATCTTACTTTTATCGATGGTTATCTTGTGTGCAGTTGGGTTTGTTAAACTTAATGCACCGTTCCAATCGCCATCAGAAGCCTATCAAACCGGAGCATTTTTTAAAGGTTTCATTGAAGGATATAACACAATGGATGCCCTGGCCTCATTGGCCTTTGGAATTGTCATTCTCACCTCCATTCAACAAAGAGGAGTGCGCGACAGTAAGAAATTAACAGAATATACTTTGAAAGCCGGTATGATTGCTGGGATATTGCTTGCACTAGTATACGTCAGTCTTGGATTTATTGGAGGAAAAATGGCTGCGAATGGATCGTTTGAAAACGGAGCAGATATCCTGTCCTCTGCTTCAACGATTTTATTGGGACAAAGCGGCACAGCTTTGCTTGGTTTCATTTTTACGTTAGCTTGTTTCACAACAGTTGTGGGATTAACAACAGCCTGCGGCCAATATTTTTCAAATCTCATTCCAAAAGCAAGTTATAAATCAGTAGTATTAGTCGTTACTCTAGTAAGCTTCACTCTTTCAAACTTAGGATTAAACCAAATCCTTAAAATATCAGTACCGTTCCTTGTCACGGCGTATCCATTAACAATTGTATTAATCACACTTACCTTTTTTAACCGTTTCTTTAAGAATTCGAAAACAGTATACAGAAGCGCCATGTTATTTACTGGAGTATTTGCCGTAATTGGCGGATTAAATGCATTTGGTTTGGACTTGGGCCCGCTTCAAACGATAAGAGATATTCTTCCACTTTCATCCGTTGGGTTAGAGTGGATTGTGCCGGCGCTTGTCGGTACAGGTATAGGAATCGCTTTAAGCAAATTCAGCAAGAAACAGGGCGTACAAGAACAGGTTGATGTAAAAGTTTCGTAGTTTATTAGAAAAGCGTAAGCGCCTTGTTTATCTCCGACAAACATAAGACGGATTCTGCAGGAAATCCTCGAAAAGCTGCGCTTTCCTTCGTGCGATGAGTCGCTTCTGAAGCGCTCCTTGTCTTGATTTCCACAAGAAGCCGTCTTATGTTTAGCTTAAAGTCATAACGAGAAAACAAAAGGAACTAGCGCCATTTAGTCCTAATTTCTTCGCATTAACTGAATTTATACTGTCTACTCTTGGAATCACAATGCACAGGCACTGCTCGCCAAAACAATAGATCTCTATTGCATCTTAATGCTGAATTTATGATTGTCTGTTATTTAAGGATTGACCACAGTCACACAGTACATTGATAGATTTTCACTATGTCGAAACAATTAATCAGTTATATATAACTCCAATCATGATTTTATTTCACACGAATTTACATTAAGTACCGAGCTGGCTTTTCGGGAAAACTTCCTGAACCACAATAGTCGTTGACTCCTGATTGTTCTTTCTCCACTTTAATCCCTCCGTTTAAGTTTCTGATAGAATGGTCAGTTAATTTTGGATTATTCAATTTAATAATGGCAAAACCCCATTTTCTATTTTTAATTACAGTGGTACATTAAGACTCCCGACCAGTCCCGTGTTCACTCTGGATCAGAAGTAAACTCCCCGGCGCAACATAGCGCAAAAAGGGGCTCGGTTCGCCTACACTGTAAAGCTGCAAGTAATGCATAGCCCGGGTGCAGGCGGTGTAGAACAATCTGCGCAGGCTCTCATCGCCGTATACTTGCGACGATGCGTTATAAATGATGACGGCGTCGAATTCGATGCCTTTGGCCAAATACGCCGGTATGACGACAACACCTTGTTCATATTCGGTAGTGCCGCTCTTCACGAGTTTAATTTCTTCAACGCTTTTCAGTGCTTCATATGCGGCGGTGCTTTCCGCAGCAGATTTGCATATAATCGCGATCGTATTATACCCCCGTTTCCGCAAGTCCGCGACTTTGGAAGCAATGCAGCGGTGCAGTTCGGCATGATTGGACAATTGCGTCAGCACAGGTCTATCGCCGTCGCGCTCAAAAGCAATAATCCGCTCACCATCAGGCACGAGTCCGCGCGTAAATTCGACGAGCGGTCTTGTGGATCTGTAGCTGCGGGTCAAGGTTATCACATCCGTTTCATCCGGTCCGTATAAGCTGGTAAGTGTATGAAAATTGACCGTTTCGCTGGCATGGGCGAATATCGCCTGGTTAAAGTCGCCGAGCACGGTCATCCTTGCCGAAGGAAACAAACATTTCAAAAACTCGAATTGAAACGGAGAATAATCTTGCGCTTCGTCTACAAGCACGTGTTTGATCGAGACGTTCGTCTGAAAGCCTTGAATCAGCTCTTTCAAAAATAAAAACGGAGTTGCATCTTCGTAAAACAGTTTGCCTTCGTCTAGCATTTTCACAGTCGATAGGCAAATATCCTCCCACTTCTCGGGTGTTTTCCCCTCCATCCACCGTTTGATCCGCGTTGGATCGGCGAAAAGTTGCTTGTATATTCCCTTCATGTCGATGAAACGAAGCGTCCGGATCCATTTGCGCAACGGCTTCAACTTCTGGCGAACGATCAATTGGCCTAGCGCTTCGATCTCGTTCTCATAATTGTCTAACGATTCTCCTTTAAAGCCGCGTTTTTTCCGTAAGTGGGTATAAGCCTTATGGTAATCCTCGTTGCTAAGCAGCTCGATTTCTTCCTGTACCCATGGCTTGGTCCGTTCAAGCTTCTCAGCTTCATCTATTTGCTTGTTTAGCCAATCCGTCAACTTCTCAAGTCTGTTGTGAAAGCGGAGCGAGGTGTCGCTGCTATAAAATCTTTCCGCGATTTGTTTGGCGGTGACGATCGGTTTTCCTCTGAATATAATATCTTTGAATAACATGCCGGATAATTCCAGCGACTTCCAATATGTTTTGATCGTCTCGAAAAAACGGGTCGATGCCTTGAGTCGGATGCTCGCAATCCTAGTCCGGTACGAAGGGTCATCCGCTGCAGTCAACACATATTCCAATTGCTCGTATGGACCCTCGACTTGAAATTCTTTGCTCAGCCGATGATCCAAGTATTCCTGGAATGTGACCTGCTGCATATTCTCTTCGCCGAGTTCGGGCAACACATTGGATACGTAGCTGTTAAACATCGAATTAGGTGAAAATAGAATGATTTGATCGGATTTCAGACTATCCCGATACTTGTAGAGCAAGTAAGCGATCCGCTGCAGGGCGGCCGATGTCTTGCCGCTGCCAGCGGGGCCTTGAACAATGAGCAGCCGCCCGCGATCGTGCCGGATGATCCGATTTTGTTCCCTTTGAATGGTGGCCACGATGTTGTGCATATGTTTGTCTGTGACTTTGCCAAGCACCTGCTGTAAAATCTCGTCTCCAATGGTGAGACTCGTATCGAACATCGATTTGATAACGCCGCCGCGGATGATATATTGCCATTTTTTCTCCAGTGTGCCACGGACTGTGCCTCCGGGAGTAGCATATTCTGCCGGGCCGGGAGCGTAATCGTAGTAGACACTCGAGACCGGCGCCCGCCAGTCGTAGATAAGGATGTTCTCTCCGCTTGTATCCGTGAGCGTGGAGATGCCGATATAGATTCGTTCGGCGGCGGAATCCCCTTCTTCAATGAAATCGATTCGGCCGAAATAAGGCACCTCCTGCATGCGGCGCAGGGTGGACAATCTCTTGAAGGCTTGTCTGTGGGTGCTTTGGCTCACAGACAGGTTCTGCGCCTGTTGTCTCAATGCGATGATCGTCTCAAGATAATCATCGAACGTATCTGTATTCACCTTGACGTCATCCCAAAAATGTTTGCGGAAATCAATCACTTCTTTCCGACGCCGGCTGGTTTCGTCTTCCAGCATGCCGATTTGCTCCGTAATTGTCTCCATTATGCTGTCCAATCGTTCTTGCTCCTGCCGATGTTCTGTATTCATATCAATCACTCCTTTAAAAAAATGAAAAATTGGGGTTGACTGAAGGGGATTTATGCTGTATAATTAAAATTGGGATATTATTTTTAAATTAATGAATAAAATGTGTTTCTATACTAATTTATCATAGTTTCTCAATTTTATCAATGTATTTAACACTACCGCCGCTATGATCGTACTTGTTGCCAATTTAAAGAAAAAAAACTATTTAACAAGACAATTGACTCACAAAAAATGATATCCAAATATACGATCAGTTAAAGTAAGGTTAGATGAATCATATTTATTGAGAAATCCTTCAGAGAACATATCTAGCATAATACAGTTATTCACGAGTTTAATTTCATCTAGAGCCTCATTCTGTAACTTCATTACTACTTTCATTAAAGATCTTCTCCATTTCTTTTCAGTCTTTATTTTTAAAAGGATTTGTCGACATCTTGCAAGCTTATTAACAAAATTTTTTTAGGCTTTTTTCTAGTTCTTTCATTCCTGCCAAATATCCAAATTAACTACCAAGTGTTATTCAATTAAATGGCCCAATTGTGGAATAAGGAAGAATTTACTTGTAGCCAGAAAGCGAACTATTTTAACGTTGGCATGAGCGGTTAAAACGATTGTTTACAAGTTTCTCACGTTCCTCTTTCGACATCTCACCATCACCCATCTAGGTAAAATGCTTTTTCAAGTTATTACTGATGACTGGAAATAAGTTTTTCAGAAGAGAATGAACTAAGAGAGCTCTTTCATCCATAATAAGCTGGTTCTCCATCAAAGTTCGTGAACGATTCCCCGAACTACAAACAGTTACCTCATAGGGCTTTACTATAGAAGGTGTAAATTTTGTAAGCATTTCTTGATAATATAATCTCGCCCTTGGATTTAATTTCAACCCATAAAAGAAAATCCTGCTCATAACCATCGCTTGATTCTTACCCTCAACAATCAAGATAAAAGGACTTTAATGTTGGGACGTAATTCTCCATTATCATCGTCAACAAGCCTTACATCAGCTTCAACACTTGTAAGTCCATGTTCCAAGGCAATTAACTGATTTCTCTCCAAAAACTACCACTAATATGCAAAAATCCCGCAGCTTTTCGCTACGGGAAAAAGGCACAAAAAATGTTATTCCGGTTTATAGATCCCATATTTCACAATCTTAAGATATTCATTCAGTTCCTTTATCAAAGACTCCGTACTATTCATGATATCGATTTGCTTATTTTTGTATAGCGCTAAATACTTATTAGACAGCTGTTCAACGATACACATTGTCATGCTGATCACAGTATCAACGGAAATATCCTCTCTAAGTTTTTCCGTTTGGATCAGGTCTTTAACATAAACATGCTCTAGCAAAAAGTCTTCTTGGTATGTTTCGTAGTATTTCTTAATGATTTCTTCCATTTCCTTCTTTACTGCCACTGGAGGATTGGTGAAGGCATCTGTAATAAACTGCGTTTCTTGGAGATACTGAGCCGTCACCTTTTGTTTCAATAATACGATTTCTTTGATTCTTTCAAAGAAATCATCACATTGAATTTCTCTTAACTCTTCCATTGATATTTCCGTCAGATGGTCCTTCACATAATTCACTAAATAAAGGTATAAGTTTTTCTTGCTCTTAAAATAATGGAAAAGAATCCCTTTGGAAATTCCCGCCCGCCTCGTAATGACATCTGTAGAGGCTTTTTCATAACCATTCTTCACAAATTCCTCAATGGCCACTTTGATAATCAAGTCTTTTTTTTCTTGGGGTTGCTTTTCAAAAGCTGAATACAATTCGAACACCTCTAATTTTATTTAATCAGACTGCAATATCCTTCTTTTTATATACCATATATGAAGTGAATATACTAATCAAAATGACCGCAGCCATTATAAAAATATATAGAGGCTCAATCGCGTTATCATTAATAATGGCAGCAGCGTCCACATATTTAAACGGGCTGAAATATTTCAGGAACTCTAAGTCTTCCGATATGCCTGCCATCACATTCATAAAGTAGGCAGCTAGGACAACCCCAAGTGAGACGGAAAGGATGCTTCTTGTCTTTTTCAAGATCGATGACAACATAAACGCAATAGCACCGAATGTCCAATGAAGCAAAATGGTTGCGACGATTAGTAAACTAAATGTGTCTATCGGAACATCTGATTCTTTTGCAAATTGAAATCCAATCATGCTTGTGATCGTCGAAACCCCATTCAAGATCAAAATATTTACAAAAACGGCTAGAAGTTTTTCTGTTACGATTCGGCTTCTTGTGACAGGCTTTGAAAGTAAAAATTCGATCGTTTTTTCATTTTCTTCCTTCGCCAAAATATTGGATGCAAGAATGGCCGAGTATATGCTTCCTAATAGAGTAGTCATCATATAAATTTCTACCCCGTAAAAACCCATCAAATCCCCCATGTTTAACTCATTCATTCCAAACGCTTTTTTAATGGGTTCCGGATAGGCCTCAAGCAGTTTTGTCATTTCTTTTTGCTGCTCGGCAAACTGAGGAAAAATACTTAACGTCATTAAAATAAGACCGCTGAGCACGATGCTCCAAATAATCAAAGATTTTAAATTTCGTTTAAGCTCTCTTTTGAAAATCATTATTGATCCCTCCCTCACTTCTCGTAGTAATGCATAAATACTTCTTCGAGAGTCGGCTCTTCGATTATTAGATCCTGAACCGGCAGGGTATTTAATTTATTTAGAAGCGCCTTCATATCTCCTCTGTAAAGCAATGTCATTTCGTTCCCGTTCACTTCTTTCTTAACTACTCCTTCCAGATCGAAGTCGATTGGCTCCGATTGTTCAAAAGTAATCGTGATATTTTTCAAATTGTTCTTCGTAAGATTTTCAATCGTTTCTACTTTAATAAGCTCCCCCTCCTTAATAATGGCGACCCGATCACACATCTTTTGTACTTCAGAAAGAATATGGGAGGAGAAAATGATCGTTGTCCCCTTCTCTCTTTCCTCTGTAAGAAGTTCAAAAAAGGTGTTTTGCATCAGTGGGTCGAGTCCGTTTGTTGGTTCATCCAATATAAGAAGTTTTGGCTCATGCAGCAGCGCCTGAACAATCCCCACCTTTTTTCGGTTTCCAAATGAAAGGTCCTCAATTTTTCTATGAAGATCCAAGTCAAGTCTTTCCGCCAGCTCTTTCATTCTCTTCGAATTGAATTTTTTGTAAAATCCAGCGGAGTATTTTAATAAGTCGATCACCTTCATATCATCGTAATAATGAACTTCAGACGGCAAATAACCCACGTTTTGTCTGATTTCTTTTGAGTGTTTGACGATATCTTTTCCGAAAATAGTCGCACTCCCGCTGGTCGGATAAATGAAATTTAAAAGCGTCCGAATGGTTGTGCTTTTCCCTGCTCCGTTCGGACCAATAAACCCAAAAATTTCTCCTTCTTCAATCGAAAATGTGAGGTTAATAATTCCCCGGTTCTTTTTATAAGTCTTGGTCAAATTCTTGATGTCTACAATTTTCATACATTCCCCTCCTTTGGGCGGCTTTGTATCAATTGACTTACGAGTCAACTCCATTATATAGAAATATTGACTATTAAGTCAATATATTTTATAAAAAAGCGACATGATTGAAGGCAATCCCTACTAAGAACATGACATAATCCATTCGTTCTCATCCCTCAATGTGCTTTCACGCGAGGCACACATCATTAAAAATAATTTCCACAACTGCAAGTGCTATTTCATCAGTAACAGGATAAGTCCTAGTTGTAACAATGATAGTAGATAACCTGTCAACGTATGGTCTGGACCGATGAAGCCCCACATATATCATGCACTCCAACCCTTCCAAACCTTCCCCCGCTCTGTTCCAAAATTTCTTTTTGGAAAAGAAACTCCATTGTTATCCTGAAGTAATTTTCTTATCTTACGCAAAATAATTACTCATCTCATATGTTTCAGACGTTGTTTTACTTTATTCACCCCATACTTTAAGAACAACTGGCTCACCATTTTCCGTTATCATTTTGGATTTACATAAAAGCAAAAACGTGAAAACCTCTCCAGTGCAACCTGAAGAGGCTTTTTATAAAATTTCGCTTAATCACTTTTCTCTTCTTCGCGCCGTATCGCTTCTACCAACTCCTGCGAAAAAGAATTTTTATAAGTTGCCGCTGATTCTTCTCCCTCGTCTTTCATATGACAACATTATCAGGGAAATATCGTTCTTTTTCTTTCACAAATGGTGACACAAAAAAGACATGGATTTTCCATGCCAATCGTTGTACTGGTTTATCTGTTAGCCCCAATATTGCTGATACTGAGGGATGTAAGGGAGTTGTTGGTGTGGTTGAATATATTGACGCTGTTGATACTGTTGATTTAAATATTGATGAGGTATATTTTCCTTTGCTCTGTCGCAGTTCTTGTATGGCCCTATATATGTGGTGGGTTGAACTGGTGCAATTGCTTGTTTCCATTGATTTTCATCGAGACAATAGGTATGCGACATAATATTTGCAGGAGTAAATGTTAAGATGTCAGAACCTAAAATCACTTCTGGAGTTGGTGCATCAAAAATGGCCAAAAGATGAGTGTTATCAACTTCAGCTACTTCATAATGCCACCAACCTCTTGGAACGTTTGCCACTTGTCCGGGTGTAATAGAATAACTGAGAATTTGTTTTGTAAATGGGTTCAGCATCGATACAGTAGCAGCACCAGAAATACAATAGACTAGCTCGGCTGCATTTTGGTGATAATGCGGTTCTACGACATTATTAGCACTTAGGAAAATGTCTAGCAGAGACACATTTTCCAATGTATTCAACTGTCTCACACCTAATATGTTAATATAGTTTTTGTTATCTTTTTTGAACAAGGGACTTTTATTTACGTCAAAAGTGTATTGAGTTGATGGAGATGTGTAATCCATATATGAAACCATAAATTTTCTTCACCTCTTTTATTAGGTATAAAAATAAACTTTATAGGTATGTTATTTCCTTACAATTAGTTCGGTGTGCTGTAGTTATTAAAAATGAATTAGTACGCGGTTCGCCAAGATAGAAAAAGTAAAAATATGACCACATTGTATGTTCATTCCACTATGGTTTTTTATTGCTATTTAATGTGAGATAACAAGTTGAATTTGCTGTTGTATTCCTCAGTTTTGTACCTCCAAACCAAATGACTTATTGTATGAAACCCTTTTTTTATGCAGCCACCAAGCTTCTTCAGAGGACGAAAACATTGATGGATCAACAAGGGATAAAATCCTGCATATACGATATATGGCAATAAGCTGAAACCCCTTGGGCACCAAGGGGGAGGGGATGAGCAACTTCCGAAAAGAATGGTTATAGTATACACTCTAAAATCGATTTTAATCTCCTTAGATTAGCTTCTAAGGAGGGAGGTTTTTCTATATTTCTATATCTTTGCAGAAAACCCCTCAAATTCTAGAAATCTGAGGGGTTTTGATTGCTGATAAGATATTTATGTTAATTCAAGAGGATATAAAAAGAAGAAGGATGTCCTCTTCTTTAAAAATAATTTATCTGGCCATTCCTTTAAGCAAAACACATAAAGTTTCTTATTTGTGAATATCTGTAACTTACTTTTCGGCGACGCCCTCCCCTCCATATATATCCAGATACTCCATTTTTTCTAATTTCAGTTGGGTAAAACCAAAAATCCCTTCCGAGAGGTCCTGGCAGTCTTAATCCTAAGAATCCCCATTTACCTAAACAATTACACATCCGCGTCCTCATTTGCTCAGTCTGTACAGTAGCAGAAAACGTTGCTGGTAAGGATGGCATTTGTGATGGTGGTGGTGTTGTTGGAGCATCCTCAGCATCATCAGGTCGATACACATCATCATCAACATCTCTTATTTCATCAAATAATTCATAACCAGAATTTTGTAAATTATAATAATATGGTTGCTGATAATGATTCATATATGAAACATACAGTGGCTGATTATACATTCAAAAAATCGCCTCCTTCATCTTAATAAATACCTAAATTATTAGTATGTTGTACTGTCCTTATATGAAACTTATCCATAGCCTAAATGACCACCAATTAACTGCCGATAATTTGAATTCGTGTCGTAATTTCATCGTCATGACCTTCGTCGTACATATTAACCATCGATGTAAAAAGTTTTTTACCAAACAAAGATAAAGTGAAATAAGGTTCTTTTGAATGTAACAAAATAGATGTTATGTTGAAAAGTAGAAACCACTCTTCCGGTCTTTGGTTAATGCCGTTTTTCCCATCTCTAAACAATTCCTGTGATTAAAAACTCTATCTTTCCGACCCTTTTTCATTAGACGTTCATAAAATATACAGTGTATCAGGAATCGATTTTTACAAAGGCTTGACAACTAGCCTATTTATCAAAAGAAAGGGTCTGACTCCAAAAGACACATAAAACTTTTGGATCAGACCCTTCTTCATTTCATCTGTTTTTTAAAGATTGTTTCCGAAGTATTAGCATCATGATCGTAATAATAGTAAAAGCAATGAATGCCAATAACGGAATCGTAATAAATCCTAACCAGTTAATATATTGTCCCGAACATGGAATTCCACTTGTACACATTTCAAATTTCTTTAGAAAAGGAATTTTTTGCAGGCCGTAATGGTAACTTGACACGATCATTCCTATGATAGAAAAAGGAAGCACATACTTATAAACGGCTTGATCGTTACGATAAAAGGCGATTGCAAGTAAAATCGCCAACGGGTACATTAAAATCCGCTGGTACCAACAAAGAGTACAGGGGACAAAGTGCATAACCTCGCTAAAAAACAAGCTTCCTAATGTAGCTACGATGGCTGTAATCCAAGCAAAAATGAACGGCTTATTCATCGTTACGAATTCTCCTTTGCCGCTTCTTCTACCATTTCTTTAAAATCCTCGATCGTCTCTCCTTCAAACTTTTTTCCATTAATAAATAATGTGGGTGTCCCAGTAACTCCCAGTTTTTTCACATAAGACATATCTTTATCCCAAGCGTCTTTAGACTGGTTTTCTTGGAAGGCCCTCACCACTTTTTCCGTTTCCTCATCGCTGGCAACTTCTTTTAAAGTGTCTTCAAGGAAAGATTCCGTAAAAATGTCCATTTTCTCATATTTAGCATCTTCCGGTTGCTTACTATATAAAAGTTCATGGAATTTCCAGAATGCATCGTTTCCAAGTTTTTGATAGACCGCTTCTGCAAATTGAGCGGCACGAATAGAGTCAACATTTATAAACGAATAGTTCATAAAATAAAATTTAGCTTTACCCGTATCAATGAATTCCTTCTTAATCAGAGGAAAGAATGATTTGTTAAAGTTCTTACAAACAGGGCATTTATAATCGCCGAACTCGACAATTTGAACCGGAGCCGATTTTTTTCCTAAGTAAGGCTGACCTTCATAATCAATGGCTGCTTCCTTTTCAGGTAAATTCCCTAAAAAAATGAAACCGAGCACACATACACTAAATAAACCAACAACCCAGAAAATCCATTTGGATGATTGATTGGATGTAGATATTGATTTTTTCTTCGACTTTGTCATGTATTCACCCCTTTAATATACTTTGTAAGACCATGACTTTTAGTCATAAGGTAATTCCTAATTCCAACACAGAATCTAGAAGTTTATTCGTTTGGAAACGGAACAAATAATAATGAAAGATTGGTAAAATTACGTACTCTGACTTTCGGATTCGCGACGCACGAACACATTATCCATCGCAAGGAACTGATTACTGCTTAACAAAAGGTGTAAAGACATAGCTAGCAAAGCCAAGTCGAATTCATACCCTCCAACAAAACCACTCTTCAGTTTTACCGTAAAGATCGCTCCTACCATAATTGCGGCAAAGGTACCCGCAATGATCCGTATCCCTAATCCAAGCATTAAAAGAATGCCACCAATAAGTTCAATTCCTCCTACTAGATAAGCCAAAAATCCCGGTAATCCTATGCTACTAAAAAAGCCTGCCGTATTTTCGATACCGCCTTGAAATTTCGTAAGTCCATGAATCAAAAAAGTTATACCTAACACTAGACGGATAATGAAAGACCCTAATTCTAAGTTTTTAATCAATTTTATTTCCTCCTCTTTTATATAAAGATCAATTAGAAATTTATATTAAACTACATTATGTAGTGTAACACATTAAAAAAATTTAAATTAAAGTAATGAGAAACAAGATACATAACATTAAAAATACATAGATGGATGTAATGGTTAGCATAAACGGAAGCTTTAAAGGAATTTCGGTTTGAGGATCAAGTATATATTTAATCCTGTAATTGATTGATGTATCTGCAAACGAGACATATGAAAAAGGCATGTTTGCTCGATTTCCTGTTTTCAGCATCTTTAATAAGGCACTGCCTAAATCTACTGAAGTTCCCTGCCTATTGATGGCATAGTGATCAGCCAAAACTTCTCTTACGATTTTATACTTTTGGTGAAGCCACTTTAAAATCGGAATATACCACATAATCGATGCAAACAGGGATAATAAAAATATTTTTAAAGGATCCCTATGTTTTTTATGATACAACTCGTGATAAATGACCGCCTCTAACTCATTGTTATCCAGAAGATTCACCAGACCTGTTGAAAGTATCATTTTGGGATTTCGAAATCCCATTGTAACCGCGATTGGAGCAGAGCAAGATATTACCGTAAAATCTTGATTTCCCTCGTTGTATTTACGATTAATTTCTTGAGTCAGCTGTTCGTGTCGGTATATAGCAAGCCTTTTATAAATTTTGTTAGCTGTAAAAAGCTGCTTTCCAATCTTCCAGATAGATAAAAATACAGTATAAAAAACTAGAGCATCTAACATATATTCAATGGAAGATAGTCCAAGAGACCTCGCCACACTGTGGCATACTTGAATAAGGTTAAACTTTAGGTCCCAGTCCAACAAAACATACAGTATGTACATTCCCATTTGAAAAAGAATAGTTCCTGCAATAAATGTACACGTTATAAAAATTACTTTTGACGGATTTTTCGACATACATTATCTTTCCTTTTTTAATTCTTTTATTTTTTGTTCCAGCTTTTCAATAAGCTCATGATCGACTTCTTCTAAAGCGTCCAGCATATGATTCACAACAAGAGAACCGAATTCGTCAATGAGCTCATGAGTCAATTCTTTTGATTGTATGTCAAAAAACTCTTCTTTTGAAAGAACAGGTTGATATAAAGATGTTCTACCTTCTACTCTTTTTTGCAGAATTCCCTTTTCGACTAAACGATTCATTACTGTCATAACCGTATTAAAATTAACAGGCTTTTCTCTCTCTAACACCTGTTGAACATCTTTAATAGTCATTTCCGCACCGTTCCACAAAACATCCATAATCTTTGCTTCAAGCGGACCAAAAAAGCGGTTCAAACCCCTCTCATGAAATTTGAATTTTTGTATTTTCATCATAGAAACACCTCACACTAATCATTGTAGTGTAAGGTGTTTATGCAGTCAAGGATTCATCTTAAAAACATCTCAAAAGAAAAAAGGTAGCTGCCTGGATAAAATCTCTATTAACTTAGAACTTTCTGTTCGAAATCTAAGTTTAAATGATTCTTAAAAAGAAATGGAATGATTGATCAATGGCGTGAGAAAATATAATAAAATAAAAGCTGGAGGCGAGAAGATGGGATGAATGATACTATTGCTGGACTGCTTCTACTAGGATTCTTGATTGATCTTATCACTAATTATTGAACGATTTGTTCCTACTAGCGATGGTCAGTTCGATTATTAATAACTATTTATTATGATATTTCTGGATAGAAGAGAACCTTTCCGAAAAATCCGTTTTTGTTTATGATTTTTTCAAAAATTTCTGGTCCCTCTATAAGAGAAACACGATGAGTGATGAATGGTTTTACATTAATTTGTCCCTTGTCCATGCATTGAATGGTTGTACTCCACTCTTTACCTGGAAATGGAGCTGAGATCGCATTCCAAGATCCTAGTACAGTTAACTCATTTCTTACGATTTTTTCGAAATAAAATCGTTCGATGTTTACGTCTGAGTAGGGGATACCCAAAAACAAGACTTGCCCTCTTTTTTTCGCTAGCGCAAACACTTGAGCAGATGTAACAGGAGAACCAGCTGACTCAATGACTAAATCAACCCCATTTCCATGCGTTAATTCCATTAACTGTTCATAAGCCGATTTTTCTACTGAATGGATAACAGCATCTGCACCGACTTCTTTTGCCATGTTTAATTTCTTATGATCAATGTCGATTGCATACACCTTACTAGCACCGAAAATTTTAGCCCACTGAATAGCTAATAATCCAATACTTCCACATCCCATTACGGCAACATCCGCGCCAGGCTGTATGGTAGTTCGGTAAAACCCATGTGCCACTACAGCTGATGGCTCTATAAATGCAGCAGTATCAAAATCAATCGTTTCGGGTATAGGGAGTACATTTTCTACAGGGAGCTTTACATACTCGGCAAACGCTCCAGGATGCCTAGCTCCAATTACGGTTAATTTTTCACATTGCGACAGCAATCCTTTTTTACAACTATCACACTTTCCACAATAAAGTGTCGGACATCCTGCCACACGGTCACCGATTTTAACATGGCTGACGTCAGATCCGATCGCAACGACTTCACCGCTGAACTCATGTCCCCATATCATTCCTTCAACATAAGGGCCTAACTTGGCATATCTTGATAAGTCAGAACCACAAATACCTGCCGCTTTTACTTTGATTATCACTTCATCACTTTTCTCAATAACTGGTTCCTCTAACTCTACGTATCGTAAATCTCTTTTTCCATGCAACGTTAATGCCTTCATTACCTTTTACATCCTTTCTGTTTATCGTTCCTTACCTCCTGTCGTCTTAACAGAAAGATTGGATTGGGTAGATATTTTATGTTTTAAATAAAATTTAGAGGCTAATGCTAAACCTACAACAATAGTATTCATCAGCATCTGATGTTGAACATAAAAATCCCCCACCATTCTCCCATACGGTCCAAGTACAACATCAAGAATCTTTTCAATCATAAATGCCGCCCGCCTCCCCTTCTCATTTAACTCCTAGACAGCTATAAAAATGACGATTCCTTTATACATATCTGTTTGGATTTCATATATCCCGTCATTGATATTCAAAGACACTACTGTTGTTTCCATTAATCGATAGGTGTTAACAACACTTTAATGGCTTCTCCACTTTTAATTACCTTGTACGCTTCATCCCATTGGGCAATACTAAATTGATGCGTAACAAGCGCTTTGGCATTCACTTTCTTTTCATTCATTAATGCTAATACCGGTTCCCAGTCACTCGGTTTTTGACTTCTCGATCCGACCATCGTGATTTCTTTTTGAATAATCTTTTCCGAGTCAATAGGAATCTCAGATTTTGCAAAAATACCTACCTGTATAAATTGCCCTTTCTTTTTCAATAAATCTAGCCCCATATTCACCGCTGAAACAGCCCCTGTGCATTCAAAAACAACATCAGCACCGTACCCATCTGTTAAGCTTTTTACAACACTGCTTATGTCTTCTTCTTGAATATTAACAGCATAATCCATTCCTAATTCTTTCGCCTTTTCTAGACGAAGTTGATCCGTAGACAATCCAGTAATGATAACGGTCGCTCCATACGTTTTTACTATTTGAGCCGTAAGCAACCCAATTGGTCCAGGACCTAAAACAACAACAACATCTCCTTCCTTAATGGTCGCTTTCGCAACTGCATGGTGCGCACATGCAAGTGGCTCAGTCATAGCAGCCGATACATAATCTACATGTTCAGGAAGCTTATGAATGCTTTCTTTTCTAGCAATTACATACTTAGCAAAGCTACCATTTTGTTGTGTTCCTAATCCCTTTCTACTGCTACATAAATTGTAATCTCCTAATCGACAGTAAATGCATGTTCCACAAATGTAAAAAGTCGTTTCTGACGTTACTCTGTCTCCTGGTTTAAATTCTGTCACATTTTCACCGACTTCTACTATTTCCCCTGAAAATTCATGCCCTAAAATAACAGGCGCCTTCACTTTATAATGTCCTTCATACGTATGAATATCGGTGCCACATATCCCACTATATTTCACTAATATTTTAACTTGGTCTTTGCCTACTTTCGGTTCTTCCACATCTACAATCTCTAGATTGCCAAATCCTAGTTCTTTTTTGACTAAAGCTTTCATTTTACGTCCTCCTCTCCATTTTGGATATACGATGAAAAAGATTAATTGATTAAAGCAAAAAACTTATAGATTACGTAGTTAATGAAGTTACCACCTTGGTCGATACTAGATATTTCGCTTGCTCCTTCAGGCATATGGAATTTAGCATCTATAGCCATTTGTGTATGAAGATCCGCAAGATCTGTGGCCATGTAAAGGGATAAAGCAATCATAACGGTGCCAACAATCACAGAATGAACAATATTCCCTCGTGAAGCGCCAACTATAAATGCAACAATAAAGGGAATCGTTGCTAAGTCACCGAATGGAAGCACATTATTACCTGGTAAAATTACAGCTAAAACCACTGTGATCGGAACGAGAATTAACGCTGTTGAAATAACGGCTGGATGACCAATGGCAACAGCCGCATCAAGTCCAATATAAATGTTTTGAGCACCAAATTTCTTTTGAAGCAATTGACGTGCTGATTCCGAAATAGGCATAAGCCCTTCCATTAAAATTTTCACCATTCTAGGCATAAGAACCATAACGGCTGCCATTGACATACCAATTTTAATCGTATCGCCAACGGAATAACCGGCAAGTAAACCTAAAGCTAAACCAAGAATGAGCCCCATAAAAATTGGTTCCCCGAATATTCCGAATCTTTTTTGGATTGTTTCAGGATCAGCATTTAAGTTTTTAATGATAGGAATCTTTTGCATCAATTTCACCAGTGGAATTCCAAGAACGGCATAAGAAACCGTACTTCCGGTAGCAACCGATATTCCTGGCAATCCAAAGTAATTCTCTAACATCGGAGCTGTCCAATCGGCAATTTTTAAACATACAATTTGGAATAAAAGCGCAGCAATTAATCCTTGAATGATACTGCCTGATAAAGCATAAACAATGGCCCCCATGAACGTATAATGCCAAAAATTCCAAATATCCACGTTCATTGTTTTCGTTGTTTTGGTGATCAGCATTAAAACATTTACTAGTAACCCAAGCGGTATAATAAATGCCGCAACGGGAGAAGCCCACGAAATAGAAGCTGCTGCTGGCCAACCAACATCAATTACATGTAATTGAATTCCAAATCTCTCAACCATCCCCTGGGCCGCTGGACCTAAGTTGCTTACGAGTAAATCTACCACTAAGAAAATTCCAACGAATGCCACACCTATCGTTAAACCCGCTCTAAAAGCTTTTCCAGGTTTTTGACCAAATAGCAAACCAAGTAAGAAAATAGCAATTGGCAAAATAACAGTTGCACCTAAACCTAAAAATGATTGCAACGCATGAACAAATTCCTTCATCGTTTTAAACCCCTCCGAAGATGAACTTTTGGATTCCATGTGGAAATCACGGAATCCAAATTGTGTTATATCAAATTCTCTAGATTATTTTTTTAACTGTTCCAATATTTCTTTTTTTACTTCATCTAATCCAATTCCCGTTAAAAACGCTCGTGCATTGATGACTGGGAACGGGTATTCCGTTTGAACAATCGTTGTGCTAATTAATAGATCGGCTGTATCGACATATGAACCTACTTCAGTGATTTTAATTTGAACAATGTCGCATTCAATATTGTTTTCTTTGCAAATCTCTTCGATTTCCTTATTCACAATTGTAGATGTGGCAATCCCTGCTCCGCATGCCACTAATACTTGTTTTTTCTTCATGTCAATCTCCCCTTTTATCGTATTTGTAAATGGTTAGTTAAGCGTTTTTTTATGTTTGTCTTATTTTCTTCTAATATTAGAAACTGCAATTCCTCTGCGTTTTGAAAGATTTCCATTAGTTTCTGAAGAAGAACGAGATGAGAGTCTTTCTTATCGATGGCAAGCATAAAGACGATTTGAACAGGAGTTTCTACGTTGATCTCTCCCATAACCCCAAAATTCACTGGTTCTTTTAATATCGCTACACTTATTGCTTTTTTATTGACATGCTCTGAATCTGTATGAGGGATCGCAACAGATATGCTACTTGTAGGTAGACCCGTAGCAAAATTTTTTTCTCTCTCAATAACCGCTTCGATAAAACTTTCTTTTACTAATCCTTTTCTAAACAGATTGGTAGCCATTGTTCTTAATAATTCTTCTCTACTATTTACATCTATGTCCTTCAAAATTAATGATTCATCAAAGTATATTTCACACACCTATTTTTCACCTCAATATTTTCAAACGCACATTTATTGATCAACGGCATATTTTTTGATGATTTCGTGTATCTCATAAACAGATTTTGCATTTATCATTTGCTGACGATCTTGATCATTCCTTACTAGCCTCATTAACTGCGTAAGGGCACGAAGATGACGATCTTTATCTAACGCTGCGATAATAATCACTAACTGTATCGAATAATCCGTCGCAAAGGTTACTCCTCTCCTTAACCGAAGCAAACTCATTGAAATCTCGTTTACTCCTTCATCTGGTGCAGCATGAGGGATCGCGGTATTTGGAGCAATGACAATATATGGATCATAATGACAGCGCTGAATCATGGCCTCTATATAATGCTTTGTAATATGATTCCTCTTTAATAATGGCTGTGAGGCAAGTTCAATCGCCTCCTCCCAAGAATGAACCGAGTGGCGCAAAGTAATCATCGAAGGCGTTATTAATTCATATAAATTTGGATTTTTTATACTAAATCCGTAGCTAAACTCCGCTGTCTGATTTTGATTAATGTACTCCAATAACTGTTTTGATAAGTTTTTTCTATCCTTTATTACACAATGCTTTTCGACAATTTCTAATATATCCTCTATGTTTAATTCATTTGGCACATATCCATATAATTCGAGCATTACTTGTTTACGTAATCTTTTTTTCTCTTCGTATCCGAGAAAGGAATTCACGAGAAAAAATTTTTTCTTTGTTTCTAAAAACACTGGTGCAAAAACAATGTCGTAGTCCATTGAATACTCTTGGAATTCCCTAATTGATAATGAATCTAGAAATATAAACTCTGGAAACAATTCTCTTAACGTACTGAACATTAATCGGGAAATGGAAACTCCTTTAGGACAAACAACTACTGCTTTCATTCTTTTACTTATATTTTCTCCTTGCCTTGTAAGCCATCCCCCGATTAATATCGTTAAGTAAACGACTTCGCTTTCTGGAATTTCACATCCAATTAAGTCAATCAATGGTTGAATAGACTTTTTCACTAAATGATGAAGCTCTTTAAAGTCTTGGTTAACCATTTCATACATATCATTAGCTTCTGTTAAGTGATACTTAATCCGGTAATATGCTGGTTTCATATGAAGAAGCAACTTATGAAGTAGCTGATCTCTCTCTTTCAAAAAAATGCATGTATTTTTTTCAAAAAGTACAAGCATTTCATCCAACGCTTGCACTAAATTGGGAATCGTTGCTTCTGTCAATCCTTCTGACCAATGTACATTCGTTGTGAGTAAATGTAGCGTGATAAAGAGACGCTCTTCTTCTGGAACATCTTTAACATCATGAAGAATTTCCTCAGTAGCCAAATACTCTTTTGTATCCGAAATTTCTTTATAATTGATATAAAATGATCCAATTTGCATCCCTTGCTTAATTCTTCTTAACATAAGAAGTAAAATATAAGGCATGATTTCAATCTTTTCGTCGGTAAACTTCAAATTTAATGATTTTTCCACCTGTTCAATCTTTCTTCTAAATTCCATTATTTCTTTATCTGATAACTGAGTAATTCGTCTTACTCTTTCGATTCCTCGATCCATTTTCAAAACCTTGTCTATTGTGGATATCAATAACTTGCGAATGTTGAACTCTTTTCCTTCTATTAGATATCCATGTTTTCGCGAGTACCGAAGCTCAAGGCCAGAATGATTAGCCATTTTCTTTACTTTTTTCAAGTCATCCATCACGGTATTTTTGCTTACTTTTAATTCACTCGTAAAATGAGCTAATGAAAGTTCTTCATTTTTGCTTAATAACATGAGCAAAATTATGTTTACTCGTTGCATTTTGGATAACTCGCTTAAATCCTCATCTCTAAATTCTTCTTCAAGACCAAGTTTAGATTTTAAACTTTTATCGATAAGAAAGTAACCATTATTCGTTCGTTCAATTTTAGGTATATTTTTACTTTTTAACCATAAATTTATTTTTTCGAAGCTGTATCCAATCTGTCTACGACTTAACTGATATTTCTTTTCTAATTCTTTACTACTAATATTCGGATTCTGCATCACCTCTCTTAAGAGATGGATACTTCTGACATCAAGCATCATGGTATCCCTCCTTTCTTTACGTTCATTGTAGCATTAGTAAACAATTCCATGGATACGCTTTCATTCCTTTTTTTGAATTTGTGCGATACAAAATTGTGATTTACTTTTGAAAAAGAAATATGCCAATAAGGATTTTTTTATTCGCCAATTATCCTTCAGAAGAAAGAACATACCATCGATTGAATCACAAACAGACTCAAAAAGTTTTTTACTAGTAAAGTCGCCTTGAAAAACGAGTTAGGTCGGGGCTTTAGTCATTTACTGTGTTAGTCAATCCGTCCAATAACAACCTTTTCATTCAGATATTGACAGTCAATAAATATGATGATATGATTACGAACAAAAAACATACTATTCAAGTATGAATTATCTGTTTTATATGTTTTTATGTTAAATTAATCATATAGGAAAAAGAAAAGTAGTTATACAGAACTCCTTCTCCAAGACATCAAGATTTAACGGAATGAAATCAATAGAATAAATCTTTATTACAAGCCAGTAAGCCAATTTAGATAGCTGTTTATGTTCATTTATACATGAATGATGTGCTTTGTAACACGTTCTACGTTCTAAAAAATATAAAATTTGTAATCTCATGATAGAAATAAAGGAACGCTCAGCAACCTTTCCTTTGATAAGCGTCTATTCTTGAAAAAAGCAAGATTAGAAGAATTTTATTTACATAAATAAACCGAAGGAGAAAGTGTATCATGCCATTTAGTTATGTATCCCATTTACACTGTCCGAAGTGTCAAAAAACATATGACACAAATCAAAAGCATCAGCTATGTGAGTGCGGTTCGCCTCTGCTTGTCGCATACAATCTTGACGCATTACATAAAGACCTAACTCCTGAAATGATCGCAAACCGAGAGCCTAACTTATGGCGGTACCACGAATTATTACCCGTAGAAAATCCTGAGCATATCGTTTCTTTAGGAGAAGGCATGACACCGCTTCTTCCTATGCCTCGACTTGGTAAAGACATGGATATCGAGCAGTTATATATGAAGGACGAAGGGGTGATTCCGACAGGAACCTTTAAAGCGAGAGGAGCAGCCGTTGGCATATCAAAAGCAAAAGAACTGGGAGTCAAAAAGTTGGCTATGCCGACGAATGGAAATGCAGGAGCAGCATGGTCCCTTTATGCAGCTAGGGCAGGGATTCAAGCGACTGTTGTCATGCCAGTGGATGCTCCTACGATTACAAGGAACGAATGCGCCATCGCTGGAGCCGATCTTTACTTGGTAAACGGTTTAATCAGCGATGCAGGAGCCATAGTCAGCAAAGCAATCCAGCAGCGAAACTTGTATGACGCCTCTACCCTCAAAGAGCCTTACCGTATTGAAGGCAAGAAAACGATGGGATTGGAGATAGCGGAGCAATTCTCCTGGGAACTCCCTGATGTGATTTTATATCCGACTGGAGGGGGTGTCGGGCTAATAGGGATTTATAAAGCACTGAAAGAATTGCAGGATCTTGGATGGGTGCAAGGAAAGATGCCAAGGCTGGTGGCTGTACAGGCGCAAAACTGTGCTCCAATTGTAAAAGCCTGGGACGAAAAGAAACAGGTATCGGAATTCTGGCCAAATTCTTCGACTGTTGCTTTCGGGATTAATGTGCCGAAAGCTTTGGGGGACTTCCTCGTATTGGATGCTCTGTACAAGACAGATGGATGCGCAATTGCTGTAGAAGACGATGCCATTATGAATGAGCAACGAAACGTTGCTAGTCTCGAGGGGGCTTTTATTTGTCCGGAAGGGGCTGCGGCATTTCTAGCTGCCCGTCGCCTGCGCGAGAGAGGATGGATTCGCAAGGGAGAAAGAGTTGTTGTTCTTAATACAGGAATGGGATTGAAATATACACATACCGTGAGTATCGAAGTGCCAATCCTCCAACCAGGTGATCATTTACCTGAGTCTTAAAAAATGAGAAAGGGTTTCTTACCAAATCAGTCTCAAACTGGTCATAGATACCGTGAAGGAAGTCAGCAAGGGAATCTTCCTTCACGGTGAGCGAGAATTCCAATATAATCTCAAAAAAATCACCACAACTACTTAAAACAATACAACATATAAAGATAAAAGCGAGTATGTCCAGAAAAAGAAACGGTTTAGATAATGAATAATATGATCCCCTTTTAAGTTATGAAATGCATTTTTCAATTAGCTGATTTCAACCTCGAATCTTCATTACTTGTCATAAATTTTCCTAAAATGAAAGTCATGATAGCAGCTAAAAATAGTGCAGCAGCTAAAAAATAAAATCCGGCATGATAATTACCTGTCATGTCTGTTAATACGCCAAAAAATTTTGGTCCGTTATATCCTCCTAGATTACCAATCGCATTCTGCAAACCAAGAGCTGCACCGACAACTCCGGCTGGAATAATAGCTGTTGGGATCGCCCAGAGAGGTCCATATGGAGCATATACACCTATAGCCGTAATGGATAATAAAACCATTTGAAGAACTGGTAACGTTACAAATTGTCCTATAATCATACTAATGGAAGCAATTACTAAAGGAATAGCAACATGTTGAACACGGTTCATTCTCTTATCTGACCAATATGAATTTATTAACATTCCAATCAATGCACAAGTAAAAGGAATTGCTGTTAACCACCCTAACGTAACAGGATCTTTTGTAAATGTTCCAACTACACTTGGTACCCATAAAGTATAACCATAGAATCCGGTCATCCATAGAAAATACATGATAACCAGTCCCCAAACCGTCTTATTCTTAAAAGCAGCCATATATCCCTCTGATTGAACGTTTTTATTTTGTTCTGCTGCTAGTTCCGTTAATAATTTCTCTTTTTCTTCTTGCTTCATCCATCTTGCATCTGAAGGTTTATCTTTTATCATTGCATACCATACAAAAGCCCAGATAATAGGTGGTATACCTTGAATGATAAGAACCATCTTCCAATCGAAAAATTTTAACAAAAATCCAGATAAAGGGGCCATTAACATAGCTGAAACTGGTAAACATGCCATCCAAAAGGCATTGGCGCGTGCACGTTCTTTAATGGTAAACCAATTTGCTAATAATACAAGAACGGCTGGCCAAACTCCTCCTTCAGCTACTCCAAGAGCAAACCTTACAGCTTTCAGTTGTCCCTCTGTCTGAACAAAACCAGCAGCTGTTGCACATATTCCCCATAGCAACATAAGAATAAAAATCGTTTTTTTCGCTGACCATTTAGCAGCAAGTATCCCCCCAGGAATTTGGAAAATTAAATACCCGACAAAGAATATTCCTGCAATATCCCCTGCTGCTGAAGCATTAATCTTTAAATCCTCTTGTATATAAGGCATTAAAATTCCTACATTAATACGATCGATATAAGCCAACATATACATAATAAACGCAACCGGAATAATTCTAAGCCATTTCGATGCCCCCACAAAAATTCCTCCCCTTATAGTATGGTAAAATCCCTTTCCTCCCCTATGAACATCGTTAATTCTCACACTACTAAGAACCCGTTTTTATTAAAACAGTCATTCAGCATTTATACTTTTTGATTTTGGAAATGTTTTGAATACTTTGCCGCTAGCTTAATACATTCTTCCATACTGACACTGCTTGCAATTCCTTTACCCGCAATATCAAAAGCAGTTCCGTGATCGACAGATGTTCGTAAAAATGGAAGACCATTTGTCACCGAAATCGTTCTTTCAAAATCGGTCATTTTGGCTGCAATATGTCCTTGGTCATGATAAAGAGATAATACCGCAGCATATCTGCCGTTCAGTGCATGATGGAATACAGAATCAGCAGGAACAGGTCCAACCGCATCAATCCCTTTTTCAATGGCCGCTTCAATTCCTGGTCTGATTTCATCGATCTCTTCATAACCAAACAAACCATTTTCACCACCATGTGGGTTTAATGCTGCAACTGCGATTTTTCGATTTTCCACTCCAAGTTGTTGTAATGCTTTATCACAACGAATTAAATAATCACATACTCTATCTTTTGTAATCGCAGCGATCGCATCTTTTAAAGATAAATGTCTCGTTAAGAAGAAAATACGCATATTTAACACTTCAAACATGGTTAACGGATCATCTGATTTGGTCAGCTCCGCTAAAATTTCAGTATGCCCGATAAATGGGACCTTTGCTGCTTTTAATGATTCTTTGTTAATTGGGGTTGTTGCTAGAGCAGTGACTTTTCCTTCTAGAGCTAACGCAACTGATTTTTCGATATATTCGTAGGCCGCCTTCCCGCATTGCGCTTGAACCTTACCCATTTCAAGTTGATCGACATCTAGATTGTCTAATGAAATCACATCTATTGTTCCATGTTCGTATATCCCTTCAGATGGATCATTGATTTCGTTCATTTCAAGAAACGTATTTGTAAATTTCATTGCATGTTTTAACACTTCTGAATGACCAATGACAAGTGGTGAACAAACCTCATAGATTTCCGGTTTATCTAATGCTTTTACCGTAATTTCAGGACCTATACCAGCTGGATCTCCCATTGGGATAGCGATGATATTTTTAGCTTGATTTACCATGTAAAACACTCCTTTTGGATTTGGAAATTTTTGTTTGTAAAAATCTCACACTTTTGTAAATAGCTCTTTTATCTCCTATCATACCTCCCTTAGTTACGATGGGAAGCCCATCAAAATATCCACCAATAAAGTGTCCGTACGCTGCTAGTGGAAGAACTTCATCTTCCAGCTCAATTCCGTTTGCACGCCCGACCGCACAAAGAGAGGCTGTTACATCTCCTCCGCTTGAGAAGCATCCGGCAATTGGATATTCAGACTGTTCAATAATTTTCCGGCTTATCACCGCAAGACCATCTGTAATACGCTTGGCTAATGCATCTTCGGTGACATGTTCAATTTCTGACAGCGCTTTCAAGTTAATCAATTTATGACCCGGATGGTATGTAGTAACGATTAAAATGTTTTCTGTTTTTAATGAATCTAACCCTGCATCTACGGCACGGTCTATTTCCTTTTGCCAAGTTTCACTGTAACTAGCGAGTTTTTCAGGATCAACATACACCGGAGTCGCTTTTGTTTTCTCAAATAAATATTGAAGCTGTTGGCCAGTTAGGGAAGTTACACTGCCAACCGTAACTAACAGTTTTGGTTCACTTACCACTTGCTGTAAATATGCTTTTGAATAAAAAGACGTCAACGGACCCGGATCGACAGGAACCATGATTTTATCATGAATGTTCGTCATCGCTACGGCAATGGCTTCAATTTGTTCATCATTTACAGCGTCAAAAACAATAATTCTTTTTCCTCCTTCTAACTTTGTTTTCAATCCTTTTGTTATGGCTTCTATTCCAGATAAAACAATATCTAAGCCAATATGTGTGACAGGATACTGACTTTGCTCTTCAATGATGGCCGGTACAAACGACTTTTTGATTGGTATTACCGGATCCCTTGCTACGTCGGTTTCTTGAACAGGTGTTCCTTCTACTAATAGGTACCCACCGATTATGACTCTTCCCGAATCCGGAAAAGATGGAACCACAACGGCAATGGAATTTTCGCCAAGTTCATTCAACACAGTGTCAATCTCTACCCCTATGTTTCCGCGAATAGTGCTGTCAATTCTTTTGCAAAATACCTTTACCTTCCATCGTTTAAAGCTATCCATAGCTTCTTTCACGCGATTCACAGCAATTTCTTTTTTGGCATATCTGCTGTCTGTATCTATACATATCGCGTCATATTTATCTGATGCTGGTAATGGTACATTGTGTACAACAGTAGCAGTTGTAAAGCCTTGTTTTGCCAGCCTCACACCTGTTGCGTTTGCTCCTGTTAAATCATCTGCGATTACCCCTACTTTCATGATGATTCCCCCTCTCCCAAAAGCAGCACTGTCTGTTCTTCATATTTTTTTCTATCAAGAATATCTAATTTTGCGTCCGTTATAATTCCTTCTAAACTTTTAA
The DNA here is from genome assembly GCF_013760845.1 of [Anoxybacillus] calidus. Lineage (GTDB taxonomy): Bacteria > Bacillota > Bacilli > Bacillales > Anoxybacillaceae > Paranoxybacillus > Paranoxybacillus calidus. The sequence goes on along the minus strand of NZ_JACDUU010000002.1, from coordinate 439,529 downwards.
TTGGACAAACAGACGAAAAAGCTTTTTTATCAAATTTGCTTGAATCTGCAAGCAGCCATGTTGTTTTAGCCGCTTGGATCATGAGTTTCTTAATTAACGCTTTTTCGAAGGTTGGAGCTGTCACGCCTGAATCAATATCAACGGCATGTGCTCCTAAGAAAAAAATGTCCACGTGAATATTTTTCAACATTTCTTGTGTCGGCCAGCCGTATAAAGCCCCCACCCTGTTTTGCAATTCACCTCCTGTCACAATCACTTTCAATTTGCTATCAATTAATTCAGCAGCTATTTTAATATCATTTGTGATAACGGTTAAATCGTCTCTGTCTTTGATTAGCCTGGCAACCTCCATTGTCGTTGTACCTGAGTCTAAAAGAATGCTTGCATTTTCAGGAATGAGGGTAATCGCTTTTTTGGCAATCATCTGTTTCTCTTGGATATTTTTTTCTTTTTTTGATGCGTAAGGAGTTTCCCAAATAAACGATTTTGGCGATACAGCTCCGCCATGAATACGAATGGCTTTTCCGGCTTTCTCAAGCTCAGCTAAATCACGCCGAATGGTCATACTTGAAACATTTAATTGCTTCGAAAGCTCCTCAATATCTACTTTTCCTTTAGTAATTACTTGCTTTTCAATCCATTGACGGCGTTCAAAAAGCAACATCTGTTTCAACCTTTCATTTTTATTTTTGTTCATTTTTAACATCGTTATATGTTCAATATATGTTACCTTTGTTCGTTTTAGTTCATATTTTTTTCCTTTTCTAAACTGGAAAAATGTTTGCGGAGCTGCCTGTATAACCAGCCCTCCTCAAATTTCAAACAAATGGCTTCTAGGATAGGAGTGAAAAGATTGTCCTTTCTTATCCATAAAAAATCCCCTCTCAAGTAGACTCTAAAGAACATCATTATGAAGTGCCCTCTTTTTTCCGGTCTACCTGTAGGGGATCCGATCCTTCTCTTTTCATTTCTATTTTCAAAAATAAGAGTTTTTTTCAATAGGTTTCTGCACAATTCATCCACCACTTACGCTCCGGTTAGAGGTGAATGTCTCTTGGCTAAAATAATAAAATTTCTATTCAATCCAAAAAAAATAATACGAGAAAAAGATACTGCGAACGAAATTTTTCATTTGTAATATAACCGTAATATATTTGTAACCAATTCTTATTCTTTTTGTTATAGATTATCTATTTTTTTTAAATATAATGATTGGTGTTAATAGAAAAATAGAGAGAAATATCCAAAATACACCTGGGGGGCACAACATGAAAAAATCATTTATTCTTACAGGTACAATTATAAGTTCTTTATTAGCAGGCCAAACTGCTTTCGCTAGTAATTATACCGTCCAAAAAGGCGATACGCTTTGGGGAATATCGAAAAAATACAACACGACTGTAGAAACATTAAAACAAATGAATCATTTAACTTCTGATCTGATTTTTCCTGGCCAAATATTAAAAGTTGACGAAAAAAAAGATACATATGTAGTGAAATCTGGTGATACCTTAAGTAAAATTGCAAAGCAATTTAATACGACTGTTGATGCGTTGTTAAAGATGAATCCCGAAATTTCTAATCCAAATTTTATTAAGGTCGGTCAAACCATTTATTTATCTGGATCGGTTACAACTCCTGTTCAAAAGCAAACGACATCTTCGGTTTCAACGGTATCTGCCACTCCTTCCGAAAATAGCACAAAAGCTGTGAATTCTTCTTTGGCTGATCGGATCATTCAAATTGGAGAAAAATATTTAGGTGCTAAATATTTATATGGTGCTAGTCCATCTCGCACAGATGCATTTGATTGCTCATCCTTTACTATGCGGGTATTTAGTGAAGCTGGAATTTCTTTGCCACGCAATTCAGCAGCACAATCACAAGTGGGCACACCGGTTTCTTTCAATCGTCTTCAGAAAGCAGATTTAGTCTTCTTTGATACAGACTTCAATGGAACGATCAATCACGTTGGAATTTATGCGGGGAACGGCCAAATGTTAAATGTTTCAACTTCCAAAGGCGTTTCTTATGCATCAATTGGTTCTTCTTATTGGAAAGAGCGCTTGGTGAAAGCAGTACGTGTCATCAATTAATCTATGAAAAAGCAATGGTTTAAATGAATTTTTTCATTACTCTCTTTTTAAGCCGTAAAAAAGTTTTGTATATTGAATTTCCCCCTCTTTTACCGGCTAACGCCAGTAAAAGAGGGGGATTCTTATTCCCTTCCGTCTTAGTTATTCAAAGGATTCCAAAACTCTGCCTATTTAAGTAAAATAAGTTAACCCTTCAACTTTTTATTAAAAGTCAAAATTATCTGGGTCTGGACCGACTCGATGATTCTGATTCAGGTCATCAATCCGTTTCATATCTTCTTCCGTTAACTCAAAATCAAATACCGATGCGTTTTCAACAATTCGATGTTCTTTTGTCGTTTTTGGAATGGTTACAACACCATTTTGTAAGTCCCAACGTAAAATAACTTGAGCAACCGATTTGTTATACTTCTTTGCGATCTCTTGTAAAACCTCATTATCTAGTAATTGACCTTGCATTAATGGAGACCAAGCTTCAAGCTGAATTCCATGTTCCTTACAAAACGAATGAAGTTCTTTTTGGGTTAAACGTGGATGGTACTCCACTTGGTTCACCATTGGTTTAATTTCTGCGTCTTTCATCAAGTCTTCAAGATGATGGATTTGAAAATTACTTACCCCAATCGCTTTTACTCGTCCTTCTTTATAAAGAGTCTCTAAGGCTCTCCATGCATCTTTATACTTACCTTCGACAGGCCAGTGAATGAGGTATAAATCTAGATACTCTAAACCAAGTTTATTTAAGCTCGTTTCATAGGCTGCGATTGTAGATTCATATCCTAAATCGGTATTCCAAACTTTCGATGTCACAAATAGATCTTCTCTAGAAATACCAGCTTCTTTAATCCCTTCACGAATCCCTTGTCCGACTCCCTTTTCATTTCCATAAATAGCGGCTGTATCAACACTACGATAACCATGTTTAATAGCTGTTTTTACAGCATGAACTAACTCAGGGCCTTCTTCTACTTTAAATACCCCGATACCAAACCAAGGCATTTTTACACCGTTATGTAAAGTTGTTGTATCCTGTAAATTTTTCGCAACCATAAGATTGACCTCCTAATCGTTATGATTTCTGTATAACTGAAAGAGTGTGGTGAAAACCAGCTGGCAAATGTTATTATGGAATATATGAATCATTAAAAAAAGTACGCACTTTAAAGTGCCATAGATACTTAAAAGTTCCATAGATACTTTTTGGTAACTATTGTCTTGTTTCTTTTCGCAAATGCTTAATCATATGCTATTCTTATGATGGAAAAACAAAAAATAGAAAAGGTGTTTTTTATGAAATCATACATCATTGTTGGAGCCGGAATATTAGGAGCATCTACTGCTTATCACTTAGCAAAAGAAGGAGCTGCTGTAACGTTAATAGACAGGGGTGACAAAGGCCAAGCAACGGATGCCGCGGCCGGGATTGTTTGTCCATGGGCTTCCCAGCGCCGCAATAAAATTTGGTATCGCTTAGCGAAAGGAGGAGCGAGATTTTATCCTACTTTAATAGAAGAACTTAAATCCTATGGTGAAACTGAAACAGGATATGAGCGTGTAGGAGCAATCTGTCTTCATACAGATGAAGAGAAGCTTCAAAAGATAGAGGAAAGAGTATTACAACGTCGTGAAGACGCACCAGAAATAGGCGAAATTACCCGACTGTCTCCTGAGGAAACAAAGGCATTATTTCCACCATTGGCAGAGGAATATCGCTCCATTCACGTCAGCGGCGCCGCTCGCGTTAATGGAAGAGCACTTCGCGACTCTTTAGTTAAGGTAGCGCAAAAGCTTGGGGCTACATATATTAGAGGAAACGCAAAACTTATTCACGAAGGTTCTCAAGTAATCGGCGTCGAAGTAGAAGGAAGACAATATGTCGGAGATGCCGTCATTGCAACGGCTGGTGCGTGGTCAAAAGAACTGCTTCTACCGTTAGGCATTGAATTTTTAGTGGTGCCGCAAAGAGCTCAAATCGTTCACCTTGAAAGGCCAGAAGGAGATACAGATAACTGGCCTGTTGTCATGCCGCCAAATAACCAATATCTACTTGCCTTTAAAGATGGCCGGATCGTTGTCGGTGCGACTCATGAAGATGAGGTTGGCTTCGACTACAGAGTAACGGCTGGTGGATTGCATGAAGTATTAGACAAAGCGTTAACCGTAGCACCAGGGCTGACAAATTGTACTCATCTTGAAACAAGAGTTGGTTTTCGTCCATACACACCTGGGTTTCTTCCGGTCTTTGGAGCGATTCCAGGGTTCGAAGGCATCTATGTGGCCAACGGATTAGGTGCATCAGGACTGACAGCTGGTCCTTACTTAGGTTCTGAACTGGCAAAGCTCGTGCTCGGAAAACCAACAGAATTAGACCCTCTTGACTATGATGTCGCTGGTGCCATTAAAAAAATAGAATAAAACACCCGGAGTCAATAAGGAAGCGTGCCGAATCAACCTCTCCCGCCTATATTGCATCATGTAGAGGGGGCTTTTTAGAAAAAGTAGTGAGTTTGAATTTCACACAAACTTACTATAAACTAGTAGAAAACGGAAAGAGAGCCGGATGATTTTTTTGAATGTCCAATGCTCTCTTTTCTAGTATTCTGCCGCTCCCCTGACATACTTTTCGGATGTCACAGGTACTGTCTGCCCAAAAATATCGGATGAAAAGCGAAATCTGTCTCAAGTCCTCAACGAATTTCAGACAGAAGCATTAGTTCGTTAGAGGATAAAGGGATATACGGCTCACCGTTTTTGATTCGTTTTCTTAAACATTCTAGAGTGTAAGTTTGCCATATTTCCAAAGAATCGAGCGGCCAATTCTTCATAAACACGGCATATAAGAAAAACTCTCGCCAACGCAAGAAAATGGGGATTTGTCTAACAATTTCAGATGACAGGTTATGGGGTTTCCTATATCCCTTGAGAAAGGATTGCAGGAAAGAAAAGCCGAAAGAAAGGTCGGAGCCACCGAGCGCAGTGGCTTGCCAAAAAGCATGATAAAGTGCCGCTGCTATATCTTGTGCGTACCAACCATACACGCAGTCATCGAAATCAATAATCCCGATCCCCTCATTGTGTACTAGGACATTCCCTTGATGAAAATCGTTATGAATGAAACCGAATGTGTCAGCTGAACGTGGAAGGTTCTCAATTTGTGCAACCGTTTCAAATAAGCGGACCTTTAATATACAATCTTCATTTTTTTCAAAAAAAGCCATTGTTTCTGAAGCGGAAGTAAGCGGCTCTCCCCAGTAAGGCCGTGCAATTTGACGTTTAGGAACGACGGAGTGAATACGTCCCAATGTTTCACCCCATTTTTCAAACAATTGCGGATTCCATAACTGCGAGTTTGTCACATCCATTGGTCGTCCATGTACTTTGGAAAAAGCTACTGCGTAGAAAGTGTCTTCTCCTAGTGAAATGGTTTCAATACAATTCCCTTTATTTGACTTCCTTGGTGAAGGGACGATTATTCCTGAATCCCGGAGAATACGAAGCCATTCCAGTTCAGCTTCAATCATTGAAACGCTCCTCCGCCTTGCCTCCGCAACCCGAATAAATACCGTTTCCTCTTGATGGGTACAGCGAAACACAATATTTTGGTATCCTTCCGTTACGAGTTGAAAATCGGCAACTTGGTTTCCGTATAATGGCGTAAGCTTAACAACTAACGTGGATTGTCTAAGATTCATTTCAGTCTCCTTTGATGAGGTTAATATTATACGAATGAATCTAACGTTGTATCGTTCTTTGAGGAAGTCTTTCATGAACCTCTCCCACCTACACGTTGTTTAGAGGTGGAAGACTTCTCGGTGAACATGTTAAAATTTCATCTCTTTTTATCTGAGGTCAATAAAGTTTCAATTCTTCTTTAACCACTTTCCTTCGTTAGCTCACCAAGGAAAAGAAGCTGCTTCATACTATTCTCTATTCCGATCTTCCCCCATAGCCAATCAAGAAGCAAGTTTCACCACAGATGATGGAAGTTCATTCGTTCTTCTAACAGGAGTTCAAAAAGTGATTTTTAGTTAAATTTAAAAACACTAATGAAATAAAACTTAATCTAAGTCCTCTACCTTTGCTAACCTTATTTTCATCTCCTTTTTTAACTCCTTCATTATTTGACTAGTTTTGCTTCTACTAAGGCCAATAAGTCCTGTAATTTGATTTCTGCCATTGATGATAGACGGTGTACGTGTCCAGAAAAGTCTAGAAAGCTAGTAACAGGATTCGGTACAATCACACAATGCAGCCCCGCCTTAATGGCTGCGGTGAGACCGTTTTTCGAGTCTTCAAATGCTAAAGCCTCATATACTTCAACTCCTAGGTCCTGTATCGCGCGCAAATAAAGCTCTGGATCGGGTTTTACTCTCTTTACATCATCTGATGTTTTCATAACTTCGAAAAACTCTTTTATTCCAAACTTCCCCAAAAATCCTTCTACCCATCTTCTACTAGAGCTTGACGCAAGGGCAATTTTCAAGCCGCACTCTTTTGCGGTTTGTAAGTAATCCAATACTCCTTCACGAAGCTGCAATTGACTCATTTTTTGTTGATATCGTTCATCCGTTTTTCGTTTAATTTCAGTACGATTTATAGGCTTTCGTGCAATTTGGGCAAGTCGTTCAAACAATACATCGTCCGTTGTTCCGATAGAAATCGCAAAGTCTTCGAGCTTTAAATCACAATCGTACTCGACCATGACTTCTTTAAACACCTCAAACCAAACTGACTCTGTATCGACAATTAATCCATCAAAATCAAAGACAATCGCTTTAATCATTTTCAAATTCCTCCGCTTTATAATATTTACTAAGTATTATCTTACGTTCTTAATAGGGCTTTGCTGTTTCCATCCCGAAAATAAAACAATCGGTAAAGTCCATCACCTGAATTTATGAAATTTAACATTAAGATATTTCAATAAATCATAAAAATAATCCTTTTATTAGATTTATAATTATGACGTTAAATGTTTCTATAAATACAGAAGCACTAAGTTCTTGAATCACCTATATTGCGTTCGGTTTAGGTACAATATATTCCATTGCTTTACGTCTACATGGTGTCGACTGCATTCAGCATGAAAGTCAGAAATGAATGATTAAAGCAACAAACAAGCTTTAAAAGTACATATAGTGTCATCTTGCCGTTAGCCACTAAGGATAAAAAGTAGTAACAGTGAAAATTGCGAAATGATTACAAGCCAATAAAATTATCTAGTCTATTAAAGTAAAGAATGATAAACTACGTGTAAAACATTCTGTAGGTGAAATTTATGTTTTTAAAAAGAGTTACTCTTTTGCGTGACCGAATTCCATCATTTGATAGATATCCTTTTTCCATTCCATCGATTCAAACACTCGAACAACTCGATTTTAAGAGTGACGTCACCTTTTTTGTTGGGGAAAATGGATCTGGAAAATCAACTTTATTAGAAGCGATCGCGTACCAATGTAATTTCAATACGGCAGGCGGCAACAGAAATAATGCCTATCAAGTTCACGCCGCTTCCTCGGATCTTGGGGACTACATTCGACTATCTTGGTTACCAAAAGTGATAAATGGCTTCTTTCTTCGTGCAGAGTCCTTTTATCATTTTGCCACACACATTGATGAAGTGGATGACACAGGCTTTAGAGATTATGGTGGTCGCTCGTTACATCAACAGTCACATGGGGAATCGTTTTTATCCCTTTTCTTACACCGTTTCAAAGGCAAGGCGATATATTTATTAGATGAGCCTGAGGCTGCGTTATCTCCTCAACGACAATTGACGTTTTTAAAGATATTACACGATCTTACAACAAGCGCCGAGTGTCAATTTATTATCGCCACACATTCCCCTATTTTGCTAGGATATCCTCACGCGACATATGGAGTTTTGATGATGGAAAAATTAGAGAAGTAGACTATGAAATGACAGACCACTATCAAATTACAAAGTATTTCCTTCAGCATAGAGAGAAATTATTGAAAGAGCTACTAGAGGAATGAAATGGGCAGTTAATCTATCTGAAAAAAGGAATTTTACAATTAATCCCCCCTTATTCGGCAAACTTTATTTTAAAAACATAGATTCTCCTTCTTTGAACTTCTCCCTGTCAAGTAGACAGTAAATAAAAAGGGGCTTATTAAGCAGCTGTAGCTAGATATTCTCTAGGGCTACAGCTGTTTAATTTTATTTGTATCCGCTCATCGTTGTAGAATTTGTATTGTAAAACGGTTTGCTTCAATTCTTCAGCTGTTTCCCATATACATATAGATACATTCTGCCTTTAAATGGCTAAAAAAGTTTTCCATACAAGCATGCTCGAAACCATTCCCTTTCCTAGACATGCTGGCCCTTATATTGTATTGTTTAAGTAGTGTGTAGTATTATACTGAAATCATTGGTCAACACATCTTTTTTTCGTTTGATAGCTAACTGAACGGTGTCGATGCCGAACTTGACATCCTTTCGATGACTGATTTGATCAGCGGCAATCTCATTGTTATATAAATCTTTAATGGCTGATACATATCATCGTATTCCATTGAAAGATACATAATATCCTTCACCCACTTTTCATTTGTTTTTTTGGCTAGAAATTCTCGATTCAAATGGTTATCAGATACAACATATGCCTCTTTCTTTCCAAAATCCTTTCTCTTTCTCCGAATGTTTGCTTGAATCCCTAGTTCTTTCATGAACCGATATACTCGTTTGTGGTTGATGGTTAGGTTGTATTTTTCTTGAGCCAAGCTGTCATTCAAGGATAACCATAGATTCCGTTAACAGCTTGGTAACACTCCTGAATCTTTTCTTTGGTTTCTCTTCTAATCCTTGAATTCCTTCCTTCTTTATAGTGAGTCACCCATCTATTCTATGTAACACGGAAGAAGAGATGTGAAATGGATGCATGATTTCACGCTTCGTCTATCCCTCATATAAATCTTTCTTCACAACGTCTAATTGATATTCTTTACTGTATGTTTTTCTGATTTTGTCCATAAAAAAATCCCCTCCATAGTAGACCGTACATCCCTTTCTTTTTTCTGTCTACTATAAGGGGATCATATCAGCTAAAGTCTCTCTTTCCTGATATCACAGCACCTCGGTATATTCTTCCCGCCGCGCTGGCGTCAATTTTAAAGGTAATTCTTCAAGTCAACTACCTTACCAATTTTTTATTGAAACAAAAATTTTCGAGCGTGAACAGGGACGGTTCTCGATTAGTGCGCCGCATGGCCTGAAGTCAACACCCAAATTGATCCGACAACAATGACGATTGCCATAAAAGCGGCGTACGCCATATTAATGATGTTCGCCTTCCCGTCTTCTCCCTCTGTCACATGCATAAACATAAAAAGTTGGAGACCAGCCTGCAAAACGGCTAAAGATCCAATGATCCACATAACAATGGTAAATGATAGTCGTGTTTTTAGTGCCACGAAAACTGCAGCAAATGTCAACAAAAGCGAAAGTAAAAAACCGATGATATGGCTAATTGGATATTTGCTGTTTGCCTTATGTTCCACTTACCCCACCATCCCTTTTAAATACACAAATGTAAAGATAAAAATCCAAACAACATCAAGAAAATGCCAATATAAACTAATAATAAACGTTTTTCTCGCAGTGACAGGCGTTAATCCCCTTTGGATTAACTGAATAATAATCATCACCGCCCAGAAAATCCCGAACGTCACATGAGCTCCATGTGTACCAAGAAGGATGAAAAAGCTGGACAAGAATGCGCTTGTCTGCATCGTCGCTCCTTCATGGACATAATGAATAAATTCATTAATCTCCATGAACAAAAATCCGAATCCTAGCAGCAAAGTCACAATCAACCATGTAAGCAAACCTTTTAAGCGATGCCGGCGCATCTCAAAGACAGCTAACCCGCACGTAAAGCTGCTCGTTAATAACAATAACGTTTCAATCATCACATCTTTCAACTTAAAAATATCATTTGGGGTCGGACCATGGGCATAACGCTCACCTAAAACGCCGTATACCGCAAACAGCGTCGAAAACAATACAATTTCAGCACCTAAAAAAATCCAAAAACCAAGAATATTTAACCGGCTTTGCTCCGTTTGATATTCAAGCGGCAATGAAGTATTGACGTTAGCCGACATGATGTTTCACCCCTCCTTCAACCTTTCTCCATTTGCTTTCGATGTTTTTAATCTCTTGAACAGTAACATGGTAGCCATCGTCGTAATCAAATGATCGAATGATTAGTCCGATGACAATACCAATCGCAGCAACAGCTGCAGCAATATGCCATTCAAACACGAGGAAAAACCCTGTAATTCCAAACACTACAGCCATATAAAACGGCAGACCAGAATTGCTTGGCATATGGATCTCTTCAATCTCTTCTTCTTTCAAAACCAAACCGCTGTTTCGCTTTTTCATATGCCAAAATGCATCGAGTTCTTTCACTTCAGGCAATACAGCGAAGTTATAAAATTGGACAGGAGACGCTGTTGCCCATTCTAGTGTTCTCGCATCCCACGGATCGCTGGACACATTGCGCTTCGCATATCGGAAACTCCAATAAATGTTATAACAAAATACCGCAAAGCCGAGCGCCAAAATAATGGATCCAATTGCGGAAACAAGGAACAACGGCGCAAAGCCGGACTCAGCCGAATACGTATAAGCGCGTCGAACCGCACCTTGTAAGCCAAGGAAGAACATTGGCATAAAGGTAACATTAAAGCCGATGTTAAATAACCAGAAATGATATTTACCTAACTTTTCGTTAAGCATAAAGCCGAACATTTTTGGCCACCAGTAATATAGCCCCGCAAAGACCGCAAATACGACACCTGGAATTAATACATAATGGAAATGTGCGACCAAGAACAATGTGTTGTGATATTGATAGTCAGCGGCAGCCATCCCCAGCATGACTCCTGTGACACCGCCAATGACGAAGTTAGGAATAAACCCTAACGACCACAACATCGCTGTCGTAAACTTAATTCTTCCTTTTCGCATCGTAAACAGCCAGTTAAAAATTTTCACACCAGTCGGTACCGCAATTAACATCGTCGTAATGGAAAATACTGAGTTTACAGCTGGACCCGCACCCATTGTAAAGAAATGGTGAACCCAAACTAACATACTTAACAAGGCAATTCCAACAATAGAAATTACCATCGATTTATAGCCATACAACGACTTCCGTGAAAACGTAGCGATAACCTCTGAAAAAATACCGAACGCAGGAAGAACAACAATATACACTTCCGGATGTCCCCATAGCCAGAACAAGTTTGCCCAAAGCATATCGCTTCCACCGGAAGAAAGCGTAAAGAAATGCGTACCATATAATCGGTCAAATGTCATTAATGCAAGGGCGACCGTAAAAATTGGGAAAGCCGCTACAATGATAATAGACGTAATCAATGTTGTCCATGTAAACATCGGCATTTTCATTAATGTCATGCCTTTTGTTCGCATTTTCAAAATCGTAACAATAAAGTTAATTCCCGTCATTAATGTACCTAGACCCGCAATTTGAAGCGCAATCGCATAATAGTTATTCCCAACACCAGGACTGAATTCTTTCCCCGCAAGTGGGAAATAAGATGTCCATCCGGCATCCGGCGATCCTCCGACAACAAACGAAATATTAAACAACATCGCTCCGCTAAAAAACAGCCAGAAGCTTAACGCATTCAACTGTGGAAAAGCAACGTCCCGCGCGCCGATTTGCAGCGGAACCACAACGTTCATTAGACCGATCAAAAACGGCATCGCCATGAATAAAATCATGATGACCCCATGGGTCGTAAAGATTTCATTGTAATGTTGCGCATCCAAAAAATTCATTTCCGGTCTTGCTGTTTGCGCCTTCATTAATAATCCGTCTATACCGCCGCGGAAAAACATTAAAACGCCTGATAGAATATACATAATCCCGATTTTTTTATGATCAACTGTTGTGAGCCATTCTCTCCAAAGCCAGCCCCACTTTTTGAAATACGTTAATCCTCCGACAATCGCAATGACCGTCATCACAATCGCAATTTGCGAACCAACAATTAATGGATCTCCTGTAATGAGTATTTCATTCCACTTAATGCCCATGATGTCCACCTCCATGTGATTCGTTCTCGTTTACATCCTCATGTTCATGGTGTCCATGATTAGACTTCGGCGTACATACATCATTTTTGTAGTTATCTTCTTCTTCAAAAATCTTTCCTTGATATCCGTGTGTTTTGTAAGCTTCCGGATTTGTATATGTCTTCGAATTTGCATCCGCATGATTCACCCATTGTAAATGAGTGTTTGAAAACGTCAATCTGCCTAAATGCGTCGGCAGTAAAATTTCTTCGTACTTTTCTTCCGTCAGCTTAGGAGCGGTTTCTTTCACTTCACGCACCCATTTTTCAAATTCTTGCGGCGTTTGAGCTAACACTTCAAACTCCATATGTGCATATCCGCGTCCATTGAAATTCGTATTTCGGCCTAGATAAGAACCTGGATGATCGGCCACAACGTAAAGCTCCGTTTCCATTCTATTCATCGTATACTTTTGGCCTGCTAATGCAGGAATCCAAAATGATTGCATCGTAGACGCCGATGTAAGTTTGAATAGAATCGGACGATCTTCAGGAATGTTTACATAGTTGACGGTTTCAATTCCTTGCTCAGGATAGCTGAAAATCCATTTCCAATCCGCTGATGTGACATGAATCACGAGCGGGTCTTGATCTTCATATCCTTTCGGCGGCTTTTCTAAATCATATAAAGCTTTTACCGTTGGAATCGTTAACGCGACAATAATGAGAATCGGAATAGCCGTCCACACAATTTCAAGAATTGTGCTGCCATGCTCTTCTGGCGGCTCATAGTCCATATTGTCAGGTCTTTCTCTATACTTCCAAACAATAAAAGCAAACAGTGCAAATACGACTACGACAACAAGAAGCATCCAAATGAGCGACCAATTAATCAACTGCGTAATACTTCTCGCTGCCGGCCCTTGCGGCTCAAATACAACCATGTTCGTCTCACAACCGCTCAATAGAGGAAAGATGACTGCCCCTAATAAAGCAAACACCTTTTTGAGCTTCATACGATTTCACCTCTTTATAAAATCTTTTGGAATAAAATTTAAAATTGTGAGAAAATGCACAAACAAATATCCACTTATTCAGTAAAAAATTTTTTAGTATTACCACTATCGAAATGATTTTAACATGTCCTATAAATTTAATTGTGACAAAAAAAGAAAGGAAGAAAATGAAAAATCCCAAAAAAAGCAGGTAAATACTTGACGAAATACATTTCATCCATTCAAAAGGCCTTTATCCCCCAAAAAAATACATAAATAATGGAAAAAACCATAATAAAAAGCCTTTCACACGAAAGGCTGTCACATTTTATCCAAAAATTTTTCATGAAATGTTCATAAATTTACTTTTGGAAAAAAAGCCATCATCAGGTATTTTTGTACCTGAATTAGAATTCATTTCAAAATCAATTAGAAAGCCACATTCACCTCCATCAATGTTCAGTTGTTTCGATGATTATACAAATTTTAGCTATATAATTTGACTGATAAATCATAGTCCATTTGCACAGCTTCTTCCGTATCTTGATCGATATAGACCAGCTTCGCAAACACGTGTTTTTCGTATTTGCCAAACGTCACGCCTGTTTCCTCTTCGATTTCCTTTTGCAAAATGCGATTCGTTGGCCATTGTTGACGTTATAGTCTTGGACACATTCCCCGCAAGCTGCGGGCAATCTCCTCGTCCGGAAACATATGTCCCTGCTGAATCTTTTAATGTAAGAATTTAAAACACATTCAGGTAATCCCAGCCTTTGCGGAGCGCACAATGGGGAAAATAAAGCATAGCGGCTCTGACATTACAGTTCTCTTTTCTCTTATCTTGTCGAACTTTGATAACGTTCAGAGTGTGACATTACACCAATTTAAAGAATCAATTAAAAGATCGGAAAAAGGTAAAACTTAAGCTTTACCTTTTCTTGCAGAACAATTCTGTGAAACAAGATTTTTCGGGTGGTGCCAGGCATGGTTTGAAATGAGAGTAAGAGGCACTATGTAGGCATAAAGAAAGAGAGATGACTGTCATTACAGCACAACTCTCCTTCACTTCTATACTATCAATCTTTGACGAAACTCGGGCGGTGATAGGCACTTATACAATTACATTTCGTCGGACTATGTTAACAACATTCATTCTTAGAAAAATATTTATCAGAAACCATTAGTGAGATGATTTTTATGTCATCGAAAAAAGAGAACTTCTCAATCCGTAGGAGTTTCCCTTTCCTTTGAACTCAACCTTTTTCATCCCCATTCAAAATGGCCCTAAACCGATCATTTAAACACATAATGAAACAAAATATATGTAATGACCAAATAAGGTTCGATTTGTTCGTATCCTTTTTCTACTTCAAATTCATATTGAAACCGGTGCAACGCCCTTTTTCCAGTTGCAATGACTTCGTCTTCTTTCAAAACATTTACTTTCGATTGAACACTTAAGGAACGAAAATAAAACGTTTTGTCGTGAATGGATAGTATTAACCCCTCTTTTAATTTAGCAGCGTTTTTCCACGTAATATCGGTTCGCAACGTCCCAATCACATCGCCATCTTCCACTATGTTCCATACATCATTTACAAAACCTTTTTTCTTGTTTTGCTTTTCTACTATTATCGTATGGTTGTGATAAAAGGTAAATTTCATATGTAAATACATACTTGGGGTTAAAAAAATCTCACTCAACCAATGGTGCCATTTACGCTTATAAAATCGGTGATACTCTCCTATCTTTTCATTTCCTTTAAAAAGAACTTTCAGTTTTGGTGAGAATCGATCCATTATTTTTATATACCATGTATGATCATGGGGTTGAACCGGTTCATAAGTCGCGTCTTTCCTTTGTTGCCATTTTTCAATGACCCCAATGGCAAATGCTGCAAGCAAAAACAAACTAGCATATAGAAATTGTATCCATTCAAATTGTCCTAAAATGAAATAGCGTAAAGCCATCCCTATTAACGCAATGATAAAAAGAAAGAAAAGATGAATCATAATCGTCTCTCTCCAATTGGATTCCCTAATCTTTTTTTGTAAATATTATACAAAATCCATGTTTTAAAAAATAGAGGACAGTTGTTCCTTAATTGAACATACAATCTTCTAATGTTTTCGACAGGTGCCAGCGCACGCATTCCAATTAGAGAAGAAAATTTGAATAATAGGTGGAGATTTAGTAATATGCACAAGTCATGTGCAATATTTTACGGTTCGTGAACTAGATTAATAGAAAAGATGAAATCTTGATACATAAATGGCAACAATCCCTTGGATCTTCAAAGCTCCAAGGGAATATGCATGTTCAAGAAACATTTTGCGTAAACCTACATTTTGGATAGTTACTACAACCTTTAAAACTTCCATATTTTCCTTTTTTCAAAACAAGAGTACTTCCGCACTTGGGACAGCGATTTTGTTGTACATGTTCTTTTATATGCTTTTGTTTCTTTTGAATCGATTGAATGTGCTGTTTTTTCATGTCTTTTTCTTGTTGTTTATCCTTAACAAGCAGTGCCTTTAATTTTTGAGCTAAATATTGTTTTCTTTCATTATCGATCACTTTTGTTCGATATTGCTCAAGTATTTGTTTCAACTGTTTAGGGTAAATGACGTGGGATTGGGTGAAATGAATGCCCGATTTCAATTTAGCTCGCGGCATAAATACAACGATAGAGTAAATAGGAATATGCACAAACTCTCCTCCCAGCCATTCCTTTAAAGCTTTTATATGGCCCTTGTTCTGCCAAATCGGGTTTAAAAACTTTTCTTTTCGTTTGTAAATCACTTGAGTCCAATATTTTGATGCTTCATCTCCAAAAATCCAACCGCTATAATTCTTCGTTTCAATAACAAACAGACCTTGTTCAGACAGAATGATATGATCGATTTGCGAAGAAGAGCCGTCCATCTTCGGAATGTAAAGGTCATGAAAAGCCTTGTACATACCAGGCGAAGATTTCTCTAATTTTTCAATCTCCTTGCGAACTCGATATTCCCCTATTGAGCCAATCCATTTAGACTCTTTCGATTTTATCCATTTAATAAATAAGGCAAACAAGAATAAAAGAAGAAGTGGATAGAAAAAGGAAAGATTCATATTTAATGTTTCCCCTCCCCGTTTGTTCTCCTCTAATAAAATTACGACTGAAAAAACAATAAACTAGATTAGTGATTTATCACTCAGAGCAATAGTAACACATTTTCTATACGAACGAGCTGGACTCCTCCAAAATCATCCCTAGAAACTAACAGAAGAAAAGCGAAAATTTCCTGACTACCTTTTTTAAACATGTTAAACGATTTAAACAACTTACTACAGATCAACAAATGAAAGTAATCAAATTTGCCATGAATGTTAAGGGAATATATGTAGGGTTATTAGACGACTATTTACAATAATTTGAACATAAAAGCCGCCTGTCACCTCCTGAATGTCCGAATAGCGAAAATGAAACTTGGAGGTAACAGGTATTTTGTTTAGTTTTTTTACACGTTTTTATCTTAAATGTTCGAGAATTTGAAGTACTCTTAAGAAAGGGTTCCCTAAATCATTAGTATTTTTAGCCGCAAACTCTCTCATCTCTTCAATACAGCGAGTATAATCTTTATTAATCACTAATTGAAGCGTCTCGATCTTTCCCAACTCTGAAGTGATATATCCTTCTGGCACATAAGGTGACCAAAACATGTAAACACGATTCGGAAAGTCTTTTAATAATAATTCGGCATACTCCTTTTGTACCTCGTGTTTTTGTTTAATTTTCTCGACCGTCATTTGATTATTGCCATAAAGCAGACCACGTATATGTGTTGTCACTTCACATAAATACGCTGTTTTTGTTTTAAAATCTAATCCGACAACATCGAGTTCACTCAATCCTTTCAGCCCGCCTCCTGGAATACGGACGTTATAATCGACAAAGTCGCATTGCTTAATCACTTTTAAATAACCACCGACTATGTATTCTCCGATGTCTGTTTTCATCATCAATCAACTCCTACATGAACGGCTAAGTAACAAAACTCTCCATGTTTTTCATTACTAACAGTTGAATAATGTTGCCATTGTAATTTATAAGTTCCTTTAATAACGATCGGATTTTCACGGTCTTTTATCGTTCCGGCTGAAGCATGTTCCAGCCATTTCAATTCTCCAGTCAAAACGCGGTTTTCATGAATTCGAAAATAGCTGTCAACAGTATGTGATTTGGTTGGCGGATTCCAATATAAATGGTCATTCGTTAATAATATTGCAATTCCGTTGATATTGTACCGGCCTATGGTAATCTTTTCAAGTTTCTCGACTTGTTTAAGAAAATCATAGCGGCCACAATCTTCTGCACCGTGATGTTTTAATTCTATGAATTGATTTTCTTGCTTAATTGTTAGTCCGGCGAGTTTATTCATTAAATATATCGCATGTTGTTGCTCAGAATTCGGATCTTCTACCCAAAGATCGACTACACATCCATGAAAATCCTTGTTTTCAATCACGCGAAACTTTTCTTGAAGCTGATGTTTGAATGAATTTTTAAAAGCTTCTTTTGAAGAAAAGAATGGATGTTTTTGTGCTAATTTTTTCATTTCCTGTTTAATAGAAAACATGTTTATTCCTCTCCCTGTACTTTCTAAATGGTCCCAATCTCATACTACAAACTACTTAACCGATTTCTTTCTATTTTAATTGTGTTATCTTTTCCATCCAGGACGTCAGCTCTTTTGCTGCCATAAATTCGCAACGCTTTGGCCCCTTTCATCAATTTGACAGAAAGGCGCGCGGTTCCCCGATAGTCTTTTTTGTTCATATCGATACATTCCGTGAATTCGTCCCAGTACACGACAGCAATTTCTTGATTGTAATCGCTTAGTTGCTTTTGACTGCATATAAATGCAAAAACGAGTGTCTTGTCTTTATTCTCATCTTTTAATTTATTAATCTCTACGAGCTCGCGATCTGAAAACGTAAATGACCATGTAAAATCTTTTGATCCTGTTGGTGAAGTGTGATATTTCGTATAAATCATGTAATCATCATTATTGGTCGATACTTTATAAATTTGACGACTTTCACTCTCTTTTTCAAATAATGCCGGCGCCAAACCACCGTTAATGAGTACAGAGAGTAATGCTCCATAATAATAATCGGCCTTGCAAAGTACGCCCATTGTTTTATTTCCCCTTCCATTCTTTCTCGTAACTAGTCTATTAATGTTCTTCTAAAAATTAAGCGAAGTTTTATTATACTTATTTTAGCTAATTTTGTAAGAAAATGTTGTCGAATGGTGTTATAAAAAGAAAAAACAGAAGCGCAAAAAGCTTCTGTTTAGAGTTTCTAATTCTTACAATCATTTTCTGCTTTTCATATTGATGGTGTTGCAAAACTAGAGTAAAAACTCAAAATTGTGCATAAGAATGCATAATTGTACATGCAGTAAATAGCGATTAAACCCATACCAACGTGGCTGTTCTAGTCCATCATTCTTTAATTGATTGAATGTCTGCTCAATCGAGTTACGGAAACGAAACAACCACTTTCCGAATTCTGTTTTCAAAAACGAAGGAATCACCCGGCCGTAGGCATCTTTTCGTTCATCACCATTTCGAGGATTAATCGGTGAAACGAAAAAGATCCCTGTTTGTTCCGCCATTTGACGGACTTTTTCACTGTCATAGGCAGCATCTCCAAGGGCAAACTCAATCTCCCATTCCTTTAAAGATGGAAATAATTCAAGCGCAACGGCTGCATCATTTCGATTCGCAGTCGTGAAGACATGGGATAAAATGACTCCCTCTGCCGTTGTACAAAGATGTCATTTATAACCTTTAAACCAGTTATACCGAGTGGAAATTCCCCATCTCGCTTGAGAATCATAAAGACTGCTTCGGAGCGCTGTACTGTCGATCATGACGATTTTTGGATATCGAACGCCTAAATCTTTGAGAAGTTGAGCATTAAAAGCGGAAAATCCTTGTTCTCGAAACCACTTACCTGCACGTGAAAACGTAGAAAGATGTGGAACCTCTTTAAGTCCACAAATACGCCGGAAGTAGCCAAAGCGATTCAGTGTGTCAACTAACTGACGTAAAGAATCAATGGAAAAATAGGTTTTTAAAAAGAAACATTTTAACAATGATTTTTTCGGAATCGGTGGTCGTCCTGTCACATAAGGTGTTTCTGGTAAAGAAAGTTGGTCGATGTATTGAAATAAAGCTCGTAAAAGAGGATCCATTTCGCTATTCATTGCATGTTCGATAACAAAATTGGAAATCATGATAGTGTCCACCCCTTGGAAATGTGTTTTTTAGGTCACTGTATATAATTTCCAAGACGGGTGGATTTTTTGTGTACATTTATGCATTCACTATGCGTTTTGCAACACGTTCATATTTATAAAATATCATCAAATTTCGATACTACCTTTGGTGCCGACTGAATTAGCCCTTCTAACAACGGAGAAGGAGTATTTTGATAAAACACTCTTAATTCTTGTTGGGCACGAGTAACTAGAACATATAGTAATCTAGCATGTAAATCATCTTTTGGAAAACTTTCTTCATTTATATTGACTAATATTACTGCATCAAACTCCATTCCTTTACTATAGTAAGATGTAAGGACTGAGATGGATTGTTTAGCAACCTCTTGATCTGGACTAATATACACAACATCACTTTTATACTCTTGTTTTAAGTATTGGGCTAACTTCATCGCCTTCTGTTCATCTTTATGAATAATGGCAATTCTTTTATATCGTTTCTTCCATTCTTTAATGGTTGAGACAATATTGTCAATTAAGTCTTGTCCTGACTTGACTTCAACAAACTGAACAGCGGCCCCATTTCTATTTATCGGTGTTATCGGTTGATGTGACGTACCGTACTGATTGGTTAATACTGTATTAGCCACTTCAATAATTTCCTTGGTAGAACGATAGCTAGTTTCTAATGTTAAAATGGTATCCCGATCTCGTTCAAAAAGAGAATCCATTAATTCGTCCCAATCATATTGACCGTACCCCATATAAATAGACTGATCTTTATCCCCAAGGATTGTCATCGTTTTCGTGATTTTATTCAGAACAGCAAAATGTAAATAGCTAAAATCTTGCGCTTCATCAACGACAATGTGAGCATATTGAATCGGTCTATCATATAGCAACAAATAAATATACAACAGTGGAGGTAAATCGAAGTATGTTATTTTTTCCAACGTATAGTTTTTAAATAAATTAGGAATATCTGAACCAACTTCATGTTGAAACGCAGCCAACACTTCAAAAGAAAGTACTTGTTTATAAATCGACACTGGATCTGGCAGCGTCATTTTCTCTTTCCAAAGAGAAAATGTTTCTTTAAATTGCTTTTGTAGCTGACGAACTTTATATTGATATATAGATTTCATTTGTTCAGTTAACTGATTGTATTCGTTTTGTGTTAAACCGCCATTTTTTAAGAACGTGTATACGATAAAATCGTATTGTTTTGTAATTTCATCGATTTTGTTTTCCATTACATTTTTGAAATGATTTTCTACATGTTGTAGAAAGCGTTCTACTTTTTTTCCAAAAGGTAAATAGTTGTACCCATCAAATATTTTCTTTAATTTTTCTTTATCTAAACGCTCATCAAAAATCGTTATAGGTTGAATCCGATTTTCATATTGATCCTTCATTTCTTCAACAAAAATATCTAACAAAAGAGCCAATGATTCAGAACCTTTAAACTCTATCCTTTTCCGTTCATCATCTGAATCTCTAGTAAATAAAACGTTTTCAAAATACCAATTGTATGATAAATCGACCTTATCTTTTAAAATAGTCTCTAAAATATTTAAAGATAACTGTTGAAAAGTCATTTGTTGAATTCCTTCCAAGTTTAATTCCGGAAGCAATCCTTTAAAGGAACTAATAAACAATTTGGACGGTCCTAAAATTAACACATTTTCAGGTTTGATATGTTTATTGTTGAACAACAAAAATGACAGACGATGGAGCGCTATGGAAGATTTCCCCGAACCTGCAACCCCTTGAATAATCACATTACGATCAATCGGTTGTCTAATAGCCTTATCTTGTTCTTTTTGAATCGTAGCGATAATTTCCTTAAGATATCCTGTTGTCTCACTTTGTTCTAATATCTCTCTTAAAAAATCGTCAGTGATTGTCAGCTCTTCACCCGTTTCTGTAAATGTCACATTCTGGCTACTATTCGGTTCAGCAACTTGTTGAACGATCTTTTTTATTTTCTTATTTTTAATTGTAAACTCTCTTTTTCTTACAACATCTACAGTTATTTTTGTTTTACGCCTTGTCTTTTCATCCTCTACAGTATATGATTGCCTAGATTGTCCAGGAGTAAAGTTATAATAAACAGAGGCCATCGGCATTCGCCAGTCCACGACAATGAGGTTTTCATCCTTGTCTCTTACCCCTTGCTTTCCAATATAAAAGGTTTCTTCTCCTTCTTCATCTGAAACAATATCAAAACGTCCAAAGTAAGGTTCTTCTTTCGCCTTCTTTAATAATTCTTGATCCTTAATACCTCTTCGATATGCTATTTCATCTCCTGCTAAATTCGCTCTCTCTTTCAATAACGTATTCTTTCTTTCAAGAAGCTCCCATATGTAATATGTTTGATCTTCTATCCGTTGAATGGTCTCATCTAATTTTTTTTGCTCTAGTTGTAATTCTTTTTTATCCATGGAAATATTCCCCCGAAATCATTGGTGGTAATGAATTATTCTGAAATAAATTTAATAAAGTGTAAATTTTCGACTATTATAAGCATTATTTTACATATTTTCTTAGTAGAAGTTAAGGCTTGTTAACAATTAATGAGATACAGAAGAAGAAAGATAGCAACAAACAGTGAAGAGTATAGATCATGATTACATTCGGTATTATAATCCCAAACGTATATAAAGAGTTTTAAGTTATCCACCGGTTCAATATGCAGAAGCAAGTTAAAGAAAGAGCACAGGAGGGCTATGTTTTCTCCTTCAAATCTTGATCACAATTCACGAAAAGATGAGAAGAGAAAAGGAACCAGAGTGGTTTCAACTCTGATTCCTCCTACTTAACCGATTTTATACTGTCTACTTTTGGGATTACAATGCACAGGCACGCTCCCTAATATTTTCTGACATAATATTTATCAAATATTTCTTTGAAAATCGGATTAGGGTGATTTTGCAAAAGTTCTTTTTCAAACAACTCGTAAATTTTATTTTTAACCTCATTATTTTTCATTATATTATCTATTTCTTCTTGATCTAAATATCCTAATATTTCCAAATCGTTAAAGTTGATTTCTTCACCATCTCCAACAAAAAATAGATCGAAATATTCACATCTCCCTTTAAATAAATCAATATAATTAGAAAATTCTTCTTCGTATATGTGTTTTTTCCTGTATAAATCTGTGAGAATAGTTAATTTCCGCTCTATCGGATCGGGAAATGACATTGCGGTACTTGTATTATTTATCTCATTAACTATTGTTTCTATAATTATTTTATTAATAGATTTGTCGGAACGAATAATATGATGAATTAATGCGAGAAAGTATATGTCTATTTCAGTATCACTTAATTTTTCGTTATTCTTTAGGGACTTCACAAAGGATTTAATCAAAGATTGTATTGTTTCTTTTTGTTCATCTGGTAATAGTGAATATATTGGAATAAGAATACGCTCAAATAATAAATAGTTAATTTTTTTATCGCCGTTTTTAACCTTCATATCGATGTTGTAAATAATTTCAGCAATCAAGTCGTGTTCAAAAGTATAATCAAATTCATTTTTAATAATATTAATCAAATTATTGTAAAAACCTACTCTATCAAATTCGATAAATTTATTATCTTTCACACATAATTTCAGATATTCGATTAACATTTGTGTTAACATTTCTTTTTCAACTATTTTTTTCTTTGCTGTACTGACAATAAAGCGATTAATATATTTTAACTCATTCAAATAAAGTAAATTTTCTTTAAATAAGGATAATAAATCACTTATAATTTGTTTGTAATCGTTAAAATCTATATTGATTTTCGAGAAAATCATCAGAATATTATATAAATAACTTTGGTTTCGATTTCTATTTTTACCACCTAAAATAGCATTGATTACATTTACAAATGAGTCTAATAAATAGTTCTTAGCCTCTGTCTCTACTTCAACTTCAGATAGATTACAAGACTTAAATAATTTTTCTAATTCATCATCTTTTATATGTTCAATCATTAAATGAATTGTAAACTTATCAAGGCTTGTTACTTTAGTTGGCTGTATTGATGAAAAAAATTTATCCGTTGATTTATTATTAGTACTATAGCTGACTAGTACTCCTTCGATAAAACTTTTATATAAAGATTGCACCTCTCTATAATGTTCTATACATAAATAATTTAAATTAATAAATGACCATAAATTTCTTGTTAAGTTAATAGATTTAATAATTGAGTTGTTAATTGAAAACCCACCATTTTCAAAAAGGGCTTTACTTTTCTTTATTGTTTCTATTTCTTTATCTAAAGACATTTTATTTTTATAAATGAATTGAAAATTAGGAATGTCTTTTAAAAATTCTAAACTTATTTTTTCTTGATGAGGCATTTTTATATAAATGCTTTCTAAGTCTATTTTCTCTATCTCGTTTAATATTTCTCCATTTATTCTATATCTGAATGAATATTTTAGCAACTCACCAACATGCTTTCTATTGAATTCCGAAATGAAATAGATTAGATATTCCCGTCTTTGAAAAGAATGAAATGATATTTGTTTATATAGGTTATATGCTTCTAAATATTCTTCACTCTTGTAAAGTAAGTAAGCATTTTCTAACATTCTATAATAATCTAGGGGGAAATACTTTTGATTATCATATATATTTGTTAGGGGTTCATTGAGATAGTTAAAACTATATAGCTTGTCTAATTTTTCATCTATAAACAGCGTATCGGAAATTTCCCATTCTTCTAATGTTTGATCATTTAGTCTTATACCTTTTATGTTCGCCTTTTTAAACAAATCTATTAATTTTTCTAGATTCTCATTTTTTTCCTTTTCATCATTCTCATTTTTTTCTTTTTCATCGTTTCTTTCTTTTGAAAAGATACGTGCTAATGGATTATCTTCATCAGACAAATCCAACATATTATCTCCATAGTCATAGTGTACACTTTTTAATTCAAGTTTCTTTATTATTTCATCTGGCATTATAAAATTTAAACCTTCAAAACATTTAATTTTGTTATATATATAATTAACATCATCTAAATCATTATACTCATTAAAGTTAACTATATAGTTTATAATATCAAACAACTTATTTCCTCTTTCATCTGTAAATATATTATGTTTCTTTATTATTCCTTCGATCTCAGCATAATATAATATGTTAATACCTCTATTTTTGTAATAATTATACTCCATTCTTGAAGGGGGTTTAGAAATTTCTATTAAATATGCAGGTTGAAAATGACTCTTTAAAATATCTTTTACCCATTGAAAAATAAGTTTAAAATTTGGGTCACTTGCAGAGTAACCTACAAATAAAACTGTATTTGTTGCGATTAATGATTTCAAATAATTTTCTATTAGCATAAAGTTTTTAGAATACGATAAGTAATCATCTTCCTTTAAAACAATGTTTCTATTCACGAAGTCACCATGCATTTTGATAATAGTTTTATTTACATTATTGTACGGCAAGTCCCTGTCCTCTCTTACTATATGGTAAAATAACCCTCCTTCATTTGCCGCACTTTCTAATAAATTGTCATAGTTAGTTGTCACAATATGAATTGGATTTAATTTAAATAACTCTTTATGGATTGGATTAGGTGTATATTGTTTTGATAGAAAGATTTCATGAAGTTTGTCAAAGTATTCCTTTTCTCCCCTTTCATTAAAATAATACTGCGGAATTTTTAAATAAGTTTCTATGGAATCTTCGATTTCTTTAATTCCTAAATCTTCAGCCATCTTCTTTATTACTTGTTTCCAAATAGGAACACCTGAATTTGCAGAAACTCCAGCACCAACAAATAAAACTAGTTTATTATTATCACTAGCCTCTTTAATTTTCCTAATACTTGTTTTTATAAAGGAATTGTCCAATGTAATCCCTCCTTTTAAAAATGAGTCGTTATTCTACCCCTAGCGCTTTGATAGAATGAAATTTGAAATTTAGCAAATAACTTCGGTGGAACGGTTGGAATATCTACCGCCGATGCCATTGGTAGCAAAATACGTTTGGCTCGAGCATCAAAGCAAACTTGAAGTACGTTTGCTAATTCTTCTACTTTATTAATGGCTCCACTAATACTAATCGAACCTAATACGACAAGTTGGCTTCGGGGCGTGACAGGCGCTTGACCTTCACACCATTGAGCAAACATTCAATCAGTTAAAGAATGCCGGATCGAAGCAACCACATTAGTATTAGTTTTATTATTTATTGCATGTACAATTATACATGATTATTCACAACTTTGAGTTTTAGTTTTACAACACTATCTAGTCTCAGCACAAAACATGTTTTAGTTCATAGTTATCTGAATGATCATCTAAATACATTTGATACAGAGGACATTCTAGTTTTTCTGAGATCTTTTTCAGTTTTCTTTTATTATCTTCATTACAATTTATGCCTAAATATATTGCTGATATCTCAATTCCTAATTCAGAATTATCTATTAGTTTGCCGTATGGAACTTGAGTATACTCTGGATACAATATTCTGTATTCTTTTTCGTATTCCCAAGAACGATGTTTTACCATATTCGATAAGTATAGTACTGTAAAGTAATGATTAATTTTATTCAAATCTGCTCGTTTATCTTGATTTTCTAATTTTGTCAATTCTGATACTAAGTTAGTAATAATTGAGGCTGTTGCATACCTTTTTTCTCCATACAATACAGGAAAAATCAAATTCGGATTTATTATATTATACTCTACACAAAAACCTTTATGGTTATTTGAGTAATGAGCCCACATAGGCATATTGCTATTAAAATTATCGCTAAAACATGTCACTAACATATGCATCTTTATGTTATTTATTATCTGCTCTAAAAAGCCTATATCCCAGCCATGTTCCTCTAGCCTTTTTCTGTCTAAATAAAGAGATTTAAATTCAAAGGGATCATTTAATTTATCGAATCTTGATAACCACAGTTTTTTATTTTCAATACTCTCTAATCTCTTATTATTTTCTGATTCCCAATTCAGGAATTTATCGTCATAAAGAAACATATATTTATAAAGCTTTTGAGGTATAGATAAATTTTTAAATTTTTGCGCATCGTCGAACTTTTCATTCTTAATTAAGCTAAATACTTACCATAATCCAAATTCATTAAAATTCACCTTCTCAAAATTTTTTATTTTTTTGAGCAATAAAAACCGAGATATCACATTTATACTTTTCTGAAACTAGTTACTGACCTCTTAATAGCAGATATTCCAAATACTGCATAATCAATATCTAACTTTCTATCCTTTCATATAATCACGAACAATTCCTGAGGTTGTTTGCTATGGGAACTCTGCTTTCGGATTTTTTCAACAACTACCATAAATTCGATCATTGACCCCATCTTTTCGTAACAGTTGTATAATCCCTTGTTCAGCTAAATAGTCAAGAAAATTACAAACATCAGAGTATATTTTAAATCTACCTGTTGAAAAGGTTTCACTAGGAGCACCACATTCGTTTACTAAGTATCTACTAAGATTACTAGCTGAGATAATAGATGCTGACTGTACATAATCAAAAATGGCATTTTGTAAAAATTCATCAAGTAATGGAAAAAGTCTCTGTTCGTTATTGCTTAATTTTTGCGAAAAATACTTCCTTGATTTCTGTGGGGGAGTGTGCGAGGATATATTTACGTTTTGCTTTTCACCAATGATGTTTCCTTTTCTACCCCTCTCTGTCTTTTCCAATGCTTTTTGCTTTACGATTTCTTTAAAAAGTTCTCGATTTTTTTCTTCAACTTCCGGGTCACTTAATTGAATTGTTTGTTTTGTGAGAAGTGCTTTTGACAAGCTGATGCGATAACCTTCATTTAGCGCAAAAGCTCGAAACGGATATTCCATCTCATCGACAATAAAACGGTGAACAGTAAAAACAATTTCTGTTTCTGTTGAATGTACATAATATAAACTGCGAACATCAAATGATTGCGGAGCCTTACGATGGTGATAATCAAACAACTTAAACAGTGGTTCTTCAATTGGCAAATGGTTTAGTACATTCTCCCATTTCAAATCCTCTTCAGTTTTTATCGCAATATCCAACTCCGCTTCCCATAAATGAATGACGTGATGATTCATATCTACTGACATTTCCGCATCTTCAACAAACCAAATCGTCTGCATTCCTTTATTTTGATAGTAACGATTACGATTTCGTATTTGTCTTACGAGTTTCTCATCTTTATTAGCTGTTACATTAGTTAGAATAGTAATAGCTATTTCCTTATCCGCATTTTTCACAATAATATCTGGGTAATAACGCCATTTTTCTTTTCCTTTCGCGATATACCCATAGTCTACTTGCATACTTTCATTCATTTTCTCTTGACCTTTTAGTTCATTGTATATAATTTCCTTCATAACAGAATGTGCTTTAGACTCTCGTTTGACTTGCTGATGATACACTTCACTCGCCTCAGAAATTTCACAGGAGCGAGAATGACGGTGTGAAAAATGTTCCTCTCGAATATTACCAGATTTCAAAATTAACGTATCGTGGCAATACGGACATTGAAATGCGCCTTTATCGGCTCTCTTTTTAAGTCTTTCCAACTCAGCTTTTATATTATCTACTGTGTCAAGATATGATTTCAGGTAGAAAAGTTTCCCTTCATATAAAGCTTCCTGCAAATGACTTCTCTCCCCTCATCTTGAAACTGATAATTTTCAACAATACTAAAAGATTTCTTTTTTCATCATAGCTAAATTTGATGAAAAATGTTGTCGAAACGCGACGTAAAAACAAAAAAAGAAGCAACAATGGCTTCTGTGGTAAAAGAGTTACTTGGCAATTTTAGAATAAACAAACTAATAAAGTAAATATTTCTGTCATTGATTGCATACTGTTTGGCAATTAAAATTAATAAAACTCAAGTGGTTACAGATACTATATAATAAATGCAACTTGACTTTTCGTTGTTGTAAAAGAGAGTGGGGGCACCGTGTCCGTTTCAATATTTTCGTATAGAATGAAGGCTTGATGTTTCTTATAATATAAAATTCGAATCTTTAAGTTAAACTTTATATATATAAGTTCAGAATGAAAAATCGACATAGGTAGGACTTTTTAGTTAGGTGAAAGAGCGGTCGAAATATTTTATATATATCGGAAAATCAATCTATATTTATATAGTTCTATTTGATCCTGCTTTGAAGGAACTAATTTCTCAGCATTAACCTAGAAACTGTTAGCCAAAGCCCTAATTGTTGAGAGTACTTTAAACTATATTTTAAATCATCAACGATTACAGTATTATTTAGATTTATAATTTCATTATTTAAAATTCCTAGATTATCTATAATCTTTTTCCTGAATATAACATCTTTATAAGGATTAACAACAAAAACTAGAGCACCAATAGATAAAATGATATTTGCTCCTGATTCAATTGTCCCATTTCCTGTACCTATTAATGTTATTTCGTTTACCAATCCTTCAATATCACTATCCGTTTTCCCCATTAACACTATATTATTGTTAATCTCCATTTGAAAAAATTGTGCTTCAGTAAATTTAACATTTTTAATTAAAAGCGAAGTATTATTAAGATTGTTGAAAAAGTTATCCCATCTACTCTTTAAATCATTAACAGTGAAACCTAGGGTATTTCCATATCTTTTTTTATTAACATAATCTTTTAATTCCATTAAATAATGAAAGAAAGGATTATAATTCACAGCTTACTACCTCTCTTACTGTCTATAAATTGCAATTGGAGTTACAGATATTTCAGGAAACGAAATTGATAATCCGGATTTTTCCATTACCCTTAGAGCATCAAAAACTTGTTGCAAACCTTTTTCAATTTCATTCTGATGTTCTGAAATATCTATTGTATTTTCTGCACTATGAGGAATAGAAGCTATTTGAGCAAACATATACCATTCATCTTTCGGAGCAGTACCATACTTGAAAATCAGATCCTCAATTCTTTCTCTTAAGAATGAAGGGTTTAATGGACCAGCAAATCTAAAATCTGGATTATTTATAAATGGGACACATTTAAAAACAATTCTATTTTGAAAAAAATTATTGATAAATGTTAGTAATGAGTCTTTTATTTCTTTTGGAAGTTCATTTTCCCTTGCTTGTTGTTTTATTAATTTTTCTTTATCTTTTGGTGAATAATTAGCATACTCGGGATTTGAGGAAATATGACCTGAAACTACAGCTTTAACAATATCATTATAGTTTTCTAATATTCTTTGCATATAAATATAGTCATTAATAATTGATTTGCCTCTCACTAAAATAAAAGACGTAGGTGTTATTTTATAATTTTTCTCACTTGGATTATTAATTTCCTCTTCAGTAAGTTCTTCGGGAATTCTTATTAATAATTTCTTTTCAAGTAATAATTTTTCAGCTAAGTTATAGATATAATCATGTAGCGTTTGACTTTCAGTAGATTGATTTTGCCATAAATATGTACTTTCCCCGCCAGCTTTTAAAAAATTTAAAAAACTAGTATTTACATTATATTTATTCTGATCACCTTCTGTGTAAACTTTGGTCGTTGCTTCTGTTAATCCTTCATTTAATTGAGCTACAATAGACTTCAGTCTTTCAATGTCCATATAAATAAAATCCCTGAATAAATTTTCCATAGTCTTCTCCCTCATTCAGACAAAATTATATAATTCTTATTTCGAGAGCTTAATGCTCCCTTTAGATCTAATTTTACATTTTTTAATTCTCAATAGTTTTAGTAGTACTCATTATATTTAATAATAAAACAAAATCAAACAAACTATCTTTTTATTCAGAAAATAAAGTTTATTTCTGTGATATACAAACATTAGGCTTTATTCTTCTAACAAATATAACACATCCATGAGCTTTACTCCCATTACAAGCCAGATTATGTCCACAGTTATTTTCACAGAAATGATGACTAAGTAGAGGGATCTTTGAAAAATTATAAAAGTAAAAACAGAAGCACAAACGACTTCCATCGTATACTGTTATAATGTCAAAAATACAATTTTCACGTTGTCCACAGGAACCCATTTATCGGCCATTTATAATACCGGAAATCTTCATTAAATATTCTTCTTTAGGAGTCCAATTGTCGGGTCTCGGTATTGATAAAGGAATGGAAGCGATGGCTTCATCTCTTGTAAGCGATGCAAAGTTTATGATTGTTTCATCAACACCGACCGTTTTTAGTACATCCAACTTTCGATGAAGTACATCCCATGTTCCCATGCAAAGCATATCATATCCCTTGCCGTAATATTCAAAAAACAAAAGGTCCGAATCACCATCGGGATAAGGTTTCAACGGTACCTTTTCTATTATTTCTTCTATAAATTCGTAATGCCAGATCGCTTCCCAAATATCATGATGATTCGTGGCGTTACAAACTTTTCTCCATAGTAGTTCGGCCAATAATCCAATCAATGAAACCATATGTCTAGCGACTGACGGCTGTTCAACTAACAAATCTTCAATAGGAAGTGTTCTTTTCCGTTCATTCACAAACTTGGTTAGGTCATCCATAGCAAGACGAAGACTAAGTTTTTTCGCTAAGCGTAATGTTGTATTGTCTAGGTGACATAATGCATTACTTAATGGATTGGAAGACCAATACGTACGATTCGATTTCACAAGCTCTTCTAATGTTGCTTTCACACTTTTTACATATATTGCTCTCTCTATTTCAATTCCTTCTTCCAGCAACCTTACGAAAACATAGACAGCTAACACCCGAAATACAGAATGTGGACGTCCTCTCATTTTCATAGCAAGTAATTCTACCATTTGCTTTCTCTCTTTTTTATTAGCGGAAAGAACTCTTTCAACAAAGATTTCAGCAATCATAGGTCTTGCATCTGTAGGAATGTCCATCTTGACTAGTAATAATTTTATATCTTTATTTCTCAGTTCTTCTAGTTCCTTTTTAGTCGATTCTTTCCACGCTGCCAATTGAAATTCCCGAGCATTTTTTCTGACGATCGGCAACATGTCATTGGCTAGTTTGTTAATCTCGGACGTAAAAGACTTAAGTTTACTCTCATCTAACTCAACTTCAAAGCTATCCTTTAATAATGTCAACACACGTTGTCGTATATATGTTAACATCTCTTTCGCACCTAGCATCGACTTTAATTTTGGAAAAGTATCATGGCAATCATTTTGTGAACAAATAAACAACGGCTCTTCCCAGCTATTTACTGTTAATGAATCATAAACACGGATTTCCCATCCATTTATTAATACAATAAACCGGGACTGAATTTCTGGATGAATGGCATACAGATGAGCTTGTAATAAATCACCGTAATCCATTTCCCTTTTGTTTCCCGGCTTAGCTTCAATAATCCAAAAATTTTTTAAACGAACAGTTGGAATGTAGTCAATGGTCACTCGTTTGCGTCCAATTCGATGAAAAGGCTGCGCCAAACGCAAAGACTTCTCACGAATGACATTATTAACTGTTCCTTTACTATATCCCAAAATTCTCAGCAAAGGAGCGATAAATTCCTCTCTAATATCAGATTCATTCCAATCACTAAAATCCAAGCTACGCCATCTATCCAAAAAAAGTTTCTCTTCTAACGTACTCATTCCTACTCTTCCCTATCCTTTTATAAAATGCATGGGCACATGATGATTGAAGACTTTACTTAAAAGAACCCTTTCTATTTCCTAATCTCTATTGACTACATTCTTCTTTCAACATACTCTTCAATCCCATCATAATAAAAATTCATTTGTTTTAATCCAAAAAAAGAACGATAGCGTTCAGTTGGCAATAGACTAATAATTACATTTTGATTTTTTCCAAATTGATTGTTAGTCTAAAAATTGGACATGAAGAACAGGTGTCAATAAACAATGTCTATCCGTACTTCTAAAATTAAGATAAAACCTTTTCAACTTAGTTGAAGAATTTATGGATAATTTTTAGTAAAATATAATAAGCTACTCAAACAAACAAGAACACTTGTTCCTTTTTTTGTTATATGATATTATAATTAAGTAGGTTAATCCTAATTATACTCTTTCTTGAAAAGGTGATTACCCATGTTGTTCAATGATATAAAAATTTCACAAAGTCCACAAATCGCTCCCTTGCCTTCTAATGTAGAACCAAGACTTATCGATAATGGTACTTTACATTTAGAAGCATCTCTGGCAGGTAATGCAGAACGTTATACGAGAGGAGAAACTTCTCATACCATACACGTTTGGTGGGCTCGAAGACCTCATAGTTCAATGAGGGCCCTAGCTTTTGCATCTCTATGTAAAGATACAACATCTGAATCATATGATTTGTTAAAAGATTTAACCGAACGCTCTGACAAATCAATCCTAGATTACACAGCTAACCTTCTAAAAAAACAATACTCTTATCCACCTAAAGTCCTAGATATGTTTGGAGGAGGTGGAACAATTCCTTTTGAAGTAGCTAATATCGGTGCGGATTCCTATTCCATTGATGCGAATGAACTGTCTGTTTTTATACAAAAATGTAATTTATATTACTCTCAAGAGGTTGATAATAAAAAAATAATTGGTATAGTAAGAGAATCTGGATATAGGATATTAGAACAGTTAAGAAATGAATCTGAAACCCTATTCCCTTTAAGAAATTCAATGGAACGTCCACCGTTTGGGTATTTTTGGACATATTCTATGAACTGTCAAAAGTGTAATTACAAATTTTACTTATCTAAACGTAGATGGCTATCAAAAAAGAAAGATAAGAATATCGCACTTCTTATAGAGAACAAAACTCAAGAACAAGTATTTACAATTGGTACTGTTCCAGGAAACACAAAATTTGAAAACGAAACAGTTTGGTTAGGAAGAACAAGTAGTAAATTAGCATGTCCAAACTGCGGGGAATTATATGAAAATATAAGCATAAAAGATTGTAACGATGAAATAGTAGCCTTAGTCCGACCTGCCGAGGGAAAAGGTAAAGAATTTATTGATGTAGTGGAAGATGCAATCCCTAGTCTAGAGTATATGACAAATTTTGAAAAACGATTACTAGGGGAATTAAATATAATTCTCCCAGATTCAAAATTACCTAAATGGTCTGGAATTGTAAACCCAGCTCTTTATGGAATAGAGACACATTCCGATTTTGTTAATTTAAGGCAAAGAATAATACTATTATTACTGATAAAAGCATTAAGAAATGAATATGAGAATTTAAAGTCCTTACAGAATGAATCTACTGCAAAATATGTCATAGCACTTTTATCTAGTTTGATAGATCAACTAGTTGATTGGAATTGTCGACTTTCTATGTGGATTTCCCAAAATGAACAAGTAGGTCGAGCATTTTGTGGTCCTGGTGTTTCTATGTATTGGGATTACATTGAAATTGATCCTGTTTTAAATGGACCCGCTAACCTTTTTGGAAAACTTGAACGAATCATTAGTGGTATAAGTTCTATTAATAAATTTCAAGTTAAACCCAAAATTTATCATGCTTATGCACAAAAGTTGCCATTTGAGGATAACTTTTTTGATGCAATTGTTACAGACCCACCTTACTATGACAACATTTATTATACAGTGCTAGCTGATTTCTTCTATGCTTGGAAGCGGTTAGCTCTAGAGTTGATTGATGAACAATTATTTTCTGTAAAACAAACAGACACTTCTCACGAATTGGTAGCGTCCAAATTCAGAAGTAATACTGCTGAACAAGCACACGAGGATTACTGTAACCAATTTTCCCATGCAATTAAAGAAGCTGCTCGCGTTTTAAAAGATGATGGCACTTTTTCTTTAGTGTATTCTCATAGTTCTATTAACGGTTGGGAAGCTATTGTAAAAGCATATAGAAATTCAAATCTGGTTATAACCAGTATCCAACCGTTGAGTATCGAAAGAAAACAAAGACCAAGAGCTATGACATCAGAAGCAGTTAATACTTGTATTACGCTGGTTGCTCACAAGTCATTTGATACTAAAAAGCCTGCTAAAATTGCTGAAGTTTTAGAGAAAATCGAAGAAATATCTAATTCATTTGCTAAAGATTTATTGGATTCTGGTTGGAGTGAGGAAGATGTTGGACTTACTGTGTTTGCTAATGGAGTGGGAATGCTGGCTAATATCAGTAAAATAGAAGACACTAAAGATGATAATGAGTCTTTAACTCTAATCGCAAAAAAGGTTCATGAAAGGTTTCCTAAATTCTCAGTAAAAAATAGAAAGTCATTATAATTATTTTAGGTGGACTAATCAATAGTCCACCTATCTTTAACGATATTTTTTTATTATATTTATTTTATTATCGATTTTTAAAGCTTTTATTAACTCTTCTATAGCCTTCTCGCGGTCATAGGAGGCAATAACTTCTTTTTGTTCCACCCAATAAGCAATTTGTTTCCCTACCTGTTCAGACAAGCATTGCATAGTTAAAGCCTCTAACTTATTCCAATCATCTTTTGTTTTACCTGTGATACTTAATATGACAGCTAATATTGCATTCCAATATGTATTTGCATCTTTACTTGGTTGTAGTTTTTTACCTACTTCCCATAAAGGAGTTAAATCCGTAATTCTTTGCCTGTTTACAATTAAAAAAGCCATATGAGTATAAGATAAAAGAGTTACATTATATGTAATAGCTTGCTTATAAATTTGGCTACTAGAATTAGGATATTGGTAAATTGGACCTAAAAGACATGCATAATCGGCTCCCTGCCTCCATTGATTTAAAGCCTCTACTTTAAAATCCTTTTGATTCTTAGCCGTCCTACTTAATCTAAAAGCTTTTGCATCTCCTACGATAGAATACTTATCTGTCTTTCCAATAACGTCAGCAGCATCACCACGAGCTTCTAATGTTTTTGAAGGGATTCCTATTTCACTCAGAGATCTTGATAAAAGGGCATCGCAATATTTTGCAAATACCTTTTCTTCAGTTGAATCATGACCTATCTTCTCTGGTATTACTCCTGCATATAAAAGATGTTCAATTATTTCTTCGGTAGTACACTTTTTTAATTCTTGCTCCAGCACTGCTCCTTTTTGTACAAAAGAAAGTGATTCATCAGCGCATAATTGTAATACTACTTCTAGGACCTCATTATATTTCATCGCTCATCCCTCAATCTAACTATGTTGTATTCAATATTTTGATGGTGTTGCAAAACTAGAGTGAAAACTCAAAATTTCGCATAAACATGCATAATTGTACATGTAGTAAATAATAGTGATAAAAACCATACCAACGTAGCTGTCTTAGACCATCATTCTTTAATTGGTTAAATGTCTGCTCAATCGAGTCGTGGAAACGAAATAACCACTTTCCGAATTTTGTTTCTAGAAACTGAGGAATCACACGACCGTAGGCATCTTTTCGTTCATCAATATTGGCGGAAGAATTGTTGAAACAAAAAAGATTCCTATTTGATCAGCCGTTTGACGGACTTTATCACTACCATAACCAGCATCTCCCAGTGCAAACTCAATATCTCTTTCCTTTAAATTCAATCGCAACCGCCGCATCATTTCGATTTACCGTTATGAAGACATAAGGTAAAATGATTCCCTCTGCCGTTGTACAAAGATATAACTTATATACTCTTTAAAATAGTTTATCGAGTCGATATTCCCCATCTAGCTTGCCAATCTAAAGACTTCTTCGGAGAGCGGTAATGTCGATGATCACCACTTTTGTATACCGAACACCTAAATCGTTTAGAGAATTGGCATTAAAAGCAGAAAATTCTTGTTCTCGAAACCATTTACTTGCGCGTGAAACCATTGACAGATGTGTAATCTCTCTAAGTCCGCAAATACGATGGAAGTCGACAAATCGATGGAGTAATTCAACTAGCTGTCGTAAAAAATCAATGGAAAAATAGTTTTTAAAAAAACATTTCAACAAGGATTTTCTTGGAACCGGTGGTCTTCCTGTCAAATAAGGTGTTTCTAACAAAGATAAGTTGGTCGATGTATTGAAACAAAGCCTCTAAAAAGAGGGGCGTTTTCGCTAGACAGTGCATGTTTGATCACAATATTGGAAATCATGTTAGTGACCACCCCTTGGGATTAAGTATTTTGGTCACTGTATATAATTTCCAAAGCGATGGATTTTTTTGCGTACATTATGCATGGATTATGCTTTTTGCAACATGCTTTATTTTACAAAATAAAGTAAAAATCCACAAGATTAAAAAAACAGCTAGATTGTTGATCAACCTAGCTGTTTTACTTCAAGCCCTCTAAGGTCATGTTATTAAAATTTATTATTCTTTAGTTGCTGCAACTTCAACTAAGAGTAGTTCATAAATTTGATTTATCATACCACATATTGTTTCACATACCCTTGCTAACTCTTCCTCAAATAATTTATCAGGTTCGTGTTCCTCATCTGTAATACTAAATATATCTTTTGGAACTTCTTTAGCTTGTATTAATAGAGCATGAAAACAAATGTGTTCTAAATACATATCTCTAATTACACTTACCAATTGCTCATCCTTACGTCGAGCCCTTGATATTAGCATATTTAAATGTTTATTGCCACCTGATACATATACATCAATAGAGTCTTCCTGCTGTTCTACCTTCGCAACTGAATTTTCATCCCAATTATTATCAATCCAATACTCATCACCTTCGTTTACCCATATTGGATTAATATTTGTAGTAATTGCTAAATCACCTTGCGGGTAATCATCTACTTTAGGTAAATCTCTTACAATCACATTTATTGAGCTTGACAATGTTTTTGCATTTTTAGGTCTCAGTTCAAGTGTAACCTCTGTCTGATCACCTATCTGACAACTTTCGTTTACTTCAAAATAAGCTATACCGTACCCATCCTTTAAAGTGGTTATCCCCTTAAAGACCCCAAAATTAGGATCTATTATAGCGGTAAAATATTCATCACTTTCAAAATAAGAAGGATCAGCATTTGTACGGAAGTTTAAATAGAACGATTTTCCTGCATAAACCATTCTAGGATTTTTGTTAGTTATCTCAAGTAAAGTAGGTGGATATGAAACTGGAATAATTGGTCTCGGTTCTCTTATTTTTTTAGTATCTGGAGGTGTAACTCTTGGAATTTTCCCTCCCGATGATGATTTAACATAAGTTTTTAATCTATCAGCTAAACGTTTCCTAATATTCTCTATGGTATGATTACTTGCAGATTTAAAGTATCTCGCTTTTCTAGCATTATTTATCTCTATGAGATTCTCATCACCCGCTAGACACTCAAATACAAGTTGTTTTAATTCATCCATAATAGATGTTTCACGTAAAGATTCACGAGTAGTCGTGAATAATTGACGCCTTGATTCGTTATCTAGGTTATCACAATCAACCTGAACTATTAAATATTTATCCAGGTAAGGAAGTTTTAAATCGTTTTTTATAATAGTGTTTGTTAATTCCCCTTGTTTTTGTCCATTAAAAGTAATAATAATAGGTTTCGATGGTAAGGTATACAATTTAATTCTAGTACTCGCATTGTCACCCTTATTAGATAAAACCCACCATGAAATTTTTACTTTTCCATTTTTAAAGGTCTGGATAGCACTTCTCTGATATTCAACATGCTCCCCATTAACTAATCTCTTATTGTTACCAAAAATAGTTCTACCCACAACTCCGTACTTATCATGATAAGATGTTGACTCCCTTCGATCCTCAATCGTAAATGGGAGAACAGGATCAAATAAATAATGATGTGTTAAATACCAAAGAGAGCCTGTTAGATTAGTTGCTCCACTATTGTACTTTTTTAAATCCATCGCTACATGTCTTACTAGTGTTCCTACTTCAAAAACATTATCAGGGAGTATAAATGTAATTGGATCGCCTGTTACTTGATCTACTAAATACTCATAAAGACCATACTTATCGTTTCTTAAATCTCCTTGGTTAAAACGTACAACAGTTGCAGCAACTTCTTGAGGTTCAAACATTGACTTCGAAATAATAATAGTGAATTCAGAATAAGATAGAGCAGTAGAACCACCTTGTCCGAATGCTCCCGCTAAAAACCGCTTATTTAATTTCCTGCTAGCATTAAGACTTAATATTGTATTTTTAAATTCAGAGGACTTTATTCCTGTTCCAAAGTCTCTTACATCAAGAGTCGGACGATTTCGATCACCTGAATCTAATAAAGTTAAGACTACTTTTTCGGCAATACTTTTAATTTCTTTACTACGGGGATTTATATTAGCTAATCTTCCGCTTTCAATTCCAAACCATTCTTCAACTGCTTGTCTAGGATTATCAATGTCATTAGGTTTTCCTAACTCTATCCACTTTCTTTCCAGAATAGAATCTAATGCATTTGTTACCCTCTCAATTACACCAGCAGCAGGATCGCTTCCTAAATTAATTGTGGCAAGGTTAGTTTCCCTATCTCCAACAGGCCGCCAAGCAATATCTCGAACTTTCTGTATTTCTGTAATTAAATCCAAAACATGACTAACTGAAATAGCATTTAACCACTTTTCAAAGAGATTTTCTCTCTCCATGCTTAAGCATCCTCCATACTTCCAAGAATAAGATTATTTTTTTATGGATTTTTCAATGGGGATTGGTGTATTTAAATCTACAATCATTTCATTTCCTACAATATCAATAAAATATTTTGAAGCTTTTGATGTATCGATCTTACATTTCACGTCCAAATACTGAACAAATTCCCTGCAAGAAATCCTTACACTTTTGGTATTCTCATTAATAGTCGGTACCGAAAATCCTGGTTCATTATCCCCTTTCAATAATTTGATATAAAGTTTCTTTTTCTCAGTGTCACATCCTAACATTATTTTCTTTACGTCCTTAAGATAATATGTACTTCCAGAGTTAAAACTTATTCCATAGGAAGCAATTGTTAGTGTCGGTATTGGAGTATTAGGTGAGAACCACTGTATAGGCATAGTATCAATCCTCCCTAAAAAAATCATAAAAAAAATACTCATATCGTGTCAATATTATATTGTTCAACACCATTTTTTTGATCATAATTATATCTTTAATAAGAATTATCAAAAGAAATCTCTTTTTGTGGTACCGTCAAGAATTTTGTGTAATGTAAGATAGTAGGGTATCTCTGGAATGGATTTGGAATGGATAGAGGATGAGTTTCCTCCACTCAGGAGACTGAATATTCAGTCTCCTGAGTGGAATGGGAGAATCTCCTTATCTCATCGTTTTACATTATTTGGTTAATTATAATGTTCTTCAAACATTCGTTGAAGGGCTTCCTGCGCTTCGGCAAATCCTCGTAACTTTCGGTCTGCCCATTTCTCGTTATAATCTTGAATGGTCAAATATACGACTTTTTCAGCGGCTTCTAAACAACTCAAACTGTTCATCGGCTTTAGACGTTTCCGAATCTCCTTGATCGTTCGTTCAATGGCATTAGTTGTATAAATCACACTTCGAATGCTGCTTAGATAGTCCATAAAGGTTAGGAGGGCATCCAACTCATTCGCCCAAGATTGGACTTCTCTCGGGTACTTGCTCAATCATTTCGACTCAAACTGTCGAAACATCTCCCATGCGATTCTTTTCTTTATTTGGAGAACGATAAATGAGTTTCAGATCCTCCGCCATTTCAAATTGGTCTTTTTTCCGAACACGACTGAGTGTGTTACGGACTTTGTGAACGACACAACGCTGCACGTCGGCTTTCGGATAAATCGCCTTAAAGGCTTCCTCCAGCCCCGGTAGTCTATCGAATACGCCCAGAAGCACTTCTTTTACGCCTCTGTTGTATAGTTGTTGAAGAATCTCCTGCCATACATAGGCGCTTTCCTGTCCTCCCACGAAGAAATCAAGAATTTCACGATATCCTTCTTCATTCACCCCTAACACCACATAAATGACTTCTTTCTCTACCGTATCCCGGAGAAGTTTCACATAGAGACCATCTAAATATAAAACCGAATAGCGTTTGTACAGTGGACGATTGCGCCATTTTTCGATGTCTTCTTTCACGACATCGGTAATACGGCTGATCGTCGTGGGAGAATAGGCATTTCCTAGAATTTGCTCGATAAACTTGCCAATTTCCCGCGTACTCATACCACTTTGATACATCTTGATGATCGCTTCCCCAAGCCAGCCGGTGTGTCGTTGGTAAGGGGCAAACAACTGCGTTTGAAATTCCCCATTTCGGTCTCTTCGGACCAAAAGACCTTCAATCCGACCATATTGCGTATCTAGATTTCACTGATAGTAACCGTTTCTCATATTCGGTGTTCCAGCCTGTTCCATTTCGAGGAAATTTTTTATTTCTTCCCGCATAATCAGTTCTAATTTTTCCTTTACAAATAAAAACTGGCGAATAGCACTTTCCAGTTGATGAGCTCAGTCTACATTCGTTATACTTTAGACATAGGTAGGGTACTCCTTTCTCTGGAATGTGTTATGACCCATCAGAGAATACCCTACCTTTTTCTTTTGATCTAGCAAAATGCTTTACATTTATACATCATCCATTTGAAGGTCAACATAAAAAAGAACGCCTTTTTCACAGCGTTCTGATAAACTCTGTTATTGTTTGTTATTGTAATTGTAGGTATTTCTATTTGTATTTTTAGAAGCAAAAAACCCCGTCATACCGCTGATAAAACTTGGTGCTAAACTCCAAAGGAAGAAACCCCACTTTCCAGTAAACAGGCTCACTACTAGAAAAAATATTGGAAAACCAATCATTACGCCAATGGAAATTTTTTGATATTTGTTCATAAGTTTAACACCCTTTTTTTACCAATATAGTATATTATTAGTTCTTCACTGTAAAGTGTAGACAAACGATCTTTTTTGTGCTGAACAGGTTAGAATACTTCGCAGTTTGAACTTTTTTACAAGAAAGAAAAACGGATTACTGATCAACATGTTTCCATTAAAAAATCAACTACAAGTTATCGTGATGAGACATATTATTAAAGTTGCTTCATCCAAATAAAGCAACGGTTGAGGGATAGAAGAAATATATTGAAGCCGATTTTCAATCTACGCAATTTCAGCATACACCCAGCCTGAAACTAAATAAGATCATAATATCGTTTGAATAAGATGGTGTTCTTTTAGCAAGACCTGCTTTTCATGTGAAAACCTCAAATCATGTCATAAAAACAAAAAACAGAAGCCAATACAGCTTCTGTCGTTAAACTTCAAGGAAACAAACACCTTTTCGGACACAAATCATACACAATTTAATCAAAGTTGATAATCTCTATATTTTAAACTACTCATCTCTAATTTTTCTTGCCCTTTTCGGGGAGTGCCATTAAAGTGAGCCCTCGAAAGTAGACATGTATAAATCGGGAAAAAGATGCCCATACAGAAGATAAAAAGGAGCCAATAAACATGTCTACGAAAAGAAGAAGCTGAACAGTTGAGGCATACTCAGAAAACAAAGAGATCTATGCTCGGAGAAAAGAAACGATTGAACGAGTGTTTGCCGATATGAAAGAGAAGCATGGTCTGCGTTGGACGGCCTATCGATGGCTGGAAAAAGTTTTAATGCAGACGATGCTTGTTTGTGCTGCTATGATCAAGGCTCTTCATTTTTTTATTTACTAGATTATTTTTCCTGCAGTCTAAACCCTTCTGGAAAAAATTCCAGAAGGGTCTTGGTGTTTAATTAAATTTAGTGATCACGTTAAACCCTTTCGTATTATATTGCGACATATTTTCAAATACAGCGTTTACATCTTCCAAGCTGATTTCACGTTCGACCAATCGTTTCGGATTCAATCGTCCGGAAGAAATCAAGCTCAGTAGGCCGCGATAGTCAGGATGAGGGTTACCGATGCTTCCAACAAACTCAATTTCAGCTGCGGTAATCAAGTCAACAGGAAGCGATACAAATCCTCCTTCTTCTGATGTAGTTAAACCTACTTGAACATGTCTTCCTCCTTTTCTTAAGGACAGAACCGAATTAAGAACGGTATCCTTGATTCCTAAAGCATCTAGTCCGACATGTGCACCACCTTTTGTGATTTCTTTAATTGCCTCGACAACGTTCTCTTTTCTAGCATTTACGACCGCAATAGCGCCTTCCTGCTTTGCAATTTCAAGTTTTTGATCATCAATATCGACGGCTATGACTTGAGCTCCTAAAGCATTCGCTACCTGAATGGCAGAAAGACCTACACCACCTGCTCCATGAACAGCCACCCAATCACCAGGCTTGACATTTCCTCTGACAATACCGTGATATCCAGTCATGTAACGGCAGCCTAAAGCAGCAGCTGTTACACTGTCAACATTTTCAGGGAGTCTGATCAGGTTAAAATCGGCATTGCGAACCAATACATATTCCGCATATCCACCTTCTAGACCGGAAACCAATCCGTAAATTTGGAGGTTTTCACATAAATTTGGCACACCTTTTTTGCAGTATTCACATCGTCCACAAGCGGAATGGAACGGAACTGTGACACGATCTCCCGGACGAAACGACTTCACATCTTTACCAACTTCTTCGATTACACCTCCAAATTCATGTCCAGGTGTTATCGGTAATTCCGGTGACAAACCGATCCACGACCAATCCCCTTGCCACGCATGCCAGTCGCTGCGGCAAACCCCGCAAGCTTCGATTTTTATCACCGCATCTTCCGGCCCCGGTTTAGGATCAGAGACTTTTAAAATCTCCAATGGTTTTTTGTGCTGAATAATTTTCGCAGTCTTCATTACCTCTTCCTCCTCATTCGTGTGTATTAATAATAGTCAGACTATTCAAATATTTATGATTTTAATTTAACAAAAATGATAGAATAGACAATTATTTCTGCATTTTTTAGTTTCTCGTTTTTTCTTATGTCTGCTTGTTTTTTTAAGGGATTAGCGACTCTTTCTTTTATGACCTCAATTTTAAAAACAAAATAAAAAATCCCCTTTTGTTCGGGGAGTTGTCATTGTATTTCCATCTATTGTTTTTTTACAATACGGTTAAGTGAATGTCTGCTTCATGTTGAACAGAACGAGCAGATAAAATATGAACACGAAGAACGATTGACTTTGGTATTCGTCCCCCCGCCGAATTTAAATTTGATCGAAAGGATTTGGGGCCGGCTAAAAGACAGTGTCATTGCCAATCGATTTCATGCCAATCGAAAAGAGTTGCGAGAATCGATTGTTTCGTTCTTAGAATACCTCTCTGAGTTTCCAGAAAAAGTACTCCAACGCATCGGACAGGTAGTTATGTCGGAAAATTAATCTGAACCTATATAGTGCAAAAATTGTATTTGTTTGAAAGAAACATATACATTTCCAATGAAATCTGACCTTAAGCAGCCATTCCAAATAGTTGGTGGATGAACTTCACTTGATTTTGGATAGACCGGTCCTGTAAAACAAGTTGCCGTTTTTTAACTATATGCATAGCTTCTATTCCCAAAATAATGGATTTAGCTGTACGAAATTCAATCCTAACATTGAACGAACTCTCTTTTTAATAAACCGATGATCTGTTCTACTCAGATATTTCACTTGCCTTATTTGGATGTCTACTGGCATCTTTTTGCTTTCTTCAACTCTTCCATTGCTACAGGATAAGCCGGATTCTTATCCACTGTTGATGACACGAGGAGTCGAAACATGAAGTTTGACAAGTTGGGGGTAAATGTTAATGAGTTACTAGCGAAAGGGTACCAAGTTCGTCTTAAAGGACGAACTATTGAAATTATCACTCCGATAGCAAAATATGGTGGAAGAAAAACAAGAGGTCAAAGAAAACGACATCGTGAACTAAGAATTAATATTTCTAATGAGCGGTTAAATGGCTTAAAATAAAAGTCCTAAACAATAAGGATTGTACTATTTAAATCTAATGCCCAGCAATTTCTGTTTTCGATAAGATTAGGATATATTTAATTTTTCAGTTAATGAAAAGTAGATAGATTATCACATTACAAATACTTGCATTCACAATAATCATTGATTTCAGGACAGTAATTTTCTGTCCTGAAATCAATCGAAAAATAGATGTTAACACTTAGCAAAAATGTCTAAGTCACTTATGGTAATATCCAGCTTATTTATCGTACATACGCATAATAATGGAACACCTTCCCTTGGTACCCCTTCAACATTCCAACACCTGTTCGCGTAAATAGGTATTATCCATCAACAACCGTAACAATGGTTTTTTGACTTAAACACAAAAGTTTCCTCGAAAAAATCTTTTCACTCTACTTTATTCAAATCTTAAAAAGCCGAGGAATACAATAATCCCCCGGCTTTGTTTATAGCCCCTCCACTTCTAAAGATCAAAACCTGCTTCACAATGGCATGGTGTAACCTTACTAAATTTATATTATTTAATATTTCGTCATTACTTGTGATACTGTTCACCGTAAGTAATTTAAATGAGGTTTATTACGACGAAGGATTATAATTTGAATCAAAAAGTCAAAATAAATAAGTATTCTATATTTCATCAAATCCGATGGATTTCAAATATTCGTATGTTTCATCATAAAATAAAGGTAATCGAGTTTGATCGTTTATATCTCCCTCAGGTACAAAAATAACCATTCCCTGCC
This sequence comes from [Anoxybacillus] calidus, assembly GCF_013760845.1. GTDB lineage: Bacteria > Bacillota > Bacilli > Bacillales > Anoxybacillaceae > Paranoxybacillus > Paranoxybacillus calidus. Next base: position 394,571 of record NZ_JACDUU010000002.1, on the reverse strand, counting down.
GTGCCCTTGTCAATAATACACGATATGCATTTTTAAGATAAACTTGTTTTTCTGCCTTATTAATATTGTTCCATTTTGTCCCTGAGAAATTGTTATATGACCAGGTCCCATCGACTAGCCTCAAATCAGCATCCCATGCAAGACATACCCAATCTAATTCTAACCCCTGAACATCAAACTCCGTAGCCACATCCTCTAAAAAATAAGAAGAACGTATATCATCCTTATCATTTAAAAACCAGTTAGCTGGATCAATCGAATTTTTCACCCATATTCCATATGGCTTCAATCTTAATCCCCCAGAAGATGCAATAATTCCAATTCGTTCCGTACCTCTTGCCCGCTTCCTAAGCCATGTTTTTGCTTTACTAAGATCTCTTGTTACAACTATTGGATAGTTTTCTTTAATAAGTTTGTAGGTTTCTTTTGCATTATTTAATTCTAAATCTAGTAATGATTTAATAACATGAGATAATTTCTCACTTCTAAATGATCGAACGGATACGGACAGATGTAACTCTTTTTCTAGATGGAAATTTAATCCTTTAGTAATCTCATAGAATGAGTAATCACGCATGTATTCATTATCAGTTATTTGATCAGAGACATATACTTTCCAATTAGAAAACTTATGTCGTAAAGCAAAGAACCACTCTGGCAATCCAGCTTCCCCGGTATTAATCTCTTGTCCTCCTCCAATTAAACAGATAATTACTGCCCAATCTAAATGTCGATCCATAACTGAAATCAGAAATTCTGGTTCAGACATATTAAAACCATTTATTCCTCTTTTCTCTTTCATAAATTTAGAAGTTTGTTCACGATTCCATGCTCGTTGAGCTTCATCAAATATAATTACTTTTTCAATAGGTGCCCGATCTGTTTTTAAATATTCATCACGAAAATGATGTATGTTTTGTATGAAAGCACCAACTTTTTTCCTCGCTTCCGATTTTTTTATCTCAGGATGATTAGTGATCTCATTTCTAGCTAGAGCTTCCCTTAAAACATTTACCAATGGACCATTACCTGATAAAAATACTGCATGTTCCTCCTCGACAAAATTATGTCTTGAGTTAGCGATATTTAAACCGGCTAATGTTTTTCCAGCACCAGGAACACCTGTAATAAAGCAAATTACTTTTTCTTTATTCACTTTGGCATAATCAATAATTTGATTAACTTTTGTTGAGGTCTTACTTAAGTTAATAGCACCCGAGTCAGAACGAGATATATCCTCAACACTATGCCCTTGATAAAGCGCTTGTGCAGCCTCAATAATTGTAGGGGTAGGTTTATACACACCATTTTCCCATTTTACTGGATCTATTGAAGCATGTTTTACAGTCATTTTATTTACTTCATTAATCAGTTCACCTAAATTATTCCTATTAGCAAGAAGAGGGCTGTATATATAATCCGAATCTACATGTAATTCATTCTCTTCTTCTAAACCTTGAGTAGAAACTAAAATAGGAACTATTATCTTATCATGACTCTCTTCATGAAAGTTTTTTAAATCTAATGCATAATCCATTACCTGGTCTCTTGCACCTTTAAAATATGTACTATCACCTACTTTAAACTCTATAACATAAATAATCCCCTTCCAAATTAAAATATTATCAACACGTTTTCCCATGCGAGGTATCGTAAATTCAAATAACAGATGAGCTTCCGGACAAAAGGTTAAATTTTCCTTTAAAATCTCTATCTGTTGTATCCATGAATTTCTTTGTTTTTCTTTAAGAGAAAATGTATTGTTCTTAGCAAGTTTTCCTAGGATGCTTTCATTTGATTCTTTTAAAAAACTTGAAACTGATTCTGAATAATAAGACCTGCTCATATAACCACCCTATCGATTAAGTTATTTATTATATTTACAAACATAATTAACTATTGATTTTATCAATCATCATTAATATTATCCTATATTCATCAACATTAAATAACTCATTTACTTATGATACAGCCCACGGTAACACCTCTATAGGCGAATTATTACGGCTCTCTTTTGTATAGAGGAACGCTAAATTTGTTACTTGATTTAATAAGGTGCTTATCGCTGTGCAAAACAAGACCATATCTCACCAAAGAATAATGACTTTAAATCTTTTAAAAGCTTTGTCTTATTCCACCTACTTCGTTCCCATTGCTTAACAGCTCAAATAAGGGCCATTTTCGATCGGCTAAATTTATCTCCGCCTTCGCCATCAGGAGATACCCCAAAAAAAACATAATTCCTTTCCTGATTTATCAGTCAAGAACCAAGGGTTTCCTTTTTTTAAACGTACTATACTTCCCCAAATCTAAACGGTATATCAAAGCTGCATAATTCTTTTCTAAATGTGATGAAAATGCACTCTTATAGGCATGGATTTGATAAAGATTTTCACGGGATATTCAGCTTAGACGATTGAGGCCTTCCCCCGTATGCTTATACTTTGTGTCAATAACTCCTAAACACTCGCCTAAATAGTTACATAGAATAAAATCTGGTTTTACCCCCTAGCTCATTTTAATACAAAAAGCTTGAAACCCTTGATACACAAGGACTTCAAGCTTCTCGATTGGGTGATTCCGACTGGGATCGAACCAGCGACCTCTACCCTGTCAAGGTAGGGGGGTTCTCTTCTGTTATGAAAACAACTTAATCAAATACCCCAACAAAATCCCAACAATCCCAAAATCCGAATCTCCGAACGTTGTGCCTTCAAACCCGAGCGAGCCGAGTACTGGTAGTAAGAGCGCTGGTAAGAAAGAAATCAAAATTCCATTGGCAAATGCTCCGAAAATGGCGCCTCGTCTACCACCTGTCGCATTGCCGAATACTCCCGCTGCTGCTCCAGTGAAAAAGTGTGGAATTAATCCAGGGACAATCACTTTTAAGCCGACGAGCGGAAGAATGAATAGGGAAATAATCCCCGCCACAAAACTCGATAAAAATCCGATGATGACGGCGTTTGGAGCGTATGGAAACACCGCTGGACAATCGAGGGCTGGCTTTGCGTCTTTCACCACTTTATCCGCAATCCCCTTAAATGCTGGAACAATTTCCGCAATAAGCATCCGTACTCCCGCTAATACGACGTATACCCCTGCGGCGAACGTAATCCCTTGCATAAGGGAGAAAACAAGGAAGTTCACGCCGCCACTTAATTGTTTCTCGATAAATTCTTTTCCGGCAAATGGCGCGACAATGAAGAATAATATGACCATTGTCAGTGACATCGCAACCGATGTATCGCGAAGGAATCCTAGTGATTTCGGCACTTTAATATCTTCTGTGGATTGCGCTTTGTTTCCAAGCAACTTCCCGATCCACGCTGAAGTAAAGTAACCGATCGATCCAAAATGGCCTAAGGCGATTTGGTCCGTTCCTGTAACTTGACGCATATACGGTTGAAGAATCGCTGGCATAAATACCATTAAACTTCCAAGAATAATAGAACCAACGATGATGAGTGGAATGCCGGTGACCCCGCCTGTAGCAAATACAGCAGAAATTAAGCACGCCATGAATAACGTATGATGCCCGGTTAAGAAAATATATTTAAAACGAGTAAATCGCGCAATAAGAATATTGACAACCATTCCAAACAACATAATCATCGCTGTTTCTTTTCCAAACGTTTTTTGAGCAATGGCAACAATCGCTTCGTTATTCGGAATGACCCCTTGAATATGGAACGCTTTTTCAAACATTTTCCCAAAAATATTTAGTGATCCAATCAAAATTCCGGCTCCGCCACCGAGAATCACAAATCCCATAATCGTTTTTAACGTGCCGGAAACGATATCAGGAAAGCTTTTCTTTTGCAGTAATAGGCCGATGAAGGCAAATAAGCCTACTAGAATCGCCGGTGAGCCTAATACATCTTTCATAATGAAATCAAACATCGTGCATTCTCCTTCTCTTTATCGTCAGTTTTAGGAGTATCATCACATTCAGAATGTTTTTCTTTTTATCTAAAAATCTCTTTATTGTTTTCTCATTCTTTCGTATACTTCTAAAAGGAAAAGTTTTTTCTTTTACGCAGGCGATCGCCTGCTGCTTTTTATTCACAAATGTTTCTCTAACACGGATCTTAGTTCATCAAGGTCGAGAATATTTGTCAGTTTGGCCACATTTCGTGTACCGTCATCAAGCACTTCGACTAAATCTTTTGCCCCTAAATATAAATCTGCTTTTTCTGTTTTGCTTGTAGCTAAATCAGTATGAGAAACTTCGGCTTCAATGCCTAGCTCTTTTAACACGTTTTTGACATTCATTTCGATGATAAAACTGCTTCCAAGTCCATTTCCGCAAACGACAAGAATTTTTTTCATCTTTTTTACCTCCATGATTTGATATTTTATTTTAATGAGAATATGTTTCGATTAATGTGAGTACTTCTTCTATCGAATGGGTCGACAATAATACACGCATATTTTCTTTATCTGATAACAATTTTGACAGTTGTGATAGCGCTTTTAAATGTGTTTCATTGTCAATCGCAGCTAAAACGATTAAAACATATACCCGGTGTTCTTCCTTTTCAGAGAATAGACAACCGTTTTTTATTTTAAGAAAGCTCATCCCAATTTTCTTTACTCCATGTTCTGGTCGAGCATGTGGTAAAGCCACTCCTGGTGCAATCACGATGTAAGGTCCCAATGTCATAACATTATCAATCATCGCTTGAATGTATTCATTTGTAATATAACCGTTGGCCAATAACGGTTTAGCAGCAAGTGTAATCGCTTCTTTCCAATCACCTACCTCTTCAACCATTTGAATGTGTTGTTTTGTAAGCAAATCTTTCAGCATGGGTTTTTTAAAAACCTCCTTTCTTTTACTTTGACTAATATATTCATGTAGTTCTTGAATTAATGCTTTTTCATTGATGAGCGTTGCATGCTTTTTAACAATTTCCAATAATGCTTCGACTGATAAAGTTCTCGTTTCAGAAAGTTGATTTGTTTCTCTTAAAAGCAACATTTTATCCGCAGCTGTTAAAATGGGACGAACCATATACATTGGGACATCTCGCGATGGTAATGGAATCGTTGTAACAACAAAATCAACATTCTCCAGAGAATAAGCTCGATATTCTCTTACCGAGATGATGTCAATGACATCCACTGTTGGTAATAATTCTTCAATTTGTTTTTGTAAAATTCGCGATGTACCAATGCCGCTTTCGCACACAATGAGCGCTTTTTTTCGAGCCGGAACAGATACTCCCTCTCTGTCAAGCCATCCACCGAAATGCATGGCGATATAAGCAATTTCATCATCACTTACGGATTGACCGACGACGTTCTCAATATGATGAACAACTTTCTTCGTTAGAGTAAAGATATCGTGATAATTTGCTTTGACAGATTGGGTTAATTCATTTTGCAAATGAAGACCATATTTTAAGCGATAATACGCTGGTTTCATGTGAATCAATAAATTTTTTTCCAACTCTTCACGATGTTTGAATTGTACACAAGCGTATGTTTGAAAATCATCGACCATGTTTTTAATCATTTGTTTTAAAATCGTGATTTGATTACTTTGATCGATTTGCTTATCGTCTGTGACTCTTGAACCTAAAAGATAGGTTGTAAGATAACAAATTTCATCTTTAGGAACATTGATCAGGAAAGCGTTTTCAATTTGAGTAATTATATAGTGAGCCGCTTGGTATTCCCTAGTCGACTGCAGTACTTCTTTTTCTTGAGCATCCATTTGAATGTACTTGCCACGAATCCATCGTTTCATAAAAATAGAAAGATAAATGGTTAATGTATGAATAACGTCATTCGTATAACAAATGGAAGAAAATGCTTCTGATTGGCGAATCATGTCGTTAATAAGTAATGAGTGCTCGCCAAACAATTCAGAACATAGTCGTTCATAGCCAACCGTTGCCAAAAACTGTGCTACATGATGTACGATTGCCTTTCTCTTTTGCGTTTCTTCTCCTTTGATGAAATATCCTTGTTTACGATGGAATTCTAGTTGCAATTGAAACGACTGCCATTCTGATTTGAGTTCCTTAATATCATTTAATAAAGTACTTCGGCTCACTTGAAGATTTTCTAAAAAGTCACGTAAAAAGATCGAGTGATTACGAATAAAAATCAATAATCCAATCCAAGCTTTTCTTTCTTCTGAAGAATACTCGTAATGTCGAATCGGTTGTAACGTTTGCAAGGTTTTCGTAATTTGTTTTTTGACTTGATCATCCAAATAAAAACCGATTGTGCGCACATGTTTCAGCTGTGAGAAACCTTGACTTTGCAGCCAGTCATTTATTTTTTGAATATCATAGTAGACCGTTCGCCTTGAGACTTGTAAGGCCTGAGCCAACTTGTCTGCAGTTACATGAGTAGAAGAACTAAGCAACATATTAACAATTCGGACACAACGAGCATCAAGTATCATGTTGGAGCGCTCCTTCACTTCCTTTGTGCAAACAATCATACTCATTAGATGGAATCTAGACTCCTCTTACTGTTCATTATACTGAATTTTCGACCAAAGATAAGCCCAAATATTGTGAGCAGATTTGTGCAAAATTTAGACTGATGTACAATAAAAAACCACACCCGCAAATAGATGTGGCAACAAGCGTCTTCACAACAATTTCAAGCATTTTGGAGGCTTCTTTGTTTTCTTCACTATTTTTCTATTCCCCAGCTTGTCTGTCGATATTCACCACCGTTCCTTTGATGGAGAGTATGCAAAACAGATAAGGGAGTGGTTAAAAGTAACTAAAGTTGGTCGAATTTCCAAGCAAGAGAAAAAAAGAAGATATTAAGGAAACGGAAAAGCATCAGGCTTTTGAGATTGCGAAAAACTTGTTAGACGTACTTCCAATTGGAGAATTTGCAAAACGAACAGGTTTGACAGTTGCTGAAGTAGCTGATTTGGCAAAGAGCAAAGAAACGATTTCATAAGTTATCAAATACCGGTTCAATACGCACAAGCTAATTAAAGAAAGAGCACATGGAGGGCTATGTTTTCTCCTTCTCATCTTAATCACCGATTCTCCGAATTCCGAGAAGCTGTCAAGTTCTTTCCTTGACAGCCTCGGGATTCTGAGACGCTATAAAAAGATAAGAAGAGAAAAGGAACCAGAGCCGTTTCAACTCTGATTCCCGCTATTTAACCGATTTTATACTGTCTACTTTTAGGATCGCAATGCACTTACCGATCACTTATTTTCTCCAAAAGGGCATCGCCTGTTTTACTCACCCGAACGTATGCATAGCGGGCCCGTTCTTGCACTTTCATCCCTGTTCCCTCTGGGACAAAGTACGATTCAATTCCGTAAATAATGCGCCCCCCTTTCATCTTTCCATTCAATAGAACATCTCCTTCTTGACGCACGTATTGCTTATCTCTCATTCCATTGATGGAATAAATCCCCGCAAATCGATAGACGCCTTCTTGATCTTTTCGCAAAATGACTTGAACGTTCCCTTGACCGTCCCGTTTTCCAACATCCGAAATTTCATAACGAAGGCGAACGTAATCTCCTTGAAGCAAAGAGCGAGGGTCAACCGGAGCTAATTGTAATTTCACGACCTCTCCATGTTGTAAATGTTGTTCTTTATCAAAGACAACGTACCCGATAAAAATGGTTTGAATCACTACAACAGCTAGTAAAGACAGCCATTTTTGCTGAAGCCAATTCGTCTGTCCTGTTTGAATAAAAAATCCTCTTCGCTTCTCCAACAACGCCGTTCCTAAAAGAAAGAAAATGCCGGAAATCAGTAAACTGATCGACTTATCTAGAAGGTCCCAAGCGAATTCATGATATTTTAAAACAAGAAACAGCCACCAATAAAACCAAGCAATCCCAAGTCCGAATCGTTCGTTATGCTTTGTCTGAAAAAAGATAAAGCCCACCACAATGACCACAAACGAAAGATTGGATAACACATACCAATAGTCAACGGTAAAAAGGTCCATGCTTGTTAACAGAAGAAATGCCCCTAATCCTAATGAAAGTGCGGAAAGACGTTCATACTTGTTCAACCCAGAAAACAAATACAAACATCCATTCAATAGCAAAACAAACATGAGGGAAAGGCGAGATTCGTTTGTCCAATCAAACACGGCGATAAACCCGTAAACAGATAACGCGATGTTCGTAAGAATTCGCATGCCGACATTGGATGACTTTAAGTAAAAGAAAAGTAATGCAGTACTGTAGCTAACTAAAACAAAAGTAGAAATTTGAGACGAAACAATGACCCCTATCGCATACCCGATTGCCAATAACGTACATCGAACAATGTCATTCCATTTCCATAGAAAAATCGCCGGCAGGACAAATCCGACAATGGATAAGATGAACAACAAGTTCGGTGAAAAATCGTTCGTCCATATCGTAATAAGTCCCATAATACTCGACACAGCTATAAGAGAGGCAACAACCGTAACAATCGCTTGAAATGCCAATAGAAAAGCGTGCCCTTTTGCCCCTTCACTCGACATTTTTCTCAATCGTTTCAGAAAATGAATACTTCCATAAACAAGTCCTCCAGCAAGCAATAGCCCAGCTAGTAAAACACCTTCTTGAAAATATTCAGCAACAAAACGGAAATATTGAACGATGATGAAAGCACCGGCAAACATACCTGTAATCAGAAGATAGGAACGCCTTTTGGCGATATGGAAAAAATAATAAAAGAAACCGGCGAGAATAAGGACATAGACATACGACCACCACGGAAATTGGTCATACACGACACCGATTTGGAAGATGACAAACAACCATCCTTGCATCGCTACATATGCGAGATAAGAAACGACAGTAAAACGATGGAGTACAAAAATGATTCCGTTTATGAGCGCAAAAACGAATAAGGTAACAAACGATTCCCACTCTCCTCGCTCCGCCTGATACGAGGATGGAAAATAATAAAACCAGAAAGTAAGTTGCAGCAGTACAACACTTAATACACGAAGCGGTTCGTATCGGGTGATCCATGCCAATACACTGCTTGGAATGAACCAAATAAAAAATAACCAAAAGCTATCGGCATGGGAATTATAAACTTGCCCTACTAATGCTACAGTGATCCCAAACCCGATCGCTCCAGCAACAAACAGCCATTTGCTTAAAAAATCATGCCGCTTCATGACATACGCAAGAACAGCGCTCGCACCATAAAACAACCACATAAAACCGACGCTTAAACTTACTTTCGTCAATCGGTCAAATCCTTGCCAATTGGCGGCAAAAAAATAAATGATGGAGGCTAACGTTAATGCCACACCCATGAAGTATCCGGTCTTCACCCAGCGCTCTGTCATGCTCTCCCCTTCTTCCTTATTGAGAATATGCCTCAATTAAGTATTCTTTTTGTTCCTGTAGTAACGATCGTCGCACATTTGGATTGTAAACGTCGTTGATGTATTTGAGTAGCGTTATGTTATCGATGCTTATTGAAATCGAGGGAACGACATACGCAAGAACGGTTTTTCGTTTGAGAGGAGCTATTGCGATAGCGGGGTCTATGAGTGGAAATCCTCATCATCCCATCAACAATGAATGATTCGTCTTACTATGAATGTATGAAAATGGTTACGAAAATATTAGCGCGATAACACATGTACGATTATCGAATCGGTACGAATAGAGAAAAAACCACACCCGCAAACAGATGTGGTCCAGTCCATTACTTCAGCAGCAGCCTTCACAACAATTGTCTTCGCAACAAGGTTCTTTACGTTCGTCGTTTGTTTCATCGTTTACTTCGATGATTTGCACATCACAGCACGGTTCGTTGTTCTCTTTTTTCGCAAATAAACGTTTGAACATATTTTTCACCTCCTTCAAATCACATAGAATAAAAATCCTGATAACGTTGCCATTGAAAAGACAGAAGCGACGAAGATAACGACTAACTTCTTTTTAAACTTTCAAATGATAATGCCTTCCAATATAACAAAAGACAGCCCCTTGGCTGCCTTTTGTTAAGCACATTCCGAACAGAAATTACTCCACCGGAGCATTTTCCACCGCGATCTGATAAGCATCTAAAATGGCTTCGCTTTCTTCTGGATCGGTGATGCCGACTAAGTATTGATCTCCTTCCTCTCCTTCGACTCGCATGACGATTGTTTCATCTTCGCTGCGCAGTAAAGCATATGACTTGTCTTCAATATCAAACAAGGCTTCAACAGCAAACTCTTTCTGATTGCCTTGCTCGTCTTCAATCGTTACATAATCCCGTGGCTCATTGTGTCTCATTTCGTTCACCTCACTTCGTTATAAAACCGCATCGTTACGGAGACGTCAATGAAAGCAAATACTCTATGACCGCATCTTGTTCTTCTTTCGTAAATCCGGTTGTTTCATCAATCCAGTGCGTATGACCGATACCGCTGACATGCACACTTTGTAACGGTTTGCTTGAAGCGTTTGCTTGGATGACTTTATTACGAAGTTCTTTATCGATTAACGCACGCAAACTGTTTCTTGGATCGGGAACAATCCCTTTCAGTAGCGTGCCCGCTACTCCTAATTCGTTATTCGGACCTACGGCAACGCCGCCATCATGAAGATAAGGAGCTGTCCAAGAAAGTCCAATCAAGCTTGGCACTTTGTATCCGCCCGGTGAATCTCCGTGAGCGAAAGCTAGCTTCACTTGTTCCGGGTCTAAGTGTTCGGTCGGTACTTTCAATACTTTTGCATCTTTTGGTATCGGAACAGGTGTGTCTGGCGAGTACAAAACAGATTCTCCAAAAACCTTTTCTGTTTTCTTCAATGCTTTCGCCCGCGACGGTTCTGTCCCGATGACTTTTGCGGAAATGACTTTATGATTCGTTAACTCATTTCCTGCATGACAGCGGATGCACCCTGCCCTTGCAAACACTTCACGGCCGCGCTGAATTGTGTCCGCATCGGCTTGGTGATTTCGTCTCGGCGGATTTATCGTATTTTGCCAAGCGGCTACTGCATTATTTTGCTCATTAAATTTAAATCCTTTTTCACTCACAATTAAACCGTCCGGCGCCACTAACGACACTTTTGGAAACTGCGGAGGTGCAACTAGTTTGTTGATTCCCACGACACCCGGCGTTGGGTCAACCGAGTTAAAAAACTCCGACGGCTTTACGTCGAGATTCGGTTTATAGCGAAATTTTGGATTCGCTGCATTTTGTAAAATAACACCTAAATATACTTCCTTATCAATTCCAAATAAAGGCTTGCTTATTTCCGATTGCGATAAAGCATCGGCATTTTGGGCATGTACATTATTACTAAATGTTGTCAATCCGTTAAATGGTCCTGCCGCAGCAAAGCCGCTCCATCCATATGGATGATCTCCCAATGTAAAAGAATCCGGAATTTGCGCAGGATTGGCTTCTAAATCAATCGTCGAATCAAAATTTCCTCGCGGCCAGCTTGCCAATACCTTGTCAACATCTTCCTCTAAGGCAACTGGGTCAGGCAATGACGTTTGTTTTCCCGTTGAATCCGTGATTTTGCGGTCTAAATCACGAATATACTTTTGCAATCCTTTTACATTCGTATGAGTAAAATAAGCCGTTGAATTCGTAGCAAGAGCCATAATAAGCCCTGCATTCAAATCATTGTTAGGAGCGCCTTCCACGACCGTTTTTGTTTCTGGATCAACGGTTGCATGGCAGGCGGCACAGCTAATGCCAACACGAACTTTTCCATTTTTCCAAGAAACCGGCATTCCTAATGGAGCATAAGCTCCTTTCGGCACATCGATTCCCGTATCAATTTTCTCCCCTTTTTGATAGAGCCTATCGCCTATTTTTATGTCCTCGGCCAGCTCCACTCGTAAATTTGTTGTTCCTTTGCCTCTAAGGGCGGCAATTGCTTTGGCAATGTTTCCGATAGTCAGCGGTCCATCAATGATTCCCATAACATCGGTTAAAAAGACTTCGTTTCCGAATGTTTCTTTATAAAAAACTTCTCTTCCTAGTTTGAGCAGGTCTTCATCTACTTTGATGAATCCGTCAGGCAATTTTTCGTTTTTATTTTCCGTTGCTAGTTTTTGTAGTCCCTCTTGTTTAAAAGGAATGTACTTTCCCCAAACATCCAATCCCTCTTGATGATTGGCCTGATAGGTTTTTACATCCTCTTTTTCAGGGATAAGAGCGTATTCAAAATCATTGAAATATAACGCTGCCGCTATTCCGAGCGCCAAAATGAAAGCTGCGACGACAAGATACCCTTTCTTCATAACCCCCACCTAAAAAGAATGATTTGAATAATAACATTACCTTACATATTGTGTTCTTTTGTATGAATGACTAATCATTGACCGATAATAAAGCAAACTCCTTTTCTCTTCCAAATTTTTCACATACAATACAAGTTAGAGCGAATAGAAAGGAAGCTTATACGGATGTTGCCTGCAAGAGAAAATCACCTATTTTTTAAAATCATCGAAACTTATCTCATTGCTGGATTGAGTGGGCTGCTGTTTTATGCTTTAGGCTTCCCCATCCCTTGGATGCTTGGGCCCATTACAGGAATGTTGTTATGGAAGACGTGGACGAAGCGGACGTTAACGGCGCCGAACGTTCTTACGAATCTTGGGCTTATCATTTTAGGAATTTATTTCGGGTTGTCGTTTACAAAAGAAACATTTATCGCTGTTGGACCGTATATCCTCCCGTTTTTCGCGCTTACGATTGTCATTATTAGTGTCAATGTACTAAACAGCCTGTTCGTGATAAAATTCATTGGCATCGACCGCGTGACGAGCGTGTTTGCCTCAATTCCCGGCGGATTATCGGAAATGGTTGCGGCGAGTGAATCGTTAAAAGCAAATACAGCGTTAGTCACCATTTTTCAAACGATTCGCCTGCTTACCGTTGTGTTCGTTGTGCCATTTGTTGTTGTTCGTTTATTTGATGGCCATTCTTCGCGGAATGCTCTTTTTTCTCTCGGCGCTCGTGAGTCCAGCGGCCATTATCTTTGGTTTGCGGTGAGTATCGCTGCTGGCTGGCTGCTTCGAAACATCATTCCTGCCGCCTTTGTCATCGGACCTTTAGCAGCCACGGCCATCATGAATGTCATTGGTGTACCATTACTCTCGATTCCGATTGGGCTGTTGATTTTTGCGCAAATCAGTGTCGGGATGAGCATGGGCAATCGCATGACAATAGAAGATTTGAAACTTGGGGGAAAATTTGGCTGGATTTATTTCTTGTTGGCATTGATTTTAATTACCGTTTCGTTCGGGTGCGGTTACCTGTTTGCGAAAATGACTCATCTCTCATTGCCAACGGCGATTTTAAGTATGGCGCCGGGCGGGCTTGTCGAAATGGTATTGACAGCCCAATCTGTTGGTGGTGACCCGGCCATTGTCAGCTCGTTGCAATTCATCCGCCTGCTTTTTATTATCCTCGTCGTTCCAAGCGTATTAAAATGGTTTTTTCAAAAAGAGAAAAAACACATAAAAAACAGCTAAAAAGGCTGACCGCAAACAAGTGTCAGCCTTCGTATATGAGGTCAAACATGGAGCCGTCAGCCAGGTTCTTCTTTTTCTTCATCGATAAACAGCCGTTCTACCATTAGAAAACGTTTAAGTATTCTATTAAAATCACATAATCGTTGATAACATCGGAAGCTCATTCTTTTGCCGCTTCCTTGGTTCACTTCCTCATCTAACGCTGTTGTTTTTTCTAAATGCTCTATTAAAGTTTAAGGTTGATGATGGAGCAGATTAGTACAATAATGAAATTCGTGAACTACAAGGAATTCTGGTTATAAGTGAAGGAGAGCGTATGGTGTCAAAGATGGCTCGACTAAAATAGAACTGAATCGGATTTCATAAAAATAATGGATTCCCTTTACAAATACGAATGAAGGCATTGCTTCCATAAATGATACGCCCTTCTTTATTGAACAAACGGGGCAACGAGTAACAAAAAAGTTGTTTCAAAACCAAACAATGATTAGTTACTTGGTTTCGAAATGGCAAGACGAATTCCTAATAAGATAAGAATGGCACCAGAAATGCGTTCCACCCATGTGGAAATCGCCATAAATCCTTTTCGTATATCATTGTGGGTAAGGAAAATAACGATGAGTGAATACCATATCATTTCTATTCCTACAACCGAAAAACCGTAAAACAACTGTGCAAAGATTGAAGTTCCAGGTTGTACAACTTGAGTAAACAAAGACAGATAAAATAAAGTGGCTTTTGGATTCAACAAACATGTTAGCAAGCCCATACGATAGGATTTCCACCTACTTAATTGATTAGAAACATGATCATTCTTAGTCAGAAAACCGTTCTGTTGTTTTTTGGTAAAGAGTGATTTCAATCCTAAATAAATCAAATAAACCGCCCCGATCCATTTCACAACGTTAAATAATAAAATTGATTGGGAAATAATCACACCGATTCCTAATAAACAATACGTAATATGAACAATACTCCCAGTACACATACCAAAAACCGTATAAAAACCATATTCTCTTGAAGACAAGCTATTTTTAATCGTGATCGCCCATTGTGGACCAGGTGATAAAACAATGATTATACCAACACCCAAAACGGTTAACCATGTTTCTACATTCATAGCCAAACCTCCAAAAAATGGATATATTTGAATTATACACAAATTTCCAGTTAACAAAAATAGAATTTTCAAAAGTACACTTCTTGAACGCGGAGGCGTTGTTTAAGAAGCATAGAGGGACTTCCGCATTTGGAAGTCCATTTTTTATATACAAATTCAACTATAATATATTTAACAGAGTGTTTCTAAAAACGCGGCATTTTGTTTAGTCGTGTTCCTATTCCATCACGGCAATTGGACCGGTTGTGTTGCTGTTCGTCTCTTATTTTTTCACGTGAACTTTGACCGTTTCATTTAATACCGTGATTTTCCACTCACCGGCGCGGTCTAACGTTAATTTTCCTTCATATAGCGTAACGGGCTGACGGGAAGTCGTATAGTACACCGCTGATTTTTTATAAGTAAATGAAAGTTGATGAGTGCGATTGTACACCGCTTTTACTGTCAGCTTATCTTCTTGCCGCTTTCCATCAACTTTCAGCATAATGTTTTGCTTTAAACCGGTGTAAAGCTCATCAGAGGTTAAGTAAAACGTTGCCTGTTTCGTTTGAATATATTCCGGCAGCACATCAATCACAATAGAGGCAAAATATTTCCCATCGATGTGAATATCAAGTTTCCAAATGCCTTCTTTCGGGAACGGCTGAAAACTTGTTAACGCTGAGGCATTTTCCCCGTAAAGTGGCGCTTGCAATGTCGTTTCATTTAATAAAAATGATTCGCCTGTTTCCTTATGCGTAGCTGTTGCCCGCAATGTTTTTCCAATCAGTTGCTGTTCTTCTCCCCATACGTACCAAAACATTTTCGCAACAGACTCCTGGTCGCCCGCAACGATTTTCATTCCGTTTTCCAAAAAACCGATTTTCCCCTTTACTCCTCTGACAGCGTTATGATACACAACTGACCCGTCTTTATTTAACAAATCGAACGTTGGACTCAGCGTCCAGTCTTGTGCTTTCTCTTTCTGCTGAAATTCGATATTCGTTTGTGTAAAAATATATATCGGAAAAAATAGTACAAAGAGAGCTGCAGCCATACTAATTATGATAGATGTTCTTTTCTTTTGGCGCTCTGCATGGGCAATCTCCCTTTTAATGTTTGCTAATAATCGTTGCTGCTCGTTGAATGTCATATCATATTTTGGAAATCGGCGCATCTTTCCGAATAGTTCGTGTTGTTTTTCATCCATTGTTTTTCACTCTCCTTTCTTTTGCGTCCGTAATTTTGCAAGCGCCCGATGAAACGTCACGCTTACTTTTGTTTCGCTCCAGTCTAAAATACGCGCTGTTTCCTCCACGGATAATTCCATAATCCCGCGCAAAATGACCACATCACGGTACGACCGTTTTAGTTGATGGATCGCTCTATACAATTCCTGCATTTCTTCTTGCAAAATAAGCGATGTCTCGAGTGCCGGTGCATTGCTTTTTATTTTCTTCCATAATGGAGCAGGAAGATAGCGCCATAAAGCTTTTTTCCTCGCTGCATCAATTGCGACGTTTCGAGCAATCGCAATCAGCCATGTTTTCGGATCAGATTTTTCCGCAAAACGATCAAACCCTTTCCACGCTCGTAAAAAACATTCCTGTACAAAATCTTCGACATCGCTCTGATTTGTGTAATAGATCAGGAAATTTTTAATATCTTTGGCATAGCGCAAAAACCATTCTTCCATGCGTTCCTTCTTATCCATGGTTTCTCCTCTTTTTCACTTTGTTCTACTCAATTAGACGAATCAAAAATGAAAATCTTACAATCTTTCATAAAAACCATTCTAAAAACTTAAATACACTTTCCAACATTTTGATGATTATTTTCGACTTTTTTTACAAAAATCGAAAAATGATGATAAAATAGTCATGCCTACCTGCATTTGCATAATTGTGCAATATTTTTTATAAATTTGTTTTTCTACAGCTAAAACATCGTTTTGGCTAGATTGGGGTTGTATGTAATGATTCTCTCAAACCATAGGGACTACCATTTTTTCGTGCCTGCGATGCAGTTTGTTTTAGATTGTGAAGGCATTATTATAGATGTGAATGATTCTGCTTTAGATTGTCTCGGCTATGAGCGTGAGGAGTTAATTGGCTTTTCGATTCTTAAGATTGTACATGAAGAAGATCAAGATGATATACATAAACAGCTGCAATATCTCTCACAAACTAAATCGAATAACGTGCATATACTAGAGTTTCGCACAGTGGCAAAAAACGGACTCTCGCTATTTATGAAAGAATTTGTCCACGTTACGCAAACAGAAGAAGGAAAGAGCGTCCTTCTTATTACTTGTTATGACATTACCAAGCATAAGAGGAATGAGCAAATGTTAGCTGCGCACAAAAGAATTCTTGAAAAAATCACTCAAGGCATCTCCGTAACGCTCGTCTTGCATGAACTTGCACGCACCGTCGAAACGATTCATCCTGATGTCGTTTGTTCGATTTTATTATTGGATGAAGATAAGAAACGTCTCTATCATAAAGCGGCACCAAGTTTGCCGAAAGAATATATTGAAGCGATTGACGGTTCTTCCATCGGGCCGAATGCCGGTTCATGCGGAACAGCCGCTTTTTACGAAGAGCCGGTTATTGTCTCTAATATTGAAACCGATCCGCGCTGGCACGATTTTAAACACCTCGCGCTGGCACACGGGTTATACGCCTGCTGGTCAATGCCGATTTTTTCGTCGACAAAACAAGTGCTTGGTACTTTTGCGATTTATCATCGCCACGCATACGAACCGACAGAAGAAGATTTGGAATTCATTCGCACCTTTTCTCTTTGGGCAGGACTTGCGCTTGAACAAGCAAAAATGAAAAGGGAATTCCTTGAAAGTAAACAACGCTATCAATCATTGTTTGAACATAATCAAGATGCGGTTTTTTCATTAGAGTTAGACGGCTCGGTTTCTTCCGTCAACCAAGCGGCCATCAACATTTCCGGATACAGCCGCGAAGAGTTATTAACAATGAATTTTCAACCGTTAGTCATTCCTGAGGATTTAGATAAATCGCTCGAATTATTTAAGAAGGCAGCAAAAGGGGATTCACAACATTACGATATCCGCATTCGCGCAAAAAATAATGATTTATTATATCTAACTGTCACTTCTGTTCCGATTGTTGTGAATAATCAAATCACCGGCGTTTTCAACATTGCGAAAAACATTACTGAGCGTGTTGAACATGGTGAGCGCATCCGGGAAATGGCCTATTATGATGCGTTAACCGGATTGCCAAACCGCCGAATGTTTCAAGAACATATTTCTAAAGCTATTTCAGAAGCGAAACGAATGTCAAGCAAATTCGCTTTATTGTATATGGACTTAGATCGCTTTAAACATGTGAATGATTCGCTTGGGCATACGGTTGGGGACATCGTACTCCAGCAAGTAGCGGCCATTTTACAAGAAGAAATGCAGCATAAAGGAATCGTTTTTAGAATGGGTGGAGATGAGTTTGCGATTCTTTTGACGCCAATTCAAGCAAAGGAAGAAGCGACCGATATCGCCCATCGGATTTTACGTATATTTGAGGAACCGATTCAAATAAACGATATCGATTTATTGATTACTCCAAGCATCGGAATCGCTTTTTATCCAGATGACGGAATCGATGCGGAAACATTACTGAAACACGCAGATGTAGCGATGTATGAAGCAAAGCGGAACGGGAAAAACGGCTATTATGTCCATTCCAATGAAGTCGCTCGTCCAACGGTTGAACATATCGTTTTGCTGAGCGATTTGCGCAAAGCGATTAAAAACAATGAACTTTCGATTGTCTTTCAACCGATTATTAATGTATTAACAAAAAAGATCGTCGCTATGGAAGCGCTCGTTCGCTGGTATCATCCTGAGCAGGGTGTGATCCCGCCAAATCAGTTCATTCCGCTTGCTGAGGAAAGCGGTTTGATTGTTCCCATTGGCGAGTCGATTGTGCGAAAAGCGCTGAAACAGCAACAAGCTTGGATACAAGAAGGATTGGAGCCGATTCGCATCGCTGTCAACGTCTCCGTCAAAGAGTTGCAAGATCAAGATTTTGCAAAAAGAATGGAAGCGGCATTGAAAGATCTAAAAGCCTCTCCGGAATGGCTGGAGCTTGAGATTACTGAAAATATGATGATTTATAATGAACCAACCATTTTAAATAATTTGCGCCGCATCAAAGATTTAGGCGTTCGTCTGTCCATCGATGATTTTGGCACAGGATATTCGTCGCTTGGCTATTTAAAACGATTAGATGTTGATACATTAAAAATTGATCAATCGTTTATCCGCGATTGTCCGCATTCTCACGATGGTCGGGCGATTACCGATACGATTATTGCGCTGGCACAACACCTTCATATGAACGTCATCGCTGAAGGTGTTGAAAATGACAAACAGCTGCAGTATCTAGCTAATAGAGGATGTGTTGAAGCGCAAGGCTACTTCATCAGTCCACCATTAAAAAGCGAGGAAGCAAAGCGGTTGTTACAAAAAGGAATCAACTAGAATCATATTGTAAAAGAGGCTGTCTCAAAAGCAAAGCGGTCCTCATCTTGTGATGTGTAAGGTCACTCCTCATGAGACAGCCTTTCAAATGAAACCTATTTTTGAACAATGGCTCCATTCATGTGCAAAGCATTCATAAGCTGGGCACTGTTGTCGACATCATTTCGATTGTGCTTGAAGTACCGCTTCGCCACGCAGAAAAAGAAGGACAAACTGGATCGTTTTTGATAGTTTGCTTTAGCAAATGTATAGATGCCTATTTATTTCTCAGAGTTGGCAAGCCAGTCTTTCGCTAACATGCTATAGACAACAAGGTCATGAAAATGGTCATACAGCCATTCACCGTCGCGAATGATTCCTTCTTGGACAAAACCAAGCCTTTCAGGAATAGCACGGCTTTTTTTGTTATGTACACCGCAGCGAATTTCAACCCGATTAAGTCCGAGTTCACGAAACACATAATCAAGGATCGCCTTTACGCTTTTTGTTACAATGCCTTTCCCCTGCGCCTCTTCGGTGATATAATTAACCGATGCTTGTCTTGCGGTTTGCCCTATCAATCGCATGAAGTCCAATCATGCCAACTAATTTGCCTTTGTAACGAATCCCTGCGTTAAATCCGTTACCATCCGCAAATTGCCGAAGCCACATGGGAAGAATCGTATGGTATTCTTCCGGTGAAGTCATGTTGTCTACCCAAGGAAGCCACTCTCGCAAATAAGCTCGGTTTTGATCGACTAGCTCAAACACTTCTTCTGCATGATGCTTCTCCAATAAATGTAGTGAAACTTCATCATCTATTTTGTACGAAAACATTGTGTTTCTCCTCCACTTTTGACAAGATGCATAATTTTTCTATATTAGCGCACCCATTTTGTAAACATAGATGACCAGCATAACTCTCTCTTATGGTAATACTTGTTCCACCATCTAAATATTACCATCTATATAATGATATTTCAAAACTTTTTTCTTTTCCGAAAATAAATTGTGCACTAGGTGATAAGGCTTTTTCATCATCTAGTGCACGATATGTCGTTATTTAAACGCCATTGCCGCTTTTACAGCTTTTTTCCAACCTTCATATAGTTTTGTTTGCGTTTCTTTTTCCATTTTCGGTTCGAATTGACGATCTAAATTCCATTGGGTTGCAATTTCCTTTCTATCTTTCCAATAGCCGACCGCTAACCCCGCTAAGTAGGCTGCTCCTAACGCAGTCGTTTCATTAACAACTGGGCGTTCAACAGGTACACCTAATACGTCGCTTTGGAATTGCATAAGGAAGTTGTTTTTCACCGCACCGCCATCAACACGCAACGTTTTTAAAGCGATACCTGAATCGGCTTCCATCGCTGTTAATACATCTTTTGTTTGATAAGCTAGAGATTCTAATGTAGCCCGGATGAAGTGCTCTTTTGTTGTTCCACGTGTTAAACCAAACACAGCGCCACGTACATCACTGTCCCAATACGGAGTGCCTAACCCAACAAATGCCGGTACAACATAGACACCATCAGTCGATTCCACTCTCTCCGCATAGGCTTCGCTATCTTTCGCTTCCTTCATCATCCGCAAACCATCACGAAGCCATTGAATCGCTGAGCCCGCTACGAAAATACTTCCTTCAAGAGCATATTCCACTTGTCCATCGATTCCCCAGGCAATCGTTGTAAGTAGTCCATGCTTGGATTGTACAGCTTGTTTGCCTGTGTTCATTAACATAAAGCAGCCTGTGCCATACGTATTTTTCGCCATACCTTCATCAAAACATGCTTGCCCGAACAAGGCTGCCTGCTGGTCGCCGGCCGCTCCAGCGATTGGAATTTCTTGTCCGAAGAAATGGTATGGAACCGTTTTTGCGTATACTTCCGAAGATGGACGGACTTCCGGAAGCATTGCTTTTGGCACGCCAAGAATATTAAGCAATTCATCATCCCATGTTAATTCATGGATATTAAACATTAATGTTCTTGACGCATTCGAGTAATCTGTCACATGAACCCGTCCGCCCGATAGCTTCCAAATGAGCCAAGTGTCGATGGTCCCGAATAACAAGTCTCCTTTTTCTGCTTTTTCGCGGGCACCTTCTACATGATCTAAAATCCATTTCACTTTTGTTCCTGAGAAGTAGGCATCAATCAACAAACCCGTTTTCGCACGAAACAACTCATCGTAGCCTTGTTTCTTTAGTTGTTCACAAATGTCCGCTGTTTGCCGTGACTGCCAAACAATCGCGTTGTAAATCGGCTGACCGGTATGTTTATCCCAAACAACCGTCGTTTCACGCTGGTTTGTAATACCGATTGCCGCGACTTGTTCAGGCTTAATCGATACTTCTGATAAGACAGTAGCAATCACCGCAAGAATAGAGCCCCAAATTTCATTGGCATTATGCTCGACCCATCCTGGTTTTGGAAAATATTGTGTAAACTCTTTTTGTGCAATATGAACGATTTCCCCTTTTTTGTTAAATAAAATCGCACGTGAACTTGTCGTACCTTGGTCTAACGCAAGAATGTACTGTTCCATTTTATCTTCCTCCTTTGAGTTTATATTAGTAGCTAAATGCTACAGCGCTACACGTTTCGATTGTAAATGCGATTTTGTTTTTCGTTCGTATGAAAACGTAATTGCAAGTACGATAAGCATAGCCGCTGATACGTACCAAAAAGATGGCGTTATTTTTCCGAGAAAAATCGCTTTGTAAAATAATCCGCCAAACGAACCTCCAAGCAGAGGGCCCACTACTGGAACCCATGCATATTTCCAGTTTGACGACCCTTTTCCATGTATCGGCAGCAAGAAATGAGCAATACGTGGACCTAAGTCTCGCGCTGGATTAATTGCATATCCTGTTGTACCGCCTAATGACAAACCAATACTAACAATAAGAAAGCCAACAACGAGAGGATTTAATCCTTCCGTAAACTTGTTAGCACCTATCGATAAAATGGCAACAACTAAAATAAATGTTCCGATTATTTCACTTAATAAGTTAGCAAAATAATGAGGGATAGCAGGACCTGTCGCAAATACTCCTAATTTCGTTCCGGCATCATCTGTTTCCTTCCAATGCGGTAAATAATGCAAAAACACAATCACAGCTCCAATCACAGCCCCCAACAGCTGCGCCAAAACATACCCAGGTACATCGGCCCACGGAAAATCACCGTTAAACGCTAGTGCCAGCGTGACAGCAGGATTCAGATGCGCGCCGCTAAATTGCCCAACTGCATAGACAGCTACCGCTACACCTAACCCCCATCCCATTGTAATCACAATCCAGCCTGAATTTTGCGCAAACGATTTTTTTAAACTGACTCCCGCGCATACTCCGGCACCAAAAACAATTAACATAGCCGTTCCGATAAGCTCAGCCATAAATGGTGTCATTTCTTTTCCCCCTTTGTTTTATGGGACAGTGAAACAAAAAAGACTCACACATATCCTAATAAAGGAAAATGCATGAGTCTCCCGTTCTCCATCCCGAATCATATTAACTTGATTAAAAGAATAATAGAATTTGAAAGCGTTGTCAATATTTTTTTGAATTTTTTATCACTTTTCTACGTCATTGAAAAAATTTATTGTCTTGGCTCAAAATATTTCCATAGTTCCACATTCGATGTTGTGATGGCTGATGCTCCGGCTGCGATTGCCTCTTCCACTTCATCCGCTCTTTCAATTAAACCGCCGGCAAAAATCGGTTTTCCTGTTCTCTCACGTAGTTGTTGAATGACTTTCGGCACAACGCCTGGAAGTACTTCGATATAATCTGGATTCGTTTTTTCCACTAATTTAATGCTTGTTTCCATCGCGCTTGAGTCAATGATAAAAGCGCGCTGAATTGCCAAAACTCCCTTTTGTTTTGCCTTTGTGATGACGTTGGTCTTTGTTGAAACTAAACCGTATGGCTTGATCTCTTGACATATATATTCTGCAGCATATTCATCGCTTTTCAAACCATGAATTAAATCAACATGAAGAAACATGTTCTTTTCATGTTGTTTCGCATACTGATAGACGCTTTTTAGCATGCTGATATGTATATCCAAAAAGACGCCATAACGATAATTCATTTTTAACAATTTATCAAAATCTTTCATCGAACGAACGGCTGGCAATATTTTTTGACCTTGAAAACTCATCTATATCTCCTCTCATTTTAACCATATGAGTGATACTTTCATATTATTGAAAATACAAAATCATTTTCCAGTTTTCAACCTTTTATTCTAATAAAATGAATTGCCTCCATCAGCAGACTATGAAACTGTTTTGGAAACATATGCCCTTCTTGTTCATCAACATATAATTCACATTGGATGTGATGATGCTGGAACAAACGGCATAGCTTTTCTGTGTTATCATAAAACCGATCTTTCCGCCCCGTAATGATATAGCCGGGAACGTTGCGAATTTCTCTTGCGGCAAATAGTTGAATAAATTCATCTAAGTCCTTTATGGCTGGAACAACTGCGATAAATCCTTTTACTTTTATAGCCGGATGAGCTAATGCTAACTCGATTGCAAGCTTACCGCCTTGTGAAGCACCAGCTAATATCACTTCATTTTCATTCGTTAAATAACGGTTTTGAAAAAGGTGATATAAAGATTCGATATCTTTCATTGCCGTTTTCTTATCATCCCAGCAAAAGGTTTGATAACCACGGACTTGCGACGATTGCGGAAAACCGAAGATATGTTGTTCAAGCAATTTTTCGTCTTTCCAATATTCCGCAAAATCGAATGCGTTATCTCCACGCCAATGTAATGAAAAAATCGCTTCCCTATTTTTGTTGTTTCCGATTACGTAAAGTGCGGGTTGGGCTTTGTTTTGTTGTTCGTGAAAACACTGCTTGCAAATTTGTACGATTTGTTGAAATTCTTCATCCTGTTGAATCGAATGGAACATTTCTTCGTTTAATAACGTTTCCGGGTTCCACCAGATGCCTTCCTGAATGGCTGATTTTAACTGCGCTAACGCTTCTTTCAGGCGGTGAAGTTTTGCCAACAAACACGACTTCCAAAAACTTGTATAGTGGCTTTTATCCGGATAGAAAATCTCAGCCTGCTCAGCAATCGTTAACGCTTTTGTCCATTCTTTTCTTTCGATTAATTGTAAAAATGTTCGGTATACATCAATAAACCTTTCGCTCACAGATTTCCCCTCCTACAAACATTTCATTGTCTAATCCTATTCACTAAACAAAGTTTTTTTCCTCTTTCAGAATACAAAAAGAGCTGACCTATAAGTGTCTCCCCTCCATACGTCACTCGATTGTGGGGACTGACACTTGCTTTAGGTCAGCCTCATGATTCATTGACAATTTGAATATAATCAAAGTCCAGCGTATTCACACCGTCTTCAATATCAAGTCGTGTCACGAAGCGATAAGAAATTCCCGTTTGTGATGGAACGATGTTTTCAGGCAATTGATAGCGAAAAGGCAATACCTTTTTTTCGTTTTCATGAATGATAAACTCATCGCTAACGGGAATGGTTGCTACTATATCCGTTTCTTCTTTGCCATCGAAAATCGTTTTTCGAATCAAATCAACATCAAGCTTATTTACTTTTTGTTCCACTGTTCCGCCGTGAATTTGCACTTTCCCTTCAATGAAATCCCCTGCTTTATACACTTTCTTATTTAAAATTAAATCAACATGCGCCGAACCGACTCCTAATTTGGACATCATTCTCCTTAATAGCATATCCCCACTCCTCTCCTTGCTTTTTATCCCGTTCTAACCGTCTATGAGACTCCCGGCTCTACAGGCCGGAGATAACGGACGCTAGAAGGGCGATAAGTTCAACAAACATCTGTGGGGATGGAGACCCCCACTGATGAAGTTGCACTTTATCGAACAAAAAAGACCTATGCCTTCCCTCATAGGCAAAGGTCTTGCTAGATGCGTTTCATGTCAACAACGCCGATGAAAAACGACTTTGTTTCGGGAACAACACCCGACGCCCTTTGATATTGCATAATATTTATCTGCTTCACAATCTATTCAATTCAAGAAGATTTGTCAACCAATAAAAGACCTAGTGCGGAAATTTATTGTAAAAAGTCGCATTTCAGTATCACTCATATACATTTTCATGTTGAATGAAGTAATCGACACGAATAACAGGAATATCATTTTGTTCCACTTCAGCAACGATGACACCGAGTTTATCATTATAGATACAAAATGATTCTTTTCCTTTTTCAAAAACGGCCTCACCGTAAGAAAGCACCATTTGATATATTTTTTTATGATCTAAACCGCTCTTTGCCACTCTTTTTCCTAAACGAATAATCACTTCTTTTCCTCCGATTTCCCCACGGTACATGCAGCTTCCCCCTTTTTTTCTCCTATGATTAATGTATGGTCGTTTCTGTTTATGCATACGTACTTCTTATCCTTCAATAAGAAATTAGACAATACAAGGAGAGAATCCTGCCTTCATCCTCATCCGATTGTTACAGATTGTCATGAATGTTTTTATTTTTTTGTAAAAACTTGCCTCTTCGACTTGACGTCAACGCCTTATTAGTGTATAGTAAAAACATCATTTAACAGAATATATCTTTACAACTCATCCTGTTTCATTCACCTTAGATTGTTGTGAAATATATTCCGTTATTTGATAAAAATTTCAAATTAGCAATAAGGTGCTAAAGGTATTAGGAGGATTCAGTATTATGCAAAACGGTAAAGTAAAATGGTTTAACAATGAAAAAGGTTACGGTTTCATTGAAGTTGAAGGCGGAGACGATGTATTCGTTCACTTCACAGCAATCCAAGGTGAAGGTTACAAAACATTAGAAGAAGGCCAAGCTGTTTCTTTTGAAATCGTTCAAGGAAATCGTGGACCTCAAGCTGCTAACGTTGTAAAATTATAATCAAACGTTCATATATAATCGGTAGCTTTACAAGAGACTGGCATTTCGCCGGTCTCTTTTTGCATTTTTAGCATATTCCTGTATAGGCTGACAAACACTATTCACCAGGAGGTGGAAACAGATGAAACGAGAGATTCATTCCGGCTATAACGATTTGATGCAAGTGGAAATGTCAATAAAAACAGCACAAAAGATGGTCGGTTCGGCAACGATGAGCCTTGACAAAGATATGTTGGATGGAGCAAAACAAGCGGTCTCTGATGCTCATGCACGTCTTGCTGAAGCGCGGCATCAAGCAACTGGGGTTGATGAAGAATTTTTACGCCGCTGTGAACAGGAATTGCAGCAGGCAGAGCACCAGTTAAATGAAGCACTTAAATAAATACCCTTTTTTAATAGGCTTTTTGAAATCGATTAAGAAACAGTGAGGCTGACCCTAAAGCAAAAATGTCAGATTCCCCTAACACAATGATAAATAACGAAACGACCGATTGTGGAATGGGTGTGAGGTCAGACATTTATAAGGGAGCCCGTTGTTTATCCCGTTCTAATCGCCCGTAAGACCCCCACCTCTACAGGTAGGAGTCTTACGGACGCTAGAAGTACGATAAATTACATCCATAGGGATGGAGTCCCACTGATGAAGTTTTACTTTATGTTCGCGAAACTCCTGTCAGTTTCTCCCCATATCGCTTAATCATTTCTCCTATCGTACATTGATTGATACAAAATGACTGCGCATACGTTTTTCCAAACTCTTTCCGAAACGTTGCTTTCAAAAAGCATCCTTCACAGTACAGATCATGAATTTCGTTTAATTTCGCTAATATTTCTTTTCGTTCATTTGCTTTATGTCCTTTATCCATCAAATGTTCTCTACCCTTTCTCATTTAGCTCAAGTGTACTTGTAATCAAAATGTTTTCTAATGCTTGAGTTGCAAGCTTATCAGCTTCACTATTTTGTTTGCGCGAAATTGGCTCAAACATCGCTTTTATTCCTAATTCGGCAAGCTTTGCTTCAATCCTGTCCAACCACGCATTATAATTGTCCTCAAAACAAGGCCATTCACCGGATAACTGGTTTAGTACAACTTGGGAGTCGCCGCGAAACGTAACAGGCAAGTGATGAACACCCATTTCTTCTAATTGCTGAACAGTAAACCAAAACGCCGCATATTCGGCTTCATTATTGGATTCGATTTCATCAAGCATCCGATTGGCACGCAAACGGTAGCGCTGGTTATTTTGCTTATAATAAATGACCGTGCCGACTCCAGCTTTTTGTGTCTGTTTATCAAAACCGCCATCAAAATAAGCAATAATATCATGAGGCTCTGTTTCTAACTCTTTCAATAACTTTGTTAATTCTTTTTTCGTCCAGCTCGTCTTCTGTTCATCGATAAACAATAATTCTTTAACGCGCCCGGTTTTTTCAAAGTCTTCGGCAAGAATCAATGCTTTCTCTGCCGGCAACAAATCGGATGTAAGCACAATTTCTTGTTTTTTCCGGCTAACATATTTCCATTGAATGATAACATTCACCATTGGTTCATCCTTCCGCCATAGTTTCGAATTTTACTTACCATCATTAGCAACTTATCCTCATTGTTCCTTGTTTCCCTTTCATTATTCGTGCCACTTACAACAGAACGAAGTATAACGCGGCATCCAGTATATTTTATTATACTACACAAGTGGGAAATAGATGTTTAACGAATGGCTTAGATTCATAACAACGCCTTCTTTTCTAGGTGTTTTTTGGAAAATTTTCTTTTGCTCCTTATAGCTTATAGATTGAAATGGATCATCACCGTTTTAGGTACACCTTTTGTGTATATTGACAAAAGATTTCCAAAAAGAGAGATATTCATTTTTCTACAAATATGCTAAACTAGCATTAACACAAATATCATCTATTGGGGGAATCGATGTTTGATTGAGGTATATATTGACGGTGCAAGTGCTGGAGACCCTGGTCCATCTGGTGCCGGCGTTTTTATAAAAGTAAACGGGACGGTAGAGCGTTATTCAATTCCGCTCGGCACGATGTCCAACCATGAAGCAGAACTATATTCCCTTATTAAAGGGTTAGAAATTTGCTTAAAAAAAGGATATCGAATGGTTTCATTCCGCACAGATTCGCAATTGGTTGACCGAGCAGTAGAGAAAGAGTATATGAAAAATGAAAAATATGCTCCTCTCCTTGATGAGGCATTAACATTGGCAAAACAGCTTGATTTATTTTTCCTTAAATGGATTCCAAGCAAGCAAAATCATGTTGCTGATGAGTTGGCGCGCAAAGCGATACAACTAAATCAATAAATAAGGGGATCGATGATGAAAAAACAATGGGTTGCGGATACGTGTCTTTTGTTTGTTGCCTTTATATGGGGGGCAACATTTGTCCTTGTGCAAAACGCTATCTCGTTTCTTGAACCTCTTTCGTTTAACGGCGTGCGCTTTTTGCTCGCCGGTTTGTTTTTACTGACATGGCTTCTGATCTTTCATCGTCCGCAATTAAAAATGTGGAACGTTTCATTGCTGCTTTCCGGTGCATTTATGGGCTTTTGGCTTTTTAGCGGCTATGCATTTCAAACGATTGGCTTATTGTACACCACTTCATCAAAAGCAGCTTTTATCACCGGACTGAGTGTTGTCTTAGTTCCTTTGTTCGCTTTTTTCCTATTGAAACAAAAACCGAAAGCCAATGCCATATTCGGTGTACTTATTGCTGTCATCGGGCTGTATTTATTGACAATGAACGGCGAGCTATCGGTGAACAAAGGGGATTTACTTGTTTTTTTATGTGCTGTTTCATTCGGCATGCACATTGTGATGACAGGAAAATATTCTTCTCAGTTTCCAACCTTATTATTAACCATCACACAAATTTTTACCGCGGCTATATTCTGCGTCATTTCCGCCTTCTTTTTTGAAGACTGGACGCAAATGTTGAATGGAGCCGTATTGCAAAAAGCGGAAGTATGGTCAGCCTTATTAATTACTTCATTGCTTGCTACAGCGTTTGCTTTTTTAGTGCAAACCAATTTTCAAAGATATACGACAGCGACACGCGTTGCCCTGATTTTCGCAATGGAGCCAGTATTTGCGGCATTAACCGCTTACATATGGGCAAATGAACGATTGACAACATCGGCTCTTATCGGCTGCTTATTGATTTTGCTTGGGATGATTTTAGCTGAGTTGCCAATTTCTTTTTCGATTCGAAAAAAGTTTTCTTCCAACCGGCAAATGACACAATAAGAGGCTGACACTTATAGGTCAGCCTTTTTCTTATAATAATCCTTTTTCTTTCAT
The DNA here is from genome assembly GCF_013760845.1 of [Anoxybacillus] calidus. GTDB lineage: Bacteria > Bacillota > Bacilli > Bacillales > Anoxybacillaceae > Paranoxybacillus > Paranoxybacillus calidus. The sequence goes on along the minus strand of NZ_JACDUU010000002.1, from coordinate 365,296 downwards.
AAATGCGATTGCCTGTTTTCGTGTTGCTATTTTTTGCTGCTTCAGCTGCTCTAATAATGATATATAAAAACTGCCATCGAATTGCTTTTGTGCCTTTAAAGTCATTTCAAGTGCAATAGCAGCAAGACCATCTTCCGCACCCGTATACTGTTTCCCGAATTGTATAAAGCCAAGAGCATCCTCGCGAAAATGAAACCCTTTACTTTCTAAAAAAGCGATGTATTCATCAAGAGTCTGTCTCTTTTGTCTCACTAGTCATTCCCCGCTCTTACAATGTCTTCTCTCCCTTTCTCATCTTAACGCATTTTCGCCGTTATCGCTATATAAACTTAAAATTTTCGGTCGAGGAAATAGGCGATCGCTCCAGTCAATATCCCTAACAGCGCTCCACCAATGACTTCAATCGGCTGATGCCCGAGCCGTTCACGAATTCGTTCTTTCTTTCGCTCATATACATGTTGTTTCGGATCGTTTTCAAGTTTTTTTACTTCCTCAGCTAAACTATTGAATTGAATCGCCAACTCCCCTGCTTGGCGACGAACACCTTGCGCATCATACATGACAATTAAGCCAAACAAAGTAGCAAGCGCAAAATCGATGGTACGAATTCCCCGTTTAAGCGCAATGTACGTGGCAAGTGATGATACTCCAGCTGAATGCGAACTCGGCATTCCCCCTGTTTCGAAAAACAGGCTCCAATCCCATTTTCCCGTTTTTAGTTGTTTCATTGGTATTTTCAAAAACTGTGCTAGTCCAATGGTGAACAATGCGGTCCTTAGAGTTTTATTCATTGATTTTTCACCTCATGAATAGTGTTTCGCTTAATAAAATTCACTATACAAAACATATTTTTCTCTAATCAGGCAACACTATTTTCTGAGGTGAGTAATATGGCGAAAAACGGTGGAACAAACCGCGGCACAAAAGCTCCAGGTGTGAATCCACAAGGATTTGGGCAAGATGCAACATTTACGCCTGATCCAAAAAGCGAATTAGAAAACGAAGCGAAACGAAGCAACACGAAATAAGCAGGCATGTCAAAACATGCCTGCTTATTCTTTATACGAGCGCTAATTGCGGCGACTACGCTTTTCTTGTTACCGTATTTAGTTTTTCGCGCAATACCATTTGTAAAATACCGCCATGGCGATAGTAGTCAATTTCCACTTCGCTGTCGAAGCGAACTAATACTTCAAACTCTTTCACTTCACCTGTTTCTGGGTTTGTCGCTGTTACTTTGACATAATCACGCGGTTTTACATTTTCGTCAATGTGCACTTCGAATACTTCCTTACCAGTTAAACCAAGCGTATCTGCGTTTTCGCCTTCTTTAAACTGCAATGGCAACACGCCCATGAGCACAAGGTTCGAACGGTGGATACGCTCGAAGCTTTCTGCGATGACTGTCTTAATGCCAAGCAGGAACGTACCTTTTGCTGCCCAGTCGCGTGAGCTTCCCATTCCGTAGTCTTTTCCTGCAATTACAACAAGACCTGTGCCCTCTTGTTTATATTTCATGCATGCATCGTAAATAGACAACACTTCTCCTGTTGGCCAGTATGTTGTATAGCCGCCTTCTGTTCCTGGTGCAATTTGGTTGCGGATACGGATGTTTGCGAATGTACCGCGCATCATCACTTCATGGTTACCGCGGCGAGAACCGTAAGAGTTGAAATCTTTTGGATCTACACCTTTAGAGATGAGATATTGACCAGCTGGTGTGTTCACACCGATAGAACCTGCTGGTGAGATATGGTCTGTTGTTACAGAATCACCGAATTTTCCAACTACGCGCAAGCCTTTAAGCGGCTTAACTTCGCCCGCTTCTGGAGATAAACCTTCAAAGAACGGCGGGTTTTGAATGTATGTGGAATCTTCGTCCCACTGATAGAGCGGTTCATCTGTCGTTTTAATCGCATTCCAGCGAGGATTGTCATCGAACACGCGCTCATATTCTTTACGGAATAATTCAGGTGTTACTGTTTGTTTCACCACTTCTTTTACTTCATCCATTGACGGCCAAATATCGTTGAAGTATACGTCATTACCGTCTTTGTCCTTACCGATTGGCTCATTTAATAAGTCAATGTCAACTGTACCCGCTAAAGCGTATGCCACAACAAGCGGTGGTGACGCTAAGTAGTTACCTTTTACAAGCGGGTGAATGCGTCCTTCGAAGTTACGGTTACCTGAAAGCACGCTTGTCACAAGCAAATCATTCTCTGCGATTGCTTTTTCTAATTCAGGAGCTAACGGTCCTGAGTTACCTATACATGTCGTACAACCGTAACCGACAATATTAAAGCCGATTTGCTCTAAATATGGAAGCAAGCCGGAATTTTGTAAGTATGCTGTGACAACCTTTGAACCAGGAGCTAATGATGTTTTTACGTATTTTGGAACTTGCAAACCTTTTTCAACCGCTTTTTTCGCCACTAAGCCTGCACTGATTAATACAAATGGGTTTGATGTATTTGTACAGCTTGTAATAGCGGCAATGGCAATTGCTCCTGTTTTCATCGTAACTTCTTCTCCGCTGGAGAGCTTCACAGTGATTTGTTTGTCAAGATCTGCTTCCGTTAAGCCGAAGCCTTGGTTTCCTTGTGGAGCTTTTACAGCTTCACGGAATGCTGCTTTCATTTTAGAAAGCGGAATTAAGTCTTGCGGACGTTTTGGTCCTGAAAGATTTGGTTCAATCTCAGAAAGATTGATTTCTACGACATCTGTAAAGATTGGCTCTTCCGCATCTGGTGTATAGAACAAGCCATTCGCTTTGCAGTATGCCTCAACAACTTGAACATGATGCTCATCGCGACCTGTTAAACGTAAATATTCAAGCGCTTCTTCATCAACCGGGAAGAAACCACATGTCGCACCATACTCCGGAGCCATGTTCGCAATCGTTGCACGGTCTGCAAGAGGCAATGTTGCCACACCTGGACCAAAGAATTCAACGAACTTGCCGACAACACCTTTTTTACGAAGCACTTGCGTTACTTTTAACGCAAGGTCAGTTGCTGTCGTACCGTTCGGCAATTTACCTGTTAATTTCACGCCGATGACTTCAGGTACCGGGAAGTAAGAAGGTTGTCCAAGCATACCAGCTTCTGCTTCAATACCGCCGACACCCCATCCAAGCACACCGATACCGTTAATCATTGTTGTATGGGAGTCTGTACCAACAAGCGTATCTGGGAACGCTTCATACTCACCATTTTCATCTTCAACAGCATGTACAACGTTTGCCAAGTATTCTAAGTTTACTTGGTGAACGATACCTGTTGCAGGAGGTACAGCACGATAGTTGTTAAACGCTTTCTGTGCCCAGTTTAAAAACTTGTAGCGCTCTGCGTTGCGCTCAAATTCTAAGTTCATGTTGTACTCAAGCGCATCATCTGTTCCCGCTTTATCAACTTGAACAGAGTGGTCAATAACAAGATCGACAGGAATTTCTGGGTTAATTTTATATGGATCTCCGCCTATATCTGCCATTGCTTTACGCATAGACGCTAAGTCAACGACAGCCGGAACGCCAGTAAAATCTTGCAAAATAACGCGTGATGGTTTGAAAGGAACATCAATATCTTTTAATTCATCTGTCCCCCATTTTGCAAGATTTTCAACATGCTCTTTTGTAATGACACGGCCGTCTACTTGTCTCAATACAGATTCAAGTAATACTTTAATAGAATATGGTAGACGTGAAATTTTTCCAATACCAGCCTCTTCAAGAGCTTGTAAACGGTAATAGTTATACTTTTTACCGTTTACTTCAAAAGAGGCACGCGCTTTAAAAACATCTTGTTTTGCCATATGTATTACCCCCTCATTTAATACTATACTATTTTTTCGCTACAAAGTCGAAAAAATAGAATGAATTCTCCCAAAACCCACAAAATTCCTACGCTTTTATCTTATTACAATGCTCTACATATGTAAATAATTATCATGAGATTGTTCCAGCATAATTTTCTTATAAATAGTGATAAATTTTTCTTATGAAGGTACACAATAAAAGTAGGAGGTGATCAATATGGCAAAACGTAAAGCAAATCACGTCATTCCTGGAATGAATGATGCAAGCGCACAAGGAATGGGGGCAGGCTATAACGAAGAATTTGCCAATGAGCCGCTCACAGAAGAACAACGCCAAAACAATAAAAAAAGAAAAAAGAACCAATAATCAAGCGGTTTAGACATCCAGCGCTGCTTTAAAGTTCATAGAAGGAACAACAAAAAGGCTGACCAAAAAGAAAAGTGTCAGACACTTATCGGTCAGCCATTTGCTTCTTACCTCTATTCAGTTTGATTAACTTCAGAGACAATTGCCTCTAAATCGCTGCGAAATTGTTCAAGCTGAGCCCGTTGTGTTTCAGAAGCCACTTCTAATGCGTTATTGATTTGTTCAAACGCTTCGTTCACTTCTTGTTTTAAATGCTTCAATTGGCTTCCATAATCGGCACGATCATGTACAAGATTCTCATACCATTCTTTCGCTTCCATTGTTCCTTGTTGCGCCGCTTGAAACGCCTGTTGTTTGTCTTTATGATATGGCACAGTTTTTCACTCCTTCATCGTGGCATGTCGCATTTATATCGTTTCAAATCAAAAGAAGATTTATACACGAATAATTCCTTTAAAATACATCATTCTAATAAATGAAGGAGGGAATAATTCTATGTCAAACAAAAACACCGGCAAGGATATACGTAAAAACGCGCCAAAGGGCGATAATCCGGGACAGCCTGAGCCGTTAAGCGGTTCAAAAAAAGTGAAGAACCATAACCATACTCGACAGAAACATAATTCTGGACATGATATGTAAATGAACCTCTCCCACCTCCACTCCATTTAGAGGCAGGAGACTTCTCGGAAAAAATGCTATATGACAGACTTCAAAAAATAAGACTCCCGCCGCGAACCATGTAAGAGCATTCCGCATATGATAGCTAATAGCAAAGCTTTTTCAATCATGCGGAGGGAGTTTTTATAATGGGAAGTAAAAAAGAACCAAATGAATTCGAGAAATGGCTAGAAATTTTGCTCGCCGACCCTTTTACCGATTATTTAGATGAAACAATATTCCGAGTTGACGTTTTTGAAACCGAGGAACATTATATAATCGAGGCAAACCTCCCTCTTTGCACAGTCAATCAAATTAAAGTAAAATGTCATAATAACACAGCGATTATTCAAGCATACGAACAAAATAACGATTATAAAGAAAGGAGTGTTCAACTGCCTTTTACATTGACAGATAGAGACGTTCGAGCATATTTTGAAAATGATATATTAGAAGTCCGCATCAGTAAAGATACCATTGACAAATGCAAAGAGAATGTTAGAAACATTCGGGTCAGCCATGAAGGTTATTAAGTAAAAAATATTCATATAGAAGAACATAATCTTATAGTGCATAAAAAGCACTATTTTTATTTTTTGTTAACATAATATTTTTATTGTTTATAAAACTATTCTTTATTTCTATAGCTCCGTTAATGAATAATGTTGATTTTTGATAAAAAAGAGTTCGTATATAAAACTCTTTTTTATCAATCTTTTATTTCAAAATATTAAACCACTGAAAACCATAAGGATATTTAGAGCCATATGCCATATCATTGAAGGAATAATGCTTCTAGATTGGATAGTAATTCCTCCATAAAACAATCCTCCCAGAGAGAAAGCAATACAAATACCCCAAGGGAATCCAAGTGAATAATGCTGCAATCCAAATCCCAAACTTGTTATCACAACTGCCCATTTTTCACCTAATTGCTCTGAAAAACGACTTAAAAGAGTTCCTCTCCAAATTACCTCTTCAAGCACTGCGTTTGTAATTGAAAATATAATAGTTAATAACCAAACTTCTTGGATTAAGGACCATCCGTTTCGAATAGCAAATGGCATAAAGGTAAAGACGTTGATTGTTAATGCTATGAGAAGAAAAAATTTTACTTTTGTTTGGTGAAAACCTGACCATATAAATGGGAAATAAATGAACTCGTTCCATTGTGGTTTTTCCCAATACCGTACGAACGGAAATTTGTAAAAGAGAGATAATGCGAATAACGGAATCAGAATAAAAAGCAACGACAACCTGTTGAAAAATATATGCGATTCTCTTGATTGAAAATTTAAAATCCAATGAGAAGTCACATACAAATAAATAAAGAATCCGATGCCAAATAATATATTTGTGAGAATAAATAATCTCATAAACTTATCAGAAGTAACAAAAAGAAAAATAGCACAAAATCCCCATATGCTCATAAATAGGTAGTTATTCGTTTGTAGCAAGATAATAAGTGACACGAATAAACACAATGAAACCACATTTCTAAGTAAGACGTTATTTATAATATTTATAATTAGCCCCCCTCAAACTTGGCTATTCTTTGACTATGAAATTTTAAATGAAGATTTCCTCAATGAACGATTAGATTCATTCATTTTAAGAAAGAAAATAAAAGCATGTCTTTAATATTCTACTTTGTGGTTTCATATCCTCGTTTATCTACGAACAAGAACCAATCGAAGTAGTTTTCAAGGTATTTACTTACAACTCCTTTGAAGCGGTCCATCCATTGTTTCAGACGGCTGTGGAAGCCATTGACATTTTGAATATGATAGATGCCTTTAATGACGTGTTTATCATCATCGGATTTAATTCGGTAATGTTCCAGCCCTTTTTCTTTAACATACGTCTTGTAGGCTCTCCAAGCGTCTGTAACAAACACATTCTCACTACTAAGTTTCGAGAGGTTTCGAGCCGATTACTTTATCTACTTTGGACTTAACGGCGCTTTTCAATGCTTGATAATAGATCCTTCAGCTCTTTCACCACTTCATTTAATTCAGCAACTTCATTTTTCGTTTTTATAAGTTCATAGAGAATAAAGAAACTGACTAAAACGAGCAAATATTCCATTAACATCCCTCCAAGCGGTTAATTAGTATTTTCTCTTCAACCATTTCAAAAAACATAATTGCCATGTGCTAAGCCATATCTTATCATTGTGAAACAGAGTAAAATTGTATCCTGTTCCGAATTATTAATGGTGATCATTTTATGATCCATTATTTTAAATTTTTTGTATCCTTCAATGGCATAGCGAATCTTCTCACCCTCACTTTCAATAAAAAATGAATAGTTCGAAGAAGATAGTAATTAAGTCATTTCCAGCCTAAACGAATTTCTTCCTGCTGCCTTCGTTTATATATCATCCATAATCCCACAGCAACCATTCCTGTCAAAAGGATTGACAACCAACATCCATTAAATAGCCCACCATAAACCGTTTGCTGCTATTCAGTTTACAATATTTTCATAATTCCTTGAATATCATCTACTTACAAAAAAGCACCACATCTTCATTTAGATGCGGTGCTTTTGAATTTAACTAGAATAATCTTTTTGCCATGTTAGTCTCTTTCTGACATACACAAAGCCATTTATTATTTGGCAAAAACATGGTTACCAATCCGAATCGTTACTGGTCTCGATAATATCCATTTGTTTTTTGTAATTTTCGGATTGTAAAAATACAATGAGCCACGCTTATCATTTGGGTGTAATACAACCGCTCGATCTACAGCGGCACAATCTTGTTTCGTCGGTTGAATCTTTGTTAATTTTCCTGTTTTCACTGGTACAAATGCATAGCCAGATTTCGTTTTTTGATAAATGACACCTTTAATGGTTTTTGGAAATGATGGGTGTTTGACGCGATTTAAAATGACTAACGCTACTTCCACCTTTCCGGCGAATGGCTCACTATAACCTGTTTCTGCGTGGACAAGCTGAGCCATCAATTTCCGTTCCTCAGCGGTTACAGATTTCTTTGTAGCCGATTTAACAGCTTGTACTTGAGGAACTTTTAATTTTTCACCGACAATAACCATGTCATTACGTTTATGATTTATTGCTTTTAACTTAGCCACAGTCGTTTTATATTTTTTCGCTATTAAATACAATGAGTCTCCTTTTTGAACTTTGTAATATGTATACGTTATTGCGGCATGCCCTTCTGATGGTGATGTAAACGCTACGACCATACAGCAAACTACTGCGAGTGTAATAAAAATTCTCCTAAACATAATATCCTCCTCATAGTTGCTTTTTGGCTTCGTCGTTTAACATGGCAATTAACAAGATAACATGTTTACTAGAGGATATCACTGGTTCGATTTTCCATTGACAATACTAGTAACATGTGAATCCCTTGATAAATAAGGGATAAGCGCTATTATTTACATTTATGTTACATTTCTATAACAATATTAAAATTTCAAAAAATAGCCTAAATAAACATAGATAACCAAATGATGCTAGTATCCCTGATCCTTTATCGACCTCACATTCTATTAAATAAACATTTGTAGTAGAGAGTATTAAAATAGTTGTATGTCGAAACCATTTATGATTGTAAAATCATTCTATTACACAACATCATTAGCCAATAACATCATTTCTTGCGAAAAAAATCCGTTTCATCCATAATGATAATTATGGAAGTTTTTGTAGAGGTGGAGTAGAGATGTTAAGTGGTTGGTTTCTTTGGTTTATTTTGTTTTGGGTCGTTTTTTTGCTCGTTATGATGTCAATTGGTGGATTTTTTATGTTTCGTAAATTTTTAAAGCGGCTACCAAAAGAAGATGGAAAGTCTGAACTTGATTGGCAGGATTATTATATTGAACAGACACGGCACTTATGGCATGACAAAGAAAAAGCGCTTCTTGAAGATTTAGTGAAACCAGTACCTGAATTGTTTCGTGATGTCGCCAGACAAAAAATTGCCGGAAAAATCGGCGAACTTGCGCTAAAAGAAAAGGCTGAGCACATCACAGAGGATTTAGTGATTCGCGGCTACATTATCGCCACACCAAAACGCGACCATAAATTTCTATTAAAAGCATTAAAAGAAAAAAATATTGATATTACACCATATGAACATCTTTTGCAAAAAAAATGACAGCTTTCCCTCATAACAAAAGGCAGAGTCAAAAAATAGGACTCTGCCTTTCCTTTTCTCTCAACGGTGGAGTTGCTTTTTCAACTTTCTATAAGATAGATACATAGCGATTCTCCACGGAACAATCATCCCAAACGCTAACAGCCAAAACATACCGCTTAATTCACCGTAATCAATCTTGTTGCTTAAATAGGATTTCAAAGCAAGCCGAATTACAAGTAATCCGATTAAAATAAACATAAATGCCTTAGAACGCTTTAAATAAATTTGATTATTGATGATTTCAAAACGCGACGTTTTAATGAGAAAGATCGAAAAAATTCCACCAAGAACCAATGCTTCTATCAGCTCAGTTACCGTGACACGAAACATTGGATGTAAAAACATGAGCGCCCCTGTGCTCATAAAAATAGGTGGTAGAATAATTTTTTTGGCATTTGTTGGTTTTTCTGCCGCTTTCATTCGGATAAACATGGCAACAAACGCCATCATTACAGCCATAATCGATGTTGCTATAACCAAGAGAATCCATCCTTTTCCTCATATTGGATTATGTTTTTTAAAGAAAATGAACATTGTCTATTAGTATGACAGCACACGGTTCACAGCCTCAATCACACGCGTTTCGTCAAACGGTTTCACGATAAAATCCAACGCTCCTGCTTCAATCGCCTCGACAACCATTTTTTGATACCCCATTGCTGAACAAATAATGATTTTCGCATGTGAATCTTCTTGTTTAATCGCTTTTACCGCTTCCAACCCATTCATAATCGGCATTGTAATATCTAACGTAACAACATCAGGTCGAAGCTCCCGGTACAGTTCCACTGCTTCTTTACCGTTTTCTCCTTCACCAACAATCTCATGATTTGCTTTTTTTAAAATATTGGATAATGTCATTCTCATAAATTTCGCATCATCAACAATCAATATTTTGGCCATCCATTCTTCCCCCTACTTGTCCCCGATGAAATCAAATTCACCCGAAGGCCCGAGATTCATTCAAAAAAAATGTAACGAATTACCAGAACATTTTCAATATAAACATAATGACAAATATGCCACTTTTTCGACGTTAAAACCCTGTAAATCCTCCAAAAAGGTTGGAAGTATAAACAATAATTTTTGTCATCCAATCAAAGAATAAAATAATTCCCATGACAATCATTACATAACCGCCGGCTTTCATGATTTTAACGTTATGCTTGCGGATCCATTGCATTTTCCCGATAAAAAACGACAAGACGAAAAATGGAATCGCAAATCCTAACGAATAGGCGATCATATATAAAACCCCTGAGCTTGGATTCGTAGCTGCTAGTGCAATGACCGACACTAAAATCGGTCCCATACATGGTGACCATCCTGCGGCAAAAGCCATGCCGATTAAGCTCGATCCTATGTAACCAGTAGGGCGATTTTGGAATGATAAGCGGTGATCTTGCATTAAAAAACTAGGTTTAAACACGCCGATGACGACAAACCCAAAAAAGACAATCAAAATGGCGCCGATTTGGCGAATCAAATCTTGATAATCATTAAAAAACTCCCCGATAAACGACGTGCCGAATCCAATCGAAATAAAAATAAGCGAAAAACCAAGCAAGAAAAAGAGTGTATGAAGTAAGCTCCTTCTTTGGAGCATCGCATTTTCCGATTTTAACTCCCCGACAGATACGCCTGTAATATATGACAAAAATGCCGGATACAAAGGCAAACAGCACGGAGAAATAAACGACAAAAATCCAGCACCAAACGCAAGAAAAATATTAACATCCGTCATTCATTGTTCACTCCTCTCCACTTTATTCTAGCAAAAAAACACAAAGGTGAATAATAGTTCACAATTTGTTCATAATTATCCCTGATTTTTATTTCAAATTTTTCTATAATTAAAATCAAATTCCAAATTGTATAGTATATGCTTGTTGTGCGCATACTAATACATTTATCGCACGTTTATCTTTGAATTTATTACCATATTAGTATATAATAGCAATATAATTTAAAAGAAAGGATTTACTCAAGTGTCAAAACAAGAAATTTTGCTACTTATCGAACGAAAGCGTAGTGAGCTAATTAAAATTGTCGCAAAAAACGGTTTAAATTCATCTCTTACGATTCAATTAAGCCAAGAATTAGACTCTCTACTCAATCAATATAATGAATACATGTACAAAGAAAAAAAACGCCTCCCCTTACACTAAACGACACCAAAAAGAGGCGTTTCTTTTTTTCATTCATGCCTATACGCTCACATCTTCCACTTCGCCAACTAAACCGTTTTGCAGCAAATACATTTTATAGTACAGTCCTTTTTTTGCAAGAAGTTCTTGATGGTTTCCTCTCTCAACAATCTCACCACGATGAAGTACCAAAATTTGTTCCGCATCTTGAATCGTGGACAAACGATGAGCAATGGCAATCGTCGTCCGCCCCTTTCTCATTCTCGAAAGCGCCTCTTGAATAGCTTCTTCCGTTTCCGTATCAATGTGAGCAGTTGCTTCGTCTAATACTAATATTTTCGGATTAAGGGCAATCGTGCGGGCAAAGGCAATTAATTGGCGCTGTCCGCTTGACAATGTCGCTCCACGCTCTACGACTTGATCATCATATTTTTTAGGCAGCTTTTCGATAAACGAATCTGCTTGCACAAATTCGGCTGCTTTGATCACATCGTCATCCGTTAAGTTATCGTTATACATTTTAATGTTGTCTTTAATCGTTCCATAAAATAAGAACGGGTCTTGCAACACAAGTCCGATTTTTCGGCGCAATTCTTCATTTTGATAGTTTCGAATCGAGATGCCATCGATTAAAATATCTCCGCGTTCAAACTCATAAAATCGCATTAATAAATTGATAATAGAGCTTTTTCCGCTGCCTGTATGACCGACAAGTGCCACCGTTTCCCCGCGTTTCGCCGTAAATGAAATATTTTTTAATACATCGCGTTTACCATCATAAGAAAAACTGACATTTCTAAATTCAATCGTACCTTCGGAAATAACTGGATTTTCATTTTCGATTGCTGCTGGGGCAAGCTCTTTATGATCAAGGAGAGCAAAAACGCGCGATCCTGCAACAATTGCCTGCTGATACATCGAAAGACGCATCATCATTTGATTCACAGGCTCAAAAAATCGCTCTAAATAGTTGACAAATGCGTACAAAACACCAATTTCGATTGGGCTTTCCATCGCATCGATACCAAAGAAGCTTAATACAACGATAATCGATAAAATATAAACAACATCAATGGCTGGTCGTAACAGCAATCCATCTATTTTAATATTTTTCATTCCCGCTTGATAATGTTGTTCATTAATATGAGCAAATTCTTGGCGCAAGCGCTTTTCTTGACGAAACACTTGAATAATGGCCATTCCTTGCAGCGATTCGTTCAATTTAGCATTCAGTTGGCTCAAACGCTCACGCAGATCTTTATAATAAATCGAGCTGTAATGGCGATACGTTTTCATAATCAAAAGTAAAACCGGAAGAATAAATAAACAGAAAACGGCTAATTTCACATTTAATAAAAACATGGCAATAAAAATACCGATAATAAATACTCCGTTTTGGATAAAGCTTGCAAGCACATTCACAAACATGTCTTTAATTGCTTCTGTATCATTTGTCACGCGTGAAACGATGCTTCCACCCGGTGTTTGATCAAAGTAGCGCATTCCAAGCTGCTGTACTTTTGTAAAAATATCAATTCGTAACGCTTGAATCACTTTTAACGCCAACTCTTGAAATTTAACAAGCTGAAAATAAGTGATAAACGTTTTGACTACTAATATCCCAAGATAAATGGCCGCAAGCCAAATTAACGGTCGAGCCTCTAAATTCCTCGGCATTAAATAATCATCGATAAATACTTTTACTAAATATGGACCGACAAGTTCGGCTATGGTCGCTAAAACGAGTAAAATGAAAGCTGTGATGGCTTCTTTTTTATAGGATTGAATATATGACAATAATCTCCATAATATTTGTCGCTGTTCCTTTGGACTTAATGATTTTGTCATTTTTTATCCTCCATGTTCCACTAATGATTCTAGTTGCTGCCTGTGGTACATTTCACGGTACCAGCCTTTTTCATTTACTAGTTGATCATGTTTTCCCTTTTGCACGATTTCCCCATTTTCAACAACGATAATGAGATCGGCATGTTGAATCGCACTTAAACGATGCGATGTAATAATAGTTGTTTTACCAGCACGATTTTCCCTTAAAGCGGTAAGAATTCGCTCCTCCGTTTTCGCATCTACCGCTGATAATGAATCATCGAGAATGAGTACTTCCGGGTTCATTAACAATGCCCGGGCAATAGAAATCCGCTGTTTCTGTCCTCCAGAAAGCGAGACTCCCCTTTCACCGACAATCGTCTCATATCCATCGGTAAACTGACAAATATCTTCATGAATGTTGGCAATTTCAGCTGCTTTGATAATGTCTTCATCCGAAGCGTTCGGACAAGCGAAAGCAATATTTTCTTTTACTGTCGCAGAAAAGAGAAAGTGATCTTGTGGAACATAGCCGATGGAAGAACGGAGAGCCTGCAGGGAATATTCACGAATGTCATGTTCACCAAACATAATTTTTCCATCATATTGATCGAATTCGCGTATAAGCAATTTTAACAATGTTGTTTTACCGGCACCTGTTTTCCCAACAATTCCAAGCGTTTCTCCACGCTTCAATGTAAAATGAATGTTTTTCAGCACTGGCGTTGTTTCATTTGGATATGTAAATTCGCACAAATCGTAAGTAATATCTCCAGTCGGCGAAGTTTGAATCGCATCCGTCTTTTCTACGATATCTTCTTTTTCAGCCAGCAAGCTACGAATCCGATCATAAGAAGCTCTTCCTCGCTCAACGATATTAAAGAGCCAGCCAAATGCAAGCATCGGCCATATTAATATTCCTAAATAAGTTGTAAACGAAACAAGCTGACCAAGTGTCAACTCTCCATCCAGCACCATTCGTGCCCCAAAAATAACAGCTAAGAAAAACGATAAACCGACAATAAGCGAAATCGTCGGGTCAAATAAAGCGTCGATTCGAGCGACGGCCATATTTTCTTCTACTACTTCATCAGATTTCTTACGGAAAGATTCAATGTCATCGCGCTCATAACCGAACGTTTTAATGACTTTGATACCACTGATGCTTTCTTGAACTTTATCATTTAATGAAGAAAACGCCTCTTGCGCTTTTAAAAATCGTTTGTGCAACAGTGTTCCATAATGTTTCGTGGCGATTGCCATAAACGGCATCGGAATTAAGCTAATAAGTGTTAATTTCCAGCTAATCGTAAGCGCCATCGCCGCAAGGACAAAACTTCCTAATGTAAGCGAATCAACAAGCGTTAATACGCCGGAACCGGCTGTTTGCTGAATCGCCTGTAAATCGTTTGTCGCATGCGCCATTAAATCTCCGATTCGCTTTCGTTGATAAAACGCCGGGGACATTTTGGTAAAATGGGTATACAATTCATTGCGCAGCTGCCTTGCTAGTTTAACGGAAGAACCGAAAATTAATATCCGCCATACATATCGTAAAATGTATAATATGACAGCAACGACAAGCAAAATCAACATCCATTTCCCAAGAATTGCGGTTGTCAATGTCTCGTCTTTAATATGGTCTATTACAATCCCGATGACTTTCGGGGGAACAAGTTCTAACAATGCCACAAACATAAGCAACAATGTTCCAGTTACATAGGCTTTTTTCTCCTGCTTAAAAAACCACATTAAATCTTTAAATATGCTCATAAACCTTCCTCCAATATCCACACATTAGCGAAATGCGCTTCTTTATTGTAACAAAAATAGAAAAATTATGAAAGTTTTATTCATCCGTCATCTTATCCATTGCCTTATCTTAAAAATGTTTTAACAAAATAAAAAGACACTCAATTGAGTGCCTGTCCAATGTTTTATTTGAATTGGTTGTTCATTGCTTTCATCATTTGATTAATTTTCTTTTGTGATGGAGTCATTCCCATTTGCATCATCATCATGCGAATCATTTGCTCATTGATCGGCGGATTTTTCTTTAGGTAATTCATCATCGTTTTACGAGCGATGAAAAATCCTAGCGCCGTTCCAGCAAGAAGAGCTAGAATGCCAACTAGAATCGTTGTCCACATACTTTTTTCCTCCTTCATGTTGTCTACCTAACAGTGTACTAAACAATGAGCTATTATACAATATTTCGTCCAGAAAATCTCTCATTTACGCAAATTTTCTTTTTTCTATTTTTTGCGCAATCCATTGCGCCCCGTTGAATCGGAAATCAACCGCTAAAAAGTGAGGCGTAATTGTTGATAGCGCTTCAAACATTTGCGAAACAACCGTCTCTTCATTATTTTCTACCATTAACATAAGGCGACGGTTTTGAAGAATTAATGTTGCTTCATCTTCAGCTTTTCTCGTTTGAATCATGTATATACTTTTTTCCGAGCGATAGTCGAGCCGTCTGCCAAATTGCTTATGAAGCGCTTCGTCAATCAACGCACTTGGAATCGGTTCCGTTATATAGCGGATTTGCCTCGCGATTAACTCTTTTTGTGGTGCCTTTGCATCGCTATATTCCCGAAACAACTCTACAATTTTTTCCGTGCGGTTTGCATAATGCGCAGCGATTTCATGATTCATCCAATAAATCCAATATCCAATCATGGTTCGTCCCCCATTCTTTTCCTAGTTATATGTATTATAGGAAAAGTATAGGGAAGATATTTGTCTATTAACGGAAAATATATCGACTAGTTTTGTCGATTTATCACATATGTATAGAAAGAAAAGGGACAGACCTCTTTTGTCGTATGGAGGTCTGCCCCTTAATACTCTTCAAATCATTATGCGTTGTTCAGCAATGCTTTTACGCGCTCAACAACATTTTCAACGGTAAATCCGTATTCTTCCATAATTTTCTCTCCTGGAGCAGAAGCACCAAAACGGTCGATGGCTAAAATATCTCCTTCCTCTCCTGTATAACGCTCCCATCCAAGTGAAGCTGCCATTTCGATAGCAAGACGCTTCTTTACGGTCTTTGGAAGAACGCTTTCTTTATATTCCTGCGATTGTTTTTCAAAACGATCCCACGAAGGCATGCTCACTACAGAAACATGAATTCCTTCCTCCGCTAACACTTTTTGCGCTTTTACAGCTAAGCTCACTTCAGAACCGGACGCCAGTAACAATGCTTGTGGAGCGCCATTTGCTGCCTCAGATACGACATAAGCTCCTCTTTTCACACCTTCATATGCACGTTCTGCTGTATGAGGCAATGTTGGAACATTTTGTCTTGTAAGTACAAGCGCTGTCGGTTGATCGGTTGATTCTACTGCTAAGCGCCATGCTGCTGCTGTTTCATTGCCATCAGCCGGACGAATGACAGAAAGGTTTGGCATTGCTCGAAGCGACGGCAATTGCTCAATCGGTTCATGTGTCGGGCCGTCTTCACCAACAGCAATACTATCATGCGTTAGTACATAAGTAACTGGTAGTCCCATTAATGCAGCAAGACGAATAGCCGGACGTAAGTAATCAGAAAAGACAAAGAACGTTCCGCCAAATACTTTCACACCGCCATGAAGCGCCATTCCATTCATTGCTGCTCCCATGGCAAACTCACGTACACCAAACCAAATGTTACGGCCATTGTAGCTTTCTGGCAAGAAGTTTTCTCCGCCTTTAATTAACGTTTTGTTGGAGCCTGCAAGGTCAGCAGATCCGCCAATCAATTGTGGTACGGCTTTCGCAATTGCATTTAATACCTCACCTGAAGAAGCGCGAGTAGCTAAACTTTTTCCTTCTTCGTATACAGGTAAGCTTGCTTCCCAGCCTTCTGGCAGCTTGCCTTCCATCGCTAACTCCAACTGCTGCGCTAATTCTGGATATGCTTGTTTATACGCCGCAAATAATTCATTCCACTCTTGTTCTTTTCTCTCGCCTGCTTCTTTAACGGCTTTGCGGAAATGTGCATACACTTCTTCTGGCACGTAAAAATCTTCTTCAAACGTCCATTTGTAAGCTTCTTTCGTTAATTTCAACTCATCAGCACCAAGCGGAGCTCCATGAACATCGGAAGTTCCCGCTTTGTTCGGTGAACCGTAGCCAATCGTTGTTTTTACTTCAATGAGCGTTGGACGAGATGTATCTGCTTTTGCTTCTTTTAACGCATTAGCAATTTCTTCAATATTATTGCCGTCTTCAACACGTAAATACTGCCATCCATACGCTTTAAAACGTTCTGCTACATTTTCAGAGAACGACAAGTTCAGTTCACCATCAAGCGAAATATCATTTGAATCATAAAGCACAATTAAGCGTCCAAGCTTTAAGTGACCAGCGAGTGAAGCTGCCTCAGACGCTACCCCTTCCATTAAATCGCCGTCACCGCAGATGGCGTATGTGTAGTGGTCAATAATGTCAAAGTTGTCTCTATTATATGTAGCTGCTAAATGTCTTTCTGCCATCGCCATTCCGACAGCCATTGCAATTCCTTGTCCAAGCGGACCTGTTGTTGCTTCTACACCTGGTGTATGTCCGTATTCCGGATGTCCAGGTGTTTTGCTTCCCCATTGGCGAAAGTTTTTAATGTCTTCCATTGAAACATCATAGCCACTTAAATGAAGCAAGCTGTATAAAAGCATGGAACCATGTCCAGCAGATAAAACAAAGCGGTCGCGGTTAAACCACTTTGGATTGCTCGGATTATGATTCATAAACTGCGTCCAAAGCGTATATGCCATTGGTGCTGCACCCATTGGCATTCCTGGGTGTCCAGAATTTGCTTTTTCAATCGCGTCAATCGAAAGTGTACGGATTGTTGTAATCGACAATTGTTCAATCGAATGTGACATTAAGCTTCATCCTTTCACAAAAACATTCTATTTACATTATCATCATTATCATATAGAAAAGCTAGCATTATGCACAAGCATTCATATCAAAAAATCGAAAATTCGTTGTAAAAAAGAGGCTGATCCCCAGGCCAAGTGTCCGCCCCACAGCACAATATATAGGACATCGCATTGGATAAATGAACTATATATCGTGAAATACGCGTGAGGTCAGATACTTATGGATCAGCTTCATTAATGAATTCGTTTTGCTTTACTTTCTTTTAATTTTTTCGGTGTGACATCGTTTCCGTTAGGGTCGATAATTTTCACGGAATGAAGCGTGTTTGTAAACGACTCGCGTAGCGCTTTTAAATATTCACGACGAAGACGTTGCTGTTCTTCTGCCTCTTTAGCGGTCAATCCGCTTGTCTTTGCCTTTTTTGCCAATTCATTAATTCTTGCAATTTTTTCTTGTGATAACATCGCTATATAACTCCTTTGTTGAATAACTGCCATGTACAGTACATATTACTAGAGTCCATTCGGATTGACAAGCGTTTCGCTCACGTTTGCTTCTACATATTCTTGGTAACGTCTATGTACCGTCGCTTTGGAAGCTTGATAGCCAAATCCGCGCAGCGTAGCAGCAATTTCCGCAAAAGTCAAGCCATTATTGCGCAACCGTACAATCTCTTCGACCGGCAATTCAAGCCGTTCTCTACCGGCATTTTCTCCGACGTTTTTCAAGTTACGCTCCGGGCGATAACCTCTTTCTACCGCCCTTTGCATTCCGCGCTTAATTTTTAAATTATGAATTTTTCGTTGATATTCCTCAACAATACTTATAATCTCTAATACCATGGAATCCGCTTCAGATAATTGAATTTCACCATGGTGGCTGACGGTATAGATTTTTACTCCTTCTTTTTGAATGCAGTGCAAAAGGGCAATTCTTGCATTCCCGCGGCCTAAACGTGTTTCGTCTTGAATGAGCAACGCTTCAATGCGCTCCTCTTTTATTAACGTCAACAATTCCAAAATTCCATCGCGTTCAATGTCGTATCCGCTTGCCTGCTCTTCAATAACTTTGACAATTTCAAATCCGTATTGTTGCGCAAGACGCTTGAGCTCTTCCTTCTGACGTTCTAAAGACGTTTCTTGCGCTTCTTTTTTCGTGCTAACACGGCAATAAATAATCGCCTTCACCATCATCACCCATTTTATTGATTGCTTGCTACTAGTTCTTCTCTCTCTGATTTTAACACTGGAATAACAATTTTTTCACCTGCAATAATTTGTTCGTTCGTTAAGCGATTAACATCGATGACCCATTCAATGAACTCGTGTGTTGATAAATTGTGTGAACCGCTGTATTTTTCCGCTAGTTCCCATAGCGTATCGCCCGCTGACACCGTTATTTCGATATAGTCTTCTTTATTGATGGGTTTTGTCGCATATAAAAACGATCCTATTAACAGAAGTGAAAGAATCGAAAATGTAACATAGTGTACCAACTTTTGTTTCATGGACTTTCCTCCTAGAGAATGTTTGTTCGTTTTTTCTGTTTTTTATCATAACTAGAACATTTGTTTGTGTCAATAGTTTTTTCGAACTTATGTTTGTACTTGTTCTTAAATCATGATATAATCAAAACAAAAGTTGATGATACGAGGTGCATAAAATGACAAAGCTATCAAAACGTCAACAAGAAATTTTAGATTTTATTAAAAAAGAAGTGCAAACGAAAGGATATCCACCATCTGTTCGGGAAATTGGCGAAGCGGTAGGACTTGCATCCAGTTCAACGGTACACGGACATCTCGCAAGGCTGGAAAGCAAAGGATTAATTCGCCGTGACCCAACAAAGCCACGCGCAATTGAGATACTCGATCCGGATTTTACTTCTTCTGTTCCAAAAAGCAATGTTGTCAATGTTCCCGTCATTGGTAAAGTGACAGCTGGTCAGCCGATTACAGCAGTGGAAAACGTAGAAGAATATTTTCCGATCCCAGACCGACTTGTTTCTCCAGACGACCAAGTATTTATGTTAGAAATTATGGGCAACAGCATGATTGAGGCAGGAATTTTAGATGGAGACTATGTCATTGTTCGCCAACAGCAAACAGCGAACAACGGGGATATTGTCGTGGCAATGACAGATGAGAACGAAGCAACCGTCAAACGTTTCTTTAAGGAAAAAGATTACATCCGCCTTCAACCGGAAAACTCAAACATGGAACCAATTATTTTACGCAACGTAACGATACTCGGCAAAGTAATCGGCGTATATCGGATGATTCATTAATTTCCTCATAAACAAAAAAGCTAACTTTTGATGATCAAGAGCTAAAATCTAAAAAATAAAGGTAGGCACATCTTAGTCATAACTAAGATGTGCCTACCTTTTTCATGTTTCATGTAATATAGTGCTTTAGATTTTTATTTTTAACATCGAATTAGCATTTTTCTGAAATTCATATGGAACTTTCACTTCTTCGACCGTACAGCCACTTTCTGTGAGGTAACTTACTAAATGGTCTAAATACTCATATCGTTTTCCTTCTAAATCTACTAAAGGAAAAATACGAATTTCCTCTTTAGAAACTCTTAATAACTCCTTTAGCGTTGTTATATGAAATTGATAATCTAAGCGATCCGCATACATAAATAGAAAATGTGCAGAAAGAATCATATCAAATTCAGCATCTTTAAACGGTAAAGAAGGTAAAGTAACTGGAACGTATCGTTCGTTAGCCTCCCTCATATCGTTAACACAATCTTTTAATGCTCTCAAACGATGTTCTCTGAGCCCTTCTATATCTTTGAAATCATCCCACATATAATTATTTTTCGCTTTTTCCATGTGTTCCATCGCATGTTCAATGTCTTGCAAACCTTTATTTTCAAGGTCTTCTATCGAATGGTAATAGGCAATATCACACGCGGTTACGTCTAATCCTAGTTTGTTACCTACTGCCGTAAACGAACATGCTCCTGCTGGACAATCCAGTATTCTCTTTCCCTTTAGCTCCTCCATTGAAAGAGAAAACATGTCCATATACTCTTCAAACGTTCTTCCAATAAAAACGATTCGTTCTAAATCTAATTTTGTATTCTGCTCTACCTTACTCAACTAAGCTCACCTCCCCTAACTAACTTAAAACCATTTTAACATAAAAATTTGGTAATTTTAACCTCTTTTTCCGACTTTAGAAACAAAGTTTATTCAACCGTTTATAACCCTCTACGTAAGCTACTTTCAACGGTTCTCGCCATTGCTTTATTTTCGATTTGACAATGTTTTCAATATCTATTATCACGCATAAAAAAAGAGGATATATGTTCTTATATTGAACATCGTATCCTCTCATCATTGTATTTAATGTTTTTGTTTATTAGTATAATGTCATATATTGATCGCGTTCCCACGGATGAACTGCTGTCCGGAACATATCCCATTCAATTTCTTTCGCTTCTACAAAATGCTCAAATAAATGTTTACCTAATGCGTTGATAATGACCTCGTCAGACTTTAAGTTTTCAAGTGCATGAGCCAAAGTTGCTGGCAAATCAACAATTCCCTCAGCAAGACGCTCTTCTTTTGTCATTACATAAATGTTGCGATCAACCGGGGCCGGAGGAGTTAGTTTATTTTTAATTCCGTCTAATCCAGCCGCTAAAAGTACAGCCATCGCCAAATATGGATTCGCAGCTGGGTCAACGCTACGCACTTCGATGCGTGTGCTCATACCACGAGATGCCGGAATGCGAATGAGCGGACTGCGGTTGCGTGCAGACCACGCTACATAACAAGGTGCTTCATATCCAGGCACAAGACGTTTGTATGAGTTTACTGTCGGATTTGTTACAGCGGTAAAGTTAGGCGCATGCTTCAACACACCCGCGATAAAATGTCTCGCTGTATCGCTTAATTGTAACTCACCATTTGGATCAAAGAACGCATTTTCGCCATTTTTAAATAATGATAGATTGCAGTGCATACCTGAGCCGTTAACACCAAATAAAGGTTTTGGCATAAATGTTGCGTGTAAACCATGTTTACGGGCAACCGTTTTGACGACGAGCTTAAATGTTTGAATATCATCGCACGCTCTAATTGCATTGGCATATTTAAAGTCAATTTCGTGCTGACCAGGTGCAACTTCATGGTGAGATGCTTCGATTTCAAATCCCATTTCTTCAAGCTCTAATACAATATCACGACGGCAGTTTTCTCCTAAATCGGTTGGAGCCAAATCGAAATAGCCGCCTTTATCATTCAATTCAAGCGTAGGCTCTCCTTTTTCATCTAACTTAAATAGGAAAAATTCCGGTTCTGCACCGAGATTGAAATCCGTAAAACCTAGCTCTTCCATTTCTTTTAATACACGCTTTAAGTTATAGCGTGGACAACCTTCAAACGGTGTTCCGTCCGCATTATAAATATCACAAATGAAGCGGGCTACTTTTCCTTTTTCCGAAGTCCACGGGAAAATAACGAATGTATCTAAATCTGGATATAAGTACATATCCGATTCTTCAATGCGCACAAATCCTTCAATTGAAGAACCATCAAACATCATTTTGTTATCTAATGCTTTCTCTAATTGGCTGATTGGAATTTCCACGTTTTTAATCGTGCCAAGAATATCTGTAAATTGCAGGCGGATATACTTGACATTTTCTTCTTGCACAATTCGGAAAATATCTTCTTTTGTATACTTTGCCATACTAACTCCTCCCCGGTATAAAAAAAGTATTGATATGTTAAAAAACATCAACCACTAATGGAAAAATCTCGCCATGTCGCCTTGACGCAGTGACGTACGATTAAATCGCCCTGCCTCTACCAATTCAGCTCTTAACAATTTCCGCAGTTCTTCGTCTGTTAAATCCGGCTTCTTTACTTTTTCCTTTACTGTTTCGGCAACTGGCTCATTCGACGGCATCGTTGACTGCCGCGCAGCAAAAATTTGTTTAATTCCCGCTAAATTAACTCCTTGCTCAATTAATTCTTTAATTTCAAGAAGGCGATCGACATCATTAAATGAAAAGAGCCGCCGATTCCCTTCCGTTCTGGCAGGAGAAATGAGTCCATGCTCCTCATAATAGCGGATTTGACGAGCAGACAACTCAGTTAACTGCATTACAATGCCCATTGGGAACAATGGCATTGAACGGCGAATGTTGCTACTCATGTCAAATTCCCCCTTTACTCTTATGTCTTATTTTATTCTATGTAATATTTTTTGTCAATGATATGTTATATTTTCTTACATCACAAAAAGAGACTGACCTAAAAACAAAGTGTCTGACCCCCACAATCATAATATAGTATATAACACCGGAAAAAACACTATATTATGATGGATTGTGCGTGAGGTCAGACACTTATGAGTCAGCCGCTATATCGTAATAAGGTTTTTCTCTATTAGCTGATCAAGCGCAGTGCAAATCGCAATCTTTACATGAGAATACGTCAGTCCACCTTGCACATAAGCGACATATGGTGGACGAATTGGGCCATCTGCTGTCAATTCAATGCTAGCTCCTTGTATAAAAGTGCCGGCTGCCATGATGACATCATCTTCATAACCAGGCATGTAATTTGGATAAGGAGTGAAATGTGCATTAATCGGAGAGGCATATTGAATCGCTTGACAAAACGCAATCATTTGTTCTGGATCATCGAATTGGACGGATTGAATTAAGTCGGTACGCTTGGCATTCCACTTAGGATGCGTATTCATTCCGAGTTTTTCAAGCATCGCCGCGGTAAATACAGCCCCCTTTAAAGCTTGACCAACAACATGCGGCGCTAAGAAAAACCCTTGATACATTTCCTGCAGACTATAAAGGGATGCGCCTGCTTCGGCACCAATTCCCGGTGAAGTCATCCGATAGGAGCACGCTTCGACATACTCTTTTTTTCCAACAATGTAACCGCCCGTTTTCGCAAGACCGCCTCCCGGGTTTTTAATGAGCGAACCTGCAATTAAGTCGGCCCCAACATGGCACGGCTCCTGCTCCTCAACAAACTCCCCGTAACAATTGTCAACAAATACAACAACATCCCGTTTAATCGATTTAACAAAATCAATCATTTCTTTTATTTCAGCAATCGTGAAAGATGGACGGGTTGCATACCCTTTTGAGCGCTGAATACCAATCATTTTTGTCCGCTCAGAAATAGCACTTTTTACCGCAGCAAAATCGACACGTCCTTCAGGAGTTAAAGGTACACTATTATAACTGATGTGGAATTCTTTTAGTGAACCAATCCCACTCCCACGAATTCCGACAATTTCCTCCAATGTATCATACGGTTTGCCTGTAATATAAAGAAGTTCATCATTTGGACGTAAAATCCCAAATAATGCAATGGAAATCGCATGTGTTCCAGAAATAATTTGCGGGCGGACAAGACCTGCTTCTCCTCCAAACACATCAGCATATATCATTTCTAATGTGTCGCGCCCCGTATCATCATATCCATATCCTGTTGATGGAATAAAATGAGTATCACTTACTTTATGATTACGAAAGCTTTGCAAGACGCGATATTGATTATAATCGATGCGCTCCTCGATTTCTTTATGAATAGGAGCAATTTGTGCTTCTACTTCTGCTACTAGTTGTGCAATTTTTTCTCCGTTTCTCAAATGCTGAAACATGTGACTACCCTTTCTATTTTTGATATGGTTTTAATTGTCCATTCAGTGCGTGATTAGCCAGTATATATCCATGGCATTCATACATACCGGTTTGTTCATCGTAACGCAATTCGCGCAAAATCGTATCTGATTTTAATTGAGCAAGCAGTTTTCCTTCATTACTCGGAATCAGTGCATAATATGGTTTCATTAATTTAACAACCGTTTCTTCGATCATTTGACGGAGACGAATCAAATCCGCTTCGCGAAAAGCGCTAATCATCAGGCTCTCCGTTTTCGAACTTGGCACGAAGTTAGGATGTACAATATCTTGCTTGTTATAAACTGTAATGATTGGAATGCCCGTCACTTTTAGTTCATCAAGCAGTTCATAGACGGTTTCCTCATGGTTAAAATAATCTGGGTTGGACGAATCAACAACATGTAAAATTAAATCAGCTTCCTTCACTTCTTCAAGCGTAGAGCGGAATGCAGCAACAAGAGTCGTTGGCAAGTCTTGTATAAAACCGACCGTATCAGTAAGCAGCACCGTATATCCGCCTCGTAATGTCAATTTTTTGGTTAACGGATCTAAAGTGGCAAACAATAAATTTTCCTCAAATGAGTCGGCATCTGTGAGACGATTGAACAATGTTGATTTTCCTGCGTTTGTATAGCCGACAAGCGCCACTTGAAATACTTGATTTTTTTTACGTCGCTCACGGTAGCGTTCACGGTGTTCTGCAATAATTTTCAGCTGCTCTTTAATTTCATCGATACGGCGATGAATATGACGGCGATCTGTCTCAAGCTTCGTTTCCCCCGGCCCTCTTGTACCGATACCGCCGCCAAGACGGGAAAGTGCTGTTCCCTGACCGGTTAAACGTGGCAGTAAATACTCAAGCTGTGCAAGCTCAACCTGTAATTTTCCTTCTTTAGAACGTGCCCGTTGCGCAAAAATGTCTAAAATCAGCTGCGTACGGTCAATGACTCTTGCATCTAAAAGCTTTGAAAGGTTGCGGTTTTGGCTTGGTGATAATTCATCATTGAAAATCACAACGTCCGCTTCCAACTCTTTTGCAAGGTTTGCTAATTCCTCGACTTTTCCTTTTCCGATGTATGTCGCCGAATGAATTTTTTCGCGTTTTTGTGTTAGCGTCATGATGACTTCTCCGTTTGCCGTCTTTGTCAGCGATTTCAGCTCTTCCATAGAATAAGAAAAACGCTCATCATCGACATGTGGGAGCTGACAGCCGACTAAAATAGCTTTTTCCCGCTCATTCGTTTGAATGTCTTTCAAGCGTTGTACCTTCTTTCTTACGAATTTTAACAAGCATTATCATATCAAAGTTTACGCTCACATGCCATATGAACCTCTTCTCTACCTTTTCGTGATAAAAAATAGATTGATTTTCTTGAAAATAATGAATACAATCGTTACGGTATCATTAGTTCATTTAGAAAGGGTTCATGCTATGACATGGGAAGTGTTAAGCGTTATCGGTACCATCGCCTTTGCTATTAGTGGTGCCATTGTAGCGATGGAAGAAGAATATGACATACTCGGCGTCTATATTCTTGGGATTGTAACCGCTTTCGGAGGCGGCGCGATTCGTAACTTGTTAATTGGCGTTCCGGTATCTGCTCTTTGGGAACAAGGAATGTTGTTCTATATCGCACTTGCAGCGATGACGATTGTTTATTTATTTCCTCATAAAACACTGCCTCACTGGAAACGATGGGGAAACTTTTTTGACGCAATCGGACTTTCTGCATTCGCGATTCAAGGCGCGCTTTATGCAGTGAAAATGAATCATCCATTAAGTGCCGTTATTGTCGCTGCTGTACTAACAGGAAGCGGCGGTGGAATCATTCGTGATTTACTTGCCGGTAGAAAGCCGCTTGTGCTTCACGCGGAAATTTATGCCGTCTGGGCGATTATAGCGGGCTTTGTTGTTGGCTTAGAAATAGCCAAATCACCAGTTGAGCTTTATGTACTATTTGTCATTGTTGCTGTGCTGCGCATATTATCTTATACATACAATTGGAAATTGCCGAATAAATCACTGAAAACGTATCATGTTGAATAAGTGAAAGGGAGGGTAATTCCTCTCCCTTTTTAGTCAGTAAAATGAACTCACAATCTTTCAACAACCGTTGCTGTTGCCATGCCATGTCCGATGCAAATCGTCAATAACCCGTATTTTCCTTCTCTGCGTTCCAATTCATGAACAAGAGATGTCATTAATTTTGCTCCGGTTGCTCCTAACGGATGACCTAAAGCAATGGCCCCGCCGTTTACATTGACTTTTGCCAAATCAGCCCCTATTTCCTTTTGCCATGCCAGCACAACAGAGGCAAACGCTTCATTAATTTCAACTACATCCATGTCATCAATCGTCAGTTTCGCTTTTTGTAATGCTTTTTTCGTTGCCGGAATAACGCCATCAAGCATATATGTCGGATCGGAACCGACCACAACTTGGGAAACGATTTTCGCCTTTGGTTTTAAACCTAATTCACTTGCCTTTTGCCGTTCCATTAACAGCACGGCAGCCGCACCGTCACTCATTTGACTCGCATTGCCTGCGGTAATTACTCCGTTTGATTTAAATACCGGTTTTAATGCAGCAAGCGCCTCAAGGGACGTGTCCCGTCTTGGACCTTCGTCCTTCGTTACCATCATCGGATTCCCGTCTTTGTCCATTCCTTCAACCGGTACAATTTCCTTTGTAAATTTTCCCGCTTCCTGTGCCTGAACAGCCCGTCGGTGGCTTTCGTATGCATATTCGTCAAGCTGCTGGCGCGTTAATCCATATTTTTCTACGAGAAGCTCAGCCGAAATGCCTTGATGAACAAACGTGTATTTTTCATGTAAAGACGAAGGAATCGTCCGCTCATTTCCGTCGCTCAATATTGGCACTTTTGTCATGCTTTCAACACCAGCAGCAATCGTAATATCCATATCGCCTGCTTTAATTTCTTGAGAGGCAAAGTGAATGGCTTGTTGGCCAGAGCCGCACATCCGATTAATTTGCACAGCCGGCACTTCAATCGGAAACCCTGCCTCCAATGCTGAAAGTCTGCCAATATTATAACCTTGCTCTTCTATTGGAGTGACACAGCCCATCACAATATCTTCAACAAGATGTTTTTCAATCCCGGCTCTTTTTACCACTTCATCAAGCACAATAGCCGCAAGATGAACAGGATGTTTTTCCCGAAAAACGCCATTTCGTTTACCGACAGGGGTACGTACCGCTTCCACAATGACTACTTCTCTCAAAGTCAACACCTCTTTATACAGATTTAACTGTCCACCACCGGACAAACATACGAACAATCATAAATCCTACTTATCTTTATTTATTGTAAGTGTAAAATCCTTTTCCTGTTTTTCTTCCTAAATGTCCCGCTTCGACGAGCTTTCTTAACAGCTGCGGCGGACGAAAACGGTCACCGTACGCCTCAACCATATTTTCGCTGACAAATAACATCGTATCTAATCCGACTAAATCGGCAAGTTCTAGCGGTCCCATCGGGTAATTTAATCCTAGGCGTATCGCCTTATCGATATCTTCCGCTGATGCAATTCCTTCTTCGTATATACGCATACATTCAATCATATGTGCGGCTAATGCTCTTGTTGTTACAAATCCTTGTGCATCTTTTACCAAAACCGTTTCCTTGCCGATTTCCTCAGAAACTTGTTTAATGACTTCAATCGTTTCCTCCGAAGTCGCCATTCCTCGGACAATTTCAATTAGTTTCATCACCGGCGCTGGATTGAACCAGTGCATTCCAACGACTTTTTCTGGGCGCATTGTCGCTGCTGCAATAGCTGTCACGCTTAGTTCGGATGTATTCGTTGCCAAAATGGCTTCTTTTTTTGAAAACTCATCTAGTTGTTTAAAAATCTTCTTTTTCAACTCTAAATTTTCCGGAACAGCTTCAATCACAATATCCGCATCACGTACCGCTGCTTGTAAATCCAGCGTTTTATGAATACGATGCAGGACATGTTTTGATTCTTCCTCGCTTATATGTCCCCCTTTTACAAATCTGGACAGACTTTTTTCAATCGACTTGATTCCTTTGTGAAGCGCTTCTTCAGAAATATCATATAAATATACGTCTTTCTTCCCCATCGCCATCGATTGAGCAATCCCGCTTCCCATCAGTCCTGCACCAATGACCGCTACTATTTTTATTTCCACATAAAACCCTCCAATCATTTGCATAAATTCTACTCAACGTTTAAAAAATAGCCTTTTAACTGTTCACGCAGCTTCATTTTCAAGAATTTTCAGACACTTATTTTCGGAATTTCGTTCATAAAGACGATATCGTCTGGAAGCTACCAATTCGCAAACTGTGGTCGTAAAAAGTCATACCGTTCTTCTTTCGTCACATGTTTTCCTTCTTTACAAGCGATTTGGCGCTCTTGCCACTGAACATGCGGTACCGCCACGACCGCTGCTTCAAACACCGCCTCATGAGCCATGAGCGCGTTTTCCAAATCAACAGAAGAAATTCACGCCCCACCACTTTTAATTAAATCTTTCACTCGGTCGACAATTTTCATAAATCCTTCTTCATCAACTGTGACAACATCTCCTGTATGAAGCCAGCCATCGCGAAATGCCTCTTCGCTCCGCTCATCTTGATAATACTCATCAGCAATCCACGGACCACGCAAGCATCATTCTCCCATCTCAGCGCCATCCCATTGAACCTCTCCGTCTTTGCCGATTACTTTCATTTCCACACCAGGAACGAGGAATCCTTGCTTCGAACGAATTTCCAATCGTTCTTCGCCCGATCAATCTTGCTGGTAGCTTTTCAATCTTGACAAAACAACAAGCGGGCTTGTCTCCGTCATACCGTAAGCATGATATTTTTCTGCCTACTTTTATTTATTATGTTTACGCTTTCAAAATTCCTGCTTATACAAAATCTATGCAAAAATGCAGTCATGTGGTCAAGCCAATGTCCATCCTTCCAAAAGAAAAAAGCAGGAGTAATCCCGCTTATTTTATTTGATCAATGGTATTTATTTGATGTGGTACACTATGCCGCTGATATTCCTTCAGCAGCTTAGTCTTTGTTTGAATTAATCGTTCATAAACGAACTGATTTTATTTTTAATTGAAACTCCATTGGTCGTAAATAAAATATAGGTGTTAGAATGTGTATGAATGACAACTCTATCCGTTTCACCATATGGTGTACCTATTCTGATAGCTGTTTTCTCCTCCCCACCATAAGTATCGTCAAGTGTTACTTCTACAATCTCAGAAATGGGTATTTCGATTTTCGATAATAGCCAACTAATAACTAAATTATCATTTAATTGTTCTATTTTTATCCCTGACATAACATTTCCTCCAACCTTCCAATGAAGTAGTGCATAATCATTTCCTTCAATTTCATTCGATATTTCCACCACATAATCCAAAGAGCCGCTATTTTTCTGCCCTCTTCATTCATTCTGTAAGAGTTTTTAGAATTCCTGCTTACACAAAACCTCATATTATCGGCATCACTTCTCCAGCTTCTCTTTTCTGACTGATGGGACAATGAATACACAATAAAAAGACTAAGGTAAAGCATGATCTCTGCCCTCTTTTTTCAACGGCTCTGTTAAAGAATGTTGGTGATTTTCTTGTTCAACTAACGTAACAGTATAATTCAATAATAAATAATCAGCATTCGCGGAAAATTACAGGAGTCCAATCAAACTGATAAAAAGTCCTGTATTATAAACTGAAGGTAAATAAATGGAGGTGTATTTAAATGAGTGGTGGAGGATATGCAGGTTCTGGCTTTGCATTAATCGTCATTCTGTTCATCTTATTAATCATTGTTGGTTGTGGTTGTATGGTCGGGGGCTTTGGTAGAGGCTTTGGCTGCGGTGGTTATGGACCAGGATTTGGATTCTGGTAGTCCCCCCTTCTTATGAAGATTGGAGAATTGCTAAAAATGCTTACCCGTTCAACGAGTGCCATGGTTGAACAAAACACACAAAAGTGAAGTGACCCCTGTCAAGTAGACAGGGGTCACTTCAAATGAGAAAGGGCTTTTATTTATTCTTCATTTTTAAATAGGCTCTATTATCGTTTATGGAAACACTGTTTAAATCATTTGCTCAATTAGAATCTGCGTCTTCTTCTTCTCTCTATTTCGAATATTTCAAATGGGAGAAACCGTCTTTCAAAGGGGAAAAACCGTCTTCTTCTAAAGTCGTCACGAAAAAAGAAGTCTCTTCGACCGAATCCAAAAAATGGCATTTAATTCATCCTCCTTTCATTTCAGAAGTCTATACAGATTAACCCAACCTGCCCTTCTCTTTTTCAATAAACGAAACCACCTATTCCGATTAAATGAGGAAATTAAGAGAGGTTAATGTCACCTTGTGGGGAATTAATAACCGCCTAAACCTGTACAAGAACATCCTACAATGATAAGCAGGATGAATAAGATAACAACTAAGGTAAAAGTGTTCATATCTAACACCTCCTATTTATGGTAAGCAGTCTGTTTTTTATAAGATCGTTAGGCTTATTATTCGCTCCAAATAGCAGTTCCTACAATAATTAATAAAATGAACAATACAACAATCAACGCAAAATTGAAGCCACCGCCACCGTAGCCACCATATCCATATCCTGCACCGTCATATCTTCCATATCCCCAACACATAAATGTTTCACCTCCTATTGAGTATGAAGGGATTGCTAAATATTCAATCCCTACTTTTAAGGTATGTTCTTAAAAAGAGTTAGCTTGGATAAACTCATCAACTGATAAGAAAATTCCACATTTGTTTAATAGATATAGAGATATAGATACTATTTAATTGCATTTCTAACAATCCTAATTTATGTAAAATGGTATATTACATTAAAAGAGATCAGCTCTGATTTAGATCCATTGATTAGGAGCATTGTCATACATTTTCTCTAAATAAAAATCCCTCAATGAAATTTTTAATTTTTAATATATAATCTTTGTTTTAAATCTATTTATTTCCATTACTGATTAACTAATTTTAAAAAAACTGATTAATTTTTCCGAATTATTTCCGATATAACTATTGAAATTAAATTAATTTTTAAAAGCAGAGGATGACAATTATGAACATCAATAAAGCTACTTTTGCCGCATATACACAATTAACTTTAGAAGCTAAGTTTATAAATCATATTCGAAATGGTGAGCCTTTTGGAGGGAAAGAAGGACAAAATAAATCGATGAATTTCGTAGAGTTCCAAAAAGCGATTGAAGAGGATAAAGTTGTTAACAAAAATTTATCTAGAGAAACTTCAAAATATCATAAACAAATACTTGAAGACAAATTGAAGTACGGTACAAATGCCTTTTTTTCAACAGAGGCAGCCAAAATTGTCAATAAAGCGTTTAAGCTAGGACTAGTCGGAAACGATGAATATCTAATTTCAAAATATGAAGAAAAGATGTAATACAACAAAATATCATAGAAGGTTCAGCTTGTTAGCTTTGTCGACAAACTGACCCCCTCTCGAATAAGAAAGGCTTTTCTTATTTAAAGGCTCTGTTAAACGATCATGTTGATAATTTAGCAAATAAAAAAGGACCGCAATGAGTCCTTTTTTGAGTTCTTATTAAACTAACGCCCCTGTTAGTAGAATATGAATAAAGGTTTTCGTTTATAAAAATTGTAATTACTCGGAGCACTCTACAATTGTAAAATTTATATCTTTTGGTAAAGTACTTATTACAGAAGATAACTTTGAAAATTTTTCATCATTTGAAAGGGCTATTACATTGTCCCCATCGTATCCAACCCAAAAAATTGTGGTATTTTCCGAAATCGTTATAATTGGTGTTTCAAACTTTTTTGTACCCAAGAATGTCTTAAAATCTCTTTTACCGAGGCTAAAGACATCTTTTTCTAAAGACCACCCAGCAAAGTTATTCATACTTCCATTACCGTATAAATGGGGAAGTATCACATTAAATTGTTCATTGGTAGTTATCATAAAAATCACGTTTTTTCCGTTGGAATAATTCATATTCAATGTTGTGTTTTAAACAATCTCGTTCAAATTCTTCTTGCTGGAAGTCATAGCCCTCAAAGAAAACATACATTGGATATTGATTTAAAATATTCATCCAGTTAGAAAAAAATTTTTCCACTTCTTCTACTTCTCTTTCCCAAAAAAAGAAGTCAATAATATAAGGAGTCTTTCCATCAATAGCAAAGGGAAAATAACCTCCAGCTACTGGAATATCAGATATGGATTTTTCAGAAATAAGTTCAATTTCTACATTCATTTTTCCACCCCCTTAAAGCACTTATACTATTAACTTTCTCTTTAGATGTTAGAATAGCCTTCTTCAAGTAACCTGCTTCGTTAGTTTAACAAAAAAATCAACAACATTCTTTAACAGAGCCTATTTAAAAATAGCTTTGTTAATTAACTATGTTGATTTACTGAGACAGATCAATCTTAAAAGTTTCCACTAAATAAGACTCTCCTTTTTCATTTTTCCTTATTGCATCTATCGTAACTAGTTCGTCATTTTCCCAATGAATTTTAAAGTCATCGTTTATATCTATAGGGCTGTTGCCAGGCTTAAACTCTTTATACTTCTTTAGAATACTGCCCCGTTTTCCATAATAGATTCTCATGGAATAAAGAACAGTATAAGGATCTTCTGTGTAAGTCATTTCTCTAAATTCAATAATATTGATGAGATTTGGAGATTCGCTTTTTTTAAAGGTGAAGGAATCAAGTTCTTGTTCCTCTTCCTTCATAGATATGTGGAAGCTTAAAAATAGAATAGGAATAAGCACCATTATAAATCCCCCTGTAATACAACCCCATTTGTCCATTTGAATACCCATCCTTTGTTGAATTAGATTTCATTATTCCAGGCACTATTTAACATAAGTTTATTCAATAACAGAGACATTTAACAAAGCTAAAAATCCCCCACCAAAAACGGCAGGGGTTACTTTAATTTCAATTTCTGATCGACTTTAATGAAGTTAGGGTTTTTGATGTTATTCAGCTTCACAAGGCTTTGCATCGTTGTTTTATATTTTTTCGCAATCGCAGTAAGCGTATCGCTTTTCTTAACAATGTAAACATTAAGTTCTGCTTTTTAAGCTGCAACTTTCACTGGTTTCTTCTTTCCGACCTTATCATATTGTGTTAGATTGTATTTTTCAATGGAAGACACTAAGTCTTCTTCAATCCATAATACTTTATCTTCCACATGGTTAATAATATAGGCAATATGATTGAGCGAAAGACGAATGTTGATGGTATGCAATACGGCTCCCATTCCTGGAATCGCAAAATACGCTTCGAGATGGCGATGATGGTTCCGAACAAATGTTCTGACCTGATCGCCTGTTCCAACACCGATTGTTTTTAACGCGCTTGCCAATCTTCTTGTTCTCTTCCCTATTTCTCTGTATGTATGGTGCGCAATTCCATTTTTTGTACGCGAAACAACTTGCTTTTTCGCAAAAAACATTTCTGCTCTCTCAAGCATTGTCGAGATATTTAATGGAATGTCCATCATACATCTTTTTATGAGTTCCTCCATCTTTTTATAATTTCTTCGCGATGCTCATCCAATTTCGGGGCTTGTGCTCTTTTATGAAAGATTTGACAATCATATCTTGTTGCAATATGGATACGATCGTCATGAATATCGACCATTTTTCGGCTATGTTCCTTTGAAAACCATTCTTTCGCTTCATGCACTTCCAGCACGGGAGTTAAACAGCAATCAACCTTCCGGCTAAACTCTATCCATTCTGACAACGTTTTGCTTTTAAACCATTGACAAATCTCCACAAAGACAGGGTTGCTTTCATTTGCAGGAGACTGGTGAAAATCAAGCCATTCTTGTTTCTGTGACGCGATACAAAAATGCTCCCAAAATTTTCGTTCCAATGCAGCAAGACTGACAAAGCGTCCATCTTTTGTTTCATATATGTAATACGAGACGATGGTGCCAGCTAATTGTTCCATTCCTCTTTGCAAGCCGCTATCATGCTCTATCATAAAATGGTTGTTCATCATCGAAAGAAGGCCATCGAGCAATGATACATCGATATACATTCCCTTTCCCGTTCTTTCTCGCGCATAAAGTGCGGCTAAAATTTGTTCAGTAGCAACAAAACTGCCAACCATATCCGCTAACGTGATCGATGGATGAATCGGTTTGCCTGACTTGTCCTTTAATTGAGAAAGAACTCCGCTCAGCGACATATAATTAATGTCATGGCTTCCGAGTAATGCAAGCTCTCCTTGTTGGCCATATCCTGTTATCGAGCAGTAAATGATTTTTTCGTTGATTTTCTTGACGTCGTCATAGGCAAGACCTAATCGTTTCATGACACCAGGGCGAAATCCTTCAATGAGTATGTCTGCTTTCCTTATTAGTTGTTTCACTATTTCTAAATCATGTTGGTCTTTTAAGTTAAGCGAAATACTTTTCTTATTTGCATTGTTTGCTTGAAAAATATTATTAAACTCTTCCGAACGGGCTAAATCTCCATTGGGCGGCTCAACTTTCACCACTTCCGCTCCGAAATCAGCGAGACGGAGACTGGCAAATGGTCCAGGGATATAGTGCGAGAAATCTAGCACTTTCATTCCATCTAACAGCATAATTTGTCTTTCCTCCCGTTATAGTTCAAGATTTTTTGCAATAATCATTTTCATCACTTCATTTGTCCCAGCATAGATGGCACTTACCGGAATATCGCGGTAGCGTCTAGCAATCTCGTATTCTTCCATGTAGCCGTAACCGCCATGCAGCTGCATGCTTTCTGCCGCCACCCTTTTTGCCATTTCCGTAATCCACCATTTTGCCATTGACACTTTTGTAACAATATTTTCTCCTTTCATATGAAGCTCAATAAGGTCGTCAAGGAATGTTCTTCCTAGTTCAATTTCCGTCGCCATCTCCGCTAAACGAAACTGTACGGTCTGAAATTGGCTGACTTTCTTGCCAAAGGCTGTGCGTTCTTTTACATAATCTTTCGTTAAGCGAAACATCACTTCAGCTGCCGTTTGCGCAGCGATAGCGACAATAAGGCGCTCTTGCTGAAGCTTTTCCATCAAATAATAAAATCCTTTTCCTTCTTCACCAAGCAAATTTTCTGCCGGCACTTTTGCATCAGTAAAAAATAATTCTGCTGTATCTTGCGCATGCAAACCTACCTTTTCTAATTTTCGTCCTCTCGTAAAACCTGGCGTGTCCCGCTCAACAATAAGCAAACTGATTCCTTTATGCGCCTGAACAGCTTTAGGATCTGTTTTGCAGACAACAATGATTAAATCGGCATGTATTCCGTTTGTAATAAATGTTTTCTGACCATTTACAATATAATGCTCTCCATCTCTCACAGCTGTCGTCGTTATCCCTGCTAAATCGGATCCTGCTCCTGGTTCTGTCATGGCAATCGCGGTAATGATTTCTCCGGAAATACATTTAGGCAGCCACTTTCTTTTTTGTTCCTCCGTTCCGTATTCTGAGAGATAAGGAACGACAATGTCGTTATGCAATCCGATGCCGATCATGCTTGAGCCGACTTTTTCTAATTCTTCGTTAATAACAACAGAATAGGCAAAATCGGCATTGAATCCACCATACTGTTCATCTACCCAAGGGCATAAAAATCCTTGTTCTCCCATTTTGCGCCAAAACTCTCGCGGAATGATGCCTTGTTTTTCCCATTCATGAAAATATGGATATGCTTCCTTTTCTAAAAACTTGCGAAAAGCATCACGAAAAATGTGATGCTCTTCGCGAATATATCTGGCCGTCATCGCAACTCCCCTTCTATAATGTTTGCTGCTTCTCTCACTCTTTGCCGCAGCAAAAATTTTTGAATTTTTCCGCTTGCATTCCTCGGCAAGCTGTCGACAAAATAATAGGCACGCGGACGCTTGTAAGCAGCTAGCTTATCACTGTTTTTACAAAACTCTTCAAGCTCTTCCGTCGTTAAATTCGGATCTTTCTTCACTACAAAAGCAATGACTTTTTCTCCCCATTTTTCATCAGGCTCACCGAGAACAGCAACATCTAAGACGCCTTTATGCTCATACAGCACATCTTCTACTTCGCGTGGATAGATGTTTTCACCGCCGCTAATCACCATATCATCGACGCGGTCAGCGACATATAAATACCCGTCTTCATCCATATAGCCTAAATCTCCGGAATGATACCATCCTTTATACATCGCCTTCGTGGTAGCTTCTTCACGGTTGTAATAACCGACCATCATACACGGCCCTTTTACAAGAATTTCGCCAACTTCTCCAGGCGGCAATACATCATCAGGGTCTGATGGGCCGTCTTCCCGCGGTCTTACGATGCGAATTTCATGATTAAGGCAAGGCCTGCCGGCAGAACCTGCTTTTGTGAACTGCTCATCTTCTAAGAGAAACGTCACTGCTGGTCCCATTTCTGTCATGCCATAGGCTTGAATTAAATCGATTCCTAAACGTTCCTTACATTCCTTAACAAGTACAGGAGCCATTGGCGCGGCACCGTATAAACCGACGCGAAGCGATGACAAATCATAATCTTCGAGCCGCTCTTGTAAAAGCATGTTCCACATTGTCGGTGCCGCAAACAGGATTGTCACTTTTTCCTGTTCGATAACTTCTAATACTTCTTTTGGATCAAAATGATGGAGAATAATATTGGTTGCTCCTGCATGGACGCGCGGTAAGAAGCAACAATGCAGCTCAGCACAATGAAACATCGGTGCTGTAACAAGTCCACGTTCTGTCTCACGTATTCTCATGATAGAATGACAAATCAAACTTTGTTCCACCATGTCGCGGTGGCGGTGCATGACGCCTTTTGGTTTACCGGTTGTACCACTCGTATACATAATTGCGTATATATCATTCTCTGAAACTTGGATTTGCGGAGATATCGATGGAGCTATTTTTACACGTTCATGATAATTCACTGCATATGTTGGGGTATCTTCATTGATGTACCAAAAAGAGATATGCGGAAAATCAGCTTGGATGCTTGCTACATGGGGTTGAACCATTTTCTCGAATAAGACTACTTTCGGTTTAGCATCTTCTAGTATATAGGCAACTTCCTGGGCTTTTAAACGGAAATTGAGCGGATTGAAGATGGCCCCGATTTTTGCACATGCAAAAAAAGCGGTTGCCAGCTCACTTGTATTAAATAAAAATGTAGATACACGATCACCTTTTTGCACACCTGATGCCAAAAGGGCGTTTGCCAGTTTATTCACTTCAGTATCCCACTGCTCATAAGTGAGACGCAAATTCCTTCTAATATCAACAATCGCTTCCCTCTTCGGAAACTTCCGAACCGTTTGTGCGAACAATTCACCTAACGTTACATACAAATTATTATTCCCCCTTCCTTTTACGTAAACGCTTACACAAAAGAATACAGCTTGTTTGCTGTAGCTGTAATAAAATATTTCACCCTCAACACAAATATTCCTTCTTTATACTCTGAATTTTTTGTTTTTTTAATAAAAGACTCTGTTAAATTTTCATGTTGATTTTTGAGATATAAAATAAGGCTAACCCAACAGCAAAGTGTCAGACCGCACAACTCAATATATAGGACATGACATTGGATTCATGAACGATATCTTGTGAAATGCACATGAAGTCAGACACTTATGAGTCAGCCCCATGCTTTTTCTTATCTTTTTTCATAATGAATGATTTCCGCTACTTAAAAGGTTTCTCTAATTCCCAATATAACATTTCATCTTTAGCAAACGTTCTTTCCATTCCCACCTTTTCAAGAACTCTGATGGATGCAACATTGTCCTCTAAACATTCAGCAATCACTTTCTCTACTTGTCCAGAAGAAAATGCCCAATCAATTAATCCTTGAACTGCTTCGGTTGCAAAACCTTTATTT
Source organism: [Anoxybacillus] calidus (assembly GCF_013760845.1). Lineage (GTDB taxonomy): Bacteria > Bacillota > Bacilli > Bacillales > Anoxybacillaceae > Paranoxybacillus > Paranoxybacillus calidus. The sequence goes on along the minus strand of NZ_JACDUU010000002.1, from coordinate 326,855 downwards.
TGTGCAGTCGGAATGATACCGTACCCTATCTCCACTGTCTTTTGTTCATTAGGCTTCCCCTTGAATCCAATATCACCAATCACTTGATGATTCTTCCTAAGTATGACAAACCAAACGCCCCAGCCTTTAACGGAAGAATCTCTCTTTAATTGCTCCAAATACATTTCAATATGAGGTCCCATATTATATTGGTTGGATAATTTGGAGTAATTCTCTAAAGTACATGGAACAATGAATAAACGTTCAGTATAAATTTCCAAAACTCTCTCCCCCAAAAGCTTCTTGCTTGATTTTATTGCATATATTTATTAGGTTCTGTTATTGTTTGTTGTTAATTTCCAATCAATAGAAACGCCACCTATGATTATGTGGGGTTTGTTACTCTTTATTAAATTATCGATCCCGGATTAGTGTAAATAACTGTTATTTGTTTGCTTTGCGTTTGTTCTGCCAAACATCAAATAATATGGATAACAGTTCAAAAACAATAGCAAAAAACAGAGCATCTACAATGGTATCTTTCCACTGATGATTAAGCAAAGAAATAAGGAGGTAGTATACAAGAAATGTAACTATAAAGCTCAAAATATGTTTTTTCATATAGTGTCCCCTCATTTCTTAATATTGATTTTTTCCTTGCTGATTTTAAAAAACAGTTGCATTTCAATATCCTGCTCATTAGTTGAATAAGAAAAGGCGAAACCCAACACTAGGCTTTAACAGAGCCATTTATTAAAAGAATACTCGCTGATTTTCTAATTGAAATTGCCGTTTTTCCAAGCCTTCAGCACGCTATTTCTCAAATACGAATATTGACTCATATTCGTATCGGAAAATGCTTCTTCTCTGCTAGATGGTATGTCCAAATATTTAATCGGTTCGCTAAATTGTGACTCTGTAAAATCGTATCTCTCGCCATTGATGCGATTGTAATAATGCCATCCTCCGACAGTCGGAGTTTTGAAAATTTCTCCGCCAAATAAGTCTTGCACAACTAAAGCGGTAACACCACATTGCCCTTTCGCTGGATTTTCCTTACACCATTTCGTACTTGACTGCTTGCTCCACACATTAAATAAGATCTTCAGCAATTTTTCTGCCTCGTATTTGTGCATAGTCATCTCCTTTCCACAATAATATTACTTCTACTCCTTAAAGAAAATTTCCTTGTAAAAGAATAAAACACCCTTGTATAAAAGGTGTTTTATTTCGCTTTAACCGCTTATTAAATCCCTGTCCCGGATTAACATTAGCTCTTTTTTATCATATCTTCCTTCATGTAACAGGCGCACTGCCTGTTTCCGTATCGCTTTTTCAATTAAATTGCGGATGTAACGCCCATTGCTGAATTTTCCGCCCGATCGACCTTCCAGCAATTCTTCAATATGGTTATATAGCTTGCGTTCAGCTTCGATTGTAAACTCGTAGTCTCTCTCGTGAAGCATTTGCTTTGCGATTTTCACTAATTCATCAACTGTATAATCAGGAAATTCGATCATAAGAGGAAATCGTGATGGCAAACCTGGATTTAAAGAAAGGAAATAATCCATTTCTGCTGGATACCCCGCAAGGATGACAACTAAGTCTTCACAATAATCTTCCATCCCTTTGACTAATGTATCAATCGCCTCTTTTCCAAAATCTTTCTCACCGCCACGCGCCAACGAATAGGCCTCATCGATAAATAAAATGCCGCCGCGTGCTTTTTTGATTAAATCTCTTGTCTTATTAGCCGTATGACCAATGTATTCACCAACTAAATCAGCCCGCTCTGCTTCAATAAAATGACCTTTTGATAACACATTCATTTCAAAAAACAACTTCCCTAATAAACGCGCTACTGTTGTTTTACCTGTCCCAGGATTTCCTTTAAAAATCATATGCAATGCTTGTTTGTTTGACTTTAATCCTTTCTCTTTCCGCGCCTTGTTAATATACAGCCAAGCATAAATTTCTTTGATTAATTTTTTTACATTACCCAATCCAATAAGCTGGTCAAGCTCCTTTTGAATCTCCTTTAATACCGTGTGCTGATCATAATCGATTCGCTCCATTTTCTCATCTTTTACTAAATGGTTAATATTTTTCGAATTTAATACAATATTAATCTGTCCTTTTGTTTTATTCATCGTTAGTTCCGACAAGGCTTTATCACCTCTCTTTAACTTCTTAAAGCGGCAACTTTATTAAGCACCGTTTCCTTCTCATCTCTTGGTTAATATACGTAACATGATTTCGATTTGTGACACCCGCCTAAAAAAGATGCGTGCATCACAATGTTTTGCATACTTCGACAATCATTGTCTATTTCTGCGCTTTCCCGAGAAATATTATTTATATATCCTATTCGTGTCCACTGACTTTTACGAATAAAAAATCACTTACCCTATAAAGAGTAAGTGATTTTTGTTTCCTTTATTCCATTTCAAACTGGACATTTTTTAGCGGAGCAAACGTAGAAATGGCATGCTTATAAATCAGCTGTTGCTTACCATCTACTTCTAAAAGAACCGTAAAATTGTCAAACCCTTTAATACAACCTCGCAATTGATAGCCATTTAATAAGTACACCGTTACTTGTGTCCCATCTTTGCGACATTGATTTAAAAATTGATCTTGAATATTAATTGTGTTTTTCATGATTCGGCCTCCTCTTTTCTCTCTACCTATACTTATATATTCGTTTTTAATTGAAGCTTTCCTGCAATATAGTGTAAAATTTCCTCCACTTTCGTTGGAAAGTCCGATAAATCGGTCATGTCAAACCACTGAACAGGCATCTTGTTGCGAAACCACGTTAGTTGGCGCTTCGCATAACGTCGTGAATTTTGTTTCAGCTGCTCAACCGCTTCCGCCAATGAAATGCGGCCGTCTAAATACTCATAAATTTCTTTGTAACCAATTGCCTGAATCGATTGACAATCACGAACGCCGCTTTCATATAATGTTTTCACTTCATCAAGAAGTCCTTCAGCCATCATTTGATCGACCCGCTCATTAATGCGACGGTACAGCTGCTCCCTCTCCATCGTAAGACCTACTAATGCTACATCATATAACAAATCTGGGGTTTGCTGTTTCTGCCACTCCGTCATCGTTTTGCCAGTACAATAGAAAATTTCCATCGCACGAATGACTCGACGCACATTATTCGGATGAATCCGCTCAGCACTGTGCGGATCAATTTCTTTTAGTTTTTCATGAAGCGCAACAACACCCCGTTCCTGAGCGAATTTTTCTAACTTGCGTCGATAGTCGTCATCAGACGGAGCATCGGAAAACTGGTAGTCGTAAATGACGGATTGGATATATAGCCCTGTTCCTCCAACAATGATTGGCAGCTTATTGCGCTTTGTAATTTCACTGATGAGCGGGCGCACCATCTGCTGAAACTCTGCAACAGAAAAGGACTCGGTCGGCTCTTTAATATCAATGAGATGGTGAGGAATCCCTTCCATTTCTTCCGGCTTAATTTTCGCTGTACCTATATCCATTCCTTTATATACTTGCATCGAGTCACCGCTAATAATTTCTCCGTTTAACCGTTTGGCGAGCTCAATGCTCAATTTCGTTTTCCCCACCGCCGTCGGTCCAATAATAACAACCAGCTTCTCTCCCATGAAAGAACCTCTACTTTCTATCTAAATATGTCACACTAAACTATTAAAAGTTTATCATAAAAGATGGTGATTGTCTTTTTTAGTTAGAGAGTTCATAGTTGCTGTTCTTATTTTCGGTGCTATGTTTGAGCGCCATCCCTATGAGCACAAGAATCAATCCCAAAACTAAAAACGCCAAAGCATAAAATAATTCGTTTGGGTCGCCTTACTTTACGTGGTGGATTCGCAAAATATGATGGTCGATGATGCCTTCAACAAGATTAAACGTTCCGCCACCGATGAATACCCCTGACAAAAGAAGGCGTTTTCCTCGTTCAATGCTATTAGGGTTTCCAGCATGCCAAAACATAATTGCTCCCCACATAAGCGCAATCGTTGTAAAAGCGTGAAAAAGACCGTCGCTAATAATTTACCCTTGTCAATCCGTATTGCATATATACACGATGCCATTACAAAAGATGATGAAAAACAATCCCATCAAACGCGCCAGGTAAACCCAATCCTAAAATAAAACTTCCTCAAAATGTCATCATTCTTTTTTATGCCATTTGTTAATCTCCTTGCCTTCTTTATAATCTATCACCTTTATTGACAATTTTTTGTCATGTTATACAAAATAAGAAACTTTGAAAGTCAAAATTCATGAAAACAACATTTAAAAATGATAAAGAGGCTGACTTCAGGTAATGGATAAGCCAGCCTCTTGCTCATTTTTATATCTTGAATTTCCCAATTAACATTTGTAACTCTTCCGCCATATGAGAAAGTGATTCAGCAGAAGACGAAATTTCTTCCATTGATGCTAATTGTTCTTCCGTTACAGAAGATGCTTCTTGTGTTCCTGCCGCAGAAGTTTCTGCTACTTTCGCGATTTGCTGCACCGATTGCACCATTTGTTCTGTACCAGCAGCCATTTGTTGAATCGCAGACGAAATTTCTTGAATGTGCGAAGTAACTTCATCAACCGCATTTTGAATTTGATGAAAAGATTCTCCTGCCGTATTCACAACTCCGATCCCTTCTACTACTTCCTTTGTTGCAGCTTCCATCGATTGAACTGCCTTATTTGTTTCTTCTTGAATCGCAGAAATTAATTGAGAAATTTGTTGCGTCGATTGAGCTGATTGCTCCGCTAATTTACGTACCTCGTCAGCTACAACAGCAAACCCGCGGCCTTGTTCTCCTGCCCTTGCCGCTTCAATCGCTGCGTTTAAGGCAAGAAGATTCGTTTGCTCAGCGATTCCAGTAATAACGTTCGTAATTTGACCGATTTCCTTCGAGCGTTCTCCTAAACTTTTGATAGCTTCTGCTAGTCCATTCACCGTTTCATTAATCGAGTTCATTTGCTTAATAGCAACCTCAATGGTTTTTCCACCATGAGTTGCTTTTTCTGCCGTCTCCACAGCAATAGAAGATACATTTTGAACATTGCTTGCAATTTGCTGGGCACCGATGGACATTTCATTCACGGTTTGTGATGTTTCTTCGACGCCTTGCACTTGTTTATCAACACCAGCGGCCACCTCTTGCATAGTAGCCGCAATTTGTTCAGCTGCCTTGCTTGTTTGTTCCGCACTTGCTGTCAACTCCTCTGCGGATGCCGCCACTTGCTCGGCGCTTGATGCAACTTGATGAATCAATTCACGCAAATTTTTCACCATTTGATTAAATGATTTTGCCAAATCACCAATTTCATCTTTATTTTTTACTTTGATTTCATCTACTGTCAAATCGCCGGAAGCAATTTTTTGAGCGGCACCTGCAATCGCTATAACTGGACTTGAAATAATATGGCCAATATATAAAGCAATGATGATGGCAGCAATCACCGAGATAATGGCTAACGTTAACACAAATGATTTAACAGATTCCACTTCCGCAGATGTTGCTTTGCTGTTTGAGCTTAATATCGCTTTTTCATAATCTTCTAATTCCGCCACTTTTTCTTCAACTTGATTTAATAACTCCCGCCCTTTTGTTATAACGAGAGCGCTGTATTCAGCTGTTTTATTTTGTCTCTTCAACTCAAAAAGCTCATTACTAAATTGATAAAATTCCTCTTCTAATTCATTTAATTCTTCAAGGATTCGTTTTTCTTTCGAATCGATATTTGCCTCCATTAGTTTTTTACTTAACGCCTGATAGTCATCATGAGCTTTGGAAAAGATTTGTAAAGATGTTTCGTCGCCAGCAAGCAGATAGCCGCGTTGACTAGACTGTGCTTTTCTCATCAAAATTAATAAATCTTTTGTCATCAATAATTGTTCGGCGTCTTCTTCTATAAGTTTGTTGTATGTACGGTCAACCTTGGAAATTTGGTAAAAACTTACTGCTACAATAGATGATAAAATGATTAAAACCGACAAAAATCCCGCAAATAATTTTTTCCTAACCGTGAGTTTCATACTTGTTTTCCTCCAATCTTTCAACTCTATCTTTATGTTCAGAAAATAAATAAAGTAAGTAGCCATTTACATTGAAAAATTGGTATCGCTGCCACACACAAACAAGGACAATGGGTTATGTACAAAAAACAAAAAAGACTATTCAGTGCTGAATAGCCGCCAAGAAGCTATCCGGCAGCCTGGCAATCATAGCTCCTTCGAGCCTTAGACCCATGGCTTTGCGTCCCAACCTTTCGGAAGGTTTGCCTTTGTCGTATACTAGCATAATTTGCAGAAATTTGTAGATTGATTTTTACACCTATATAATATATCACAGACAAATAAAGAATAGCTACTATATAAATCCAAATATTGAACAATTTATTAAAAAGAAAAAGCAGCCCGTTATGGACTGCTTTATCATCAAAACTTCCGTAGCTTTGGAAAAGAAATGAGGCTTAAAAGGTTGATATTACTTTCTTTTCCTTTCCTGCGTACTTTTCCAAAAAATGTTCCAAGAAACTCTTCCCAAATCGAACCAACTGTCTTTTTTGAATCAGGATTTTCACGAAGAGATTCAATGGTCATATTTAAGGCGGTATCCAAATGAGAGAGAGCCTGCCTTAAATGACTGATTACCATTTCATCTTGTTCTTTCACGATTTCCCCTCCTTCACCATTTCGAATTAACTGAAAATACGTTCTCTTTCCGGTTCTTCAATGATTACTTCACAATCAATAACCATATCTTTATCTAATTGCTTTTTCATCCGTTCAAATTTCACTTCCGCAACAATATCCTCAATGCCCTCTTTCGTAGACACAAGAAGATATTTCATCTGTTTAGATAAATCCTTCATAATTGGTCGTAATGTTTCTCTCGCAATTGGTAGTATGACCGTTGATGCGATGACAAGCGCAGAACCGACAATCAAACGCTGCAACCCTCTTTGCACGATTTTTTCCTCCTATTGGCATTATTAATATATTATTGGTTACTATTGGTCGTTTTATACCTAAGCCACTGACAATCTTGGTGGTGCTACAGCTGGCTGTGTACGTTCGAACATACGAGCAATTGGTTTGGCTAACACCGCTGAACTACCCGCAACCGCCAATATTGGTGCCCACGCAGCAATTGGTAACGCAACGGTACCGAACACACCATTGAGCGGGCCAATATAAATCGTTGCTAATAGTGACAACCAAGAAACTCCTAGTGCGCTAACAAGGAAACGATCTTTTGACCAGTCGCGAATGTTTTCTTTTGAATCTGCTTGTCTCCATGAGAATGTTTGAACTAGCTGACCTGCCACTAATGTAGCAAAGGCGATCGTTCTTGCTGTTGCTAATGATGCACCACCAGCAAGACTTAAAGCAAACAGACCTAATGAACCCGCGCCTAATAATACGCCGCGTGTAACGACTTGTTTATACAACGACGCATCAGCAATTTCTTGACGTTTTGTCTGCTTTGTTTTATTCCCTGGATTGACCGCTAATACCATTGCTGGTAATGCATCTGTCAGTAAATTCATCAATAAAATTTGAATTGGTACAATTGGAAGTGGCATTCCAGCAATCACGGCTATGCTCGTGATAATGATTTCCGCTAAATTTCCACTGAGCAAGCAACCAAGTGCTTTGCGGATATTACCGATAATTGTGCGCCCTTCTTTGACACCGTCAACAATCGAACCGAAGTGATCCTCTTTCAGTACCATATCAGCTGTCTCTTTTGTTACTTGTGTTCCCGTTTGCCCCATCGCAATCCCGACATCGGCACGCTTAATCGCAGGAGAATCATTGACACCGTCACCCGTCATGGCGACGATATGACCTTGTTTTTGCAATGTCATAACAATGCGGAGCTTATGCTCTGGTGTCACTCGAGCAAAGATACAAACATCATCGATGATTACCTCTAATTCTTCATCAGACATTTGCTCTAGTTCTGTACCCGTAATCACTTTTTTGCTTCCATCGCAAATGCCGATTTGTTTGGCAATCGCTAACGCAGTAATTGGATGATCTCCTGTGATCATGATTGGCTTAATGCCTAATTCCAACGCTTCACGAATAGATTTTTCTACTTCAGGTTTAGGTGGGTCAATCATTCCAACCATACCAACATAAATTAATTGTTCATGAAGATTGTCAAAGCAAGTTTCCCCTTCTTTATGCTCGATTGGACGATAAGCAAATCCTAGTACCCGTAGAGATTGCTTCGCGTATTCTTCGTTTTTCTGCAAAATTTTTTCTTTTATATCTTTTGTTAACGGATATTTCCGACCATTTTTTTGATAATGTGTACAGTAATTTAAAATCTTCTCCACTGACCCTTTTGACATCACATAGCAATCTTTATGGTTGTCTTCATTTTTACAAACAACCGTCATCATTCCTGAATAAGAGTCAAATGGCACTTCATGTAATCGTTTCCATCGATTATGATTGTCAATAAGGATGTTGCGTTTTGCTGCTAATGTAACAATTGCACCTTCTGTTGGGTCACCTTTAATTCCCCATCGTCCATTTTCTTGCTGTAATGTCGTATTTGAGCACAATAGTCCGATTCTCAACAGCTTTTCTAATTCTTTTGATTCTTGTTCCATTCCATTTTCATCAAGAATCTTTCCTTCTGGATTGTAACCATCACCCGTCACGTTAAATTCAGCATTAACGGTCGAAATCTTCTTCACCGTCATTTCGTTTTTTGTTAACGTTCCTGTTTTATCCGAACAAATAATCGTTGCTCTTCCCAACGTTTCAAGAGCAGAAAGTTTTCGCACAAGCGATTTGTTCTTTGCCATGCGAAAAATGCCCGCGGTTAGTGCAATGGTAATCGTCATTGGCAAGCCTTCTGGTATCGCGGATGCAGTGAGTGCCAATGAAGTGGTAATCATTTGTGAAATCGAATTTCCTCGTAATAAACCGGCAACAAACACAACAGCTCCAGCAACGAGTGCGCCTTTCATAAATGTCTTACTGATAGAAGTGACTTGTTTTTGTAATGGGGTTTCTTGGTCTTCTTCCTCACTCAACAAGGAAACTAAATGTCCCATTTCCGTATGACGACCAGTTTGTACAACAACACCAATGGCTTTTCCGCGCGTCAAATGTGTTCCCATATAGAGCATATTCGTTCGATCCGATAGTGCTTCGTCTTTACCTACTGTTTCAACATTTTTACGTACAGGCAGTGACTCTCCTGATAACGACGATTCGTTCACTTCCACATTCATTGCTTGAATTAAGCGAATATCGGCTGGAACGCGGTCCCCTGCTTCTAATTCAACAATATCTCCAGGAACTAATTCATCAGCAGGAATCTCTTTTCTTTCTCCATTGCGGATGACAACACAATTTGGCGGAACAAACTGCGCCATCGTTTCAACCGCACGCTCCGCTTTTCGCTCTTGAATCGTGCCAATTCCCGCATTAAGCATGAGAATAACCGTCATCGCTAATCCATCAAAGAGATGCCCTGAAACCATGCTTAATAAAGCGGTTGTTCCCAATATAATGGTTGTAAATTCCTTAAATTGTGCTAAATAACTCTTGATCCAATGCGGACGTTTTTTCGATTGCAATTGATTATAGCCATATGTTCGCAACGCCGCTTCGATTTGTTCATCGGTTAGACCATGTTTTTTATTTGTTTGAAGATACGTAACAAGCTCTTCGGCGTCCATCGCATGCCATGGAAGAACTTCAACATTTCCGTGTCCTTCGTGCTTTAACTCTTTTTTCTCAACTCCAAGATTACGCTCCGTCCATCGTTTTGCTTTTGATAAAAGGCTTAATGTGAGCCCATCGGCAAATAAATTAATGAGTGGAGCACTAACGTATAAAGGAGCAGCAATGATTGTTCCAATTACATTCCAAATCGATGTGAGCCTTGCGTTTCTTTTTACTAGTTTGTCTAGCTGTCTTGCTTGATGACAGCTTTTCGCAAGCTCAGGTAATTTGCTGATTTCGATCGAAGGATAAAAGGAAACGATATTTTCTGATGTATTTATAATTTTTTCCGTAACAAATAACACTTCATGTCTTTGTTTAGGGAATGTTTCATTGATTTCGGTAAAATTCAATTGATACTTATCATATAAATAGCTTGCTAAGCCGTAAAGATCCACATTTTTTCGGTTTTTCAACACAGCTACCATCGTACCTGGCCGCAGTTCCCGAAAATAAGCATCTGTTTCTTCTCTGATGTTTCCATTATGAACAATAAGCGATGCATCATCAAAGATGACTGCTTTCGTTTGTGATAATTGATACATTGAACCGTTCTCTGGAAGGCACTTTTGCGCTTTCCTTGCTACATAATCTGCTTGCTTCCAAGTGTATTCCGTCGATGTTAATACTGGACGTGGATTTGCCGCCAATAATACACCTAATGCCGATAGCGGATTTCGCGTAACAGCCAAACTTACTCCCGCAGCGGCAATACCAAATCTGCTCATCCGTCGACCATATGATTCAATCTCCGGTGAGACATAATCTTGATCCAATATGTCCGTGTCTGTTTTCAACTCTTGTTTTCGTTTCCAATTTAAATATTGAAGAATGCTGATACCTGCTAAGACAATGAGATTTTCGCGAATCAATGCTAAAGCTAATGAACTTGCACCGAGCAGTAAATCAAGATTTAGTTTTCTTCTTTGTTCAAATTTTTGCAATCCCTTTTTCAAAAAAGGATAACCGGTTGTAATGGCAATGGCACCGCTCAAATAAAACGGAAGCGGGTGTCTTGCTAATGCTGACCTTCCCCAAAACAACTGTTTGATTCCTAGCACTCCGAGTCCTGTCACCGATAATGCGAGTGGAAGTGGGACTCTTTCCTCTGAGGCAGTCGTGTTTCTTTCATAAGGAATCGCTTCAAAATAAGAAGTTCCTTCCATACTCGGACTTTCAGCCACTGCTGCAACTTCTTCGTAGATAGCCGAGGTTGCCTCTGTATGTTCTTGAATACCTTCCTGCTCTTCGGCTGTATATTTCTTCTTAAACAACACTTCTTCAAACTTTCGAATAAATAGCGAAAGAATTTCAAGGCTGATTTTTTCTGCATCATAAAATAACAGCACTTTTCCCGTAGCGCTGTTCGCATGAACTTTTATAATTCCGTCTATAGTAGAGAAAATCGCCTCAAATTTCTCTGCAATTTGTGCATTATGCTTCAAACCAAACAATTCAAACCTTACCCTGCCAGGGAGAATGTGGATATCTCTTGGTTTAAACGATATTTCATTCATTCTCTTGTTTTTCCCCCCTTCGTGCGTTTTACGTTTTGTATAAATGCTAGTTTAGACAAGATTTTTCTTTCTATGCGCTATGCGTGCAAAAAAACAAAAAACTTGAAAAGAATAGAAATAAAATCAGAGCCATTTGTCCATAACTATAATTTAGAATCTACAAGGAGGTTAGATGGATGATAAAAAAATTTATCAGCAACCCTGTTGGTTTAGCGATAACTTCTGTAACACTTCTTCTCGCTCTATCCCCTGAAGCACGAAGAGGGACAAGAAAACTATTAGTGAAAGGAGCCGGTGCTGTATTAGCTTTAGGAGACCAAATGAAAGGTTTAACGAGTGGAGTTCGGAAACAAATTGGTTCTATTATGGAAGAAGCAAAAGCAGAAAAGGAAATGATGATGCTGCCTGATATGACTGAAGTCATAAAAAGCAGCGGTGAGATGATGAAACAAGGAATTGAAAGCGGAATGGAGAAAACCCAACAAGTTATGCAAAGTGCAAAGGAATCAATGAGCCATTTATTTGATGATGTTGAACCAGCAAAAAAAGATGAAACGTTGAAAGCTTATAATGTATTAAATGACCAGTCGATTAAACAAAAATTACAAGAAATTGAACAACAATTGCATTAAAAAACGAGCTTATTTTAAGCTCGTTTTTTATTTTAAGACAGGTTGCTGTAACCTTTCTCTGTTTTCTAATAAATACTCGTGGCGTTTCACGTTTACAAGAAAATCTCCTGTTTTGTATCCAATCGTACTACCAATTCTGTTTCCCACTATGTATCCAACCAAGGAACCAACAAACGTTCCGATTCCTGGAAACACCATAGTTCCTACCAATGCACCATATTCCATTCCCGCCATGATTCCTGCTGCTCCGGTAATATTTCGCATCGTATAAACCGTTAAATCTTTTCTGTCGATTTCTCCTTTTATGTACGACCTCACATCTTCCATTTGTGAAATTCCTCCAGATAAAATCCCTGACCAAAACGGTGCGCCTTTAAACATAAAAAATTCCTCCTTTATTTTTGTTTAGTATAGCCAAAGGAGGAACAATTCATTAGGGCTTTAAGATTTTTAATACACCAAATATGATTAACAGCATTCCTGGAAGAAATGACAATCTCTTGATTATATCTCTGTTTGATGATAGTTCACCTAGCTTAACACTGAAAAATAGTAACCAAACATTAAAAAAAGCAATGACAGCTGTTGTCAAAAATGGAGAAAAACCAATAAATGCCGCACCTACTCCGCAGCAACTGCATCGATTGACATAAAAAGCCCTAAAAGCCATGCTTCCTTTCCAGTAATGATTCCAGATTGATCAAGGTCAACCGTTTCAGCAGATGAGTTACTTTTTCGAAATAGATTGACAATGGAAATGAAACCTATACCGATTAAGATACAACCACCTACCATTTCCGTTTGCTCAGTAGAAAAGAACTTCGTTAATAGCGTGCCGAAATGCATCGATAGGAATAACACAATCGATGAACATAGTGCAATGATACATATGGATAGCAACGGAATTTTCATTTTTCGTAATCCATACGTAAATCCAATCTCAAAGCTATCCATGCATACAGCAAATGCCAGCATCATTAGTGAAAGAAACATCCTGCTTCCTCCTTGCTCAAAAAATGCATAAGTATAAAATGAACAAGGAGGAAACTAACTATGTTGTTGTAACAATTTCAACTTTTGATGCTAACTTATGAAGCAATACTTTTTGGTTTCTTTGCAAAAGCTTCTCGTAAAGTTTGACTGTTTATGAAATATACGCCTGCTATAATGACAATGCCACCAATAATCGATAGAGGATGGAACACCTCTTTTTTTATCCATATATCAAGCACGAGTGAAATAAACGGAGAAACATAGAGCCATGTAGAAGGAAAGGCTGGGTTTGTTTTTTTGATCAGCCAATAATATAAACCGTGTCCTAAAACAGAGCCAATCACAATCAAATATAAAAGAGAAATCCATCCACTATAGCTAATTCCTGAAAAACTGGGATTTTCAAATGCAAAAGAAAGGATGATTAATAACAGTCCGCCGAATAACATTTGATATCCATTTAACATCAGCGGGGATACACCTTGTTTTAACACCATTTTCGAATAAATCGTGCCGAATGCGTAAAAACTTTCGCCAATGATAATGACTAGACAAGCAATAAGCCAAAATAAATTAAATTCGACTGAGAGCGACGGTCCCGTAATCAAGCCAATTCCGAGGAACCCTAACGCTAATCCCGCAAACTGTGCCCGTGTGATTTTTACCTTCTCCATTCTCGAATGGAACAACGAAACAAAAAGCGGACCGGTCGCCGATAATAGAGCAGCAAAACTTGAAGGAATATGCTGTTCCGACCAATAAAGTGTTCCAAATGTTATACCTGTCATACATGAACCTGTTATAAGAAATTCAATCAAGTTTTTCTTTGTTGGAGTTTGAAATTGTTTTGTTGCAACACCATATATCACGACAAGCAATCCGGCAATAAAGAAACGAAATCCAGCGGAAAAATACGGTGTCCATCCCGCTTCCAAACCGATTTTAATCACTAAAAATGTAGTACCGAAAATAAGACACATCGTAAGATAACCTACTAAAACCATAAATATTCATCACCTTTTCATGTTATTTTTATTTATATAATGATACAATCGATATATAACAGTAAAACTTATAGTATAACAGTTAAAGGATGTTGGTGATGAATATTCATTTGAAACGACACTCCAATCTCCCCGTTCATGAGCAAATATGTCAGTATTTTATTGACCGTATTTCTTCAAAAATAATGAAAGATGGCGAGAGGCTTCCGTCTGTTCGACAGCTTTCCAAAGAGTTAGGCGTTTCTTTAGTGACCGTGCAGAAAGCATATCAACAACTGCAACAAAGAGGATACGTCGAAAGCTTTCAAGGTAAAGGAATATTCGTGAAATCCACTCATCTAAAAGAAGATATTGACGATACACACACGAATTGGCATATGGTTATCCCTGATTATGTACCGCGCGCCCAATCATTATCCATCTCACAACCGCTGCGAAATATCCGCTATCATTTAGGAACCGCCTGTATTAACGGGAACCTCTTGCATACAGAGTGGATCAAAAAAGTGACCATGCAAGTGATCGAACAGCATCCACAACTGTTAGGACAATACAGCAGTGCCAACGGTGACATGGAATTCCGAAAAGCGGTAAGCGATTATCTGCGAACGAAACAGCTTTCGGTTGCACCGGAACATATTTTAGCGGTCAGCGGAGCGCAACAAGGTATTGAACTTGTGGCGAAAACATTTATCGGACCTAATGATGTTGTATTTATGGAAGCTCCTACTTATCCGGGAAGTATCGATATTTTTAAATCAAGAGGAGCGCAAATTATCCCTATTCCCGTCGAGCATGATGGAATTGATACAAAAATGCTCGTAAAACTTTGTGATCAATATCACCCGAAATTACTTTACATTAATCCAACTTTTCAAAATCCAACAGGCACTACCTTAAGCGTGAAAAAACGAAAAGAACTTGTCGATATTGCCGAAAGCTATCATTTTCTCATTCTAGAAGATGATCCTTGGAGTGAACTGTACTTTAAAGAAAAACCTCCTGCTCCGATTAAAAGTTTTGATACGTCCGGTCATGTCATTTATTTAAAAGGGTTCAGCAAATTTTTATCGCCTGCTTGCCGCATCGGTGCGTTAGTCACGGAAGGACCTTTATTAGAAAAGCTTATCGCGGCTAAAAGCATTTCTGATTTAGGCTCGCCATTATTAACGCAAAAAATTATCGCGGGATTGTTACAATCGAAAGAATTAAACAACGTTCTGCAAAACTTGCGAACGGATTTAAAGAATCGCGGAAAACAATGTATCCAATTATTGCATCAACACTCATCACAGCTGACTTTTCGTGCACCGAATGGCGGAAATACCATTTGGGTAAAATTGCCTCAACATGTTCATGCTGATCTTCTTTTGGAATATTGTCATATGAAACAACTTTCATTTTTACCAGGAAGCGCTTGCTTTCCGACACATGTACCGAATCAATATATCCGTATAAGCTATGCTGGACTTCCTCAAGAAGAGTTAAAACAGGCGATTGAAATTTTATGTGAGATGGTCAACACCCTGTCTAGTGCTCATAAATATTATCCTATAGAAAGTTACCCAAGTTTTTAAGCGGCAACAAAAAAGAGCAGAACTATGCATGGAATAGTTCTGCTCTTTGTGCTTTACGAGAACAAGCGAGTTTGTCCCTTCAGTAAATTTTTTTAAGTTAATTCGAGTTGCTGATTTGTGTATCTTTTCTCATGATTGTTAACCGTTCATTTCCCATTAGAAACACGAAGACGAGCGCCAACACTGCAGGAACCAAGGCCCACATAAAAGTATGAGCAATCGAAGAGGACAACGCTGCTGTGATTTGCTCAAGTACCGGTTTCGGAATATGCGAACGCGCTTCCGGTGAGAGAATCGCACGCGGATCTTTAAATGTTACTCCTTGAGGAACTTGTGGCATTCCGTGAAAAGCATCCGCTAATTTATTCGTAAAAAGATTTCTCTGGATAATTCCAAAGATCGTAATTCCAAGCGTCATGCCGAGTGAACGTACAAACGAGTTAGTAGAACTAGCTGCTCCCCGCTGCGTTTCATCAAAATGGTGGATCGCTGCCATTCCGAGCACCGAGAATGAAGCACCGATTCCAAGCCCGGCAATAATCATATACATCGTAACGGTCAAGCGAGTCGTATCCGGCGATAGCGTACTTAATAAGTACATTCCTACAACAAAAATCACTGTGAATATAATCATGACATTACGATAGCTCATTTTACTGGCTAAAAAGCCCCCTAATTGGGCAGATACTGTCGTTCCAAGCATCATCGGTAATAAAACTAATCCTGAATTGGTCGCCGAACCGCCGAGCACCCCTTGAATAAAAATCGGGATATACACAGCAGCGACGATAAAAGCGGCACCGGAACACAGCCCGATGAGATTACTTGTCGCAAATAAACGTTTTTTAAACATTTGATACGATACAATTGGCTCCTCTGCTTTCGTTTCCACATATAGAAACGCTAGGAATAAGACAGCAAATGCAGAAAACAATCCAATAATGATATGAGAATTCCAATCATATTTGTTACCGCCAAGTTCTAGTGCAAACATTAAACAAACGATGGACGGCACGAGAGTAAAAGCGCCCCACCAATCAATTTTTTGCTTCGAATGCTTAGCCGATTCACGGTAATACACAATGACAAGAAAGAATGCTAAAAGTCCTAAAGGAATGTTGATATAAAACGCCCAGCGCCAGTTTAAATAGTCCGTAATGTACGCGCCAAGCAACGGTCCAAAAATGCTTGATAAACCAAAGACTGCCCCGAAAAGTCCACCCATTTTTCCACGTTTTTCTGGAGGAAAGATGTCAAACATAATCGTAAAGGCAATCGGCACTAACGCTCCGCCGCCAATTCCTTGAATCGCTCGGAAAATGCTTAGCTGTTCGATACTTTGCGCCATTCCGCATAAAATCGAGCCAACGAGAAACATCACTAACCCAAAAATAAAAAAGCGTTTTCGGCCATACATATCAGACAGTTTACCGAAAATCGGCATTCCCGCCATTTCAGCGACCATGTAGGCCGATGTCACCCAAACAAACTTATCAAGACCTCCCAGTTCCGCGACAATTGTTCCCATGGCTGTCGATACAATCGTATTATCCATTGAGGCAATAAAAATTCCTAACAAAAGTCCTGCAACAACAAATCCTAATTTCGTCTCCATCGTTCTCACCAATACCCTCACTCCTTTGCTTGATTTATAATTTTCGACTTTCTGCTACCTTCGCCTTTTCATTTTGCACAAATTCATTTTTGTATTCTACGAGCTCAATGTCACAGCCAGGACCAATCGTAACCCGATTTCCCCTCACTACTTTCGCTCGCGTATACTCAAGATAAACCTCATCCCCTTCAATATTATCAACCAAGAGCTCTGCAGCATGGTTTTGAAATAAATTCAAAAGCTTGAATACACCAAATTTTCCTCTTCTCACCTGAATGCTCTCACCGCCGATTTCTGAAATTCGGCTATCTCCAAAGTGCAAATGAATTTCAACTTTTTCTGCGTTCAACATTCCGCCGATATGGACAACACCTTTTAGACGAAAGAGGTCCGCTTCACAATCACCCTCAACCGTTGTTTCGCCATTCACACGAATATCTCCGCCGACCAGCTTGCCGTGAATCTCCGTTGAACCGATGAGTTTGAACTGTTTCACCGATACATTCCCGCGGATATCTGCCTCCCCGAAAATCTTCATCTTTTCAGTTACAATGTCTTCCCCGATATAGCCTTGACCAAAAATTTCAAACGATGAGGTCGATACCTTTCCATTTAAGTCAGCGCTCCCAAACACTTTCAACTCCAGACAATGTAATTCCCCATTTACGGTTCCATCCCCTCTAATCCGGACTTTATCGAAGTTCCCGCCAGAAGAGATGCCCGATCCATTCATAACCAAATGGCGTGCACGTCCTTTTTTCATTGCTAAGTCCTCCTTATCAATCTACTTTCGAACGATAACCGCTCATATCTTTTGATTCTCGTTTACCTTTGATCCTTTGTCACAATCGAAACTGTTTTTATATTCTACTAACTCAATTTCACATCCAGGACCAATCGTAACATTGTTTCCTCTCACGACTTTCGCTTTCGTGTGCTCGAGATAAATTTCGTCTCCTTCAATGCTGTCAGTAACAAGTCCAACATTGATTTGGAAAAGATAAGTTAAAATCAGCTTTTTTAAATGAAACGCCATACTTGGCTTTTTCACTTTAATTTTCTCGCCGCCAATTTCTTTCGCTTGGCATCCTCCATATAAATGAATTTCAATGTTACCCGCATTCAACAATCCACCTATAGAAAAAACGCCCTTAATAAAAAATTCCTCCGCTTCACAATCTCCGGCAATCGTTGTCCCTCCCTCAATTTTAATCTCTTCTCCTACGAGGTTACCTTTTATTTTCGTATTGCCGTGCAATTTCATATCATTGCATGTCATATCACCATTGACCTTAGCTGTTCCCTGAATTTTCATCTGCTCTGAACGTAAATCACCGTTAATATTCGCGGTACCGGATATTAGAGTTGATTGGGCCGTTACGTTCCCATCGATATTGGCTTTTCCATGAATTCTTAAATTGACACAATTAAAATCGCCACTTAAATTCCCATTGCCACTTACTTTTACGAGATGATAGGAACCTCCCGCTGCGCTTCCTGTACCGGCAATGACTAAGTCTCGTCGATGATTTTCTTCCACCAATTATCCCTCCGACTCCGATATTTTGATTTTTAATTCCTCGATACAACTTGTTACATTCAATCGAGCAACTACCTTAGCCCCCGTATCGAAATAAATTTCGCTTGGATTTGAAAGCAGAATAAACGTAGAAATTCCCATTTTACGCAACAATATCAAGTCGCAGCTTTTTCCGCGGAATTTTTCATAATGTGTTCCTAATACTTCTAGTAAAATCGTTCCTTCCTCTAAACTCATTTCCCCTGTTTGTAGAAGCTTTTCAAGAATGTAAGCATGAAGAATGTGTTCAAATGTAAAGAGGTCTCGTTCTCCTTCATGACTCACATAAAATTCAAGCGCTATCTTTGAAACAATGTTTCGTTTTAATACTTCTTCCTTATTTAGTGTCGTTTCCATTGGATTCGGAGAGAACATATCAGCTAGTTGATCTAATGAAAGATCATCTTTCATATCTTTAATTTTCTCGATTCGCGCTAATATTTTTTCTCTTGGAAAAAACGTCTCTTGTCCGGTAAAAGTGGATTTGCGAATAAACCATTCTTCCGGAATCAAATTTTTCCGTTTCCAGCGATACAATTGACCGTAAGATATACCTGTAAGCTCTAATAACTCCTTTTTAGATATCAAATCATCACTCACTTGAACGCACCTCCTCGAGCTTAATCGTAACATAACAATGTTACATTGTAAATGAAAATTCTAATGCTCCCTTCTACTTATCCGTTTATGTAAGGTCATAAAAAAGGAGGTTGACCTTAAAGCAAAGTGTCAGCCCCCTCAATCACAAATATATACAACATAACACGGAAGAAGAACACGAGGTCAGACACTTACGGGTCAACCTCTTCTCTTTTGTTCAACCCCTCACCTTATTACCAATTTAAGAATCCTTCACCATTCGATGTTCATTTGTGATGTGTTTTTCACGCAAAAGTTGATTGTTCATCAAAAATGATATCCTCATCAATCACTAAAATAAGGTGAATCGTTTCTTTTTATTGACATATCAAGCACGAGTGAAAAAACAGAGAAACATATAAAGCCATGCAGAAGGAAAACTAGGATGGTTCAGATTTTACATCATCCATATTTAGCTCCCTTCCGTATTTCTTAATAAAAGAAATTCACTTATTTACACCACTTGATTCTGTACATTTACATTTCTTTTTTCTTCTGTTGCGTCATTTTTGATCAGGAACGATGTGAGTAAAGCAATGATACTTCCAACAAGGCCGAATAAGAAGAGGTTATGAATTCCGGTCATAAAATCTGGCGCTTTTGTTAAAAACGCCCCCATAATCGTTACTCCTATTGCCGTACCAATGTTACGACTAAACATAAAAAAGGAAGTAGAAATCCCCTTTTGATACGGTTCAACCATTTGTTGTGAACCTATCACTCCTACCGTAGATGTTAAACCAAATGCAAGTCCTTGTACAAACATGGTTATAAATACATACCAAAAACCATGACTTTGATTTAATATCACTAACAAGGCCCCTGACGCTACTAGCAAAACATTGCCGATGATGAGTAAAAAACGATAACCATACTTTAATATCCATTTTCCTGCTGGAACAGATACTAACATCCAACCAATCGCCATGCCAAGCAGAGCCACTCCGCTTATAAATAACGATTGATGAGCGACATTTTGTAAAAACAAAGGAATGTAGCTCGATGTGCCAAATAATGCTGCACAACCTAAAAAGCCGTTAATGTTCATCCATTTAATCGTTTTATTGCTAACCATCGAAAGCGGAACAAGCGGTGAAGACTGTTTCTTTTCAAAAAGATAAAAAATAGCAATAAATAAGATTCCTAGAATAGCGTAAATCAACTGATTTTTCTCAACAACCGTATCTAACAGAAGAAAACTTACACCAACAGCAAACAAAATCGCACCGATATAGTCGACACTTGCCTTTTTCGGCTCATACACTTCTTGATATGGAAGAAGCGTTAGCAATGATAGCAAACAAATTGGTAAATTGACATAAAAAATCCAGCGCCATGACATGTACTCTACAAAAAAGGCCCCAAGTAAAGGTGCGAGAAGAGCCGAAAGTCCCCACATCGCTGTAAAGAATGCTTGAATCTTCCCGCGTTTTTCGATTGGAAAAAGGTCTCCTGCAATGATGGCTGGAAACGGCATCATAAATCCGGCTCCGATTCCTTGCACCGCCCGGAAAATGACTAACTGCAACATATTTTGTGACATTCCACAAAGCAACGAGCCAATTAAAAACAAGACAATTCCAAATCCAAATACTCTTTTCCTTCCAAAAATGTCAGATAATCTCCCTGCGATCGGTGAAAGAACGGTTGTTGTAATCATGTATGCCGCAAATGCCCAAGCATATAGTTCAAAGCCACCTAGTTCTTTCGTAATAATTGGCATTGTCGTGTTCATGATGGTCGTATCCATCGATGCCACTAACATCGCAAGAACGATGCTGATCATTACAGTTGTTCTACTTTTCAATCATTGTCCCCCCTCTATATGTATCAATAAGGCATTATACAACACATTTCCAAAACTTCACAACGAAAACATCTTATCCTTTCTAGGAAAAAGATATAAATCCTTTCAAAACAGCCATTCACATTCCCGATTTATACTACAAATTAGACAATGCTTGTACAGAAAACAGGAATTCCTAGAAACATGGAAGTTTAAAACATATAAAAGAAATGAAACAATCTCTGTCATCATTTTTTTAAACCTATTTTCACATTTTAAAAATTGTAATAAAATGGTTGAAATTCATTTTACGGGGGAGAGAATGATGGAGAAGCGTGTGTTTTTGTCAAAACCGATTAAAAATTTACAAGATGAATATCTCTCTTTCTATCAGGAATGGAAAGAAAGCGGAGAAGAAATGATTCCGTGGGTAATTCGTAAAGATCCAGCCGATTTTGAAGGAATGATTCAATTTCTCCTAGATAATGAAAAAGATGAAAACATTCCGAACCACTGGGTACCAAGTTCTACTTATTGGTTAGTGAATGAAGACAGAAAAATAATCGGGGTGGTAAACATCCGGCATCGATTAACGGAAAAATTATTTCACTCTGGTGGACATATCGGCTACGGGATCCGCCCATCAGAGAGACGAAAAGGATATGCAACGAAGCTTTTATCTTTATCGTTAGAAAAAGTGAAAGAGTTAAGGATCCAAAAAGTTCTTGTTGTTTGTGACGCGGATAATATAGGTTCAGAAAAAACAATTTTAAATAATGGCGGCATACGCGACACCGACTATGTGACAGAAGACGGAAATGTTGTCAAAAGGTTTGGGATAGAGCTGTAACTAATGCTTACAAGATTCATATGATTCTATGACGAAAAGGAGTGCTAGCGTATGAAAATAAGTCGAACTACCAATTATGAGATCATCGCAAAATTAAATCGCTATGTACACGAATTACATACAAAACTGTATCCGAAGTATTTTAACATGTTCACCGAGAAGTCTCCCACCTCTAAACAATGTGTAGGTGGGAGAGGTTCATGGAATATAACATTGAGGCGATTAAAGAGTTCTTTAAAAAGATTGTTAACCACCCGTAGCACCTTTTTCTTCTTTTAGAAGATGACGAACAATATCTTGGCTATATTACCCGGAAAATTCGTTTAAAAAAGCATATCCATCTGTCTATGTACATCCAATCAGTATTTCAGAATCTCACAGAAAGAAAAGATTGGACTCAAAGCTAATGGAGGAAATTTATCATATCGCAAAAACCAATCACATCGACATAATTGAATGAGATGATTGGTGTGATCATCATTCGGCAAAAGAATTCTATAAAAAGCAGGGATTTACAAATACCGGGAGTTTGTTTATTAAAGAAGTTTAACAATAATAGCTCAAAAAAGCGCAAATCCTTATCGTAACAAAAGGGTTTGCGCTTAACGTTTTTTATAGAGACTGTATCGAATATTTAATCTTTCCAGTCCATCCATCGAGTGATTGATGTTCACTTCATCCGGAACAGGTATTCTAACCGTCTTATCTATCGTTTTTGACAAATATCACTTTACTACTCCATTTATTTGCCAATAAAATTCGGTTGACGTTTTTCTAAAAAGGCGCGAACCCCTTCACGATGGTCTTCCGTTTGTCTCATTTTTTGCTGTCCGATTGTTTCAAGATGTAATACTTGAAGCAACCGGTCTTTATTTAACTCTGTATATATTTTCTTCGTTTCAATCATTGCCTGAAGCGGCTTTGTTTGCCATTGCGCAATTTTTTCATGAATTTCGCTTGCATCTTCAATGATTTCATCGACTAACCCAAGCTGGAATGCTTCTTCCGCATTCATCGGTTTTCCTTCCCAAATCAGTTGCTTTGCTTTCGCCTCACCTAATCGCCTTTCTAAAAAGAAATGCCCTCCTCCATCTGGAATTAAGCCAATTCCAATAAAATTCATTGCTAAACGGGCATCTTTCGTGGCGATTAAATAATCGCTTGCCAAAGCGAAACTAAATCCTAATCCTGCCGCTGGTCCATGAATCGCAGCCACCACTAATTTTGGTAAACGATACAATGTGACCATTAATTGTTTAATGGTTTCCATAATGTCTAAAAATTTTTCATGATCTGCTTCCTTTAACATCGTTTTAATATCACCGCCTGCTGAAAAACCTCTTCCTTTTCCTGTAATAAGTAAAATAGGAGCATCGCTTTTTTCAACTTCCTGTAACTTTGCCAGCAACTCTGTCAACATTTGTTCATTCATCGCATTCAATGATTCCGGACGATTCAATTCCAAGATCGCCAATTGATTTGAAAAAGTAAGTGATACCGTCTCCATTTTCTCCCTCTCCTTCAATTACTTTCTTCTTAACTATTCAGCACGCATGAGAAAAATCCTTTTTATTACATTTAAAAATCTAAGGGCCGACCCATAAAAAGTGTCTGACCTCAAGCGCCACCTACAGTTATGGGGTCTGACACTTGGCTTTTGGGTCAGCCTCGAGATTTTAGAAATATGATTAAATTTTGCCGCTTACACGCTTAGCTTGTTTTTTTCATTCATTAACAAATCAAAGTACTTTAGAGGTAACATTTCTTCGTCAATGGTCTCTTTATTCCAAATGTGCTGTAAGAAAAGACGGGCAATGATTTCTTTCCTTTCGCCTCCTAATTCCGCATCTTTTAAAGCAATAATGCTTAAGTAAATATCACACATCCTATTAGCCATTCTCTTTGCATGATAGATTTGCACTTCTTCCGATTGTCTGCCTAATTTCTTCAAGAAAGAAGCTAGTTCTTTCAGTCCTTTTTCTACAGGAGCGATAAAAGAACGAACATGATTAGAAAGTTTATTTAGTTCATCGTTCATGGATTGGATAAATGTGTCATGAACATTGAACTTGCGAATGAGACGCAATACTTCTAAGCCTAAAATATTCGCAGTTCCTTCCCAAACGGTTAATACTTGCGCGTCGCGAAGCAACCGTGGCGTCACAAAATCCTCAATATATCCATTTCCTCCATGCATTTCAATTGCTTCATGGGCAAAGGAAATCGCTTCTTCTGCCGTGCGCATCTTTAACAAAGCAATTAATAAACGATTCCACGCTTTTTCCATCTCGGAAGCACTTTTCGGCTCGTTCATGACTCGGTCAAAAAAGGAAATCAATGCAAAACAAGCGCTTGTTTGCACTTCTTGCCTTACCGCTAAGTTCGCTAACGTTTCTTTTACCATAGGATATGATGCAAGCGGATTTCCAAAAGCTGTTCTATTGTATGCATATTGCTTTGCTTCATCAAACGCCCGTTTCATTATTCCAATCGAAGCAACAGCATTGCACACTCTTGAAAGGTTCAATGCTTCCATCATGTAGTAGAAACCTTTTTTCGCATCGCCAATCAAATACGCTTTCGCTCCTTCAAAAACGACTTCCGCAGACGGTACCGCTCTAACTCCTAATTTATCTTTTAAGCGACGGATTTGAATCCCATTGAGCGTTCCATCCTCGTTGCGCCATGGAACAAGAAATAGACTAAGACCTTTCGTGCCTGCCTGACTTCCCTCAATGCGCGCAAGTACAGTTGCCACCCCGCACATTCCGGCATTACTTGCAAAATATTTTTCACCGTAAATTTTATAATGATCACCGCATGGCACCGCTCGCACTTCATTAGCACCAACATCCGAGCCGCCTTGACGCTCGGTCAAAAATGTCGCTCCCTCATACAATTCTATTTCCCCAGTTGAAATCACATGCGGCAAATATTTTTTCTTCAGTTCTTCGTCTGCAAAGTGCTCAAGCAAATACGCCGTCGCCATCGTTAACGTCACCGGACAATAAAATCCCGGCTCTACTTGTGACAAAAGATATCCTTGCGCATAGGAGTACACATAATTTCCTTTCCGTCCAAGTTCAGGAATTTCCTTATGGACATAGCCGACAATTCCCGTCTTGTATGTTTGCTCAACCGTTTTCTTATACCCTTCATTCACCCAAACTTCAGAAATATCGTTACCAAAGCGGTCATACTTGATTAAACGCGGCTGTCCTTCCCGATCAGTATGTACTGCCCTCCTGTCGATCTCGGTCATACAAAGCCGCCAAAATTGTTCCAACTTTTCTTCCGCATATTGATAAAGCTCTTCATCCAAATATTTTTTTAAATTAAATAATAAATTCGGATCAGCCTCGCGCAACGATTTCATTGTTGATCCCCCTGTTCTTTAATGCTTGTTTTAAAATTTTGCCAGTAGCGTTTCTTGGCAACTCCGCAATGGCTTCATAAAGTCTTGGAATTTTATAATCAGCGATTTTCCCTTCTAGAAAACGTTTACATTCTTGTTTAAGATTTTCGATGGGCTTTGAAATTACAACGAACGCTTTTACCGTTTCTCCCCATTCTGGATGAGGAACTCCGACGACTGCTACATCGGCAATCGAAGGGTGTTGTCTTAGCGCATCTTCCACTTCCTTTGGATAAATATTGACACCACCAGAAATAATCATGTCTTTTTTTCGATCGACCATCCATAGATACCCATCTTCATCACGGCGTGCTAAATCTCCTGTATAAAGCCAACCATCCTTGACCGTTTCTGCTGTATTTTCTTCATCTTTGTAATAACCTTTCATCGTTCCTTCGCCGGATAAAATGAGTTCCCCTACTTCACCAACAGGAACTTCACGTCCATGGTCATCGACAATTTTCACTTCACAATTCAGCGCTGCCTGCCTGCCGATGCTTCCAGCTTTGATCGCATGCTCTTCTGGGGAAAGATATGTTCCATTTGGTCCAGCTTCCGTTAACCCATATACGCACATGAGACGATTGGTACGAAATTTTTCCTGAATGAATTTCACTTCGTTCGTTGAAAGAGGTGCTCCACCGTATACCCAATACTTCACTGATGTAAGATCGTAGTGGTGAATGTGCGGATGTTTTGCGGTTAATAAGTAGGCAACTGGTGCTCCGAAGAAGTGAGTAATTTGGTGCTTGGCGGTTAATCCAAGAAGTACTTCTGGAGAAAACGTTGGTGATAAGACGTGTGTAGCCCCTACATACATCCCAGCAATAAAAAACAAATGAAGCGGTGCTGAGTGGCTGAGCGGCATCATATGTAATATTCGACTTTTTGCATCCATTTTTGTTTCAAGTGCCATCATCACAGCCACCGCTAAAATGTTACGATACGTAAATAACACGCCTTTAGGACGTCCTGTCGTTCCTGAAGTGTACAAAATGGCTGCTTCATCATCTTCATCTAACGTGCAGACAATAGATTTAGACGTTCCTTTTTCTAGTAGTTGCGCAAATGACAGCCATCCGTCTTGTTCATCTCCTGTTTTGATCCATAAAATGTTGTTATCGGCAACGAGAGATTGTAACGCTTTATAAATACAATCGTAGGCAATAAGCGCTTTTGCTTCACTATGATGAATGATGTACTTCACTTCTTCCGCCGTCAATCTTGCGTTAATCGGCACAACGATGGCTCCCAAACGGAGGACGGCGAAGTAGGAAATGATAAATTCTTGTGTATTTGGCATATAAAGAATCACTTTATCTCCCGTTTGAATTCCTAGTCTCGCTAAACTCGAAGCTAAGCGATTGACGCTATCATCAAGCTCGGCATACGTAAGCGCTGTTTCTCCTTCTATGATTACTTCCTTGTCCGGAAACTTTCGGGCGTTGCGGGCAAGCAACTCGGAGATATTCATGTTACTCCTCCTTCTCCTTCCATTCTTTAAGCCGCTGTTTAAAATTTTTTAAAATCGCTTCCATATCATGTTTTAACTGCATCAAATCTTCTATTTTTTCATTCACCTCCTTTAATTTTTGTTCCCCATATTCGATTGTTTTTTCGAGTTGCTTCTTCCCTGTTCTATCTTTATCAAACAACTGAATCATTTCTTGAATTTCTTCTAACGAAAAACCGAATCGTTTGCCGCGGAGAATGAGCTTTAATACAGCGCGATCTTTTTTGGAGTAAATCCGCTGTCCCGTCTCCGTTCGAATCGGCGTGATGAATCCTCTTTCCTCGTAATACCGTATCGTTCGTGTGCTTATGTCAAACTCTTGAGACAACTGCGAGATTGTATAGTAAGTCATGTTTTTCACCCGTTACAAGGCCATTTTTTACTTAATTATACCTTACGTTTACGTTAACGTAAATGATATTTTAAGAAAATTCAAAATTACATAAAAATAAAAATCACCCAGATTCATCCTGTTATTTTTATAAATGGTCCCGTTTGTAATAAAATAGATCAAATTACATTTAAGGTGAGAACGATGGAAAAAACGTGTAATCTTGTCAAAATGGACTACAAAATTACAGGATACATATCTCTCAATCGACTATCATTCTTTTCTTCCATATTAGGTTATAGTTCATTCATTTTAAATAAAGGGATTTTATTCTTATATTTCAAACTTTTTACAAACCATTAACCCATTAGAAAAATTTGATTAACAAATAGCGTCTATGATAAATGTAAGAACAACTATTTCATTAGAGGAGGGAATCGCTTTGCGTCATCTTAGTCAAAAGATCCTTAGTTTAGCATTAGTAGGTTCACTTGCGGTCGTTTTTTTGAATTTTGCTATTGTGGAGCGTGGAGGAGCGAAGAAAGAGCAGAAACCAGTAAAAAATGTCATTATGATGGTGATGGATGGAACAAGTGCCGGAGCGACTACATTAGCAAGATGGTATAAAGGAGAACCACTAGCATTAGACGAAATGGCTAGTGGAGCAGTAAGAACGTATTCTGCGGAGTCAGCCATTACCGATTCAGCACCTGCTGCTACTGCTTTAGCAACCGGATTTAAATCGAACGATAAATATATCGGAATACTCCCAAGCGTTGTTACATCCCCTGGCCTTCAACCTATTCCGAAAGACGAGGCAATGAAACCAGTTGCAAACGTGCTAGAAGGAGCAAAATTAATGGGAAAATCAACAGGCATTATCGCTACATCAGCGATTCAGCACGCCACCCCCGCCGGCTTTTCTGCACATGTAACCCATCGAAACCTTTTTGAAGAAATTGCCGAACAACAAGTATATCAAAATATAGATGTTGTTCTCGGCGGCGGAAAAGACGCCTTAATTCCAGGTGATGGGAAAAACAATCGAAAAGACAAAGAAAATATGCTAGAAGTGATTGAAGAAAAAGGGTACGATATCGTAGAAACGCGTGAACAATTGTTTCGTTCAAAATCCGATAAAATCTGGGGTGTCTTTGCAAACGATGCTCTTGCTCAACATATGAACCGTCCTTATACAAGACCAAATGAACCAACATTAGCGGAAATGACGAAAAAAGCGCTGCAAACCCTCTCTAAGGACAAGGATGGATTCTTCTTATTTGTCGAAGGAAGCCAACCAGACTGGGCTGCGCACGCAAACGACCCGGTCGGAATCATTAGCGAAGTGCTAGCATTTGACGATGCAGTAGAAGAAGCTGTTGCGTTTGCAAAGAAAAACAGAGATACACTTGTCATTGCAGTAAGCGACCACGGCAACAGCGGTATTACAATCGGAAATCGTAACACTGATCAATCATATCCTGAAACCCCAGTTTCCGCATATATTGACCCACTTAAGAAAGCAAAAATGACGTTAGAAGGTGCGGTAAGTCAATTAAAAGAAGATCAGTCTAATCTCGAAGAAGTGGCACGATTATATGGATTGGACGATTTATCTGCTGAGGAAAAGCAAAAATTAGTTGAGTCTACTAATATGAAGAAAACATTAGCAGAACTACTGGCCGCCCGTGCAAATCTTGGATTCACAACAGGCGGCCATACAGGAGAAGATGTGTTTTTATACTCATATGGTCCAAACCGTCCGATTGGCACATTTGAAAATAGCGACTTAGCCCGCATCATGGCAAAAGCAATGGGGTTTAGTTTAACTGAATTAAACAAACGCTTATTTGTTGATGCAGAAAAAGAATTCCAAAAAATAGGCGCAACAGTCGATATTGACCGAACAGATGAAAAAAATCTTGCCCTCGTTGTCAAAAAAGGAAGCACAATCGCAAAATTTCCTGTCAATAAAAACATCATGATCATCAATGATAAAACATATGAACTAGAGGGAATTGTTATCTACAGCGCGAACAAATTTTGGATACCAAATCAGGCAGTAAAAATGTTAAAACAAGCGAAATAAGCCTCTACACACTTAAGGCGCACCGGACATCCGTCGCGCCTTCAATTTTTATATTGTTGAATCTTTTTTTCCTTCAAGATATCTGTGTATGTTCTCCAAACTTTCAAAAACGGTAGTTAGCCTAATCTAGTCCATCCGTTACGACCCGTTTGTCGAATGATTTTATTCTATTCTTTTTTCCTTTTACCTCCAAAATTGCTGGCGCTTTTGTTATTTATATAAACTATTCAGATTGGATCTAACAATGATGATATTCTTGGGAATTTTGGTTTTTTAAAGTCTATTTCTAATGATCCAAATCATTTGCTCAGTTGATCTATGTAACTTGACATACTTTTTACTATGATCATCAGGACCTTGAGCTGACAAAAAGATGGCTTTCTGTCACGTTATTCAGCTAGTAAGTACAGCTTATGTAAAAAATCTATTAAACTTGGACATGCTGATACTACTACTCTAAAAAAGGTGTTTGGTTGGTATAAAAATTTATTCAAATGAAAGCATGATCATCCTGTTATCTTTCCACCCTTCAATCATCATCAGAACTATTCGGTTGTGAATGTATCACCCTGATTTTATTGCTTATTCAACAGATTCTTCATCTTCATCTATATCATTCCACTAAAAAAGCATCGAAAAACGGATACCTTAAAATATTCATTCATGAACCACTTCTCTCGCCAGTGAATATGTTGTTATTGAAAGGAGGAAGAAGCATGGATAAATTCGTGTTCTTGTTCTTAGCTTGCATCCTTGCTGGGTTTGCACTAATAAAACTTCCTTTAGCCGGTTCACCTTTAGCTAGTATAGAACCAATAACGTTCTTCATTGGGATTTTAACTATTCTTGTTTTTTCATTAGTCCTTATATTTAAAGGAATAATGGCCCTAGCAGGTAAATAACTTTATGGAGGCTGACCTAAAAGCAAAGTATCAGACCCCACAACACAATATATAAAACATCACATTAGATAAATGGACTTATATATTGTGGAATACGCATGAGGTCAGACACTTATGGGTCAGCCACTGTTTTTCGAATATTCATCTAGTACATAAAACCTCTTTCACCTCCCTCCATTTAGAGATGAGAGACTCCTAAAAAATGTTAATAATATTTAAAAATCAACCTGCAACAAATAACCATTGAAAAAGAACGGATCAAACATAGATGAAATTACTATTCTTTAGAAAGTTCTTATTATAAAATTCATTAGTGTAGACATAAACAGAACAAGGAGTAAATAATGATGAAAAAGTTCTTAATCATATTCATCGTGTCGATTTTATCTTTAATTACACTAGGTTACAGCTTATTAGAAGTAATAAACTCTAGAAGTTTCCAATTTTTTGGGGGGATTGTTAGAAAAGTAGATACAAAAGAAAAAGTCGTAGCTCTTACCTTTGATGATGGTCCAACCAAAAAAACGGATGAAGTTCTAAAGATTCTTGAAAAAGTAGACATAAAAGCAACTTTTTTCTTAACTGGTCAGGAAATCGAAAAAAATTTCGAAGAAGCAAAAAAAATTGTTGATGCAGGACATGAACTTGGTAATCACTCTTATTCCCATCAACGAATGATTTTCAAATCACCTCATTTTATTAAAAATGAAATTGAGCATACTGATAAACTTATACGTAAAGCTGGTTATGAAGGAACTATTCAATTTAGACCACCAAATGGAAAAAAGTTAATCGTATTACCTTATTATTTAAAAAAGCATAATAGAAAAACCATTCTTTGGAACATTGAACCTGACTCTTATCCAGAAATTGCGTCTGATTCAAAGAAAATGATCGAACACGTAACGAAAAAGATTGAACCGGGTTCGATTATCCTTTTGCACGTTATGTATGAAAGCCGTAAAGAGTCATTAGAATCCATTGAAGGAATTGTAACGGAATTAAAAGAAAAAGGGTATACATTTAAAACTGTTTCGGAACTACTTGACTATGAAGAGATGAATTAATATTTACTTTTTTGTTTTACATTAGAACCGACATGATATGTATATGGTAAAAATGAATGGAATGAACTTGATTGAGCTAACGAAGGCGCTTGCTGCATAAGACTGACAAAAAAGACCGATTTTTAATCTAAAAATTCCCTAAAAAATAAAGGTAAGCACATATTAGTCATGTTCAATATGTTTGCTTACCTTTTATTCGTTATTTCACTATATTGCTTTTTTTATTATGATAATGAATAACTATAATAAAAAGCAGAGTAGATGTAATAATCGAATAAATCGTAGAAAGCATACCATCTACATTGGTTAAAACGAATAAAGAAGGAATGTTTTGGTATGAACTATTTTCATATGTTAAAAAGATACATAAAAACATATTGTTAGCAGCATGAGCACCAATGGTGAATTCAGCACTATTGGTTCGAATAGTGATGTATGTCCATATGAATCCAGTGAAAATATAATCTATTCCTACCCATAATGCTTCATTTGACATCTCAGGGTTACCAAAATGTAACGATCCAAAGATTAATCCTACGATCGTGGCTAGTAAAATTGGTTGTTTGATTCGTTTTCCTATCCATTGCAGTAAAAATCCTCTGAAAAATAACTCTTCTGAAGTAGTTTGAATAGGAACAAGGAAAATAGCAGCCACTAATAACCAAATAAAGCGAGATGTATCAAAATCATTCCATTTATAATCTTCAGGAAACAAAATAAAATCAACAATTTGACTGATAGATAATAGTCCGAAAAAGACAATAAATCCAAAAAATACCCGTTTCCAATTGATTTTTTGATAAGGAGTAATAAATGAAATTAGTGAACGTTTATGTATGGTTTTTGCCGAAATCCATATACCCAAAATCCAAAAAACATTAGTAATATGAGATAAAAACAAATCTACCAATGAATCTTTAAGTATCAATTTTTCTAAATCTACTATTTTTGGATTTATACTGTCTGTAATCAGAATAGAAAATATATACATAACACCTCCGATTACTATCATAAACAATAAAATGAATAAAAAAGAAGAAAAATAACGAATATGACTATTTTTTCCTAATTCAGGATAAATAAAATTGGACTTCATATCCTCACCCCTTCTAATGTAATTCATCCATTATGTATGTATTGAACATAGTATCCTCATATTTAATTGATTTCAGTCTTTTTTGTAGTCTAAAATCAACACGGAAATATAAAAGAGCTGTAACAATGAATACTCTAAATCTTGAATTTCGTCATGGTTCATTCTTAATAACTTGTTTTGATAAGGAATCTAATAACTCTTTATTATTTTTTTGCAAAAATTCATTTATCATTTTCATCTCATTAAGAACTCTATTCGTTCCGACATCGGATAGAAACCAGCTTTCTTTATTTATCCCTCTTTTATCCTCTATGGGTAGTACGTCAAGCAACATATTATCTTCTGCATAAGCTGAGGCAATAAGAAAAAATCTCCTACAAAAGAAAGACTTACCCGCTAAAAGAATTTTTTGATCCTCTTTGTGATTTAATTGTAGCATTGCATTTTTGATCACATCGTTTGCTGTATATGCTTCACCTTCTATTGGAAGAATGATGTCTTTTGGAATCCCCCTATCAATTAATATATTCTTGTGATAATGGTACTCATTTTGATTTAGGAAGCCATTATGTACATTCGGAATCATGATTTTCTTGAAAGGCTCATCAATATATAAACGGGAAATATCATTATTTAATTCCGGGAAATGACCAGGATGGTATAAAACTACATCAGCTTCTTTATACAGATGTTGTCTCTCTAAAAAGATAAAGTCACTTAGTGATTCGATAAATTGTTGATTCATCATGTCCTCCTCAAACTTAACTTTATTATTATTAATTCTTTAATAATGATGATTATTCCTACTTCAACTAAACTGTCCTTCCAGAAGAAAGCAACACCCTCTTTAACTCATTCAAAACATAAAGGGCTGACTCAAAAGCAAAGTGTCAGGCGTAGTTATGCATCCTTAAAAACGGCTCTTTTATTATTTAGAAAAGAAAAAGCATAGCGCATAGCATAAGAAATAGTTATTTCCGTTTCTGATTCTGTGCCCAGCACCGATCAGCCTACGATTATTGTGATCGTTATATTTTTGCCGCGGGCGCTTTTATTTTTTAGTGATTTTTAGACCACAGAAAAAAGACCGAGATTTCCCGGTCTTTTTGCGTGTCTTATTCAACTATCGCTCCCCGTTAGTGGAATAACAAATTAATCGCCAATCTCTACCTTCATCCATTTGATAATTACTACTTTCCCCTTCTTTTATAGAACGTTCTATGCCTTGTAAATGCGATTGATTTCTCGTTTTTTTACATCTGTAATCAATCGTTACTTCCTTGTTCTTGAAGTAGCGCATTTGTTTTTTGAATAAGTTACCCCTAAAATAGCTCCCTTATTATATTATTACAGAATAATTGTTCTTTTGATTGGACATATTAAAGTTAATAAATATTGAAAGGAGGTAAAAACCTTGTTTAAAAAAATTCTCAATTTATTTTTTGCTCTATCAGTTACAGTCATGCTTTTTGGGGCAGCCGTTTATGCTCAAAATAATAACACTGATATTAATAACAATACAAACAAAATAACTCACATGGCTCAAAATACAGACGTGACTGATAACGATGATGATGACGATACAGATTGGGGTTGGATTGGTTTAGTTGGTTTAGCAGGACTGTTAGGGTTAAGAAGAAGAAATGACAGAAGAGATTAGAACCAGTATATTATTAATAAATTGATCTTTTTCAATTCTAATATACCGAAAAAAGACAAACTCACTCGGTTGAGTTTGTCTTCAAACTAAGGATCCTTTTCTTACTAAGGATCCTTTTCTTATGGGGAAATTTCCTGATGGTTACTTCTTATTAAACTAAACTGCCCGTTAGTTGAACAAGAAAACCTTTAACAGAGTCAAAAAATAAAAGCTTGCGGCATCGCAAGCTTTTATAAACATATTAAAGCTCCTTTTAACAATCCGAACTTTTCAAATTGAGCGGCGGTGGAACAAGCCAACCTTTTTCTTTGTTCATTCTAAGCAATATAGCACCATATTGTGCTTTTTTCATGTGAAATTGACCATACATTAAAGCAATATCTTCCCTGATGCACTGCCCCATAATCGTACTACATGCTACTAAGCCCTCCGCAATATCTTTACTAAGCATTGCAGCGATTTCCGGGTCAGTAAATCTCGCACCTGCAGGAATGTCTTCCAAACACGCTTTTGGCCGTTCTGGCGGTGATGGTGGAAGTGCTATTCCATTTTCTTTTAACAAGTTTTCTGCTTCTTGTATTTCGGGTTTTAAAACGTTTTCAATACTATCCTCAATAAAACGTTTTAAATCTTCATCACCTGTATGGTTGAGTAATGTTTGATACCCAGCTACTAATCCTTTAGCCACTAGTAAATGCGACCATACACCAAATACTTCTCCGTAGTGCATCGGCTCTTCTTTTGGATTACCGCTTAAAATTCCCATAATAGCCCTCCTAAAATAATTCATAATATCACCTTTTCTTTAGCTATTATGGATTGATTGAAATACAATTATGCAAAGAAAAGTAAAGTTTTCAAGTACGAAAACTGCTGGACGATGGTACCCTCAAGAAGTTTGCGTAATGCATAATAAGGTAGATCAACCTTCTCTAGATCTCGAATCGACTGGACAAAATTCATGATGAAATCACTCCACTTTCTTCCTTTATTTGTATACTTCAATTTTGAGAACAAAAGCGGGCTTATAAAACACCCGTGATTTGATGCAATAATATTTCCGCTCGCTCATTCCAAGGTCATTGCAAATTTCGTAATCATATACATCGTCTTCCGTCATATAACGGCGGATGAGAATCGCACGTTTCCATTTTGATAAAAAGAAAAGAGGACACTAATCATACAGAGACAGCCATGCTACTCCGTACGATCAGTGCCCTCGCACTCTCGGCCTTGGACATATTTGGTTTTATTTCTATTTAAGAAAGAACACGTTCCTTCTACTTTTGGAGTCGATAAGGAACTGTTGAGACAATCACATTTTTCTTATATAGAAGATACATTCTCAACAAAATGCTGGATTGATTATGCAAAAAGTTATGCCAGCCCTTTTTCGGTATAAATTGAGGAATCAACACCGTTACTGTATGGTTGCTTTCCTCTGCCTTACCTTCAATGGTATCCACTAACTTGGAAATGGGTGCTATCAGATCGCGATAAGAAGAAATGAGTGTAACAAGGCGAACATCCGGTCTCCATTTCTCCCATTTCTCTTCCATTCGGAGTGCGCTTTCCCGGTCAAATGCCACATATACAGCCACTACATAATCTCCAATGGATTGGGCGTAATTTAAGGAGTGCTCTACTACCTTTGTTATTCCCGCAATAGGTACAATCACGACATTCCCTTCTATTTTGTCCGGAATCTCATTTGGATTGACTCTCAGTTGTTCTGCCACAGCATCATAGTGCTTATGGATTTGATGAAAAATAAATACGATGATCGGAAGAAATACAAGCACAGACCATACTTGAGTAAATTTTGTAATAAAGAAAATGCACAGTACGGTTAATGTAATGATAGCTCCTAGCAAGTTTGTAAGCAGCTTCGGTATCCACCCCGCTGGTTTTTCACGCACCCATTTTACAATCATTCCTGTTTGCGACAAAGTGAAAGGAATGAATACACCAACAGCATATAAAGGTATTAACTGTTCCGTTTGCCCTTTAAAAGCGATAATCAACAAAATAGAAGCAAGACCCAGCGTGATGATTCCGTTCGAATATCCTAAGCGGTCACCGCGCATAAGATACATTCTTGGCATGTATTTATCGGATGCCAGATTATATGCCAGCAGTGGAAATGCAGAAAACCCCGTATTAGCAGCCAATACTAAAATAAGGGCCGTTGTTCCTTGGATAAAGTAATACATAAAGCCTCTTCCAAACACTTCGGAAGCGAGTTGGGAAACAACCGTCTCTTCTGCTTTCGGAGCAATTCCATACCAGTATGCTAAAAAAGTGACTCCTGCAAATAGGATTGCAAGAATGAAACCCATCATCACTAACGTTTTGGCAGCGTTTTTGGCCGCCGGTTCCTTAAAATTTGGAATGGCGTTGGAGATTGCTTCTACCCCTGTCAATGCAGAGCATCCAGAAGCAAATGCCCTCAGTAACAAGAATAGTGTAATTCCAGGCACTGCAGTACCGATAGGTGTATGTAAGGTCGATGGTACTTGCCCATTTATAATATTAAAAATCCCAACACCAATGAGAATAACGAGTGCCAACACAAACAAATAAACAGGATATGCCAAAACAGAAGCAGATTCGGTTACGCCTCTAAGATTAAGAATCGTAATAAACACAACCAGTGCGATAGCAATTCCTACTGTATATTTATGTAAAGTTGGAAATGCGGATGTAATGGCATCCGTTCCCGCGGACACACTTACTGCCACGGTTAGAATATAGTCGACCAGTAAAGAGCCTCCGGCAATGAGACCCGGATTTACACCTAAGTTCGTTTTGGAAACGACGTAAGCTCCGCCTCCATGCGGATAAGAATAAATGATTTGGCGATACGATAAAATAAGGGCCACCAATAGAATAAGAACCCCAATCGCAATAGGAATGGAGTACCAAAATGCAATGACTCCAATCGACGCGAGAACAAGTAAAATCTGTTCCGTACCGTACGCAACCGAAGATAGAGCATCAGAAGATAAAACAGCTAATGCCTTTAATTTGCTCAACTTTTGCTCTCCCAGTTCGGTTGATTTCAACGGTCTGCCGATCAAGAATCGTTTTAATGATGAAAACATATATACACCACCAATATGCAAAATTTCAATGAAATCAATGAAAATATTATCATTTCTCTTAGAAAATGAATAGTCCTTGATTGAATTATTAATATTGCTTACATTCTGATAATTAGTAAAAGGATTAGGTGATAAATGGAATAATAACGAGTCTTAACGAAACAATGCGTGCATTAAATCAGCTCGGTCCATTGAATCTTCGTTAACACCAATATACTTTAATGTCATTGTAGGCGATGGATAGTGACAGATTTCTTGCAGCATTGCCACCTCTTTTGTCTGCTGGTAAAAGTCATAACAGAATGTTTTACAGCGCGTATGCGTTCTGATTTCGTCTAAATGGAGTCGTTCCACACCTGCCTCAGAATTTTATAAGCGATGTTGCTGCTGATGGCTTGTTATATCCATTGTGTATATTCTCCTCCTTCTTTGCCCTCAATATACCATTTGTATTTCTTTTTAATGAAGGAGTCAATCAAGCAGTCCATTGATGTAAAAATTTATCAATTCTAGATTTACATTTTTCGACTTTAATTTACATCAATCGGTAAATTTTTCGTAAACATTGTAAATATTAAACAAAAAAACTCAAATTTTGAAAAATAATGTCGATACAAAAAATGGTTTAATATATGGAGGTGTCATGATTGAAAGATGCAGTTTATTATTTTAGTGAATGGATTCCTTTTTTTATCACCTTGTTATTAGCCATTGTTCTAAGTTATTTACGAGATTAAAGATTTAACCAATCCTGATACGATTTCGGAACTAATTAATCCAATATGAGTCGAATCATCCTAAAGTCTATGCAGAAGGAATACTCCTTTTTCTTGTTATCTCAATTATTTATAGATGTTTAGCTATTGTCATAGGATATAGGCTTGTTGCTGATTTCTATTATTCTGAAAAATGGAAAAAGGTACTACTCTCATTGTCTATTCATAACATCATCCATTTATTTCCTATCCACTTCATTCTTATCACTTATTGTATTTATAATATTGTTTTATGCGTTTTATATGCTTCTTCCATTCAGTCAAGAGCAACAGATCACGTTATCATAAAGCGTGGTCTGTTTTTATTGTTTAATAATCAGTATGTATTTCTTCCATTTCACTTTCTAACATTCCACATTTAGGGCAAAAGCGTTGGCATTGTACCTAGAATTCATTAGACATTGATCCGTTCTTTCTCCCCCCTCTTTATCATAATCATTTTGTTTCTTAAATGTGTTCGTCGACTTTTTCACACCATGCCGTGTAATACTCAAAGAACTCATCTTGATCGTCAAATTCCTTTAAACAGTTAGGGCATTTTCCTCCTTACAAGCTTCTCAATTCGTACATCGCCCCGCCTGTATAGAAAAAGCCTTCTTTCTTGCTGTTCATGCTCATCATTTTCAATGAAAACCAAAAATCGAAAGTTGCTGCACTCTTTCATCGTCCGCTTCAACAAAATGCTAAACTGATTCATCATTTTTTCATTACCTGTACTGTTTGTCTTATACAGGCTCTCTATGTTTTACATAAGATGTACTATCCTTTTAAAAGAGGAGGTGTACAAAATGTCAGATGGCTTTGGAAGAAACTTTGCTTTAATCGTTGTGCTGTTTATCCTTTTAATTATTGTTGGATGTAGTTGTTTCTTTGGCGGTTTTGGCGGTTACTAATCTAGAATCTGTTTAATCGTTTTATAGGACGGATCATATAGATCTGTCCTTTTTTGTATTCATTTATTTTTTCCTTACTTATTGAATAACTAGGGCAACATAATTGCTATTTTGTAGCTTCCTTATTCAGCTAACAGGTATCGTAGCTGAAGAAGTTTCTATAGCTTATGAATTATTATTCAGCTTAATTGTAGTGGTTCTTCAACTATGTAGTTTCATTGTCATAATTCTGGATTTACAGGTAATAATAACCATTAAATCCCTAAATTATAATCAAAACTGAGGACGTGAATGCAGATGGATTTTTTTCATAGTCAGGAATCACTTACTGCTATTCAGTGGATCTTAAGAGCGATTGTTGCTTTTTTCTTTTTACTCTTTGCGGCTAAAATCATGGGGCAACGATCCATTTCTCAGTTAAGATTGCTTGATTTTATACTGGCTTTATTGCTTGGAAACATTATTGCCCATCCTTTGTCTGACGAACAATTAGGACTGAAGGGAGCTATGATAACAATGACGGTATTGATTATTTTATATACCGTTGGTGTATTTTTGAGTCTAGAATGGTACAAATTTAGAAATTGGCTGGAGCCTTCTCCCTTTCCCATTATAAAAAATGGGCAAATCCTTTATAAAAACTTAACCAAAGCAAGAATATCCATTGACTTTCTATTATCCGAATTAAGAAAAGAAAAAATCGAAGATGTTCAAAAAGTTGCTCTTGCATTATGGGAGCCAGATGGTACCATTTCATTTTTTTTAAATCCGCAACATCAAGCGCTAACTCCAGCGGATATGCAATTGATGACAAAACCATTTGCTTTTCCCAGAACGATTATTAAAGAAGGGAAGATTGATTTCAGTGAATTAAATCAAATTGGTAAAGACGAAATGTGGCTGAAAAACAGAATCAAAATAACATACAATGCGGACATAAACGACATTTTGTTAGCAACTATTGATAATAACGATAACATCAAAATCTTTTTGTACAAATAAATGCGAATGACTGTAAAGCGTATTCTATGCACTAAGTATATAAAAAGATGACTTGACACTTAATGAGAGTGAAAAAGGTAACATCTCAGATGATAAAAAATATTGTTTAGAGTACATATATTTGCTCGTCTGATAAACAAACGATCTTTAAAAAATGGTGAATTTACAATCAACCCGCATTTCTTTAAAAAAACTGTATCTATCTTCAACGACCTGCCCGTTAGCTTAATAATTCCCGTAAAATATCTCCTCTTGTTTTAAGAAGAGGAGTTGACAATGCAACATCATGTCTGTTTTTTTATGAAACAAAAGAATAAATGATCCATATTAATACATACACTGATTTTTGCAATAGCCGCTCTCTATTGCAAGGTCAACTACCTAAAGTACACCTCTTATGGATGCTAAAGGTCATTTGGCCTTTAGCTTTTCTATTTATGAATCACAATTACGAAACTGATTCATCGTTTTTTCATTACCTGTACATTCATTTCATTCTTCAAATAAACAAAATTTACACGTTTGTCTTATACGGGCTAGCTATGTTTTGCATAGGATATACTATTCCTTTCAAACAGGAGGTGTACAAAAATGTCAGGTGGCTTTGGCTTTGGAAGACACTTTGCTTTAATTGTTGTGCTGTTTATCCTTTTAATTATTGTTGGATGTAGTTGTTTCTTTGGTGGTTTTGGTGGTTACTAATCTAGAATCCGTCTAAAAGTTTTATAGGACGGATCCTATAGATCTGTCCTTTTTTGTATTCATTTACAACACAATTGCTCTCGTGTTTCCTTAAAACAGAAAATCATCCAGCCATGTGCAGCAAGCTCCTCAGTTTTTTGGATTGTTGCGCCAGCGAGTATATATCTCCTGCAGCAATGCTGCATCTTTCATTCGTTGATAAAAGTGGTGCCATGTGGTCAAATCATAAAAAATAAAGCGCAAAACCTTGATATATCAAGGTTTTGCGCTTATATGTTTACATCACCCGCTTAAAAATCTTCTCCAGTTCATACGTGGAAATATTTTATTTTTTTATATCGTATCATTCGATGTATAAGAGCTTGTAATCTAAAGGTTTTGAGCCAATAGCTTTTCATAATTTATTAAAGTTTTTCAAATGAATGTGGGCATTTGGTGGGCAAAGTGGACAAGAAGCCCGGAGTCTTACTCCGGCTTCTTTTTTTATTCCTCATTGACTGATGAAAAAAGAGCCTACTCAAAGAGAGTAGATCCTAATTAAACTATTCTGGCCCATTTGTTAAATAACAAAGACGATGCCGATGCCCCTTATTTAAGCGTCGCACCCTTTAATGGAATAAAATCATACTGGTAAAATAGTAAAAATCATACTTTCATTTATTAAAAGAAGTTTTTATTTTAGAAATAACATTAATATTGTCCATTACAATTTTTGGATGAAGCTTAGGAATCATATGACCAATATTGGGAATAACCTTATATATGGCATGGGGAATATCTTTCTTCAATCGTTCGGCCTGTTCGATTGTACCAAATGGATCCTCTTCTCCAACTACAATAACTGTGGGAACTGTAATCTCCTTATATTTTTCACATAGATTTTTCGAAGTTTTAGGAAAAGCAAGGACATCCTCTCGATTCGCTCTAAAGTGACTTGGACGAAATCCTAATGCATATACCTCTTCCTTATACCCATCAGGTACCCGTTCAGGTGCAAATGTCTCTTTCACCATGGAAGTTGCCATTCCTTTAGCTAATGGTGTTTTTAATAGTGTTTTTAAAATAATCTTTCCTAAAATAGGTGTTATGACTACTTTAGATAATACATCGCCATGTTCTGTAGGATACCCCTC
This sequence comes from [Anoxybacillus] calidus, assembly GCF_013760845.1. Classification (GTDB taxonomy): domain Bacteria; phylum Bacillota; class Bacilli; order Bacillales; family Anoxybacillaceae; genus Paranoxybacillus; species Paranoxybacillus calidus. Next base: position 285,235 of record NZ_JACDUU010000002.1, on the reverse strand, counting down.
TTTATACATTGCTCCAGCCAATATTACAATTCCAGCAACCTCATCTGAAAATTGCATAGCATAAGAAAGGGTCATAGTACCACTCCATGAATGTCCAACTAGAATAATAGGTTTGTCGACTCCAAGTTCTTTTAACGCTTTATGAAGAATAGCTGCTTGAGATATTGGAGTGATTTCTACGTCTTTAGGTCTCTCACTATACCCATATCCTGGTCTGTCAAAAGCGATGGCATGATAACCTTGTTTAGCTGCTAATTGAACCACATCTTTAAAGTCCGTACATGAAAGTATTCCCCCATGAAGAAACACTACTGGCTGTCCCGTTCCTTCCGATATGTAATGTAATTTATAATGATCTACTGTTATAAATTTTCCGGCTGGAGGATAGGATTCTTCTGCTTTTTTAAATTGCACCTGATTATAAACGTACAGCACACTAATCATTATAAGAACAATTAATATTACAGAAATGGCCATTTTTGTCTCCCTTTCTTATCGAAAGTTATGGTACTACATGTCTTCCCCTATAAAAAATATTATGCTATTCAACAAGCATATTAGAAGTCCTGTTTACACAACACTTCATGCGAATTTTCATATTGCCGGCACCACTTTTTCCGCTTTTCGTTCCCCACTTGCGATACTTGTCTTGTCATATTAACTATGCAATGTTCCATCGCCATATTACTAGAAGACAGGATAAGACTTATCAAGACCTAAAATCTAACAATCCTTAAAAAATAAAGGTAAGCACATATTAGTCATGTTTAATATGTTTGCTTACCTTTTATTCGTTATTTCACTATATTGCAACAGAGGCTATTTTTTTATTATGATAATGAATAACTATAATAAAAAACAGAGTAGATGTAATAATCGAATAAATAGTAGAAAGCATACCATCTACATTGGTTACGACAAATAAAGAAGGAATGTTTCCCCATACACTGTTTTTCTCTGTTAAAAAGATACCTAAAAACATATTATTCGCAGCATGAGCACCAATAGAGAATTCTGCGCTATTGGTTCGTGCAGTGATGTATGAGAGAATAAAACCAGTGAAAACATAATCTAATCCTACCCAAAATGCTCCATTCGTCATCTCAGGATTGCCAAAATGTAAAGATCCAAAAATCAATCCTACTATCATAGATAATAAAATAGGTTGTTTGATTAGTTTCCCTATCCATTGTAGTAAAAATCCTCTGAAAAATAACTCTTCCGAAGTAGTTTGAATAGGAATCAGAAAAATAACGGCTACTAGTAACCAAATGAAGCGTGAAGTATCAAAATTGTTCCATTGATAATCTTCTGGGTAGAAAAGCATATCGATGATTTGACTAATAAATAATAATGCAAAAAAGACAGCAAATCCAAAAAATACACGTTTCCAGTTGATTTTTTGATAAGGAGTAATAAATGAAATTAGTGAACGTTTATGTATGGTTTTTGCCGAAATCCATATACCCAAAATCCAAAAAACATTAGTAATATGAGATAAAAACAAATCTACCAATGAATCTTTTAGTCTCAAGTTTTCTAAATCTACTATTTTGGGATTTATACTGTCTGTAATCAGAATAGAAAATATATACATACCACCTCCGATTACTATCATAAACAATAAAATTAATAAAAAAGAAGAAAAATAACGAATATGACTATTTTCTCCTAATTCAGGAAGAATAAAACTTGGCTTCATATACTCACTCCTTCTAATATAATTCATCCATTATGCATGTATGCTCTTATATTGAACACAGTATCCTCTAATCATTATAGTACATTTAAGTCTTACTCCGCCTTCTTTTTTATGAACAAAAAGAGCCTCCCCAAAGTGAAGTGACCCCTGTCAAGTAGACAGGAATAAAAAAGCACATTTAAGCAGCCTGAGTCCTATATTCATAAGGACTCAGGTTGTTTAATTTCTTTTGGAAACGTTGGTGATTATAAAAACGAATATATTTGTGTACGGCATCCTTCACCTCTTCGGCTGTGCGAAAAGAGTACAGATTGAAACACTCTGCCTTGAAATGGCTAAAAAAGTTTTCCCTGCAGGCATTGTCCAAACAGTTTCCTTTTCTGGACATACTAGCCTTTATATTGTATCTTTTTAGTAGGTTGTTGTATTGACGGGATGTATATTGGAACCCTTGATCACTATGTAGGAGGAGTCCATTTACATTCCGTTTTTTTATGGCCTTTTTTAGCGTGTCGATCACCAGTTTGATGTCATTTCTTTGGCTGATATGGTAGGCCACGATTTCATTATTGTATAGGTCTTTAATGGCGGACAAATAGAGCTTTTGCCCATTAAAAATTAAATATGTAATATCTGTAACCCATTTCTCGTTTGGTTTTGACGCGTGGAAATCTCTGTTTAGATGATTATCCGAAATCACATAAGGCTCTTTCTTTCCGTAATAAGGCCGTTTCTTCCGAATCACCGCACGGATGCCCATCTCCCTCATCAGCCTTTGTACTCGTTTATGGTTGATACTCAGTTTGTATTTCCGTTTAAGCCAGACTTTGATTCTCCGATACCCATAGATGCCTTTCAGTTCTTCATGGCACTCCTCGATTTTTTTCTTTAGATGCTCGTCTTCCAATTGCTTCTGAGAAGGGCGTTCCTGTCGTTTTACCCACTTGTAGTATCCACTTCGAGACACTCCTGCTATCTCACATAATTGTTGAATCGAACCATGACACCCAGCCATTTCTTGAATGATGGCGAATTTCTTGTGAGCTGGTACTGCTTCCATTCCCCCTTTCACATCTTTAAGAGCTTTTTTAGCATCTCTACTTCCGCCTCAAGACGCTTGATTTTCGTTTCAGGATCTCCTGGACGAGTTCTCGGTCTTCCTTTGCCTGGTCCTTTTGCCTTTCCTCGTTTTTCCTCTAGACCTTGTATTCCTTCCTGTTCATAGTGTTTAACCCATCGACGTACCATGGAATGATCAATCCCTAATTCTTTAGCCACTGTTTTGTAGCCCATGCCCTCTTTCAAATATAAATCCACTGCTTTCTTTTTAAACTTTACATCATATGTTTTTCGTATTTTCCCCATAGAAAAATCCCCTCCATAGTAGACAGATTAATTGGCTTTCTTTTTTCTGTCTACTATAAGGGGATCATATCAACACAGGTGTCTCTTCTTCTTTGTACACTTCAATTCGCAATATGAACACCAGCTTATAAAAAGCCCGTGCTTTCAAACGATAATACTTACTTTCGCTCATTCCCATCTCATTGTAGAGCTCGTAATCGTAAATTTCCTCATCGCTTAAGTATCGCTTGATGATCAACTTCCTTTCCCTTGGACTAAGCCGATTTACGCCACGTCTAATCCATTCCATATATTCATCGCGCTCTCGTTCAAAATCCACCTTGTCAATCACTGCTGTTTCTGTAGATGAATGAAACTTATTCGTCTTAGTAGGAGGAACTTCAAGTATATAAGATGCTGTCAATTTAGGTAGTTGATCTTCTGGAACAGTAAGAAGATAAAACCGATATTTCTCCAGTGCAGCTTCAACAGCTTCTTTCGTTTTTTCTCTGTCTATCTCAGGAAGCTTAAATGACAATTGTTTCACCACTTGGAACCCTCTCGTGTGTTATAATATGGTTAGTGATCTATTGTATTCCATTTCATATACCGGGAGAGTTCCTGGCTTTTTATTTTTTTTGTATTAAACACTTCAATTGTGGAAATAAATCTTAATGGAGCAAGGTCAACTTCCATCCTCTTGAGTCATTGTACATACTTTAGCATGACCTTGTTCCTTTTTAAGCCTACAACCTTGGCTCCTCCTCATCCAATCTTCGGATGAGCTTTTTCAAATCCTCAACAAGTGGTTAACATCAGTTTTTTCATCCACTTGTTCTTCCCCTGTATCGATGCGAGTGAGGAACTCGGCCGCTGGTTGTTGTAACTCCAGAGAATTCGTGATAATGTCCCCCTCCAGGAAGTGGAATAGCCGGTCCGGTAACTCCCCTTATCTCATGCCTATGCCCATCATCGAAGGAGGTAAATGTAAAATAACGGTGTGTATGTGGAACACCGCTTGGCGCAGGCTCTGTCTCTCCAACATATCTATGACTATGACCTACGTCATAAGAAGTAACCCCAGAGAACCGGTGAACATGCACAGGCCTGCCATCCCAAGTAGTAATATATAAGCTGTGTGAGTGATATGAGTCTGAATCATCAGAATGAACCAAATAACCACTAACAGGTATCTCCATCGCTTTTCTCCTTTCATTCATTTTGATTTATTATACGGCGATGGGTGTGTTAACGTGTGGACTAGTATCTTTCGAGAAAATCAAAAATCGATAGTTGCTACACGCTTTCACCACCCGTGTCAACAAAATGCTAAACTGATTCATCATTTTTTTCATTACCTGTGATAATTGCCTTATACAGTTTCACTATGTTTTCCATAGGATGTACTATCCTTTTAAAACAGGAGGTTTACAAAATGTCAGGTGGCTATGGATTCGGCTTTGCTTTTATTGTTGTGCTATTTATCCTGTTAATTATTGTTGGATGTAGTTGTTTCTTTGGTGGTTTTGGTGGTTACTAATCTAGAATCCGTTTAATAGTTTTAAAGGATGGATCATATAGATCTGTCCTTTTTTGTATTCATTTATTTTTTCTTTACTTATTGAATAATAGGGCAACACAATTGCTATTTTGTTTCGTATAATCTTCGAACTGTTCATCAAGCAGTTTTGCTTTCTTTCCTTTTTAATTGTTCAATCAATTCCTGTTATTAACAAATGCCTGAGTTACTTCATACAATATTCAAAAAAATGGAGTTGTTCTTCATGGCGAAATGGATTGACGTATCTACATCACAACATCAATTAAAACTTTTTGATGGAAACAGGCTTATAAAAGCTTACCCAATTGCAGTTGGAAAAATATTGTCACCAACACCTTCTGGGACATACACGATTATCAATAAACAACGTAATCCCGGCGGACCATTTGGAGTGCTTTGGATGGGATTGTCAAAACCTCATTACGGTATACACGGAACAAATAACCCAGCTTCAATCGGTAAGAATGTCTCACACGGATGTATTAGAATGTTTAATCATGATGTTCTAGAATTATCATCTAGAGTTCCAATTGGTACTAGGGTTTTTATTCATAAATGACTCTGTTAGTCTTGCCCTCTTTACTGCATAGTTTAGATCTACTATGAAACACAAATGCTTATTTAGTTTCTTTAATCCACAAATTTTTTCAGGTTTAGAACATATACCTTTAGGCAAAACTGTTATTAAAAACTCGAATTAATGGAGGTCTAAAAGTGAAAAACGAAAATGAAAAAACCTCTGAGGGCTTGGACCAAATATTAGAGATTATTAATGCTAAAAGTAACACAGAAAAAATAGAGAAAATCATAGAGAAAGAAACAAATTCAAAGGAAAATCAAGATTAAATCCAAATATAATTCGTAGAGTTTCATACTCAAGAAACAAAATTACTCTTTTGTTTCATCGTCTTGTCAAAATAACATCAACATTTAATGTTCATCTTCTTTCGCTGACTTTTTACTCTTGTATTTTCAAGCTTAGGGATGGAATCAACCGGGGAACCGGTCGGTTCCATCCCCACTTTTTCAAGCTCGGGAGCAGAAAGAACTGCTCCCTTTTGATTTATTGACCATCCTCTTTTTCTTGTTTTTCTCTCCACTCGTTCCATTTCTCAGCAAGAGGAGCGACACATTTGCGATAAGTATCAATGATATTGCGCAAACGGTTCGGATGGAGCTCGAGTTCCTTAGCGATTGTTGCAATAGATTCACCGTCTTTATTTACTCGTTTCAGAATGCTCTCGAAATCGTAAGGCAGATCTTCATAGCGCGGTGACATACCTTCCATAATGAAATCATCGACCACTTCCAAGTCGATTTCCTTGTACAATTCTTTTGTTTCAACCTCAGGAGCCGGTAAATCTAAATCTGCTTCTAGTTGCTCATGAGTCGGTTTTACTTCCGTAACAACGCCTCGATCGTCAACCGTGTATTCGATGACTGGTTTGTTTGTTTGAGCATCAACTGTCACATGATAGAAGAGTTAATCAAAATTTCTTTGGAGAACTCTATGAGATTAGCGAAACAAATCGCTAAGAAAAAATTTACCCCTAAAAAATATAGAAAATAAATAAAATACGGGGGTCAGGGGAATGAAAGCAATAAAAGAAGGAGTGAGGCAACTTATAAAGATACATAAATCTAACGACCCGTTTCAAATAGCAAAAGAAAAAAACATCATTGTCTTGTTCGCGGAGCTTGGAAATACCCTCGGATTTTATAGCTCTTACAAAAGAGTCCAGTTTATTCATCTCAATAATCAGCTGAACGAAAAGCAACTGCGCTTTGTATGTGCTCATGAACTTGGACATGCTGTGCTTCATCCGAAATCTAATATCCCTTTTCTGCGGGCTAATACTCTATTTTCTGTGGAAAAACTTGAAGTGGAAGCTAACGCATTTGCTGTCGAGCTATTGCTTCCAGATGACGTTATCGCTCAATACCGAGGCACCGATCTGAGTATATACGATATAGCCAAAATGCACAGTGTACCAAAAGAACTTGTTTGTCTTAAAAAATTTTAACCCTAAAACCGAACGTACATTCCTGTTTTAAAATGGGGTGATGCGTTTTATCGAATGATTCCTTTTCAATCTCAATCCACAAACTTTTAGAAAGGAAGGAGAATATATGAATATTTTTCATAAAATCGACATTTTGCTAATGGACCTTCGCGAAGAGTTAGAGGAACGACAGAAAAAATGCAGACCAGGATCTCCTATTGCTTTTGAAATCAGAGTTAAATTAAAGATGCTGCAAGAAATTGAATTTCAAATGAAGAATTAAAAAATGAGGCGGTGGATCGTGGCTAGTTTTCGTAAAAGAGGAAGCTCTTGGGAGTATCGAATCAAATACACTGATCCCGTTACAGGAAAGAAAAGAGAGAAAACAAAAGCAGGTTTTAAGACAAAAAAAAAGCACAGATTGAAGCTACAGAGATTGAGAAACAACTCTATTTAGGGAAACACTCCGTCATACAAAATCAAGACGTACTAATAAAGGATTGGCTAAATGAGTGGCTAGATAGACGTGTATGGATTATCTGCCAGCCAAATACTTTACGCGTAAGAAAGTTATACATCAATTCTGTTATCATTCCTAAACTTGGACATTTTAAGCTATCCCAATTGTCCAGAATAGAATATCAAAAATTCATTAACAGTCTTACGGAAACCTTCGCTAAAAAAACCGTACAGACAATACATTCTATCTTTTGTACAGCAATTAATAAAGCAGTTGAGTTGGAAATGATAACCCATAACAAATACCAAAACATCGTTATAAAAAAGGAAAATGACGTTTCTGATATAAAGAGAAACTATCTAACAAAAGAAGAATTAGCTGTCTTTATGAAAGCAGCAAAACAAGCACCTTTTCATCATTATATCATTGTTTCCCTGCTAGTTCGGACAGGAATGAGAAAAAGGGAAATGCTTGCTTTGACTTGGGATGATATTGACCTTGAAAAAAAGAAATCCACATAACAAAATCGAGAAATGAATATGGTGTTAAGCCCCCAAAAACAAAATCAAGTATTCGTACTATTGGAATTGATAACACCTTAGCTTCAGAACTAAAGGCGTATAGAACGTGGCAAAAGAAAAACAAAATAAAATACGGTCCAAACTATCGTGATTCCAACTATGTTATTACTTGTCCTAATGGAACAGAAATAGGTCCCTTTGGTGTTAATAAAGTGATAGATTCTATTTTTAAAAAAACCAATCTGCACCACATTTCTCCGCATGGATTACAGCATACACATGCCATTATGCTACTGGAAAGTGGTGCAGATGTTAAATTTGTGAACGAGCGATTGGGTCATGCTTCTATAATATGACAGCTGATGTTTACCTTCACATTACAAAAAAATACGAAAAAGAGAGTATATTAAAATTAGAATCATATTTAAATAATTAGGTGGACAAATGGTGGGCAAAATCAATTTTAATGTCAAAAATCCCGTGCTACATCACCCGCTTAAACATCTTCTCCAGTTCATACGTCGAAAAATGGATGATAATTGGCCGGCCGTGCGGACATGTGAACGGGTCAGACGTTTTACGAAGCGATTCCAGCAATGCGAAAATTTCATCATTCCGTAAATGCTGGTTCGCTTTGATCGATTGTTTGCAGCTCATTAAAATCGCCGCTTCTTCGCGGAGTTGTTTTAGATCCACTTTTTTCATCGTTAAGACTTGTTCAATCATCTCTTCGATAATGGCAGCTTCCTCACCTTTCGGGAACCATTGCGGATGCGAGCGGACAATAAAGCTGTTGTGTCCGAACGGTTCTAAGAAAACACCGCATTTCGCTAATTCTTCCCGATGCGCGTCAATCAGCAAATATTCATTTGTTGAATATTGGAACGTGAGCGGTACAAGCAGCTCTTGTACTTCGTTCGTCACTTCGCCAACCTTTTCACGAAAATATTCGTATTTAATCCGCTCTTGGGCGGCATGTTGGTCAATGATGTATAACCCATTCTCATTTTGCGCTAAAATATAGGTGCCGTGCATTTGCCCAATCGGGTACAGCGGCGGGATTCTTTCAGCGATTTCTTCCGTTTCTTCCTCAGGTTCTTCCATTTGGCTATATTCTGGCTCGATATTCTCTATGTTCTCATCATAATAAGACTCTTCCTGTGCCTTGACATCATCTTCGAATGGTTTTTCCTCTTTTTCTTCTTCTAAAGCCGCTAGCGTATACTCGTTCTTTTCTACTAATGTGACAGGAGCCGATTTAGACACTGCGGGCTCGTTGACGACATGCTCAAATGTAAACGCCTGTTGTTCTGATTTTCGTTTCTCCGCGCGCTTCAACGGCATTTCCGGTATTAATGTTTTCTCCTGAAACGCTTGGCGTATAGCTGCTTCGACAAGCTCGTTTAATTCTGCTTCCTTACTGAAACGAACTTCAAGCTTCGCGGGATGAACATTGACATCAACAAGAATCGGGTCCATCTGTATATTTAAAAAGGCGATCGGATAGCGACCGATTGGCAACAATGTATGGTAGCCTACTTCAATAGCCTTCATTAGCGGAAAGTTTTTTACATACCGTCCATTTACAATCGTTGATATATAATTTCGCGACGCCCGTGTCACTTCCGGCAGCGAAATATAACCGTCAATGACAAAGTCAAGGGATTCGGCATGAAGTGGAATCATTTTTTTCGCTATTTCTACACCATAAATAGCTGCTAATACTTGCCGCACGTCACCGTTTCCGTTTGTATATAATAGCTGTTTACCATTATGTTTTAAGCGAAAGGAAATGTTCGGGTGAGCAAGAGCAAGACGGTTCAGCAAATCTGTCACATGCCCAAGCTCCGTATGCACCGTTTTCATATATTTTAAGCGCGCAGGTGTATTAAAAAACAAGTTCGAAACAGTAATCTCTGTTCCCTTTCGGCTGTTTGTCCGTTCGTGCTTGATCAGTTGACCACCTTTAAGCATGACAAACGTTCCCGGACCATTGCCTGTGCTCGTTTTCATTTCTAATTCAGAAACAGAAGCAATACTCGGGAGCGCCTCACCGCGAAAGCCGAGCGTGCGAATGCGAAACAAATCTGCTTCGTCTTTAATTTTGCTCGTTGCATGCCGTTCAAATGCTGTTAAACAGTCATCTTCCTCGATTCCTTCGCCGTTATCAATGACGCGTATTTTTGCAAGTCCTGCTTCTTCCAGCTCCACTTCGATAACGGTGCTTCCAGCGTCAATCGCATTTTCAACAAGCTCTTTGACAACAGAAGCTGGGCGCTCGACAACCTCCCCAGCTGCGATTTTATTAGACAGATGATCGTCGAGCTTACGGATTTTCCCCATTGTCCCACCTCCTTGCTCATCACTTTAACATTTTTTGAATTTCATACAGCTTATTCATCGCTTCAAGCGGAGTCATATCAAGTAAGTCGAGCGATTGGATCAGCTTAATCGTTTCTTTTTCTTTTTTCGAAAACAGCTTTTCTTTTTCTTGTTCTTTTGATGTTTCTTCTACGAACATGCTTAATTGCTCGAATTGTTGTGTTTCTTCATGAACGATCGGCTGTTTCGGCTTCTCACCGTTTTGCTCTAAATCTGCTAAAATTTCCTGTGCGCGAGTGATTAACTCACGTGGCAATTCCGCTAACTCCGCAACATGAATGCCATAGCTTTTATCCGCCGGCCCTTCTTTAATTTTATGAAGAAATACGACCTTTCCGTTTTCCTCGATCGCGCTTACATGAACATTCTTTAATTTGTTCAAGGATTGTTCCAATACCGTCAATTCATGGTAATGTGTACTAAACAACGTTTTTGCACCAATATTATTATGAATATACTCAATAATCGCCTGCGCTAATGCCATTCCATCATAGGTGGACGTACCGCGACCAATTTCATCAAACAAGATGAGACTGTTTTGGGTAGCATGAACAATAGCGTTACGCGCTTCTAACATTTCAACCATGAACGTACTTTGTCCAGAAACTAAGTCATCTGCCGCACCAATCCGCGTAAACACTTGGTCAAAAATTGGCAATACGGCTTCATCGGCCGGAACAAAACAACCGATTTGCGCCATGATGGCGGTAAGTGCAATTTGTCGCATATAGGTGCTTTTTCCGGACATGTTCGGTCCTGTAATAAGCAACATTTCACGTTCTTCATTCATATAACAGTCATTTGGCACATAAGTTTGGGAAGAAAGAACTTTTTCAACTACTGGGTGACGGCCGTCTTTTATGAACAATTCCCTGTTTTCAGAGAAGTGCGGTTTTACGTAGTGACGCTCTTCGCTCACGGTTGCAAAGCATTGCAAGACATCGAGCTGGCTAATGATTTTTGCTAATTTTTGAAGGCGCGGGATAAATTGTTTCACTTGCTCACGAATTTCTACAAACAATTGATATTCAAGTTCAACGCTTTTTTCTTCCGCCTCTAAAATAAGCGCTTCTTTTTCTTTTAATTCTTGTGTAATAAAACGCTCCGCATTCGCTAACGTCTGTTTTCGTTCATATCGTCCTTCTGGCAATAAGTGAAGGTTCGCTTTTGTTACTTCGATGTAATAGCCGAACACACGATTATACCCAATTTTTAATGATTTAATTCCTGTCAATTCCCTTTCTTTGCTTTCGAGTTGAGCAATCCATGATTTACCGTTTCGACTCGCATCACGGTACTCATCCAGTGTCTTATTATACCCGTCTTTAATAATATCGCCTTCTTTAACGGATAGCGGTGGGTTGTCTTGAATGGATTTTTCTAATAAATCAACAAGCTCTGTACATGGGTCAATTTTTTCTGCCAGCGCTTGTGCTTCTTCATTCTCCAGCCTTTTTATCACCGCTTGTATAGCCGGTATTTGCTGGAGCGATTTTTTTAATTGAATAAGGTCGCGGGCATTCACATTTCCATAGGCAACCCGTCCTGCTAAACGCTCTAAGTCATACACTTCACGAAGCAAATCGCGCAATTCTTGACGTTCAAAATAATGACGCATGAACGTCTCAACCATATTCAGACGGCGTTCGATTTTTTTGCGGTCTAAAAGCGGGCGGTCAATCCATTGTTTCAGCAAGCGTCCACCCATCGCCGTTATCGTTTCATCTAAGAGCCATAAAAGAGAACCTTTTCTTCCTTTTGAGCGAATCGTTTCCGTCAGTTCGAGGTTCCGTTTGGAATATAAGTCGATTTTCATATATTGATTGACTTGATAAACTTGCACTGCTTGCAAATGATCAAGGCTTCTCTTTTGCGTCTTTACTAAATAGTTTAACAAGCGGGCGAACGTTATTTTTAACTTGTCCTGCTCAAGTGAACGAATGACCGCTTGAAATGCTTCCGCAACCGTTGTTTCCTCCTCATAGGAAATGGTTACATCGTAACGCTCTTTTATTTTCTGACTTGCCTCTTCGGAAAACTGCGAAGAAACAACAATTTCTCTTGTTCCAATCGAGTAAATTTCATTGAGGACCTCTTCAAATGAGGAAAGCATCGTAATACGGTTTTCCCCGGTCGATAAGTCTGTATAGGCAAAGCCATAAGTACCATCCTCAAATTCTGTAATCGTTGCTAAATAGTTATTCTCCTTTTCTTCTAATCCTCTTCCTTCCATCACAGTCCCAGGAGTGATCAGCTGCACAACTTCGCGGCGGACAACTCCTTTTGCTGCCTTTGGGTCCTCTACTTGTTCACAAATAGCAACCTTGTATCCTTTAGCAATTAATTGTTCAATATACCCTTGAGCGGAATGATACGGGACACCACACATAGGAATACGTTCTTCTGTTCCGCCATCCCGGCTTGTTAACGTAATTTCAAGCTCCTGTGCTGCTTTCACAGCATCTTCAAAAAACATCTCATAAAAATCTCCAAGTCGAAAAAATAAAAAGGCATCTTGATATTGTGCCTTAATCTGTAAATATTGCTGTATCATTGGCGTATATGTAGCCATATTATTCCTCCAACATTTTAAATCTTACATTTAGCTTCTTTATTATAACATACTTCAACAATTTTCTACTGATGTTGTATAAAGAAAAGATTCATAAAGTCAAGTTATGTACACAAAAAAAAGAGGCTGTCTCAAAGGCAAAGTGCCAAACCTCACAACTACAATATATCGTACATTACGTTTGATAAGTACGAATCTATATTGTGAGGTCAGGCACTTATTGGACAGCCTCTTTATTCTTCATCACCAAGCAACAAATCTGGATTTAAATCTTCTAATTCCGCATCATCAACATCGTCGTAATCAAAGTCATCATCATCTTCTTCGCTCGCATTCGGATTGACAGCAACCCATACTTTTGTTTCACCGATCACTTCAGCAATAAACTCTCTTTCTACTTGGACAACAACTTTGTTGCCATTTGGTGATATTGTACATTCTAAACAATTCGGTTGCTGAATGACGCGGGCCATAACTTCTTGGTCGTCATTAATAATATCATCATCACGATATTTTAATCTCACAACATCTGTATAACCCACTGTTTCCGTTACTACTTCTGTTTTTGTGTTGTCACTATACGAATACCAAACGTTAATATCGTAGTAACCATGAATTTCTACATTGCGATCGCTTTTCTTTGCATCATAACGGTGATTAATAATCCAACAACCTAAAATGCTCGTTGGCCGATGCTGTGCGGAAACGGTATGCGTTGACTGCGTAAATTTACGGCCTTTGGCAACAACTGCCTTTGTAATAATTTCTCTGTATTCAGACATATGAGCAAACCCTCCTCAAATGAATCTTCATTTCATCCTATGCTGGTTATCCGCCTAATGTGCACATAATTTTATGAATAATTCCGTATAGTTCATTGTATGCGAGTTTACTCAAATATTATGTTCCTATTTTTAGAAAATCGCTTTGGAATCCAATTTTTTAATAGAAAACAATGTTCAATTTATACTCCATTTGTATGTTCTGAATAACAAAAAAGACGCCCCTATTAAGATAAGTAGTTCTGATAATGTGGAGAAAAAGCTAAATAACAGTGTAAATGACACATTAAATAACAGGCACAATAACAATATAATTAAAACATAAAAACGCTTGGGGTATTTCAAAGAACCCCAAGCGTTTTAACTTTATAGTGTTGGTCTTGTTCAACTAACCCGCGTTAGTTGAAGATTGGTATTATCCCTGACTATCTTCGTCACTTTTGTATTCTAAAATATCTCCAGGCTGACATTCTAAAGCCTTACAAATCGCATCTAAAGTTGATAATCGAATCGCTTTTGCCTTTCCATTTTTCAATATAGAAAGATTAGCCATCGTTATTCCAACCCTCTCCGAAAGTTCTGTAAGGCTCATTTTCCTTTTAGCCAACATTACATCAATATTGATTATAATTGCCATTGTTTTCACCTCAGATCGTTAAATCATTTTCTGATTTTATATCGATGGCTTCTTGTAAAAGCCTTTGAAGAACAGCAGCAAAGACTGCAATAATCGTTGAAGCAAAAATAATGACCAATCCGAGTAGTATGATACCTGGGGCGTCGTCTACCTCCGCCATGAGATAGAAGAGTGGCAAACCTGGCACATACAAGATACTGATTGTGATGGCACAGTATTTTATATTCTTTAAAGCCTTTACAGATAATTCCGAGAAAGCTTTATTCTTGTCAATATAACTTAAAAGTTTAAAAGCCTGATACAGAGCGAAGAAAAATGGTATCGCCGATACATACATAACTATTAAAAAGCCATATAGTACATAAGCGAACTCCGAATTACTTTCTGCTGCTTCTTTAGCTAACATAGGCAACCCAAATATACATAAAGCAAGAACTGGAGTTCCGATAATAAAAACAGCTATTTTTAAAAACAATGTTGTTCCTTGTTTCATAAAAAGCACCTCACTTATTTATTGTTAATTTTATTGTTAATTTGATTTTAATACGCATTTTATCGTTCCACAATAAATTATTATTTATTTTTATTATATTTTTATTGTTTTATAGAAATATCCTTTTAATTTTAGACAAAGATAAAAAGCATTCCTCATTACAAAGAAATGCTCTATTACTTTAATCTATTCAATTTATAACTTCTTCAACTAATCTGTTTCGTTAGCTTAAGTACATTTCTTCACACTCTTATATTCATTTTAATATAAAATGACGATTTCATTTGCGTGTTTTAAAAAGTATTTTACGAATAACATTGAAATTAGCACCCTAATTCTCACGGTGACAATAGTCATTGCCACTTTGTTAAATGGGGTATGCTATTTGCTATGTTATTTTTGGCTTGTTTATTATTAAAAACGCTGATATACCAATAAAAAATAGCAGACCATTTTAGTTGCTATTTGGTCTGCTATTTCATATACCGTTTCTAATGTTTCTCCACAAAAACAGAACTATTTACTATTAAGAGACGTCTTTTTTCTTAATGGCAGCTACCGCAATGACCGTTTTTCATTTGTGCGCCAGTTTCTCCGCGCAACACGTCACCGCCTGTTGAAACGATGATTTCATCCGTTACGGTTTGGGAAATGGTAGAAGCGACTAATTGCAATAAATCGTTCACTTCTATTTGTGATTGCTTAAATTCTTCAACAATCGGGATTTGTGAAAGCTCTTCATAAATCGCATCAATTTCTGCTTCTACTTTTTTGAGCGCTTCATGTTTGCCATAATGCTGAAAGTTCACAGCCTGCTTTTGCAAAGATTTAATTTTGTTAATCATGCTGCGCACTTTTTCGTTTTGATTAATTTTTTCTTCCGCTTTTTTAAAAAAGTCAACTTCTTCTGTTTCCGCAATCATTTTTGCCAATTCTTTTGCGCGAGCAACAATATCATCTTTTGTATATTTTGCCATCTTATTTCACCTCAATCGCTTCTTCTACCATTTCTCCGTTCAATGTCCATGTTTTTGCTTCAGTGATGCGCACCTTTACAAGTTTACCAATCGCTGATTTTGGACCAGTAAAGTTAACAAGTTTATTTTTACGAGTGTAGCCGGCAAGTACGTCTGGATTGTTTTTACTTTCACCTTCTACTAACACTTCGACAATCTTACCCTCATATTCCTTCAATTTTTTCGCAGAAATTTCGTTTACAAGGGCGTTTAAACGTTGAAGGCGCTCTTTTTTCACTTCCATCGGCACATTGTCAACCATTTTCGCCGCTGGTGTGCCTTCACGCGGTGAGTAGATGAACGTGTACGCAGAATCGAACTCAACTTCACGGTATAGTGATAATGTTTCTTCAAATTGTTCTTCTGTTTCGTTCGGGAAGCCGACAATAATGTCCGTTGTTAAGGAAACATCCGGAATCGCTGCTTTAATTTTGCGCACAAGTTCTAAATATTGCTCACGCGTATATTTACGAGCCATTAATTTTAAAATTTCTGTGCTTCCAGATTGTACTGGTAAGTGAATGTGCTCAACAAGGTTTCCACCTTTTGCTAACACTTCGATTAAGCGGTCGTCAAAATCACGCGGATGGCTTGTCGTGAAACGAATGCGAGCAATATCAATTTTACGAAGCTCATCCATTAAGTCGCCTAAACCGTATTTCATGTCAGTAAAGTCTTTACCGTAGGCATTCACGTTTTGTCCAAGAAGCGTGATTTCCTTGTAGCCTTGCGCTGCTAAATGGCGCACTTCTTGAATAATATCTTCCGGACGACGGCTGCGCTCTTTCCCGCGCGTATAAGGGACGATACAGTACGTACAGAATTTGTCACAGCCGTACATAATATTAACCCATGCTTTAATGTTACCTTTGCGTACCTTTGGAAGGTTCTCGATAACGTCTCCTTCTTTTGACCATACTTCGACAACCATTTCTTTTGACATGTACGCTTCTTTTAAGATATATGGCAAGCGGTGAATGTTATGCGTACCGAAGATCATATCCACATATTGGAACTGTTTCAAAATTTTGTTGACAACCGATTCTTCTTGTGACATACAGCCGCAAACACCGAGTAAAAGATCAGGATTTTTTTGCTTAAGCGGCTTTAAGTGACCGATTTCGCCAAATACTTTGTTTTCAGCGTTTTCACGAATCGCACATGTATTTAAAAGAATAACATTTGCATCTTCTGGATTGTCTGTCGGCTCATAACCTAACGCCATAAAGATACCGGCCATGACTTCTGTATCATGTTCGTTCATTTGACAGCCATATGTGCGAATGTAGAACTTGCGGCCGATTCCCATTCCTTTTAATTCTTCTGGAATGGTGAAATCTTTATGATATTTGACTTCTTCTTTTCCGCGTTTTTTTGCTTCTTTTAAATTCGGTGGGATAAAGACTGTTGAAAAATATTTTTCATAATCTTTACTTGTTTTTTGCTTGAGACGATTTAAATTTTCCTGTACATCCAGAACGGATTTTTTGTCCGTTGGATAATCCGCTGTTTTAATTTGACCTGTTTGTTCTAGACGTTGTTTTTCGTTCATAAAAATCTCCTTTCTATCCAAGCATAAAAATGCATATACATATACACATTATCATAGTATATAATTATAGACCATTTTAAACAATAGAAATTGCCATCTTCACTAATTTTTCATAACTTGCACAACTTGCGTACTCGTAAAAAGATGATGATTGGTTGCAGAACTTGTTTTTTCCGCAACACTTTATATTAACAAAACAACTCTCAAACAGGCAAGTCCTGTCTGAGAGTTGTTTTTTCCATTACATGAATTCCACGATAAACTCGTCAAATTTCTCTTTGCTTAATTTAAGCTCGGCATGAGCAAGCGGTGTTTCACTGTATCCGTGAATAAGTTCTTGATAAGATTTTTGCTCTTTGTTTTGATAAATAAGCCCTGTTACAAGACCTTTATGCTTCATTAATGTCTGCATGGCCATCATGCGGTCAGATGGATCGTAGCCTTCAATCTTGCTGAGGCTAGTAAGGTTTTCTTTAAACCAATCATATGTGTTCACTTTGTTGTATGTTACACATGGGCTAAATACGTTAATTAAAGAGAATCCTTTATGCTTAATTCCTTCTTCAATTAGGTATGTCAATTCTTTTAAGTCACTTGAGAAACTTTGTGCCACAAATGTTGCACCCGCGCTCAATGCCATTTCCATAATCGATAACGCAGGCTCTACGGAACCTTGCGGCGTACTTTTTGTCTTAAAGCCAACATCACTGCGTGGGGATGTTTGTCCTTTTGTTAAGCCGTAAATTTGGTTGTCCATGACAATATACGTAATATCAATGTTACGGCGAATCGCATGAATCGTATGGCCCATACCGATTGCAAAACCATCACCGTCACCACCTGCAGCAATAACGGTCAAATCGCGGTTGGCCATCTTCACCCCTTGCGCAATTGGCAAAGCGCGACCGTGAATGCCGTGGAAACCGTACGAATGAACGTAACCAGAAATACGCCCCGAACATCCGATACCTGAAATGATCGCCAATTGATGCGGCTCTAAACCAACGTTAGCTGCTGCGCGCTGAATCGCCGCTTGTACAGAGAAGTCACCACAGCCTGGACACCAGTTCGGTTTAACGTCATTACGGAAATCTTTAAATGTCGCCATTTTTATAACAACTCCTTGCATTTTGTATAAACTTCGTGTGGCAAGAACGGATTACCGTCATATTTCAAGACGCTGTAAATCTTATCAGCATGTCCTACATTCATCTTAATAATGTTAGCAAGCTGGCCTGTTGCGTTTTGTTCAACAACGACCACTTTCTTCGCTGATTGTACTAATGGTAACATCTCGTCCGTTGGGAATGGATGAATGAGACGAACATGCGCATGGTTTACTTTTAAGCCGTCTAACTCTAAACGTTCCATTGCTTCTTCAATGGCACCGCGCGTAGAGTTAAAGCCCACGATTAATACATCTGCTTCTTCGTGTTTAACGTTTTTGTGAACTGGTGTGTTGAATTGAATGTTTTTCAATTTACGCAAACGTTTATCCATTTGCGCTTTACGATTGGATGCTAATTCAGATGGTTTTCCTGTTTCCGCATGTTCTACACCTGTTACGTGATGAATACCGTTAGGCATTCCTGGTAGAACGCGTGGAGAGATACCATCCTCTGTGACTTCATATCGCTTAAAATATTCTTTGTTGTCAAGCGGCGGTAATTCACCTGTCACTAATTTACCGCGGCGAATCTCAATTTTATCATATTCAAGCGGTTCTACTGTTTGCTTTCCTAATGAGAGCTGTAAGTCAGATAGAACGATAACAGGGCATTGATATTCCTCTGCAAGGTTGAACGCTTCAACCATATCATAGAATGCTTCTTGCACTGTACTTGGCGCCATAACAATTTTCGGAATTTCGCCATGCGTTCCGTAAATCATTGCCATTAAGTCAGATTGCTCTTGTTTTGTAGGCAATCCCGTACTTGGACCACCGCGTTGTGTATCAACAATGACAATCGGAGTTTCTGTAATACCAGCAAGACCGATTGCTTCCATCATTAATGAAAGCCCTGGTCCAGCAGATGCGGTTAATGCGCGCACACCAGCATAATTCGCGCCGATCGCCATCGTACAAGCAGCGATTTCGTCTTCTGTTTGAATGACAGCGCCACCTAATGCTGGAAGCTTTTTAATTAAGTATTCCATGATTTCAGATGCCGGAGTAATTGGATATGCAGCCATAAAGCGGGCACCGCCGGCAATGGCTCCTAAAGCGATCGCGTCATTTCCAATCATGAACATGCGCTTTTTGCCATCCGCTTTTTCAAGTTTCATTGTTTGTATGTTATCGCCAAGTTGTTCTTTCATAAACTCAGCGCCAGCGCGAATCGCTTCCATGTTTTTCTCAACAACTTGCTGCCCTTTGCGACCAAATATTTCTTGTACCACTTCTTGATATACTTCAATATCAAGGTCAAGTACCGCGCTCGAAGCCCCGACAGCAACCATGTTTTTCATTAATGCTGTTCCTAAGTTCGAGGCAATTTCTGTAAATGGAACCGCATACAAAGTCACGTTTGTACCTTCTGGAATAGTCGGATTAAACTTCGCGTCGGCAATGACAATACCTCCATCGCGCAGCTCATGGAAGTTAAAATCAATCGTTTCTTGATCAAACGCTACCAATATATCAAGATCGTCAGCAATGGAACGAACTTGTGTTGTACTTACACGAATTTTATTGTTTGTATGTCCGCCTTTGATCCGGGAAGAGAAATGGCGGTATCCGTATAAGTAATAGCCTAATCGGTTTAACGCAATGGAGAATATTTCACCGGTACTTTCAATACCTTCCCCTTGTTGTCCTCCAACTTTCCATGAAAGTTGACTAATCATTTCTTACACCCCTTTAAAATCCATCAGTAGTAACAAATATTGTTCGTTTATAAGTTTAGCACTTTTCTGATAAAATCACTAGAATTTAAACTTATGATTTTATTCTAAAAATTCCATCATATTGGAATATACTAAACGCTTTAATTCTAGACCCATCGGAAAAAAAATGCAACCCTTTATCTAAAAATATTAGACATTTTTTTGCTATAAGTGTTTTTTTCGTCAACGCGGCAAACGGTCATAAAAATTATCGAATAGAAAGCGTTGGACATCTGTTTCTGAATAATGTTTTTGCAGTTCATTAATTAGATTTTCATAGCATTTAAAATTTTCTAATCCAATCACCGTTTCATCGATGCCATCAAAATCAGAACCGAATCCAACGTGACGCGAGCCACCGAGTGAACAAATGTAATCAAGATGCCGCAACACATCTGTAATTGTAGCAGGATGCTTATCTTGTCTAACAAATGATGGAACAAACGTAATACCTATCACACTATTTTTTTTAATTAACGCCCAAATTTGCTCATCGCGCAAATTACGTGGATGAGCACATAGCGCATACGCATTAGAGTGGGAGGCAATTGGATAATCGGCCATTTCTATTACATCCCAAAAGCCTTTTTCAGACAAATGGGACACATCCACCCAACATTTTGCTTCGTTTAATACATGAACAACTTGCTTTCCAAAATTGCTTAGCCCTGCTCCCCGCTCTTCCCATGCTCCATCCGCTACCGAATTGGCGTAATTCCATGTCAAACCAACAGAAGATACGCCAAGACGAAGCAATGTTTTTAATTTGACAAGACTTTCTCCTATTGCATCACATCCTTCCAACGTTAACATTGCGCCAATTTCATTTGGACCCAGTGAGGATATATCGCTTTTTGAACGAACAAATTTCATATTAGGGAAATTGCCAATGACTTCTTCAAAAAAAAGATCAACCATTTCTAACGCAACGGTAAAGCGTGATTCCGGATACACATTTTGTGGTATGTATATCGCAAAACATTGCACTTTTCCATTTGCTTGTTGCAATGAGCTCCAGGTAACATGAAGCGATGGATCATCATGAAACGATAGAGAACGATTAAGCCAAAGCTTCAGCAACACATCACAATGTGCATCAAACAGCCTCATTCGACTCTCCTCCTCATCATAAAAAGAAGGGGCTGACCCCTTTAAATGTCTGACCTCACGCACAATACACAGGAATCATGCTCTTTCCAAGCATGATTCCTATGGTTGTGGGGTCTGACACTTGCTTTAGGTCAGCCTCTCAGTTCCCCATATCATTGTTCGATTAGCGCGGCTCAACAATTAATTTAATCGCTGTACGCTCTTCGCCATCGATTTGGATGTCCGTAAACGCAGGAATACAAATGAGGTCAACTCCACTAGGTGCCACAAATCCTCGTGCAATCGCTACTGCCTTAACGGCTTGGTTTAATGCACCTGCACCGATTGCTTGGATTTCGGCTGCGCCTCTTTCGCGCAATACTCCAGCAAGTGCACCTGCTACAGAATTAGGATTAGACTTTGCTGAAACTTTTAATATTTCCATTCCTAGTTCCTCCTTATGTTCTACAATGGTTGATTCAATATGATTGATTTCCATTGTTACTATATTCCCTATTTTTTGCTAATATTCCTGCTTGAACGTAAAATATTTTTTAAAAATTCTTAATAGGAGGAAAATTAATCGAAATATGGATGATCATCATTGATCATGATTCGTTCAATTGATTTTGCCCGGCCGCTTTTCGAGTCAATATCTATAATGACCCCATTGAGTTGACTTCTTCCTGCTGTCACTTCAAAGCGAACGGGAAGAGCCGTTAAAAATTTCTTCAAAACGGCTTCACGTTCGACTCCTAGTATTCCATCATACGGTCCTGTCATCCCAACATCTGTAATATACGCTGTTCCTTTTGGCAATATTCGGTTGTCTGCTGTCTGCACATGTGTATGCGTACCAACTACTGCCGAAACACGCCCATCTAAATACCAACCCATTGCTTGTTTTTCACTCGTTGCTTCCGCATGAAAATCAACGAAAATAACCGGTGTGCGCTGTGAAGCTTCAGCAATAAGGGCATCCGCTTTCTTAAACGGACAGTCAATCGCTGGCAAAAACGTTCTTCCTTGTAAGTTAATAACGGCAACCTCCATACCGTCAATCTGAACGTAAACGATTCCTTTTCCAGGTGCTTCATCAGGCAAATTAGCTGGACGAACCAATACTTTTGCATCTTCAATAAATTCAAAAATTTCACGATTGTCCCATGCATGGTTACCAAGTGTGATCGCATGGGCCCCAAGTTCAATAAAACCGCGATAAATCTTCTCTGTAATTCCTTTGCCTCCTGCCGCATTTTCCCCATTAATAATAATGACATTCGGCTTATGTTTCGCTTTTAATTTTGGAAGATACTGCTCAATCATTTTCCGTCCTGGTGAGCCAACTACATCGCCAATAAATAACAGTTTCATCTTATGACCCTTTCTAATCTTAAATTTCCGCTTATGTATCTCAGTTTGGCACAAAACGCTGTATTTGACAATGCTACATCAAAAAAATAAAGTGGCCATATCGCCACTTTATTTTGCATATTCAACCGCTCTCGTTTCACGAATAACAGTAATTTTAATATGCCCTGGATAATCGAGTTCTTCTTCAATGCGCTTACGAATATCTCGTGCTAGACGATGTGCCTCTAAATCATCGATCGCATCAGGTTTTACCATGATGCGCACTTCACGTCCTGCTTGAATCGCATAAGATTTTTCGACTCCTTCATACGATTCAGCAATTTCTTCAAGCTTTTCAAGTCGGCGAATATAGTTTTCTAACGTTTCGCTCCGTGCCCCTGGTCGTGCTGCTGATAGTGCATCAGCCGCAGCGACTAATACAGCAATAACCGACGTTGGTTCCGTATCGCCATGATGTGAAGCGATACTATTAATCACAACCGGATGTTCTTTATATTTTGTTGCTAACTCAACTCCGATTTCAACGTGGCTTCCTTCTACTTCATGATCAATCGCCTTTCCAATATCATGAAGCAAACCGGCACGTCTCGCCAACATTTCGTCCTCGCCTAACTCGGCAGCCATCAATCCTGCTAAAAACGCAACTTCCATTGAGTGCTTTAAAACATTTTGTCCGTAGCTTGTCCGGAATTTTAAACGACCTAAAATTTTAATGAGGTCTGGATGCAGCCCGTGAACACCAACTTCAAATGTCGTTTGTTCCCCGACTTCACGGATATGCTCATCCACTTCACGTCTCGCTTTTTCAACCATCTCTTCAATTCGAGCCGGATGAATACGTCCATCTTGAACAAGTTTATCTAAAGCAAGTCTAGCTGTTTCGCGACGAATCGGATCAAAGCCAGACAAAATCACCGCTTCAGGAGTATCGTCAATAATGAGGTCGATTCCTGTTAGCGTCTCGAGCGTGCGTATGTTGCGACCTTCACGTCCAATGATGCGGCCTTTCATTTCATCGTTTGGCAAGTTTACAACTGAAACGGTTGTTTCAGCTACATGATCAGCAGCACAGCGTTGTATTGCGAGAGATAAAATCTCTTTCGCCTTCTTATCTGCTTCTTCTTTCGCGCGCATTTCTGCTTCCTTAATCATTAAGGCCATTTCGTGTGAAAGTTCTTTTTCAACACGCTCTAAAATAATTTGTCTTGCTTCTTCGCGCGATAAGCTAGAAATGCGCTCCAGTTCTGCTTGCTCTTTCTGAACGAGTTCTTCCACTTTGCTTTCCATCTGTTCAATATGCTGTTGTCTTTCGTTAAGAGAATCCTCTTTCTTCTCTAAAAGTGCTTCACGCTTATTAAGAGTCTCTTCCTTTCTATCAAGATTCTCTTCTTTTTGTAATAAACGGTTTTCTTGTTTTTGCAGCTCACTTCTTCGATCGCGAATTTCCTGTTCTGCCTCTGTACGAAGTTTGTGAATTTCATCCTTCGCTTCCAGCAAAGCTTCTTTTTTCAGCGCATCAGCTTCACGTTTCGCTTCTTCAATAATTTGGTTTGCAGCCATTTGTGCGCCGCCAATTTTTGCTTCAGCAATGGATTTACGAACAAAAAAGCCAACAACTGCACCGACGATTAAGGCAAGCAAAGCGGAGATGATTGCACCAATACCCATCCATTTCACCTCCTCTTGCTATGAACTTATTAGTTGCTAAATCAATGTCGGCATGTACATTGTTACAAGATTTCAACATACAGCACAAAGGCGTTTCACATTGTCAATAACAATAAAATCTGAACCTCTGCACGACTAAAGCCGGCAGGTTCTTGTGTACTAAAGAGCTTCTTCTATACCTTCACACAGACATCCACTCTTATTCCACAAGACTTTCATGGACAAGCAGCCAAACAGCCACATTCTCGTCCTGATCAGCCCGGTTCAAAGCCGCTTAAAAATTAGTAAAATATACATGTTAATTTTAAAGGTGGTAAAATTTATTGTCAAGGTCTGTCTCTTATTATGCCGTTAAATATGACAGAATCTTTTTAAAATGATAAAAAAGAGAAGAGACAATTTAAACTGTCTCTTCTCTCCGTGCCAACTATTATTCCTCAAGGAAGTCTAACTCTTCTTGTTGTTGTTCCGTATCCACAGCAGACACAGAAGCACTCACACCATATTTTTTGCGAATTTCTTGAGCGATTTCTTCCATAATTTCTGGGTTTTCTTTTAGGAATTGTTTGGCGTTCTCGCGTCCTTGGCCAAGTCGCTCGTCCTTATAAGAATACCAAGAACCGCTCTTTTGAATGATGTCTAACTCTGAACCCATGTCGATAATTTCGCCTTCACGGGAAATGCCTTCACCGTACATAATATCCACATCCGCAGTTCTAAATGGCGGTGCCACTTTGTTTTTAACCACTTTAATTTTTGTTTTGTTTCCTACCATATCGTTGCCTTGCTTAATTTGCTCAGCACGACGCACTTCCAGACGAACAGAAGCATAGAATTTTAACGCGCGACCACCAGGTGTTGTCTCTGGGTTTCCAAACATAACTCCCACTTTTTCACGAATTTGGTTAATAAAGATGGCAATTGTTTTGGATTTATTAATAGCACCTGATAACTTACGTAACGCTTGTGACATGAGGCGGGCTTGCAATCCGACATGAGAGTCTCCCATTTCTCCTTCAATTTCTGCCTTCGGTACAAGCGCAGCAACAGAGTCAATTACGATAATGTCTACCGCACCACTTCTCACTAATGCTTCCGCAATTTCTAATGCTTGTTCACCCGTGTCTGGTTGTGAAAGAAGTAATTCATCAATATTAACGCCTAGTTTTTGAGCATAAATCGGATCGAGCGCATGCTCTGCATCTATGAACGCAGCTTGTCCGCCTAGTTTTTGTACTTCAGCAATGGCATGCAGTGCTACTGTCGTTTTACCAGAAGATTCTGGACCATAAATTTCAATGATACGTCCGCGCGGATAACCGCCAACACCCAAAGCGATATCTAACGCTAGAGAGCCGCTTGACACCGTAGAAATTTGACGGTCTGTCTGCTCTCCCAGCTTCATAATTGAGCCTTTACCAAATTGTTTCTCAATTTGTTTTAACGCCTGCTCTAAGGCAGCTTGACGATCGTTCACTAGATTTCCTCCTTTTATCTCTGAACTAATTATAATATATCGCTTTTTGTTTCATTTGCCAAGTAAAAAATCGAACATTTATTCGTTTGTTTTCTATCTTTTAATGGGGAACAAACCAATTTTCTCCTTCACTAAGAGAACAGCTGAGGAAAAGTAAAAAAATCTGACCCCTCTGCAATCAATAAAAGTTTCAGAGGGTGTCAGATTCTTATGAGTGTACTGCTAGTTTTTTTAAGAGATAGTAAGCTCCATATTTTGCTGTACGCATGCGGATCGCCTCACGACTGCCGGCAAGAGACAAAGAAAATACTTCTGTCGGCTCATTATGGATGGCAATGCCGATGTAAACCGTTCCCACCGGCTTTCCTTCAAGGGAGCCGGGTCCAGCTAAGCCCGTAAAACTAATGCCAATATCGGATTCGTAAAGCTTCCTTACATTTTCTGCTAAAGCTCTGGCACATGGGGCGCTTACTGCTCCATCCATCTGTAATATCTCTTCTGAAACGTGAAGGAGACGCTTTTTAATGTCATTTGTATAACAAACGATGCCACCCTTTATCGTTTGCGATGCACCAGGTATAGCTGTTAACTGCTGGGCAAATAATCCGCCTGTTAAACTTTCTGCAGAAGCAATCGTTAAACGGTGTTGTTGTAATTTTTCAAGTGTTTTAGAAAAGAGAGTTTCCTCATTATATCCGTAAAAATAGGCACCAATTCTTTGTAAAATTGCCCGTTCGGTCTTGTCTAGCATTTTTTGCGCTTCTGCACTTGAATGATGCTTTGCTGTCAAACGTAACGTCACTTCTCCGTCACCAGCAAGAGGAGCGATCGTTGGATTAGACTGATGGGAAATGAAATCTTCAATTTCTGTCTCTAGTTGCGATTCGCCGATGCCAAAAAACCGCAAAACGCGAGATTCGATTCGTTCATGACGCCCGAGTTTTCGCATAAGAAATGGACGTCCATAATTTAAAAACATTGGCTGCATTTCTTTCGGGGGCCCCGGCAACAATATATACGTAATCTCATCAATGGTCAGTGCCATGCCGGGAGCCATGCCATAATCATTTTTCAATACTTCGGCTCCCTCTAATACAAGCGCTTGTTTGACATTATTTTCTGTCATTATTTGCTTTGTCCGTGCAAAATAAGCACGTATCGATTGCAACGCTTCCTCATCAATAATAAGCTTGCGGTTTAATAGATTGGCAATCGTTTCTTTTGTTAAATCATCTTTTGTCGGACCGAGTCCACCTGTAAAAATAATTAAGTTGGCACGCGTCTGTGCGATTTCAATTGCCTTACGAAGCCGTGACGCATTGTCACCAACAACTGTATGAAAATATACATTAATCCCTAAATCCGCCATTTGCTTTGATAAAAACTGGGCATTCGTATTGGCGATTTGCCCGAGCAACAATTCTGAACCAACAGCAATAATTTCGGCATTCACCATAAAGGCGCCTCCTTTGGCACAATTCCAATTAATGAGCTATTTCGAATGGATGAACGCATGCTTATTTTTCGCAAAATAGTCCCATCCAGACCAAATCGTAAAGAATACTGCCACCCATAATGAAATCTTCGCAAACGGAAATGAAATCATTTGAAATGGCAAATTGTGAAGAAGAAGAGCAGAAATCGCAATAATTTGCGTCCATGTTTTTATTTTGCCTAACATGTTTGCGGCGACAACTTCCCCTTCCCCTGCAAGAACAAGACGTAATCCTGTTACCGCAAACTCCCGGCTAATAATAATAATCACCATCCATGCAGGCGCCAAGTCAAGCTGAACAAGTACGATAAGCGCTGCAGACACAAGCAACTTGTCGGCAAGCGGATCTAAAAACTTACCTAAATTCGTAACTAAGTTATACTTGCGGGCAAAATAACCATCAATCCAATCAGTCGTTGAAGCTAAAATAAAAATCAATGCACCAATTAAGTGAGCCACCGGCAATATTTGCGTACCAACTTGAACGTTCCCCCAGTTAAATGGAACAAGCATAACGATCAGAAAAAAGGGAATAAGCATAATTCGTGCTACTGTAATCTTATTTGGCAAATTCACATCCAATGACCTCCACTCAAAAAAACATATAAAAGTCATCTATACAAAGATGACTTACGACTTTTTGAATAAGATTTTTATTTTTTGAAACACTTCCTCATTAGGATTAGCTGGATAAGTAAAAGGTTGTCCATTAATTTTCATTTCGACATCTGTTGTTTTTCCGATTTTCACAAGAATTTCTGATTCATTCGACAAATCAAATCGCTGTGTTTCATTTGCGTTTAAATTAGCCGCAAAAAATGAGTGGCCTTTCCCATTGCGAACTTCAACCCATGATGTTCCCTTAGAAGCAACTTCGAGTACAAATTGATTTGTATTCGTTAGCTCTACAGTTGATTCTCTTCCATTTTGCTCAATAACCGTTAATGTATGGGTGCTTTCTCCTTGCTCTGAAGGTTGTTCAGATGATTGATCTTTCTTTTGATCTTTACTTTTCTCTTTATTTTCCTGACTTTTCTCTTTATCCTCCGCTTCTTCTAAAGGAGAATTTTTTGATTGTTCAACTTCCGTTGTATTGCTTGCTACATTTTCCTCTGATGTTTCATTTACATCCCAATTTTGTATAATCAGCCAAAGTACAACTGCTGCTCCAATAATAAATAATGTCGTCAGCAGCTTCGGAAGCATATCGATGATTTTCGACGTTTTCGCCGAAAGTTGCTGTCTGCTTTTTACCCGTGACAGTTGTTCAGGTAATTCCTCATGCTGTGAACTAGGAATCTCATGTTTGTACTCTTCAAATAACTGTTCAGAGTCTAATCCTACAGCTTCTGCATATTGCTTAATAAACGCACGTACATAAAAATTTCCCGGCATGATGGCATAATTGCCTTCTTCAATCCCAATTAAATAACGTTTTTGAATTTTCGTCATTTCCTGTAACTCATCTAAGCTAATTTGCTTCGCTTCTCTTGCTTCTTTCAATCGCTTACCTAACTCTGTCAATTAGAACACCTTCCATATCTTTTATATTAAAAGTCAAAATTTCCGAATCCATCTTCAGAAAATAAAGACTGATCATTAATTAAATCATATGTAATTTCTTCATCATGTTCATTTCGTAATTCAATAATATAGTCAAAATCATCAAGTGTATACTCTGTATGTCTTACAAAAATATCTGGATGCTCAACGACTTTCGTTGTCGGCAAGCGCATTAGTTCGCGAATTAGCTGCCAATGGCGTTCGTTTGCACGGCGGGTCGAAACAATAGCGTCAATGATGAATATATTGCTCTCATTATATTCATCTTCTATTAATTGACTGCGAACAGTTTGTTTAATCAATGTCGATGATACAAATAACCAACGTTTATTGGCACAAACGCTTGCTGCAACGACAGATTCTGTTTTCCCCACACGAGGCATGCCGCGGATGCCAATTAACTTATGGCCTTCTTGTTTAAAAAGCTCAGCCATAAAGTCAACAAGCAATCCTAACTCATCGCGAACAAAACGAAACGTCTTTTTGTCATCCGCATCGCGTTGAATATAGCGCCCATGCCGAACAGCTAAACGATCACGCAATTTCGGCTGGCGCAACTTCGTAACGGTTATATTATCCATTGTTCGCAAAATGGATTCAAGCCGCTCAATTTGCTCATTGTTATCACAAAGCAAAAGCATTCCACGTCTCGAATCATCTACGCCATTAATCGTTACAATATTAATGGACAACATCCCTAAAAGAGAAGAAATATCGCCTAACAGCCCCGGTCGATTGATATGTATTTCATATTCTAAATACCATTCTTTTTTCCCCATCGTCATTTCCTCCCTTTTACTAGGATGGTCCAATATCGCTCTTATTGGCGTATGTATGATGCTAAATTCATACTACTATAATAGCGAATTTCAATGCAACAGAAAAGAGCTTGGAAGGAAACAAGGAAAAATGATAATACATAACGAAAAAGAGAGGTTTCCCCTCTCTTCTTATTTTTTGCTTTGCACTAATTTAACCATCGCATTAGCGATTGCATGCTGTTCCTGTTCATCTGCGACGTTCCAAAGGTCAGCAAGAACACGTTCTTCAGGGTTTTTTGGATCCACTTGTCTCGCTAAATAGTCACCGATTTGGTAGGCTATATCGGAAACCACTTCGCTGTTCATTCCTTGTTGCTGTGCCTGCTCTAACCGTTCGCTTAAAAAGCTCTTCCATTGTTCAAAATTATCTAAAACAGACATGATCTCTACCTCCTTGATATTCGATTCAAGGATAGTTTGCCTACCTTTTGTGAAATTATTCGATTCATTTCATTTTCTTAACAATACCATCCACCGTTAACAGATAAAATTTGTCCTGTAATATATGAAGCATGATTAGAAATCAAAAACGAAACGGCTTTTGCCACTTCATCTGGTGTACCCATTCTCCCCATCGGTATTTCGTCGGCAAGCTGCGCCAGTTCCTCTTTATTAAACTGATCCAACATCTTTGTATGGATGGCGCCCGGGGCAACAGCGTTAACACGAATGCCGCTTGGAGCAAGCTCTTTTGCCAAAGCCTTTACGAACGTATTTTGTCCACCCTTTACCATTGAATACAACACTTCACACGATGCGCCTGTTAACCCCCAAATCGATGAAATAACAACAATATTGCCGCTTTTTTGCGAGATCATATGCGGCAGCAGTTTTTTCGTTAGCAAAAACGGGCTTGTCACATGGAGCTGAACCATTTTTGCGACCAATTCATCACTCATGTCCGTTACAAGACCATAATAGCTATTACCACAATTATGAACAATCACATCAACCGGCTGCTGAAGTTGGGAGAGAAGCATCTCTACCCCATTTGTCGCCGAAAGATCCGCTTGAATGAGATACGCTTCTTTTACTAAAGTATTGGAAACAAATTGTTCAAGCGAATGCCGGTTTTGATGATAATGCAAAAAAAGACCATACCCGTCAGCGGCAAGTTGTTTAGCAATGCTAAGCCCAATATCACCACTAGCACCCGTAATAAGCGCATACTTCATGCAATGTTCCCCCTAAAAAAGACTGCCCCTTAAGCACAGCCTCCACAACCATCATATATAGCTGGACAAGAACACTATATATGATGGATTGCACGTGAAGTTGGATACTTAGAGTCAGTCGTGATTCTTGTTTATCCCGTTCTAATCGTCCGTAAGACTCCCACCTCTACAGGTGGGAGTCTTACGGACGCTAGAAGTGCGATAAGTTCAACTAACATCAGTGGGGGATGAAGCCCCCCAATGATGAAGTTACACTTTATTCCCTCGCGTTTTTTGGAACAACTTGACAAACAGAAATTTGAGATTCATTAAAGCATTCGTTAGCCACTTGTTCAATATCTTGACACGTTAGCGATTCCAGTACAGAAACAATATCAAACAAGCTCACTTGATGAAACGCGTAACGCGTAAATTGGTTGGCAATGTATTCAGGAGAATTGAGAGAGCGCAAAAATACACCAATTTTTTTCTTTTTGACCCGTTCTAAATCTTGGTCAGGAAGTGAATGTTCACGGAATGTCAACATGATTTTCTTTAGCTCATCGGCTAAGCGATCCGGTTCAGCGGTGTCACCGCCGACAATCGCAAAACCAAACTGAGTTTCTTCGGTATAATCGTATGAAAACGTCTCATCAATTAAACCATCACTGTATAATCGTTCATAATGCGGCGAACTTTTTCCAAATAAATAATCCAATAACACATTCATCGCCAGCTCATGCTTTAATTTATCTTTACCAATGTGACTAACATTTTTCGCTTTAATACCGACAAGACATTTTGGCGTTTGCACATTCATTGGAATCACTTGTTTGGCTTGGGCAACATCTTCTGGTTCGCTATAAACAAAACGCTTAATTTCCATAGCAGGCTTAAATGATTTGCGCGCTTGATTATCACGAATTTGTTGCATGATTTTTTCTTGATCAACAGGCCCAACAACAAATAATAACATGTTGCTCGGATGATAAAATGTTTCATAGCATTCATATAGCAGCTCTTTTGTAATTTCTGCAATTGATTCAACAGTCCCAGCAATATCAATTCTTACAGGATGGTTTTTGTACATACTTTGAATCGCGCCAAAGTAAAGGCGCCAATCTGGGTTGTCATCATACATGCGGATTTCCTGACCAATAATGCCTTTTTCTTTTTCGACCGTCTTGTCTGTAAAATATGGACTTTGGACAAAGTCGATGAGCGTTTCCAAGTTTTTTTCGACATTGGTTGTACTTGAAAACAAATAAGCCGTTCTCGTAAATGAGGTAAAGGCATTGGCTGAGGCACCTTGTTTGCTGAACTGCTGAAATACATCACCGTCTTCTTTTTCAAACAGCTTATGCTCTAAAAAGTGAGCAATTCCATCCGGTACTCGTTTCATTTCCGTCTGTCCAAGCGGCACAAATTGATTATCGATTGAGCCGTATTTCGTTGTAAACGTTGCATATGTCTTATTAAATCCTTTTTTCGGCAATATATATACATCTAAACCGTTCGGCATTTTTTCATAATACAATTCCTCTTGCAGCTGCTCATAAAAAAGTTTTTCCATTATTGTTCTCCCTCCATTCCTGTGAGGAAATAAATCGTATCAAGCTCGATTTTATTAGCAACCTCTATAATTTCTTCACGCGTCACTTTCTCCATAGCATCAATCCATTCATCAACTGGACGCCTTCTTTCCGAAACAACATTATGATACAGCACTTCAACAAGCCCTCTTGGTGTATCAAGCGTTTCAAGTAGTTGATTACGAATCACCGCTTTCGTTTGCACAATTTCCTCATCGGTAAATGCCCCTTTTTTCATTGCCTCCATTTGTTCTTTAATAATACTCACTGCTTTTTCATAATTGCTCGGCTCAATCCCCGACATGACCATTAATAATCCTTTATGGCTTTCCAGACGGGAAGCTGCATAGTAAGCAAGACTTGCCTTTTCACGCACGTTAATAAACAGTTTTGAATGAGAAAAGCCGCCGAAAATGCCGTTAAACACTTGTAAAGCGTAATATTGATCATCCTCATATGTGATGCTTGTGCGGTAGCCGATATTTAATTTTCCTTGTTTGACGTCCTGTTTTTCAATGACTTCATTAACATTTGTAATCGTTTTTTTCGTCATTGGCGACTTTCGATTAGAAACAGCACGATTTTCAAACTGAAAGTATGACTTTACTAAATCAAGCACTTCTGCCTCATCGATATCACCGATAATATACAAATCCATTTCATCTTCTTGCAATGCTTTTTGATAATAGCCGTACAAACTTTTCGATGTGATGGAATCAACATCTTTCAATTCTCCATTAACATGCAGCGCATATGGCTCACCTTTGCACATTTCTTCAATAAGACGCAAGTTAGCATAGCGCATTTTATCATCGTAAACAGATTGGATGCGTTGCTTTAAAGAACGTTTTTCTTGTTCCACAATTTTCGCAACAAATTCACCGTTTTCAAGAGCAGGCTGAAGAATGATGTCACTAAGCAATTGCACAGCTTTGTTCAGTAATGGCGCTGAGTCTTTTAAAAATTTTTCATTTGCAATGTCAACTCGAATCGTGATGATATGTTGCTCCCCTTTTTTTGTTAAATCAACATTTAACGTCGCACCATATAGTTCATCTAAATAGCTGCGTAAGGCTGTAGCGGTTGGATGGGTTTTCGTTCCGCTTTGCAGTACGTATGGCAAAAGCGCCCGCTGTGTAACCGTCTCTTTTGTAAGCGGAGCTTTCATTTTAAACACAAGCGTATTTGTTTTATATTTATCTGTTTGGATGGTATGGACGTTTAAACCGTTAACAGCTGTTATTTTTTCTTTTAGCAAAAGAACCTCCTCCTTGTTATAAACAATCACAGTTGTACTTATTGTTCACGTTTCCAATCATTTTAGTCTTACAACAAATATACCTTTTTGGAAAAGAAAAATGCAAATAAGAACTGGAAAATTTTCTTAGAAAGATAAAATCATTTTATTTATTGTTTCCCCTTACTTTCAGTAGTAAGTTAAAACGTTAACCGGTAATTGTTAGTTGCAGAGTGAAAATCATATCATAAAAAGAACCCGGTTTTCCCAACCGGGTTCTTTTTACATAGTGTCTTTTTATCGTTTTCCTTTTATATACGGAGTACCTAGCGCTTTTGGTGCATCGGCCCGACCAATAAAACCAGTTAACGCTAAAATCGTTAATACGTATGGGGCAATCAATAAATACACTGTTGGTACTTCTTTTAAGAACGGAATCGTTTGACCAACGATGCTTAAACTTTGAGCAAATCCAAAGAACAATGCTGCCCCCATTGCTCCTAATGGATGCCATTTTCCAAAAATCATCGCCGCCAGCGCCATAAAACCATGACCAGAAATCGTCGCATGGCTAAAGTCGCGAGAAATAATTGTTGCGTATACCGCTCCGCCAATCCCAGCTAACGCGCCGCTAAGCATAACGGCAATGTAACGCATTCTCGCAACATTAATTCCCATTGTATCAGCTGCCATTGGATGCTCTCCAACAGAGCGAAGACGCAGTCCAAATGGTGTCTTAAAGATTACATACCATACAACAAATGCTAATGCGATGGCAATATAAGACGGAATATAGCCGTTTTCAAAAAGCAATGGTCCGATAATTGGAATATCGCTTAATACTGGGATATCAATTTTATCAAATCCAATTTGAATTTGATCTGTTTGTCCTTTACCATACATTTTCTTTACTAAAAAGAGAGATAAACCAATCGCTAAAAAGTTAATGGCTACACCGCTGACTACTTGATCAGCGCGGAACGAGATGGAAGCAACCGCATGGAGCAAGGAGAAAACGGCTCCAACAATCATGGCAACTAGTAATGCCAACCAAGGCGTTAATTCGCCAAACTGTTCAGCAAACGTTAAGTTAAAAACAACACCAGTAAACGCACCGATCACCATTAAGCCTTCCAATCCAATGTTAACAACGCCGGAACGTTCACTGAATACACCGCCAAGAGCAGTGAAAATAAGTGGCGCTGCAAAGAAAATTGCTGAAGGTATGATAATTTGTAAAATCTCAAAAACGCCCACTTATTTTCCCTCCTTTTTTACCCGAGTTAATAACAAACGAATAAGATAGCTTGATGCCACGAAGAAAATGATTAATGCGATGACAATATCAACCAGTTCTGTTGGAACACCGGCACTCGACGGCATTTCAAGCGCACCGACTTTCAAGGCGCCAAACAGAAGCGCTGATAAAATGATGCCAAATGCGTTGTTTCCACCAAGTAAAGCGACGGCGATACCATCAAAACCAACGCCTGTAAACCCTGCTTTAACAGAAATGTTCGCAAATGTCCCAAGCCCTTCCATCGCGCCCGCTACTCCAGCAAACGCTCCGGAAATGACCATCGCCAGCACGATGTTGTTGCTTACGTTCATACCGGCATAATGAGAAGCATGCTGGTTAAAACCGACCGCGCGCAACTCATATCCTTTTGTTGTTTTCTCAAGCAAGAACCACATAATAACAGCAGCAAGAAGCGCAATAATGATTCCATAATGAAGCGTCGAATAGTCGGTAATCGATTGTAAAAACTCCGAGCGTAAAGACGCTGACTCATGAATTTCTTCTGATTTATAGCCTTTATCTGATAAAACAGAGCGAATAATCGCGTTTGTCGCATGTAAAGCAATGTAGTTCATCATAATCGTAACAATCACTTCATGAACTTTAAAACGTGCTTTTAAGAATCCTGGAATGAGCGCCCATAACGCTCCTGCCGCTGCTGCTGCTAAAATAGCAAGCGGCAAATGAATAAATTTCGGAAGTTCAAACGCAACACCAACCCATACAGCAGCCAGCCAACCAACAATTAATTGTCCTTCTACACCGATATTAAAAAGACCGGTACGGAAGGCAAACGCGACAGCTAAACCAGCAAGAATGTATGGTGTCATTTGACGAATCGTTTCTCCAATATAATAGCTGTCACCAAACGCTCCGTATAAAAGAGCGGAATATCCGGCAATCGGGTCATAACCGCTTATGACCATCACAATCGAACCCACAATTACACCAAGCAATACCGCTAACAGTGGAATAAGAAAATTCGTTAAACGACCTGAACTCATGAAGAAACACCTGCTTCCTTCCGTTTACTTCCTGCCATCAATAAGCCAAGCTCTTGCTCTGTTATTTCTTTCGGATCAACAATAGCAACAATTTTTCCTTCATAAATGACAGCGATACGATCACTTACATTCATAATTTCATCTAATTCAAACGAAACAAGCAGTACCGCTTTTCCTTGATCGCGTTGTTCAATGAGACGCTTATGAATAAACTCAATTGCCCCAACATCCAGACCACGCGTCGGTTGTGCCGCGATCAAAAGATCTGGATTGCGATCGACCTCACGACCGATAATCGCTTTTTGTTGGTTACCACCGGAAAGGGCACGCGCTTTTGTATATTCGTCTGGTGTACGCACGTCGAATTCTTTAATTAATTGACGCGCTTTATCATAAATATTTTTAAAGTTTAAAATACCGTTTTTCGAATATGGCTCTTGATAATATGTTTGTAATACGATATTTTCACCGATTGGAAAATCAAGTACTAAACCGTGTTTATGTCGGTCTTGCGGGATATGACCAACGCCTGCTTCCGTAATTTTTCGCGGTGGCAAGTTAAGAATTTCTTTTCCATTTAATTTTATGGAGCCCGATTCCGCTTTAATTAATCCGGTAATCGCTTCAATTAATTCGGATTGTCCGTTGCCGTCCACACCAGCAATACCGACAATCTCCCCTGCACGAACCGTTAAATCAAGATGGTTAACAACGGTTACACCACGAGCATCTTTTACAACTAAATCTTTAATTTCGAGCACGTCTTTACCAGGGGTGGCTTCTCGTTTCTCTGTCTTGAAATGAACTTCACGACCAACCATCAATGCGGCAAGCTCATTCGGATTTGTGTCCGCCACATTTAGCGTGCCGATTCCTTTACCTCGGCGAATAACGGTAACGCGGTCGCACACTTCCATAATTTCTTTTAACTTATGAGTGATTAAAATAATCGATTTTCCTTCTCTGACAAGCGCTTTCATAATTTGAATAAGCTCTTGAATTTCTTGCGGTGTTAATACCGCTGTTGGTTCATCAAAAATTAAAATGTCTGCGCCGCGATATAACGTTTTTAAAATTTCGACGCGCTGCTGCATGCCGACAGAGATATCAGCAATTTTTGCCGTCGGATCAACTGCTAATCCATAACGCTCAGACAACTCACGCACTTCTTGTTCCGCGCGCTTAATGTCGATTTTCCCTAGTTTTGTCGGCTCGCTTCCTAAAATGATATTTTCTGTAACGGTAAATGTATCAACAAGCATAAAATGTTGATGCACCATGCCAATCCCAAGATCATTGGCAACATTCGGGTTAGAGATTTTCACAGTTTGTCCCTTAACACGAATTTCGCCACCGTCCGGTTGATAAAGTCCGAATAAGACGTTCATCAGTGTCGATTTACCGGCACCGTTTTCTCCAAGCAGGGCATGGATTTCCCCTTTTTTCAATTGAAGTGTAATATTATCGTT
Source organism: [Anoxybacillus] calidus (assembly GCF_013760845.1). GTDB lineage: Bacteria > Bacillota > Bacilli > Bacillales > Anoxybacillaceae > Paranoxybacillus > Paranoxybacillus calidus. The sequence goes on along the minus strand of NZ_JACDUU010000002.1, from coordinate 248,081 downwards.
CGCTACGAAATTGCCGAATACTTTGCGTATATTCAGCATCTCAATTACATATTCCAATCGCCCTTCACTCCTTGCATGAGAATGTTTAAATCAAATCATTAAATGAAAAGCTACAAAATGTTTTGTAACTTTTCATTTAATGGTTTTTATTGCGAATAAAAAGGCTAGTATAAACTAGCCTTTTTATTCAGTTCGTTTTATTTTAACGTCGCTTCGAATTCTTTGTATTCATCGCGAGTTTTTGGTACTTTCACTTCACCTTTGATGATTTTTTCTTTCCATTCGTCAACCGCTTTTAATACCTCTGGTTTAATGTTATCTTGAGTAGGAGCGATACCTACACCATTTTCTGGAAGTCCGTACTCAATTACTTTGCCGCCAGGGAATTGGCCATCTTTTGTTTTCTTCGCGACGTCGTAAACCGCTACGTCAACACGCTTAACCATTGATGTTAATGTTACGTTGTATTCTTTTCCACCAACTTTTACAACGCCTTCTGGAGCTTGGTCTTTATCAACACCAATTACCCAAAGTTCGCGATTTGGATCTTTTGTTTTTAAGTCTTTCGCTTCAGAGAACACCCCGTTACCAGTAGCACCTGCTGCATGGTAAATGACGTCAATGCCAGAAGCGTACATACTTGATGCGATTGCTTTACCTTTATCCGCTTGGTCGAAAGCACCAGCGTATTGCACTTCTACTGTCGCTTTTGGATTAACTGCTTTAACACCTGCGCGGAAACCGCTTTCGAATTTTTCAATTAACGGAATTTCCATACCGCCGACAAAACCAATTTTATTTGTTTTTGTTGTTAAACCAGCAACAACACCAACTAGGAAAGAACCTTCATGCTCTTTAAACGTAATGCTTGCTACATTTGGCTTTTCAACTACGCTGTCTACGATGGCAAATTGAGCTTTTGGTTTTTGTTCAGCAATTTCTCCAATCGCATCAGCCATTAAGAAACCGATACCGTAAATTAAATCAAAGTCGCTTCTTACAAGTTTGTTTAAGTTTGTTGTATAATCGGCGTCACTTTGAGATTGTAAGTAATCATAGCCACCTTTTCCTTTTTTCATACCATTATCTTCACCAAATTTTTGCAAACCTTCCCAAGCAGATTGGTTGAAAGATTTGTCGTCAACACCACCAACGTCAGTAACCATCGCAACGCTGAAAGTATCCTTGTTTCCGCCAGCATTGTTCTCATCTTTTTGTCCACAGCCACCTAAAAGCGCACCGGCAGCTAACATAAGAGAAAGAGCTACGCCAAAACGTTTTTTCTTCATCCTATTTACCCCCTAGTTTAATAATAGATCGACTTTCTTATTATTTGTTAGGTTCTACTTTCTATGTAACAGAATGTCACCTCCTTAAAAAACTCTCATTTTTATACGCGCTTTCGTAAGACATGAAAGCTAAATTTATTAGACTTAAAGTAGTTAATGGAATATAAAATCGGCTCATCATTGTAATCGTAGTGCATTTGTTTAAGAACTAATAAGGCTGTTTCCGGCTCACATTCTAAAATCGGTGACACTTTTTCGTGGTAGCCGAGCGGTTCAATATGCGCGACCGCATACGCAATATCCCGATTCGCTTGATGATGAAGATTTTCAAACAACGACTCATTCTCATAAGAAATTCCTTGGGGTAAATATTTACATGGAATTTTGTCCACACAATAGACAACCGGTTCGCCGTTTGCCGTCCGTACCCTCTCTACTAAAAGAATTTCCTCATCTTTTGAACATCGAAAGCGCCGTACATCTTCCTCAGTTGGACCTTGAATGGAAGAGGACAGAAAAATCGTTCCCGGTTTGCGTCCTGCTTGTTTAATCATATCCGTTACACTGCTCAATTGTTCAATACCAGAAGTAAACATTGGCCGTGAATTAATGAACGTTCCGACACCATGACGGCGAATAATAACGTTTTCCTCTTCTAAAACACGAAGAGCTTCTCTCAATGTCGCTCGGCTGACGCCCAATTGTTTTGAGAGCTCAAACTCAGAAGGTAACTTTTCTTTTTCTTTGTAAACTCCTGTCTCAATATCATGTTTAAGCCGATCAATGACTTGTAAATATAAATGGCGACTGTCTGACTTGATGGACATTACGAATCCTCCAAAACGATATTTTCAAGATATCAGACCTCTGATGTTCGACTATTTTGTTTAATCGAAATTACTATAACATTTTTTTGTTTATAAATAAATAGTAAATCAACATTTTGTCGAAAAAAGTAGAAAACAAAACGAATGTAAGCGGTTTAAATAGTATGTCATAATTCCCATTCCTAATAATAATATAAATAAAAAAGAGGCAGACATTCTGCCTCTTTTTATGAACTTTTTGCATTTTCTTTTGGAATTAACACGGCACGCGGTTTACTTCCTTCATAAGGACCGACAACGCCTCGGGCTTCCATAGCATCTATCAAACGTGCAGCCCGGTTATACCCGATGCGAAAACGGCGCTGCAGCATCGAAACGGAAGCGCTTTGCATTTCAATAACAAGCTGAACGGCTTCATCATACAATTCATCATCAAAATCAGCTGTCTCTTCATCTGATTCTGTCGGGATCATCTCTTCATGATATTGCGCCTTTTGCTGTGAAATGACAAAGTTAACAACTGCTTCTACTTCTTTGTCCGATACGAATGCACCTTGCACACGAATCGGCTTGGAAGCCCCGACTGGTAAAAATAACATATCCCCGCGGCCGAGCAGTTTTTCTGCCCCTCCCATATCTAAAATCGTCCGTGAGTCGGTTTGTGACGATACGCTAAAGGCAATTCGTGATGGAATGTTCGCTTTAATGACACCGGTAATGACATCGACAGATGGTCTTTGCGTAGCAATAATTAAATGAATACCGGCAGCACGAGCCATTTGTGCTAGACGTGTAATCGAATCTTCGACATCTGATGAGGCAACCATCATTAAGTCTGCCAACTCGTCAACAATGACAACGATGTATGGAAGAAGCGGCTGTTTGACATCCGATTCTTGATTATAACGTCTCACATATTCATTATATCCTTCAATGTTTCTTGTCCCTGTATGGGAGAATAACTCATATCGCCGCTCCATTTCGCTGACGACTTTCTTTAACGCCTGCGATGCTTTTTTCGGATCCGTCACTACAGGAGCAAGCAAGTGAGGGATTCCGTTATATACGCTTAGCTCTACCATTTTAGGGTCAATCATCATCATCTTCACTTCATGCGGTTTAGTACGCATTAAGAGACTTGTAATAATTCCATTGATACACACACTTTTTCCGCTTCCTGTCGCACCTGCTACTAACAAGTGCGGCATTTTATTTAATTCCGCAAGCACCGCTTGTCCGGAAATGTCCCTACCTAATCCAATCAACAATTTTGCATCCGGCTTATTATTTTCTTTTGCTTCCAACACTTCCCTTAATGATACCATGGCGATTTCCTCATTCGGTACCTCAATGCCAATCGCCGATTTTCCAGGAATCGGTGCTTCAATGCGAATATCTTTCGCGGCTAACGCTAATGCTAAATCATCGCTTAAGCTGACGATTTTACTGACCTTCACACCTACATCCGGATATACCTCATATTTTGTTACCGCCGGACCTAGGTGGACTTGAGTTACTTTTGCTCTTACACCAAAGCTTTGAAACGTCTTTTCTAGCTTTCTTGCATTGGCGTAAATGTTCTCGTGATCCTTTGATTGATTAGTTGGTTTTGGCATATTTAACAAATCAAGCGGCGGCAATTGGTAATCCATATTTTCCATCTCTGAAAATGTCATTGGTGCGCTAGGTTCTTCGTGCTCTTCCTCTTCCACAGATGCCGCTTCAACCTTTTCTCCGACGTGCGTACTAAAATCAGAAATGATGGGAGGAGTATGAGCCTCCTCGTGCTCCTCTACATCCATTGTTGTTTCATCTTGAATCGTTTCTTGTTTTGTCGAACTCTCATCTTCATGGGCTCTTTTCACTTTTTTCGATTTATATGTGTTTCGTTTTGTAAACGCCTGTTTTACATCTGAAACAAATTCATTCCATTGTTTTTGAACAAACGATAAAAAGAAGCCAATCGCTTTTCCAACTGTTTCATGCAGCGATTTTCCGGTGATGAATGCGATACCGACTATAATGAGCAAAAAGGAAATCCATTTTGTTCCAAGTTCATCAAATAAATAATAGCTTGCTGCAAAAAGAATGGCCCCGATCATACCACCGCCTAAATCAGTAAAAGAAGATTCGCCGCGTACCTCCATCCAAAACAGCTCCCATGTCGTTCGCACAATGCTTGGGTCGGCAAATTTCCCTTGCCGCGACAGAAGTTCAAATAACGTTTGGTGGCTTAATAATAACATTGCCATGACAACAATATATATGCCGATTAATGAGCGATGTGTAAAAGAAGGCCACGTCCTCCTCCAAATTAAATAAAGCGATAAAACGAACAAGCCAATTAATGCAAGTATGTACCATTCGCCCATAAAAAAACGCATGAGAAAGACAAACGTTTTTCCTACTAGTCCGAGATGCGCCATGGCAATCACGGAAACAGCTAACATAGTAAGTCCTGTTAACTCTAAGCGAAGCGTTGTCTTCCACTGCTCGTTACTTTTTTGTTGTCGTCGTTTACGTTTTGCCATTGTCTGTCACTCCAACATAAAACTTGAAATAGAGGCTGACCCAAAAGTAAAGTGTCAGACCCCACAACACAATATATAGGACAATAACATGAATGAACTATATATTGTGAAATGCACATGAGGTCAGACACTTATGGGTCAGCCCCTTTATTCTCATTATATCACAAATGGCGAAAATACAGGAGTTGATTATGAGGTTATCGTGGTTGGTAAGATCCTCATTCCTGGTGAATATTTAGATTGTAAAAAATGTTGTGGATTTGTACTTAAATTGCGAACAATTTCATATTCTTTTGCTTCCGTTTCTCGTACTAGCAATGGTATGCCGTCATAATAAACAAGCTGCTGTTTTGCATACTCTGCAGAAGTCGTTTGAAATATAAGCTCTTGTGGCATCAGCGTATATAAAATCATTGCAACATCTTTCCTTCTTCTCTTTTATTTACTTCAATTAACTCCCGCAATTTTTTCATCGCCTGTGATACGCCGCCAACTTCATCGATTAACCCATACTTCACAGCATCTAAGCCAACTACATTTGTACCGATATCACGCGTTAAATTCCCTTTGGAAAACATTAATTCCTTGAACTTTTCCTCGCTAATATTCGAATGTTTCGTCACAAATCTGACAACTCGTTCCTGCATTTTATCTAAATACTCAAATGTTTGCGGTACTCCAATGACAAGACCTGTTAAACGAATCGGGTGAATAGTCATTGTTGCCGTTTCCACGATAAATGAATAATCACAAGAAACCGCGATAGGTACACCGATGGAATGTCCTCCACCTAACACAACGGAAACGGTTGGTTTGGATAAAGAGGCAAGCATTTCTGCAATCGCCAACCCTGCTTCCACATCTCCACCAACTGTATTCAACAAAACAAGCAGCCCTTCGATGTTCGAATTTTGTTCAATCGCCACAATTTGCGGAATAACGTGTTCATATTTTGTTGTCTTATTTTGCGGAGGAAGCTGAATATGCCCCTCGATTTGTCCGACGATTGTTAAGCAATGAATGTTTGAATCTGGTGTCATTTGCGGCACGTTCGTTTGTCCTAATTGTTGAATCATTTCCGCAACGTTTTCTTTCTTCGTTTCTTCTTGCTGCTCTTCTTGTTCGGAAGCTATGTATCGCTCCTTGTTCATTTTCATGCTCCTTTCATATGATGATACTGTTAGTATGTTCTATTGATAAAATAAAAATGCTGATTGAACGAAACTGTTCAATCAGCATTTTTGACAGACTTTGAGCATGATCGTGTTATATTTCCATAATGATTGGTAAAATCATCGGTTTACGCTTTGTCTTTTCAAATAAATACTGGTTTAACGCCTCACGAATATTCGACTTGAGCGACGACCATTCAATGATATAGTCCTGCATACATTTGTTGACGATATCTGCAACGATTTTGGTTGCCTCATCAAGAAGAGTCTCTGATTCCCTTACATAGACAAAACCGCGGGAAATAATTTCCGGCCCAGCAATGATTTTCTTTGCTTCTTTACTAAGCGTAACCACAACAATTAAAATCCCGTCTTGCGAAAGCAGGCGACGATCGCGTAATACAATATTTCCAACATCACCGATTCCTAACCCATCGATGAGAATATTGCCACATGGTACTTTTCCACCATAACGGGCTTGACCATTGCGAAACTCGATAACATCTCCCTTATCAATTAAAAATGTTTGGTCCTCAGCAATTCCAACCGCCTTTGCCAGCTTCGCATGCGCTTTTTGCATACGATATTCGCCATGAACAGGAATAAAATATTTCGGTTTCATTAAATTAAGCATTAATTTTAATTCTTCTTGACTTCCATGTCCGGAAACATGTACGTTTCGCTGTCCGTAAATTACATTCGCACCGGCGCGATACAAGGCGTCGATTGTTTTGGAAACAATAAGCTCATTTCCAGGCATCGGCGAAGCAGCGATAATGACCGTATCGCCTTCCTTAATATTAACTTGTTTATGCGCTTGCTTCGCCATACGCGCTAACACTCCCATCGGCTCTCCATGGCCGCCTGTTGTCAATATAACGAGCTCTTTATCTTCATATTGATGAATATCGTTAATCGAAATCACAAGCTTATCAGGAATTTGCAAATAACCAAGCCGAAGGGCAATATCCATTACTCTATGCATGCTGCGGCCGACAATGGCAACTTTCCGTCGATGTTTTTTTGCCGCATTTAATACTTGTTGGATTCTCGTAATATTTGACGCATAGCATGCGACAATCACCCTGCCACGTGCATCATAAACAACATCAGCAATCTCTTGAGCAACAACGGTATCGGATCCGGTATATCCAGGTCTTTCCGCATTCGTGCTGTCTGAAAGTAAACATAATACGCCTTGATCGCCGATTTGCGCCATTTTCCCTAAATCAACCCGGTTTATGCCATATGGAGTTTGGTCAAATTTAAAATCGCCCGTATAGACAATGGCCCCTTGTGACGTGTGAATGCTGATTCCGATTGAGTCAGGAATGCTGTGAATCGTTCGGAAAAATGTCATTTTCGCTTTCTCAAAAGTCACTACGGAATCGGAATGAACTTCATTTAACTGCGCACGCACTGTAACACCATGTTCTTTCAACTTTTCTTCGACTAATGCAAGCGTTAGTTTCGTTGCATAGACCGGAACATTGATTTTCCGCAAAACATAAGCAATCGCTCCGATATGCTCTTCATGACCGTGCGTAAGAAATATACCTTTAATTCGCTCTTGACGTTCCACAAGGTAAGAGATGTCAGGAATGACCATATCAATTCCTAACATTTCATCTTCCGGAAACATAATTCCTGCATCAATGACAAAAATGTCGTCATCAACCTCAACGACATACATATTTTTTCCGATTTCCCCAACTCCCCCAAGGGAAAACACTCTTATTTTTTCTGCATATTTTGTACTCAATGCTACGTCCTCCTATGAAGATACTAACCCGCTCAAAGTCACTTGAGTTTATTATAACTGATGCAAGATTTGGAATACAAGATAATTTGTTGAACATACATTCAGTCATGTTACAAAAAGGAAAGGGCCAGCTCCCTCAGACGACAATAGAAAACTCTGTTCCATTATGATCGTCATTCGAGGAAATCTGACCCTTAGTAAGATCAAATTATAAAACATTTAAAAGGTTAGCAAGCTGTACTCGCTCCTGCTCTGTCAATGGAACAAGCGGCAAGCGAACAGAACCCACATCCAATCCTTTCATTTGCAACGCTGTTTTTACAGGCACTGGGTTCGGTGCAGCAAAGAGCCCTTTCATGATTGGTAGTAATTTTTGATGAAGCTTTGCTGCCTTCATGCGCTCACCGTTTTCAAATGCAGCAATCATCTCCTGCATTTCATTGCCAATAATGTGTGATGCAACGGATACAACACCGTGACCACCAATCGCCATAACCGGAAGCGTTAATCCGTCATCACCGCTATATAACATAAAATCTTCATCTGTATTAGCAATAATTTCTGTCATCGCATCCAAATTGCCACTTGCATCTTTTACAGCAACAACATTTGGAATTTTTGACAAGCGAACAATCGTATCAACAGCCATATTTACAACAGAACGACCTGGAATATTGTATAGCATAACCGGAAGAGAGGTACTTTCAGCTATCGCCTTAAAATGCTGATAAAGTCCTTCTTGATTCGGTTTGTTATAGTAAGGAGCTACAAGCATCACAGCATCAACGCCTGCTTCCTCCGCCTTTTTTGTTAAATCGATGGAAGCGTGCGTATTGTTGCTCCCTGTTCCAGCAATGACCGGAACTCTGCCATTGACAACAGAAACAACATGTCGGAATAACGCGACTTTTTCTTCTGTAGTTAATGTTGGAGATTCACCTGTCGTCCCTGCGACAACGAGAGAATCCGTCCCGTTGTCAATTAAGTAATTGACAAGTTGCGTTGTTTTTGCAAAATCGATATTTCCTTTACTATCAAATGGCGTCACCATCGCTGTGACGACTTTACCGAATTGAATCAACGCTTTCACTCCTCATTCGTATTTATATTTATCTACTTCTTGCGGTTCTTCGGAGAGATGAAAAGCTTCGTGCAATGCATTCACAGCTTTCTTTAAATCTTCTTCTTTGACAAGGACCCAAATCGTTGTATGGCTGTCAGCCGATTGCAAAATTTGAATGCCTTGTTCTGAAAGAGCGGTTACGATTTTGGCTGTAACCCCAGGAACTCCAGCAATTCCTGCACCGACAGTAGAAACTTTCGCGCATCCTTTTGTTACGACAGGCTCATAGCCGATTTTCCGCAATGCCGCAACAGCGCGCTCCGTCATCTCTCCAGCAACTGTGTACACAACACCGTTTGGAGAGATGTTAATAAAGTCTACACTAATTCCTTCATTTGCCATCGCTTTAAACACATCAGACTGCAATTCATAGTGTCCTTCTTTTGCATATACTTTAATTTGCGTAATATTGGACACATGGGCAATTCCTGTTACTAGACGCTCCTTTACATCACTTCCTTTATTCCCTTTTACAAGCGAAGTGACAAGCGTTCCTGGAGCATCGGAATAGGTTGACCTTATACGAATCGGAACTTTTGCCTGCATCGCGATTTCCACAGCGCGCGGATGAATCACTTTCGCCCCTTGATACGCCATATTACAAATTTCTGTATACGTCACGACATCAAGTGGGCGCGCGTTTTCGACAATACGCGGATCCGCTGTCATAACTCCTTCAACATCGGTAAAAATATCGATCCACTCGGCATTTAATGCCGCCCCAAGCGCAGCTGCTGATGTATCGCTGCCACCGCGACCAATTGTTGTAACATCTCCGTCTTTTGTTGCCCCCTGGAAACCAGCAACAACAACAACTTCATATTCCTCTAACGTCTTTAACAAACGGTCGCAGCGCATCTCAATAATTTTCGCATTTGTATGATCTGCATTGGTACAAAAGCCAGCTTGCGCACCAGTTAATGCCGTTGCTTTAATTCCGTGCATGTTCAGCATATTGCTAAAAACAACACTTGAAATAATTTCACCGCAAGCCATAAGCATATCTTGCTCACGCTTGCTAACATAAGAGTGACTACCGTCAATTAGACTTAAAAGCGTATCGGTTGCATACGGTTCTCCTTTTCTGCCCATTGCAGAAACAACAACGACGACTTTATAACCTTCATCTAATGCTCGCATAATATGCTTGCGTGCTAATTCTCGTCCGTGTTCATCACGGACCGATGTACCGCCAAACTTTTGAACAATGATTTTCATTGTAACACCCCGATTAATATTGAAGAAAACTTGATGCTTTTCGATTTTACGCCTTCACAAGACCTAATTTAAGCAAACTTTCGGCAATTTGTACAGAATTCCATGCTGCTCCTTTTAATAAGTTATCAGATACAATCCATAAATGGAATCCATAATCGCGGTCTAAATCTTTACGAATACGGCCAACAAATACATCATTTTTGCCAACGCAGTCAGCAGGCATTGGATAAAGCTGCTCAGCCGGTTCATCTTGCAACACAACGCCAGGGGCATCTTTCAATACGCTTTTCACATCTTCAATTGTTACATTCGCTTTTTCGACTTCGATATATACGGACTCAGAATGCCCTGTGATCACTGGAATTCGCACGCACGTTGCCGCTACTTCCAACTCTGGCATATGCATAATTTTTTTTGTTTCATTAATCATTTTCATTTCTTCAAATGTAAAACCATTCTCTTGAAATTTATCAATTTGCGGAATCGCATTAAACGCTATTTGGTAATGTTTTTTATCAGATTTAACTGGTAAAATTTCCGGTGTAAACTCTTTACCTTCAAGGACAGCTTTTGATTGTGATTGAAGCTCTTCAATCGCTTGTGCTCCCGCACCAGATACAGCTTGATACGTGGAAACAATCACTTTTTTCAAGCCGAATGCCTTCCGAATCGGTTCAAGCGCTACGACCATTTGAATGGTTGAGCAGTTCGGATTAGCAATAATACCGTTATGCCATTTTAAATCTTCTTCATTTACCTCAGGTACGACAAGCGGTACATTTTCATCCATACGGAAAGCGCTCGTATTATCAACTACAACAGCCCCCCGTTTAACTGCTTCTGGGGCCAATTCTTTTGAAACAGAGCCTCCAGCGCTAAATAATGCAATATCCACACCTTCAAAGCTTTCTGGCTTTGCTACTTGTACAGTAATTTCTTCTCCTTTAAAAACTACTCTTTTACCAGCAGAACGCTCTGATGATAATAATGTTAATTTAGCAATTGGGAAGTTTCTGTTTTCTAATGTACGAATCATTTGTTGACCAACAGCGCCTGTTGCTCCGACAACAGCAACATGCAATCCTTTTTGTTCCATGACGATTTCTCCTTCCGATCTAAGATAAATATTATATTCATAGCATTTTAATAACATTTATTTTAGCACATTCATCTATAAAGGAGAGAAAAATTTTACTCATCGCATAAATTTTCTCTCCGATGCTTATTTATTAAATCTCACTGTCACGGAACTTTTCGATAATGACTGGCTGGAGCTGTCTACCTTCAAGCGCAGCAATAACCGTATCGCGTAAAAGCGACATTCTCGCTACCATGGAATTTGGCTTTGTTTGCGGTGCATCTTGACCGAACGGAATGAAATAAATATTTTTTGCAGCCATGAGACGCATTAAATTGACCCCATTTAAACCTAGTGCATCATTTGTTGAAATGCCAACAACAACCGGCCGATGACCGCGCATCGTTGCCTTTGCTGCCATTAATACTGGAGAGTCGGTCATTGCATTAGCAAGTTTGCTCATCGAGTTTCCTGTCAAAGGAGCAATGACCATACAATCAAGCGGAATTTTGGGCCCGAGTGGCTCTGCTTTAACGATCGTATCAATGACTTTATTCCCTGTGATTTCTTCTAATTTTTTCACCCAATCCGCTCCGTCTCCAAAACGGGTATTTGTCGTTTGCACTGTATACGTAACAATCGGTAAAACTTCCGCGCCTTCTTCCACTAATTTTTCAATTTCCGGTATTACTTCATCATATGTGCAGTGAGAGCCTGTTAAGCCAAAACCGATTCGTTTTCCTTGTAAACTCATAAATCATTTCCCCTCTCGTATTTTTAAATCTTCTGAAAGCAGCTGCGCTAACACATTGGCAACAATCTGCCCCGCTGTTTTCGGGGCAACAATTCCCGGCAGTCCGGGAGCGAGCAACGCTTTAATGCCTCTCTTTTCGGCATAACGAAAATCGGTGCCTCCAGGTTTAGAAGCAAGATCAACAATTAACGTGTGAGCCGGCATTTTCGAAATAACGCTGGCTGTAACAACCATATGGGGAATCGTATTAATACATATATCGATATCTGTTACTTCTTTTTCTAAGTCGTTAAGATGAAAAGGATATAATCCCATCTCTGTAATGCGTGCGATATGCTCCGAGCGCCGTGCTCCCACTTTTACTTTCGCCCCTAAGGCGGCAAACGTACGTGCTACGCTCATTCCAACTCTTCCTAATCCTAAGACAACAACGTGAGAACCGTGAATCGTAAAGTCGGTATGTTGAATGACTATCATAATGGTTCCTTCAACTGTTGGTATAGAATTGTAGATGGCTACATCATCTCTCTCAAATAACTGCACGTGTTTCCGATTTGTAGCTTTCATTAACTGTTCAAGGTAACTGTTACTTATTCCAGAGTAAATGGTGCAGTGTTTCGGTGTTTTTAACAGCATCTCTTCTGTTAAAAACACTTTTTCATTTGAGAAAACTGTGTCAACTTGCCCTTCGAGATTTGTACCGGGAACCGGTAAAATAATTGCATCTAAATCGGAAAAATCGACCTCATCGATTTGAACTTTTGTCGCACCTGTAAACCCATGATCTAATTGATCGAAGCCTATTAAAGATAATTTGGCATCCAACTCTATCAATTTACGAATGACTTCCAACTGTCTGGCATCTCCGCCTATTATGGCAACGTGCATTCCCGTCAGCATTTTATGACTCACCTTCTTATTTGAAACTAGATTTTTGCCTAAAGAGCCTCGTTTTCTCTCACATCTTATGAACAACAGAGGAAATAGGTGAATGTAATAAAAAATAAAAAAAGAGGCCGACCCAAGTAAAGTGTCGAACCCCTTAACCAATCATACATAGTACATAACACCGAATAAAAAATGATATTGCACGTGAGATCAGACACTTACAGGTCAGCCCCTTTTGCTGAAATGGCACTTATTCATCAGGAAAATCAATGATAATCATATCAGACCCAATTTTTTTAATGTATTGCCAAGGAACGCGAATCTCATTTCCTTCCTTTCGAAAACCGAACCATTTTGACGTTGGAATAAGTAATGCTTGAATTTGTCCCGTTTGCTCGTTTATTTCCAAATCTGTCTGCCCTAAAACCCCTAATCGTTCTGCTCGTTTCACATCCACAATCTCCTTGCCGCTCAGCTCGCTTAACCTCATTATGTCAACCCCTCCTTTGTCACCTTTCTATCATTGTAAGAGACAATAGAAAAAAAAATGCCTGCAAGTAAAAACTTGCAGGCATTTCTTGTTAATGTTGAAGCGCTTTTGGAAGCTGTCCAGTTGGACTAATAAGCGCTACGGCAAAATCTTCACTGAAAATTTGCTTTGCTAACTTATTCACACTGTCTTCAGTGACGTTATTAATACATTCAATTATTTCATCGAGCGAACGGTGACGGCCTAATAAAAGTTCATTTTTTCCATTGCGGCTCATGCGGCTGTTTGTGCTTTCCAGGCTAAGCATTAAGCTGCCTTTCATCTGTTCTTTGCTATTTTGCAGTTCTTTCGACGTAATACCGTCTTCTTTCAGCTTTTGCACTGTCTCTTGAATCGTTTCGAATAATAAATCTAGCTGGTTGCTGCCCGTACCGCCGTAAATCGTCAACAATCCCCCATCTTGATAAGAAGAATGATAAGAAAATACGGAATAGGCTAAACCGCGCTGCTCGCGCACTTCTTGGAATAAACGGCTGCTCATGCTGCCGCCTAAAATATTGTTAAGTATAATTAAGCTATAAATATCTTTATGTCCAACAGGCAAACCGTTAAAACCGATGCATAAATGAGCTTGCTCTGTTTCTTTTTTCCGGGCCAGTTTTTGCGGCTGAAAAACAGGTGCAACCATCTGACGGGCTTTTTGTTTTGCTTCGAACGAACCGAAATATTTTTCAATTTCATGGATAAAGCTTTCTTCCACATTTCCGGCAACAGAAATGACCACCTTATCTGGCGTATAATTTTCCGCCATATATTCGCGCAGTGTATCGCCTGTAAATGTATTTAATGTTTGCTCCGTCCCTAAAATTGGATAACCAAGTGAATGGTTGGCGTAGCAAGCCTTGCTTAATAAATCGTGAACAATATCGTCAGGAGTATCTTCGTACATTTTAATTTCTTCTAATACAACATTTTTCTCCTTCTTTAATTCTTCTTCAACAAATGTGGAGTTAAAGAACATATCCGCCAGCATTTCTAAAGCGAAACCTGCGTGTTCATCTAACACTTTCGCATAGTAGCATGTATACTCTTTTGACGTGAAGGCGTTCACTTGCCCTCCGATGCTGTCAAACGCCTCAGCAATTTCCCGGGCACTGCGCGTTTTTGTTCCTTTAAAAAACATATGTTCTAAAAAGTGAGAAATTCCATTATTTTGCTCGTTTTCATTGCGTGACCCCGTTCCTATCCATATACCGATGGCAACTGAACGCATAGTTGGAATTTGTTCGAGAACAATTCTTACTCCATTTTGACACGTATACTTTTTAACCAATGCCGTTCCTCCTATTTTCTTACAATTCTTTCTTCGTCTAATAATGTTGACACATTAGAAATTTCGTATTTTTTCTTTTTAATCGAGACAATAAGCGAATCTAGTGCTTGTGCAGTAGGTGCAGTTGGGTGCATCAACACCATCGCACCTGGATGAATCTTAGACATTACTCGTTCAACTATAACAGATGGAGAAGGTTTTTGCCAATCAATTGTATCAACGCTCCACATAATGGTCCCCATGTGCAATCTATGAGCAATTTTTACAACATCGTCTCGATAACTGCCACTTGGGGGAGCAAACCACTTACATTTTATTCCTGTCGTCGCTTCAATGACTTCATTCGTTTGTATAAGCTGCTCATGAATCGCTTCATTGCTCATCGTTTTTAAATCTGGATGGCTGTATGAATGATTGCCAACTTCATGACCTGCATCCACAATCATTTTTGCCATATCTGGGTTGTTTTTAACCCAACGTCCCTCTAGGAAAAATGTTGCCTTTACATCATGCTTTTTTAATGTTGCAAGCATTTTTGGAATATGCTCATTTCCCCAAGCTACATTAATTAAAAAAGCAACCATTGGCTTTTCTGGGTGGCCGCGATAAATTGCTTCAGGCGGCAAATCAGCCAAATGAACTTTCGGGGATATTTGTTTATACACAAGCATCTGCTCGTTAAATGTTCCTAATTTTTTCATGTTTTTATAAGAAGCATCCACATCCACTTTTAAACCGTTATATCCGGGAATAGCTTTCCAAACTCTATCAATTTTCGCATCTTGAGCAGGCACTTCGTATTTTTTTGCTTTTTCTTCAATTTCAAGATAAAGCTTATCTTTTTGTTTTGCTGTTTCTACACTTGTATTTTGCAGATGATGAACGTATTGATCGATCCAAGGATTTTGAAAGATGATGAATATAACCAGCAACATGATTGCCAACGTAAAAGGACGAATATATTTTATTTTCACACCATGTCCCTCCCTTTTTACTAGAAATATGTAAAGGAAGGACAAGGTAGAACGAGAGGAGTGCATTATTTCTTTTGGTTAACGATAAAGAAGCCATGGGAAATCCCAAGGCTCCTCAAAGTTACAATTTTTGATTTTCTTTTTGCTCACGTAATACAGCTTTACGGGAAAGATTGACTCGGCCTTGTTTATCGATTTCCATTACTTTTACTAAAATTTCGTCTCCAATCGCTACAACATCTTCCACTTTACCAATTCGTTCTTCAGCTAATTCAGAAATATGAACAAGACCGTCTTTACCGTTAAATAATTCGACGAATGCACCGAATTTTTCAATGCGCTTCACTTTTCCTAGGTAAATTTGTCCTACTTCAACTTCACGAACAATGTCTTCAATAATCTTTTTCGCTTTGCGGTTCATTTCTTCATTAACAGAAGAAATGAAAATCGTGCCATCTTGTTCGATATCAATTTTGACGCCGGTTTCTTCAATAATTTTGTTAATTTGCTTACCGCTTGGTCCAATGACTTCGCGAATCTTATCTGGATTGATTTGCATCGTTAAAATTTTCGGAGCATATTTTGAAAGCTCTTTGCGTGGTTCACTAATAGTTTGCATCATATGCTCAAGGATTTCCATGCGGCCTTTTTTCGCTTGCTGTAAAGCTTCTTCAAGAATTTCACGCGATAGGCCTTTAATTTTAATATCCATTTGCAGTGCTGTTACACCTTTTGCTGTACCAGCTACTTTAAAGTCCATATCACCAAGATGGTCTTCCATTCCTTGAATGTCCGTAAGAATGGTATAATGCTCACCGTTTTTGATAAGCCCCATCGCAATTCCCGCAACTGGCGCTTTAATCGGAACCCCAGCATCCATCATGGCTAATGTGCTTGCACAAATACTTGCTTGTGAAGTCGAACCATTTGATTCTAACACTTCAGAAACGAGACGGATCGTATAAGGAAATTCTTTCTCAGATGGAATCACTGGCTCTAACGCCCGCTCACCAAGCGCACCATGTCCAATTTCCCGACGCCCTGGTCCGCGCATAGCTCCTGTTTCCCCCACTGAAAATGGCGGGAAGTTATAGTGATGCATAAAGCGTTTTGTTTCTTCAATACCAAGTCCGTCCAAAATTTGGACATCACCGAGAGCTCCTAACGTACAAACGCTAAGCGCCTGCGTTTGCCCGCGCGTAAACAGACCTGAACCATGTGTGCGCGGTAATAAACCGACTTCAGAAGATAGCGGACGAATTTCATCAATTCTTCGACCGTCTGGACGTACTTTTTCTTCTGTAATAAGGCGGCGAACTTCTTCTTTCACTAACTTATGTAATATCTCATTCACTTGTTTGAGCGTTTCTTCATCCGCTTCCTGCTCTTCGTATTTCGCCACAACGCCTGCTTTTACTTCATCAATTGCTGCCTCACGAGCCAGCTTTTCAGGAACTTGAACAGCACGTTTAATATCGGCTTCAGCCATTTGGCGAATTTCCGCCTCTAGCTGAGGGTCAAGTTCGTAAAGTACAACCTCCATCTTTTCTTTTCCAACTTTCGCAGCAATTTCCTCTTGGAACGCAATCAGCCGTTTAATCTCTTCATGCCCAAACATAATTGCTTCAAGCATTACTTCTTCCGGCACCTCGTCCGCACCGGCTTCAACCATGTTAATGGCGTCTTTTGTTCCTGCAACGACAAGATGAATATCGCTTTTCTCCATTTGCTCAACTGACGGATTAATCACAAATTGACCGTCAACACGTCCAACCGTTACACCAGCAATCGGCCCTTCAAACGGAATATCAGAAATGGTTAACGCCAATGATGAGCCAAACATCGCTGCCATTTCTGGGGAGCAGTCTTGATCGACGCTCATTACCATTGATACAATTTGCACTTCATTGCGAAATCCTTCAGCAAATAACGGACGAATCGGACGGTCAATGAGGCGGCTCGCCAAAATGGCCTTTTCACTCGGGCGGCCTTCACGTTTAATAAAGCCACCTGGAATTTTACCAACTGCATATAAACGTTCCTCATAGTTGACCGTTAATGGGAAGAAATCGACACTTTTTGCTTCTTTCGATGCTGTTGCTGTACTTAAAACAACCGTATCACCATAGCGAACTAAGACAGCGCCATTCGCTTGTTTGGCCAATTGGCCAATTTCTGCAGTGAGCGTCCGTCCTGCCCAATCTATGGAAAAGACATGTTTCTCTTGCTCCATATAAATGAGTACTCCTCTCTATGTACAAATGAAAAATAAATACATTCATTATATTATGCATACATCTTCGATCATGAGATCACCAACACTAGAGATGACTAGTGTGAAAAGAGATGTCCCCAATCTTTACTAATGAGGATTCCCTTTATTTTAGTATGAACGAATCAATAAAAACATATCAATAATTATATTGTATATATAAATGCATCGCAGTTTCTAGAAATTTTTTATTTAAACTAGCAAAAAAGCGGGAATGCTCCCGCTTTTTCTACTAACATTAACGACGTAATCCAAGTTTGTTAATTAATTCACGATAGCGCGTAATATCTTTGTTACGCAAATAAGTTAGTAAGTTACGGCGCTTACCAACCATTTTCAATAATCCACGACGTGAATGATGGTCTTTCTTGTGAACACGTAGATGTTCGTTTAAGTTGTTAATTTGCTCTGTAAGGATAGCAATTTGAACTTCTGGAGAACCAGTGTCAGTTTCGTGAATTTTAAAAGCGTTAATAATTTCATTTTTACGCTCTTGTGTAAGTGCCATCCTTTTTCACCTCCTCATTATTAAACCCCAATTACCGAGCAAGCGTCGGTGACTCGACTTGCCAAGCAATGGTTATTTTGCATACGTTTATTAGAATACATCTTTTTGTACTAAAATGCAAGTCTTTTCGTCTAGATTCCGAAAATAGTTTCGGGCTGCTTCTTTATCGCGTTGAATTTGCGCAATTAATTCATCAATCTTTGCAAACTTTTTTTCACTTCTTAGCCGTTTATGCCACTCAAGAGTGATCGTTTCTCCGTAAATCTCCTTTGCGAAATCAAAAATATGCACTTCAATATTAGGCCGGTCAGCTTGTGTTTTATGAAATGTTGGTTTATAGCCGACGTTGCATACTCCTTCATACGTATGACCGTCTATTTTAATTGTTACCACATATACTCCAAGTGCCGGTAAAAGATAATCATCGATTGGTTCGATATTTGCCGTTGGGAAACCGATCGTTCTTCCCCGCTTTTCTCCGTCAACCACAATCCCTTTTATTTCATAAAAGCGGCCAAGTAAGCTAGGAAGCTGGTCCACATCCCCGTTTTTCAGCAATTGTCGTATATAGGTGGAACTAATTTTCTCTTCTCGAAAACTCATTTTTGGCACAACGGTTTGCGAGAACTGTCCACGCGAATGAAACGGCAGTGTCTCCATTGTTCCTTTACCAAGACGTCCGTACGTAAAATCGAAACCTGCAACAACGTGTTTGACATGAAAATCAATAATATATTGATCAACAAATTCTTGCGGAAGTAATTCGGCAAACTGTGGTGTAAATTCAACTACATATAAGTAATCAATTCCTAGCTCAGCAATTAACCGCTCCTTTTCTTTCAAAGGCGTAATAAAGTGAACGTGTTTTTCTTTTCGCCCTAATACGACGGATGGGTGTGGGTCAAACGTCATGACTGCGCTTTTATACCCTTTTTCATCGGCCATTTGTTTCGCTGTTTTTATTACTTGCTGGTGACCTAGATGAACGCCATCAAAATACCCAAGGGCCATGACCGTTGGTGGGAATTGGTTTTTATTCATATGATGAGGATGAGAGATAAACAATGTTTTCATAACATATTCACCTTCTGCCTATTGCCGCTTCTAATCATCCCAATACTTTTAACGGCTTGATGAGATGCGGTTTTTCCGGATGCTTTATATATAAAGCTAATGCTTTATTTTGTTCGTTCACTACTAACATAGGGTCATTCACATCTTTTAATTCATTTGGTATCGGCAATACTGCCCCGTTTTTTACTTTCTCTGCTACTTTATCATTAATTTGATATTTCGGCAAATGGAAAAGTGCTTGTTCAATTGGTACTAAAATCGTTGCTAATTCGTTATTCTTAAGCTTTTCTTCTATTTCTTCAAAAGTTAAGCATTGATCAAGCGTAAATGGACCAGATGCCGTACGAATTAAATGAGACATATGTGCAGGGAATCCTAACATTTCTCCAATGGTGACAGCTAACGTTCGTACGTATGTGCCTTTACTGCATGTAACCCGAAAGCGAAACGAAATGGTTTCCCCCGTAAATATTTCTCTATGATCAAGTAATGTCAATTCATGAATCGTTACAATACGAGTCGGCCTTTGAACTTCAATGCCAGCACGGGCATATTCGTATAACTTTTTTCCATTTATCTTTACAGCCGAGTACATTGGTGGAGTTTGTTCAATTTCTCCTGTTAATTGTTGAAACACATTTTCAATTTCATTTCGCTGAATCGGTCTGTCAACTTTTTTTTCTTCGACCATTTCACCGGAAGCATCTTCTGTTGTGGTTGAGAAGCCTAGCGTTACTTCTCCTTCATATGTTTTACTTGCCCCTGTTAATAACTCAACAATTTTTGTCGCTTTCCCGATACAAATCGGCAAAACACCAGATACATCTGGGTCGAGAGTTCCTGTATGTCCTACTTTTTTTATTTTTAACATTTTGCGCACTTTTAAGACGCAATCATGTGATGTTACCCCTGCTGGTTTATGTAACAAAAGGATTCCGTCCATAACAACCCCCCTCTATGTATATTCCCTTAAACAAAAAAGGTCTGTTTCCCTTCAACTACAATATACGGGTAATTTAGCAAGAGCACCCTTATATATTGTAATCGTTCGGGGAAACAGACCCTTAAAGAGACTCATCATTCCTCACTTTTATGTTGTTCATCTTCTGAAATTTGTTTAATTAAGGATTCAATACGGCTGCCATAGTCAATCGATTCGTCAATTTCAAAATAAATCTCCGGTGTTTTTCGAAGGCGAATGCGTTGACCGATTTCTGAACGGATAAAACCTTTTGCTTTTGCTAAGCCCTTTAATGTATTTTGCCGTTGTTCCTCATCCCCTAAGACGGAGATATATACTTTAGCTTGTTGCAAATCTCCTGTGACACGTACATCGGTAACTGTCACAAAACCGATACGTGGGTCTTTCAGTTTGCGACCAATAATATCGCTTAATTCCTTTTTCATTTGTTCGCCAACACGAGCAGCTCGCAAACGCATTTTCATCACCTCGATTAAAACCACTCAAATGTTGTAACCGTCCGTTCTATTTCGGGAAATGAATCGATCATCTCAAGCGCCCGTTGCAATTCACGTTCCGTTGTTATTCGGTTTGACGTAATAGCCACTATTCCAAGCTTTGTACGCTGCCAAACATCTTGATGATCGATTTCGGCTACTGATACATTATATTTTTGTTTGAGCCGTGTGACAACACGTTGCAGCACGGCTCTCTTTTCTTTTAGTGATTGTGCGTCATAAATGAGGCACTCACACTCTACATAGCCAATCATGCTCGTTTTACTTCTTCCATCACATATGCTTCGATGACATCGCCTTCTTTAATGTCATTAAAGTTTTTAATTGTAACACCGCATTCGTAACCTTGAGCCACTTCTTTCACATCGTCTTTGAAGCGTTTGAGCGTGTCAATTTCACCTTCATAAACAACAACACCTTGACGGATGAGACGTACTTTGCTGTCACGTGTAATTTTTCCATCTGTGACATAACAACCAGCAATTGTTCCAACTTTAGATACTTTAAATGTTTGACGAACTTCCGCTTGACCAATCACCTTTTCTTCATACTCTGGGTCAAGCATTCCTTTCATTGCCGCCTCAATTTCCTCAATCACTTTATAAATGATGCGGTGAAGACGAATATCAACTTTTTCTGTTTCAGCAACCCTCTTCGCATTTGCATCTGGACGAACGTTAAAGCCGATGACAATCGCGGTGGAAGCAGTTGCTAAAATGATATCGGATTCTGTAATCGCTCCTACTCCGGCATGAATAATTTTTACTCGGACACCTTCAACTTCAATTTTTTGCAGTGCTGCTGCAAGCGCCTCAACAGAACCTTGAACATCCGCTTTTACGATGATGTTAAGCTCTTTCATTTCACCTTGTTTAATTTGCTCGAATAAATCGTCAAGGCTCACGCGAGTTTTCACGCTGCGCTGTTCAAGCAATTGTTTTTGTGCTCGCGCTTCACCAATTTGACGAGCTTTTTTCTCATCTTCAAATACCATGAAACGGTCGCCTGCTTGTGGCACATCGTTTAGACCTGTAATCTCAACTGGAGTTGACGGACCAGCTTCTTTGATGCGGCGTCCTGAGTCATTCACCATTGCACGCACGCGTCCATAAGTGTTGCCGACTACAATCGGATCTCCAACACGTAATGTACCTGCCTGTACGAGCAATGTTGCTACAGGACCGCGACCTTTATCTAGTTTTGCTTCGATTACTGTACCTGTTGCACGGCGATTTGGATTCGCTTTAAGTTCTTCCATTTCGCTGACAAGAAGAATCATTTCTAACAAATGGTCAATTCCTTCGCCGGTTTTTGCCGACAGTTTACAGAAAATCGTGTCACCGCCCCATTCTTCCGGCACAAGATTATGTTCCATTAGTTCTTGCATGACGCGATCAGGATTTGCTGTAGGTTTATCCATTTTGTTAACAGCAACAATAATTGGCACATTCGCCGCTTTCGCATGGTTAATGGCTTCGACCGTTTGCGGCATGACACCATCATCCGCTGCGACCACAAGAACAACGATATCTGTTACTTGTGCACCGCGAGCACGCATTGTTGTAAACGCTTCATGCCCTGGTGTATCAAGGAACGTAATTTTCTTATCGTTTACAACGACTTGGTATGCACCGATATGTTGTGTAATACCGCCTGCTTCTCCTTCCGTCACTTTTGAGTTGCGGATGGAGTCTAATAGCGTTGTTTTTCCATGGTCAACGTGTCCCATGATGGTAACAACCGGAGGACGTTCTACTAGATCTTCTGGATCATCAACAATTTCATATGCTTCAAATTCTGTTTCATCAATGACAACTTTTTCTTCGACTTCAACGCCATAGTCAGCGCAAATTAACTCAATCGCATCTTTATCTAAGTCTTGGTTAATCGTCGCCATAATGCCGAGCATAAACAGTTTCTTAATAATTTCAGACGGTTCTTTGCCAAGCTTTTTCGCAAGTTCCGCAACCGTTAAAGAGCCTTCAAACGTAATTTTCTTAGGAAGCTCTTTTTCTTTTTTCTTTTCTACTTCCTGCACGATAGGCTGATTCACCTGTTGCTTATGTTTATTTTTGTTTTTATTTTTCTTATTATTATTAAAAATTTTCTTTTCTTTCTGCTGGCTTTCGACGTCGTGTTTCTTGCCTTCGCCTCTTTTATTTCCGCCTTTTTTAATCGGAACTTTCGTTTTCACTACCTCATCGTCATCTTCGAAATCACCGATATATCCTTTTGGTTTTAATGGCGCTTTTTCTTTTTGTGGCGCCTTATGCCCTTCTTGTTTTTCTTCTTTTTTATGATATGAACGATCTAGTTTTTCGACGATTTCCGGTTCAAGTGTTGCCATATGATTTGTAACCTCAATATTCATTTCTTTTAATTTATGAATGATGTCTTTGCTAGAAACGTTATTTTTTTTGGCGTATTCATATACACGTATTTTCGACATAGATTCACCCCCACATGAAATCGGTAATATCTAAGCTTTTATACAACTTTTGACATTACCATTATACATCGAGCATCGTCATTAATTTTTTCGCAAATCCTTCATCCGTAACGGCGACAACGACTCTTGTATCTTTGCCAATGGCATGACCAAGTACATATCGGTCCGTTACTTTTCGAAGTGGAACATTATAAGATAAGCATTTATCTTGAATCTTTTTTGCTGTATTGACAGATGCATCTTCGGCAAGAAGAACGAGCTTTGCCCTTCCGCTTCGAATTTCTTTAACGACAAGTTCCTCACCCGAAATAATTTTACGCGCTCGATTGGCTAACCCTAACAAGGATGCCCACTGTTTATTGCTCATTCTCGGTTTGCTTCTCCTTTTCTGCTAAGCGAAGCAGTTCATCATAGATTGATTCATCAACTTCGGCCTTTAAATGATACGCTAATATATTTTTCTTTTTAGCAAGTAAAATACAATCTTTATCAAGCGTTAAATAAGCGCCGCGTCCCGCTTTTTTTCCAGTCGGGTCAATCGATACAATCCCTTCTTTGGAGCGGACGATGCGAACGAGCTCTTTTTTCGGCTTCATTTCACCGGTTGCCACGCACTTACGAAGCGGTATTTTTTTCCGAACCGTCATTCTTTTTCACCTCTCACTCGATTTCATTTTCAGATAAATCGAATGTTGGGTCGTATTCATCTTCATTATTATTCATATGTGCGTCTTTAGAATCAAGCAAAGCGGATTGTTCACGCGGATAAATTCCTAATTGTTCCGCTTCAGTTTGACTTTTAATATCAATTTTCCAGTTCGTCAATTTTGCCGCTAAACGAGCATTTTGTCCGCGCTTTCCAATGGCTAATGATAATTGATAATCAGGAACAATCACAGTCGTTGCTTTCTCTTCTTCGTTAACAATGACATCTAACACTTTTGCTGGACTTAACGCGTTTGCGACAAATTCCACAGGATCAGCTGACCAACGAACGATATCAATTTTTTCTCCTTTTAATTCATTGACAATCGCTTGAACGCGTTGTCCTTTTGGTCCGACACACGCGCCAACCGGGTCAACCTCTGGGTTATCGGAGTGCACAGAAATTTTTGAACGATCGCCAGCTTCGCGGGCTACTGACTTTATTTCCACTGTGCCATCATAAATTTCTGGAACTTCTAATTCAAACAATCGTTTTAAAAGTCCCGGATGTGTTCGTGACACGAAAATTTGTGGACCTTTTGTCGTTTTTTCTACTTTTGTAATATATACTTTAATGCGATCATGCGGTTTATATGTTTCATTCGGCATTTGTTCGCTGACAGGTAGAAGCGCTTCTGTTTTTCCTAAGCTTACGTAAATAAACTTTGAGTCTGTGCGTTGGACAATGCCCGTCATAATATCTTCTTCACGGTCAATAAACTCCGCATAGATGACGCCTCGTTCTGCTTCGCGCACACGTTGTGTCACAACCTGTTTAGCTGTTTGCACAGCGATGCGTCCGAAATCTTTCGGCGTTACTTCAATCTCGACAATATCGCCGACTTGATAGTTTGGATTGATTCTTCTCGCCTCTTCAAGAGAAATCTCTAAGCGCGAATCATACACTTCATCGACAACTTCTTTTCGAGCAAAAACGCGAATTGTCCCCGTTTCTATATTAAAGTCAACACGAACATTTTGCGCTTGGTTAAAGTTGCGTTTATAAGCGGAGACAAGCGCCGCTTCAAGCGCTTCTACTAACACTTCTTGACTAATGCCCTTTTCTTTTACAATCGTTGTTAAGGCATCTAATAGTTGTGTATTCATGAAACGTGAATCCCCCTCTTTAAAAACGTTTAACCATTAGAAAAACACAACCGCAAGTCTGGCGTTTGCGATTTTTTCATAAGGAATTTCGATTGTTTTTTTGCGTGTCTTTTGCTTGACTGTAATCGTCGCAACTGTGCCATCAAAAGCGGTGAGTTCACCTTCAAATTCTTTTTCTCCTTCAATCGGTTCATATGTTTTTACATATACATTTTTTCCGACAGCTCGTTCGAAATCGGCGCGCTTTTTCAATGGACGCTCTGCACCAGGCGAAGACACTTCAAGAAAATAGTTATATGGAATAGGGTCTACTTCGTCCAGCTTCTCACTTAATTTTTCACTAACGATTCCACACTGTTCAATATCAATTCCGTCTTCCGAATCAATAAACACTCGGAGAAACCAGTTTTTCCCTTCTTTTACATACTCGATATCGACTAACTCGAGCTCCATCTCTTCAAGAATAGGGGTCACTAGTTCTTCAACGATTTCGGTGACTTTTTTGCTCATTCTGTTCCTCCTACCTAGAGAAAATTGAACTTTATGGCATAATGCGAAAATCCCCTGCTAAAAACAGCAGGGAAACCATGCAACCAATCCAATACAACAGAAAGAGTGGGTTTCCCCACTCTTTTCTTACAGACTATCTTTACCATTACCACTAAAACTATAACATATTCGGAAAAGTAATGCAATGAAAAACGCTAGAATAACGATAATTGATTATGATCCGGAAGCGAATCAAGGCAGCCACGGCTCTCTAAATATTCGATTAATGTTTTTGAAACTTTTCCACGTTGCTGCAAGTCTTCTTTTGATAAAAATTCTCCTTCTTCGCGGGCGCGGACAATATTCAATGCTACGTTCGTTCCTAATCCCGGAATCGCATTAAACGGTGGTATAAGCGAATTGCCATCGATGACAAATTCTGTTGCCTGGGAACGATAAAGATCAATATTTTTAAATGAGAAGCCACGCTCGCACATTTCTAAAGCAATTTCTAATACGGTTAGTAAGCTTTTCTCTTTCGCTGATGCATCCAACCCTTTTGCATTAATTTCCTCAATCCGCTTACGAATCGCTGCCGATCCTTTCACCATTGCATCTAAATCGAAGTCTTCGGCACGCACAGTGAAGTAAGAGGCATAGTATAAAAGCGGATGGTGTACTTTAAAGTACGCGATTCTCACTGCCATTAATACATAAGCAGCAGCGTGCGCTTTCGGGAACATGTACTTAATTTTTTTGCATGATTCGATATACCATTCAGGTACATCGTGCTTCCGCATTTCTTCTTCAAATTCTGGAGTTAAACCTTTCCCTTTACGTACCGACTCCATGATTTTAAAAGCAAGTGATGGCTCAAGACCACGATAAATTAAATAGACCATGATATCGTCACGGCAGCCAATAACTTCCGACAATGTACAAATCCCGTTTTGAATTAATTCTTGTGCATTTCCTAACCATACATCCGTTCCATGCGACAGTCCAGAAATTTGTACAAGTTCAGAAAACGTCTTCGGCTTTGTATCCTCAAGCATTTGTCTAACAAATCTTGTGCCGAACTCCGGAATACCTAACGTTCCGACATTGCACATAATTTGTTCTGGAGTAACGCCAAGAGATTCGGTTCCACTAAAAATTTTCATTACTTCTGGGTCATCGGTCGGAATCGTTTTTGGATCAATTCCGCTTAAATCTTGAAGCATACGGATGACCGTCGGATCATCGTGTCCAAGAATATCCAGCTTCAGTAAATTGTCATGAATCGAATGGAAGTCAAAGTGTGTCGTTCTCCACTCTGAACTTGTATCGTCTGCTGGGTATTGAATTGGCGTGAAATCATAAATATCCATATAATCAGGAACGACAATAATCCCGCCTGGATGCTGACCAGTCGTCCTTTTTACACCTGTACATCCAGCCGCTAACCGATCAATTTCGGCACCGCGAAGCTGAAGATTATTTTCACTTGCATACGCTTTGACAAATCCGTAAGCAGTTTTATCGGCCACCGTACCGATTGTTCCAGCACGATAAACGTTATCTTCACCGAACAACACTTTTGTATAGTTATGTGCCCGCGGCTGATATTCACCGGAGAAGTTTAAGTCGATATCAGGAACTTTATCTCCTTTAAAGCCAAGGAATGTCTCAAACGGAATATCATGACCGTCCTTATTATATGGCGTGCCGCACTTTGGACAATCTTTATCCGGCAAATCAAAACCTGAGCCAACTGAACCGTCATTAAAAAATTCGGAGTTCTTGCAATTAGGACAAACATAATGCGGTGGCAATGGGTTTACTTCTGTTATTTCCGTCATTGTTGCCACAAACGATGATCCAACTGAACCACGTGAACCTACAAGATACCCATCATCAAGCGATTTTTTCACAAGCTTATGAGAAATGAGGTAAATAACGGCAAATCCATGCCCGATGATGCTTTTTAGCTCTTTTTCCAGACGTTGTTCAACGATTTCCGGAAGCGGGTCGCCATAAATGCTTTTCGCACGACGGTAACTCATCTCGCGAATTTCTTCATCCGCTCCCTCGATTCGCGGCGTGTAAAGTTCATCTTTAATCGGCTTGACGTCATCAATTAAAGAAGCTATTTTTTGCGTATTTGTTACCACAATTTCTTTTGCTTTTTCTTCCCCAAGAAACGCAAAACACTCCAGCATTTCATTCGTTGTTCGAAAATATACATCAGGTAATTCATGACGGTTTAATGGATTGGCTCCAGCTTGCGAACTAATTAATATTTTTCGATAAATTTTATCTTCAGGATTTAAATAATGAACGTTTCCAGTTGCGACAACAGGAATATTTAATTTTTCTCCGAGCTTAACGATATTGTGAATAATCTCTTTTAACATTTGTTCATCTTTGACATAGTCCATCTCAATTAACGGCTTATACACTTCTGGCGGATGTACTTCAAGGAAATCATAAAATTTCGCGATTTCCTCCACTTCTTCTGGTGCTTTTTGAATCATATTGTCAAACATTTCACCTTTATCGCAACCAGAACCAACTAATATGCCTTCGCGGTGTTGTTGCAATACAGAGCGTGGAATGCGAGGCACACGATAAAAATATTGAATATGAGAAAGCGATACTAACTTAAATAAATTTTTCAGTCCGACTTCGTTTTGAGCAAGCAGTGTTACATGAAACGGGCGCGAACGCTGAAAGGCTGTTCCTTGACTAGATGCCTTGTTTAACTCATCATGATAAAGAATCCCTTTTTCGTGAGCATCTTTCAGCATGCGAATCAATAAATAACCTGTTGCTTCTGCGTCATAAATCGCACGGTGATGTTGCGTTAATTCGATATCAAATTTTTTACAAAGCGTATTTAAACGGTGATTTTTTAATTCCGGATACAAGAAACGCGCTAGTTCAAGCGTATCAATCACTGGATTTGTTACTTTGCCAAACCCGATTTTTTTAAACCCTGCGTTTAAGAAGCCGATATCAAAGGTAGCGTTATGAGCAACAAGTACACTGTCGCCAATCCATTCATAAAACTTTTGCAGTACTTCCTCAACATCTGGTGCATCTTTAAGCATATCATCAGTAATACCGGTCAACTCAATCGTTGTAATGGAAAGCGGATGATGCGGATTAGCAAATGATGTAAATCGATCGATAATTTCCCCGTTTTTCACTTTCACGGCGGCAAGCTCGATAATGGTATTATAAACAGCAGACAACCCTGTTGTTTCAACGTCAAAAACAACAAATGTATCATCTGCAAGTAAACGGTGCGCCTCGTTATATGCGATTGGCACTCCATCATCCACAATATTTGCTTCTAATCCATAAATCACTTTCATTCCATTTTTCTTCGCAGCGCTGTATGCTTCTGGAAACGCTTGAACAACGGCGTGATCAGTAATAGCAATCGCTGGGTGCCCCCATTTTTTCGCTTGTTCAATCAGCTTGCTGACTGATGTGACCGCATCCATTTGACTCATTGGTGTATGAAGGTGAAGTTCAACCCGTTTTTCTCCTTCAGGAGCAGTATCTTGGCGTTCATTTGGCTTTATTTCGTTTACATCATTAGCGATTAAAACAAGGTCGCGAACAAATGTATCATTTTGGACACTGCCTCTTACCTTTACCCACATTCCTTTTTTCACTTTTGCCATTAAAGCGGCATCTTCTTTGTCGCGTGAGAACATTTTTACAAGAATGGAATTCGTATAGTCCGTTATTTTCAAAGTCAATAATGAACGTCCGCTTTTAAGCTCTTTTAATTCGGCGTCAAACACATAACCTTGTACAACAACACGACGTTCTTCTTCGACAATGCTGTCTAGAGTACGAATTTCTTCCTCATCTTTAATCGGATAGCCGATGACAAGCGGCCCTGCTGAAGCTTCAACGACAACTTCAGAGGAAGATTCTTTCTTCATTGTCATTTCTGTCAGTGCTGCTAGCGCGCGTTCTTGGTCTTCCTGTTGCTTTTGTGCTAAAAATTGCTCATACTCGCTTTGTGATTGTTTCACCTCTGTTTCTAGCTGCAAATGCGGAAAACCAAATGATTGATAAGCTTGTGCAATGGCCGATGCAAAACGGCGTTTTAACGCCATTGCTTCCGCATCATTTCGTGCTGATACGTATAGCTTGTTCCCTTTTGAATTTGGAAGCTGCTCATGAAGCAGTGATAAAAGAGGAGATGAGATTCCCTGCATCTCTTCTAGACAAATCGGCCAATATTGTTGAATGTCCGCTTCCGTAAACGTAGAATCCATCGTTTGAATCGTATGCTTGACATTGGCAATATGCCCAAAAGCATGGAGCAATCGCTGCGTAAAAAGCTGATACAGATTAACAGGCAATATTTTCGGTAGCAAAAAATAAAAATGCCAGCGTTTTTGTTCCTTTTCAATGACAAGTTTTTGAATCCCGGCTTGTGAAAAATATGGAACGAAATCATCAGACGTCAGCTCAAGCTGCTGCAGTAACACTTGAAATCGTTCTTTTTGCTCGTTGGTTAACATGACGTCACTACATTCTCCTCTCTTATCATTCATGTATATATTTATGATAACAGAAGGGCTGTCCCAAAAGTAGAAATTCTACCTGAGGGATACAGCCCTACTTCTCCCTTTAAATTTAGATAGCTAAAAGACGTTGGATAGTCTCATTTAATTCAGAAACATGAACTTCCATCGTTTCGCCAGTTTGGCGCACTTTAATTTCTACAATACCTTCACCAGCACGTTTGCCAACCGTAATTCTTACCGGTATACCGATGAGATCACTGTCAGCAAATTTGACGCCTGGGCGCTCTTGACGATCATCGTAAAGCACTTCATAACCATTATTTTGCAGTTTTTCATACAGCTCATCTGCTAGATGGCGCTGTTCATCATTTTTTGGATTCACGGAAATTAAATGTAAATGAAACGGTGCAACAGCAACTGGCCATACAAGACCATTTTCATCGCTGAATTGCTCGGCAATCGCCGCCATAGTGCGAGAAACACCAATACCATAGCAACCCATAATCATTGTTTGTGTGCGGCCATTTTCGTCCAAATATGTTGCATTCATCGCTTCACTGTAACGAGTGCCTAACTTAAAGACATGACCTACTTCGATACCGCGCGCAAAACGAATCGTTCCTTGTCCGTCTGGTGAAGGGTCTCCTTCTTGAATAAAACGCAAATCAGCATATTGAGAAACGGTAAAATCACGTTCTGGGTTTACGCCGATATAATGATATCCTTCTTCATTAGCACCACATACACCATTGACAATGGCTTGTACAGCTTTGTCTGCCACGACTTCCACTTTCTCGCTTACCCCAATCGGTCCCAATGAGCCAATAGAGCACTGCATGATTTGTTTTGTTTCCTCAGGTGAAGCCAGTTCAACTACTGATGCCTCAAATAAGTTTTTCACTTTCACATCGTTGACTTCATGGTCGCCGCGCACCAAGACAAGCACGTACTTTTCATCTACTTTAAAGAGCAACGATTTAATACACTTTTCTCGAGATACATTTAAGAATGACGACACTTCTTCAATTGATTTTTGTTCTGGTGTATGCACTTTTTCTAACTCACGAAGCGGCTCATCGCTTTTTTCGTAAGTAGTGATAACCGGTGCCATTTCGATGTTTGCCGCATAATCGGATGTATCAGAATAAGCAATTGTATCTTCACCAACATCTGATAGTACCATGAATTCATGTGTGTCTTTTCCGCCCATTGCTCCCGAATCAGCAATAACCGCCCGGAAGTTTAAGCCGCAGCGGCGGAACACATTCGAATATGCTTCATACATTTTGTTATATACTTCATCTAAACTTTCTTGAGAAGTATGGAAGGAATAGGCATCCTTCATAATAAATTCGCGACCGCGCAGCAAACCAAAGCGAGGACGTTTTTCATCACGAAACTTCGTTTGAATTTGATATAACGTTAATGGTAAACGTTTATATGTTTTTACTTCATCTCGTACAAGCGATGTAATCACTTCTTCATGAGTCGCTCCAAGCGCGAAATCACGATCGTGGCGGTCTTTAAGACGCATTAACTCCGGACCATATGAATACCAGCGGCCAGACTCTTGCCAAAGTTCCGCCTGCTGTAAAGCTGGCATTAACAATTCAATCGCCCCAGCACGATTCATTTCCTCGCGAATAATCGTTTCGATTTTTTGCAGCACGCGTTGACCGAGCGGCAAATAACTGTAAACTCCGCTTGCATTTTGACGAATAAATCCTGCGCGCAACAGGAGCTGATGGCTTTTAATTTCCGCATCTGCTGGTACTTCCCGTAACGTTGGGATAAAAGACATACTTTGTTTCATCTTCTTGCACCTCTTATAATTTTCATTTTTCTATTTTTTATATATAAGGCGAAGAGAAATAGAATCATTTGTTCTACTTCTCTTCAGCTAAATATTACAGGAAAAACTTTTGAATATCATTCCATGTCACAACAAGCATTAATAACATTAATAAAGCAAAGCCGATAAAATGAACCAATCCCTCTTTTTGACGGTCAACCGGCTTGCCGCGCAATGCTTCAACAGCAAAAAACATTAAGCGGCCGCCATCAAGTGCCGGAATCGGCAAAAGGTTGACAATGCCAAGGTTAATACTTAGAATGGCTCCCCATTTCATTAAATAATAAACTCCTGACTCTGCTACTTTGTGGGTAGATACCGCAATTCCAACAGGGCCTGAGAGCATATCAAGAGAAAATTGACCTGTAAGCAAGTGGCCAAGACCAACGATAATCTCTTTTGTCCAGTAATACGTTTCATAAGCCCCTTGTTTAAACGCACCAAACAACGATTTTTCCATCGGCCCATACACACCAATCAAACCAATGGTCTCTCCCTGCACTTCTTTCGGCTTTGGTGTGACGGGAATTTCAAGCACTTCTCCGTTACGGTTTACTTGAAACAATAACTCTTGATCAGGATTGTCACGAATGATTTCGACCACTTCCGTCCAGGTTGAAACCGGCTGATCGTCAATCGATAACACCTTATCGTTTTCTTTTAATCCTGCTTCTAGTGCGGCACCATCTTTTGTTAATTCACCGATAATCGGTTTATCTACAGGATAGCCTTGCAACATGCCGATAAACACAAAAATGACAAACGCAAGGACAAAGTTCATTAACGGTCCAGCAAAAATCGCCATCGCCCGCTGACCAAGTGTTTTTGAAGCAAACTGGCGATGATAAGGAGCAATTTGGATTTCCTGCTGATCCATGACAAAAAAGGCGGGTTCACTTAACTCAAAGCGTTGAAGACGTTCGTTGTTTTCGTCTTCATATCCTGTAATATACATTCCATGTTCTAAATCAGCATTTTCTACTTCAATGATTTTCGCATCTGGATATTGATCTTTATGATTAATAATTACTTTATTCACTTTTCCATCCGGTGCAAACTCCAGCCCGACGACCTGTCCAGGCTTGACTTCAATCATTTCCGGATCTTCGCCGGCCATGCGGACAAATCCACCAAGCGGCAATAGGCGAATCGTATAAACCGTCTCATTTTTCTTAAACGAAAATACTTTTGGACCAAAGCCGATAGCAAACTCGCGGCATAAAATGCCAGCTCGTTTGGCAAAAATTAAGTGTCCAAGTTCATGGAAGAAAACAAGCGCACCAAAAATGATGACAAAGGCAATGACCGTGTTCAATTTTTCAACCACCTTTTAAATTAATAATGACTTGACATATCGACGGGTTTCTTCGTCAATTTCACGAATCTCATCAAATGTCGGCTGCTTAACTACGTGATGACGTTCTAACGCCTGTTCGATTAGCTCTTCGATTGTTAAAAACGAAATTTGTCCATTTAAAAATGCTGCAACCGCCTCTTCATTTGCCGCATTCAGCACCGTTGGTAAGGAACCGCCAGCTTTTCCGGCTTCATAAGCAAGCTTTAGACAACGATAACGCTCAAAGTCTACTTTTTGGAAATGGAGAGTTCCTATTTCTGCTAAGTTTAACTTTTTGGCACCTAATAATTCAAATCGATCAGGATACGTAAGAGCATATTGGATAGGCACCCGCATATCAGGTGTCCCCAACTGGGCAATGACGCTGCTATCATGAAATTGCACCATCGAATGAATAATGCTCTCTTTATGTAGTAAAACATCAATTTGTTCATACGATAAATGAAACAACCAGTGTGCCTCAATCACTTCTAGACCTTTGTTCATCATGGTTGCCGAATCAATGGTAATTTTAGCCCCCATCGCCCAGTTCGGATGGCGTAGTGCTTCTTCCACTGTGACATTTTGCAGCTCTTCTCGTTTTCTGTCACGGAAACTGCCGCCAGAGGCTGTTAGAATAATTTTTTCAATATTTTTCTCTTTTTCTCCTTGCAGGCATTGAAAAATCGCTGAATGTTCACTGTCCACAGGCAATATCGTTACGCCACGTTTTTGTGCCGCTTCCATTACAATGTGACCGGCTGTAACGAGCGTTTCTTTGTTGGCAAGTGCAATTGTTTTTCCTGCTTCGATCGCCTGCAATGTCGGCAAAAGCCCAACGCTTCCCACCACAGCATTAACAACAATGTCTGTCTTTGAATATGTAGCAACCTCTATTAATCCTTCTTCTCCATATACCAATTTTACTTTACTGCCAAATTCATGACGAAGACGTTCACAATCCTCTTTGTTCGCTACTGAGACAAGGTGTGGAGTAAATTCCTCAATAATTTTTCCTGCTAATTCAATATTTTTGCCTATCGACATTGCCGCCAGTCGAAACTCATTCGGATGAGAACGAATCACATCAAGCGTTTGTGTGCCAATAGATCCGCTTGCTCCTAATAAACTAATATATTTCAATGCATTCACTCCTAACTGCTTGCACGATTACACAAATTTCAACAAATGTAAAAGCGGCAAAATAAATAGTAAGCTATCGAAACGATCTAAAATGCCCCCATGTCCAGGTAAAATTTTCCCGGAGTCTTTCACGCCATAATGCCGTTTAAAGGCGGACTCAACCAAATCTCCAATTTGTCCAAATACGGACAAAACAACCGTCATCATTAAAAGTGCTGTCAGCGTTTGGTCAAAATCAGCTATTGCATAATAAACAGCCGCAACGATTAACGCTGAAATAATCCCACCCAAAGAGCCTTCGATTGTTTTGTTCGGGCTAATTTCCGGCCAAAGTTTTCTCTTTCCGATTGCTCGGCCAATGAAGTAAGCTCCTGTATCCGTTGCCCAAATAATAAATAACGCATAAAAAATGTAATGTAAACCGGCAAGTCTTGTTTCGATAAAGTAATGAAAACCAAAGCCTACATACAATGTCGAAAGCAGAACAAAACCCGCTTCATCAAACGTAAACTTGTTTTTGGTTATAACAGTATATGTTAACAGTAATAAGACAACGATTAACAAAAGTTCCGTTTTCGCAATGGGCAAAGATCGTTCCGTTGGAAGCAAAAAGGCCCATAATAACAAGAAACTGGTCAGTGCTTGAAACGATAAAAGGTTTATTTTTTTCATCCGAAATAATTCACATAGTCCTATCGTTGCTAACACATATGTTAACAGTATAAACGGCAATCCTCCAAAAATAACAATTGGTAAGAAAAATGCTGCAGCTATTACCCCTGTAATAATTCGTTGCTTCATCTATACTCCTCCAAAACGCCGACCTCTTTGTTGAAAATCGGCAATTGCTTGTAATAAATGTTGTTCTGTAAAATCTGGCCATAGTACATCGGTAAACCAAAATTCGGTATAAGCAAGCTGCCAAAGCATAAAGTTGCTTAAGCGTATTTCGCCGCTTGTCCGAATAAGTAAATCAGGATCTCCTAAATCTTTTGTCATTAAGTATGAAGCGAAAAGCTCTTCGTTTACTTGTTCAGCTGTTAAATTCCCTGCTTCAATCTGCTTTGCGATGGCCTGAACAGCGCTTGTAATCTCAGCCCTACTGCCATAGTTCAACGCAAAGTTTAAAATAAGCCCTGTATTATTTTTCGTTTTCTCGATTGCTTTTTCAACAGCGCGTCTTGTATGCTCAGGCAGCTGCTCTTTATTCCCCATAACACGTACTTGAACATTTTCCGTAACTAACTCTGGAAGAAATGTCCCAAGAAATTCTTCCGGTAATTTCATTAAGTAATCCACTTCGCTTTTCGGACGCTTCCAATTCTCAGTGGAAAACGCATAGAGTGTAAGGACTTTCACTCCAAGCTCATTGGCAAAACGGGTAATTTTTCGCACAACCTGCATTCCTTCATAATGGCCTGCTACCCGTGGCATCGCTCTTTTTTTCGCCCAGCGCCCATTTCCATCCATAATGATGGCAATATGTTCCGGTATCGGTCGTTTTTTTACTTCTTCTTTTGTATATTCCGAAGAAAAAGGTTCTTGCCCTTTATTCTTCCATAATCGCACTTTATTTAACATAATGACTAGTCCTCCGCATTTATGCATAGATTTAATAAATAATGGATTATGAGGCTAGTGTAATCAGAAGTTGCTTTTTCGTCAAATATCTCCTTTGCCCATGTCTCATTTTTACATTATAGCAAAAAAACCCTCTGTAAATATAGAGGGTTTTTAGGTCATGAATTAAACTTCCATGACTTCTTTTTCTTTTTCTTTCGTAATGGCATCAATCTTTGCAATATGTTCGTCTGTGATTTTCTGAACGTCATCTGTATATCCGCGTAATTCATCTTCCGTAATTTCGCCGTTTTTCTCAAGCTTTTTCAATTCGTCATTCGCATCGCGGCGAATGTTGCGAACCGCTACTTTAGCTTCTTCAGCATATTTCTTTACAAGCTTAACAAGTTCGCGACGGCGTTCTTCTGTTAATGGAGGAATTGTAATACGGATAACAGAACCGTCATTAGAAGGTGTTAGCCCTAAATCAGAAGCCAAAATCGCTTTCTCGATATCTTTAAGAATAGACTTATCATACGGCTGAATAACAAGAAGGCGAGCCTCCGGAACGCTGATACCCGCGAGCTGAATGATTGGTGTAGGTACACCGTAGTAGTCTACCATCACTTTTTCAAGCAAACTAGGACTCGCTTTTCCTGCGCGGACTGTCGCTAATTCACGGCTAAAAGCTTGAATTGCTTTATCCATTTTTTCTTTCGCACTTGTCAATACTTGTTTTGCCATGGTTATTTCCCCCTTACAATTGTTCCAATATTTTCACCAAGTACCGCTCGTTTAATGTTGCCTTCTTCAGTGATTGAGAATACAATGAGCGGAATGTCGTTATCCATACATAAAGATGAAGCGGTAGAGTCCATAACTCCTAATCCCTGTTTGATAACATCCAAATACGATAATTCATCATATTTTACTGCGTTTTGATCAATTTTCGGGTCTGCACTGTACACACCATCGACATTGTTTTTCGCCATTAAGATAACATCTGCTTCGATTTCAGCAGCGCGTAAGGCAGCAGTTGTATCTGTTGAGAAATACGGATTTCCTGTTCCTGCCGCAAAAATAACAACGCGTTTTTTCTCAAGATGGCGAATGGCTTTTCTTCTTATGTACGGCTCGGCCACTTGGCGCATTTCAATCGATGTTTGAACGCGCGTCTGCACGCCAAGGTTTTCGAGGCTGTCTTGAAGCGCAAGAGAATTCATGACTGTCGCTAACATTCCCATGTAATCGGCAGTCGCGCGATCCATTCCCATTTCGCTTCCCGTTTTTCCGCGCCAAATGTTACCTCCACCGACAACCACAGCCACTTCAACACCTAGCTCAGCTACTTCTTTGATTTGCTTCGCAATCGACTGAATGATCGATGGATTAATACCGAAGCCTTGATTACCAGCTAATGCTTCACCACTTAATTTTAACACAATGCGTTTATATTTAGGGCTACTCATTTTAAACCTCCATACATGCACTTTAAAAATAGGGAACACATGTTGTGTTCCCCATTATATTTACAAATTACTTTCTAACTTGATTCATAACTTCTTCAGCAAAGTTGTCTTGGCGTTTTTCAATACCTTCTCCTACTTCATAACGAACGAAGCTTTTTACTGTTGCACCGTTTGATTCAACAAATTGGCGAACTTTCATATCCGGATTTTTTACGAAGCTTTGCTCAAGCAAGCAAATTTCTTCAAAAAACTTGTTCAAACGGCCTTCAACCATTTTGGCAACAATACTTTCAGGCTTTCCTTCGTTTAATGCTTGTTGTGTTAGTACTTCACGTTCACGTGCAATTTCTTCTTGAGAAACTTGGTCACGAGAAACATATTTTGGATTAATCGCAGCGATGTGCATCGCAACATCTTTTGCTACTTCTTCGTTCGTAGTTCCTTCTAATAATGTTAATACGCCGATGCGACCACCCATGTGTAAGTATGCACCAAACGCAGCGTTGTCGCCTTTTTCCACAATTTCAAAGCGACGCAACGTAATTTTTTCGCCGATTTTTGCGATAGCCGCATTAATGTGCTCTTCAACTGTTGCACCATTGTCCATTTTTTGCTGAAGCGCTTCTTCAACTGTTGCAGGTTTATTTTTTAATAAATGAGCAGCAAGCTCTTTTACTAATGTTTTGAATCCTTCGTTTTTCGCAACGAAGTCAGTTTCAGAGTTTACTTCTAAAATAACTGCTGTATTACCTTCCATTTCGATTAATGTTGTACCTTCAGCAGCAATGCGGTCAGCTTTCTTTGCCGCTTTCGCGATTCCTTTTTCACGAAGCCAATCGATTGCTTTTTCCATATCACCGTTTGTCTCAGTTAATGCTTTTTTGCAGTCCATCATACCCGCGCCTGTTTTTTCGCGCAATTCTTTTACCATTTGAGCAGTAATTGCCATGTACTGTATCCTCCTTTATAACTTACGATATGTATGGAAACAAAATTCGCATAGCAAATTTTGTTTAACTATTAGTATAGCCAATTATTGAGTTTTTCTGTCTCAAAAAAAGGTGATAAAAGGCTTTCCCCTCTTATCACCTTTCAAGTGAACCATTACTCAGCAGCTGCTGTTGCTACTGCTTCCTCGCCTTGTTTTGCTTCTAAAATCGCGTCAGCAATTTTAGAAGTAAGAAGTTTAACAGCGCGAATCGCATCGTCGTTTGCTGGAATTACATAATCGATTTCATCCGGATCGCAGTTTGTATCAACAATACCTACGATTGGAATATTTAATTTACGAGCTTCCGCAACTGCAATGCGCTCTTTACGAGGATCGATGACAAACAACGCATCTGGTAATTGTTTCATTTCTTTAATACCGCCTAAGAATTTCTCTAAGCGTTCTTGTTCTTTCTTTAATTTTACAACTTCTTTCTTAGGCAATACATCAAATGTGCCATCTTCAGCCATTTTCTCGATATCTTTTAAACGTTTGATGCGTTTTTGAATTGTTTCAAAGTTTGTTAATGTACCACCTAACCAACGTTGGTTAACATAGAACATGCCTGAACGTTCTGCTTCTTCTTTCACAGATTCTTGAGCTTGTTTTTTCGTACCAACGAATAAAATTTTACCGCCGTTTGCTGCCAACTCTTTAACGAAATTATAAGCTTCTTCTACTTTCTTCACAGTTTTTTGCAAGTCGATGATATAAATTCCGTTGCGCTCTGTGAAGATGTATTTTTTCATTTTTGGGTTCCAACGACGAGTTTGATGTCCGAAATGAACACCAGCTTCAAGCAATTGCTTCATTGAAATAACTGACATTTGTTTCTTCCTCCTAAATTTGGTTTTTAATCCTCCGCCCACTTCATCTTTAAGCAAGACTGACGAGTCAGCACCATTGCTTAAATCAATGAGCGTGTGTATTCACACCATGTTAAAATATATCATAACTGATACTGACAATCAAGCTATATTTGCCTACATTTGCCGAAATTTCAGCAACAATTCTATTTCCGTTTTTCCTTTTTCTAAAATTCGTGCAATTTCTTCGATTGTTTTTCCTTGTTTATGCAATTGGAGCGCTTGCTGCATAAGTGATTGCAGCTCGTTGTTCATTTCTGTATCCTTGTCCGAACTTACCCTCTCATGTGTAATGTGAGTCGTACTTATATCGACTTGATCTTTTATTTGCTCAATGTTAGGTAAATATGTCGGCAATACTGCCCGTCTTTCCTCTTTTTTGTTTTTCCGTTCCATACGGTTGATTGTTTTTGTTAATGTACCAATAAACTTTTCGTTTTCCTCCTTAAATTCGAGTAAATATGTAGCAATCGCTTCCTCCATATCTTTCATCATTTTCGTCTGCTTTTTTTCCAATTCTTTTACCTTTGAAAGTTTAAGCGATAAAAGTATGATAAAAAAGAAGGAAATAAGATGACATATAAAACTTATAACAAACAAAAATGTACTCATCGAATCCCTCTATCCGGTAAAATCTATCATTGTTCCTTTACTTATTCTTTATGTGAATGATTTTGTTTTGCCGCTTTACTTTTTTGTTTGCCTGAAATATTTTTCATCTGCAGAAGTGCTAATTATCATTTTACCAATATTATAATCGGTACTACTTCCCTATAAATGTTTTTTTCTAACGAAACTTACATCATTCCTTATAGGGCTTGTTCAAGTATTTTCCGCATTTTAAATATTGCTTTTGCATGAATCTGTGAGATTCTCGATGTGGAAAGCCCCATGATTTGCCCAATCTCCGTTAACGTTAACTCCTCTTTATAAAACAGGCTAATGACAAGCTGTTCTTTTTCATTTAAT
Organism: [Anoxybacillus] calidus; assembly: GCF_013760845.1. GTDB lineage: Bacteria > Bacillota > Bacilli > Bacillales > Anoxybacillaceae > Paranoxybacillus > Paranoxybacillus calidus. The sequence goes on along the minus strand of NZ_JACDUU010000002.1, from coordinate 207,838 downwards.
TGTTTAATCACCTCAGCAAGCTGTAAATGCAGCTCTTGCTTCAATAGACGTTCTTCTGGAGAAATCGACTTTTCATCACGAATCTCAAATTGTAAATATTCATGTTCCTCATCGTCTTTCGTGGGCTCGTCAAGCGAAAGAACATTCGCAAAAAAACTTTCATTCATCGTCATATATACTTCTTCTTCTGTCATACGTAGCTCGTCAGCTACTTCTTTTGCGCTTACTGTCCGCATATATTTTTGTTCAAGTTTTTCAATTGCCGCCTCAATTTTTTTAGCTTTTTCCCTTGTACCGCGCGGAAGCCAGTCTTCTTTTCTTAACCCATCAAGAATGGCGCCACGAATCCGAAAGGAAGCATACGTATCGAATTTTAAATCACGAGAAGGGTCAAATTTCTCTAAGGCATCATAAAGCCCCATTAACCCGAAACTAATTAGCTCCTCTTTACTTATATTTTTTGGTAATGAAGCGGAAATGCGTTGAACATGGTAATGAACAAGTGGCATATATTTTTGAATAAGTTCATCTCCAGCTTGCAGATCGCGATGATACATCCAATTGTTCCAATATTTCTGTTCCTCGCTTGCCGAGATGTTTGCCATCATATTCCCCCTCCTGAACCTGGGACTGACCCATAAGTGTTTGACCTCACATGCATTTTATACTTCATTGATTTAATATGATGTCCTATATATTGTGTTGTGTGATCTGACACTTAACTTTTGGATCAGTCTCGTTCTAGTGTACTCAAGAGTTTCCTCTGTATCTGCATACAGACACTTTCCCTTGTTCCACTAGACTTTCATGAGTAAAGACTCCCATGGCTCTGTCGGCTCCCGTTCAAAGCCATCTAACTACTTCTTCCATTGACTGGAGTTCACAGGTTTTTGTCGTTCGTTTCTTGTAATCATGAAACTGCAAAAACTAATGGATCGTTAAGCAAGGCAATGAAACACATATTCGTTTTATGCTTTACGATGATCGTTTAACATGCTGCGAATATATTGTGCAACTTTTTGCGTTTCTTCATCGGAAAGACTGTTGAGAAATTGCTCGATTTCATTGTCTTTCTGAACAGGTGACTGTGAATTCACTATTTTTTTCATTTCTTCTTGATCTACAATATACGCAAACATCCATCGAAAAATATAGCCGATCAAGAAAAATGAAATAAACGTAATCAATGAGCGAATAAATGCAGTTAATATCGTATTTCCTGTAAAGGAAAGAAAGAAAACGATAAAAAACCCAAACAATCCAAGTAATAAGTTAAATATCCATGTTCCTACCATTATATCTCTTGTACTCCCTGATTAACGGTACGAATAGACAGTACACCTGTTTCTGGGTTAAATTCAATCGTACGCCCGTTGCTCCCTCCCACATCTTCGGCAACAATCGGGATATTAAGTCGACGCAATTGCTGTTTAACCGCTTCTACATTTCTTGGACCAATTCTCATTATATCCAAGTTGGCTGTAGTGAATTGAAACATTTGCGCTCCCCCCGCTAATTTGGCTTTTAATGCATTTTTCCTTCCGCCCTCTTTGATCACACGTTCTACTAATGCCTCCACAGCTGTATCAGCATATTTCGCAATATTCAATTCACTAGATTTAGCAAAACTCGAATCTGGCAGCATGACATGAGCTAAACCCGCTACTTCTCTTGCTAGATCATAAACAACCACACCAACACATGATCCTAATCCAGATGTACGTATGACATTGGGTGATTTTACAACATTCATATCCGCTATTCCTACTTTTACAACGTTTATCACTTCGCTCATCTCATTTCCACACCTAAAGACCGAAAAAGCGGTGCAAATGAATCTGGATCAGGAAGCAAGAAAAAATGTCCGTTCAAGCTGTCTTGCACTTGATCTGCTTCATAAAGAGCAGTATCAATCACAATTGCAAAATCACCAACGCGGGAAAGCTCAATTAAACCATATTCTAAAATGGCTCCAATCATATCGACACTTAAAGCGGGAACAGAAGGATATAGCTCGAGATTTGTAAAATTTGCTAAAGAAGAAAGGTAAGAGCCAGCTAAAATATTTCCCAGTTCTTGTAAAGCTGAAATGCCTAATTCACCAAACTCTTTATGTCCTGTCATTTGCTGAATAAAACTCTTTGCCTGTTCTAAAGACAACATGAAAAACATATTTCCCGATACGTCTCCCTCAATTCGCAAAAAAACGGAAGCAACGACATGATCAGCACCACCGACTAACTCCATCATTTCATCAAATGAAACAATGCGGACATCCGGTACATTCATCTCTATTTTTTTATTTAATAACTGGGACAGTGCAGTCGCTGCATTTCCCGCTCCAATATTTCCGATTTCTTTTAAAATATCCATGTGGTCGGTATTTAACTTGTCAAAATAAAGCATCGTCTAACACGACCTCTCTTTTATTTTGCCACCTTCAACTCTTGATTGTTCAGCAGTTTTTCTAAGTTAAGTAAAATCAATAACCGTTTTCCCATTTTAGCTACACCGTTAATATAATCTACTTGGGCTGTATCCATGACTTCTGGCGCAGACTCGATGGCGTCTGCCGGTATATCCACCACATCATTTGCCGCATCGACAATGAATCCAACCTCAATTTCATCAAGTGTAACAATGATGACGCGTGTGCTTTCGGAAATAGCAGCTTCCTCAAGTCCAAAACGCGTCCGCAAATCAATAATAGGCGTAACTACACCTCGCAAATTGATAACTCCTTTTACAAAATCCGGCGTTCTCGGGACGCGTGTAATATGCTGAACTTTTTCGATGGAACGAACTTGTTGAACAGGTATGGCATATTCTTCATCTTTCAGTTGAAAAACAATCACTTTTAGCTCAGTTCCTTGAAATTCCGTCATCTTGTTTTTCCTCCCCTGAGAAGCAAGGTTGTTTTCGCCTAATCGTCATTTTTTCCGACTAGGCGAAACAAACATTTACTTGATTAACGCATTACAATCAATGATAAGGGCAACTTGGCCATCACCAAGAATGGTTGCACCGGAAATAGCAAATACATTTGTTAAGTAATTTCCTAATGATTTTAAGACAATTTCTTGTTGACCGATAAATGAGTCAACGACAAGACCAGCCATCTTGTCTCCTTTACGAACAATGACAACCGACAAAAAGTCTCCTTCTTCCTTATGCACAGGGACTTCAAAAATATCTTTTAAGAATAATAGTGGCACTACTTTCCCGCGAAAATCAATTACTTTTTGATTATGGGCATGTAAAATAGATTCCTTCTTGACTATTGCTGTTTCAATAATCGATGACAGCGGGATGGCATATTTTTCGTTTTGAATTTCTACAAGAAGAACAGAAATAATCGATAACGTGAGCGGCAATTGAATGGAAAATACGGAACCAGCTCCTTCATGTGAATCAATTGTGATCGAGCCGCCGAGCGATTCAATTGTACTTTTTACAACATCCAGGCCAACGCCGCGTCCGGAAATATCAGAAATTTTATCAGCTGTTGAAAAACCAGATGAAAAAATCAGTTCATAAACTTGTTTGTCAGTTAAATTGGTCGCATTTTGTTCGGAAATGATTCCTTTGCTAATCGCCTTTTTCAATACTTTTTCACGATTAATTCCGGCACCATCGTCCTCAATTTCAATAAAGACATGGTTGCCGCTATGGTATGCTTTTAACTTTATCGTTCCTTCCTCCGGCTTTCCTTTCGCACGGCGTACATCTGGTGTTTCAATACCGTGGTCAATCGCATTGCGCAAGAGGTGAACAAGCGGATCACCAATCTCATCAATGACTGTTCGATCAAGCTCTGTCTCCGCACCGATAATTTCTAAATTAACTTTCTTTCCTAAATCGCGAGCCAACTGGCGAACCATGCGAGGGAAACGGTTAAATACCGTTTCTACCGGTACCATTCGCATATTCAAAATAATATTTTGCAAGTCTCCGGAAATACGCGACATTCTTTCAACGGTTTCTTGCAGTTCAGGGTGATTTAACTCTCTTGAAATTTGCTCCAGCCGTCCACGATCAATCACAAGTTCTTCAAACAAATTCATTAAACTATCAAGACGTTCAATATTAACGCGAATCGTTTTATTACCAGCAGCAGCCTGTCTAGCTGTTGAAGCTTTTTCTTGTTTCTCTGTCTTTTCACTCTTTTCTTCCGTTTGTGTCAAAGCAGCTTCCGCCTGTTGTAATTCCATTCCTATCTGCTCTAAATCTAGCGGTGTAATTACAACTTCCTCAACCTCTGAAACTTGCATGATCCGTTTATATAAATCTTCTTTATTTTCTTTTGAAATAACCGTAACGATAAATTCTTGGTCAAATTGCTCTTGTTCTAGCAGCTCAGCAGGAGGATTCGATTTTATAATTTCGCCAACTTGTTCAAGAGCTTCAAATATCATAAATACACGAGCTGCTTTTAACAAACAATCAGCACGAAGTTGAATGCGAATCGCATAGCTTGTAAACCCCTGTTCTTTTGATTGTTGAAGCACATTATATTCAAATTCTCCATATGTTTGTGTATGTATTTGTGAAGAAGACGGTTTACTTGTCGGCTCAGCTGATACAGGAGTTTTCCCTTGCTCGATTAATTTCAACTGCTGAACTACTTCTGTTACATCACGCTTTCCATCTCCGCCTTCTCCAATTGAATTGACCATTGCTTCCAAATCATCGACAGCCCGGAAGACAACATCAAGTATGTCAGGTGTTACTTGAATTTGATGATTGCGAATCGCATCAAGAACATTTTCCATTTGATGGGTCAAATTGGCCAAATCCTCAAATCCCATTGTTGCCGACATTCCTTTTAACGTATGGGCAGAACGGAAAATTTCATTAACAATTGTGACATCCTCAGGACTTTTTTCTAATTCTAACAGCTGCTCATTAATCGTTTGTAAATGTTCCTTACTCTCATCAATAAACACTTCTAAGTATTGGCTCATGTCCATAGCTTTTACACTCCTTGGCCATTTACATATTTCATAATCATTTCCGCGATTTTGTTCAAAGGAACAACGTCATCAACTAAATTAGCAGTGATAGCCGCTTTTGGCATTCCGAAAACGACTGCCGTTTCCTCTGATTCAGCTACCGCCTTCACGTATCCAGATTGCCTCAAGTGTTTGAGACCTTCCGTACCATCAGAACCCATTCCTGTCATAATGACCGCAATTTTTTCGTAATCATATAGCGTGCTAATTGACTCAAACATTACGTCTACAGAAGGACGATGTCCGTTTCTTTCCGGCGATTCATCAATTTGTATAGCTGGTACATTCCTTCTTTTCGTAACTTTTAAATGAAACCCTCCCGGCGCGATATAAGCAGTTCCATTTTTTAATAACTCGCCATCTTCCGCTTCTTTTACATGGATTTTACATAATGAATCCAATCTTGTTGCCAATGACTTCGTAAAACCTTTTGGCATATGTTGAACGATAAGAATCGGTGCTTGAATCGTCTCCGGCAATCGCATTAACACTTGTTGCAAAGCCCGCGGCCCTCCTGTTGATGTTCCGATGCATACAATTTTTTTCTTTTCCTGTCCTCTATGAACATTTGATGAAAACTCTTCTGTTTCTATTTTACTATAATTTGGAAATGGAACAGGATTAATTTTTTTTACTTCTGATTTTCCAAAAGTTCGTAAATTAGCCCGACTAGCTAGCAACACTTTTGTGATGATTTCTTCTTTTATTTTGTGCAAATCTAAAGAAATCGGCCCAGACGGTTTAGCAATAAAATCGATTGCCCCATATTGCATGGATAAAACTGTATTTTCTGCTCCTTCTTTTGTCGTGCTTGAGAGCATTACAACCGGAACAGGATGCTCCTCCATGATTCGTTTTAACGCCTCTAACCCGTTCATCACCGGCATCTCTATATCTAGCGTGACAACATGTGGTTTTAGTTCTTTAATTTTTTCAATCGCATCTTGACCATTTCTGGCAATTCCCACTACTTCAATATTTGGCGCTTCCGATAAAAAATCTGTTATTAGTTTTCTCATAAAGGCGGAGTCATCAACAACTAATACTTTGATTTTTTCCACCGATTGATCCTACCTTTCTAAAAGGAATCGCCTGAGCTTAGTAAAGAAATTAAAGGAATGGGTGGTTATTTCCGCATCCGTATTCTTCGACAAATAGCGATCCGTTATTTCCACTATAGCACGACTCACTTTTGTCGCAGGATCAAGTAACAAAAACGGCATCTGTCTTGCCACCGCTTTTGAAACAGCCCGATCTTCTGGCAACATCCCTAATTTGATTATTTCTTTGCCGAGGAATTGCTTCATTGCATTTGTTAATCTTATTAATGTTTCGCGTCCTTCTTTATCTGTTTGTGCCCGGTTCACGACCAAGTAAAATGGAATATTTTTTTCAAGCATATGAATATATTTCATTGCTGCATAAGCATCGGTAATCGATGTCGGCTCAGGCGTTGTTATCACAAAAATCTCATGAACAGCCATAAGAAGCTGCAAACGATCTTCAGAAATACCTGCTCCCATGTCAAAAATCATATAGTCATACTCCTGAGAAACAGATTGCAATTGATCAATGAAATAATCCAATTTTTGTTGATCCATTGTGAAAACTTTTGTCAATCCAGTTCCTCCAGCAATAAATGATAAATTCTCAGGCCCTTTTTTAATTAAATCTCGGATGGAAAGGCCATTATTAAACATATCGATAATGGATACATGAGAAGACTGACCGAGTAAAATATCAATATTTCCCATTCCGATATCCATATCAAATAGTAGCACATTAAACCCGCGTTTCAATAACATGAGGGAAAAATTTAACGAAAAGTTCGATTTCCCAACGCCTCCCTTGCCGCTAATAACGGCAATGGCCTTTGTTTTCGTTTCTTTATCCATTCGATTTAACAACATTCGTAAGCTCTCTGCCTGATCTCTCATGTCTGCTCGACCCCAAGCAATATATTTACAACGGTTTCTGAAGATGCTTCGACAATATCATCCGGAACATTTTGTCCATTTGTTAAATAGGCAACACCTGTTTTACAATCAGCAATTAAATTCACCATCGCACCATAATGGCTTGTCTCATCGATTTTTGTGAAAATAAATTTGTCGACGTGAATGAGTGAAAATTGCTCGTAAATTTCTTTCATATCCGATAATTTAGCAGTTAAGGCTAGCACAAGAAATGTTTCTACTTCATCGTTAAAATCAATGATAGCCTTTAAATCTTGCACATATTGGGCATTGCGGAAATTCCGTCCCGCTGTATCAACGAAAACAACATCATACGTTGCAAATTTTGCTTTAGCTAAGCGAAAATCGTTGATGTTGTAACACACTTCCAACGGAACATCTAAAATTTTCGCGTATGTTTTTAATTGATCAATAGCCGCAATTCGATACGTATCTGTTGTAATAAAAGCGACTTTTTTGCGATGTTTAATGACACATTCAGCAGCCATTTTTGCTAAGGTCGTTGTTTTGCCAACCCCGGTTGGTCCGACAACGTTAATAAATTTTTTCTGAAAGGAAATACCTCCAAACGGTATTCCTTCTAATTGTTTTAACAATATCTCCCTCGCCCAATTGAATGTATGCTCCCTTGTCGCACTAGCACCATGCAAATACCATTTTTCCAACAACTCGGCCATCACTTTTTGGCGTAATTCATTAGAAACTTCTTGTTCTGTTAAGAGCAAGTTTATTTCATGCAATGGACCGGGATATTGCTCAAAATTAACCGTTACATTTGTTGAAAGTTGCTTTAGCATCGACTTTAGTTCGTTAATTTCATGAAGCAAATCTTTATCAGCTGATACTTTTTGTTCCACTCTGTTCGGCAACTCACTCAAAAATGCTGTATTCGGCTGCTTTTTTCTTTTTTCAGTTATAGGTGATGGCGGCCGGTCAACAGCTGCAATAACTTCAATGTTTTTCTTGGAAAATAGTCCTAAAAACCCACCTTTATGAACCACTTTTGAATTTAAAATGACCGCATCATTCCCTAATTCTGCGCGAATCATTTTCATTGCTTCGGGCATTGAAGGTGCAACAAATTTCTTTACCTTCATTCAATATTCACCACCCCAACGCTTTGGACTTCAACATTCGCTTCAAGCTCATTGTATGATAATACCGGCACATGTGGAAAATAGCGTTCTGTAAGCTGGCGCACATACATGCGGACAGCCGGTGAACAAAGCAATATGGGCGTTTGATTATGAAATGACTGCTGCTCTAACTGAAAGGCAATTGCTTCAATAATGGACTGTGAAACAGAAGGGTCTAGTGATAAATATGTACCATGCTCCGTTTGCTGCACCCCATCAGCAACCGCTTTTTCTACTTTTCCAGATAACGTAATTACTTTTAATGTTTCTCCTGCGACAATATATTGATTAGTAATTTGTCTCGCCAGTGCCTGTCTCACATATTCTGTCAGTAAATCCGTATCGCTTGTCACCCTGCCAAAATCAGCTAATGTTTCAAAAATAACCGGTAAATTGCGAATCGACACTTTTTCTTTTAATAGTTTAGCTAACACTTTTTGAATATCACCAATAGAAAGTGGATTTGGTGTTACTTCCTCTACTAATATTGGATAAGATTCTTTCAAATGATCGACTAATTGTTTTGTTTCTTGCCGCCCTAATAATTCATGTGCATGCGCCTTCAACACTTCGGTAATATGCGTCGATACAACAGAAGGTGGGTCAACGACTGTATATCCGAACATTTCAGCTTGTTCTTTCATATCTTCAGAAATCCATTTTGCCGGCAATCCGAAAGCGGGTTCTATTGTATCAATCCCCTCAATGGATTCATCCTCTATTCCTGGACTCATCGCCAAATAATGATCAAGCAATAATTCCCCTCTTGCAACCTCATTTCCTTTGATTTTTAAACGATATTCGTTTGGTTGCAGCTGAATATTGTCACGAATTCGTACAACTGGTATAACAAGACCTAATTCCAGTGCCAATTGCCGACGAATCATGACGACTCGGTCCAGCAGATCTCCTCCTTGGTTGACATCTGCCAGCGGAATTAAACCATAGCCAAACTCAAATTCAATCGGGTCAACATTCAACAAATTTACGACGCTTTCCGGACTTTTCATTTGATCGATTTCAACTTCTTCCTCTTGTTCCACAGATGCCATTTCTTCTTTCTGTGGTTTTGAGAAATTATAGCCGCCCCATGCTAATAATGCAGCAATTGGAATCGTTAAAATATCGTTAATCGGCGTGAAAAGTCCTAATAAAAAAATCGTTCCAGCTGTCACATAAAGCATTTTCGGATAAGAAAATAATTGCCGCGTAATATCCGCTCCAAGATTTTCTTCCGATGCCGCTCGTGTGACGACAATACCGGTAGCAGTAGAAATAAGGAGAGCAGGGATTTGGCTGACAATGCCATCTCCGACCGTCAGCAGCGTATAACGTTTGGCCGCTTCTGCTACATCAAGTCCTTGCTCGACTACACCGATGACCATTCCAAACAGCATATTAATGATAACAATAATAATCCCGGCAATGGCATCTCCCTTGACAAATTTACTGGCACCGTCCATTGCACCGTAAAAATCCGCTTCCTGCGCCACTTTCTCACGACGTTCACGCGCTTGCTGCTCTGAAATCATTCCTGCGTTCAAATCAGCATCAATGCTCATTTGTTTTCCCGGCATCGCATCAAGCGTGAAACGAGCTGCCACTTCAGAAACACGCTCAGCTCCCTTAGTGATTACCACAAACTGAATAATAATTAAAATAAGAAATATAACAAATCCGACAACGACATCTCCGCCGACTACGAACGTACCAAATGTTTCGACAACTCCGCCTGCTTCACCTTTACTTAAAATGGAGCGTGTTGTCGAAACGTTTAAGCCCAAACGAAACAACGTTAACAACAACAATAAAGATGGAAAGATCGAAAACTGCAACGGTTCTCGTATATTCATGGACGTGAGGAGAACTAAAAGCGCAAGAGAAATATTTATGATGATGAGGACACTTAACAGCCATGATGGCAGCGGGATGACAAGCATGGCAACGATTAATACAACGCCAACTAATACAGATAAATCTCTTGCTGACATAAAATTTCTCTCCTTAAAACTTTCTACTTTTAAAAATTTCGTTAAATTTTGTTTTTCAAGCGATATACGTACGCTAAAATTTCAGCTACTGCTTTAAAAAATTCTTCAGGAATGGCATCCCCTATTTCTACTTGAGCGTATAACGCACGGGCAAGCGGACGGTTTTCCACCGTAACAATATCATGTTCTTTAGCGATTTCTTTCATTTTTAAAGCGACATAGTCAACACCTTTAGCAATCACAACTGGTGCATCCATTTTTTGATCATCATATTTTAACGCAACCGCATAATGCGTCGGGTTTGTAATGACTACATCGGCTTTCGGGACTTCCTGCATCATCCGCCTCATTGCCATTTCCCGCTGCTTCTGTTTAATTTTTGACTTAATAAGCGGGTCTCCCTCCGTCTTTTTGTATTCGTCTTTAATATCTTGTTTTGACATTCGAATACTTTTTTCAAAATCAAAACGCTGATATAAATAGTCCAGGAATGCCAAAAATAGCAAGGCTGCTGAAGCATACAGCCCCATCTTTACCGTTAAGCCCCCAATGGAGTTTAAAGAATCACCAAGCGACTTGTAGGTTAACAGTAAGATTTCATCCATTTGGAACCAAAGAACTGAAAATGTAACTAAACCAACAATGACAATTTTTAATATTGACTTAAGCAGCTCAACTATTGTCCGCAAAGAAAATATCCGCTTAAATCCTTGAATAGGATCCAGCTTGCTTAGTTTCATTTTTAGCGGTTCAGTTGTGAATATGAAACCTACTTGCATAAAGTTAGCAGCTAATCCAGCTACAATCGCTGCCAAAAAAATAGGTCCGACAATAAAAACAACTTGTTTTAAAATATCTAAAAAAACGGCATGCACTGTATCAACTGAAAGATTTAACAACATATATTCTTGAAACGATTGACGAAAAATACTTAGTACCTTTTCTTGATACAATTGCCCGGAAAATAGTAAAACAAAAAAGACAATTAACATAACAACAGCAGAATTGACATCTGCGCTTTTCGCAACCTGTCCTTTCTCACGAACTTCTTGACGCTTTCTCGGTGTTGCCTTTTCCGTTTTTTCTCCGGAAAAAAATTGCAAATCGAGCTTCAGTAATTTCATAATTCTATTTACCTGCCTTCTAACAGCTCCATCAATCCCCGCATCGAGACAAGTATGAACTCAAACAAATGTTGCGAAGTGATAAAAAAAGTCGTCATAACAATGATTAACAAAATAAAGCTGACAATGATTTTTACAGGCAAACCGACAACAAAAATATTGAATTGCGGTACCGTTCTTGCAACAATTCCTAACGCTACGTCAACTAAAAATAAACTTCCCACAATCGGAATCGACATTTGAAAAGCAATAATAAACATTTTGCTAAAAACTTTTACAATGTATTGGGCAACATTCTCGTTACCAAACGGAAGCCAAAGTTGTTTGAGTGGAATGAGCTGATAGCTGTAAAATATCCCATCTAACAAAAGATGGTGCCCGTTAACTGCTAACAAAAACAATAAGGCAAATGTATATAAATATTGACCCATTAATGGACTTTGTGCTCCGGTTTGAGGATCAATAACGTTTGCAATCGAAAAACCCATTTGAAAATCAATGAATCCGCCGGCAATTTGAATCGCTGATATAATCATAAAGGCCAAAAAACCTATTAAAAGTCCAATTAATACCTCTTTTATAACTAGCATGATGTAAAATCCATCAATATCGATTGGTTCTTTTTTAATAGAGAAAAACATAATCCAACTAATAAAAAATGCGAGACCAATCTTATGGTTATTCGGAATCGTCCGGTAAGAAAAGAGCGGAAGGGTCACAAAAAAGGAAGCAACCCTTGCCAAAACTAACAAAAATGCTGGAAAATAAGTAAATAACTGCTCCATATCATCAGCCTACAAACTTCGTTAAATTATTGAAAATCTCGTATGCGTAAGTAAGCATTCGCGAAAGCATCCACGGTCCAAAAAAAACAAGCCCTATGAGCACAGCGATAATTTTCGGCACAAATGCGAGTGTTTGCTCCTGGATTTGTGTAGTTGCTTGAAAGATACTAATAATTAAGCCTACAACAAGCGCCAGCAGCATTAATGGACCGGAAATCATTAATATGGTATATACACCACGTTCGGCAACATGAATGACGAAATCTGGACTCATGAGTATTCACCCACTTTAAAAGCTTTCAAGCAATGACTTAACGACTAAATACCAACCGTCCACAAGAACGAACAACAATATTTTAAAAGGTAAAGAAATCATGACAGGCGGAAGCATCATCATCCCCATTGACATGAGTACACTAGCAACAACCATATCAATGACTAAAAAAGGGATAAAAATCATAAATCCCATTTGAAAAGCAGTCTTAATTTCGCTTATCACAAATGCTGGTACCAATGTGGTCAAGGGAATATCTTTCACACTTTTTGGCCTTTCTTCCCCGGAATATTTTAAAAATAGGGATAAATCTTTTTGACGAGTATGCTTACTCATAAATTCTTTCATCGGTATTGAAGCACGCTCATAGGCTTGTTCTAAATTAATCTTCTCATCAAAAAGCGGCTGAAGCGCTTGATCATTCACCTCTTTAAACGTCGGCGCCATAATGAAAAATGTTAAAAAAAGCGCTAAGCCAATTAGTACTTGATTCGGTGGCATTTGCTGCGTTCCAAGCGAAGTGCGAACAAATGAAAGCACAATGATAATTCGCGCAAAACTCGTCATCATAATTAAAATACTTGGGGCGATGGACAATATCGTTAACACTAATAATAACTTTACAGAAGTCGAGACGGTCTCAGGAGCGCTATTATTAAAAAACTCCATAAACTCATTCATCAGATATTGTTCCCTTCTTTTCCAAGTCTTGCAATACTTTCTTTCGTTGAACAGCTATCTCCTGCAATTGTTTTGTTAATATATTGCGGAAAGATTCGTCGTTAGCTGCTTTTTCTTTCGAGATCAAATTCTTCAACCATTGACTAGGCTCCATCATTTGATTCAATCTCGTATTATACTCTGTTAAAATTTCTTTCATTTCTTCCTCTTCATCAATTTCTGTAAGCAATTGAATAGAGTCAGCTACACCGATGACTAATATACGATTTCCTACTTTAATTAATTGTACAGAACGATTCGGTCCAACACTCGTTCCCCCTAGGTTTTCAATAAAGCTTCGTTTCGTAGGAGAAAGACGTGTGCGCTGATTAATCAATCGCAATAATACGTAAATTAAGACGACGACAAAAATCGTAGCCAAAATCATTTTAAAAACATCCCAAACAGAGAAAGGATCTTGCCCTTTTGCGATCTCATCATTTGTTCTCTCTCCATCTGTTTGGATGGATGGATCCTTACATTGTTCAGGATGTTCGATACATTCTTTTACCGTTTTAGGCTGCTCCGCAAAAACAGGCAACCCTGTTTGCGAAGCAAGCAAAACTATAAAATATATAAGAACAGTGATGATTCGAAAATGGAGCAAATTTTTCCACCTCTTACATTTATCCTAACGTCTTATTGATCGCTTCAATCACACGGTCTGCTTGGAACGGCTTGACGATAAAATCTTTCGCACCTGCTTGGATCGCATCGATGACCATTGCTTGTTGCCCCATAGCAGAGCACATAATAACTTTTGCGTTGCTATCGAATTTTTTAATTTCTTTTAATGCTGTAATTCCGTCCATTTCCGGCATTGTGATATCCATTGTAACTAAATCAGGACGTACTTCTTTATATTTCTCTACCGCTTGAGCCCCATCCGCTGCCTCCGCAACGACTTCATGTCCATTTTTCGTTAAAATATCTTTAATCATCATGCGCATAAATGCTGCATCATCTACTACTAATATTTTGGCCATTTCTATTAACCTCCTAAACTATTATTTTAGCTTTTTTAAACGATCACTTTGGCTAATAATATCCGTCACTCGCACACCAAAATTTTCATCAATAACCACAACTTCTCCTTTAGCAATTAGCTTATTGTTTACAAGTATATCAACCGGCTCACCTGCTAACTTATCTAGTTCAATAATGGAACCGGAAGAGAGATTTAAAATATCTTGAACAGAGCGTCTTGTCCTTCCTAGTTCTACCGTCACTTGCAGAGGAATATCTAATAATATATTTAAATTTTTTGACTCTGTTTCTGCCAATGAAGTTGGTTCAAAATTTGCAAAATCGACCGGTTGCACTTTCGCTTGATAATTCGTTCCCGCATTTGTACCAAAGTATTGCGGACTTTGCTGATACACCCCAGCATTTTGATAAGCTGGTTGCTCGGATGCCTGTGGATATTGATTAGATTGTAAATCCTCTGTTGAATGAGAAACAGGTGGCGATGACGGAATCTCCTGTTTCGGCTGTGCAGGATTACTCCATTCTCCTCTCATTGTATCTGATGATGATTCGTTTGTACTAGATGGATTCAATAAATTTTGTACCATCTCCTTCGCAAAATCGACCGGCAATAACTGCATAATGTTTGAATCAATTAAATCACCTATTTTTAAACGGAATGACACTTTGACCAATATGTCCTCATTTGGTAAAGTATCGATTCCTGTTCCTTCTCTTACATCCAATAAATGAAGGGTCGGCGGAGAAATATCGACTTTTTTCGAAAAAATCGTTGACATGGAAGTAGCAGCTGAACCCATCATTTGATTCATCGCTTCTTCAACAGCACTGAATTGAATCTCGTTTAACATATCAGACGGGTTTTTTCCGTCCCCACCAAGCATTAAATCCGCAATAATGGCTGCATCTGACTGTTTAATCACAAGTAAATTTGTGCCTAAAAAGCCCTCTGTATAACTAACTTGAATCGCTACATATGGCAACGGAAATTCATCGACAAGAGTATTACGATGAACAACTGAAACGTTTGGGGTCGTAATTTCTACTTTCTGATTGAGCAACATCGAAAGAGCTGTTGCTGAGCTACCGAAAGATATGTTGCCGATTTCCCCTAACGCATCTTGTTCCACCATAGATAAAACATTATCAATATAGGGAACTTTCATTTCCTCATCATCAAGAGTACCTCGCAATAACGCATCAATCTCATCTTGGGATAACATGTCACCACTAATCATCGTTTTCTTCCTCCCTTCTAATCGTATCAATAATTTGCACCGCTAATCGTTTATTCACTTTCCCCGGTTGTCCGATATATTTAGGAATATCGCCTACTTTCACAATAAGCGGCTGTTGAATAGTTTGATCTAGTTGAATAACGTCCCCTACATCCAACTGCAAAAACTCTTGTATCGTAATGGTAGATGAACCAAGCTCAGCAATGATAGGCAGCTGCGTCAACTTAATTCGTTGTTCGAGAGCCGCCATTTCTTGCGGAAGCCTTTCCTTTTGTTGCGTCTGCATCCAATAATGCGCAGAAAGGCGGGGCATAATCGGTTCTAACACCATATGTGGAATGCAAATGTTAATCATGCCACTACTTTCCGCAACCTGCGTGTTTAATGAAATAACAACAACCGTATCATTTGGCGACACCATTTGTAAAAATTGCGGGTTAACTTCAAACTCCGCCAAAATCGGATCAATTTCTGCAACAGACTCCCATGCATCACGCAAATTGCTGAACGCTTTTTCGAACAAATTGGACATAATTTTCGTTTCAATTTCGGTTAAATTGTCTACTTTATTAACGCTTGAACCGCGCCCACCCATAACACGATCAAGCATCGCATACGCAATATGCGGATTTACTTCCATCAATATTCGTCCATCTAATGGCGGCACTTCAAATACATTTAAAATCGTCATCTTAGGGATGGAACGAATAAACTCTTCATACGGTATTTGGTCCGCTGAAGCAACCGATATTTGTACATACGTGCGCAATTGCGCCGAGAAAAAAGTCGTCAACAGCCTTGCAAAGTTTTCATGAATGCGGGTAAGGCTTCGGATTTGATCCTTTGAGAAACGAAGCGCTCTTTTAAAGTCGTATACTTTTACTTTTTTGCCCGCTTCTTCTTTCTTCAGCTCTTCCGCATCCATTTCTCCGGTTGATAATGCCGCCAACAGCGCATCAATTTCGCTTTGCGATAAAACTTCACCTGACAATCATTTTCACCTCCTAATCGTCTGCATGTCTCACATGTTTACTGAATAATGAAGGAGGTTATATATACTTGAACAATCTTTCCTTCCTGCATCAATTTATTCATTTCTTCTTTCAGACGATTCCTAAGCGCTACTTTTCCTTGTTTTCCGTTAAAATCTTCCGCTTTCATTTCCGATAATTCTTCAATAATAATGTTTTGAATTTGGAAATTCCGCTTTTCTGCTTCCTCTTTTGCTTTTTCGCTGTCTGTTTGCAGCTTAAACGTAACTTTAATAAAGCGCTCATCGGCTAAATTCGTCGTGATTTCCGGTATATCAACGGAGCTTTCAACAATCTCGTCAGCAGTCGGTTCTTTTGTTTCTTCATTGCCAGTAAACTTCATAATAACTACTAATGCAACCACACTGATGAACGTAATAGCTACCATAATGATCAGCATGACGCTTAACAGTTTGTTATTTTTCATCTTCCAGTCCCTCCAAATCACGGGGAAGTCCTATAATGGAAATATGTTTGTAGAAGTTTTTCACTAATACGACAACATCTTCAACCGATTCGCGCACGACGAATTTTTTCCCATTCGTAAGCGTAATCGTCGTATCAGGAAAAGCTTCTATTTGCTCTATGTATATCGCATTAAGTGTAAATGTTTTTCCATTCAGCCTCGTTAGTGTAATCAAGTATGTACACAGGACTGTCTCACAGAGGTCTGACCTTGTGGTTTTGAGACAGCCCCGTTCCCTCCTTTACATGAAAGATTAACGTTTTAGATTCACAAGCTCTTCAAGAATTTGGTCAGATGTTGTAATGATACGCGTATTCGCTTGAAACCCGCGCTGTGCGACAATCATTTCCGTAAACTCTTCAGAAAGATCGACATTAGACATTTCAAGCGCACCAGCGACGATGGTACCAGTTCCACCATTACCAGGAGCATTCAACTCCCCTAACTCTACCCCATCCCCATCAACATCAATGGAACCAGAGTTTGCTGTTTGTCTGAATAGATTTTGTCCCACCTTCTCTAATCCTTCATTATTCTTAAATTTTGCAAGATAAATTTTTCCAGCGATAACTAGATTTCCTGTACTATCCACGTAGTTAACAGTTCCATCAGAACCGATGCTAAAGCTTTTAGCGGTTGTAGGAATATTAATTTTACCAACATTTCCTGTAGGTGTATTTGCACCTGGAGGTTGATTATATGGTTCTCCTATTAAATACAAACCATCGGCATTAACAATATCGCCATTTTGATCAAGATAAAAGTTTCCTGCTCTTGTATATACAGGACCGTTGATAGTAGTTCCTGTCACGCCATTCCCCAATACAAAGAATCCATCCCCAGAGATCGCCAAGTCTAACGTACGTCCTGTCGTTTGTAAACTACCTTGTGTATGAACAGTATCAATTGCAGCTAATTGGGTGCCAAGACCTACTTGTTTTGGGTTTACTCCACCACGGTTGGCAGTAGGAGCGCTTGCCCCCGCAATTTGCTGGCTCACTAGATCTTTAAAAATTGTTCTTCCTTTTTTAAATCCATATGTGTTTACATTCGCAATGTTATTACCAATTACATCTAATTTCACTTGAAAGTTTTTCATTCCACCGATACCAGAGTACATTGAGCGAAGCATTGCATTCCTCTCCCTAATTAGTAGATTTTTTTAACCTGTGATTATTGTTTTTCAACAGTTGGCATTTCAACTTTTGTAATAAACTTGCCTAATACTGTTTTTCCATCTTCTAGCTCTAAAATAATTTCGTTATTTTTCTGTACAACTGATTTCACAATGCCGCTTTCAGTTACAGTTTGCTGACTGTCTTCATTTTCTTGAATTTGTTCCCAATAAACTTTCTTCCCTATCATTTCACTGTATCTTAAGACGGCATTTTCGTTTTGCGATTCAATGAACTTTTCCATCATCTTTGCCATGTTTGTCATTTGTTCAAGCGCAGAGAAATTTGCCATTTGTGAAATAAATTCTTTATCTTCTAACGGGTTCAGCGGATCTTGATTTTGTAGTTGAACAAGCAAAATTTTAAGGAAATCATCTTTACCTAAGTTTTGCTCACCTGTTTTTCTTTCAGGTGGTTTATAGTTTGATAATAGTAAACTAGGATCAATTGTATTTGCCATGTTCGAACTCTCCTACGCTCGTAAATTCAGTAATTCTACTGTAAAAGCATCTTTAAAATTCATTTCATCTTCCTGATGTTGATTCGAACCATTATGTTGCTCCTGGCGAGTATGTTGCTGCTCATGCGACTCCCGCTGTTGTTCCCGATAGAATGACTCGTATGTTTGCTGTTGTGTCAATACATCAAACTTTTCAACCGTAATATTTTGCGCTGGGATAGCATGGCGAATTTGATGGATGTTTGCTTCAATTAATTCTTTTGCCGAAGTAGTTGAAGTAATAATTTTCGCCATCAGTTCTCCATTTTCTTGAACCAGTTTAATAGTCAATGAACCTAAATGATCAGGGTGCAGACGGACAATGAGTTGAGATTGTCCATTTCCTAATTGCGTAAATTTGCTTCCTTTCATGATTTCGAATAGTTGTTGAACAAACTGTTGATTGACGATTGATTTTGGAGCCGTTTCATTTAAAGAAATGACCGGCGTTCTCTCTTGTGGAAGAGAAAGAATTGTCATGTTATTACCCGTTAATATTAAGTCGTTTTCTTTCATCTTCCCTATGTTCGTTTCTAACTTATTAGCAGTGAATTCCTGTAAGTGATTTGCTAATTGTTGAACGAATACGTTTTTATTCGTTTGCAGTAAAGGGTTGAGCCATTCACTGGATCCTTGATGAAATGTTAACGGTTTGTTTAATTGGGCCACATGAACATCCTTTGGTAAATCATGCTCTTTGGCGATTGGCAATCCGGCAATTTTTATATGGTTATTTTCATTTAGCTTTTTTACAAAAGCTTGAATGAATGACTCTACACTCGTTTCTTCGATTTGCAAAGACACGTTAAATATTTTTTCTAATTGCTTTTTTAATTTTGTTAAAGTGTCTTGATTCATTTCCGTAAAATCTGTTTGAAAGAGTGACATTAACATGAAAACAGCGTCTTCTGAATCGGAACCTTTGAAGTCACCTATAAGTGTAGAAAGAACCGGCAAATCCGTTTTGAGTTTTTCATTTATACTTTCTACCAAGTTATTCGGTAAGTTATTTATCAAGAGCTCAATCAGTCCATCATTCAACGTTTCTTCATAAAGAAGTTCATCGCTTACTTGAAAATTACTTAACACTTTTTCTTCTGTTATTCCTGGATTTTCTGTTGGCTTTTCTTCTCTATACAAATGCGTTGCCGAATTACTATTATTGATTGCTTGTTCTTGTGAAAGCATTTGTTGAAACACATTTTTTACTTCTGTTTTTTGATCAGCTTTTGTTTTTGTTTGATTGATCGAGTTACTTTTAATCGGCAGTTGTTGATAATATCCGATTCTCACTCTTTCACCCCCCTTCACTGAACTTGATTCGCTTCCGCCTTTTTCGCTAATAAGCTCGTATACTTCGCCGCATTAGCAGGATCCATTTTTTCAAGTATATCTGCTGCCTTTTCACTATTTAGAGATGAAAGAATTGTTACTGCATCGTTATCTGACAATTCCGTAATAATTTGCGCAGCATTTTTGGCTGACATCGATTCATACATTTTTACAATGTCTTTCATCGTTTGCTTTTGTTCTTGTTCTGCCTCAGTTGATTTTTGCTTTGTTTCCATTTCTGCATTCAGGCGCTCAATTTCATTTTTTAAAGAGTCAATTTCTTTCTGTTTATTTTCTAATTCTTGTTCAAGTTTTTTAACTTGCAGAGTCTTCTCCTCGAGTGTTGCTCTTTGTTCGATGAGTCTGTCTTTCAAAATTTGTTCGGAAGTTTTTTGTTCATCTTGGATTAATTGCGAGATTCCAGGAATTTTTTCACCGTATTGTTTGGCTGCATCCAATACGTTTACGCCAGCAACAGTCATAATGACAAGCGTTAACGTAATCGCAAATAACAATGGAATCAAAACGACAAACAAGAACCATAGCAATTTGCTGTAGCTTTTTTCTGATGCTTCATCTTTCTCTAACTCTACATTTTTCATAGTCTCACCTAATTTCCTCGGTTGACAAATTGTTGAATCGAAATTTCATCCATCAACTTGTTTTCTTCGGCTTGCAGCTTTTGTAAAAAAGTTTGAAAATATTTTTCTTTCATTTTTTCGTATTTTTTCACTTCAATATTTAATTCCGCCAACTTCATTTGTTTAAGCTGCATTTGCTGTCTCGCTTGAACAACAAGCTGCTGATAGTGGCTAATTGTTCTCTCTAAGTTCGTAATAAATTGTTGAAAGTAGCGGATTTCCTGTATCGGTAAACCGGCTTGCAGCTTTTGTTGATGCATTTCTTCATAGTCCTCTTTTTGTTTCAAAAAATGGTACAATTTCTTCGCCACTTCTTCAAAGCGTTTTACTGCCTCGTTGTATTCTCCTAATGCTTTATCTTTTTCATTCTCTTTGATAAATAAAATTTTTTCGAATTTAAATTGATAACCCACTTCTTATTCACCCTGAGTTCATTAGTTCAAGAAGCGTTTCAATACTTTCTTCTTTGGAAAATTTCTCATGAATATCTTGTTTTAAAAACGATATAATTTTTGGATAATAGCGAATCGCTTCATCAATTTCTCGAGATGAACCTCTTTTATACGCCCCTATATTAATTAAGTCCTCCGAATTAATATAAGTGGAAAGGAGATCACGCAGTTTTTCTGCCGCAGCGCGATGCTCTTTTGTGACGATATTATTCATGACGCGGCTGACGCTTTTTAGTACGTTAATAGCTGGATATTGTCCCTTGTTTGCTAAAGCACGTTCTAATACAAAGTGGCCATCCAAAATACCACGAACCGTATCAGCAATGGGTTCGTTCATATCGTCACCGTCAACTAAAACGGTATAAAAAGCCGTAATCGTTCCATGCTCATTTGTGCCGGTTCGCTCCAATAGTTTCGGCAATATCGCAAACACTGACGGAGTATATCCTTTCGTTGTCGGTGGTTCGCCTACGGCTAGTCCAACTTCCCGCTGTGCCATGGCAACACGGGTCACTGAGTCCATCATCAGCATGACATTCATACCTTTGTCGCGGAAATACTCAGCAATAGCCGTCGCTGTATACGCACCTTTTATGCGCATTAAAGCAGGTTGATCGGAAGTGGCGACAACAACAATGGAGCGTTTTAAACCTTCCGAACCAAGATCTCGTTCAATAAACTCTCGAACTTCACGGCCACGTTCGCCAATTAAGGCTATTACGTTTAAATCAGCATTTGTATTGCGAGCGATCATGCCCATTAACGTACTTTTACCGACACCTGAACCAGCAAATATCCCAACACGTTGACCTTTGCCTACGGTTAGGAGGCTGTCAATCATGCGTACGCCTACTTCAATCGGCTCATTAATCGGTGGTCTTGCCAGTGGATTCGGTGGAGACTGCTCAATCGATATCGCTGTCAGTCCCTTTGGCAATTTACTTTGATCGAGTGGGTTTCCTAGCGAGTCCAGTACTTTGCCAATTAACTCGACACCGACTTTTACTTGCAGTGGTTTGCCCGTTGCTTCTACCATACATCCAGGCGAAATATCATGAACGGTCGAAAAAGGCATTAATAGCACATTTTCGTCGCGAAATCCGACCACTTCAGCGGCAATTTGTTGTTTTCGTTTTCCGCCAACATGAATGTAACATACATCACCAATTGAGCTTTCCGGTCCTTTTGATTCAATCATGAGTCCGATGACCCTTGTCACTTTACCAAATCGTTTATATGAATCTACCGTTTCAATCTCATGGAAAATGGTTTGCCAATTCAAACGGTTATGCCTCCTCTAATTGCTCAAGCCGCTCACGCAATTTTTCTTTGATTTGCTTAAGTTGTATATCAATACTTGCATCAATACGGCCAAACGGAGATTCAATGATGCAACCATGTTCAGAAAGTTGCGCGTCTGGATAAATAAACAAATCAACCTCTTGATTAAATATTTCTTTAAGTTCGTCTTTTTGACTAATCACTACATCGTAATAGGTCGGATGTACATAAATTTTTACTTCTGAATGTTCACGAACTTCTCTTATCGCCCGTTTTACAAGGGAGACAAAATGTTCATCATTCTCACTTAAATGTACATCTAATATTTTTTCAGCTACTTTTAGACCGATTAAAAAAATTGTTTCATTGGCGGCTTCAATCTGCTGGTAATACTCGTTATGGGCTGATTCTACAATTTGTTTTGCCTGCTCAATTAGCTGATGATACTGTGCTAATCCGTCTTGGTAGCCTTGCTGCAAACCGATTTCATATCCTTCTTTTCTCGCCATTTCAACAAATTGCTGTTTTTCATCTTCCCAATTTTCTTTTTCTTGCGCTATTTGCTGCTGAACAGTCTCATAATAAAGTTGGGCTTCTCTTTTTAGCGTTTCTGCTTCTACTTTTGCATTTTCCAAAATGGTTTGTGCTTGCAACTGTGTCTGTATATCGTTATTTGTCTCAGGCACTTGCTTCGGTGCAGTAAAATAATTTCTAATTTCTATTACCCTTTTATCATTACCAACGTTTCTAGTAAAAGGCGCTTTAATAATTTTAGACAATGATATCATCACCTCCACCTCGAGCTACGACAATTTCACCTGCCTCCTCAAGGCGACGAATGACTGCAACAATGCGGGATTGTGCCTCTTCGACATCGCGAAGACGAACCGGTCCCATAAATTCCATCTCTTCTTTAAAGGTTTCTGCCATGCGTTTAGACATGTTTTTAAACACCACTTCTTTGACTTCATCGCTCGAGACTTTAAGAGCAAGCATTAAGTCTGTATTATCGACATCACGAATAACACGCTGAATCGCACGATTATCAAGCGTAACAATGTCTTCAAAGACAAACATCCGCTTCTTAATTTCTTCTGCAAGCTCTGGGTCTTGAATTTCAAGCGCGTCGAGAATCGTGCGCTCGGTGCTTCGGTCAACACCGTTTAATACTTCGACCACCGCTTCAATACCGCCCGTTTGCGTATAGTCTTGCACGACTGTCGTTGAAAGCTTTCTCTCAAGAATTTGTTCAATCTCGCTAATAATTTCCGGTGACGTTCGATCCATCAGCGCAATTCGCCGAGCAACATCCGCCTGCATTTCTTGAGGCAAAGCTGATAAAATTTGACCAGCCTGCGCTGGATCCAAGTATGACAAAATAAGCGCAATCGTTTGTGGATGTTCGTTTTGAATAAAGTTTAAAATTTGTGCCGGATCAGCCTTCCTCGCAAAATCAAATGGTCTCACCATTAAAGCAGAAGTTAAACGGTTAATAATATTCATCGCTTTTTCACTGCCGAGAGCTTTCTCTAATACTTCTTTTGCGTACGCAATCCCACCTTGTGAAATATAGTCTTGCGCTAAGGCAATTTGGTGAAACTCCTCTAAAACAGCCTCTTTTTCTTGAACTTCTACTTGGCGAACATTCGAAATTTCAAGTGTCAACTTTTCGATTTCTTCTTCGGATAAATGCTTATAAACAGATGCTGACACATCTGGTCCAAGAGAAATGAGGAGGATGGCAGCTTTTTGTTTTCCGGATAGTTCTCCTTTTCTATCTTTTTTTGCCATAATTGTCCCCCCTAATCTTCAGCCAACCATGTTCTTAAAAGCTTCGCAAACTCGTCTGGTTTCTCTTTTGCTAGTTTTTCAAGCTGCTTTCTTCGCAGTGACGCTTCTGTTTCTATTTCTTCATTAATATCAGGAATATTAGGTGCAGCTGGTTGTTCAATGAAATCAGCGAATTCTTCTTCATCTTTCTGGCGTCTGAGACGCAACAGAAGAATGAGTAAACCAATAATAATCGCAAGAAGCACTCCGCCACCGATATATACCCACATCGGAATCGTTGGCTTCTGCTCGTCAAATTTTATCTTACCGTTAAACGGCTGCACAGAGACTACTACCCGATTGTTAATATCCTCATCTGTCAATTGTTCACCAACTTTTTTATCAATCGAAGTACGAACAATAGTACCTAATATTTTTGTGATATCCTCTACCGTTTGCTGCGGCAATGAGTTCGGATTTTTTGGATTTGGCGGTTCAACCATGACTTGAATACCTAAATCCCGAATTTTATACGGACTTTCGATAATTTCCTTCTTGATTCGATTAACCTCATTATTGATTGTTTCTTCAATTCGTTCATAATCACCATTTGCCTCTTCATTAATGGATTGGTAATTTGGTATTTCATTTTCTCCAGTACCATTTACGCCTCCTGGCTGCGCACCTTTACCCGAAAACGTTTCTGTAATACGCTGTACACTGACAGCAATTCCTTCCTTATTTTCCTCATCAACAGGAGTAACGAGATTTTCTTTACGATTTTCTTGAGTGAAATCGATATCCGCAGTGACGGAAACAACCACCTTATCTTGTCCCATCATCGTTCCAAGCATTTGTTGTACTTGACGTTGAATATCTCGTTCAATCTGCTTTTTAATTTCATGTTGTGTAGCAAATGTTGTAGTTGTCGAAAAATTTTCTTTATTTTTCAAATCAAAATACTCAAAAAATTGATTCATAATGACGATATTTTCAGTAGGAAGATTAGGAACACTCTTTGAAACAAGGTGATAAAGTGATTTAATTTGCTGTTCATTAAATTTGTATCCTGGTTTTGTTTTTAAAACAATGGAAGCGGAAGCCTCCTCTTCTTGATCACTAACAAACACACTTGGCTGCGGCAAGTTAATCATCACTTTTGCATCTTCGATTCCGTCAATCTCTTTAATTAAGTTTGCAAGCTCTGTTTGCATCGCTTCTAGCTTTAACACATTAAACTCGTTGTCTGTCATGCCAAAACCAGCATTTTCACCAAAGAATGAATAATCGATATTGCCGCTATTCGGGATTCCTTCTGCTGCTAATTCAACTTTTAACGTATCAACTACTTGTTCAGGCACTTTTATTGTTGTACCATTGTCGGTAATCTCTGATTCTATACCACGTTCATCTAATGTAGCTTTGATTTGCCCCGTTTCTTGCGGAGAAAGATTGGAATAGAGCGGTACAAAGTTCGTTCTCGTTGCAAAAAACGACGCTACTGAAACGATGATAATAAACAGCAGGAACGAACCAATCATCATCATTTTTTGCGATTTGGTCCGTCCGTTCCAAAAAGTCGATATTTTATTTATGTAATCTCTCATTCTCTCATTCATAATATTCCCCCGGTTATTGTGAGATGGACAAATAGCTATAACTAATAACCGTTTTTCATGTCTCGGTCATTTTATTATTTTTTATACTTGCATTCTCATAACCTCTTGATACGCTTCAACCACTTTATTGCGCACTTCAAGAGCTAATTGAAGAGAAATACTTGCCTTTTGTGAAGCAATCATCACTTGATGTAAATCAATGTTTTCACCTTTCACTAACTTTTCTGTCATGATATCAGACTTGACTTGTTCTGTATTTACTTTATCGATTGCCTCTTTCAAAAATCGCGAAAAAGCCTTCCCTGCTTCTGCCGGCTTTACCGATTTAGAAGATGGCTGAATAGCCGTTGAAAACAAATTTCCTTTAACGCTGTCAATCATTATCCACACTCCTTTTATTTTCCTATTTCCAATGCTTTCATTAACATTCCTTTTGTTGCATTAAAAACAGTTACGTTTGCCTCATATGATCTCGTTGCACCGATTAAATCAACCATTTCTTTTAATGGGTCAACATTCGGCAATTGCACATATCCTTCGTTGTTCGCATCTGGATGAGTCGGATCGTATACAAGTTTAAAAGGTGTTTGATCCTCGACAATTTTCGTTACTTTTACACCATTTCCAATTGAAGCGGTGTCCTTATTTATCGCTGCATTTAAGAAAGCAGAAAATCCTCCCTCGTTCGGTTCCGTTACAATCATTTTACGACGATAAGGCTGCCACTTTCCGTCAACCATTTTCGCCCGCGTTGTATCAACATTCGCCATATTCGAGGAGATCACATCCATTCGCAACCGCTGTGCTGTAAGTGCTGAGGCAGTTGTATTAAGACTTTGAAAAATCGACATTTATTACTTTCCTCCTCTTATTACGTTTTTCAATGAGTTAAATTTACTATTTAAGCGTTCAACGAGAGCGTTGTAATAAATTTGGTTTTCCGCTAAATCCGACATTTCTTTATCAATATCGACACTGTTTCCATTATGATTATATACTACATCATTTCTCGTCATCACCGAAAAATAGCTGCTAGTTTTCTTTTTAAATTCAAAATGTTTCGGATGAGTGCGATAGGCTTTTAATGATTGCAGCGCATTGTTTAACTCCGTCTTAAAGTGAACTTGCTTTGCTTTATAATTGGGTGTATCCACATTAGCAATATTATGTGAAATTACTTTTTGTTTCAGCGAAGAATAATCAAGACCTTGCTCGAGAACATTAAATGTATGCGAAAACAGTTTCAAAGAAAATCCCCTCTTTAAAGTATATTTCAACAAATTAAGACTTTTTTTTACAAAAAACGATAAAATATGCACCCGAATCTTATTTTAAAAAATTATACAAATTATGTATACCGGGAAGATAGTACTATTTTTTCATACATATATTTCCATGTTTTTTTTATAGCTGGTCATTATGTGTGTTTCCCTTTTGCGTTAACTAAGAAACATATTTTTCAACAACGATATTCCACTAAAAAAAGAGGCGTACTCAAACAAATAGTCATCCCCTCCGACAAGAAACGTCGTATATCGATACTTCGGAGGTGTCCGACCTTTGTGAGTCCGCCTCTTTTAATTTAAGTTTGTTTTTAATTTTAGTTTGCTTTTAATTTTTCTAATTCAGTTAAAAATTTATCGTTTAACACTTTAATATATGTTCCTTTCATACCAAGAGAGCGCGATTCAATAACACCAGCACTTTCAAGTTTGCGAAGCGCGTTCACAATTACAGAGCGTGTAATGCCGACACGATCAGCAATTTTACTTGCAACTAATAAACCTTCTGTTCCATTTAATTCTTCAAAAATGTGCTCAATCGCTTCAAGTTCGCTATAAGATAAAGAGCTGATAGCCATTTGTACAACCGCTTTGCTTCTTGCCTCTTCCTCGATTTCTTCTGCTTTCTCACGAAGAATTTCCATGCCAACGACAGTTGCTCCGTACTCCGCAAGAATTAAATCATCATCGTTAAATTCAGCATCTAATCTTGATAAAATTAATGTACCAAGACGTTCACCGCCGCCATTAATTGGTACAATTGTTGTCAATCCTGTTTTAAATAAGTCACGATTTTCGACAGGGAACGCTGTATATTCACTGTTAATATCTAAGTTTGGTGATGTTTCAGTAATATTAAATAAATTTTTTGTATACTCTTCAGGGAATTGACGATCTTCAAGCATTTTTTTCATTCGCTCGTTTTCAATCGATTGCTTGATGGCAAATCCAAGCAATTTACCGCGGCGACTAACAACGAAGATGTTCGCCTCGATTACTTCACAAAGTGTTTCAGCCATTTCTTTAAAGTTTACAGGTTTTCCTGCCGCTTTTTGCAACATAGCATTAATTCTTCTCGTTTTTTGTAATAAATTCATGTTTTACATCCTCCTATTCTCATTACTATAAAATGAATTGACTTAAATCTTTGTTTTTTACGATATTACCTAGTTTTTGCTCAACATATTGCGGAGTAATCACTACCTTTTGAAGCGTAATTTCTGGTGCTTCAAACGATAAATCCTCCAGCAATTTTTCCATAATTGTATGAAGGCGTCTAGCACCAATATTATCTGTATTTTGATTGACTTCAAAGGCAACTTCTGCAATCTTACGAATAGCATCGTCTGAAAATTCAAGTTGTATACCTTCTGTTGCTAATAAAGCTGTATATTGTTTAATAAGCGCATTATTCGGCTCAACTAATATTCTTACGAAATCATCGACCGTGAGTTTCGATAATTCTACGCGAATCGGAAAACGTCCTTGCAATTCTGGGATTAAATCAGAAGGCTTTGCCATATGAAAGGCACCAGCAGCAATAAACAAAATATAATCTGTTTTTACAGGACCGTATTTGGTCATCACGGTCGAACCTTCGACAATCGGCAAAATATCACGTTGCACACCTTCACGCGAAACATCGGCCGAAGAAGCACTTTGTCCTTTTCTAGCAATTTTGTCAATCTCATCAATAAAAATGATTCCTGATTGTTCGGCAAGTTGAACCGCTTCTTGCGCTACTTCATCCATGTCAATCAACTTTTGTGCTTCTTCATTCGTTAAAACTTTTCGAGCTTCACTTACTTTCAACTTCCGCTTTTTCCGCTTTTTCGGCATCAAGCTGCTTAATGCATCTTGCATGTTCATACCCATTTGCTCAATGCCTGTTCCTTGCAAAAAGTCAAACATCATCGCTTGCTGTTCTTCTATTTCAATAGTAACCAATTCGTTTTCCAATTCACCATTTGCAAGCTTTACAGCAACTTGTTTTCTTTTCTCTTCAATATATTGATCATCGAAAGAGTTGCTTGTTTCTTGTTGAGTTGACTGTCCTCCGCCAAATAATAATTCAAATGGATTCTTCATTGTCTGTTTTTGCTTGCCTGGAACTAGTAATTCGATAAGTCGCTTATTCGCTTGTTCCTCAGCGCGATCTCTTACTTCATTCATTTTTCTTTCTTTAACAAGACGCACAGATGTTTCAACCAGATCACGCACCATCGATTCGACATCGCGGCCAACATAACCGACTTCTGTAAATTTTGTCGCTTCTACTTTTACAAACGGCGCGCCGACAAGCTTTGCAAGCCTTCTTGCAATTTCTGTTTTACCAACACCTGTCGGCCCAATCATTAAAATATTTTTAGGAACGATTTCATCTCGTAATTTTTCATCAAGCAAACTGCGACGGTAACGGTTTCTTAATGCGATGGCCACCGCCTTTTTCGCATCCTTCTGCCCGACAATAAATTGATCAAGCTTTTCTACAATTTGCCGCGGTGTTAAGTTTTCTTTCATTATTACTCTCCCTCCTCTCTATTACAGTTCTTCTATTATAATGCTGTCATTTGTATATACACATATATTCGCTGCAATTTCTAAGGCTGCTTTAGCGATTTCTTTTGCTGTCAAATGTTCTCCAGCATATTGCTTTAATGCCCGCCCAGCCGCTAAAGCATAGTTACCTCCTGAACCAATCGCTAAAATTCCATCATCTGGTTCGATGACTTCCCCAGTACCAGAAATTAAAAGCAAGTGATTTTCATTCATCACGATAAGCATTGCTTCCAATCTGCGTAATACTTTATCACTGCGCCATTCCTTGGCTAATTCGACAGCCGCGCGTTGTAAGTTACCATTAAATTCTTCGAGCTTACCTTCAAACATTTCAAACAGTGTAAATGCATCTGCAACGGAGCCGGCAAATCCAGCAAGCACTTTACCATGAAATAATTTACGAACTTTTTTCGCTGTATGTTTCATCACAACAGCATTTCCAAATGTTACTTGACCGTCTCCAGCCATCGCGCACTTCCCGTTATGTTGAATCGCAAAGATGGTCGTTGCGTGAAAATTTCCCATTTTTATAAACCTCCTTACAATCGGCGGCTTTTTCTATGCCCGCGGATGTGTATGTAAATAAATATTACGCAAACGATTTTTCGTTACATGAGTATAAACTTGTGTTGATGAAAGATGTGCATGCCCTAATAGCTCTTGAACCGTACGCATATCAGCACCTTCGTTAAGAAGATGAGTTGCAAACGTGTGTCTAAGAACATGTGGGCTAATTTTCTGGGTAATGGCGGCTTTTTCTACCATTTCATTTAAAATGTTGCGCACACCACGAGGGGTTAATGGATTCCCTCGAAAATTTAAAAATAAATATTTGTGACTCGTTTTTGCTTTTTGCAATAGCTGTTCTCTTCCATCATGAATATACCGTTTGAGAGCATCTTTTGCATAACTGCCGAACGGTACATAGCGCTGTTTCTTTCCTTTTCCATGAATAAGAATGGTTGAAACCGAAAAATCGATATCCGTAAGTTGGATTTGGCAACATTCACTTACACGTATTCCGGTCGCATATAAAAGCTCAATCAGCGCTTGATTCCGTTGACCGATGGCTGTATTTAAATCATTGACATGAAATAAACTTTCTAATTCCTCAGAATATAAAAATTTTGGAATTTTTTGCTCTTTTTTTGGCAAAGAAGCGAGCGAAAACGGATTTTCCAATACTTTTTTTTCACGCAACAAAAATTTATAAAAACTTCGCAAACTGGAAATCTTCCTGGCAACTGAACGACTTGCTTGATGTTTCTTATGCAAATCCGTTAAAAACAATCGCACATCACCATACGTCACTTCACTAAAGTCAACGATTGCTTCCCGCTTCATAAATTCAATAAATTCTTCTATGTCACGCTTGTAACACACAATTGTATATTCTGAATAATTTTTTTCTATTTGTAAATATTCAATAAACAAATTTAACGGATTTTTCACATTTTCCATGCGCAACACCTCACAAGGGCTACTAAATAGTAACACAATTTAGTAACCCTTGCAATGAATTTTCATTATTTTTTTATAAAATTCTGAATTGTTTCTAAGGCTCTTTCAGCATACCGTTCATTTTTTTTCTTTTTGTCCTTGATTTTTTCATCAAGCGGAGCAAACAGTCCAAAATTTGCGTTCATCGGTTGAAAATGGTTTGGATTAGCCGATGTAATATAGTGTGCCATACTTCCGATTGCTGTTTCTGGTGGAAAGACGACTAATTCCTTGCCAAGAACCAGATTAGCAGCATTTATTCCAGCAACTAGCCCCGAAGCCGCTGACTCAACATACCCTTCTACGCCAGTCATTTGTCCGGCGAAAAATAAATCTTCACGCTCTTTATATTGGTATGTTGGCCTGAGCAGCTTTGGAGAGTTGATAAATGTATTTCGATGCATCACGCCGTATCGAACAATTTCAGCATTCTCAAGCCCAGGAATAAGACGAATAACTTCTTTTTGCGGCCCCCATTTTAAATGCGTTTGGAAACCAACGATGTTATACAATGTGCCTGCTGCGTCATCTTGGCGAAGTTGTACAACCGCAAAAGGACGTTTCCCCGTCCGTGGATCCTCTAAGCCAACTGGTTTCATCGGGCCAAATAATAACGTTTTTTTACCACGCTGAGCCATCACTTCAATCGGCATGCAACCTTCAAAATAAATTTCTTTTTCAAACTCCTTTAATGGAACCGTTTCCGCAGAAATCAACGCTTCATAAAAGCGATCGAACTCTTCTTCCGTCATCGGACAGTTAATATAGGCTGCCTCTCCTTTATCATAACGGGATTTAAAATATACTTTTTCCATATCAATGCTGTCTTTCTCCACAATCGGAGCTGCGGCATCATAAAAGTACAAATATTCTTCCCCGGTCAGCTCTTTTAATTTATCAGACAAAGCTTTTGACGTTAAAGGTCCTGTCGCAATGACTGTCGGCCCTTCTGGTATGTCTGTTACTTCTTCGTTAATGACCGTCACATTCGGATGGTTTTTAACTAACTGTGTCACTTTTGCAGCAAATTCATGGCGGTCTACAGCAAGCGCTCCTCCTGCTGGAACGGAACATTCATCCGCAGCTTTAATAATAACAGAGTTTAATCTTCGCATTTCCTCTTTTAAAACGCCAACCGCATTTGTTAGCGAATTAGCCCGTAATGAATTACTGCAAACAAGTTCTGCAAATTTATCAGTATGATGGGCTGGTGTTTGTTTAACCGGACGCATTTCATATAAACGCACTTGTACGCCTCGGTTCGCCAGCTGCCATGCTGCTTCACTACCAGCGAGTCCTGCGCCGATTACGTTGACAATTGGTTGAGTCATCTTTATTCCTCCTATTTTGACTAGCTGCACATAAAAGCGGTGAGGACCGTGGGCCGCTCACCGTTATGATTGTGGTTCCTCTTTATAATCACATTCCATACACTGTACTTGTACACCCTTTTTTAATTTCTTTTCAACTAACATGCCTTCACATTTCGGACATGAACGGGCAAGCGGTTTATCCCATGAAACAAAATCGCATTCTGGAAAGCGATCACATCCGTAAAAGACACGTCTTTTTTTGCTGCTCCGTTCAATGATGTTGCCTTCATGACAGCGTGGACATTTTACGCCGATTTCTTTTACGATCGGCTTTGTATGACGGCATTGTGGAAAGTTGGAGCATGCAACAAACTTCCCGAATTTCCCCATTTTATAAACCATCGGACTGCCACATTGTTCGCAGTCAATCCCTGCTGGTTCATCTTTTATTTCTACTTCTCTCATTTCTTTTTCCGCTATTTTGAGCCTCTTTTCAAATTCACGATAAAATTCATCAATGACTTTTACCCATTCCACTTTTCCTTCTTCAATTTCATCAAGGCTTTTCTCCATTTTGGCAGTAAACTCAACATCCAATATTTCCGGGAAAAACTCTAACATCAGTTCTAAAACAATTTCCCCTAGCTCAGTTGGTACAAACCGCTTGTTTTCCAATACAACATAATTTCTTTTTTGAATTGTGTCAAGTGTCGGAGCATACGTTGACGGTCTTCCGATTCCAAGCTCCTCTAAAGTTTTTACTAAACGCGCTTCCGTGTAGCGAGGAGGTGGCTGTGTAAAGTGTTGCTTCTGGATAATGTCTTTGCTAAAAACATTTTCTCCCTCTATTAAATCCGGCAAGAGGCGATCCTGTTCATCATTTTGATCATCTGTTCCTTCTACATATACTTTCATAAAGCCCGGAAATTTGATTTTTGAACCCGTTGCCCGGAAAAGCACCCCTTCATTCACCAGTTCTACACTCATTGTATCAAGAATCGCTGGAGCCATTTGGCTGGCTACAAAACGTTCCCAAATTAGTTTATACAAACGATACTGGTCTCTAGTCAAATATTCTTTGATGGAATTTGGCTCTCTTAACGTTGAAGTAGGACGAATGGCCTCATGAGCATCTTGCGCATTTGTGCTCTTCTTCTCTTTTCTTTTTTCTTGTGAAACGTATTCTTTGCCAAATGTAGATTCAATGTATGCCATCGCTTCTTGTTGTGCCGTTTCCGATATCCGAGTTGAATCCGTTCTCATATACGTAATTAAACCGACCGTTCCTTCGCTTCCAAGATCAATGCCTTCATATAGCTGTTGTGCAAGCATCATCGTTTTCTTTGTCCGAAAATTAAGTTTACGTGCCGCTTCTTGTTGTAACGAAGAAGTAGTAAACGGTGGAACCGGATTTCTTTTTCGCTCTTTCTTTGTTACTGTTTGAACGGTAAAAACGTTCCCTTTCATTCGAGCTAAAATCTCTTGAACGTCCGCCTCTGTTTTTAGTTCGAGCTTTTTTCCGTCAACTCCATAAAAGGAAGCTTCAAATGTTTCATTTCCTTTTAGAAACTCTCCTTGAATCGTCCAATATTCTTCTGGTTTAAATTCCTTAATTTCTTTTTCCCGATCAATAATTAATCTTAAAGCTACCGATTGCACTCGTCCAGCACTTAAGCCTTTTTTGACCTTTTTCCAAAGAAGCGGACTAATATTATAGCCTACTAGCCTGTCAAGTACACGACGAGCTTGTTGTGCATCTACTAAATGCATATTGATTGCCCGCGGATGTTTAAACGATTCTTTAATTGCATCTTTTGTAATTTCATTAAAAACGACACGACAATCGGAATGAATATCTAAATCAAGCATATGTGCTAAATGCCAAGCAATCGCTTCCCCTTCACGGTCAGGGTCAGCAGCAAGAAATACCTTCTTTGCTTTCTTCGCCGCTGTTTTCAAGTCTTTAATGACTGGTCCTTTGCCTCGAATCGTTATATATTTCGGCTCATAATGATTATTTATATCAACGCCCATTTGGCTTTTTGGCAAGTCGCGAACATGTCCCATCGATGCTTTTACCTTATATTTTTTTCCTAAATATCTTTCAATTGTTTTTGCTTTAGCGGGTGACTCTACAATTACTAGATAATCGGACATTCATCTTCCTCCCTTAAGAGGTAAAATTAAAATCTTCATTATTATTAATGATTCTTATCGTATTTGTCAAACAAGTTTATGAAAAATTTTCATGTTTCTTTATTTCAATGAAAAAAATGTCTAAACTCATCGGTAATGTCTTCGGAACATAATACTAGTTTTGCCCCCTGCTGAATCAGTCGGTTCGTCCCTTTTGCCTGCTCTAAAAAGATAGAGCCCGGAACCGCAAATACTTCTCGTCCTTGTTCTAACGCCATCTGAGCAGTAATAAGAGAACCGCTTCGTTCATTTGCTTGGATGATAACCGTCCCAAGCGAAAGACCGCTAATAATACGGTTGCGCAACGGAAATTGCCATTTTTGCGGCTTTATATGTGGCGGATATTCCGAAATAAGAAGATGGTTTTTCATTATTTCATTGGCTAAAGCAAGATTGGTTTTCGGATAAATATGAGATAGTCCACCTGCAATAACAGCAATTGTTTTTCCACCATATTGGATTGCCGTTTGGTGAACAGCCGTATCAATACCTGAAGCAAGTCCACTGACAATAATCCATCCTTTTTGCACTAATGGCCGAACAAGCTCTTGCACTGCTTGTAACCCCTCTCTTGTCGGCGTTCGTGTACCGACAACGCTTATGATTTTATGCAAGTTCAGCCATTCAAGATTTCCTTTTGCATATAAAATCCATGGTGGCTCATATATATGTCTTAATAAGTGTGGATATTCCTTATCAAAAACGGTAACTATATGAATATCTTTTTCCTTATATGTTTTTATCATACTTTGAATGGTGATGGAATGTAAATCTTGGAAAAACAATAAACTTTGTTCTTTTGTAATAGGAAGGTATGCAGAAAGGGTATCATATGGGAGCTCAAAGATGGTTGAAAGCGAGGGGTCAAGTTGAAGTAAACGCGCGATGGATTTCCAACCAATACCTCGGCAATGATGAAGATGAATGAGCCGTTCCCGTACTGTTGAGTGCATCGGATCCCTCTTTCTATGTAGTATGTAAGAAAATAGCCCCGCATGGAAGCGGAAAACTCTCCATGCGGGACTTATTGATTAGTGAGTTTTACATTTTTCGTATAAGCCTTTGTCTTTCAAAACTGCGATTAATGTTTCACCGATGACAGCTGGAGTTTCAGCAACTTTAATTCCGCATTCATTCATTTTCTTAATTTTTTCTGTTGCTGTTCCTTTACCGCCGGAAATGATGGCACCAGCATGTCCCATACGCTTGCCTGGAGGCGCTGTTTGACCGCCGATAAAGCCGACAACAGGTTTTTTCATGTTCGCTTTTACCCATTCTGCCGCTTCTTCTTCAGCAGTTCCACCGATTTCACCAATCATGATAACAGCATATGTTTCTTCGTCTTCGTTAAATGCTTTTAATACGTCAATGAAGTTTGTACCGTTGACAGGGTCTCCGCCGATACCAACAGCTGTTGATTGACCAATACCAGCTTGTGTTAACTGATGAACAGCCTCATATGTTAACGTACCAGAGCGAGACACGATACCAACGTGACCTTTTTTATGAATGTAACCAGGCATGATACCGATTTTGCATTCCTCAGGCGTAATAACACCTGGGCAGTTAGGTCCGATTAAACGTGTTTTCTTACCCTCCATGTAACGTTTTACCTTTACCATATCAAGCACAGGAATGCCCTCTGTAATGCAAACGACAAGATCTAATTCTGCATCGACCGCTTCCATAATCGCATCGGCAGCAAACGGAGCTGGAACGTAAATGACAGACGCATTCGCTCCTGTCGCTTTTACAGCTTCTTCGACTGTGTTAAATACAGGGATACCTTCGACCTCTGTTCCGCCTTTACCAGGTGAAGTTCCGCCAACAATTTTTGTACCGTATTCAAGCATTTGCTTCGCATGGAACAACCCTTGTGAACCTGTAATTCCTTGTACAATTACTTTTGTGTCCTTGTTAATAAAAACGCTCATTTTTCTCCCCCGCCTTCTTATCCTACTAACTCCACGATTTTTTGCGCACCGTCAGCCATTGACTCAGCAGCCGTAATATTTAGTCCAGACTCTTCTAAAATTTTCTTGCCTAATTCAACGTTCGTTCCTTCTAAACGAACAACAAGCGGAAGTTCTAAACCAACTTGTTTTGTCGCTTCAACGATCCCGGTTGCGATTACGTCACATTTCATGATACCGCCAAAAATATTCACAAAGATGCCTTTTACTTTCGGGTCGGAAAGAATGATTTTAAACGCTTCCGTTACTTTTTCCGCTGTCGCGCCGCCACCGACATCTAAGAAGTTTGCTGGCTCTCCGCCGTAATATTTAATAATATCCATCGTTGCCATCGCAAGACCGGCACCATTGACCATGCATCCGATATTTCCATCAAGAGCGATGTAGTTTAAGTCATATTTAGATGCTTCAATTTCTTTTGGATCTTCTTCATCTAAGTCACGGTATTCCAACAATTCTTTATGACGGTATAAGGCATTTGAATCAAAGTTCAGCTTCGCATCAAGCGCCATGACTTTACCGTCTCCTGTGATAACAAGAGGATTAATTTCCGCGATGGAGCAGTCTTTTTCTACAAACACTTGGTATAGCCCCATCATAAATTTAACGGCTTGATTCACTAATTCCTTTGGAATATTGATGTTAAACGCCATACGTCGAGCTTGGAACGCTTGTAAACCAACAGCAGGATCGATGTATTCTTTAAAAATTTTCTCTGGTGTTTTCGCTGCTACTTCCTCGATTTCTGTTCCACCCTCTTCAGAACCCATTAAAACAACGCGGGAAGTGGCACGGTCTACTACTAACCCAATATAGTACTCTTTCTTAATATCGCATCCTTCCTCGATAAGAAGGCGCTTTACTTCTTTTCCTTCAGGACCTGTTTGATGAGTGACAAGCACTTTTCCTAATAATTCACTTGCATATGTACGAACTTCATCTAAACTTTTCGCTACTTTTACCCCTCCGGCCTTTCCGCGTCCACCGGCATGAATTTGCGCTTTTACCACACAAATCTCGCTTCCTAACTCTTTTGCCGCTTCCACTGCTTCTTCAACTGTGAATGCAACGCGGCCATTTGGCACTGCAACCCCATAGCTTCTGAGGATCTCTTTGCCTTGATACTCATGAATATTCATGTCCCATCCTCCTATGTATAAAAATAAAAATACTAGCGCTTTCATTGTATAATGCTACTTTACATATTGTCTACCTTTTCGACAGAAAATTAAAAAATCCTTCAACTCAAAAAAAAATAAGAGGCAGCGCTCTTATTTTGTAAAATTCTATTATTATTTTTTCGCTAACTGCTTTTCCACGCGATAAACAAACGCAAAAACTTCCGCTACAACTTGATATAACTCTTCTGGTATCGTTTCATTAATTTGCAGCTTACTTAACATTTCTACAAGCGATGCATCCTCTTGAATAGGAACTTGATGCTCTTTTGCTGTTTCGATGATTTTTTCAGCGACATATCCTTTTCCTTTCGCTGTGACAATAGGAGCCCCATCTCGGTCAGGACGATACGTCAATGCGATCGCTTGCTTTACTTTTTGTTTTTCATTCATATCCGGTAATCCACTCCTGAATATGTTCCATGTACCAATTGTACAGCTGAAAAGCGAAGAGATGAATCATCACGTTGATTTTGTTTCTCCGCTTGAACCACCTTTACAGCCGATAGTTTATAGCGCAACTTTTCTAAATTTTCTTTTAACATTGGTTGCATAGCTGTGACAAGGGGCTCTAGTCCCATCATTTCTGTCACAATCGAAATGTTTACCACACGATTTTGAATATGAACATCAATAATGGTTTCTTTTAAAAACGGCAGCTGTAAATAAAAGAGAATACGGCAATAGTTTGGATCCATTTGGCCATTTTCTCGCTTCTTCCCGTGCCATTGCACAGTCACATCTGTTAACTGTTCACCCAATCTCAAAGGGATTTGCAAAAAGATATGTTGAATCGGTCCGTGTTCTTGACTGAGCAGTTGCTGAGCTGTAAGACGATAGATGGTCGATTCAACGACCTCCTTTACAATGGAATTAGAAGAAAACTCTTGCAACACCTTTAACAATAGCGGCTTTAACTCGTCAAATGATACATCTTTCATCATTTTGGCCTTGACCGCAGATTGTAAGTCAGCCTCGTACTGCAATCCAAGCGATTGAATAATTTGTTTTATTTCTTTTGCAAGCCTGTCTCCTCCGTTGACACTCCAGTCATCCGTATCGTTCGCCATGATTGCTTCTAGTAACTGATGCTCACTTTTTGATAAATGTTTGTTAAATAGTAATGATTTATAACGTTCTACCAGTTGTACTTCATTTATTTCTTCTGTTTGAAAAAGCGACAATAGAAAGCGAAACTGTCGCTCGTATTGTTCATTATTTTCCAAGCGCATTGCTGTTTGCAGACGGACTACAAATTTCGCTAATTCTTTTTTTACTTCGATGCTGGACATCGGAGAGTGTTTCGCTTCAAAAAGCTGTTTTTCGACTGTTTGTAATAGTTCCATCTCTGTCTTTTCGTGCGGAAGAAGACCAAGTTTTTGGAGAAGCGAAAAGGCTGGCTGTGCATCTGTTTGTTTCGTACTTAGCCAATGTGAAAGCAACGAAAGATTCCATTGTTTTGCTGTTATTTTTGCCTGTCCCTCAAGCAGCATATTTAATTGCTCTAATAGCTTTTGAATCGTTTCTGTTCGCTGAGGCAAACTTTCTAAGACATCTCTTACATGGATGAGCTGCTTATAAAATGGCTGCGAATTTCCTAGTGCTTTCATCGCTTCAAACGTTTCTTTTGTAAATGGCAGATTGTTTTCATAGATTAATTTTATTGCTTGCAAAGCAGCATCGATATGCTCTGTTTTCTCTAGCCATTGTGCTGCTTGGAGAAGATGGTTTTTAATGATTGGGAGATTGTGTTTCAGTAAAAAGCGCAACAAGCGGCCAGCCTTGTCCGACAGACTCCATTTTTTCATCAATTGTTCAGCGGCATGTTTTTCTTTGTTTTTACTATCCAATATCGGTTGCTCGAATTGCTCCAATACTTTTAACGTTAACATTTGATTGTCATACAAGACTTGAAACCAATATTGTTCGTTTGCCGTAAGAGATGTCTCTAGTTTGGCGACAAAGCTATGTCTGCCAACTTGCACAACCGCTGTATTATTTGGGTAAATTTTATTTACTTTTCCATATACAACTTGCTCATGTCGTAATGTACCCTCTTTTGCTCCTTGAAAAGAGTTGTGCGCCAATAATGATTGAATGTTTGGAAGCATCTTTCTCTTTACTCCTTTTGTATCTGCATTGCTTCGCGGACAGGTGCAAATGATTTTCGGTGTTCAGAAATAATTCCGTATTTTTGTATCGCTTCTAAATGTTCTTTCGTTCCATACCCCATATGTTTTTCAAATCCATATTCCGGATATTGATTTCCTAGTTCTTTCATGAATCGATCACGCGTTACCTTGGCAATGATGGAACTTGCCGCAATGGAAATGCTATTGGCATCTCCTTTGATGATTGAAAGTTGCGGGAGGAAAACGGGTAGTTCCATCGCATCAATTAACAAGTAATCAGGTTGCGGTGTTAATTGTTCCACAGCCTGTACCATCGCTTTCTTTGTGGCTTGATAAATATTGAGCCGATCGATTTCTTCGGCTGAAACCATTCCTATGCCAATGGAAACGGCACAATTTATAATTTGCTTATAAAGCTCCTCACGTTTCGATTCTGACAGTTTCTTTGAATCGTTTAATCCCGGTAAATAGGCATTTTTAGGTAAAATGACAGCAGCGGCAACAACCGGGCCGGCAATTGGTCCCCTCCCCACTTCATCAACACCTGCGATATACTGAACGTTTTGCTGATATAACTCTCTCTCATAGCGAGACATTTGCTCAAATAGCGCTTTTTGCGCTTCTTCAAGTTCTTTTTGCTTATACCAGCGCACAACAAGCTTTTGGACGCTTTTTCGTTCATCCGCACAAATTTGTCGGAATCTAGGGTCCTGTTCGTCAGTAATCGTTGCCAATATTTGCTCAATCTCTTTCACCGTTTGTTTTCTCATTCTTAACGACTCACTTTCCTCTGTTATATTTTATATCGTCAACAATCGAGAAAAAATAAAGAGGCTGACCTAAAGCAAAGTGTCAGCCCCGCAACACAATATAAGATACAATATTGTGTAAACAAACGATATATGGTTATATAGGTGTGAGGTCAGACACTTATAGGTCATCCTCTTTTCTCTATTCATTTGGTTTTTCAAAGCTGAGCCGTCCCAGCTTTTCTGTGCGTATTTCGCGCAATACAAGTTCAGCTACTTTGTCGTAATCGACTAATCCACCGCTCATTAAGCAGCCACGGCGTTTGCCGATTTCATCAAAAAGAGCCACAATATCTTCAGGAATTTCGACAAGCGAATAGCGCTCCTTTAACCGTTCCGGATAATGTTGTTTTAAAAAGTTTAACGCATATACAGCAACATCTTGTAAATTTAAAATCGTATCTTTAATCGCTCCTGTTGTCGCAAGCTTCAGTCCCACTTCTTCATCCTCAAATTTCGGCCATAAAATCCCTGGAGTATCCAATAACTCCATTTCTTTACCGACTTTAATCCATTGCTGTGCCTTTGTTACCCCTGGCTTATCTCCCGTTTTGGCAATATGTTTTCCTGCAAGCCGGTTAATTAATGTCGACTTCCCTACATTAGGAATTCCGACAATTAACGCGCGCATCGCCCTTGGATTTTTAATTCCTTTCGCAGCCATTTTTTCAAATTTCGGCTTTAACATTTCTTTCGCTGCGGCAACAATTTGTTTTACCCCTGTTCCTGCTTGAGAATCAATGGCTAAAGCTTTTATATGTTGATTTTGAAAAAAGGCAATCCATTGTTTCGTAATTTCTTCATCAGCCATATCCGCTTTATTTAACAGCACAATCCGTGGCTTATTCACAAGAATTTCATCAATCATCGGGTTTCTCGATGACATCGGAATGCGCGCATCAACAAGTTCAAAAACAATATCAATTAACTTTAATTTTTCTTGAACTTCACGTTTTGCTTTGGCCATATGGCCCGGAAACCATTGAATCGTCATCAGTGCCACCTACTTACTTGTCTATATTATTCTATCGAACAATACGAATATCAGAGAGAGGCCAATAAACAATATTCGTTTTGCCTACGACCTTATCCATCGGAATAAATCCGATATGACGGCTATCTTTGCTAAAGCGACGGTTATCACCCATAACAAAAAGATGCCCCTCTGGCACTGTTTCTTGGCCAGTGAGTTCCTCTAACGTAAACGGCTCTGTTAATGGTCCGTCAATCACTTGTTTCTTAGATTCGTCTAAATACGGCTCTTTATACGCTTTGCCGTTAACGTATAAAGTATCATTTTTATACTCAATCCGGTCACCCGGCAGGCCGATGACTCGTTTAATATAATCTTTACCCTCTTCCGCATGAAAAACAATAATATCAAAGCGCTTTGGCTCCCCAATCTTATAGGATAGTTTGTTAACAATCATTCGATCGTGATCATGCAGAGTCGGCATCATCGAAAGCCCGTCGACAATGATTGGCGCAAAAACAAAATAGCGGATTCCTCCCGCAAGAAGAACAGCAATTACAATTGCTTTTAGCCACTCCCAAGTTTCATTTTTTTTCTTTGTCATCCTGCTCCCACCTAATTTATTTAATGTACGTACTTTTATATTATCATAATCATGGATTGAATCCTAAATATTGTACTGTATGTACGTAGAAAAGAAGGAGCTTGATCAACAAGCTCCTTCTTTTCCGTCTATAAGCTTTTAGAACAACAAGACTTTTAACGTTTTTCTTATTATCGAATTTCTTTAATGCGTGCAGCTTTACCGCGAAGTTGACGTAAATAGTAAAGTTTCGCACGACGTACTTTACCACGACGAACAACTTCCAGTTTCGCAATTTTTGGCGTATGCACTGGGAATGTACGCTCAACACCTACACCGTAAGATACTTTACGAACTGTAAATGTTTCGCTAATTCCAGCACCACGACGCTTAATTACGACTCCTTCAAACACCTGAATACGCTCACGGTTTCCTTCAACAACTTTTACATGTACGCGAACCGTGTCACCAGGGCGGAAGTCTGGTAAGTCTGTTCTTAATTGCTCTTTCGTAATTTCTTGGATTAAATGATGCATCGTATTCAACTCCTTCCAACAGATGCTCATGACAATGCTCTTTCATCATTGCAGCGGAACATCGTTTTCAAAACTTAGACCAACAATCTAAGTCACAACGATTATACTAACATAAAGTTGTATCATATGCAATAGTTACCTTTTGTTTTTTTCAAATTCCTGAAGCCATTTTTTTTGTTTTTCTGTCAATGGATATTGCTCAAGTAAATCAGGTCTTCGCAAATAGGTGCGACGCAACGATTCTTTCTCACGCCATTCTGCTATAAGCTGATGATTGCCAGAAAGAAGCACTTCCGGTACTTTCATGCCGCGAAAATCGGCTGGGCGTGTATAATGAGGATGTTCCAATAGCCCACAACTATATGAGTCTTGTACAGGTGAATCTTCATTTCCTAACACACCGGGCAGCAAACGGGCAACGCTATCCACAATGACCATCGCCCCAAGCTCGCCACCAGTAAGGACGTAATCACCGATAGAAATTTCATCTGTCACTAAATGTTCGCGTATACGTTCATCATATCCTTCATAATGTCCGCAAATGAAAATTAAATGTTTCTCTTTTGCCAATTCTTCCGCCTTTTTTTGCGTATACCGTTCCCCCTGAGGACACAGCAAGATAATTCTCGGTTGATCGGCACTGTTTTTTGTTAAATGCTCAACAGCATCAAATATTGGCTGTGGCTTTAATACCATGCCTGCACCGCCACCATACGGATAATCATCTACCGTTTTATGCTTGTTATCAGCAAACTCACGAAAATTAATGACATTTAAAGAAACCGCGTGCTTCTCCTGCGCCTTTTTTAAAATGGATTCACTAAACACACCGGAAAACATATTGGGAAATAACGTCAATATATCGATTCTCATCATTCAAGCAATCCTTCCATTGGATGAATAGTGATGAGTTTCTCTTTTACATCCACATTTTTTACCACATCCGCAATGTATGGGATTAAAATCTCCTTTCCACCCTTGCCTTTCACCACCCATACATCATTCGCACCAGGAGTTAAAATTTCTTTCACTGTACCAACAGTCTCTCCTTGCTCAGTGACAACCGTACACCCGATAATTTCATGAAAATAATATTCTCCTTCTTCTAACTCCCCAAGCTGGCTTTCAGGAATTTTAATCATCGCTCCTTTAAATTTTTCAACTAAATTGATGTTGTCATAACCTTCAAATGAGAGTAAGTCAAATGATTTATGAACACGGTGGCTTTTTACTTTTACTTCCACTGGTTCACTCGCATGATCCATAAAGATATAAAGCGTATTCCCTAGTTTATATCTCTCCTCAGCAAAATCGGTCTTTGAGATGACGCGTACCTCACCTCTAATTCCATGTGTATTTACGATTTTTCCGACGTTAAACCATCTTTCCATATCCTAACCACCTCTTCTCTAACGAATTTCTTTTACAATCCCGTCTTCAATGATAATCGTTTTTGGTGCCATGACCTCTTCCCATTTATCTCCTATATTGACTTCAACAAGAGCTTGTATCTCCCGCTCTTTCAATTCGCTTCCTAACGGTAGGATATGTAATTGTTCAATTTGAAAATCGAGAAGTTTCACTTTTTCGAGCCTGTCATTTATTTCTTTTTCAAAATGTTGTTTAAGAAGCAAAGGAGAATGTTTTTTCGCTTTTTCTAATCGTTTTAATTCAAAACGAAGCTGTTCACATTCTTGTTGTAACCTTAGCTTTCTTTCCTCGAATTTTTTTAGTAATTTTGCTTTGCTTTCCTTGGTCAATATTTGTTTTACTTCTACCGTTTGAATAATTTTCATTCACACACCCCTAACGAGCAAATTTGGAAGGGGCTGACCCATCAGTGTCTGACGTTATGTCCTATGTATGATGTTTCGGGGTCTGATACTTTACTTTTAGGTCAGCCTCGATAGATAAATAACAGGAAAACTCTTGGGTGTCTATTCTTTATTGAAGGATTTAACGGGCAGATATATCAGATATATAAAAAAGGGGAGGATAATCCTCACCCTTTGTCTTCAACGTGCAAGACGACGCGTTTCGGCTGTTGTGACGCAGCCGCATACACAACAGTCCGAATCGCATGAATCGTGCGCCCTTGCTTACCGATCACCTTTCCGATATCGTCTTTATGAACGGAAAGATGATACGTAATCGTGTTTTCATTGGAAGATTCCGTTACAACAACATCTTCCGGATACTCCACAAGCGCTTGTACGATTGTTTCAATAAGCTCTTTCATTTACATCACGAACATTATTTTCCGTACTTTAAGTTATGGAATTTCTCTAAAATACCTTGTTTA
The DNA here is from genome assembly GCF_013760845.1 of [Anoxybacillus] calidus. Taxonomy (GTDB): domain Bacteria; phylum Bacillota; class Bacilli; order Bacillales; family Anoxybacillaceae; genus Paranoxybacillus; species Paranoxybacillus calidus. The sequence continues at coordinate 162,992 of NZ_JACDUU010000002.1, read as the reverse complement.
GAGAAAAGGTTGCGAACTGTGTCGGATGGTTTTGCACCATTTTGCAACCATTTTAAAGCTAACTCTTCGTTGATGTTGATTTGCGCTGGTTCTGTAACAGGATTGTAAGTACCGATTGTTTCAATGAAACGACCATCGCGTGGAGAACGAGAGTCAGCTACTACGATACGATAGAAAGGTGATTTTTTCGCACCCATACGTTTTAAACGAATTTTTACTGCCATTATTTAAGCACCTCCGAAAATATTTCACACAAGATAGTATATTAGCAATAATAAACTAGTTTGTAAAGTGTTTTTTCTTAACACATTATAGCCTACATAAATGGGAATCTAAACCCTTTTTTCTTTCCTTTTGTCATTGTTGTCATCATTTTCATCATTTTTTTCATTTCTTCAAATTGCTTTAATAAGCGATTTACTTCTTGTACAGATGTGCCGCTTCCTTTAGCAATCCGCTTTTTACGGCTTGCATTAATAATTTCTGGATTTGTCTTTTCTTCTTTTGTCATAGAACGAATAATGGCTTCAACGCGGCTGATTTGTTTTTCGTCGACTTGAATGTTGTTTAAGCCTTTAATTTTGTTGGCACCTGGAAGCATTTTAATAATGTCATCCAATGGTCCCATTTTCCTTACTTGACCGAGCTGCTCGAGAAAATCGTCAAAGGTAAATGACATCGTGCGCATTTTTTGCTCAAGCTCTTTCGCTTTTTCTTCATCGATAGCTGCCTGTGCTTTTTCAATGAGCGTTAATACGTCGCCCATTCCTAAAATCCTTGACGCCATACGTTCTGGGTGGAACGGCTCGAGCGCATCCATCTTTTCTCCCATACCAACAAATTTAATCGGCGTATTCGTCACCGCTTTAATCGACAATGCCGCACCACCGCGCGTATCTCCATCGAGCTTGGTTAATATGACTCCCGTTAAGCCTAATTGCTCATTAAAGCTTTGGGCGACATTTACCGCATCTTGTCCAGTCATGGCATCGACAACAAGAAAGATTTCGTCCGGCTTCGTAACTTCTTTGATTTGCTTTAGTTCGTCCATCAACGCTTCGTCAATATGAAGGCGTCCAGCAGTATCAATTAAAACATAATCGTGATGTTCTTCTTTCGCTTTTGCCAACGCTTGTTTTGCGATTTCCACCGGACTTACTTGATCACCAAGTGAAAAAACCGGCATGTTAAGTTGTTTGCCGAGCGTCTCTAGCTGTTTAATGGCCGCCGGACGATAAATATCAGCAGCTACTAAAAGCGGTTTGCGGTTATACTTTTTACGTAAGAGATTTGCTAATTTGCCTGTCGTCGTTGTTTTTCCGGCACCTTGCAATCCAACCATCATAATGACGGTCGGAGGACGATTGGAAACGGCAATCTTGCTTTGCTCTCCGCCCATAAGCGCCGTCAATTCTTCTTTCACGACTTTAATCACTTGCTGTCCAGGCGTTAAGCTTTTTAACACTTCTTGACCGACAGCACGTTCACTTACGCGCTTAATAAAGTCTTTCACCACTTTGAAGTTCACGTCCGCTTCCAATAAAGCGAGACGGACCTCACGCATCATCTCTTTTACATCTGCTTCCGTGACTTTCCCTTTGCCACGGATTTTGTTCATAACGTTTTGCAGACGGTCGGCTAATCCTTCAAATGCCATCCATTACCGCCTCCTACTCTAATTTCTCCAGCGCTTCAATCGTCTTTAAAAACTCTTCGTCTTGAAACTGATTTCTTGCGGCAATTTCCCGCAGTTTTTTAATTAGCTTTTTCCGCTCTTGAAATTTTTGAAAAAGCAGCAATTTTTCTTCGTATTCCTCAAGCATCGCTTCGGTACGTTTTATATTATCATATACTGCTTGACGGCTTACTTCATATTCTTCAGCAATTTCACCGAGGGAGTAGTCATCTAAATAATACAACGACATATAGCTTCGCTGCTTTGGCGTTAACAACGATTGATAAAAGTCATATAGATAGTTCATTCTCGTTGTTTTTTCAAGCATTGTACTCCCTCCTTATTGTTAAGTGAAATTCCTTTACAAAAATTTAGTCTACCTTTTTTCTTATTTACTGTCAAGTTTTTTTCTTTACATAAAAAAGAGGCTGATCCAAGTATCAGCCCTCACAACATTCTACATAACATTGGTGACATGCACGTGAGGTCAGACACTGACGGATCAGTCCTCCTTTTTTCATCTATTCTTCTACTTCTTCTTTTTCTAGTAAATCAGCAAATAATCCATATACATATTGCTCAGGATCAAATTCTTGTAAATCATCGACCTTTTCACCAAGACCAACAAACTTAACAGGAATGTTCAGTTCATTGCGAATAGCGAGAACAATTCCACCTTTAGCTGTTCCATCAAGCTTCGTTAACACAATGCCTGTTACATTCGTTGCTTCTTTAAAAGTCTTTGCCTGACTCATTGCATTTTGTCCTGTCGTCGCATCCAAAACAAGCAACACTTCATGCGGCGCTCCCGGAATTTCGCGTTCGATGACGCGTTTTACTTTTTCCAACTCTTTCATTAAATTCACTTTATTTTGCAAACGGCCAGCAGTGTCACACAACAAAACATCGACATGCCGCGCTTTTGCCGCTTGAATCGCGTCATACATCACCGCTGCTGGGTCAGACCCTGCCGATTGTTTAATAACTTCCACGCCAACGCGCTCTCCCCACACTTCAAGCTGTTCAATCGCTCCAGCGCGGAACGTATCTCCGGCAGCAAGTAACACACTTTTTCCTTCCGCTTTCAATTTATGCGCTAATTTGCCGATTGTCGTTGTTTTTCCAACACCGTTTACGCCGACAAATAAAATGACAGTTAGGCCGTTTTCTTGCATGTTAAGAGAGGTAGACTGATTTTCATCACCGCGATAAATCTCAACTAACTTCTCGGAAATAACCCCTTGCATTTCTTTTGTATCTTGAATGTTGCGTCGCTTCACTTCCATTTTTAGTTCATCAATCAGTTCCATGACTGTAGTAACACCAACATCAGCAGCGATTAAAATTTCTTCTAATTCCTCAAAAAATTCTTCATCAACTTTACGGTAACGGGCGATTAAATCGTTTACTCTTTCAGCAAAAGAATTACGCGTTTTTTCCAATCCTTGTTTAAATTTCTCAGTTACAGAATCCGCTTGTTGTGTAATTTTCTCTTTCAGTTTCTTAAAAAAGTTCATGAAAACAGCCGTCCTTTCTTTACGATTTTACAAGTTGCTTCGATTCTTCCAAACGTACCGACACAAGTTTAGAAACGCCAGATTCTTGCATTGTTACTCCATATAGAACATCAGCTTCTTCCATCGTTCCTTTCCGATGAGTAATGACGATAAACTGTGTTTGCGCGCTAAAGCGTTTTAAATATTGCGCATAACGATATACATTCGCTTCATCCAAAGCCGCTTCCACTTCATCAAGAACGCAAAACGGTACCGGTCTTACTTTCAAAATCGAAAATAGAAGCGCAATCGCCGTCAGCGCGCGTTCCCCACCGGAAAGCAGACTTAAGTTTTGCAGCTTTTTTCCAGGTGGCTGAGCAACAATTTCAATCCCTGTATTCAGTAAATCATCAGGGTCCGTTAATCGCAAGTCAGCACGTCCCCCACCGAATAGTTGTGTAAACACTTCTTCGAAATGAGAACGAATTTGCTTAAACGTTGTAAGAAAGCGCTTTTTCATTTCCTGATCCATTTCATCAATGACTTGATAAAGTGTTTCTTTTGCCTGTTGCAAGTCACTTTTTTGTTCCATTAAAAACTGATAACGCTCCGAAACCCGCTCATATTCATCAATCGCTCCTAGATTCACTGTGCCAAGCTCTTCAATGGCTAGCTTAATCAATTTTACTTTTTTGCGCGCCTCAGACACATCAAGTTCAAGCGGATATTTTTCTTTAGCCGCTTCAAACGTCAGCATATATTCTTCATGCAGGCGGGCAAGCAAATTTTCCAGCTCTACATCTAAACGATTTAACTTTACTTCTTCGTCTTTAACGATATCTATTAATTGTTTATATTGCCGCTTTCGTTCTTTTATTTCTCGCTCAAAATTTTCCAGCTTCTCTTGGTATTCGAGACGTTGTTCACGGCGACTGGCAATTAACTTAATTGTTTCATTTTTATCTTGCAGTTTTTTCTTACGAAGCTCTTCAATTTGCGCCTCTCCGGAATAATTAGCCTCCATCTCTGACATAAGAGCTGTTAAATCTTCTTTTGCCTCTTTTAATTGTTTTTCTGTATCAGTCAATTCTTGCTGGAGGCGTTCCAGATTGTCCTCATAGTTTTTCAATAATTGCTGCTTTTCAGCAAGGGATATTTTCATTTCCGTAATGGTTCCTTGCAGCGTTTCTTTCGAATTTTGTTCATCATTTTTCTTTAATGTTAATGCTTGAATTTGTTGGTCGATACCGGTTAATTCAGTGCCAAGCGTATCCAATTGTTCTTCTAATTGAGCGAGTTTTTTCAAAAGTTCTTTTCTTTCTTTTTCATCGTTTTCTTTTTCATGATCATAAATCGCTAAACGTTCATTCACATTTTTCTCTTGTAATTCTACTTCTCTTAATTCGCTTTTCAGTTCTTGTAATCTAAAGCGTAGCTGTTCCGCTGTTTTCCGAATTTGAGCGATTTCTTGTTCTTCATGTTGAGCTGCTTTCTTTTGTTCTTGAACATGTCGTTCCAATTGGATTGTTTTCGTTTCCATTTCGCGCAATTTTTCAGTAATCGTTTCTAATTCACGGCTTCGGCTAAGCAGCGAACTTGTTTTTTTCGCTACTCCTCCTCCTGTCATTGCCCCACCTGGATTGACCACATCACCATCAAGAGTAACGAAACGATAGCGGTACTGTACTAATCGCGCCAATTCATTGGCACCTTTTAAGTCATTCGTAATAATGACATTTCCCAAAAGGTTGGACATAATAGCGCCATATTTCGATTCATATGAAATAAGCTCATTAGCAACACCAACAAAGGCAGGGTGATTTTGAAGCATTTCGATTTGCTGGGCTGGAATGGCTTTTGGCTGAATCACTGTCATCGGTAAAAAAGTTGCCCGGCCATATGCATGTCTTTTTAAGTATTGAATCGCTGCTCGGGCCGCTTCCTCATTCGTTACGACAATATGCTGCATCGCACCTCCAAGCGCGATTTCAATGGCTGTTTCATACTCGCTTGGCACTTGAATTAACTCTACTACTGCTCCTTGAATACCTGTTAATTGTTCACGTGCTTTTAAAATTTCTTTTACGCCTTGGAAAAATCCCGTGTAATCGTGCTGCATTTCCTCAAGCATTTCTTTGCGTGACTTAGTCTGCTGCAAATATTGATACGCCTGATATAGAGCTGCTTCTTTCTTTTCAAGTTGCTTTTTCATTTCACTTAAACGAACGATCTGCTCATTTAACAATGTCTCTTGCTTTTGCAATAGTTGCTCCGTTTCCCTTATTTCTCCTTGCAGTTTTAAATGCTGCTGCTGAATCGCATTACGTTCATCGATGTATTTTTTATTTGCTTCAGCTAAGGCTGATTGCTTCGCCTCAAGCTTATTTAAAAGCGATTGGATATGCAAACGTTCATTTTTTAACGAAGCTTGCTCATGGACAAGCTCAATATAATCGCTTTTTAACTGTTCAATTTTTTCGTCAATGTTCATATCGTATGAAGAAAGTTCAGCAAGTTTTTCTTTTAGTTCCGCTTGAATGGATACAATCTCTTTCTTCAGTTCTCTCAGTTGAGTTTCTTCGTGTTGACTCAATTGCATGAGCCGTTCTTTTTTTTCTGTCAGCACAGAAATCGTTTGCTCAAGTTGCTTTTTATTTTGTGTCGCATTCTTTTTTCGTTCTTTTAATACTTCTTTGCGCCCTTCTAGTTTTTCTAATTCCTCACTTGCAAGCAATAATACTTGCTGCAAACTATCAATCGATTCATCAAGGGCTGCTACTTGATCGCGAAGCTGCTCTATTTGTGCTTCTTCTTTTTGCAAAGTGACAGATAGTTCCATTTCTTCGTTTTTATGCTTAGTCAACCGCTCATTCAATTGATCCCATTGTCGATGTAGCTCTTCAATTTCATAAACGGTAAGAGCAACTTCATACTTTTCCAATTCCTCGCGTTTTTCTAAGTAATCTTTGGCGATAGAAGCCTGGACTTTTAACGGCTCTATTTGACTTTCAAGTTCATGCAAAATATCGCTTACACGGTGTAAATTTTCTTGCGTTTCTACTAGTTTATTTTCCGCTTTTCGTTTACGAATTTTGTATTTTAGCACCCCTGCCGCCTCTTCGAAAATGGTGCGACGCTCTTCAGGCTTACTACTTAAAATTTCCTCGACACGCCCTTGTCCAATAATCGAAAACGCTTCTTTTCCCATGCCTGAATCCATCAATAAATCAACAATATCTTTCAACCGACATGGCTGTTTATTAATAAAGAATTCACTTTCTCCCGAGCGATATACACGTCGCGTAATACTTACTTCTTGATATTCAAGCGGCAAAAATTGATCTTCGTTATCAAGGGTGATTGTCACTTCCGCCACATTTAATGCCTTTCGTGAATCGCTTCCCGCAAAAATAATATCTTCCATTTTCGACCCGCGCAGCGACTTGGCTGATTGTTCCCCTAACACCCAGCGAATCGCGTCTGTAATATTGCTCTTTCCGCTTCCGTTAGGGCCGACAACAGCTGTCACGCCGGGAACGAATTCAATCGATACTCGATCGGCAAACGATTTAAATCCAACAATATCTAATCGCTTAAGGAACATAAACATTCCACCTTGCTAGCATTCATATAAAATCTCAAATATTTTAACATAATTTTTTCTATTTGCGATAGGGAAGGCGGAAATCGCCAGTGAATGTTGCTACAACTGTCAATTTTAAGAAAAATGAAGCTTACTCATGAAAAAAGTATCCTCTTAGAGCAAGCTTCATTCTCTTTTTATTTCTTTTCTCCTGCTTTTAATTTTTCTAGCGCCATCTGCGCCGCTTGTTGCTCGGCTTCTTTTTTTGACCTGCCGACTCCGATGCCCAACTCTTCCCCGTTCAATGAAACTCTTGATACAAACTCTTTATTGTGCGCAGGACCTTTCTCCTGCAAAATTTTATACTCGATCACACCGATACCATCTCGCTGAACAAGCTCCTGTAGCTGACTTTTATAATCCATCACATGAGAAAAAGCACCTTCGTTAATTTTAGGAAAGATCGTTTTTTCTAAAAATTGAACGACCGCTTCCATTCCTTGATCGAGATAAAGTGCACCAATAAACGCCTCAAACACATCGGCTAAAAGCGCTGGTCTCTCTCGTCCGCCTGTCAGTTCTTCCCCTCGTCCAAGCAAAACAAGTTCTCCAAAGGAAAGGGCATTGGCAAATTTCACAAGAGAAGGCTCACAGACGATTGACGCTCTCAGTTTGGTTAACTCACCTTCACTCATGTTCGGAAATTTCTTGAAAAGATATTGAGAAATGGTTAACTCTAAAACAGCATCTCCTAAAAACTCCAGTCTTTCATTATCTTCATGCGGTCGTTTGCGATGCTCATTCACATACGATGAATGTGTAAAAGCTTGAATAAGGAGCTTTTCATTTGTAAAAAAAATCCCGATTTTTTCTTGTAATCGTTTGAATTTCGCCCATTTTTTCCCGTTCGTTCGTTGCTCTCTATCTTTCGGTCTTAACATAGGTACCTCCAACTTTATTCAGTAGAAATTTACTAGGCACCAATTATTGTTCCATTGGTCTTTTAAAACAACACATTTTCCGTGCAAAAGTCCAAGCAACTCATTTAAGCCAAATAAAAAGCATAGAAAGCCCCGCTTATAAAACGGGACTTTTCGCTTCATTACATATGGCTTTTTATGTAGTTAACAGCATCTCCTACTGTAACGATTTTTTCTGCTTCTTCATCAGAAATTTCCATATCGAACTCGTCTTCTAATTCCATTACGAGCTCAACAACGTCTAAAGAATCTGCGCCTAAGTCATCTTTGAAAGATGCTTCAAGCGTTACTTGTGATTCTTCAACGCCTAAACGGTCAACGATGATTTTCGTTACACGCTCTAAAACGTCTGCCATGAGATTCACCTCCCCTCAAGACATTATAGTAGATTTTATACAAAAATACTAGAAGTACTCGAAAATTTCAATGTGCTCATTACATAACCATGCCGCCATCTACATGAAGCGTTTGGCCGGTCATATAATTCGCCGCTTCAGAAGCAAGGAAAACAACTACTCCAGCAATATCTTTCGGTTCGCCAAAACGAGCTAACGGAATTTGTTTTAACATTTCTCCACGGACTTCTTCAGATAATTTGTCAGTCATATCCGTTGTGATAAAACCTGGAGCAATCGCGTTAACCGTAATGTTTCGGCTCGCTAATTCTTTTGCTGTTGTTTTTGTTAAGCCAATGACTCCCGCTTTAGCGGCAACATAGTTCGCTTGACCAGGGTTTCCGCTCACCCCAACAATGGAGGCAATATTAATAATGCGGCCATAGCGCTGTTTCATCATCGGACGCGTCACCGCTTTTGTACAATTAAACACACCTTTTAAATTGATGTTGATGACTTCATCCCATTCTTCTTCTTTCATGCGCATGATTAAATTATCACGGGTTACACCAGCGTTATTGACTAAAATGTCAATTCGGCCGAAGCGATCAAGCACTTCCTTTACCATTTGCTCTACGGCTTCTGCTTTGGACACATCCGCTTGAATGGCAAATGCTTCGCTGCCCATTTCCAAAATTTCAGCAACTACTTCGTTTGCTTTCGCTTCGCTTCCTGCATAGTTGACAGCAACTTTGGCTCCATGGCGAGCAAGCTCTAAAGCAATGGCACGCCCAATTCCTCGGGACGCTCCTGTAACAAGTGCGATTTTTCCCTGTAACATGTTTATTCCCCTTTCAATGCCGCAACAGTCGCTTCCAAAGAAGCTAAATCATTGACTGCATACACTTGAACATTGCGGCTAATTTTTTTCACAAGCCCGGATAACACTTTACCTGGACCAATTTCAACAAATGTATCAACACCAAGTTCCATCATTTTATTCACCGATTGCTCCCAACGAACTGGTGAATAGAGCTGCTCAATGAGCTTACGTTTAATATCTTCTTTTTCTGCCATTGGCTCTGCTGTTACGTTTGCAATGACTGGAATGCTCGCATCAGTAATTCCGATTTCGTCTAATACTTCTTTTAACTTGTTTGCAGCCGGCTCCATTAAAGAAGAGTGGAATGGACCGCTTACTTCAAGAGGAATGACGCGCTTTGCTCCTTTTTCTTTTGCTAATTGCGAAGCACGCTCAACCCCTTCCTTTGAGCCAGAAATAACGATTTGTCCCGGGCAATTTAAGTTTGCTAGCTGGACAGGAGCACCCTCAGCAGAAATTTGCTCTGTAATTTCTTGTAGCAAGTCCGCTGCCATTCCAAGAACAGCCGCCATTGTTCCTTTTCCTGCAGGCACCGCCTCTTCCATAAATTCTCCCCGCTTGCGCACTGCGTAAACAGCATCTGTAAATGAAATCGCTCCCGCTGCAACAAGTGCTGTATATTCACCTAAACTATGCCCTGCAACATAATCTGGCACGATTCCTGCTTCCTTTATTTTTTCAAATAAAGCAATGCTAGTTGTAAGAAGAGCAGGCTGAGCATTGATTGTTAATGTCAATGTATCCTGAGGTCCTTCAAAAATAATGGAAGATAGCGAGAAACCGAGTCGCTCGTCCGCAGCTTGGAAGACAGCTGCGGCTTTTTTATCTTGTTCTACTAATTCTTTGCCCATACCAACTGTTTGTGAACCTTGACCTGGAAAAATGAACGCTATTTTCCCCATACAATCAATCACTCCTTATGAATGAGTCAGAAAGCTTTCGGCCTCGAGCGCTTGTTTGATTGTTCCTGCAACATCTTTTACGACCATTTCGCGCGCTTGACGCACCGCATGAAAAATGGCATTTGCATCGGAAGAACCGTGCGCTTTAACAACCGGTGCTTTTAAGCCGAACAACGCAGCCCCGCCATATTCGGAATAGTCCAATTTTTTCTTTAACTCAAGCAGACGCGGTTTTAAAACAGCTGCAGCAAGTTTGCTTGTGAAATTGCTCGTCAAAGCAGACTTCAACATCGAAAACATAGAAATCGCTGTTCCTTCTATCGTTTTCAACGCGACGTTTCCGGTAAAGCCATCTGTTACGACCACATCGGCTACTCCTTCCAGCAAGTCGCGCGCCTCCACGTTTCCGATAAAATTCAAGCCAGATTCCTTTATAAGCTGAAATGCCCGCTTCGCTAAGTCATTGCCTTTTTGGTCTTCTGTACCTACATTTAATAATCCAATTCGCGGTTTATTAATACCTCGGACTTTTTCAGAATATACAGAGCCCATTAACGCGTATTGCAATAAATGTTCAGCACGGGCATCAACATTGGCACCAACGTCTAAAAGGAGAAAGCCTTCCCCACCAATTGTCGGTAAAGTAGGTGCTAATGCCGGGCGATCGATTCCTTCAATTCGTCCGACAATAAACAACCCAGCTGCCATTAATGCCCCGGTATTCCCCGCTGAAATGCAGGCCTCAGCACGCCCTTCACTTACTTCTTTTGCCATTAGCACCATCGATGAATTTTTCTTTCGTCTTACCGCTCGTACCGGTTCATCTGTCGCTTCGATCACCTCATCAGTATGTATGAGCGAAATGCGCTCGTCCGTTGTTAAAAACGAACGAATTTGCGTTTCATCGCCGATTAATGTGATCTCAACATCTTTAAATTGCTCGACAGCTTTCATTGCTCCAAGCACAATTTCCTTTGGAGCATGATCTCCACCCATTGCGTCAATTGCTATTCTCATCTTTTACTCCATCCTTTTTTACAATGTTGGATCGATACATTTCAAATTCTCCCGAAAAAACAAGTTCTTGCCCGACATAACTGTTTACTTCAACAATCGTTCTACCGTTCTCATTGGTTCCCTTTACTTTCGCCTTCGCAACGACCCGTTCTTTTTCTTTGACTTGTCTTGTAAAACGAATCGTCGCTTTTGTTGTTAATGCCAACTCGTCATTAATGACGGCCACCGCGAGTGAATTCGCTTGCGCAAACAAATGATGTCCACGAGCAATTTTATTTCTCTTAAATACATGCTCTTTCTTTACATCAAAAATCGAAATCGCACTATGATCTAGTTCAATATCAATAATCTCGCCGATCACTTCTTCGATTGGCAATGATTTAACTTCATCAGCAAACGATTTTTCAGCTACGCTTTTAATTCTTTCCCGAAGTTCAGGGATAGATAGCTCTAACCGGTCTAAGCGAATCGTTTGAATGCTAACAGAAAATTTTTCCGCCAATTCTTCATCTGTAACGAACGGATTTTCCTCGATCGTTTCTCGTAAAAGTCTTTGCCGTTCACGTTTATTTCTTCTCATCGTTTAAACACCGTCCGATTCTATGACTAGGTACTAATAGTAGTATATAATTAAGAAAAACAGATTGCAAGATAGAAAAACAAAGTTTTGCAATCTGTTTTTAGTCAAGCTTTTCTCCACTAAGAATGCCGGATTGCTCTAAAGATTGTCTCAACAACTTATAGGATTCATCGCTCCAAAAAGCGTTCGACTGAATGAGTTTTGCTGCATCATTCCGGGCTACTTCAAGAATGCGATAATCATGAACCATATCCCCGAGTTTAAATTCCGGCATACCGCTTTGCTTTGTGCCAAAAAAGTCCCCAGGGCCACGCAACTCGAGGTCCTTTTCTGACAAAACAAATCCATCGTTTGTCTCCGTCATAATGCGCATTCTTTCTTTTCCTGTTTCTGATTTTGGATCAGCAAGTAAAATACAATATGATTGTTCGCTTCCCCGTCCAACTCGGCCTCTTAATTGATGAAGCTGAGCTAATCCAAATCGTTCCGCATCGTAAATCAACATGACCGTTGCATTCGGTACATTAACACCTACTTCAACAACGGTTGTTGATACTAATATTTGCACTTCGTTATGACTAAATGCTTTCATGACTTGCTCTTTTTCTTCTGAAGAAAGCCGGCCATGCATAAGCCCAATTCGGTACTTTCCACGATAATAATGAGTCAGCATACTATGCACATCAATCGCATTTTGTACATCTAATTTTTCCGATTCTTCGATAAGCGGACAAATGACATACGCTTGCCTTCCTTTGCGAATTTCTTTCTCAATAAATGCAAGTACTCGTTCCAGCATATCATGTTTGACCCAATACGTTTCAACTTTTTTTCTTCCTGCTGGCATTTCATCAATGATTGAGACATCCATTTCTCCAAATGCTGTAATTGCCAGCGTTCGCGGTATTGGAGTTGCGGTCATAAACAATACATCAGGCGATTGTCCTTTTTCTCTAAGAACACGCCGTTGTTCCACACCGAAACGATGCTGTTCGTCAGTAATCACTAAGCCGAGCTTGTGAAAGTTTACTTCCTCTTGAATGAGTGCATGAGTACCAATAATAATATCGATTTCTCCTAATGCGAGTTTTTCTAATATCTCTTTTCTTCTCTTTCCTTTCACAGAGCTTGTCAATAATTCTACTGATACATCCATCGGCTGTAACAGTCGTCTTATCGATTCGGCATGTTGTTCTGCTAAAATTTCTGTTGGGACCATTAATGCCCCTTGATAGCCAGATAAGACTGTAGCATATAATGCAATACACGCAACAACTGTCTTTCCAGATCCTACATCTCCTTGTAACAGCCGATTCATTCGATATGGTGCTTTCATGTCTTCAATAATTTCCGCAACAACTCGTTTTTGGGCCCCTGTAAGCGGAAATGGCAATTGCTCGATAAACAACTGAAGTTGCTCATCAGAAAATGTATGAGCAATGCCTGCTGAATGTTCGCGATGAAATTTTCGCAACGCTTGCATTTTTAATTGAAAAAATAAAAATTCTTCATATACAAGCCGGCGTCTTGCTTGTTTTAACTCTTCATGTGCTCGTGGAAAATGAATCGCTCGAATCGCTTCCGCTTTCGAAAGCAGACGATATTTTTGCCGCATTGCCAGCGGAAGAGGATCAACAATTGTATGCCCGAATTGTTCAAGCGCAAGCGCGATAAAGCGGCGCATCGCTTTTACCGTTACTGTTCCACGTGTTGAGTAGACCGGTTCAATTTCCTGTTTCTCAGTAAACGAACCTTTTTTTAACTCTTGAACAGTAATCGCTTGACGATGTTGATCCCACTTTCCTGTTATCGTAATGGTTTCGTTAATAGATAGTTGATTTTTTAAATAAGGACGATTAAAACAAATCACAGTAATCAAGTAGCGTCCAACAAGAAGACGAAACGTCAAGCGAGATTTTTTGCGGCTATAATAGGTAAGAGAAGGCTCACTATGAACCTTCCCTTCTACTGTCACTTTTTCATCATGTTTTACCTCGGCTAAATCTCGCAACCTATAATCTTCATAGCGAAACGGAAAGTGATGGAGAAGGTCTTCAATCGTTTGTATCCCCATTTCGTTTAGAGCTTCTTCTGTTTCTTTACCGATTCCTTTTATCTCACTGACAGGTTGTACTAATACATTACTCACGTTCATTTAACGGAACGCCAAAAATTTTCGCTTCTAAAGCGCGACCAGTTGGCGTTGCTGCTAAACCTCCTTGTGCAGTTTCTTTTAGTGCAACCGGCATCGTCTGACCGATACGGAACATCGCATCAATCACTTCGTCACAAGGAATACGGCTTTTTATTCCTGCAAGTGCCATATCCGCAGCAATCATCGCATTCGCTGCTCCCATCGCATTCCGTTTCACACATGGCACTTCAACTAACCCTGCTACAGGATCGCATACTAGCCCTAACATGTTTTTCAGCGTAATCGCCATCGCCTCTGCCGCCTGGCTTGGGGTACCACCCGCCATTTCAACGAGAGCTGCCGCTGCCATTCCAGCTGCAGAACCTACCTCAGCTTGACATCCGCCTGCAGCTCCAGAAATGGAGGCGTTGTTTGCAATAACAAATCCGAACGCACCAGCTGTGAACAAAAATTCAACCATTTGCTCACGCGTCGGCTTTAATTTTTCTTTTACAGCAAACAACGTACCAGGTACAACCCCAGCCGATCCAGCCGTCGGTGTTGCACAAATTGTTCCCATTGCTGCATTCACTTCATTTGTCGCAACCGCTTTGCTTACCGCATCAAGAATCGTTTCACCTGATAAAAAGTTGCCCTTTTGAATATACGACTGCAACAATACAGCGTCTCCACCGGTCAATCCGGAATGAGAAAAAACACCGGCTAATCCTTTTTCTACGGCCTGCTCCATTACTTGCAAATTCCGTTCCATTTGTGCAAAGATTTCCTCTCTGCTTCGCCCTGTTACTTCCATCTCTTGCCGAATCATCACTTCGGCAATTTTAATTTGTTGACTTTCTGCTAAATCGACTAATTCCGTCACATTACGAAACATCTTGCTGCCCCCTTTGTCTGTTTCATACGCTGCTTCATGAACAGTATTCTATTTTTAGTCAACGATTTTGGTTACTTGAATAATGTGAGGTAATGACGATAATTCATCAACAATGGACTGGTCGATGTTTTGGTCCACTTCGATCGTCATTAATGCTTCCTTTCCTTTTTCTTTTCGGGAAACTTCCATATGACCAATATTAATAGCGTATTTCGCTAATACATTAGCAACGGATGCGATTGCCCCATAACGATCATTATGGACAACAAGGATTGCTGGATGATGCCCAGACAGTTTTAATTCAAATCCGTTTAATTCCGTAATCTCAATTTTTCCACCACCAATGGAAATGCCAACCAGCTCTAATTCTCCTTGCTCATCACCGATACGAATTCTTGCAGTATTCGGATGATCCGGTATTGCTTCCTCTTTGCGAAACGTGATTTCAATTCCTTCTTGCTTTGCGATTTCTAATGATGATTTGATTCGTTCATCAAATGTATCAAAATCTAACAGCCCTCCAACAATAGCAACATCAGTCCCATGACCTTTATAAGTTTGTGCAAAAGAACCGTAAAATGATATATGCGCCCACTTTGGTTTTCTGCCAAATAAACTGCGGGCCACTCTGCCAATCCGTGCCGCTCCGGCAGTATGGGAGCTTGACGGTCCAATCATAATCGGTCCAATAATATCAAAAACACTTTTGTATTTCATGCTGGTTCTCCCCTTTATTGTCTCTTTCTATACAGTAAAATACAGTAAAATAGAAGGGACAAATCCCTTCTATTATTCTAACATATTATTCAATTGAGAAGATAAATGGATATAACGGCTGGCCACCTTCATGTACTTCTACTTCTACATCCGGATATGTTTCTTCTACGTACGCAACAATTTCATCGACTTCTTCTTCTGTTGTATCTTCACCGAAAATAACGGTTAAAATTTCAGCATCTTCATCCAACATTTCAGCTAAAAGTTTTTTCGTAACTGCCAATTTGTCCTTCTCTGAAACGACAATTTTGCCGTCAGCAATTCCCATATAATCATCTTTCGAAATTGCGACGCCATCAATATTAGTATCGCGGACAGCGAATGTGACTTGACCTGTTTTCACTTGTGTGAGGGCAGCATTCATCGCTTTTTCATTTTGTTCCGCTGAAGCAGCTGGATTAAATGCTAAAATGGCTGACATACCTTGAGGAACCGTCTTGGAAGGGATTACAATGACGTTGCTTTCAACAACAGAAGAAGCTTGTTGTGCAGCCATAATAATGTTTTTATTATTTGGCAGTACAAACACCGTCTCTGCGTTAACCTGTTCGATTGCTTTAACAATGTCTTCCGTACTAGGATTCATTGTTTGTCCGCCTTCGATTACCACGTGGGCACCTATGCTCTTAAACAAGTTTGCAATTCCGTTGCCCATTGTCACCGTTACAATTCCGTACTTCTCTTTTTCCTTTTTCTCGACGCGAGAAACAGTCGGGAACGAAGTTTTTGTTTCCTGCACAATATTTTCATGTTGCTGACGCATGTTTTCAATTTTAATGTTAATCAAGCTTCCATAACGTTGACCATATGTCAATACTTCGCCTGGCTGCTCTGAATGAATATGCACTTTCACAAGTTCCTCATCAGCAATCACTAATAATGAATCACCAAAACGGCTTAAATCTTTACAAAACTTCTCTTCCGTAAACGGATTGTTTTTTAGTTTGTCTTCTTCAAAGCGAACCATAAACTCTGTGCAATAACCAAATTCAATGTCTTCTGTATTGATATGACTTTGTGCATTTTTATGATGTTCAGCATTGACAAGTTCTTGCATCGACGGTTGCTCCGCCGGTACATTTGCTACTTTTTCTCCTTTTAGCTCAGCCAAAAACCCTTCATATACATATACTAATCCTTGTCCACCGCTGTCAACAACGCCGACTTCTTTTAAGACAGGAAGCAGCTCCGGCGTTCGTTTTAGAGATGCTTTTGCTTCCTTTACTACTTCTTCCATCACTAAAGCGATATCCGGTTGTTTTTTCGCAACAGCTACCGCACGTTTCGCTGCATCTTTTGCTACTGTTAAAATCGTGCCTTCTACTGGCTTCATAACAGCTTTGTATGCTGTTTCGACACCCGCTTCAAGGGCCGCTGCAAATTCTAAGCTATTAATTTCTTGCTTTGTTTCGATTGCTTTTGCAAAGCCGCGGAACAATTGAGATAAGATGACTCCTGAGTTACCGCGCGCTCCCATTAACAGTCCTCTCGCTAACGCGCTGCCGACTTTCCCAATGTGATCATTAATATTATTTTGTACTTCCTTCGCTCCTGAAGTCATCGATAAATTCATGTTTGTTCCAGTATCTCCATCCGGGACTGGAAAGACGTTAAGCGCATCTACTGCTTTTGCGTTATTGGCTAAATGTTGTGCCCCCTGCAATATCATATTTGCAAAACGTCTTCCATCTAACGTCTTAATTGTCACAGATTACATCCTCCTTACTACGACTACGGATTCGTCACACGAACCCCTTGAACATAGATGTTAATCGATTGCACAGCAAGTCCTAATGTTTGATCTAACGTGTACTTCACTTTCGTTTGCACATTATGAGCAACCTCAGAAATTTTCGTGCCGTAGCTAACGATAATGTACATATCGATATGTACTTCATCGTTTTCTTGGCGTACAATGACACCTTTTGCGAAATTTTCTCTGCGTAAAATTTCTGAAATCCCGTCTTTAATTTGGTTTTTAGAGGCCATCCCAACGATTCCATAGCAATCTACTGCGGCACCACCAGCAATAGTAGCAATCACATCATTTGAAATCTCAATGCGTCCGTACTTTGTTTGCAACTCAATGGACATACAAGTTCCCCCTTTGGAATTGTTCGCATAAACTAAAGCCATTTTACTATACTGGCTTTTTTTTTAAAAGTATTCTCCCATCCACTAGTATTATTTAGCCTAATTTAAAAATATATGTCAAGGATATTTTCTTGAATGCTGCTCAGAGAACTATTGCATTCTCTTGTTATGTATGATAAATTATAGTAGTGTTTTCAGCACGATAAAGGAATTTCTTCGGCAATGAGGAGGGAAAAAGAATGGCAAAATGCTTTGTAACTGGAAAGAAAAAATCTTTCGGTAACGCACGTTCACACGCTATGAACGCAAATAAACGTACATGGAAAGCAAACCTTCAAAAAGTGCGCATTTTAGTTGACGGAAAGCCTAAACGCGTATGGGTTTCTGCCCGCGCTTTAAAATCTGGAAAAATTGAACGTGTGTAATAAAAAAAAAGCGGAGTCGCCGCGATTAGCTCTCGAAGCCAAATGTTCTTCGACCTCAAGAAGTACTTGTCACTTCGAGGGCGAAGGTTATTTGGCACAGAGAGCTAGGCGACAGAGCTAGACAATCAATAAATTAAAAAAGCACCAAGTACTTGGTGCTTTTTATCCTTTTTTAAATGAGTTTAACATGGCGCGGACAATGCCGCCAAGGAACTTTGGCAGCTTAATTGTATAAAACTTCATTACTGCTCCCTCCTCCACCTTCATCACGAACTTGACACTGCTTCCTTATAAGTATATTCGCTTAGAAAAAAATAGTACCTAGAAGCTCCTGCCTAAATCTTTACTTCTTATCATCATTAATATGCCTTCAGAAAATGAAAAAGTACCATGAGATTGGATGAGTTCATTACTAATACATAGTGTAGACCCAAGCTGAATATGACAATTTGTTAGCGGATATTTAAAACCTTTTAACGTGATACCTTTCACATCCATAGTCATTGGAATAAATGAAATATATCGATAAAAAGGAGTATTCTCAATCACATATTCCCCTGGTTCATGCGCAGTAATCATATTTTGCCGATCAATCACTTCGATATTTGTTTTTACATTTTTAATTAGCAGTTGTATATTTCCAAATAAATGATCTAAACGTCCCCCTGTTGCTCCAAAAATTTTGATTTTATCAGCCTTTTGCGCTAACGCCCAATCAAGTGCTATGTCCATATCCGTCTTGTCTTTTTCAGATGGCCAGATTTCAATTTCATTTAACCTCGTTTGCGCCCACTCTAATTCAGCTTGTGTGATAGAGTCAAAATCACCGAACGCCTTCGTTGGAGTAATCCCTGCTTTTAAAAGCGTAATCACTCCCCGATCTACCCCGACCCATATGGCTTCTTTCTCATGATAACTATGTAAATCTGGAATACATTCATTCGGACCGCCACCAACAATGTGAATGATCAATATAACCATCTCCTCTCCTGCCGTTTTACTTCTTTCACTATATCATCTGAACATAAAAAGAAAAAGAGGCTGTCCCGTAAGTGTCCGCCCCCACCTGCCATCCACAACATATAGTTCATTTATCTCATATCATGTCCTATACATTGTGGTGGGGTCTGACACGTGCTTTTTCGGTCAGCCTCCTCATTTTTATTATTCACCGCGAATCGCGCGAATGGCCGCAGCTCGGTCTTTTTTATTGTAAATCGCTGAGCCTGCGACTAATACGTTTGCTCCTGCCTCAACACAAAGTTTTGCGGTGTCTTCGTTCACCCCGCCATCTACCTCAATTTCGACATTTAAACCTCGCTCTTTTACTATTTGGGCAACTCGCTCGATTTTTGGCAACACCGAATGAATAAATTTTTGTCCACCAAACCCTGGGTTCACGGTCATTAATAACACTAAATCGACATCAGTGATGATATGTTCTATCATCGCAACAGGTGTATGCGGATTTAATACAACTCCTGCTTTGACACCATGCTCTTTAATAAGATGGATAGTGCGGTGCAAGTGCGGACAAGCTTCAACATGGACAGATAAATAATCTGCTCCTGCTTTCGCAAACATTGGAATATATTGATCAGGATTTTCAATCATTAAATGTACATCAAGCGGAAGGTTTGTAATTGGACGAATCGCCTCGACGACTAGTGGTCCGATTGTAAGATTCGGAACAAAATGCCCATCCATCACATCGACATGAATGTAATCGGCACCACCTTTTTCCACATCAGCTATTTCCTCAGCAAGCTTTGCAAAATTGGCTGATAATATTGAAGGAGCGATTTTAATCATCTCTGTCTAATACCTCGGCTTTCTTTCTTTAATTTCCTCCATAAAGCTCAAATAATGTTCATATCGATAGCTTGGTATTTCTCCAGCCTCAAACGCCGCTTTTACAGCGCATTTTGGTTCTGCAATATGCGTACATCCACGGAATTTACATTCATGAGCGCGCTCACGAAATTCTGGAAAACAAAGCGGCAATTGTTCTGCTTCAATTTCATTAAATTCAAGAGAACTAAACCCCGGTGTGTCGGCTACTAAGCCGCCGCCAATCTCTATCAGCTCGACATGACGAGTTGTATGCTTTCCTCGACCTAAGTGTGTAGAAATGTCATTTGTTTTTAATTGCAGGTCAGGACGTAATGCATTTAGAAGCGATGATTTGCCAACGCCTGATTGACCAGCAAATACAGACGTGCGACCTTCTAAATACGGCAGCAGCATCTCCACTCCATCCTTTGTCACCGCCGAAGTTTCAATGACTTCATAGCCGATATTCCGATATTCACTCGCATACTTCTTCACGAGTGGCTTTGTTTTATCATCAGTTAAATCCATTTTGCTAATAACGATAATCGGACGAATATCTTTTGCTTCAATCAAAACAAGAAATCTGTCAAGTAAACCAGGGCTAAAATCTGGTTGCACTGCGGAAAAGACAAGAATAGCTTGGTCAATATTAGCAATTGGTGGACGAATCAATTCATTTTTCCGCTCTCGAATTTCCATAATATAACCGTCTGTTTTATTTTCTGCTTGGAAAATAACTTCATCGCCAACAAGGGGAGTAATTTTATGTTTTCGAAATACACCGCGACCGCGGCATTGAAATACTTCCCCATTGCTTAACACATAATAAAATCCGCTTAACGCTTTAATAATTTTTCCTTCTGCCATAGCATCACTCCTTATTTGTTATGTATTCGGATATGGAACAACACCTTCACGCTTCACTGTGTTGTTAATAATTACACGATAATAGCCTGTTTCTTCAGGACGTATAATAAACTCTACTTTTTCTTTCACTGTTTCTGTCAATCTATATGTTTTATATGGTTTTGTCATATCATGTTTTGCATCTTGAATATACAACTGCGCTTCGACAATTTCTCCTTCATATACCGGCTCATACGGAATTTCAATTTCCTGCATCACTTTTTTCTCTGGAAGCGGTTCTTTCCCTTTGGAAATGACTACGGTTATGGTTGCCCCTTTTTCAAGTTTCGCATTCGCCTGAGGTGTTTGTGAAATAACAAGCCCTTCTGGAACGGTATCGGAATGCTCATACTTTACGAGCACATATAATCCTTGTTCTTCGACATAATCACGAACACTTTTTTCGGTATAACCAGATAAATCTTTTAACGTAATTTTTTCTGGACCTAGACTGACAGTGAAAGTTACTTCTGTTTCGTCTGGCACTACTTTTTCTCCCGGTGATGGAGATTGAGCAATAATGGTTCCTGGCGGCTCATCGCTATACACTTCATCTCGCTCGACAAGCAGAAAATTTTGATTTTGCAGCGTTTGTTCTATATCTTCAATATCTTCACCAATAAAATTACTAAATTCTATTTTCTTTTTTCCAATACTCTTATAAATTGTAATTTCCGTTCCTTCTTTCACCGTTTTTCCCGCTTCCGGATCCGTGCGAATGACTTTCCCCTCGGGAACTTCATTGTCCTCAACAGATACCGTTTCTTTAATCTTAAACCCTAACGAGGCTAGCTCCGTTACTGCCTTGTCATAGTCTTTATTGGCTACATCAGGAACTACCACATCATCAGGAAGTACGATAGAAGAGATCCAAGTAATTGCACTAATACCCGCGACAACGAAGAAAATAAAGAATGAAACGAGCCATGCTACCCATTTCTTTTTCTTTTTTGGTTGTGTTGTTTGCCCCGTCTCATTTTCTTTTTTCAAAGAATCATGAACAATCGTCTGTTGGTTATCTCGAATATGATTCATATTTTTAATAACTGGTACGGCTTTTGTAGCTTCATCATCATCGGCAATCGTAAATTTTTTCTCGTTTAATCGTTCCGGATTTAACGCCGTGCGAATATCTTCTGCCATTTCCTCGACCGATTGATAACGATGAAAAGGATCTTTCGCTGTTGCTTTTAATATAATATTTTCAACACTTTGCGGTATAGAAGGATTCCACTCTTTTGGTGAAGGGGTCTCTGTTTGTAAATGCTTTAACACGATGGAAACGGCCGATTCCCCAGAAAATGGTAATCTACCAGTTAAAAGTTCAAACATGACAATACCTAATGAATAAATATCCGATTTTTCGGTGGCAATTCCTCCACGTGCCTGCTCGGGCGATAAATAATGAACAGAGCCTAATACTGAATTCGTTTGCGTAATCGTTGTCGAACTTAACGCAATCGCGATACCAAAATCTGTAACTTTTATAATTCCATTTTCGTTAATGAGGATGTTTTGCGGCTTAATATCGCGATGGACAATTCGGTTTTGATGTGCGTGTGAGATCGCAGAAGTTAACTGCGCCATAATGTTTAATGCCTTTGGAACGCTAAGTGGTGCATGCTGCTGAATATATTGCTTTAATGTAGTCCCCCGCACATATTCCATCACAATATAATAAATACCTTCATCTTCACCGACATCATAAATGCTGACGATGTTCTCATGGTTTAAACTCGTTGCCGCCTGTGCTTCCCGTCGAAAGCGTTTAATAAATTGTTCATCTCCCGAAAAGTCAAGACGCAATACTTTAATAGCTACATCCCGATCTAAAATCATGTCTCTAGCCAAATACACATTGGCCATTCCACCGCCGCCAATCATTTCGATTATTTTATAGCGACCGTTCAATCTTTTACCAATGAGCACGCGCCATCACCCACTTTCACGTTCCGATGAAAATTCAATGATTGCCAGCGTGATATTGTCTTCTCCACCGCGTTCATTGGCTAAATCAATTAACGTCTGCGCTTTATTTTCAATAGATTGCTCAGAAGTTAATATATCTACCATCGCTTGCTCAGACACTTTATTCGATAAACCATCGGAACATAAAAGCAAGATATCGTTTTCCTCTAAGACAAGAGATTTAATATCCATTTTCACTTGCCTTTCTGTTCCGAGTGCACGCAATAACACATTTTTGCGCGGATGGTACTCAGCGTCTTCTTTGGAAATTTGTCCAGTTTTTACTAATTCATTGACAAGTGAATGATCTTCTGTTACTTGCTGAAATCCATAAGCATTGAGCACATAACAGCGGCTGTCGCCAATATGTCCAACCGTTACAAATTTCTTTGTACAAATGGCACTGACGATTGTTGTACCCATTCCTTGACATTCATCATGATTGAGCGCATGTTGAAATAGTGTTTCATTTATTTCCGCGACATGTTCCTTTAACCATTGTTCAGCGATTTGCGGGGAAGAGATGTTTGTTGTCTCTTCCCACATCTTTTTTAGATACGTAATCGCCATTTCGCTCGCTACATCCCCGGCGCGATGCCCTCCCATTCCATCAGCAACAACCGCTAAATAGGCACCGTCTTTATTAACAAAAATTCCGCCGCAATCTTCGTTGTGAGGTCTTATTTTCCCAATGTCGGTTTGAAAAGCGACTTTCATTGTTTCACCTCGTCTCTTCTTTTCGCTCCTTCGCGCGAAGCTGCCCGCATGCTGCATCAATATCATGTCCTTGCTCGCGGCGAATCGTAACATTAATGCCATGTTTCTTTAAAGTACGTTCAAATGCAAAAATTTGATCGCGCGGTGTTCGCACATAATTTCGCTCCGGTACATAGTTAACAGGAATGAGATTGACATGACACTTTAATCCTTTAATAAGTTTAGCTAGCTCTTCCGCGTGTTCGATTTGATCATTTACTCCGCCAAATAAACCGTATTCAAACGTAACGCGACGTCCCGTTTTCTCAATATAATAGCGTATTGCCTCCATTAAATCAGGCAGTTTATACGCTTTATTAATCGGCATTAGCTTTGTGCGTAATTCCGTATTTGGAGCATGTAAAGAAATCGCAAAATTAATTTGCATATTTTCATCAGCAAACTTGTAAATTTTCGGAATAATTCCGCTTGTCGAGACAGTAATATGGCGGGCACCGATATTTAATCCTTTATTGTGATTAACAATTTTCAAAAACTTTATCAACTCATCATAGTTGTCAAATGGCTCACCGATTCCCATCACGACGATGCTGCTGACGCGCTCTCCTTGCTCATCAAGCGCTTTTTGCACCTTCACAACTTGGGCAACAATTTCTCCTGCTTCGAGATTTCGCTTTAATCCCCCGAGCGTTGAAGCGCAAAACGTACATCCAATTCGGCAGCCCACTTGTGTCGTAACACAAATCGAATTGCCGTAATCATGTCTCATTAATACCGTTTCGATGGAGTATCCGTCATGAAGTTCAAATAAAAATTTCATTGTACCGTCTTTTGATGTTTGTTGGACAAGTGTCTTTAACGTAGTAATGACGAAATTTTCTTTTAACTTCTCACGTAAATCTTTTGGAAGGTTGGTCATTTCGTCAAACGTAGTGACTCGTTTTTGATAAAGCCACTCAAAAATTTGCGTGGCGCGAAATGGTTTTTCCCCTTGTTCTTCTATCCATGCTTTCAAGTCTTCTAATTTGAATGAATAAATAGATGGTTTGCGAACTGCTGTTTCAGCTGCTTTTCTTATTGTGCTTTCCGTTTTTTCCAATGAACTTACACCTTCTTTCGTAATGATGCAATAAAAAATCCGTCTGAACCAAAATAATGAGGTAATATTTGTAATTTCCCTTCACTTACGTATGGCCGCACTTTTTCTGGCAGTCTCTCTTTCAATGTCTCATCTAAATTAAACTGTGGATGATGCCTTAAGAAGTCTTCGATAACATCACTATTTTCCTCTTGATCGATTGTACAAGTGCTATAGACTAGTATACCGCCTTTTTTTAAGAGCGGAGCAACCGCTGCTAAAATCTCACGCTGAATCTTAGCTAACTGGCGAATATCATTTTCTGTTTTCGCATATTTGATATCCGGTTTGCGACGTAGCACACCAAAACCTGTGCATGGAGCATCCACTAAGATTTTATCAAAGGATTCTTTTTCGAAGTATTCGCTGACTTTCCGGCTGTCCAACACTTTTGTTTGAATGTTCGTTAAGTGCAACCGCTCTGCTTGTTCTTGAATCAGTTTTACTTTGTGGTCATGAATATCTAATGAGACAACTTGTCCTGTATTATGCATTAATTCCGCAATATGTGTTGACTTTCCGCCTGGTGCAGCACAACTATCCAATACATATTCATTTTCTTTGGCCCCAAGCGCTTTGGCTACAAGCATAGAACTTTCATCTTGAATCGTCAAATAACCTTCCTTGTAGGCAAGCGTATGAGCGAGGTTACCCTTTACCGCTTTGATTGCTTCAGGTGCTACATCTCCATTTGTAACTTCGACTTCTTCTTGACGTAAGCGCTCAATAGCTTCTTCAACCGTGATTCTCGCGATATTTACGCGAGCGGTCTGTTCAGGCGGTAACAAATTCGTTTCACACATTTTCCGTGCTTCGTCCATTCCAAACTGTTTGACCCATCGCTTTACAAGCCATATTGGATGACTTGTTTCGACTGCTAAACGTTCAACCGGGTCAGCAATCTTTTCAAGTGAAGGCACCCCTTCGCGCTGAACGGCGCGGAGCACTCCGTTTACCATTGAAGCGATTCCTTTATGTCCCCGCTTTTTCGCAATCTCAACTGCTTCGTATATAGCAGCGCGGTCTGGAACGCGGTCAAGGTAAAGCATTTGATATAAAGATAGACGAAGCAATACCTTCACCCAAACTTCAAGCTTGCTTGATTTCTTTAAAAAAGGACTCAAGAAATAGTCAAGCGTGTCACGGCGTTGGATGGTCCCATAAACGATTTCTGTCAACAATCCAACATCTTTAGACGATAGCTGATGCTTTTCAATCATTTTATTAAGAAGCAGATTGCTATACGCTTGATTTTTTTCAATCGCTAACAATGTTTCCAGTGCTACTTCTCTTACATTTTTATTCTTCATTGTCGACTCCTAACTTTGTACCAGTTGTTAAGCTGGCGCCAGCGCCGCGTAAAAATTCCGCTCCACTCATTCGCTTTTTGCCAGCTGGTTGAAGTTCCGTAATTTTGATGGCTGTTTCGTTTCCTGTTGCTACAACAATTCCATCTTCAGCAAGCTCGATAATTGTGCCTGGCTCCGCCGTTTTACAGGCAGCAACTTTTTCACCCCACCAAATTTTCCATACTTGTCCGCCCATTGTTGTATAAGCAACAGGCCACGGATTCAAGCCACGAATATGGTTGTAAATTTCCTCCCCTGATTTTGTCCAGTCAATCTTTTCTTGCTCTCGTTTAATATTGTAGGCAAATGTTGCCTCTTCATCATTTTGTTTCACTGGCGTAATTTTTCCTTCGAGCAAAAGCGGAATGGTTTCTGATAACAGTTTTGCCCCAGCTTTGCTTAGTTTATCATGGAGCGTACCGACTGTGTCAGTTTCTGTAATCGGTACTTCTACTTGCGTTAAAATATCGCCTGCATCCAGTTTTTCAACCATATACATGATGGTAATTCCCGTTTTTTCTTTTCCTTGTAAGATCGCATAGTGAATCGGCGCGCCGCCGCGAAGCTCAGGAAGCAGCGAAGCATGGACGTTAATACAGCCATATTTTGGTGCTTCGAGCAGCTCTTTTGGCAAAATTTGTCCAAATGCTGCCGTAACGATTAAATCTGGCTGAAGTGCTATTACCTGCTCATATTGCTCCTTCTCGCGAATCTTTGTCGGCTGCAATACCGGAATTCCATGCTTTTGTGCCTCCACTTTCACAGGCGGAGGTGTTAATTCTTTTTTGCGCCCTTTTGGTTTGTCCGGCTGTGTTACAACGCCCACTACGTTATATCCATCTTTAATTAATTGCTGCAACACAGGAACTGAAAAATCAGGAGTTCCCATAAATACAACTCTTACCATATTGAAAACAACCTACCCTTCTAACTCTCCTTTTTCATAATAGCGAATCACTTTTGATGTAAATAAAATCCCGTTTAAATGATCGATTTCATGCTGTAAGGCGCGCGCTAGAAAGCCTGTTGCTTCCAATGTGAACACATGCCCGCGACGATTTTGCGCGCGTACTTTCACATAATCTGCACGCTTTACTTCACCGAAAAGGCCTGGAAAACTTAGGCACCCCTCAGGACCGACTTGTTCTCCTCGCGATTCAACAATGACTGGATTTATCAACTCAATCCTTCCGTGTTTGTCACCAATATCAACAACGGCAATTTGCTTGGCAATTCCGACTTGTGGAGCTGCCAGCCCAACACCGTCTGCTGCAAGCATTGTATCATACATATCATTTAACAATCTAACAAGATTGCGATCGAATTGTGTTACTTTTTCACAAACCGTTTCTAATACTTCTGCTGGGTATTTTACAATTTCTAATATCGCCAATGTTATTTCCTCCAATTTACATCATCATATATGGATTTAAATCAATGGTAATTTGCAGCTGACCTTGAGCCATTTCCTGCTGATAATGATCCACAATTGCTTTTAAAGTCTGGGTAAACTTTGGTTCCCGTTTGTATTTTATCATGCATTGATAGCGATATCTATCGTTCAATCTGGCAATTGGCGAAGCAACAGGACCGAGAATCATTGTTTCAGAAGATAAGTGGTTTCGTAAATGTGCTGCGATTTTTTCGGTTGTCGCCACCGCTTTTGTTAATTCTGGATGGGACACTGTAATAAGAGTCAAATAGTAAAATGGCGGATAACCGTGCAGCTTGCGAATCTGCATCTCCCTTTGATAAAACATTTCATAATCATGCTTTGCTGCCAGTTCTACGCTATAATGCTCCGGAGTATATGTTTGAATAACGACTTCTCCAGGCAGCTCATGACGCCCGGCTCGTCCGCTTACTTGCGTCAGCAATTGAAACGTCTTTTCTGAAGCACGAAAGTCGGGAAGACGAAGCATCGTATCCGCCGCTAAAACGCCAACAAGCGTCACTTTTGGAAAATCTAAGCCTTTTGCAATCATTTGGGTTCCTAACAATATGTCAGCATTTCCTGCGCCAAACTCATGTAACAGCCGTTCATGTGCTCCTTTTCGGCTGGTCGTATCGACATCCATGCGAATGACTCTTGCTTGTGGCAACAATTTTGCCAACTCTTCTTCGACTTTTTGCGTTCCCGTTCCAAAAAAACGAATATGTTCGCTTTGACAAGTTGGACAACGATAAGCGATTGGTTCTTCATAACCGCAATAATGACATTTCAAGCGTTGCTGTACGCGATGATATGTTAGTGAAATATCACAATGCGGACAATTGATGACATATCCGCAATCACGGCACATGACAAACGTTGAATAGCCGCGGCGGTTTAAAAATAAGACGGATTGCTCGCCACGCGCTAAGCGGTCTTGCAATTTGTCAAACAAGGTGCGTGAAAACATGGAACGATTGCCGCTTCTCAGTTCTTCGCGCATGTCGACAACCTCGACGGATGGCAATCCTTTTTCATTCATCCGTTTTTTTAATGTAAGCAAGCGATAAACCCCTTTTTGTGCCCGGGCAAATGATTCAAGCGATGGGGTGGCGCTTCCAAGCACGACTGGACATTGATGAAAACGAGCGCGGTAAATGGCCACGTCGCGGGCATGATAGCGCGGATTTTCTTCTTGTTTATAACTCGCTTCATGCTCTTCATCAATAATAATCATGCCGATATTTTCGAATGGTGCAAAAATAGCTGAGCGCGCGCCAACGACGAGTTTCACTTCTTTCCGATGGATTTTTCGCCATTCATCATACTTTTCACCGATAGATAAACCACTATGAAGAACGGCTACTTGTGAACCAAATCGCCCTTTAAATCGTTCAACCATTTGTGGAGTGAGTGAAATTTCAGGCACTAGCACAATGGCTTCTTTTCCTTGCTTCAATACTTCGTCAATCGCCTGCATATATACTTCGGTTTTACCGCTGCCTGTCACACCATACATTAAAAATACTTCATGTTTGTTGGTGTGCACGCTTTCTAATATCGGTTCGATCGCCCGTTGCTGTTCCTCTGTCAAAGGAAGCGGCTTCGTTTTGACAAATTCACGATGTTCGTAAGGATCACGATAAATTTCTATCTCTTTCTCCATGATCACCCCTTTGTTCAGAAGCGCTTTTACCGATGATGAAGAAGCCCCTGTCAATTCCAGCAAATCTTTTAGCAACATTCCTTCAGGGCAAGAAAGTAGGCACGCAATGATTTCTTTTTGCTTTGCCGCTTGTGTCGGGAGCTTATTCATCATTTCTTTTGCTTCTTCGGCGGACAAAGCAAGAGCCACATATCTCATTGTTTTCTTTGTTCCTTTTTCTTTCACACGATAGACAACTTCTAAATGACCTTTTTGAATCTCTTTTTGCAAAAGCGACAGCATATCCGTATTTTCAATTTCTTTCCATTGAATAACGGAGCGATGAGCAAAAAACGGCTGAATATCTGCATGCAAATAAGCGCGATGCTCCTCGCTGACAAGATGAATTTCTTTTTCGTATTTCGCTTTCATCGCTGCCGGCAACATCGCCTGAAAAGCGGAAATCATAAAACATAAGGTTGTTTCTGTTAGCCATTTCCCTAGCTGCAGTAATTCTTCATTTAAAACAGGTGTTACATCGACAATCTCTTGGATTGGTTTCAGCGTCTTGAACTCTGAATGAGTTTTTATCTCAATAACAAATCCTTGTAACAGTCTTGGGCCAAACGGAACAGTTACACGCATACCGACTTGAAGAACATTCTCCCACTTTTTCGGTATTAAGTAGTCAAAAGGTCGATCGGTTTGCCGTGCCGGCACATCGACAATGACCGCTGCAACTTTCATCGAATCGCCTCGATATACTGATGAATTTCTTTTAATAGTTCTTCAGCGACTTTCTTTTTTGATAAAAGCGGGAGTGATATGGAGGAACCGTCGCGTTTGAAAATCGTTACAATATTTGTATCTCCTGCAAAACCTGCACCTTCTTCAGATACATTATTTGCTACAATCATATCCAAGTTTTTGCTTTCTAATTTGCGTTTTGCATACTCTTCTACCCGCTCTGTTTCTGCGGCAAAGCCGACTAAAATTTGCGTCGTTTTTTGCTCGCCAAGCGTTTTTAAAATATCGATTGTTCGCTCCATTTCAATGACGTAATCTCCCGGCTGTTTTTTCATTTTTTCCGCAAATACATATTTCGGGCGATAATCAGCAACAGCAGCAGATTTAATCACAATGTCGCTGTCTTGGTAATATTCCATCACTTGTTCATACATTTCTTGTGCTGATTCAACCCGAATCGTTTTTACATGTTCAGGAGAAGGCAAATTCGTCGGTCCAGAAATTAGCGTTACATCGGCACCAAATTTTACTGCTGCTTCCGCAATGGCATATCCCATTTTTCCTGTAGAACGATTTGTAAAGAAGCGAACAGGATCTAGCTTCTCACGCGTTGGTCCTGCGGTTACAAGTACTTTCTTTCCTTTTAAAAATGGCTTCACCTCTAATAACGAAAAATGATTTTCAAGAAGGGAAACGATTTTTTCTGGTTCTTCTAATCTTCCTTTTCCAACATAGCCGCACGCTAAATACCCTTCTGACGGTTCAATAAATTGATAGCCAAAGCTAACAAGTCTTTCGATGTTCGCTTTGACAGCCGGATGGTCATACATATTGACATTCATCGCTGGAGCAATCCAAACAGGCGCTTTTGTCGCGAGTAGCGTCGTCGTAATCATATTGTCAGCAATTCCGTTGGCCAGCTTGCCGATTGTATTCGCCGTGGCAGGAGCGACGAGAACTAAATCAGCCCAATCGGCTAAGTCAATATGTGCAATCACAGCCGGATTTTTTTCATCAAACGTATCAATATATACTTCATTACGTGACAGCGCTTGAAATGTTAGTGGGGTAATGAATTGACAAGCTGATTCGCTCATGATGACGCGAACATTTGCCCCTGCCTGCGTTAGCTTACTCGTTAACATTGCCGCTTTATAAGCAGCAATTCCGCCTGTTACACATAACAAAATATTTTTGTCTTTTAACATACCAACACCGCTCCCTCTGTATAGCTATTGTAAAAAAATAACAACCTAAAAATTAGGTTGTTATTTTCGTTGGATTGCCTTAGTCCTCTTTTACTATTTCGATGTAGCCGGCATCAATTTCCTCTAAAGCTTTGCCAACAAATTTTTTGGATACAGGCTTTTCGACTGTGCAATCATCTTTTACTTGCAATTGACGCGCTCGTTTCGCCGCAACCGTCACAAGCGTGTATTTTGAATTAAACTTTTCCATTAATGAGTCAATGGAAGGATATAACATACTTACTCAACCTCCAACATTTTTTTATAGCGATTGGCGACGCGTTCACGCTTGCAATGTTCTGCCATGACAATCGCTTTAATGCGTTCGCAGGCAAGCTCTACTTTATCATTTTCAACAACATAATCATATGCATCCATCATTTCTAGCTCTTCTCTCGCTGCTTTCATGCGATTATTAATTAACTCCTCAGACTCTGTTCCTCTTGTAATAATGCGATTTTTTAGTTCGCTCAAACTAGGTGGAGCCAAGAAAATAAATAAGCCTTCCGGAAACACCTTGCGTACTTGCAATGCTCCCTGCACTTCAATTTCAAGGAAAACATCTTTTCCTTCTTGAAGCGTCTTTTCTACATAGTCAATCGGCGTACCATAATAGTTTCCCACATACTCTGCCCACTCGAGCAGTTTATTCTCACGAATCATTTGTTCAAATTCTTCTCTCGTTTTAAAGAAATAGTCGACACCGTCTACTTCACCTTCACGCGGTTTTCTCGTTGTTACGGAGATAGAATAGTGAAGGTTAATATCTGGCTGTGAAAACAGCGCTTTGCGTACAGTACCTTTCCCTACTCCCGATGGACCAGATAATACGATTAATAATCCTCTTTCGCACATAGAAATATGTAAACCTACCCTTCCTCTGATAAATCATCTCGGTCAAAGAAACGATGTGCAACAGTTTCCGGTTGCACAGACGATAAAACGATATGATCACTATCCATTATAATAACGGCACGAGTTCTTCTTCCATGGGTTGCATCAACAAGTTTGCCATTTTCTCTTGCCTCTTGAATAAGTCGTTTAATGGGAGCCGAATCAGGACTGACAATCGAAATAATGCGGGCGGCAGATACCATATTTCCATAGCCAATATTCACCAATTTAATCCCCATGAAAGCTCCTCCTACTCATATAAAAATCATTGTTTCCATAACATTTTATTTGTAAACAGTTACTCTATATTTTGCACTTGCTCCTTAATTTTTTCAAGAGCGCTTTTCATTTCAACTACTTGCAAAGCAATTCGGCTATCATTTGCTTTCGAGCCAATCGTGTTGATTTCCCGATTCAGCTCTTGAACAAGGAAGTCCAGTTTACGGCCAATCGGCGCATCACTACATATCGCTGCCGTAAACTGCTCAACGTGACTATGGATACGTTTCAATTCTTCATTAATATCTGCTTTTTCAGCAAAAATGGCAACCTCTGTTAAAATACGTACTTCATCAATCGCCCCTTGTAAAAATTCTCCAACCCGCTTTACCATCCGCTCACGATATTGTTCACTAACTTCTGGAGCAAACATTTGTATTTGGGACGCACATGCAGTTATGAATGATAATTGCTCCCTTATATCGTTAATGAGCGCGCGCCCTTCCGCCTCACGCATACCTTTTAATTGTAATGCAGCTTCATGCGTTGCATCAATAAGAAGTTGCTCAATTTCCTCATTTCCTGCTTCTTCTTCGACAATTTCGGTCACTCCTTCCAAGCTGAACAGCTGGGATAATGTGACGCGATCTTGCAATGAAAAGCGCTCATTTGCCTCTTGCAAACTTTGATAATAATCACTTAACAGCTGCCAATCGACTTGCAATTTCTTCTTCGTTAATCCTTCCCCTTCAACATTTACAAAAACTTCTACTCTTCCACGTTTGACATATTGCAAAATAATTTTTTTCACTTTATCTTCGAACATTAACAACTGTCTAGGCATGCGGACAGTCACTTCGCAAAAACGATGGTTCACTGATTTCATCTCAACCGTTATCGTCAAACGGTCATTTGCTTTTTTCCCTCTACCAAAACCCGTCATACTATAAACCATTTCAATCACATCCATCATCTAACAGTACAAAAAGAAAGTAATAGAGCAATCCCTATTACACACGAAATTATATCATATTTTACAATTGTTTTCTTAACAAAAACAAAATCATTGTTTGTTGTTTCCTTCGCTTATTATACATTATTTAACGCCTTTCGAAAAAAATGATATAATTCATTAGAGTAACTTATAGAAAGGTGTATTATTTATGTCATTTGACGGAATTTTTACATATATAATGACACAAGAACTAAAGGAGACCATTGAAAGCGGACGCATTACAAAAATTCATCAACCGTTTAAACATGAACTTGTTTTACAAATTCGCTCACGTGGCCAAAATTATAAATTGCTTCTATCGGCCCATCCAACTTATGCCCGCGTTCATTTAACGAACGAAGCGTATGACAATCCTGTCGAACCGCCAATGTTTTGCATGCTTCTAAGAAAACATTTAGAAGGCAGTATTATTGAAACGGTAAGACAGGTTGACTTAGACCGCATCATTATTATTGAAGCAAAAGGGCGCAATGAAATCGGTGATTTGTCAGTAAAACAATTAATCATTGAGATTATGGGACGCCATAGCAACATTATTTTAGTCGATAAAAAAACAAATACGATTATTGACAGCATTAAACATCTTCCGCCGTCGGTGAACCGTCATCGTACGGTTTTGCCCGGTTATGAATATATCGCTCCGCCTTCACACGGGAAAATAAATCCATTACTAGTGAATGAAGAGACGATATTAAAAAAATTAGATTTTAACTCCGGTAAATTGGCAGAACAGTTAGTACAACATTTTTCCGGTATTTCACCGCTCTTTGCCAAAGAAGCAGTGTTTCGCGCGGGAATTGCCAATCGAGCCACATTATCTAAAAGCTTTATGGCTATGGTAGAAGATGTGAAACAAGGGCGCATCATGCCGCAAATTTACTATCATGATACAAAAGAAACATTTTATGTCCTGCCGCTTACGCACCTTCAAGGGGAAACGAAAACATTTTCTACTCTCAGCGAAATGCTGGATCGGTTTTATTTTGGAAAGGCCGAACGCGACCGCGTCAAGCAGCAGGCAAATGATTTAGAGCGGTTTATCGTCAATGAGAAAACGAAAAATGAAAAAAAACTGAAAAAGCTTGAGCAAACATTAAAAGACGCGGAAAAAGCCGAACAATATCGACTCTATGGTGAATTATTAACAGCAAATTTATATGCCGTCAAACGCGGGGATAAGCAAGTTGAAGTCATTAACTATTATGATGAAAATGGCAGTACGGTTACCATCCCGCTTGATCCGCAAAAATCGCCATCAGAAAATGCGCAAAGCTATTTTCAAAAATACCAAAAAGCAAAAAATTCCGTGCATATCGTTCAAGAACAAATTGAGCGAACAAGACAAGAAGTTGACTATTTTGAACGTCTCCTCCAGCAAATGGAGTCGGCGTCCCCGAAAGATGTGGAAGAAATTCGTGAAGAGTTAATTGAGGAAGGATATTTGCGCGCACGACAATCAAAACAGGCGAAAAAACAAAAGCAAGGGAAAATCGAACTTGAACGCTATGTTTCAAGCGACGGAACAGAAATTCTTGTCGGTAAAAACAATAAACAAAACGACTATTTAACGAATAAATTGGCACATAAAGATGAGATTTGGCTACATACAAAAGACATTCCTGGCTCGCACGTTGTCATACGCAGCAAAAATCCGTCTAAACAAACGATTTTAGAAGCTGCTAATCTTGCGGCGTACTTTAGTAAAGCGAAACACTCAAGCTCTGTTCCCGTCGATTACACGCAAATCCGCTACGTCAAAAAACCGAGCGGTGCAAAGCCTGGGTATGTGATCTACGAAAATCAACAAACCGTCTATGTCACACCAAATGAAGATTTAGTCATCCAAATGAAGAAAACCGTCTGACAATAGGCAGACGGTTTTTTTCGTCATCATCCTCTTCTAAGTCTTCACGTTTTTCTTTTAATATCAGCCGCGATCGTACATCTTATCTAACAATTTCCATCTTTCTTTATTATTGCGTAGAGGGGTGTAGAGGGGTCTGACACTTTGCTTTTGAGTCAGCTCCCTGAGGAACATACGTATATACTTTAATACATGTTACCTTTCTCGTCCTTATAAATAGTTTGAACAAAAGTTCGCTCAAACGGCTTACCATCCAATGTTTCACCCTTGATGTCGATTGTTAAATGATAGACACCTGCTTCGTTTTGCTTTGGAATCATGATTTCTTCATGTTCTGACAATGAAACTTTTTCTTTTAGTTTCTTTCCTTTCTTTTTCCCTGGATTGTTTTCCTTAGCTACAAAATCAAGGCTGTATTCCACCTTCGTTTTTTTCGTTTTAATTTTGGTGCCATCCATTTCTATGACCCATTTGTCTTTATTGTTTTTTGGTTTTAGTTTTATGTTTTTTGTTAATTCTGAGTCGAACGTAGCAACGAATAGATAGGCACTTGTATCATCATTTTTCGCTTCAATCTTCCATTCCCCTGACATTGGTTGATTGATTACTGCCACGTGATTCCACGCCCCTTGAAAAACGCCTTCCTCTTGATACACGTCAACGGGTACGTTCACCGTTTGATGGTCAGGGCTTATCATCGTTAACGTGTCAACTGGTTGATCGCTCATCCAGTTAATTGTTAACGTACGCACGTTACTTTCAACAGTAAGGTTTTCAACAGCCGTCTGTTGGAAAATTCCTCCTCTTATCACGTGAGATCCGGCTTCGTCCGATTCAAATCCTTTTTCAGAAACTAAGGAAGCCGTTTGAATCGAAGAGCTTGCAGCCCCATTGGTTGTCAAAAAAGGTTTAAAAATCGAGAATGTAGATGATCCATATTTGATAGTCGAGTGATTCCAATCCCCTATCCGTAACATCTGCCCGTTTGGCAAGTACGCATTCGCCACCGTGACAGCACCATCATTCGTTCCGTACTGAGATAAATAAAGCCCGCCCCAATATAACGAAGAACCGAACGAACCCCATTTTGTTCCCGCTAACGTATAGTAGTTATTTTTATTCACATTTGCGTGATGATCAGTAATCGAGCGAAAATAGTTCATATAAGACGTCTGTAAAGAATACGTACCATCGCTTTTCGACCCAAGGATATCAGTGAGCCAACTCGCCCAGCTGCTGTATGCCAGGTCTGCTAATTGAGAACCATAGTGTGGACTTCCTAACGTAATTACATTAGAGACATAAGGATACGCATTGTAATGGACCAAAGCCGTTTGCGCATCAATGCCTCCTTTACTATGAGTAACAAGCACTAGTTTCTTACCGAAATAGTTGTAAATTTCCTGGATTTTCGCGGCTAACAAACTTCCATTGTCCCACATGTCCTCCGAAGTTCCGCTTGAGTCGTATAACTCCAAAAAGGCTGTTTGGTATCCGTTGTTATAAGCGGTCTCGTACATATCGTTATTGTCATACCATGTGCTTGCTGAACTATTTAACCCTTGAACGAACAAAATCACGGGCGCACTAGGATTTAAATTGTCGGGCGTTGAGCCAATGTACCAGGTGCCTGGCGCCCCACCAGAACCAGGATTTGTAAACTTACCAGCGTCAGCAGGAGTGGCTACCGCCGTCATCACAAGAAACCACACAAACAATAACGAAAAAACCTTTTTCAATCAGGCAACCTCCTTCATCTGAAATACATAATTCAATCACGTCAATAAAACCTATTTAAAGGGAATTGAGGATATGTCAAAAATGTAATGATTTTAATGTTGAATAACCCCCTTTTGTTCCTGTTGATTCTCAATAAAACAACCTTGTTCTTTTATCTACACACCGCAAATTTTGTTTTGTCTCTCGCTTTTTGTTCGAAAGGAATTTAAATTTCTCTTCCCCTATACTCGAACTTCTCTAATCATGAATACTTGTATTTTTTGAAAAAAAGAAAGAGAGCGCTTTTCTCCATACAAACGCTCTCTTAAGAAGATAGAATGACCGTTCATACTTTCTGAAGTCCATTCAACTTAGTTGTTGTGCCCCTCTCTATTCCACTCTTCCGGATGTTCCCGCCATTGTTGTAATGTAGCGATGTCTTCCTCTGTAATGACACCCATCTCCACCGCTGTTTCAATGAGTGTGTCATAATCGGTGAGCGTATGGACCGTCACATTGTTTTCAGCAA
Organism: [Anoxybacillus] calidus; assembly: GCF_013760845.1. GTDB lineage: Bacteria > Bacillota > Bacilli > Bacillales > Anoxybacillaceae > Paranoxybacillus > Paranoxybacillus calidus. The sequence goes on along the minus strand of NZ_JACDUU010000002.1, from coordinate 125,994 downwards.
AGGCCTGTTTTCCTTTTTCCAAGCCATATGTAAAAATCGCCACGACTCCAAGCACTTGACAGCCCTCTTCCTGCAATGCATGAACGGCGGTTAGGGAGCTTTCTCCTGTAGAAATTAAATCTTCAACGACAACGACCTTTTGTCCTTTTTCGACTTTCCCTTCAATTTGTTTCCCTTTTCCGTGTCCTTTTGCTTGGCTGCGCACATAACACATCGGTAAGGCTAAGAGTTCGCTCACCCATGCCGCATGTGGAATGCCTGCTGTTGCTGTTCCAGCGAGCACTTGAACGTCTGGAAAATGGGTGCGAACAAGATTCGTTAGCCCATCAGCAATCGCACTTCTCACGTTTGGATAAGCTAACGTTAATCGATTATCACAATAAATCGGTGACTTGATTCCCGATGACCACGTAAACGGTTCATTCAGCTGTAAAGATACTGCACCGATTTGTAGTAAATAGGTAGCGATTTCTTTTTTCATTTTTCTTCTCTCCCATTCCATTCTCGTTTTAGTTGTTGGTAAGCCTCATACGGATTGGCTGCCTTTGTGATGCTGCGGCCGACAACGATTGCGCTTGCGCCAAGCTGTTTCGCCCGAAACGGAGTAACAACGCGAATTTGGTCGTTTTTCTCATCTGTAGCAAAGCGAATTCCCGGCGTCACCGTAAGAAATGCTTCACCAAAATGTTCACGAATAAACGGTACTTCTTTTGCTGAGCAGACGACTCCATCGAGTCCACTCTCTTTTGCTAAAGACGCATAATGAAGCACCGTCTCTTCCATCGAGCGTTCGATAAGAAGTTGGTCATGCAGCATTTGTTCGCTTGTGCTTGTCAGTTGCGTTACCGCAATACATCGAGGGCGCTTTTTTCCTGTTTCTCTCCCTGCCTCAAGCCCTTCAAGAGCCGCTTCCATCATCTTCGTTCCGCCGGCTGCATGAACATTGACGAGATCAACACCTAAACGTGAAAGTCCTTTCATCGCCTGCTTAACCGTATTCGGAATATCATGAAGTTTTAAATCTAAAAAAATTTGATGTCCCTGCTCTTTTAAATAAGCAATCATGGCCGGTCCTTCCTGATAATATAATTCCATTCCGACTTTTACGAACAGCGTTTCATTCTGAAATGGCTGTAAAAACGTTTTGACCTCTTCCATTGATGAAAAATCAAGCGCCACAATAAACGGATGGTTCACCCTTTCTCCAGCTCCTTCCTGTGCATTCGGAAATATGATTCACTCCAAGCTTGTCAAGCAGTGTTGGCAATTCCTCAATAATGTTCGGGCAAACAAACGGGTCGACAAAGTTGGCTGTCCCAACCGCTACAGCGCTTGCTCCCGCATAGAAAAATTCAATCACATCCTCGGCTGACTGGATACCGCCCATCCCGATAATCGGAATAGAAACGGCTTGGCTTACTTCATAAATCATGCGAATGGCAATTGGTTTGATGGCCGGGCCGGATAATCCGCCGGTGCGATTAGCAAGGATTGGTGCAGCGTTTTTTATATCAATGCGCATCCCTATAAGCGTATTAATCATCGTCAAACCATCCGCGCCAGCCTCTTCAATCGCCTTTGCCATTTCCACAATGTTTGTTATGTTTGGCGAAAGCTTCACATAGACAGGAACTTCCGATACTTCTTTCACAAGTTTCGTTAATTCAGCAGCGACCTCTGGAATGGTTCCAAACGCGATTCCGCCCTTTTTGACATTCGGGCAAGAAATATTTAACTCAAGCGCATGAACATTCGGCGCTTTCGAAATTTCTTTTGCGACCTGTACATAGTCTTCCATTGTCGTACCGGCAACGTTGGCGATAATCGGAACGTCAAATTGCTCAAGCCACGGCAGTTCTTCGCTTAATACTTTTTCCACCCCCGGATTTTGCAAACCAATCGCATTCAGCATACCACTTGGCGTTTCTGCGACTCTCGGCGTTAGATTTCCAAAACGGGGTTCGAGCGTTGTCGCTTTAATCATAATGGCTCCCAACTGACTTAAATCATATAGACGAGCATATTCTCTGCCAAATCCGAAACATCCGGAAGCGGGCATAATCGGATTTTTTAAAGACAGGCCTGGCAATTCCACTGCTAGACGATTCATAAAATAACCTCCCCCGCTTTGAACACAGGTCCGTCACTGCATACTTTTCGATAGGCTGTATCGCTGTTTGGCACGCGGCAAACGCAGGCAAAACAGGCACCGATTCCGCACCCCATTCTTTCTTCAAGAGAGAGATAGACATTTTTATTAGGAAAAACTTGTTCGAGCGCCCTTAACATTGGTTTTGGACCGCATGAATAGAGGACATCAAACGAAAGGCTGTGCGCCGCAATAACATCGGTAACAAACCCTTTTATGCCATACGAACCATCAACCGTTGCTACGTATGTTTCTCCTAACTTAGCAAACTCGTTTTCTAAAAACACCACATCTTTATGTTGAAAACCGAGTACATGAACCACATAGACACCTTTTTTCACTAATTGTTTGGACAACTCATAAAGAGGAGGAACACCAATACCACCGCCGACAAGTAAAGCCGTTTGCCCTTTTTCTACTGCTTCAAGCGGAAATCCGTTTCCAAGCGGTCCGAGAATATCTAACATCTCACCGGGCATTTTCTCTGCAAGAATGCTTGTGCCAATCCCCTCTTTTCGATAAATCATCGTAAATTGTTTTCTTTCCTGATTAATCTCGCAAATGCTAATCGGGCGGCGCAAGAGAGGTTCAGCTTGCGCCTCGATTTTTATATGAACAAATTGACCTGGAGTGTTCATTTCACTAACAAGGCCACCTGTTAAAACGATGCGGTAAATATTGTTGGCGATACGTTCGTGAGCGACAATGCTCATTTGTTCTTTTCGAATCATGAATGAATCACTTCCTGAAATTTTGCAAATTTCGGCATAACCGTCGTTGAGAATGTCATTGATTCAATCACTTGAAGCATTGCTTTTGCTGTATCAAGCGATGTCAAGCATGGAATGCCATTTTCAACTGATTCGCGACGGATGCGGAAACCATCACTTTCCGGCTGCTTTCCTTTCGTTAATGTGTTAATGACAACCTGAGCTTTTCCTTGACGAATCACATCTAAAATGTTTGGAGAGTCAGCGTTAATTTTGTTGACTACGGTTACTGGAATATGTTCCGCCTTTAATGCTTCTGCTGTTCCGCTTGTTGCCAACAGCTGATAGCCGATATGGTAGAAGCGTCTTGCTAAATCAATCGCTTCTTCTTTATCCTTATCGGCAATCGTTAATAGGACAGAGCCGTAAGAACGAATATGAATGCCTGATGCGACAAGACCTTTATATAATGCTTTTTCAAATGTCACGTCCTTGCCCATTACTTCGCCAGTTGATTTCATTTCCGGTCCTAGTGAAATGTCGACGTTCCGCAGTTTTGCAAATGAGAACACCGGGACTTTCACATACACTCCTTCGCTTTCATGATGAAGCCCTGTTTTAAACCCAAGTTCAGCAAGCTTTGTACCTAAAATGACTTTTGTTGCAATATTCGCCATTGGTACACCCGTAATTTTACTTAAGAATGGTACTGTACGACTTGAACGCGGGTTTACCTCTAATACATAAACCTCATCTTTATACATAACGAATTGGATGTTCAACAGACCTACAATGTGTAAACCTTTGGCTAATTTAATCGTATAATCAACAATTTTTCGCTTAATGCTTGGTGTTAATGTTTGCGGCGGATATACAGCAATCGAGTCACCGGAATGGACACCCGCCCGCTCAATGTGTTCCATAATTCCTGGAATAAATACGGTTTCCCCATCAGAAATCGCATCTACTTCAATTTCTTTACCGATTAAATAACGGTCGATTAACACAGGGTGCTGCGGATTTACTTTTACAGCATTTTCCATGTAATAAAGCAGTTCCTCTTCTTTATACACAATTTCCATCGCTCTGCCGCCCAATACATATGATGGACGAACTAAGACAGGATAACCAATTTCCTGGGCAATTCGCACCGCTTCATTCACAGAGAACGCTGTTTTTCCTTTCGGTTGTGGAATGCCTAACTCTGATAATGTCTGCTCAAATTTGTCACGGTTTTCAGCTCGATCCAAGTTTTCAAGAGAGGTTCCTAAAATGCGGACACCACGGGCTTCTAATTCAGCCGCTAAGTTAATCGCTGTCTGTCCGCCAAATTGAACAATAACACCAACAGGTTTTTCTAAGTCAATCACATGCATCACATCTTCAATCGTCAACGGTTCAAAGTATAATTTGTCGGAGATACTAAAGTCTGTAGATACGGTTTCTGGGTTGTTATTAATAATAATCGCCTCATAACCTGCTTCTTTAATTGCCCACACGGAGTGAACAGTCGCATAGTCAAATTCAATCCCTTGTCCGATTCTGATTGGGCCCGAGCCGAGAACGACAACACTTTTTCGCTTTGTAACAATCGATTCATTTTCGTCTTCATATGTGCCATAGTAATATGGTGTCTCTGATTCAAACTCAGCCGCGCACGTATCCACCATTTTATAAACCGGGGTAATCCCCTCTTGTTTTCTTATTTCATAAATTTCGCGTTCGTTCTTATTCCAAAGTTTAGCAATCGTACTGTCTGAAAAACCGAGCATCTTCGCTTTTCGTAGCACTTCTAAGTTCCCGATATTTTCTTTAATGACAGATTCATAGCGGATAATGTTTTCTAGCTTCGTCAAGAAAAAGCGGTCAATTTGACTCCATTCATGAATTTGTTCTATAGAAATCCCGCGGCGAAGCGCTTCAGCAATGTAAAATAACCGTTCATCTCCTGCTTTACGAATTCGTTTTTCGATTCGTTCATCCGAAATTTTGTCTGCATCTTTTAACTCTAAATGATACACATTGGCTTCTAAGGAACGAACTGCTTTTAAAATGGACTCTTCAAACGTGCGTCCAATAGCCATCACTTCTCCTGTTGCTTTCATTTGCGTACCGAGGCGGCGGTTGGCTGATTCAAACTTATCAAACGGGAAGCGCGGAATTTTTGTCACAACATAGTCAAGCGCCGGTTCAAAGCAGGCGTATGTTTTTCCCGTTACCGGATTAATAATTTCGTCTAATGTTAAACCGACAGCAATTTTCGCAGCAAGCTTTGCAATCGGATATCCCGTTGCTTTCGAAGCTAATGCGGAAGAACGGCTTACGCGCGGATTTACTTCAATGACATAGTAATGGAAGCTGTGCGGGTCAAGCGCAAGCTGCACATTGCATCCACCTTCAATACCAAGCGCGCGGATAATTCGTAATGACGCATTGCGCAACAATTGATATTCGCGGTCGCTTAATGTTTGGCTTGGGGCAACAACAATTGAATCTCCCGTATGAATCCCAACCGGGTCAATATTTTCCATGTTGCACACGACAATTGCGTTGTCATTTGCATCCCGCATTACTTCATACTCGATTTCTTTATAGCCTGCGATGCTTTTTTCCAATAAACATTGATGAACAGGGCTCATTTTTAAACCGTTCGAAACAATTTCAATCAGCTCTTCTTCATTTGTACAAATCCCTCCCCCGGTTCCACCAAGTGTAAACGCTGGACGGACAATCACTGGATAACCAACTGTTTTAACAAACTCATATGCTTCTTCTAAACTATGAATAATTTCGCTTTCTGGGACAGGCTCACCTAACTCTTTCATTAAACTGCGGAACAACTCACGGTCTTCTGCTTTTTTAATCGCTTCAAGTTTTGTCCCAAGTATCTCAACACCACATTCTTCAAGAACACCTGCATTTGCAAGTTCTACTGCTAAGTTTAGTCCCGTTTGTCCTCCAAGTGTTGGTAAAATCGCATCAGGACGTTCTTTACGGATAATGCGTGCAACAAATTCAAGCGTCAAAGGCTCAATGTAAACTTTATCAGCAATCTCTGTATCCGTCATAATTGTCGCTGGGTTCGAGTTGACTAAAATAACTTTATATCCTTCCTCTTTTAATGCAAGACATGCTTGTGTTCCTGCATAGTCAAATTCTGCAGCTTGACCGATGACGATCGGACCTGAGCCAATTACTAGAATGGTTTCGATGTCTTTACGTTTAGGCATAAACCATTTCCCCTTCCTTTTTGAACTGCTCAATCATACCGATAAACTCGTCAAACAAATGGTTCGCATCTTCCGGCCCTGGTGATGCTTCCGGATGATATTGCACCGTAAATGCCGGATAGTCTAAATGGCGAAGCCCTTCAACCGTTCCATCGTTTAGAGCGACATGTGTAACCTGTAATCTTGTCCGTTTTAGCGATTGTTCGTTAACGGTATAACCATGATTTTGCGATGTAATCGCCACTTTCCCTGTCGTTAAATGCTTAACTGGGTGATTGGAGCCGCGATGACCGAATTTCATTTTTTCCGTATCTGCCCCGCAAGCAAGAGCAAATAATTGATGCCCGAGACAAATTCCAAACAATGGAACTTTCCCTAATACTCCTCGAATCATTTCAACCGCTTCCGGTACATCTTTTGGGTCACCAGGTCCGTTAGAGAGCATGATTCCATCCGGCTTTAAACGCAACACCTCTTCAGCTGTAGCGTTATATGGCAACACCATCACATCGCAATTTCGTTTATTTAATTCACGCAAAATACCATGCTTCATACCAAAGTCAATTAATACAACGCGATGTCCGCGGCCTGGACTTGGATACGCCCTTTTCGTTGACACACGCTTTACTTGGTCATTCAGTAAGTTCGTAGACCTTAACGATTCAACCACTTCATGAATGCTCACATCTAAATCGCAAATCGCTCCTTTTAAGGTGCCATGCTGGCGAATGATTTTCGTTAATTTTCTTGTATCAATCCCTGCTAAACCTGGAATATTTTTTGTTTTTAAATATTCATCTAACGTCATTTCGTTGCGCCAGTTGGACGGAATTTTACAAACTTCCTTCACAATCAGTCCATGAATATATGGTTCAATCGATTCAAAGTCATCGCGGTTAATCCCGTAGTTGCCGATAAGCGGATATGTCATTGTGACAATTTGTCCGCAATAGGAAGGGTCAGACAGTATTTCTTGATACCCTGTCATTCCTGTGTTAAACACAACTTCGCCAACCATTTTTTCCGTACTGCCAAACGCTTCACCGATAAAAAATGTTCCGTCTTCTAAAATGAGTTGTCGTTTCATTCTGCTTCTCTCCCTTTCTTCCAAACAAGTTTACCGCCAACAAACGTCATGACCGGCCATCCTTTGCATTTCCACCCGGCAAATGGAGTGTTCTTTCCTTTTGAGACAAACGTTGCAGGATCAATCGCTTGTTCTTGCTGTAAATTAATCACGGTTAAATCGGCCTTTTCTCCTACCGCTAATCTACCAGCCCGTAAACCAAAAGTTTCTGCCGGCTTTATCGTTAGAAAATCGATTAATTGCTTTAAAGAAAATTTTTTCGTTTCAACAAAGTATGTATATAAAAGCGGAAACGCCGTTTCCAAACCAACGATTCCAAATGGTGCAAGCTGCATCCCTTCTGCCTTTTCCTCTTCCGTATGCGGCGCATGGTCCGTAGCAATAAAGTCAATTGTTCCATCCAACAACCCTTCGATTAATGCGTCGCGGTCTTCTCTTCCCCTTAGCGGTGGGTTCATTTTATAGTTGGCATCTAGTCCTGGAATATCTTCATCACAAAGTAGTAAGTGATGTGGTGTCACCTCCGCAGTAACGCGGATTCCAGCGCGTTTTGCATCACGCACAATGCGAACGGACTCCTTTGTGCTTATGTGACATACATGGTAATGACACCCTGTTGCTTCCGCTAACAGCACATCACGGGCAATATGAACCGATTCACAAACAGAAGGGATTCCATTTATTCCATATTTTTTTGCAAAAATTCCATCGTGAACGGAACCTTTATTGATCAGTGTGTTATCTTCACAATGAGCAACAATCGACATATTTAATTTTGCTGCCCGCTTCATTGCTTCGTACATCATCCCCGCTGACTGCACGCCGACACCATCATCCGTAAACGCGAATGCACCTGCTTCTTTTAGAGCGGCAAAATCCGTTAGTTCCTTTCCAAGCTGACGAATGGTAATTGCTCCATATGCTAACACATTGACATGCGCTGTCTCTCGAATGCGTCCTTGTAACCATTCCATTTGCTCTTTCGTATCTGGTACAGGACGCGTATTTGGCATCGCAGCAACGGTTGTAAATCCTCCTTTGGCTGCCGCAAAAGTTCCGGTTGCAATCGTTTCTTTATGTTCACCGCCAGGTTCACGCAAATGAACATGCAAGTCGATAAAACCGGGAGCAATAAGATTTCCTTCAACATCGATGATTTCGTCAGACTCATCCCCGATAATGCTTTGAGCAATCTCAGAGATTTTATCATGTTCAATTTTTACTTCTACCTCTTCCATTTCACCGTTCTCATTAAGCCATTTGCCATTTTTTAAAATAATAGCCATTTATCATCCCTCCCTCGACTGATTCAATCGCCCGTTTTAAAACAGCCATTCTTACATACACCCCATTTTCCATTTGTTTAAAGATTCTGGATCGTTCACATTCAACAAGACTGCCGGCAATCTCCACATCGCGATTGACTGGTGCCGGATGTAAAATAATACTATGCCTCTTCATCCGTTTCTCACGCTCTACGGTCAAGCCATACTTTTCATGATATTGTTCCTTCGTTAGCCCCATTTTTTCTCCGTGTCGTTCATGTTGAATGCGCAAGAGCATCACAACATCCGCTTCTTTCACTGCAGTATCTAAATCTACATATGTACCAAATTGGTTTGTATCATCTTTCCATTCATCAGGACTTGAAAACAATACATTCGCCCCTAATCTCGTTAATACTTCTGCATTAGAGCGGGCCACGCGGCTATGACGAATGTCGCCGACAATAGCAACCGTTAATCCTTTAAATGCCGTAAATTCCTGGCGGATTGTCATTAAATCTAAAAGCGATTGGGTCGGATGATGACCGCACCCATCTCCTGCATTAATGATTGGAATTTTGATACAATCGCGCAATGATTCAAAATACTGATCAATCGAGTGACGGATTACAACTGTTCTTACGCCGATTGCTTCAAGTGTTCGAATCGTATCATAGAGTGTTTCCCCTTTTTGAACACTCGACATTTCTACATCAAACGGAATAACTTCAAGGCCTAATCTTCGTTCAGCAACTTCAAAACTGCATTTCGTCCGTGTACTTGGTTCAAAAAACAGATTGGCGACAAACACTTGTTTATCAGGCTGCCATTGCTTCCCCTTTGCAAATGCTTCCGCTTCGTCAAGTAAAAAAGTTATTTCTTCTAGCGATAGTTCGCTCAATGTCAACAAATGTTTCATTCTTTATCCACTCCTAAAGATGTAATAAAAAACACCCTGCCGCTTAAGCAGGGTGTTAAACAGTTTTACGTGCAAAGGCGTAAATGAGCAAGCTAGAAAAAGCCCCTAGCTGTGCACATTTCTCCCCTAACTGTAACACCCTTTTAAGCCTCTCTGGACTTAGTTAAAAGGTGATTTACGCCACATGATTGTTATGTTCATTTTCTGTTTCAAACATATTTTCATTTACTTCCGGGCGCCCTGGTAAAATGAGATTTAACAACACTCCACAAATGGCCGCAAGTGCCATTCCGTGAATTTCGAACTGTTCAGATACTTTAAGAGCGGCGCCGCCAATTCCGATGACAAGAATGACAGATGAGATAACTAAATTGCGTTTGTCACCAAAATCTATTTGGCTATCAACAAGCATACGCAATCCTGATGAAGCGATAATTCCGAATAACAAGATAGAGACACCGCCCATTACCGGTGTTGGAATGGAACTGATTAACGCTGTGACTTTACCAACGAAGCCGAAGATAGTTGCAATAATGGCTGCACCTAAAAGTACGTACACGCTATATACTCTTGTAATCGCAAGAACTCCGATGTTTTCACCGTACGTTGTTTTTGGCGGTCCGCCGATGAGGGCAGAAATCATCGTCGCTGTCCCATCCCCTAAAATTGAACGGTGCAGGCCAGGTTCTTTAATATAATCACGACCAACCACTTTACTTAACACGAGCTGATGACCGATATGCTCAGAAAGCGTAACAATCGCTACAGGTACCATTAATAGAGCGATCTCCCATGTCACACTTACTTTGTAATCAACGAATGGAATTAGGAAGTCAGGCATTTCAAACCATTTTGCTTTCGCTACTTGTGAAAAATCAACGATACCAACCGCTAATGCGTATACATAACCAACTACAATTCCCACTAATACAGGAATTAGACTAAGCATTCCTCTTAAGTAAATCGAGCAAACAATCGTTGCAGCCAACGTAACTAATGCCACAGAGAAATGTGTTAAGCTATATTTTCCGTCTGGATTGTTCATCGCCATATTGACCGCTGTACTCGCTAATCCTAATCCAATGACAACGATCACCGGACCAACGACAATCGGCGGCAGCAATCTCATAATCCAGCGATAACCTGCCCTTTTAATAACAAGAGCAACTACTCCGTATACAAGCCCCGCCAAGAAACTACCAATCATTGCTGCACCAGGTCCGCCTGCCGTTTTTGCAGCAATAATCGGTGTAATGAACGCAAACGAGGAGCCAAGGTAAGCTGGTACTTGCCATTTCGTGATGATTAAAAAGGCGATCGTTCCTAAGCCGCTAGAGATTAAAGCGATAGCTGGACTTAAACCGACAAGGTAAGGCACTAGAATCGTTGCGCCAAACATAGCAAATAAATGTTGCAAACTTAACGTTAACCATTGGATTGGTGACGGCTTATCCTTAATGTCTAATATTGGTTTGCTCATATCATTTTCTCCTTTCCGTCTTCCATAAAAAAACCTCTTTGCCCGCTAAGGGTGCAAAGAGGTACAGATTTAGCCTATTGAAAATAGAGTTAGACTAATTTCCTGTTCCCCTTTGACAGCCTCACGGGACTGCATTTAAAAGGGACTTATTTGTTTTCATGAATGCTTACTTGATCCATTTTATCGACTTCTGTTAATTCTACAACAATCATTTCCGAGCTTGATGTTGGAATATTTTTACCGACGAAGTCAGCCCGTATCGGTAATTCGCGATGACCACGGTCAACTAGAACAGCCAGTTGAATTTGTGCCGGACGTCCAAGGTCTATCAGCGCATCCATTGCTGCTCTTACAGTACGTCCCGTAAAAAGAACATCATCGACTAAAATCACTTTTTTGTTCGTTATATCGACCGGGACATCCGTTCCCTTCACGAGCGGTTCTTTATCGCTCGTTTTCGTTGTTAAATCATCACGATAAAGCGTAATATCCAACTCACCAACTGGAATGGCTGTTCCTTCGATTTGTTCAATTCGTTCGGCAAGCCGTCTCGCTAAATAAATACCGCGCGTCTTAATACCAACAAGAACACAGTTTTCAATTCCTTTGTTGCGCTCAATAATTTCATGAGCAATTCTCGTCAATGCGCGGCGAATCGCTTGTTCATCAAGAACAACTGCTTTTTGCATCGTCTTTCACCTCACAAAAAAATTCCTCCCGCCCACGAAGCGAGAGGAATGACTGATTTTACGCACATATATCCTACTTATTCCTATATCATCCGATTCCTTCTCAGCCTCACAGGACTGAATTTAAAGGTTCTATTCACTTGTTCTTCATTTTACTTTGATGAATGGATTTTGTCAACGATTATTTCGCAACATATCTAAAATGTGTTGAAACTCCTCAGGTAATGGTGCTTCAAATTCTAAATACTCTCCAGTACGCGGGTGAGTAAATCCTAATATCCCTGCATGCAATGCTTGTCCATCGATCGGCAGTGTTTTTTTCGGACCGTATTTCGGATCGCCAGCAAGCGGATAGCCGATATATTTCATATGAACGCGAATTTGATGGGTGCGACCCGTTTCCAACTGACATTCGATAAAGGTAAATTTGTCGAATCGTTCAAGAACGCGGAAATGTGTTACCGCCTCTTTACCATTTTCCTCTGTCACAGTCATGCTCTGACGGTCATGTTTATCCCTGCCGATCGGCGCATCAATTGTTCCGTAATCATGTGGAATAACACCGTGAACAATTGCTTTATATTTTCGAGTAACTGTTTTATTAACAAGCTGATTGACAAGGGATTCATGTGCGAGATCATTTTTTGCTACCATTAGAAGTCCTGAAGTATCTTTATCAATGCGATGCACAATTCCGGGGCGCAGCACGCCATTAATACCTGACAAATCCTTACAATGGGCTAACAATCCGTTTACAAGCGTACCACGCATATGGCCGGGTGCTGGATGAACGACCATTCCGCGCGGTTTATTCACGACGATTACATCAGCATCTTCATAATATATATCTAAATCCATTTCTTCCGGTTCAACATCAAGCGGCTCCGGTTCAGGAAGTTCAATGACAACCGCATCCCCCGCTGAACATTTATAATTCGCTTTTATGTCTCTTCCATTAACCGTTACTAACCCATCTTTAATCCATTGCTGAACTTGTGAGCGTGACCACTCTTCGTTAAGTGAGGAAATTACTTTGTCAATTCTCTCTTTATCCTGTTCCTCCTCAATGGTAAATCGGATCACTTCCATTACTCATTCTCCTTTTCTTTTCTCCCATCGATCATTGTTTGCAGTAAAATAAGCGCAACACCAATACATAGCGCTGAATCTGCAATGTTAAAAATCGGGAAGCTGTATGTAAAAATGTATGTATGAATAAAATCGACAACTTCTTGACGAAAAAGACGGTCGATAAAATTGCCAATCGCTCCGCCAAGCATAAATCCAAGAGCCGTGCCAAACAACTTTTCCTCGCGCGGCAAACGTTGAATGTACACGACTAACCCAATAACAGCAATAACCGTTATGATGTAAAAAAACCAAAGCTTTCCTTGCAAAATCCCCCACGCTGCACCACGGTTGCGGTGCGAAGTAATATAAAGCACATCGGTAATAATCGGAATGCTTTCCCCTAGTTCCATATATTTAACAACGAGCCATTTTGTAAACTGATCAATAAGAATAACGGTGAGCGCAACGATATAATAAATCACAAAATTACCCCCAACTGAGCAGATGTACCTTAAGAATTGTAGCACATTCATTTGATCATATACAACGCAAAACTCTAAATGTATATCTGACCTTAAGATTCATGCTCAGTGGAATGTACAGAAACAAAGAACTAATCGTATGAAAAATAACCTGTTTTCGCATAATACCCTTGGATGTCAAAATCGTCAATTGTTCTCGCGGTTGGCAACACATAAATTTGATTTTCGGTAAATGGTCGTCCTGTTTTTTCACAGCGCCCATAATCTCCTTCTTCTAATTTTCTAAGAGCATGTTCAACATCTTGCAATTCATCATATATAAGGCTCTTTAACCAATCTTTATCCACGAAAAAGCCCATTTCCGAAGCAAATTCATTGTTGTTAATTTGATCTAATCTTGTCTGGAGTTCTTGCCTCATTTGCAGAAGTTCTTTTTTCAGCTTCTTATAATACAAGGCGAATCATCCCCTTGGTATATTGAATTTGAAATATGTACTGTTATTGTTTCCGAAACCATTTTATTTAGTGAGAGCAACTTTTTCCTAAAGAATGGGCTTTCAGATTCATTCGGTCATTACGTGATGACAATATGTACTCTTATAAGCAAAAAAGGCTGCCCAGTATGGACAGCCTTATTGTTATATTAAGCACTATAATGTTCTTTTACCACTTTCGCACAACGTGGGCATAATGTCGGATGGTCTTTGTCTTCGCCTACCGTCGGTGTAACAACCCAGCATCTTTCACATGTTTCGCCTTCCGCTTGTTTAACGACAATCGCCACTTTTTCAAACTTCTGTGCTTCTGCAGGTGCTTCTTCGTATGTGCCGGCAATTTCAAAGCCAGAAACGATAAAGATTTGTTTTAAGTTTTCGTTAATAGAATCAAGCAATTGCTTTGTTTCAGCATTTGGATAAAGAACAAGATTGGCTGTTAACGATTTGCCGATCACTTTTTCATTACGTGCAACTTCTAACGCCTTTAACACGTCATCACGCAAAGCCATAAATGCATCCCATTTCGCTACTAGTTCATCCGCTCCATCCATTTGCATCGGCTCAGGCATATCGACAAGCTGGACACTTTCCTCTTTTACATTTGGAATGTATCCCCATACTTCATCAGCTGTATGCGGTAAGATTGGCGCAATTAATTTCGTTAACGCTACTAATGTCTCATATAAAACCGTTTGAATGGAACGGCGCTCTTTATTGTTTGGTGCTTCAATATAAAGAACATCCTTTGCAAAATCAAGATAGAATGCACTTAAATCAATTGTGCAGAAGTTGTTCACATCGTGATAAATAGCTGCAAATTCATATGTTTCATAAGAATGTTTCACTTTTTTAATGAGATGGTTGAGCTTTACAAGCATGTAGCGGTCAACTTCTCGTAACTCTTGTAATGGAACAGCATCTGTCTCAGGGTTGAAATCAAACAAGTTCCCTAATAAGAAACGGAACGTATTGCGAATTTTACGATACACTTCAGCGACTTGTTTTAAAATGCTATCAGAAATTCTTACATCTGCTTGATAGTCAACAGAAGCTACCCATAAACGTAAAATATCAGCTCCTAATTGGTCCATTACTTTCGCTGGAACAACAACGTTACCAAGCGACTTACTCATTTTACGACCTTCTCCATCAAGCACGAAACCATGGCTCAATACCGCTTTATATGGCGCTTTGCCTGTTACCGCGACAGCTGTTGATAAAGAAGAGTTAAACCAACCGCGATATTGGTCAGAACCTTCCAAGTAAAGATCAGCTGGACGCTGCAAATCATCACGCTCTTCAAGAACAGCTTGATGGGATGAACCGGAATCAAACCAAACGTCCATAATATCTGTTTCTTTTGTAAACTTACCGTTTGGACTTGATGGATGCGTAAATCCTTCTGGTAACAAGTCTTTCGCTTCGCGTTCAAACCATACATTGGAGCCGTACTTTCTAAATAAGTTTGAAACATGTTCAATCGTTTCGTCTGTAATGATTGGATCACCATTTTCTGCATAGAATACTGGAATTGGCACGCCCCATGCACGTTGACGGGAAATACACCAGTCACCACGATCGCGCACCATATTATACAAGCGCGTTTCTCCCCAAGCAGGCACCCATTTTGTATCTTGAACTGCTTTTAGTAACTCTTCACGAATTTTATCAATCGAAGCAAACCATTGCGCTGTTGCTCGGAAAATCGTTGGCTGTTTTGTACGCCAGTCATGCGGATAAGAGTGTGTAATGAAACCAAGTTTTAATAAAGCTCCAACTTCTTTTAGCTTTTCAGTGATTGGCTTATTCGCATCATCATAGAATAAACCTTCAAAGCCTGGTGCATCAGCCGTCATATATCCTCTCTCATCCACTGGACATAATACATCTAAACCATATTTTTGTCCGACGATGAAGTCATCTTCACCATGACCTGGAGCGGTATGAACGCAACCTGTCCCTGCATCCGTCGTTACATGTTCTCCTAATATCACAAGTGAATCACGGTCATACAATGGATGTTTCGCAACAACGTATTCAAGGTCGCTTCCTTTTAATGTTTTAACTACCGTCGCTTCTTCCCAGCCAATTTCTTTTTTCACAGACTCAAGTAGTGCTGATGCGACAATATATTTCTCACCATTCGCTTGAACAACACTGTATTCAAGCTCAGGATGAACAGCAATACCTAAGTTTGCTGGAATTGTCCAAGGAGTCGTTGTCCAGATAACGATTTTCTCGTCACCTTCAAGTACACCTTTGCCATCTTTAATAGAAAAAGCGACATAGATAGATGGAGAACGTTTATCTTTATATTCAATTTCCGCTTCAGCAAGTGCTGATTCGCTTGAAGGGGACCAATATACTGGCTTCAGTCCTTTATAAATGAGACCTTTTTTCGCCATTTCGCCGAACACTTTAATTTGTTGTGCTTCATATTCCGGCTTTAACGTAATATAAGGATTTTCCCAATCGCCGCGCACGCCAAGACGTTTAAATTGCTCACGCTGACGAGCGATTTGTTCATAAGCATATTCTTCACAAAGCTTACGGAATTCCGCTACACTCATCTCTTTGCGGTTAACACCTTTATTTTTCGTTAAAGCTGTTTCAATCGGCAAACCATGTGTATCCCATCCCGGAACATATGGAGCGCAGTAACCACTCATTGATTTATAGCGGACGATAAAGTCTTTTAAAATTTTGTTTAACGCATGTCCCATATGAATATCGCCATTTGCATACGGAGGTCCATCGTGTAAAACAAACAGTGGACGGTCCTTTGTGCGTTCTTGCACTTTTCGATAAATGTCCATTTCTTCCCATTTTGCTTGAATTTGCGGCTCTCGCTGCGGAAGATTGCCACGCATTGGGAAGTCCGTTTTCGGCATCAACAACGTGTTTTTGTAGTCCATCCCTATCATTCCTCCAACATTTGTTTACTAATTTATAAAAAATAAGACCTTTCCATCCCAAAAGGGACGAGAAAGGTCTCGCGGTACCACCCTTATTGACTATGTATGCAAATGTGCATGAATAGCCCACTCTTCATTCGTAACGGGAATGACGCGCCATTGCTTACTGTCATTTCAGCATGGAACTCCAGGGTGATTTTCGTTCTTTCGCCTATGCCAAGCTCCCACCATCCTTGGCTCGCTGAAATAAGCTTTTGAAAGAACTACTGTCCCTTTCATCGTCTAGGTTATATCCTTTTTGTACTCGTTATTATATGTGAAAAAAGGAATTTTCGTCAAGATTGGCTCGATTCTTCAAACTCTTCTTCATTGATCTCTTTTACTTCATATTCCAATAAATGATTCCAATCATCGTTATTTAACATTTCAAGCTGAGCTTCAATAAGCATACGAAAGCGAGTGCGGAACACTTTAGATTGTCGTTTTAATCCCTCGATTTCAAGAGCAATTTTTCGAGATTTGGCCAGCGCCTCGCTAATGATGCGATCTGCATTTTTTTCCGCTTCCTTAATAATAAGTTTTGCTTCCTTTTGGGCATTTCGTTTTACTTCTTCTGCTGCCTCTTGGGCAATTAAAATCGATTTATTTAAAGTTTCCTCGATATTTGTAAAATAGTTTAGCTTCTCGGTTAACTCTGCTACTTTTTCCTCAAGCTGTTTTTTTTCACGAATAACCATTTCATAATCTTTAATCACTTGATCGAGGAACTCATTGACTTCATCTTCATCATAGCCACGAAAGCCTTTACTAAACTCTTTATTATGAATATCTAATGGTGTTAAAGGCACAAGTGCCACCTCCATTGAAATGATCTGCTTCATTTTATATGATATCATTCGACATCTTTCACGCAATTCCTGCTATTTTTCGATTATTTTTGTTTTCCTACCCGCACCCGCCATTTCTCTTTTTTCGTTTTACCGTCAATGGAAAAAATTTTGCAGCGTCCAAAGCCTCGTGCCGATAATGTATCTCCTTCTTTACATTCAAAATGAGGCTCTTCAGTAATTTTCCAATTCACTTTGACTAATCCGTTTTCAATTAATAGCTGTACTTTTTGGCGGGAAACGTGAAAAATTTGCGCCAACACGGCGTCTAGTCGCAATGAAGAAACGGTAATCGTTTCCTCGAACCATTGTTCTTCAAGTTGTACAATATTGTCAAGAGTTAGCTGCTCAAGAGAAATTTTCGTTCTTCCAACTGTATCAAAATTTAGCTGAATATAAGAGGCAACATCTTTGGCGACAATAAATTGTATCCTTTCTCCTTTTATAAGAATATCGCCAAATTTTGCTCTTTTAAGTCCAAGAGACATCAGGGATCCAAGTACTTGTCGATGTTCAAGAGACACGAATTTATGAGGATATTTAATTTCAAAAAGAGTGAGTTCAAACTCTTCCTGTTTCGGCTCAAAATACTCAGGATACAATAATGCCCTTTTTCGCTCGACAAAAGATGCTCCGCCGAAAAAAGAAAGCTTGACTTCAGAATCATTTCCGACGACTAACCGTACAATTTCTTGTTCACGCGGATCCAAAAAGTCTGTCAGTTTCGGTGCATACCATGTTTTCACAGATTCCCGCCACTGAAGCACTTGATCAAGAAAGTGATGCTCTTCTTTACGAAAATGCTGGTAAAGATTCATTTTATTCAACACCCAATAATTTAATGTTTATCCGATCATAAAGAAAGGAACCCTATTGTCGGATTCCCCGCTATCCTAAATTCAACATATCAAAAAGCGCATATAAACCCCTTGTGGCAAAATTAAGAACTAAAATCGCTACAATCGGCGATATATCCAACATCCCGATAGGTGGAATAATGCGGCGAAATGGCTCTAAATACGGCTCACAAATATTGGCTAATATTTGCCCAAACTTCGTGTCCCGTGCATTCGGAAACCATGACATGAGAATGTACACGATTAATGCATAGGAGTAAACTTCAATAAGCAACACTAAAAACGAAAGCAAACTGTCCATGTAAAGTTACCACCTCTTGATTGATGATTCATCGTCAGAAACGATAGAAATAGAGCCTGTCACATCGACATTATCAGGTGTGCATAAAAAGATTTTCGTACCCACTTGCTGGATATCGCCGCCAATGGCGTATACCGTTCCACTTAAAAAATCAACAATGCGCTTAGCCTGATCGTGAGGAATGCGCTGAAGATTGACAACAACAGCTCGTCTACTTTTTAAATGATCAGCAATTTCTTGAGCCTCGGCATATGCTCTAGGTTCATATAATACAACCTTCGATGATTTTTGCACACTTTGCAAACTAACTACATTTTGTTTGCCCTGCCCTTTTTGCAAAGGCTTCGAAATTTCCTCCTCCTCTTCCTCCTCAAAATACTCTTCCTCATAGTCATCATATTCTTCCTCGTCTAAAAAATAGTTTTTAAATTTTTTAATAATGCCCATATTTCGTTCACCTCCAAATCATTCTTTTCCCACTAATGACGTACCTAATCGAATAAATGTCGCACCTTCTTCAATAGCAATGATATAGTCATTTGACATTCCCATTGAAAGCTCTGTACATGGAGCATAAGGAATATGTAATGCCTGTATTTCTTCCTGTAATTTCTTTAATCCGCGAAAACAGCGGCGAATGTCTTGCTCATTATCTGTAAATGGTGCCATTGTCATTAGTCCAACTACGATAATATTTGGAAACTCTTTGAGCTTTTCAATAAATGGAATCACTTCTTGTGGCGGCAAGCCGTGTTTTGATTCTTCCCCTGATACATTCACTTGCACGAAACATTTCACTGGCTTGGTCGCCCGCTTTTGAATCTCCTCAGCAAGCGATAATCGATCAAGGGAATGAAGATAATCGATTTTATCAATCACATTTTTCACTTTGCGAGACTGGAGCGTGCCAATAAAATGCCATGTTGGTTCGTTTCCTAATGCTTCGTATTTTTGCAAAAATCCTTCATCTCGATTTTCTCCAAAATCCGTAATACCGGCCATATACGCTTCTTTAGCACGCTCAATGCTCACATATTTCGTTACAGCAATAATGCGAATGTCCGCTGGATTGCGCCCAACACGTTCACACGCTTCAACGATATTTTTTTTAATTGCTGCTAAATTGGCGCTAACAGACATTCACTCTTCCTCCTTCCTGCCGATAAAACTCATCATCCGACCTGTTTTTCCTTTATCGCGTCGATGAGAGAAAAATAACTCTCCAGCACAACTTGTGCAATATTCGCTTACAATAATATTTTGTTTCGGAATGCCCGCTTTTAATAGCAATCGCCTATTTAACTCTTTTAAATCGAGCGCATATTGCCCCTTGCTCGTTTCTTGATAAAGATGATATGCTGAATCTTCTACAACTTTTTTCACTAAATCGATAACACGATCGTCAACGATATAACAGCACTTGCCAATGGATGGGCCAATCGCTGCGTAAATGTCGGCATGATGAACTTTTTCCTTCTCTACCCAAAGACGAACCATTTCGCCTGCGATGTTTTTTACGCTCCCTTTCCATCCTGCATGAGCAATACCAATAAGTTCATACTTCGGTGCAAAAAAATAGAGAGGTACACAATCAGCAAAGCAAAGTGCCAATAAAATGTTTGCTTCATTTGTATATAGTCCATCAGCACCAGCTATTGCTGTATCATAATGAAAAACTCCTTTGCCACAATCATTGTTATTTACTTTCTCAATTCGATTATCATGTATTTGCTCGCTACACACCCATTTTTCCATCGGAAACTCTAATACTTCAGCAAGTTTTTGGCGGTTTAACCGAACATCATCTGCATCATCATGAACGTGTAGCCCAAGATTTAAACCAGTAAATTCTCTTTTACTGTAGCCACCCTTCTTTGTCGTAAAACCGACGACCAGCTGCGGCATCATGAAATGCCAAGCATCAAGAAAGAGAACTTCTTCATTACTTTTTTGTTGAAAAATCTCAGGCATGTTCTACATCCCTTTAACCGTATTTTGTAGATTTTTATCGCTTTTTTTCATATTTTATCACAGTTTGCTTAAATGTGATAATGATTATTGAACTATTTCTCAATTGGAAAGCGGTTTACTAAAAAATTTTTAATATGTTTCTTCATTGAAACGGACTAAAATGACATCTGTGCCAACTTTAACAATATTGCTCCAAGGAATGACTGTTTCTTCTTCCCTGCCGAATAGGCCAAGAATTTTTCCTGTTCTCAAAATAATAATTGCTTCAATATGCCCAGTTTGTAAATTAATATCAATATCGCCAATGTTTCCTAATTTCTTACCGTTCGCTACATTTACTACATCCTTTGATTGGAATTCTGAAATTTTTACCATCCGAATCCCTCGCTTTCATCATCTCTTATCTTTACTATATGATTGTCTTTCCACCATTCATGATTATATATTTGCACAAAAACAACAAGAGGCTGACCCATAAAATAAGTGTCCGACCTCACGCACATTCCAATATATATGTCCTATATATGGTGTTGCGGGGTCTGACACTTGGATTTCGGATCAACCTCATCACATTTGAATATTTTTATTCATTTGTCTGATCGCTGCTTTTTCTAAACGCGACACTTGCGCTTGGGAAATCCCAATTTCTTCAGCCACTTCCATTTGCGTCTTTCCTTGGAAAAAACGCTTTCTTATGATCATTTTTTCTCTTTCATTTAAACGTCGCAATCCTTCTTTCAAAGCGATTTCCTCAATCCATTGAGTATCGCGATTACGTTCATCGCTCAATTGGTCCATAACATAAATTGGATCGCCGCCATCATTATAAATTGGTTCAAAAAGGGAAACCGGGTCTTGAATGGCATCTAATGCAAAAACGACTTCTTCATGTGATATCCCCAGAACTTTGGCAATTTCTTCTGCTGTCGGCTCTTTTGATGTATCAGCTATTAGTTTTTCTCGTACTTGAAGCGCTTTATACGCAATATCCCTCAATGATCGTGAAACGCGAATCGGATTGTTATCACGTAAATAACGGCGAATTTCGCCAATAATCATCGGTACCGCATAAGTGGAAAATTTTACATTTTGACTTAAATCAAAATTATCAATTGATTTCATTAAGCCGATACAGCCGACTTGAAACAAATCGTCTACAAATTCTCCGCGGTTGTTAAATCGTTGAATGACACTTAAGACAAGCCGCAAATTCCCATTTACTAGCTTCTCCCTTGCTTCTAAATCCCCTGCTTGCATTCGTTTAAACAGTTCACGCATTTCTTCATTTTTCAATACTGGAAGTTTCGAAGTATCAACGCCGCAAATTTCAACTTTGTTTCTTGTCAAGTCTTTCCCTCCCATCAGGAGATGCTGTCAATTTTCAGTATCTCCTTAGGCGGAAAAAATATGCACAAGTCAAAAATTGAAAAAAGAGGCTGATCCAAGCAAAGTGTCATCTCCCCACAATCATCATTTATAAGACATACCCCCGAATAAAAAACGGTATATTGTGGATTGCGCGTGAGATCAGACACTTATGGATAAGCCCCTAGCCTGTTTACATCATCTTATTAAATTCTTTTCTCAACCTTTTAATAATTCGTTTTTCAAGCCGGGATATATAGGATTGTGAAATCCCTAACAAATCCGCGACATCTTTTTGTGTTTTTTCCTCTCCACCAGAAAGGCCGAAACGAAGTTCCATGATTTGCTTTTCACGATCACTTAACTGATGAAGAGCATTCATTAACAAATTGCGATCAACATTTGCTTCAAGGTCTTTTGTTATGATATCCTCTTCTGTTCCTAATACATCGGATAAAAGTAATTCATTTCCATCCCAATCAATATTCAGTGGTTCATCAAATGATACTTCAGCTCTTACTTTGTTGTTGCGTCGCAAATACATTAATATTTCATTTTCAATGCAACGTGATGCATATGTAGCAAGTTTAATTTTTTTCTCAGGATTAAATGTATTAACTGCTTTAATTAAGCCGATGGTTCCAATACTAATGAGGTCTTCAATATTAATTCCCGTATTTTCAAACTTCCGTGCAATATACACTACTAAGCGCAAATTTCGTTCAATTAACATAGAACGCGCCGTCTCGTCACCAGACGGAAGTTTCTGCAGCAACAACTCTTCTTCCTCTTTTGTCAGCGGTGGTGGCAATGCTTCACTTCCACCAATATAGTATATTTCATCCGTCTTTAATCCTAATTTCATTAACAATTTATACCATAAATAAGTAATGCGTAACTTTAATGTTTTCATTGAAATCCCCCTTCTAAGTTTGAGAATAAATGAGTATGATATAGTATCACGAAGCTGTTAGAACTTTTGCGGTTTGTACCATTTTCGGATGGACGATGCATTGATATTCCCCGTCTGTTGATAAGTTAGACTCATTCAATCCGATCAAACCTCTTGTTACTTCAAGCCATTGATTTTCATAGTGAATCATAATCTTATCTGGTTTGAGGGCTAATAAGAATTGCTGCTCTTTGCCAACAACACGATAAGGAATAATACGCAAACGATGATGCCATTTTTCCATATCTTTTTCCTCTGTAAAATTAAACACATGAGCCAACGTAAAGTTTTCAATAATGGACTGTGGAAGTATTTGTTTCAATTCATTCATGTCGACAATCATTACCGGTGTTTTTGTAATTGGATCGTATAATTGATTTCCGCTGTCAATTAGCCCTTTCAGAGCGATCTTAACCTCATCTAAAGTGATTACTACATCTATGATGTTATCAAAACGAAGCTTTTTTTCCTGAATCCCGTCAATACGTTTGTGTGAAAAAAACCATAATGTTGGAAATCCCAGCAAGACAAATAACCAACTGACAGGATCCCCTACTCCTGTAGAAGAAGTGATTATTGCTCCTGCTGTTGCGCTAAGATCATTCTGCAGCAAGTTGTGAAGCGCAATCATTCCCCCTCCAATCATAAAAGTCGCAAAATAAAAGGTAAGCAAGTTTTCTATAAAATAGCGAAATCTCTTAAATCCAAAAGAAGCAATGACGATAAAAAATGAAAACAATAGTTTTATAAACGGATGAGATACATACAATGAAAAGGGGGTAAACATAAACAGGACAAGTAAAGAGCCGATGAGTGCACCTAAAACAATACGCCATAAAACAATTTGTCTTTTCAACATAATCGCAGTTAGCCAAAGCAGCAAACTATCAAAACATACGTTAAGAAACCAAATAACATCTAAATATATAGACAACTTCTTGCCTCCTTTAAAAATGGACGCCAATAGATAATGTCTAAAAATAGTATATAGTACATCTTATTGGAAAGTCTGTCAGTTCATGCTGATAAAAAAAGGAATTTTTTTAGAAATTTTGTCAATAATTTGAGGGGACAATAGGCAGAAAAACAAAAAAGCATGAATCATAATGATTCATGCTTTTTGTACAGAAGTTTGTTCGCTAACTTTAACGTTAGGCGCTCGCTTCCGTTTTTCTTATTAACGGCGACGGTTGCGGTTGCGCAAGAAAGCTGGGATATCTAGCGGATCTTCTACTTGTTGTGTTCGCAGCGATGAATAATCTTGAATTGGTTCTTCACGTTTTTCCCGCTTAATCCCTGCCGTTGTTGTCGTTGTTTTCACATTTGCTACACCAAAACCTGTCCGCAACGGCTTTGATTGAGGGGCTTCACTTTCTTCTTTGAATCCAGTTGCAATGACCGTAACAACAATTTCATCTTTTAAATTTTCATTGATAACAGATCCGAAAATCATGTTCACTTCTGGGTCAGAAGCAGAGGCAACAATGTCAGCAGCTTCTTGCACTTCATATAAGCTCAAGTTTGTACCACCAGTAATGTTCATTAACACGCCTTGCGCGCCATCAATCGATGTTTCTAATAATGGGCTTGAAATGGCTTTTTTTGCCGCCTCTGCTGCACGGTTTTCTCCACTAGCAATACCGATTCCCATTAATGCTGAACCTTTATTGGACATAATCGTCTTGACATCAGCAAAGTCAAGGTTAATTAAACCAGGCACAGCAATTAAATCAGAAATACCTTGCACACCTTGACGAAGGACATTATCTGCTTCACGGAATGCTTCAAGCATCGGTGTGTTTTTATCAACAATTTCTAACAAGCGGTCATTTGGGATCACAATTAACGTATCAACCGCTTCTTTCATTGCAGCAATTCCACCTGCTGCTTGTGTCGCACGTTTACGTCCTTCAAATGTAAATGGCCGCGTAACGACCCCTACCGTTAATGCCCCTAAATCGCGGGCTATTTGGGCAATGACTGGAGCGGCACCTGTTCCTGTTCCGCCTCCCATTCCAGCTGTTACAAAGACCATATCTGCACCTTTCAATGCTTCTTCAATTTGTTCTTTGCTTTCTTCAGCCGCCTTTTTGCCCACTTCTGGATTGGCCCCTGCACCTAAACCGCGCGTTAATTTCGCACCAATTTGAAGTTTAGTAGGTGCTTTTGATAAATTGAGTGCCTGCGCATCTGTATTTACCGCAATAAATTCAACGCCTTGTACACCGTGTTCAATCATTCGGTTAACAGCGTTATTACCACCGCCGCCAACACCTATAACTTTAATCGTTGCCATCTGATCAACAGTAGTGTCAAACTCCAACATGACGAAATCCTCCCAATAATTCAATCTCTATTCAAAGAAATAACCTAAGAATTTTTTTACTTTTTGTCCTAAGTTTTCTTCTTTCACTTTTTGTTTTGTTTTCACTTGAGGTTGTTTTTGCACTCGCTTTTCCGCCGATTCTGCTACAGAAGCAGAAGCAGGAATTGCACGCCCCTGCAGCTTTGCATTTTTATATGCAAATTTAATTAAGCCGACTCCTGTCGTATATTGTGGATCGCGTACCCCAATATAATCTGGGAGAGCAATGCGCACACTATTAGCTAACACAACTTGGGCTAGCTCTAATATTCCTGGCATGTTCGCAACCCCACCTGTCAGCACATAACCTCCAGGTAAGTCGCGATAACCAAGCTTACGAATTTCATGTTGAACCATTTGAAAAATTTCTTCAAGTCTTGCCTCAATAATATCAGCAACTTCAAGCTGGCTAAACTGTTGATGCTGATCAGTACCAATAATTGGGACACTAAACAATTCCTCATCTGAAGCAAGATCATAAAAAGCATGTCCATACTTAATTTTAATCTTTTCTGCATCTTCTGTTGAAGTTCGTAAGCCGATTGATAAATCTTTTGTGATATGATCACCACCAATCGGCAAAACTGTTGTCGCCTGAAGAAAGCCTTGTTCAAACACCGCAATCGTTGTTGAGCCGCCTCCAATGTCGACTAAAGCTACACCTAGGTTTTTTTCATCTTTTGACAATGCAAGAGAACCAGCCGCCAGTGGTTGAAGGCAAATATCGGTAATTTCCAATCCAGCTCTCTCTACACAGCGTAACAAGTTATGTAATATCGTTTTAGAAGCGGTAATAATAGTGCCTTCCATCTCTAAACGAACACCGAGCATTCCGCGTGGGTCATTAATCCCATCGAGACCATCAACAATAAACTGCTTCGGTATGACATCAATGATCTCTCGCTCTGGTGGAATCGAAATCACTTGAGCGGCTTCAATCACTCGCGCTACATCCTCATCGCTAATTTCCCGGTTCTCACTAGAAACAGCAACTATTCCATGGCAATTTTGCAATTGAATATGGTTGCCTGACACCCCGACAACAACGCGGCGAATATCAAGCCCGACCATTCTTTCAGCCTGTTCAATCGCTCTTTTAATCGATTGAACCGTTTCATCTATATCAACAATAGAACCTTTTTTTAATCCTTCCGATTTAACATTTCCTACTCCAATAATATTCAATGATTCGTTCATCATTTCGCCGATAATTACCTTAACACTGGATGTACCAATGTCGAGGCTAACAAATATTTCATTACTGTTCATCTTTGGCACCTCCTTTAACCAAATAAGCAAAAACATCTATCATAGAACAACAATCGTATGTATCGTATTTTACTGTTATATTCAACATATGGACAGCATTCCCTTTAAAAAAATCAATTTTTTTCAAATCTCTGGCGTTTTTCCATCCATTTTGTAAGCAAAATACGGCGAATGACAGCAATATTTTGGAACAATCGAACTCCAAAAGCAAACACCGCTGCTAAGTACAAGTCTACACCAAGATGGACACCGAGAAAAGCTAAACTTGCTGCTAAAATAATATTAAAGAAAAAGCCAGATACAAACACATGTTGATCGTAAACATTTTGTAAATGTGCCCGAATTCCACCAATTAGTGTATCTAACGCAGCTAATACGGCAATGGACAAATAGTTGGTATATTCGTCAGGCACTCGTATATCTGTTAATAAACCCCAAATTAATCCTACAATTAAGCCGATGAGTGGAAGCCACATGTTATTATTCCTCCTTTTCGGCTTTTACGGTTTTCATGTAGCGAATGTGCAATGAATCATTATAAGGCGGTATAACTACGTTGCTCATTGGTTGCGATATTTCTAGCTGTAAACCTTCGATCCCAAAATCCTCAAGCACAGTCGATCCTTTCAAACGGTTATACAACTTTTCTGCATCTTCTGCAATCACCTTTATTTGTATTGGAAAAGAATTGATTTTATAGTTATCAACTTTTGTTATCCCGTTTACATCGCGTATCACTGTCGTATTAATGATGCGTTGGTCAGCAATCGCAACTTCTTCAGCACCGTACATATTTAGTTCATTCATTAATCTTTTAAGCAAGTATGGCGAAACCGTCTGTATAACAGGACCTACATAGTTTTCAGCATAAAACGGCTGAAGAGTGATGATGACCCCCTGTCCGCGAACTTCTGTAAGCCCTGCTTCCTTTCTTAACTCCTCTACTGTTTCCCGCAACGCGTTTTCCTTGCTTTCAGCACGCTTTTGCTGATAGCTTTCAAGAGTTGTCTCATAAGTGCGAATTTCTTCTAGAAGCTGGCGTTGCAATTCTTGCTCTTTTTTTAAATCTTCCCGAAGCTCCCACATATCTCTCGTATCCCGGACAACAGGATGGTTCGTTGTTTGAAACTGCACTGCAAGCATAAATCCAATAATCGTTGTAATGACAGTAAAATGTATCTTTTTCTTACGTTCCAATAAACATCACCAAACTTTCATCAAAGCCGTTGCCATTATCAGCCATTGTTTACATTAATAATTGGTTCTAATATCATTTCATCTTTCCTAGCAATTTTCACAATGATATTATCGTTAACAAGCTGATCCTTTACCCCGCCTGCAATATTTAATGCTGGAATGAGAACATCCGGATCGCCAATCGCTGAAATAACAAAAGGAGCCGGATGTTGATTTCCATCAATTTCAATAGTTGGACCGTTGCAAACAATGTACGAACGATGCGATAGGCGCTGACCATTCACAGCAACGGCTGATGCTCCGGAAATTAATAGTTCATTAATGACACTGAAAACATGCTCTTCATGTACAATATAGTCCGTAGCATTGGCTTCAGAAGGAATATAAGAGGCGTCCGATAACGTGACTTCCACTCCTTGCCCTTGAACTTGGACTTTCCCAAGATACATGCGTAATTTTTCTGCATCTTCGACTAAGTTATAATAAATTTGCTCCTCATTTGCCAGCTCTTTTTCTATTTCCTGCACTTTCTGCTGTTTTTTGACAAGTTCTTTATGTAATTTTCGATTTTTTTCCTGCTGCTCAATAATCTTATTGCGATACTCATACTCTTTCTGCCATTGCCGGTCGGTTAGCTTTCTTTCCTTCGTTTCTTCCTTCGCATATTGATAAGAAAAAGAAATCATAAAACCCAACACTAAACATACAAGGGAAAGGATGACATGATTACCTTGTATCTTCTTCATTGTCATCCCCTTCTTTCTTCTCGTTATCAGCCGGATAAGCTTTAAAGTAGTTGCTTACTTCCAGATGAATAACTCCCTTCACATTACGATCTAACTGACTTACAATCGATGGGTATAAAGACATTTTTTTCGCAAAATTTCGCACAGTTGCGCTTACTTCATATCCATCGTTCATAAATACAGTAAGATGATAATGGTCATGTTTCGTTGGCGTATGATGAATTTCGGAAATAGCATTCAACACATGTGAAGGGAGCTCCGTTAATTGCGCCACCATTTCTTGAATGTCTTCTCCCTCTTTCCAGTTGACTAATATCGGAGCATCGTTGGGCACAACACCTTGTACATCAGTTAAAACTACACCATTTTCTAAAACGGGGAGAAATTTTTGTTTATCAGAAATATAGGCTACTCTTTTTCGCTCTTTGATTAACAATATTATCTTGTTAGGAAAATGTTTTTGTAATTGAGCACTTGCAATTTCAGGGTGTGAACTCATTTTTTTTTCAATAATTTCATCCTTTACTTTCCAAAAGCTCGTCCGATTCGTAAGACCGCTTAATTCAATGATTTCTTTGTCAGAAATATGCTTATTTCCTTTTACTTCAATAGATTGAATATTGCTTAATGGTGATTGAAAATAAATGATACATAAAATAAGCATAAAAAAGAGCACAATATATCCAACTAATCTACGATTTGCTTTTTGTCTGCGCTGTTGTTTTAATTGCGGTACCCGCTCTTCAAGAACGACGACTTTGTTTTTTTTCAAATTCCGTTCACCCCATTTAGAGGGATACGTAACCGCTCACCTCTACATACCTTTTCATCTATTAAACAATAAAAACAAACGGCATGAATGAATGCCGTTAGTAAAACTTGTTCACCTAGTGTGAACAACCCACAACTTATATTATACCACAATATTTGAAAAAATAAGATTACATTTATATTACGTTCGACCGATTATTTCTACTTCCGTTTCTAAATGAATGCCATACGATTCATGAATAATGTTTTTTACATGTTGGATTAAGTTAAGAACATCTTCTGCTTTTGCATTTCCTGTATTAACGATAAAATTAGCGTGTTGTTCAGAAATTTTTGCTCCACCGATTGAATAGCCTTTTAACCCAGCTGTTTCAATTAACTTTCCTGCGTAATTTGGAAGCGGATTACGAAAGATACTGCCAGCACACGGGTAATTCCATGGTTGTGTCTCACGGCGATAATCTTTATTTTTTTGCATTTCAGCAACAATTTCCTCACGTTTTCCCTCTTTTAATTGCAATACAGCTGCGATGCAAATTCCCGGACGTTTACGCTGTAAAACGGATGTCCGATATGAAAACTCCATTTCTTCGTTTGAGAGCCATTCAATCGAACCATCTTCAAATAAAATTTGTGCTTTTTTCACGATTTTGGACATATCGGATCCATGCGCTCCTGCATTCATATAAACTGCACCGCCGACTGATCCTGGAATCCCTCCGGCAAATTCTAAACCTGATAATCCTTGTTTACTGATGACTGTTGCGAGTTTGATAAGAGAATATCCACCGCCAACTGTAACCTCTGTTCCATTAATCGAGAGATTGGCAAATCCATCACCAAGCTTAATGACAACTCCCTCAATTCCTAGATCGGAAACAAGCAAATTAGAACCTCGACCAATTGCACGCCACTTTACTCCATGTTTCCGAATAATCTCCATTGTTTTTTTTAAGCTTTCCACATCATTTGGTTCAACCAGTACATCAGCCGGACCGCCAATTTTTATCGTTGTATAATTCGCTAACGGTTCATTTCTTTTAACTTTTCCTACATTTGCATCCATTAATTCTCTTACAATCGCATCCATAACAACTTCCCCTTTCCTCTTTGAATACTATTAAGGAACTCTTTAATTCGACTTTTTATATAAATCGTATGTCATTGAATCATATCAAATATCATTTATAAAACAACACGATAAGGGTCTGACCCTAAAGAAAAGTGTCAGACCCCACAACACAATATATAGGATACAGTGTCGGATAAATAAACTATATGATTGTGTAATATGCGTAAGGTCAGACACTTGTGAGTCAGCCCCTTCGTACACTACTTTTTATTGGGCTATTAATATCTTGAATGGCGGCTAATGTTTAATAGCACCCCAATCGCCATTAACATCAATGTTAACGATGAGCCGCCATAACTAAGAAATGGCAACGTAATACCTGTTACAGGCATCAAACCAGTAACAACTCCAATATTAATCATAACTTGAATCGCAATCATCGAAATAATACCAATAGCAAGAAAGCTGCCGTATAAATCAGGGGCACCGAGAGCGATTCGTACCCCACGCCAAAGAAGAAGACTAAACAGAAGCAATACGAGTGAACCGCCGATAAAACCTAACTCTTCTGCTAAAATAGCAAAAATAAAGTCCGTTTGCGGCTCGGGCAAATAGAAAAATTTTTGTCTGCTTTGGCCAAGCCCTAAGCCAAACAGCCCCCCCGGTCCGATGGCATACAGTGATTGAATCATTTGAAATCCGCTTCCTAACGGATCTTCCCATGGATTTAAAAACGATGTAATCCTCTTAATCCGATAAGGCGCGGAAAGAACAAGGGCGGCAAACCCCATCAAACCTAACAAGCCTAAACCGACAAAATGGCTAATGCGGGCACCTGCCACAAAAATCATCGCAATACACGTGCCAACCATAACTGTTCCCGTTCCTAAATCCGGCTGCAGCATAATCATACCAAAGGCAGCAAATACGAGCATCAAAGCCGGCAGTAATCCTTGTTTAAAAGAGGTAATTTTCTTTTGATGCTCAGATAGAAACTTTGCCAAAAAGGCAATCATCGCTAATTTCATAAACTCTGATGGCTGAATCGAAAACGCTCCAACGCCAATCCAGCTACGCGATCCATTACGCACCATTCCAACTCCTGGAATAAGAACAAGAACGAGCAATACGAAGCAAACGATTAAAAGCACTTTCGCCCATGTTCGCCATGTCCAATAATCAACATTCATAATAAAAAACATCGCGATAATACCGACTAGAGCAAACAAAAGCTGTCTTTTCGCAAAAAAGAAAGAGTCATGGAACTTATATTCAGCCCAAACCGCACTTGCGCTGTACACCATGATTAGGCCAATCGCAAGCAAGAAAAACGTAATGATAATAAGCAGAATGTCAGGCGTAGACTTTTTTCCAGGCAATGCGGAACACCTCATCTTTATTAAACTGTAACAGGGGAGGGATCATGAGTGTTGATTATCCATTATTGTAACTACTTTCTCGGTGAGTCACGCTTTTCGGCCATGATACCCGAACGAGAACGCCGGCGGACAAATCCATTTGTCCGCAAAGCGTTCTCCGTTCGGGCTAGGTATGCGGACGCATGCCCGGTCAGCTAGCGTTTCGCTTAGCTGACTTCGGCAGAAAAGCTACTTAAATAAACCCGTTTCATCTGGATTTTATTGGTTAATCAACACACCTGATGGAGGGATGTCCCCTTACTTCAACTTATGCACCGCACCGATAAAAATGTCTCCTCTTTGCTCAAAAGTTTTATATTGATCCCAGCTTGCACAAGCCGGTGATAAAAGAATGATATCCCCTGGCTGTGACAATTCATAGGCAATTGGCACGGCTTTTTCCACATTATCGACATGTTCGATGATTTCTATTCCAGCCTCTTTTGCTACACGTTCCAGTTTGCGGGCTGTTTGTCCAAATAGAATCATTGCTTTTACATTTTTTAAATATGGAATTAGCTCGTCAAACTCATTTCCACGGTCTAGACCGCCAGCGAGTAGAATAATGGAGTCATTTTCAAACGCCGATAAAGCTTTTTGTGTTGCAAGTATATTAGTTGCTTTAGAATCATTGTAAAATTTACGTCCGTTTACTTCTATGACGAATTGCAGTCGATGTTTTACGCCTGTAAATGTTTTTAATACTCGAACAATTGCTTCATTGTCTACGCCTGTTAATTTGGCAGCAGAAATCGCTGCTAAAATGTTTTCTAAATTGTGCTTGCCCGGCAATGCAATATCTTTCGTTTCAATGATTTTTTCGCCGTTGAAATAGATTATGCCATTTTCAATCCAAGCACCGCTTTGTAAACGTTGCGTGGTTGAAAAAAATACCTTTTGTGCATCCGATGATTGGACAAGCTTCATGACCGTTTCATCATCCGCATTCACTACAGCGAAATCATCATTGGTTTGATTTTTAAAGAGATTTCCTTTGGCTTTAGCGTACTCTTCTTTTGTTCCATGATAGTCTAAATGCGCATTAAATATATTTAGCAATACAGAAATTTTTGGTTGAAAATCAATAATTCCCATCAATTGAAAGGAAGATAGCTCTGTCACAATCCAATTTTCGCTTGAAGCTTCCTTTGCGACCTCACAGGCTACCGTGCCGATATTTCCGGCAATTAACGGCTGTTTGCCGCCTTCCTTTAACATCTCATAAATTAATGTTGTCGTCGTTGTTTTTCCGTTTGAACCTGTAATGCCGATAAGCGGAGCTTCAGAAATTTGATACGCTAACTCCACTTCCGTTATGATCGGTATACCTTTCTCCATCGCTTTTGCAACAAGCGGATTATAATATGGAATTCCTGGATTTTTCACTATTAAGTCGAACGGTTCGTCCAAAAGTTCAAGCGGATGGCTGCCGCAAATGACGCGTATCCCCATTCTTTCTAAACTTTGTGCTGCCTCATTTTCCTCAAACGGCTTCTG
This sequence comes from [Anoxybacillus] calidus, assembly GCF_013760845.1. GTDB lineage: Bacteria > Bacillota > Bacilli > Bacillales > Anoxybacillaceae > Paranoxybacillus > Paranoxybacillus calidus. The sequence goes on along the minus strand of NZ_JACDUU010000002.1, from coordinate 92,832 downwards.
ATCATTGACCGTTACTTTTGCTCCTAACTCATGCAACAACTTCGCAGCAGCAAACCCGCTCTTTGCTAAACCAAGTATTAAGACATTTTTATTTTGATACATAGTCACCTTTTTCAATTAAATCCACACCTCGATATAAATTCCAAGCATTGCAAATAGTAAGCCGACTGCCCAAAATGTAACGACAACGCGCCACTCAGACCATCCAACTAGTTCGTAATGATGGTGCAATGGACTCATTTTGAACACTCGTTTTCCAGTCGTTTTAAATGAAATTACTTGGATAATCACAGATAATGTTTCAATGACAAACACACCGCCAATAATCACAAGCAAAATTTCTAATTTCGTCAAAATAGCAACCGTTGCGATGGCTCCGCCTAAAGCAAGTGATCCAGTATCCCCCATAAACACCTTAGCCGGATGTGCATTAAATACTAGAAATCCAAGGACAGCACCAACTACAGCAACACTAAAAATGGCAACGTCATACTGAGATTGATTCCAAGCCAAGACAGCATATGCTCCGAATGCAATCGCTGCCGTACCTGCTAGCAGCCCATCGAGACCGTCAGTTAAATTGACAGCATTCGAACCACCAACAAGCATAAAAATCATTAATAATATATAGCACCATCCTAAATCAAAAGTAAAGTCAACTCCTGGTATGCGGAGTTCAGTCGAAAAATCATTTTGCTGATAAACAAAATAAAAAATAAAGGCAATGATTAATTGGCCAAATAATTTTTGCTTACTAGTTAAGCCAAGATTTCGTTTCATGACAACTTTAATAAAATCGTCTAAAAATCCGAGCAGACCGTATCCAATCGTTACAAACAGCAATAAATAAGTTTGCACCGTAGGCTCAGCAAATTTATTTATCATTATGATTGTTGTAGCAATAATCGACAACAAAATCACAATCCCGCCCATTGTTGGGGTGCCTGATTTCTTTTGATGTGACTTTGGACCTTCTTCACGAATGCTTTGCCCAAACTTTAATCTTCTTAAGAAGGGAATAAATATCGGTGATAACAATACAGTAATTAAGAAAGCCATTGCAATGGTGAAAACAATTACTTGCTCTAGCACGACTGTCCCCTCCCTTCTTCTTGTAACCGTTGTTCAAGCTGTTTCAATACGTCTATTACAGCTATATCATATGAACGATTTTCTTCAATATGAGCCCCTTCCATATTTAAATAAAATCGGGTCATCTTTTCATTCTCCATTTCGTTAGATTGCAAATATGTTTCGACAATTTCTATTAATGCTTGAAGCGGGGAAGAAACGAAAAAAATAGGAAAATGATTTGGAACATAAGCCGGTAGCGGCACGTCCTTTTTCCAAAGTGCAGCAATTGCTCCATTTTCAATCGCCTGCTGCAGCTCTTTCTGTTCATATCGCAGCGGCACAAACAACCCTTTGGCTGCTGCTTGCAACGGGTGAACGAATAGATGGTGGAATTGAATAGTGTCATCCTCAATTCCACGCGTTACTGGAAACAACTTTTTTAAGAAGCGATACGTCAACATGATTCATTTCGCTCCTTAATGGCTTGACGCGCCACAAGCCGGTCATCAAATTCCAACACTTCGTTTCCAATAATTTGATACGTTTCGTGTCCTTTTCCGGCAATTAAAATGACATCCCCTTCTTGTGCGTGGAAAACGGCATAACGAATCGCTTCTTTTCTGTCAACGATGGAAATATATTGCTTTCCTTTCACGCCTTCCTCCATATCTTTCAAGATAGCGACCGGATCTTCAGAACGCGGATTATCAGAAGTAAAAATCGGTACATCTGCATAGTCAGCAGCGATGCGTGCCATAATTGGCCGCTTTGTACGATCGCGATCACCACCACAGCCAACAACAACATACACTTTTCGTTTAGCAAATTGCTTAATCGTTTTTAACACATTTTCTAAACTATCAGGAGTGTGAGCATAGTCAACAATGACGGTAAAATCTTGACCATTATCAACTACTTCAAACCGTCCTGCTACGCCCTTCATTTCTTCAATTGCCTCAACGATAGTAGCGAGTGGAACATTTGACACTAAACAAGCTGCCGTTGCTGCAAGGATATTATAGATGCTAAATTTGCCAATTAGTTTCGTCTTTACGCGAACCGTATCTAGTGGTGTCACAAGATCAAACGTTGTACCACTTGTTGTAATTTCGATATTTTTCGCCATAATATCGCTTTCTTGATCAATTCCATATGTAATTACTGTCGCAGCTGTACTTCTTTTATATTCGTTCGAAGCTGGGTCATCTTGATTAAGAACAGCAAACTTTGGTTTGTGATGGTCGAAACGGTTGCCTAATTGTGCAAATAACAGCCCTTTAGCCCAGCGATATTCATCCATTGTTCCGTGATAATCTAAATGGTCCTGCGTCAAATTAGTGAAAACAGCAACATCATAATCACACCCACGCACTCTTCCCATATGCAATGCATGCGATGATACTTCCATTACCGCAACATCGACATTTTCATCTACCATTTGCTTAAATGTTTTTTGCAGGACAAGAGATTCCGGTGTCGTATTTTTCACATCATACGTTTGATCGCCAATTTTAATATTGATAGTCCCGATCAGTCCCGTCTTCTTGTTAGCGCGGCGAAAAATATGCTCAATCATATGAGTCGTTGTTGTTTTTCCATTTGTGCCCGTCACACCAATTAAATGTAATTTATGTGTCGGCTGACCGTAAAAAATATCTGCAAGAACAGCCATTGCTCTTTTGCTATCTTTGACGATGATGACTGGCACATCTACCTCAATTTCTCGTTCAGCAATAATTGCTACCGCCCCATTTTCGACAGCTTGTTGTGCAAAATCGTGCCCATCAACTGTAAACCCTTTAATACAAATAAATAAAGAGCCTCGTTTTACTTCACGCGAATCCATCTCGATCGATGTAATTGTCGGATTCTCGCCAACATATGTTGTAAAATCATGTAAATAAGAAAGCAACGATTGTAATTTCATCGCACTCATTCCTCTCGCTTTGCTTCTTTAATTTAACGGTTTAACCATTATATCATAACAGAAAAAGAAGCCATGAGGGTTATTTTCCTCTAGGCTTATCTTTCCGATAAATCAGCATTCTTCGCTCCTAAATAGACGCGAATCGTCGCTCCTTCTTTTACCTTTACACCTGCTTGCGGAGCTTGTTCAATAACCGTTTCTCCTTCTCCACTAACATCTAATTTTAAGTTAAAAAGCTGCTGTTGCAAGTCTTTTTTTGTTAGGCCAATTAAATTCGGAACTGTTACAACTTTCGGATCATTCCACGCTCTTTCTTTCTCAAGTTGCTTTTTACGTGGTTCCACTCCTAAAGCGTGAAGACTATCCCCCATAATTTTTCCTACTATTGGAGCAGAAACTACTCCACCAAATTGCACTGTTCCTTTTGGATTATCGACCGCAACATAAACAACAAGTTGTGGATTATCCGCCGGTGCAAAGCCGATGAATGATACAATATGATTATTTTCTAAATACCGTCCATTTTGTGCTTTTTGCGCTGTTCCTGTCTTTCCTCCAACACGGTATCCTTCAACAAATGCCCCTTTTCCTGTTCCTTGGGCAACCACACTCTCAAGCGCATATCTTACTTGCTTGGACGTTTCCTCGGAAATAACACGGCGCTTCACTTTTGGCGTGTTGCGGCTTACGACCTCACCTGTAACAGGATCGACCCACTCTTTTGCAATATATGGCGTATACAAAATTCCGCCGTTAATCGCTGCAGAAACGGCAGCAACTTGCTGAATCGGCGTAACAGAAACTCCTTGACCAAATGCAGTCGTTGCCTGTTCCACAGGGCCAACACGATTCATATCAAACAAAATTCCTTTTCCTTCCCCTTGTAAATCAATGCCCGTTTTCTCCCCAAAACCGAAATCTCTAATATATTTAAACAGCGTTTCTTTTCCTAATCGCTCGCCTAATTCGACAAAGCCTGGGTTGCATGAATTTTGAACAACTTCAAGAAAGCTTTGATGACCATGCCCTCCTCTTTTCCAGCAGCGAAGAGTAGCTCCTGCTACTTTGGCATATCCAGGGTCATAAAAATGGTCTCTTAATAAATCTACTTTTTTCTCCTCTAACGCAGCAGCCAGAGTAATAATCTTAAAGGTAGAACCAGGCTCATATGTGCTCCAAACGGGTAAATTACGGTTAAAAATCTCCGGTGGGACATTGCGATAGTTTGCCGGGTCAAAATCCGGGCGGCTTGCCATCGCTAATATTTCGCCATTGTTTGGATTCATAGCGATAGCTATAATGCCATCAGGGTTATATTTCGCTACAGCAATGTCCAACTCCCGCTCGACGATGGTTTGTACGCGCGTATCAATCGTTAATCGTAAGTTCAAGCCGTCCGTCGGCGGTGTATAATTATCAGCCATATTCGGCATTCTCTTACCTTTAGCATCAGAATAAAATTGCACGGAACCTTTTTTCCCACTCAGTTCTTTATCATAATAAAGTTCCAGCCCTGTCAATCCTTGATTATCAATGCCAGTAAAACCTAATACGTGAGATAAATAACTGCCAAATGGGTAATATCTCTTAGAATCTTCGGCAATATAAACTCCTTTTAGACCAAGCGCGCGAATTTCTGTTGCTTTTTCATGGGAAATTTTTCGCCCTTCAGGATGAATCCGTTCTATTAAAGTTCGTTTGGTTACATGCTTGTATGCTTTTTCGACCGGCATATTCAATACTTTTGCCAGCTTCTCTGCTACTTCCGTAGGATTTTCAATTTGCCGCGGTACAACATACACGGTCGGAGCGCTCATATTCGTAGCAAGCGGAATATTATTTCGATCCAAAATTTCTCCTCGCTCTGGTTCAAACGGAATATTTCGGCTCCACGAGTTTTTCGCTTCTTCCGTTAGCATCTTTCCAAGTACAAATTGTACATATCCAAGTCGAATATCAATAATGGTAAAAATAAGAAATCCAATCAATAACACAATCATTAGGCGTTTTCGAACGGTGACGTGTGAAACGCGCATATAGCAGAACCTCCTTTATAGAATAGGCTCGTTCCACTATATGCTTGTACCGATTATGATAGAACGTCAATTGCTAATCAAGCGGCTTGTTCTCATCTGTTTGCTTTTTATTTTCCTCTTTTTGTTGCGCGATTTCAGCGATCCTTTTCTCAACCTGTTGTGGATTGGCTAGTTCAACAATCAAATAATCTCCTGGTTTTACGTTTGCACCTGGCGGGATATTTTGTGTGACTGCATAACCATGTCCTTTCAGGCTCGGCTGAAGCTGTAATAGTTGCGCTAATTTCATAATATCGCGCAGTGACCATCCAGTAACATCAGGCATGGTTGCTTGTTCATCTGTTTGTAAAATAATCCTCTCGCGTGCAATCACTTCTTCGCCAACGAATGGCATTTGCGCTTCAATTCGTTGTCCTTTGCCTATAAAAACAGGTGTCAATCCTTTTTCTTTCAACCGCTTAGTTGCTTCGTCAACCGTCAAACCTACATATTGATCAAGAACGATTCCTTTGTTACTTTTTAGCTTTTTTTTCGTTTCAAGAGAAGGTTGAATATTTAAATATTGTAAACTGCTTTTCATGACACTGTTAAAAATCATTGAGACAGGCGCTGCTCCCGTTTCTGTATAGGAAATCTCTGGTTGTTGCACTGCAACATACATAAGCAGACGCGGATTTTCTCTAGGTGCCATACCTAGAAAAGAGAAAATATAATTATTGTAGCCAGTTAAATATCCACCATTTGGTGAAGGAATTTGCGCCGTCCCCGTTTTTCCGGCAACACGATACCCTTCAATTTGGTATGGTCGCCCTGTTCCGTTTTCCGAAGTAACAACCGTTTCTAGAATATCCAGTACTTTTTCCGCTGTTTCTTTTGTAATTGGCTGTCCGACAACTTTAGGCTCGTTCCGCTTAACCACTTTTCCCGTGTCAGGATCGACAATACGATCAACGATATAAGGCTTCATCATTTTGCCGCCATTTGCAATGGCGGTAGCCGCCTGGATTTGCTGAATCGGAGTAACCGATGTTCCTTGTCCAAATCCAGTCGTTAATTTTTCAATCGGATATCGGTAAACAATATTACCAATTGTTTCATCCGGAAGATCAATTCCTGTCGGCTGATTAAAATGGAAACGATGTAAATATTGCAGAAGGCGATCTTCTCCTAATTTTTCTCTTACTAAAATCGAAAAAGCAACGTTAGAAGAGCGCTGGACCCCTTCATTAAAAGAAATGATACCCCATCCGACTTTATTATGATCGCGAATAATATTTGGACCGATTTTATAAGCTCCTGACTTATATAGCTCATTGCCATTATAAACCCCTTCATTAATAGCCGCAGCTAGCGTAAAAATTTTCATCGTTGACCCTGGTTCGTATGGATAGGAAATCGCATCATTCACATAATAGTGAATGTTTCGCTTGTTTGGGTCAAAGCTTGGTCTTGAACCCATCGCCAAAATTTCTCCCGTCTTTGGATTAGCCACAATAGCGATGATTTTTTTCGGCTTGTATTGTTTTTCCACTTGGTTCATAGCATCCTCAAGAAACGTTTGGATTTTTTGATCAATCGTTAAATACACATTGTTTCCGTTATCAGGCGGAACGACTGATTCTTTTGTGTCCGGAAGCTTTAAGCCTTGAGGATCACCCTTAAAGGTCACGTACCCATCTTTTTCTTTCAAGTAATCATTTAAGCTTTTTTCGAGTCCCATGGCTCCAACAGTGTGTCCGTCTTCCTCATCGCTTTTTTGGGCATAACCAATCACATGAGAAGCAAATGTCCCATTCGGATAAAACCGCTTTGTATCACGAATGAATCCGATACCCGGAAGATGCAACGCTTCAATTTTCATTTTTAATTGTTGACTAATATTTCGTCCCTTTGGACCAAACTCTACTTGTTTCGCATCTTTTTTTAAGATCCTCTCCACCTCGCTCACTTTCATTTTCAATAACGGAGCGAGTTTTTTGGCCGTCATTTCAGGATCAACGACATGCCGTGGTTTTTTAGGATCGATTGTTAACGTTTTATCAAGAACAGCCACAACGGTATACGATGGTGTATCTTCAGCAATGACTTCACCATTTCGATCAAAAATCGTACCGCGTTTTGCCTCAAGGACTCGCTGCTGTTTATACCGCTTTTCCGCCTCAACAGCCAGCACTTGGCCGTCCGCTACTCCCGTTGCCTGCAAATAGACAAACCGGGCCAACAATATAAAAAAGAGCAGACTAAACAAAATAAATAAACCAGCTGCTCCTTTATTTATATTCATATGTTTTTTATTCTGTGTCATTGCCCATCAGTCCTGTACTACTTTTACATTATTTTCGTTTAATGAAAGGCCGAGCTCTTTTGCTTTTTCTAATATACGTTCATATGTACTTAGCTCTTGTACTTGAACAGATAAATCATTATTATATTTTTTCTGTTCTTGTATCGTTGCCTCTAGCTGTTGAATTTGTTTGTTTACTTCATAAATCGCAACGTGATTGGAAATCATTCGAATGCCACAGTAAACGACAAACAGAGCAAACACGAACAAAAGTACTTTTTCCCCTAATGTAGTGCGAAATTGACGCTTGCGTTTCGGCCGCGCGTTTGGACGAGCGTGACGCTCTCGTTTTTGTACTTCTTGAGTTTTTATTTTAACAGCTGCATGATTCAAACTCTTTCCCTCCTCTAATTACAATTTTTCAGCGATACGAAGTTTTGCTGAACGAGCCCGATTGTTCATAGCAAGTTCCTCTTCTGATGGAACAATTGGTTTTTTTGTAATAATTTTTAATTTCGGCCTATATTGCTCTGGAATGATAGGCAGCCCCGGTGGAAGTTTCGGTCCTTCACTCGCTTCTTTAAACGCTACTTTGCAAATACGGTCTTCTAAAGAGTGGAATGTGATCACACTAATTCTTCCGCCCGGCTTTAATAAATCAATCGCCTGTTGAATCGCTTCTTCAAACACCTTTAACTCATCGTTAACAGCAATGCGAATCGCTTGGAAAATTCTTTTTGCCGGATGCCCGCCGCTTCTTCGTGCAGGCGCTGGTATTGCCGATTTAATCAGTTCCACTAACTCGCCAGTCGTTTCGATCGGCTTTTGCTGACGCACCGCTTCAATTTTTCGTGCCACTTGTTTCGAGAATTTTTCTTCCCCATAATGAAAGAAAATTTTCACCAATTCTTCATAAGACCAATGATTTACGACATCATACGCTGTTAATGTTTGTTCACGGTCCATGCGCATATCAAGTGGCGCATCATGATGATAACTAAACCCACGCTCCGGTGTATCCAGCTGCGGAGACGAGACACCTAAATCAAATAAAATACCATCGACTTGGCGAATCCCATGTTCCGCTAGTTTATCTGTTAAAAAGCGAAAGTTACTTTTAATAATCGTTACTTGTTTCTCGTATTTTCTAAGCTTTTCTTTCGCATGTTTAATGGCCGTTTCATCTTGGTCAAAAGCAAACAATTTCCCTTCTCCTGATAGCTTTGACAATAAATATTCACTATGACCTGCGCCACCGAGCGTACAGTCTACATATATACCATTCGGCTTTACTTGCAAACCATCGACCGTTTCCTTCAATAAGACTGTTGTATGCTCAAACACAGTCTCACCACCTTTATTTTTCTTATTGTAATAAATCATCATTAAAAATGATGATAACTCTTACATTATATCGCAAAACTACTCATATTTTTAGGTGTTTCTTGTAAAAAATCGTCTTTGTCTGTTCGAAATTGTCGCGGCATGTAAAATTTTGTCCTTCTATATTAACTTACCATACCTTTTATTACCATGCTAATTACTTATGTACTAATTCTTAACGATAAAAAAAAATCCTGCGTTAAGCAGGACTTTTTTCTTCGACGTTTTCTTTGAAAAATGGTTAAATATAAACAATTTTATGCATACCATTCCACTTATAATCAAGGAGCAATAAGCGGTCTACAAAATCCAATCCATACTTGTTCATGTAATAAAAGATATTCCAAATCCGCTCCTGCGGTGCACCATTCGGCATTAAAGCCATCTCAATACGCGCAAACTTTCGAAGTTCCGTTTCATATTTTTGCTCTAAGCGGCGATGCAATGTTTGGTGAAGAAAATCTATTTGTGCTTGAATGAAATTGGCATTTTTCGTCAACAAATCTGCTAATCCGCGATCAATCTCCATACCGATTTCTCTTAATGGCCGATGAATTTCTTCTATGTTTGCTTTTGCATTTGCAAAAAGTTCCTCAAGCGGATATTTGAACTGATTACGAAGCCAAATTTCCTTTGCTTGTTCAGTTGCTCCTTGTAAAACAGCAGAGACGGTTAACCCTACTTCTTCGATATCCGTATGAATGGAACGTTCAACAATCGTTATGTTAAGACGAGGTACAACTGGCGGCATTTTAAATTCAAACAAAGAAAACGCTTGCTTTAATTCAGCCCAATAAGCAATTTCTCCAGGTCCGGCAATAAAAGCTAATGTCGGGAACAAATATTCTTGCATTAACGGCCTTGTCACAACATTATTACTAAAGAATTGCGGTTTTGTTCCAACAAGCGAAACGAGCTCTTCATATGTGAAAGAAACTTCTCTTTTTTTGCTGTGAAACCGCTGAACTTGATCATCATACTCTAATAAAAGCCGCTCCCCATCATGATGATAAAACAAATGAACAGACTGCTCCTGAACATCAAGCATTTTTTTGTATCCCATTTTATTTAACTCTTCTTGTTGCGCTAATACATGCTTCGTAATTTCACGATGACGATTCAATAATTGCACAAAAAAATCACGCTCAATTGCTCTTAATTCTGAATCTGCCGCATTAATCACTACCAATCCTTCCGCGGCAAACAAACGCAAAATGAGCGACGCAAAAAAATCAACAAATGTTTCCGCTTCTTCTAAACTTTCTTCAATAAACGAAAGCAGTTGATTGGTTACGTCAGTTTCTCCATATGTTTGAACAATTTCTTTTACCCATTCAAAACATCGTTGTCGATCAATCGGTAAATCAGCTACCATTTGTTTTTCCGAAAATGTATAGGGGTATGTTTTCTTCTTTATTTTTTCATTTTCTACTACATATACGTGGTTCACTTCGGCAACATCATGATCTTCACCAGCAATCCAAAATACTGGCACAACTGGCACTTTTAATGCTTTTTCCTGCTGTTTAGCAAGCGTCAAAATCGAGATAATTTTATGAATCGTATAAAGCGGACCAGTCAAAAGTCCTGCCTGCTGTCCACCAATGACTACTACACTTGCTGGGTTAAGAAGTTTATGTATATTGTCTAACGTCTTCTTACTTACTGTAAATCTTTGATGGTAGTGCAGCAAATGTTCAACAAGCTTTTGCCGTGGGTATATTCTTTCTTTCAAGTCATTTAGACGCATTTTGAACACATGATCAGCATAAATATCGTAATCAAATCCCTCTTTTATAGGAAATAAACCTTCTATATAATCCGTTGCTAACGGTGTTACGGACGGTAAAGAGATTTCCATCATCTCCATTGATAAAAACTTCCTTTCTCTCTTTCATTTATTTTTTCTGCCAAGAGTATACCATTTCTTCTCGCAATATAAAAAAATATGGCATTACAAATTTTCGATCGTACGCATAACGAACCCGTAAATAAGCAAGCTAAAGTAGGCAAAAGAAAATAATAAGAAATTAAAACGCCAAAACAAACGAAACACAGGAGTGATATGCACATCTTGTTTTTTCCACCAATAACCTATCATAAATAATACTTTTAGCAAAAGCAAAAAGATTATAATCATCCATAAATATGAGGTACCCCAAATCGTCATAATCAAAAAATGCACACTCAAAATAAAAAAGATGGTTGAAACGTTCACAGCTAAGTGAAATGATTTCTTTTTTCGTTTCAAAACTTTTCTTCCAAGCATATAGACAAGTATAAAAGCCGCAATCGGCACCGTAACAAATGTCGCAAAAAGTACAGAAACGAAATCACTCATGTGAAATCCCCCTTCGTTCCATTCCCTTAATCGCATACAACAAAAACTCACATAAAGGGGTCTGGATATTCATGCTCTTTCCTCTCTGGATTATGTATCCTAAAATAGCATCAATTTCCGTTTGACGACCTTGTTCTATATCCTTTAACATCGAAGAACGATTGTTCGCTGTTTTCTCACATACATGAACAATGTTTTCCCATGCTTGCTGCTCATCGGAAAGCGATAATACATCTTTTAGTTCACTGAACAGCAATTGCATCATGATTCGATACTCGTTTACTTCGAGTAATTGTCCATTTTTTACACGCAATAACGCTGTCAAAGGATTTACGACTGCATTGATAGCCAGCTTCATCGCCAACATTTCATACCAATCTTTCTTAAACAAAAATGGGAAATGGGACGAGGATTGCTCAATAAAGCGCTGAGCTCCCCCCATTTCTCCTTTCCAGACAGCAAGACTGATTTTTCCTTCCCCTGTATGTTCGACTGTGCGGTCGTCATGTTTTAACGCTCCATGCTCTACAACCCCAAGCACAATATTTCGATTATTGAATTGGCTTAAAAGCTGCAAATGCCCCATTCCGTTTTGCAAAAATATTATAGTCGGAACGTTTTGCAGCCTATTCACCGATGAAGCTAATTTAGGCAAATCATATTGCTTGACAGTAACGAACACGACATCGTCATTCATCTCACTTTGTTCGATATGTTTCGCCTTAATGAAAAACGTTTCTTCCTTACGATCCTTCATTAATCGCAAACCATTTTTATTTAGTAAAGCCGCTTGCGATTGTCTTCTCGTATATAGCGTTATATCATACATACGATGTAAATAGGCAGCCATTAACAAACCAACTGCCCCGCCGCCAACAATCCCCACTTTCACGTCTACTTTTTCCTCTCTTTCTATCCATCAACTTTTTATAATTATTGTAACAAATCAAAACGGTTTACGTTAACTAACAAACCTAACAAAAATGAGGCTGTCCCATAAAACCGTGATTCCCTCAAACTATCGGCATTTTCATTCCTTTGCCATAGAGATTGTAGTAGAGGGGGCTTTTTGAGACAGCCTATGAAGCTTCTTATTTTTCAATTTTCTCAAGATTCCCGTTTCGTTCCATTTGAAATTTTACCTTTTTCGCTTGCTCATCTTCTTCAAAAACTACCATTTTTCTCGCGCGTTCCATAATACCAATCAATGCTTTATAATCTTCTTGAACCATCTTTAACTCTTTTTCCAGCCACTCTTTTTCTACTTGCAATCTTGTTATTGTTTGTTGCAATTGTTCCATATCTTTTTTTAAAGCACGATTTTCATCAATCGCATGTTGAAAATCATTTACCGATTGGCGATATCGTTGCAAGAAAACAATCACTTCGTCCAAAGTAAGCTCTTTCGCTGCTGCTATCTCCGCTGTTGCTGTGTCCTTTCGCTCCATATGAACAGCTGCTTCTTTTTTCTTTTCTTTCCGCTGTTTTTTCGCTAGTTCAATGGCATCTTTATACTGCTTTCTTACATACGAATTCCACCGAAAACCACAAGCTGCTGCCGTTCGAGAGAGACGCCTCCCGACGTCTTCAAACGCTTGAAGCTGTGTCCCACCTTCACGAATATAACGTAATACTACTTCGGCTAACAATAAATCTTCATCTTGTGTCCATGCATCTTGGCGTAAACTTGTCATCTTTCATCCTCCTAGTCGCTTTTTTCACTATATGTATGCGACTAATAGGAAAGATAGACTATTTATTTAAAAATGCACGCACTGCTTCATCATGCTCAGGGGATTCCCATAATATGGAACACCGTTCAATTTCAGCAAAAAATCTCGCGCGAAATGCTTCATTCTTCCATTTCGCAACCGCTGCTGTTTTATATGCCCGCAAAACTTGTACAGATTTAGATAAATATGGCGAAAGAAGCTTTTTACATTCTTCTCTCAACCCTTCTTCTGGCAAAAGAGAATGAATCCAACCGTATTCATACATTTTCTCCGCACTAGTCGGTTCTGCCTCCAACAACATACGAAGCGCATGATCATAAGAAATTTTTTCAAATAACATCGTACTTCCGCCCCAGCCTGTTGTAATCGCCAACTTTCCTTGAATAAATCCAACTTTGCTGCTTCTTTTTGCATAGCGGAAATCACAAGCGGTTGCCAACTCGCATCCGCCGCCAATTACCGTTCCATTAATCAACGCAACCGTCGGCTTTGAAACGGTTAAAAGCGAATAGAGAATATTCCCCATTTTTCCAAGCATCGAATACGCTTCTTCTTTCGTCTGCAAACGATGAAAGCTACTTAAATCTCCGCCCGAACAAAATGCTTTCTCTCCCGCTCCGGTAATAACCAACACTTTCACATCATCGTTCTGTTCAACCATTTGAATCGTTTCTTGTAAATAATCCATCACTTCATAGTTAATGGCATTTCTCTTCTCTTGTCGATTAATCGTAAACCAAACGATGCCGTCCTTATCTTGTTCTAACAAAACATCCGCCACATCTTCCCCTCCTCTCTTTCACTTTTTAATAATTTAACGAGAATCTCCTATTTTCCTGCCACTTTTCATCGAAAGCAAAACCGTATTTTCTCAAAAAACAAGAGGCTGACCCTAAAACAAAGTATCAGACCCACAACCATCATATATAGTACATAGCATTAGATGAGAACACTATATATGATGGATTCCTCGTGAGATCAGACACTTTGAGGTCAGCCCCTTGTAACTTCATCTGTTAACAATTATTTGTTAACAACTTCTTTTCCTTTGTAAGTTCCGCAAGCTTTGCATACACGGTGAGCAAGTTTCATTTCACCGCAATTTGGGCATTCTACCATACCAGGTACTTGTAATTTGAAATGCGTACGACGCATTCTTTTCTTTGTTTTAGATGTTCTTCTAAAAGGTACAGCCATTATTCCCACCTCCTTAAAAGGATTTACAAATATGTGAAGGCCGGATAATGCCGGTTCTTCGCTCACTCTTCCTCTTTCTTTTCAAAAAACTTCGCTAAGCCTGCTAGCCGAGGATCAATTTTATTTTTCAACTGTTCTTCAGTAATCACTTCCCAATCTTTTCCCGACTGCGGCGCAGCTTCTTCAACATTTTCTTCTTCTGAAAAAATTTGCAGCGGAATTTCAAGGAGTATCAATTCTTTCACAATCGGCAATAAATCAACCGTCTCTCCTTGAACAACATGCATATCTTCATCAGTTGTATAATCATAATCATTTAATAAAAACGTCTCGATTGTATCAATTTCAAATGGATAAGAGACGTCAACTAACGTTCGGGAACAAGGCAATACCATTGTCCCTTTAATGGTCAAGTGAAACGTAAACTTTGTTGAACTCAAGTCAGCGCGCCCTTGAATATGTACAGGGGAAATATCGCGAATTGACTTGTCAACTTGTTTTAAATCAGAAACATCAATGGTTTCATCAATTGTTAATCCTTTATTTTGTAACTGATGAAGCTTATGAATGGTCCATTTCACTAAAATCACCTCAAGGCAACAAAGAAAATTATACGTTTCGTTTTCTCGTTTGTCAATATTTTTTCTTTACACTATAATTGTAGTCAGCTTATATACAATTTATCACGTTTTTGACAAAACTCCAAATTTAATATGAGGAAGGACGGAAATGGCATGAAAGCGGTTGGGATTGTCGTTGAATATAATCCGTTTCACAACGGTCATTTATATCATTTACATGAAACGAAACGGCAAACTGGTGCAGATTGCGTTATCGCTGTGATGAGCGGAAACTTTTTACAGCGCGGCGAGCCAGCCATCGTCTCAAAATGGGCACGAACCCGCATGGCTCTAGCTGCTGGAGTAGATATTATCGTTGAATTACCTTATATGTTCGCCGTGCAAGCTGCCAAAGAATTTGCAGCCGGAGCAGTTTCCTTGCTTGCTGCTTTGCATTGTGATTGTATTTGCTTCGGCAGTGAAAGCGGTGACATTCATCATTTCACTGAAGCGGTAAAAGCTTTAGCAAAACAAGAAGACAAATATAATACATATTTGAAAAAAGCGTTACAGACAGGAGTCAGCTATCCAAAAGCTAGTGCTCTTGCTTTCCAACAACTGCAAATTGAAAATCTCGATTTAACGAAACCAAACAATATTCTCGGTTTTTATTATGTAAAATCCATTATGGAAGAGCATAAGCAAATAACCCCGCATACGATTAAACGAATTGCCGCCGGCTATCATGATCAGACCATTTCCGATCAGTCCATTGCCAGTGCAACAAGCTTGCGAAACGCACTTAATTATTCCATTGAACATCTTGAAAAAATCGCTCCTTACATTCCAGAATCGACGAAAAATATGTTATATGAGTACTATTCTACTTATCGTTTATTTCATCAATGGAACGACTATTTTTCGCTATTAAAATATCGCATTCTTACAATGGATATAAACGAAATGAGAGAAATCGCTGATATGGACGAAGGATTGGAGTATCGTTTTAAAAATGCTGCCATAGAAGCAAAAAACTTTGTGGAACTAATCGATATGGTGAAAACGAAACGCTACACTTGGACAAGATTACAGCGTACATGTACACACATTTTAACTAATTTTACGAAACAGCAAAAAGAATCTAATAAAAAAGCAACCTATATTAGGCTGCTTGGCATGAGCGAAACAGGTCGATCCTATTTGAAGGCAGTAAAAAAGCAACTATCACTTCCGATCATTTCAAAAGTTTCGCTTCTTGAAGACTATCCCATTTACAAACAAGAAAAGAAAGCGGCTTTTGCCTATATATCCGTACTCCCAGAGCCTTTACGTACAAAGGCATGTAAAGAAGAATACACCACTCCTCCAATCGGAACGTGGGGCTGACCCATCCGTGTCTGCCCTCACGTACATTTCACAATATATATCGTTCATTTATCCACTGATGTGTCCGATATATGGTGTTGCGGAATCTGACACTTCGCTTTTTGGTCACCCCTTATTTTAATGTTTGCAAATAGCGAAGAGCATCATCAAATGTATCGATCGGAACGATTTTCATCTTTGTGCCGATATCTTTTGCCGTTTTTAAAGCCTCTTGGTAATTTGAATCTTCAGCTCCTTTTTCATTCGGAGCAAAAAAGATATCGGCTCCCGCTTTGTCTGCAGCAATAATTTTTTGTGAAATGCCACCGATTGGTCCGACTTCCCCTTTTTCATTAATTGTCCCTGTTCCTGCAATGGTATATCCTTTTGTAATATCTTCTTCAACGAGCTGATCATAAATTTCTAAAGAAAACATAAGCCCTGCTGAAGGTCCACCAATTTCTTCCGATTTGATTTCAACAGAAGGGTTAGTCACAATTTCGCTGTCGGTAACAAGGGAAATACCGATACCGACCCGCTTCGGATTTTCAGGAAATGGTTTAAGAGCAAGTTGAACGGTTTTCTTTTTCCCTTTTCTCTCAAATGTAATCTTCACCGTTTCTCCTTTCGCTTTTTGACCGACATACTCAATAAATTGCTCCGCAGATTGAAGCTTTTTCTCATCGACTGCAACAATTCGATCTCCTGGTCGTAAATATTGACTTGCCGGCATATCAGGAAGAACTCGGATTACATAAACACCAAGAAATTTATATGTAATTGGTTTTCCGGCCTTTTCGTAAGCAACGGCAATCGCTGTTTGTTTCGAATTTTCCATCATGTGCAGCTGCCGCAACGTGTATTCTTCGTCACTTTCTCCTTGTTGTTTAATCGCCTCTACTGGATAAAGATCATAATATTTACGAACTTTTGCTAAAGCATAAGAGATGACATTCGCCCTTCCCATTCTTATCGTTGTTAACATAAAATCTCCATCATCTTGATCTCCACCTTTCACATGAACAAGTGGATCTAGTTTTTGCGCCGTTCCCGGCATAGTGACATAATAAGGCAATTTTATAAATGTAAGTAACACGGCCATAATGGCACCTATAGAAAATGCGACTAAGTATATTCTTTTTTTCATTTATGTTATGACTCCTTCCATTTCTCGATCGCTTCATGAATTTTTGTTAATTGTTTTCGTGTCTCTTCCTCCCCGATAGTGATAATTTCTTCTATATGCGTAAATGCTCGTGAACTAAACTGCTCGACACGAGGTCGAATCATCACATCCGAAGCAACCTCTCGATGACGTACGAGCTCATCTTGTAAAATATCAATACTTTGTAAAATAACATCGAAAATCGAAGAAATTTCTTCATTCACTTTTACATGAGAAACATCGACAGCAATCACAATATCCGCTCCCATCTCCCTTGCAACAGAAACAGGAATACGGTCAATAACCCCACCATCTACAAGTAAACGGCCATCAATCTGTTCTGGTACAAAAATTCCCGGAATAGAAATGCTAGCCCTTACAGCATCCGCAATCAATCCTGTTCGAAACACGACTTTTTCACACTTTTGCAAGTCTGTTGCAACGATACCAATCGGAATATGTAAATCTTCAATTCGCTTTCCTTTTGTCAATAAGCGAACAAACTCTTTTATACGTCTTCCTGAAATAAGCCCCATTTTCGGCACTGTTAAGTCAATATAATCATTTCTCTTAAACGCTTTCGCAAGTTTATATAAACGCTCAATTCCCAAGCCGCTTGCATACAGCGAAGCCACTAACGCTCCCATGCTGCTTCCTGCGATTAAGTCAATCGGAATATTTTCTTCTTCGAGCACTTTAATGACTCCTAAATGCGCAAAGCCTCTCGCTCCCCCAGATCCTAACGCCAACCCAATTTTCGGCCGCATTGTTTTCCTCCTTAACTATTTTCTCACTATTTAGGGAGATTCGTCTCGAAAAAATCCTTTTTAATCTTATGGTCTAAAATAACTGTCTATACTCGTATATTAAACTATATGAAGTGGGACAACGTCATTTTTGCCTGCATTAAAAAGCAATCATTAATAAACGATTCTTTACGGGAGGCAATCCTTTTATGAAAGAAAAAATAAAAACGATTTTTCTAGCTTTATCTGTTACATTATTTGCTGTCTCGCTTATTTGCTATCCGAAACAATCTTTTGAAGCGTCCATCAGCGGGTTAAATATGTGGTGGAAAGTAGTTTTCCCTTCTCTATTACCCTTTTTTATTGTTTCTGAACTGCTCATTCATTTCGGTGTCGTCAATTTAATTGGTGTATTACTTGAACCACTTATGCGCCCATTATTTAAAGTTCCGGGAGTAGGCGGCTTTGTCTGGGCAATGGGAATGGCCTCAGGGTATCCTGCTGGAGCGAAATTAACCGCCAGGCTCCGCCAAGAAAAACAAATTTCCGCCATTGAGGCGG
Source organism: [Anoxybacillus] calidus (assembly GCF_013760845.1). GTDB lineage: Bacteria > Bacillota > Bacilli > Bacillales > Anoxybacillaceae > Paranoxybacillus > Paranoxybacillus calidus. The sequence goes on along the minus strand of NZ_JACDUU010000002.1, from coordinate 74,460 downwards.
AACGGCTCGTCTCATTTACAAATTCTTCTAACCCGCTATTTATTTTCGGAGCGGTTTCTGTCGGCTTTTTTCACAATCCGCAAATAGGCGTTGTGCTTGCATTATCGCACTATATCGGAAATATTTGTGTTGGTCTGCTCATGCGTTTTCATGGCAAAACAAATCCATCATCTACACATTATGATTATAAGCAAAAAGTGTCTATACGAAAAGCGTTCCGTGTCCTGCATCAAACAAGACTAAGAAATGAACAAGCTATCGGAAAAATGCTAGGTGACGCAGTACGCTCCTCCATTCAGACACTGTTAATGATTGGTGGCTTCATCATTCTTTTCTCTGTGTTAAATAAACTTCTTTACATGATTCACATAACAGATCAAATCTCTAATATTTTTCAATATATATTAAGCATATTCGCTTTGCCGAAAGAGCTTAGCATCCCTTTTATTTCCGGATTGTTTGAAATTACTCTAGGCAGCCAGATGACAAGTCAGACCGATAGTGCAAACCTGTTACAAAAAACAATCATCACAAGCTTTATTCTCGCATTCAGCGGCTTTTCCGTTCAAGCGCAAGTCGCAAGTATTCTCGCCGAAACAGATATTCGGTTTCAGCCATTTTTCATCGCACGAATTTTTCACGGTATTTTCGCAGCCGTTTTTACATATGTATTTTGGAAACCGTTTTATGAAGACTTTCAATCACACCAAGAACATTCAAATATCATTCCGGTCTTTTTAACAAAACATTCCCCTGAGTGGCTCTCAAATTATTGGCAGTTTCTCATTGAATATGGACCAATGATTACGCTGCTTTCACTCGCTTTCTATGTGCTGTTGCTTGCATTAGATTTGCGAAAAGAAATGACGCCATAAGGTTTTCTTACATATATGATAAAAGGCCGCCCAAAAAGAAAAGTGTCAGACCCCACAACACAATATATAGGACATCGCATTGGATCAATGAACGATATATTGTGAAATATACGTGGGGCCAGACACTTATGGGTCAGCCCTTTTCTATTTATTGGTTGGCAAATTTCTTGCGTAACGCTTCTTCAACAACAGGTGGAACAAGTTCGGAAATATTGCCATTATATTTGGCTACTTCCTTAACAATACTTGAACTTAGAAACGCATATTGATTGTTGGTCATCATAAAAAATGTTTCAATATTTTCGTCTAACACTCTATTCATAGATGTAATTTGCATTTCATATTCAAAATCAGATACAGCACGCAAACCGCGTAAAATCGCATTAGCATTTTTACTGCGGGCATAATCAACAAGAAGGCCTTGAAAAGAATCGACAACAACGTTCGGGAGCGATTTTGTTACTTCATGAAGGAGCTGTATCCTTTCCTCTACTGAAAACAGTGGCTTTTTTGACGAGTTATTCAACACACAAACATACACTTTGTCAAACACTCTCGCGCCGCGCCTTATAATATCTAAATGCCCATATGTAACTGGATCAAAGCTTCCCGGACATACTGCAATGCTCGCCATTCATTTAGTCTCCTTTCTCTTCCACAATATAGCCGTAAATCGATACGCCTGTAATGCCGTAGGTTTCATGCTTTAATTTCACTAAACTTCCAATATGTTGCGGCAGCTCCACTGTTTCAGCATGTTCCGCTACGATATACCCTTCTTTTTCTAACAGCCCATGCTCATCAATCATTGAAATAAGCGCTTCCAACTCTTTGTTCTTATATGGGGGATCGAGAAAAATAAGTGTAAAACTTATACCACGTTTTATAATTGCTTTCAGTGCTCGATTCGCATCGTTACGATATATTTCCGCCTGATTAGATAAACCGCATGACTGTATGTTTTGACGAATCGTTTGAATTGCTTTTCCATCTCGATCAACAAAGATGACTTTGTCCAATCCTCGGCTTAATGCTTCAATTCCAAGACCACCGCTGCCCGCAAACAAATCTAAACCAATCCCACCATGAAAATAAGGACCAACCATATTAAACATAGCTTCTTTCACTTTATCTGTCGTCGGTCTTGTCGTCATGCCAGGAACGGCTTGCAGCTGACGACCTTTACATTTTCCTGATATTACTCTCATACACTACTCACCACATCAATAGACTTTTGCCCATTCTATCCTATCATAAACTTAATCAGGACTCCACTCTTTCAGTCAAGAAGCAACTTCATTAGAAAAATTCAAATGTAAAATGTATACAAATTTTTTCATTGGTCATAATGAGTAATGGCAACATCGGTTAAGATGTTGTTGCCAACCACGGAGAAGACTTACGTTTCCCCATAAGTTCTTCCTCCGGTTTCTCCTCTCCCTTTTTCCTTCTGCCTTTAGGTTCTATCGATGCGCGAGAACCTAGAAGTATAGAAGGACCCTGCAGCAAAACTGCAGGGCTTTTTTATGTTACAAGGCCTAGTGTCATTGCTCATTCATTAAAATGACATCATCTCCTTCTCGCACTTCAATATAAAACCATTCTTGTATCATTTTTCTGCTAATATAGAGCTTATTATCGATTACCACCGCTCACTCCTAAAAGTAATAGAACGGTTAAAAACTAATGGGTTCGGTTCACTTCAAGGAGGGAAAATAAGAAAAAGCAATTAAAATAGCACTTACTTTCTCCCTTGAATTAACACCAAAAATTCAACATAATTAGCACAATAAAACGCTTGGGCAACTCAAGCGTTCTTTAATTTTCTTATCTGAATCAACTATCAAAGTTGCGATAACTCGATTGCCTTCTTAATCGCTTTTGCTAATTGACCAGTCTGTGATTCGTGACCAAGATAAATCCAGTTTTCAGATTTTAATGCTAAATATCCACCCCTCCCGACTTTTTTGAATGGAGTAACTATATAACCTTTTTCTTTTTCCCAATCTAATGAAACAGATTTTTTATTCTTCGTTGCTTTTACTAATCCTCTGATTTTTAAATGTTTCTCTAATGGTGTACGCTTATCCTCGCTTGGAAGGAGGGTGTGACATTGGTTTAATGTTTTGAAGGCTACCTCTTCAATCTCCTCATCGGAATAAGGATAAGTGAGTTCATTCACAATGTCTATCTGCATGACACCAAATTTTTCATGTGGTCCAAATGGTATAAAATACAGATTATTATTTTCTGTATCAAAATATATGCTTACTGTTTTTTCATCAAATTCCATCATACATTTCCCCTTCTATGTTTGAATAAGTCTCATTAAAATACCAACTTAGCGTATAAATTAGCAGCAATTTTAGCATATTAATCTTTTCAGTGACAATTATGATTGTCATTCTTCTAATTCACATGCTAATTTAGTTGCGATTTTTCCACCAAAACAATAAGAATGTTACTATATCAATAAAAATCAAAAAACAATTCATATGCGAATTGTTCTTAAAATGATAATGATTTTTTAATTTTTCTCTTTCGTAAGTGAATCCGTTAGTTAAAAACTCCACCCTCAACATGATGTACCCATTAATGAGACTTTTACTATTAAGATTCAGACATACGTTGCATATCGCTTGTATCAATTGTCGAACATTTTTTGTCGAGATTTTCATTTTATCAAGAGAATGTTAAAGTATTGAAATAGAAAAACAATTATCATTGCAGAGAAAGGAAGATAAATATGATTCAACGTTTTATCGAGCTGGGGGAAGGTTATTCTGATATTTATGAATTGATTGAATTAGCAAAAGCAAACCGCCATCGTCTGTCTGGACTATTTGCTTTTCATACAATAAAGAAGGGTCAGCCTGTGACATCTTTAGTTGTTGTTTTACACCCTACAGACCCAGGAGACTTCCAACCATTATATATTTGCCGTGAAGGCATTCCACATCCTCACTATAAACCGAACAAACGCTTTGAATTATTTGCAGAGCTTGCAAAAGAGTTAAATCAAGAAATCATTCATTTGGAAGTAAAACCTTCCACATTTTTTGCCGAATTGGATTTATATTATCAACATTTAATTGGCATTATGCGCATGAATCGCTTTATTCCACCACTTCAATAACCTCTTCTTAAAAAAGAAATGGCTGACTCAAGAAGAGACCCTTCTTTGAAAGGGGCTCATGCTCCCGAGTCAGCCATTTTCTATGTAGAATACGTTTAATTATATTCTTTTTCTTTCTCCTTATCAGCCTTTGATTCAAACTCGACTTTTAAGTACGGTCGATATGAAGGCTCGACTTGCTTCACAAATGGTAAAGCAGCGATTTTTTTCATGACATACTCAACTTCTTCCATATTACAATATAAGACAACATATTTAAGTCGTTTTGAAACGTAATGAATATTCCCGAATTTCCGTAAATGTTTACTATATTTTAATGAATATAACCAAACGATGATTCCCTGACGCTTCGGAAACATAACAAAATCCCCTTTTCAACATTTAAACCAGGCGTGTTTATTTACCAATAAAATCCAGATAAAACAAGTTTTATTTAAGTAGCTTTTCTGCCGAAGTCAGCTAAGCAAAACGCTTAGCTGACTGGGCATGCGGACGCATGCCTAACCCAAACTGAGAACGCTTTGCGGACAAATGAATTTGTCCGCCGGCGTTCTCATTCGGGTATCACGGCAGAAAAGCGTGAATCACCGAGAAAATAGTTATTAATAATGGAGCATCAACGCTCATGACATTTAAACCACTATTGTTTTCCAAAAAGCAGAATTCCATCTATTTTTACGCGATGATTGCTATTGCTTAAAAAAGTGTTCGTTAATGTGATTACAATAAAAGGGGAAGCTTTCGCGTTATACACGGCAGCCGCATCTTCCCCCTGTACCACAACCGCCTGAGCAACCTGCAATCGAATCAAAATAAGGATTGCCTGTCGGCACTTTAATTTGTTCGGAAACAGCTTTTCCGATTAATACACTAATTTCATCTAGCAATGATTGAAGAGCATTTTCCGCTTTTTTAAAAGAAGCGACGTTTTCATGTAAATCAAGTTTTCTTTTGACTTCGCGAACTTCTTTCATAACCTCATGATAGTCAGGATGGTATTTACCAAACCGTTGCACTTCTTCGTATTTTTCTTTTAGTCTTATAAAGCGCTGAATCATTTCTTGAGCTTCCTTATCCTGTTTTAATCTATAATAACAACGGCGATATTCTTCCGCTAATTCTGATTGTAAAATCATTCTTGCCAATTCCTCAGCTTGATGAATTAATTCAAGACGTTCCAATGTTGCAATCATCACGAGTGTATAACACCTCCATATTTTAATCATATCATGAAAAATGGAAACAAAGAAAGAGGTTGTCTCAAAATCAAAATGTCAGACCTCGCAACCATCATCTATCGTACATTACGTTTTGTAAGTACGACTGACGTAAGGTCAGACACTTATTAGACAACCTCTATACTTTAGGAAATGTTTACTTCAAATTCATGGTGCAATCCATATTTACTTGAATCGTTATGAACAAGTTCAAGACGAATGACATGTTTCCCCTTCGGAAGACCTTTAAGAATGAACGCTGCTGTGGACACTTCATCTACTTTTTGCCCGTTCACATATAAATTAACATGTCCTTCACCATCGACTTTTTTTCGCTTGCCGCTTTTAAAACTAAAATTTGTAACAATACATTCGATAAATACATCCGTTCCTCTTACTTGATGTTTTACATTCATCGTTCTTTCATCCGTTTGTAAAAGAACGGGCATTGCTTCATCCCTGCTCATTACAGGCTCTATGTGAACCTTTGTTTCAGGCTCTGGTTTGTCATTATTACATCCAGTAAATACAATCAAAATGATAAACGTCATTATCAAGCGAATTAGCAAAGACATCACTCCTTTACGAATTAGTCTTTGCTATTTTGCAAAAAAATAATACAAACTTAATCGCTTTGCCGCATTGATTGAAACATATGAAGCATCAATGAAGCCATTTCTAATGAGCTTGTAATTTTCTCTACTTTGTGTGGAATGGTTTGTTGATAATAATGAAGAGCAGCGAGTTCAAATGATTGCAGATCACCCGGTTGACGCGCTAACTGACGATACCAGCGCGGCTGTTCACGAATGAATCTTTGCAAGAGCGGTTTCGCTTGAACATACTGTCGTACTTCTTTCCTCATTGCTTATGCTCCTAATCTTTTCGAAACGAAAAAGGGTGATGATTTTGTGCGCTTGTATGCGAATGATTTTGGTTTCCACCTTGAAACTGTCCAATAACACTTTGAATGGCAGAAATAGCTTCCTGAAAACTGGCGATATGCTTCTCTAGATTATTGACATCCATATTTTTTAGCGATGACACAATTTTAGACATAAAACCATTACTTGTACTTGTTTCCTCCTCTTTCGCTCCTTTGTACTTTTCCCAAATCTCGTCTTCTTCTCCAAATAAATACCAATCCTCATAAAATTCCTTCCACGTTTTATTTCCGTTGCGCACTTCTTTAATCATTTTTGGATGTCTTTTAACAAATTGTTTAAACTGTTCAACTGAAGGATGTAGATTTTTTCCCATCGTACCTACCCCCTCTATTTCTATTTCATTAATACAAATACCTATCATATACTATCCTTTGCTTCATGGAAATGTGCACCCATTTTCATGAATATTTTTGATAAAATGTATATAGAGGAGGGATGTACGTGATTACAGCGATTGTCATTCCTATACTATTTGCATACTTTTACTATTTAACCAAAAAAGAACGAAGAAAATACTATGAAAAGTGGACAAGAATTAGAAACGTCAAAGAAGAAGCATGGGTAAAAGGCATCATTATTGACGTTCAAGAAAGAAAAGAGCGATATTATCATCATTACTTCATTCATGTGATTGATGTTATACTACATGTCAGTGATAAAAAAATCATCGCCAGAACTCAACTTCCGGCGACAACTATGGTGGAAAAACCAATTTTTCTGAAAAGGGACACGATCATTTGTTATGGCCAGTGGAGAAATGGAATATTTTTTTTCGAGAAGTTTTTAACGAACCATTCTACTGAGGTTTAATAAAATTTTGTGTATAATATTTGTCAAACACCCCTACACCAAGATGTGTAAATTGTTTGTTTAATAATGTTTCCCGATGGCTTTGACTATTTAACCATCCTTCAACCGCAGCAATACCGTCGACATATTGCGCAGCGATATTTTCGCCAGCGATTTGAAAGTTCACCCTTGATGATACTAATCTTTCCTTTAAATCTCCATGCATCGGAGATTCATGAGAAAAAAATCGGTTCTCTTTCATATCTTTACTATGCTTATAAGCAACCTTGGACGTTTTTTCATCCCAGCGTACCATTCCAACATCATGACGCTGTCTAATCACATTTGTGATATCTAATATTTGTTTGGCATTTGCTAGTTCTACTTTTTTTTGTTCTTCAACTGATAAAGGCTTTGGCGCTAACAGTTCACCGCGATAAACTAATTCATAAGGGTGCATTTTTATTAATGTTTCCGCATCCATAAAACGAACGCTTGATACCCTCCCGGTAAACTGATCAACATAAATTTGTGCGTATACATCCCCTAATTTGACAAGCGGCTGAAATGTTAAATCTTCTTCCGACAATTCAAAACGATATGTACCGCTCTCAAGAGAAACAGGAATACTTGAATAAATAGGGAATTTTTCAAAAACATCTTTGACTGGCTGATTAATTTGAAATGGTCTTACATTTACCTTCTCCCCACAAACATATGCTGTAACAACACGATTTTTCAATATTCCTATTTGAAAATACGTTTGTGGCTGGTAATTATAAACCCACCACTTATAATCATAGGCAGAATAATCAATACGCATCGGCTCACCAAATTGTTTTTTTATTTCTTCTGCACTTTTTCCGATCAGTGATACAATTCCTTGTGATGCTGATACTTCTTTTAACAAATGATCATCTTTTACATGTTCCTGTTTTTGTTCAGGGTGTGATGAATCTTCAGGAAAAAAATAAAAAAAGCCGACCGATAGCAATAATACGATGAGAAACCATTTCATCGTGTGAAAACCACCCTCTTTCATAATCGTTGCTACTGTCATTATATCCTTATCTATCGAACAAAAATACTTCAAACGAAAGAAAACTCGTCAATTTCAAAGCTTAAACCCAATCGATTCAGGAGTAAAAAAAGAAGTCGGCTCAAAAGCAAAGGGCCAACTTCCTCAACCACCATATTTATTAACAATGTGGTTCGATGGAGTCAGACCCTTATGTGACCAACCTCTAATAAGTATGATGTTGTTCAGATATTTCGCTCAAAGCATGTCCGGCATTTTGATCGGAATATTGATTTGTCGCTAAATCTCCTAATGAAACCATACCTATCAACTTTCCATTTTCCACAACAGGTAGCCGGCGAATTTGATGTTTCGCCATCAGCTGTACCGCTTCTTGAACGGAAGTATCTGGAGAAACAGTTACTAAATTTTCACTCATCACATTCGTTACTTGATTGGATCCTGAACGTTTCTCTGCAATTCCACGCACAACCAAATCTCGGTCGGTAATTAATCCGATTAATCGACCATTTTCCACAATTGGAATCGCTCCTACATCTAAGTCACGCATTTTTACAGCGACTTCATAAACATTGTCAAGCGGTGTACAGTATTCAACATTCGTTGTCATCACATCGCGTACTGTTTGCACAATAAATCCTCCCTACTGTTTATTTGCCAATAAACATTTGTGTCCAATAATGCCCATAAGAACCGCCTCTCGCGTACCCAACACCAATATGCGTTACGTCTCTCTTTAAAATATTGGCGCGATGTCCTGGGCTATTCATCCATGCGTTTACTACTTCCTGTGGCGTCCGCTGTCCAGCTGCTATATTCTCCGCTGCTGTCCGGTAACTTATTCCAAAGTTTTTCATCATCGTAAATGGTGAGCCGTATGTCGGGGAATTGTGTGAAAAGTAGTTCTTATCCCTCATATCAACTGATTTATAGCGCGCTACTCGTGCTAATTGCCAATCAATTTGTAATGCTGGCAAGCCATATTTCGCGCGCTGTTGGTTCGTTAAGCGCACCACTTCATTTTCAATACTCTTCACATTATCGAGGATAGGGATATTAACCTTTTGCCCCGGATAAATTAAATGAGGGTTAGGAAACTGAGGGTTTGCCTCAATAATTTCCGATAATCCTACTTGATAGCGAACAGCAATTTTCCATAGTGTATCCCCAGGCTGAACCGTATACGTAGTTGTCCCTTGACCGTGCGCCATATGCGGCATTCCTGAGACAAGAACAACCACACTAAGCAAAATCGAAATAACAATCTTTTTCATATTGCTTTCCTCCTTTCGCACTTTAGTTTGACCAAATTCATAAAAAAACTCACGAACAAATAAAATTTTTTGTTTCCTCTCATTTCCGTAACTATAGATTGAAAGTTGACCGCTTTCATACTATTATTAATGAAGGGATATTTCTTTTTACTTTCTATTTATCTGGAGCATGGTTAGTTGCTTTGAAGTTCTTATTAGGAGGGAAATTACATAATGAGATTTGAAAATACGGGAATCGAAAATCTAACAGTAGAATTGTCCCATCTAGACGATTTGATGGAAAGTCTAGGATTTGTGCGCGCAAGCCAATGGGATTATGATCGAGTAACATATGACCGCAAATTCGAAATTAAAAATGATGTATATTATTTACGCGTTCAAGGATATGCCATCGAAGGAGATGTTGGTGCTCGTTATGCATTAATTAAACTGATTACTCCTTTACTTGGCAAACATTATTATCCACATGGAGTTGAATACGGGGAAGGGGAAAACTTCCCATCTTCATTAGTAAACCAATGTCAAACCATTTTATCACAAGTAAAAGAAGGCTTAGCGAAACTCCAAGGGTAATATAGAAAAATGAAAGCGCCTCGGTCAGCTCTCGAAGCCAAAATGTTTGAAATAAAAAACGCATAGGCGCTCCCTATGCGTTTTTTCTATACACCACATTTTGAACAGTTATATTTACGTGATCAACTGTAAAATTCGTCATCGTTTCAATTTCTTCTTTAATGTGTTTTTGCAACCTCTCACAAACATTAAGAATATCTGCACCATATTTCATCGTCATTTTTAAAAAAATAGTGCAACACTCGTTTCTTTCAAAAAGAATATCAATCGATGTATCAGGAAGAACGATTTCCTCATGTTCGTGTAAACACATCATTGTAATCGTAATTAATGTCAAGGAAGCCACATCCGAACGTTTTTTTAAGCGCACTGCCACTTTCATCGCTCCCCTTCACAATAAAAATAAGAACATTCATCCACTGTCACATTCCTATAATATTTATTATACATTATCATATGAGCTCGATGAAAAATATGTCAAAATATTTCGCTGCCAATGTCACAGCATATGACTTTAACATTTATTCTCGCAACAAAAAAGCCAGACCTCACCTAAGGGGAAGGCCTGACTGTTTTTGCTAAAAGCCTAAAATAGCTTTAATAACAGACGTTGTTTCTCCACCACGGTAAAATACATAAAGAAGCAAATAAACAGCAACCCCAGTCGTTGCGGTAAAAAACCATATTACACTTGTCATCGGACCTAGCTTTTTATGTTTAACAAGATTATTTTTAAAACCCGATAAAAGAGTAACGATTCCAAAAATAGCACCGACGGTTGCCAAAACAATATGGAAAACTAAAAAGATGGTATAATAAATCTTCATGTTATCCGGTCCACCAAAGCTAGTATTACCGATAAAGACCGTTCTCGATAAATAAATTAGGAAGAACAACAACGCAAATACAGCCGCCCAAATCATCACTTTTTTATGAGCTTCAATATTTCGCTGACGAATCAAATACCATCCAATTGCCACAAATATTGCACTCAAAACAATGAAACTAGTGCTAATAGTAGGTAAAATCGGTAATGAATGCTCCATTTCTCGTGTCCTCTCTTCACCTATATCTAAATTCTCTTTTTTCAAGTTTTATTTTAGTAGAGTTATACTGATTTTTCAATAAACAAGCGGTTTTAAATCCCCTTTAAAACACGAAAGCGAGACAAGCAAATGCTTATCCCGCTGCAAGATAGCAAATTCTTTATTACTATTCAGAAGGTTGTGGAGATATAGTTGTGTCCATGTTTTCTTTTTCTCGTTCTTTTTTATACCATTCGATAAAAATGAAGAAAAGCATTGTACCATATACAATTTCCTGGATAATTTTCATAAGCACTCCACCCAATTGCTGGTCATGGAGAATGGACATTGACATAAACATCTGTGGACCTGCTAAATCAAGAGAAGCTAATGTTCCAGCAGGTACACAAAGTTCAAGTGATTTCATCCATGCTTGCGGGTCATAATATGTTGCGTACAATGGAGTACCCGCAAAAATAATTAACGCACAAGCTGGTGTGATCAAGATCCCATCTGCGAAAATATATCCAACCTTTTTAATTCCCGTAAGCGTCTGCCAATCAGATAATTTATTCACTAAAGGCCACCACATCATGAGCGCCGCAACAAAAATAATTGTTGTAACAGCAGCGTGTAAAAATACATTTGTTTTAACAATATCGAAAATGAACGGAACGTGATAAAAAGAGAAAAGTCCGTTAAATAAAATAAGTGAGACAAGCGGTTTTGTAAAAAACGTGACTGTTCTCTTTACTACTTTTATACGAAGCATACGTTCAAACATCCAATTAGGAATCCCTAAAATGAGTAACTGCGGAATAACCAAGTTAAGAATTGCCATTTGTACCATATGAGCAGTAAATACAAGATGACCAAGCAAGTCGATTGGTGAACCTTTACAAATATAAAGCAATATCATACCTGTTACAAATAATGATTTTTGTTTTCTTGTTGGCGGTCCTTCGTTTGTAAAGCGAGATCTCCACGGACCAACCATCATAAAATACAGCCATGTAATGACTAATAATGACAGGAAGAAAAATGGACTCCATAGCGCAACAAAACCAAACATATTTAATGATGCCATCATTTTCACCTCGATTCTTTCCATGTTCATTATACTACAATTGTAACGTTTGTACATTGTTAAACTTTTGTGAAAAAGAAAAGGAAATCAGCTAAAACTGATTTCCTTCCTTTATTTATTACCACCAAATAACAGTCATAAACGCCCAAATGGTTAGAAAAGCAACAAATACGCCGCTATAAAGGAACAACGCTGGTAATTCATGACCTCTATGGCTCATATGCATGAAATAATATAATTGGAATCCCACTTGCACAATAGCAAGAAGTACAATAAATGGAACAGAAAACCAAGGTGAAAATTTGTCATAGCCGACTGCGAAAAACGCAATAAGCGTTAAGAAAATCATTAACGCGAATGAAATGACTTGATGTTTCATATCTTCCGCGTTTTTCTTACGGCGATATGCTAAATCAACATTTGGGTTGCCTGAATTTGTATGATTTTCCATACAATCACCCCACCATTCCCATTAAGTATACAACTGTGAAAATGAATACCCATACAACGTCGATAAAGTGCCAGTAAAGACTAGCTACATAAAACTTTGGTGCGTTGTATAAATCAAGACCTCTCTTAGCGTTGCGAATCATTAGCGTTAAAATCCATAACAAGCCAAATGCCACGTGTGCACCGTGTGTGCCAACTAACGTATAAAAGGATGAAGCAAATGCACTTGTTGAGTATTTAAGACCTTCATGTACATACTCATTAAACTCATAAATTTCTAAGCCTAAAAATGCTGCACCTAATAAAACAGTAATACCTAACCAAAGCTGCATTTTCTTAAAGTCGAAATTTTTCATATGGTACATTGCATACACGCTCGTTAAGCTGCTCGTTAATAACAGCATCGTAGCGATGAATACAATAGACATTTTAAATAATTCGTCAGAACTTGGACCGCCAGCTGTTCTATCCCTTAAAGATAAAAATGTGGCAAAGAGGGAGGCGAAAAGAACAGTCTCTCCCCCTAAGAAAAACCAAAATCCTAAAAATTTATTTTTCCCTTCAAGGGTGGCTTTTTCAGGTGATGCTGGGAATGTTTCCGCCGTTAATTTTTCTTCAACATGCATTATGCCTTAGCCCCCTTTTTCTCCGCTTCCATAATTTCCTCTTTATGAATGTGGTAACCATGGTCATCGATCACAGAGCGCAAGAACATGGCTCCAAACGTAATTAATAGACCAACGATCCCAACCATTAACCCCCAAGAATAATCTTTATGGTACATGAATCCGAAAGCTGAAATGAATAATCCGAGCGAAATTACAAACGGTAAGAATGAAGGATTTGGCATATGGATATCTCCAAGCGGTTCTGCTGGAGTCAAGCCTTTTTTACCTTCCATTTTCTCAACCCAAAGCGCATCTAAACCACGAACAAGCGGAGTTTGCGCAAAGTTATACTCAGGTGCTGGAGAAGAAACCGCCCATTCAAGTGTACGTCCGTCTCCCCAAGCATCTGCTTCAGCTTTCTTGCCTTTAAACGTTGTAATAACAATATTAACTAAAAGAACAATCGTACCGGCAGCCATAAAGAACGCACCGATAGAACTGATTAAGTTTCCAGTTTCCCAACCTTGACCTGGTAAGAATGTAAATACGCGACGCGGCATGCCCATTAGGCCAAGGAAGTGTTGGATAAAGAATGTTAAATGGAAACCGATAAAGAATAACCAGAATGTAACTTTTCCAAGTTTTTCGCTTAACATCTTACCAAACATTTTTGGCCACCAATAATGTGTGCCTGCTAATAAAGCAAGTACTACCCCACCAACGATAACGTAGTGGAAGTGAGCAACGACGAAATAGCTGTCATGATATTGATAGTCTGCTGCTGCTGTAGCGTTCATAACCCCTGTTACTCCACCCATAACGAAAGATGGAATAAACCCAATCGCATATAACATTGGTGTTGTAAAGCGGATGTTTCCGCCCCACAATGTAAATAACCAGTTAAAGATTTTAATACCTGTCGGAACAGCAATCGCCATTGTCGCAACCGCAAAAATTGCGTTCGCAATTGGTCCCATACCAACTGTAAACATGTGGTGAGCCCACACCATGAATCCTAAAAAGCCGATTAATACAACTGCGAATACCATTGAAGAGTATCCGAATAAGCGTTTTTTAGAGAAAGTCGAGATAATTTCAGAGAAAATACCGAATGCCGGCAATACAAGAATATATACTTCAGGATGACCGAAAATCCAGAATAAATGCTCCCAAATAATTGTGTTACCGCCTAATGCTGGATCGAAGAAGTTACCACCAAATAAGCGGTCCATCATCATGAAGATTAATCCAACCGTTAACGGCGGAAACGCAAATAAGATTAATGCTGAAGCAACAAATGTTGTCCAAGTAAACAATGGCATGCGCATGTATGTCATACCTGGAGCGCGCATATTAACGATTGTTACTAGGAAGTTAATACCACCGATTAATGTACCTAAACCGGAAATCTGCAATCCTAACACATAGAAATCAATACCATGTCCTGGTGACTCTAATGATAAAGACGCATAAGATGTCCAACCTGCATCAGGAGCCCCGCCTAAGAACCATGAACAGTTTAGGAAAAGTCCCCCGAAAAAGAATAGCCAGAAACCTAAAGCGTTTAAGAACGGAAACGCTACGTCACGTGCGCCGATTTGGATTGGCACAACAGCGTTCATCAATGCAAATAGAAGCGGCATCGCTGCTAGGAAAATCATTGTTGTACCATGCATCGTTAAAATTTCGTTGTAAAGACCTGCACTAACAAAGTCGTTGTTTGGTACGGCAAGCTGAATACGAATAAATAGCGCCTCAACGCCGCCCATCAGGAAGAAAAGGCCACCAGCAATTAAGTAAAGGATGGCGATTTTCTTATGGTCAACCGTTGTAAGGTAGTCCCATATTAGGCTCTTTTTACGAGCTACTGTACTCACAATGTAACCTCCCTTTTTACATGAATCCCCTTATTACTCAACCTTTAGACTCATTAAATATTTTGCTAAAGCATCAATTTGCTCATCTGTTAATTGACCATATGTACCTGTCATTTTATTTCCAGGTTTCACACTTTCTGGGTCTTTTAGCCATTTTTTCAAGTTTTCTTCGTTATGTTCTAAAATTCCTGCGATGCGCTCACGATCGCCAAAGTTTCCTAAGTTTGGTGCTGTACGTGCTTGCTCTGGTCGTTTGTCAACTGGAGTAACCGCGTGGCAACCGATACAGCTCTTATTGAAGATTGCTTCTCCTTCTTTTGCAACTGGATCAGTTACAACTGGTTTCGCGTTTTTCATTTTTTCAATCCATTGGTTGAATTCGTCTCTAGGAACGGCTTTAACTTTGAAGTCCATCAATGCATGAGAAGGACCGCAAAGCTCTGCACATTTACCATAGAAAATGCCGCCGGCTTTTTCAGCGTCTTTTTGGTCAAATTCTAACCAAAATTGGTTTTTGCTATCTTCTATGTTTGTATCCATTTTCCCGCCGACTGCAGGAATCCAGAATGAGTGTTTTACATCTGATGCTTTTAAGTTAAAATACACACGCTCATCAGTTGGAACAACTAAATCTTGGCTTGTAATTACACCATAATCAGGATATTCAAATTCCCACCAATAAAGGTTAGCGCGAACATTAACGACAAGTGTCTTCTCTTTGTCGCGATTTTCTTTGTTCATCGGTTTTACATCAGCAAGATCAAATGTTGCCTTAACAGTTGGAACCGCCAAAATAATTAAAAGAATAATTGGAATGACAGTCCAAATAATTTCAAGCTTGTGGTTTCCTTCCACTTGCTTTGGAATTTTGTTTTCTTCGCCTTTACGTTGGCGGAAACGAACGACAACGTATACGAAGATAATTGTTACAACAATAATAACAAGAATCATAATGGCTGTGCTAAGCAGCATAAGTGAATACTGCATATCTGCTACTTCGCCGGCCGGTTGAAGCGTTGATAAAAACGGCTCGCCACAACCAGCTAATACAAGCGCCATCACACTAAAAAGAGAAAACAAGCGCCAATTGAGTAGCCATTTCTTCATAGCCTAATCAAACCCCTCTTTCAATTTTAGATAAATATATAAATTCTTTCTATATTAATGAGAAAGAATTGTAAACAACCCTTTAATCAATCGTAACGATCACCATTGCTACGAATAAAATGGTTAAATAATTCAATGAATATACAAACATCCACTTCGCCCATTTTAAATCATCTTTCATTTTAAATCCAGCAAGTCCCAATGCCAACCAGCCGATGTTTAACAACGTCGCGATGACAAGGAACGGAATGCCTAATGAAAAAAGATAAAACGGAAGTGGAAGTAAGCATGCTACCCAAACAACCATTTGGCGTTTTGTAATGCCAAAACCATGAACAACCGGTAACATCGGAATACCCGCCGCACGATATTCTTCTGTACGCTTCATCGCAAGCGCCAAAAAGTGCGGTGGCTGCCATATAAACATTAATAAAAATAATACAAGCGGCACGATATGAAAACTTGAATCGACCGCTGTCCAGCCAATGACTGGAGGCACAGCACCAGAGATGCTGCCAATGACCGTATTCAATGTATTATTCCGCTTTGACCACATTGTATACAAAAATACGTAGGTAAATACTCCAATAAGCCCAATGATCGCCGCGGTTACGGTTGTCATTAATAAACTTAAGGTACCAATGATCACCAAGAAAATTCCTAACCAAAGCACCCGTTTAGGTTCCATTCTGCCTGTGACAGTAGGTCTTGATTTTGTCCGCTCCATCAGATGATCTATATCGCGGTCAATGTAATTATTTAGGCTACATGAACCCGCAATAATGAATGCTGAACCAAAAAGAGTAAAAAAGACGATATGAAGGTTGTCAAGGAACCCTTCTCCCATAAAATGTAATGCCAACCATAAACCAGTAAATGTAGTAATTAAATTCGAATTCACAATACCAATTTTCACAACAGCTAACAAGTCTTGCCAAACTGTTGAATGTGTATACTCTTGAGGACCTTGCATAGCATTTGCATCGCCTTCATTTAATGCCCTCGTATCTGCCATCATTAATTCCTCCTTAGTCCCAAATCAAAAAGACCCTCTAACCATTCCATTGAAGGCGTTTCCATCACTTCGCTATATTAAAAATTTTAATTGGAAAATATTGCTGGGATAATAAAAAGATAAACGCTCCATCTCTATTATATTAAATCACATTTCATTGACGAATTGTGAATTTTTTTTGGATTATTTGTGTCAAAATTGTGAATGGCTGCACTTCTACATACAATGTTAGCTAAAAAACTGGATTTTTATAGTATTCATTTATATTTCTAGCAAACTCAATAACAATATTCAACCTTTTTCGCTATAATATTTGTTTGTTTTTTACACTTTCTATATTGTAAAATGATGATGTTTGCCGATTTTATTTTGCTCTCTTTCTTTGTTTACGTTAAGATAATAAATGGATTGTTACGCCTATTTTATCTTTTTAAAACATTATTGTCACATAGATATTTCTTAATTGAGAAGGTGAAGATTTTGCAACGTGCATTAAAATGGTTTGCTGTTTTAACGACGATCGCAATGTTGTTTGTCCTCATTGGTGGAGCTTTAGTAACAAAAACAGGTTCGGGGATGGGATGTGGTCGCTCCTGGCCATTATGCCACGGTGAACTAATTCCTTCAAATATCACTCCTGAGTTGCTAATTGAACTAAGTCACCGTGTCGTTTCTGGACTTGCTGGCTTAATGGTATTAGGATTATCCATTTGGGCATGGCGTGCAATTGGACATGTTCGCGAAACAAAATTTCTTGCGCTTATTTCGTTTATATTTCTTATTTTGCAAGGTTTGATCGGAGCGGCTGCCGTCGTTTGGGGACAATCTGACTTTGTTCTTGCCTTACATTTTGGCATATCTCTGATTTCATTTGCTTCCGTTTTTCTACTTACGCTACTTATTTTTGAAGTAGATAAAAAATTCGACGCAGATTCAGTAGTAATCGACAAGAAAATGAAATTTCATATTTATGGGGTTATCATATATAGTTATATCGTTGTATACACTGGGGCACTTGTCCGCCATAAACTAGCAAGTTTAGCTTGCCCAAGTTGGCCGCTTTGTTCAGAAAATCGTCCTTTTCCTATCCAACTTCATGAGTGGATACAAATGGGACATCGCTTTGCAGCTGGATTAATCTTTGTTTGGATTTTACTTGCTGCAATTCAAGCACTAAAATCTTATCGAAATCAGCGTGTTATCTATTGGGGCTGGCTTATTGCTCTTTTCCTTGTATCTGCACAAGTCATCACCGGAGCACTTATTGTATTCACGAAACTAAATTTATATATTGCCTTAGCTCATGCCTTTTTCATTTCTTGTTTATTCGGCATACTCAGTTATTTAGTTTTATTAGCTGCTCGAAGCAAACATAATGAACAAAGGTTATCACATTTACCTAATCAGGCGAAACGAATGACCTCCATCATAGTAAAATAAAAAACGAGGGATGAACCCTCGTTTTTTATTTTTATAACAAATCAATTTCCTGCCTTTCCCCTTATCCTAACAACTATTTAAATACATACAATCCCTTCACAATGAATTACAAACATTCATTAACAGTCATTACTAATTGCTTAGTGCTTTCAAAAGGAGATTCTGCCAAACTAATCGCCGTTATAACAGAAACACCATCGGCTCCCGCTTTTACTACCTCGCTTGCATTTTCTGCGTTAATGCCACCAATACCAACCATCGGGATTTGAATTCCGTTCTGTCTAAGAGACAAGATAAGGGAAGTTCCTTGCACTTCTTTTGCGTCTTCTTTTGTTTTTGTAGGAAAAACGGGACCTACTCCGATATAATCCGCCCCTTGCGCAATTGCTTTACGCGCTTCCTCAAGATTATGAACAGAAACTCCAAGGATTTTGTCGCCAATTTTTTCACGAACACGATCGGCTGACTCGTCTTCTTGTCCGATATGCACACCATCGGCATCGAGCGCAATAGCTAAGTCAACATCATCGTTTACGATAAAAGGAACGTTATATTTTTTACAGATACTTTGAATTTCTTTCGCAAACACATGCTTTTTCTCTCCGGTTAAAGCGCCTTTACCTTTTTCGCGAAATTGAAACAACGTAATTCCGCCCTCAAGTGCTTCTCTTATGACTTCCAAGGGGTCCTTTTTACAGTTATTACTTCCCATAATAAAATAAACCCTTAATAATTCTCTCATTTTCTCATTCGAAATTCTCACCAACGATTCATCCTCCATTTTCGTAAACACTTTTGAGCATCTTATCGTTTTTTCTCGCGATAAGCCCAATGATTGGTCGGGCCATGACCGTGTCCTATTCCTAATTCGTTTTCAATCGCTGCTTGAATAAAATCTTTCGCTGTTTGTACAGCTTCTTTTACATTGCTTCCCTTTGCCAGTTCAGCTGTAATCGCTGCAGCAAATGTACAACCTGTTCCGTGTGTATTTTTCGTCTCCAGTCTTTTGCTTTTAAAATAAGAAAATTCCTCTCCATCATATAATAGATCAACAGCTTCACTTTCTCCTTCATCATGACCGCCTTTAATAACGACATATTTTACACCTAGTTCATGTAAACGTTTGGCTGCTTTTTGGCGGTCTTTTAATGTGCGAATTGATATTTCCGTTAACACTTCCGCCTCGGGAATATTAGGCGTAATGACGGTTGCTAGCGGAAGCAAATCGTTTTTTAAAGCACTTACTGCTTCATCTTGTAAAAGTGGAGCCCCACCTTTGGCAATCATGACAGGATCGACAACAATATTTTTCCACCCAAATTGTTTAATCTTTTCAGCCACCGCTTGAATGATTTCACTGCTAAAGAGCATCCCAGTTTTAACAGCATCGGTTCCTAAATCAGTTCCAATCGATTCAATTTGCTGTTTAACAGCCTCTACCGATAATGGATATACACCTTGTACCCCAAGTGTATTTTGCGCAGTAACCGCAGTTAATGCGGACATACCAAAAACTTTTAACTCTTGAAACGTTTTTAAATCAGCTTGAATGCCGGCACCGCCACCACTATCAGAACCTGCAATTGTTAACGCTTTGTACACTTTCTTCATTGTGATTCCCCCCTTGCAAACTCATCTTTTTTCAATGGAGCCATATTGGCTAATTTCTACAGCGCCTACTTTGGCGAGCTCGTTTAAAAACTCGATTTGAAAACTTCCTGGTCCTTCTTCACCTTTTTTACTTGCTGCTACTTCAGCTGCCACTCCGTAACTGACAAGCGCAGAGACGGCCGCTAAAAGCAAGTCTTTCTCAACCGCTGCAAACGCTCCAATAACCGAAGTTAGTAAGCAGCCTGTCCCCGTTACTTTTGTTAAAATCGGATGACCGTTATGGATAACGTATGTCGTGTCACCATCGGTAACGACGTCCTCTTTACCAGTAATCGCAACAATCGTTCCTAATTGTTGTGCCACTTTTTTCGCTAAGGCAACAACATCTCCGCTTCCTTCTCCTGCATCGACGCCTTTAATGTCCCAGCTTTCTCCTATTACATTGGCGAGTTCAGCGGCATTTCCTCTTACAATTGAAATTTTCACTTCTTTAACAATTTTTCTCGCTGTTTCCGTTCGATAAGCGGTGGCACCTGCACCAACCGGATCAAAAATCACCGGTACTCTGTTCTCATTTGCCGATTTTCCTGCAATGAGCATCGCTTCGATTTCTGTTTCATTTAGCGTGCCAATATTCAGCACAAGCGCTCCTGCTATTCTTGCCATATCAGCAACTTCTTCTTTTGCATACGCCATTACTGGGGAAGCGCCTAACGCTAAAAGACCGTTAGCAGTAAAATTTGTCACAACGACATTTGTAATATTATGGACGAGTGGATTAACTTGGCGCACTTTTTCTAACGTTTTTACAATCTCTCGCATCTTCATAATAAAATTTCGTCCTTTCCCTCATTGGAATTTTTGGAGAATTTAACACATAATCAGGCCACCATCGACAAAGAACGAAACAAGCTCCATTTTCTCTGTATCTTTTTTCTTAAAAATAATGAAAAAAGCACTTTGCGCGTAAGCAAAGTGCCTATTAATCCCTTATCACTTTCCCTACGCTGGCATTACCCAACAGGTTCAAACGGTCAACGACGGATTAGTCGTACTCTCAGCCTGATTCCACAGGCTCCCGCTAAAAATTCATTTCTATATATTTATACAATCAAAGTCTATTCCTTCAAAAAAGAATGCAAGTAAAAACAAAAAATGTTAAAAAATGAAGAAAAACTTTCATGTACTCATACCATTTGTTCCACAAAAAGAAGAAGAGCTGACCCATAAGTGTCTGACCTCATGTGCATCTCACAATATATCGTTCATTTATTCAATGTTAGGCCCTATATATTATAAGGTCGTACACTTTGCTTTTGGGTCAGCCTCCTTATTATTTTGTTAATTCTATGAGTAAATCGCCCGTTTGGATGGCATCTCCATTTTTCACATAAATATCTTTTACAATGCCGCTGAATGGTGCTTGCACCGTTGTTTCCATTTTCATCGCTTCCGTAATCATGAGATGGTCTCCCTTGCTCACTTTTTCCCCCTTTTCAACTAACACTTTTACAACGGTTCCCGGCATTGTTGCCGCAATATGATTCGGATTGTTCTTATCGGCTTTGATACGCGAAGCAACTGTTGTTTTAATGCTCTCATCTTTAATCATCACTTCGCGCGGTTGTCCGTTCAATTCAAAGTAGACGACACGCGTTCCATCGGCTTGTGGTTGCCCAATTGAAACAAGCTTTACGATTAGCGTCTTTCCTTTTTCAATCTCTATTTCAATTTCTTCACCAAGACGCATTCCATACAAAAATGTCGGTGTATCTAGCACAGATATGTCACCAAATTGTTCGACTGTTTTTGTATAGTCAATGAACACTTTTGGATACAAAGCATACGCAAGCGCATCAAAGTCCGTCACTTGTCGATCGAGCATATGGAACAATTCTTGCTTAATTTTCTCAAAATCGACTGGTTCTAATAGTTCGCCTGGTCGCACTGTAATTGGTTCGCGTCCTTTTAAAATAATGCGCTGTAATTCTTTCGGGAAACCACCATGCGGCTGTCCTAAATAACCTTCGAACAACTCGACAACCGAATCTGGGAAGTCAAGTGTTTCACCGCGTTCATAAATATCTTGCTCAGTCAAGTTATTTTGCACCATATATAACGCCATATCGCCAACAACTTTCGATGAAGGAGTGACTTTTACAATATCACCGAACATGTCATTGACACGGCGATACATCTCTTTTACTTCATCCCAACGATCGCCCAAGCCAACCGCCTTTGCTTGCTGCTGAAGATTGCTGTATTGTCCGCCTGGCATTTCATGCATATATACTTCCGTATGCGGTGCATTCATACCGCTTTCAAACTCTTGATAGTATTTGCGAACATCTTCCCAATAACGAGAAAGCTGTTCCAATGCATTGATATCAACATTTGGCATCCGCTCTGTTCCTTCAAGCGCATAATAGAGCGTATTGGCACTTGGTTGTGACGTTAGTCCGGCCATCGAGCTTACGGCAACATCGACAATATCGACTCCGGCTTCAATCGCTTTTGCATAAGTGTAGATACCGTTACCACTTGTATCATGCGTATGAAGATGAATCGGAATATCAATCGTCTCTTTCAACGCAGAAATTAATACATACGCTGCCTGTGGTTTTAAAAGACCAGCCATATCTTTGATTCCTAAAATATGTGCACCTGCTTGCTCTAATTCTTTCGCAAGGCTTTTATAATAATCTAAATTATACTTCGTGCGCGTCGGATCTAAAATATCACCTGTATAACAAATTGCCGCTTCGGCAATTTTTCCTGTCTGTCGTACCGCATCAATGGCAACAGTCATGCCTTTTACCCAGTTTAAGCTATCAAAAATACGAAATACATCGATGCCGGCATGTGCTGACTTCTCGACAAACTCGCGAATGACATTGTCCGGATAGTTCTTGTATCCAACTGCATTAGACGCTCTCAATAACATTTGAAATAGCAAGTTTGGAATTCGTTCACGAAGCTTAAGTAAGCGATCCCACGGATCTTCTTTTAAAAAACGATAGGCAACATCAAATGTCGCTCCGCCCCACATTTCAAGCGAGAACAAGTCCGGCAATAACCTTGCTGTCGGTTCAGCAATGTGTACTAAATCGGTCGTACGTACGCGCGTTGCTAAAAGTGATTGATGTCCATCGCGGAACGTTGTGTCCGTTAATAATACTTTCTTCTGTTCTTTTACCCATTGAACAAGACCTTCTGCTCCACGTTCTTTAAGAATTTGTTTCGTTCCGTTTGGAATTGGCTCAGAATGCTTTACTTTTGGAATGCGCGGCTTTTCAAATACCGGCTTCTTTTTCTTTCCGATTCCCGGAAAACCATTGACTGTTACCGTACCGATGTACGTTAACATCTTTGTACCGCGGTCTTTTATTTTCGGGAAAATAAATAGTTCAGGCGTTGAATCAATAAACGAAGTGTCGTACTCTCCTGTTAAAAATTTTGGATGTTGCACAACGTTCTCTAAAAATGGAATGTTTGTTTTAATTCCACGAATTCGAAATTCCCGCAAATTGCGCAACATTTTTCTTGCCGCTTGCTCAAATGTCAATGCCCATGTGGATAATTTCACAAGCAATGAGTCATAATATGGTGTAATAACCGCTCCTTGGAACCCATTTCCCGCATCTAAACGGACGCCAAATCCGCCTCCAGAGCGATATGCCATAATTTTCCCTGTATCCGGCATAAAGTTGTTTAACGGATCCTCTGTTGTTACACGTGATTGAATCGCATATCCGTGAACATGAATATCTTCCTGTTTTGGAATGCCCACAACATCGCTGTGAAGCGAATGACCTTCCGCAATTAAAATTTGTGACTGAACAATATCAATCCCCGTAACCATTTCGGTAATGGTGTGTTCTACTTGAACGCGAGGATTCACTTCAATAAAGTAAAACTCATCGCCAGATACTAAAAACTCAACCGTACCCGCATTAACATAATTTACATTTTTCATTAGTTTAACAGCCGCTTCGCAAATTTCATGACGAAGCTTATCAGATAATGACACGCTCGGCGCGATTTCGACTACTTTTTGATGGCGGCGTTGTACAGAACAATCGCGTTCATATAAATGAACAATGTTTCCTTCATAGTCACCGAGAATTTGTACTTCAATATGTTTAGGATTTTCAATTAGTTTTTCTACATATACTTCATCGCTGCCGAACGCTGCTTTTGCTTCCGATTTCGCTCGCTCATATGCTTCTTTTACTTCCGCTTTTGAACGAACGATGCGCATGCCTCTTCCACCGCCGCCTAATGCTGCTTTAATAATAAATGGATAACCATACGTTTCGCCAAAGCGGACTACTTCTTCCAAGCTATTTACAGGACCATCGCTTCCAGGAATAACTGGAATCCCTGCCAATTGCGCTTGATGACGAGCCTTTACTTTGTCACCAAACATATCCAGATGCTCTTGTTTTGGGCCGATAAAAATGATTCCTTCTTCTTCGCATCGTTTAGCGAATTGAATATTTTCAGAAAGGAATCCGTACCCTGGATGAATGGCATCAACATCATGGCTTTTGGCGATTTCAATAATTCCTTCAATATCTAAGTAAGCATCAATCGGTTTTTTCCCTTCGCCAACTAAGTATGCTTCGTCTGCTTTATAACGATGATAGGAACCTGCATCTTCCTTTGAATAAATCGCTACTGTACGAATGCCAAGCTCAACGCAGGCACGAAACACACGAATGGCAATTTCTCCACGGTTTGCTACAAGTACTTTGTTAATTCGACGATTTTTTCTCATCCTATTCCTCTCCCCCTTTATCATAATAAAAAACTATAATGATTTAACGATTTTGTAAATACATTGTTAAAAAGTCAGACCTCTTTTTTGTGAATTTTTCACAATATTCGTTGTCTCGGCTTTCCCCTTATAATTCGCTTCATATTTGACAAACATTGATATATTGACAAGCATCCCAAGAGATGCCAAGAGAAGAAGAAGTGAAGAGCCGCCGTAACTGACTAAAGGTAGTGGTACCCCTGTAATTGGGATAAGCCCTATAATTCCGCCAAGATTAATGCACGTTTGAATGCCAATCATCGCAGAAACACCAATTGCAAGCAAACTCCCAAACGCATCTTGGCACTTTCTAGCAATCGTTAAACCACGCAAAACGATAAAGGCGAGCAATATAATGACAAAGGCCACACCAAATATCCCTAATTCTTCAGCAATAATCGACATAATAAAATCAGTATGTGCTTCTGGCAAGTAACCATATTTTTGAATACTTTCTCCTAATCCACGCCCTTTTAAGCCGCCTGAGCCAATGGCTAAATAAGAGTTAACTAAATGAAATCCTGCATCATCAGCATATTTAAACGGATCAAGAAATCCATCAATACGCGACATTCTCTCTTTTGAAAAAATTTCATCTCCTAAAACAGGAAGCCAAAACGGTGAAAATATAGCGACAATCATACTTAAAAATAAAATTTGCTTAAATAAAAGCTTCAAGCGGATTCCCGATGAAACAATCATACTGAAACAAATGAGTAAAATAATCATGGCGGTTCCAAAGTCTGGCTGAATAGCAATGAGCGCACATATAAATAAAGTGTAATAAATCGGAAATATATGCCTCTTATCAGGTTTGGAAAGCGATTTTTGTTTGTTCGCAAACACAGCTGCTAAATAATTAATTAATCCTAATTTAACAAATTCAGCTGGCTGCACATTAAAGGAACCAAACTTAAACCAACTTGTTGCGTTATTCGCCGTATGCCCGGCAATAAAAACGGCAAATAAAATGACAGGCATTCCAAAAAAAATGGCCAATACCCATTTTTTTTGCGCAAACACTTTATAAGGTATAACCATCATACAGAAAAAAACAAAAGTTCCAATTATAAGCCATAATTTTTGTTTTTGATAAAAATAATCGCTCTCCAATCCAAATCGAACAACCGCCGAAATCATGCTGGAGCTATATATCATAATAAGCCCGAAAATACAAAGCATAAATATAGCGATTATTAAAGGGTAGTCATAGGACTTTGCGATTTTTTTTAATAACTGCTTATCCATCTTCCCTCTTCCTTAGTTAGTAATAATTCTTATTTAATTTTACTATAATAATTCGAATAATACTTTAGTTTTCCTGCAAAAACACAAAAACTCAAACGGCTGACTAACAACCATTTGAGTTGCTGTTTATATTATTATCCCCGCTTTTTTACAGTCGCTTCATGAAGATTTGACAATTCTCGCTCTAACTGGTCAAGAATCGCTTTGCCATCTTTTTCATCTACAAGACCTAGACGAATAGCAAAATCAATTTCGCGCGATAATCCAAACATTTGGGTATCCAGCACTTCTTCATAAAGAGGACATTGGGGCATTGTTAAATTATCCATTTGTACTTGAATGAGTTTTACAATTTTATCAGCATCTGCTTTTAGAAGTGCGTACGCTCTTTCACGATAATTAATCGCCGTATTTGACGTCACATCTATCCCTCCGTTCCCCGTGCGATTACACACACAATCCTTCTTTAAATGTTAACGTGAAACAAGCAAAATTTCAAGTTGAAAGAGTTGTGGCTCATAGATGTATCACATGACAAATGAATAATTTACCACTATACTAAAGATAGTGTGGAATGGGGGAGGTTATTAATGTGGAAAACATTATTCCAATCACAGGAAAAGTGAGATTCTCAATTACCCTTGATCCTGGTGTATGGATTTTTGATGATCGCAAAGTGGACTTGCTAACATATTTTTCAGAGGCAAAACAAGAAAAGCAAAACGAAGAAGAGGAAATAAAAAAAATTTCTGCATATTGGGATCGCGAAATTCAAGAGGGAGCGGTTTTTCCACCGACTTTAAAAACCGAAAAAACATATGAAAAAGAAAAAGTGATTAACGGGACATTCGGAATGCGCTTAGAACCTTTTTTACGAAATGCAGAACCACTTGCTGATGCAACAACATTAACCATTGTGACGGAGCATAAAGAAATTCAAATTCCGTTAGAACTAGCTTATGAAGCAGTATTAGGATTTTCGAAAAACGGAAAACCATTGAAAGAAGATGGGCCTGTCCATTTTTATTTTGGGGATGGTTCCAATCAGCATGAACCTATTACCCATATTCGTAAGTTTATTGTTTCTTAAAATAATCGTCTAAAAAAAAGAAGGCAGACTCCCTTTAAAGTGAAATACGACCAAAAGGGAGCTGCCACTTTATTTTAGTATTATAACAAATCGGCTGCAAGCTGTGCTAACCCCGATCGCTCCCCTTTTATTAATCGAATATGTCCTGCCACCTTTTGTTCTTTGAATTTCTCTACTACATAAGTCAAACCGTTATTATATTCATCTAAGTACGGATGGTCAATTTGTTCAGGGTCTCCCATTAATACAATTTTACTTTTTTCACCGACACGCGTTAATATCGTTTTTACTTCATGTTTGGTTAAATTTTGCGCTTCATCAATAATAATAAATTGTTCCGGTAAACTTCGTCCGCGAATATATGTAAGCGCCTCCACTTCAATGGAACCCATTCCTGCTAAAATCGCATCTAATTCCCCCGGTTTTTTCGTATTAAACAAATACTCTAAATTATCGAATATCGGCTGCATCCAAGGCCGCAATTTTTCTTGCTTTTCTCCAGGCAAAAATCCAATGTCTTTGCCTACAGGAACAATCGGTCTTGCAACAAGCAACTTTTTATACCTTTGTAAATCTTCCGTTTGCATCAGGCCTGCTGCTAAAGCTAGGAGAGTTTTTCCCGTACCCGCTTTTCCAATTAACGTAACAAGTGAGATATCCTCCCGCATTAACAGCTCAAAAGCCATCGTCTGTTGGGCATTTCGCGGATGAATTCCCCATACATGCTCATAGTTGAACGATAAACGTTTGACCTTTTTGCCAGTGTGATCAACGATACCGATTGCTGATGCGGAGCCGCCAAGCGCATCTTTCATAATAATAAATTGATTCGGATAAAAAGGGTGATTCGTTATTTCGGCAAGAACAAGCTCCCCTTTTTCATAAAATCGATTAAGATTTTCAATGTTTATGTACAAATCCAAAAAGCCAGTATAAATATGATCAACTTCAACAACACGGTCGCTTAAAAAATCTTCAGCCTGCAAGCCTATCGCATCTGCTTTTACGCGTACAAGAGCATCTTTGCTCACTAAAATAACCGCTCTTCCGTTTTCTTTTGTTTGTTCTTCAAGCGATAAATTTTTTGCCACAGCTAAAATGCGGTTATCGTTCGTTTTTTCCACAAAAATTTCTTGAAGTTGTTGAAACGAGCGATGATTGAGTTCAATCCGTAATACCCCTCCATTATCTAACGGAATTTTTTCATGTAATTTCCCGTTCTCACGCAATTGGTCAATTAATTTCGATACTTGTCGAGCATTTCGTCCGATTTCGTCCATATAACGCTTTTTTGAATCTACCTCCTCTAACACAACCGCTGGAATGACCACCTCATTGTCTTCAAATGAGAAAATCGCATAAGGGTCTTGCAGCAACACATTTGTGTCTAACACATATATTTTTTTACCCAAATTTTCGTTCCCCCTGTCCCTTAAAGTTTTGATATACATGTTTAACAGCCGGGACTGTTGCTTATATATATGAGTGGATGCATAAAGATAGAAGAATGTTCACAAAATAAAGTTAAAAATATCGCTGTCTAGAGGTGTAAATGATGAGAGTATTTTCTAACCTAATAATCGTCGCGGCTATCTTCATTACTTTTGCAGGTTGTAATTTAAATGAAAAAAACAATAGCTCAAACAATAACTCTGTTGTTCATGTAAAAAACACAACAGATGAAAAAGTTGTCAATAAATCCGGTCAGGACATTGCTAAACGTCTTGTAAAAATTGCTAGCAGCGTACCTAATGTAAATGATGCAACCGCCGTTGTTGTCGGCAAATATGCCATCGTCGGGATCGACGTCAATTCAAAAGTTGATCAATCCCGGGTAGGCACAATTAAATACTCTGTCGCAGAAAGCTTACAAAAAGATCCTTACGGTGCCAATGCCATTATTATTGCTGATCCTGATTTAAATGTCAGACTAAGAGAAATCGCCCGCGAGGTTAACAACGGACGACCAGTACAAGGATTTATGGATGAATTAGCTGCTATTGTCGGGCGAGTAATGCCTGAAGTACCTAGCGACTTATTAAAAACAACAAATCCCGAACCAACAGAACAAAACAATTCACAATTAAATTCAAATGAAAAAGAACGATTAAATAATCGTCAGGAAAAGCAATCAAATGACTACTTAAATAAATAAAAGAGAGGCTGACCCTAAAACAAAGTATCAGATCGCAGGATTGTGTATGTGATCTGACACTTATGGGTCAGCCCCTTTTATGTATTGTGTTACGCATTGCGAAGAGCTGTCATCACTTGATTGTCCAACTTCGCTGCCGCCTGTGCATCATACGTTTTCTCGTATTTTGGTTCTACAGAAATTTTGGAGCCGTAAAACATGACATCGCGCACTTCATTAATTTCAATTTCTACAAGCGCTAATTTTAAAGGAACTTCTTCCATTTTTTCAACCTTCACATGTGCTTTTCCACTAATAGAATATGTAGATTCATTCGCAATTAAATTAACGACAACAAGCGGATTATTTTTGATATTTTGCACAATGCGTGAGCGATTGTCTACCGCAAAATAAATTCGTCCTTCATCAGGAGCATAAATCCATGAAATCGCACTCACATTTGGTCCACCTGTTTCATGGTCGATGGTAGCAATTGTCACAAAACGCTCTTTTTGCAGAGCATGGAATAATGGTTCGATTAATTTTGGCTCTACTTGATTTGCCATATAAATCCCTCCAAAATAATATATTTATTTTTATCATACTTATTTTTCCATGAACTTAAAACTAAAAACTGACATTTCTTCAGAAAAGTATAAAAATCATGGTATACTATGTTCATAAACGTTAATCTTTCTCTATAAAAAGAGGTGCATCATGAAAGTAAAATGTGTTCTTTGCGATAAAATCGACGTTATTGACGATGAATCACTGTTGGCAAAACGCTTGCGTAACCGCCCTATTCATACATATATGTGCTCAGAATGCCATGAGCGGATAGCTGAAAAAACAAAAGCACGCCTGGCCACAGGGAAATTCCGATTTTACCGTTCAACAACTTCTGAGGATGAGTGGTAATACTATCAGTCCTACTTGCGGCATTGCCTAAGGGTTACTTTTTAAGTGAATTGGACCATTTATCGACAATGAACTTCTCCCTCCTCCCCTTGGTTGAGAGGAGAGGGACTTCTCAGAAAACCTGTTAAAGAAATCTCTTCTATTACTGATGGATATACCGTTTTTTGGTTGATTTTTGGCCATATTCTATATGCTGGAGTTCTTACTTTGTTCAAAAAAAAACCGAGTTGATAAAACTCGGTTTTTTATGTCGGATAGTTGGCATACTTTTCTGGTTCACTGTTGATTTGTTCTAACATGACCTCAATTAATTCCACAGGGAATCGCGCTGTTTTTTGTTGATCGTCCTTTTCAAACGTAATGAGATACATTGCTTTATCTTTTGTGATATGAAGGTTGGTTATTTGAAAATCATTTTTTAAAATTTCCGCAAAAAAACTTTCTGTTTCCCTCGCCGCTTGATCGTCTGGTCGCGCATCAGCTACCACTTTAATCGTCAGCCAATTATATAACGCATCTTGGAGCGATTTCATTGACTCACCGCCTTATTTCTTCGCCTGATGGAGACGCACTTTATAAATGATAAGCACAAGTGCCGCAATGACAAGACCTTCGGCAACGGGCAAAAAAACGGCAAAAAACGTTAAAATCGTACACCCTAATGCAAGTAAAGTGTATATGATGACATTTTTCAACAGCGGTAATTTTTTCGCAAATCCGAGCCAATAAACGATGATTGAGAGAACGAGTACGGTAAAATAGAGAAGCCACATCCCCCGTTCTGGATGTGTATTCACTTGATAGAGTGAAGCAAAAAACGAGAGTCGCTCAACAATGTCCATTCTTCTCCTCTCCTTTACTTGGCTTGCTCGGCGAGTTTCTTTTTCTTAGCTATTTTCTCACGTTCATTTTTATCTAAAATCTTTTTGCGCAGGCGAATTGACTGCGGCGTCACTTCACAATATTCATCGTCATTTAAGTATTCAAGCGCTTCCTCAAGCGTCATAATGCGCGGCTTTTTCATTGTGATAGTTTGTTCTTTTGTTGAAGAACGAATATTTGTCATATGCTTTGTTTTACAAATATTCACAACCAAATCATTTTCTCGCGTATGTTCACCAACTATCATTCCTTCGTATACTTCCGTTCCCGGCTCAACAAAGATAGTGCCTCGGTCTTCTACCTGCATAATCCCATAAGCAGTCGCTTTACCTGTTTCCATAGAAATGAGCACACCTTGACGGCGGCCGCCGATTTGTCCAGACTGCAGTGGCTGATAGCTGTCAAATGAATGGTTCAAAATCCCATAACCACGTGTTAACGACATAAATTCTGTCCGATAACCAATAAGCCCACGGGACGGCACCATAAAGATGAGACGCACTTGACCGTTTCCATTATTAATCATATCAACCATCTCACCTTTACGGGCACCAATTGATTCCATGACCGCTCCAGTATATTCTTCCGGAACATCAATTTGTACGCGTTCAATCGGCTCACAAATGACACCATCGATTTCTTTTAAAATCACTTCCGGTTTCGATACTTGCAATTCAAAGCCTTCCCGGCGCATATTTTCAATTAAAATCGATAAATGTAGCTCCCCGCGCCCGGAAACAATCCATGCATCAGGGGAATCCGTGTTTTCGACTCGTAAGCTAACATCTGTTTCTAACTGTGCGCGTAAACGCTCTTCAATTTTCCGAGCCGTGACATATTTTCCTTCCCTTCCGGCAAATGGGCTGTTATTGACGAGGAACGTCATTTTTAACGTTGGTTCATCAATGCGCAATACCGGTAGCGCTTCCTGATGGTCAATCGGACAAACGGTTTCCCCGACGTTGATATCTTCCATGCCGGAGACCGCCACTAAATCTCCCGCTTTCGCTTCCTCAATCTCAATTCGCTTGAGTCCGAAAAAGCCAAACATTTTTGTCACGCGAAATTGTTTTACCGAGCCGTCTAATTTCATTAGCGCAACTTGCTGGCCGACTTTCATCGTGCCGCGGAATATACGGCCAATCCCGATCCGTCCGACATAATCGTTATAATCAAGAAGCGACACTTGGAATTGCAGTGGCTCTTCACTGTTGTCTACAGGAGCAGGAATATGTGTAATAATGGCTTCAAATAAAGCAGTCATATCTTCATCTTGCTTGTCCGGGTCTAAGCTCGCTGTACCATTAATCGCAGAAGCATAAACAACAGGGAATTCCAGCTGTTCCTCTGAAGCATCTAATTCAATAAACAGATCGATGACTTCATCGACGACTTCTGCAGGTCGGGCAAACTCACGGTCAATTTTATTAACAACGACAATTGGCGTTAAGTTTTGCTCAAGCGCTTTTTTTAATACAAAGCGCGTCTGTGGCATACAGCCTTCATATGCATCCACAACAAGCAGTACCCCGTCAACCATGCTCATAATACGCTCGACTTCACCGCCAAAATCCGCATGTCCCGGAGTATCTAAAATATTAATTCTTGTTCCTTTATAATTGATCGCCGTATTTTTTGCTAAAATGGTGATGCCGCGCTCACGCTCTAAGTCATTCCGGTCCATTGCTCGCTCTTCTACATGCTCATTGGCGCGAAATGTCCCTGCTTGACGCAGCAATTGATCGACTAGCGTTGTTTTCCCATGGTCAACATGGGCGATAATCGCAATATTCCGAATGTCATTCCGTATTTTCAAACTTGTCCACTCCCATGTTTATAATAGCTTACCTATTATACCATAAACACAGTAGAAAAGCGGAATGTTTTCGTGTACACTATAAAGCAAGATACTGTGAACAAGCGAAGGGAGTTAATAAGCATGAACTCATTTCAACCAGTTTTCCTCTTTTTTGCCGTGCTGGCTACTGCTTGTATAATGGGAATTGGAATTTTTATTGCCGAAAGAAGTCCTCTGGGCATCATTTTTTCTACCATTGGCCTACTAGTAACAATGGGGACTGGTTTTATGACAAAAAAACGGATGCGTGAAAAAGGGGAAATATAGTAGAAGCTGACCCAAAAGTAAAGTGTCAGACCCCACAACAACATATATAGAACATCACATTGGATCAACGAATGATATGTTGTGCAATGTACGTGAGGTGAGACACTTATGGGTCAGCCTATTTACTTACGAACATACTTATTTAAAATTTCTTCATGCAACCCAGGTTTTGCTACAAGAACAGAATTTTCTCCGAGTAAATTTAACGGCTCGCCATACAAATTGGTGACAATGCCTCCTACTTCATGAACAAGCACTAATCCCGCAGCAAAATCCCATGGCGATAATCTCATCGTAATATATGCATCTAAACGTCCTGAAGCAACATATGCCATTTCAAGAGCAGCTGAGCCGTATGAACGTGTCCCGCGTACATCTTTCACTAACGGGGCCAATACATTCGCATCAATTCGCTTATTTTTGGTGACCCATGTAGCGTTGAGCGAAACAATCGATTCGGAAATCGATGTTGCTGCCAACGGAGAAAGCGGAATACCATTTAAAAACGCTCCTGTTCCTTTATGAGCATAATATAGTTCATCATGGACGACATCATAAATATATCCAAGCATTCCGACACCATCTTCATAAATACCAACGGAAATCGCAAAATTTCGTTGTTGATGAATAAAATTCATCGTACCATCAATAGGATCAATAATCCAAACAACGCCTTCTAACGCGGTTAAGCAATCGCCAAATCCCTCTTCTCCGAGGACACGATGTTGAGGAAATGTCTTTCGTATATTTTCAATAAAAAACTGCTCAATCTCACGGTCAACATTTGTGACTAAATCGGTGCGACTCGACTTTGTTTGAATCGTTAACTGTTGCTGGAATGTATCTTTAATTCGTATCCCTGCTTCTTTTATCCACTGTTGCGCATACTGGTCGATTTTTTTCCACTTTTCATTCATCATAAATTTCCTCCCACCATCATATCGCAACCTTCTCATTCAATAACGTCTACTCATCACAAAAATAATATGTAGGAATATAAATTAGATTAGTGCAATTTCTCTTTCTTATCAAGAAAAAATCACTTTTTCAAAACTTTCAGATGTTGAACGAAGAAAAAACGAACCCGTCTAGGTTCGTTGTAATTTTTCACATTAAATTCCAAGACGAATCATCTCTTGACGTAATTTTTCTAATTTACGCTTGCATTCTTTTTTCTTTTCTTCATCATTTTCCATCATCGCCTCATAAAGAGTAGCTAATTCATAATCTAACTCCAAGCGCAGTACCGCAATCCGTTTTTCACCGTCCATACGTTTAAGACCGTTGATTACTTTTTTCATAACAAGGAGCACCCCTTTCTACATAATCACGAAAGCACGTTTCTAGAAGATAGAATTTTCTGATATTTCATTTTTATATATATTATGTTAGGAAAGGGGGCTATGCAACAAAATTGTGCAATTGTCTATCTTTACTAAATATTAACTCCCCGCTTAGCAAACGCCTGAAGCACGGGGAGAACGCACTTGTTTTTACATGCAAAAGGAGTGTTTACATTTTAATAAAGTCACCGCTTTTTGCTTCTTTCGCTTTTTTGACTGTCAGATATGAGGAATAGCCGCTGACTTTTTCAAATTCATCACACAGCTTCTTTTCCTCGCTCTTGCTCGGTACAATTTCTTTAAAGCGGCGGTATGCATTGATGAGTTGATCGCGCTCAATTCCTTTTTCATAAGCCTTTTCAATCGTTTCGAAAAATTTCACGACATCAATAATTTCTTGTGCCGTCCAATCGTATGAAATTGGGTATGCATAGTTCAAAGATAACACCTCATTTATGTGAAACGCTATTTTTAGATTGCCCATTGCTTGCGAATTTGTTCCGCTTGCTGAATCATGCGCGCAAAAAGTTCTGCAATCGTTGGCACATCCTGAATAAGTCCCATTACTTGACCAGCCCATGCGAAGCCCTCGCTCGTTTTCCCGTCATAAATAAAGCGACGATTTGCTTCTCCGCTTATATACTCTTTTAAATCTTCATAAGAGCCTCCATTCTTTTCAATTTCTAATATTTTTTCTGTCCATTCGTTAGCCATAGCACGTGCTGGAGCTCCTAAACTTCTTTTTATGACAACTGTATCGCTTTCCGAACCTTTTACAAGCATTTCCTTGTACACCTCGTTCGCATGTACGCATTCCTTTGTTGCGATAAAACGAGTCCC
This sequence comes from [Anoxybacillus] calidus, assembly GCF_013760845.1. Lineage (GTDB taxonomy): Bacteria > Bacillota > Bacilli > Bacillales > Anoxybacillaceae > Paranoxybacillus > Paranoxybacillus calidus. The sequence goes on along the minus strand of NZ_JACDUU010000002.1, from coordinate 38,991 downwards.
CATCTCAATCCCTTCCGCACCAAGCGCAAATGCTGCCATTAAGCCTCGTCCATCGCCAATTCCCCCTGAAGCAATAACCGGAATAGAAACAGAATCCACAACTTTAGGAATTAGCACGAATGTTCCGATATCATGTTTTCCCAAATGCCCGCCGCCTTCCTGTCCAACAACCATGACAGCATCAGCACCGAGCTCTTCTGCTTTTACTGCCTGGCGGACAGCAGCAACAAGCACCAATTTTTTTACTTCTACCCCTTTTAATTGCTCAAATATCGGAGCAGGATTTCCACCTGTCATCGAAATAACGGGAACGTTTTCTTCGATGGCTACTTCAAGCATATGGGCAAACGGTCTGCCATGCTGGCCAATGGCAAAGTTCACGCCAAAGGGTTTATCCGTTTTGTCTCTCACTTTCTTAATCTCTTCACGCAATTGTTCTGGTGTTTCCAATGACATCGCTGTAATTTGTCCTAATCCCCCCGCATTGGAAACCGCAGCCGCTAAATCAGCATAAGCTAAATAGGCAAGTCCACCTTGAATGATTGGATATTTAATTCCTAACAATTTTGTTACTCTTGTTTCCCAATTCATTTGTCATCCTCCTTTATATAATTGTATATTTCGTCTTATTCATGCAATATCCTTTAACAAATTCGCCTTAAAAATTTCTTTGCAAACATAAAAATAAGTGCTATAATGCATTTGTTTTATATAAAAGCATTTGTTTTATATAAAAAGATATCCATTGTTGATTATAAGATTATAAAGAGGTGTGGGGAAACATTGTCACAGTTTGAAACGCCATTGTTTACCGGGTTATTAGAACACATAAAGAAAAATCCAATTCAGTTTCATATCCCAGGGCACAAAAAAGGTGCAGGAATGGATCCACATTTCCGAGATTTTATTGGTGAAAATGCATTAGCCATTGACTTAATTAATATTGCTCCACTCGATGACTTACATCAACCAAAAGGCATAATTAAACGCGCCCAAGATTTAGCTGCTGAAGCATTTGGAGCTGACTATACATTCTTTTCTGTGCAAGGAACAAGCGGAGCGATTATGACAATGGTGATGTCTGTTGCGGGGCCTGGTGATAAAATTATCGTGCCGCGCAACGTTCATAAATCTGTAATGTCCGCTATTGTGTTTTCAGGAGCAACACCAATTTTTATCCATCCGGAAATTGACAAAGAACTTGGAATTTCCCACGGCATTACTCCAGAGACCGTTGAAAAAGCGTTAAAACAACATCCTGATGCGAAAGGTGTTCTTGTCATTAATCCAACGTACTTTGGCATTGCCGGAGATTTAAAGAAAATAGTAGAAATCGCTCATTCGTACAATGTCCCTGTGTTAGTCGATGAGGCACATGGCGTGCACATTCATTTTCATGAAAAATTGCCGCTTTCTGCGATGCAGGCTGGCGCTGATATGGCAGCAACAAGCGTTCATAAATTAGGCGGTTCCATGACACAAAGCTCTATTTTAAATGTTCGTGAAGGCTTAGTATCAGCCAAACGCGTTCAAGCCATTTTAAGCATGCTAACAACAACTTCAACATCGTATTTATTACTTGCTTCATTAGATGTTGCCCGCAAACGCCTTGCGACAGAAGGACATGAGCTTGCAGAAAAAGCAATTCAATTAGCGGAAAAAACCCGCAAAGAAATTAATGAAATCAAATATTTATACTGTGTCGGCGAGGAAATTCTCGGAACAAAAGCAACGTACGATTACGATCCAACAAAATTAATCATTTCCGTCAAAGAGCTTGGTTTAACCGGATATGATGTTGAAAAATGGTTGCGAGAAAACTACAATATCGAAGTCGAACTATCTGACCTTTATAACATTTTATGTATCATTACACCTGGGGATACAGAGAAAGAAACGAACGCTTTAGTGAATGCGCTTCGCCATTTATCTGAACAATTTAGCCATCAAGCTGCTGAAGGCGTCAAACCAAAAGTGCTGCTTCCTGATATCCCTGTTCTTGCGTTAACACCGCGCGATGCTTTTTATTCGGAAACGGAAGTCGTCCCATTTGAGGAATCGGCAGGACGAATTATTGCGGAGTTTATTATGGTGTACCCACCTGGAATTCCAATTTTTATTCCAGGAGAAATCATCACGCAAGAAAACTTAAACTATATTAAAAAGAACCTCGAAGTCGGTTTGCCTGTTCAAGGGCCAGAAGATGATACGTTAAAAACATTACGAGTGATAAAAGAGCATAAACCCATTCGCTAACCACTTAAGGTGCAGCTAGACAGTGCTGCACCTTTTACTATTAAACTTTAAATTAAAGAAAAAACGCATGCTATCCCGTTCGCATGCGTTTATATATACAAAACCTTTCCCCCATTTGTTTGACCGTAACTCTATTATTCTTCTGTTTCGTCAGTGTCACATTCGTTACATTGACCGTAAAGTGTTGTCACTTTTTCATCTTCGAAATGACCGATGGTTGAATTACATGTTTGGCACACAATTGTTCCCATCTTCATACCCCTTTTCTTAAAACGTCTTGAAAACGCTTAATGTTTTACTAATTAAATAATAATATATCACATTTAGAATGTCAATGGTAAAATTGTATAACACATTAACTTTTTATATAGCCATTTTATTTATATGTGTATGTAAAAAAGGAAATAAAATAAGCGAAGCAGCATGAAAAGTCTGCTTCGCTTATCGTTTATTCATATTGCGCTGCTTCTAATGGAGCAAATGACGGTAATGTATCTTTGAAAAATTCCGCTAAATCGGCAGCTTGTTCGATTGTGTCAATACGGAAAATTCGTTGCAGAGATTCGTGGTCTTCTATATCTTTTGGATCGAGGAGGGCAGAGCGGCCTGTTTGCATGCAAATCACAAGAGGTTTACCGAAGAACATGTTCGTGTAGACGATACCAAAGTCATAACGGACATCTTTGGTCGTGAAGCCGACAAAACGAACCTTTACTTTTTCGTGCTCGTCATACAATTTTTCAAATAAATTCATAGAACCCCTCCTTTTTAAATATTTGGAATTTTATTATAACTTAATGATTCTATTTCATCAATAACAAATATTTTTAATTTTTCAAGTTGTGATTCCTTTCTATAAAATGGTAGAATGAAAGGGGATGTCGAAATAGTAGAGGTGGTTTGACGATGGCAACACATGCATATATCAAATTAGTTTCTGCATCAAAAAAGAAAACGATTACATTATCAGAAGTAAAAGAATTATTTCAATATTATCAAGACATCACCAAGAAAACTGGGGAACAATTAGGGTGGAGTTACGCAGAGGCGGCATTTCCTTATACGATTGTGGAGACAGATGAAGGAAAAGAACAATGGTTTTACTTAAAAGGAAAAAGCGACCGTTATCGAACAATTATTGTCGGTGTCGGGCAAGAACAAATTCTGAATGAAGATACCGGTGAAGCGGAAGAACAAACGTTTATTCAAGTCACCTTGCCGCAAGGAGCAACACATGGTGACAAAGGAAAAGCGAATGAATTTTGCAAATTCCTCGCTAAAAAACTAGAAGGAGAGCTGCATTTATTTAATGGACGCGTAATGTATTATTATAAACGATAGCTGCTCAAGCGCTATCGTTTTTTCATTTAATGGATAAAACTCCAAAACAATTGTTGGAAGCTAAAATAAACGATAAGTGTCATAATCGTGGTAAATAACGCTTTTTTTGTGCGTAATCCCATTTTTTGCGCGAATAGAAAGGCAATGTACAAAAATATACAAAGAAGCATTCCTTTAAAAAAAGGGCGATCTCGTGCCGAAAGCCATTCTACAAGTGAAAAAGCGCTCCAAATAAGCGATTGCGTTAAACATACAACATATTCCTTCATTCAAAAAACCTCCATATTTTCTCTTATCATAAAATTATGTACGTGCTTGGACAATTATTTTATAATCCGTTCTAAAATCCAATAAAAAAAGAGACTGACCTCAAGTCAGCCCCCACAAAACAATATATAGAACATAACTATATATTGCGAATACACATGAGGTCAGACACTGATAGGTCAGTCCCTTTTTTCAAATTATTTTATGATATGAATCGGACTTCCAAGAGCCACTTCCGCTGCTTCCATCGCAATTTCACCTAATGTTGGGTGCGCATGAATCGTCATAGCGATATCTTCAGCTGTCATGCCTGCTTCAATCGCAAGCCCGAGCTCAGCAATCATATCAGACGCATTTGGCCCTACGATTTGCGCACCAATGATAACACCATCATCTTTGCGCACAACAAGCTTCATAAAGCCATCTGCATCGTTAAGCGCAAGTGCACGACCGTTTGCAGCAAATGGGAATTTTGCTGTCGTCACTTCAATACCTTCGTCTTTTGCTTGTTTTTCAAAATAGCCGACAGAAGCACATTCTGGGTCAGAGAATACAACAGCAGGAATCGCTAGATAATCGATTTCTGACGGATGGCCAGCAATCGCTTCTGCAGCAATTTTTCCTTCGTAAGACGCTTTATGTGCTAAAGGTGGTCCAGCAACAATATCACCAATCGCGTAAATGTTAGGTACACTTGTTCTGCACTGTTTATCAATTTCAATAAGACCGCGCTCAGTCATTTTAATGCCTAATTGTTCAAGACCAAGCTCTTCTGTATTTGGACGACGGCCGACTGTCACAAGCACATAGTCAGCATCAACCGTTTTTGTCTCGCCTTTCACTTCAAATGTAACAGTTACGCCATCTTCACGTTCTTCAACACCTTTAGCGAGCGCATTTGTAAATACTTCAACACCTTTTTTCTTTAAGCGGCGCTTCACAACTGCGGTCATTTGCTTTTCAAAGCCGGAAAGGATTTCGTCAGCACCTTCAAGAATCGTTACTTTTGTACCAAAGTTTGCATATGCAGTACCAAGCTCTGTACCGATGTAGCCACCACCGATGACTACCATTGATTTTGGAATTTCTTGCAAGCTCAATGCTCCAGTAGAGTCAAGCACACGTTTAGAGAATTTAAATCCTGGAAGTTCAATTGGACGTGAACCTGTTGCGATAATTGCATTTTGGAACTTATATGTTTGTGCGCTATTTTCTGTCATGACACGCACTGTATTCGCATCTACAAAATATGCTTCACCACGTACAATTTCTACCTTATTTCCTTTTAATAATCCTTCAACGCCGCTTGTCAACTTTTTAACAACGCTGTTTTTCCATTCTTGTACTTTTGAAAAATCAACTGCCACATTTTCTGCTTTAATTCCCATGTCCTCTGAGTGTTTTGCAACTTCAAAGCGATGGCCTGCAGAAATTAATGCTTTTGATGGGATACAACCAACATTTAAGCACACACCGCCGAGATTTGCTTTCTCGACAATCGTTACTTTTTGTCCTAATTGTGCAGCGCGGATCGCTGCTACATAACCACCAGGACCTGCACCAACGACAAGAGTTTCAGTTTCAATTGCGAAATCGCCGACTACCATTGTTTTACGCCTCCATTAATAATAATTCTGGGTCGTTTAGTAAACGTTTAATATGATTTAATGCATTTTGTGCTGTTGCACCATCAATCATACGATGGTCGAAGCTTAATGACAACGCTAATACCGGAGCAATCACAATTTCACCATCGCGAACGATTGGCTTCTCACTAATGCGACCAATACCAAGAATTGCTACTTCTGGATGGTTAATTACTGGAGTGAACCATTGGCCGCCAGCAGAACCGATATTCGTAATTGTGCAAGATGCTCCTTTCATTTCATTTGGAAGGAGTTTTCCTTCGCGAGCTTTTGTAGCTAGCTCGTTAATTTCTTTCGCAAGCGCAAAAATTGACTTACGATCTGCGTGTTTCACAACTGGTACAAGAAGACCTTTGTCTGTATCAGCTGCAATACCAATATTGTAATAATGTTTATAAATCACTTCATCTGTTGCATCATCGATAGATGTATTCAATGTTGGGAATTCACGCAGCGCAGATGTTAAAGCTTTTACAACGTAAGGCAAGAACGTTAACTTGATGCCTTTTTGCGCAGCGATTTCTTTGAATTTCTTGCGATGAGCAACAAGCTTTGTCACGTCGACTTCGTCCATTAATGTAACGTGTGGAGCCGTATGTTTGGAATTTACCATCGCTTTTGCAATTGCGCGACGGATGCCGCTCATTTTCTCGCGAGTTTCTGGGAATTCCCCTTCAAGTACAACTGGTTGAGCAGCAGGCTTAGCTTCTGCTTTCGGAGCTGCTTTTTCCTCTGCAGCTGGAGCTTCTTGAACTGGTGCAGCAGCTGTCGCACCACCGGCTAAGAATGCATCAATATCACTCTTTAACACACGGCCATTTTTTCCTGTTCCTTGTACAAGACGAATGTCTACGCCTTTTTCACGCGCATATTTGCGAACAGAAGGCATCGCAATGACGCGGCGGTTTGGATCTACTTCAGCTGTTTGAGCTGCCGCTTTTTCTGCCGCTGCTGGAGCTTCTTCTTTTACTTCCTCTGCTTTTGGTTCATCATCATGATCTTGACCTTTAAATTTAAGATTTTCATATCCAGGAGCATCAAATTTAATTAACGTTTGGCCAACTGTTGCCACTGTTCCTTCATCCACTAAAATTTCAAGCACTTTTCCTTTTACAGGAGATGGAATTTCTACAACTGCTTTATCGTTTTGAACTTCGCAAAGCACATCATCTTCATTTACTTCATCGCCAGGTTTTACGAACCATTTAACAATTTCACCTTCATGAATACCTTCACCGATATCTGGCAATTTAAACTCAAATGCCACTTTTCGTCGACCTCCTATTGTCTTTTTCAATTCGGGGCTGACCCATAAGTGTCTGACCTCGCGTGCATATAATCCTATATATTGCGTTGTGAGGTCTGACACTTCGCATTTAGGTCAGCCTTATGCTTAATCAGTGCTATTATGTTTTCTCTAAAATTAGAAACTCATTACTTTCTTTGCAGTTTCGATTACATCTTTAAAGTTTGGTAACCAAACTGGCTCAGCTTGAGAGAATGGATATACAGTATCAGGTGCAGCTACACGCAACACTGGAGCCTCAAGGCTTAAAATTGCACGGTCATTAATTTCTGCAACAACATTTGCAGCAATACCAGCTTGTTTTTGCGCTTCTTGAACAACGATTGCACGTCCTGTTTTTTCAACAGATGCAATGATTGTTTCAATGTCTAATGGCTGAACTGTACGCAAGTCAATGACTTCTGCAGAAATTCCTTCTTTTTCAAGTTCTGTAGCCGCTTTTAATGATTCATGCACCATTGCACCATACGCGATAATCGTTAAATCTTTTCCTTCGCGCTTAATGTCCGCCTTACCGATTGGAATCGTATATTCTCCTTCCGGTACTTCTTGGCGGAAAGAACGGTAAAGCTTCATATGCTCTAAGAAAATGACAGGGTCATTATCACGAATCGCAGAAATTAATAAACCTTTTGCATCATAAGGTGTAGAAGGAATGACAACTTTCAATCCCGGTTGTTGTGCAACTAATCCTTCTAAGCTATCTGCGTGCAGCTCTGGCGTATGAACGCCGCCACCGAACGGAGAACGAACAGTAATCGGCATGCTGAAGCGCCCGCCTGAACGATAGCGCATACGAGCCATTTGACCGTTAATAGAGTCCATTACTTCGTATACGAATCCAAAGAATTGAATTTCAGGGACCGGACGAAAACCTTTTACCGCTAAACCAACAGCAAGACCACCGATTCCTGATTCAGCTAGCGGAGTATCAAATACGCGATCTTCGCCAAATTCCGCTTGCAATCCTTCTGTTGCACGGAATACTCCCCCATTAAGACCAACGTCTTCTCCGAACACTAAAACGTTTGGATCATTTTTCAACTCGATGCGCAATGCATCAGTGATTGCTTGAATCATTGTCATTTGCGCCATGGCTTACTTCGACTCCTTCTCTTTATAAATTTCATATTGCTCTTTTAAGTTGAACGGCATATTTTCGTACATGATGTCCATTAAGTCAGTTACTTTTTGTTTTGGCGTTTCGTCTGCTTTCTTAATCGCCTGTTTAATGTCTTCTTTCGCTTGTTCGATTACTTGAGTTTCTTCTTCTTCGCTCCATAAACCTTTCTTTTCTAAGAACTTGCGGAAACGAACAATCGGATCTTTCTTTTCCCACTCGTCTTCTAATTCTTTTGAACGATAACGTGTTGGGTCGTCACCAGCCATTGTGTGTGGACCATAACGGAACGTTAATGTTTCGATTAATGTCGGACCTTCACCATTAATAGCGCGTTCACGAGCTTCACGCACAGCCACATACACTGCTAATGGGTCCATACCGTCCACTTGGATACCTGGAATACCAGCAGCTACTGCTTTTTGCGCGATTGTTTTTGCCGCAGATTGCTTTTCTACCGGTGTAGAAATCGCAAAGCGGTTGTTTTGCACAACGAAAATCGCTGGTACATTGAAAGCTCCCGCAAAGTTAATACCTTCATAGAAATCCCCTTGAGAAGCTCCGCCGTCACCTGTATATGTAATCGCAACCGCTTTTTCGCCACGTTTTTTAATACCAAGCGCAACACCTGCTGCTTGAATGATTTGCGCGCCGATAATAATTTGTGGCGGCAACAAATTGACACCCTCAGGAATTTGGTTGCCATGGAAATGACCGCGTGAGAATAAAAACGCTTGATAAAGCGGAAGTCCATGCCAAATCATTTGTGGAATATCACGGTAAGCAGGTAAAATAAAATCTTCTTTTTCAAGAGCAAACTGGCTTCCGATTTGGCTTGCTTCTTGTCCAGCTGTTGGCGCATAGAAACCGAGACGACCTTGACGGTTTAATGAAATACAACGTTGGTCTAGTACGCGAGTGTACACCATACGACGCATAAGCTCTTTTAGCTGCTCGTCGCTTAAATTCGGCATTGCCGCTTCGTTTACAACTTCGCCTTCCTCATTTAAGATTTGGAACGTTGGAAATTGTTCAGCAATTTTTTCAAGCTGCTTCTTTACATTGAATTGGGATGTTTTTGCACCCATCACGTTCACCTCTACCTTTCTTTTGTTTATGAAAAATAAAATCGCAGACAACACATACAGCATTAATTTACCCAAAATTGTGTATACACAGACAAAATTTGCAATAGTCGCCCTAAATGACTTGATGGCCAACACGATCATTGGCAAGAAGCGGAAATGATTTATTCTGTATTAATTTTTTGGAGAAAAAAATTAATACAACCCTTGCTCGCCATTTCAAGTTTACACCTTATTCCTTTTATCGTCAATTACTTTAAACTACTATATATCTAGGTTAATGTATTCCCATTTAATTCAAAAAAATAACTTATCCTCGACAATCTGTTATATTATACAAATAAATCTGTACTAATACTGTCTCATCCAATTTTTTTATAAAACAAAAAAGACTGTCATGATGTGACAGCCTCTTATTTTAATTTGTTAATTAATGCTTTTTTTGCTTCATTATACTGAACCGTATAGAGATTAAACTGTTCATTCGCTTTTTTAATCTCATCATAAGCGGAATTAATTTTTACTACTTGCTGTTCTAATTGTTCTAAAGTTAACTGCTTGTTTTGAAACATTCGATATAAATCGGTTTCTAATTGCAACGCTTGCTGATAATAGTTGTACAATTCATCATACGTCATATATCGCTTCTCTAGCAGCTGAGCTAAATGAGAAGCATCTTCTTTAATTGGCTGATCAGAAAGCGAAGATATTTCTTTTTTTACTTCTTCTAATTGTTTTTGTGCCAGCTGGATGCTCTCATATTCTTTTTTTATTCGTTTTTCCCTTTTTTCAATAATCTCTAATGCTTGTTCGGATAACTTTAAAATTTCTCGGAACTGTTTCATGCCAAGCGACATAATACGATCATAAATTTCTTTTTCTTTCTTTTCTAACTCGACAAGAGGCTTTTGTTGCTCATGAAATTCTTCCTCGTATTTGGCCAGCTTTTCCAATGCTGATAATAAAGAATGTTCTGAGGGAAGAATGTTACAACCAGCGATAAACAGCACAATGACAAACATAAACCATAAACGAACTTTTCGTTGTAGCACCGTCCATTCTCTCCCCTTTCATCTCTTTTCCGCAGATTTCGCTCATATTTTAATTTCAAAAACCTTTAAGTCGATTGTTGAGTAGTATACAAAAATAAATCCCGTCGTTCAAGTTTACGACAAAAACGAAAATTTGTTAGACTAAAATCATACATTATGGGCAAAAGGAGTGAAAGAAATGATTACAATGAAAGATATTATTAAAGAAGGACATCCGACGTTGCGTAAAGTGGCAGAAGAAGTTCCTCTTCCTGCTTCAGAAGAAGATAAAGAAATTTTGCGCAGCCTAATTGAATATGTAAAAATGAGCCAAAACCCTGAATTAGCAGAAAAATATGGGCTGCGTCCCGCCATTGGCTTAGCTGCTCCACAAATTAATGTGTCAAAACGAATGATCGCTGTTCATGTAACAGATGAAAAGGGAACGTTATACAGTTACGCTCTTTTCAATCCAAAAATTATCAGTCACTCCGTCGAACAATGTTATTTAACAAGCGGAGAAGGTTGCCTTTCAGTTGATCGCGATGTGCCAGGGTATGTACCCCGCTACGCTAGAATTACTGTAACAGGTACCACTCTTGAAGGAGAAGAAATAAAAATTCGTCTGAAGGGCTTACCAGCTATCGTATTCCAGCATGAAATCGACCATCTAAACGGAATTATGTTTTATGATCATATTAATAAAGAAAACCCATTTAAAGTTCCTGATAATGCGATACCTATCGAGCGATGAACGAAAAAAAAGCTGACCCTAGAGAAAAGTGTCAGACCACACAACGCAATATAACAAATAGACTATATATTGTGACATGCATGTGAGGTCAGAGACTTATGGGTCAGCTCCTTTTTCTCTTATTTAATTAATTGTAGCTGCTTTAATCCGTATAATATTCCTTCCTCAGCGACATCCTTTGTCACAAAATCAGCCACTTCTTTTACTTCCTCTTTTGCATTCCCCATAGCTACACCTGTCCCAACAAAGCGAAGCATCTCAATATCATTGAGACCGTCCCCAAATGCGTATACATCCTCTTTTTTAATTCCAAGCCTTTCGATCATCCGCTTAATCCCTTCCGCTTTTGAACCGCCAAATGGAAGAATGTCCGTTGATACAGCATGCCAACGCACAAAACGAAATTCACTATATTCATGAATATATAAATGTTCCTCTTCCGGTTTACAAAATAAAAGCGCCTGGTAAATATCGCGGTTCTCATAATAAAACGGATCCAGCTCCGGATGAGTAAACTTCAAACTCCCCATGCTTACATGAATATATGGATGATTATCCATGCTTGCCCTCATTGTCTCCGCATCCATAAAGATGAGCGGATGCCCATTTTCGTGAGCATGTTCTTTTAAAGTGTGAAGTCTTTCCCGATTCAACGGTTTTTGATAAATAACTTCTCCCTCAAATACGACATATTGACCGTTAAAACTGACGTAAGAATCTATTCCTAAACGCTTTCGTAAATCAGCAAACATAAACGGCGCTCTCCCTGTAGCGATAGCAACATAAACACCGGTATCTTTTAAAGCTTGTACCGCTTGAACGGTCGAATCAGGCAATTCTTTATTTTCATCTAACAACGTTCCATCAATATCAAAAAATACAATTTTCTTTTTCATAATTCTCTAACCTCTCCTATATGTTGTTTCTCTCTTTGATTGTATGAAGATAAATAAACTCCCCCGAATATGAAAAGCACGCCTAAAATCATATGTGTAGAAATCGTTTCATTTAGCAGTAACGCTCCCCAAAACGTGGCACTTACAGGAACGATATACGTAACAAGCGAAGCAAATTCTGCACTTCCTTCTTTCACCAAATAATAATACAATAAATACGCAATTCCAGATCCAAATGCGCCCAGTCCGATTAACGCTAAAATGATCTCACTTGATTGGATGATATGAATAGGAGTACGATTAAATATTTGCATACAAACAAAGCTAATGACCGAAGCCACTGTTAATGTAGTAAAGGAGATATGAGTGACACTTAAATGTTGTAAATATTTTTTAGATAAATGGGCGCCTAATCCATAACAAATCGTTGCTGCCATCATCATCATAACACCAAAAATATTTTCTGATAAAATATTTTCTATTTTTATATCTGCCAGTACAAAAATTCCCGCAAAACCTAGAAATACTCCACCCCATTGCCTTTTAGTTAATGTTACGGAAAACCAAATCGATCCTATTACCATTGTCCAAAGCGGCGTTGCAGCGTTAATGAATGAGGCCATGCTGCTGGAAATAAGTGTTTCACTTAACGCAATCAATCCCCAAGGCAGCGCATTATTGAACAAACCAACAAAGAAAACAGGCCAAAATGGTACTTCACGCCACCGAACAACTTCCTTTTTTACAAGCATTACAAGTAAAAGCATTAAAGCACCAAAAAAACAACGCCAGAAACTAACTCCCCAATTTCCGAGCTCATCGACAAGAATTTTAATAAAGAAAAAGGACATTCCCCAAATGATGCTTAAGCCGACAAGCGCTCCATAAAGTTTCCCCACTTCGCCAATCCCCTTCCATTCACTGTTTAATAACATTAAGCTAACGGAAGAACATGGAAATGTCAAACAATTTACCATTCTATTTACTCCACATTTATCCATGAAAAACAAAACTTCTAACACATATACTAATGACAAGAATACGAACACATTTACTTTCATTAAGAAATGGATAAAATATAAAGTAAGGAGTGATGGATGATGCTTAAAAAGCTCAAGAAGAAACTGCTCCGACAATGGAAAGATTTACTTCGGAAAAAATCAATTGCTTAGAGGCTGTCCCATAAGGGTCTGACCTCACGCAAAATTCACCATATATCGTGTAATGGCCAAACATGATGTGCGATATATTGTGGTTGTGGGGGCTGACCCTTTACTTTTGAGACAGCCTCTTCTTTGTCCAATTGTTCATCAATGAATGAAAAGAACAAATTCCGTCAAAGATGATACAGACCTTTTCTATGCTTTATTTTTATAGAAAAAACATGAAAATCATTAACTTTTTATATATAATAAAAAAAGTTATAAGCAATAATCGGTTAGTAAGGAGAGAGATAACTATGATTTTCAAAGTGTTCTATCAAGAAAATCCAGATGAAGTGCCTGTGAGAGAAAAAACAAAAACATTGTATATTGAGGCAGAATCAGAGCGCGAAGTACGCCGAAAACTGCAAGACCGCACAATTAATATCGAGTATATTCAGCCGCTTGAAGGTGCTCATTTAGAATACGAAAAACAAAATCCTGATTTTAAAGTATTGGAGATTTGAATATGAAGTTTCTTAAAGAAAATCAAGTAGGCGTCTTCGCCCTTGGCGGCTTGGGCGAAATCGGCAAAAATACATACGGTGTGCAATTCCAAGATGAAATCATCATTATCGATGCCGGCATTAAATTTCCAGAGGATGAATTGCTCGGAATTGATTATGTCATCCCTGACTACAGTTATTTAGTAAAAAACGCCGAAAAAATAAAAGGGTTGTTTATTACTCATGGGCACGAAGATCATATCGGTGGCATTCCGTACTTGCTTCGCCAAGTCAATGTTCCAATTTACGGTGGAAAGCTTGCTTTAGGCCTTATTAGAAATAAACTAGAAGAGCACGGATTATTAAGCCAAACAAAACTGATTGAGATTAAAGAGGACGATGTGATCCGTTTTCAAAAAACAGCGGTTACGTTTTTTCGAACAACCCACAGTATTCCTGACAGCTATGGCATTGTCGTGAAAACACCAGCTGGACAAATCGTGCATACGGGAGATTTTAAATTCGACTTTACTCCTGTCGGTGAACCAGCAAACTTAACAAAAATGGCGGAAATAGGAAAAGAAGGCGTGCTTTGCTTGCTATCTGACAGCACAAACAGCGAAATTCCTCATTTTACAATGTCGGAACGCCGCGTCGGTGAAAGCATTCATGATATTTTCCGCAAAGTGCAAGGAAGGATTATTTTTGCGACATTTGCTTCCAACATCCACCGCCTCCAGCAAGTGACAGAGGCTGCTGTTTTAAACAATCGGAAAATTGCTGTCTTTGGTCGTAGCATGGAAGCAGCTATCGAAATTGGCCAACAACTCGGCTATATTAAATGTCCAAAAGATACGTTTGTTGATGCAGCACAAATTAATCGCTTGCCGGCAAACCGTGTAACCATTTTATGCACAGGAAGCCAAGGAGAACCGATGGCCGCACTGTCGCGAATTGCTAGCGGCACACACCGGCAAATTCAAATTATGCCTGGCGATACAGTCGTTTTCTCCTCCTCACCAATTCCAGGCAATACCGTAAGTGTCAACCGTACAATCAATATGCTTTATCGCGCCGGAGCTGACGTTATTCATGGTCCGTTGAACGATATTCATACTTCCGGGCACGGCGGACAAGAAGAGCAAAAGCTTATGATTCGCTTGATGAAGCCGAAATATTTTATGCCAATTCACGGTGAATACCGAATGCAGAGGATGCATGCGAAACTTGCTGTTGATTGCGGTGTACCTGAAGAAAATTGCTTTATTATGGATAATGGCGAAGTGCTAGGCTTGAGTGAAGATGAGGCTGGCATCGTCGGTAAGATTCCGTCAGGCTCCGTTTACATTGATGGAAGCGGCATTGGCGACATCGGCAACATTGTCTTACGCGATCGTCGTATCCTTTCTGAAGAAGGGCTTGTCATTGTTGTCGTCAGCATCAATATGAAAGAATTTAAAATTGCTGCAGGTCCTGATATTATTTCGCGCGGATTTGTTTACATGCGCGAATCCGGGGATTTAATTAATGACGCCCAAGCGCTCATTACCAAACATCTTGAGAAAGTATTAGAACGTAAAACAAATCAATGGTCAGAAATTAAAAACGAAATTACTGATACATTAGCACCGTTCCTCTATGAAAAAACAAAACGGAGACCGATGATTTTGCCAATTATTATGGAGATATAAGGAATGAAAAGGCGCTGAGCTGGATAATTTTTATTACAATAACACCCTCCATGGAATTCCATGGGGGGTGTTATGTTAAATGGTTATCTATTCGTTGCTCACTACTTTTGCTTCAAAGCGGTCAATATCTTTATCCGCCCCAATAACAATTTTGCGGATCATTTCTGATGCTAGTGGTGAGACAAATAATATCATTAGCAACAATATTTATTCCATAACCGTGCGCGAATATCCAATTCAAGCAGTGAATGCCCATCTAAACGCTCGCCGCAATTTCGACAATGCTGTACTCATCGGACAACTCTGAATAGTCTATGTTGTGGGCAATACGTTCTCCCATATCCCTCTCTAGGTGAACGACTTGGTCAGCGCCAATTTTTTAATCTTATCTTTCTCGTGATAATCTGCTTTTACATTAACATGTTTGACCCTGAGCTCTTTTAAAATAATCGTCGTCAAAATGCTTGCTTGAATGTTATCACCAATCGCAACAATGACATGGTCAAAGTTGCGAATTTCTAAACTTTTTAATACGGATTCATCTGTCGAATCGCCTACTACCGCATGTGATGTAATACTTACGCGCTCCTCATCCATATCAATCGCCAGAACTTCCATCCTTTGCTCACTTAATGTATAGCAAATACTTCCACCAAAGCGACCAAGACCAATGACGGCAAATTCTTAATCCCCTCATTGAACATTTTAAGAAATCTTTTTATATCCTGTTCATTTTATCATAACCGAAAAACCAAGCAGCTTTATTTTTTACCTTTTACATAATCCGCATCAAATAAAAACAGCTTCATCAACAAAATAAGTGACGGTATAAGCAAACATAAGCCAGCAATGAACGCGACAACTAACGTAATCCCCATCGTTTCGTTTGTATAAGCTGAGTAAATCGTTACATAGGGGTCTAAAATATAAGGCAAATGTGAAACACCATAACCGAAAAAGGCAAAGAAAAATTGCAACATTACAAAGATAAACGCAGTTCCATAACGCTTTCTAAAATATATCAACCCAGATGCTACTAAAAAGCAGATGAGCGAAAAACCAAACATCCACCAGTAATTAAGCATTTTTTCAAAATGAGCAACATTATGCTCATGCAAGGCAATAAATACAAGTAAGCTAGCGATAATCGTTGGCGAACTCCAAAACAAAGCGAATTTCCGTACAATTTCTAACGCTGGTTTATCATCTGCACGATCCGCATAATAGGTGAGAAACGACGCACTAATAAACAATACACTAACAATGGCTAGAAACACAACACTCCAAGAGTACGGACTTGTAAGTAAGCGATCGGCTAAAAAGACAATTTCGTCACCACGCTTTTCGATAAACCCACCTTCGGAAATGGTCAAGACCGTTGATAACGAAGCTGGAATTAACAAACCAGACGCCCCATATAAAAACAAATACAATTTGTTTTCTCTGGAACCGTAGTTGCTAAACGCATAAAACGAGCCGCGAATCGTCAATAAAACAAGTGCAACGCTGCCAGGAATCAACAAAGCCGTTCCATAATAATAAGCCGTATCAGGAAAAAAACCGACTAAACCGACAAAAAAGAAAACGAAAAAGACGTTTGTTACTTCCCAAACCGGTGATAAATAGCGGCTAATCAAATGGTTAATTAAATGATCTTGCTTAGTCAATTTCCCATAATAAGCAAAAAAACCTGCCCCGAAATCAATCGAGGCAACAATTAAATATCCGTAAAGGAATAGCCATAATACCGTAATACCGACTAATTGGATTTCCACCTCTCATTCCCCTTCCTTTGTCTTATCATTTATTGAAACGATACTCAAGTTCTACTTCTGCTGGTTTATTTTTAAACATTTTAACAAGTACAATCGAACATACAACTCCCAATACAATATAAAGCGCGATGAACAGTAAGAACATGAGCCCAACGTTATCTGCTGTTGTTGCACCTTCCGCTACCTTCATGTATCCGCGCAAAATCCAAGGCTGTCGTCCTACTTCCGCAAAAATCCAGCCTACCTCGATGGCAATAAGTGAAAGTGGTCCACCAAGCACAATCGACCACAGCAGCCATTTGCTATGTGGGTTAAAGGCTTTAAGCTTGTCAAAAATCAGATATAAGAAAGGAACAACGACAGTATAAATTCCAATTGTCACCATAATATCAAACATATAATGGATCCAAACAGGTGGCCGCTCATCTTCTGGAAATTCATTTAAACCTTTTACTTCAGCATTGAAATCACTAAACGATAAGAAACTGAGCATGTTTGGAAGACGAATCGCGTATTTTACTTCATTATTTTCATCTAAAATTCCATATAGTAACAAATCAGCACCTTTTTCCGTTTCAAAATGCCATTCACCCGCTGCTAATTTCTCCGGCTGATGTTTCGCTAAAAATTTAGCAGAGATATCCCCAGCAACTGCTGTTAAAAATGCAAATACAAAGCCACAAACCATTGTCAGCTTAAGCGATTTTTTATAATATTCACCTGTTCTTCCCAGCAGCAGCTGGAATGCAGCAATCATTCCTAAAATCAAAGCGGAAGCAAGATAGGCTGACGTTAACACATGCAGCACTTTTGACGGAGTTGCTGGATTAAACATCGCCTGAATCGGATCAATCGCTGTAATTACTCCGTTTTCTAATTGAAACCCTTGCGGTGTATTCATAAACGCGTTTACCGTTGTAATAAAAAACGCGGAAGCGCTGGAACCAATAATAACAGGAATTGACAATAACCAATGATAAAGCGGCTTTTTAAATCGATCCCATGTATATAAATAAATTCCTAAAAAAATGGCCTCAAAGAAGAAAGCGAACGTTTCCAAAAAGAGCGGCAAACTAATAATTTGTCCGGCAATCTTCATAAAACTCGGCCAAAGAAGAGATAACTGCAAACCAATGCACGTTCCCGTTACGACACCGACAGCAACCGTCACGACAAATCCTCGTGTCCAGCGCCGTGCCAGCAATAAATAATGCGGATCTTTACGCTTAATGCCAATATATTCAGCAATTGAAATCATTACTGGTACACCAACACCAATCGTCGCAAAAATGATATGAAAAGCAAGTGTTGTCGTTGTTAATAATCTCGCTAACATAACGTTATCCAGTTCCATCGATCATCACTCCTCTCGAGTTCTCACTATATCAATTGTATTAATATTGTAAATCTATAATAAGCTTTTGGAAGAAGGGGAACATGAATTTTTTGTGACAAACATCACAAAGATGTTTATGTAAAAAAGCTGGAGATTTTTCAATCTCCAGCTTTTTTACTTATATTATTTTTTCTGTTTTACGATGTTTTTTCCAAAGAAAATCAATAAACCAATTAAAATCATGAATACAACGAAAATAGGTAAATTACCAATGATGAATACAATAAGACCTGAAAACAATGAAAGCAAAAGATTTATGCTCGATATAAATTGTTTTTTCGTCCTTTCCCATGTATTTAAATCCTTATTCTCTAAATCTGGAACAATTACTTTATTTTCAAAAAGGTGAATCGTAACTGTCGATAAAGCCGATTGATTTTGCAAATATTTCATTCTTCCCTTAATTTGTTCAATTTCTTCCTGCACTCTTGCTAAATCGTTCGAAATGGCGAGCAAGTCCTTTGTATCTTTTGCCTCTTTCAAAAATTGATAAAGTCTTTCTTCAACCGCTTGTTTCGATTTTAACCTTGATTCTAAGTCAACAAATTCTTCTGTTACATCCTCACCTGTAACATGACGAGAATGAACTTTCATCGCGAGTTTTTCCAATTGCCTTAAAAACGTTTGGAACTTCGCTTGAGGTATACGTGTCGTCACTGTGCCCTCTAAACGATTATCTTCACTTTCATAAACATTCTCTTGAACGATGTATCCTCCTTGATTTTGCACAAGCTGCTCAATCGTTTGCTGAACTTTTTGAAACTCCTTTACTTCCATACGAATTTCTGCATGATAAATAACCATCCGATTTTCGGATTGGATCACTTTTTGTTCCGGATTTTGCTCATCTATTTCTCTCTCCATTTCTTGCGGTTCTGTGATGACTGTATCTTTCGTAGACTTTGCCTTCTGACTGAATTCTTCCTTCTTGCTTGATGAACAGCCAGCTATGCTCATGAAAACAATCAGACCGACAAGCAGGATTTTCCCCCATTTCATGTGCCTCCTCCTAATTTTACATTTTTACCATAATTGACGTTTTTAGATAAACAATGGTTACAAACAACATAAAAAAAGCTGACCCAAATAAAGTGTCCAATCTCGCAACCAAAATATATAAGATCTCAATGTATGATGGGTTGCGTATGAAGTTAGACACCCATGAGTCAGCTTTCTTTCATGATTTCTATTCTGTTTTCTTATTTTCCTCAAGAACGCGGTTGACGCGTTTTTCTAACATTTTCATGCCGCTTCCGCCCGCTTGGAAATGACGAAGTTTTCCTTCAGCATCAAACACATAGTAAGCAGGAACATATTGATTTTCAAATGCATCTGTTATTTTATGTTCATTATCAACGGCAATTGGCTGTGTAATTCCATGCTCTTCTGCCACTTTCTTTACCTGTTCGATATCTAAATCATTTTCTGAACGCGGCATATGAATCGCGATAACATTCAATTGATCCTTATACCGGTCACGGAATTCATTTACTTGAGGCATCGCTTCTTTACAAAGATGGCAGCTAACCGACCAGAAATGAATAAGCGTCGGTTTGTCCCCTATTAATTGTTCTTTCTTCACTTCTCCATTTAACCAAACAGTCGCTCCTGTTAACTCCGGCATTGGCTCGCGTAATTTCATCTTTCGTTCCCTCCATATTGTTCAAGCTCGTCGTCCCGCTTCCTTCATCCTTGAAAAAAGCAGGCAACTTCCCTTGTTATTATGTACGATAAAAGGTCTAACGTTACGTTAGACCTTTTGTTTTTTATCCATTAAAGAGTTGCTTGACCTGGTTTCCAGTTTGCTGGGCAAAGACCGCCAGTTTGTAACGCTTGAAGAACACGTAATACTTCATCAACGTCACGACCGATGTTGTTATGGTGAACTACTGCGTATTTTAATTCACCTTCTGGGTCGATGATGAACAAGCCACGAAGAGCGATACCTTCTTCTTCAATTAATACGCCGTAGTCACGAGAAACAGCATGATTTGTATCAGCTGCTAATGGGTATTTGATTTCACCAAGGCCATTTTCTGAGCGTGGAGTTTTAATCCATGCTTGATGAGAATATACAGAGTCAGTTGATACACCGATTACTTCTGCATCTAAATCTTCAAATTCGTCGTAACGATCAGAAATCGCTGTAATTTCTGTTGGGCATACGAATGTGAAGTCTAATGGATAGAAGAAAAGTACTGTCCATTTGCCTTTCTTCATGTTTTCTTCAAGGCTTACTGTACCAAATTCACCGTTTGGTAAAACAGCTTTCATTTCAAAACGTGGAGCTTGTTTACCTACCATACGTTCTGCCATATGTAATCCCTCCATAAAATATTTTTAATTGAGAAAACTACCAATGATTTTCTCAATTAAATAACATCATTTCATTTAGAATTATAATAGACAAAAGTATTTTTAGTCAATATTAAATGATAATTAATTTAAATAAATATTAATTTTTTATTTCCTGACTGCTTCAATTTAGATATTCCCTAGACATCTTGTCTTTAAACCCATTCTCTAAAATCAGTGTAACATTTTTTAGTTCCAACACAAAACAATTAGCATTTTTACTGTAGATCAAATGGTTTGTGCATATGTTTTTGTTATTTTGTAAAAAACTAATACGTGTTCTAACAAAAGAAAGGAGGCGTAAAAATATGAATCAGAATGAGTGGAATTTTGATTGGTCTTCCCTTTTCACAAATTTCGGCACTATTATCCTAAAGTTGCTCGCTATCTACATTGCCTACATAACGATTAAAAAACTTGGAATAAAATTGATTAATCGTGTATTCCAGCGTATTAAAGAGCATCAGAATATATCTAATGGGAGAAGCCGAACATTACAGTCTCTAATATCAAATATTTTCTCCTATACACTTGCGTTTATTTTTGCGGTAATGATATTACAAACTTTCAACATTAAAGCAACTGCGATTTTAGCAGGAGCCGGTGTTGTTGGCTTAGCTGTCGGATTTGGTGCTCAAGGACTTGTCAGCGATGTTGTTACAGGATTCTTTTTATTGCTTGAGAAACAGCTTGATGTTGGGGATTATGTAACCACAGGTAATTTTTCTGGCATCGTTGAAGCAATCGGTCTTCGGACAACACAAATTCGCAGCTTTGACGGTACTTTACACTATATTCCGAATCGCATGATTACAACATTAAGCAATCATTCGCGCGGAAACATGCGCGCCCTTGTCGACATAAGTATTCCTTATGAGCAAAATATTGATGAAGCCATTAAAACACTTCAAAATAAATGTAATCTTCTTGCACAACAGGAACCGAAAATTATTGAAGGACCAAATGTTTTAGGAGTACAAAACTTGGGGACATCAGAAGTGGTTATTCGCGTTATTGCTAAAACGGAAAACATGGCTCAGTGGGAAATAGAACGCAAACTGCGCAAATCCTTAAAAGAAGCATTGGACCAGCTGAACAAAAGTTAATAATCGCTCTATTAAAAAAACGAGGCCTTCCCGCCAAGAATGAGGCAGCCTCGTTCTTTGATTTGTGTTGTTTTAGCGCAGTTTTTCCTCAACTTTTTGACAAACTTCCTCAGCTGTTAAACCGCTCGCTTCAATGACTGAACTAGAAGTCACTGCATTTTGAATGCCCATTACATTGGAGTCTTGACCCGTGACTACGCAACAATCGCATCCTTTTGCATCGCTTTCTTGACGAAGCGGAACGACCTCGTGTCCTCTTTCTCTCAATGCTTCCTGTACGTTTGTTAATGATTGTTCAACACCGATTTTCGCCATCGTCCATCCACCTCCTCACTTAAGTAATGTGTCTCAAGTAAGGAGAAAATATGCAAATTATTCATTCGCTTTCCAAATAAGATAAGAAACTAACAAACGAATCGCCGTTTCAATCGCACCTTCATCAGGGGAAAGTTTAGAATGATGAAGTCCGTATGGTGAATTAACTCCTAACCAAAACATAAATCCTGGAATTTGTGCAAGCATATATCCAAAGTCTTCACCCGTCATCGCCTCTTTGCAACGAACAACTTCGACATTTGTATGCTCCTTAACAAAGCTCATAAATTCATTTGTTAGCTGTTCAGCATTATACACTTGGTAATACATAGAGCCGTAATCAATTGTCGCTTCACATTGGTAGCCGATTTCAATTCCTTTGACAATCGCTTCAATTCGTTCTTTTACCTTTTTCATCGACTCAGCAGATAAAGTGCGAATGGTTCCTTCAAGCCGAGCATGCTCAGCGATTACATTTTGCACTGTACCCCCAGAAATTTTTCCAATTGTAATAACAGCACTGTCAAGCGGATCGACATTGCGTGATACGATTGACTGTAGCTGCGTCACAAGAGAACAAGCAGCAACAACCATATCGTTTGCTAAATGCGGAAATGCGGCATGCCCCCCTTTACCCTTTAAGTCGATAAATAACTCGGAAGTATTGGCGAACAATAATCCTTCCTTTGTGGCAATGGTACCAACAGGATATTCGGGAGCGATATGAAGCGCGATGATCATATCCGGCTTCCATTGTTGCATAATCTCGCTTTCTAACATTGGCAAAGCCCCGCCCGGCCCTTCTTCTGCAGGCTGGAATACGAACAATAAGTCATCTTTCACTGGGTGATGGGCAAAATGGGTCAACACTCCAAGAGCAATGCTCATATGAAAGTCATGGCCGCAGGCATGCATTTTTCCTTCATGCTCTGAAGCAAAAGGCAGACCTGTTTCTTCGCTAATAGGCAACCCGTCGATATCCGCTCGATAACCAATCATCTTCGACGGCTCTGTCCCACGTACTTTAACAAAGACTCCTGTTTTCCATGTTTTTACTTCCAATCGTTCCTGTGGCAATGTTCCAATATAATTCAGCAAATATTGCTGTGTTTTAAATTCTTGAAAACCTAACTCGGGAATTTTATGTAAATCACGGCGAATCTCCACAAAACGATTTAGTTGCTCCACATTCTTTTCCTCCTTGTAAAAAAGCGTGGAGTAAATCCACGCTCGCTTCCGCTTTTCTTATAATTGACGAAGTTCCTGCTTAATCTCTGTTTTTGCCTTTGTTTTTTCATCGATTTGTTTAATGACGCGCGCTGGCACACCGGCAACTACCGTATATGGCGGAACATCTTCAATAACAACGGCTCCTGCCGCAACAACCGCTCCTTTTCCAACGGTTACTCCCTCTAAAATAACAGCATTAGCACCAATTACAACATCATCTTCTACAATAACAGGCTTTGCAGAAGGTGGTTCGATGACACCTGCTAATACAGCTCCCGCTCCTATATGGCAGTTTTTACCAACTGTTGCACGACCGCCAAGCACCGCATTCATATCAATCATTGTACCTTCTCCAACAACAGCTCCGATGTTAATAACAGCTCCCATCATGATAACGGCATTGTCGCCGATTTCGACTTGATCACGAATGATTGCGCCCGGCTCAATGCGAGCTTTAATTCCTTTCAAGTCTAACAACGGAATAGCAGAATTACGGCGGTCATTTTCAACAACATAATCTTCAATTTTATCTTTATTTGCCTCAAGAGCAGCTTGAATTTCTTGCCATTCGCCAAACACAACCCCGGTATTGCCAGTAATGAATGTTTTTGCACTTGCTCCAAAATCGATTCCTTCTAGATTTCCTTTTATGTATACTTTAACCGGCGTCGCTTTTTTACTATTTTGAATAAATGAAATAATCTCATTTGCATCCATCATTTTCATATATACTTCCTCCCTCTGCTTTCTTCTTTTTCACTTTAGCAAACTGCAATAAAGTTGACAAGCTAAAAAATCAGGCAATGTGCTTATCAATGATACCGACAAACGCTTGCACTTGTGGCAGTTGAAACGACAAGTCAGAACCGATGAGCCATGTATCCCTTGTCACCGGTTGTCCTTTTTGATCAGTCAGCGGAATTTTTATCATATCATCGCCAATTTCTTTAATCGCAATCTCCGGCAAAATCGCATAACCAATTCCAGCATATGCGAGCTGCTTACAAGTCTCAATTTGATCTACAACAATCGTTCGCTGTGGAAAAGTACGATATCGTTCATACCACCAATGTTGAATTTGTTGATGATATGTTGAATCGCTTTTAAATTGAATAAACGGTCGCTCCGTTGTAAAAACATCATCTAATCGTTGAATTTCCTTATCGACTAAAAACAATTGTTCCGTAAATAAGCGGCGGATCATTCCGTTCCATTCCGGCCGGCCGCGAACAATAGCAACGTGTACATCGCTTTCGTACATCGCCGTCATCATTTCGCTTGTCCAACCAGTAATAAGCGAAATTTTTACGCTCGGATACGTTGCCGTAAAATCTTTCAGCACATTGGGAAGCCAATGTTGAGCGATAATCGAAGCAGCCGCAAGCTTTAATGTCCCGTTTATCTTACCTTCAGACTGCTGCAGCTCATCTTTCACTCGATTGGTAGATGCTACTACTTCTTTTGACAAAGAGACAATTTTTTCACCAGCCGGCGTTAATATTAATCCACGCTGAGAACGTAAAAAAATTTTTACATTCCAATTTCGCTCAATCGTTTGTAAACGCTGTGATAAGGCTGGCTGCGATATAAACAGACGTTCGGCGGCTTTTCGCATATTGAGCTCTTCTGCTAAAACAACGAGAATCTCATATTCAGAAAAGTTCACAATCTCACCTTTTAATAAGTTTTTCTTATAGTATATGCTAAATTTTTTAAAATTTCATTATCAAATAAACTCACATACAATGATTTTAAAAACGAATGAAGAAAGGAGGAGAAAATAGTGGAATTTTTAGTGCTTATTTTTATCGGATTTGCTACGTCTTTCATCGGAACGCTTGCAGGAGGGGGAGGATTAATTGGAATGCCCGCAATGCTCATAACGGGAATTCCGATCCATCAAGCGATTGCAGCAGCGAAGTTTTCAAATATGCTCAGCTCCTTTTCAAGTTTTTTTGTTTTGCTCCGTCAAGAGAAAATTCAATGGCGAAAAGCGGTCTGGCTGATTCCAATTAGCCTCGGCGGTGGGATAACCGGGGGAATCATCGCTTCAGTTTTGTCAGAAAAAACTATGACATTCATCGCGATCGGCTTATTAAGTTTTGCGTTAACTTTGCAGCTACTTAAAAAACAGAAAAATACCCGTCAAACCGCTGTCACGATTCCTAAAAAACTATATCCTGTACTGTATGGAATTGGGATCTATGACGGAATGTTTGGACCAGGACAGGCTGCACTGTTAATGTATACGTACTTGCGCAATGGATTTGAATATTTATCTGCTATTGCCTTTACGAGATTTCAAACATTTCTTAGTTGCTGCGGTGCCTTTTGCACCTATTTATCTGCTGGTCATTTTAATTGGAAAGTTGCCGTTTTTTTAGCAACAGGATCGCTGATTGGGGCACAAACTTCTATTCGTATAGCTAATAAATTAAAAAAGCGCCACTTACAAATGATTTTAAATGCTGTAACAATGCTTTTGATTATTCAACTAGTTATAAAGGTTGCAAATTAAAAGAAGCTGTCATATAGGCTAGACTGCTTCAAACTATACAATATTTATCGCCATATTGTCGTTGAGTAGTCTGTTGCCTTCAAGACAGCCTCCCTTATCATTAAACGTAATGGTTTAAACGCCTTACTTGTTTATGCAGCCGTTTCAATACTTCTCTTCTTGTAAAAATCCCTTCAAAGTAACCATCTTCATTTTCGACGCAGACAAACGGGTGATTGACAACGAGTTCCAATCCTTTCGTTACATGGTCATGTAACAAAAGCCTCGGAATATCCTTGTTCATCACTTCTTCCACTCTCATTTTTTCTAACCGTTCAAATTCAATTCTTTCCAAGCCTAAAATAGCATCCATAATCATCGTCATACTGATGAGCCCATGTAATTTGTACGATGAGTCTAATACCGGAATCGCTGAATAGCCTGTCTTCGTTAACACTAATAAAGCATGGTCTAGGTAATTACCAATTTGTACATGTGCTACCTTGTCAGAAGGGATGAGAAATTGTGCAACTTTTTTATCTAAAAATTCTTTGCTGTCAAAACTAATCATGTTGCTTCCGCCTTTCTCCCGAACATCTTTCTATAAAACTTTTTCTCTTTTATAGTTTACCACATTTACAACATTCCTTAATAATTATTGTATTACAATCAGGAAGAAAGCGTTTTAATAAAATTTAAAAAGACTGCCCATAAGTCTCATGTGTATCCCATGGTAGGGTCTGACATTTTACTTTACGGACATCCTTTTACATCGATGTCTCTCTCAGCCGATCATATAACTTTATCAGCTTTTTATAATGTGTTTCCTCCACTTGCTTATGGCCATTTTCAATGTCATAAAGTTCGCAGCTAACTAACTCAAGAGCATAGTCTTGATTGAACAAAAGATGAAGCAGTAATTCTTGTTCTTCTACCGACAGCTGTTCAAACAACGCTTTCCCCATCACCATTTCTCCCTTCCTTTTTTTAAAATGTATTTTACAATAAATACTATCCATATTTATTTTGTGTATCTATTGGCATAGCTAAATGCTGCATACGCTTCTGGTTTAATGATTGGTTCAATTCCCATTGCAGCTATTTTTGCTGTCATTTCCTGAATGAATTCCTTCGTTGTTCCTTTTTGTCCAATATCAAGATGAATTTGAAAAGTAAGATCGGCTCCATCGCGCTTATAAGGAACTAATAATTCTATCAGCTCTCCTAGTCGCTTAGAAACAAACAAGTAAGCTACTTCTTGACTCAACATCGTCTCATATGAAATTTTTTCACGAACATTGTGAATGGCACGCGGAATGATGTATGAGTGTACGCACCCCCATGCTCCTTTTCCGACTCGATGCAAATGAATCGCAGTGACGAAACGAGTTTCATTTTTGTGCACCTGTGAGTCTGTGCCAATGGATAAAACGTAATGATGTTTTGGGGCTATTCCGATAAATTGTTTTAACCGCTCCATCACGATTTCAAATGACATTTTACTTTCTATAGTATTAAAAAACGTATTAAAATCCATTTTGCCACTCCTTCATTGTTCGTGAGTGTCTTACTTATATACATATGCAAAAAAATCAAAGATATATATAAAAAATAGAAGGTTGTCTCATCAAGGTCTGTCCCCTCAACCACTGACAATATTCGGGATTCTTTTTCCGAAATATTGCTATTGAGAGGACCGACTCTTGTTAAGACAACCTCTTTATCCTTTGCTCGTATGAATATTTCGTAGCATAAACTGACAAGCTGGACATGTATAAATAACATTTTGATTCGACTGAGCGGTCAAAACCTTTTCTAGATCCGCTTGCTTATGACAATTTGGACAAATAACTACCGGTTTATTCACTTCATTTCGCCTCACATTTGTAATAGTTCAAAAATTTCAATCGCAATCATATCAATATTATCAAATTGATAATATTTCGTTTTACCACCTTTTTCATACACTTCGAGAACAAATGTGTCAGTCTTCCCCTGATACGTAACACTGCACTTTTTTTCGCCATTTACTTCGAAGTGTCGCTGCGGTGGTTCGTTTCCGCTTACTTGTTGCTCCTGCATACTCATTAATCGCTTAATAATTCCTAACAACTGCGACATTGAACCTCTCCTTTCTTTAGCAAAGGGACCTTCTTTTATTTAGAATACACCCTTCTCAAAAAAGGATTCTTCCCATTTCATTTTTTACAAAAAGATGCCGCCGAGCAACGCAGAAACGATAACCACAAACCATGACGGCCACTTCCAAAAAATCAGCAGCACAAAACAAACAAAAGCGATAGTAAAATGAAGCGGCGAAACGATAGAAGTGGTCCAAATCGGATCATATAGCGCAGCGAGAAGAATGCCGACTACTCCAGCATTAACTCCGCTAAAGATGGATTGAATTTGCTTGTTTTGTCGCAACATATTCCAAAAAGGAAGCACGCCCAATACAAGGAAAAAAGACGGCAAGAAAATAGCTACAGTCGCCAAAAGCGCACCTTGCCAACCATCGATGACCGTTCCGAGATAACTGGCAAAGGTAAACAACGGCCCCGGCACGGCTTGTGCTGCTCCGTATCCAGCTAAAAATTGCTCATGCGTCAGCCAAATAGGCACAAATTCCTTTTCAAGAAGCGGCAAAACGACATGGCCCCCGCCAAATACAAGAGAACCTCCGCGATAAAAACTGTCAAATAAGGCGATCCACTTCATTTCTGTAAATTGCCTTAGCAGCGGAAGGCAAAACAAAAATAAAAAGAAAAGACTTATTGAAGCAATACCAACTCGTTTTGATACTTGACTTTGAAAAATAAAACTCGAATTACTTTCATTATGCTGCAAAAGGAAAAAACCAATAAGACCGCTTAACACTAACAGCACAAGCTGAATTTGCGGCGATGGAAATAGCAAACTGATTGAAGCGACTGCTGCAGCAATCGTGATTCTTAACCGATCCGGAGTCAACTTTCTCCCCATTTCAAACACTGCTTGGGCAACAATGGGAACCGCTACTAATTTAAGACCTGTCAACCAACCTGCACGCTGAACATGAAATGTTTCGACAAAATAAGCAAAAGCGATTAATATCATGACGGACGGCAATGTAAAACCAAGCCACGCTAATATTCCACCAGCCAGCCCGCCGCGCATTGTACCGATAGCAATTCCAACCTGGCTGCTAGCAGGACCGGGCAAAAACTGACAAAGAGCCACTAAATCAGCATATGTTTTTTCATCCAGCCATTTTCGACGTTTCACGTATTCTTCATGAAAATAGCCTAAGTGGGCAACGGGCCCGCCAAAAGAGGTCAAGCCAAGTTTTAACGCAGTAATAAAAATAAGCCACCCATTCATGATTTTCCCACCTTCACTTTTTTTCACGTGACATTATATACGATTTTACTTACAATTTGAGATGATTAAAAAACTTTTATCATAAAATTTACATTGATTGATGGAGGAAATCGAATGAACGAAAAAAAAGTTACCGTATATACACAACCAGACTGTCCGCCATGTAAAGTGGTGAAAGAATTTTTGCGGCATCATCAAATTGATTTCGAGGAGTTCGACGTTTCGAAGGATAAAGCAGCACGCAATCGTTTAATCAATGTTTACCGTTCATATTCCACCCCTACAATCGTTGTGGGTGATGAAGTTGTGACCGGATTCGATTTGCCGGCATTAGAAAAAATTTTAGGCCTGTAGCCACAAATAAAAAGGCTGACCCAAAGCAAAGTGTCAGCTCACAGCACAATATATAGATAAATGAATATTGTGGAACGCACGTGAGGTCAAACGCTTATGGGTCAGCCCCTACATTTTAGTCTCGTTACCATGTATAATTCAGAGCAAAATAAATAATGGAAGCAATCGCTACTCCGGTGGCAATGATACATGCCAAAAATACAGGATTACGCAAATACGGATGCTCCTGTACTTTTTCGCTTATCTCTGTATCATACTCTCCTTGAAATTTTTGATTTCTTCCAATCGAGTACGTGTAAATGAATCCTACCGTAGCAACTAAGAAAGCAACAACTGACATGACTAGTGCAAACTGTATCATCATCAATTCACCTCACGCTTACTTTCCCACATAGAGGCGAATTTATTCATTCATAGGTGGCCATCATTTTCAAATAAATAATCATAAGTAAGGTCAATAAACAAATAATGTTTTTCATCGATTGGATAGGAGAATGTCCGAATCGTTTCTCCTGTTTCAATATCGCTGTATAAGTCAGAAAGGATACCGCTTTTTCGTGAACGCATTCGGAAAATATTTTCTAAAAAATATGGACGCCAACTCCAATTTTTCATATAATATTGGGGTTGTAATTCCCATTTTTCCTTATTTTTAAAAAGGTTCGCTGATTGTTGAAACCCATCTTCATCACAAATGTAAATTCGAAAGCAGCTGTCACTTAACTCTTCAGCAAGAAAGCAGATTAATTCATTAAAATTAGTTACTTTTTTATATTTGTTTAATAAAACAGTCAACCGTTGCTGAAATTGCTTGGAAATGTTATATAGCGTTTGCAGCTTTTTCTTCTCATACAGAATAAACTGATGAAACTCCTCACGCAATCGTTCTTTTAAATAATCTCGTTCCAATAAATGGGCAGCTGGTCTAGCTAAATAATACCCTTGATAATAACGGCCTCCATTGCGCCAAGCATATTGTAGCTGAAAAGCTGCTTCAATGTCTTCATACAATAAAGTTGCGCCGATTTTTCTTGCTAATAAAGAAATCGAATACAACACATCATGATAAGAATGATTGACTGATGTTTTGAGCAATTCCCCTAAGTCAATTTTTAAAATATCGGGTGACAACAAACCGATACGATCCAAATTGCTGCTCTCTTTTCCGATATTATCGACCGCTATTTTCACTCCATATGTACGCATATATGTTAATAAATGACTTAATTGATGGATGTCTCCTTTAAAATGATGTTCTGTAATTTCTAGCACAATTCGTTCAAGCGACAATCCTTTCGCTTGATAATGTAGCAACATTTGTAAAAAAGATTCTCCACGGTCCAGCATTAGCAGATTCGCATCACGGTTAATAAAAATAAGTGTGGACGGATCAGACGAAGCTAAAAAGCAATCAAGCGCTTTTGATGTGACAACATAATCCACTTCCGTTCGAAATTCTTCCGGAATCGTCTCATCTTGAAAAAACGGACCAAGGCTGACAACATCTTTACCGATTCGAAATCGCCCTAACACTTCATAACCGATAACACAGTGCTCATCCGCGCTAAATATCGCCTGGTAATACGGAATGACATCGTGCAAGTGGGTCATAATATCAAGTGGATCCAATGCACTTCCCTCCTTTTGTCACTCTCGCTGTTTTTCATATTATTATACCACATTCCATACTTGATGAGCTGCTTTTCTTAGCTATATCAAGCTAACAAGAACGGCAATATGATTTTTAACTGTCGCTCTTCATAAAGGTTCATTCATGAATCACCTAAAAAATGAGGCTGACCCTAAAGCAAAGTATCATACCTTACAACCACCATATATAGGACATCACATTGGATAAGAACACTATATATGATGGATTTCGCGTAAGGTCAGACACTTTTTGGTCAGCCTTCTTTTTTAAAATGGATATTGATTCAACCACTGTCCACCGTCTATGGTAATACACTCACCGTTAATGTATGCTGCTTCTTCGGAAAGTAAAAATGAAGCAAGTGCGGCAATTTCCTCCGGCGTGCCTAAACGGCCAAGCGGGACGCTATTCAACGTTCGCTGTGCAGCCTCTTCTGATTCCCAAAGCCGTTCTGCTCCCCCTGTCCGTTCAATAGGTCCTGGTGCAATGGCGTTAACGCGGAAACCGTACTTTCTTCCCCACTCGACAGCCAGCGTTCTCGTCATTGCCAATACTCCAGCTTTGGCACATGCCGAATGGATCACACCCGCTCCAGCGTTCCATGCATATGTCGCAACCATATTGATAATCGATCCTTTCTGGCCCTTATTAATCCAGTAGTTTCCTACTTCTCTGCTGCAATAAAAAGTTCCATTTAAAACAATATTAATGACGCTATTCCAGCCGTTAATCGAAAGTTTTTCGGCTGGACAAATAAAATTTCCTGCCGCATTGTTAATAAGCGCATCAATTCGTCCGAATTCTTCATCCGTGCGTCTAACCATTTCTGCAACAAGTTCAGGGTCACGTACATCCATCTGAATCGGCAGCACTTTCCCTGCCTGTGATTCAATTTCTTTTTTTGTTTCTTCTAAAGCCTCTAATCTTCTTCCGGTAATAACGACATTAGCCCCTTCTTGTACAAATCGCTTCGCCATATATTTGCCCATTCCACTTGAACCACCTGTAATAATAATCACCTTTTCGTTCATATCGCTCTCCCCCTGAAAATGACTGATTATTCATTCATTTTCATCTTACTATAAATAAACTAAATTTTCTAATATTTCTTTCATACCTTTGCCGCTTTTCACTTTGTCTGTTTCCATATATAATTAATAAAGTTATTGCGAAAGGTCGTACGGAGTGGAATGCATGAATAATAAAATGGTACCTGATTGGGATAGAAAAATGAAACAACTATATACACGAAGACAATTTTTAAAAAAAAGTCTTTCGTTTATGATTAGCGGCTTTGTATCTACAACAATCGGCTATTTATATGCACGATTTATCGAACCGAAACAGCTTGTCACAACCAACCATGTCATTTCCCATCCGCTAATCCCAAAAAGTTTTGACGGTGTAAAAATTGTCCAATTTAGCGACACTCATCTCGGTCACTTCTATGATTTAAAACAATTGGAGCGCATTGTTCACAAAATCAACGAACTCAATCCTGATCTAGTTGTCTTCACTGGAGATTTAATTGATGAACCGAATAAATATCCGGACACGAAGCAAATTATTCCTATTCTCAAAAAAATTGAAGCACGTCTTGGAAAATTTAGCATTTACGGAAATCACGACCATGGCGGATATGGCACTGAGATTTATTTAGACATTATGAACAGGGCAAATTTTAAAACGCTCATCAATGAACACGTCATCATTGAGCTTTTAGATAAAAGTAAAATTGCAATTGCCGGACTTGATGATATGATGCTTGGAAAACCGAACTTCTCTGCCATGACAAGAGATATCCCTCCAAACACATATACGATTGCTTTGCTACACGAACCAGATGGTGCCAATATAACTGCTTCTTTCCCAGTTCATTTGCAGCTTTCAGGACATAGCCATGGAGGGCAAATACAAATTCCGTTCCTAGGCCCGCTTGTTACTCCGCCGCTGGCAGTAAAATACTACGAAGGTTTCTATAAAATTAATGATTTAACGTTATATGTAAACCGTGGTCTAGGAACAACAAGAATGCCGTTTCGCTTCTTCTCTCTCCCTGAATTAACCGTCTTTACGTTAAAACATCAAAGAGGCTGACCCAAACCAAAGTGTCAGATCCCACAACACAATATAACGATATATTGTGAAATGTACGTGAGGTCAGACACTTATGGGTCAGCCTCTTATGACCAAGTAAGCAAGCCAAAACAATACTTCCAAACATTGAAAGAATGATATAAGCGATGGCTGTTCTGTACTGTTTTCTTATTAATAGCTGAACAACTTCTACACTAAACGTTGAAAAAGTGGTGAAAGCTCCTAAAAACTAACCGTTAATGCTTTAGAAACTGCTACTTCATATTTTGCAGATACCCCTGCTACCATTCCAAATGCCAATGAACCTGACCGGTTAATCAGTAAGGTGGCTAACGGCAATGATTTAAAACGGATTTTCTCTCACCACCTACCACATAAACAGCGACAGTATACCCCAGAAACAGCGATTATTTCCATTATGTTTCACCCTTTATTTCTCTTTGTTCCGATTAAGAATCCAAACGAGCAAAAAAGAATACCACCAACTAATGATAGTATTATATAAAAGATCCCTTTCAGCAAATTCCCTCCTGCCAACAGTTCAAACGCTTCCTTGCTGAACGTTGACATCGTTGTAAACCCACCGCAAAAACCGGTACCGACACCTTTTTTATCCAATCTTTTATTTTGTTTCGGGTTGAGTATGCTGTAACGATTCCAGGAAGAAATGAGTCTGCTATATTTGCCAGTAAAGTAGATAAAGGAAAGTATATTCCTAAAATATAACAACATAACGAGCCTGCTGCTCCACCAAAGAAAACAGCAAGGCTGGTTTTCCAAAGCTGATTTCATCATGCTCTCCCTTTTTTCTAAAGAGAAAAAAGCCCATACTTACTCTGGGCTTCCTTATTCCTCATCTTCACTTACCGTATAGGCCATGCTGAATAACACTAATTGACTGTCGATTTCTTCTTCTCCCTCACGACGCTCCACATAATGATAATTGCCATGCTCGTCTTGTTCCCGCGCTTTTACGTTGTCTGAAAGCATAATCGATAATATTTTCATGATTCGCTTCTTCAAATGTTCTGCCAAAATGGGGAATAAAATTTCCACGCGCTTTTCCATATTCCGCGTCATCATGTCTGCTGATGATAAAAATACTTTATCTTCTCCGTTGTGATGGAAATAATAAATCCGGCTATGCTCAAGAAATCGGCCGACAATGCTGCGCACTCGTATATTTTCGCTTACCCCCGGAATGCGCGGGCGCAGACAACAAATTCCGCGAACGATTAAATCAATTTTTACACCCGCTTGTGATGCTTCATACAACTTCATAATGAGCTCTTTATCTGTTAGCGAGTTCATTTTCGCGATAATTCTGCCATTTCCGTGTTGTTTATGGAAGCGAATTTCATCTTCAATTAACTTAATAAAATCACGTCGAATGTCAAATGGGGCTACAGATAAATGATGAAAATCCGGCTTTTCCATATACCCGCTTAAATAATTAAAAAAGTTTGTCGCATCTTCACCTATTTTTTTATTAGCCGTAATAAGTCCTAGGTCTGTATACACTTTCGCTGTCGCATCATTATAATTACCCGTACTTAAATGAACAAACCTTTCAATTTTTTCATTTTTCTTCCTTACGACAAGTGTAATTTTGCTATGAGTTTTTAAATGGGTAATGCCGTAAATAACGTGGCAGCCCGATTTTTCTAGCTCTTTTGCCCACTGGACGTTATTTTCTTCATCAAAACGCGCCTTTAGTTCCACAAGTACTGTGACTTGCTTCCCATTTTCCGCTGCCCGCTTTAGCGCTTCAATAATCGGTGAGTCGCCGCTGACACGATAAAGAGTTTGTTTAATCGCTAATACATCAGGATCATCTGCGGCATCAGAAACAAAATCAATCACCGGTTCAAACGATTCATATGGGTGATGAAGGAGGATATCTTGCTCCGACGCTTTTTCAAAAATATCCTCATCTGAACCTAAATCTTTCGGCGGCTGAGGAATCAATGCTTCATATATTAAATTTTCTTTAAATTTAGATAATTCATCGTAAAAATCGAATAAAAATGTTAAATCAAGCGGCCCATCAATTTCATAAATGTCTTTTTCATGGATTTCTAACTCGTCTAGCAAATATTTTAGAATAAACTGATCATAGTCATTTTTACTCATTTCTAAGCGAACAGCGGCTCCCCATTTTCGTTTCTTTAATTCTTTTTCAATTTCTTTCAATAAATCACGGGCACCTTCTTCATGGATTGTCAAATCTGCGTTCCTTGTAATGCGAAATTGTGTAACTGAAACAACTTTGTACCCTTGGAACAACACATCTATATGAGTAGTAATAACATCCTCAAGTAAAACATAACATAAGCGTCCATCATCAGAAGGCAATGGAATAAAACGGTTCAAAACAGAAGGAACTTGGACAATGGCTAGTTTCTTTTGAATTTCGTTATCTTGTTGATGATCTTCAAGCAAAATGGCCAAGTTTAAGCTTTTATTTGACAGCATTGGAAACGGACGATATGCATCAACCGCCATCGGAGTCAGCACTGGAAACACTTGGCCAACGAAGTAGTTCCGCAAATATTGTTTTTGCTCGTCTGTTAGTTCATTCATTGACAGCATATATATATTTTCCTTGTTTAGCATTGGCACTAACACGTCATTATAAATTTGATATTGTAACTCGACAAGTTCGTGTACCTTCAGCGAAATCTTCGACAACTGTTGTTTCGGTGTCAATCCCGCCTTATTTTCTGGCTTATTAAATCCCGCCTTTACTTGATCTTTCAAACCTGCAACACGAACCATAAAAAATTCGTCTAAATTAGAGCTGAAAATAGCTAGAAATTTCAATCGTTCAAGCAATGGATTACGTTCGTCAAACGCTTCTTGAAGCACACGTTCATTAAACGCTAACCAACTTAATTCACGGTTGTTATAATAGCGTGGATTGTTTAATTCAACTTGTTGTTCTGCCATTATTGACATCATTTCCCCCTCTTTTTTATCTAAAATGCAATAGGGACAAATTTACCATACTTCTTTTCGGTCGATTAAATAAAAATTTTGTAAACAAACATTTAATCAGTGGAATAAAAGCGCAAGTCAATCGTCCGTTTTAATACTTTCTCTAAATGCTTTTTATTCTTTTCTGTCTGATATTCCTCAGCTTTCCAATTACCATGACAAAAAATATGCATAATGACTGCGTTATTTTTCTTTTCCAAATGAACAGCACGAACAATATTCCGTTTTGTTTCATTCAAACTGTATGCAAATTTTAATAACGCTCCAAGAAACCGCAATTTTTTTTGTTCATCGCGCGTAAACCAGTTTTGAAACGGCTCTATATATTGTTTGAAAACGGTTTTATTTTTATAAGAAGCAATAAGTGCAAGTTTTAACCGTTCTTTATGCATCAAACCGTCAATCGTACGATTCGCTAAAATATAAAATGTGTGTTGGCTGCTCGATTCTTCATCGATATATTGCCCTAAATAAAACACGTAGGCTGCTCGCTTTAAATCACGTATATCTTCATTTGTAAGCGAATATAAATCCAGGTAGCGAATTTGTTCTACAAGCTGAATGAGCAATTTGTTGACATGACGTACATTGTCTAAATTAATATCATAGTCTTCCGCTAGCTCAAAAAAACTTTCTTCAAGAACGTTAGGGAAAATGGGGGTGCCAAAAAACTCTTCATAAAATATACCGTCGCGCAATCCTTTGCGGCTTAATACAAAAGAGGTAGCGTTAACTGTTTGATACAATATTTTAAACACTTCAACGGCCGGAATAATGATATCAGCCCGGTCTTTCGACAAACCTTCGAGCTTTTGAATTTGTTCAAACGTCAACGATGTCAGCAATCTCCGTACTTCAACAATATCATTGAAACTCATTTCATACTGATGGAGACCAGCAAGAGGATATTTTTTTAATAATTGATGAATTTGCACTAAATTTCGTGCGCTCCCGCCAATAGCTATAATCGGTACTTTCTTATTGTACAGCCATGGCAACGATTGAAATTGTTCTGCTATATAGGAAGAAAGTCGACTTAATTCTTCTCGGGTAGGAATATTGCCGGCGATGAACTTTTGTTTTAACGATAACGCTCCAAATGGAAAGCTGTAATATTCAATAAGCTGACGGTCTTTATAATATGTTAGCTCTGTGCTTCCTCCACCGATATCGATTGTAATTCCTTCTGTAATGGGAGTTGAATTAACTACCGCAAGAAAGCCGTAATAAGCCTCCTCATAGCCCGATAAAACACGAATCTGAAAATCCGTTGTTTCTTCTACTAATTTTATGATATCTTTTCGGTTTTTTGCCTGGCGAATCGTTGCTGTTGCAATACATTTCACATGTTGAACTTGGTGATGGCGAGTAATATCTTGAAAACTTAACAACGTCTCCAACAGCATGCGAATGCCTTCTTCTGTTAAGACATCATCTTCTGTTAAATAATTGCGAAGACGTGCTACAGCCTTCACGTTTTCGACTTCTTTCAAGCGCCCGCTTTTATTGCGTTCATATATAACTAATCTCATCGTATTTGATCCGATGTCGATAATACCGTACTTCTCCTTCATTTTATTCATCCTTTGCTTTTTTAAAAAATATTGTCAATTTTGTTTTATTATATCATACTCTTTACTAAACTACTGTTCATTCTTCCTAAATATGGAAACAGGAGGGACCCTATGTACAAACATATTGTAAAACAAGGAGAAACCATCTCTTCCATTGCGATGGATTATCGTACCTCCGCGCAAGCTTTGTTAAATGCCAATCATTTAGCCATATCTTCCACTCTCGTTCCCGGTCAGGTCATCGTTATTCCTCATCTTCCTGCAAAAGGCTCTATTCCATATACAATCCATATTTCTGTCGGTCGTCGAAAGTTAACATTAAAAAAGAAGGGAAGCATCATTCATACGTATCCGATTGCTATTGGAAAAATAGTGACTGCAACACCTGTTGGCGATTTTATCATTGTCAATCGCCAACCGAATCCCGGAGGACCGTTTGGTGCTATGTGGTTAAGTTTATCAAAGCTTCATTATGGTATTCATGGCACAAATAATCCATCTTCCATAGGAAAAGCTGTATCAAAAGGATGCATCCGAATGTACAACAAAGACGTACTACAATTAGCTTCGATAGTTCCAAACGGAACAGAAGTTTTCATCCGTCCATAACATTAAGAAATTTTGCAAACAAATATTTTTAAAGTGTATAATATGTCATAAGACAAGCTATTTGAAAAGGAGATTGTATATGGATCATTTGGAACCTTCAGTCGAAAATCTCGCCAAGGCTATTTTTACCGTAAACCGCCATGCAAAAACGGCATTAAATCCTTCCTTTCTCTATCTTTTAAAGAAAAAGGCAATCGAAAAATTAATCAGTGAAGGAAAGGCTAAAAAAGTGGGCCTCCATTTCTCGCCAAACCCAAAATATAGCAAACAACAGTCCGATGTGCTCGTCTCTGTTGGCAACTACTATTTCCATATTCCTCCTACCAAAGAAGACTTCGCACAGCTTCCGCATCTCGGCACGTTAAACGGGGAATATCGAAACCCTGTAACAAAAATGCCACTTTCCCAAGCTAAATCTTTATTGCAAGCATATACAAGCATTAGCGAAGGAGCAGCAGCACGCAAGAAAAAAACGTACCAAAAACCAATTTTTAAACGTTTAGGCGAAAGCTATTAATAAAAAAGAGGCTGACCTAAAGTGATATTATCCCCTTATAGTAGACAGGAAAAAGCAAAGGCTGATACTGTTTACTATGGAGGGGTTTTTTTATGGGAAAAATCAGAAAAACTTATT
>NZ_JACDUU010000001.1:342081-788416 GCF_013760845.1 [Anoxybacillus] calidus | reverse complement strand
GTTTCGTTCTTAGAGTACCTTTCTGAATTTCCAGAAAAAGTGCTCCAACGCATCGGACAGGTGGTTATGTCGGAAAATTAATCTGAATCTATATAGATATGCTGTACAAATTCTAGGAATCTGATATTAAATTAGAGAGCGCTTTCATGATCGTTTAAACAAATTGACCGATTTTTACATGCCCTTTTAATAGGTTTCTAGCAATAATCATGCGCTGGATTTCATCTGTACCATCGTAAATTCTCCAAAGTCTTGCTTCTCGGTACCAGCGCTCAATTGGCAATTCTCTTGTATAGCCCATTCCTCCATGAATCTGCAGAACTCTGTCTACGACTCTATTTCCCATATTAGCGCCATACAATTTCGCCATCGATGCTAAATGTCGATTATCCTCACCTTGATCCAGCGTAAAAGCTGCATTGAGCACTAGCCATTTTGCCGCCTCGATTTCCACTGCCGAATCAGCAATCTGCCATTGGATTGCCTGTCTTTCTGCAATCGGTTTGCCGAAGGTGATGCGCTCTTTTGAATAGTCGATCGCCATTTGTAGCAAACGTTCTGCTGCTCCGACTGCTCGCGCTCCAACAACCCATCTCGCATATCCAATCCATTCCAATCCAAGTTTATAACCGCCATGCAATTCACCTAAAATGTTTTCTTCCGGAACACGGACATTTTCAAATATTAAGCTGGCAGGGCCCCACTCTCCCATCGTATGGATATACTCTGATCTCCAACCCATATCGCGGTCAACGATAAAACATGTGACACCTTCACGTCCTAAAGTCGCCTTATGTCTTTCTTTATCAGTAATGGCAATAACCATGACAAAATCTGCTTCATTTCCGCCAGTAATAAACGTTTTTTCTCCGTTTAACACCCATTCATTTCCGTCTTTTACTGCTGTCATCTTAATATTTCTTGTATCCGAGCCTGCACTAGGTTCGGTTATGGCAAAGCATGATTTCTTCTCACCATTGATGGTAGGAATTAAGTATTTTTTCTTCTGTTCTTCATTGGAGTAATAGAGGATATTATCTGCTGATCCTCCAAATTGGAAAGGAACAAACGTTTTCGAAACTTCCATAATCACAATCGCCATCATTACATTCCCTAGGGCAGCGCCGCCGTATTCCGCAGGTGTGTTGATTCCCCAGAACCCCGCTTCCTTTGCTTTTAATTGAAGTTCCTTCAGTTTACCTGGCGGGAGGCTTGGTCTTCCTTCTCTCTCATTTCTCAGCACTTCATTTTCCAGAGGCATGAGCTCTTTTTCTACAAACTTTCTGATCGTTTTTTGTACCATCCTCTGTTCATCTGTGAGACGTAAGAACATAGTATCCTCTCCATTCACATAAAAATTCTTCTATCTTATGAATATTCACGTTGTTTAACAATATACCAACCGGTTAGTATGTTGATTTTATTATATTTATAAATTTCTGAAAATACAAGTTTTATTTTCAGGTAGTATATCATTTTTCGCTATATAGTTCGCCGCAAAACGATTCTCCTACGTTCTTTCGGATCTCCAGTCACCACTACCACTTTTCCATCTAATAATGGATCCCGCGCGCGATTTCACAGCTGCAGTAAAAAGCATTACA
Source organism: [Anoxybacillus] calidus (assembly GCF_013760845.1). GTDB lineage: Bacteria > Bacillota > Bacilli > Bacillales > Anoxybacillaceae > Paranoxybacillus > Paranoxybacillus calidus. Next base: position 786,812 of record NZ_JACDUU010000001.1, on the reverse strand, counting down.
TTCAACATGTAAAATAACGCGGCTATTCTTAGGGTACATGGATTTCATTCCTTTCCGTTCTTTTTTCACACTGCATTTGATTTTTTTCGATTTGAGCCGCTCCAGTGTTGATTTTTTAGTCCAATAAAAGAAGAGCGAAATAAAAATCAGACTTTTTTGTTAGTATAGTATTTGATATTATTAAAATAAATCATTGATTTACCCCCTGGAATTGGTCTATCAAACGATCTTTTGATCAAACTTTTTCTCCCTATAGTTACTACAATACTTATGAAAGGGGTAACATTGATGAATTCTATGCATCGAAGGATGGGAACTTTCGCGCTTACTATGACGGGTCTCGGATCCATCATAGGATCGGGTTGGTTATTTGGTGCCTGGAAAGCTGCCCAAATCGCCGGTCCAGCTGCTATTTTTTCTTGGATTATTGGGATGGTTGTTATCCTATGTATTGCTCTTTCTTATAGTGAATTAGGTGCCATGTTTCCCGAAGCCGGGGGAATGGTAAAGTACACACAGTATTCTCATGGATCTTTTGTGGGATTTCTTGCTGCTTGGGCGAACTGGATTGCTATTGTTTCCGTTATTCCGGTAGAGGCAATCGCTTCTGTGCAATATATGAGCTCGTGGCCATGGGATTGGGCGAAGTGGACACATAGTTTAGTAGAAAACGGAATGCTTACTCCAAAAGGTCTTGGTATTGCCTCTGTGTTAATGCTTATTTACTTTTTCCTAAATTACTGGACTGTAAGTTTGTTTGCAAAAGCAAACTCACTTATAACAATATTTAAAATTATCATTCCTGGAGCGACAATTGGTGCACTCTTATTTGTTGGCTTTCACGGAGAAAACTTTACCTACGGGCATAGTGTGGCACCTTATGGATGGTCAAGTGTGTTGACAGCAGTAGCTACGTCCGGCATTGTGTTCGCGTTCAATGGATTCCAAAGTCCAATTAATATGGCGGGAGAAGCTAAAAAACCAGGTCGATCCATTCCTATTGCCGTAGTGGGTTCTGTTCTGGTTGCAACAGTTATATACGTCCTATTGCAAGTTGCCTTTATTGGCTCTATTGATCCTTCTATGCTTGTTAACGGCTGGCATCAACTAAATTTCAATTCTCCGTTTGCTGATTTGGCAATCGCTCTAAACATACACTGGCTATTCATTTTATTATACGTTGATGCTTTTGTTTCTCCTTCCGGTACAGGAATAACCTATACTGCTACAACAGCCCGGATGATATATGGGATGCAAAAGAATGGATATATGCCAGGAGTGTTAGGAAAGTTACACCCGATTTATGGTATACCACGTCAGGCTATGTGGTTTAATTTAGCCGTATCTTTTCTGTTTTTGTTCTTATTTAAAGGCTGGGGAGTATTGGCAGAGGTAATTTCCGTCGCTACCTTAATTTCTTATATTACTGGTCCTATTACCGTAATGACATTAAGACGAACAGGGAAACATCTGTACCGTCCTCTTCGTCTCAAGGGACTGCGTATTATTGCACCATGTGGATTTATCTTTGCTTCTTTAACTCTATATTGGGCACGCTGGCCACTTACAGGACAGGTGTTGCTCATTATTATGATTGGGCTTCCTATTTATTTTTATTATCAAGCAAAAGCAAAATGGAAAGGATTTCAAAAGAACTTCTTAGCAGGTATTTGGATGGTTATGTACTTGTTATCCATGATGTGTATCTCCTATCTGGGAAGTGAAAAGTTCGGGGGCATAAACATCATTCCATATGGTTGGGACATGATTGTTATCGCATGCTTATCCCTTGTTTTCTATGCTTGGGCCGTAAGAAGCGGATTTGAAACAGAATACCTACAAGAAGCTAATAAAGTAAATGCAGAGATGAGAGACAGAGACATGGTTATGGTGACTGACTCAAATCAGAGAGCAGCTTTGTAAAAAATACTTTCTAATTATCAGGATATCATGCCAAGATCGTAAGAGGGATCTGTTTATTTATCTATAGGTCGTGACCAATAATTTTACCTTCAAATATTCCAGGGTGTGTAAAGAAGAGCCGGTGTTCAACCGGCTTTTTCATATAGAACTACTGAATTATATTTATCTCAAGAAGGCGAGACACCCAAGGGAAATAATCAAAATTCCAGCGATTTTGTTTACTAATTTTAAATGAGGTGTAATCTTATTTCTAAGAATACTTACAACGAAACTTAAAAGGAACCACCAGAAAATCGCTCCTAAAAACACACCAGAGACGAATGTAAACGCAGCCGAATGAGAACTAGCTGTTTTATCAAAGCCTAATCCAGCAAACATAGCCACAAAATTCAAGATGGTAGTCGGATTCGTGATCATTAGAAACAGAGTAGACAAATACATCCCCCTATTTTATCTTTAATCCTTCTTTTACAGCCCATACCTGATGCTCGTGAAAAAGTAGTTCCTCGATATGTTCAACACGAATCCATTTTGAATAGTGGTTATATTCTAAGGGCTCTTGTACTTTATTTAACAGCTTTGCTAAATAAAAATAGCCGTCACTAAGCAAAGGTTCATTTTTTGTGGAAAAAAAGTATCTCATTGCTTGACCAATAAACGGGCCTATGACTACTTCATAACCGGTCTCTTCTAACCTCTCTCTTTTAAGGCATTCTGCATGCAGTTCATTATGTTCTATTCCTCCACCGGGTAAGAAATAATGACCGTTTGAAGTTTGAACGGTTAACACTTTATCATTTGTAGAATTAAAAATTACTGCATATACACCTTTTCTTATTTTGTAATTTAGATTATCTATTTTTTCACCGAATATCAATTTCTGTTCCATGTAGTCCCTCCGAATTTCGTATATTCCTATTAAACTATGCTCCCATCTTTAATTGCATTGTTTATACAGTATCATGAACTCTTCTTTTGGAAAAGAACGTCATATCTTTATTTTCCTAATTCAACTGTATCTACTTTGAAAAAAATTCTTCACCTTGGCTTCCCGTCTTTGTAGTTGAATAAAGTGACGGTGGCAATCGTTGTCACAATCATGATCGTGAGGGTTATCGTTTGCAGTACAAGATGCTGTAAATCCGGTGGCAGATGATTCCCAAAAGAAGGCAAGATTTTGATCGTTTCGCCAAACTTTTCATTGTAATCTTGTATTTCTTCTGCTGAGGCACCGAATATATAGCGTCCCCGCCAGAGCGATAACTGGATTCCAAGAAACACCATATTGTAAATGACGGACGCCCCGACAAACCAAGGGAACCACGGATCTTTCAACCGTTTCAGTCCGACGAGGAACAAATTTTTGGAACATCATTGGCTATACTAGCAGCCAAGTCAACAAATTAAGCGAACAGAGCATAAAAGAAAAAGCATCGATCATGTCTTATCAAGACTTAAATTATAAAAAGCTTAACAAATAAATGAGAGTACATATGATACATGACGATTATGTACTCTCATTTTATCTTTTATTAAACGAAACCACCCGTTATTACAATAAGCCTACGGAATATTCTCGGTACTAAATATATCTAAATATTCTTTTAATTCCTTATCTATACGAAGGATTGGAATCAATTCATCTACAAATTCAGTAGACAATACCCCTTTTTGATTGAAATGATAAGCATAAATGACTGCTAATTCTTTTATTTGTGGATTTGGATTTTGGAGAAGTGCCATTAATTTTTGTTCAATCATATTAACGTGTTCATTCGGTTGTATAAGAAGATAGTTGAGAGCACTAATCATTATCTGTTCATCATTTGATGATAATGCTGTATTAATTTCTTCAAGAGTCCATTCTTTTTCAATCCGCGCAGTGGAATCATCTCCAAATTCTTCTATGTATAACCCATCTAAAAATTCATCAAATGATTTGGCTATTTCCACTATTTGATTTAATTCAGTGTCAATGTAAATAACAGGTGGGTTTTCTTTCATTTTTCGATAATCCAAGGCAATCCACGAATGCCCATCTCCTGAAATGAGGACAATATTATTTGGTAATCCCCATTCTTTAATTAAATTCTCGCTTTCTAATATGCCGTTTGCTTCACCTATCCCCAAAATATGTTCTACGTTAATATGATTATCTGCCCAAGATGTAGGGACATTACAAGGATACGAGTTAAATTTGATATATCCCCCGTTTTGTACTTTGAGGATATTGATGTAGGATTTCGGTAACTTTACTTTAAGTATTTCCTCAGCCATTTCTACTGCCTCATCTGTCAATGTATCTAACTTATAGTTATCATAGCCCTCACGCCAAATATTCTTCACTATATCCACCTCATAAAATAGGTTTCTATCATTTTAGGTTGGGGGTTATTTCTTGAACTAAACTGCCCTGTTACCCGTTAGTCGAACAATAAAAGCGATACCGTTATCGAAGTATCGCTTTCATTAGCGAAAAATGTTCATATTAGCTGATTTCATAAAATAACCATTCTGATAATTTCCCACCCATTTTGTTGTATAAAGATTGGGCTATTTTATTATCTTTTGCCGTTTCCCATGTCATAGATGCAAACTCGTTTTCTCGTATGTATTCTAAACATGCTTGAAATAGTTTTTCTCCAATTTTCTTTCCCCTTACATTCGGGATGACAAATAAGTCATTTAAAACGGCCTGTCTTTTCACTTTTAACGTGCTAAAAGTAAAGTATAAAGTAGCAAAACCTAATAATTCCCCTTGATGTTCAGCAACAAATTGAAGTCCACTTGAAGGATTTTCAAGTAAGTGATTGATTAATTCTTTCAAGTCAGTCTCTTTAGGAGCGGGTTGTTTATAAAAATCAACGATATACTGTATCATTAGTTTATATAATTCAGAAATATCTTGCTTGGTTGCTGGTCTAATTACTACGTTATTACTCAATCTTTCCTCCCCCTTGAACCGTTTTAGTAATTATATCATAATTTTTATTTTTCTGATATTTATTTTCAAGTTAAACTGTCCTTTACTTCAAAAAGAAAAGCATTACCTCCTGCTTGTTGAAGTAATGCTAACCATTAGTGCAATAAGTTACTTACAGTGTTTTATGTTGTTAGTTAAGATAACTGGTCCTAACTTTTCTGTTTTCGAGTTAGAAAGACGCACTTGTATATGAACGTTTTCTCACTCTGCTGTTTTACTGTCAAACCTGCCAGCCCATGTTGGATCATCCTTTTCTGGAGAAGGATAAAGTTTAAACCGTCAACTAATTTCATCCGGTATGAATACAAAACCCTCGAAGCGATCGTAATCTCCTAAAGAGGAAGGGGCGGGAAGATAAAGAGCATGAATACTAATACTTGTGCGTGGAAAGCTTAGTGTTAGTTTTACTTTATACACTAGGGCCACTCCCATTGCATTAATATAGCTATTTATATTGGCAATTTAAGTGTAATGATTTGTTCAATAAGTTCCTCCGTAGTAAGAACAGTTGCAAATTCTCCATGTAAAGTGGCAAGAGAAATATGATGAATTTGATCAGCATCATAATATACATCATCAGGACCTTTCAGACCAAAGGCAGCAGTAGCATCTGAAATGAGGTATGTATTAAATCCTAAGTTCCCACTCATTCTAGTAGTGGTGGAAACACAATGAGGAGTAGTTAAACCGGTAATAACTACATTGTTGATATCATGTTCTTTTAGATATTGTTCCAAATTTGTTCCTATAAAGGCGCTATTCACCTTTTTTTGAATAACCACTTCCCCATCTAAAGGTTTTACGATCTCCTTAAATAATACTCCCTTGCTGTTTGCTGATAGAGGAGAATTAGGATTGGTAGATATATGCTGGACATGTATAATAGGCCATTTTTTCTCTCTCCATATTTTTAATAGCCTATATATGTTTTCTTCGGCGTTCGGATTATTACGTTTTCCCCATTTTTTATCCTCAAATCCTTGTTGAACGTCAATAATAATTAGAGCTAATTTATGATTTTCATCCATATTCATCCTCCTATCAAAATCCCCTTTTGAAAAATTCAAGTGTAAACATGCATAAAAAGAACTTGGTCTTCTTATTTGACAACAGAGTTTACCTCAATAAAAGCCTATTCATAGGCTCTTTTTTATTGAAAAACTATACATTTTTGTCAACCTTAAAGGCAATTTTATATTCTTTTTGTTGTGTATCTCTTCCCAAGTGTTCTATATCTAAATCCTTATTTATGAATAAATAATAATTCGTTCCCGTTTTATATCCTTCTTTAGGAGGAAGAATTTTTATCGTTGAATTATCCTCTCGTTGAATTTTTACAGGGATATGATTATTTCGATCGTCTAAAACATAAATGTTATCACTATTTAGCAACAACTCATTTATTCCTTTGTCAAAAACAATAACCCACTCTTTATTACGTTCAACCGTTTGATATAAATCAATATCTGTTTTTTTAATATCCTGATAAACATTTGGTGAATGAAAATAAAGATAAGTTGATAAACACACGGTAAAGATAGAGGAAAATAACCATACTTTCTTTTTCACTAATCCCACCCCCAGTTTTTTACTATTTTATAATAAACTAAAAATTTTTACAATTATAAACTAACAAGTATGTTCGTTCCATAAAATTTATAGGTGGAGTGATAAATACTTTATTTAACAAAATAAATTCAAACTTCATTACACCATATAATCTGAAGAGACTTTTTTATTCTCATAAACAAGTGGTATTGATGAAAAATTCCACATAAAAGACTAAGTCTTCTACCCTTCAACAAAGTATACACAGAGAAACAAGAAAAGCGATACCTTTTGTAGTATCGCTGCTCGTTAGTTCATTGATGATTTTGTTTAAAGATAGATATGTTTCCATCGGTTGAAGAGAGAATTTCATTTTTAAAATACAGACCCGAATCGTCATCAATGCCATAGCCTACTGAAACTTTCGTTTTTATTAAAGCCGTTTCCAAATTTTCTTCTTCATTCCACTTAATAAAATGAACACTAATAATACAATTTTTCATTAATCCTAACCCCTCTAAGAAAAGCGGTTTATTTTTGGTGTTATCAACGGGAGGGATGACACAATTCTTCGGACAAATTAAAGCACCTTGAGAATCCTGCAACCAGAACTCCCTCGTCATACATCTTTTTCACTTATTTTTCGGTGTTTCAACAATATAGCTTCAGTAAAGTTCCGTATCTCCACCGCCTATAGCAATTCCTGAACAAGAACTTAATTGTTCTAAAAAAGCGGTCGATGGGATTGGAGATAGAGATAGATAAAGAAAATTCGCTATGTCGTATTGTTCCAAAACACCTGTATATTTAGGCATATATTCTTGCCAACCTTCTCTTTCAATAAATAATATGGCTACTTGATTTTTCCTTTAGAAGCGAGATTGGCAAACTTTCGTCCAAATTCGCTAGTAAATGGATGTCCTCCGGCAAACAAGAATAAATGCCTATTTTTCATAATTCTTCCCTAAAACTAACGTATCATGGTAGGCATGATTGTTTGTTTATTACAATGTCGCCGTTTGGATATTCTTTTACAATTCCTTGTTCATTTTTATAGACGATGTATGTGTTGTGAATTTTGGCATCGATTTTTGTTCGTTCTCCTGTCATTTTGATGTATTTTTGTCATTCTTGGCAATTAAAATATTGCTCATAAACCTCCCTTTCCTAGTTTTTATTACCTATATGATAGCATTCGATTGAACTATCGTGACAGACAAATGATTCGATGTATTAATGATGAACATGATTCTTTAACAGAGACAAATTTTTCTGGTTGATCATTTTTCTTATGGTTTAGTTGTACAAAAAAGATAACACCTTATTGAAGTATCGCACTCATTGGTTTCATAAGATGAGCAAACGCAACTTTTCTATTCTATTTCGCTCTATTCCTATATGGAACAACACTTCGTCATCCCATTTACGAAATCTTTCATATGCTTCCTCATTTGTTTTAAACATTGAGATTCATCCTATCAAACTAGAAAAATCCCTTGGAAACCAAGGGATTTCAGCTTGTCGACAAAATTGACAAGCCGAAAAGAGCCTATAAACTCTTTAAAAGATGATGTTGATTAAAACATCAATTGATCATTTATTCAGTTTACGAATCGAGGAAAGGGAGTCCAAAGGATTAAACAAAGATTTTTAGTTTTCGTTTTTTAGAAAATGCGCCGTCTTCCGAATCTTAAAAGAAAAAGAGCAGCGATTAAAAAGAATGGGATAAATCTTCTTCCGAAGCCGGTACGAATAAACATTCCACTTTGTGGGTTCACTCCGTCTATCATTCCTCTATGAACCCTTCCATAACGATCGATAACCTCAACAGGCTGTCCATGATATCTTCGAATTAAATTTTGCACTTTATATCCCTCCTTTCTAACACGGATATTTGAACAAAGAACAGCTTATTACAACAATCTGCCCTTTGCCTTTTTCAATAAGTGAAACCAACTATCCCATTAAATGAAGAATTTAAGAGAGTGTTTAATGTCACCTTGTGGGGAATTAATATCCGCCTCCATATTCACCAGATCCGCCTAGACCTACACAAGAACATCCTACAATGATAAGTAAGACGAATAAGACAACAATTAAGGCAAATTTGCTCATATATAACACCTCCTATTGAGTATTGGGGAATAGCTATTATACTATCCCTACTTTTAAGGTATGTTCTTAAGAAAGAGTTGGATTGGACAGACTCATCAACTGATAGAGAATTTCCATCTTTATCTAATAGATGCTATTTAATTCTAATAATCCCAATTTATGTAAAATGGTATATTACATTAAAAGAGCTCAGATCTGGTTTAGATATGAACTCAGCTTGTCGACAAGCTTTTTTATTATGATAGAGGAATGATTCGGTGTATTAAGGTGAGAAAGATGTTTTAACGGCAAGATACAGAAAAACGTCATACGATAGTGTCTGTAACACTGGATGAGTTAGTCCGACACGATCATCTCGTTCGAAAAATCGATGCAGCGATTGATTTTGCGTTTATCTATGATTTGATGAAAGATTTGTATTAAGAGGAAAAAGGCCGCCCTAGTATCGAGCCGGTCGTTCTGATTAAAATTCCGCTGATTCAGTACCTCTTTTTGGAATTCGCTCCATGCGTCAAACCATTAAGGAAATTGAAACGAATATGGCGTATCGTTGGTTTTTAGGATTTCACTTTTATGACCCTGTTCCTTATTTCTCAACATTCGGTAAAAACTATGAACAGCGTTTTAATAACACGATTCTGTTTGAACAAATTTTTTCTCATATTCTATCCCCAGCTATGGATCATGGATTCGTGAATACGAAGTACATTGCCGACTCCACTCATGTCAATGCGAATAAACGAAAACATTAAGAAAGAAATCGTCCAAGTGAAGGCGAAGGCATATCAGTCTCAATTAGAGAAAGAAACAACGAAGATCGAGTGACACACGGAAAAAGCCTCTACCTCCTGAATCTTCTCTAGAGGTTCAGGAGGTCAAAATCAGTACGACGGACCCTGAGAGTAAGCTATTTGTCAAAAATGAAAGAGAATGAGTCTTTGCCTATTCGTTTCATACGATGTGTGATGATAACGGATTTATCTTACACACGATGGTCAAGGCAAGTAACGTCCATGGCAGTCAAGTCCTTCATGAGCTCTTTCATCGAGTCAAAGAGAAAGTTGACAACCCCTCAGCTCTCGTGTTAGATGCTGGTTACAAAACTTTTGCGGTAGCGAAACTGCTCATCGATGAAGAAGTTCGCCCCGGTGCTTCCATATACTCGCACGAAAAAGGTATTTCCGGAAACAAGATGTTGTGTACGATGAAGTGAATGACTGTTATCTTTGTTGGAACGATCAAGTATTAACGTATTCGATAACGAATCGAAAGGGACTGCTCAAATACAAATCGAATCCAATGATTTGCAAAGAGTGTCCGTTTCTCTCTCGATGCACCTCATACCAAGGTCGTAACACGTCATATTTGGCAAGGATATTACGAAGAAGCTGAACACTAAAGACATACTCAAGAAAACAAAAGAGATCTATACTCGGAGAAAAGAAACGATTGAACGAGTGTTTGCAGATATGAAAGAGAAGCATGGTTTGCGTTGAAAGGCCATCGAGGAATGGAAAAAGTTTCGATGCAGGCGATGTTGGTTTGTGCTGCCATGAATTTAAAAAAGCTAGCCACATGGTTATGGAGGGCGACTCAAGGCTCTTCATTTTTTCATTTACTGGATTATTTTTCATCAAAATAGGGTTTCAACCCTATTTTATCTACAGTCTGAAATCCCTTGGAATTCAAGGAATTTTTTGTTTAGATAAACTTAGGACCGTTTTAATATTTACGAACGGTTTGTTAAAAACAGAACTACCGATAAAACCGGTGTATGTTAACTTTAACTATAGCAAGTAAATCTAAAAATTCCTCTTTGCATTTGTACCTAAACTTTTATTTTACTACAAAGTTTACAATTATTAAAAAGATAGTGACTCGAAAAGGATTTTTCCCTTTTGAGTCACCCTTCTAAAAAAAAACCAAAGTCTATTTCAGACTTTGGTTTTTTAGCATATTCTCAGTTTCATTGAGTTTCATTATAGTTATTTCTAAATCCAAAATTAGAGACTCAATCGTATAGGTAAGCGTTTTACACCAAAAACAAACGGACTTTGAATGGGCTCAAGTTCAACATGTTCTACTCGTTCTAGCTTAGAAAAAGATGTTAATAATATAGAAAGAGCAACTTTTGCTTCTAGTCGAGCTAACGGAGCACCTAAACAGAAATGGATACCAAATCCAAAGCTTAAATGTGGATTAGGATGGCGTTCCAGCATAAAACGATCTGGTTGTACAAATTTTTGCTCATCCCGATTCGCTGCCGCTACCCAGCTAATCACTTGAGATCCTTTGCGAATCGTGTGACCCCCGATTTCTACATCTTTTGTCGCAATACGACCAATTGCTTGGATTGGGGGATAGAAACGAAGAGTTTCTTCTACGAAATTGGGAACTAAAGAAAGATCTGATCGGACTTGTTCTTGTATAACTGTATCTTCTACCATGTAACGAACCGCATTTGCAATTAAATTCGTTGTCGTTTCGTTTCCTGCGACTAATAGTAAAATACAGAATCCCAGCAACTCTTCTTTTGTTAGTTTTTCTCCATCAATTTCTGCTGCCAATAATAAAGAGATTAAATCATCTTTCGGGCTACTTTTTCGCTCCCGAATAATCTCCTTAAAATATTCAGTTAAAAACTCAGCACCTTCCTGCCGCTTTTTCATCATGGCTTTAAAGGCTTCATCCGAATCATTCTCAGCTCCTGCAACAAGAATATCCGAGTAGGTTTTAAAAAGCTCCCTATCTTTGATAGGGACTCCTAATAATTCGGCGATAATAATGACAGGAAGCGGACCAGCAAAATCATGAATCACATCCATTATTCCCTTTGCCTTTACTTGGTCTAAAAGAAAGATTGTTACGTCCTGAATTCGTTGGGTGAGCTCGTTAACCGCTTTGGGAGTAAAGGCTTTGTTAATAAGATTTCTCATTTTTGTATGTTTTGGTGGGTCCATTGTTAATATACTCTCTCTTTTGTTTCCAATCCCACGTTTAGACGAAAACAACTTTGGATTCTTTAAGATATACTGAACATCTTCGTACCTAAATACATCCCAACATTCTCGAGTTTGATCATATCTTACCGGCGTTGTTTTACGAAGAGTGTTATAGATAGAAAAAGGAAACAACCGATCCTGAATGGATTGAATCTCTTTCATAGGAATAAGGTTTGCATAACGTTCTGTTTCGGATGTTGTATTCCTTACAGTTGTCATGACTTTATCTCTCCTTTTGTTCCTCATAAAATATTTAGAAAGTCTTTCCATGAACCGGTTCACATTATTACCATAACATTCTAATAATTCCCCTATCAACGGACATAATTTGAAAAATTTGTCAATCAATCAAAATGCCTGTTATGATTCTGATACAAATATCCTAAACTCGAAAATTGGGTGCAGATGCGAAAAATCTATAAAACTTGAAAATGATGCTCTTGTAACAGTTGCTGATCATCCTAAGTGGTGAATCACTTGTTTCGTTTTTTCGATGTCTAAAGCCCGTTGTAAAGCTATAATGACTCATTCTTTCGGCATTCGTGAATCGATATCTATAATCTTTCGTGTGTATAAACGATTGTTATAAGTCAAACCTAACTCTTTTGCCACTTAGGCGAATGCTGTTATTTTCAAGCACAGAATTCGTGCCACCAGTACTAAAAGTTCCCCTACCGCTTGCCACTTGAATAGCTGCCGAATTCAGTATCGCTGCTTCTAGAACGATGAAGCTGATTATTAAGAATAAACTCACCATCAATTCAGTGTCCAGACTCAATCTGCTTACCATCCATACTAATGTTCCTCTCCCTTTCCTCTCTCACACTCTGGTGCTTCTGGGGATGAGAAGAATCAATTTCCGCATTATTGCCAGCTTCATTCTTTCGCCCATCCCCGCTCGCAAATTAAAAGTATCATCATATATATAAAAAGACGGATATCTTCTAAAAAGATCCGTCTTTGATTTTGTTACAATTTATATATTTGTTTAGTTAGAATGTGCCATAAATCGTTTACTGATGAGTGACAATAAAGTCGTTTAATTTACAAAAATGTTGTTTAAAAACTTCAGCTATATTGTTCCATTAAAGGGCTAGTATAGTTTAACAATAGAATTTTCAAAATCACAGACGGAAAAAAATGATGAAAATACGTACTATCGTAAAAAACGATCTTTACAAAAAATTGAAAGATTCATCTCGTTACCATTTTCTATTTTGGAAAAAGACACTAGTGCTACTTATAAAGATGGCATATTAAGAATTGTTACTCCTAAAAGAAATCTAAACAGACGGTTTATTGACATTGAATAAAACTCCCTAAAGTTAAAATTAAAGGATCGGAGTCTAATCATCACCTTATGCGGGTATTTATGTTCTAAGCTTGTTGTCACTCTTTTTCTGGTCATCCTCATTAAAGTCTATATATTTTTCAGAAGGCAATCATTTATGTATGATTGCTTTTTTATGTATAGGAATAGTAATTATATGTTTTTAGGGACATGTACCTTTCCTTAAAGGTTCAATTTTTCATATATCTATTAAAGAAAAGATATGTAACTGAAAGGAGGTTTTTAATTTGATGCCTAGAAGACCCATGCCCCCTATTTTTCCTCCTGGTCCATTACGGCGCCCCCCAATAAAGCAAAATAAACAAGATTTTATGTCTTATTTTCGTACATCAGAAGGAAATTTAGATTTTAAAAAGATTGCAGAAACTGCTCAACAAGCTAAGAAAATATTTGATCAAGTAAGTCCTCGAGTACGTCCTCTAATTACAAAATTTCTTAAAAAATAGCCTATTATAAAAACATAAAGAAACCTACAAAAAAGTAGGTTTCTTTTAGCTTGTCGACAAAATTGACAAGCTGCAAAGAACCTATAGGCTCTTTAAAGATGATGTTGATTAAATCATCCATTGATCATTTATTCATTTTGCGAATCGAGGAAAGAGGATTCAAATGATGAATCAAAGATTTTTTGTTTTCTATTTTAGAAAACACGCCGTCTTCCGAATCTTAAAAGAAACAGAGAAGCGATTAAGAAAAAGGGGATAAATCTTCTTCCAAAGCCGGTACGAAGAAACATTCCTCCTGGTGGTGGGGCTCCGTCTATCACTCCTCTATGAACCCTTCCATAGCGATCTATCACCTCAACAGGCTCTCCCTGATATCTTCGAACTAAATTTTGCACTTTCTATCCCTCCTTTCTGACACAGGAGACTTTGGATAGGAAGTACATGAACGAGTCTTATCCATTTTTATGAATAAGATACCTTATAGGAGACGCAGGTTACAGTGATTTTACGTTAGTCGGTATACTAGATAATAGACTTACTTCTCATAAATGTTTGTCCAAGTAGATATTTCGAAAAAGGACAGATCATTAAAAATCTGTCCTTTTCCTTTTCAATAAGCAAAACCAACTATTTCTGTTAAATCTAAGAGAGTGTTTTAATGTCACCTTGTGTAAGAATTAATAACCGCCTAGACCTGTACAAGAACATCCTACAATGATAAGCAGGATGAATAAGACAACAACTAAGGTAAAAGTGTTCATATCTAACACCTCCTATTTATGGTAAGCAGTCTGTTTTTTATAAGAACGTTAGGCTTATTATTCGCTCCAAATAGCAGTTCCTACAATAATTAATAAAATGAACAATACAACAATCAACGCAAAATTGAAGCCACCGCCACCGTAGCCACCATATCCATATCCTGCACCGTCATATCTTCCATATCCCCAACACATAAATGTTTCACCTCCTATTGAGTATGAAGGGATTGCTAAATATTCAATCCCTACTATTTAATTATGCTCTCAAAAAATAGTTGGATTGGACAAACTCACTAATCGATAAGAAAATTCAATATTTACCCTATTAATGTTATTAGATTGCATTTCTAATCATTTTTAAATTCAACAAAGGCTAAAAGCGCATGTTATGACATGCGCTTTTAGTAAAGTTGAAAGAAGGTGCATAGAAGGTGCATATGTCTGTCGGTGGCTACTTAGGAGACTTTTGTCTCTCATGTTATAAGATATGTAAAATATCAAAAATGATAATAGACAAGGGTGGATGTAAACGTGGAATTTTTAGCAATGAATTATTATTTGAACTACCTCCACTCAGCAAATCTTGGAGTGATGGTCTTCTCGCCGATTATGATCAATAAAAAGGACAGATTGAGTAATCTGTCCTTAGCGAAACCGACCATTATGAATGGTTAGATGGTAAATTCAGGGGAACTTTTAATATAGAGTATTAAAATTAAACAACTTTATTGTAAGTGAACATTTACTTTAAAATTATCATCTCTACAGGGCCATGATCATTACAATGTCCATTATGTACGTGATGCAGACGCCCATTTACAAGATAGTGGAAATGGTCACCATGAGGTACCATTTCATGGCCACAATCTTCTTCATGGAAAAATTTTATTTTATTGATTATTTAGAACATAGTTTTATTTTAAAACCTTAAAAGCTGAAAATAGAAAATAACATTGTTTTTTAACCAATTCATGTGTTGTAAATTCTTAACTCGATCGTTTGCAGAGCGATTCTTGATAATAAAAACACCAATAAACATAGAAAATAGGATCAATGAATTGTGAGAATGTAAATAAATAAGGTATTAAGAAATATGAATAAAAGGAATTAAATGAATCTGAGGTTTGATTTTCACTAACCACATGGTTTTGTCCCCCTATTTTTGGGATAGATAGCTATTTTAAAAGGGAATTCCTTTAAATTTAAAGGAATTCCCTTTTTCTTATACAATTTATATTCTATTGATGTGATCACGTATCATTTAAGCTAGGGAGAAACAAATAGAGAAACTGATGGTTCTCAACTTCCTTATTTTATTTTTACTGTCTGTTTGCAGAACTTGTTGCTAAATTACTCTTTCTCTTACCGTAAAGTACATAAATAACAAAACCTAAGATCATCCAAACTATAAAACGAATCCAAGTAATTTCAGGCAGACTGATGATAAGGTAGATGGAAAATACGATTCCAATCAAAGGAACCACCGGAACAAACGGCGTTCTAAATTTTCTTTCAAGTTCTGGCCGTTTCACTCGTAGCACGATAATGGATGAACAAATTAAGATAAACGCTGACAGTGTTCCGATGTTAACTAGTTCAGCTACTTCACTAATAGGAGTAAATCCTGAGACAAATGCGGTAATCACACCAATAATCAAGGTTGGACGATAAGGTGATTTAAATTTAGGGTGTACCTTCGTAAACCATTTTGGTAATAAACCGTCGCGGCTCATGGCAAACCAAATGCGTGAACCTGCTAGCATAAAAGAAAATAATACAGACAGAATACCCGCAATGGCAGAAGCAGAAATGATTAACGTGATCCACTTCAATCCGACATCACTAAAGACTTTGGCTACTGGCGCTGCATCATTGAGTGTATGATACGGAGCCATACCTGTAATAACAAGAGACATCCCGATATACAGGCATAGGGCAATAGCCAAGGATAATACGACAGCTATCGGCAGATCACGTTGCGGATTTCTTGCCTCTTCTGCCGCTGTAGTTAAGGTGTCATAGCCAAATACAGCAAAAAATACGAGTGCTGCCCCACTCATTACACCATCAAAACCAAAAGGCATAAAAGGATGCCAGTTAGCAGAATCAACATAGAAACTTCCTACGGCAATCACCACTAGAATAATACTTAACTTAATGATCACCATGAGGTTATTAAATTTAGAACCCCATTCGATACCTAAGTAAAGCAATCCAGCAATAGCAAGGCTGATTAACATTGCAATCAAGTCTACTTTATGACCAGCTCCAGTCCCTGGAGCACCTTGTGCCCATACTGGAAGATGTATGCCAATTTGTTGGAGAATTTCTTGCATGTAACCAGACCATCCGATGGCTACTACTGCAACAACTAAGGTATATTCGAGTAATAAATCCCATCCAATCAGCCACGCTGCTACTTCTCCTAAAACAGCATAACTGTAGGTGTAAGCGCTTCCTGCAACGGGTATTAAACCGGCAAATTCTGCATAACATAATGCTGCTGCTGCACTAGCCAGTCCAGCAATAATGAACGATAAAATAACGGCAGGTCCTGAATGCTCAGCAGCGGCTACGCCAGTTAATACGAAGATACCTACACCAATAATACCTCCTAAACCAATTGCGGTAAGTTGCCATAACCCTAAGACTCGATTTAGCCCGGTATTTTTGCCCCCCTCTCGTTGCAATTGGTCAATCGATTTTTTTCTCAAAAAGGCATTCATTGATGTTTCATCCCCTTTGTAATTCTTTAATAATCTGAAAAGAAACAAGGTTTAAATTATTTTAACATAATGAAGTGTGTTAAGAAAGTAGAATAAATAACCAATGTTATGAATAATTTTCGAGGCTCTCTTTTAAACAATAACTACTTTTTTAGTAATAACTGAAAAAATTTTAATGATAACTGTTTAAACGTTGTAATATCAACAAAATCATAAAGGAGACTCTTACAAAAATGTTGGATGATAATCACTTCCTTCAATATACATATCCTACTTTCTTTCGACTTGTTTGCCCATTCTATAACCTTTATGAAGTTTTGAAAAAACATAATAATAAAGATTATTTAGAATTAACAATCTTTATTTCTTTAATATATTATCACTTTACCAAACTAAAATAATGTTATATTATTTTACTGTAATAAACAAAGAGCCGCTAAATCAGAGCGAGTGAACTTATATTTTCCCTACTATCGTTTAGCAAATCTACATCTAGCGTTTGACATAAGGAGGAAATCATATGGAAACAAAAAAATGGGGTGTATGGATTTTAACCGCATTTGTAATTGGAAATATGATTGGTGGAGGCATATTCATGCTTCCAACTAGCTTAGCTCAAGTAGCAAGTCCAATGGGATCAACTCTTGCTTGGATGGCAACGGGATTGGGTGTATGGATGATTGCTCTTGTGTTCGGAAATTTAGCCACAAGGAAACCCGAGTTAAAAGCAGGACCGCAAAGCTATGCACAAGCGATGTTTTCTTCACCGAAAGCAGGTAATGTAGCAGGATACAGCATGGCGTGGGGGTATTGGGCCGCGAACTGGGCGGCAACTGCTTCTGTCATTATTTCCTTTGCAGGCTATCTAACTACCTTTTTTCCAATTATGCAAAGTAAACAAGTATTGCTGACAATAGGGAATTTTCAACTAGAAGTAGGAAAGGCTCTCACATTTACTGTATGTTCCGTTGTTTTATGGGGAATTCAATGGATTCTTTCTCGAGATTTCAATAATGCTGGTAACATTAATATTCTAGCAACAGGAACAAAAGTAGTAGGCTTCCTACTCTATATTATCTTAACCGTTTGGATTTTTGATGCTTCTAATTTAGGAGATGGATTTCAATTTGTAAATCAAGAAGGACAGTCTTTATCTCTTACAAGTCAAATAAATGGGGCAGCCATTACGATGCTGTGGGCATTTATTGGAATTGAATCAGCTGTTATGCTTTCTAATCGTGCAAAGTCACAAAAAGATGTAAAAAAAGCTACCCTACTTGGATTAGTCATCTCTGTATTCATTTATATCGGTATTACGTTACTGACAATGGGAGCGATTCCTCAAGAAGAATTACAGCAATCACAAAAGCCACTTGTTGATGCTCTACGTGCAGTCGTTGGTAACAATGGCGCATATATTATGGCTATTCTAGCTCTCATCTCATTGTTTGGATCTACCATTGGATGGATTGTTGTTAGTTCTGAGGTTCCTTATCAAGCAGCAAAAGAAGGATTATTCCCGGCCTTCTTTGCTAAAACCAATAAAAAGGGTAGTCCTGTTCGTTCCTTGTTTATTACGAATTTCATGACCCAGCTCTTTTTATTTTCAACAGTATCTGGAACGGTAAGCCAAGCTTATAATTTTGCTATTGTCGTAGCAACACTCGCCTATTTAGTTCCATATCTTGTTTCAGTTTTATATCAACTCAAGTTGATTATCACAGGAGAAACCTATCAAGCTACTAAGGGTGTGCGAGTCTATGACGGAGTTATTACCATTTTAGCTCTTATTTACTCCGTTTGGGTAATTAAGACAGGAACAGCAGATTTAAAGACATTCTTATTAGGAGTTGGATTATTTGTTCTAGGGCTAGTATTATATCCTTTTATCATGAAGAAGCCCTTCAATAATGAACAGGTGGAATCAAAAAACGCATAAATCCATGTGAAAAGGGACCAAAGATTTTTGGTCCCATTTTGTATACCATTCCATCATCGAACAACATAGTCTAAAAATCAGAAACGACAATCTAACAAGTAAACCATCCATTTTTACATTAATTCCTTTTTCTAATTACTTTCATCTTACTCGTTACCCACAGTAGCACTCTTTCTTATATGGATATCGCAGTTCATTCAAAATAAAAAACTTTCCATTCTGTTTTATATGCTTGAGACTTGTGGTTTTTTATGATGTTTATTTAGAAGATTCGGTGCCGTTAAGTAAACGAGCCCGTTTCCTTCCAATGCTTTCGGAAAGCCTAGCAGCATTGTACGTCTAATTAATTGAGCGTAGAGCTCAGGTTCTGTAAGCTTTCGTTCAAATTCTTTTTCAGATAATTGCTTGATTAAAGCCAAAGCTCCCGAAACATGAGGAGTTGCCATCGATGTACCACTAAAAATAGCAAATTTTCCGCCTGGAATGGTGGAAAGAATTTTTTCCCCTGGTGCAACAACATCAATTTCCTTATTAGAATTTGTAAATCGAGATATTTGACCATCGAGGCTGACAGATCCAACTGAAATAACTTCATTGTAGGCTGCTGGATAAGAAAATTCTTCCGTACTTTCGTTCCCGTCTCCTTCATTTCCTGCTGCACATACAACTAAAATATTGTTTTCAACAGCTCTTTTAATGGCTTGATGTAATTCCGGAACATCAGAAGGACCACCTAACGACATAGAAATAATATCCACTTTTTGATCTACAGCGTAGTTAATCGCATTTACAATCCATTCGTACTTACCAGTTGCTGATCCCGGATTGTTTGGATCATTTGCCAATACTTTTAAAATTAATAGTTTTGCTTCAGGGGCAACACCAACTACACCTTGATCATTTTCTGTTGCGGCGATCGTTCCAGCCACATGTGTTCCGTGACCGTTATAATCTGAATAATTATCAACATCACCGTTATCATCTGTGGTGAAGTTTCTACCGCCAATAATTCTATCTTTTAAATCAGGATGGTTTCTATCACATCCAGTATCAATGACAGCAATCACAATGTCTTTACCTTTTATACCTTCTTTCCAAATCTCAGGTGCTTGTACCATATTGACGCCTTCAGGGATTTCCTTTACATTCTCAAGCCTTTCTTCAATCTTAAACGGAATCAAACGAACAGTACTTTCCATACTAATCCCTCCTAAAAAATGAAATGGCTAAAACAGGTACAACTCCACCGACAACTGAATAAAAAATCTGAACTTTCTGTAAATAAACTATATCATAAACATGTCCCACAAAATAGATTCTTTAGTCTACTTTTTGATGATTTGATTTATAAGCCAAAAGTTATATATCAATTAACGGGTTTTACTAGAAGTCTGTGAACTTCATTGATATCACTTAGGGCTACTGTAAATTCGTCATCTGCTAGTGGTTTCGCAACCTTTTTCCCCATTCCTTGACCGTACTGCAGTCTTTTGTTTAGACATGATGAGATATTTCTTTTCACCTATATATCTTACACCTACCATATAAATTGAACTAATCTTATCATGATCATCAGCACTTGAACATATCACTTATCTGTCCGTAATCAAATTAAAAAGGCGACACCTCATTTAAGTATCGGCAGTTAACTGAATAAAAATTCTTCACTAAAAATATTTACATCCACCCGTTAGTAGAGAAACATTATTTTTTATAAAATAAAAATAAAGCACTAAATAATAAAACAATTCCTATCATTCTCTTGATATCAAACGGGATTTGCGTTCCACCAAGCAAGCCAAAGTGATCGATAATAGAACTCATCACTAATTGTCCGACGATAATAGCTATTATAGCCGTTGCAACCCCAATTTTTGGTACAACAAGTACCATGATGAAAACGTAAAAAGCACCTAGTAAGCCGCCAAGTAATTGCCACTTTGGAACGGAAAACATTTGAAGTAAGTTACCTTTTCCGAAAAACAATTGAAATAGAAATAACGCCATCGCTCCAATCAGAAACGATACGAATGCACCTTCCATGACACCAATTCTTTTTCCAAGACCACCATTTACTCCAGCTTGAACAGACGTTGCCATCCCTGCTATTACAGTCAAGATCATCCATAACCACTTCATCTCCGCACCTACATTCCTAAATTTTACATTTATATATAGTATTTTGCCAAATAGTAGAATTCTCCTTCCAAAAGATTCTTAAGTGAAATAGATTCCCTTTAAGTATTTCAGGTGATTTGCTTCATCTATTTATTAGCTCTTCGAATTGTTCGTTTCAATATTTTTCTAATATCTCAAAGAATTTTAAACCGAATAAATACGGACTAGAATCATCGAACAACCTCCGTATCAACTATGTCCGTTTCATTGATTCATCCCTAGTAAAGTCGATTGTTCTCTTGTTGAATTCCCTTAAATATTTTATTGATTATTTAGAACATAGTTTTATTTTATATAAACTCTAAAATATAAACCTTGATTTTTGGGAGTCTTCTCAGTGGTTTATGTAAAATGAAACCCTCCATCGAATGGAAGGGTTTAGTATGTTTTAGCATGTTTAGTAGTCTGCTGCTTAATCTCAAAAAGATTCATTCACAATATCAAGCAACACCGTGTTGTTGTCTGTTTGGATTTCCCCTTTATTCTGACCATTTGCAAGATAAAACGGCATGTGAAACATGTCCTTCAATCGTTCACGAGTCAGATAACGTGTCGGAACCAACATATGCAAGTCGTCTGGTTTCACTGGGAATTTTGTGGCTAGGCAAAATCCCCAGTCCTCCCCGTCTTCCAGAACGAAATTATGGTATGGTAGTACATGGAACCCCGCTTTTTTAAGAGTCGCTTGGATACTCCAGAAGTACCTGGGCATCCACGAGACAGTAGAACAGGCTATGGTGATTGCCCCCTCCGGTTCCAACCTTTCTTTTAAGAGACTATAAAACTCCCGGCTGAAGAGACGGGAAAGCTGGGGACATTGGTCAGTTGGCTCGGGAATGTCGATGATAATGACATCCCACTTTGCTGAATGGTTTTCCACAAATCTTCTACCGTCTTCAATAACGGTCTGAACTTTAGGATGATTCAAGGAGCCTTTATTAAATTTGACCAAAGCGTCCAGATTTTTACCAAAATCAATCATGACGTCATCGATGTCGACAGTGGTAATCTTCTCCACATCGAGATAACGAAGTGCCTCGCGGGTTGTTATTCCACCACCACCACCGATGATCAGAACATTTTTTCGCTTGCGTGCAGCTGCCATCGGAATGTGTACAATCATATCAGCATACACATTCTCGCCAACCGTTGTACTAAACATGACGTCGCCATTGCTATAAATCCACATTTCTCCATTATAATCGACGAGAGCAATCCGTTGGGTGGGAGTCTTAAATTTTCGTATGATCCGATATTTTCCTTTCGGCTCCTGATCCTCGTTGATATAATCCCTGATAGACCCGGTACCCAAATACCGCCAATAAAGCCAGTATAATACTTCAACAAAGAGAACGATCCCGGCACCAACGGCCATCCAAATCAGTTGATTCATACTCATCACTCCTTGTTTCAATCAGTCTTTTCAGTGCGTTTTTGTAACCCATATTCCGTCAAAACGTTACTCGTTGCCCGAAACATGTTGGCTATAATGTCAGCACCCGCTTTTAGATATTTCTCATGAATTTGCTTTATGAAGTCATGCTATCCATTACAACTTTTTAAACCGCCGCTATTAATAAGTTCGATTGCTGGATCATCGTTTCCACGGCCCCATCGAGGATGAAAATTTTTATATCTGTTGCTCAATACTCTTTCCAAAACAGGCTCCCTTCCTTCACCTAGATTGGTAATTTTATTCATTCTATGTTCTAACCATCCAAATGGATAGTCTCTTACTCCAAGATACTTTCCGCGTTTTCAAATAATTGTTCTTGCCCCTAATAATCGATAAAACAGTAAAATGCTTCTTTTTGATTTATAAAAAGGAAAAAACCCTTTGAATATCAAAGGGTTTTTCTTGAATAGAATTTGTCTTTAAGCAACCTTTTCGTACATAAATGTAATTTTCTTTATCTATTCATTTAACATTAAATGTTATTTATTGTTGAAAGCGAAATACAGTTCAAATGATGCATTGTATATTCCTTTTTATTTTACATCAATCATCTTATCAGCAATCAAAAAGCCCCCGAATTCTATTAAATCCGAGGGTTTGTTCATGCCATAAAACTATCCAGAATTCATTACGTTAAACGGCTGCTCTTGAATATCTCTATAATACTTTCCTTTTGATGGTAGTAAAGTCATCCAAAATAATATGAAAGCAAGGATGAACATGGCTACAGAACCGAATACAACCACCATTCTTACAGATAATAAATCACCTGTAAAACCGATTGCCAATGTGGCTGCAATCTGTAAAATCGCTAAGAACATTCCGAACACACTACTGACTCTCCCCATCATATCCACTGGGATATTGTTTTGATAAAATGTCAAGAAGCCGGTATTCGCAAAAGACAGAAAGAATGCTAATAAAAAGAAACCGACCGCTGCCATAAAAAACGTTGTAAAGAAGGCATAGATAAGATAACCGATTGCAATGAAAGTAGTACCAACACCGATTAGAAAACGTGTTTGTAACCATTTGACAATAATCGAGTTCATTAAAGAACCTACAACCACCCCCGCTCCAGCTATACTAACAAGCACACCATAACTAGACTCAGAGAGGTGTAACACTTGGCGTGTAAAAACAACTTCTTGTGAATCGATTGCTGTTGCTAGTACTATACAACTGTTAAATAAAAAATAAACGCACATCATATATTTTGCTTGCCGAGTGTATTTTAACACTTCCTTCCAGTCTGCTAATAAAATCTTAAATGACAACGAATGATCATCTGCATTCATTTGCGTTGTCTCGAGATTCGGCAGAAAAAATAGAATAATGGCGGAAATCAAAAACGATAAAGCATTCATATAGATGGCAATGATAGGGCTTCCTACAATAAACAATAAGCCAGCTATACCTGGACCTAATAAGAATGCACCAGATGTCATTAAATGATGTAACGAATTAAATCGTTTGCGATGGTTTGGCGGGATGAGCTGCGTCATATAAGTAGTGGAAGTTGGACTAAAAAAGAACTTGCCATATGAATCATTAGAACGAAAGCATAAATCGACCAGATGGATTGAACGAATGGAATCATTCCAACTAGTAAAGCTCTGAGTAAATCAAGAATGATCATAATACGCCGTTTATTCAAACGATCGATAACGCTCCCAGCCCAAAACGTTGTTAATATATCCGCAATTGGTTTAAGAATATAGAGACCAGCGACTGCCGTTGGGGAATTTGTCATATTTAATACCATCAGATTAAGAGCAATAAAGTAAATCCAGTCACCTAGATTAGAAATTCCGACACTGATTAAAAGTAAAGACGGATGTTTCCGACGTATAGGATTTATCAATCATTTTCACCTCATCATTGAAGTTCGCTACCTTGTAACTCATAAATTTTCCGCTACATTCTCAAGAAATTCTCTTTCTTAAGATACTCTTAGGTACGTATTTTCCTTCCAAGATTGTTCTTCCTCATGAGTCGAAAATATATTCTAATGCGATAAAATCTAGCTCTCTTGGTGCCATCACATACGCCTCTGTATCGACTGAATTTCCCGTTTGATAAAAATTGTGTCGGGTCCATATCCACTAACACAAACGTTGAAAAATCAGGAACAGATCAGTCTTTTAGGATTCCAATGAATTCATAATCAAACCTACCTCTATAATTTTTATAAATATTAGCATGATTACTAAAATTTGTACAATAAAATCAAAGTGTAAATTCTGTTTAAAATTACAGAAAAAAACTATGTCAACTAAACGAAAAAAAGCGATACTGCTTTCCAAGTATCGCTGCTGTGCAAATTTCTAAATTTAGTTTACTGTCATAATTGAACAATCGAATAATACCACCACATAGCTAATAATTAAGATATACTGTTGCTTCTCTTTCATACTTCCATACATTCTATAGCCATGAAACAAAGAAGCCAAACACATCAAGTGTTTGGCTTCTTGATTAATTTTCGATCCATGTTGTAATGGCGTCAATCGGAAGACGATTGGATTTGTGAGCAGGTGCTGCAGCCTTTCCAATCGTAATAAGCATCACTGGAATGTAGCGCTTTGGAATGTTAAATTCATTGACGAATTGTTCGGCATTAAAGCCGCCGATTGCGCAAGTATCCCATCCTTTTGCTTTCGCCGCAAGCATCAATTGCATTGCCGCTAATGAAGCATTACTAAATGCAGCGTCACGTGCATATTGACGATTCTCATAAGCTCCAGCAATTTGTCCGGCAAGCGTTTCTTTAACTTCAGCTGTCATATAACCCGCTTCTACTAAAGGATTATACACAGCATCTGTGTTTTTATTTGCTTCAAGATCACCTAATACAGCAATCACCGCAGATGCTTCAACAATTTGTTTTTGATTGTAAGCAATTGGCAATAGACGATTTTGTGCTTTATCTCCTTTGATTACAACAAAGTGCCAATGTTGCAAATTCCAAGCAGACGGAGCTTTGCCGGCTGCCTCAATAATTTCCTTTAATTCATTCTCCGAAATTTCAATAGATGGATTATACTTACGAACTGAACTTCGCTCGTTAATGACAGTAAAAACATCTTTTGTGTTTGTTACATTCGTTGTCATGTGCATTCCTCCGATGTTAATCTATTACTAATAGTAATAAAGTATCTTTTAGTAAGTTTATTTTGCTTTATCATATTAAAATTAGAATTCCACAGGAGTCAAGTTTTAAGCATTCGAGAGAAAATCATCTTGAACCTATAATAATTTCTCGAGCAATATAAAAATCTTCTCCAACATTTCATACAGCGTCTGCCATAAGAAAATCTAAAAAGAGAGGTCTTTGTCCATTTTACTACGAATTTAACTAACAATGCATATTTTTGAATATTTAGTTACTTTTAGTAATTAAGTATAATTATTAAAATTACTTTATCATTGTAACATGTTGAACGTCAACTCTTTTGTTATATAATATAATGAAGAGGTGACGTTTATGGGAAAAATGGAATTATGCCCCAAAATTGAAGCGGCGATGCAATTATTAGGAAAACGCTGGATGGGACTTATTATTTATGTGCTTCTTAATGGCCCTCAACGATTTGGACAGTTGGAATCATGCTTACCGATTAGCGGAAAGTTACTTTCGGAAAGATTAAAGGAACTAGAAAAATGGGGAATTGTGAAACGGCAAGTATATCCTGAAGTTCCGGTTCGGGTTGTATATGAATTAACAGAAAGAGGAAAACAAATGGAACCGATTATCTCTGCTATTCATCAATGGGCAGAGCATAGTTTTAGCGAGGATGATTTTCCTGTTGAGATAAATAAAGATTAGAAAATTCACACAAATTATATTAAGTAAAACCTAGCGTGTTAAATGCCAGGTTTTACTTAATCATTTAACATTTTTCCGAGAAGTCTCCATCCCTCTGTGGGAAAAGTTCATTCCGTAAAATCATTCAATGGAATATCCTTACCGTATTCAAACGGATAAGGTATCGTTTCTTTCTGATTCGTTTGTTCACTGTTTGTTACGATTTCTTGATAGTTAGTAATGCCATCAAGCGGAATGTCTTCTCTATAATCAAACATCGTCCCTTCCCCTCCTTTCTAGTACATATATTTTTTGTGATAAATACAAAAAATGATTCTATCATACACAATATCCCCTATAATTTTGTAATTTTCCTCCTACCTAATTAAAAATTTCTAATCTCAATCCAAATTCTCGTAGTTGGTATGTAAATAGTATGGATACTAAAAAGCTGCTCTGTTATTAGTAACACAGCAGCCTTTTTTATTCTTGTTTTAGGTTGCAGACCCAACTTCAATCATTGTTCTCCTGAATTTCATTAAAGTACCAAATGCTCACACGTCATCATGCGACGTCGAAAATTAGCAATAAAACAAATAATGTCCTTTCATATAGGTTTAAAAAAGTCATATTACTTTACAAAAGTAAGTAAGTGGTTTTATTATAGTATTGTGTTGAATACCCCTTCCGTACTATTCTTAACTGCTTATGGAATGATATTAGCTTTTTGGAGAAATATAATCCATGACTTCTATATTCAACAAGAAAAGGAGAATAAAAATGGCAAAATTACTGTATATTACTGCAAATCCAAAACCAGAAGACCAATCTTTCAGTTTATCTGTCGGCAGAGCATTTTTAAATGCTTACAAACAACAAAATCCACAAGATGAAATAGTGGAATTAGACCTTTACCAAACAGACATTCCATACATCGATACGGATGTATTTAATGGTTGGGGTAAACTTCAACAAGGACATGCGTTTGACCAGTTAAGCGCAGATGAAAAAGCCAAAGTAAGTCGAATCAGCCAATTAACTGATCAGTTTATCGAGGCTGATAAATACGTATTTGTTACTCCAATGTGGAATTTCAGCTTTCCACCAAAAATGAAAGCTTATATTGATACGATTTGTATTGCAGGTAAAACATTTAAATATACAGAAAATGGACCTGTGGGCTTATTAACGGGTAAAAAAGCGGTACATATTCAAGCACGCGGGGGAATTTATTCAGAGGCTCCAATGAAAGAAATGGAGTTTGGAGACCGTTATTTGAAAGCTGTGCTCGGTTTTATCGGAATTACAGATGTTCAATCGATTATCGTGGAAGGTATGGCGCAATTCCCTAACGAAGCTGAAGGTATTAAAGAAAAAGCAATAAAACAAGCCCAAGAAGTAGCTAAAAACTTTTAATGCTTTGTCCGTCTGACTAAATATTTTTGGAAGGGGTATACAAAACAGATATTTAAATCCCGATTGCAAAAGGCTGACCTGACAATCAATACAATCGTTTATTGTCATGTAAAATGGGCTGACCCATAAGCGAATAACCTCACTTGCATTTTACAATATATTGTTCATTGATCCAATGTGTTGTCCTGTGTTGTGAGGGCTTTACGTTGGGCCAGCCTCTTTTTGTTTTTCCATCCGTTTTCCTTTATCTAATCAGCTAGATACAGATTCAAAAAATTATTTGTCGTTCCCATATAATGCTAACCATTCTGTTTTTAACAGTGAAAAAATGAAAGCATCATGAATTTGATTTTTTTGATAAAAATAACCGCGTAATCTCCCTTCTTCTTTAAAACCTAATTTCTTTAATAAAGAAGATGAAGCAATGTTATCTGGATATGTTACAGCTCCGATTCGATACAAGTCTAAGTTTTCAAAACAATAACGTAACACTTCTTTAACAGCTTCAGAAGTAAAACCTTTTCTCCAATAATCAGGATGTATTTCATAACCAATTTCTGTCCTTTTATTCGCAAGATTCAAATTATTTAATCCTAATGTTCCAATAAATTCTTGATTTCCTTTTAGGATCATCCCCCAACGAATGCCACGTTTACTTAAGAAAGTATTTTTAAATGAATCAATCATCTTCACTGCCTCTTCTACATTTTTAAGATTTTCCATACCATAGTATCTTGTTACCTCATCTAATGACATAATTTCATAATATTTTTGACTATATTGTTGACTTATTTCTACTAGATACAACCGTTCTGTTTCAAGTGTCGGAAATAACATAATTTTCCCTCCCTAAAATCTATTAATCAATGATTCTCTCTTTATAAAAAAATTCCTTTTAATTGCTCCTTTACTTCAATAAAAAAGCATTACTTCCTGCTTGTGGAAGTAATGCTTCAGTTAGTCAAAGTGTATGCAGAGACATTATCTAAGTAATTCATTCAAAATGTTGTTCCTAGATTTTTATAATTTCGATGTCTTGTTAAGAACGTGTTGCCAAACGCAGAATGAGTGCATAAGTGAACTTAAAAGACTACCCTTTCGGAAATGATATACATTAACTAAAAAGTAACCAAAGGATTGATAATTTTTATTCACCCGTTTCCGCAAAACGTTTAATTCGTTCACCAATCTCATCGCGAACACGCTGAAATACAGCCCATTTTTCTTCTTCTGTTCCTTCTGCTTTTGCAGGATCATCGAATCCCCAGTGTACGCGTTTCACATGTGGTGGTGTCACCGGGCAATGGTCTGCCGCATGACCACATAATGTTACTACCAAATCAGCTTTGTTTAAAATTTCACGATCAATGACATCGGATGTTTGGTTGGAAATGTCAATCCCTACTTCTTTCATAGCTTTTACTGCGTTTGGATTTAATCCGTGTGCTTCAATACCAGCGCTATAAACTTCCCACTCATCGCCAAGATATTTTTTGGCCCATCCTTCTGCCATTTGACTGCGGCAAGAGTTTCCAGTGCATAAGAAGTAAATGATTTTCTTTTTCATGTGTATCTACTCCTTTTCTTAGATAATGAGTAACCATATATAAAGTCCAACAAGTGTAGTGAATAAGGTTGGAATGGTTAAAATAATCCCATTTTTAAAGTAGGTTCCCCATGTAATCTTGACTCCTTTTGTTGATAATACATGTAACCAAAGGAGAGTTGCTAAAGAACCGATTGGGGTAATCTTAGGTCCTAAATCGGAACCAATCACATTAGCGTAAATCAATCCTTCACGAATGATACCAGTTGTGTTTGTATCAGCAATCGCTAAAGCATCAATCATCACCGTTGGCATGTTATTCATAATCGATGAAAGAACCGCCGCAATGAAGCCCATGGAAATCGTTCCAATGAATAATCCTTGATTGGCAGCTGCTTGAATCACATCGGCTAATACATTAGTCAATCCTACATTTCTTAAACCATAGACAACCACATACATACCGATAGAGAAAAACACTATCGCCCACGGTGCGCCTTTTAATACTTGTTTGACGTGAACAGCCGAGCTTCTTCTTCCGATGAATAAGAAAGACAGCGCTACAACTCCTGCAATGAGAGACACAGGAACCTTTGTAAATTCACTGACAAAATAACCAATCAATAAAATGCTTAGTACAACCCAAGAAAGCTTAAACAATTTATGGTCTTTAATCGCTTCATTTGGTTTCTTTAAATGCGATAAATCATATTGTTTCGGTATATCTTTTTTAAAATACAGATATAATACTAAAATGCTAGCTCCTAATGAGAAAAAGTTAGGAATAATCATACGTGATGCATACTCAACAAACCCAATGTCAAAATAATCGGAGGATACAATATTCACTAAGTTACTAACCACTAACGGCAACGAAGTCGTATCAGCAATAAAACCACTCGCCAAGATAAAAGGTAACACTTTCTTTTCATCAAACTTTAAGGCTCGCACCATCGCAAGAACAATCGGTGTCAGAATTAGAGCTGCCCCGTCATTAGCAAAAAATGCGGATACTAAGGCTCCTAGAACGGAAACAAAGATAAACATCTTCACTCCGTTCCCATTCGCCACTTTCGCCATATGTAATGCTGCCCATTCGAAAAAGCCAATTTCATCTAAAATTAATGAAATAATAATGATCGCAATAAAAGCAAGGGTCGCATTCCAGACGATGCCTGTCACATCGAGAACATCTTTAAAATCAACTACACCTACTAATAAAGCAAGAAGTGCCCCTCCACATGCAGACCAACCAATGGATAAGTTTTTTGGCTGCCAAATGACAAACACTAAAGTCACGAGGAAAATCAATGCTGCCAGTATGACCGAAAGCAAACTATCACCTCTCCGTTACTCACACGAGATTTTTGTTCCTTTTTTTTCAAGCTCCTTTAATTTTTCTTGCTGGTCCGGAATATGAGCTAAAATATCTTTGATTAATGAATACATTTCATGTTCCTTGTTCATAGAATAAAAAATCCATTGGGCTTTTCTCGTTTCTTTCACTAAACCTACATCTTTTAATTTCCGAAGATGTTGACTAATGGCAGGTTGACTCATTTGAAAAATTTCAACCAACTCACACACACAACAATCGTTGTTATCTAATAGTGCCATGATCGTTAGTCTTGTTTTGTCGCCCAATAACTTTAAGACTGTCGCTACTTCTTCCACACCCACAACAACTTGCTTCATTATCCCCCTCCTATCTACTAATTATTATATAATAATATAATTATATAAAAAATAAAAAATGAATCTAATACTAACGGGTTCACTTCAGGGAGGAAAAATCTTAAAATACACATGAAATAACTAAGTAATTAGCACAATATTTGAAACAAAAATAGCAATATAAATCACAAAGAAAAACACTCGGATTTTAGTGCCGAGTGTTTTTCGTATTCATTTATTGTTACTTATTGAACTAACGCCCCTTTTAGTTGGACAAAGATTAAATATAATTAAAGGTTTTTAAGGTAATTACTTACACTTTTTCTTGTAATCTATATAAAGTAATAAATTTAAGACCAAAAGAAAAATTACCATAGTAAAAGGAATAAACCATAAATTCTCAATAGTTATTGCCCATCCGATTACCAAAATTATTATCGATATAATGGGTGCTATTATAAAATAGACTTTTGTATTATAAAGCCAACCATATGGAAAAAAATGAGCTCCTGTTATAACTGCGAAAAATAGAACCATGTTAGTGGGACTTTTTACAAATGCCCAAAATATTATGGGAAAATACATAATCTGTGTTAAATTTAAGTATAAACCTAATTTACTTAACGGATTATCATTGGCTTTCCAATCTGCTTTAATCACCTTTGAGATAATTATTGCTAATGGAAACATAAGACCTGTTGAGTATAACATAAAGACATTTTTCTCCTTGATTCCAAATGGTTGTAAGAATATGACTGTTATAATTGTCCAAATAATTGTAGCAGCTAGTAAAAATGATATACCGTTTTTGCTTCTTACAGATAATTCATTTTTAAATTCCAGTAAATTCAAACCGTTCATCCCCTTTTTCTCTAATGATAACCACTTCATTCTTACTTTCTGGCTATCTTTTGTTTTTTCATAATCCCTCCCTTTAGAGTGATTTTAACACAAATTCCCAATATTTGTTGTAAACTAACCCACTCATTAGCTGAATAACGTATACACAAAAATATTTACATAAAACCCCATATAACATTCAAAAAAATCATTCTATTTTGACAACAAGATGATTTATCTGAAGTAAATAATATCGCACACTAAAATAACCACCATTTAACATATAAATTAGCAATCATTTTAGCATATCATTTTTTCATTGACAAACGTGATTGTCATACTGCTAATTTGTATGCTAATTTAGTTACGATTTTACATATCAAAACAATAAAAATGCTGATATATCAATAAAAATAAAAAGACCAATTCCTATGCGAATTGGTCTGCTAATAGTTGTGTTATTTCGTGTTTTCTCTCCCGCAAGTGAACCCCTTAATCTAATACAGTAGTTTTTTAGTCTATGTTAAAAAATTTTAACTTGAAAATGGACAAGATTCAACGTTATGATTTCCTCTTAACAATGCATATCGAGATGGTTTTTTATATAGGTTTCGCATCCATTTTACGAGTCCAATTTCTTCTAGTTTTACCTAGTGTATTTTGATGTAATTATAAATAAATGGCAGAAGAAACCTCTTCTTCTGCCTGCTCCATTTATCCACCTTTCAGGAGGCTACTTTAAATTAAATCCTTTTCCTTCGACAAATTCCTTCATATACATTCTAACCTGTTTACTAAGCATGTTTGCCATTTGTCCAGTCCATGTATCATGGCGTTCCCCGTTTGTTCGCTTTTCATAATAGGACGAAATCGTTTCATTATATTGTTTTAGTTGCTCTTCTAATTTGGAGCGATCTTGCTGATATGTTTCTTCATGGTAAACATGATGAAAAGGTAAGCGCGGTTTTTTATCAGGATTTTGTGCTGGATACCCGACTGCAATTCCGAATAACGGAATCACCCGTTTCGGAACTTTTAATAGCTCACACACTTCAGGTAAATTGTTCCGCAAACCGCCAATATAACAAACTCCTAATCCCATTGATTCAGCCGCTATTACAGCATTTTGCGCAGCCAATGCCGTATCAATGAGCGCAACCATAAACTTTTCGGTGCTTTCTAATGTAGCAGATAAATCGACTTTTTCCATTTCACCGATCATCTCATGGCGATATAAATCCGCACAAAATATGAAGAAATGACCATTGTTCTCTACATATGATTGATTTCCAGCTAACTCAGCAAGCTTTCGTTTTACCTCTTTATTTTTCACTCCGATAATCGAATATGCTTGCATAAAGCTGGATGTTGATGCTGCTTGAGCACATTCGACAATGGTACGAATTTGCTCATCGGATAAAGCACGAGCCTCAAATTTTCGAATGGAACGATGCTGTAAAATCGTTTCAATGACTTGATTCATTTATTTATCCTGGTTACTAAAATCTATAAAAATCGACACATCGTAGCGGAACCAGCAAAACTGCTTGCCGCTCAGGAAACACCTGAGTTCCATCAGGAATGCGCCTCCCCTATTGTGAAAGACAACCCGTGGCTCGCTGTTAGCGATGGCATATGTCGCGCGCCATTCCTTCCATCGGTCAGTACACGACAACGATTTTAGTAACCAGGTCTACACCTCCTTTAGTTGAATTTGATATTGGTTCAGCCAACAGACTTTGGCGTTCCTTCCCTCCAGCAAACGGTTGAACGCATATCGCTTGGCTGAACAAAAGACACGCATCAACTCGTCTAATGAGTGAAGTAGTGTTTCATCATCGGAAACGATTTTTATGACCCGAACCGTTTTCATCTCTTGTCATCCCCCTCACCATATCATTAAAACATATATTCGCTACATGTTCTTCATTTCCTTTTTACATGAGGAAGGGATGATTTTTTCAGCCCGACTAGGGAAATGGTTCAGAAAATAGTCGAAATCCATAGATTCAGGGAAAAAACAAGAGATATGTACATCATTTGATACATTTTTATTGATTTTAAATGAACTGGTTATACCTCCTACACAAATGCTTATGAATTTCTAGTTAATTATTATTATAACAAAAAGGAATAGTAAAAATATTCGTAAGAATCATTTGTTTTTGCATTAATTTAAGAGGGAAAATAAAAACTTCTAGCGAATGATTAGATGCTGGAAAAGACACAAACGAAAATCTACTGCACTGTTTGAGATCCATTTGAAGCAACATACTACGCTAATCAGTCAAAAAGTAGCTACCTAGGTTCAGCTATTTATCTCTGTTTCACGTGTCTACCTTATTCACTGCTTTCGTTAGGACAAAAAATATTGTTAAAGGAATATATCATCATTAACTACTATCATTATTTCAACGTTCCAAAATATTATATGATTGAAACATTTCCCTTTCCAACTCGTATAGTGGTTGGAAAGGAGTGACTGCAGTTGGGAAAGTTGTTAACATTCTTTGTCGTTGGGGCAATTAGAATAACTTTACGTTTTATCCTTTTACAAAAAATAACCGGCAGCCGTTATAAGCTGCCGGTTTTAATTTGTTGCCGCTTCGTGTACGGTAAGTAAAGGAGTTTTCGCACGTTTAGTGATTTCAACCAATTGGATATGGTGTCCTTCCATTTTTAATACCTTAAATTCATAATCGCCGTAGGAAAGAATCTCGCCTTGTTGAATATCAAATTTCTCCGTTAAAATCCAACCGCCAATCGTGTCAACATCGGTATCATCGATATCTGTTCCAAGTAAGTCATTTACATCTTCAATTAATACTTTTCCATCAACAATCGTTGTGTGTTCGTTCACTTTACGAATCATCGGAATTTCGTCGATATCAAACTCATCTTGAATCTCACCGACGATTTCTTCTAATATATCCTCAACCGTTACAAGCCCTGCAGTTCCTCCGTATTCGTCTACTAAGATCGCCATATGAACTCGTTCACGCTGCATTTTTACGAGCAAGTCATGGATAGGGATGGATTCAATTACTTGTATGATGGGGCGAATATAATCATCTACTTTCTTTTCAATCACTTGTGGATTTTGAATACAATCCGTTAATATTTCTTTTATGTTCACCATTCCAACGATATGGTCTTTATCTCCTTCTATAACAGGATAACGTGTATATTTTTCTTGCTTCATAATTTCCAAAATGTCCGAGATTGAATCGTTTTTATCTAATGCGATAATTTCTGTGCGCGGTACCATGATTTCTTTGGCGATCCGATTGTCAAACTCAAAAATATTGTTTACGTATTTATATTCCGACTGATTAATTTCTCCGCTCTTATAACTTTCAGACAAAATGAGTCGTAATTCTTCCTCTGAATGGGCGATTTCATGTTCGGATGCCGGTCTTAGTCCAAATAATCCGGTAATGACACGGGATGCTCTATTTAATGCCCAAATAAACAGATACATCATTTTGTAGAAAAAGATTAGAGGCCTTGAACATAACAAAGTAATGGTTTCTGCTTTTTGAATCGCCAATGTTTTCGGAGCTAACTCTCCAACGACCACATGCAAAAATGTAATTGTAGAAAACGCAATCGCAAAGGAAAGAAAAGCCGCCACAGATTCATTTAGATTTATTCGTTCAAATAATGGATGAAGCAAAAGTTCTACGGTTGGTTCCCCGAGCCAACCGAGCCCTAATGAGGTGATGGTAATGCCAAACTGGCAAGCCGATAAATATTCATCTAAATTGCCGATGACCCGTTTTGCAGCCATGGCGTTTCGATTTCCTTCTGCCACGAGTTGATCAATACGTGTGCTGCGTACTTTGACAATGGCGAATTCAGATGCAACAAAGAACGCTGTTAAGGCAATTAAAAGGCCAAC
Organism: [Anoxybacillus] calidus; assembly: GCF_013760845.1. Lineage (GTDB taxonomy): Bacteria > Bacillota > Bacilli > Bacillales > Anoxybacillaceae > Paranoxybacillus > Paranoxybacillus calidus. Next base: position 751,199 of record NZ_JACDUU010000001.1, on the reverse strand, counting down.
CATTAGTAAGTTAAATATCTCCAATTAAGCTCTCTAGCTGTATGCAAACAACTAGAGAATCCACCTCCTGTTAATTTTACTATACATTTAATTTATTAGGTCATTCTTCCTCATTATTCCCTTGGAAGAAAATCATAATAAACTTTATTAACTCTAACATAGAGATTAATGCGGCAGCTACATAGGTTAATGCAGCAGCATTTAAGACCTTATTCACTCCACGTACTTCATCACCCATGATAAATCCTTCCGCAAGAAGAAGCTTTTTAGCTCGAGAACTAGCATTAAATTCTACCGGCAGCGTAACTAATTGGAACGCCACAGCTGCTGAGAACAGAATAATACCAAGCCCAATGAGAGAAGTTTGGTGAAGCAGGAATCCTCCTAACAGTAGGAATGGAGCAATTCCAGAAGAGAAATTCACTACTGGAAACATACGATGTCGTAAAACTAACGCACCGTATGACTGTTGATGCTGGATCGCATGACCAACCTCATGCGCAGCTACCGATACAGCAGCGATAGAACGTCCATAATAAACTGATTCAGATAATCGAACAGTACGTGACAATGGATCATAATGGTCCGTTAATGTACCAGGTACTAATTCAACAGGAACATGATATAAACCATTGGAATCGAGAATCTTTCTTGCTACCTCAGCCCCAGTAAGAGACGAGTTAGCATAGACTTCCGCCCATTTATTGAATGTACCTTTTACTTTAAATTGTGCCCAAAGTGAGAGTGCAAATGCTAAAAAGATGAGAATATCCATCGGATGAAATAACATTATATTCTCCCCTTACTACTATTAGTATTAGAAACTTCATCTAGTATTAAAATTCTTCATCATCTTCTCCACCGAAGAAATCATCAAAAAATCCATCTTCCGTTTCTTCCATTTCCTCCTCAAAACCAAACGCTTCCTCCACTACATCATCTACGAGCTCCTCTACTAACATTCCCGCGAACAATCCTGCGGCAAAACCGCCAATCGCTCCCATCATGCTATGTCCTCGTCCATGAGAATGAGGAACATGGGAAGAATGAATCATATAGGACGAAGCTGTATACAGATATGGTTGTTGTATCATTTCTTGAATCATCTCACGAAGTTTATCAGCTAATACGCTAACATCGTTTATTTCCGCATATGGGAAAAATACTTCCCGTTTTAACTCTTTTTCTTGTAAACCAAAGGCTCCCGCATATACATCTACTTCAAGAAGTAAACGAATACCATCTTCTTCTAAAGATGCAACAAATTCAACTTCTTGAACAATCTCTCTAAATTGTTCAGTTGGAAACAGTTCAAATTCTTGGCCATACGGTTTTAGCGCTCCTGACGTCGCCTTTTCCCGGAAGCCTAATTTTTCAAAAGCAACAAAGATTTTCTCTAGTGGTAATGGCGGAAGAATTTGCACTGCATCTTCATCTAAATGATCGACACCGCCCGTAATATCAAGACGGGTAACAAACGTGTAACGAATGCCGTGTCTTGACACTGGTAGAGTTTTTGGTAATTCATATGTAAAAGGCAACACCTTTTTCTCGCCAGCTTGAATGACAAAGGCAGAAGCGACTGGGATTGTCGCCACTGTTTTTGTATATACTTGACCGTTTTGATTTAATGTTAGACGAAGTTCTACATCAATTTTGTTGATATGCTGCTCTACTGTTCCACCTTCAATGAAAAATTCACCACTAATGGCTTCTCCCAAGCGAACGTGGGGATGATGCAACATCAAGTTAATATTGGCAGAACCGATACCAAGTTTGGATAAAAATTTTCTAAACATCCTTTCATCTCCTTTAAAACCTATTGATTAAATAAAAGGATTTTCTCCAAGCAATATCGCTAATGTGTGTAACAAAGTGTAGCCTTGTTGTGCTAATGGTTTTGTCATTAGCTTTAATTGTTGATCGTTTAATTGTTTGAGTAACGGTTTTAATTCCAGCACTTCTTCTTGAATATGTTTCATTTGTTCTTGAAGATGCTCAATTTTATCTATAATTTCATCCACAGGAGCTGATTGATTTTTTATAATTTGTAATCGTTCCCTTATTTCCTCGAGAGTCAGATGTTGTTTCTTTAATGCATTAATTAATTGTAAATGTTCGATACTCTCTTCAGGATAATAGCGATAATTTGTCTCAGACCGAACAGGTTCGAGTAACCCTAATTGCGTATAATAATCAATAGTCCGTTTGGAAACGCCAGCTAATTCTGCAAGTTCACCAATTTTAAGGAACTTCCCAATGAACTCACTCCCTATTCATTGTTTGTTTCTAAATGAAATTATATAGTGAAAAAACCGTACAGTCAAACGTTATAGTGTTAATTTCTTTTGTTACAAATATGTTTCTATAAATATCTACGAATACATTGTCGATTCGGATTCATTATTATTAAAAAAACCTAAAGAGCGTAAATCTTTAGGTTTAGATAATAAAGATCATCAGTACCTGCGCAAGTTCTATACATTAATTTCCAATGAAAGATTAATAAAAAAGAGCGTTCCTACATTCATTATTAAAGAACGCTCTTGAAAAATTCCGTCTTCATTATTAGCTGTTTTTGTTATTCTTTTAAATGGTATGGAAGCGTCGCAATGACAACATCTTTTTTTAGAATTAAAAAGAATCTTAAAACAATCGCTGTTTGATTATGAAGTAAAGTGTGCCACCATTTTTTGACGATAAATTGTGGCATGAGTATCGTAACAGGTGCTCCCTTTGTTTCTTTTTCTACTTCATTAATATAGTCTAATAATGGAGAAAGAATGGTCCGATAAGGTGAATAAATAACTTTTAGTTCGATTTCCGGATACCACTTTAACCATTTTTCCCGTATTTTCTGTTCCTCTTCTTCAGTGAAGACAATCGTAATGGCTGTGATATCGTCTGAAATACTTTTTGCATATTGTACAGATTGATCAACTACTTTGCTAACCCCTGAAATGGGTATGATCACCTTCGGAGCCACGATTTCTTTTTTTGCAGTCCGATCACGTTCATCCAATTTTAATTGTTGAGCTAATTTTTCATAATGGGCATGAATCTTATAAAACAAGACAACCATTAATGGAATGGCCACGATGACTAACCATGCACCTTGCGTAAATTTCGCGATAACGGTAATAATCGTTACTAATCCTGTAGCCATCGTTCCCGTTATAATGATCGACAACGTGGCCATATTCCGTTTCGCTTTTTCTTTCCATATTTTTTTAATCATTCCGTATTGCCCGATGGTAAAGGAAAGAAATACCCCAACTGCATACAACGGGATCAGCGAATGGGTTTCACAATTAAATATGATAATTAAAACAATGGCTAAAATACTCAGAAGGATGATTCCATTTGAAAACACTAAACGATCTCCACGTGCTGCTAGGCTTCTTGGTAAATAACGGTCAGTAGCAATAATGGAAACAAGCTGTGGAAACCCGGCAAAACTTGTATTCGCAGCCAATACTAAAATGAACATGGTAATCATCTGAAAAATATAAAATAGTACACTATTGCCAAAGACGTGATTTCCAATTTGCGAAATAACGGTCTTATGTTCTAAAGGAGTCACTCCGAACCCTGCAGCTAAAATCGTAATACCCAGAAACATGATTCCTAACAATAATGACATCCATCCCATTGTAATAGCAGCGTTTTTGGAACTATCAGGTTTAAACGAAGGTACTCCATTGCTAATGGCCTCTACTCCAGTCATTGCCGAACATCCAGAAGAAAAAGCTCTCAATAAAATAAACACACCGTATCCCGTTGTGAAGAAATGCTCAGCTGAAGCATGATTAGCATAATTAAAACCATGCCATCCTTCGTTCAACAGTTTCCACCCACCGACAATAATAAGAAAAAGAACCGAAATGATGAATAAATATGTTGGATAGGCAAATACGGTTGCTGACTCGGTAATTCCACGCAGATTTAAAATCATAAGCATTAATACGAGAGCGATTGCTATTTCAACTTTCCAAGTAAGCAAGGTTGGAAAGGCAGAAGTAAGAGCTGCAACGGCAGAGCTAATACTAACAGCAACGGTAAGAACATAATCAATCATTAATGCTGCTCCTGCCACTAAGCTTGTGGTGGTATTTATGTGGTCTCTAGCAACTACATAAGCCCCACCACCTGATGGAAAAGCATAAATGATTTGTCTGTATGATAAGGTCACAATGACTAATAGTCCTACAATCGCCAAGGCAATTGGCAAGGAATAAAAAAAGACACTTGTTCCTAATATCATCAATACTAATAATATTTCTTCTGTTGCATAAGCTACGGAAGATAAGGCATCTGAAGAGAATACCGCCAACGCTTTCCACTTTGGCAATTTTTCATGTTTCAATCGTTTCGTTTCCATGGGTGAACCGATTAACAACCGTTTCAAATATGCCATTTTCATCATACTCCTTCTTGAACGTATTTGAACGTATCATAAAAATTCATTTGATAATATCACTTTAAGTATTTGGTTACGTTTTCCTCCCTTTTAGCATGATGAACTATATGTACTTTTATGTACATAAAAAACCACTGAGGATGTACTCAGTGGTCAAATAAATACACTCCTCCCAAAACGCTTACGAGGTTAGCTGTCGGATTAGGACCATGAGAGTAGCCCCTCCTTTTTCAAGGATTCACCCCAAGTAACAAAACGTTACAAAAGTGGTTCCCCCGCTCCTTACAAGGATTCAGCGATTCAAACAATGTATTCAATTATAGCAGTTATCTTACTTAGCCTATTACAAATTGTAAAGGCGTAAAAATCGAAATTTAATCGGATTTAAAACGAAAATAACCCCATATGACAGCAGTTTGTTATATTATTCGTTTTCTTTTTCATTCTTGCTCATGTATTTATAATATCTGTTTCCAAATATCTAAAAGAGACAGTGAATTCAGTCATTAGCGGAACAAAAAAAAGGTAATACCCAATCTTAAGGTATCGCCTTCTGTTAGATGAAGTTTTTGTGCAGCCAGAAGTTTAATCACATTCGGACCAGAAATTGTAGATAAAAAGGGTTATATGTATAAGATGAATCAAAAGTCTTCGATATGAAAGTGTGTACAGCTACAGTAAAACGAGTACTACTTTTCATGTGGTCCACCCTTTATTGTAACTATAACAGTTACAATAAAGGGTGGAGTTAAGTTTCATTGTACTTACTTTACCTAATTTTTTATGTTCATACTTTCGTTTGTTTATTATGAACCAAAAATGACAGCATCAAGTGAATATTGACCCGGCCCTATTAATAAAACCCCAATGGCAACAGCGATTAACATTAGATTATATTCAAAACCGTTTTGAGTAATCCAATAACCATTTGGACCATGAACTTTCACAATCGCGACAAACATTGTTCCAGCAATCAAAAGAGCAGCAATTGGAGTAAGTAATCCTAAAGCAAACATTGCACCACCGATCAATTCTGCAAGCCCCGCTAATATAGCCATTGTTACTCCAGGTTTTATCCCAATGGATTCAAAGAATCCACCAGTCCCTTTTATTCCATGACCACCAAACCAACCAAATAACTTTTGAGCTCCGTGCCCCATAAAAGTGATACCTACCACTAAACGAATGAGTAATAATCCTAAGCCCATTTTATACATCTCCCTTTCATAAATTTAGATTTAATATATCTCTAATTCAAGATATATACCTAAAAAAATATCAACTAATTTTACATATTAAAACTTTTTATCAAGAGATTTACCATAACTTCTGTTTTGCTGCTAAGCCCCCCTTTTTTTATCATTGAACATAGATCATCTGTTAATGCTCTGGACATATTGCTTGTTTTACATGTCCATAACAAAAATATCTCGATTACGATTATCTTTAATTCGAGATTAATTATAAAGTTAGCATTCTATTTTGTCAATAATAAAAATTCGACTTATTTTTTTAACATGAATGGTATTCTAAAAGCTTGCCCAACTCCCTTTTGAAAATCGTTCATTTTCAGCCTTTTTAATCAATTGTACGGTGTTTTTGTATACATGTGGTATTAAGGAAGAGGGCATGAAACACTTGTTTTTATATATAAGTGAAAATACGCAGTCATCAAAGCCCTTATCAGACCCATAATAATTGTAATGAATTTTGATTATTTAGCGACATAATTATTCCCCCGTTGACAAGACAAATCCCGTTAATCAATAGTTCAATGGGGTTATAAGCAAAAACTATTAAAATTGAAAAATATTTCTATAATAAAAACTTATGTAAAATGAGCTAGCTAGCATCTAAAATCAAGCTAACTCCCAATCACAAAAAGTGAACCCCTTCTTTATAGACTATTAAAATCAATGACTATTCCTATTTTTAACATAAAACAAATACCTAAGGTTCCATCAAATCTAGCTTGTTTTCTTTTGGGGAAGGCTATCTTAACGTAGGAGTTTTTTGTGATTTGCTTGACACGACCCCTTCAATTGTTTGAAGGGGTCAAATAGAGCATGCTGCCCTCTGCTCAAAAAAATTGAAAAAGAGGCATCACGAGAATTGCAACGTAATAAGCGGGAAAACTGTTATTATCATTTCGAATCAGTTTGACATGGGACTCGTCATGATTATTTTTCAGTTAATGAGTGGCTATATGTATTCCCTAGCTCATACGCCCGATTGAACAGACTGTCGTAATGCTTTTTGATTTCATCTTCGTTTTCGATATCTTCAGCTAACGTATTATACAGAAATGCCACTTCAGATTGTGGAATACCTGTATAGCCCGCTAAACCAACGTTTAAATAATGGGAAATCATCGTATCGAAATTTCTTTTTTTCAAACTTGCTTCTGTCTCCCCGACAAGCGGAATCCACAATACCTTTTTATGTGGAAGACGCGCTCCCCCATAAGCAAAACCATAATTCCATACCCGGTCTATATATCCTTTTGTAATGGCTGGTAACGAATACCACCATAATGGAAAGATGAACGCTAATCCATTGTTTCTTTTTAACCTTTCCATTTCTGCATGAACACGTAGAGAATATGTTTTATTCGGGTCGTCCCAATCAGGTTCATCTTGTTCGTAAAGAAGCGGATTAAATTCCTCACCGTACAAATCCAAAATTTCCACTTCATGTCCAGCATCTTTTAGCCCTTGAACAAAGCGTTCGGTAATCGCAAAAGTAAGGGATTCTCTTCTAGGATGTGAGACAATCGTTAGTACTTTCATATAACCAACTCCTAAGCAGATTTTAAACAACTTTTTACCTTGAAATTTACCATTATCTTCATTCACAATCAAACAATAAGATTCTTGTTTATGTTGCGTATCAAAGGTTTTAAATATTCTTCCTTCCTCTTGCTTTAACTTCAAACATGTTTTTTAGGTTTTGCTTTCATCAATAGAAAAGCCGCTCATCATAACGAGCGGCTTTTCTATTGATTCAAACCCCAAAATCATGCGGACTCTTATTCTTATGAAGCTAAATCATTTTGTAATTGCGTTTTTCGGTGATTTCGAATCGCCCACCATAAAGAGACTCCCCATCCGAATAGGATCGCTACATACACGGATGTATGCAAATCTTCGGAAATTCCCCAGGAATGTAACAATGTGCGTACATTTGTTAAAATAATGAGTCCCCCTACGAGAACGCCAAGTAAATGAGATGGCATGATTTTAACGAGCCATGCGGCAATCGGTGCAGCTATTAGTCCTCCTAGCATCAGCGTTCCGACCCAAAACCAATTAACCTCTTCCCAACCTAACGAAATAAAGAATCCAAGTGTCGCAGAAACAGCAACAGCGAACTCAGAAGTATCCACTGTACCAATCACCTTACGTGTTTCAATTCCTCTTTTTGTAAGAAGAATCGGAGTGGCGATAGGTCCCCATCCTCCTCCACCTGTAGAATCAAGGAAACCGGCAATCAGACCTAATGGAATCAGTTGAATGTTCGATAGTTTTTTACTATTTGCCTGTTCTTGTGGTGAACGAAGAAAGAGAAACCGATAGATAATATAAAAACCGAGTGACAATAGAAAAAGTGAGACATATGGCTTAATAAGGTCGCCGGGAAGATTGCTTAAAAAACAAGCCCCGACAAACGCCCCGATGGAACCAGGAAGGATGAGTCTTAACACCATCTGACGATCAACGTTACCAAATTTTAAATGAGAAACACCAGAAGCAGCTGTTGTCACGACTTCCGCTAAATGCACGGAGGCCGAAGCTACCGCTGGAGCAATACCAAAGGTGAGCAACAACGTGGTGGAAGTCACCCCATAAGCCATCCCAAGCGAACCATCAATCAGTTGAGCAATAAATCCAATCATCACAAAAACAATAAGTTTTTTCATATTTTTCTAGAACCTCCAACATCGTTTCATTTTTTAACAAGAATTAAAAGGATCTCACTTCTAAATGTCCAAAACTTTTTACCAATCGAAAACGAAAGCTTAGCGTGTTAAGCCACACGAAAGCCCTCACTTTTCAAAAGCGATATAGTTCACGCTTCCCCCTTTCATCAAAAAGGGCACTAAACCGCTACGTTTACGTGTAACGATTTTAGTGCCTTCAGTTTGTCTGATCAGCATCTAGATATTCGAATTTTTTAATAATTTTATTAATTTCTACATTAATATCAACTAATCCTATTTGTCAAGTGGGTTTTAAAAATAAAAAAGCAACCCACTAGCTATGATTTGAAAAAAGTATTGAAAAACTTAAAACAATGAAGTTCCTTCCTCTTTTCTATCCTTGCAATTCCTAGACCGTGACCGTGTAATTTCAGTTTTTCAATACTTCCTGTTCAACAGAAAAAGTGATGCCGCTTTGGAGGCATCACTTTTTCTGTTCAATAATCACTCTGTTTTAGGTTTTAGCTTATTCGTACGTTGATTGCTTGAGGTCCGCGGGTGCCCTCGACGATATCTAAAGTCACTGTTTGGCCCTCTTCTAACGTTTTAAACCCTTCCCCTTGTATCGCCGAAAAATGTACAAATACATCATTGCCGCCATCAACTTCAATAAATCCAAATCCTTTTTCTGCATTAAACCATTTTACTTTACCAGTATTCATGTTGGTTCCTCCTGAAACTAAAAAAGATTTACCATTGTTCCATTACTTCATTACAAAAATAAAAAGCCGCACCCTCATGAACTGAAGGCCTTATAAGATCGCCTACAGTTCAAATGAGGTACGACTTATAGCAGATCCACGATATAACGAAATAAATGGTATTTAAATTATTATAACCCCTACAAACCTAAAAGTCAAGAATGAATATGATTAAATTGATAGTTTGTTTGGATAAGCTTGCTTAATAAAATCCGATTTATAAAAGGTTCGATAGTTCAATATACAAACAATCATCGATGATATTGACGCGACGACAAGGAGTGTAAAAACAATAAATATTTGATATTTGACAGCTGCTACGGGTTCTGCACCAGCTAATATCATTCCCGTCATTGTACCAGGAATTTGAACAAGTCCCATTGTTTTTAATGTATCAATAGTTGGAATCATGGCGATTTTGATCGCATTTCTTTTTATTTCTTTTTCATCCTTGTTTTCTTCTTTTTTCATCGACTCTAATACCACGCCAGAAGCGACCATTGCCGTTCCTGAAAACATCCCCGCAACTGGTATAATGTACTGAGCTTGAAACGGGATAACATGAAACATGAGCCACAAGCATATTGAGGAGCTTACAGACACCGTTATCCCTAAAAACACGAACCAAAATGTTCGTTTGAACTCTATTCCTCTTTTAGAGACGCTCATAGAAGCTGTTATGATCATGATAAACACATAACCTAAAATGACGTACCACCGCTCAAAAGAAAAAATATATGAAATAAAATAACCTAACAATAATAACTGGACAAACCCTCTTAATGACGACCAAAGGATGTCTTTTTCTAATTGTAATGTTTGTTTATACGAAACGAAAATGGGCACAAAAATGAACAACAATATGGCCAAGAGTGCAGTATTATGAATTTCCTGCAAATGAAACACCCTTCCTATTTGGGACTTTATTTATCTAAAGGAAAAATCCAGCATTGACTAGAAACCTATCTCTTTACATTTTAAATCGAAAACATTCCATGCATCACTTGTTTTCATCACGATGAACGACTATAAATTAACTTTTCTATCATGATCTTATCGAATTTCCTTAGTAAATCCTACACTTCTTTCTTTGTATTACGATTGAATCCTTGAAAATAAATGATTACAGCAGTTACAGTACATAAAATACCACTCACTATCCAAATATAGAAAAATACTTGTCCCCCTGTTATGGGAGAATGAATAAAAAAATAACTAAGTAAAAATAATACTCCCGCTAAAATAGATAGAAAATAAGCAAATCGTTTATAGTGTTGGTTTAGGAAATAGTATCCAATAAGCACCAATAAGTATAAACTGCTTATTACCATGATAACAGGAAAAGTGGGCTGGAATTTAGCTGCGTATACAAAGTAGTCAAGTTGTGAAATATCGCTATTACTATGTACTTCACCATGCAGCATATGAGAAAATGATGTTGAATACTTCCATTCCCAAGGATGATCTAATATCGCACTACCTTCATACCAAGCAACTGCAGTAGAAAATAAAAGTAAAATAATGGTTAGTCCAAATTGAATGATAAACGAGAAAATAACAATCCCTCCCTCTATAAAGTTAAAATCTGTCAAATTGAATATAGGAATACTATTAAAATTTGAAAAAACATACTTTGAGATGAGAGAAACAGCTTTTCAAATCAAATCGCTTTTCTCCATACGTCTAAACCTTGAAGTTAAGCATAAATGAGGAAAATCCTTGTTCTTGAAACCATGTACTGGCGCGTAGGATGTAAAACCTCATTGAGTCCACAAATACAGCGGAAGTAACGAAATCGAGCGAGCATTTCAACTAACTGACGTAAAGAATCGATGGAAAAATAGGTTTTAAAAAATATTTTAACAACCATCTTTCATCGTTGGTTTGGCTTCCTTAATAAATACGGTTTTGATTCATCTAGAAAGTGAGTAATGTAAAATAAGTTGCATGCCTATTTTACCAAGTCTCCTGAGCCCTTTATCTTCAAATCCTGATTTTTTATATAATTGTCTCGCAGCAACGTTCTTTTCATTGACTGCTAGAACAATCTCATTGATATTCGGGAAATGTTTCATGATAAATTCAGGAAGAAGATGAAGCGCTTTTTTTGCGTACCCCTTTCCTTGATGAATATAATTGATTGAAAATGACCCGAATAACATCGCATTTGGGTTATTTGTGATGGCTTGAATGTCTTTGCTATCATGCAATACAAAAAAACCGACTGGTGTATCTCTTGATAGAATAACAACAGGATAACACCTTTCATCTTGTATGGACAAATCAATGACTTCGGTCGGGAGTGTAGTAAACTTCTCTTGCTCTTTTGGAAGATAAAAAGCTTGCAGAACAGCATCGTGTTCAAAGCGGTAGAAACAAAGCTGTACCTGTTCCCTTTCCTCTAATCGACTCGTGAGCATCTAGTCATTCCTCCTCTCTTTCATTCATATCAACAACATTTTATCAAATAACGGATAATTTAGTAGTAATTACCTTTATTGTTGAACATGCTTCTATATCTTTTTGAATCTTACTTGTTATTTCCGCAGATTAGCTACCATTTAGGAGTGAAAAGATTCTGTTGTGTTACATTTTAGTTAACATAAAAATTTTATGATACACTTTTTTCCGAGTCGAATAAGACAGTGTTTGGAGTAAATTCAATCATCTATCTAACTTGTTCTAAGTCACTTGCAAAATTCCTTTATCTGCTTTCCATACTTTTTACATCTCTCCCTGTTTCTATATACATATCTGTTTTAATTAATTATTTAGAACATAGTTTATTTAAAATAACTATACAACTTTTTTGCTGGGGGTACCTTGTTCGTTTATGAAGTATGGAATAAACCAGAAGGAAGCAGTAACACAACTCAAACAAGAGCAGCACCAAGCTCTTGTTTGCTGACTTATAGACATTCGAATCTTTCCTTCAATGCTTTACTTCGTTTCTAGATTTCATTTCGTATCCTTTCGAAATCTTCTCTTCTTTGATCATGCATCGTTTCATTAAGCACTTCATCTTTTTTCTGTTGCAATTCTTCCAGAACCTTTAACGCTTTATTCGCTTCTTTCCCTAATGCTTTAAGTGCATCGGATACATCAACATCCACTGTCAAAGTTCCCGAACTTCTTTGTTCGACTCACGCATCTCTCCCACGTTGCAACACTCCTTTACATTTGGAAAATATTGTGTTATCTTTTGGTTAGTCTCGTTTCTTCCAAAACAACTATCCCTTGGGGCATATCCCAAGGGGGCTTTTTTGCATAGAAAAACGCCTGTCATCTAGACAGACGTTCCCGGGTATATGTTGTGTATGTCTTATTCAACTAAAGCACCTGTTACCTGAAGAAGGAAAAGCAGTCCATTGTTCTAGCAAAGGTACTCTTTCATTAGTTGAAATAATATTTTTTGAATTTTTTTCTGCAACCATCTTATTAAACTCTTTTGAACCATTTTTAGGGATGCTTAAAATCGTCCATTCCTTATCTTTTATTTGTTTTCCAATATATATGATCTGGCCTAAGTGATAACTGATATGGGCTACTTCAATTTGAATAGCTTGAAGAACACTTATAGGCTGCTGTCTTAGAGTTACAGTTTTATGTAAATCATTTTCTTTCAAATTTTCAATGGTATCAAAAAGTAATTTCCATCCATCTTCTCACTTTTGCATGAGTTGTTCTTTTGTTTGGAAATCATCAATAAATTCACTATCTCTATCTCGATAAGGCTTTTCTCCATCAGTCGTCAAAAAATCAACCCATCTGGAATGCATATTGCCACTTAAATGTTTAATTATGATTGCAATATTATTCGATTCCTGTATGAGGTGTATGAAACAGAACTAAATGTGTTCTTCAGCTTCTTCTGCTCCTGATTCACACCATGTCACCACCCGTGTCAAAAAAATGCTAAACTGATTTATCATTTTTTCATCACCTATACTATTTGTCCTATACAGGCTGTCTATGTTTTACATAGGATGTACTATCCTTTTAAAACGGAGGTGTGCAAAATGTCAGATGGCTTCTTTAGATCAAGCTTTGCTTTAATTGTTGTACTGTTTATCCTTTTAATTATTGTTGGATGTAGTTGTTTCTTTTGGTAGTTACTAATCTAGAATCCGTTTGATTGAAAACATCATGTGATTAGTATTGATGATATAAATGTTTTAATAGGATGGATCATATACATCCATCCTTTTTTGTATTCAATTAATTTTCTTTACTTAAACTAAGGGAACACGATAGTATATTTAAGAAAGAAAGACCATCGGTATAAAATACTCCTTCCGCCTTAACCGGAATAAAGGCTACACCCCCCATAAATAGATGACTTATAGCTAATACTATCCACAGTAAATGCCCAGTAATGAAATACATTATCACAGCCAACAGAAAAATTACAGCATTAGAACCACTACCGGCAGCTAGATAAAACATATACTCTTTTCTGCTGGTTTCATAATCTTTGAAAGTAGGGGACATTGCACATTGTCCCCAAATAGATTTGTTACTATTGAAATGTATAGTTATTTTTTCCTTATTTATTATGATTAAAGGACCTATTATTAAATATTGAAATTTATACTTTAGAAAAAAACCTGCAATCATATGTCCGATTTCATGAGTAAGTAAAGCAGAGTACATAATCAAAAAGATCGAAAAAAGGATGAGTAAATAACTCCACCAATCAAATATCATAGAAGCTACTAAAATAAAGAAGAGAATACCCTTCAAAAGATAAAATTTTAGGTGTGAATTCATTTTCTACCTCTTTTAAGCTATTTATTTGAAACAGATTGACGTGCTTTTAAAATTTCGTTTACATAATTTTCTCCCATTTGCAGCAAGAAAAATCCCTTTCCGACACAATCGCTGAATGAATACGTGCTTCAACAGCAAGGACAAAGCCTCTTCCCCTCTCCTATCAGTTTTCTAGTTTTGCAAAAATACTATCAAGCTTTGATGACGGATAAGTCTTTCCATTAATCTCAACGGTTACGAGATTGAGTTCCGTAATCTCGTACTGTTCAAGAATGTCTAAAAAATATTCCTCATAGAGAATACTTCCTGTAAATCCCATGACACGACCAACATCATTCTTGGAATCGAGACGAATCCAAAACGAATATCCCATATCAAACACACCTACTCGCGAGGCGTATTACTGTATTTTCATAGCCGCTCTTCAAGTTCGCGTCCGCACTCCTCTACATCGTCATCATTTGACGAAGACGCTGGAACATGACCGTAATTCATGTCTCCCAACCAATCCCGAATCATTTCCGTACGGACCGACTTAAGCTGCTTTGCAACGCTACTAGATCCATTCCGTTTTTTCGCTTGTCGCTCTTTAAATATCATTTGTGCTGCACGAACTTACCCAACCGTTTGATAGCCGTTTGATAGCCTTTCGAAGCCCAATCGCGCAAAAGTGATGAATAAAAATCGCAAAAATTGATAAACATGTGACACCTCATTCTCTTCGTCACACATATACAAGTTTGCTCATTGAAGCAGGAATTGGTATCAAAGAAATTCAGCAACGTCTTGGGCATACAACAACGATGAACATCTATGCTCACATGATGAAAGATTTAGAAAAAAGCTTCTCAAAAGTTCAGCGAACTAATGAGAAGCGAACTACCATCAATGAGTAATATTTTTATAAAGTAAAAGTATCCCTACTTACGATAGTCTTTTTAGAAATACATAGCTCACTTTATCGTATTGCATTTTTTCTTCATAAAAACGATGTGCGTCAACACGTTGTAATCCAGATGATAAGGATACAATCTTATAACCATTTTCTTTAGACCACTGATGGACATACGATAAGAGTTTTTCACCATATCCTTTTGAACGTTCACTTGGTTCTGTCACTAAGTCGCAAACCCAAATAAACCGCCCATTGTACAACGTGATCATTGGCATAAAGCCGACAACGGCAACGATTTTGTTATGATCATAAAGGGCAAATAATCTGTATCCCTCTTTTTCCCGGGCTTCATGAACTAATGAAAGATAGAAGTGTTCATCAAGATGTGTTCTTAAATGCTTCATCACGGGAAATGCCTCTAAAATTTCTTGATTCGTTTGAAGCTCTTTAATTAAAGTGGCTGCCATATGCATCTCTCCTAATATGTATGTGTCGTTATATTGCTATATAAAATCCTTTCATAAAGCTGAAAGATCCTGAATGCTCTCTCCTCATTGTCAACCTACTGTCTGTTTGTAACTTGATAGGAAAGAAGGCATGAAAGACCAATGAATAAACAGGCTACACTAATGAACCATAAAACACCGGAAATTCCTATACTCGATGATGCGTTTTCCGATCCCATTGGATGTTGATGTTCAAAGGTATTTATAGCTTCTAAAAGTTTGTATCCCGCCAAAGCAAAGAAAATCACGTGTCCGATGAACCAACTGAAGGCTTTTCTGCTGAATTTGTAATGAAACCAGAGAACGATTAGAACCACGTGTTCAATCCCGATCACGATCGCAAATCCCCAATTCAGCATTTCGTATACTTCCGCTTCTAAATACATTCCCTCACCTCTAATCACAATGGTTTCCGCTGCCTATGAACATTCCTCACTAGAATCCAAACAAATGGTCATAAACTACTTCTCTGCTTCGAGCCGCTGCAGTCTTTTTAAATCCTCCATCAAGGTCTTTCCTATACATCTACCACAAGCGTATCATATGCTATCTCAATATTTAGACCTTCTTCGTTTAATAGTTTTTCTACCTTTTTTAGTTCATCAAAACTTAGCCCATTCATTTCTTCGATATGTGTTAATATCGTTTTCTTAGGATTAAGTTCTTTTATCACTTCTAATGTTTCAATAAAAGTGGCTTCTTCTTTTAGTACAGGATGCCTTGAAGTGATTAATCTTTCACCTGTGAGTGGATGATATTCAAAAATTCCGATAGGTAAAATAGCAAGATCAACACCTTGCAATTGTTGAGCAGGTTTCCAGTTATTCAGTTCATCAAGAGCAATTAAGACTTTTTTATCGTTTGTTTTTAATAAAAATGCATAAACATAATCTTCTGCCAAACGGAATGGCCATATTTCTGTATCATTTATCCAAACTCGATCACCATCTTTTAGTTCATGAAGCCGTATGTACCCTTGTTGCGAAAAGAATTGGAGGTGTTCTCCGCTTCCGAGACGGTGGTTAAAATCAATTGCTACTTGTTCAGGTAAATAGACATCGGTTTGTTTATTTTTTGGAGGGTCATTCACCCAATCTGCATTGAGCGACTCCAAAATTCTTCTCCCCATCACATGGTCTGGATGCCAATGCGAGTAAAACACTGCATTGATCTCGGTAATATTCGAACGATTAATTTGATAATATATATCTTCAGGGGTATCTAATAAAAGATTTGGTCCGTGCACAAACAAACTAGGACCGGAGCGGCTATATGGCACACCTTTGATTCTTGCTTCTTCACATACTCGACAGCGACAAAGAGGACGAGGGATGGTCATCGCTCCTCCTGTTCCAAGAAATTCAATTTTCAACTTTATCACTCCATACATCATATCTAAAAATGTTGGTAAATGTTATATATTACATAAAAGATATACAAATCTTAACAATACAACAAACCGCCCACTAATTGTATATCTTTGAAATTAAAGATCTTTATCCCTATTTCGTATCCTCTTTTTCAAATTTTTTAGGCATATGCTCTTTCTCGTAAGCATCGTCTTCGGCATTATCTCTAATCGTTTTTTGCAGAACAAACGAAGACATGATTAAAAAGCAGGCGCACACGGCATAATATCCTTTTTCCACTAGAGACGCATCCATATTGTACAAACCGATGAACATAAATCCACATGACAGCACAAAAGAAGTCCAAGCCAGAAACGTAAACGCTTGGGTGTTACGGCGGCGATAATTCATAATGAAATCCCCACTCCTTATACAGTCTTTTTTACCATACTTTATTCCACATTATGTATTTTGTTGACAATCACCTTCTTTTCTTAAAGCGAGCTTACCCAATAGCATTATTTCATTCTAATCCTTATTGATACGTACATCTCACTTTACCGTTAAGAAGATTTAGGTTTTTTCCCCGTTCAGATATACATGACAGAATAGTTAGAAGTACCTGTCTTTACATTCCCATCCCCAAAGATATTTTTCACCTCCCCGCAAGTCATTCTTTGTTTCCCTTTAGAAAACGGCTCTACTGTAAACGCCGCTTTATTTTCGCTATCAAGATTTTCTCTGGCCGCGCGACATTGGAATATCCATAAAACAGCCTAAGAACAAGCAAAAGCTGTTCCAATTACAACTAATATGAGCTTCTAAATATGCGCCCTTACTTTTCAGATAAAATCCTTTTATTTCCTATTTTAACATAACAAGACTTAATTTTCATAAAAATCTATTTATTTAAATATTTTTAACGTAGGAGACGTCATGATTATTCGAATAGCTAAGTTTCACTTTATGTAAATGAGGATCAATCTAAGGCACCATTCTGCCTTATGATTGATCCTCATTTTTTCTTGACTAAATCTATGTCCTTATTTTTTTAATTGCAAATGTTGATTGCCATAAAAAACATGAAGAATAAAATCACGGGCTGGGACCTTCAGTTTGTCATAGGCAAGCAAAAATTCCCGATTGTCATACGCCACTTCTTTGAAAGTGACACTAATTCCTTCTGCGCCGATGTTTAGAATCGAGTATGGGGAGCGAGTGGCTTGTGATAACAACCTAAAGCGCCCGGATTAATATAAAGCCTCTCCTTAGATTTGAAATGATGTAATATATGATGATGCCCGAAACAAACGACATCTACGTCAAAAGTTTTATATAACTCATCAAGTTTCTCTATTGTTAGTTGTTGATCAATAGGTACAAACTGATTTTTTTCATTCAAATGATAATGCACAAATAATAACTTTTTCCAATTGTATTCGGCATATAATTTTTTCGGTATGTTTGATAAAGGGAGAATGAATTTTTTGTCCAGCTGTGAAGCAATCCATTGGCTGTATCGTCTTGTGAATGAATCAATTGATTCGTTCAGTTCCAAATGTTCATTCATCAAACTTCCCCGTTTGATAATCAATAATAGCCTGACGAATTTCTTCTTTTGTATTCATGACAAACGGTCCGTATGCGACAACAGGTTCATTTATTGGCTCACCTGCATACAGGAGAACGCGAAGTTTTTCTTTAGCAGTGATTTTGATTTCGCTCTCGGAATCTCCATCCACTGAACTTAAAAATAACACTTGTCCTTTATGTCCTTCTGTTTCATCGATACCAAACGTTCCGCCGCCTTCTAAAATATAAAGAAAGCCGTTATAACTTCCTGGCAAGTCTTGCACTACGCTTGCGTTAGGCTCTAATAAAATTTCTACCATCGTAACGGGCACATGATTAAGGGTCGAGGCATGTACACCTTTTGAGGAGCCGGAAAATACGCGAATGATGGCTCCTTCTTCTTGACGAATAGGCATGTCTTTCCCTTTTAAGTTTTGATAACGAGGCTCAGTCATTTTTTTCGAGCTCGGTAAATTAATCCATAACTGCAGGCTATGTACAGTAGAATCAGGTGCCGGATCTTCTTTATGAATGACACCTCTCCCAGCTGTCATCCATTGCACGTCTCCCGGCTCAAGCTTTCCATAACCTGCTTTATTATCAAAATGTTCAAGTATCCCATCAATCACATATGTCACTGTTTCAATGCCACGATGCGGATGAAGATCGAACGTTCCTCTTTGGAAAAAATCTTCCGCAAGCATTAAAAATGGATCGTATTCTTGCCAATTTCCTGGCTCTAAAACAAAACCATTTCGATGAATCGGGCTGTTTGTTTGGTGCTGCACCGTCTTAATCCGTCGAATACCTCGTTGTTTTTTCATAAAGGTCTCCTCCTGTTCCGTGCATGATGTTTAGTTCCGTTTCTAATTACACCTTATCTTGTTTTCGTAACATATTGAATTTATCACTATATACTTGCAAATGGCTTTGTTCAATCTTTGTTAATCAATTCAATAAAATGGTAAATAATCCTTGCCGTTAACCCCCAAATGACTTTATTTTCATAATAATAAAAGTGCTCATCCATTTTTCGAGGACGCCAATTATAATTTTCTCCGTTCGGAATCTTATCAAACGGAAAATTCGATTCAGGTTCTACTTTGAAGTGGACATGATAAACTTCCGGCGCCGTTTGTTGAAAGAAGGATAGCGGAACAGTAAATATTTCAGCGACTTCCTCTTTATTTGGTTTCATCTTATGAGGATGACTAATCGTAGCAACAAACGGATAAATAATCGTGCCAAAAGGAGACACAATGTAATCTAAAGGAAAAATGTTAGTAATGTTCGCTTTTTCAATCCCTAATTCTTCGACTGTCTCCCGAATGGCTGCTTCTTGTGCGTTTTTGTCATTTGGATCGATTTTTCCACCGGGAAAGCAAATTTCTCCAGGCTGTCTTTTTAAATGGAGCGCTCTAACTTCAAATAAGACGTGAAGCTCATCGTCTTTTTCGATTAACGGTAAAAGTACCGCGAATTGGCTGAACTGTTCATGTCCTAACAAAATCGGTATTCGATTGCTTAATTTGCGAATAATTGTCTTATATTCCATCATTTTCTCCTCATTTCTTGCTTCATCTTCCTACTTAATATATGCTTCCGCATCATTTTGATTGTAATTAGGAATGGGCTCCTTCATTGCCAAATAAAACGATGATCATCACATCATCGCATGCCAACGTTTTATAAATAAGCGAGAAGACTCCCACTTCTAAACGAAGTAAAAGTGGAAGTAGTTCAATATAATCTCATCACGTTTGAAAATGGATAGCAATAGCGAACTCCCTGTTCAAATTTTTTCAGAAAAACATCTATTGTCCCTATGACATGTTATATTGCCCCGTACCAGCATGATATAGTTCATAATAAAACCCTTTTGCTTTTAACAATGAATGATGAGTACCTTTTTCAATAATGCGTCCTTCATTAAGCACAAGGATTTGGTCAGCGTTTCGAATCGTATTTAAGCGATGTGCGATGACAAAACTTGTTCTTCCTTTCATGAGCCGCTGTAACGCTTCTTGTATTTTTAGCTCCGTTACTGTATCAATACTGCTTGTCGCTTCGTCTAAGATTAAGATGGACGGGTTGGCTAAAATCGCTCTTGCAATCGCCAAAAGCTGTTTTTGTCCTTGGCTGATTCCACTTCCTTCTTGGTTTAAAATGGTATCGTACCCGTTGGGAAGCTTCATAATAAACGAATGGGCATTCGCTAATTTTGCAGCTTCTTCCACGTCTTTGTCACTGGCATCTAGTCTGCCGTAACGAATATTTTCTCGAATCGTTCCTTGAAAAAGGAATGTATCTTGTAAAACGAATGCCATATGCTGTCTAAGGCTTGCTCTTTTAATACGTTTTATATCGTAGTCATCAATGAACACCTGTCCGCTATCCGGGTCATAAAAACGGGAAAGAAGGTTAATAATGGTTGTTTTTCCTGCTCCTGTCGGACCGACTAATGCTACCGTTTCACCAGGAGAAACACGAAAATGAATATCTCGAATCGTCTCCTGTCTTTTTTCATATGAAAACGAGACGTGGTGAAATTCTACTTCTCCTTTGATGTTTGGTAAATGAACGGCCTCTTTGTTGTCTTCTTCCTCTTCCATATCAATGATTTCAAAAACTCGTTCCGCCCCAGCAATCGCCGACAGCAGCATATTAAATTGGTTGGCAAGGTCGTTAAGAGGCCGAGTAAACTGTCGTGAATATTCCGCAAAAATAACGATGACCCCAATCGAAATGAGTCCTTTTAACGTAAATACTCCCCCTATCCCGGCAATGATTGCGAAGCTGACATTGTTTAATACATTCATCAGCTTTGGAATAAAACCAGAATACGTCTGCGCCCAAAAACCGGATTGTTTAAGTGTTTCATTTTTTCGTTGAAATTCAGAAATCACCTTTTTTTCTCTTGAAAACATTTTGATGATTTTTTGACCGGAAATGGATTCTTCAATGAATCCGTTGAGCTCTCCTAAATTGCGTTGCTGTTCTTTAAATAACATACTTGTACGGTTCGTAATCCACTTCATACCAAAGTACATCATTGGAACGATCGTTAACGTCAAAACCGTCAGAAGCGGACTAAGCGAAAGCATGACAAAAACCGCACCAACAAGCGTAAGAGTGCTTGAGAAAAATTGAATCATCGAACTATTTAATGTTTGACTCACATTTTCAATATCGTTCGTGATTCGACTCATTAGCTCCCCATGTTGCCGCTCTTCGAAAAAGCGGATTGGGAGTTTATGAAACTTTTCAAAAAGCTGTTTTCGCAATGAGTAAACCGTCTTTTGAGCAATCGCAGCCATCCAATAGTTTTGCAGAAAAAGAGACAGAGAGAGAAAAAGATATACTCCACCTAATATCATTATCGACTGAATAAGCCCGTCTTGCTTTTTTGTGACGATGTGTTCATCAATGATTTTTCCGATGAAGTACGGGCCAAACAGACTTAAAAAAGAGCTGAAAACAACCATTAGAAGTACAAGGGCTAACATTCCTTTTTGCTTTGAAAGAAGCGTTGATACTCTCTTTAATGTCCTAAACCCATTGTTTGCTTTTTGTTCTGATGTTTCTTTCAAACGATACTGCGGCTTCAACATATGTATTTCTCCTCGTTGCCAAGCTGTGATTGCACAATTTTTTGATAAAGAGCACATCTTTCCAATAAACATTCGTGATTCCCTTTTGCTAATAAAGTTCCTTCATCGAGAAGTAAAATCGTATCCGCTTCCATTGCCGTGCTTACCTTTTGAGTTACAATGAACGTTGTACATGTATATGATTTCAAAGCTTTGAATAATCCCGCTTCTGTTTTTAAATCGAGTGCACTTGTACTGTCATCTAGCAGTAAAATTTTTGGTTTCCGTATAAGCGCTCTTGCAATGGAAAGCCGCTGCTTTTGGCCGCCGGAAAGATTGACACCTTTTTGTCCAACCATCGTATCATATGCGTTTGGTAATTTCATAATCGTTTCATGAATTTGCGCATGTTTCGCTGCTTCCATAATTTCTTCCATCGAAGCATCTTCTTTTCCAAATGCGATATTTTCTTTCACCGTTCCGGAAAACAATAAAACTTCTTGCGGAGCAAAACCAATTTCTTTTCGCAACATTTCTTGATTCATGTCGCGAACATCGATGTCATCAATCAAAACCCGGCCTTTATTCACATCATACAGCTGCGGAATTAATTGCAGCAAAGAAGACTTTCCAGACCCAGTTGCTCCTAAAATGGCAATTGTCTCGCCCGGGTGGGCAATAAACGAAATATTTTTTAAAACCGGGGCATGAGTATTGGGATATTGGAAGTAAACATCTTCAAATACGACTTTGCCTTCTTTAATCGTTGTTTCATGATGGATTTCTTCACGATCTGACAAATCGATGTTTACCGTCAGTACTTCTGAAATACGCTGTGCCGATGCTTTTGCCCGGGAAAAAACAATGAGAATAAACGTAAAAATCGATAAAGCTGAGGTAATACGTGTAGCATAGTTGACAATCGCTACCACCTCTCCTGCTTTTGCGCTACCTATTTGGATGTTCATATTACCAAACCAAAGAATGATGATAATCCCTATGTTCATAACAAATAACAAAACAGGCATTGAAAGTTCCATGATTTGTACTGATTGAATGGTACGCTTCATTAAATCTTCATTCGCTTTTATAAAACGTCGCTGTTCATGTTCCCCTCTCATCATTGCTTTAATAAGTTTCATTCCCGCTAAATTCTCCCGCATTACTTCATTGACTTGGTCGAGTTTTTGCTGCACCATTTTAAATAATGACATTCCTTTATTCATCATCCATATAAGAAACAATAATAAAATAGGAATCGTGAAAACTAAAATAAGCGCGAGCTTGAAGTGAACAAAGAGCGCCATCACTGTACCGAACAACACTAACAGCGGGGCCCGCAGCATAATACGCAAACTCATAAATACAGTGTTTTGTATTTGTGTGACATCGTTTGTCATTCGTGTAATTAAAGAAGAAGTCGGGAATTGATTTAAATTAGAAAAAGAAAACGATTGAACTTTTTCGAATAAACGATTTCTCAAAGCAAATCCGAAATTTTGACCGACGTGAGCAGCCGTAAAAGAATTGGCAATTCCAGCCACAAAAGCAATAAAGGAAGTGCCCAACATGATGCCCCCCCACTTCCAGACGACAGAAAAATCGTTTTTCAGTATTCCATCATCAATGATTTTTGCCATCAGCCATGGATGCCATAGCTCAACCGCTAATTCAACGAGCATAAGCCCCCATGCTAGTATCATCCATTTCGCATATGGTTTTAAATACGATAGCACACCGAACATGCAAAACCTCCAAACAAAAGTTACTGTTCATTTTATTCTAACTTTTTCTGGTTGCTTTTTACAAATTTTTGCTTCTGATTCTAAAAATCAAGAAGCGGGAAATCTTTAAAAATACACGTTCCCGCTTCTGTATGGCTTGTTTGCTATATTATCTTTTTTGTAAATAATCGACAATTCCCATCGCACAAACGTTTAAATCTAAGCGAATAATTTCATAAACATCCGCTTCGCGAGGTATATGTTGTTCGTCTAAAAAGGCGCGAACCATTTCAAAAAGACCTCTGGATATAGCATCTGTTTTCTCTTCAAAAGAGGCGTTAAGATTTTCTTTCGTTATTCTTTCACCAACTTCCACAAACTTTGGCAGCCAGTACCTTAATTGTTCAAAGACAGCGCTTGGATTTTCTGACATGCCGAAATGGCCGAAATACACTCGCTCAAGATTGAAATTCTCAAGGCGCTCAGCGGAATCTAACATCGCTGTTGGATTAAATTGATTCGGGGAAGTCGAAGGTAAATAAAATTCTAATCCGTACTCAAGCAATTGCGGATAAAATACTCCAACGGTATCTCCCGTGAAAACGCCATTACTACGCGAATCATAAATAGAGAAATGATGGTTGGCGTGTCCAGGAGTATGAAGGAATGTCAACGTGCGATTTTCGCCAATCTGTAATGTATCGCCATCTTCCATGGCAAATAAACGTTCTTCTGGAACAGGCAAGATCGGATTGAATAATTCATCAAATTTCTCACGGTAAACAGCTTTCGCACCTTGGATTAATCTTGAAGGATCAGCTAAATGCCGTTTCCCTTTTGGATGCACGAAGACATTGGCATTCGGACACTTCTCAAGTAAAAGACCGACCCCGCCCGCATGGTCAAGATGAATGTGGGTGACAATAATGTTTTTAATGTTTTTTGCCTCAATCCCTAACATTTCTAACCCTTTTAGTAAATACGGAATGGACGGACTTGCGCTCGTTTCAATAATCGTTAACTCTTCTTCATGAAGCACGTATGTACCTGTTCTTTGCGCTACTCCTAAATCATAAACATCAATCAATGAAACCCCATGTCCTAAATCAGTTGGATTTTTCATATTTTTCCTCCTATATATTATTTTGGACATAACTTAACAAATATTCTATCAGATGAAAGTTTTATGAAGAATGTTGCCGGAGAGTATAATAACCCCCCTGTAAAACTCAGCACCTTTATGATAAGAGTGGTTTATTATGGTTAAAACATTCTACAAATCCATTCAATTTCCTTGTTTAACTAACTGTTCTGAATCGAAAAAACAAAACCTTAGACATTTAGGGGATTACAAGAATTCTTTGCTCTAGGTAAAAGGGATGTTTAACATATGAATATTAGTAAAACTTGAACTCTAAAGTTTATACATACTGACTTCCAATCGGGTTTTTTGTAATTTTTGTGGTATTATAACATGAATAGAATATGTTAGAATTCATATTCCAATAACTATTTATTTTTAGATGAACCTCCTCGTTTAGAGGGAGAGACTTCTCGAAAAAAATGTTAAATGATAAAGAATTTCTAGTTAGCGGTTATCACTTTCAGTTTCACAAGTTTTTCCCAAAAAAATAGAGGAAGAATTCGTTTCTTCCTCTCATTAGTACACATCGCGTTTCGTAAAGACGAGAAATGAAATCATAAGAGCAACCAATCCCCAAACAGCAAGAACGGTCATAGAAAATCCAAGTGTCATTCCATCAATCGGTGGCGCCATACCACTCACGTAATCGGTAAGTCGTAAGTTAACCATAAAAAGGTATTTGGCTGATTCCCAAGATGATACCATATTGGACAAAATCGTTCCTGAAATGAGTGCTGCTAGCATAATCCCCATAACAGCGGCTGTGCTCTTCATTAGAACCGAAAGCATAAACGTCAATGTTCCGACAATGATAGATACGAACCAAACAAGACCAAATTCCATTAATAAGTATTTCCATTGTGAAAGTATGTGAACGTTCGTTGTATCTAATTCTTCTCCTTGTACAGAGAATCCAGTTAATAAAGGCATTGTCCAACCAGCGAATCCAAATACGACCCCGGAAATAAAATAAGAGATCACCCCTAGCGACAGAAGTATAAATGAAACCGATAAAATCATTGCGATATATTTACTCAACAATATTTTCCATCTCTTTACAGGTCTAGTTAATAATAATTTAATGGTCCCGCCACTTGCCTCCGAAGAAACTAAATCTGCGGCAATGACCATCACCATGAGCGGGATGAAAAGGTCAATCGAATTTTCAGCAAACATTCGCATAAACGTGGGTGCCCCTGGTGCAGATGGATTAATGTCATGATCGAGATAGTATTGTTGTTGTTGCAGGCGAATCTGTAAAAACTTTCGCCATTCTTCCGATAATCCGCTCGAATTCAAACGATTTTGCGTATCAATGATTTGCTGCTGGAGCTGCGAACGCCAATCCGTTGTGCCTAATTGTTCTTGCAATGATTGAACACGTTTCATTTGAGCGTATGTAAAAAGAGCAACGAGAACCACGATAATCGCTGCAATGATCAACAGGCGTCTTTTACGAACAATTTTAATCATTTCATTATAAACTAAATTAATCAATCGTCTCGCCCCCCGTTAGCTCGATAAATAAATCTTCAAGCGTTGGAAGTTTTGTGCGGATTTCACTCACTTTGACTCCTGCTTTCACTAACCTTTCATTCCATGATGAGAGTTTGTCCGCTTCATAATAAGTAACCAACGTGCCGTCTTCTTCTCCTATAATCACCGTTTCTTCCTCTAAAAGAGATTTTGCTTTTTCGATCGGTTCCACTTTCCATATAACGCGTTCCTGTTCTGCAAGGAGATGTTCCACCGTATCAATTCGAATAATTTTCCCTTTTGACATAATCGCGACACGGTCACACATAAGTTGAATTTCGCTTAATAAATGAGAGGAAACGAGTACGGTCAATCCCTCTTTTTCCGCTAAAAAGCGAATAAATTCCCGCATTTCACGAATACCGACAGGGTCTAATCCGTTAGTTGGTTCATCTAAAATAAGGATTTTCGGTTTACCCAATAGCGCCTGCGCAATGCCAAGACGTTGCCGCATCCCTAATGAATAAGTGCTGACGCGATCATGGATTCGGTTTTGAAGTCCGACTAATTCTACGACCTCTGATATACGATTTTCAGGAATATCAGGTACCATTCGCGCAAAATGTTCGAGATTTTCCCAACCAGTCAAATATGGGTATAATTCAGGATTTTCCACGATACAACCAATTTGCCGAATCGCTTTAGAAAATTCTCGGTGCAAATCATAGCCACAAAGCGAGATTTGTCCAGAAGTTGGTTTGATTAGCCCAACAAGCATGCGAATAGTTGTCGTTTTCCCCGCTCCATTCGGGCCTAAAAAGCCGAATACTTCGCCTTTTTTCAATTCAAAGGAAAGACCTTTAATGATTTCTTTTTTTCCTATCTTTTTTCTTAAGTCTTTAACAACAAGAGTCACATTTCCATTAGTCATTTTTCTCATCCTCCTCCGTGAACGTAATTAGTGATGCCACACGTTCACCGATAAGCTTGTAGCCTTCTTTGTTCGGATGGAATTTATCACTATACAAATAGTCATTCACATTCAGTTCAAACAAATCAAAGGTTGGAACAGCGATAATACTTGGATAGTTTGAGGCAACTTCTGCTGAATCAAAATTCCATTCACGCACCACAGCCGATGTCGTTTTGGCATCCTTAAGGTCGTTAAACGGATTATAAAGGCTGATGTAAAACACAACCGCGTTCGGATTTAAACTGCGAATCGTTTTGAAAATGGTATGGAGGTTTTGCAAATAATCCGCTTTTGCTTGATTGATTCGTTCAAGTGAGAAGTTACTTAATGCTTCTCCACTTTGAAACAAGTCATTTCCACCAATCGTCATCAGAATAATGTCCGCTTGCTTAATTTGTCGTTGTACTTCTACTTGTTGAAGCTGAGAAGCTAAACCAGCGGAACGTTGTCCTTTAATGGCTAAGTTTTTCACATGAATGCTTTGTTTTGTTTTTGTTTGCAGTTCATCTACTACATAACCGACATAGCCTTTGCCACTTTCATCTCCTGTACCTCGAGTTAATGAGTCTCCAAGCGCAATGATATGAATTCCGTCCTCTTGTTTGGCAACAACATCCTTTAACGAAATTTCTTTTATCGGTGCTTCACTTTCATAAAAAAATTGATCTTTTATCGTAAGTCCAAGCCCCGCAATCCATAATCCACTTGAAAAGATTGAGAGAGCGGTGATGATTTTCACAACATTCCCTTTCACAGAACCATCCTTTCTATTTGTATATCAATCATGATCTGTCTCCATTTAGTTCCATCATACATCAATCCGCACTGTTAAATCATTTAATAAGCGTTTTTCATCCCAAGTACCAACTTGCTTATATGTGTATCGTATCAAAATAAGGGATCTTAAAAACTATATAAAAATAAAAAACGAGTCGTTGTATAGGTGACTCGTTTTATGTATAAATGCATTTTAAATTAAAAAACGGGACCGTTGGTATTCGCTTCACAATTCAAAGTATATATGCATTAATTTTCTAAAAATTAAATATTTGTTGCGAAATTTATATAAAGAAATCTCCTTTATATCTATTATCACATAATCTAAAAGTAGCCGATAGTCTGTAAAAAGCATTTAGGAGAGGTGAAAATGACAGTAGAAATCATATCTAACCTGTTCAGAAGCTTTGCTTTAAGAGAATGTAGAGGCTCTAGTGATTTATATGAACATTTGGCACTGAAGATGGCTGAGGATGAAGAGCTTCTTGAAATTGCAGCAAATGCTCGTCCCGGTCAGCCCGTTCCGAACTTATTTTTTGGTGCGGTTCAATACTTGTTATTAAAAGGAAAAGACCACGAATTGCGAGAATACTATCATAGTATTGTTGAACATCCAAAAAATGATAAAGATTCCTTCCCTTCTTTCCGTGATTTTTGCTTACAAAACCAAAATGATATCATTACCATTTTGAAAAGTAAGCTCGTGCAAACAAACGAGGTTCGCCGCTGCGCCTACCTATACCCTAGTTTTTGTTATATTTATCACCAAGTGAAAAAGCCGTTATCTTTAATAGAAATAGGAACAAGCGCGGGATTACAGCTATTATGGGATCAGTACCGTTACTCCTACGGTTCGAATGAATCGTATGGGAATCCAGAGTCAAATGTCCACATTCAATCTGAAATAAAAGGAGAAAATACGCCATTTTTACTCCAAGAAAGTCCCCCTGTAGCAGCTAGAATTGGAATAGATCTCCATGTCAATGACTTAACAAATCTTGAAAATTATATATGGCTCAAATCGTTAATATGGCCAGAACATAAGGATCGATTAGAACTTTTTGAGAAAGCCGCAAGCTGCTTAAAAAAGCACCGTGTCAACTTGATTGAAGGAGACGGAGTATCACTACTTCCTGAAATCGCAAAAAACGTTCAAGAAGATACGGCCATCTGTATCTTCCATACCCATGTCGCTAACCAAATACCGAAAGAGGCTAAATTGAGATTATTAGAGCAAGTAAAGCAGCTCGGTCAAACGAGAGATGTATTTCATTTGTACAATAATATGTGGGATACAAAGCTACACCTTGATTATTTCCTTAACGGTCAAGAATACAATGAAATCGTTGCAGAAACAGACGGACATGCACGTTGGTTTCGCTGGATGTTGTAATGTATTTGTGAAGGTATTTTCGTAGAAAAAGCGGGCACAATTTGCCCGCTTTTCTCTATTAAAACTTAGCCTGATAATTTTCAATTTCCCAAGCATGTACAGCTGTACGGTAGCTGTCCCATTCTGCTTTTTTCATTGCTACGTACTCACCAAATACGTGATCACCTAAAGTTTTACGACCAATTGTACCGTTCTCTAATTCTTGAATCGCTGCACCTAAACTGCCAGGAAGATTTTCGATGCCAAGTTCTGCACGACGTTCTTCAGTCATATGGAAAATATCTTCGTCAATTGGTGCTGGTGCCTGTAACTCTTTTTCAATTCCATCAAGACCTGCTTCTGCGATAACAGCAAATGTTAAATATGGGTTGGCAGATGGGTCTGGACAGCGAAGCTCTACGCGAGTAGCTAAACCTTTTTTCGCTGGAATACGAATTAATGCTGAACGGTTTGAAGCGGACCAAGCGATATAGCAAGGAGCTTCATAACCTGGCACAAGCCGCTTGTAAGAGTTGACTAATGGGTTTGTAATCGCTGCAAAGCTTTTTACATGTTTCATTAAACCAGCAATAAATTGGTAAGCTGTTTTCGAAAGCTGGTTTTCATCAGATGGATCAAAGAACGCATTTTCGTTTCCTTTAAAGAAAGACATATTTACGTGCATGCCTGAACCATTAATTCCAAATACTGGTTTCGGCATAAATGTTGCGTGTAAGCCGAATTTGCTTGCAATCGTTTTTACTACCCATTTGTACGTTGTTGCATTGTCTGCAGAGCGTAATGCATCAGCATATTTAAAGTTGATTTCATGTTGTCCCTCTGCTACTTCATGATGAGAAGCTTCAATCGTAAAGCCCATTGCTTTTAACGCACGATAAATTTCAAGACGCACGCGCTCCCCGAAATCTTTTGGAGACGGCTCAAAGTAACCACCGTTATCGTGGAGTTCTGTTGTCGGATTTCCGTTCGCATCTGCTTTAAATAAGAAGAATTCCAACTCTGGGCCTACTGAGATTGTAAACCCTTTTTCTGCTGCGCGCTCCATCGTTTTCTTTAATACATTGCGAGGATCACCTTCAAATAACGTTCCATCAGGATTTATAACAGAGCAAAGGAAACGAGCTTCAGCATATCCATCTTCCACTGTCCAAGGTAATACAGCAAATGTATTTAAATCTGGAAGAAGATAAAGATCGGATTTGTCAATCGGAGAAAATCCTTTAATCGAAGAACCATCGAACATAATTTTCCCTTCGACTACATCTTCTAGTTGCTCAACTGTCACTGTCACATGCTTTAAAATTCCTTCAATATCAACAAATTGTAAATGAAGAAGCTCAACATTTTTTTGTTTGATTGTTTCTTTAATTTGTTCAAGTGTCAATGTATCGTTATTTGTTTGAGAAAGCGTCGTATTCACCATGTTACATAACCTCACATTTGGACGTATGATTTCTTAACATGGTTTCATTATATTGAAAGATTTCTTTTTTGACAACACATTTTCTTTAAATATTTTTGTATTTTTATAATCTATCATCAGAAAGCGTTTTCATTCGTTTTGAGGCCTAGTAAACTCGAATGATTAAATCTATTTCTTCTGAATTTCGAATTCATTGTCACAGAGAGCTCTTTTTATTTACACAAAAACGGATATTTATACAATTATTCTTTAATCACCTTGATTAAAGACTACCTACCAATTTTTTAGTGATGTTCTCCTTTCGTGTAATCGTTTGTATACGTGCTATATAATAAAATTAGGTTCTTCTCTAAACAAGAAGAACCTAAACTTAGAACTATAACAATTTTTCCATAACCATTACATCCACAAATTGACCGTCTAACTTTCCCTGTTTTTCAAAAACACCAACTTCTCGAAATCCCATTTTTCGATATAAACTTTGTCCTAGTGTATTGAAAGCATTTTATAAAATCCATTCGTTTTTGCTGCTTTCTCTAGTTCTTTCAGAAGAACAGTCCCAATCCCTTTTCCTCTAAAGCTGCGTTCAACATATACAGAGAGATCAGCAACACCATCATAAGCACAGCGATGGGAGTAACGATTCAAAGAAGCCCAGCCCACACTTTGACTGTCTATTTCTGCTACAAGAACGGAGTAGCATCCTTGATGTTCCTCAAACCACGATCTAATAAACGACATGTCTTTTAGGTCTTGCTCTAATGTGGAGATACAATCTTCAATCCCTTGATTATAGATTTGTAGTATGCCGCTCAAATCATCCATATGCGCTTTTCAGACCATAACATTTTGCATCATCCTTTTTCCTTCCTGCGTGCTATTTTTTTCATTACAACAAGAGTCTTTATCTTCTTTTAACTCTCCCATTTTATCCTAGCACTCATTGTTTTTCTGGTTGTCCAATTTTTACGTCTTAGTCGTTTTCATAGATACTTGTTTCCCTAAATCTTCATCCCATACACGTTGGATTTCAAAGGTTCCGGGTTCAAAAAATAGGTTGAATCTTTCCTTGAACCATTGTTGCATTGGTAATTTTAGAGCTTCATTAATCGGAACCCAATGCAATTCTCCTTCCGGTGGATTTTCGTGAAGCTCCCCTTCAAACGTGTCCGTCCAATAATTAAATACCATATAACGTACCTTTTCTTTCGGATTGACCCATTCATCTATTCCCTTAAAAATGAGATTAGAAACTGTTAATCCTGTTTCCTCTTTCACTTCTCTAGCGGCACCTTCCACGATGCTCTCCGGAAACTCGACTTTCCCGCCAGGTGCTATATATCCAGGATATCCTAAACGGTCTGGGCGTTTGATTAATAAGACCTTGTCCCCGTTTTGTACCATACACACCGTGTACATTCTATGTTCTATACTTTTCCAATCATAAGACATACGTTTTCATCTCCTTCTCAATCCAATCCCCGTGTTCATTTCGTGAACGATTCATCTACCAACAAAGTTTACATAATATTATTATTGTTTCTTACTCGTTTTAAAAAATTTCGTTATCCTTGAATACATACGGTGCTGATGCTTTAAGTAATCATTCTCTCCCCTTAGATGATAAGGTATTAACTAATTTGCTGTTTATAAATCTACCTAATTTTATCTCTTAATTTACAAAAATATTTCCGAACCAAAATAGTTCCATAGATGATTTTTGCTTAAAACGTTACAAACTAAAAAATGTATAAAACGACATTTACTCTTTCCACCCTTTCTTCACTCTTCTCCTAAGCCAAATATCCACTAGATTCGTTGACTTAGTCGTTTGCTGATTATCAAAACGATACAAAATTTTTTAAGTAGTATAAATTTACCGTTATGTTTTAGGAAAATCAACATATATATGTATACTATCCCAAATTCCTTGAGGAGGGATTTTTTATGAATTGGGTGCGTTTCATACCGATTATCTTCTTTTCTGCCACCGCTCTTTCTCTTTTTTCATTTCAAACCGTGGAGATTATTGGGGCAATTCAGGAGATGATTGAATATTATTTTCATAAGTCTTAATCTTCACATACGCATTAATAAACTTGGAATAAACAACCATCAAGTGAATATGGATGGTCGTTTATTCCTTTTTTAGTGTGAACAATAGGATTAGAACGAATAAAATTCATTCGGCTTAACCATTTTCTCAGTCTGAATATATTGAGCAAATTCTTCTTCTGTTACATATCCTGTTTTGATTGCCGCTTCTTTTAACGTGATTCCTTCTCGATAAGCTAGTTTGGCGATTTCCGCTGCCTTTTCATAGCCGATATATGGATTTAATGCTGTAACAAGCATAAGTGACTCATTCACATACTTGTTAATCATCTCTAGGTTCGGTTTTATACCGACAGCACATTTATCATTAAATGAGTTTATTCCATCTGCTAATAGACGAACAGATTGTAAAAAGTTATAAATAATAACCGGCTTAAATACATTCAACTCAAAATTGCCCTGACTTGCCGCAAAGCCGATTGTTGCATCGTTGCCAAAAATCTGTACTGAAATCATCGTCAACGCTTCACTTTGTGTCGGATTCACTTTTCCAGGCATAATCGAACTTCCTGGTTCGTTAGACGGTATTGAAATTTCCCCGATTCCGCATCTTGGGCCGCTTGCCAGCCAGCGGACATCATTAGCGATTTTCATCAAGTCTGCGGCTAATGCTTTTAAGGCTCCGTGAACATAGACAAACTCATCATGACTCGTCAGCGCATGAAATTTGTTTGATGCTGATTCAAATGTATATCCAGTAAATTGGCTAATAAACTCTGCTACCATTTCTCCGAATTTTGGGTGAGCATTTATTCCCGTTCCAACGGCTGTACCACCAATTGCGAGTTCTCTTAAACAACGACTACTTTCGTTGATCATGAATTCACTTTTTTCAAGCATTCGTACCCATCCGCTTATCTCCTGTCCTAACGTAAGCGGTGTAGCATCTTGGAGATGGGTGCGTCCAATCTTAACAATAGAGTCAAACTCATCTGATTTATGTTGTAATGTATTCTTCAATCTCTCAATCGCAGGCAGTAATGTCTCTTGTATAGCGATAAACGCAGAAATGTGCATCACACTTGGAAATGTATCATTGGAACTTTGACTCATATTCACGTCATCATTGGGATGAACCTTCTCGTTCATGTCCTGCTTATCTAAAAGTTGGTTTGCACGAAAGGAAATTACTTCGTTTACATTCATGTTCGTTTGTGTACCGCTTCCTGTTTGCCAGACAACAAGCGGAAAATGCTCGTCTAATTTCCCCTCTATGATTTCATCAGCTGCTTGTGCAATCGCGGTAGCTTTATTTTGACTTAGTCTTCCTAATTTATGATTTACGAGCGCGGCACATTTTTTTAATAAAGCTAAAGCACGAACGACTTCGATTGGCATTTTCTCTCGTCCAATTTTAAAATTTTCTAGACTACGCTGTGTTTGCGCTCCCCACATTTTATCAATCGGGACTTGTATTTCTCCTAACGTGTCTTTTTCAATTCGGTAATTCATGTTAGACCTCCCTGTTATAATAATGTTTCATATATCCTTATGTAGATTATGTAGATTTTGTCTTACTGTATTGCTATTAATAACATGTCCAATATAAATGAATATTCAATTAATTACAGATTCATAACAGGAAAGCACACACTGGGCGCGGTTCATTTTCTTTAGTGATATAAAATGCAAAAATTATGTTGCTCACTGTTATTTTGTTCAACCATCCACGAATAGATTTGTTCTAACCTAGTTCATTTCTCGCGCCCAAACATTTCTACATCACTTGACATACCATAATAAAAATTTTGCTCCAAAGGAGTGTAGGAAATTGGCTATCTTCCATTCTAGCCAGCACGTAAAGCCTAAAGTGTATTACGGAACCCCGCAATCTGAACATGTAGGTAATCAAGTCGTGTTTCATAGACAAACCATAAAAGAGTATATCAGACAACAGCAAGCGTTAAATGAAGAATTGGTGGCGTATATGAAGCAATTTAATGAAGCGATCAGTGAAACGAAATTAGAACAAGCGATTTGTAATGAATCGTTTTCAATACAATTAAACAAGCAAGAGGATACGTATCGTAGTTTATTAAACAAAATAGAAAAAGAGGAAAGCGTAAAAGAGGCAATTTTAGATTCGTTAGTCATGCAGGAAGCGGCAATGAATAAATTGTCACAGAAGCTCGCAAGTCAAGAACAATTATACAATGGACTTTTGGCTCGATTCGATAACCAAGAAAAACTTTTTACAAAATTAGCTGAAAAATTAGAGCTGCAAGAAGTGTTTCATCAAACATTACTAGATAAATTAGAACAACAAGAAGCCGCAAACTTTAAAGTGGAACGACAATTAGACAGCTTGAAGGAAAATATGTTTGAAAGGTTTGCTAATATAACAGAGAAACTGGAAAATAACTTTAAACAAATGTTTCAGGTACTAGTTAGTTTCTTCAAAAAACAAGACAAATATCATAAGCAGCCACCGAACGATTCGAATGTGATGTTCGAGGTTAACCATTTGTCAGACTCTGTAGAAACAACGAATCATGAAATACGCCCAGAGTCTAAACAAATCGTTAAAGTTTAAGGATATTATGTGGATTGGACAAAAGACGATTCATTCGTCTCATAAGAAAAACGCATTCAAGTATTGAAATCATAAAACAATGGAAGCCCTGCCTCTCATCCATCCTTGCAGTTCCGAGACTGCGCCAGTGTGATTTATTTTTTCATTGCTTGAGAACAAAATAGGGGCTGACCCATAAGTGTCTGACCTCAGGTACATTTCACCTATATAGTCCATTTATCTAATGTCCTATATATTGTGTTGTAGAGGTTCGACATTTTACTTTTGGGTCAGCCTCTTTTGTTTTCTAATTACTTTTCTTATCCTTTTCGTACATTGCTCGCTTGAGGTCCACGGTTTCCTTCGATAATCTCAAAAGTCACTTTTTCGCCCTCTTCTAACGTTTTATACCCTTCACCTTGAATAGCTGAAAAGTGGACAAATACATCATTCCCACCATCTGTTTCAATAAATCCAAACCCTTTTTCAGAATTAAACCATTTTACTTTTCCTGTATTCATGTTTCTTCCTCCTCAAAATATATAGTTACCATCGTTCCATTACTTCATTGACAAAATAAAAAAGCCGCACACTCACGAAATGAAGGCATCATAAGCACGCCTACATTTCATATGAGGTACGACTTACAACGATCCTTGATATAACGAACTGAATGGTATTAAATATATGTTAACTTAATTAAGATAAAAAGTCAACAATATGATTACAAAAAATATGTTTCTCTCATATGAGCCTCTCTCACTTACATTCTGTTTTAAGATCTTGTTATGCTTATTTGATTATAAAGGAACTTCTTAAAGAGTAAATATTCCTCCTTCTTTCTTATTAATAGAAGTAAATAGGGTTGTTACCACTCCAACTACAGTCACTACTACTACCGAATATAGAAAAATATCGAGCCCGACAATCCAGCTTCCACAAAGAATCACGATGCCATCAATGATAAAAATGAGAATCCCGACATTGTAGTTCGTGAGTTTAGAGATGAATTGTGCTAATAAATCCGTTCCTCCTGTGCTCGTTTCATGACGCAACATAAGACCAATCCCCGCACCAACCAGTACCCCGCCGATGATAGAACTAAAAAGAATAGGGAGCTTGAGACTTCCCCTTAACGGAGAGAGGACGTCAATCATAAACGAGGATAATAACATACCGTGCAAACTGTTATAAAAATATGGTCGATAATAAATCCATGCAATGACATAAAGCGGGATACTTAGCAAAATAATCGTCAGCCCAATTTTTACATTCCATATATATTTAATGATTAAACTAATGCCAATCATTCCCCCATCCAACAACTCATACGGAACTAAAAAAACATTAATTCCGAGCCCTAACAAAATACTCCCTACGATAATCGCCATGGCTTTTTCTATCATTTTTTCTCTCCCCAATTTATGCGGCATTGTTTTTAACATATATGTATGTCCTATATAAAAAGAACTTGTCTCTTTACAACAAATAAATAAGATTTTCATAAGAGGAAAGCATATATTCAACTTAAGTTTACATAATGATATTCTTGTAAATAAAATTTTGTTTGAAAGAAAGGAGCAGTTTTATAATTTGTTTAGGAAATAATATCCCAACACAGTGATCACACTCATTTGTGAGCTTGAGCATTTTTGCTACATGATTGAAAAAAACAACAAAAAACAGCCTAACTGAACTGGCTGTCTTCATTTATTTATTAATTTTTCACTTCATAAGTGACCCATGTAGGTTTGTTAATTTTCGCTGACAAATCGAAAATTCTTGTTTTTACTCTTTTCGCGTCTTCTCCTTCTAATGGAGTTGGCTGATAATTGTTTCTTGTTGTAACAGAGGAAATACGAAATGGAATAATATTAATCTCTTTTCGATCGGTTAGTTGACCGTTTTGAACATAAAAAGTTTGTTGGAAAATAAACGTATCTTTATCACTCGGATTTTTATTTCCGCCAAACATAAAATTCCCTAAGCTGTAAACAATAAATTTTCCTTTATATTCTTCAATCCCTTGAATGACATGCGGATGGTGACCGACAACTAAATCCGCTCCGCTATCGATCGTAAAACGGCCTAACGATTTTTGGATTTCATTAGGAACATAACTTCTTTCCTCACCCCAATGGAAGTGAACAAGAATGATGTTCGCTCCTTCCTCTCGCAATGAACGAATATCATTGGAAATTTGTGTGCGAACCGCATCGTCATCGCCCCATCCTTCATAACCGAGCGCGCCGATTTTTACTCCTTTTATCGTCGTCAACAGTTTATGTTCGTAACCGAAATAACCGATATTCTCTCTTTTTAGACTTGTGATAGTGTCTTCATATCCTTTTTGTAAATAGTCATGTGTATGGTTATTAGCCAAATTAACAGCTTCAATCCCTGCTAGTGTTAAAATTTTTGCGTATGATGGATCACCTCGAAAACGAAATTTTTTCACCGCTTTTTGTGTTGATGTTGTTAAAGTCGTTTCTAGGTTAACTGTTGTAAAATCATCATTTTTAAAAATCGGTGCTATATTTTGCGTAAAAAAATGAATACCGTTTTTTTCTGCTTCATGATCAAAGGAGTTGGTGTATTCGTAATTTTCGTCACGCCCTAATGTTACGTCTCCCGCTGCGCTCAACGTGATACTTATTTCTTTAACGACCGGCTCTTCTCGTTCTTGGTTTTTCTGGTGTCCATTTAGTGAGGGTTCTTTTGTTGTTTTGTCAGCTGTTGTTTGGGTGCGATTGTCCTCTGTTTTACTGGCCATTGTGCTGCAAGCACATAAAAACATAAATAAAACAATCATAAACATTACATTAATAAGTCTCATTGTTTCATAATCCCCTCATGAAAAATACTTATTAAAAATGCTATGAATTTCATTTTCGACACCATTTCTGTAAAATCCTTTTTTTTATTCATTTTTTTGTCAATTATTTAGAACATAGTTTAATTTTATAAATCAAAACAATCGTTTTACCTTCCTTGTATATAAAAAAGCTGCTCCTCATGTTGAGGAACAGCTTTATTCTTTTACTTTCATTAATCGTAATGAATTCATAATGACAATGAGCGTTGCCCCCATGTCAGCAAAAATCGCAAGCCATAATGTAAGCCAGCCCGGAACAATTAAGATGAGCGCTAAAATTTTAAGTCCTAAAGCGAATGTAATATTTTCTTTAATGATTCGTAATGTTTTTCGACTTAAGCGAATCGTGTACGGCAATTTTGCTAAATCATCTCCCATTAAAGCTATATCGGCTGTCTCTAAAGCGGTATCCGTCCCTGCTCCTCCCATTGCGATACCGACAGTCGCAGCAGCTAAAGCAGGTGCATCGTTTACTCCATCACCTACCATCGCTACACTGCCAAACTCTTCGCGCACCTTTTTAATCGTTGTTAGTTTATCTTGTGGCAGTAACTCTGCTTTTACTTCTGACAAATGCAGCTCGTTGCCAATGGCAGTTGCTGTCGCATGATTATCTCCTGTCAGCATAATTGTTTTATAAATCCCAAGTTTATACAGTGATTGAATAACTGCTTTGGCGCTTTCACGTACTTGATCAGTAACAGCGAAGAGGCCGAACAATTCCTTATTTGTGCCAAGCAGCATCACGGTTTTCCCTTCAGTCCGTAAACGGGAAATTCGCTCTTGTACATGAGCTGGTAAATCGAGAAGCTCAGCAAATAACGTTGGACTGCCGATATAGTAAACATCGCTGTTTACATTTGCTTTTGCTCCTTTCCCCGTAATAGAGCGGAAATCACCTACTTGCCATTTTTCGATATCAATCGCCTTTCTTTCCGCTTCACGAAGAATCGCTGAAGCAAGCGGATGTTGTGAATGTCTTTCAATCGCGGCTGCAATTCCTAACAGTTCTTCTTCGCTTATATCTTTGATTAATTCCATATTTGTTACTTCCGGCGTTCCCTTCGTTAAAGTCCCCGTTTTATCGAAAGCAATCGCTTTTAAACGCCCTGTTTCCTCTAAATGAATGCCACCCTTAATTAAAACTCCTTTACGTGCGGCATTACCAATGGCTGTTACGATGGCAACCGGAGTGCTAATGACAAGGGCGCATGGACAACCTACCACTAAGACCGCTAATCCACGATAAATCCATTCTGACCAATCGCCGTTCCATAATAGCGGTGGTAATACGGCCAAAAATAAAGCAATGATCATAATAGCTGGGGTATAATATTTGGCGAAACGGTCGACGAATTGTTGTGCCGGAGCACGCTCTGCCTGAGCTTCTTCAACAAGGTGGACGATTTTTGCAATCGTTGTATCCTCGACCCGTTTCGTAACTCGTACTTCTAATGAGCCTTCTTGATTCAATGTTCCTGCAAACACTTCGTCTCCCACTTGTTTATGAACCGGGATGGACTCCCCGGTAATCGCAGCTTGATTCACAGAAGATTGCCCTTTCACAACAATTCCGTCCATAGCGATTTTTTGCCCTGGCTTGATAATCATAATATCATCTATTTGAATATCCTCGACATCAACTTCATACTCTTTATTCGCTTTATGAATAATTGCTTTTTTTGGAGCAATATCCATCAAGCTGCGAATAGATTGACGCGCTTGATCCATTGAATATCGCTCAAGTGCTTCACTTAAGGAGAACAAGAATACAACAACAGCCCCTTCGCTCCATTCACCAATGAAAGCAGCGCCGATAATTGCTATTGTCATTAATGTTTTCATATCAAATTGGAGACGGACAAAGTTTGAAATTCCGACTTTAAATAATTCATAACCACCGATAATGATGGAGAGAGCGAACAAGCCTATCGACAAAACACTATTTTCACCAGCAGTAAATTGTGCACTATAACCTAACAAAACAAACAAAGCAGAGATAGCGGTGGTGATGTTTGTACGTTTCTTCCAAAATGGCGTTCGTTGCTCCTCTGTACGCTGCTTCGCTGGTATTACTTTTATTCCGTCAAATGCTCCCGCTTTCTCAAGTTGCTCTATCGTCGCTTCACCGAAAACAATTAATTTCGAGGCACCGAAATTAATTTGTGCGTCGACAACCGTCTCAATCTCTTTTACATTTCTTTCAAATTTTGCCGCGCAATTCGTGCAAGATAATCCTTGAAGACGGTACACTTGTTTTTTTGTCTCCATTTTTAGTCCCTCTCCCTTACATGCAACAAAGCAGTGGATACTAACTGACGAACATGGTCATCCTTCAAAGAATAAAACACTAATTTTCCTTCTTTGCGATATTTGGCTAATCCCATGTTGCGCAGAAAACGTAAGTGATGGGAAGCAGTGGCGGTTGTCGAGCCAATAATGTTCGCTACATCACAGACGCATAGTTCCTCCTCCAGCGTCAATGCATAAGTAATTTTTAAACGCGTCGCATCGGATAAAGCTTTGAACAATAACTCAACCCCTTGAACTTCCTTAACTCGATGCTTTAAAGCATTGACTTTATTCTCGTCAAAACAAAACGTTTCGCACGTATCTCCTTCTTTTAGCGTATGAGAAATGATATCATTAGACATTGTATCACCTTCGATATTCAAATATTCATTTGAATATTATGATATGCATTGTGCAAAAAAATGTCAATTATATATTCAAATGATTGTTAGAATGATTTCTCCACTTGCTACAAGGTTGTGACCAATATTGTTAAGAAGTATTTCAATTAGAACATTTTTGCGAATTGGCATCATACTTTTCCTTTGTCTATTAATTAATGGTTAACTGTCATATATCGATAAAAGTTGATTTTTAAGAAATCGCGCTAATTACATAGTACAAGTTGTTACTCAGACACGTATAATACAATACTAGAAGCATTTCTGTAATGAGGAAAAATGGAGTTGGAAATAAAAAAAGTCCCCCTTGGTATAATACAGGGTGTTATGCTCGTGACCCCTAACTAAAAAACAAGGAGGACTAAATCATAAAATTTCTCCAATCACTTCTCACACACTCATTATCGGCGTCGACATCGTCAAATACAAGTTTGATGAATAAGATAAGATGTCATTCAATCACTTCTTCTCTTTTTTCTTCTCTT
Organism: [Anoxybacillus] calidus; assembly: GCF_013760845.1. Classification (GTDB taxonomy): domain Bacteria; phylum Bacillota; class Bacilli; order Bacillales; family Anoxybacillaceae; genus Paranoxybacillus; species Paranoxybacillus calidus. The sequence goes on along the minus strand of NZ_JACDUU010000001.1, from coordinate 709,827 downwards.
TTTTCTTCTCCTTTTCTTTCTTTTCTTCTTTTTTCTGCTCTTTCTCTTCTGCTTCTCCTTCATCCATTCTTGATTCAGATTTATCTTTATGTGTTTTATTAGCAATATTGTTAGACTGTAGTTCTGTATTTTCTGTATTTTTTACATTAATTTGTTCTTCTTGCTTAGTTGCTTTTAAAGATCCTTTAAGTCCACAACTGATGCTTTTAATATAGTAAGGGTTGACTCTTATTACCTCAGCATTATTCACTAGCATGTAATGTCCGTCAATTCCTTGAACAAGAACTCCTTCTACCGCTTCAGAGCCACCGCAGTTAATAGAAACCCATTTATTTGTCAAGTAACTAAATAAATCTTGAAAATCCTCTGTGTTTACATAACTTACTTGTTCGTCTACGCTCACTTCTAGCGCTTCGTTCGAAGAGCGTGAACTTACACTTTTAATATGATTAATGTTATAAAACATAACCCCATCATCTTCTGTAAATAAGGCGATATAATTATCTATAACATCTAACAATTTTCCCTGTTTCGCTTCCGGCCCGCCTTGGTTCACTTTTATATTACTGTTAATGAGCCCTTGCAATAATCCTTGAAAACTATCCGATTGAACAAACTTAATTTTCGCTTCGTTTTTAGCCACCGACGATTTTTGTATGGAATTTGTTTTTGCGTTTTCGCTAATACTTTGTACATGCTGTAAACAATAATAAATAACTGGAGTATCCTGTTGGTTCTCCGGCAAAAGTACAATATAGTCTGACTGAACATTGAGTAATTTTCCTGTCTTGGACTCCGGCATTCCTATATAAACTGTAACTGTTTTTCCTATTAGCGGCTGCAAAAATCGGTGATAAAAATTTGAATCTGCAGAGCTTTCGTACGTGTCGCTTCTTGACATAGCTAGGTTCCTCCTTGTTCATTATCCATAAGTGTTATTCATACTGCATATATACGTATCCCGTATAAATAATGCGTGAGTAAATTACCTAACCTAAAAAAATTAAATGTAAACCTATGACTATTAAAGATTTCCCCATAAAATGGAGATAACTTATTTTTAACATATGTTTCTTTTATCACAATAAAGTATTTTTTGAACAACAGGTCCGTCTTAGAGAAATTTCATTAGAGAATAAAACAAAAGGCAGCACAAGGCTACCTTTTAACCACTAATAAAAGTCCTATTCAAAATGCTTTCGGATAAACTCAGGAACATAGTGTTCATCGAAAGTTTCAATTTGCGCCGTAGGATTGTCTGCATCATAAAATCCAATCACGTACGTTGGAATTTCATCGTTCGTGCCAGCTTGCCACAAACATTCCTCAAGTTGTTGTTTATCCGTGATTTTAATGGCGTCTTTGTGATTCTTTAATTCTTCATCTATAAACTCATGAAACGGTTTCCCTTCCTTATTTGGAATGACAATAGCATAGTCTATATCATCTGCTGTTGTACGGGCTTTTTCAAATCCCTTTAGCTTCAGCCATTCATCAAGGCGGGTGTACGATTTGTTCCAAGTAACTGCCATTCGTTCGTTACCGTCCCAAACTAATTCGATATGTCCCCATGGATTGCGGCCATCAAATATTTGCTCAGCTGTTTCATGTTCCAATTCTGATTTCAATACAGCGACGAATTCTGCCATTTGTTTTTTATCTGTTATAAATGTCGTTTCCGCCCATTCGTTGTTTGGCTGAATTGTAATTTTATCGAGGCCGGATACGTCTTGTTTCTTTAGCAGTGGATAGTGAATTTGCTTATATTCTTTTGATTCGACAATCGGTTTATAGAAAGATTTATATTTTTCAAACGGAATGACATATGAGCGGACAATTTTGCTTCCGTCCTTTAACTCGTAGCCAAAGACAACCGAACGGCTATTCAATGTTGTCTGCTTCACCAACTCTTTATCTTTTATTATTTGCTGATGAAGCAAATAAATGTTTTTCATATTTTCCTTTGTCGCAAAAAACGGCTTAGGAGAAACGTACTCAGAATCATCGATGTGTATATCCTCATCAAAATAATAAATATCTTCACTAAAATAAACTCGTTCAATTTCAGCTAACGAAGGAAGGCGCTTTTCATATCCTATAATGTCAATCTTTAAAAGAATACCAATGACCAACATACTAATCACAAAATATAGATAGCCTTTCCATTTACGAAAGACGCGCCATGTTTTTTCTAAAATCATTTCTGCTATAAAATAGCCAAGCGCAGAGGCTGTTACATAACCAAACACAATCCAAGCAAAATCGCTTTGGGTTTCGCCAAAATGTAACCCGCCGACAAGCATGAAGCAAAACGCCACTCCGTATTTAAAAATCGGGCGAAGCGAGCGAAAGGAAATTGCTTGGCCGGCTGTTTCGATATCACGCTTTTTATATATCCATAAAGATAACGCAAAAAATACGACAATAAGTACGAGATAAGCTGCAATTTCTGTCCACGTTAACGGCCGATGCGCCAGCTCGAACGAACGAAACAGCGGGACAATTCTTTCAATATTATGATTTAAATAATATTCGGCGGAAAAGCCGTATAAGAAATATTGGATATTCATCGCTACTAATACGGTAATGCCTGCGGGAAATACGAGCATAATATAAAACAAAACTCCCTGCAGAACAGACATTCCTGTAACCATTCCTATAAACACGCTGGCAAAGAAAACAAGCAATTCGATTAAAAATGTCGTCCCTATCCAGCATGCGATTCCGTAAGCAGATAAAAAGAAATCAAGCTCTAAAGCGCTCTGCAAAAACAAAAGAATTATTGCAGTTATAACAATTGGGAGTAGTAATACCAAGATGGAAAAAAGCAAATGATTAAAAAACAGCGTTTCACGGCGAAACGGCAGGCTGTGGATGTAATCTGCCGAGAGTTTTACATGCAAATAGCGGAAAATAAAAATCGCTAATAAAACAGGAATCGTAAACATAATCAGTACTTGAAACTCATGCGAAACGGAAAAGACATTTTTCCAATAAGTCTCATAATATGGCCGGCGCTCACTTGTGTAAACCATCAAAATTTGCAAAGGCAAGGCAAAACATAAAACAAGAAGATGCACAAGTCCAACCCAGCCGACACTTCTTACATTTTGTGTGAAGATTGCTCGATTAAACGATAATGTTTTCGATGGCATAACCGACATCCCCCATTTCGTAAATAAAGATTTCTTCCAATGTAAGCGGCAGCATATCAAAGATGGCAGGTTCGAATCTTTTCACATGCGATACAATGTGCTCTTCCTTTCCGCGGACGATGCTTAACAGAACGCTTCCCCGTTGTTCTTTGTATAGAACGTTTAATCCTTCCAAAAAGCGCGAAGGCACCTTTCCTTTAAACGCAACTTGAATTTTATGAACATCAGATTTCAAATCATCCAATGCTTTTTCAATGATGAGTTCGCCTCTATGCATAATCCCAATCGAATCGCAAAGGTCTTCGACTTCCCTTAGATTATGAGAAGAAATAACGACCGTCATTTCCCTTTCCGCCACATCTTGCACAAGCAAGTTTTTCACCTTTTGCCTCATGACCGCATCTAACCCATCAAGCGGCTCGTCTAGAACAAACACGTCAGGCATTGCCGAAAATGCAAGCCAAAACGCTACCTGTCTCTGCATCCCTTTCGATAGACGATGGATTTTTTTATGAACGTCGATTTGGAATACTTCTTTTAGCTTTTGAAAACGTTCTTCATTCCAGGACGGATATATATGTTTATAAAAGTGTGCCATTTGTTGGATTGAAGTGTGCGGAAAAAAATATAAGGCATCCGGCATAAAAATTAGTTTTTTCTTCACGTTGACATTTTCAAAAACCGGCTCATCGTTGATGAGAATATCGCCGGCATCTTGTCTATAAATTCCGGCAATCAGTTTTAAAAGCGTCGTTTTTCCAGCACCATTTGAACCAAGTAATCCGTAAATGGAACCTTTTTGGATATGAAGGGTGAGCCCTTTTATCACCTCTAAATCTTCAAACTCTTTGCAGACATTACTGATTTTGATCATCACTTGTCCCCCTTTTAACAGACTGTTCCGCGATCTCAATCAATGACAAAATGTCCTCTTTTTTTATTCCTAAATAGAGCGCCTCGGAAATGAGTTTAATTAAGTCATTTTTCATTTTTTCCACCTTCTCATTGTTCATCGTTATCGCCTGTGGGGCAACAAAGCTCCCCTTTCCCGGAACAGAGTAAATATAGCCCTGATGCTCAAGTTCGCGATATGCCTTTTGAATCGTGTTTGGATTAATGGTTAATTCTTTTGCGAGCGAGCGAACAGATGGAAGTTGTTCATCCGCTTTCAATACTTCATGAATAATTAACTCTTTCAGCTTTTCAACCAACTGCTCATAAATCGGTTTACGGCTGCGAACGTCTAAATCAAACATCATTTCCCTCCTTTTTGGAATATTCATTGTATGATGTGTATTAACTGTATTATATAATATAATACAGTTATAATTATATGAATTTTTCCAAAAAACAAAACTTTATTTGGTAAAATTATCAAAAATAAAAAAGAAACAGCCTAATTTGGCTGTCTCTCTCTATGATGGTATCTAATAATGAGCAGTTTACTATTGTGAGGATACAGATTCTGTTTAGTTAGATGATTACTTGTTCAGCTTGATTTTTCCATCATATGCTCATCTTTCATTCTCTCTTTTTTGATGGATAAGATCAACACGGTAAAAATAATACAAATACCTCCGATTGCTTGAAACACGCCGAACGAAACGTTCAAAAAGGCAATCGATGCGATTACGGCTGAAAGTGGTTCAACGCTTGAAAGTAAGCTTGATTCTGTTGGTGATAAGTGACGAATGCTTTCAACGAACAACAAAAAGGCAAAAAGCGTGCCAAAAAGGATTACAAACAAGATTAAAAGCAACGTATCGAGCCCCCAGACAAATTGGGAATGTTCGAATGGAAAAGTAAAGAAAGTCATGCAAGTACCGCCGATTAACATTCCCCAACCAACAACGATGATAGAATGCCATCTTTTTAACAATCGGGCAGATGATAATGTATAAAACGCTAAGGCAATGCCAGAAAGTACGCCCCAAATGATAGAAATGAAAGATACTTTTAACCCATTCGTTGATCCGTTTGTGATTAAAAGAAACGTTCCAGCAAGAGCGAAAAGAACAGCTAACCATATTTCTTTGGATGGATTCGTTCTTTCCTTCGCGCTTGAATACAACACAATGTAAATCGGTGCTAGATATTGTAATAATGTCGCTGTTGCCGCGTTTCCTGTTTCAATCGCTGCAAAATATGTATATTGGACTCCCAGCATGCCAATGATTCCGAATATCAGTAAATCCATACAGCCTTTTTTATCCTTCCAAATAGCAAACGGTGTCATCCCTTTAATAATGCTTACTAGAAGCAAGGAAATGCCCGTAACCATCATACGTAATACAACAAGCCATTCAGCGGTAATGTGTTTTTCTTGAAAGAGTACTTGAGCAGCTGTACCTGATAATCCCCAAAATGCAGCCCCACTTATGACCATCATGAGCCCTTTGACCCGGTTGGGCATTTTATGCGCTAACTCCATTTCTGCCTCCCTCTCTACTTCTTATGGTCGTTATTTTGTTCTGGAATCATGTGAATGTTCATTCAAATGCGGCTCGATTAACCGAAACATCTCTTTATAAAAAGCGAAGGCAAGGTCGGCAGATTTCTCTTGCCTTCGTTTTTAGGCGATATTATTGTTCCTTATTTTTTGTTACAACGACCAACGCTCCAATTAAAATAAGAAGTCCACCCATAAAAAAGTTTTCATTTAAACGTTCATTTAATAATAGCCATCCTAAAAAGGAGCCAACAAGCGGCTGAAAAAAGAAAAATAAGGAACCAATTCCGGCATCGATCATTTCCATTCCTTTATTCCAAAGGAAAAACGCACCGGCAGTGGAAACAATACCGAGATAAAGAATTCCTAGGATGACGTAAGTGTTATGAAGAATCATTTCAGTTGATTGAAGTTCCCAAATCATAAATGGTGTAGTGAACAAGATTGCGAAAAGAATGGCGTACGTTGTAATGGTCAATATCGAAAAGCGAGAGGAGGCAACTTTCACATACACGGACAATAGCGCCCATGTAACCGCTGCACCTAATAAAACAATATTCCCCCAAAAAGATTTTCCTGTATTTCCATCAAAGCCGATGACAATGACAACCCCAATGGTTGCTAGGAAGAGAGCGATTATTTTTCTTATTGTCAAAGTTTCTTTTAACACTAGTTTTGCGAATAAAACAATAAATGCCGGTGTAGCTGATGTAATCAATGCTCCTGTATGGGCATCGGACAATTTTGTTCCGATAAATTGTAATGATATCGAGACAAAATAACCGATAAAACCAATCCATCCTAACAAAAACCAATCTTGTTTTCGAATAAATATACTCATTTTTGTTTTAGATTGATGGAGTTTTAATATCACGAACAAAACAACAAACGCGATAACATAACGAAACCATACTAATGTAATTGGCGGCACAAAATCGAGGACATATTTGCTGACCACGTACATTCCGCCCCATATACTTGCGGCTAATGACAAGTAAAATGCCCCTAAAAATGTATTTTTCATGAAAACCAACCTCCGTCTTTATGGGAAATGATAAATCGTCCTCCCTAAGACGAGGTTTGCTGCTCACCCTCGCCTTAGAAGCGAACAGCAGGCTGATCGTTTTCAAACAAATCAAAATAAATTCTCATCATGATCCTGGTTACTAAAATCTATAAACATCTACAAAACGCGACGGAACCAGGAAACATCGCTTGCCGCTCAGGAAACACCTGAGTTCCATCAGGAAGGGAATCCCCTTGTCATTCACCTGCTGTGAAAGACACCCCGTGGTTCGCTGTTAGCGACGGCACCTGTCGTGCACCATTCCTTCCATCGGTCAGTACACGACAACGATTTTAGTAACCAGGTCTACACCTCCTTTAGTTGAATTTGATACTGGTTCAGCCAACAACATTTGTGCAACATGTTCCATAACGACCACTCATGCTCTTGTTTGAAATTCTCGATTTTGTGTAACATCATGGCTACGCATTGCCGCTGCTTCTTCCCGCTGTCTGATTGCTTGTAGGATTCTTCCATCGACCCTAACATGGCAATCAAATGGCGTTTCACTTTCGTTTTTATGGTGTCAATGAGTTCTTTTGGCAACCGTTCATGATACCCTAATCCACGTCTGCCAATGACCAAAGCAGCACTTTCATGGACGGATAACCCGTATTTTTTCATATACTTGAAACGACCGATGACGCTTGTATACGCCGGATTCACCTTTTTGATGCGAAAGCCAAGCCGTAAGCCCCGACGAAGGATCGTTTCCGTCAGCTTTTTCTTTTTGAAGTTGTGCGTAAAGCGATTGAATCGTTTGTCCGTATCGTGCTGTTGTCTCAGTTGAATGTTTTCGATGACCACTGCTCCCACGTTTTCTTGAAGCAACCAATCATACACATCGCGAACCGTTTCACCGATGAGGTTGTTTCGTTTATTCGCTTTCACATATTCGAGTTCATGACAGTAAAACACTTTTGATTGGAGAAAGTTTCCCTGTTTCGAAACGATACTTACGGCGATGCGGTCGATATTGATGTCAATTCCTGCTATTCGTTCCCCTTGAATCGGTTCATCGTGGGTAAGTTCCCTGCCATATACCTCTTCTTCATAGATGAGATGGACATAATATTCCCCGTTCTTTCGTTTGATTTCCACGGTGTACGGTCGATATTCAATGATGGGCTTCCCTTTTGAATTCACGCCTACCTGCTCGCCCATGATGACATCGATGATTTCCGCTTCGTATTTTTCAGGGACATATACTTGAAATGTCAAGCGGGGAGCGTGTTTCCCTTTTGGTTGTCCAAGTGGATTCGCGATTTCCACACAACATTCATAGGTGTTATCGTCATACATGAGGCGAATATTTAAATTTCCTTTTTTGCTTTTGTCGCCTCTGGCGTACAACTGATTCGAACGCACATCTTTCCATTCTTCGTTCGTGATTTTTCCTTTCAAGCGCTTATAAAAGTTTTGTTTTCCTCCAAAAATCACCGTTGGAATCGTCCCATGTTCCAGATGGTGCTTTAGTTCGGCTTCTTTTGCTTTGAGCTTTTCTAGCCGTTGGCGCAATCCGTCTAAACACGTTTGAAGATCGACGTTCTTTGGTGTTTTTCGACCATGTTGGTATTCATCCATTTTCTTCGCTGTTTTTTCGATTTTCGCCTGCACATCCTCTAGCCGCATTGGAAGTAGCTCACGTTGAGAAGAAATCAGCGATTGAGCCAGCAAAACTGCATCTTCGGCATACCGTTTGTTGAGCGGGAATTGGTGCGGAAGGTGTTTGATGATGTCTTTTGCCTTCCTTCCCTCTAGCAAACGGTTGAATGCATATCGCTTCGCCGAACAAAAGACACGCATCAACTCGTCTAATGAGTGAAGTTGTGATTCATCATGAGAAACGATTTTCATCACCCGAACCGTTTTCATCCCCTTGCCGTCCCCCTATGTTTGGATCTTTTAGAACATATATTCGCTACATCTTCTTCATTTCCTTCTTTACATGAGGAAAGGGAGTTATCATTTTCTCAGCATGACCTAGGGGGAAGGTTAAGAAGATAGTCGAAATCCATAAATTCAGGTAAAAAACAAGAGATATTTACATCATTTCGCACATTTTTGTAGATTTGAAATAAACAGGTTATACCTCCTTTTATCTTTAAATAGACTTTTGTTTCATTGTATCAAATTACCGAAAAATAAACATTCATATTTTTCATATTCTTCCATACATTTTTTCGGAATAGAATATGTATTTCCGTTTTTGGAAAAAATAGTAGCATAGTTAGCAATTCACCCAAAGAAAGGTGTCCACTGTGAATCATAATTCGTTAAGTACCGTACAACTGGCTTGTGTATTTATGTTATCAATCGGGCTAATGAATCATGTCATTGTGATCCCGTTGCTGTTAGATGCAGCCAGTCGTGATGCGTGGATTTCGGCAATCTTGCCCCTTGTTGCATTGCCATTATGGCTTCCGCTTTTGTATTTTGTCATGAGGCAATCCAAGCAAATGAATTTATTCTTATGGTTAAAAACGGAGTTTAAAAGTACCGTTGCATATTTTGTGGCTATTGTTGGAAGTCTATTATTACTTGTTATAGGCTATATTACGCTCAGTGACACGGTTACATTTACTACCACAACCTACTTAACGCGCACACCCGATTGGGCCGTTTTGTTAACCATTATCGCGATGTGCTTTTATAACGCCTATTATGGTATACCATCCATCGCAAAGACGGCGGTCATTATTTTACCGTTTGTCGTTATTTTTGGGATTTTAGTTATGATCGCAACTACGCCACACAAAGATTATTCATTGTTAAAGCCAATCATGGAGAATGGCTTTACTCCTGTATTAAAAGGAATGATCTATGCCGGTGCCGGATATGTAGAAATTTTTATTATTCTATTCATGCAACATCATCTTCCAGCACGCTTTTCTTTTACAGCACTTTTAATCCTTAGTTTTCTCGCTGCAAGCTTAACCATTGGTCCAACGATTGGTGCGATTATTGAATTTGGACCGAAAGAAGCAGCGAATTTACGTTACCCGGCCTTTGAACAATGGCGATTAATCAAACTAGGTGCGTACATTGAATATCTTGATTTTCTTTCTGTTTATCAGTGGATGTCTGGAGCATTTATCCGCATTTCCTTGGTTACTGCGCTCATACCTGAGCTGTTTAACGTAACTGATAAAAAAGCACGATTATGGATTTTGATCGTGATTTATATCACCATTTTTTTATTATCAATGATTCCAATCAGCGACGACCAATTTTTAGATTTGCTATATCAATTTGTTCTACCGCTTTCGCTACTATTCATTCTATCTCTCTCTTTGTTCATCGGGATATTGTCACTCATTTCATATTTAAAAAAGAGGAGAGCTTAATCATGCCAATTCCTTCAAGAGCACCACAAATCAGAAATAACCCAAATGATCATAGCGGACAGGAAACTCTCATCGTTTCCGAGCAAACTTTGCGCGATCATTTTTCTAATTGTAAAGATGTCGCCATTGTTACTTCGACGATTCAACCGGCAAAAACCGCAAGCGGCACGCTTACCCTATTGTTTGTCTATTGTGAGGAGCTGTGTGACACCCAGATTATGAAACAGGTCATATTTCCGATGTTTCGCGAAATGTGCCGCGAATATCCTTGCCAATCAGTTGAGGAAATTGAAACGAACAAACTGATGCCAATGGAGTTGCTTGGAAAAGAAGTGCTGATTGATAATCTGAACTATCATCTCTTTAGCGGTGATTTATTAGTCTACTTTCAAGAAGCAGATATTTTATATTCCCTTACGCTTGCTAATCCGCCGAACCGCAATCCGGAAGAACCGAACACGGAAGTGTCCATCCGCGGTCCGAAAGACGGCTTTATTGAGGAAATTTCGAAAAACGTCGCGCTCATCCGCAAGCGAATTAAATCTCATAAGCTCTTTTATGAACAATTTATCGTCGGAACGAGAAGTCAAACAAAAGTGGGATTAATGTACATTGGTGACATCGCGAATCGTGAGATGATTAATGAGGTTAAAAAAAGACTTTTGAATTTAAATATTGATTCCATTACGAGTACCAATCAGATAGAAGAGCTGATTGGCGACAGACGGTTCTCGTTATTTCCATTATTTTCATACACAGGACGACCAGATTTTGCAGCGAATTGTTTATTAAATGGAAGATTTATCATCTTAGTAGACGGTGCTCCTACCGTCATTATCGGTCCAGGAAACTTATTGTTTTTACTGAATACATCCGAAGATACCGTTACATCACCTGTCTTCGTCATTTTTCAGAGACTCCTTCGCTTAATGGGAATTTCCGCAGCTATTTATTTACCCGGATTTTGGGTCTCTTTATTAGCATTTCATCAAGACCAAATACCATTCACTCTCTTAGCAACCGTTGTGCTTTCAAGGCAGGGGGTGCCGTTGCCTGCTCCACTTGAAATGTTTATCATGGTGGGGTTGTTCGAAATCTTTAAAGAAGCGGGCATGCGCCTGCCGTTAGCGATCGGACAAACGTTATCGGTTGTCGGCGGATTGATTATTGGGCAATCGGCTGTCAACGCTGGCTTATCCACACCAGGAAGCCTTGTTGTTGCGGCTATTTCCGTTATCACCACGTTTACATTAGTGAATCAAAACTTGTCGGGAGTCGTGACGTTGTTGCGTTTTATTGTCTTAGCCTCTTCTTCTATATTGGGATTATTTGGGTTCATCGCTTCTCTATTTTTACTTTTAACATATACGGCGAATTTAACCATATTTGGAATTCCATATCTTACGCCGCTCTCTCCTCCAACCATGGATATTTTGAAACCGTTAATCCCGAATGGTTGGAAACAATTCAAAAAGAGAGCAGGTTTGTTAAAACCTCATGACGATACGCCAAAGGGGGAAGCGAATTGAAATTCAAAACCGCCTTTCCCTTTATAATCTCTATATTCCTGTTGACAGGATGCTGGGGAGCAAACAATATTGATCATCTCGTTTATGTTGATGCAATAGGTGTTGATTATAAGGATAATCATTTTATCGTTTATGTGCAGTTCTTTAGCTTCACCGGATTAGCGAAAGTAGAGACGGGAGGTACCCAAGAAAAAACAGCCATTGCCGTTGGAAGAGCAACCGGCGAAACGTTTAATATTGCAACCGATCAGTTGTATCATTCTATTCAACGAATGGTATCATGGGGACATATGAAAAGTATCGTGTTTACGAAAAGAGCGCTTAAGAAAGCGATACTAGAAGACGTCTTAGACGTTATAGCCCGTTATAACGAAATTAAGCCTACCGTATGGGTTTATGCGACAGATGAGCCATTAAAAAAAATTTTTGAGGCAACACCATTTTTGAATACAACTCCATACTATTCTTTATTATCCAATCCTGAAGAGATTTTTCAACAAAATTCATTTATTCGGCCGATTCGCTTAAATCGCTTTATATCTGATAGCAATGAAGCTTCAAAAACGGCACGGCTCCCTTATCTCAACATTACTACGCGTAATTGGTCGGAAGATAAAAAAGAAAAACCGATGTTAAACTTAAAAGGAATTTGCTTTGTTGAACGTTATGAACTTCAAAAATGTATCAATCGCTCAAAGTTGCTGGGAATCAGGTGGCTTGAAAAAGAAATAAGCAGAACTCCTATTTATCTAAAAAAAGGAAACAAAGTAGTTGCATCTATCTCCGTTCTTAATCCAAAGTCAAAAATTTCCTACCAAATTAAAGGAAATACTCCTGTATTTAACATAGAAGTATCCACCAAAGGAAGTGTGATTGAGTTACAGGAAAAATTAACAGAAAAAGAATTAATTCGCCTGGCACAAAAAACGGTGGAAGATGAAATAAGAAGCCTCTACAAATTAGGGCTAAAATACAATATAGATATCTTAAACCTCTCTGAAGTGATGTATCGCAAAAAACCAGAAGACTGGAAGAAGTTTTCCGAAAACGGAAAGATTCCATTAACAGACGAAAATTTAAAAAATATTAAAGTAAAAATTTCAATTGGTACATCTGGGAAACAGAAACTTAGATAATATAAAATATAAATAAATGGATAAGAACGTAAAACATATACTGTTTGTAAAAAACCTTTTGATTGCAACTATCACCAAATGGTTTATAATGGAAATAAAACGACTCCCTTCGCTTTAAACGAAGGGGATTTTTTTGAAAACGATAAAGGGGATGGAGAAATGCAAGTGAACGTCCAACGTGTCGCAGGGGTGCAAACAACCGTATATCACATTTTAATCGCCATTAGTGTAGGTCATCTATTGAATGACTCGATGCAAGCAGTCATTCCTGCTCTGTTTCCGATTTTGGAGAAATCAATGAATTTATCATATACGGAAATTGGATGGATTGCCTTTGCGTTGAACATGACGTCCTCAGTGATGCAGCCGATTGTCGGTTACTTTACAGATAAAACGCCGTCTCCTTATTTTCTTCCGCTAGGGATGGCGGCGAGTTTACTCGGTATGTGTGGACTTGCTTTTGCATCAAGCTTTTTGCTTGTCCTTTTGTCTGTTTTGCTAGTCGGATTAGGATCTGCCATTTTCCATCCGGAAGGGTCTCGCGTCGCCTATCTTGCTGCGGGAGCAAAACGCGGTTTTGCCCAGTCGATTTATCAAGTAGGCGGCAATACAGGCAATGCGCTTGCTCCCGTATTTACCGCACTCGTTTTCGTCCCGTTCGGCCAGTTCGGTGCGATTTGGTTTACCGGCGTTGCCGCAATCGGAATCGTTCTTCTTAGCGTTGTCTCGCGCTGGTACTCCCTTCGTTTAACCGGAGCAAAAGCGTTGGCCAAGAAAAAGCGCAATCAAAAAATGCATCAGAAAACCCTGTTTGCTCTTCTTTTATTAATCTTTTTAGTTTTCGCACGTTCATGGTATTCGGCAGGAATCGCTAACTATTACCAGTTTTATCTTATCGAAACATATCATTTATCCATTAAAGAAGCGCAATCGTACTTGTTCACTTTTATGCTGGCAGGAGTGATTGGCACGTTTTTTGGCGGACCGCTTTCGGATCGCATCGGAAAAAGAAATGTTATTCTTTTGTCGATGCTCGGCGCGTCTCCTTTCGCTCTAGTTCTTCCTCATCTTTCGTTACCGTGGGTATTGCCTATCATCTTTCTCGCTGGATTTATTTTGTCATTAAGTTTTTCAACGCTTGTCATTTATGCTCAAGAGCTTTTACCCGGCAAAATTGGCACGGCATCGGGCTTAATTGTAGGTCTTGCTTTTGGAATGGGAGCAATAGGTTCTGTCGTGTTAGGAAAAGTAGCCGACTTATATAGTCTAACGTTTCTCATGTCTGCTTGCAGCTTCCTCCCTTTGCTTGGTTTGTTTACATGGATGCTGCCGAAAGACGGGGAGTTAAAACAACAGTAGCACAAAAAACGCTCGGCAACCATCTTGATTGCCGAGCATTTTTCATAGATATTTTGGATTGGATGATTCTTCTTTTGTCTTCTCGTCATAAAACTCAATCACACTTGCTTTCTGAATTGGATCGTTAAGTAGTAGCTCCATTTCATACGCCTGATATGTCTTTTGCACCTTGCGCAAAGCTGGATGTATCGTAGATAGATGGATATTAATTCCTCTATGAAGCTTGATAAAAATAAAAAAGAGCGTATGGTTCCGCTCCAAAACATGAAAACTCTTTATTATGATTCAAGTACTTCTTTTACTTTCTCACATACGACGACATCAAGGATTTTTGTATAATTAATCAAATCATCAATCGAAGTATTCCATGTTAAAATGATTCTCTTTCCTTCGTGGTCTTCTCCTGACAAAACGAAACTGGATAAGTATACTTCATCGTCTCCGAGTTGTAAGTGAATCATATCGGTTAATTGATTGGATTCTTTCTGCTTTTTGCCACCATCAATAGAGATAATTTTTTTATCATCATGATTTTTCATCCCATTCCCCCTCACTAATCCATCACAAAATGGTTTTATAATTGATTATATTTCTCTACTTTCCTATTCATGAAACTTAATCAAAGGACTATTAAAATGGATCAATTTTACTCTTGCCAAACTGAACCTCCTCTAGTTACACTCCATAAAAAGTGTGAGATGTCTCAATAAAGGTTAAAACATACTTAGTGAATATTTTTTTGACAACAACTCTAGAAGTTTGATACCTGTAATGCTATTCCCTTTTTCATCTAAAGCCGGACCAAAAATGCCAATACCAAACCGCCCAGGAACCGCTCCTAAAATTCCACCAGAAATACCACTTTTGGCCGGTATACCAATCTTGATGGCAAACTCTCCAGATGCATTATACATTCCGCAAGTGACCATAAATGTTTTGCAAATACGGGCAATGTGAAGCGGCATAATTCGGTTGCTTGTGATCGGGTCTAACCCATCCATCGCGAAAACCAGCCCGATTCTTGCTAAATCTAAACATGTCATTTCAATTGCACATTGTTTTGTATATACATCAAGCAAATCTTCAACGTCTTCCGTAATAATTCCATGCTGCTTTAAAAAATAACAGAGCGAACGATTTAAATACGCAGTGTCAAATTCAGATTTTGCCACTTCCTCTGAGTATGTAATAGCTGGATTCCCTGTCAAAGACTTTACAAACGTCAACAGTTTATCAATCCGTTCAGTTGTCGAATTCCCTCTAATCATATGCGTTACAGCTAATGCACCAGCATTAATCATCGGATTCAACGGTTTTACCGGTGCTGTTTCCTCGAGCTTAGCAATTGAGTTAAACGGGTCTCCTGTTGGTTCCATCCCTACTTTTTCAAACACTGCTTTTTCACCATGTTCCATTAATACGAGTGCAAGCGCGATAATTTTGGAAATGCTTTGTAGCGTGGCTTTATGCGTAACATCTCCCGCATCAATGACCGTACCGTCCGGATGGTAAATGGCAATTGATAAATCGTTCGGGTCGGCTTTGCCAAGGGCAGGAATATAATCCGCTACTTTCCCATAACGTGCATATTGTTTTGCTTCCTCGACAAAATGTTGCAAATCGTTTTTTGTGTACATCGATCATCACCTTATGTTAGTATGACCAATTTCATCACGCCTATGTAATTAGATGCGTTTACCGGGCACTCCTCTTTTAGCATTGGTGGATAATAAATTCATCGTCAACATTCGATCTTCAACAATCGAACCCGATAGTTGAACAAAATGTAATTATGCTCCTTACTTGTTAATATTGGATGAAGTTCCTGAATGCTATCTTTAACAGATGAACGTGAGGTTATTCTTAAGAATGATAAATGAATGAATCTTTCCGTTTGTTAAAGTAAATGAAATGGTTCCATTGTCATGAAAGCCTGTATGTAAAATTTTCTTTTCATCCATTATGATTTGCTTTACTTCAGTGTTGGCAATAGAAAAGTTATGTTTTTTCTGTAACAGGTCAGATGCTTGATTGTTATTCATCTTTGTATCATATTCAACTTCCATTTTGACTTGTTTCCATTCCATTTTTTAAACCAAAATAAAAATACCAGAAAGCTGTTTTTCGTATGCATAACGATTATGGAATTGCCCACCAATTCTAATAAAATAAAAAGTGGTATTCGTAACGTAAACTTTATAATAAATGTCAGGTTTAGTTATCCTCTTCCATGGGAGTTGAAGAATAAAATCAATAACATTCTTTAACAGAGCTAATTTAAAATAAAGAGGCCCATTACTTTTTAATATGTAAACGAAGTAATGAGCCTTATTTTACATAACAAAGGAATCACTCCTTTACTTACATAATTGTAAAAGTTTTCTATCACCTTCACAAACGGCCATGCCATCTGGATAATAAATAGCAACAGATTAATCATTGGGATTTGCTTTTCCGAGCGCCGGGATATAATCAGTCACTTTTCCAAATTCCGCATCTGTCTTCGCTTCATCTATAAATCGTTGCAATTCTTCTGCCGATTTACACATCATGTATGTTCATCACCCTATAGTAGGATTCCTAAGCTATCTCCTGCTATCACATCAAAAAAGAAAAAAGGCGGATATTACTCCGCCTCCACTACTTCGAAATAATCTTTGTAAAATCCGCCTACTTTTCCTGTATTATCGATGATGAAATAAAAATCTTCTGTTTCGTTTTTCACTTCATATGTTTTCCCTGGTGTTAAAACATTATTCACTATGTACTTTTCAGCATTTGTATGAACACATTTTACTTTTTTAATCGTTGGACGTTCTAGCCAAGTATGATGAATCATGTTCCTCTCTCCTTTTTTAAAATGTTAAACTATGCTACTATTTTACCTTAAAACTTGAAAAAATCCTCTGATGAATTTAAAAAAATAACGAAAATGAGTCGATTAGTGTTATGATATTTTCAAAAACAATTACCGAAACGGAGAAGGAGCGAGAAAAAATGACACGCGAACCATTAAACATTGGCGACATTGTCACAGGCATATATAAAACAGGCAAATATATCGGAGAGATTACAGATGTACGCCCACAACATTATTTAGTGAAAATAAAAAGCGTTCTAAAGCATCCTCTTCAAGGAGACTTACATCACCCAAAACAAGTAGATGTGCCACTGTTCCACGAACGACGCGCACTTGCTTTTAACGAACAAGCTAATATTCCAAAACAGATGGTTACACTGTACGATGGCGAGATACTAGATTATCATGAATCGCTACGTAAAGCACTCGATGAGATGATTGAAGAATTAACAAAAGATAACAGCGAATGGGCAATAAAAAGCCTTGAAAACTTAAGAACCTTAGAAAAGGAATATTTCCGTTAATTCTTAGCTGAATTTTAGTTTTCTATCAAAAATAATAGCCTTCCGACAAATCGCCGTCTGGAAGGCTCATCCATGCTTTTTATCTTGATTTGCTGCTAGAAGCCGTTTTTAATGATTTCACACTATAACCATATAGATATTCATCCTGCTTTTTTTCAAGATCATAAATCATTTTATAAATATAATCATTGATCATCATATTCTTCACGCTCCGCTGTTTAATATCTTTACATTTTCATTGTAAAGAATGAGATCGCCTCATACATCGGAGCGCAGATGGAACTTTTATTCTAAAAAAGTATGAACATGATCCCCATCAAAAGTCGTAATCATTTACGTTTCTTACCTTCACTACAAATTATACTCATTCATTGCACTAAGCAATTCTCTTTTAGACTCCTCATCTTTATCAAAGTCGTAAATCAAGCCGTTTTCCAAAAAGAGCAGACCGTGAAAAACTTGCAGAAATTCATCACAAGCCTCACAATATACTTCTTCTCCTTCATTCCAGAAACCGAAAATAGATAACCCTCTCTTTTCAGAATGTTGATAACGGGTCTTATACAGCTTTAAAAGCTCTGAATATTTTTGGACCGCATCTTTTTTATATTCAAATACCATTCTTTCTTTAATATTCTCTTCCCAGCCATCCAAAAAAACCCATGGTTCATAATCTCCTTCAGTAATCAGGATTGTCCAGTAATTTTTCATTGTCTCACCCTTGTTTCTTATAGCCTATTTTCTCTTGAAGCTCGTTACTATCCTCTGATTTACTTCACCTTATTTTTGAGTATAGCAAACAATGGACGGAAATAAAGTGTAAAATTTTCCTTTAAACACACGAGTAGATCATTTCAAAATGAGTGATTGGAACCGCGTGTTGTGAACGCTACAAAAAACGATGTATATCATGCTGGCTATGAATCATCAATAGGAAATCCCAACGGAGAGAATCATGCAGCTAAAATAAGCAGTTGTAATGGAAACAAGGTTCCTCACTATGCCTTTATTGAAGTTTACCTTCAAAAATAATTTTTCTGCCGCATGGTTCGATGACAAGTTTCCCATCTTTTTTAATTTCCTGGAAAATAGGTTCTTCGATACGGCGAATCGGAGTATATCCTTCCCGCTTCATCCGTTCTAAACATTGTTCAATTGTCTCATTATCCGCTACTTCAAACTTTTTCTTCTTTGCCCGTTTCTCCATATAGCTATCTTTCCTTCCTCTGTCAGCTATTTTAGATGGATTAATAGATGTAAGTCCCAATTCCTTTTGGAAGTCTTCATGTAATACATCATCGGCAATCGCACGTAGTCTTTCTCGTCGTTGGAGTTGATCATGTAAAAATAATAACAAGTAGGCTTTAGGGGTTAATTTTTTTATACTTATCTTGCTTCATCTCCTCGATTCTTTGAGCAAATTGGACAGAATAAAGAGGAGCTGCCCATTGATCAAAGGATGAATGCTTGTCCATAGGGTTTCACCCTTTATTTTGATTTGGACAGGGACCACCTGTACAATCCATTATAAAGGCTTTTTTATGGACTTACCACGTTCTGAATTTGCTGATTATATTTATATTAACGCAACGCTAGCGATACAATGATAGATTGACAAAAGGGGGCATTCTTTTTCTTAAGAGAAAAGTTTTTACTATATCACTTCTCCTATGTTCACCCTAACTGTTTGTCCCCATATTTTTTCGGAGAATTTGAGCGTTTTAATAATTTCATTCGCAGGAATTTTATCAATCGGTGTCAATACTTTGAGTACATCCTCTGCCGTATGGTGCTGGGCAATAACAACCATTGTAGTTGTACGGAACTGGTTACTCCGTTCCATCACATCTAAAACGCCCCCAATTCCTTCTTTCGCCAGTTCTTCGCCAATGACAAGCAAGTTTGTATGAGCATAGTAAATGAGACGCGATACTTTTTTTGATCCTTTCCGGCTTGCCTCGAGTAAAGTATCTCCCGTCGCCTTACATAGAGAAATAGGTACTCCACCGCTTCCGCCACCGCGCTGTGTTGTTCCCGCTACGTTTCCCGGGTTGACTATTTGAAAAATAACGGCATACTTCCCATCTTCTGTTTTATCAAGCCCTACCGCAATAACAAATGCCAAATCGGTCAATTCTTTTTTGCTCCAGCACCCTGACAGCATTGTGATGCATAAAAAAAGAAGAGCAACGTAAACGATTCCGTTACGTTTCATTGCTGTTCCTCCTCGTTTTTCTTCTTATCTTGGTCCGGCGGCTGCGGGCGCTGGTTTTCCCCTTCACGGATAATATTCGTCTGATTCATTAAACGTGGCCGATCCTTGAATGCCCATGTCGGAACGCGGAAAATCGTATCGCCGAAGTTCGACGGAATAAACGGAGCAAGCGGCGACATATACGGCACGCCGAACGAACGGAGGCTGCATAAATGAATGGTCATCCAAAGAATCCCCATAATAATGCCGTAAAAACCGAACAACGCAGCAAGAAACATAAGCAAAAAGCGAATAAGGCGCGCCGAAATCGCGATTGCAAACGACGGTGTCGCAAAGCTGGCGATCGCGGTAATGGAAACAACGATAACCATCGCTGATGAAACAAATCCCGCCTCGACAGCTGCCTGACCGATAACAAGAGCGCCGACAATCGAAACCGCTTGCCCAATAGCACGTGGAAGTCGCACCCCTGCTTCCCGCAAAATTTCAAAGGTGACTTCCATGATGACCGCTTCGACAAACGCCGGAAACGGGACAGCCTCGCGCTGAGCGGCAATCGCAATAACAAGCTGCGTCGGAATCATTTCTTGGTGAAACGTCGTTACCGCAACGTAGATCGATGGCGCCACGATCGAAATAAAGAAAACTAAGACACGCAAAAATCGCAGCGCCGTCGCAATATCAAAACGGGCATAGTAATCTTCAACGGCCTGGAAAAACTGGATAAAAACAGATGGCGCCAGCAATACAAAGGGCGTTCCATCGACAAGAACAGCCACCCGTCCTTCCAGAAGATTCGCCGCGACAACATCAGGCCGCTCCGTATGATATGTCGTCGGAAACGTCGTGAACGTTTGATCCTCGATTAGTTGTTCAATATATCCCGATTCTAGGATGCTATCAATATGAATGCGGCGAAGGCGTTTTTTTACTTCCTCGACAATTTCGTCATTCGCAATTCCTTTTATATACATAATGGCGACATCCGTTTGTGTCACTTCGCCAATTTTCATCGTTTCCAGCCAAAGGTTCGGATTTTTAATGCGGCGGCGGATCATTGCCGTATTCGTGCGAATCGATTCGGTAAATCCTTCGCGCGGGCCGCGAATCGCCAGCTGTGTCGCCGGTTCTTGAATCGATCGGTGCTCTCCTCCTTTTGTGCTCGCGCTTAAAGCAATCGGCACCCCGTCCATAAGAATAATGGTTGCGCCAGACATTAACGATAAAAATAAGTCAAACCATTGCGTGACGCGCTGAACCCCGCCGACTGCCGCCAGCTTTTGTTCGACAAATGTGAAAATATCGTTCGGTGGCAGCGAAAAAGGAATATTCGCCGCCAGCAGCGGTTCAAGCAAAAATTCGTATACGTTCTTTTCATCAGCAAGACCGTCCGTAAAAATAAGAACGGCGGAAATCGTCCGCTCTTGGCCAAGCGTAAAGCGGCGGATGACGACATCCGAACTGTTGCCGGTCGTCTTTTGAATAATCCTAATATTGACATCGAGCGCCGTATCGAGCGGCTCTTTTGGAACGTCCTGCGCCTGTCCGCTTTTATCCTCGCCCATTGCGAGCTGTATGGTTCCTTCCTGTTGTTTTTTTCGCAATCCCCATTGAAACAACATCGCTTTTCCCTCGTTCTCGATCGTTTATTCGTCATTATTGACAAAGAACAAATGCGTTATACGATCGTGAATGAGATGGCGGCATAAAACAAACACTAGAAAAAAGAACGGTAGCGGGGTGGGCTGATGTGAAATTATTCGGAATTTCCTTGTTGATTGCTAGTATCTTGATGGGGGTAGCTATTGGAATGGACATGCTGATGGGGTTTCAATGGCGTCAATCGATTCAAAACGTCCTTAACCCGTTTCGGGTGATGGAGACACCAGAATTGTTTATTTTATTTTTGCTTCTCATACTGTGGGCGCTTGACACATTAGTTGCTCTATTTCGTCAAAAGCAAAGAGAAACATAAGAGGCTTCTCTAGCATGAGAAACCCCTTTTCACAACTGGGAGAGAGAAAGGTTCAGTCCTGTTTTCTCCCGAAATGATTCGTATGGTTATCTTAAGCGTATAAACCGCAATGAATTCAACAGAACAAGCAACGTTGCTCCCACATCGGCAAAATCGCCATCCATAATGCAAGCCATCCAGGGATGATTTGTATTTCGATTTTCCGTAGCTGTAACTGCTTCGGTAATTCGATTTTTTTCGCGTGACGGTATGTTTTTGGAATCTGCTTCAATTTTCCTCGTCTTCTTAATCGATGCCGAAGCGAATTTCCTCGACTTCTTCATCTTTTTGCCATATTTTACGGCTTTTACGCCCCATTTGACGGCTCCCGCACCTGGGAAGAAGTTGCTGGCAATGCTCGCGGCTGCTCCAGCTTTATGGTACCACTTCGATTTCGGGCTTTTCAATGTCCGAATATCGTCGCCAATCGCGAAGTTATATCCTTTCTTCGCCCATTTTTTCGTTGCTTTCCATCCGCGCTGCAGCCATTTCGGCAAGTGGCCGTCCGGATCGATGTTATTAACTGCGTCTCCATCGGCGTACAAGTAACGATTCAATGAAGTTGGTTTATTTTTTTGGATTATTTACATGGTGTTTCTTAATGTGGCTTTGTACCACGTAATTATGTTTGTCCACCCATCATCTTTCCTTCTTAATTGCATGGAGGGTATATAAAAAAGAAACCTTGAAAGGCTTATAGCCAATCAAGGTACGATTATACGATACTATTTTTTCAACAATATATTTATCAATTTCTCATCCCCTACTTGCTTTGCAAAGTCCAAAGGAGACCTTCCAGCATTATTCTTAGTTGAAATATCAGGATTATATTTCATTAATAGTTCAACCATTTCGTAATTTCTACCTTTGCAATTGAATACAGCCGTCCACATAGCATTATTACCATATTTATCTCTTAAGTTTATATCTATACCTATTAGGAAATTCTAAACATGTACTTTATAAAAAGAGTGGCAGTTGAGTAACTACCACTCATTATATCAACTTACTTTGCTGTTAGGTATGTCAGGCACGATATACGCAGTTTTATTCTTCATCATGCCATAGATAATATTGACAAGTCTTCTCATAATGCAAATAAGTGCTTGTTGTTTGGTTTTACCTTCTGCTAGCTTTTTCTGATAATACTCGTAAAACACAGGATTTCGAGGAGTTTTACTACCTTTACAAATATGTATTTGTTGAACAACCAAGTTATAAAAGATAGTGTATAATTTCCTGTTTCCTTGTTTGCTTTTCTGAATGGTTTCCTTGCCACCCGAACCCATTCGGACAGGGGCTATACCTGCATACCTTGCGAGTTTGTCAGAATGAGAGAAACGATGAATATCCCCGATTTCTGCAATGAAAGCGGATGCGGTCACCGTATCAATGCCTGGCATCGTTTCAAGCTGCATCCCTAATGACTTGATAAGTGCTTTTAACTCTTTATCCACTTTTTTGATTTCCTGTTTCTTAAAGCGAATATCCCTCACCATGCTTTGAATGATAAAATCCCTTGTTGTCTGATATTCACGCTTTATTTCTCCATCTGCTTGAATGAGAGATAAAATCTCCTTCGCTTTCCTTGTGGAACAGGATTTGTGGCTAGCTGTTAATAGGAATGTTCGTAAACTTTCTACGGTTTCTCCCTTCAAATGTGCGGGAGAAGGATAGCGTTCCCAAAAGGCTAAAGCGGTTTGACCATCGACTTTAGAAAAGAATTTCTTGTAACTTGGATAATGATGGCTTAATTGAAGATGCAACTGATTTTTAAGGGCAGTTTGCGACTTGACTAAAGCGTTTCGTCTCCCCACCAATTGGGCAATCATCCAATACATATCGGATGGGATGGCATCAGGCAAATAAGGGAATTGACGGATTAACACATTCGCTACACATTGGGCATCCCAACTGTCATGCTTTTGGGTCATGGCATAGCTGTTTCGTTCCGCATTGGATAAAGAAGAATTGACAAACTTTACAATGTGCCCTTTCTCTTTTAAGTACAATGCCAAGTCCCTGCCATAGCCCCCCACATCCTCTAATCCAAACACAGGAGTGATGTCTTCTGTAAGAAACCCATTCACATACTCTAGTAAACTCGGAAAAGCGGATGGTTTATTTTCAAATGTCACTTCTCCCAGCTTTTCAAACCAACAATCTAAAATCACCGATGTATGCTGAAACTTATGCAAATCTATCCCTACATAAATATGCTTATCTCGTCTCATCAGAACATCTCACCCCTATCTTGGATTGAACGGATAAAGCAAGACAGAGAATGTCGGCAACCTTAGGTCGAGCGTTCGTCTCTATGGACTCGCAAGGGTACGAAAGCCTATCCATTCTCTATCTCGTTCCGTTATAAAATCGCTTCATGTGTTCCGTTGGCGATTATCTCTCCATAACGGTATACACCACTGTAGAACGCTTTTCTGTCCAAAATTCGCTTGACTTGGACTTTCGTAAACAACTTCCCTTGTTTGGTTCGATGTCCTTCCTCATTCAGTTGTGATGCAATTTGTGACAGAGACCATGAAGGATGTTGTTCTCGTAAGTCAAACACTCGTTGAACGGTTTTTGCTTGTGTTTCATCTATAACGAGTCGCTTTTGGCCTCTTTTAACCGTATATCCAAAAGCGACATTTCCTCCTGCATAACCGCCCTGTTGTGCTTTTTTATTCCTTCCTCGCCCTAGCTTTAACGCAATTTCTAAGCGTTGATATTGGTCGAGGAGTTCCATTAACCCATTAATAAGAAAATCATTGGGGTCTTTCTTGTAAATACTGTATTGCGGTTGTTCGATACTCCGAATGTCTACTCCATACTTTTTCAGTTCACGATGTACTAACACCTTAACAATGTCTGAACGCCATAATCGGCTTGTGTTAAGTGTCACCACATAATCCACCTGATGGCGGGAGAGATACCCCAACATCTCCTGAAATCCTGTCCTGTCGATTTCTAACGCTTCTTCATCCACTTTCGCCCCACTGATACCCTCATCCTTAAACAAACACAGGAGAGTGTATCCTTGTGCCTGACAATACGCTTTAATTTCATCTTCTTGGTAGGCAAGACTGTATCCATCTTTGGCTTGCCCTTGTGTGGAAACGCGGATATATCCAATCACCTTCATGATACCTTCCCCCTCCGTTACGCAAATTGAGATTAACGTAACGCTTAGCCGCTATGTTAAGTCTATTGTATGCGGCTTAACCGATACAATCAATCCCTTTACCGATACAAATTTTTTATGTATCGTATAAGTAATACAGATAGAGGAAGGGATGTAGTATGCCAATTAAAATCAAACTGAAAGAAATCCTGAAAGCACGTGGCATTTCTCAGCGTGAATTGGCTCGACTCACAGGGCTTCGCCCAAACACTATTAGCCACCTTTGTTCAGACCAAGTAGACAGAGTCTACCTCTCAACATTGGAGAAAGTATGTAAAGTGTTAGACATCGACATCCAGGAGTTAATCGAGGTGGAGTAATCCTCTCGTTATAGTAATCGGTGGTAGCGAAGAAAAAGTTGCGAAAAAAATTTTTATAAAATGGTGGGAAAACAAGGGTAAGGTTTTTGGCGATAAAAACGGTAGTAACTGATAATTTTTCAGTGGGTTATATTTGATGAAAATTATAAAATAGGGCATCTTTTTTATACACATTTTGTGCGTACAAGATAACTCTAAAAATTATCATATAGAAATTGAATAGATTACATGCACAAATTGTATCACTAGCAGCTCGTTCGGCACTACGTCACTAGTAGAAAACCCTCAAAAGAGAATTTATATTCCCCTTTTGAGGGTTAATTCAATGATATTTTACTTCAATCCTATTCTTACTTCACCGTCATGAAATATCTCAATAACATATCCTGAAGATGGTGAAAATATCCATGTATCAAAACTTACAGCAGTAACATCATCTATAACTTCAAATACTTTATTTAACTCAGATTGAATTATAGGTAATGTCCCTTCATCCCAAATAACATATATAACGTTGCTGTATTCATCAATGTTTTGGTTCAAAAAGGAGATGATCTCATCAACTGTATTCACTTTAGCATGATAAGTCACTTTCTCCCATTCAATACGCCCCCACTCAGTAAATGGAAAAGAATTCTCAAAATCTCTTAGTACTTGCTCTCTCTCACTATCAGATAAGACGTGTACATTCTCACCTAGTGCTTCAATACACTCATCAAATAAACTCATTCAAATTCCCCCTTATCTATTCAAATGTTTTAATAAAGATTTAAAGGTGCTTTCGTTACCCTCAAATGGAATAACGATTTTTCGAGCATTAGCCCCTTTACCATTGCGAAAATCTTCAATGTTTATATGTGTCCCCTTATTTGGGTCATAATCTAATCTCCATCTTACTTTTCCGTCAGCAGACTGCCTACCAATTACTTTACCATATCCAGCACTTGACTTAAGAGTTCCTATATATGGCTTTGAATTTGGTCCTAAATCTCCAACTAGGTCTAGTGCTTTATTTCTAGCCTGTTCATATGTCTTGACTTTATCTAATACTTGTTCCCCTTTACCAATACCCTTAGTTTAAACCTTACATCCTCTTTCTCGCCACGAGAATGCGTTCTCACGTGTTTTAAAGTGTACTCGAAGGGTATTTTAATGGTGTAGTCGCTTTACCATGCATATCAGCCAAACTCCATGTAGGTAAAACCATCATGAGCTCTGAAGTTAATATTTGGTTAACTATAACTAATAAAAAACCTCGAAAGGCTTATAGCCAATCGAGGTTATTTAACACTTTTTTAATTGCTATACTTGTTTATCCAATCTATAATGTCTTGTTCTACATGTAGATATTCATCTGGACTATCTTTTAAATCAACTCCGGAAACAATTTGTAAAAGTTCCCAAACAGTTTCATCTGATATATTTGGCTCATCCTGCATCACATATTCTGAAGCCCAATCTGCTACTTCTTCTCGTGTTAGCTTTCCTAGTAAAATCATTTTTAATTTATCAATTATTTCTTCTCTTGTTGGTTGACTCATTTTTTCACCACTTTCCAATATAATTCCCATTGCTATCAAAACGATAGTGAACCTTGACACCACCAGTAAATTTGGTATCTGGTCTAACTTGTCTAATCCTACCATTATGGTCTACAGTCTCATGCCATGTTCTCTTTTGACCAGTAGTAGGGTTCCATTCTCTAACTACTCTTCGGCCTGCCATTTCACCTGGTTTTGAAGCGGGAGTTATCTTACCGTAATATCTAATCCTTCCATCTGGTAGTTCTCTTATTCCGGCCTTTCCATAACTTCTCCCATTGCTTATAATGGGTTTTTAATTTAGCATATTGTGTTGCATTATGCGCAACATTTCCCGTACCCTTAGGAAATTCTAAACATCTACTTGATAAAAGAGTGGCAGTTCAGTAACTGCCACTCTTTATATCAACTTATTTTGTTATTAGATATGTTATTCTCAAAATTTTAGTAATTATCTAATTCCCTTTTTAAATCTTGTAATAAAACTTCAACTTCCATTACTGCCGAGTCATAATTATTCCAAAAAATCGATGGTTTATATCCATCTTTTTTTATACCAGGGAGCCATTCATTAAGAAACTTATCAAGCTCAATTAATTCAGGAGTATATCCTTCCCATTCTCCAATGGCACAATATTGAGCAAATTCTTTTCTAGGCCAAAAAGGAATTAGTAGATTACCATTATCATCTTTAGTCATTGCCCATCCGTCTTGATAGAGCCCCCATACTTCTTCCCAATCAACTACTTTTTTTATAAAGTATTCATATCTTTTTGTAGCAGGTAATTTTATAACAGAATAAAATTCTTTTTCATTCATCTCATTTTTACCTCCTTCTTCCGTATCCATCATACTTGTGCTGAGTTCTATGGTTTCTTATAATTTGTAAATCACTGTATTCATATCCATATCCTTTTCGGGCTTCATATCCACGTCTATGAGCTAGCTCATATCCTTTTGGAACTCTTATATTTTTTCTTTTCCCTCTTTTAATCTCATTAATATCACGTCGAATTTCACCACGTAAAGCTGATGATAGTTTGTCATCATTAGCTAATTCTCTTAAACGTGCTTGTTTACCTTTTCTACCAAGTTTACCCGTACCCTATGTAGTAATCTTAAAAGCTATTATAAAAAAAGACCACCTATTAAATTACCTTTCGCTCTGTTATATTCGGCAATTGATAAGCCGTTTTATGCTTCATCATGCCATAAATAATATTTACCAGCCTTCTCATGATACAAACCAACGCTTGTCCTTTTGTTTTGCCTTCCTTTCGCTTGCGTTGGTAGTATTCATAAAATACAGGATTTCTTGGCTTTTTACTTTCTTTTGCCACTTGTATTTGTTGTATCGCTAATTGATAAAATAACGCATGTAACGTTCGATTGCCTTGTTTGCTTTTGTGGTCTTTTCCTTTTCCTCCAGAGCCAAAATGCACAGGCGCAATTCCCGCATAACGAGCAAGTTTATTGGCATTTGGAAAACGCTGAATATCTCCAATCTCGGCAACCAAGGCGGATGCTGTCACTACATCAATCCCCGGCATTGTCTCCAGTTGGTAATCGAGTAATTTCATTAATTTTCTTAGTTCTCCTTCGACCAATGCCATTTCCTGCTTTTTAAAGCGCAAATCTCTCACCATGCTTTGCACGAGGAAATCCCGTGTTTCTTGGTATTGTTTGGTGGTCGTTCCATCTGTTTTCACAAGTTCTAGTATTTCTTTTGCTTTCTTTCTTGAACAAGTGTTGTGGCTAACAGCTTGTAAAAAAGCAGTAAGCTCATCTATCCTTACTCCCTCTAAACACGATGGTGACGGATATCTTTCCCAAAATGCTAATGCTGTTTTTCCGTCTACTTCCGCAAAAAATTTCTTATAGCTGGGGTAATGATGGCTTAATTGTACATGAAGCTGGTTTTTCAGCGCCCCTTGGGCTTTCACAAGGGCGTTTCTTCTTGTGACTAGCTGTTTAATAGACCAATATACATCCTTTGGCTCTGCATCCGGCAAAAAATCTAGTTTGTTTACAAGAACTCTCGCTACACATTCCGCATCCCAGCTATCGCTTTTTTGCATCGTAGGATAACTATTACGTTCGGCATAAGACAAAGCGGGATTCACTTCTTTTACCATTTGCCCATGATCGACTAAAAACGTTGCCAATGCCCGTCCGTATCCACCAACGTCCTCTAAACCGAAGACCAGTGTCATATTCTCAGGTACTAATTGACGAACCTTGATGAAAAAATCCGTAAAAGCCGCGGGCTTATTTTCAAATTGAATCTCTCCTAATCTTTCATGCCAACAGTTGATGATAACCGCCGTATGATGGTGTTTATGTAAATCAATCCCCACGTAAATATGCCGTTGTTTGTGATGCATACATCCTCCCCCAATCCATTGAGTTTGATGATGACTCCCATGGCGGCAACCTTAGTTCGAGCGTTCACCATTTTAGATGCGCATTGGTACAAAAGCCTGTCCATGGATGTATCATCTATACGGATATATAAGAAATTTCATGTATTTTTTAAGTGACCACTTTAAAGAATGGCTTGGTGTTTCCCTTTCGCCTGTATGCATCCATAGGTATACATCCCTTTATAAAAGTCCTTTCGGTCTAAAATCCGTTTCACTTGTACTTTGGTAAAGGGCTTACCTTGTGTCGTCAAATGCCCTTCCTTGTTTAACACATCAGCAATTCGAGTAAAAGACCATGTAGGATGTTGCTCTCTTAACTCAAACACTCGTTGTACGGCTTTGGCTTTATCCTCGTCGACTCTTAACTCTTTTTCTCCCCTTAACTTCCTATAACCAAAAGTCGCTCTTCCTCCGGCATATCCTCCTTCTTTTGCTTTTTTATGCCGACCTTTCTTTAGTTTTAAAGCAATTTCCAATCGCTGATATTGGTCTAATAACTCCATTAGTCCATTGACCAATATATCACTTGGGTCTTTTTTGTAGATACTGTAATTTGGCTGTTCAATACTTTTAATATCCACCCCATACTTCTGTAACTCTCGATGAATCAACACTCTCACCATGTCAGAGCGCCACAACCGGCTTGTGTTTAACACCACGACATACTTAATTTGGAGAGAAGAAAGGTGGGCTAACATCTCTTGTAAGCCCACCCTGTCCACTTCCAACGCTTCTTCATTAATTTTTGCCCCGCTGATTCCTTCATCTCTAAATATATGTATCAAATTCCAACCATGTTTTTCGCAATACGCTTGTATTTCCTCCTCTTGGTATTTCAAGCTATATCCATCTTTTGCTTGCCCCTGTGTCGAGACTCGTATATACCCGACAACATTCAATGTTACATCCCCCCGTTACGAAAATTACAATTTATGTAACGCTTGTTAACAATGACGAGTATTATACGACCGTCTCTAGTGAAAGTACAATATAAAAATAATGTGTCCGTTTAGTATCGTCACAGTCGGTTAAATGTTTATCCCCACTTTCTCGCCACGAGAAAGCTTTCTCTCGTGTTTTAAAGCATACTCGAAGGGTATTAGTGTTGTTAATAGTTTCACCATGCATCACAGCCAAACTCATAGTAGGCGGAACCATTATGAAGTCTGAATTAAAATGTTGGTAAAAACGATATATAAATTTTCTCGTAATTGCACTTTATTATTTGATACATCTGTTAGTTTTAAAATAAAAACCTTGAAAGGCATAAAGCCAATCAAGGTAATATAATTTATTAGAAGCCTTCTTTTTGTTCCACTGATACATTGTATCTCAACTTCACAAATTACTTTAAAAGAAAGTTATAAATGGTATTTTAACAAATACAAAATCGTATCTCTAAACTTGTTACCTATTCTCTTCATCATACTCCAAAAATAGGTCTTGTAAATCTCCATTAATTGGTTCATTATTATCGTTAATTGTCACTTTAAACTCAATATCCTCTTCTCCTATTGATACTACCCCATCTAACACCCCTAAAATATTAGATACAGCATCCACTTCTACTTGTTCGATTATTTTAAATAATATTTCTTTATTTTTATCTGATAGTTCTGAATAAAACATCAATGCTTCTTTCCAATAGGGGTCTGTAACTTCATTAATATCAGTATTATTGAATATATCTCGATAAAAATTACGATTTTCTTTTATAATTGACTGATGTAAAAGTTTAACAAACTCTTCTTTATTCATATATCTCATCTCCTTCTCATCTCTGGATACAATTGTTTATTTAATTTAATTAATTTTCGAAGTTGAGAATTAGGAATGTCTGGATATACTCTTCTTAACTCCATTATATCTCTTGCTAATAATTGTCTTACACTCTCAATTCCTTTTGAACTTCTCGAAACTATTCCCCTAGGACCTTTTCTTGTATGTCCAGCTTTTGGTACTAATATTGCTGGTGCATTATTTGGATCATAATTTCGAATGAATTTTTTCATAATTGCTTTTTGTCCAACATGATGTGCATCTAACCCCGGTACACCTTTTATTTCTTTATATAATCCTACATCATACTTACTAAATTTACCCGTACCCTTAGCTCTTAAATTTACTCCAACATTATCCCCGGAGACTGGTCTACGAAGTTTAGGCTTTATCCTAGCGCGGCTGGCTTTCGCCTTTAACTTCGCCTTCCGCATCTTTTTGATCGATGCCGCAGCGAATTTCCTCGACTTCTTCATCTTCTTGCCGTATTTTACGGCTTTTACGCCCCATTTTAGTTGACCGGCTCCTGGGATGAAGTTGCTGGCGATGCTTGCGGCGGCTCCAGCTTTATGGTACCACTTCGATTTCGGGCTTTTCAATGTCCGAATATCGTCGCCAATTGCGAAGTCATATCCTTTCTTCGCCCATTTTTTCGTTGCTTTCCATCCGCGCTGCAGCCATTTCGGCAAGTGGCCGTCCGGGTCGATGTTGTTGACTGGGTCTCCATCGGCGTACAAATAACGGTTCAATGAAGTAGGCTCATCTTCTTCTCCTTCATATTCATCCGGTACAATGAAGCGGCCTGTTTTCGGATCATAATCGCGCCAGCCCATTAAATACATGCCTGTATCTTGATCGTAGAACACACCGTATTTTCCGACATATCGGTATGGATTCGCTTCGGCGACTTCTTGATTACCGGTTATGCTGGTAACGTTGCCCCATTCATCATAATCGTACGTAGCAACTACATTCCCCGCAGCGTCCGTTAATGCCACAACGTCTCCGCGAACGTTGAATTGATAGTAGTAGACGACATCCTTATAACGGAAGCTTAATAAGTTTCCGTCCGAATCTTTGTAGAAGCTTGCGGTTGTTTCGTCTCCTCCGGAAATTTGTTTGGTAATCGTAAAGATTTCTCCGTTTGTATCACGGTGGTAATGATAATGTGTATGACCAATTGTCTTCGATAGACGATTTCCGTCTTGGTCATATTCGTACACAATATCCTTGACTACACTTCCGTCAACCGTTGTACGAACGGAGACAAGTTGGTCATCACTATTGTAACCGTAATCGACAACCGTTTCCTTTGTTCCTTCCCTTGTCGTCGTCTTCGCAAGGGAGCCATTTGGGTGGAACGTGTAATCTGTTGTACGGATTAATGCCCCAGTTTGGTCGTTGTACTCTTTCTTTTGCTTAATCCGGTTCCCTGTCGTATACGTATATTCCGCCTTCACTTTTCCGGTTGTTACGTTTTCTACTTTTGTAATATTTCCATTTCCGTCATACGTATATTTCCACTTGGTGCCGTTAGCCTCTGCTGTTTCTAAATAACCATTTGGCGTATACGTATACTTTTTCTTTACTTGGCCCTTTTCGGTAATTTGGGCGATTTGCTCTGTATCCGTATAACTGTACGCATAATCAATGACCGTAGTACCGCTATTATTGACTCCTTTTATTGTGGCAACTTTCGAGCCGCCGTTGTAAGTAAAGGTAGTAGTCATCCCCGGTGCGGTCACTTTGGACAAGGAATCATCAACATAATAATCATACGTAAACTTATCAAAATTCGGTGTGGTTATTTCTTTTGTTCGATCATCATTATCATATAATACGGTCGTTGTTCCAAGGGAATTTTGGAACGTTTCCATATTCTCCTTATCATCAAAGCGATTGACTGTGGCCGTTGAAGTATGAGAAATCGATTCGTGTATTAATCGGTTGTTCGCATCGTAAGTCGATTCTGTTTCACTGTTAAAATATCCGTCTCCATCCGGATCATATTGTATCGGGACAGTAATGGTTTCGTCGTATGTCCATGTATTTATGACATTACCATTATTATCAAAATAGTAACGTGTTTCCGTAACTTTACCGTCCGTAATACCTGTTTCCTTTACGACTCGTCCAAGCTCGTCATACGTATAGGTAATTTCCTTTGCCGTGACCGTTGTGTCACCGGTTTGTTCTGTTATGGTTTTCTTATGGACTTGTCCAACGTCGTCATACTGATAATCTGTAATCTGATATTTCGTTTCATTTTTCTCTGCATCAACAATTTTTACAATTTCTTTTTTAATTTGTCCTTCATCGTCGTACTGCCATTCTGTTTCCGAACCTGTTGAATCGACTTGTTTTAGTTTATCTCCTACTGCATTGTATGTGTATGTGGTCTTCTTTCCTTCAGAGTCAACAACCTGCAGCAAGTTGTCGTTCATGTCATATATGTTGTAAGTTGCGCCTTGTTTATCTAAGGAGATTGCTAGATTCCCTGCCCCATCATACAATGCCCATGTTTCAACTGGTGGTGAAGAAGATTCTTTTGAATAAATGCTTTCATTGTTTCGGTTATATTGATATTCTGTGACAACGCCTGTCCCGCTGACAACTTTCATCTCATTGCCAACAGCATCATATTTCGTTTTCTCCACAATCGCATCCGGATTTCCGGAAGCATCTGTGAAAGAAATGAGCCTATTCAACTCGTCATAATTATAGAATGTAGTTCCCTTTTTATATAAAGTATTCGTTACTGTATCGTATGCCCAGTCTTCCTCTTTATATTTATTGTCATTGGCATCATAAAACATGCGACGCTCATTTTGTAACGGATCAATGGTTTTAACCAATCGTCCTGCCTTGTCATAAACATTGTGAGATACATATCCATTTCCGTCTTTCTCAGCTATTTTTTGCCCAAGCTCATTATACTCAAAGACCTCAGTAATGGTTACGACTTCTGGCGGAAGCGGAGTCTGACCCTCATAACGTACTTTGGTTACCTGTGGATGTTTAATTAACGTTAGTCTATTGCTTTCATCATAATCGTATTCTACGACCTGATTTAACGGGTTAATCACTTTTATAAGGTTACCGTTTTTATCGTATTTATTTTCTGTTTTCTTCCCTAATCGGTCGATGGACTCTACTAGTCTTCGATCTGCGTCATATTTAAAATGAGCTGTTTGATTTAGGGCATTTGTTTCAGCAATTTTGTTGCCTGCCTCATCATATTGAAAAGACGTTACATTTCCATAAGCGTCCACTTCGTATTCAAGGTATAAACCGTCTTGACTGTAGTGAAATTCTTCCGTTACATTGGCTTCTTCCATCCATACGTCATCAATGTAGGCAGCTCCCCCTGTCATGGCTGCAGTCAATTTGTAAGTTACGTATTCTGCATTTTCCGGGATCGATGCTGCAACGTGAAGCAATTTCCAATCGGAAGTTCCTGTTAACGATGCCGTAGAAGATTGTTCACTAATTTTTGTTTTATTGCTGTCATAGAAAATGAGCGTTCCTGTTACTCCTGTTCCCTCTACTGCTTCAGTTTTTACCCATGCAAGTCCGCGAACCGGAAGCTTTCCTTTCTTAATTGGTACATAATCGCTCTCAATGGAAGCAGATCCTGTTACTTTAACGCTTCGAGTACCGCTTTTTTTACTGCTTGTATCATACGTCCAAGTTCCCGATGTTTTCCAATCTTTTAAAGAGGAAGTATCTCCATCTTCAAAACTAAAGTTTGGAAGATAGCCATATAACGCACCGCGCTCTGATGTTTCTTTCACTAAGTTACCATACTGGTCATATTCATATGTCGTTTTAAAGCCATCGCTGTCCATCATCCAAATGCGATTTCCTTTGGAATCATAATCATAACTCGTCGTACGTCCAAGCGGGTCGGTTTCCTTTATCAAAAGATTGGTTCCCGGTTTGTACTCATACGTCGTAACAGGAGTTGTGGTACCTCCTTCTATATCCTGGAACGTTGGTTCGGTTTTCTTTAGCAGATTCCCGCGTGAGTCATAAACAAAAGAAGTTTTGTAGCCCTTCCCATCAATAATATCTGTTAACAAGTTATCTTCATATACAAATGATTCTTTAATGTTTAGTCCGTTTGGATCGGTAGTGGTCTCAACTAAGTTCCCTTGATCGTTTATGACATATTCCATTTCCTGCGAAACAGACGAACCGCTTGTAAGTAGGGACACTTTCTTTGTAGTTAAGTCATAAGTGAAACTTTCGTTAACTGTTACCGTGCTTCGCAAATTACCTGTTGCTGCTTCACGAGGAGTATGTTTACTTGCCACATTAATGACGCGCATACCGTTGTAGCTATATGTTACTACGTTTCCATTTGGATCTACTGCCTCGACTAAACGCTTATTTGTATCGTATTTATAACTTAATTGGCGATAACTTACCCCGTCTTTATCGAAAAATTCCACGTTTGATAGTAATTGTTCATCATTGTAAGAATATACTACTTTATTTCCGCTATATAATAATATTTCCTGTAAAAGATTATTAGGGTAATACTTAAACAGAATTTTACGTCCAACGTCGTCAGTCATTTCTGCCAACAATCCATTTTCATAGCGGAAAGAAATGGTATTGTTATTTTTATCGGAAATAGCGGCAATACGTCCTGAATTGTCGTAAGTGACAGAGATACTTTCTGGTGTCAAATCTGTTAAAATATATTGCCCATCTGTATTTTTAGTAAGCTGCTTAAATACCCCTTTTGGAGCCGTATACGATCCGTCTTCATTTTTTGTAAAGCGATGAATCGTTCCATCTTCATCGGTATATAATACGTCCCCATTACTTTCCACTTCTAAATTGGATTCTACGCTTAGCCTCCAACCTTGTCCAAGCATTCCACTTTTTTCATCTTGACTATTGTAGGTTCTTTCAATAGAAGGATCTAATTGACGACCGTCAAGTGACGCGTCTTCAAATCCTAAAATTAAGTTTCCATTTGATAAATTGACCAAGCTGCTTCCAAATCCCGATGCAGTAGCTTCCATACCCCAATATGTTTCCGTTCCTAAACGACCATTCAATTGGTCTATCCACACATATTTTTGAGAATACGTCGTGTTACCGGCCAAATCGGTAACTGCTAAACGCACCGTATACTTTCCTGTTGGAATGTTTGCCGTATCCCACGTTGCCAATACACCATCACTTACATTTTCTGTCCCTCTCTTAATAGTAGTCCATTCAACAGGAGATGTACCAGATCCATATTCAACTACATATTCTTTTAAATCACTATCGGATGCACTTCCTCTAATTTCAACGGTTCCGTTTAGGTAATCTAGTTCCTCCGGTGATGTGATGGTCGCCGTAGGATAATTCGTATCTAATTTAATAGTTGCAGAGACGGGAACCGATTCATTTCCTGCTGCATCCTTAAATATAACGGATACTCTTTTATCACCGTTTCCATCTGATAATGTCCATTGTTTCGTCTGTGTATATGGTTCATACTCCGTAAACGGCAAATCTTCATTTTGGAGTTTTTGCAAAATCTGTCCTTCTGCATTATCCTCGGCATTCAGTGTAAGAGTGACATTTCGTGAGTTCGTAAATGTCTCGCCATTATTAATAACAATGGCTCCCTCTGGCGGATTCGTATCGACGACTGTTACATCTTTTGATAACGTATCCCCGAACCAGCCTGTACCTACTTTCAACATCCTCCAACTTGTATTGAGTGTTCCTAGTTTTCGCCCACCATTGAACGTAAGATTAAATGTTTTGGACTGTCCCGTTCCAATCGAGTCAGAGGAAGAAAGCGGAAGACGAGTTTCTGTTGTAAACGGATCGGTCTCATTTACAGATCCAAGCATAAAATTTTGGGCGGCTGTCCATGTTTCTAATCCTTCATTTTTTACAGTAATTTGAACGTTATAGGTTCCACTAGCCTCCATTGGACTTGGAATAGATGAGAATTGAATACTTGCATCCCTTGGTAAACGAGCAATACCATTACCGACATCAGAATTTAAGGATGTGTTGCCATTGTTATCAACGGCTTTTACGTAAAAATAATAGTTTACCCTTGGATCAAGCGGAGGATCCCCAGCCTGCGGGTATGTAAACGTAGTACTTGTTACTTCTCTTCCGTTGACCACATCAGCTTGATTAGAGGACCTACCAATATATACTAAGTATTTTTTCACACCAGAGTTCGAGTCTGAAGATGCAGACCATGTAAATGTAAACTGACTGTTCAACGCATTGGTTAGTACTGGTTTGCCTGGTTTTGAGGGTGAGGTTTGGTCCGGAATCGTCGGCATAAACGCATCTGAAAGCGCTGTTTCTCCCCAAGCATTGTACGCTTTTACACGGAACCAGTAATTTTTCGAATTCGGATAATTTCCGCCAGTAGCCTTATAAAGATAACTTGGATCATCTGGTAATTCCTGACCGTTTCCTACTTGGGAACCACTGCTAATCGAAATCCAGTTCGTTTCGTTTGTAGGATCAGGATGAGATTGGACTTGCTGAGGCGTAGGCCATAATTTTTTCCCTTTTGTAGACCAAGATGTCACGTTTCCAACATCAATATCTTCATAGTTTTTCCCGTTAAATATGGAGACTTTGTACCCAGTCGCTCCAGGCACTGGTGTCCAACTCAAGTTCACATAACCCGTTCCTGTATTAGTTCCATTTCCGGAGGCTGTTCCTGTTGGCGCAGAAGGCTTAGGAGAATAAGTAATTTCCAATCTTGGAGCATATGCGCCGCCATTGTAATCACTTGAATAAAATTTTCTGTAACTTCCAACTGTATTTTCGTTTGAGGCTTGCATGACCAGCCCATGATATTGACTTGGATTATCATACCAGTAATTCACAAGATTCGTTACATCCCAAGAATACCAGCCATTAGCGGCTCCTGAAGCCAATAATTTCGATGCGTAAGAACCACCGAAGCTCGGTTGATTGTTCCATGTAATCGTCGAACTAGACCAAGATGCATAAGCGCGATGAATCGTAATCGTCGTATCTACACTCGATGGCTCATAGTACTTGTACGCTTTAAAGACCGCGCTTGTTAATAACCCGCCATTTAAGCTTGGCAAGCTGCTTCCAAACTTGATAAAAGAACGATGACTGTAAACACCAGGAGCATAACCAGTCCTTAATTCAGCGTCCCCGCCATAGTTTACATTGCTGTAGTATTCTCCCACATAAGCGTCGAACGTATTATTAATATCTCCGCCAGCAACGACAGTAGGGTCTAGAGTAACGGGATATTTTGTATCTTTATTGTCAAAGAAGGCTTGATCAAGCTGTAATGAAATTTGAATTTTTCCTTTTGTATTTTTAAGTTTGTAACTGACGTTGTGTGATTCTTTATCCTCCGCATCCCTTAAAAATGGCGGGGTAAAGGACCAAATCACTTTGTTTTCGGACTTGTCAACAAACTCAATGGCTTGGTTATTTTCTCGCACCTCTAAATTTGTGTTTATATTAAATAATATCTCGTTAGTCGCAGGCTTTTCGTGAAATACTAGATCTTCTTTGACTCCATCGCCCCGTATATAGTAAACGGCATCTACATGATCTATAATATCTTTGTAGACAATTGAATTGTTTTTGGCCTTTCCAACTGCTGAATTTGCTCCTTCAATGGAATAAGAAATCCAGTATTTCCCTTCCTTTATTTTAAAAATTTCTTTATCTCCGTGTTCAGCGAAAAATGCTTTAAATCGGTTTTCTTTGTTTACGAACTTAAATTTTCCTTTTTCTTGCTCATCCTTAATATCGGTAGTTAAGTTATTATCTATTTCCTTCCATTCTTTTTTACTATCACTTTCTATTTCATAGTGAATAGGAGAAGAAAAGAGTTCTATTGTTTCGGATAAGTCACTGTTTCTCCACGTTTTTGAATGTTTTGTACGTTTTTCTTTTATCTCCGTAACCCTTTTAGGCTCATATTTATACTCTTTTTTTCCTTTTTCATTTACCGTTTCCTGTAGCCTTCCATGGGCAGATACTGATTGTAAGTATTCAAATGGAAGAGAAGAGAATAAAAAATTGAAGATGATTAATATGGCTAGAGCCTTAGTAGTCAGTTTCCTCAAGTTTATTCCTCCTAAATAGAAAAGTCATTTCCATTTCTCGAAGAAGTATTGACTAGCATTTAAACGAAAAGTTTAATAGCCTTAAGCCTTTATCTGCTAACATTAACTAAGTGTATTCGATCACAATACGCTACCTTATCACCTCCCTCTAACCGATAAGAAGTAGAATACATATAAACACATATTTCTCCTACTTCTAAATAAATTGTAAAAAATAGTATGGATTGGAGTAAATATAAAAATGTTGGAATAATATCCTTGATTTCCATAATAACAACTTCATATTTTTTAAACAATAGCCCCTGTCCGTACTTATCGTCCTTTTTGTAATCAAGAAATCCAACTTTAGTATGTGATTTCCTAAATACAAAAAATTCCCGATCATCTCCCTCCTAGAAGAAAGAAATGAATCGGGAAAATGTTAATTTACTTATCCTTTAAAACATATTTTTGATATAAACGGTAAAGAACCGATGCTTTATAAATTTCAAGCTTACGACGCTCATCTGGATGATGAGTAATTCCAGCCTCTTTTAGTTGTTTGACTAGCCAACCTTTCGAACCAAAATGCGCCATTAAAAAAACCCCTTTCCTTTCGCTTGTCCTATATGTATGATGAATGTTATTTTTTCATGACAACAAAAAAGCTGATATGCCCTAAGTGCAAATCAGCTTTATTAACATCTTTAATCTTTCTTCCTCTTATCCTTTTTTCCATGTTTCTTTCCGTGCTTATGAGGCTTTTCTTTCGGATGTTTCTTTTCTCTCAGCATTTCTTTTTTCTGTTTTTTCTCCTTTTTCTTTTGCTCATGAAACTTTTCTAATTGTCGTTTTTCTGCCTTTAACTTAGGATAAGTAAATGACATCGGCGGAACGTCTTTCAATGCTTCGCTCATGATTTCACGGAAAATAACTGACACAGTTTGACTGCTTGTCGTTTTAAGATAATGATTCTGATCCGTATGATCGTAACCTAACCAAACCGCGCACACAAGTTGAGGAGAGTAGCCAACGAACCATTGGTCTTTCACCCCATCAACCCCGCTGATGGGTACTTGCGTGGAACCAGTCTTTCCAACGATATCTCTACCAGCCATTTTCGCTCTCTTTCCTGTCCCTTCTTCAATAACCCCTTCAAGCATAAACGTCATCTTTTGTGCAACTTCTTTCGATGTGACTTTCGTTGATTTTGGCTCCCACTCTGCGATGGTTTCCCCGTTCATATCAACGATTTTTGTGATGGCGTGTGCTTCTGTTTTTACTCCTTCATTTGGAAAGACGGAATAAGCTTCAGCCATTTGCAAAGGTGATACGCCTTCTTTCAATCCACCAAGGGCTAAACCTAAATAATGGTCTTCTTTATTTAAAGGAATACCGAACCGTTCTACAGCATCAATTCCTTTATGAAGACCGATTTCGTTGAGAAGCCATACCGCTGGAACATTTAATGAGTTAATGACAGCTTCATACATCGTTACCGTTCCACGATATTGATGATCGTAATTTTTCGGTTGATAGCCGTTAAAATCAAAAGGTTGATCTTTCAGTAAATCAAAGATTCGATACCCTTCCTCAAGCGCTGGTGTATAGACAGCGAGCGGCTTCATTGTCGATCCCGGCTGTCTTTTTAATTGTGTGGCACGGTTGAATCCGCGAAATACGTGCTCCCCTCTTCCACCAACTAGCGCTGTGATTCCACCGGATTTCGCATCTAATAATACGGTCCCACTTTGAAGAAGTTGATCGTTTGTGCTTTCTGGAAACAACGCTTCTTTTTTATATACCTCTTCTACTGCCTGTTGTATATGTTGATCCATTTCGGTATAAATGTGCAATCCCCCAAAAAGAACTTCATTTTCTGTCAATCCATATTTGTTAATCGCCTCGTCAATAATATGATCGACATAATACGGATATTTTCCTTTATAAGGATCAAGCTGCTTCTTTTCGAACACCATCTTTTCCTTCTTAGCCTCTAAAAATGTCTTTTCATTAATGTATCCTTGTTCTTTCATTAAACTTAGTACTAAATTGCGCCTCTCGATTGCTTGGTCATAATGTTTTATCGGAGAAAGGGCCGATGGTGCTTTAATGAGACCGGCAAGCAGCGCCGATTCACTTACCGTTAGCTTTGAAACGTCTTTTCCAAAATAAATTTCCGCTGCTTTTTTGACTCCCCAAGCTCCTTCGCCAAAATAAATGCGATTTAAGTACATTTCTAAAATCTCATCTTTTGTATAAGTTCGTTCAATCTTTTTAGCAATGAAAAATTCTTCCCACTTCCGCTTTAATGTTTTTTCATTTGTTAAAAATACGTTCTTGGCAAGCTGTTGCGTAATAGTACTGCCCCCTTCAACAAATTCCCCTGCTTTAACGTTTCGCCACATCGCCCGCAAGATGCCTTGATAATCGATTCCATGATGTTTGTAAAAACGTTTGTCTTCTGCCGCAATCACCGCTTGAAGCAAATGCTCTGGCATCTCATTAATAGAGATTGCCTCCATTTTTGAAACAGATAGTTTGCTGGCCATTTTTCCTTCACGGTCATAAATAATTGTAGGTTGTGGCAATGCTTCTTCCAATGAACGAATATCAATCTTTGAAATATAAAAATTCATGGCGAATAGACCTAATACGAACAATCCCATAAGCACCATCATCACTTTTCTTATCCTGACCATTTTACGCTTCTTTTTCTCGAACATTCTGCTTTTTTCCATGAAATTCCCCCTCGTAACCTTCCAGACGATAAAATAGTAGTTTCTTGAGGCTCATATAACGTTCGTTAGAATCCACCGTTTTATGTACAGATCTCCGCATATAATAAAGAGAATTAAGACAAAAGATTAAAATTCTTACAATGATAGTCTAATTTTCTACCATCATTCCTATAATGTAATAGATGGAAAATGAAGGAGGCTGTAGAAAACGATGATGCTCTATGATATAAGAAATAGATTATATTATAAAGTGATGAATTCAACGAAACCAAAGATGACAGCTTCTCATCTGGGGAGATCATGGGGATATGTACTTAAAATATTGAATGGAGAATACGTAAAATTTTGGATAGATTATACTCGTGGGCGTTACATGTACTTCGAATATGAGGAAAAGTGGTATCGTGTTCAATACTTACAATCCAATTATAAAAAGAAGAATCAAGATGTATTCAATGGAGTAATGATCGATTTAATTGTTGATGCTCAAGAGTTAAAGCTGATAAAAGGAAAAAATATTGAAAAAATGCCTTTACTGGCGATGTAATCTGAAAGTAATAGAAACAATGTGAAAGTACTCCAAGTAGAATGTGTGAAAAGATATTGTTCAGAGCGGAACGTAATAGAAAATAGCGTTTCTTATAGAAGATAATGTAACGAAAGTTAAGGCCGCCGACTGTATCTTGTTTTAATACTAAATAGAAGCAATAAAAACATCCTGAATCCAAAATCCATTCAGGATGTTTTTATCAATCGTAAGGTTACACTTCTACCGTTTTTCCTTCTTCGATAATGTGATACATAAGGTGGGCTAAGTGATGAATGGGACCGTATTCATCCTCATCGACTTCCTCGCTAAATTCCAAGTCATTTAAATAGAGTGCAGCGAATTCGTAAAAATCTTTTAGTTCAAAAGAATAGCAACCGCTTGGATCTTCGTTGTCATCTTCGTAATGAAGAACAAGATAAGATTCGGTACCATTCGTATCTTCTGCATCAAAAAATGCAAAAAAGCCAATGTTTGTATCCAAATCAAACAAATGTCTCGTTCCACCTTCAGTTGCCTTATGATAATCATCCTCATTTAACTTCTGAACGGTTATACTTTCCATTTGATCTTCACTATGAAAATCAACCGTGAACGATTTCATCGTTATCACACCTCCTAATTATGTATATTTCTATCATGAACGATTTTGTAAAACTTAAACAAAAAATGTTGATAATTTATTTAAACTCCTAAAAATAAAAAAGTCGGATTCTATTCAAGAATCCGACTTTTTTATTATACGGACCCAATGTGCCGCGATTGCCGTTTTCGAATGGAGTTTTCGAACCACACTCCACCAAGTGGGTGTTCGCAGGAATATTCCTGTCGTCCTCATGCATGTCTAAAAAGAGGCATGACATTCCTATTCCGATATAGAACTCCCTATTTACAGTCAACGGTTGAAACTTCATTCATCAACGCACAACGCAGCGAGCAATTACTATCATACATCGTTTTTCTCTTTTCTTCAAGAGACAAAATACAATTATTTTTGTTATTTCCCAATATAAAATTTATGATTTCTTGTCTTGGTATCCTTCCCGCGGTATTTTTACATCTTTTCCGTTAAGGTCATCGATAACTGCATCCACTGTCCCTTCAACATAGGCATCACTTACTTGTTCATGGGTCATCGCAAGACCAGACGATAAATCAGAGTTGCTCTTATAGTCAGATGGATCATAATTCCTTCCTGCAACCTTTAAGTTTTCATTATTATTTTTTATTTTACTATCCATTACTACTCCTCCTTTACAAAACGTTATTATTAATTTGAGTTAAAATTCGTCTTTTTATGAATGAACGAAGAACAATAAAAGAAAGCGATGCTTAAAAAACACCGCTTTCTCAATCAATTAATATGCGTTTAATTTTACATGTTCATCGATGATTAGTTGTGGTTCTGTTGTTGCTTGAACGTCTTCGATGGTATATCCTTCAGCAACTTCAACTAATTTCAAACCTTGTTCTGTTACATCAATCACAGCCCGATCGGTAATGATACGGTTGACAACCTTTTGACCTGTCAACGGCAGTTTGCACTCTTTTAAAATTTTCGGTTCACCGTTCCGGTTGACATGCTCCATAATCACAATGATTTTGCGTGCGCCGTGAACCAAATCCATTGCGCCGCCCATTCCTTTAATCATTTTTCCTGGAATCATCCAGTTTGCAAGGTCGCCTTTTACAGATACTTCCATTCCACCTAAAATCGCGATATCAATATGGCCACCGCGAATCATCGCGAATGATTCAGCACTGTCAAAAAAGGCTGCTCCTTTAATCGCTGTTACTGTTTCCTTCCCAGCATTGATTAAGTCAGGGTCCACTTCATCTTTCGTCGGATAGGGACCAATTCCTAACAGACCATTCTCTGACTGCAAGACGACTTGCTTATCTTCGGAAATAAAGTTGGCAACTAATGTCGGCATCCCGATTCCTAAATTGACGTAAAATCCATTTTGAATTTCTTTTTCGGCTCTTTTTGCAATTTTTTCACGGATGTTCATCTCATTCACCCCCGTGTAGTTAATCGTTCAATTCGTTTTTCCTGCTTACCGACAATGAGACGTTGTACATAAATGCTCGGCGTATGAATATGATCCGGATCAAGCTCACCAATTTCTACTAACTCTTCTACCTCTGCAATCGTTATTTTACCGGCTGCAGCAATCATTGGATTGAAGTTTCTTGCCGTTTTGCGGTAGACTAAATTCCCCATTTTATCGGCTTTCCACGCGCGTACAAGACTAAAATCAGCCGTAAATGCTTCCTCTAACAAATATTCTTTTCCGTTAAATACTCGTTTTTCTTTTCCTTCGGCAATTGGAGTCCCAACTCCTGCTGGTGTGTAAAACGCGGGAATTCCTGCACCGCCGGCACGAATTTTTTCTGCCAACGTGCCTTGAGGAACAAGCTCCACTTCTAATTCGCCAGATAACACTTGGCGTTCAAATTCTTTATTTTCACCAACATAGGAACCAATCATCTTTTTAATTTGCCGATTTTTTAACAAAATACCAAGGCCCCAATCGTCAATACCGCAGTTGTTTGAAATGACGGTTAAAT
Organism: [Anoxybacillus] calidus; assembly: GCF_013760845.1. GTDB lineage: Bacteria > Bacillota > Bacilli > Bacillales > Anoxybacillaceae > Paranoxybacillus > Paranoxybacillus calidus. Next base: position 664,986 of record NZ_JACDUU010000001.1, on the reverse strand, counting down.
CTTTTACTCCTGTTTCAGCAAGTGCCAAGATTAAATTTTCTGGAATGCCGCATAAACCAAAACCGCCGACCATAATCGTCATTCCATCTTTAATATCTTTTACCGCTTCGACGAAATCCGTATAAATCGGTTTCATTTCTCCCCCACCCCTTGTTTCTCGTTAAACAGGATATACACCGTGTTTACGTTCAGAAAACGTCATATATTTAGATATATATGCATTGAATCGTTTAATTAGCTCATCACGAAGTGCGTTTGGTGCAACAATACCATCAATGACCATTTCTGAAGCGAGACGGTAAATATCGATGTCCTTTCGGTACTCTTCCCGTTTTTGCTCAATAAATGCTGCTCTTTCCTCTTCTGGTAACTCGGCGATTTTGTTCGCATAAACCGCATTCACCGCCGCTTCCGGACCCATGACGGCGATTTGTGCGTGTGGAAGCGCTAAGCAGCAATCAGGTTCAAACGCAGGACCGGCCATCGCATAAAGACCTGCACCATATGCTTTGCGAACAATGACTGAAATTTTTGGAACGGTTGCTTCTGACATTGCCGAAATCATTTTTGCCCCGTGCCGGATGATACCAGCACGTTCTACTTTTGTACCAATCATAAAGCCTGGGATATCAGCTAAGAATAGAAGCGGGATATTAAACGCATCGCAAAGAGTAATAAACTTTGCTGCTTTATCTGCCGAATCATGGAACAGTACCCCGCCTTTCATGCGCGGCTGATTCGCGATAATACCAATCGGCTGTCCGTTTAAACGGGCAAGACCAGTAATTAGTTCAGGAGCAAACAACTTCTTAATTTCACAGAAAGAACCTTCGTCGATTAAGCGCTCAATCAGGTCATACATATTAAACGGCGCATTTTGGTTTAACGGAATGATTTCTTCAAGCGTTTTTTCGAAAGATTTTGGTAATTTCGGTTCTGCTACTGGCGGCTTTTCACTATAGTTGGCTGGGAAGTAAGATAAATATTTCCGCGCAAAAGCAATGGCTTCTTCTTCTGTCTTAGCGAGAACATCTCCGCAGCCTGAAACGGTACAATGCATGCGCGCACCGCCCATTTCTTCAAGCGTTACTTTTTCTCCAATAACCATTTCCGCCATTCGCGGTGAACCAAGATACATCGATGCGTTTCCTTCAACCATGACAACGATGTCACAAAACGCAGGAATATAGGCACCGCCAGCTGCCGACGGACCGAATAGCAAACAAATTTGCGGCACTTTTCCTGATAATTTCACTTGATTATAGAAGATGCGTCCTGCTCCGCGACGGCCAGGGAACATTTCGATTTGGTCCGTAATCCTTGCACCAGCAGAATCAACTAAATAAAGAATGGGACAACGCAGTTTTTCTGCCGTCTCTTGAATACGGATAATTTTTTCTACCGTTCTTGCTCCCCAAGAACCTGCTTTTACCGTTGAATCATTTGCCATCACACAAACTGTTTGTCCATTAATTTTGCCAACACCTGTGACGACACCATCTGCTGGTAAACCATCAGCTAAGCAGTTAGCAAAAAACGCATCCTCGAACTCAAGTCCTTCATCAAATAATAATTTTAAGCGGTCACGTACGAATAGTTTTCCTTGTTCGGCATTTTTTTGGTGATACTTCGGTGCTCCACCCTGTTCGATTTTTTTTCTTTCTTCTTCTAGCTTTTCTGTCAATGATAGCTTCACTTGGTTGATCACTTCATTTGAGTTCACAATAGCTACCCCCTATTCCCCTTTGTAAACTGGCTTTCTTTTTTCTTTAAATGCTTGTAATCCTTCGAGACGATCTTTCGTTGGAATCGTAATTTCATATGCCATTTGTTCAAGCTTAAGTCCTGTATTTAAGTCGACTTCTAAGCCACGATTGATAGCAACTTTTGCTTGAGCAACGGCAATAGGAGCATTTTCGACAATTTGGTTTGAAATTTGTACAGCTTTCTCTATCAATTGTTCTGACGGAACAGCATATTCAATTAAACCAATTTTTTCAGCTTCAATAGCCGTAATCCGTTTAGCAGTATAGATTAACTCTTTTGCACGTCCTCTTCCGATCAATCTCGGGAGCCGCTGTGTCCCGCCTGCACCAGGTATAATCGCTAATGAAGTTTCGGTTAGCCCCATTTTTGCTGTTTCAGCAGCAATACGAATGTCACAAGCAAGAGCCAATTCTAAACCGCCACCGAAGGCTGCTCCATTCATGGCACAAATAACCGGCTGTGGCAGTTGTTCAAATTCATTAATGGTTTCTCGTATAAGAGATACGGTTTGTCGCACTTGAGTTTCATTCATTTGCGCCCGTTCTTTTAAATCGGCTCCAGCGCAAAACGCTTTTTCTCCAGCTCCTGTGACAATCACACAACGAACATTCCTATTAAATTTTAATTCTTGTTGTATCTCTCGTAATTCATTAAGCATGTTTAAGGATAGCGCATTTGCCGCTTCAGGCCGGTTTAATGTAAGAATGGCAACACCATGATCTAACGTGGAATAGAGTACCGATGCGGACATGTGTAAGTTCCTCCTCAGCTAAGTTGGCATTCAGACTTATTTAATGTCTGTAAATAATGACTGTTTAGTTTTCGTCCTATTTTTTCTTGGATAAAAAACGCTGATTTTGCTAACTGCTCCATCTGAACTCCTGTTTCTATGCCCATCCCATCAAGCATATATAACAAGTCATCGGTCGCTAAGTTTCCTGAAGCACCCGGAGCATACGGACATCCCCCTAATCCGCCAAGCGCGCTATCGAACGTCGTTATCCCCATCTCAAGTGAGGCGAGAACGTTCGCCAATGCCGTACCGCGAGTGTTATGAAAATGCATTGCTAGCTTTTCTTTTGGAAATCTCTTAAAAAATTCTTCTAGCACCTCTTGTACCTGACGTGGATTGGCCACGCCAATCGTATCGCCTAATGAAAGTTCGTCAATTCCCATTTCAAACAGTTTGTCTGCTACTTTGATGGCTTGTTCTACATCAATCGAACCTTCGTACGGGCAGCCGAAAACGGTCGAGATATAACCTCGCACCGTTTTGCCGGCTTTCTTCGCCTGAATCACGACTTCCTGTAAAACAGGAAATGTTTCAGCAATCGATTTATTAATGTTTTTTCGATTATGTGTTTCGCTCGCAGACATAAAAACAGACACTTCGTCTACGTTGGCTGCCAGCGCCCCCTCTAAACCTTTTAAATTCGGTACAAGAGCAGCATAAGTGACTCCTTGTACTTTCTTAATTTTTGCTGCTACCTCAGCCGCATCGGCTAACTGAGGAATCCATTTCGGATGAACAAATGAAGTAATTTCGATATAAGTTAATCCTGTTTGTGACAGTTGATTAATCCAAGCAATTTTATCTTTCGTTTCAATAAATGCCTTCTCATTTTGTAATCCGTCACGGGGGCCTACCTCTTTAATCGTGACTTGCTTGGGCCATTTGCTCATCTTCATCCCCCCTTATTCAAGCTCCATTAAAACATCGCCCTCATTGACAAAGTCTCCTTCTTGCACCTTAATTTCTTTTACTGTACCAGATGTTTCTGCAGCAATCGGAATTTCCATCTTCATCGATTCTAAAATGACCACATCCTGACCTTCTGTAACTTGTTCACCAATGCTTACGACTATTTTCCATACATTACCTGCCATTGTTGCAACTATTTGACTCATACGATCTTCCCCCATTCCCTATGTTGAATTATTTGTTAGCTGTTGCTTTGTTCAAATATATATTTACAAAATTTGTTGTTGTATTTCCTGCTTGAAATTGAGGATGTGAAAGAACTTCTTTCAGCATTGGAATATTCGTCTTAATTCCTTCTACTTTATAGCTTTCGAGCGCCTGTAGCATACGTTCAATCGCTGCTTGGCGGCTTTGTCCTTTCACGATCAACTTAGCAATCATCGGGTCATAGAATGGCGTTACAGATGAGCCGCTCGTAACCGCCGTTTCGTTGCGGACATGTTCTCCATTTGGCGTCTCAAAAACGGTGATTTTCCCCGGAGATGGGAAAAACGTTTTTGGATCTTCGGCATAAATGCGCACTTCAATCGCATGACCATCTCGTTTGATTTGTTCTTGGGTGTAAAGCAGCTTTTTCCCTGCAGCAATCCGCAATTGTTCTTCGACTAGATCTAGACCAGTAATTTCCTCTGTGACCGGATGCTCCACTTGAAGTCTTGTGTTCATTTCAAGAAAATAGAAATTTTTTTGCTCATCAACGAGAAATTCGATCGTACCTGCGTTTGTATAGCCAATATACTTTGCCGCTTTCACAGCGGCTTCACCCATTCTTCTGCGGGTTTGTTCATCCAAAAATGGAGATGGAGCTTCTTCAATGACTTTCTGATGACGGCGTTGAATCGAGCATTCTCTCTCCCATAAATACAAGTAATTTCCGTGTTGGTCGGCAAGAATTTGAATTTCAATATGCCTTGGATTTTCAATATATTTTTCCATATACATCGCACCATCACCAAAGAAAGAGGAAGCTCGCTTTTGATTCCCTTCAAACGCCTTTCTCAATTCTTCTTCGTTATGGACAACTTGCATGCCGATGCCGCCACCGCCAGCAGATGCTTTCAGCATAATCGGATAACCAATTTCTTGCGCCGTTTTTGCTGCTTCTTCCACATCAGCTAGAGGGAAAGAGATTCCTGGTACAACAGGAACTCCTGCTTCTATCATTGTTTTTCTCGATTCGATCTTGCTTCCCATTCGTGCAATGACATCAGCTTTTGGACCAATAAAGACGATTCCTTCTTCTTCGCAACGACGGGCAAAAGTAGGATTTTCTGATAGCAATCCGTATCCAGGATGAATCGCTTCTGCTTTTGTTTCTTTCGCTACTTCTATGATTTTTTCAATGTTCAAATAACTTTCATTCACGCGCGGTTTTCCAATTAAATAAGCTTCATCTGCCAATTTGACGTGCAACGACTCTGCATCTGCTTCTGAATATACGGCGACCGTCTGAATCCCTAACTTTTTGCACGTGCGAATCACCCGCACAGCAATTTCGCCGCGGTTTGCGATTAACACTTTTGAAAACATATGAATCACTCCCATGTCTTTACACTGGATTTTGTTTTAATTGTTCAATCACTTCTTTCCCTTGTTCACGAAGCTTAAATTTTTGGATTTTGCCTGACGCTGTCATCGGATAAGATTTTGTAAACTCAATATAGCGTGGAATTTTATGGCGCGAAATTTTCCCTTTGCAAAATTCACGAATTTCTTCAGCTGTAGCCGTTTCGCCTTCTTTTAAAATAATCCATGCCATCACTTCTTCACCGTACTTTTCATCAGGCACTCCAACTACCTGTACATCTAAAATTTTTGGGTGTTTGTACAAAAATTCTTCGATTTCACGTGGGTAAATGTTTTCTCCACCACGAATGATCATATCCTTTAACCGGCCTGTAATGCGGCAGTAGCCGTTTTCGTCCATCACCGCTAAATCTCCTGTATGCAGCCATCCGTCTTCGTCAATTGCTTCCCGCGTTGCATCTGGATTATTATAATAACCTTTCATGACATGATAGCCGCGCGTGCACAACTCACCTTGTACACCGCGTGGAACTTCTTTATTGGTTCCCGGTTCGACAATTTTTACTTCCACATTTGGAAGAGCACGCCCGACCGTTTCAACACGCAACTCAATTGGATCGTCGGTTCGCGTTTGCGTAATAACCGGAGAAGACTCGGTTTGGCCATATGCGATTGTAATCTCTCTTGCTCCCATTTTTTCCATTACCGCTTTCATCACTTCGATTGGGCAATTGGAGCCAGCCATGATTCCGGTGCGAAGTGATGATAAATCGTATTTATGAAAATCCGGTTCATTTAATTCGGCGATAAACATCGTTGGAACTCCATGTAATGCGGTACATTTCTCATCTTGTACCGTCTGTAGTACTTGTTTTGCATTAAATTCTTGAATGGGAAGCATTGTCGCTCCGACAGAGACGCAGGCCAATGTACCAAGAACACAACCAAAGCAATGGAAAAACGGCACAGGAATGCAAAGACGATCTTCTTTTGTTAACTTCATGCATTCCGCGATATTACGAGCATTGTTCACAATGTTGTAATGTGTCAACATAACACCTTTTGGAAATCCTGTCGTGCCGGAAGTGTACTGCATATTAATAACATCATGTGGGTCCAATGAGTTCATGCGCTCATTCAATTCTTCGTCTGACACTTCTTCTGCCATTTTAATCAGGTCATTCCATGAATAGGTTCCTGGATAACGATTTTCACCTAAAACAATGACATTGCGCAAATAAGGTAAACGTTTTGATTGAAGTTTTCCTGGTTCGCACATGTTTAACTCTGGGGCAAGTTCATAAATCATATCAATATAAGAAGAATCGCGGTATTGCTCCATAAGAATGAGTGTTGTAGAGTCAGATTGCTTTAACAAATACTCTAGTTCGGCAGTGCGGTAATTTGTATTAACGGTAACGAGTACAGCTCCCATTTTTCCCGTTGCAAACTGACAAGCCAGCCACTCCGGCTTATTCGTTGCCCAAACAGCGATATGTTCGCCAGTCTTTATTCCAAGTTTCATCAACCCACGTGCAACTACCCGGCAATAATCGTCAAACTGCTTGTACGACAGACGAAGCCCGCGATCGGCATAGACGACCGCTTCGTGATCAGGATGCAAATTCGCTTTTTCTTCTAACAATTTTCCGACGGTAATATTTAGTAACTCAGCCATAGTTTTCCCCCTTAATTAGTACAATTCTATGAATCTATACTAAAAAACTATGCTTTAATGACGGAATTTAGCATCCTAGTTGACGAGCAATTACGATTCGTTGCACTTCAGAAGTTCCTTCACCGATTTCCATCAGCTTTATATCACGCAAATGGCGTTCAACTTCATATTCTTTCATATAACCGTAACCACCATGAATTTGAATAGCTTGATTACATACTCTAAAGCCCATTTCTGAAGCAAACAATTTCGCAAAAGAGGCTTCTTTTGTAAACGGTTTATTATTGTCTTTTAACCAAGCAGCTTTGTAAACCATGTTTCTTGCCAATTCAATTTGCATCGCCATATCCGCTAATTTAAATTGAATGGCTTGGAACTTGGAAATCGATTGGCCAAATTGTGTTCGTTCCTTTGCATACTTTAGGGCTTTTTCAAACGCTGCTTGAGCAATGCCCACAGAAAGAGCGGCAATGGAAATCCGCCCGCCATCAAGTGTATATAAAAATTGTTTAAAACCTTTTTTCGGATCACCTAATAAGTTTTCTTTTGGCACACGTACATCTTCTAGAACAAGTTCGCATGTGTTTGACGCACGAACGCCCATTTTGTCATAATTGCAATTGATTGTGAAACCTGGAGTATCAGTAGGAACGATAATCGCAGAGATAATATTTTTTCCTTTTTCATCCTTTCCTGTGACAGCAGTTACAATGACTTGCCGAGCATAACCAGCGTTTGTAATCCAACATTTTTCTCCGTTAATGACATATTCATCTCCATATAACACAGCTCTTGTCCGAGTACCTCCTGCATCCGACCCAGCATTCGGTTCAGTTAGACCAAACGCACCAAACGTTTCCCCTTTCGCCATCGGGACAAGCCATTTTTGCTTTTGCTCTTCCGTTCCAAAGTAATAAATTGGACTTGCTCCTAATGAAACAGCAGCTGCATAGCTAAGCCCTACTCCTCCACATGCACGACCGATTTCTTCAACAGCAATAGCGTATGAAATGGTGTCTCCACCTGAGCCGCCATACTCTTCAGGAAATGGTATCCCAAATAGACCTAACTCTCCCATCTTTTTAAACGTTTCAATTGGAAATTCTGCAGTGCGATCCCATTCTGCTGCATATGGTTTAATTTCGTTTTCAGCAAAATCTCTTACCATTTCTTTAATCATTTGTTGTTCCTTTGTTAATTCAAAATTCATGTTTTTCTCCCCCTTTGTTTGAGTGAAAAATTTTATAAAAACCGACTAGTCGGTCTGTTATTTCAACAAACCTCAACAAATTCAAAACGATTTTTTTTAAAAACGAGAGACGTTTTTCAAAAAGAATGTCGTAATCTCTTCTTTTTGCTTAGCACTCTCTGTAAGTAAGGAATGTAAAATTAAATCTGTAAAAATTTTCGCTATTTCTTCAATGGTCATTGAACCATTTGGCTTATACCATTTATACGTCCAGTTGACCATCCCGATAATCGACATCCCGGTAATTTCTACAGGAAGTTCAGACCTAAATTCTCCTGCTTCAATTCCTTCACGAATGACTTGGAAAATGACTTGTTTAAATTGTTCACGCTTTTCATTAATTTTTTTGGAATATTCTGGTTTTAGATAGGTGCTTTCTTGGTAAAAGACCGTGATGTGGGGTTTATATAAGTCAAATACTTTGACAAACGATTGTATAATTGCGCATAACCGCTCTGTCGGAGTTTTATATTTTGCATATGCTTCTTGAGCTTTATTTAGTACGTAAGTAATAAATACATCGTGGATATGATAAAGGAGCTCATCTTTCGATTTAAAATTGTGGTAAAATCCACCTTTTGAAGTATTACATTCAGTAACAATGCGATCAACGGTGACACCGTGATAACCATATTTTTCAAACAGTTTTAGTGCAGTTTCTATAATTCTTTCTTTTAGTTGCTTCTCTACCATATTAATCTCCTTTACTTTTATATTAACACACTTTTCAGAAAAGTAGTACATTTTTTGTGCGAAAAATTTAATTTTATGTATATAATTTCTATAATCATCCTTTTATTACGATGATTATAAAATATAGGATGTTTATCATGTCAAATATATACTTTCCTTGTTTATTGTAAGTTCCTTGATAACTCAGTTAATAAAACAGTAGCATCTGAAAAAATTTATGCTCATGTTCTATGGTTCATTTTATTAAATATGGCCAACAAAACAAGTCATAATTCGTTAACATTTATATCATGATTAATGATGATAAGAATCTGTTGTATCTTTTTAACATCACTACATTCGATTAGTGTTATAATTATGTAGTAACATAAAAAGAATAAAAGGGGAATGAAGAGATGAGTAAAATTCTTGTCATTAATGGTAGTTCAAGAGTGGATGGAAATACAGAACAATTAACGTCTATCATGTTAGAAGATATTTCGCATACTCATATTCATCTAAGGGATTATGTCATTGAACCAATTATTGATAAGCGTCATACTGAAGAAGGATTTAGCCCAGTCGATGATGATTACGATCAGATTATTCAATCCGTACTTGAACACGACATTCTAATCTTTGCTACACCACTTTATTGGTATGGTATGAGTGGATATATGAAAAATTTTATCGATCGTTGGTCACAAAGCTTAAGAGACAAACGATTTGATTTCAAAAAAGAGATGGGCACGAAAAAAGGGTTCGTTGTCATTTGCGGTGGAGACACCCCTTATATGAAAGGATTGCCGCTGGTTCAACAATTCCAATATATCTTTGATTTCGTTGGTCTTGAATACATAGGTTATTTAATTGGAAAAGGCAACGCTCCTGGTGAGGTATTAAAAGATGAAAGAGCCATTGCCCATGCAAATTATTGGAATGGATATTTCAAAATGATTTAAAAATAAAAATTCCCCGTATTTTGCGGGGGATTTTCATTGGGTACTTCCAGTTTCCCAATAAACGATCCTCTGCTCACGATCAGTTCTTCTAAAACCTGCTTTCTCAAACACTCGCACCGAAGTAAAATGATCTCTAAACACTACACAACTTTTTCAATAAATTCCCTTTCCCATCCAAGCTTGTAGAATATATGATTTATCACTAACTTATACAAAAAGTTTTTCTTTACAAATATGTAAAAAAGTATTGTTATGTGAGGTTTTTTCATTTTTATGTATAATCACCGCTTTTTCCATCTAACAATATAAATGGAGGTGGTCCAATGGAGCCGATGTTATGTCCCAACTGCAAGACGAACCGTACTCGCTTTAACATTATTGAACAAATACCAAAAGCTGTTAAAATACACCCTCAAACAGGCGCAATTGAGCAAGAATATACTGACGGAAATCTAGATCCGTTTCATATGCCGTACCGTGGCCCAGCCTACCGTGTTCAATGCGCCGCTTGCGGACTCATTGAAACCCCTGAAATGTTTATTAAACGAGCGCAACATCAAATGTAATGATTAAGTTAAGGAGGCATTTACTCATGGCAAACAAAAAACAAACTCCATCAAATGAAGTTAATCAAAAGAAACTCGTTGATGATAAGGTGAACAAAGCAAGAGCAAATGGTTTTGAAGATGATCACATTCGACGCGTGACACAAAGCGGCGCTGATGGTCAATAACTTCAAACGAGGCTATCTTATGATAAGATAAGACAGCCTCTATTTTTGATGTCTCCCCCCTCTATACGCCCCCCCAGCGCGCCTTATAGTTTGGCAGGACGCTTGCGTTTTTCTAATGAATACAAAGTGTTATCGATACATCGTCCATGTACCAATATCGTAAAAGCCTAATCGTTTATAAATGTTACCAGCTTTAGGGTTATCATAAAACAAGCATAGTCTTTTTCCCTCTGAAATAAGATCTTTTATTAATTTTTGCATAATCGCGCTTGCATAGCCTTTTTGACGATAACGTTCATCGGTACAAACTCCAACAACCATCGCTGACAAAGAATTTTCAGCGGTCGTCGATGCGCTGGATACCATTTTACCGTTTTCTTCAATATAGTATGTTCTCCCTGTTTTCGTTTCAAAAGATTTTAAAAGCATTCTCCGTGTTGAAGGAGTAGTCTTAAACTCGGAGATGCCGTTTCGCAATTCGATGATTCGGTCGACGTCTTCGATGGTTGCTATTTTTATATCGAAGTTTGTTTCTTCCTCTACATATGTATCTGATGTACATTCACAAAAATACATGACTCTCTTTTTTCCTAATGGTAATCCCCTTACCTTTTCAAATTGTGCAACTACTTCCGTTTTTCCGGACAATTGAATCGAATCGTGTTTGCTTTTCATCATTTCCGCAAAAGCATCAACATTGAACGGAGAGCGGGCATATGGAATGTATGAATCGTAATACCTTAAAAGCACGGCCTTTAACGTTCCATCCTCGGTGAACTCTCCCCATATTTCCTGAAAATCTTCATTATAGCCAAATGATTCAATGTCTCCGATGATAAAAAGATTAAACGAGGCTTCTTCCTGTAAAAAAGAAAATAGTGTTTCGTGATCGTGTGATGTTAATTTCCGAATCAGTCTTAACTCCCCCAAATTCAACGTGAAAGTTTTATATAATATTCTAAATTTTTATTTCAAATAAGATACCACTATTCACCATAACAGGCAATAACTTTTTTGTATTCCTAATCGAGTATAATTGAACCCATTTTGTTCAAACTGATTGTATAAAGTGTCAAGGGGGAACAAAATGCGGTTTGTTGATGAACTTTATGAATATTGTAAAGATCGATTGACAGGCGATGAAGAGGATGCAGAAGTGATTGCGATATCTGTACTTGAGGAATTGAGCCGCAAGGACCTGTTAAATTTAGTGAAAGAAATGAATGATGAAGAACTGAAGAGCATGGTCGGCCTTTACTTAATTGAAAGTTTGAGAGCGAAAATAACTGAAGAAGGAATTGGGCATACAACAATGCCTTCCACTCAAGTCCTTCATTAGCAACAGATAAAGAAACGGCAGCCGATCAACCAATAGAAAAAGCCCTAGTTCTGATATTATCCCCTTTAAGTAGACAGTGTAAAAAGCCCATTTTTAATCGTTGGGTGTTACACTATACTTGGAGGGGATTTTTCATGGCGAAAAAAGGACAAACATTTCAATCGTATACAGAGGAGTTCAAGTTACAAGCCATTCATTTGTATGAGAACGGAGGAATGAGCTATCAAGCGGTTGCGAAGAAATTGGGAATACCAAGTAGTACTCAAGTGAAGGTTTGGGTGAAAAAGTATCGTAATGGAGAATCTCTTGGCGATCAACGCGGAAAACACGTGAACAAGAATCCATTGGTTGGTCGTCCCCAAACGAAATTTAACAGTATTGAGGAAGAAAGGGATTACTTGAAAGCGCAGGTAGAGTATCTAAAAAAGCAGTATCCCAATCTTCACGGGGAAGGAGGATTCCAAAACGAAACCGATTTGAGATCATCCATGAGCTAAAACAACAGTATCCATTGACTTGGTTAGTAGAAATCGCTGAAGTTTCTCGTACTGGTTATTACAAGTGGCGTAGTACAGAGAGTAAGAGAAAGACACGGCAACAAAGAGATCAGATCCTAAAGAAGCACCTATTGGCGATCCATCGTTCTCATCCTTTTTACGGCTATCCGAGAATGCAAGTCGTTTTAAGAAAAGAGGGATTCTATGTGAATCATAAGCGAGTCTACAGACTGATGAAAGAGTTGAACATTCAGTCCGTGATTCGAAAAAAACGACGATATTTCGGAAAGGAACCGTCTGTGATTCATCCGAATCGATTAAATCGAAAATTTAAAGCAAGTGAGCCTAATCGTATGTATGTCACAGACATTACTTATATCCCTTTTGGTACTCGCTTCTTTTACCTATCGTCGATTCAAGACTTGTATAATAACGAAATTGTAGCTTGGAGAGTTTCTCATCGGAATGACTTAAAACTAGTCATGGACACAGTGGAGGAATTAGCGAAAAAAAGAGACGTGCATGGAGCCATCCTTCACTCGGATCAGGGCTTCCAGTACACGTCCAAGCAGTACAACCAACGAATAGAAGGACTAGGCCTGATGGGCAGCCACTCTCGCAAAGGAAACTGCCTAGATAACGCTTGTATCGAGTCCTTCTTTTCGCACCTCAAAACAGAAACGTTGTACTTTTCTCAGTGTAAAACAGAACAAGAACTCTATCAAGCCATTGACAACTACATATGGTTTTATAATCATGAACGATTTCAGAAAAAACTCAACCATTGTGCTCCAGTTGAATACCGAAACACAATGGTTGCATAGTCTTTTTTATAGCTGTCTACTTGACAGGGGTAAGACCAGTTCAATACTATGGGCTTTTTCTATTACCATATGCTTAACCTAGTATATCGACTACGTACCCTTCATTTATTAAAACTTGATGGATTTTACGGATATGCTCTTGGTTTTTTGTTTCTAAAGAAAAGTATATTTCTGCCTGTCCAGGTAATACTTTCGTCCCTATGCGCTGATGATGAATCGAAAGAACATTTGCTTCCAGTTCAGCGATGATGCGTAGCAATTTATTTAACTGTCCTGGTTTATCGGAGATAACAGTTGTAAATGTGACGTAACGGCCTGCTTCGACAAGACCGCGTTCAATAATACGCGAAATGAGAGTGACGTCTACATTTCCACCACTTAATATAGAGACAACTTTTTTCCCTTTAAGCGGCAGTCGATCATAAAGTACGGCAGCTAACGAACAAGCAGCCGAGCCTTCAACTAACAGCTTATTACGCTCCAATAAATAAAGCATTGTTCGCGATATCTCTGTTTCATCGACACAAATGACTCCATCAACATATTGCTGAATAATCTGATATGTGATTTCTCCTGGTCTCTTTACAGCGATACCATCCGCAATCGTATCAGATGCCTGGATGACAATTGGTTTATTATTGCGAAGTGCTGCTGTCATGCCTGGACATGCCGATGACTCAACACCGTATACTTTAATATTCGGGTTATGTTGTTTTAAGGTAAAGGCAATCCCGGCTAAAAGCCCACCTCCACCAACCGGACAAAGAACGGCATCGACATCAGGCAGCTGTTCTAATATTTCTAAAGCAATCGTTCCCTGTCCGGCAATAACCGCTAAGTCGTCAAACGGATGAACAAATGTCGCGCCTCTTTTCCGCTGTAAGTCTAAAGCGAATTCAAGAGACTCATCAAAAATATCTCCGTGTAAAATAACCTCAGCACCATATCCTTTCGTTGCTTCAATTTTACTTAATGGTGCCCCTTTTGGCATAACGATCGTACACGGAATACCAATCATGTTGCTCGAGTAGGCAACTCCTTGCGCATGATTTCCAGCTGAAGCGGCAATCACACCACGTTCACGCTCTTCATTGCTTAGTGACATAATTTTATTAAATGACCCCCGCACTTTAAAAGAGCCGGTTTTTTGCAAATTTTCTAGCTTCATATACACATCATTGCCGGACATTTTACTAAATGTATACGAATAATCTAATGGAGTTTTATGAATCGTTTTTTCCATTCGTTTTTTAGCTTGCAAAACATCCTGTAATGTCAGCATTTGAATAATCACCTAACTATTCGACAAGATTGAGCAGTTTAAACGCTTTCAATGATACATTATATCGATATATTACTGATGGTATCAAGTCGCTGCAACAACATTCGTCTAGTTTATCTTATAAACTGTACTCCATGTTCCTTCTTCCTTCCTTAATAATAGAAGACACATAAAGAAGAAATGGAAATCCAGCAAAACTTAAAAGTGCTAAAGAGCCGAATAAATAATTTGCATGAGAAAAACTGAAAAGAGAAATGAGTAGTCCACCCAGCGTTGGGCCAAAAGCATTTCCGATTGCTGTAAATCCCATTGCTCCAAAGTAGATGCCCTTCATGTTTGGCTTGGCAATTTGGTCAATAAATAAATCACTCATTGTAAACATCATCACTTCACCAATGGTAAAAATAATGATTGCCATTACCAGCATCCATGAATGATGAAATAATCCGAATAAAAACAATCCTAAGCCGACCATAACTGTTCCGAGCAGAATGGAAACAATCGGAGAATAGTATTTTCCAATTCGTGAAACGGGATATTGCGCAATTAAAACAGTGATTGCATTAACAACAATTAAATAGGAAAATAGCTGGACACCGTCTTGAAAATATGGTGCGTTTGACAAATATTGCGGTATTGTGGAGCTAAACTGTGAATAGCCAGCAATACCTAGTGTCATACCGATAAGTGAAAACAACAAGATTTTATCATGAACAATAATGCGACATGCCATTATAAAGGTTGGCCGCTCTTGATGACTGCTTTTGTCTGAGGAAACAATATCCCCCATGCGCTGAAACATGATGAATAAAGATATACCGTATAAAACATAAACAAGCGCTGTAATCCAAAACGCAGTTGTGGATGTCGCGCTTCCTATTTTTAATCCTGCAAGAGGTCCGACCGCTGCACCTACATTAATCGCGGCATAGCGTAAATTGAAAACAAACAATTTATTTTCTTGTTTTGTAATATCTGATAAAAGCGCACGCGATGAAGGTTCAAAAAAAGAACGGCACAACCCGTTTAAAGCATTTAGAATAAAAAACATAAATACATGTTCGGCAGTGGCAAAACCGATAAACACAAGCGACCAAACAAAGATAGACGTCAACATAATCCTTTTTCTCCCATAACAATCAGACAAATATCCGCCAATAAAGCCACCAAATAAGCTGACAAACGCACTGACTCCGATAATAGTCCCTGCCTCAACGGGGCTAATCCCTTTTGTTTTCGTCAAATAAATTGCAAGAAAGGGAATGGTCATAAACGTAGCCATTCTTGAAAATAAAGTACCGATGATGATATTTACACTAATAGGATGAAGTTGTTTCATTGCTTCTAATATTCCTTTCCGATCTTTTGATAATAATGAATAATCCTATTTTTGAGACTTTTATCAACAATTTCCATTATAAACAAAGTTAATCAATTTTTGCACTGATTATGATTCAGTTTTTGAAAAATAAACACATTTCGATTATGATATAAAGGCAACAATGTCATATAATGAGGTGTCATTTATGGAAAAGCGACGTTATCTTCCGCTCTTATTCGCTGTTATGTTTCTCGTCATGGCCGGTTTTGGGATTATTATTCCTGTATTGCCTTTCTTCGCTGAAAAAGTCGGGGCAAATCCTACACAATTAGGGCTTTTGATGGCTGTATATTCCTTTATGCAGCTCATCTTTGCGCCAATATGGGGACGGCTGTCAGACCGTTATGGACGCAAACCGATTTTGCTGATTGGAATCAGCGGGTTAACGATTTCGTTCTTTTTATTTGCTGTTTCCACTGAACTTTGGATGCTTTTTGCAGCGCGCATATTAGGTGGATTGCTTTCTTCAGCAACGATGCCGACAGCAATGGCATACGTAGCTGATGTGACAACGCCGGAAAACCGCGGAAAAGGCATGGGGATGATTGGTGCAGCAGTTGGATTAGGATTTATTTTTGGACCGGCGATTGGCGGTATTTTTTCGAAAACAAGCTTAAATGCGCCATTCTTTATTGCCAGCTTTCTTTCATTCGTTACTTCACTGTTCGTCTTCCTATTTTTAAAAGAATCTCTGCCAAAAGAAATGCGCACCGAAAAGTCGCAGCAGCGCGAACCGATTTGGAAAGCATTCAGAGGAACGATTACTTTTTTGTACATATTGCAGTTTTTCATTTCTTTTTCTCTATCTGGTCTTGAAGCGACATTTGCTTATTATGCTGCAAAACGAGCGAATATTGAGTCAACGGAATTAGGATATATTTTTATGATTATGGGGTTGGCAGGGGCATTTGTCCAAGGCGGATTAATCGGCAAACTGATCAAAAAGTACGGCGAAGGAAAAGTCATTCAAAGCGGAATTATTGTTTCGGCAATCGGCTTTGCATTAATTTTATTGATTAAAGACTTTTTGACAGCTGCTTTATATTTATCCATTTTCGGAGTCGGAAATGGCGTGATTCGTCCATGCCTTTCATCACTGATTACGAAGCATTCAACCGTTGGACAAGGAAGCGCTACAGGTCTTTTGTCTTCATTTGATTCGCTCGGCCGCATTATCGGCCCACCTGTAGCAGGTTGGCTGTTTACAATGATGATTGGGCTGCCGTATGTGTCCGGTATAGTATTATCATTTGGCGCATTAGTCTTATTCTCCCTCTTCTCTCGACAAGCAAAAAAGGGAAAAATAACAATGATATAAAGGTCTGATTCCCTCAAATCCGTTCCTTTCATCGTTGAGGGGTCTGGCCTTTTATTTTTACACTATTCCTTAGTGAATATTTTAGCTATGTTTTATTTTTCATTTAGAACATAGTTTTACTTTATAAAATTATCAGTAAAAAGAGGCTGACCCTCAAGCAAAATGTCAGCCCCCTCAACCACCATATATAGGACAGAACAATGGATAAAAACACGATATATGTTGGATTGTGTATGAGGTCAGACACATATGAGTCAGCCTTTTCCTTCACAAAGGTTTAAGCAATCGTATCTTGTCGGCTTACATAATCGCTCTGCCCTTTTTTGTTTTTCATAATGAAATAAAAAACAAGAACGAGTGAAATGCTGCCAAATACGACAACCATCCATTGTAAACCGATTGTATCAAGCAATAAGCCCGTTCCTAGTAAAACGATTTGGAACATGACGCGATCTAACATATTTTTAAACGAGAAAAACCGCCCGTGGAAATCTTTGGATACTTTCGTTTGGAAAATGGTCGTAACAATCGGAAAAAAGCAACCGACAGCAAGACCGAAAAGACCGAATGAAACAACTGAAGCGATTTTTATATGAGCAAAAAAAAGTGATAAATGCGCTAAGGCGATGATCATAGTAAAACTGTACATCCATTTTAATAAGTCTTTATTTATCGAAATACGCTTTACGATAAACGCACCGATCATAAAACAAATCCCTTCCGTCACATACAATAATCCTTTAATCGAACTGTCGTGCTGGAGTTCACTTATATTGATGACCATTAGATTAAAACCGCCGATAAACAAATATGGTATAATCATTAAAATTAAGGCAATTTTAACGATTGGAATTTGCTCAAGAACAGGAACGATTTCTTTAAAACTTGCTTTTGAGTGCTGATTGTTTTTATGTTGTGATGTTTCTTCCTGAATCATTAAGAAAAAAGTAGAAACAAACAGCAGCGCATACGCGACCATTGAACCAATATATAGAGAATATAAGTTCATCACTACAAGCAACGCACCGCCAAGAGCTGTACCTAGTATTCTAGCAATAGTAGCTACATTCATATGTATACCGTTCATCGCCAATAAATCTTTTTCTGCAACAATAAGCGGTATAGCTGCCTGTAACGCTGGAAAATAAAACGCAGCCGATATTTGAATCGCCACCATAAAACATACCATCCATAACACAGAAGAATACTTCAATGCCAGTAGCATGAAAACAACACTTAACATCCGGGCAAAACCGGAATAAAGAAGTACTGTTTTCTTTTTATTGCTATCAATCACTCTTCCTGCGAGCGGTCCAACTAACACACCCGCGAGCAATCCCGTAAACAAAATCAATGACTTAAAAAAATCAGAAGGAACATGATTTTGCAAAAACTCCAAATTTCCGATAATCCCCAACCAAAGTCCTAAGCCAGCGATAAATTCACCGATTAATATTAACCATACATTTCGATTACGCCACATACTGTCTAATCTCCATTCGTTGTAATACTTACTTTGCATTATTTTACCACATTACTTCGGTTTACGAAATAATTTCAGCTCTTATTTAGAGCATCATTTAAATGAACCTCCCTCACCTGTCCTCCATTTAGAGGAGGAAGGCTTTTCGGAAAAAATGCTAAATCCCATAATCATATGATACTTCTCTGTTTTTCTCTGAAAATAATGGTTATCTCATCATCGCATTGGAACTAGTGTTTTTTGTCCAAAAACGATTAAGGTATATTTTCTATTTATAAAAATAGGAATTTTCCTATAAAATTGGTATGATATGATGAAAAGAGATGATTCGAGAAAGGAAGTAGTAACAATGACAAAAAAGCTTTATTATGTTTCCCCTTCCACGGTCAATTGGACAACGACCATTACAAGCATAAAAAAAGAAAATAATGATTATCTTATCACTCTTGCAGAAACTGCCTTTTATCCCGAAGGTGGAGGACAACCGTCGGATTCCGGTACGATCGACGGTATCAAAGTGATTGATGTATTTGAGGAAGATGGCGAAGTATATCATAGACTGCCTGCTCTTCCAGATTACAGCTCGGTCAGCTGTCAAATTGATTGGCACCGCCGGCTCGACCACACACAACAACATAGCGGTCAACATTTACTATCAGCTGTCTGCATTGAATTATTTGACGTTCATACCGTCAGCTTTCATCTTGGAAAAGAAACAGTAACAATCGATCTAAATATTTCTCACTTATCTGAGCAACAGTTGAAATCCATTGAGGAACGTGCTAATGAACTTATCTACTGCAACGTTCCGGTAAAAACATATTTTATATCAAAAGAAAAGGCTATTTCCTTACCGTTTCGTAAATTCCCGGACATTGAAGAACCCATTCGTGTTGTTGAAATGGAAGGAGTTGATACTTCCGCTTGCTGTGGCACACATGTCAGCCGAACGGGAGAAATCGGAATCATTAAACTTTTGAAAACAGAAAAACATCGCGGACTAACACGCCTTCATTTTAAATGCGGCATTCGTGCTTTTGCTGACTATTCCAGTGCGCATAACATCGTTACAAAGATTGCACAACATCTTGGAACAAACAGAGAAACACTTTTTGATAAAATCATAAAACTTGAAGAAGAAAACAAATTATTGCTCAAGGAACTCGAACATTTAAAAGGCGAACTGCACGATTTTGAAGCAGACAAGCTCATACGAAATCATCATTCACTCGTCGTACAAGTTTATGAAAATAAAACGTTGAAAGATTTGCAGGCGATTGCGCAGCGAATCACTGCTAAACAAGATAAAGTTGTCATCTTGGCAACGACGCTTGAGAATCGTTTAGTCGCAGCAAAAAGCGCAGCATTCACCTTCCACATGGGACAGCTCTTTAAGGAGCAACAAGCGCATTTTCACGGAAAAGGCGGAGGCAACGAACGACAGGCGCAAATGACATTTACTAACTCAACAGACTTAACCGCATTTATGGTCTCACTTCAAACTGAAATCGAAAGGCTGATTAACAAGTGATTGATGCTCATATTCATTTAGATCAATATCCAAATGTCGAGACCGAAATAAAAAAATGGGAAGAAGCGGGAATAAAAGGAGTTGTCGCTGTTTCAACCGATTTGCGTTCTAGTTATCGAACACTTGAATTAAAGCTTAAGTTTCCTCATTTTGTCTATGCAGCAATTGGTTTTCATCCAGAACAAGCATTGCCAAATGAGACCGATTGGAATGAATGGTTAAGTTTAGTAAAAGCAGAGCGACATCGGCTATCAGCTATTGGTGAGGTGGGGTTACCGTATTATACTCTTCAACAATCTTCTCTTTCTTTGGCAAACTATGTTGAATTCCTTGAAAAAGTGACAGAAGTAGCAAGAGCTTATGATTTACCTTTAGTGCTTCATGCCGTTCATGAACATGCTGAATTAGCCCTGGCCATTTTACGAAAATACAACATCCGCTCTGCCCATTTTCATTGGTTAAAAGCCCCGTTATCAGTTATCGAGGAAATCATTCAGTTTGGTTATTATATTTCTGTTACACCAGAAGTATGTTATCGCCAGCGTGATCAAGTATTATTATCGTACATTCCTCTCCACCAATTATTATTGGAAACAGACGGCCCTTGGCCATTTATAGGTCCATTTACCAATATAAAAACATCACCGCTATTACTATTCGAATCTGTGAAATATGTGGCCAATGCTTATCAAAAAAACATAGACATTGTTCAAAAAGAAGTGTTGGCCAACACACTTAAAGTCTACCAGTAACAAACGTTTTGTTGTATACTACTTAAGGAAATTTTATGTAATTGATATATTGCTATAATGAGGAGTAGTGCTATATGACCCAGCTATCGTATGAGCAACTAAAGGAAAAATATGTTGCATTAGAGAAAGAATTGCAACTTTATAAAGGCTTATTAAAACAATTACATTTTCCATTTAAATACGTTGATTATAAACTAGGTCTTTCGATAGAAAAACGACGAGAACATCCTGACCCCATCATTCATTCATTTCATCCTGATGGAACAAAGACATCGGAGTTCAATTTTCAAATCGATCCGCAAATCGATTGGCCATTTGAACAAGTCGAAAGCTTTTTGGCGCCAATTCTCGACTTAGTCCCGCACCATATTGTGTTTGTCGATGGTAACGGAATTATTACGTTATGCAACTTGCAGGCAGCAAACGATATGGGAGTAGACCGTGATTCTGTTATTGGAAAACATATGCGCGATTTATTACAATTGCCGGATGAATTAATTATGACATTAAAAACAATTGAAACGAATGAACCGATTTATAATCAAGAAGTATTAGACCGTTATTACGGTATTATTAATACACGGATTATTCATAACCCTGATGGAACGATTAAACGGGTTATTAGTATGTTTCAATCACTAAATATGATTAAAGAAACGGAAAAACTTTCGTTAGCAGGGCGAATTGCTGCGGGTATTGCTCATGAAATCCGCAATCCTCTTACAACGGTAAGAGGCTATTTGCAATTCTTTAGAGACAAATTACCAAATGACATTGTGAACTTGATCGATAAACTGCTCATTCCTGAATTAGATCGCGCTAATGAAATCATTACTGACTTTTTGAACATTGCTAAGCCAGGGGAACTGAAGATGGAGAAAATTCACATTAACAAATTTATTCGCGACGACCTTGGCATTTTATTACGAAGTGAAGCTTTGCTTCATAATGTAACCGTCCATTATGATTTAGATGAACAACTAGCCAATTACGATGTGGAAATCGACAAAAATCAATTGTTGCAAGTATTCTTAAATTTATTCCGCAATTCAATCGAAGCAAAAGTTACAAAAACAATGAACGTTTCCATTTCAAGTAGATTACATAATAATACGGTAAAAATTAAGTTTTGCGATGATGGTCCGGGAATTCCATCAACAATTGTCGATCATATATTTGACCCGTTTTTCTCAACAAAGGAAACGGGGACTGGTTTAGGGCTTCCGCTATCCCGTAAAATTATCGAATTGCATAAAGGAAGCATGAAAGTCGAGAGCAACAATCATGGGACATGCTTCATTATCGAGTTACCCGTAATAAAAAAACAGCCCTCCAAATAAAAACATTGGAGGGTTGCTTACTTATGATTTACATAATTTTAATTCGTATTTTTGACAATTTTTATCCAAAACTATAATAATAGTTATATATATTTTCATAAAGGGATGAACCGCCTATGCAATATACACCTACACTTAAAGGAAAAACGATGCAATTTATTCGAATTTTACTTCCTGTTCTCATTACTCAAGTTGGACTTTTTGCAATGAACTTTTTTGATATTATGATGTCAGGACATGCTAGCTCCTCTGATTTAGCAGGAGTTGCAATTGGTTCAAGCATATGGGTACCGATTTATACCGGATTAAGCGGAATTTTACTTGCGTTGACTCCAATTGTTGCCCAACATCTTGGCGCAGGCCGAAAAAAAGAAATTGCTTTTTCTGTTATACAGGCTGTCTATCTTGGGATCACCATATCATTGATTGTCATCATTAGCGGCAGTTTTTTTCTCGATCCTCTTTTGCAACAGATGAAACTCGAGCCATTCGTACGACAAGTTGCTCATGATTATTTAGCCGCTCTTTCAATGGGAATCGTTCCGTTATTTGTTTACAACGTATTTCGCTGTTTTATCGATGCGCTGGGACAAACACGCGTAACGATGACGATTACTCTTGCTTCTTTACCAATTAATATCTTTTTGAATTATTTGTTTATTTTTGGTAAATTCGGATTCCCGAAATTAGGTGGAGTTGGTACAGGATATGCCACTGCGATTACCTATTGGTGCAGCTGCATAATGGCGATTTTCATTATCCTTCGCAACAAACCATTTGTTGGTTATGAAATATTTAAACGATTTTATACTATTTCTTTTAAAGAATGGAAAACTTTGCTGCAAATTGGGATTCCGATCGGCTTTTCCATCTTTTTTGAAACGAGCATTTTTGCCGCTGTCACATTGCTGATGAGCGAATTTGATACTGTGACAATTGCCGCTCACCAAAGTGCGATGAACTTTGCTTCACTGCTCTATATGATTCCGTTAAGCATCTCAATGACATTAACCATTGCCATTGGCTTTGAAGTCGGTGCGAAACGTTTTGTTGATGCGAAACAATATAGCTTTCTAGGAATTGGCATCGCCGTCTTCATGGCGGTTTTGACATCTCTGTTTCTATTCTTCTTCCGCGGAGAAGTCGCTTCGATGTACACACAAGAGAGAGAAGTGTTTGAATTAGCAAAACAGTTTTTACTATATGCGATTTTCTTTCAATTGTCGGATGCAGTAGCTGCCCCGATTCAAGGTGCTTTGCGAGGTTATAAAGATGTCAATTCAACATTTTTTATGTCTTTCGTTTCTTACTGGATTATCGGTCTTCCTCTTGGTTATTTACTGGCAAATTTTACTTCCGCTCATGCATTTGGCTACTGGATCGGGCTGATTACCGGACTAGCAGCCGGGGCATTGTTTCTTTTTACCCGTTTGCTCTTTATTCAGCGGCGTTTCGCAAGACAATCCGCCAACATAAAGTCCGCATAATAAAAGGGGCTGACCCAAAGTGTCTGACCTTACGCGAAATCCATCATATAGAGTGTTCACATCTAACATTCGTTATGTACTATAGATGGTTTCGGGGCCTGACACTTTGGTTTAGATTCAGCCTCTTCATCATCTTCTGCTTAGATGAATTTTAGGATTATGCTAAAAATTCATTTTTGATTGTCCACCATCTACGTTCATTGTGGCTCCGACAATCCATGAAGCTTTGTTAGAAGCAAGAAACACAACCACATTTGCAATCTCTTCGGGAGTGCCAAATCGTCCTGCTGGTATTTGTTCTTGAACAAATTTGCGGATTCCTTCTGGATTTTCTTCTAATCGTCTCTGCCAATTGCCAGTTGGATGCAGAACGCTTCCCGGTGCTACGCTATTTACACGAATACCATATGGCGCTACTTCATTTGCTAACGCTTTTGTAAAACTAATTAATGCTGCTTTCGCGTTATTATATGTAACTTTGCCTCCGCTTTCTCTTCCATAAATGGATGTGATATTAATAATGCTGCCTGATTGCTTCTTTTTCATTTCCCGAACAGCTAATTGACTTAAGTGTACAGCGGAAAAATAGTTTAGTTCCATCGCCTCATAAAATAACGACAAATCTGTTTCCATTACACTACTTCCGTTACTTCCACCTGCATTATTTATTAAAATATCCAGTGAACCGAAGTCATGAATAAACTGTCGAAACACTCTCTCACGTTCCGTTTTTTCCGTTAAATCCGCTTGATACAGAACAATATTTCCGAGTTCTTTTTTTGCCTCTTTTAAATGGACTAAATCACGGGCGATGATGGCAACGTTAGCTCCTTCTTCTACAAAGGCCTTTGCGATGGCTTTACCGATTCCTTTGGATCCACCTGTAACTAATACGTTTTTTCCATTCAGCTGCAAATTCACTTTCCCTGCTCCCTTCGATACAATAATCGTTTGTTCATATGTACCACTATTTTATCATTCCTTCCACAAGTCGATAAAAGAAAGAACGGAAAAAGCCGCTTACAAATAAGGCTTTTTCCGTATCTCCCTGCTAATTTTTCAATTTTTCATTATACTAGAACCAGGCGGCGCCAACAATAATGAGTAAGATAAACAATACAACAATTAACACAAAACTGTGGCCGAAGTATCCGCCATAACCGTGTCCACCATAACCGTAGCCGCCCCATCCATATCCGTAACCAAATGGCATAAATTCCACCTCCTTAAACGATTCGAACACTCCTAGCTTATAGTCAATGTTAGTGAATGTAACATCAGCAGAAAGAAAGTTTCCTACTGATGAAACTCAGATTTTTCAACTTAGTAGAATCGACCACCAATGCATGCACAACCAACGATAATTAAAAGGATAAACAATACAACGATTAAAGCAAAACCTCCACCATAACCTGCACCCATCTTAAGCACCTCCTTCACTTCTGTAATATTAGACTATTCAAGTTACCATAGAATGGTTAGGCGATTTTGCAAAAATGGGTGTTTGTTGATAAAAAAAAAGAGCTGACCTATAGTGTCTGACTTCACGCGTATTCCACAATATATAGCTTATCTTACTTCATCTTATCTCCTATATATTGTGCTGCGGAGTTTGACACTTTGCTTTAGGGTCAGCCTCTAAATGCGAAGGGAGTTTCGATTCATCCATTTCTCATGCAATGACTCCATTTGTTTCGTCTTTGAAAAAGAAAAAATAATAAGAGCGGCCCAAATAAAACTAAAAGAATAGAAATGGATTTTTGTAAATGTTTCATGAAATAAGAAGATTCCTAGCAATAAACTGATTGTCGGAGCAATATATTGCAAAAAACCGATCATGGTTAGTGATATTCGTTTTGCTCCCTTAGCAAAATATAATAGCGGTAATGCCGTTGCCGGACCAGCTCCCATCAATAAAAGAGTAGACCAATCTGTTACATCAAAGGAGCCGATACCTTTTGCCTGTACATAAACAATGTAAAGTAGTGAAACTGGAGTGACAACCATTGTTTCAAGCGTTAAACCGATGGACGAATCAAACGTTGCTATTTTTTTCGCTAAACCGTAAAGTCCGAAGCTTACAGCAAGTGAGATGGAAATCCAAGGAAAGCTGCCATACTGAATGGTAATAATGAATACACCAATTATCGCTAAAATAAAAGAGATCAACTGCCAAATATTAAGACGCTCTTTTAAAACGACCATACCTAATACTACACTGACAAGCGGATTAATGTAATAACCTAGACTCGCCTCAACAACATGTTCATGGTTCACAGCCCATATGTAAATAAACCAATTCATACTAATGAGTAACGCAGCTACAATCACACCAATAGCTTTTTGTGGATTTCGAACTATTATTTGTAATTGCTCCCGAAATAATACGAGTTGCCGATTGAACATAAGCAATAATATCATAAATACAAATGACCAGAAAATGCGGTGTGCCAAAATTTCACCTGCCGCTATATGATCTAACAACTTCCAATACAACGGCAAAATTCCCCACATAAAATAGGCAAGTGCCGCATATAAAACTCCAGCTTTTTCATTGTTTATTGAGTCTTTCATGTTCAGTCTCCTCTATTCATGTTAGTCACAATATAACATTATAAAGTTTTTTTATTTTTTTCTCCACGAAAAAACACCTGTTTCCATTTCTGGTAAACAGGTGTTTTCATGTGTCGGCAAATAATGAAATCTTCATTTTTTTAGATCTTCCTTTACAGTTAAATCATTTCTGCATGTTGCACCATCGATTCAATTTGTTCCATCGTAACGGATTGCAAAAATTGATAAAAACTTAAATTTGTTGAAATTCCGTGTTTTTCACAACTTTTTAAGAAAAAGTCCCATGCAATTTGACATTTCTCCATATCCATCATTTTCATCACCCTCATTGTATTATAACAGAACGATTATATTTATATTTATTGTATAACAAATCAAAAAGATGTCAATAACTAATGGATATTTTGTATGTAAAACTTTATAAAAAATAGAATCATAAAACCTTTTCTCTCTTTCTATTCATTTCATCATTCTTTTAAAAAAATGAGTTAACGCATGAACAGTTTATTCCGTTTCTACAGAAAGCGCACTAAGGTCCATTTCAGGAACGCTGACTATAAGCTAAACCATAACAAAAAAAGGCCGTCTAAACAGCCTTCTTTTACGTCCCTGCTACTAATATAATAATTAAAATGAACAAAACAACAATTAAAGCAAATGTATAACCATATCCATAAGGGCCATCCCCATATCCCATCTGCTCTATTCACCTTATTTTGTATTATCGAATGATGCATGCACAGCCAACAATAATCAATAAAATAAACAATACGATAATTAACGTAAAGTTCCCACCGTAAGCGCCGCTCACCCTGCACACCTCCTTTAACTGTTCCAACCTAACATATGCATTTACCCACAAAAAATAATGGGCAAATACCTAGTTTTTATAAAGAAATCGCCCACAAAATTTCCCCATGTGAGCGATTGAACCAGAAAGTTAATCTTTATATATGCAACTGCTGAAGTACTTCTCCAATCTTTGCTTGAATACATACATCAAATAAATAATCAAAGCGGGTGCGGTCTTTATTGATGATGACAGTCGGAATATTTGTTTCGGTTGCGATGATTATCGGGATTTGATTAATTGGAGTTACTTCAAGAGAAGAACCAAGGACAAGAAACAAATCGCTTTGGTACGCAGCATCAAGTGCTTCTTCAAAGTGATGAATCGCATCACCAAAAAGAACAACATCAGGCTTTAAAATCGTGTGACAGTTTTCGCATTTCGGAATGTCATGAGCATTGATATAAGACAAATGATATTTTTCCTTGCATGTATGACAAGTGGCTGTTTGAATCGTTCCATGAATCTCGTATACATTTGTACTTCCTGCTCTTTGATGAAGCCCATCAATATTTTGGGTAATAATATGTACCAATTTCCCCTTTTTCTCTAATTCTGCTATAAATACATGTCCCTGATTCGGCTCATATTGCTGCATTAGTTTGACGCGAAAAATTTCTTTAAACGCCTGCCAAAACTTAATCGGATGTTTTTCAAAATAGGAGCGGGAAACAATATCGACAAAACTTTGATTTTTTGTCCATAATCCGCTGCTCGAACGAAAATCAGGAATGCCAGACTCTGTACTCATTCCGGCTCCGGTGAAAAAACAAATGCGTTTCGCTTCAATTAT
Source organism: [Anoxybacillus] calidus (assembly GCF_013760845.1). Taxonomy (GTDB): domain Bacteria; phylum Bacillota; class Bacilli; order Bacillales; family Anoxybacillaceae; genus Paranoxybacillus; species Paranoxybacillus calidus. The sequence continues at coordinate 637,185 of NZ_JACDUU010000001.1, read as the reverse complement.
TAAGTTTTCCAACTTTCGAATAGTTTCTTTCATAAAGCCATCCTCCTCTTTATACGCAATCTATATAAATGTAGATTGACTTTCTGATATATGCAAACGATTTTTGACCACTCTTTTTATCTGATGCCTATATCGATTATCCATGTATATTTTAACAAAAAAATAGCTCTGAATAAGACATTCCTATTCAGAGCTTCATCGCCGAACCGTTTATTCTCCTTTACCTAAAACGCGATTAATCCGCTTTCTTAACATCGTCATGCCACTTCCGCCTGCTTGGAAATGACGAAGTTTCCCTTCGGCATCGAATACATAATAAGCTGGTACATATTTATTTTCAAATGCATCCGTTAGCTTATGTTCATTATCAACAAAAATGGGTTGAATAATATCATGAGCTAGCGCCATTTGCCGGATGACATTAATATCTAAATCGTCCTCCGAACGCGGCATATGGACGGCTACGACATTCAGTTCATCATCGTATTCATCGCGCAGCTCATTCACTTCCGGCATCGCTTCTTTACATAAATAGCAACTTACAGACCAAAAATGAATAAGCGTTGGCTTTCCTAATAAATCCGCTTTTGTCACTTCTCCATTAATCCACTCTGTCGCACCTGTTAATTCCGGCATTTCCTCACGTAATTTCATTATATATCCACCTTCCTATCATTATATTGTTTTTTGTCCTGGCTTCCAGTTGGCTGGGCATAAGCCACCAGTTTGTAATGCTTGTAAAACACGTAACGTCTCGTCAACATCTCGGCCAATATTATTATGGTTGACGACAGAATACATCAATTCTCCTGTTGGACTAATAATGAACAAACCGCGAAGCGCAATCCCCTCTTCTTCTATTAATACACCGTAATCTTTTGAAACTTTCATATTTTTATCGGATGCAAGCGGAAAATTTAGCGCCCCTAAACCATTGTTCTTACGTTCGGTATTGATCCATGCAAGATGGGTATGAACGGAATCTGTCGATACGCCAATGATTTCTGTATCTAATTCTGCAAACTCGCTATAACGATCGCTTAATGCAGTAATTTCTGTTGGGCAAACAAATGTGAAATCATTTGGATAGAAAAATAGTATGGTCCACTTCTTGTTGTTCATGTTTTCTTCCAACGAAACTTTTTTAAATTCCTTATTCGGCATGACTGCTTCCATTTCAAACCGCGGTGCTTGTTTTCCTACTAGTCTTTCTGGCATTTAAGCAACCCCCTATTAGATTATAATAATTATTATTTAATACATTTTTTATTATAAACAAATGAGATTTAAATTCAATACTTTTTTATAATTATTTTAAATAAATATTTTTTATTTTTTACAAACCATTATCAATCCAATCTGACAATAAAAAAGTTGACCCTAGTAATGAGTCAACCTTTCTTAGAAAACTTTATTTTTGATGCTTGCTGCGCTCACCCCACCATCCTTTTTTCTTAAAGTAGAGGGCAATGCCGATCCCTAGGCTCGCCATCAGTAGCAACGCATAGAGATAGCCATATTTCCATTTTAATTCTGGCATTTTTTCAAAGTTCATTCCGTAAAGCCCGGCGATAAATGTCATCGGGATAAAAACAACACTGACTAACGTCAATGTTTTCATAATGACATTCATATGGTCAGATTTTAACGATAACTGTAAATCGAAAATACCTGTCAACGTCTCTCTGAACGTATCTAGAGCCGACGTTACCCGAGCAAACCGTGCGATGGCATCTTGAATATACGGATTACTTTCTTCATTGACATAAGGAAAATTGGAATGACCAATCGTTTTCATCACTTCTTCCTGTGCTTCCGCGATTTGCCGCAGTTCATGCAGTCGTACTTTCCAACGGAATACGAGATGACCAATTTCGTTGGCAAACGGCGTTTTAAAGACTTGTTTTTCCAGCGCTTGAATATGACGGGCGATGTAATCGACCAACTCTAAATACTCCATCGCCGCTGAATTTAAAAATTCATATAAGATATATCCCGGATGAGAAAGGTGATCGGGGTGGTGTTGGAGATGGACAAACAGCTTCTTGGCTAATTCTATTTCCCTCTCTGTAAAGCTGATAACATATCGTTCTGTAGCAATGATTCGCAGTTGTGTTTTTTGAAACTGATCATTAACAATAAAGATGGAAACAAATGCACACTTCTCGTATTGATCTACTTTTGGAAAATCACTTCCGTTTAATAACGCTTTCTTGGCTAACGGATGAATAGAAAGCTTCTCCAATAAATCTTGGAGCATTTCTTTTGTTTGTTCCGTAAAATGCAGCCAACATACTTCGTGATCTTGAGGTAAGTGCGGCGCTTTCAACCTCTGTATTTGTTTTGTATTAGCATTATAACATAGCATCATCTTAATCCCTTTCCATTTTTAGTATTAGTTTCTTCATTTCTGCAATAAAAAAACGTGATTTCCCCAAAGGAAAATCACGTTTTCACCGTTAATTTTTGTACGCGCAGTACGGGCGCAGTTTTACACCAATGATACTGCCCGCAAAAGCGGCTACAAACCAAAGCCAACCGTGTAAGCTAAAAGAAGCAATTCCGTCAAAATAAGCGCCAATGTTACATCCGAAGGAAAGGCGTGCTCCATATCCCATTAACACACCGCCGATTAGGGCACCAACTGTCATACGTGTCGGCCGCTTCCACTGAATCGGTTTTGCGTAACGACCGGCAAATGCAGCAGCTAATAAAGCACCAAACATTAGACTAATATCCATCACCGTTGTTACATCTTCATATAATGGATTTTTTAACGAAGCGGCTCTCGTCGGATCTTGCCAATATTCCCATTGCTCTGGTTCGGTTCCGATCAATTGCAGAAATTTCGCTCCCCAAAGTGCGAACGCAGATGTAATTCCCCACGGTTTTCCTTGAATCATTAATATAAGAGCATTCACAACAGCAAGGATAATACCGCCCCATACAAGAGACCATGGACCTTTATAAATCGCTTTCCAACCATGATGATTGACCGTGCTCGTTGAGACAAGCTTGCCATGGTAGCGTTTCTCAATGATGATTGTCACGTAGTAAACAAGGGCTAACATTACAAACTGAATCAAAAATCCAAAACCTACTCCAAAGCTTTGGATGAGCGAAATCGGTGCAAAATGAGGAGCATTTAACCAAAAATCAAAATGAGTCGTAGCAATGACGGACCCGGCAATAAAACCGATTAATGTTACAAGTCCATTCATATCGCCGCCACCAATATGGTAAAGCGTACCTGAGGCGCATCCATCACCTAGCTGCATCCCAATGCCGAAAATAAACGCTCCAATAAGAACGGACATACCAACAGGAAAAACATAACCAGATATAGGATGTCCGAATACCGAGCCTTTTAAAATCAATGGTAAAAATAATAGATTTGCTGCTAACATCATAATCATTTGCGCGCGAATGCCTTCCCCTTGACGATATAAAATAAATTTTCGCCATGCGGAAGTAAAACCAAAACGAGCTTGATATAATACAAATCCGCCAATGCCACCTAAAATATATAAGAGCGCTTGCTGAAGAGATACTTGAACGTATAAAAATAAAGTTCCCCCCATTAAAACAGCCAACGCAACTGTCGTAATGAGTTGAGTTACGTTTCTCGGATTACCATCTGTTTGTTTTGTTGATATTCTTATTTCACTTTTTGCTAACTCTGCCAACTTGACTCCTCCTTCCCTTAGTATAATATATAATATACGATAAAACATATCGTTTTTCTAGGATTTATGTTGTTTTAAAATGAGGCTGACCTAAAGAAAAATGTCAGCCCCCACAACTATCCTATATAGTACATAACGTTAGATGATAACATGATATATGATAGATTTATTGTGAGGTCAGACACTTTTCAGTCAGCCCCTATCAATGAGTAAATAAATCTGATGATAAATAGCGTTCGCCTGTATCTGGAGCAATACAAAGGACGCGGGCAGTTGGCGGAAGCTGCTTGGCAATTTGAACAGCATGATAGGCTGCCGCTGCTCCCGATGCTCCAACAAAAATCCCTTCCTCTGCTGCAAGACGCCGTGCCATCATTTGTGCCTCTTCATCTTTAATGAGTAAAATTTCATCAAAAATTTCTCGATTTAATATTTTAGGAATAAATCCCGGCCCAGTTCCTGGGATTTTATGCGGACCAGGCTGGCCTCCTGATAGTACAGGAGAACCATATGGCTCAACGACATAAATTTTTAAATCAGGAATATGTTTTTTTAGCTCTTCCCCCGTTCCCGTTACAGTGCCACCTGTTCCTGCCGTTAGCACAAAAGCATCTAGTTTCCCTTCAAACGCCTCAAGAATTTCTACTGCCGTTGTACCACGATGTGCATCGGGATTCGCTTCGTTTTCAAATTGCATCGGAATGAAGCTGTCCGGGATTTCATTCGCCAATTGCTCCGCTTTGTCAATCGCTCCTTGCATTCGTAATGCTGCAGGTGTTAAATACACTTCTGCTCCATATGCCTTTAAAATTTTCACACGCTCTTCCGTTGCGTTATCAGGCATTGTAATAATACAGCGATAGCCTTTTGCAGCGCATACCATCGCTAAGCCAATTCCTGTATTTCCGGATGTTGGCTCAATAATGGTGCTTTTTCCCGGTATAATTTTCCCTTCTGCTTCAGCGCGACGAATCATATTTAGTGCCGGCCGATCTTTGACGCTTCCGCCAGGATTAAATGATTCTAATTTTATATAGACATTCGCCCCATCGGGATGAGGAATATTGTTTAGTTTCACAATCGGTGTATTGCCAATTAAATCAAGAATCGAATCGTAAAGTTTCATTGTCTCTCCCAACCTCTATTTTATCATTTTGAAATGATTATACCGATTTTTTGTCAAATAACCAACTATTTTACTCTGATTACTTAGTTTTGCATTCACAATAGAAAAGAGACTGACAAACAAAGCGTCAGAGCCCGCAACACAATCGATACATGACATTGGATCAATGAACGACATATTGTGAAATGCACGTGAGATCAGACACTTTTCGGTCAGCCCCTTTTTGGAACATGGACCGCTGGCTCCACATGAACATGGGTCGTTTGGATATTATGTTGTTCTTTCATAACAGCTTCAATTCGATCAGCAATTTCATGACTTTTGACGACATTTAACTGGGGATCGACTTGAATCGTCACATCCAGAATGATTTCATTCCCTAACATTCTTGCTTTCACGTCAGCTACTTTCTGCACACCTTGAACAAGAGCAATTTCTTTTTTGTATTCATTTAAAATATGCTCGTCAAACCCGTCTGTTAACATATGTGACGTTTCTGAAAAAATTTCCCATGCTGTTTTGCAAATCATCATACCCACGATGATGGCAGCAAGCGGGTCAAACCAAAATAATTGAAACTGCGCTCCAACGATGCCAATGACCGTACCTATGCTTACAAGAGCATCAGAAAGATTGTCTTTCGCCGCTGCTTCAATCGCTTGGCTCTTTGTTTGCTTCGCTAAACGTCTATTAAATGCATAGACCCCAAGCATGACTAGTGCCGAAAATCCTCCCGTCCATGCTGCTAACCATTCCGGAGCCTCTTTTTTCAAATGAACGATAGAATGAAATCCTTCGATAAGAACATCCATGCCGATGAACATCATAAGAAAAGCTGCGACCAATGAAGAAATATGTTCAGCGCGTGAATGTCCATATGGGTGATTATGGTCGCGTGGCTTTTTGGAAATTTTTAAACCGATTAATATCGCTGTCGAAACAACAATATCACTCAAGTTATTCAGACCATCTGCTCTCAAAGCTTGCGAACCGGCTATATAACTAATGATGAGCTTAATAATGGATAATCCGATATATGCCCCTATGCTTAGCCAAGCTCCCGTTTCTGGTTCAATGTTTTTGTTCACTTCGTTCACCCTAACTTACATTCATATATTTTGCATGTATTAGTTTACCAATTTTACATCATGTGGGTCTACAGAAACAAAATTGGTTTGATGAATGAATATAGATTTAAACAAACTTTTTCATCTATAGATAATTTTTTTCAACGATACCAAAAAAGTTGCCTCTGTACAAAAGTTTAAAAAATTCACATCATGAAGAACAACTTAGTTTTAGCATTAACGATCTAATGAATGGATAAAAACACGCCTTCTTCCATGTTTTGTAATATGAAAGAAGGCGTAAAAATTTTGAGTATTGATTATAATAGCATTAAATTTTTTTCACCACTTGAAAATACTCTTCCAAGGTAAGCCCGTGCTCAAAAATAACCTTTGCCGCTTTTTTACCAACATAACGAATGTGCCAAGGTTCATATTGATATCCGGTAATTTGCTCTTTCCCTTTCGGATAGCGAATAATAAACCCAAACTCATGAGCATGTTCAGCGACCCATTTCCCTTCTCGTGTCTCTCCGAATGCTATCGTGATTTCATTTTTCACGCTTGGACTTGTAATATCCATCGCCAAACCTGTTTGATGTTCGCTCTGTCCCGGCATCGCAACAGCATGAATCGCTTTTTCTTTCCCTGCCTTTTCTACTTCTTGTGTAAATAATGACTGCTGTCTTTCATAAGAGCGAAATCCCGAAGCAGCTACTAAATTCACTCCCGCCTGCTTAGCGGCTGAAAACATCTTTTCAAGCGCCTTCGCTGCCTCAGCCCTCATAAAACGCTTATCAACGTTTTGTTCCGTAAATGTAAATGGAACATTCGGTATGACTAAATCTTTCGGTTTGTAATTTGCCGGCAAATTATTTTCCTTGTTAACAAGAGATAATATGTTCTCAGGATTCATAATGACATTGATCCCGTTTTGTACTTCAATGACGTTCCAATATTGTGATTCTAAAAGTAAATCTGGATCGATTGTTGACTCCGGATCTGTTTTAGACGTTTGTGTTGCTTTCTGTTCTTTTTCTGTTTCTGAATTAACGTGAGCTGAATCGTTTGTTTTCTGTTCATGAGAGTAAAGCAGCATACAGCCGCTCAATAAAACAGAACATACAATGAACAGTAAAAAAAACAATCGTTTCATCGTTCCACCTTTTCCCTTTAATAAAAATATTAATGAAACAATCGGCTATGAAAAAAGAACTGACCTAAAAACGAAGTGTCACACAATATATAGAACATAACCTTGTACAAATAAACTATATATAATGTATCGTGGAATGCATGCAAGATGAGACACTTATTAGGTCAGTTCCTTTTTTCTTTATCATTCTTTAATTGCCGCTTCTAACGCTACTTCAATCATCTCGTTAAATGTCGTTTGCCGTTCTTGTGCCGTTGTTTCTTCTCCTGTTAAAATATGGTCGCTGACTGTTAAAACAGAAAGTGCTTTACGACCGAATTTGGCTGCTAATGTGTAAAGAGCCGCTGTTTCCATCTCAACCGCTAAAATGCCGTAGCGGGCCCATTTTTCCCAATCGGCATTATCATTGTAAAACATATCCGCAGTAAAGACGTTACCAACTTTTAAGTTTAATCCTTTCTCGACTCCGACGTCATATGCTTTCTTTAACAGTTCGAAATTAGCGGTAGGAGCATAATCAATTCCACCAAACGTTAAGCGGTTCATTTGTGAATCAGTGGAAGCGCTCATCGCTAAAATGACATCGCGAACTTTCACATCTTTTTGAATTGCTCCGCACGTTCCAACGCGAATTAACGTTTGAACATTATAGCTTTGCATTAATTCTGTAATATAAATCGAAATGGAAGGTACACCCATTCCCGTTCCTTGTACAGAGATGCGGTGACCTTTATATGTACCGGTAAATCCAAGCATACCGCGAACATTATTGTAGCATGTCGCTCCTTCTAGAAACGTTTCAGCGATATATTTTGCACGAAGTGGATCGCCAGGAAGCAATATTTTATCGGCAATTTCATGCTCCTTCGCTTCAATATGTATACTCATTCACAACTCCTCCTTGTTTTACTAATCGACACTTTACCATCTTACCATATTTACGATTTCTCGCAAAAGAAGAAACTGGTTAGTAAACATTGCTAAAAAAGTCGAGTATCAAGAATAAATGAATGTTTAATGATTTTTCCAATAGAAAAACGATTTTGTTCCTTGACAAAATCGTTTTTGAAAGGTTTATTACAGCTGTTACACTATTTTAATCAAAAAATCAAGAAAGAAAGAATGTCTCCCTTTACGAAGTTTTGGAATCATAATGATTATTTTTAGAGGATAAATATTTCTCTTTAATATAAAGAACTTTTCTATCTTCGCTTGTTGTATATTTCTTCTGTCTTTTTTTCCAATCCTCAAATAAGAAAGAGGCAATCATATAAAACGGGACTGAAAATTCGAGAGAAACTAAAAAAATGTAAGAAAATTCTTTTACAACTTCAATGCCGTTTGCTTTTGAAAATAAACCGCTAAAAATGTAATACGAACCGGCAATGACGATGCTAATGATCCATATGTTTACAATATGCAGAGCAAACATTTTGCGGCGACGATTTACCGCTCGCTCTAACTCTGATTTCACATACAGTGATGCAAGAATAGAAATGATGCCTAAACAAACAGATAGAAAAACCGCCCACATTTCACAATTCTCCATTTCTATTTGTCAACAAATTCCGTAAATGAATCAGCTTTGAACGTACAAACTAAACATTGAACAGCATAAAGGAGGGAATTGATCATGGGTAAAAAGCACCGCAATCGCATTAATGGCCAAAAGAAGAACAACCATATCCCAAAAGAAGCATTACTTGCTGAAGAAACGGCACATGCCAAGGAATATTCCGCTAAAGGGAGAAAAAACGGACCAAATCCTAACGTATAAGAGGCTGAAGAAAAACAGCCTCTTTTTTTATTATGAAGGGTCTACTTCATCAAATGATAACTTATACACTGTCGTAAACTCTCCGCGGGAGATTTCCGCTTTTGTTGCATCTTGATTGAGCTCTTCATCGTCATCAATACCAGGGGCAAACGCAGGGAATTTCAACTTATCCTCTTCTCGTTTTCTTAATGTCATCACGTACCTCCTTTCCCTTTATGCTTTCCCCTAAAACAAATAAGCTATTCTTTCTCTTAATAAAAATATACCATAATTATCAGCTGTTTCAAGTTAATTGTTAAAATTTTCTTAATATTTTTAACTAATGTGGATACGGCTTACTTTTTTCCATCCTCCAGGACAAAGCTTATAACACGACTGTCCCCTACCGCCTTTATCAATTAACAATATGTCTCCCGTACTTAAAAAACGGGCATGATAATCTTTTGGCATTAAATCTTGAACATTAAACATTTTGTACACCATCGCTAATGCTTCTTCATGATCAGAAGCATCGATCGATAAATGATACACTTGTTGATATCCTTTCGTTTGACCGAACTTTGGCGTTTGAAACAATGTGATATTATATTTTTGTTTTGCTTTCAACATTTTATTCATGAATAATCGCACCAACGCCATTCACTCCTTCAAGCAAGTTTTTTATAAACTTATTAGCTTTCATGTTTGTCGATTCCTTTATCAAAATAAAACTTCTTTTGTCGAATGGATGAAATATTTGTTTGTCCAGCTGCCTCTATGGACACTTTTTGACAATGAAAGAAAAACGGTTGAGCAAATGGATTTATGCCCAACCGTTTTCCATTTAACAATATCGTTGAATGAGTGTTGAAAGTTTTTCACGCAAATGCGGAATATCCGCATTTGTGGCCTGAAAGCGAACAATGGATTCATCCAAGTCGAGCGCCTCTGCCCAAAAGCTGCCAAGACCGCGGGCGCGGCGGTCGATTTGCATAAGCACTTCCGTCTCTTGTTCAGATTTTGGCAAAAAAATCACTTCAACTTCATCGAGTTTCCCACGAAACATGCCGCCTTTTGGAACGTATTCAAACTCCTGCACAAATGGAAGACGGCGTCGAAGAGGAAGAGGTGCTTCTTCGCATTCTGCTTCACGAAGACGAAAACCGATTCCTTCCATCGCTGCTAAAACAGCATTCATGACCGGAGTTGGCTCAATGCGAATATAATCCTCATCAGCAGGATCAATGGCATTTTTTATATCCAATCCTGTATGAAGCCATACTCTCGTTTTTCCAACTGAAATCGGCGTGTCAAGCGGAAGTTTAAATGAAAACGGAATTTCTTTTTTTTCGTTCACACCAATTGTAAATGGCTCGACAATTTTCCATTTTTCAATTAATGCTTGGCGCGTTGTCTTTTGGTCATTGACTTCAACCGTATAGGTAGAATAAAGAGACAAATAAATTTCATCAATGGTTTGTTCTACGCTTCCGCCAATAATCTGCACAACTCCCTTCACTTCACCTCCTAAAGCAATACGCTCAGAAACTAAATTTGTATCGACTTTCGCTGCTCCAATTCCGATGCTGGCCAGCATTTTGTTAAACAATGACATCATTGACTCCTCCATTCCCCCATCTTTGCAATAAACGATGGATATCGGCGCTTAATTCATGAATATCTTCGTATGGTGTGTCAATTTGTAACATCTTCCGCAAAATATAGCGCGCCTCCATCGATAAAGAAAGCTCTTCTTCCCAACTCCGCTCTTCTTTCACCGTTGGTTCATATGTCGAATATAATAAAAACAACATAAAATGGCCCAACGCATAAAAGTCACTTTTTACACTGATTTCTCTTCGCAATTTTTTTTCAATCACATCGTCGTTATTCATTCGCTCGCTTTCTGTTAAAAATCGCGCTAAGCCAAAATCAATCACATACGCATTTCCTTCATTGAGAATGATATTGGGAATACGTAAATCACGATGAACAATTCCGTTTTGATGCATATACTGTACAATGGCTAAAATATCAATTAACAACTCAAAAGATTCTCGTTCCGTAAACGTTTTCCCTTCCTTAAAAATCAAGTCTTCGACTGTTTTTCCGGAAATGAGTTCCATAACAAGGTGCGGAATATCTTTAATCATAAACGAATCATAAAGTTTTGGAATGCGCGGATGCTTAAGCATTTTCAATATTTGGGCTTCGCGTTGAAAGGAAAGTGTCCCTTTGTTTCTTTTGGTTTTTCGCATCTGTTTTAACACGACATACTGATTCGTTACAATGTCCCATGCGATATACGTAATTCCATAACTCCCCATCCCGAGACAATTTTTTATACGATAGCGATGATTGATGATTTTTCCCACTTGATACGGACGCTCCAAAAAATGCTCAATACCCGCGTAAAGCCAATTCCACCTCTTCATCAGCTATCAAGGAAGCTCGAAAAGAAACTTCCGCTATGATATTTCTTTTGATAATGATGATGACCATATTTGGAATGGTGTGTTTTAGAGTGGTACATTTTCAAATGATCACTACTGCTCCAACGATGTTTATGATGACTTGAATTTTTTGTAAAAATCGCTTTTAATAGCTTCCTTAACATAAAATCTCTCCTCTATAACAGACTATTCATATATACGGATTGCAGCGATAAAAGTTTCACATCATCAAACATTTTCTAGGAGGATTTTTTTAATGGGTTTTTTAACAAAAATGTTTTCCTATCTTGCTCATTCATTCGGTACGTTGACAAAATTTTTCATAAAAAAAACAGAAATGCCAATCACTACACGCGACAACATAATATTCATTAGCGAACAATTAGAAAAGGCCTTAACTTCCAATTCTCCTCAGACAAAAGTTGCCATCGGAGCAGAAAAGGAGCTCGTTTCATTGATTAAAAAGCAAACAGAAGAAGGCAATCTGAATAATATTACGCGCACCAAAGCGTATTTTTCATTTTTTCAGCGCTGTCCAGAAGTGCATTGGGCGTTTTTAGCCCATACTGTTTCAAGAAATGGTGGCTGGAATATGACAGATTTAAAAGGAGACATCATTGGAAATATTATTTCTAAAAAACAAATTGAGCCGCTTTTTTTATGTTTGGAACGTGCGAATGCGTTTATTTTTCAAGATGCCTATCCTCAGCTTCTTTTATATGAAGAAAGTAAACGAAGAGGGGAGAACGTTTTTCATTTGTTGCCGAATTTTTCGGTGTCTTCGTTTATGCGACCGTTTTGGGAGCATTTTTTACTTACGAAAAATTCATCGTTGCTGACCGTTGCCTTAATCATCAATGAACAGCAACATATTCAAAAACATGTCATTGAACAGCCGTTTTTTCAAGAGCATGTTCTTGAAACACTATCATTCTTGCTTCAACAATGGTTAGGATTTACCGATGTCCTCATCCCTTTTTATGACAAAAATAAGGTGAGACTTGCCGGAACAACCATTCACGATTTTGCAAATGTTGACCATCGCATCGTAATCGGCAAAACGCTATATGGAATGTTGTTTCATCATAAAAAGATATACAACGGGGCTTACGAGTTTGCGTTGAACACTCCACATACAGGCTCACGCGCCGACTTTTGGCCGCACCTTTTCTTTCATACTGTAAAAATGCGAAAAAAGGCTTCTATTTATAGTCCAAAACTAGTGAATGCGTGGCCAAACATAAAGCACCGGTATCCAGAACAAGATGATTGGTTTGATGATTTATCAGTGGTGAAACATCTTCACACGATTCCTATTTTCAAAAACTGCGACTTAACCGATAACTACTTGACGAATATCATCGAATTATCTTCATTAGCCCGATCGAAACAATTTCTGTTTTGAACGGCTCCTACTGAATTTAAGTCTTGCCGATGATTAATGGTCAAAATAAAAGAGGCCGACCCTCAAGCAAAGTGTCAGACTCCACAACCACAATATATACTATGTATCATGGTTTTCGCGTGAGGTCAGACACGTTTGGGTCGGCCCCTATTTTCATTGGTTAGTCTTCTATTTCATATTCTTCGTCAATAATGCATTTTTCAATTAAGTAATCGAACGTAATATCCGCAATCTCCTCGAGTTCCACTTTTGTCGGCATAAAGCCTCGACGAATCAGCTCATTGTAAAAGAATTCTGCAATTTCTTCCGTATCAATTACTACTTCAATTTCTTTCACAACATCGCCCCCTTTGTATTGTTTTATGTCCATGTACTCCTTTTTATGACAAAAGAATTTTTTGAATCTTATGTATAATATCCATTTCAGCAAAATAAATTAGTGATAGCTAAACACGAAAGGAGAAACATAAGAAATGGACAAGCATATTGAGGTCACAAATGGAGAGCGGATGGATGAGACAATGACAAAATGGATGGAAACGATGACAGATTGGCTGTTTAAAATCATTGTTTTTTTAGGCATCCCTTATTTTCTGTATATCCTTATACAATTTTTTCAAATGTAGCTGCTACCCGTTTGGTTTCTTAGTCACTAAATTTTGCAGATTTTTCAACGTCATCTTCATCACTTTTTTATACTCTTCATCATGAAACCACTCATATAACCGTTTATAATCATTGTAAATATCTAAAAGTTCGTCAACCATTTCTTTATACTTTTTTTTTGCCTGCCACCATTCTTTTTCCGATTTTCCATACATATGCATTCCTTCTTCCCACTCCGACTCATCATTGAAAATAGGTGATAGCGAAACAATATCTTGCACGAAAACAAGCGAGTGGTCGTTGGGAGCGATCGGTATAAGTTCATCCGGACTTGCTTCGAGCATTTTTCCGTCTGTAAGACGCGTAAGCTCATATATAATTTCCTCCCATCCCTCGTCTTGATAACGCCAAATTTCTGTACGCACGCCTACGATTTTGTACAAATCGGAACCTTGATTTCTCACTTGAACCATTTCTCCCAAAAAATATGGCAATTCAACTTCAATTTCTTCTATCACTAATAAATCACCATCAAAATCGGAAAGTAATATTAATGTATGTTCAAGAAATAGACTATTGCTATGATTAATTTCATATAAAAATGTTCCATCAAACATTTTTATATCGGTAATTGTTCCAACCGTGCCATATAACAAATTCACAACAATATCTCCTATGGCAAACTTCGGTTTTTGCTCAAAATCCATTACTTTCCCTCCTTTTTGAAGTTTTCTAGTCCGCGTATAGTATTATATGCATATACAAAAAAACCCGACACTTATTGTGCCAGGTTGATGGTGATTGATAGAAAGCACATTTGTTAACGCTTTCAAAAACTGTTCATCAATAAACGATCCACATCTCTTGCATATACCGTTCCCAAATTTGGTCAAATATGCTCATACTCTCTAAATAATCCCCATTTAGCTCAAGGTATCTGCTAATCTCATCATAATCTGAAGATGATTTTGGAAAACCGTGATCATGATAGGCATGATTCGCAAAGCTGACAAACGGATCATCTTTTTGACCATCGCGAAACGTGAGTAAATAATGATAAAACGATTTTCTCATTTCTCCTCACCTCTTACATACTTAATTTTTACATATTGTAATGATTTTTTTACATTTTGTGAAGCTTTTTTAATCCATAAATTTGAAATAGTTTCTTTTTAAGATTCTCGGCTGACTCATTAATTGATCATAGTCCATCTTTTGGACAAGAGATTTTGTATCAATTAAAAATAACTGATCTTCTATGCTCTCAACGATGTCGTCTTCTTGATAAACGATTCCGCATTCGTTACAAGAGATACTGGGGGTATTCGTTATTTCAATTGCCCGCGTGCCATCAGGTAATTCCCAATAAACGGTGGCTGCGATCGGTTTTACGTTGGTAGATGTACACCAGAGACATTTCATTGCTGCTCTTTCTCCTCTCTGTTATTGAGTTTCTTTAACATCGCTTCAAATTTCTTTTCTTTCATTTCGTCACGCTTTTGACGAAAATCTTTTAATGACTTATGGTCAGGATTGGTTTCGTATGCCCGTCGGCGCTCAATGCGCTGAAGATCTTCCGGAACAATATTGAATTTGGATTCGTTTGCAAGCGCTGCAATTCCCGTTGTCGATTTTTTCTCCGCGAAATCAGGAAATATTTTTTGAAAATATGCTTCAGCTGTACCTGCTACATAGTCTTTCGGCTCCGGATAAAAAGTAATGACTCCCTCATAATTACGCAAAATGACTTTATCAGGAGTTTGTGAAATGAGATAGTTTGGCTGAAGCGCGATTTTTCCACCGCCGCCTGGCGCATCGACAACAAATGTAGGTACAGCATAACCAGATGTATGGCCACGTAAGCCTTCTATAATTTCTAAACCTTTTGCGACCGGTGCGCGAAAATGGCTAATCCCTTCTGATAAATCACATTGATAAATATAATAAGGCCGAACGCGAATCTTGACTAAATCATGCATAAGCTTTTTCATAATCGCAACACTGTCATTGATTCCTTTAAGAATAACAGCTTGATTTCCTACTGGAACCCCTGCGTTGACAAGCATTTCACATGCTTTTTTAGCTTCCTCCGTAATCTCAATCGACGTATTAAAATGAGTATTTAACCAGATTGGATGATACTTTTTTAAAATGCTACATAAATTTTCTGTTATTCGCTGCGGAAATACTACAGGAGCTCTTGTACCGATGCGGATAATTTCAACATGTGGAATTTCACGAAGTTTTTTCAATATATATTCAAGGATTTGGTCATTGACTAATAGCGCATCTCCACCGGATAATAATACATCTCTTATTTGTGGTGTTTGTGCAATATATTCAATAGCTGTATCCAACTGCTTTTTCGGTACCCCCATGCCGATTTGCCCAGAAAATCGTCTTCTTGTACAGTAGCGACAATACATCGAACACTGATTCGTAATGAGAAATAAGACGCGGTCAGGATAACGGTGCGTTAGACCAGGAACTGGAGAGTCTTCATCTTCATGAAGTGGATCTTCTAAATCATATTTTGTTTTATATTGTTCCTTTGCAACAGGTACGGATTGCATGCGAATCGGACAACGCGGATCATCTGGATCCATTAAGGAAGCATAGTAAGGAGTGATGTTGAGCGGAATAGTTTTTGCTGAAATTTTCACCCCTTCCTCTTCTTCTGGTGTTAAATGAATAACTTTTTTCAAATCATCAAGCGTACGGATGGTGTTCGTCAATTGCCAGATCCAATCATTCCATTTCTCTTCTGTTACATCTTTCCAAAGCTCAATTTCTTTCCAATGCCGCTTTGGTTTATATAATTGCATTTGCATGCGTAATGCCTCCTTCATTCGTAATGTATTACTATTACATGCAAAGCACGGCAAAGACGTAACACGTTATTATTGTTTTATTGCTCATAAGCTAAATTTTTAAACCAAACGTTCATATCTTCTAATTCTTGATAAATATAACAATTATTTGTTAAGCGACCCGCATATTGATAACCGAGTTGGTGAAAAACGGCGTTCATCCCGAAGGATTTAGCGCGGGCCAAAGAGTAAGCACAAAATATGCCATTCTTTCGTAAGTCCATCTCCAGTTGGTAGATTAAATGTTTCATAAATCCGTGTTTACGATGTTCCGGAAGTGTCGCACAATCTGTTAACTCTGCATTATGATACGTC
This sequence comes from [Anoxybacillus] calidus, assembly GCF_013760845.1. Lineage (GTDB taxonomy): Bacteria > Bacillota > Bacilli > Bacillales > Anoxybacillaceae > Paranoxybacillus > Paranoxybacillus calidus. Next base: position 620,745 of record NZ_JACDUU010000001.1, on the reverse strand, counting down.
TCGTTCACTTCTGCTGAAGCAGCACTTACAATTTGTTCGTCTTTTTCAATGACATAAAAGATTGTTCCACTTTTCAGTATGTGCAATACATAATCCATCTGCTGCAATGGTGTCGGATAAACAGCAAAGACGGTTTTATACAATCCCGATAACTCCGCGGCATCTTTTTCTTCTGCTTTTCTCATGAAGAATCCATCAGGCAAAGATGATAAATCGTTATATCTCGTTTGACTTTGAATGGAATGAATGATTTCGTCTTCTTTACACCAGTCATCACTTTGTCTTCTCCCTGCTATTAAATACTTTGCCAAAAAGTAAACATCACTGCCATTAAAATAGCCTTGAATCCATCCTTCATTAATAAATCCCTTTTCTATAAAAAGAGGAACATGCTCAAATCTCGCTTTTATAATGATTTTTTCATATAATTTTTGCTTTGCCTCCTTTTCTATATACTGAATGAACTCATATAAATGACCACGATAATCTTCCACCCTGAGCCTTTTGTTAAAATCATCATAAATGATATGGCACCAGTATGTTTCTTTGTTCACGTAACATTGATTAGATGGGCAAGCTACAGCACCTCCTTCCATTACACGCATTTTTTACCATGCATACGATGTAAAAGGTCATTTCATACATCTTTTTACAAATGATGCATGATTGTCTGTTCAATTGCGTCCAGTCCTTCTGTTCATTGTTCGCTTGAAATGACAAACGGTGAGAGAAAACGAATGACATTGCTGCATAATCTAGTCATTAAGACGTTCTTTCCCCCGCTTCATCGATTTCACACCAATGAATAATCGTTAAAGCAAGAATTTCTGCCGCTATCAACATGTTGTCGATTTCAATATATTCGTTCGGATGATGGGCAACAGCAGTGGTGCCCGGTCCAAATACAATCGTTGGAATTTGGCCGACTTGCGAAAGTAATCCACCATCTGTTCCCCATGGAGACGCTTCAACCGTTGGTGTTTCTCCTTTAACACGTTTGTACGCATCCGCTAAAACTGCTACAAGCGGATGATTTTCATCAATCGAACTTGGCAGCCATTGAGCACCGAACCACTCTAGTTCGACAGGATGCGTTTGAAACCAGTTATCACTCTGATTGATTACGCTTACACAATGCTCCATTTCTTGTTTGGCCATCTCCACCGTTTCGTTCGGCGCTACGCCCATTCTCCCTTCAATGACGACTCGGTCCGGTACAGAAGAAGGCCACGTTCCTCCTTCAATTTTGCCAACGTTAATCGGAACCGGAATGGAAATATGTTGAAAGAGCGGGTCAACAACACGAGCGTTTCGCTCTAACTCTAACTCTTGAAGCTGCTCTAAGACCATTTTCACTTTTTCAATTGCGCTGACTCCTTCGTAGCGCGTTCCACCATGAGCCGATTTTCCATGTACGGTAATACGAAACCAAAGCGAGCCTTGCTGCTTCGGAAACAATTTCATGTTTGTTGGCTCTGTAATGATTGCCCCATCAGCTTTATATCCCCTTAAAATAGCTGCAAGAGTTCCCGCCCCTCCGCTTTCTTCTTCAACGACACTTTGAAAAATGACATCTCCTTTCAAACGAATTCCTACAGCCTTGATGGCTTCGAGCGCGAGCAGAAAAGAAACGGTTCCCCCTTTCATATCAGAAGCACCACGCCCGTAAACTTTTCCTCCCTTTATTGCTCCGCTATACGGCTCATCTTCCCATTGTTCCACTTCTCCTTCAGGGACAACATCAATATGACTGTTTAAAATGAGAGAACGCCCCCCTCCTGTGCCTCGCAAGATACCAACTACATTCGGACTGTTCGAAAAATCGGTGCGGGGGGAAATAAAGTACGGATGTTCTCTCAATTTTTCTCCATCCGGCTCCCATATATCAATCTCTAAACCTAGCTGGCGGCATTTCTCAACAACGATTGCCTGCGCTTTTGCTTCATTCCCTTGTGTGCTCGCCTGTTGCACTAATTGCGTTAATAAGCGGATGCCGTTTTTCCGCTGAACGTTCAACCATTCGTGAATCATCTTTTGATAATGTTTCATTTTCCCTCTCCTTTTCCCTTACTAAACACGCTTTAAAGATTTTGAAATCATCAACGGTGCTGCAGTACATTGCAACACATCGTTTAAATCATATGGCTCCATAATTTCTGTTAATAACAGACCTTCTGTTGTTACTTCCATCACTGCCATATCTGTAATGATCAAATGAACGCATTTTCTCGCTGTCAGCGGCAATGTACACGCTTTTACGATTTTCGGCTCACCATGTTTATTTACATGATTCATTACCACGACGACTTTCTTCGCTTTTTGCGCCAGCTCCATTGCTCCGCCAATTCCAGGAACACGCCTGCCGGGAATCATCCAGTTCGCTAAATCGCCCTTCTCGCTTACTTGTAATGCACCTAACATGGTAACATCAATTAATCCTTTTCGTATCATGGCAAATGCAGTGGCGCTGTCTGAATAAGAAGCACCTTTTATGACCGTAACCGGATACCCACCTGCATTGCATAAATTAGCATCTTCTTCCCCTTTTTTTGGACTTTCTCCCATGCCGAGGATTCCGTTTTCCGATTGAAATATAACGCGCACACCTTCCGGCAAATAATCGGGAACCATCGATGGAATACCGATTCCAAGATTAACAATCATTCCGCTTCTCAGTTCTTTTGCCGCACGTTTTGCCATCCGTTCTCTTACTCCCAAGCCCATTTCCAATTCACTCCTTTACTTTGGACAATGTGGTTAATAAAGATGCCGGGAGTAATAATTTCCTCCGGATTTAACTGACCAAGAGGAACAATCTCCTCTACTTCAGCAATCGTGATATGCCCTGCCATCGCAACATATGGATTGGTATTGCGCGCACTTTTGTCGTAAATTAAATTTCCAAATGGATCTCCCTTTTTCGCATACACAATTGACACATCGGCTGTAAGCGGCAATTCTAATAAGTAGCGCCTTCCGTCTACTTCAATCACTTGCTTTCCTTTTGCCACCCATTCATTATCAACCCCGATATCGACGAGTATTCCGCCAAGTCCGACACCGCCGGCACGAATACGTTCAACAAGGACACCTTGAGGTGAAAATTCAACTTCTAATTTTCCCTCGTGCATTAATTTTCCAGCAGCTGGATTGGAGCCGATGTGGGAAACAATCGCTTTTTTCACTCTTCCCCTGCTCACTAAACGACCAACACCAATGTCTGGAAATCCGGTATCATTACAAATTAACGTCATATTTTTGACTTCTTTATTTAAAATAGCCTCAATCAAGGAAGGCGGGGAGCCAATTCCACCAAAACCGCCAACCATTAAAGAACAGCCATCGTCAATATGCTGTACCGCTTCATGTAAGGAAATGACTTTACCAAATTCATTATTCATCATCGTCATCACCACCAATCGGTAGTTCACGCTCTAGCTGTAAAAAAGTTTGTTTGAGCAACGTAATGAGTTCATCGACTTCTTCTTTTGTAATCGTTAACGGCGGGGCAATGATAATAGCCGCTCCATCTCTTCCATTACCTGCAGCTGCTGGATATACAAGCAGACCAAGATGTTGCGCCTTTGTGACGACTAACTCCGTAAATGATAATGGACTTGGAAGCATGCCTTTCGCGTTGGGAACCGCAAATTCTATACCGATAAGCAATCCTTTGCCGCGAATATCGCCAATCCATGGAAACCGCTTTTTAAAAGAAGTTAATTGAGTAAATAAATATCGACCTGTTTCTGCTGCTTTTTCTGGCAGACGGTGCGTTTCAACATAGCTCAATACCGCAAGAGCCGTTGCTGCTGATAGCGGATTGGCGCTTAATGTATGCCCACTCATAATCACGCCGGAGCCTTCAAAAATCGGCTCTAATACTTGTTTGCTTGCCAGCGTTGCCGCAATAGGAGTATAGCCAGCCCCTAACCCTTTTCCAAGAGTAATCAAATCCGGCTGCACATTCCAATGTTCGATTGCGAACATTTTCCCTGTTCGTCCAAGCCCGGTCATGACTTCGTCGACAATCAATAAAATGTCGTATTTATTACAAATATCGCGAATTTTTTCATAATATCCGTCTGGTGGAGTAATGGCTGCTCCAGCTGCACCGATAATCGGTTCAGCGATAAATGCTGCAATATGCTCTGCACCGATGCGTTCAATTGCTTGCTCTAGTTCGCGTGCACATTGCAGCTGACATGAAGGATAAGTGGAATGGTACGGACAGCGATAACAATAAGGGGCGCAAATGGATGGAAAGTCCTCTAATAAAGGGACGAAGCGTGCACGTCGCGTCGGGTGTCCTGACATCGAAAGCGCGCCAATTGTGATACCGTGGTAACTCAGCCAGCGAGACAAAATTTTATTTTTTCCCATCTTTCCTTTTTCTTGCCAATATTGAATTGCGATCTTCATCGCTGTTTCCGTCGCTTCTGAGCCGCTGTTGACAAGGAATGTCCCGTATTCTCCGCCGGGTGCCAGCTGACTCAACTTGTCTGCTAATTTTTCAGCCGGCTCGCTTGTAAATTGGGAACGATATACAAATGCTACTTTTTTTGCTTGTTCATTCATGACATGAATGATTTCCTCAACCCCATGCCCAATGTTAGCGGTGACTGCGCCGGAACAACCGTCCAAATATCGCTTTCCAGCCACATCATATAAATAGACGCCTCTTCCGTACGAAACGAACGGATAATCGCGCCTGAGATGTGGTTTGATCAAATAGGTTCGTTCCATCACTGTCCCCCCTAATAATCATGAGATGTCTTTTAGTGAAATGTATGATAAAAAGTAAAATTTCATGAAAATAAAAAAGGGCTGATCAGTCAGCCCTTTTACTTGATTACTTTTTTGAATTTAAGATGCTTTTATGAATCCAAATCGCGGCTTGTACTCCTTCCGCCATAGCAATCGACACTTGCTCGGAGTGGACGCCAATATCTCCTGCCGCCCAGACATTTTCCATATTCGTTTGTTTCGTGCGCGGATCGGTTGGAATATGTTTGTTTTCAAGCCGCTCCACACCTAATCTTTTCGCTAATTCTGTATTAACTTTGTTGTTGCCAAAAGCGATAAAGCCTCTTTCTGCTGACAACTCCATTCCGCTTTGCAGACGCACTCCACAAAATTGTCCTTCTTTATCCAAAAGCACCTCCTCAATAGGCTCGCGAATATACTGAATCTTTTGTTGCATTAGTTCACTTTTTAAGTTGATTGATAAATCTTCTCCATCATGGTTGATATAAATAATATCTTTTGTCCAATAAAGCAATGTGATAGCCATATTTGCTCCTGTTGTTCCTGCACCAAGTACAATCACCTTTTTATTTGCCACTTCATATCCATCACAATCTGGACAAACATATACGCTCGTTCCTAAGCATGGGATTAAGTTAGTAATCGGTGGAACGCGGTCTTTAACGCCGGTTGCTAATAAAATCCGTTCTCCTAAGTAATTACAACCCCTTTTGCCTTGTAACAAAAATACGTCTCCCTTTTTTTGAGCATCAATGATCTCATCTTCTACAAAATGAATGTTTAGCCTTGTCGCATGTTTACGACCGAGTGCACGCAATGTCTCACCGCTAACCCCATCAGGCCAGCCAAGTAAATTATGATAAGCCCGACAAAGGTTTGAACGTCCATTATTGGAATCTACAACAAGCACGTGATGACGATACCTTCCGAGTTGAATCGCTGCTTGCAATCCAGCAATTCCGCCGCCGATGATAATACATTCATAAATAGGAGGATTCACAATTTCACTCCCCGTCCATAAGTTTATTTACCTATAATTTGTCTCTTTTTCTGTCGTTCTAACCGTATCTCAGACAAACAATGATGAAGTTTTTCCTCTAAAGAAAAAAGGCAGCTCAAGCATGGAATTGCACCATGCAGAGCCAGCCTCTTCTTACAATTGAACAACTTGTTCTTTATTCGCAAAATCAATCTCAAATCCTATGTCTTCCAACATTTTGAAATCTTCTGACTTCTCTTGGCCGTCTGTTGTTAAATAATCGCCAACAAAAATCGAATTCGCTGCATATAGCCCCAACGGTTGAAGGCTTCGTAAGTTCACTTCACGGCCTCCAGAAATCCGGATTTCTTTCGTCGGATTGATATAGCGAAACAGCGCTAACACTTTTAAACAATATCTAGGATTTAATTCGTTTGTTCCAGCCAGCGGTGTACCATCGATGGCATGTAAAAAGTTAACCGGGATGGAGTCTGCATCAAGCAGTTTTAAACTGCGTGCCATATTGATGACATCCTGTTTCGTTTCTTTCATGCCAATAATCACGCCGGAACATGGAGAAATTCCCGCCTGTTTAACCGTTTCAACTGTCCTCACGCGGTCATCATATGTATGTGAGGTGGTAATATTCGGGTGATGTTCCTTTGAAGTATTAATATTATGATTGTAGCGGTCAACCCCGGCTTCTTTCAATCGGCTCGCTTGTTCAGGCGTTAAAATTCCCAAACAGGCACAAATTTTTAAACCAAATCTTTCTTTAATTTCCTGAACGGCCGCAACAACAGTATCGATTTCTTTTTCGCTCGGACCACGCCCGCTTGCAACAATACAATATGTCCCCACTTGCATACGATGTGCTTCTTCCGCACCGCGTATGAGTGTCTCTTTATCAACCATTTTGTATGTTTTCACTGGCGCTGTAGATATGGATGATTGTGAACAATAACCACAATTTTCTGGACATAATCCGGATTTGGCGTTAATAATCATGTTTAATTTTACTTTGTTTCCATAATAAGTTCTGCGAATTTTATATGCCCCTTGTAGCAATAAAAGCAGTTCTTCATCTGGACAGTCTAAAATCGCTTCTGCCTCTTCATCTGTTATTTCTCTACCTTCTAGTACGCGATCAGCTAATGCTAACCAATCTACCATTCTCCTTCTCCCCTTTCCACGTTATTACAATAATGGTATTGTATCAGAGAGCTAATTGTCAACCTTTACAAAATGAAAGTTAACTATTTTTTATATAAAAATAAGAGGATGACCAAAAACAAAGTGTCAGACCCCATAACCACAATATTTCCCACACCATGTTTAGGAAATACGCTTTGTGAGATCAGACACTTATAGGCCATCCTCTTCTTAAGATACTGTTTCTTTTATCCTTATATTTGTCAATTTCTCGACAATATCGCGGGCAATCCATACACCGCATGCGCTTGCCTGCGCGAGACCACGGGTAATCCCCGCTCCATCTCCACCAACATATAATCCGGAAATTTCCGTTTCAAACCGATCATTTAACTTTGGACGGGCGGAATAAAATTTCGCTTCCACTCCATAAAAAAGCGTATGTTCAGAAGCAAGACCAGGTGTAACATGATTAAGCGCCTCTGTCATTTCAATTAAACTTTTCATTGTATTATACGGCAGGACAAGACCTAAATCACCGGGCACCGCTTCTTTTAATGTCGGCTCAATGAATCCCTCTTTAATTCGTTTTTCTGTCGAACGTCTTCCCTTTAAAATGTCCCCGTATTTTTGCACGATCACTCCGCCATTGGACAAGGCATTGGCAAGACGGGAAATTTCATGGGCGTACTCATTCGGTTTATCAAACGGATCGGAAAATTTATGCGAAACAAGTAAAGCAAAGTTTGTATTATTGCTGCCAAGCTTCGGATCTTTATAGGCATGACCGTTGACAAGCATAATGCCGGAGTGGTTTTCAACAACAACATGCCCGGATGGATTACTGCAAAATGTTCGTACTTGCGTGCCTACCGAAGTATTAAAAATAAATTTTCCTTCATATAAATGTTCGTTGATTTCTTCCATTACAATGTTGGATGTCTCTACACGAACACCGATATCTACCTGGTTATTTATCATGCGAACGCGTCGTTTTTTCAAAATTTTTGACAGCCAGGCAGAGCCATCACGCCCTGGAGCGATCACGACTTTTTCAGCAGTAATAACCTCTCCGTTTTTTAATACAATTCCTTTTATACTGTGATGATCTTTTTCTTTTTCCGTTACAATGTCTTCGACTTCTATTTTAAATACCATATCGATTCGTTCACGCAAATATTCGTATATACTTTTTAAAATCTCCAAGTTTTGTTCTGTACCTAAATGACGCACATAAGCACGAAGTAATTTCAGTCCTACAGCATATCCGCGCCGTTCAATTTCCTTTACTTTTTCTGTCATTGGATCCGTAATCGTTTCTGTTGCTCCATGTTTTAAGTTAATTTGATCGACGTATTTAATGAGTTCAATCACCGTTGAATCTGGAAGATAATCGGTCATCCAGCCACCAAATTCACTTGTAATGTTAAATTTTCCGTCAGAATATGCACCAGCGCCGCCAAATCCGTTCGTGATTGAACATGCCGGAACACACCCCGCATAATCTTTTTTCCCCGCAGGTGGTGGACATTTTTCAATTTTCTTTTGCAAAATTGGACAATTTCTTCTATAAATATCGTGTCCTTTATCTATTAATAACACGTTTGCTCCAGGCAGTTTTAACGTCAACTCATAACATGTAAATATTCCTGCCGGTCCAGCCCCGACAACAATGACATCATAATGAGCTTTCATATATATATCCCCCATAAAATTCGTTATATTTCTTTTTCCATTTGTAAATATACCAATATTGGTACAAATAGTCAATATAATAAACGAACTTTTTAAAACACATTTATTTTTAATGTTCGGTTTTTACTTGATCGTTTATACATAAAAACGAGGCTGACCTAAAAGCTCTTGTCAGCCCCCACAACATATATAGGACATAATTATGAATAAAAACGCTATATATTGTGAACTACGCGTAAGGTCAGACACTAATGGATCAGCCCCGTTTTCATGACATATTAAATTTTACATGGTTAAAAACAAATACTCGCTGATCATCATCAACGGTATATTCAGAAATGTTATATGTTCATTTTCACCTGCTAACACCCTCATCAATTTTGACAGTTGCCTGTGAATCGCTAGATAAATGTCGAGCATACGGTTATTTTCGAATAAATAGAGGGCTTTCGTTCATGCATCACTTAATTAGCTTCTCAATAGTATCCATACTTAAACCTTTTCGTGTATATTTATATGAGTAATGCTCTTGTGAATGAAAAGGAATATTGCTAATCTTTAATAATGAAGATAAGTAGGAAAGGAAGAAATGAGAATGAAATTTTTGTTAAAAAATTTTTTAAATGGAGTTTTGACGATTGTTCCAATTATTCTCGCGGTTTATGTGTTTTATAAAGTGTTTTCATTTTTTGATGGATTATTAGGAAAGTATCTAAAACCGTATTTACAAGATTCATATATACCCGGAATTGGCATTTTATGCACGATGATTTTAATCACATTCCTTGGCTGGCTCTCTACTCAATATATCAGTGGCCAGATTATAAAACTAGTCGACCGGCTCTTAGAAAGCATCCCTCTTATTAAAACTGTTTATTCGGTTATAAAGGATACGGTTGCTTCGTTTGTCGGAGAAAAACGTTCATTCTCAAAAGTTGTGCTCGTTGAATTGCCGAATACAGGAATGAAATGTATAGGTTTTATTACATCGGAAGAAGTAGAAACATTTCTTAATCCGTTAAAAGACCATGTTGCTGTTTATATTCCGCAAACCTTTCAAGTTGCCGGCATCACATTTTTAATTCCGAAAGAACAAATTCAGGTTCTGGATATTAAGCCTGAGGATGCAATGAAATTCGTTCTTTCTGGTGGGATGACAGCCTCAAAAAAATGAGGCTGTCATCCCACCATATCCCCTATTTCCTCTATATCTGGACGAGAGAGGCTTGCTGCTCCCGCTCAAAAATAACGTTTTTTCCAAAAAATAAACGCAGTAATACTTGATAACAACACTGATATTAACATCGCGATGATAAACGAATAAGGGGAATGTTGATATGGAATCGGCACATTCATTCCGTAAAAGCTTGCCACCATTGTCGGTAACGATAAGACGATTGTAATGGCGGTTAAAAACTTCATCACAATGTTCACATTATTAGAAATGACAGAGGCAAATGCATCCATCATTCCGCTTAAAATGCTGCTGTAGACTTCGGTCATTTCAATCGCCTGCTTGTTCTCGATAATGACATCTTGTAGCAAATCTTGGTCATCTTCATACATCCGTAAATAATTAAGCCGCAAGAGCCGCTCCATCACGATATTGTTCGATTTAAGCGATGTCATAAAATAGACTAAGCTTTTTTCCATGCTTAATAGGGAAAATAATTCTTTGTTTTTCATCGACTGATGAAGTGCTTTTTCGATTGCACTCGTTTTGCGGTTAATCTGCTTCAAATAACGTAAATAATACGTAGAAATCATATATAACATTTGCAACGCAAATCTCGTTTTCATGAATGTATAAAAATTTTTAATTTTATTTTTTGTAAATTCCTCAAAAATCGGATTTTCTTGTATACAAACAGTAATAAAGCATGTATTGGTAATAATCATACCAATTGGAATCGTCTCGTATATTGCTCCATCCACTTCATCATGTGTAATAATCGGAATATCAACAATAATTAAAACATGGTTGTCTTCTTTTTCAATCCGTGAACGTTCTTCATCATCCAGCGCATCTTTTATCGAATCAATAGGAATATCAAGATGATTGGCAATATAACGAATTTCCTCTTCTGTCGGCGCCACCAATTTAATCCAGCAACCATTTTGCAGTTCATGAATTTCTTCTAATTTGCCATCATTCTTTGATAAATAGATGTTCATCATAACAACTTCCTCCTTTACAGACGAGGAAAGTTTCTATCTTTTCTTTTCAAATGGAGCTCGTTTTCGATCATTGAGTAGCTCGTTCATTTGAAAAGAAAATAGTGCTTCCTCGTATGATTCCGGTTCTGGTTCTGGTGAACTTTGCCTACTCATATACGAAAACTTCACTCCTCTCATTAAAACATCTTTCTCGATTAATGATAACGTTCAAACGCTTATTTGTATAGCAAAAATCGAATAAAAATCATCATTTTTACGATTTTTTCTTTCCTTTATTGATTTTTATAAAAAATAAAAAAACAGCTGCCTTATAGCAACCGCTTACCATGAGTGTTGATTATCTACTTATAACTATTTTCTCGGTGATTCACCCTTTTCTGTCGTAATACCCGAACGAGAACGCCAGCGGAAAAATACAATTGTCCGCCAAGCGTTCTCCGTTCTGATTAGGCATGCGCCCACATGCCCAGTCAACTAAGCGTTTCACTTAGCTGACTTCGGCAGAAAAGCTACTTAAATAAAAACCGGCTTTATCTCGATTTTATTGGTTAATCAACCCACCTAACCGCTTTACTCACTTGATTGAGTTGTATTAAAAAATTCTTTCTCTTTATCTTGCTGCTTAGATACTGCTTTTGCCGTTCTTTTTTCTCCCATTATCCCGTCTGATTCATAGCTCAGCTTCATTGAATGAGGCTTTTGCTTCATCGGATTTTCTCACTCCTTTCCACTATGTTTAATCTGTGTAAAAATTTAAACATTTAATCAATATCGTTTGAATTTTGTTATCTTTTTGTATAGATTCGGTTAAATAACACAAATATTGGACGAATTACCATATAATCTGAATTGAGCCGATTCATTCGGCATATAAAACTGCTAGGGGGAAGAGGAATGAAAATGAAAAAAAGCTTACTATTAAAAGTTGGTGCTTCATTGCTAGCAATCATGTTCATGACAGCTTGTAACAATGCAGACGAAGAAAACAACGGTACTGAAACAAATCAAACGGAACAAACGGATGAAAATACACAACAAGAAATAAACGAAAACCAATAATCTAATCGCGTGTAAAAGAGGGTCTGGCCAACTTAGGTCGGACTCTTTTTATGCAACTAATTTCTGGCATCCTCATTACTTTTTCTCTATAATGGAGATATCGAAAGGTGGTGTTGCAAGATGAAGATCATCATTAAACCGAAAGCGTTGGAATGGTATAAAGAGGAGTTGGACTTAAAGCAAGGTGATTTCGTGCGTTTTTTCGCTCGCTATGGCGGATGCAGTAACGTTCAAAAAGGGTTTTCCCTTGGAATTAATAAAGAAGCACCGCTATCTCCAGGAGTGCAAACCGTCATCGACGGCATTACATTTTTTATTGAACAAGGGGACATGTGGTACTTTGATCAACATAATTTAATTGTTGATTTCGATGAACAGTGGGGAGAACCTGTTTTTCTTTATGAATAATTTACATAGTCAAGAGGCTGAAGGTCAGACTCCGCAGTGGCAATATTTATAGTCACCCATTTGCGGCAGTCAGACCTTTACAAAAAACAGCCTCTTTTTTATCGCTCTTTTTGCAAAATCGCAATCGTACAGCGGGAAACAGAAACAAGCCGTTCTTTTTCATCGGCAATTTTAATATCCCAAACCATTGTTGTTCTACCGCGATGAAGCACCGTTCCTGTCGCCGTTACTTTTCCGTCGCGAACACTTCGAATATGATTAGCATTAATCTCTAGTCCGACGACGATTTCCTTTTCTTTATCGACGAGCTCATAAGCACCTATGCTTGCAACTGTCTCTGCTAAAGCAACAGACGCACCACCATGAAGAACTCCAAACGGCTGACGTGTTCGCTCATCAACCGGCATAGTGGCAACGACTTTCCCCGCGGAAATTTCAACAAATTCAATCCCAAGCGCTTCTAACAATGTATTTTTCCTCAATTGTTCCATAACCTTCTATCACTCGCTTCATGCTTGTTTTTTAACTTGCTCATATGCTTCATGCCAGTCAGGAAAATATTTTTTTATAGAGATCGGCCGGAATGAATCGCGTTTGACACAAACATGTTGTGAAGTAGCCGTTGCTGCTATCTCTCCATCGGGCGTTAAAATTTCATAACCGTATGTAACACGAATGCCATCATAATACTCAATCCACGTTTTGACTGTCGCTGTTTCTCCATAATGTAGCGGTTTTTTGTATGAAATTTGCAAGTCCGTTACCGGTGATATGACTCCTTCTTTTTCCATATCAGCATAATGAAAACCTAATTCTTTAATGAATTGTGTTCTTCCTATTTCCATCCAAACAAGATAGTTTGCATGATAAACAACACCCATTTGATCCGTTTCTGCATATCGTACTTCAATTTGTTTCTCAACGACCTTCAAGTTTCTTCCCCCGTTCTCATTTTATATATACTAACGTTATCTTAACATATTCGTCGAAAAAACGATAGAAATGAAAAAAGCCGCACATCGGCGGCTAACTTCGTTGTTATTGATATCCATTCTCACGTGCGGCAGCTTCATCTTTAATTTCAGATCGCATGGCTGCAATCGCTTCTTCGCGTCGTTGATTTTTTGCTTCAATGTTTGCCCTCTCTTCCGGGCTTGAAAATTGCATTGTTTCATGCGCTTGTTCAATATTTTCAATTGTATTTTGTACCATATCTTGTAATTTTTCGACATTATCGCTACGATCGTCTGGATTTGGTCGATTGTGTGCCATCATAACTCCTCCTGTATAATCAAGATAGTACAAAAGTAGTATGAAGCATCGTTATGAATTTTATGAGAAATTTTATTTACCAATAAATATATTATGTTTACTAATTTTATTCGCCTTTTGTTTGAATGACTTGTGCATGTTGTCCTGAATTATCTTGCATCTTCTTCCCTTTATTTCCACCCGCTGCGCGCGGTTGTGTACCTATATGATTAGTAACAAAATCCTCTGGATGTCTCTTTGGATTACCCATATCTCTCGCCTCCTCATCATCTAGTTTGCCCGCAATGGATCACAGTATGTGCTATTCCACTTTTTTCAATATCCGCTCTTCTAGCTTTTCTTCAATTCTTTCCATTGCTTCGCGATCATTTAACAACTGACGTTTGTTTTCCGATATTAGTTCTTCTAACGTTAGTTTTCGTATTTTTCTCATTTTTTTCACCTCATTTATTAATTATAATTTTATTAATTACCATAATTCATGATAATTATTACAAATTTTCGAAAATAATAAAAAAGCACCCTAATCGGATGCTTTTTCATCTTATTTCATACTTTCCGTCAATTCAACCATTTGATCATATGTCATCGGTCCGACGTACTTATGGCGAATAATTCCTTCACTATCAATAATATACGATGTTGGAATTGGTGAGATTTTATAGAGCTTTAATACATCTCCCTCTTCATCTAACACGACAGGAAACGTCAAGCCATTTTCCTTGATGAAAGAATGGACCTTATCTCGGGAATCTTGCGATGTTAAATTGACTGCAAAAACTTCAACATCTTTGTTATGTTTTTCATAAAAATTTTGCATCTCAGGCATTTCCGCGCGACACGGTGGACACCATGTTGCCCAGAAATTAAGAATTACTTTTTGTCCCTGCAATTCAGATAGACGAATGGACTTTCCATCAAGAGTTTTCAATTCAAAATCTGGGGCGGCATTTCCAATTGCAAGCCCTGTCGTTTTTTCGTTGTTTTCTGCCAACACTTGCCACAATCCATAACCGACAAGTCCAAGCAGCAATAATGTTGCGAGCAGCTTTTTCATCAGTCATTCCCCCTCATTGATCAAGAAACACAAGTACACTTAACACCCCTGCTGCAGTTACACACTCATATAAAAGCGCAAATAAAACGTTGCGTGTAAACAAGTGGTGTTTATCTAGCTGAAAAGTTATGTACAATATACTTGTGAGAAGCGCCAAGTTGGCTCCTTTTGCTCCCCCGGCAAAAAATAATATCCCTTTCAAATTATCAAGCAAAATAGAAGGACGGTAAAGCAAAAAGCTAAATTTGAAAATAAGAACATTGAGTAAAAGCGCATTGCCAAGAATGGAACTTAATTGATTTAATAACGGCTCGTCCTTTCGTAATAAATAGCAATAACAGTATATGCGCATAATAATAAAAAAGAATGATTAGCCTAGAAGCCTTTACGAAAACAGGGCCAAATGAAATGGTTTCGTGAAGCATGAGCTGGCTTTCTCCTTTATTTTAAATACAGTTATTATTAAACCATAAAGCCGGATAAAGATATATTTTTTTGCTTACTGAAGCATTCTTATCGATCATAAAACCATAAACAACCAACTTTCCTTGTTTATTGTTAAAATATCCCCTTCAGCATTAAATAGCCAAAGGGGATATTGTTTTAGCGAATGTTTTTATGTTTATTTTTCATTTTTTCCGCTTCTACTTCCGCATATGAAGCGAACTCGTTGTTAAAGCCATTTTTTTGCTTTGCGTTATTATTTCGCTGCGCATTGGCATTACCAAGCTTTGTGCGTCCCATGCAAGTCACCCCTTATCTAGGAAATTCATTTGTAGTATGAGCGGGGTGCAGGCAAGTTATGTTACTCATTTTTTCCCTTCGCAATTTGGTTTTCCGGATATGAAATCCAATCGCTCCAACTTCCGACATATAACCTAACATTTGTGTAACCTGCTTCCGTTAATGCAAGAACATTCGGACAGGCTGTGACACCTGAACCGCAATAGACAATCACCTCTTGAGCTTTTGGAATATCCGCAAACCGCTGCTCTTGTTCGATGGATGTTTTCCAACACGCATCCTCTGTTAGACCTTCTCGCCAAAAATAGTTTTTTGCTCCTGGAATATGCCCGGCAATCCGGTCAATCGGTTCCGCTATTCCTAAATAGCGTTTCGGTTCACGTGAATCAATCAACAGTGTTGACTTGTCTTTAATTCCCCTTTGGACATCCTCCATGGTTGCTATTAAGTGCGGCTGAAGGTTTGCCACAAATGTTTTTCTTGAATAAATCGGGACATCTGTTGTAATCGGATAGCCTGATTCGACCCATTTTTCATACCCACCATCTAACACATATACTTGTTCATGACCAAGGTAGCGCAATATCCACCAGAAGCGGGCAGCTATAGAGCTTGCTTGACTATCATAGGCAACTACAACCGTATCTTTATCAATTCCTGCCGACGAAAGCTTTTCAATAAACTCATCGATATTTGGTAACGGATGTCTGCCACCATGTTCTTTAATGGGTGATGATAAATCCATCTCTAAATCAAAATATAAAGCACCCGGTATATGACCTCTTATGTACTCTTTTAATCCACGCGGCGCATCTCCCATATAATAGCGGCAATCAATAATTCGGATTTCCTCTTGATTTAATCGGTTCGCTAACCATTCATTTGTTACGATATATTTCATAATCCCTTACCTCTGTTTACGTATTTTTTCCGCATATTCTCTAACCATATTGACCGTTACATACTTTCGTTGCGGTATAATTCCCTGCTTGGCAAGGTCATTGATTTGTTTTGTGACTGCATTAATGGCATCTACTGTGAACGCTTCACCATTCAAGCACCGTGATAACGCTTCATCAATACATTTTTCACGTTCAGCATCTAACTGTAAAAATCTTCTCACAATCATATGTTGTTTATTAGAATGTGCAGTAATGGCATGATGTACCTCACTCATATTGATACTCCTTTCATAATCTCTCTTTCTCCATCAGCTTTTTTACTTGTTCTTTCGGGACCCAGCAATTAAATTTATAAAAAGGCTTTGTCTCATAGCCCAAACGTGTGCAGCGAAATTGCTGTCCTGTTACGGTCTTGATGACCCCATAATGAATGCAAGTGGCACAAGCATGAAAACGATTTTCCATAGCACCTCTCCCTGCTAAATTTTTAGAAGCGTCCAAAGAAGCTCGTTTAATTCTTGCACATCTACTCCCTCTGGCTCGCTGGTATGTTTCTGAAAATAATCCAGCAACGAATTAAGCATCTCATTGAAGAATGATTCTTTCGGTATATGCTTGGAATATACATCCATCGTTTTAGCTTTTACTAATACGTTAATCATTTCTTCTATATATTGGTCTCCATCTGCTAGCTGCTTTACGGAAAGAGGAGGAAGGGATTGGCGTTTAGCAATCCAGCGCATCGCCATAACCCCTCTCAATGCTTGCAAAAATGTTTTCACGTACACTTTACTTCCCGTTTCCTTGCGCTTTAACTCTTTTATATTTTTTTGTGCTAACGATTGATAGTGGCGGAATAGCACTTGCAACGAATAGCCCGAATAAATGATTTGTTTCATATTTATATAAAAAAACTCATCTTTCAAATAAATGCACGGCGAACAAAACCATTCATATAAAGCCGGGTTGGATTTCCGACACAACTCGAAAGCTTTAAAAATGTCCCAGCCGTGATATTCCACAGAAAATGGCGACTTCCGACTAATCGTTCGTTCGCTTTGAACAATTGACATATAAGCGCGCAGCGGTCTCATATAAATGAAGCGTACATCGTAGTCACTTTCAGCTGTTTCCGTTCCGTAGGCGCGGCTTCCCGCCTCACAAGCATACAGAATACGAATATTTTCTTCTTTTTCAATCGAGTTTAAATACTTAATGATCCGTTTACGCATCTACATCCCCTAATATATCATTTAATCTTGACTCAATCATTTGTAAATGGTCGATATTTACTGGTTCCGTTAATGCAGAAATTAGCCCGGCAAAATACTCTGTACTTTGCTGCTCGAGATAATAATGAAGCATTTTTATAGCTTTTTCATATTGCTCGCGATAATCATGTAAAAGACGCCGCTCGTTTTCACGCAAATATTCGGAAACCGGTTCTTGTAGCTGCTTTTCTAATTCTTCTCTCATAAACCGCTTTTGATCAAGTTCAAAAAACGACTTCGCGTTTTTATAGTGCGCTAACGCTTTTTTGAAACGGGAAAGATTCATATTTTGCAGACCTATTTCAAACTCTAGCGATTCAAACTCATAATTTTCCAAGTCAGAAAATGCGATTCCGCTATGAATCGAAGCGGCTTTCAATTGCAGCCTTGCAAATTGTTCTTGCAATTGGCGTGAGATAAAATTCTCCACTCGCAAGCTTGTCGCACGCATTTCTTGAGCTAAATCAAAGCCGATTGAACTTAATAATTCTTGAAGACATGACTCGAGCGCTTTTTTTATATCTCGAACGTCTTCACGCAGTACAGCCGGATTAAACGCTTCTTTAAACCAATCGCCGAAACGGAGAAAAATTCGTTGTTTTATATAGTAAACTAATTCGGATGTTTCCTGCTCAAGTGCGTTAAAATCTGTTTCCGTTGCACCCACGTTAAACAATTTCTTTATTTCTTCTTGCTCTTGCATAATCTTTTGCAATTTTTCCTGTTTCGCATTTATATCTAACTGTGCTTCGGCAATATATTCAGCAATGATCTTGCGGACTCGCTTGATTTCTGTATATGCACTAGTAATGGCAAGAGCCGTCAATTCATCGATAATAAAATGATGGAAATCAGCCTCAAAACGGCGAATTCCAGATTCGCTTAAAATTCCATAACTTGCCTCACTTCTTTTGCCTGTTTTTTCTTCTAATGCAAAGCGGCTTGAAAGTGGATACAGGCGCGGATTACGAATTCCGAATCGAACAAGCTGCTCTTCGACATACGCAAGAACATTGTTTAATTCATCATGTGAATGAGCAAGATCAGACGCATTCACAATAAAGAACATTTTATCCATGCTAAACGTATCTTTGACGCGGCCTAGTTGAATGAGAAATTCGCGATCTGCTTTTGAAAATGCGTGATTATAATATGTGACAAATAGCACAGCATCGGCATTTTTAATATATTCAAAGGCAACTCCGGTATGGCGCGCATTAACAGAGTCAGCCCCCGGCGTGTCCACAAGCGTAATTCCTTGTTCCGTAAGCGGGCAGGCGTAGTATAGCTCTATCCATTCAACAAAACATGCCTTCGTTTCATCAGCAACATATTCGTCAAAGGCCTCTAAATCAACACGAAGCATTTCTCCAAGGCGGTTTTGAAGTGCATCATATCCATGCACGACCGCCTTAATAAATGAATAGTGAGGTTTTTCTCTCGCATCGACAGATACAATTTGTAATGCCTTTTTACTCAATTCAAATGCTTCGTCTAGCGTTTCTGGTTTGAGATTGAAATAACGTAACGATGTTTGCAAATCTTTTAAAATTTGTTCCCTCGTCTTCAATTGCACAATGACCGTACCATGTGGATTGTCCACAGTAGGCGGGACAATTTTATTAATCGTTGCCGTTGTCGGATTCGGTGAAACAGGCAGAACTTTTTCACCGATCAGCGCATTAGCAAACGATGATTTTCCTGCGCTGAACGCTCCGAACAAGGCAACGGTAAACGAGCGGTTTTTTAATCGTTGCGCTTTTTCATTTAACTCGGTAATGAACCTCTTCATTCCTTTCACGTCTTTAATTAAATCGACCGTGTGATATAAATCCGCAATCGCTTTTTCCGTTTCAATTTTGACAGCTGTTTTTCCGCTTTCCTCTTCATGTTCATTCATTTGGCGCTCTTCTGTTTTTTTCACGTTTGCCGTGTTTTCCTGCTGTTTGCTTGCTCTGATGACAAATGTCTCGGCAACAAGTCCGGCAATCCGCTCTTCTGTATGTTCCTGAAGAGGGACATCTCCTTCCATCACTTCAATCAGTTTTTCATACGCTTCTTTGCGAAGTTGGCTCAATTCTTCTAAACGGGCCTGTACTCTCAATTGTTCCTGTTCCTGGTTCAAGCGGCTCTGCAATGCTTTGATTTCAGCTTCCGCTCTTTCCCGCCATTTCATGATAAACTGTTCAAATAGGCGCATCGCCTGATTTCGATAGAGACGTTTAAACTCGTTTGCAACATCGTTCGTATATGTCAAAATATAGTCGCCTGTTACCCCTGCTCCTTTTTTAACAATACGTGCCAGCATCTCCTCGGTAAACGGCACAGTTAATTGCTGGAATTGTTGTAGTAACTCATGTTCTTCCATATTATGTTCTTTCAAAAAACGAATAAGCAGCTCACGAACATGCCACTCCATATTCGTGCGAACCTTTTCTTTCACATCTTCATAAAACGAAAGAAGTCTTTTTTCCCGTTCCGCTGCCGTTTTTGCTTTTGTAAAAAATAATCCTACTTTAAAATCCGGCTGTAATGATTCAAGAAACTCCCGGGCGAGCTCTCTTGTTTCAAACGGCATTATATAGGCGTGCTCTAATACGTTATTTAATTCAGCCGTAAATTGTCGTTCGATCTTCTCGCCTTGTTTTTCGACTGCTTTGATTTCTTGTTCAATATGGTTTATTCGTTCGGACAAATCCTCAAGTTTGATTTCATCATGAAGCCGTGCCTTTAATTGTTCTTCCTCATAAGCGTCCTTTTCTTGTAAAAAGAACAGATGGTCACGCAGCAATTGCTTCAGTGCTGTTTTGATTCCTGAGACAAACCGCTCATCTTTTTCATGAAAAAGTGTTTGCAAAAAGTTGAATAAGCGGTTGAATTCATTATACGGCAGATCCGGTTGCTTTAATGACGTAAAGAAAATTTCTTCTACCTTGACGTTCCAATCCCGAAACGCTTGAACAACCGACTGTTTGAAATCGGTAAACGATAATTCTTCTTCTCGATGTTTGTCAATTTGGTTGACAATGAGATACACCGATTTTCCATGGTCGGTGAGTTCTTTTGTGAATTGAAAGTTCAGCTCTGATTGGACATGATTGTAATCCATCGTGTAAAAGACGACATCAGATAAATGAAGAGCGGATTCAGTAGCTAACCGATGCGCATCATCTGTCGAATCGATTCCCGGCGTATCCATGATAACAATACCGTGCGGCAGCCTGTCAGTACGATGGCTAATTTCAATCGATTCAATCGCATCTCCGTCTTTGCAGAATGATTTTATTTCATCATAATTGTACGGTGCTGAATATTCAATGGCCGGTTCGTTTTTGTAATACACACGAGCGCATTCTCTTCCTGACTTTACTTTTACCAAATTAGCGCTTGTCGGAATTGGACTTGATGGCAAAATCGGTTCACCAATCAGTTCGTTAATCATGCTCGACTTTCCCGCAGAAAAATGCCCACAAAAAGCAATAACAAACTCTTCATTATTCACTTTTTTCATTAACTGTTTGACTTTTTCCGCGTTCACACAATCCCCTTTTTTTGTCATTTCATCGTAAATATAAAGTAATTTCCTCAGCCATTGTTGCAATGATAGTGTTTCTTTTGTATCAATCATAAAACATAACCCCTTGTTCCCTTTAACATCGTATACACCCATTTTACTGTATTTACGCAATTTTCCCAACAAAAAAACAACAAATCCCATCAGTTTATTTGATGGGACGGAGAGGGAAAAAGCGATTTCGTTTATGAAACTCACTGTTGTAATTTGTCATTGTGCATAGCGCCTGCTCTTCAACGGAAATACGAATCGATAAGACGATGATATTTAGCAGGCTAAAAATGATAGCTGTCCAATATGCTTGAAACAACAAAGGAATGAGAACAAATTCAAAAGCGACGACCGTATAGTTCGGATGACGCAGCCAACGGTATGGTCCCTTTGCTACTACTTTCGCCTTCGGAAGTACAAGTATTTTCGTATTCCAAAAACGACCAAGCGATAAAATTGTCCATACACGCAGCAGCTGCGTGATGAAAAATCCGCTTAAAATGATGGGCCAAAGCGGCGATAGCTTAGCGCCCTGCAGCATTGCTTCTAGCCAAAACGATAGTAGAAATAAGACATGAACAAGCACGATATATTTATAATGGCCTTGGCCAAACTCCTTCGCTCCCTTTTCCTTGAGCCAACGTTCATTTTTTTTTGCAATCAACAGTTCACTTAATCGTTCAGCAATGATAAACAAAAAGAATGCATAAAAAATCACTGCTTTCCCCCCCATCGCAATAACACTAATTCAGAGCTGAACCCCGGACCGAGCGCAAGTAGCAAACCGTGTTCTCCTTCTTTGACTGGTTGCTTCATAAATTGTTCAAGCACAAAATAGACGGTGACAGATGACATATTTCCAAATTGCTTGAGAATTTGAAATGATACAGCTGTCTTCTTTTCATCGATTCCAAGTGCTTTTTGATAAGCTTCTAATACTTTTTTGCCGCCGGGATGGGCAATAAAATAGTCGATGTCAGCCATCGTTAGACTATGCGAACGCAAAAATTGTTCGACATTCGGTTTCAGCCATGAACTAATGAGGGAAGGAATATCTTTTGAAAAAATCACAAAAAAACCATCATCACAAATATCCCATCCCATCACATCTTCTGCATGACGCATGAACGTCGACTGCGAAGCTAAAATGTGCGGCTTGAGTTGCTTATCGTCCGCTTCATCTCCCGCTACACATATACAAGCGACCCCATCAGCAAACAATGATGTTCCAATTAAATTACTTTTGGAGCTGTCATTGGGCTGAAAAGTTAAACTACAAAATTCAACGGCAAGTACGAGTACTTTCGCCTTTGGAAACGCAAGACAATACTCATACGCACGCGCCAATCCCGCCGCTCCTCCTGCACAGCCTAAGCCCCAAATGGGAATTCGTTTTATATGCAAGGAAAACGGAAGTTTGTTTATCAGTCTCGCCTCAATGCTCGGCGTTGCAATCCCGGTTGTCGATATATAAAAAATCGCCTCAATTTCTTCATAATCAATGGGCGACTGTAAAAAATGTGGATTTTGTAGACAATTTTTAATTGCTTCACAACCATATTGTAAGGCGCTCTCAATATACGTATTGTTTTTTTCCGAAAAGCGATGTTTTTCTTTATACCAGTCTAGATTTTTTACAAAATAGCGGGATTCAATTTGTCCATTATCGAAAATATTCATCAAGCGATCAATATCGCGAAAGGCTTTGCCAAATAACTGTTTCGTATACTCCTTAACGGTGTCTTGATTCAGCTGATACGGCAATTTCGCTGTCCCTACCGATACAATGGTTGGCATTGGAAACACCTCTAGACGCTTTTTATAACGTTAATTTCTCCATAAATGTAATGATTATACAAATTTTAATCATAAAAAAGGCTGACCAAATGCAAAGTGTCAGCCCCCACAATAAAAATATGTTCGTATATAACACTGAATAAGAACACTTTAAAGATGGATTGAATGTGAAATCAGACACTTATCGGTCAGCCCCGTTGACGTTTTGAAAGGAGGTGTTGTTGTGCAATTTTTATTATATGTTTTTTTAACAAGTACACATAGCATATTTATTGGTGGGATATAAAAATTTTGTAAATTTATGAATTTCTATGTAAAACTGTATCAATTATTTGTTATGATAAGTAGGTGTGCATAGTGGACAAGGGAGATGGATGATGATGTCTTTAGTAGGAGAAAAGGTAACCACCATTTTAAACGGAACCATTGAAGCAGCAAAAGGAGTGATTCCGCTTCAGTTTACCATTGATCAACCTTCTCTTTTTACCGCTCCACTTACTCAATCACCCATTAGTGTGTTAATTGGTATGACAGGCGATGTATGTGGGCGGCTTGTTATCGAAGGTGATGTATCTTCTTTTAGCTATATAGGTGAAATGATGTTCGGAATGGCGCTTGAAGGAGAAATACTCCAATCATTTACCGGAGAATTGGGTAATATGATCGCCGGAAATCTCGCGACTAATCTATCAAAAAAAGGCATCTCGATAGATATTACATCACCGACCGTTTTAGTCGGGCAAACAAAACGGTGCGGATTGGATAAAGCGTTTCAGATTCCTATCTTCATTGAGGGGATAGGAGAAATTCAAATTATTTTAACGATTGATCTTTAGTTCGTTTTTATATGCAAAAACGTCACTTTCCTTTTCGTAAGTTTCGAAAAAGAAAATGACGTTTTTTATTATATCGTTTATGAAACTTTTTGTTCACTCAATTGAGATACAGTTTTCATTCCTTTTTTACTTGGTAATACATTGAAAATGATATTAAGAACAACCGCAGTCATGCTTCCTGCTACGATTCCATTATCCGTTAAAATGCGAACGCTTGAAGGCATCTGCGAAAACAGATCAGGTACTACCGTTACTCCAAGACCCATGCCGACTGAGCAAGCAATAATTAGCAAGTTTTCTTGAGAGGCAAATTCCACTTTGCTCAACATCTTAATTCCATAGGCAACAACCATGCCGAACATCGCTACCATTGCTCCACCTAACACCGGAGCGGGGATAATCGTTGTTACTGCTGCTACTTTCGGAATCAACCCAAGCGCTACTAACATAATACCGACCGTATAAATAACATTACGTGTTTTTACACCTGATAGTTGGACAAGACCTACGTTTTGCGAATATGTTGTGTACGGAAACGCATTGAACAATCCACCAAGCAAAATGGCTAAACCTTCTGCCCGGTATCCATTCGCTAAATCTTTTTCCGTCAATTCCCGCTCGCAAATATCACTTAATGCAAAATACACTCCGGTTGATTCTACGATGCTGACTACCGCTACTAAAATCATTGTTAAAATGGCTGTCAAATTAAAGCTTGGCACGCCAAAGTAGAAAAGATCCGGCATGTGGAACCAAGACGCTTCACTAACAGCACTAAAATCGACTTTCCCCATAAAAGCAGCAACAATTGTGCCTACAATCATACCGATTAAAATAGCAATGGAACGTATAAAGCCGGTAAAGAAACGATATAAACAAATGATAAATAATAAAACGCCAAATGACAGGGCAATATTACTCAAATCACCAAAATCTTTTGCTCCTTGTCCGCCAGCCATATTATTCATTGCAACTGGGATTAGCGTAATTCCGATTACTGTGACAACTGAACCTGTAACAATCGGCGGAAAGAACTTAACTAGCTGTCCAAAATATTTTGCAAACAACACAACAAATAAACCTGCCGCGATGATTGCACCGTATACGGCTGAAACTCCATATTGATTTCCAATTGCAATAATCGGTCCCACCGCTGTGAACGTACAACCGAGTACAACTGGAAACCCAATACCAAAGAAACGGTTTTTCCAAACCTGGAGCAGCGTAGCGATTCCGCACATAAATAAGTCGATGGAAACTAAATAAGTGAGCTGCTCAACGCTTAAACCAAGCGCACCTCCTACAATAAGCGGAACGATAATCGCTCCGGCATACATCGCTAAAACGTGCTGTAATCCTAATGAAAATAATTTCATCGGTTTCACTTTGCTAAAGCCTCCTCCACAAATCGTACTTTCCCGTCGCTTAACGAAGCAATTTGTGCTAAAGATTCCACTTTAATTCCGCGTTCGCGCAATATTCTTCCTCCGTCTTGAAACGCCTTTTCAATAACAATTCCAATCCCGACCACTTGTGCTTTTGCTTGTTGGATCATATCGATTAGTCCTAACGCTGCCTGACCATTCGCAAGAAAATCATCAATGATTAAGACCGAATCTGAACAGTCGATAAATTTTCTCGAAATCGTAATCTCACTTTCCTCTTGTTTTGTAAATGAATACACTTTAGAAATATATAAATCGCTATTTAGCGTTAACGATTTACGTTTGCGTGCAAAAATTAAAGGAACCCCTAATTCATAGGCCGTCATTAAAGCTGGACCGATCCCGGATGATTCAATGGTTATAACTTTTGTAATCTTCTTATCGCGAAATTTTTCTGCAAATGCTTCACCAATCTTTTTCATTAATACGGGATCCATTTGGTGATTCAGAAATGAATCAACTTTCAATACATGTTCAGAGAGAACAATTCCTTCTGACATGATTTTTTCTTTTAATTCTCTCATGCCATACCTCCTTATCAAAATAAAAAAGCTTAAAAAACACTGCCTCACTCATCGACATGAGTCAGGCAATGTCTTTTAAGCTTGAAAAAAGGCATACGAATCCCGCATCATCATGCCATACAATATCGACATTGCCACTCATAGTCGATCGATTTACGGTCGATCGGTAGAGACTCGCGAGCCGTATTCCCGCAATTATATGAGTGAGCCAGTATTTATGAATTTATTTGCAGTATAGCATGATTTTGGCTGTTTGGAAAGATAAAATTTTAAAAACACGAACAAAATTTATATTCGTTCATCTAATGTTCGTGTTGTTAACATATTCTCTTTTTAATATACTAGCACGATTATAACCACGGTTCTCATCTATTGATCCTGATTAGACTCAAACCTATTTTCATTTTTCCATTGCTGCGCAATACCGCACGACACTCATTTCACCTACTCCAATCAATAAATATTGGAATTCATAACTTGATCCATTTATCATGTTCACAATATCTTCACACTTAAATGATGTGATATATGACAAAAATCGCTGTCATATCAATTTCTTACGCTTGTCACAGTGGTAAAGTAATCAATGAACAATTTGTGAAACCTTGAAAATCACCTAGCATTTTACCAATTGTTTTGTATGATGGAGGTGTAGAGATTGATTTCTGGGGGATCAACAGAAAGGAGTGAATGGGAGGATGGCGATACCACAGCTTCAAAACACAAAACCAAAAGTAAAAATGACAAAGGAAAGCCCTTCTTTAAAAGGAACACTTGCATCCGTTTTTTTACTAGGCTTTTTCCTTATGTTCACATGGATTAGCATCTATTTTCTATTCTTAGATCGTCTATGAAAGAAAGGAGAAAAAAGACGATATGCACATACACAAATATGAGAAGATTTGGCTATTTTTCGGAATCGGTTCATTATTCGTGTTTTTAACGATTATCGGTGTGAGTGCATTTGCACAAGGAAATCAGCCGCCAAGCTGTTTAACAACAATTGATCCTGAAAAAGTAGACGAAACTCCTCCGTTTAACAAACCTGGTTTAGTGAAAACCGGAGATAATGAATATCAATTAAACATTGTTGCTTCTGCATTTGCTTATACGCCTAATCAAATTGAAATTCCAAAAGGAGCAAAAGTGACCATCAATGTGACAACAAAAGATGTAATCCACGGTTTTGAGATGGCAGGAACAAACGTGAATATGATGGTTGAACCGGGATATGTGAACTCATTTACAAAAACATTTAACAAAACTGGCCAGTATACAATCGTATGTAATGAATATTGCGGTGCCGGTCACCATATGATGACGGCAAAAGTAAAGGTGGTAAATAAACAATGAATGAAACAATGAAAGTCGACCGCCGCGATGCAAAACTTGCAATGGCGCATATATATGTTGCATTTATCGCATTAGCACTCGGTGGATTCGCCGGATTATTGCAAGTGTTAGTTCGCTCAGGAAAATTTACTCTACCAGCAAACATTAGCTATTATACCATATTAACTACTCATGGTGTACTACTTGGACTTGTTTTAACCACATTTTTTATCATCGGTTTTCAATTCGCAGCGATGAGCCGGACAGCAGGAACGTTTTCCAATCAAGTGCGTACTTGGGGCTGGGTTGGCTTTTGGATGATGACAATTGGTACAGCGATGACCGCCTTTTTCATTTTAATTGGTGAAGCGTCCGTTCTTTTTACATTCTATGCGCCACTGCAAGCACATCCAGGTTTTTACCTCGGTTTAACGCTAGTTGTTGTCGGAAGTTGGATTAGTGGTTTTACGATGTTTGCGCATTATGCGAAATGGAAAAAAGCAAATCCCGGCAAAACAAGTCCGCTTCTTACATTTATGTCCGTTGCTAATATGATTTTATGGCTAGTATGTACATTAGGAGTGGCTGCAACTGTTCTTATTCAATTATTACCATGGTCTTTAGGCCTTATTGATCGAATTAACGTATTAGTAAGCCGGACATTGTTCTGGTATTTCGGTCACCCACTTGTTTATTTCTGGTTATTACCAGCTTATATGGTATGGTATGTTGTGATTCCAAAAATAATCGGTGGGAAAATTTTCTCTGATGCATTAGCTCGTTTATCGTTCATTTTATTCTTATTTTTCTCTATTCCGGTCGGATTTCACCATCAATTATTGGAGCCGGGAATTGATCCATTTTGGAAATATGTACAAGTTATCTTAACGTTTATGGTCGTCATTCCGTCTCTAATGACTGCTTTCTCGATGTTTGCAACTTTTGAAATGTATGGGCGTTCAAAAGGGGCTACCGGACTTTTCGGATGGTTGCGTAAACTTCCTTGGGGAGATGCTCGTTTCTTTGCACCATTTGTCGGAATGTTGTTCTTTATCCCTGCCGGTGCAGGCGGACTTGTGAATGCTTCACATCAATTAAACCAAGTCGTTCATAATACCATCTGGGTAACAGGACACTTCCACTTAACACTTGCGACAACGGTCGTCTTAACGTTCTTCGGAGCAGCTTATTGGCTCATTCCGCACTTAACAGGACGGGTCATGACCAAAACGATGAACCGTTTAGCGATTGTACAAACTGTTGTTTGGGCAATCGGCATGTGCTTTATGTCAGGTTCGATGCATTTTGCCGGATTGCTTGGTGCACCTCGCCGCTCCGCCTTCTCAACATACGGCAACTCGCCGCAGGCATTGGAGTGGATTCCATACCAAATCGCTCAAGCGATTGGCGGGACAATCCTTTTCATCGGTATTATTTTAGTACTCGTGATTGTTACTAACTTAGCCTTCTTTGCGCCAAAAGGAGAAACAGAATTCCCGGTTGGTGAAGTGGCTGAAACAGCTGAACGTACGCCACTTGTCTTCGAAAATTGGAAGCTATGGATCGGTATTACCGTAGCACTCATTTTAATTGCTTATACGATACCATTCATTGATATGATTCAAAACGCCCCTCCAGGCTCGAAAGGTTATAAATTATGGTAAGCTAAACGAAACAGGGCTGACCCATAAGTGTCTAACCTCACACACAATCTATATCGTGTTTTTATCCATTGTTTGGTTGTGGGGTCTGACACTTGCTTTTGGGTCAGCTCCTTTTTACATTACAATTGATAAATCGCTTTGTATTTTTCTTCTAGATAAGAAATTAAATAATCAGCATTTAATCCTTCTCCTGTCGCTTCTTGTAAAATCTCAAGCGGCTTTTTCGTTTTTCCAAAGCGATGTACTTTCTCTGTTAACCACTCACGAATTGGTAGAAGATTACCTTTTTCTAACAATTCATTGAAGTGTGGGATGTCTTTGAGCATGGCATGTTTCAATTGAGCAGCGTACATGTAACCGAGCGCATACGAAGGAAAATAACCAAAACTTCCCCCTGCCCAATGCACATCTTGTAACACACCAACAGCATCATTGTCAGGACGAATACCGAGATATTCTTCATACTTATCGTTCCAAATATCTGGCAAGTCTTTCACTTCAATCGTTCCGTTAAACAATCCTTTTTCAATTTCATAACGGACCATAATATGTAACGGATAGGTTAATTCATCTGCTTCAATGCGAATGAGTGAAGGTTTCGCTTCATTAATCGCACGATAAAATTCGTCTAGCGAAACAGTATGAAACTGTTCTGGGGCATATTCTTTCAATAAACGGTAATTTCGTTTCCAATACGCATAATGTCTCCCAATAAAGTTCTCATAAAAAAGTGATTGCGACTCATGAATCCCCATCGATGCCCCCGAACATAAAGGGGTGCCAACAAACTCTTTCGATATGTTTTGTTCATACAAGGCATGTCCACACTCATGAATCGTTCCGAACAAAGCTGTGCGGAAATCATTTTCATCATATTTCGTTGTAATCCGAACATCGCCTGGATTTAAGCCGATCGCAAACGGATGAACCGTTTCGTCTAAACGTCCTGCCTGAAAGTCATAACCAAGTTCTTTTAACAAGACTAAACTTAATTCTCGTTGCTTCTCCTTTGGAAATTTTTCAAATAAAAACGATGTTCTCGGCTTATTGGTTGATTGTACAATGGCTTTAACAAGCGGGACAATACGCTCACGCAGGCGGCTAAAGACATCGTCTAATACTTCAACCGTCATGCCAGGCTCGTATAAATCTAAAAGCGTATTATACGGATGGCCTTCATATCCCCAATAGTTGATAAATTTTTTATTGAACTGTACTAATTTTTCTAAATAAGGCCGAAACATGGAAAAATCGGCATTTTTTTTCGCTTCTTCCCATACCGATTCAGCTTTCGATTGCAGCACAACATATTCTTTATATTCTTCAGCAGGAATTTTTTTATTTCGATCATATTCTTTTATACATTCGCTTAAGGTGTAACGTGTGATGTCCGAAAGCTGCTTCTGCACGTCTTTTGACGATAGCTTGGCGATATACGCCGCCATTTCCTCTGATATTGACATTTTAAAAACTTCTTGCGAAAGCACACCGATCACTTCAGAACGCTGCTCGACACCTCTTTTCGGAGCACCGGTGCGCAAATCCCAATACATTAAACTAATCGCTTCATTATAGCTCATCATCTTTTTTACATAGTTTAAAAATTGTTCTTCTATTTTTTTTATACGATCCATCATGCTGTTCTCCCCCCCTATTCTCACTCATAAAATATCATTCGATAAAATGAAAAAAAATCCTTTTTTAATATAAAAAAGGCTGAACCATAAGTGTCTGACCTCACCCACCACTGACATTGTATATGTCCTATAGTGTTGTGGGGTCTGACACTTCTCTTTAGGATCAGCCTCTTATATCCGTCGGCAATACGTTTTTAATCGTTTCAATGACTTTGGCGTCTTCATCGCTTGTCACAAAAATAGAAACAATACCTTTGTCCTGATGGCTGCGCACAAGGCGACCTACTCCTTGACGAAGGCGTAAAATCATATATGGTACGTCCACTTGCCAAAACGGATTATCGCTTGATTTCCGCTTCGCTTGAAACACCGGATCATTTGGCGGATATGGAAGTGACCAAATAATGACGTTCGATAAAGATGGTCCCGGAACATCTAATCCTTCCCAGAGATGTTCTGCGCATAAAATCGTCTCTTCTTCATGTTGAAACTTTTTCACAAGTTCACTAATTTCCATATCTCCTTCAAATAAAAACGTAAACTGCCGCTCTTCGTTCACTGCTTTTTTGAATTGTTTTAGTTCCTGTTTAGAAGGAAACAATATAAGAGCACGACCGTTTGTTTCTCTAAGTTTCGCCAGAGCGTATTCATATTTATTCGCAAATAGATTTTCATCGTTTTTAAAAACCGGCATATAGATGGTCATTTGTTCGTCGTAATCAAAAGGAGAGTCGACACTAAATGATAAATATTCATCAATACCAAGACTTTCTGCCATATATTCAAACGATTTTTGATTCGATAATGTAGCAGAGGAGAAAATAAACGGTATGCGTTTGGAAAACACTCTTTCGCGCAGCACTTCTTGAACCGTGCGCGGCATAATCACAAGCGTGTTTTCTTCCTCTGTTGATTCAAGCCATGTAATCGCTTCTCGGTTATGAACAAAGAGAGTGAGGGAGTGCTCAATTTGATCTAAATATTCATCAACAATATTTAATACATAATGGTCAATGGTATATGTTTCGCTTTCAAAGACAAGTTCGTTACCGATTTGCACAATGCTGCTATGTAATTGTTTTGCCAGGCGAATTAATTCATCGGTATAATGGATTTCTTGTCGGTTGGAACCAACGATTTCGCGCCCGCATCTTGTTAACTCATCAAAAAAGCGTGCGCTTATTTCTAGCGTTTCTTCAATTAAGTATGCAAACTCTTCACGAATATCATTTTCTAATAAACGGCTCAGCAATTTTTCAAGCGTTGCTTCTTTCATTCGATACGTGAGCGCTTTTTGTGCGGCAAACTCTAATAAATGTCCTTCGTCAAAGACAACACAGCTCGCTTCCGGCAAAAGAGGAAGCTGTCCTTCCCGCTTCCGTGCTTCATATGTCCACACATGCTCCATGTAAAAATCATGAGAACAAATAATTAAATCGGCCGCTTTGCGGTAATGCTCACGCGATAACGTTTGTCCGCAACGATGGCGTTTTTCACACGTAAAGCAGTCTTCGAAAGGATCCCACGCAATTTTACTCCATTGCTCATCGTTTAAGTGCGGATACTCTTTGCGATCGCCATAATGGTAAAAACTTTGTAATGGTTGCGTATCATGCACAAAGGTAGGGAGCTCGTCAAATATTTGCTCATAAAGTTCTACATCATCATCTTCCAGCAAAGCGTTATCTAGTTTGCGTAGACATAAATATTGATCAGGGGATTTGGCTAAACGAACATCAATCTGCATATGTAACACATCGGACAACTTAGCAATGTCCCCTTCTTTTTTCACCAGCTGCTCAATCAGCGTTTCATCCGCACAGGCAATAATAGCTGGTTTTCCTGTATAACGCGCATAACAAATCGCATAAAGCAAGTAAACAATCGTTTTTCCTGTTCCTACCCCCGCTTCAGCAAAAATGACTTTCTTTTCTCTAAATGCTCGTTCCAGCTGAAACGCCATGTACACTTGCTCGTCACGCAACTCAAATCCGGCTTCAGGTAAAATATCATAAAACACATCGCCAATCCATTCATTTAACTTGTCAAAAAAATTCTCGTTTTTCCCTAAAGAAAATGGATACCGCTCATGGCTCATTGTCGCAAAAACCTCCAAAAAATTAAGAATAACAAACTATTATTATCATCGATATTTCCTAATAAGTCAATAATAACATCCATACACTTGCATGATTTTCTAAACAAATGCCGCTTTCCCTTCCATTATAATTGAACGGCCTTTTCCATCATTCAATATTGGGAAAAGGCCGCTGCTTCCTCTCTTTTTTAGTTGTCCCAATGACACGATTGTACAAACCACTCTCAACGATCCTATCATTCCACTAAGCATCTATGCAATGGGTAGCCAAGTCCATCCATTCTCATCTACAAAAAACAGAAAAAGAAGAAGGAAAAAGGAAGAAAACTAAGAAAATGATGTATTTCCAAAGTCGTTCTGCTATTTTTTCAAATAAACAAACATAGCGCTTAATCATCCCTTTAACGTATTTGACAATACATATGTAAATGCCTGTTTCCATGCATCTTTGGCTACTTCGATTTGTTTGATTCCTTCTGTCGCAACATCATATTGTTGTAAGAGAGTATAAGTAGAGTCGAGCGCTTGTGAAATTTTGATTAACTCAATGGACGATTGTTTCATGATTAATCACCTCTCCACAAAAGTAATATTTTTTACAATATTTGTATTGTATGTGAAATACAAAAAATCATTCCTAAAATTTCATTGATAATGGCCAAAAATCACTGATAAGAAGCATAAAGGTATAAAGACAAATTGAAAAGCTAAATATCATAAATTAACGTATCAGCCGTCATTATTCCCGAATAAAAAATTTTCCCATCTATGTCCCGTTTCAGAGAATCTAGATGGGAGATCAGGATAAATCATGCTAAGAGAAAGCTGACTGTGGCAGAAAAATCTGCTAACTATCATCCATCGTGATATTTAAGAATTTTCTCTTGAACTTCGTTAATTTTCAATTTAGAAATATGAGCTACTTTATTGCTGTTCGCAAAATAAGCTAAAAACGTCTCTCCAACACTTTTGATTTTTACAACCTTCTTTAAATTTACAAGAAATGAACGGTGTGTTTTATAAAAATAATCGTCTAATTTTGTACTAAGTGTTTGCAACGATTCATTTGTCTCATATCTTTCATCGCGAGTATGAATAACAGTTTTACGTCCTTCTTTCTCAATAAACAATATATCTGTCATTGAAAGAAAAAGAAATGTGTTTTGTAACTTTATGCCAAGCTTTTTATTCTTACTCGTTTCGGAAGAATATTTCGATTCCCTTAATAAACGAATAAATGTTCTTGCTTTTTCCAAAGCACTAAATAAGCGGGTTCTTTCAATCGGCTTAACGATGTAATCAACAGCAGATATATTAAATGCCTCTACAGCAAATTCATCGTAACCCGTTGTAAAAATAACTTGCAACATGGGGAGTATTTCCTTACACGATTTCACAGCCTCAAGCCCATTTAAATCAGGCATATGAATATCGACTAAAACGATATCTGGCTTTTCCCTCATTACCAACTGGATGAGCTCTTCGCCGCTTGTCGCTTCACCAACCACTTTATACTGTGGCAATAAATGAATAAAATGACGCAAGAGGGACCGTGAAACTGCATCATCATCAGCTACTAATACTGTTAAAGTTTCCACTTTTTACTGTCCCCCTTTCGATTTTGCATGATTGTCACGTACTTAACGCAAAACCTCCTCACCTAATATTTCTTTTAGCTGGATGATTTCAAACACTTCTTGTACTTGAGGATGAATGTTGGAAATGGTTACTTTTATATCGTTTTCCGTATTCCTTAACGTGTCAACTAAATTGATTAATAAGCCAATCCCTGTCGAATCAACAAAGAGCACTTCAGACATATCAATATCAACATTTTTGTAAAATTTTAAAAGGGGAATGACTTGTTCCTCAATGATTTCTGTTACTTCAATGTCTAAATCACCCTTAAAATAAATGACTGCTTTTTCATTATCTTCAATTAGTTCATATGAAAACATATTCCCAATTCTCTCCCTTTTTAACGAAATATGATTCGGTCTTGTTCATCTAAAAACGC
Source organism: [Anoxybacillus] calidus (assembly GCF_013760845.1). Classification (GTDB taxonomy): domain Bacteria; phylum Bacillota; class Bacilli; order Bacillales; family Anoxybacillaceae; genus Paranoxybacillus; species Paranoxybacillus calidus. The sequence goes on along the minus strand of NZ_JACDUU010000001.1, from coordinate 586,346 downwards.
TTCAATCAACCTTTCTTCTTTTTGGAATATATGTCTTATTTTTCCGATTTGGATGATTGTTCCTTCTCTAACAAGTTCCATTTTTATTTTTTGATCAGCTGGAACGCTAATGTGTGTCGGTGCCCCACCTTCCGAACCGGCTTCTTTTATAATTGCTCCTAACCGGGCATATAGTTCCCCGCCCCGGACAATTCCATTCACTTTTAAAACTCCGCCGGCGTGTATTTTTGAATGATGACATCCTTTACCGTATATTGTAACATCTCCTGAACAATAAATGACGCTATTTAAAGCATACATTAATTCAACGGAACAATATTGCTCATTTGATAGCGAATATTCATCTAGCAGTTCTTTTATATCATTGAGTAGCTGATGAAGCCGCTCTAGCGAATGCCATTCGTTTGGAACCGAAGATAAGAAACAGCTGTGCAAATTCTCGCCTAATTTAGACCATTTCCCATCGAGAAGATTGCTTCCACGTTTGCACACTTCTATATATTGTTTTATTGTTGTCAGCAGCGAGCAAAATTTATAATCTAATAACAACTTGAATAAAGGAAGCAACCCTTTTTTATGAAAATCGGTTAATTTAAACGCTGGTGCATTCATGACTTGCTTAATGGAAAGAATAAATTTTTCCATTTGCACCTGAATTTGAGTCAGTAAATGAGCTGCTTCGGAAACAAAAATATGATTATTCCCAGAAATAATCGTGCTGCCAATAGCGTTTTGTCCAATATAAATGGACTGTTTTGCAGTCACATTTGCTTTATTTACATTTTTTAAAACCGAAACATTTCCGTCTGCTTGTACGCTCATGCTGTCTTCAACGCTTCCCAATATTTCGACATCGCCTTTAAAACGAATATTTCCAGTAGTAATATCTACATCTCCACTGTGAACAAATTTGGGTACAATGGATACTTTCACAAGAAGTCCATTTTGTTCAAAATATGGCCGTCCCGTTTCTGTCGCCACAATCTTGGTTCCATTTTCGACAAATGCAACACCTTGTCCGAGCTGAACTAAAATAGGCTGAGTTGGCTTCGGCAGAATGGTTTCATTTGTCACAGTGATACCAGGCGTACCTTGTACAGGAGGATGAACAACAGCAATGACTTGTCCTTGATGGACTATAGGTATATTTTGCAGTTCTCGAAAATCGACCGTACCGTCCGTACGAATCATTGGCTTTTTGTTTTCCGAATGAATCTCAATCAATAATTCAATACAACCATCTTTCCCTTGCACTGGACTAATACCGCTAGCAATGACAAACTTTTCTTCTTTCGTCACATTCATCGCTTCCATAATTGCTTCGTGATTAATTCCGTAAACAATATTTAATCGATTAAGCTCTTGTAATACTTGTTCATAATCGAGATTGTTTATAACGTCAACATGTTCTTCTCCATTTAATTCAATATGCGGATTAGGAGCAATATCTTGAATTGTATACGTTTTTCGTATCCCTGGTTCGATGTATAAAATCGCATTTAACTTATTCTCATCTATCATTATATTCCACTTCGTCTCAATCACCTCTTCATCTGTCTTGATTTCAAACTCATCATTTTCTGTCACTACAGTAGTACCGTTCACTAGTTCATTATTTTTATAAAGTTTTACTCCGCGTCCGACTGTAATCGTCGGATAATATAAAGGTGACGTCTTGCAAAATATTTTCCCGTTATGAACCCACACTTTCCCTTCTAAATCATCATTCGATATCATTTCTTTACGTTCCTCTTTAGTAGGATTATTTATTTTTGAATCTTCATTTATATCTATGCTTTCGATCATATCCTCTATATCCGGTGCTGTTTTTTCTGTCTGCTCGATTTTTGTCAGTTTTACGATAGCCGGTTTTGAGCCGATGCGCAAAATTCCCTTCGCTTCTTGTTGAATGATTTCAATTTCTACTTGTTCGCGTGTTGCCCCGAGTATATCAAGACCAATATGAATAGCGTCGTGAATTGTACGTCCTTTTGCAATAACGGATTGACCCATTTTACCTACCCCTTCATAAAAAAGTAGATGCATTCACGATTTGTTCATCAATTACTTGAAACATGACGATTTAATGTCCATCTTCTACAAATTCAATAAATAGAATGAACAGTCAAATTTTGAATGCCATCTACATCTTTATCACCATGTTGCGATAAAACAAAAGTGAGCCGCCCTCTCTTGAATTATTTACCAAATTTAAATTCACCTCGACCATACCAAGGTATTCCCATCATTTGATTCGAGTTGTACGTTTCCTTTGCCTCATTCGTGATTTTGGCATTTAATCGTTTTGTTTGAATTTTACTTACTAAACAATTCTCTCTAAAACCATTTGTCATTCAACAACGAAGAGAAATCATTACAAAATAATGATTTATTAGGACACATTTGAGTGACCATCTTGAAATGCCTCTAACACTTTAAACAAACCGATTGTTTCAAATATTTCATATGTTTGTTCATCGATTCCCTGAAATCGAATGGTAAAATTTTTTTCTTGCGACAAATAAATAAATTCTATAATTACTCCGACTCCGGTAGAATCGATGAATTCAAGGTTAGAAAAATCGATAATCAGTTCTCGAACATTCTCCAGCTCTTGAATGAACTGCTCCAGTATAAATGCTGTCGATATATCTAATATTCCATGAATCTTTAAAACGGTCGTTCCGTTTGAGGATTCCTTTTGAATTGACAGTGCCATAAGAATCCTTCCTTTCAGCAACTTATTCGGATATAAATGAATTTTTATTTTCTTCCATTTATCATCACGATACGATGATCTTTTTCTAAACGATAAGCCTTGTTTATTTATTCAACAAATACGAAGCGTTTTAAATAACATTCTACATTTTTCGACATCCGAAAGGCATACTTACACAAAAAATCAATTTTTTAATTAGTTTGCTCGTTTTAACGTTATAACTGCTGAAAAATTAAGATAACCCTTTTCAATTTGTTTACTGCGAAAGTTTTGACAGCTATTCGTCTATCTTTCTTTGGAATTTGTAATTGAGGAATTGAAACTAGATATTTTGGCTTTACGATTACTCACCTTTAATAAAACCATTGTTATATCATCTTTTTGTGGTACCCCTTCTGTAAACTCATTCACCGAATCTACCACACATTGCCCAATTTCTTTTATTTCCTTATCAATGTTACTTAACAAAGCATGAACAAGCCGTTCCATTTTATATTGATCGCCATCTTTATTTTGAGCTTCCAAAATTCCATCAGTGTAAAAGAAAACAATATCCTCGTTTTTTAGATGAATAGCCCCTTCTTTATAAACTTGATTTGGAAGCCCTCCGATCATAATCCCTGATACTTTTGGGAGCTCTTTTACAATTCTTTCTTTTCCATCGATAAATAACGGTAAGTTATGTCCTGCGTTCGCATATGTAAGTATGCCTGTCTGCGGGTCCCAGTCAGCACAAAAGAGCGTGACAAAAGATTTCAATGTTCGTAAATCTTCGTATAATGCTTGATTCATAGCTGTTAGAGTTTGCCCTGGACTATCCGTGCTCTCGGATGCGCTTCGAAAAGCCCCTCTAGTTAAAATCATCAGCATAGCTGCGGGAATCCCTTTCCCCATGACATCCCCTATTACAACACGAATCTTTCCATTGCCTAATAAATAAAAATCATAATAATCTCCGCCAATTAGCCGCGCAGGAAGGGAGAGACCTAAAACTTCTCCACCTTCAAATTTAGGAATCTTTCCGTTTAGTAATTTCATCTGAATATTTCTAGCTAAATGGATTTCACGCTCTAATGTTTTATCGATGATTTGTTTTTCGTCAGAGATTTTTGAAGGGAAAAACAATAAGTCTTTAATGAAGCTCATTAAGTAACCTCTCCCTGAACTGTTTTTCATTCATATCATCCTACTGTCGGAAAAATATGATTAGTCGGTTCATCCATTCCTTGAAGTTGAAGCTTAAAATTTTTCTATTGTGAAAGATAAACAGCATTCATAATACCTGTTGAATCAATAAATTTTAAGCGAGAAAAGCCAATAATGAATACATCCATATTCTCCAAATTTTCAAGATAAGCATTAAATATAGACGTTGTCGAAATTTCTAACACTCCTTCGACGTATAGAGTGATTGGTGAATGTTCTTTTTTACTTCAACCAACAAATGTATAAAATCCTCGATTCTTACCACTTAAACTTAAACGATATGATCGTAACCAACTGCCGGTCTCTATTCATTTATTCAACCTTAGACACGCTGCATACAAACCATAATTAAATCGTTAAACAATAATGGGCAATTCTCAATCGTTTGGCACTGAATACATATAGAGGAATTGCCCAAATTTAGGAGGTTAACGTATGAATGACATTACTGTTGTTTTCTTCCTTAGGATCTCTATGTATATTCGATTGACAAGCAAATTCTAAAAGAATTTTTGTTCCTTCGGATGAAGTATATACAGCAACCCTCTCCGAAAGCGTACTCATTAACGAGAATCCTTTCCCTAAAGAGCGTTTGCTACTATAGCCGGAAACTAAAATCGTTTTCGGAAGTTCATGTAGCGGAATACCTGAGCCTTTATCTGTAATCAACACTTGGAACACATTATTTTTGAAAAATAAAGAAATTTCTCCTTCTGTTGCATGTTTTACTAAATTGGTAGTTGCTTCACTCACCGCCAATAATACTTCCATTTTTGATCTTGTGATAGGATAATTGGATATATACCGCGAAACAAACGCACGGCTGCGCGGAACATCATTTACATTATGAATCCGCATTGAATCAATATAATCGCCGAGATGATCGAAAAGTTCTTGTTCTTGCATGCAAAGATGAATTTTATTGTTAGACAGGGTCCGAATAACATCTTGATACGACTTTAAAATTCGCAGCATCGTTTTCTTTTTGAACTCAAGCATCGGCGTAAGGTCATGGACGAATATAAAAACTTCCTCACCGTATGAAGAAAAATAAACTTCATACGTTTTGTCCGGAAGTTCGATAAATTCATGGAATTTTTGTCCACTTTCCTTGGCAAATCTCGCTAGCTGTGAAATTTTTTCTTCCGGCAATTGCAAATTCGTATCATTAATGAGACGATCTGTATAGCGCAATAATGCCGATTGCCCGACATACTGTTTTCCTTCCATATTTGGACTCATATCTCGTGTTATGCGCTCTTCTTCTTCCGACGCAGCCTCCTCAAATCCTACTGTAGCACGAATTTCTGAAATCAAGCTTAAGCCAATCTTTTGAACTAATCCCGGGTCCAAAACAGTGCCAGCCAGCTCTTGCAGCAACCGATATACTGTCACATCGTCCTGATGGCTCATCATCAGATGATCGAGCTGATTGCAAATCGCCAAAATCCTTGATTCGAGCGGAATGTCCGTTCCTTTTAATCCCTGAGGAAACCCCTTTCCATCCCAACGCTCATGATGGTATAAAACCCAATCAGCAAAAGGACCTTTCGGATAAATCGTTTTTATAATTTCAGCACCTTTTTCACAGTGGCTTTTATATTCTCGTTCTTCCGAAAGCGTCAAAGCTCCACGTTTTTCAAATACATAGGAAGGCAAAAACGATTTGCCGATGTCATGCATAATCGCCATTTGAACTAAATCAAGCCGTCGGTGTTTAGGATATTCAAACGTTTCAAGTAGCGATTCGCAAATGGCTCCCGCGCGCATCCCATGTCCTGTAATGCGTGGAGCGATGCGATTTTCTAAAAGGCGAACAATTTTGCGTGACATATCTTGGCGAAGAAAAGTTTGCTCAATATATTTTTTCGAGAAAAAGATAATAATCACTAAAAAGAAAGATGCATACAACACTTCGATCACTAATTGCTGTACGCTATTGGTCATTAATAGCTTTGGTAAAACGACCATCCCCACGAGAATAGGAACAATAAATTCCTGCAACTTTGCTTTAAAATTATGAAAAAACGGAACACTCATGACAGTCCGGAAAATTCCTGATAAAATCAATTGATTAGTTAACTCAAACGTACTAATAGCGAAAAAGATACGCACAAATAAAGGCATTTCTTTTGTAATATCAATAATAACTGATGTCGCAAATCCACAAATAGAGTACATCCCAACTGAAGCAAAATAGCGAAACCAATTAATTTGCCGAAGTAAAAAACTTTTTATCCTCAAATTATAAGCCAATATACTAACGCAAAACGCTAATATACATGTTTTCCAATCGCCTTCAAATAATAGATATTGAAATCCTAAAAACCCGATATTGTATTCGTCTCCGCTTGGAAGTTTAATCGGAAAAAAATCCAAGAAAAATATAAATAAGATAATAATTAAAACTTCCATCCAACTATCAATATTTATATAAAAAAACATGTATAAAATTGATAGGAGCCCGAATATAAAAAGCGTTAATGTGTACCAATTTTTCTCTTTCATTCTCTTTGCCCTTTCAACGAGTTTCGCACAATAAAGAGAATAAGACCGATACCAACGAAAACATCTCCTAAACTAATCACATAATTCGTTCCAATCGGTGTAAAAAATGGAATCCAATCCCCTAGCCACCAAAAGATGGAGTCCTCCATCGATTGATGTCTTGAGTCACCTTGAAAACTTACATCTAACTTGGCTATTTTCATCGCTGTTTCCGAAACAGGCATAAAGCCGTTATGCAAAATGAGCGCTAACGTATTTAACAGCGCCCCGGCAAAAATCCATTTTACACCGGGCAAATGGCGGTTTAAAAACAAACAAACAAGCATAATGATAAAAGTAATATCTAAAATGATCGGATAATATAAATGTTTCACTATCGCCAAATAAGCTAACACGATCTGTACAAGCAAACAGCCGATCATCACAAAAGGTGCCTTTAATTCTACCGCTACAATGGTCAGAGGATTTTTTTTAAGAAACAGGGATATAAGAATGCCGACCAAAACAAAATAAATCATCGTTCCACGTCCCTTATTATGAAGGTAATACAATGTGCAATTTAAGATCTCAGTGAGCTATCTTTAGTAACAGTGTAGAGGAAATGTTTTTATGTTCGAACATTCATCTGTTATTGATCCGTTTGAAAAAGGGCTATCTCATTAATTATGAGACAGCCCCCTTATTTGCGTCAACCACGGTTTAGCCCCATGGCTTTTGTACAATAGTAGCCATTGCCATTGCAGCAATCGCCGCCATTGTAATGAAGTAACGCAGTTTCAATTTCATTTTCGCTCCTCCTTTCGGTAACTGGCTGGCATAGTAGAATATTCTACCGTAGCCCCTATAGCTTTGCGTCCTCCGATTTCTCGAAGTTTGCCTTTATCGGGGTTACAACTATATTATACAATAAGTCCATTCTTGTCTAATAATCAGAATACATAACAAACCATATTCTCCCCTTATCACATGCAGAAATAAGCATATCACGCAACAATATAGACTTTTCGAACTAGATTTTTCGTACTACTTATTGTAATATTTTGGTATTATCTACTGTGATTTTGCAACAAAAAATGAAATTCTTCAGCTCCTATATCGCGACGAAAATGAAAAAGCTCTTGTCCCTTGGTTCAAGTAAATCCATTTTCCTATAAGACATTATGCTAGTCAATTTTTCATATTTCTAAAAACTGTTCGATATGAATCCATTTTGTCAAATATTCTGCAAATTCGCCTTTATAAAATTTTATTTATCATCGATTGAAGCTGCTTTCAATGATGTTTACCAATCTCTCTATCACATTGTTCATCATAATACACGTTCTTGACGACTGGAATACTAAACCAAAAGTCACTTCCCTCTCCTAACGTGCTGTTCATCCCTACTTCTCCCCCCATTAAGTGCACAAGCTGTTTAACAAGGGAGAGGCCGATTCCAGTACCATCAGCATGAGTTCCCTTAATGCGGTAAAATGGCTCGAAAATTTTCTTCCATTCTTCTTTTGCAATACCAATCCCACTATCTTGAACATGAATATAAATATGCCCACGCTCACGCCTGCTGGAGATGATTACGGCTCCATTTTGGCGATTATACTTCACCGCATTAGACAACAAATTCAGCATAATTTGTTTAAGACGCACCGGGTCTACATATACAAGTTCATTTTCATCTTGTTCTAAAGTGTTAATGATACGAATGTTTTTCTCGTCTGCTAATGGTTGGATTAGTTTAATACTTTCATCAATCACTCGTTCGAGTTGTACATAATCCGGTGAGATTTTTAAATTTCCGCATTCAATGCGTGACAAATCTAGTATTTCGTTTACTAATTTTAACAAATGCCGTCCACCAGACAAAATTTTTTCAACAAACTCCTTTTGCTGCTCCGTTAATGATTCATCGATTTCCAGTAATTGAGCAAATCCAAGCATTCCATTTAACGGCGTCCGAAGTTCATGGCTCATCTTTGAGATCAGTTCTAATTTAGCAATATTCGCTCTTTCCGATTCTTCTTTCGCCAGTAAGATTGCACGTTCCATCTTTTTTCGATCCGTTATATCCATTACCAAACCGATGACTTCCATCACTTTTCCATTTCGTTTGACTGGACAGAGACTTGCTAAATAGAAAATATCATCCACCTGTCCTTCGTAATAAATGGTTTCGCCGTTCCAAGCTTTTTGATAATATTCTATTTTTTGCTCAGCTTGCTCTTTCGGTAAAAAGTCATATAACGATTTTCCGAGTATATCCCTCGAAGCAAAGCCGAGTTTATATAACAACTTCCCATCACATAAAGTATGAATAAATGTATCTCCTTTTTTCACAAATTTAAAAATCATTCCTTGTTGCTCACGAATAGTATTTAATAAATCCTGTTGCGTTTTCTTTACTCTCCTTTTATATTGAATAATTTCTGTGATATCCTGGCCGACAACGAATACACTATGCACCTTCTGTTCGCTGACAACCGGAATAAACGTCATATGCATCGGTATTTTTTTTTCGCGTTTATTCACCAGAAAACATTCACAGCTGCAAGCTTTTCCTTTTTTAGCTGCTTCAAACTTCGAGGTAACAATTTGATGGTCTTCATTTCTAAAATAAGAGAAAATGGATGTTGCAATAATATCATCAGCATCCCCATCTAAAAGCTCAATTCCTTTAGGATTGACCTGTGTGACAATACCGTCTAAATTTACCGTTAAGACTAAAAACGGATTGTCATCTACTAAAGAACGATAATGTTGTTCTATCACCCTCTTTGACTTTAAACGTTTATATTGCTCAAAATAAGCAATGAAAACAGTCATAAATAGTATAAACAGGAAGAAAAAGACGATACTGCAATCTAAAACATTACCTAAAACTGCGATTGGAGGAGGAAATGGAGCGTCTCCTGTTACAGAAGAATCTACTTGTTGAGATGCATAGCCAAATGAAATTCCCTTCATCAAAATATCATGCATACCGAATACACTGACCCCCATCATCCATAGCATCTGCCATTTTTCAGGCACTAATATTCGTGTAACGGTTCAAATAAAAGGTAAACAAGAATATAGAAAAACGATTATACAAAAACATAAATCATAAACTAGAAGAATAGTAGCGACAATGACAGAAAAATAGCTAATTTTAATCATGATGACCGTTAAACTTCATCATGTATCTCCAAAAAAAGCTAGATAACTTACACAAAATCATATAATATATAATTCTTCCAAAAATAACAATCCTTGCAATGCATACTCTTATATTTTTTCATTCGTCCTGCAAGGATTCTTCTTCGAAAGAGCAACAAAATGGTTTGTAGGTGCTTATCTTAAATGAATATTATTGTATAATTATAGAATGAGTTATTAATTCATCTCGGCCGGGGGTTTACATATGAGGAAAAATACAGTTACCCATCAAATTTTTATAAAGATTGCAATGGTTTTAGTTGTAGCAGGATCATTATTCTCTATTGTATTCCATTGGTCGGCTAAAAAGCAGCTAGAAAAAGCGATGTATAACGAAATTAAGGAAACGTCGCAAATCATTAAAGAGGCAATGGTTACAGCTGAAGACTCACAAAGAGTGATTGAGAGACTGATTGATCAAAGACTGCTGGCTGCATCGAAGGAAATTGCTAAACAACTAAAAGGAAGAGACATCAATGATATTTCACGCGAAGAATTAATTGAACTAAAAAAACAAGTGGACGTTTATGACATATCATTGTTTGTCAAAAAAGGCGATGATATTGTCGTCGCCCAATCATCTGACCCGAATGAAGTCGGCCTAAGCTCAAAAGATTGGGGATACTGGTTTACTGCTTTTCAACAGCTAATGGCTAGGAAAGAGGTCACAGTTGATAAAGGATATTATACGAAACATTTTTGGTCTGGTCCGATATCGCGGTCAGAATGGGAGAACAAATATTATAAATATGCCTACTACTATGATGGAACAACACCGTTTATGATCAATCCGTATATTTTAGATCAAGATATTTACCAGCTTACTTATAATCATGGTCCAGCAGAGCTGATAAAAAAAATTACCCGTTCGCATAATGGGATTGTCGAAATCGCAGTTATTAATGTTCCAGCATGGCTAAAAGGTAAAAAGAACGAAGTCATTGAGCCGGAAATTGACTTGCCTGTTTTGTTTGGAGAGCACTCTTTTACATTAAGAGAAGATCGCAGCTTTTTTAAGAACGCATTGAAACAAAAAGAAATTTTAAGTGTACCATTTTCGAAAAACAATGTTTCCTATACAAAGTTCTATGTCCCAATTGAAAAGAACAGAGTTTTGACTATCGTATCCAATTACGACAAAGAAATGATTGTTTATCACCGACTTATGTTTTTGATCATTGGATCATTTATCGTTTGTATTGTGGTTATCTTTGTTATTTTGCAAAGCGTAACACGAAACCATTTAAAGCCACTGGATATGATTACGCAGCATATCGACTCTATTTCCAAAGGGAATTTGGCAAAGACGCTGCAAATTCATGAAGAAAATGAGTGGGGATTTATCGCGAAAAATTTAAACGATATGACAAGAAACATAAGCGGCTTAATTTCCGAAGTAAAAAAAGAAATAAACTCACTAGTGCAATTATCAGCGTTATTAAACCAAACCGTCAATACTTCACTTCAAAGTATCGATGAACTATCGAGCAGCCTTACCGAAGATTCTGAGCAAATCTTTTGTGAGATTGATATATACACGAACCAATTAATACATTATTCTGATCATATCCTGCATATGATGGAATCCATCAAAGGCGATTTGCACAAAAAAGAGGAGTTGGCTACGTTGTTAAATGAGATGACAACAACACTTCATTCCTTTCATATGTTTACAAAACAGCTTGTTGCCCAGATTACAAATATGCATCTGATGTCTTATCAAGCTGTACAAGACATTGATCTTGCGATTGCTAAACTAACGAAAGTGTCACAAGCGTTAAATGAAAAGATAAAAGTATTCCAACTTGAGCAATAAGCACACTGAAAAAAGTGTGCTTATTTTGCCATTAGAGATCATTTACTCCGTTTGGTCTATCCCCTTTTGTTCATTCTTCCCATTCACCGTTCAGCGTTGGTAATTCAATTACTACAGTCGTTCCTTTCCCTTCTTTGCTTTTGAAATAAAGTCTTCCTCTATGCAAATGAATAATTTGCTTTACAATAGCAAGCCCTAATCCTGTTCCCCCTTCTGATCTCGTTCTTGCTTTATCCACCCTAAAAAACCGTTCTCCGAGAAATGGCAGTTTTTCTTTCGGAATGCCTTTACCCGTGTCCGAAATAACCAGCTGGCAATCACGCTCATTCATTTGTTCTAATTGAATATGAATGTTTCCGCCCATTGGCGTATAGCGAATCGCATTATCGACAATGTTATGAATGACTTGCTCGATTCGATCATAATCCGCTTCAATAATAATCTCTGGATTTAGCTCCGTCGTTAACAAAATGTTTTTCTCCTGCAAAAACGGTTCATATTTTTCTAACGTATCCTCAATGACTTGTGAAAACACTAATGGAACTTTTTGTAGCGGATATGTTTCTCCTTCTAATTGCGCCAAATCAAGCAAATCGTGAACAAGCCGCTCCATTCGGCTCGCTTCCCGATGAATGAGCTTAACATATTTTTGTTCACTTTGTTTCGTTTGGACAATCCCCTCAAGAATCGCTTCGCTATAACCTTTTACATAGCTTAACGGCGTGCGGAGCTCATGCGATACATTGGCTAAAAATTCTTTTTTCCGCATATCTTCTTCAGCAATGGCTTTTGCCATAATGTTAAATGCTTTGGCAAGTCTACCGATTTCATCATTAGAACGAATTGGAATTTCTGTTTTATAATCGCCGTGCGCCATTTTATAAGCGACCGCTTCCATTTCCTTCAGTGGATTGGCAATACGGTCAGCCATCATTTTACCGGCAATAAGCAAAATAAAAACAAAAACAAAAGCAATAGGAATCCAAATATAGGCCACTTCCGTAGTAATTTCTTGAATACTCGCTAAAGGAATATATAAATAAAATACCCCTTCTAACCGCTGCTCGTCCAAAAGCGGCACGATCACCCCCATAATTTGTCTTCCGAACCGCTCTTCAAACCCGACTTTTGTAACCACTTCTCCTTTTAGCAATTTTGCGCGGTCTTCTTCGTTAATAAGCGAATCGTAATCAATGTGAAACGGTAAACAAGCGCTTAATTCACGAGGATTGCTGACTAGCAAAATTTCTGCCGTTGATTTTTCATTGTACCATTCTACTTGCTTGCGATATTGTTCGGTGATTGGACCACCGTGGTAATCACTTGCTAAATTTTTTCCTTCTTCCATTAACATTTTCTCTACATTATCTACATACAGTTTTTGATAGAAATAATGAGAGAGAAAATACGAAAAAGAAATGGTTACGATCACACCTACACTAATGGTGAACCAAATTTTTTGCACTAATGTCATCGACCATCGCCGCATTTGCTACACCTCAAACTTATAACCGATTCCCCATACGGTTTTAATGAAACGGCCATGTTCTTTTAACTTCAGCCGCAACGTTTTTATATGTGTGTCGACCGTTCTTGCATTGCCGGTATAATCATATCCCCAAATGCGCATCAATAACTCTTCACGACTGAATACTTGGCCTCTATGTCGAGCAAGAAACAGCAGCAGGTCAAACTCTTTCAGCGTTAATATGACTTCTTTTCCTTCCACCACCACTCTTCTTCCTTTTTCATCAATTTGCATCGCTTCGAAAGAGAGAAGCCCGTCTGCCTTATGCTCATTGTGATATGTTGATCTGCGAATCACCGCTTCAATGCGCGCGACCAGTTCACCAGGGCTGAACGGTTTGACAACATAATCGTCTCCCCCTAGTTTCAACCCTTTTACTTTATCCCACTCATCTCCTCTTGCCGTTAAAAAAATAATCGGTACATCGGATAAAGCTCTAATGCGTTCGCATAAAGCAAATCCATCTAGATTGGGCATCATAATATCAAGCAATATTAAATCCACTTTCGTTTGTTTCACCAGCTCTAGCGCCTCTTCCCCGTTTTCTGCCTGTAAACATTCAAATCCGGAGTTCTCCAAATACATACATACTAAAAAACGCATATCTTCTTCATCATCCACAATAAGCACTCTTTTTTTATTCAAGCGAATGTCCCTCCCTGATGATTAACTGAAACGGTCCGTTACCGCTTGGGAACTTTTCAATGATTTTCAAATGTTGCTGGTCAACTTTATAAATTTCATTGCTATCATAGCTTGCAATATATAGCTCTTGCTCGCCTGCTACCATAGCAAACGGATTCGAGCCAACTTGAAGCGAACCTGTTTCTTGAAGATGTTCATTATACTTTCTAATCATGCTTGTACCATGGCTGAGTGCAAATATTCCATGTTTTGTTTCAATAAAATAAATCGGCATTTTCGGAGCATGAATCCTTTCTAACAACTTACCTGTCTCTAATGAATAAATGTGGATATTGGATTGAATTTCCTTTCCACTTCCATGCCCACCGATCCATAGTTGTTTTTGCTCTTCGCGAATGAGTCCACCTGCAGACGCTTTTGGAATGTTGATTTTTTCAATCACTTGTTTTTTCGGAACATCAATCACGCTGAGAAATGGTTCGGTAAAATGAACCACATATATCTTTGTTCCACTGTTGTTTTGCAAAAGGGTAAGCGGCTTTTTACCCACTTTTACAGTACCAAGTTCTTTTCCTGTAGTAGAAAAAATTCTGACGGCATTTTTATGTTGATCAACAAAAAATAGATGTTTACCGTCATTAGATACGATCGCGTTCACAATCCCTTTGCCCGTCTTCCATTCTTCTTTTAACGTTCCTTCTGCCAAGTTGTATAGCTGCACCGTTTCTAGTTCGTTCCCGTATAACAAAAGCGTCTTTCCATCCGGAAGCAAACTAGCTCCTTTTATCGGCTGTTCCATTTTCCACTCTGTAAAAACTTTGTTATTTTTCAAATCCAAAAATGTCAAACTGCCATCTTTAATATTCACACTAATAAGTGTTTTCATCTCTAACGGTATCGGTGTAAACGTCTTTGGATGACATCCCGCTAAAATCCCGAGACCAATCATCATAAACAAAACATATTTTTTCATCTTATCTCTCCTTTTAGAAGGCAGCCATTCATATAGTAGTCATTATACGCAATAATTGTGAGAAATTCGTGAAGAATTCTGTACTTTTTGTCGAATTTAAATCAATAAAAAATCCCTCAACAATTGAGGGAAATGATTTATCGTATATAAGTATAAGTTGTTCTGGCGGCAGCGGCTTTCCTAATAAGTTCGATTGAATAATCGTCATCAACCTCTTTTATTGAGCATGCGCAGGACGAAATCCCGCCGATTTTGCTTCTTCTTCTGTACAAAACATCATTTCTGCTTTTGTCACGTTATATTGCGGACTGCTTGGCAAATGATAAATTTTTTCCCCATCTTTGCGAATATTCCCTTTAATCATTGGCTTGTCGCACTGTTGCTTACCTGTTACCTGATCGTTAAATCCCCGTTCTGTCGCATAATTTTCTAAAGACCAAATACGAAGTTCTTTTTTACGGGCTTCTTCTTGTATTGCGCGAAATTCATCCACATATCTTGTGTTTGGTTCAAATACATATGCCACACGGGCATATCCTTGTTCAAGAAGCAGCTCATTTAACATTTTTCCATTGACCCATACATACGCCAGCAAACGGCCATATTTATCACGTTCGCGAACATCGAGCTCCAACTCTACCTCTGTTCCTTTCGGCAATAGCTTCTTTACATAATGACTAGCTTCCACTCCAAATGGCTGCACCGGCTTTGTCGGGTGGACAGATTCAGGGGTGTCAATTAATAAAAGACGTACAGTCTCTTTTTTACCATTGACTTCTACTTTTAACGTATCCCCGTCAATCACTTCAAGCACAACAGCGGGAATTTTAGATGAAGCCTGCTGGCAGCCGAATAAAGCTAAAATAAAAACGAATAATAAGATAGAAATGAGTACTACAAACCGTTTTTTATAAACAGACACCTTTTTTCCTCTCCTTTAAATCTTTGCAATGTCGCAAATTGATTATAGCCTCTACAGCTATAAAAAACAAAAAGCTTGTGAACAAATTATCCAGATAAATAATTTTGTTTCGACAAAAATTATTATAAAAAAATTATTTTTTACTAATTTACCTTAAATATTTTCTTAATTATTTTAAAATTATATATTTATATAACTTTATTGACTTAATAATATTATGTAAATTAAAATCTTTCGTAGTTTTATTATTTTATCAAGGAGGCAACAAAATGGGAGCATTAGCAGAGAAACAACCTATTAAACATCAAGACCCCAAAAAGAAGCACCCTCCCGGTTTGTATTTGCTGTTCTTTACAGAAATGTGGGAGCGTTTCAGCTATTATGGAATGAGAGCCATTTTAGTTCTATATTTAACTACAGCTTTAGTAAGCGGTGGTTTAGGGTTTGAAGAAAGTGTCGCCATGAGTATTTATGGTACTTTCACCATGTTTGTTTACTTCACACCAATTATCGGCGGATACCTTTCTGACCGATTTTTAGGCAGAAGATTAGCCATTACCATCGGCGGTATTACGATGGCTATTGGTAACTTTGCTTTATTTGCCCTACATTCAAAAATGGGACTATATATCGGTCTTGCTTTACTTATTATCGGTAACGGTTTCTTTAAACCAAATATTTCAACGCTTGTCGGAGAACTTTATGGCGAAAATGATAAGCGCAGAGACGCAGCATTCACGATTTTCTACATGGGAATTAATATCGGTGCATTCTTTGCGCCACTTGTCGTCGGTTATTTAGCCGAAGACTTTTTCAAAACAACTGTGAACGGCGTTGTTCAATACGGCTTTAAATATGGATTCCTTGTTGCATCGATCGGGATGATAATTGGGCAATTAATTTTCAATCTATTCGGAAATCGTTATTTAGGTGAAATCGGTAAAAAGCCGGTTGGAAAACAAGCAAATACGACTACTCAGTCAAAAGCTCCACTAACCAAAAAGGAAAAACAACACACAGCAGTCATT
This sequence comes from [Anoxybacillus] calidus, assembly GCF_013760845.1. Taxonomy (GTDB): domain Bacteria; phylum Bacillota; class Bacilli; order Bacillales; family Anoxybacillaceae; genus Paranoxybacillus; species Paranoxybacillus calidus. The sequence continues at coordinate 569,812 of NZ_JACDUU010000001.1, read as the reverse complement.
TTAATTTTAGCTTGTTTTGTCATTTTCTTCTGGGCTGGCTTTGAACAAGCAGGAAGTTCTTTAACACTGTATACTGATAAATTTGTTGACAAATCTATTGGTGGTTGGACAATTCCAACATCATGGTTCCAATCATTAAATCCTTTGTTTATTGTTATTTTAGCTCCAATTCTTTCAGCATTATGGGTCAAACTTTCTAATACAGAACGCGGAGACTTGTCCATTCCGACAAAAATGGCTCTTGGTATGATTTTACTCGGTTTAGGATTTTTAGTATTAGTTCCAGCTGTCATGCAGACAGGCAGCAATGAAGACCAAGTAGTAGAAAAAGCACATGTCATGTTTATCGTGTTAACATACTTCATGCATACACTTGGTGAATTATGCTTATCACCTGTCGGCTTGTCAATGGTAAGTAAACTTGCTCCTGTTCGTTTAGCCTCGCTATTAATGGGAGTTTGGTTAGCAGGTACAGGTGTAGCAAATAAATTAGCTGGTGTACTCGCTGCATATACGGTTTCATTAGGATATTTGCAAATTTTCAGCTTAATTGGTGCCGTTACAATCGGATTAGGTCTTATCTTACTTCTCATTTCCAGAAAATTAGTAAAGATGATGGAATAAATCAAAGAGGGTATCCCCAATATGTAATATTTGGGATACCCTCTTTTCATTACTCTCCATTTTCTATAAATTGTTTAATACGAAAACACATCCGTTCACTTTCTGTTCAGCCTGTTTTTGTTCGTTATTCGTAAATATCGCCAAACATAAAAAGAACCTGACTCTCAAGCAAAGTGTCAACCCGTTAAGAGATAGAACGAAAGGAAAATCTAACCTATGTTGTACCGTTTTCTGTTTTTATCGTTTGTACATTTCCATTGTTTTTTCTATATTTAACACGCAAAAATATCCACATAAATAAAGGGAACAGGTATGAAATAATTAAAATCATAAATGTTTTTCTGTATTGCACTTTCAAAGAAAGAACAGACAAACGCAAGACACCTCATCGGAGTAATGAATCACTCGCTTGAAATATTCGAAAAGAAACGGCTAATCATGTGACTGAGCGCATATAGAGTAATACTTATCTTAAAAATGGCATTTTCTCTATAATGAAAAAGTAACGCTCGTAAAGCATTTTCATGAATTTCGTCGCTATTATAACCATCCCATCGGTAATGCTTTTGTTCCGTCGTCAATGGTAAACTGCCTAAACACAACATCAGAGCAATTCTGAAATGTTTCTTTCAGCGTTTCCATGTTTACCTCAAGATTTGAGCTTAACATCTTCCCGGCACTTTCTCCTTCTAATACTGCGTTATTTTGTTTATTGCTCATTTTTCCTAGATTTTTTTTGTAACGAATCCACGTAAACATGGTGTTCTCCTTCTTCACTTATCTAATAAAAACTTTGCGTTTGTTATCATCCCCATCTTAAGGTAGAATCATGTATTTTTTACTTACCTCTCCATTTTTAATCATTAATTTACAATTTTAAAACTCCCCGGGATGAGCACAATAGTTTTCGGAAGGTGGTGAGAAAGAATGAAGGCAACAGGAACACACGAAACATTAGAGCTTCATGAACTTTTATCTTTTAAAAATGTATGTTTGACGAAAACAGCGGCAATGCAAGGTTTGGTCACTGATCCAGAGTTAAGAGCATTAATGCAACAGGATATTCAAAAAACGCAACAACATATTCGTGACTTACAAAATTTATTATCTTAAAGAGGTGATTCCAATCATGCAAAACACAGCGACGTTAGGAACATTAAATGATCAAGTGATTGCAACAGACTTTTTAATTGCTGCAAAAAACGGCATTAAAAGCTATGCAATGGCAATTACTGAGGCATCAACGCCTGAAGTCCGTGATACATTAAAACAACATTTAAACGACGCCATTCAACTGCACGAGCAAATAAGCGAATATATGGTAAATAAAGGGTATTATCACCCATCAAACGTTCAAGAGCAGCTGCGTATTGACATGCAGGCCGCGCAAATGGCTTTACAGGCAGGAAATCTGCAGTAAACGCGCATTAAGTATTCACTCTCCAAAAAACGATTCTTTATTAAGGCACCGCTTTAGGTGTCTTTTTTGTACATACTGGTCTTTATTCATAATTCGCTTCATGTTTTCGCACTCTAAATATAGAGGTGAGAAAACATGAAAATAAAGTGGCTTATTGTTTTCATTGGGGGAATCATGCTTATTTTTGGGGTGATAAGTGTCCTCCCTATTTATGACAAGAAAAATATAAATAACAGCAAAAATGTTCAGCAATTAAAGACCGTGCCTGCTCCGTATCAATCGCGAGCGAAAACAAATGCAACACTGATTACACTTGACAGTATCGCCAGTGGCAACGAGCTGAAAGCAAGACTCAACAACCATTCTGCGATTAAAATGATTCAGCATAATGAACAAAATCAAAGCCATTATTACAAAAACCAGGTGGCGATCAAGTTTCAACAAATACCAACAAAACAAGAGCTTACTAAGATGGAAAACGACATCAATGGGCAAATCATGAAACAAATGAATCATATTTTTGTGTTCCAATCAGAAAGCAAAACAGCGGACGAGCTAAAAGACTATTTTGAAAACATCCAGCATGTCGAGTATGCGGAACCGAATTATATCTATTTGCAAAATGAAATTCCGAACGACTTATTGTATTTGCGATATCAATGGAATTTACCGACAATTCAAACAGAGGAAGGATGGCAGCTTTCTCAAGGTAACAAAAATGTTGTTATTGCGGTCATTGACAGCGGGGTTGATTTAGATCATCCTGACTTAATACATCGCTTAAAAAAAGGCTACAACGTGCTGGCGGACAATGCCCTTCCTGAAGATGATAATGGTCATGGGACACACGTTGCTGGGATTATTGCCTCTGAGACAAACAATCGTGAAGGAGTAGCTGGCATTACATGGTTCAATCAGATTATGCCTATTAAAGCACTAAATTCTGAAGGCTATGGTTCATCATTTGATGTTGCCAAAGGGATCATATGGGCGGTCGATCATGGTGCACGCATCATTAACTTAAGCTTAGGAAATTATCAACCATCTGAACTTTTACAAGAAGCAGTACGTTACGCATATGAACAAGACGTGGTAATCATTGCAGCATCGGGAAATGATCATTCATCCCAACCGAGCTATCCTGCAGCATATCCTGAAGTACTTAGCGTCGGGGCGATTAATCCAGATGGTTCACGAGCAGAGTTTTCTAATTATGGAAATTACCTAGATGTTGTCGCACCCGGCACAGGTATTCCAAGCACATTTGTACATCATCGTTATGCCGCTCTTTCCGGCACATCGATGGCTGCTCCACACGTTGCCGCCTTAGCTGGACTTATTCGCTCATTAAATCCAGAACTAAGCAACATGGAAGTAATGAATATTATTAATCGTTCAACCATTGATTTAGGAACTTCCGGAAAAGATCAATTTTTTGGAAACGGTTTGATTAATATTTACAAGGCAATGCAACTCGCTAGCAAAGGAAATGAGACGACAAACGCCCAATAGAAAATCGAGGCTGACCTAAAAGCAATATGTCATACTCCGTGATACAGTATATTTTAAGATATCGAATTGGGTAAATGAACGATATATTGTGAAATGTACGTGAGGGTAGAAACTTACCGGGCATCCTCCTGCATAAATTTTATTTAGTACGCGTTTTACAAATAGAAAAATAGTATATTGAAATAAAGCTGATCATCTTTTATAATGTAATTAAAAATTTCTCAAAAATGAATAATCACTATCCTATTCAACCGATGGGGTAGAGGTTGCGGCTTTTATCAGTAAAGTGGACGAGACGCAGAGAACGTTGACGACTCCGCTTGAAAGGAAAAGTCGCCGAAGTTTCCGCACTTTCTCTGAGTGGGGAAGCTGGGGCTGTTGCCGAATAGGGACAGCACTGTCACGTTTGCTGTAAAGCAAACGTGGGGCGCTATCTTTTCGGAAGGTTTGATACGGGTAATGGACATATTGCCGTCGATCGCCTTCGACGGCTTTTTTTATTGCCCACTCCTTCCAAATATTTTTATAAGGAGTGATCATCATGAAAAGCGCAATTCAAAACATGACCTCTAATCCTCAATCTTCCTCCACAGTCACAAATGAACTGCAGCGCAAATTAAAAGCGCGGCACTTATCGATGATTTCACTTGGAGGAACAATTGGAACAGGTTTATTTTTAGCAAGCGGCGGGGCGATTCATACCGCAGGTCCTGGGGGAGCACTTGTTGCTTATATCGCTATTGGAATCATGGTTTACTTCCTTATGACGAGTCTGGCAGAAATGGCAGCCTATATGCCAGTAGCTGGCTCATTTAGTACTTATGCCACAAAATTTGTCGACCCGGCATTAGGATTTGCTTTAGGTTGGAATTATTGGTACAATTGGGCAATTACGATTGCTGCAGAATTATCTGCCGTTACACTGATTATGAAGTTTTGGTTTCCTGACAGCCCTTCCATCCTGTGGAGCGCTCTCTGTTTGATCATTATGTTTCTCTTAAACTATTTATCTGTTAAAGGGTTTGGTGAAGCAGAGTATTGGTTCTCTTTAATCAAAGTAGTCACTGTCATCATCTTTTTAATTATTAGTTTTTTAATGATTTTCGGTATCATGGGTGGAGAGGCTGTCGGCTTTAAAAACTTTACTATTGGCGATGCACCATTTAATGGCGGATTTATGGCTATATTAGGAATTTTTATGGCTGCTGGATTTTCATTTCAAGGAACGGAATTGCTTGGAGTTGCTGCTGGAGAAAGCGATGATCCTGCACGCAACATTCCTCGCGCTGTTCGACAAGTATTCTGGCGAATTCTCTTATTCTATATATTAGCCATTCTTGCCATCGGTCTCTTGATTCCTTATACAAATGAAAATCTTGCTAACAGCGATGTAACAGTAAGTCCGTTTACGCTCGTGTTCGATAAAGCTGGAGTCGCATTCGCTGCATCTGTCATGAACGCCATTATCTTAACGGCTGTTTTATCAGCAGGAAATTCAGGAATGTACGCTTCTACAAGAATGCTTTGGGACTTAGCACGCGAAGGAAAAGCACCAAAATTTTTGGCAAAGCTAAATAAGCGGGGGGTTCCGGTCAACTCGCTCATCGTTACTTCCTTAGTTGGTACATTGGCGTTTTTAGCTTCCTTGTTCGGGGATGGTGTAGTATATACATGGTTATTGAATGCATCAGGTATGTCCGGCTTTATCGCTTGGTTAGGTATAGCTATCAGCCATTACCGCTTCCGTAAGGCATATATTGCACAAGGCCGTGACTTAAATGCGCTGCCATACAAAGCAAAATGGTTCCCATTCGGTCCTTTATTTGCTTTCATCCTATGCGTGATTGTCATACTTGGGCAAAACTATTCCGCATTTATCGGAGAGCAAATTGATTGGTACGGTGTACTCGTATCATACATTGGGTTACCTATTTTTATTGCCGTGTGGCTAGGATACAAAATCACAAAAAAGACAAAGATTGTACCGTTGGATCAATGTAAACTGGATTAATGTTCTTGAAATCCTTCTGCTTAATCAAAAAATGCCCCATTGCCTATACGGCAATGGGGCATTTTTTAGTTTTTTCACTTTTTTTCTTCCTCGTCAATAAGACCTTTCGTTGCATTTTTAAACTCGCGAAGCGTTTTGCCGGCAGCTTTTCCAAGCTCTGGCAATTTCTTCGGGCCAAATACTAAAAGCGCAAGAAAGACAATGAGCGCAACTTCGCCAAAACCAATATTCATTATTATTGTTCACTCCAGTTTAAAAATTTTCCGATAGCCTATCCACTTATCATTATAACGTGTTACAAAAAAGATAGAAAGGTGTTTTTTCAATATAAAAGAGGCTGCCCAAAAAAAGCACGTGTCAGACCTCACAACCATAATATATAGGACATAACAATGGATAAAAACACTATATATTATGGATGATGCGTGAGGTCAGACACTTACTTATGGGACAGCCTCTATTCTTCATGAAGAAGACGAATCGGCACAACCATCTCTTTATCTGGATTTTCTTGCTCATAAATTCTTGCCATTTCATTTTTTTCATCTACGTGTTGAATGAACACTCGCTTTCCCTCATATGTTACATGGACAATATCGCCCGACTCAGCAATTTGTTTCGCTCTAATCACTTCCATCAAAGCCCCCCCTTTCCCTATTGTGTGCTCTGTCTTCGGCCATTACTCTAAGTTCTTTCCAAAATAATTCCTCATTACACACTAGATAAAAATGATTTTGTATCTCACTTGAATTGTTCGATTGTTTTTTCTTTTCAACAGAATAAAGCTCCGTCTCTTCCTTCAATAGGAATTCCTCCCTCAATAAACTTTTTAGATATATTTTTCCTAATTCCCTTTCATTTTTATAATGGTACATTTTACCTGTACAAAAATATATGCCTATCATTCGAATTTATATGTTAGAATAATAAATTGTTATGTGAATGATACCTTCAAAAATCTGTCATATCCTACAAGGAGGGTATTCATGAAAGACAGAGATTATTATTTTGACAATGCGAAATTTTTTCTTATTGTTTTTGTTGTTTTCGGTCATTTTCTTCGTCCATATATTGCAGAAAATACATTTATTCATAGTTTATATGTTTGGATTTTTCTTTTTCACATGCCAGCATTTGTGTTGATTTCCGGATATTTCTCAAAAAGCTTCCATAAAAAGGGGTATTTAAAGAAGGTAACAAAGAAAATACTCATTCCATATGTCATTTTCCAACTGCTTTACTCGGTTTATTATTCATTTTTATATGAAGACGGTTATCTTTCGATTGATTTCCTTACCCCTCACTGGGGGCTTTGGTTTTTACTAAGTTTGTTCTTTTGGAATGTGATGCTGTATGTTTTTGCGAGGATTCCAAAAACGTATTCTATTTCCTTAACAATCCTTATGGGGATTTTAATTGGACTAACCGATATCGAAAAGTTTTTGAGCCTTTCGCGGACGTTTACGTTTTTCCCGTTCTTTCTGTTTGGCTTCTTACTGAAAAAGAAGCATTTTGAACGATTATTTCAGCCGCGAGTCCGCTTCCTATCGATCATTTTGCTCGTTAGCGCATTTGCGGTTATTCATTTTGCATTTCCGAACCTACAAGAAGAATGGCTGTACGGCTCGAAATCTTATGAAACATTAGGTGTCAACGAGGAAATGGGCGTCTTATTCCGACTTCTGTTGTACGGGGTCAGCTTTTTAATGACGCTTTGTTTTATGTCATTGATTCCAAATCGCCAATTAACTATTTCTAATTTAGGGACACGAACATTTTATGTATATATTTTGCATGGATTTATTCTAAAATACTTGCACGCCACAAACTTTCCTGATGTCATTGCAAAAATTAACGGATATCCGTTATTGATCATCATATCAATTGTTGTAACGTTCATGCTGACAAGCAAACCGGTCATACAGCTCGTCAAGCCGATTATTGAATTCCGTGTCCCACTACGAAAACATATGCTGAATCGTTGATGGCTACTGTTAAAGCTACAAAATCTTAAAAGATAAATCGTACATCGGTTCATGAATTGAAACAAAACGCTTGGGCTAGAAATTGCCCAAGCTTGTCTTTTTAACACTATCACCTGTCTACTAACTTTCGTTGAATCCATTTACTATGTTTTTAATCATTTTTCAACAATCTCTTCTGTTGATCAATAATTCAATCCGCTTACTTCCTAATCTCCACTCCCCCCGCTGCTGCAATCATCACCAAAATCACCAACGCAATCGTTATAATCAGATGATGCATCATAATCATAAAGCGGGAAAATGTAATTGTGGCTACTTCGCTTCTTTCTTCCTTGGCCAGGATCTTTTGACAATAACGAATAGATAACAAAAACAAGGAAAAAGACCAATACGAACAATACAATACCTTCCATATGCTTCACCTCAAAATTGGAATACAAAAAACAGATGATTACATGTATATGCTATTTTCAAAAGCCTTTATGTCTGTACTGTACTTATCAAAAAAGAAAAGAGTCACCAATATGGATAACTCTTGGTATTGTTTTGGTTTTGTATTCGACATCACTCTCAAAAAATCCTACTTTGCTGTAAAAACAATTATTTTTTGTCCGAGATAATTCAACACCGTGTAAAATAAAGTGCCAAACAATACCGCTAAATCATCGCGAACGTTTGCAAATGGATGCGGAGATAAAGTAACAATGAAACGAGCCGTCAATTGACTAAATGAATACGCCACGTAATAGCACGAAAGCATCACAACCAAAAAACGAAAAGCACCTTTTGTTACAGATATATCACTTTGAAACGTAAACGAGCGGTTTAACAAAAAACTCACTACCGCACCAACTGCGTTTCCGCTGAACGTGGCCCACCAGTATGAAAGATGAGCGATGTGCAGCATAAAAAACATGACCGATAAGCCAACGAACGTATTTATAATTCCGACCAGCAAAAAACGAACAAGCGGACTAGTTCGATTCAAATAACCTCTTAACATCAACATACATATTCTCCTCCGTCATTGGAGATGAGTGGTTCGCTCGAAGCGGCAAATTCAATAAATCTATATCGACAATATATCTCGGACGTCGCTTTGTTTCTTTGTAAATCTTTCCAATATATTCACCGATTAAACCAAACGCAATAAGCTGCAATCCCCCAAGAAGCCAAATCGACATAATGAGAGACGTCCAGCCAGTTTGCGTATGCCCGGTAAATTTTAAGAAGATGAAATACATGCCAAATATCAGACTGACAAAAAACGAAATAAAACCAATAATCGAGATAAAGCGAATGGGAGTAATGCTAAACGATGTAATCCCGTCCAAGGCGAATGCGATCATTTTTTTTAGCGGATATTTTGTTTCACCAGCCAGCCGTTCTTTCCGATCATAATAGACAACAGTAGAGCGAAATCCAAGCAAAGGAACAATCCCGCGCAAAAATAAATTAACTTCTTCAAAACGTTCCAGTTCTTCAACAGCACGGCGGCTCATTAAGCGATAATCAGCATGATTATATACGACATTCACGCCCATCGCTTTCATCAATTTATAAAAACCTTGTGCCGTATACCGCTTGAAAAACGTATCCGTATTTCGTTTTTTTCGTACTCCATAGACAATTTCATAGCCTTCATGAAATTTTTGCACAAATTCGCGAATGATCGAAATATCATCTTGCAAATCAGCATCAATGGAAACAATGCAGTCAGAAACCGATTTAGCGGCAAACAATCCCGCGAGTAAAGCGTTTTGATGGCCGACATTGCTTGAGAGCTTCACTCCTTTCACCGTTTCATGCTGCAAACTCGCTTTATAAATGAGTTGCCATGTTTGATCTTTGCTCCCATCATCGACAAATAATAATTTGCTTTGCCGTGAAATAAGCTTTTCTGCGATTAGTTGCTCAAGCAAGTGCAACAGCTGTTTCATCGTTTCCGGCAGCACTTCTTCTTCGTTATAACATGGCACAACAATGGTAAGAACAGGTTTGTTCAAGCTCATTCCTCCTTATGCATCACTTTATACAAGTGGATTTTCCAAGCGGATTCATGCGAATGAAATACTTTTTCCAGTTTCAGTTGATTTTCTGTCGCATTTTCAATCGGGAGTGCGGATAAAATATAGCGCCCCCCCATTCCCCAAAATACATCCATATTTAACTGCAAATGTTTTATCTTTTTCTGTGAATGTTTTTTAAACATATAATGTTTTCCTAGTTCGTCCACAAAAATATAACAACGCCCACCCCACTCATCGAAATACTCCCGCAGCTTTTGATCTTTCTTTAATTCCTGTGCAATAATTTCTCTAAAACGATGTTTATAAGAGAGCGGATAAAAATTATTGTACGTATCTAACGTATAAAACCCGTTATACTGGGCAATCGCCGGGTGAATTCCGATGCTCGCAACGCGATATTCTTCCACTGGAAGCCCTATGTATTCCTTAATTTCCGCAAACTGCTTTTCAGCATAAAACTCTTTAAACGACGGTTTGTTCCGATAAACGATTTCCTCGTTAAAGACCGTCAGCACAAGAAGCTGCGCTGCGATGAAACAGAGGGACATTCGTTGCCATGCCTTTCCTTGTCGCCATAAAATTTTTAAAGAAAGAGCGAATAACACATAAATGACTAGCGGCCGTAAAAAGTGATAACGGGCAAAGTTGAACTTATCAAGAAGGTCGAACCGTTCTGTCAACGGAACCCATCCTTTATAAAACCAAAACGCATACCATGTGGAAAGCGCAAGGTTTAGGACATGCAAAAAAAGAAATGTTTTTTCCTCACTCCAGCGTTTTTGTTTCCAGACAACATATAAGGCAATGAACGTAACCGGCAAAATAACAAGACCATGTACCGTCATAACATGATTATGTCCAAGCACATAGTTTTTAAAGGTTAAACGAATGACACGCCAAAGCGGCAGACGGGCATGAAAATATTCATCGCGGCTCGTCGGTTCTGTCGAAAACAACATAGAATGGACGAGTCGATATTCAATTGCTAAATAAATTGCACTCATGTACACAATCGCCAATAAAAAACGCACGTTCCATCCTTTCCCACGCACGACATCAACCACCCACAATATTCCCATCGCGCTTAAGAAAAAGAAAAATCCAAGAACAAGACTTGAATAGAAAGGCAGGAGCGTCAACACCAAATAATTCACCCACGAACGCTCGCCAGCGCGAATATTTAAAAACGCCCATAACGCGAGCGGCATTCCAAGCGTACTCAGCATCCCTGACGGCCAAAATGGAGTTAAAGCAAAAGCCAACGCCACACCAACACGAATCCAAGACCATTCCGGTGCTTTAATAAAATGTTTTTTTAGAAGCAGGTACATGCCAATAAAAGCAAATACACGCGTGATTGTTTGGCTTAAGCCATAAGCATAAATCGAAGGAAATAAGGCATGCAGCCACACAATTCCACTAAATTCTGTCCCAAATGCGTTCCTAGGCAGACCGTTAATAATTTGTGAAATGACCGCATCCACTGACCCGAACAATTCACCGCTTCTTATTAACACTTTATACCAGGCTATATTCGAATCTAAATTATCGTGAATGCGCATATGAGCATCTTCGCCGAGAAGAAAATACGGCGACACAAAAGCAGCTATTGCAAGGAACGAGAAGAAAATCATCTTTTTTTCATGTTTATGAATCTCTCTATTCAGCAACTCTCTTCTCTCCTTCGATTTCAATATTGGCAGCCGCCGAACGTCTTTTTTTAGTGTTTAACATCAAAAGGAAAATATTCATTCTGCTGAATGCGTATTTTGAAAAAGGCTTTAGAGAAGGAATTGAAAAAGTCACATATAACATACTGAAAAATGGGTTAGAATTTGTGACGAAACTGACCAAGCTGATTGAAAAGAAAATGATAAGGTAAATAGACCTATGTTTTATTCATTTGCAACAAAAAAGCTCGATATCTTCAAACAAGATATCGAGCAACGTTTTTATATATATCCAAGCCTTTCAGAAATTTGTTTGCCGATTTGCAGCATTCTCGCTTGCAATTGTTCGATTCGTTCATCTGTCATACGTATTGTCGGACCGGAGACGCTGACAGCGGCAATCACTCTTCCAACATGGTCAAAAATCGGTACGGCAATACAGCGAATCCCATATTCGTTTTCCTCTAAATCAAGAGCATATCCCTTTTGCTTCACTTGAGCGAGCTCCTTAAGAAATTCATCCTGATCGGTAATTGTTTTATCCGTATGCCTTGGCATTCCTTTACGTTCTAAAATATCGAGCACAACATTAGACGGCAAATGCGCTAAGATCGCTTTTCCTACTGCCGTGCAATGCATCGGAGCTCTTTTGCCGACTTTTGAATGCATGCGCAGTGTTTCCGTTCCTTCTAACTTTTCGATGTAAATCACTTCACCCTGGTCATATACAACAAGATGAATGACCTCATTTGTTTCTTTTTCTAATTCCTGTAAATACGGTTTCGCCTCTTTTCTTAAATCGATCGATTCGAGAAGCTTCGAACTCATCTCCAAAAATTTGTAGCCGAGTTTGTAACGGCTTGTCTCTTCATCCTGCTCCATATATCCATACCGAACCAGTGTCGATAAAATTCGATATACAGAACTTTTATTAATATCCATTTGTTTTGCAATTTCTGTAACGCCTAAGCCATCCTTTTCCAAACTGACGATATCGATAATATCTAATGCCCGGCTCACAGACTTGACCATATTTTCTCTTTCCATGCTCTCTCACCTCTAGCACAAAACATGATAATTCATTATAACATTTGTTTCCGGGCATTTAATCGGTCTCTAACCAATTTTAGTGCATTCTTTTGCAGCAGCAAACGTATTGCGTAGCGTTCCGATTTCTTCAATCTCACATTCAATGGTATCTCCTGCTCTGACGAACTCGGCTCCAATTGGACTTCCCGTTAAAACCACATCTCCCGGCTTCAGTGTCATAATATTCGTCAGATAAGAAATCATTTTACAGATTGGGATAATCATGAATGCAGTCGGGCTATTTTGTTTTTCGACACCGTTCAGTCTTGCCTTTACATTCACATTGAAAGGGTCGAGTTTCGTTTCAATTACCGGACCTAATGGCGTAAAGGTATCAAACGCTTTTCCAAGTGTCCAATGGCCGTCTTGATGAAAAAATTGTGGTGCGGTTACATCGTTTCCAATGGTATAACCAAACACATAATCCAACACATCTGATTCAGGAACATTTTTCGCTTCCTTCCCAATCACAACCGCTAATTCTGATTCAAACTTGACTTGGTCAACTCCTTTTGGAATAACAATTTCTTCTTCAGGTCCAATTACCGATGAAGTTGGTTTGAAGAAAAATACTGGAATTTCCGGCAGCCTATCAGGAAGGTCTTCTTTTTGTGGGACGTAGTTTGCACCGATTCCAATAATTTGGTTCGGCTCTAACGGGGCAAGAAATTTGACTTCATGTTTGAAAAAGATTTTTCCTGTATATTCCCATTCACCAAACATATCCCCTTGAATTTCTCTTATTACATCATCTATTACAACACCTGTATACTTTTCTCCATTGATAGTAAATCTGGCAAACTTCATCGCTTAACTCCTCTCGACTATGTTAATTACGGGCAACTTCTATTTTGACACCGGAGCGGCTGCTTCTAAAAATCATTGATATTCACCAATAGATGTAATGATGGCATAACCTCACTCGCAGAATGGTGTATATGAAAGGGGCTGACCCATAAGTGTCTGACCTCACGTGCATTTCACAATATATAATGTCCTATATATCGTGTTACGGGTTTTGACACATTGCTTTTGGGTCAGCCTCTCGTAGTTACTTTGTAATGATAGCTTACTGTTTTACCGCAAACTTTGCTTTAGCTTCTAAGCGACGGCGGTGCAAGATGGGCTCTGTGTAACCGTTCGGTTGTTCGCAGCCTTTGAAAATGAGGTCGCAGGCCGCTTGGAAGGCAACTGAATTGTCATAGTCTTTAGACATCGGCCGGTATGCAGGATCGCCAGCGTTTTGCTCATCGACGACTTTCGCCATGCGCTTTAATGTCTCAAGCACTTGTTCTTTTGTGCAAATTCCGTGGTGAAGCCAGTTCGCGATATGCTGGCTGGAAATTCTTAATGTCGCACGGTCTTCCATCAGCCCGATGTTGTTAATATCCGGCACTTTCGAGCAGCCAATTCCTTGTTCGACCCAGCGAACAACATATCCGAGAATACTTTGAGCGTTATTGTCCAACTCTTGTTGAATTTCTTCTGGAGTCCAATTAGGGTTGACCGCCACTGGAATTTGTAAAATATCATCGCGAAAATCTTTAAACTCTTTGCTTAATTCATTTTGTACTTTTGTTACATCCACTTGATGATAATGGAGAGCATGCAAGACCGCTGCTGTTGGAGAAGGTACCCATGCCGTATTGGCACCTGCCTGTAGTTGGCTGCCTTTTTGCTTCAGCATTTCCGCCATCATATCCGGCATTGCCCACATTCCTTTACCAATTTGCGTCCGTCCTTGGAAGCCAGTGGCAAGACCAATGCTTACATTTGATTTCTCATATCCTTGCAGCCATGTTGATGTTTTCATCTCATTTTTGCGAATCATCGGTCCTACTTCCATCGAAGTATGGATTTCATCGCCAGTTCGATCTAAGAAACCGGTATTAATAAACACAATTCGGTCTCTTACTTGGTAAATGCAGTTTTTCAAGTTTAGTGTTGTGCGGCGCTCCTCGTCCATCACACCAATTTTGATTGTATTTCGCTCTAGCCCAAGCATGTCTTCAACACGATCAAATAGTTCATTCGCAAAAGCGACTTCTTCTGAGCCGTGCATTTTCGGCTTAACAATGTAGATGGAGCCTTTGGCGGAATTTTTATAGCGGCCATTACCTAATAGAGAATGTTTGGCAACTAAACTTGTGACAACTGCATCTAAAATGCCTTCATAAATTTCCTGGCCATCCTGATCTAATACCGCATTATTGGTCATCAAATGTCCAACGTTGCGAACGAACATGAGCGAACGTCCCGGTAATATTAATTCTTCTCCGCTTGGCGTTGTATAAACGCGATCAGGGTTGAGCGTGCGCGTTACTGTTTTATTCCCCTTTGTGAATGTGGCCGTCAAATCTCCTTTCATCAATCCTAACAAGTTGCGGTATACATGCACTTTGTCCTCCGCATCGACGGCAGCGACAGAATCTTCGCAGTCCATAATCGTCGTAAGGGCAGCTTCCAATAAAATATCTTTCACACCTGCTGTATCTGTTTTGCCAATTGGATGATGACGATCGATTTGGATTTCAATATGCAAGCCATTATTTTTCAGCAAGATGGCCGATGGGTCTTCCGGATTTCCTTGATAGCCGACAAATTTTTCCTCATCTTGAAGGCTCGTCGTCTGGCCTCCCTTGACGAAAACGGATAATTTTCCATCGACGACTGTATACTTGACAACATCTTTATGAGAGTATTCGTTTAACGGTACAGCTTCATCAAGGAATTGTTTGGCATAGGCAATCACTTTCTCGCCGCGGACTGGATTGTAATGATTTCCGCGTTGTGCGCCATCTTCTTCGCTAATCGCATCTGTTCCATAGAGAGCATCATAAAGACTTCCCCAGCGCGCGTTCGCTGCGTTCAGCGCATAACGCTCATTGCTCGCTGGGACAACTAATTGTGGACCAGCCTGTAAAGTGATTTCATCGTCGACCCCTTCAGTCGTAATTTGAAAATCTTCTACCTCTGGCTCTAAATAGCCAATTTCCTGTAAAAATGATTTATATTTATCGAAATCAAAATTTCCTCTATGCTGTCGGTGCCATTCGTTGAGCTTTTCTTGAATTTCATCGCGGTGGGCAAGCAGCGCTTTATTTTTTGGTGTCAAATCTTTTACTAGCGTTTCTAAATCTGCCCAGAACTGTTCACTGTCTACTCCGCTTTCTGGAAGAACTTCCGTATTAATAAACTCATAGAAAATGCGGGCAACTTGAAGGTTTCCTACTTTCACATAGTCTTGCATAAAAACATTTCCTCCTTTTCATCATGATCGATTTAGTGAGAGCGCTTGCTTGTATAACAGAAAAACTAGACTTTGTTCGCTATTACAAAACATTGTTTCTTAATTGGTTCGAAAAAATAATAGCATAAAGTCACTTTTATTTCAATAATTTTCTAAAAATTATTTCATTTTCTCTTTCTCGTTTCTTTTTACTTCTACACAACGCCCCGGTGTTGGAAATAACTTTCCGGCATTTAATAAATTTTTCGGATTGAACACATCGCGAATATTTGTTTGTGCGATAATTTCTTCATCCGTGAAAATGAAACGCATTTCTTCTCGTTTCTCAATGCCCACTCCATGCTCGCCCGTGATGGAGCCGCCGACATCGGCACAAACTTGCAAACATTCACTTCCAGCTGCCAATGCTTTTTCTGTTTCCCCTGGCTTTCTTGCATCAAAAAGAACAAGCGGATGAAGATTTCCGTCTCCAGCATGAAAAATATTAGCAATGCGCAAGCCATATTTTTCGCTTATTTGCTTGATTCTTTCTAACACTTCCGGCAGCTTACTTCGTGGAATCACTCCATCTTGTACTAAATAGTCCGGAGAAATCGCCCCCATCGCTCCAAATCCTGTTTTTCGATTCGCCCACCATCTTTCTCTTTCCTTCTCATCTTGGGCTACTTTCACTTCACGAACATTTCGTCTTCTGCATACTTCTAAAATTTCATGAATCTGCTCATCGATACCAGCGGAAATGCCATCCACTTCAATAAGCAGAAGCGCTTCAATATCTTTCGGATGCCCTACTGGAAATGCCGCCGCTTCAACACCCTCAATCGCTGTTTTATCCATCATTTCAAGAGCAGCTGGAACAATTCCAGCGGAGATGATATCAGACACAGCCTGGCTTGCATCGGAAACTTTATCAAAATAAGCCAGCACGGTTTGTTTCGCTTCTGGATTCTTCAAAATGCGGACCGTTATTTTTGTTACGATTCCTAACGTCCCTTCCGATCCTGTCAATAGTCCTAATAAATCATATCCAGGCGGGTCAAGAACTCCATTTGTGTTTATTTCAATCATTTCACCATTTGGCAAAACGACTTCCATCCCTAAAATATGGTTTGTCGTTACGCCATATTTCAAACAATGTGCTCCGCCGGCATTTTCGGCAACATTTCCGCCAATCGTACAGCAATATTGGCTCGATGGATCAGGAGCATAATAGTAGCCTTTATTAGAAATCGAATGCGTCAACTTAAGGTTAATAAAACCCGGCTCCACAACCGCACGTCGATTTTCAAGGTCAACACTTAACAGCCGCTTCATCTTTGTTAAGCTAATAATCACCTCACCATTTAACGGGATGGCTCCGCCGCTTAGACCTGTTCCTGCGCCACGGGCAAGAAAAGGCAAATCATGTTCGTTACAATATTTCACAATCTGTGCGACTTCCTCTGCACTTTTTGGAAACACAACTGCTTTCGGTAAATGACGGTGAATCGTAAAACCATCGCAGTCATATGCAAGCAAATCCTCTTTTTTGTAAAGAATCGATTGAGCACCACCAACGATTTTTGCAAGATTTTCGATATGTTGATCTTTTGTTTTCACGTCTTTTACCGCCATGATTTCCCCTCCTTTAGACGATCCTCTTTTTGATATGCCCAATCAAGCAGCTGAACTGTGTGCACAATTTTTTGATTTCTTCCGTATTTCAGCACCCCCAGCGCCATTTGCAACATACATCCAGGATTCCCCATCGAAATCATTTCGACATCTTCAGGGACATGCTCCATTTTACTTTTAAGTACGGCTCCTGCCATTTCTGAATGGGTAATATTGTAAATACCAGCACTTCCACAGCAGCGGTCGGCATTTGGCATGTGAACCATTTCCACTCCAGGAATGCTAAGAAGAATGTCGCGCGGCTCCTCACGTATACCTTGACCATGTGCTAAGTGGCATGCATCATGATACGTAATCCGCGTCTTGATTTCTGCTTTTGGCTTTTCATAGCCTGTGTCATGAAGATATTTGGAAATGTCTTCTACTTTCGCAGCAAACTGTTCTGCTTTTTCACGCCACTCGTGGTCTTCGCGGAACAATTCCGGATATTCTTTTAACATGCAGCCGCAACCTGCTGCATTCACTATGACCTTCTCAGCCTCTTTAAACGCTTCAATGTTCTGTTTCGCCAACTTTCTTCCCGTTTCGCGGTCGCCAGCATGAACATGCAACGCTCCACAGCACGTTTGATTTTGCGGGATTACTACGTCATTCCCATTACGGGTTAATACATTGATCGTTGCTTCATTAATATCACTGAACATCACATCCATGACACATCCGGTTAAAAGTGCAACAGTCCGCTTCGTTTCCCCTTTCGCTTTAATGACATCCGCATGTTTGTATTTTTTGCGCACCGGCTGTTTCACTTCCGGCAAAATCGCTTCCATCTCTACTAAATGTTCAGGCATGATATGGATAAGCCGGGTTTTGCGCGCCACCTTTTGCAACCCGCTCTTTTGATAGAACTTCAACAAGCTGCCTAATAAATGCAGGCGGTTTGCATGTGGAAATACTCCTTCAAGGAAAAATTTACTTACCGCTCCTTTCCATCCGGTTAATGGCATAGCCTGGCGAATTTGCCCGCGTGCCTCTTCGATGAGCCCTCCGACATCGACATCAGCAGGGCAGGCGGTTGTACATGCACGGCAATCAAGACAGGCAAAAACCGGATCTGCAAAAGCTTCATTGACTTCAAGTTTTCCTTCGGCAACCGATTTTATAAGATGGACACGTCCACGGGGAGAATGCTGTTCTTGACCAGTTTGTTCATAAGTTGGGCATGATTCCAAACACATGCCGCAATGAACACAATCGGCCCATTTGCTTTCATCAGGCGGGTCGCTCCAAAGATAATTGCCCAGGCTCGTCACTGTACATGCCGGAGCTTGTTTTAAATCACTTTCTCTTACACTCACTTTATATCCCTCCTACAAATCGTCTGTGATTAAGAGTATGATTCGGGTCCACTTTTGCCTTAATCCCTTCTAATAGGAAGAAATAAGACGGTTTTTTGCCCCAAACATCTACTTTTTGCCGAAGCACAAACGGTAAATGTTTCACAATCACGTATCCACTAAGCGGTGTCACAAACTGACGAAGCCGCTCAATGACGGCAACAACATCCTCGCCTGCTCCTTTTACATATACTTGGCATAATCCATGCCCTAGACCGCCGTGCGCCTCAATGGCTACATTTGCAGCATCCTGCAAGAGGTGGCTTTCTTTTATGACTTGAAGAACATCGAGGTTGACGACACCAATTTTCAAAGCAGCTTCTATTTCTTTGTCGTCTCCGATTTCTCTTCCATTCGGACCGATTGTATAAAATTGATTCCAAAATACTCGCGCTTCTTTTGATGGTAAAACGGTCATGCTGGTTTCCGATGGCTGAATGCGCTTTACAAAATCCTCTTGATAATGGACAGCGCTTTCGACATCTTCAAAGCTGATCGCTAATGTGTAAACACGCTTCCCTGTTAACCGCTCCGATAAAGATGGGCTTAACAACTCAAGGGATGTCGGCTCCATCATCGAATCTAGCAATCTCACAGCAAAAGCGCGAATCTCTTCCATACTTCCTTCCAGGAAGGATAATAGAATGAGACTTTCATATTTTGGCAGCGGACGAAGTTTCAACGTTACTTCTGATATCACTCCGAGCGTCCCCATTGAACCAATAAACAGCTTGTTCATATCATAGCCAGCCACATTTTTTACAACTTTTCCTCCCGATCGGATGATGGTTCCATTTGGATAAACGATTCTCATCCCAATTACGCTGTCTCGAGCAGAACCATAACGAAAGCGTTTAGGACCGCTGTCATTTGCCGCAATGACTCCACCAATCGTTGCATACTCCGGCCATGCCGGGTCTAAAGCAATCTTTTGGTTATATTCAGCTAAGTATTCCTGCAATGCTTGAAACGGTGTACCCGCCTTAACCGTTAATGTCATGTCACCAACGGTATGTTCGACAACACCTTTATAGTCTGCCAGCGAAAGCAAAATATCAGCCGATTCCGTTAACCCGCCAAACCCTCTCTTCGTTCCGCCGCCGACAATCGTTACTTTTTTTCCACTACTGTCGGCATACTTTAAAACGTTCGCCATTTCTTCTTCTGATTGCGGATAGACCGTTACACGACCGCTATTTCCCAGCGGATGGTTTTCCTTTTCCTCTACTTGAATTTGGCTGTCGCGTAAAATCGACTTTAATTCTGATAAAAGTTCTGTGGCGATCAATCCTAACACCCCTCTTTGTTTCGTAATAAAAAACATCGTTTCTATAGTTTTATAAAAAGCGCTTTTTCGTTGATTCACCATCGTTTATTATTATTTAATCACTTTCTTCGCTATTTTTCAATTAATTTTCATAATTTAAAAAATAATCTAAAAATATTTATCGTTTAGAGAGTCTAACTATCACTAAAATGTATAGGTCTTTCCTAAATAAATATGAGCATATTTCGTTTTGTAAACGAATGGATCCCAAAATAAATATATAAAAAGCTGTCCCATAAAGTGTCTAAACGCACACCCGTCGTACTTACGAAGCGTAATGCATGGGTGTCTGACACTTTGCTTTTGAGACAGCCACCGATAATAAACGATCATTTCTATTATTGATATGATGAATGTTTACGAGAATGGTAAATGTAAGAGAGGGAACTACCCGCCACTTAACTTCGTTTGAAGCGGCTTTGTTAAAAATCCATGATTAAGCTTACTATATAAGTTCAGATTCATTTTCCAACATAACTACCTGCCCGATGCGCTAGAGCACTTTTTCTGAAAATGGAGCAAAGTGCTCCAAAAACGAAATTATCGATTCTTTCAACTCCTTTCGAGAAGGATGAAACCGATTGGCAATGACGTTCTCTTTCAGCCAGCCCAAAGATTGTAGGGTTATTTAGAAGAAATAGATCGATATAATCGCTTAATCGTTTCGATATGTAATGCTTCATGGTAAAAGCTAAACAAAAATGCCTCACCAACTGTGTAAAACGTGATGCCTCCTCGGTTTGTAAATGGATTTGGCAGTTTTTCATGCAAACGTCCTTTAATAATAAAGTCTTTTATTCTCGCTTTTTGTTCCGTCAAGATGACGGCAAGCTCTGCAAATGATGGCGGTGTTCCTTCCCATTCTGCCGGTTTCGTTCCGGCAGCGAAAAACTGTTCGTAATTTTTCGGAATGCTCATCTCTTCACCTAAAAGTCCAAAGACGAGCTTTTCTTGTACGAATGCAATGTGACCAAAGTTCCAGCGAATATTGTTGTTAAAACCTTTCGGAATGATATCCGAAATCTCTTCAGGAATTTTTTTTATCGTTTGCTCAGTTATTCCGCGCACTGTTTCCATATGGTGAATAATGGTTTGTTCCAAGAAAAATTCCTCCTTTTTTTAAATGTCCACCAAATAATCATTTCTTGTTCTTCACGTTTTTTTTCTTTCAATAGGAATATTTTTTCATGCATGTCCGAAGCTTTGCTTTCGTTTCCTCAAGCTTCTCTCTTTGTTCTGTATTATCGCTCCAATCGTCCGTGTAAAACGGTTGACCTTCATATCTTGGTATGACATGCATATGGAAATGCTTTAGTTCATTGAATCTGCCTCCATTTTGACAAATCGTAATCCCATCCGGATTGAATAAATATTTTAGCACTTTTGATATCTTTACCGCTGCTTTCCAAACGGCGGTTGCTGTTTCCATATCCAATTCTTCCATCTCGACAACATGATTTTTCGGCAAAATTAACGTGTGCCCTTCATTAATTGGGTCATGGTCTAAAAAACAGCAAACATGTTCATCTTCATACACGACATGAACGGGTTCAAGTTGATTCGCTAACTGGCAGCCGAGACATTCATTATTGATATTCACCATCATCTCACCTAATTTGCGAAATTCTATTTGCTCCTCTATCAGAAAGAAATTTCATCAAAAATTCCCGATCTTCAGGAAACGAAAGAGGAAGTTCTGATAACTCCTCCGGGGATATCCAGCGAATGTCGTGAATCAATTCGTCAGGATCGAGAATAGTAGGTTTCCCTCCTGTTATCTCCACTTCAAAATAATGAACATGAACAGCAATTCCAAATGAATGACCTTTTTTTTCAAATAGCTTGCGGACAATTTTTCCTTTATAGCCCGTCTCTTCGAATAATTCCCGCAAACAACATTGTTCAAAGCTTTCATGTTCTTCTTTCCCTCCGGATGGGACGGACCATAGCTTTTGTTCATCTGGCTTTCCTTGCTTGACCATTAACAGTTGTCCTAGTTCATTCACACAAACGGCCGCTGCACCTTTCCACATTTTTACTCATCCCCATTATATACACGTTCCTTTCGTACATACACCATCGAATGACCATCTATTTCATTGACACGACGAAAACCGAGCTTTTCATAAAACTCCGCTTTATCGGCTGTTCCTAGCCAAAACGTGCGGACACTTGCCACACTTGGGTGATGAATCAACTCTAGAATCAGTCTTTTGCCGATTCCTTTTCCTTGATAATCGTGATGGACAACGACATCGTAAATATTCCCCCAGCGGACAAAATCGGTAAACAGCCGTGCTGAGCCGATTAACCGCTCACCATCCCAAGCAGTGACTATAAGCGACGTGTTCTCAAGCATTTTTTCCCAGTCACGCAAATCTGTTGGCATTTTCCACGTGGCCACACTCAAAACAAGCTCTCGCCATTCTTTGATATTAATCATCTCTTTATCAAAACGATACTGTATTGCCATCATAATCCTTCCTTTAAAATCTTAATATAGCTTGCCTAATAATAATACTAATAAAGCAAGAGAAGCCTGCAGAATAAATGTAAATCAAAATTTCGTTTGACTTAGTAATAAATTACTTAATAAAAACCACTGTTGAATCCATCACTGGCTCATAACCAATTTCCATATAAATTTTGTTAGAAGTCAGATTCGCTAAATCGGTATAAAGAGAAGTAGTTTGATAGCCAGAATCTAGCAAATGTTGTGTAAGAGCAGAAACGCAATCTGAAGCATATCCCTTTTTTCGCTCTTCCGGTGGTGTGTAGACAAAACCTACTGTCACATTTGTTTTTGTCGGACGTAACCAACAAGCCATAGATACTAATCTCCCATCGTTCTCCCATAAATACAACCGCTCTTTTTCAATCATATCTTTTGCCTTCTGCGCCGCTTCTAGTGCAGATACAGGCTCTCCTACATCTTCACAAAAACAATATGCCCACCGCTCAACAATTGGCAAATCACGCGATTCCGCCAACCGCAACGTTCCCCTGTCAGACGCTTTTTTCTTTACCTCGCGAAGAACGTACACCCGCTGCTCCATATGAATGTGTATTTCCCTATTTTTCAAACGCGCGATTTCATTTGCTAGTGACTTCACCAATTTTGATTCACCAATTAATCCCGGGATATTCGGATAGTCAATGTACAATTTTCCGGCCAATTCCTTAACTTCTTCTGATGTAAACGGCAGTGATTTTGATAAAATCATTTGACGCGGGTGTGTTTGCAGTAACACAAGTGATAAAACTCCATTTTTCGAGACCGTAGCCATGTAAATCGGTTCTTCCTCTTCCTTTATATTCATCAAAACGCCTAACGGTAAATTGTTTTCTCCTTCATACTGTTCAAGAAACGGTATGACGTCTTGTTTAAAGGATAAAACATCGATGTATCGAATTAATTCAAGCATGTGGCAGTCTTCCTTTCTTTGTTATGATTTATCTTTCGGTATTTGAAAAATCACATACTTTCCTGTCCACATTTGCGATGTAACGATGAATCTTTGTTGATCTTTATAAAAAAAGTAACCTGCCCCCTCTTGTGAATGAAAGGCATATCCTTTTTTCTTCATATGTTCTTTCAAATCGTCATACGCTTTCCCTTGATTCATATGGGAAATATAAAACTCGTAATCTTCATTTTCTTCTATTTTCACGAGCGACTCTTCTGAATGCTGAATTCGGTTTAAAACTTCCCGCTTGCTTACGGCACCTAGCTGCTTGGGTAACGGCGGGTAATACCATTTATTGTAGAAAAACAAAGTGAGAAAAAGACTAATCATCATCAGCCAGCAAATTTGTTTTTTCATCGTTTCCCCCTTTCTCATCATCGAGAGGAAGCGAATGAATTGTAATAATATTACCAAAATTATATCACTCATGCTTTAAACCTCAAGATATCACTGGTGTTTTTTCCATAAAATTCAATAAAAAACCTCACGCCTAAACAGGCATGAGGTTACTCAACCGTCATTTCGAGTTCTTCGATTCGTTTTTCTACATATTTTTGATCTTTTTGTGCATGGAACGTTTCTGCTTTCTCAATGATAGCGATGGTATTATACTCTGGAATTTGCGCATATGTTTCATAGATCCCTTTTGGAATGAGCACGTTTCCTTCCGGCCAATAGACAGCGATATTACCTTGCTTCACATCGGCAAATTTCGCGCGGCCCTGCATCATGCCGTGGCGATTATACGCAACAACCGGCTCCCCTTCGCGAATGCCAAGCTTTGCGGCATCTTTTTCGTGCATTAAAATATCGTAGCGGTCAGCCGCATTGAACGGGTCTTTATCGCTGTAAATCATCGAGTTAAACTGCTTACCACGCCGTGTCGTTACATAAAACTGCCCCTCTGCTTTTCTTAACTCCGGAAGTTCAATCGGAATCAAATGGCCACGGCCGTCTACGGTCGGGCAAATCCCTCCTTCGCAAAGCCAGGCGCCACCCCATTGGAACACGTCTCCGCGCTTTTTTAAATGCTGAATGCCGTCATAGTTGCGATTCACTACCGCAATTTCGTTGCGAATTTCCTGAGCGTTATTAAAGTAAATCAAATGTTTTGCTTCCGGCTTTACGCGTGAAGCAAGATCGATATAAATTTCCCACTCCGCCCGCGCTTCTTCAATGCGCGGTCCTTCAATTTCCGGACTGAAATAGACCATTCGCTCCGTGCTTGTTGATGTGCCACCGCCCGGCTGCTCATAACGAGTCATTGCCGGTAAGATAATCACTTCTTCTTTTGCATCCAATAACGTGGATGTGTTTAAAATAATATCTTGGTGCACACGCATTTCAAAGCTCTCAAGCGCTTTCCGGATAAAATCCGGGTTCGGCATCGTTTCTAGGAAGTTACCACCGCTTGTATATAATACTCTCACTTTTCGTTCATGATCATCAGGCAACAAACTATTTTCTAACGTTTGCCCGATGGTATCTCCTTGCCATTTTGGAATGTCGAATCCCCATACTTTTTCGATGCGCGAAATATTTTCTTCGTCAAATTCACCACCCGGCAATACAAATGGGTCTGCTCCCATTTCACCAGAGCCTTGAACGCCGCTGTGACCGCGAATCGGCATAAGCCCGCAATGAGCGCGCCCGATAAATCCGCGAAGCATCGCAAGGTTTGCCACTTGGGACACGTTGTCTGTGCCGAAGCGGTGCTGCGTGAGTCCCATACTCCAGACAAACACGCCTGATTTCGCTTCCGCAAGCAGCTTCGCAAATTCATACATTCGTTCCTTCGACAAGCCAGACGATTTCTCTAACGTTTCCCAATCGTATGTCGTGACATGTGCCTTCAACTCTTCAATTCCGTTCGTATGTTCACGCACAAACTTCCAGTCGATGGCGGACCCCAGATGCTTTTCCTCCATTTCAAACCAATGTTTCATGACACCGTTCATAAAGGCGATATCGCCGCCGATGTTCACTTGATAAAAATCGTCGGCAATTTTTGTCCCAAACAAAGCGCTCTCCCAAACAGATGGAATCCAATAATTTTCCATTGCTGGCTCTCGATACGGATTAATGACGATAATTTTTGTCCCTGCTTTTTTCGCCGCATACATATATTTCGTAGAGACAGGCTGATTGTTCGCAGCAACAGAGCCCCAGAACACAAGAACATCCGTACCAATCCAATCCTTGTAACTGCAGCTTGACGCACCAATTCCAAGTGAGCGCTTTAATGCCGTTTTACTTGGCGAATGGCAAATTCGTGATGCGTTATCAATATTATTCGTTCCTAAAAATCGTGCCACTTTGGCCGCTGTGTAATATACCTCATTCGTGATCCCACGCGCCGTTAAATAAAACGCGAGCTGCTTCGGGTTAATGCTTTTGATTTTTGCGGCGATGCGGTTTAACGCTTCATCCCAGCTGATTCTTGTCAATTTCTTTTCTCCCGGCTTTCTCGAAAGTGGATATGGAATTCTTCCTAATTTTCTTAATTCAGTGCTGTCTAACTCTCGCAATTTATCTACATTTTCGAGCCATTTTGGATCAATCGCAGGCATTGTATTGAGCCGTAATACATTTAAACGCGTCGTGCAAAGATGAGGACCTGTGAGCGTCTGGTCATGCAAACCTGACACTCCGAGGGCACAGCCGTCACAAACCCCTTGTGTCAAAATACGATAAGCATAGCCAAGTTGATCACGATTTTCCCATACGACTTTTAACGTATCACGAATATGATGCGGCTTGACTTTCCCTAACCCCATCGGCATCATACTTACCCAAAGAGACGGTTTTGGCCGCTGGTTTAATTTAATGGGGCCTGTATGTTTTGTTTTTCCCATATGGACACTCCTCAAAACAAAATATATAAAATTTTCTAAATTATTTTTCTTTTTTTATAGTATGATTGTATCATAAAAACAGAATGGAATGACGTACGGAATATAAAGAAGGTGATAAAAATGGAAAAAGAGAACACGATACGAAAAACAATATTCAAATATACGAATGAAGGACTTATGAAGCAAGAAGACGAAATCGTATCCGAATATCCTCTTACAATGATCGTCAACGGCGAGGAATTCGCGACCATAGTTTGCTCGCCTGACCATCTTGATGAACTCGTCTTCGGTTTTCTCGCTTCGGAAGGTGTGATTCGTTTTCAGAGTGATATAAAACAAATGTCACTTGATGAAAACCGCGGATTTGCCTATATCGACTTACATGTAAAGCAACCCGTAAGACAACAATATTTCTCCAAACGTTTTATCGGTTCGTGCTGCGGGAAAAGCCGGCAATTTTACTTGCATAACGATGTGAAAACAGCAAAGACGGTGATGTCAAACATAAAAATAAGCATCAAACAATGTTTTCAGCTGATGAAAACAATGCAAAGCGGCAGCGTCCTTTTTCAGCAGACAGGCGGGGTGCACAATGCCGCTCTTTGCACCGCAAACGAATTGATTGTTTCACGGTCTGATATCGGCAGACATAATGCGTTAGATAAAATTTACGGACATTGCTTGCTTCAGAAAATCTCTGTGCGCGATAAAATCATCGCCTTTAGCGGCAGAATATCCTCTGAAGTGTTGTTAAAAGTGTCGAAAATCGGCGTTGGGATTATATTATCGAAGTCCGCTCCGACCGATTTAGCGTTAAAACTAGCAGAAGACTTAAACATTACCGTCGTCGGGTTTATCCGCAGTGATAAGCTGAACGTGTATACGCATCCGGAGCGGATCGTAGAAGTTGATGAATCATAACTTTGTTCGATAAAAGCAGAAAGAGGTGCCATGATGAATATTCGTCGGTTACATAAAAACGAACAGCCGCCGATGCATTTACTGTTGCTGGGCAGATCCTTCGGAAAAGCTCGTGAAAGAATACATCAGACGTGGGCAGTGTTTTGTCGCAGAAATCAATGGTCAAATCATCGGCGTATATGTACTTCTTCCAACACGGCCCGAAACGATAGAACTTGTGAACATTGCCGTTGATGAGAAGCAGCAAGGAAAAGGCATTGGCAAACAATTAGTACTCCATGCAGTTGAAAATGCGAAACAACAAGGATACAAAACGATGGAAATCGGAACGGGCAACTCAAGCATCAGACAGCTTGCTCTTTATCAAAAGTGTGGGTTTCGCATCACTGGGGTGGATCGAGATTTCTTCGTCAAACACTACCCAGAACCTATTTTTGAAAATGGGATTCAATGTCGCGATATGATCCGTTTATCTCAAGAATTATAATTGCACGAGAAAAGCTCTGCCCTTGTAAAGGTTATAATCATATTCTTCTGTATGTTTTTTAAATCGACAACAGCTTCCAATTTAATTGAACAGATGAGAAAGTGGAATAAGAAAAACAGAAGGTAAGCAAACATATTAAACATGCCCAATATGTGCTTACCTTTATTTTTAAAGGATGATTAGGTTTTAGCTCTTGGTAACACGAAAGTCGGTTGATTTTGAAAGCTCTCTTTGCAATACTGCTTCTGTTTCAATATCAAATAGCCATTTATTCAAAAACTGAATTTGATATATGAACTTATTACTTTATATGAACTAACATGCTCATTATTGTTTCTTCTTGGTGAGTCTCTATTCGTTATACCAATTCCTTTATGAGTTGAATCTCTTATTGCATCAAGTCCAAACGTTAATTTATCTGATCTTGAATCATTCTTCCACCCTCCTCACTCCCATCGTTTCATTCGAACACGGTAAGGAAAATTGTCACACTCCAACTTCCATCATCCGATAAATGGTAAGATACAACAAAAGGCTGTTCGATCATTTCCTCGCTTTAATACTTTCCTATATCTTCTTTGACGGTTCTTCCCTCATAAAATTTTCTTTGTTCATTCAATGGTTTTTCTTTAGCAGTCATCATGTCTGGGATGATTTTTATCACAACGGTGCGACTTCCCATCGAAGACCGGTACGACTCTACATGGTGTTTTGAAAGCGGAGATGAAAAATAGCCAGGAACATATTTATCAAGCAGCTGTTGCATCGCCATAGTTGCTTCGTCTATGTCAGAAACGATCGTTGCCTTTCCGAATAACATCACGCTCATATAACTTGTATCTGTCCTTGCCGGCACTGGATGTACCATCGTGCCAAAGTGTTCGCTTACCGTAAAACAAACGCGCGAATTTTTCTTGAGCATCTCCACTTTTCTCCCTTCTTCAGCGCCGTGAACATAAATGGCACCATTCCACCAAACGAAATTGAGCGGAACAACATAAGGTTCGTTGTCGTCTGCCAGCCCTAAATACCCGATTAGTGCCGATGATAAAAATGAAGAAACTTTCGCTTCGTCGTTACATTCTAACATTGGTCTTCTCATCGAATACATCTTTTTTCCTCCTTGTGACCTTTGTTATAATCATTGTAAAAAGATGTTGACCTCATTGATAGTGACAGTTTTATAAAAACTTTTAGTGTCAGAGGAGATTGTTATGATTGAGTTAACCCCTGATTTAGATGCGAATAAACCTGTGCCACTTTATATGCAGCTCTACGAATATATAAAAAATAAAATTTTACAAGGTCATATACGAAAAGGTACTGCCTTGCCTTCCATTCGAGTGCTTTCAAAACATTTAGGGATAAGCCGAAATACAGTAGAAACCGCGTATGGACAGCTCATTGCTGAAGGATATGTCGAAAGTAAACCGCGAGTCGGCTTCATTGTGAAAGAATTAGATGAGGAGCTTCAACCTAAATGGGTGCCGCCTAAAATCATTCATACTTCCATCGAACAAAATATTGAAAAGCCACTATACGATTTTCGCTATGGCAATATCGACACATCCCATTTTCCAATGAAAGTTTGGCGAAAATGTATGAATGAGGCATTGGATGGGGAACTGGAACAAATCTTATGGTATGGGGAACGCAAAGGAGACACCGGGCTGCGGAAACAAATCGCAGACTATTTATTTCAAGCGCGCGGCATTCATTGTTCACATGAACAAATCATCATCGGCTCAGGCATACACCAAATAACAGGACTTCTTTGTCAGCTTTTTTCTCAGAAAACCGACACAGTCGCGATGGAAAACCCTTCATACGACGGGATACGTACTGTATTTGCCAACCATCATTATCGGATTCTCCCGATTTCCCTTGAGGAAGACGGGTTGAGTTTAGAGGAATTGGAAAAAAGCGCTGCAAACCTTGTCTATGTTACCCCCTCGCATCAACTTCCGTTAGGGATGGTTTTGCCAATTGGAAAGCGACAAAAATTATTGAAATGGGCGGAAAAAACTAAGGCATTTATTATTGAAGATGACTATGACAGCGAGTTTCGCTATGAAAGCAAACCCATTCCAGCGTTAAAAGCACTTGATACTCCAGATCGGGTCATATATCTAGGGACGTTTTCAAAAGTGTTAACTCCTGCGATTCGCGTAAGCTATATGGTACTTCCACATTGCCTACTGGAAGTATTTCAGAAAAAGTTTTATAACTACAATCAGCCTGTCTCTACGATTATTCAAAAAACACTATACCTTTTTATGAAATACGGTTATTTCGAACGGCACATTCGAAAGATGCGCCATATATATGCGAAAAAACAACAAACGCTCATCACCGCTATTCGCGAACATTTTGGGGACAACGCAACCATTATCGGCGAAAAAGCAGGATTGCATCTACTTATGCATTTGAAAAACCATAACAATGTAGACGAATTGGTCATCAAAGCAGAGAAAGCCGGTATAAAAGTGTATTCAGCGACGAAATATTGGTTTGGCGAAATCGGAAAGCCCCCTGCTTACGTATTATTAGGTTTTGGTGGAATGAACGAAAATGACATCCGCGATGGCGTTCGGCTGTTAAAAAAAGTTTGGTTTTCATAGACAAAAGTTTTAAAAATATAAATCCCGTACCATTCGGCAAAATGATACGGGACTAATTTTTTTTATAAAGTAGAAAAAGGGTTTGCGGAATGGCCTCGATGACATCTGTGGCAAGTACATCCAATGGTGAATGTCCCTTCTCAATGAGCACATCCGCCGCTTTTCCATGTACAAATACAGCATTGCTAATCGCTTCTTGAATGTTGGCATGCTGCATCATAAATGCAAGAATCATCCCAGTCAGTACATCACCGCTTCCTCCTTTTGCCAATGCGGGATTACCGGTTGTGTTGACATACTGCTTCCCGTCCGGAGTTGTCACAATTGTATAAGGTCCTTTTAACACAAGGTAAACACCGTACTCCATCGCAAACTGTCTGGAGATGCCAAAACGGTCTTTTTCGATATCGTGAATGGAAACATCAATCATTCGGGCCATTTCTCCAGGATGTGGTGTTACAATCGTCGCTTGTTTTCGTTCGTTTACGATTGAAACATAATCCTTCCAGAAATATAACGCATCCGCATCAAGAACGACCGGAACATCTTGACATAGCACTTTTTGAACCACGCTTTTTGTTCCCAACGTTCTTCCCATGCCCGGTCCTACGGCAATCGCGTCAATATCCAAGTTGTCGAAATCGATTTCACCGGCGAAGCAGCCGTTCATCGATGAACACGGATGGTACATCACCTCTGGAACATGAGTTGCTACAACCGAATAAATGTCATTCGGTACAGCCATTGTAAGTAATCCAGCTCCGCTTCTTAAAGCCGCTTTAGCGGTCATAGTGACAGCGCCAGTCATATTGCGCGAACCGCCAATAACAAGACCTTTCCCATATGTTCCTTTATGAGATGAACGCTTCCTTATTGGCAACGTTCGTACTACGTCCGCTTCATTCCAAACTTTGCGAAGCGATGTGTTTTTTTCTAAAGCAATTGGCGGAATGCCAATGTCAACGGTAACAAGTTCCCCGTAATAATCCGCGGTTGGAAACGTAAATGCGCTAAGCTTCGGATATTGCATGGTAATGGTTACATCAGCTTGAACCGCTGTATGTACAGTTCCTCCATCTGCGAAAACACCGCTTGGGACATCAATGGCATAGACGACAGAGTTGTCCGTTTTATTAATTTCGTCAATAATTTCTTTGTATGGTGACCTTACTTCTCCCTTTACGCCTATTCCAAGCATTGCATCAATGATGACGTCATAATTTTTTAATTGCTCAGCAAATCCTTTCTCATTACCGATATAACTTTTTACTTCGTATCCGCAATTTTCATAAATTTGCAACGCTACTTTTGCCGCCCCTTTTACTTTTTCTTTTAGCGGAATTAACCATAAATCAGTTTGATAGCCGTGACTTTTTAACACCCGGGCAATAATGAAGCCATCACCGCCATTGTTTCCTGTTCCCGCCAATACAGCCACACGATCAGAAAGTTTTATTTGATCAAGCAGCACCCGTGCAGCCGCTTGTCCAGCATTTTCCATCAACGATTCTTCACTCAGTCCAATTTGTTCAATGGTATATCGATCAATCGCATACATTTCCGAAGCAGTGACAATGCGCATAAAATTTCACCTCTTTACCTTTAGCAAAAGTAATCAGGCACTTGCTATTTGTGCATAAAATAAGAAACTCTCTTCAAAACAGAGATTAAACTTGCTTTTAAGGCATGAATGGAGGAACAAGGTAAAAAATAACCAATTGGAAAAGAATGAACGAACTTACCAAGATCGAAAAATAAAATTTCGCTTTCCTATGTGGAAAAATAAGGGCACACAAAAGCCCAATAAAAGCCCCTATCATTCCGTCTGATACCGCGATTGGAATGAGATATAAACCATCCGGAAATGAAGCGGAAGATACGATTTTCTCAACCATTTCATTAAAAACGAACATAGGAATGACATGAAACAAGTCTTTCATTCCTAAATATTCTGCTGAATGTTTAGTGGCGAGCATGATTGCACTATATAAGAGTAACGATAATATGAAAAAGGTCATAAAACCTTTTTGAATCCATTTTACCAAGTTATCTCCTCCCTCATTGGCAGACACTTTTTTCACACACCAATAAACTCGATACATAGAAAACAAAAACATTCCTGAGGCTAAGAATATGTTTTCAAAACGAATTTGGTAAATATCACGGCAATAATGAACATCTTAAGATCATAGACAATTTTACCAGCAATGCTCCAACAAATCTTTCTTCGTTTCTCTTTCCACTAATTAGTGGAATACGATATAAATACTGAAAGGAAAGCTTACAATAAAATAATAAGAAGAAAAAAAGCAATTAGCCAATATTTTTAGTTTCTTACTCCAAAACGATACAATGCTCTTCTAACACTTGACACTTCATAATGATCTCCGCCATCTTGTCATTTACGATATCTTCTATTCTTGAAAAATTTTAAAAACCCTTTTCATTGTTATTTTCAATCTAGAATATTATGTATTTTCTCTAAATGAATATTACTAACTTCTCTTCATACTAAGTATACTATGAGCCGCACAAAAAAGAAGGAAAGACATAGAGCAACTGCACGAGCAAATCAACTTTATCTCTTTCGCACTTCAACGAACTTGGCGCTCTTACAACCCAGTTACATGAACTTGCTGATATCACTGAAAACAAAGAGGACCGAATTACTGAATCATTCGGTCCTCACTTTCAATTAGAAAAAATTCGCAAATCGCTTAAAAACCTGCTGCTTTAATTAATCTCGCCACATTTTTTGCCTGGGTAAAAAGCAATTCTTTTGCCTGTTCCATGCATTGTTCTAAACTCATCGGTCCGCTTGCAATGGAATGACAACTGACAAAGTGCTCATACAATTGTTCATACCCTGTTCCAAGTCCCCCGGAAATAAGAATGGGCTTAGCTCCATATTGTTTTGAGATGGCTGCTACATAAGAAGGCACTTTTCCATAGAGCGTTTGAAAATCGCTTTGTCCTTCCCCCGTAATAACCCAGTCAGCCCGTTTTATCTTCTCTTCAAGCTGCGTCACTTCAGCAATAATACGTGAACCTGACATCATTTTTCCACCCAACAGTAAAAAGGCATAACCCAAACCACCCGCTGCTCCGGCACCTTTTACGTTTTTATAAGACTTGCCAATCTTTTTTTCAACAACGTTCGCATAATGGTCTAGTGCCTTATCCAATTCAAACACTTGGCGTGGTGTCGCCCCTTTTTGCGGACCAAACACATGCGAGGCTCCTCTTTCACCGCATAATGGATTATCGACATCGCTGGCGATTTGAAATTGGCATTCTTTCACAAGCGGATGGAGAGAAGAAAAATCGACAATCGCTACCTCCTTTACAGCCTCCCCAAATGGTTTCACGCTTTCACCATTACCATCGATAAAAGTGACGCCAAGCGCTTGCAGCATACCTAAACCGCCATCATTCGTCGCACTTCCCCCTAAACCGATAATAAATTGGCGGTACCCCCTTTCCATCGCATGAATCATTACTTCACCAATCCCATACGATGTTGTTTTATAAGGGTCCCGTTTTTCGGGTGGCACGATCGGTAAACCGGCAATCTTCGCGATTTCAATTACAACCGTTTTTCCATCATTTAACACCCCATATTCCGTCTCGATTTTGTCTCCCAAAGGCCCTGTTACCTCAACACAAAAACGCTTCCCCCCTATTGCATACATAAACGAATCAAGCGTTCCTTCTCCCCCATCGGCCATCGGAACAACTTCGATGCCTGCATGCGGAATTTCGCTCAAAAATGCTTGTTGTATGGTTGTTCCAACTTCAATGGCCGTCAAACTTCCTTTATAGGAATCTGGTGCAATGACAATGTTCATAAATGTCACCTTTTTTCTCCATTTTTTATTATGAACTTATCAAGTTTCATAAAACCCCTTGGAATATTCACTGAACTTCTCACAGATTATCTATATTTTTTTAATGGCTAAAAAATTTTCCTTACTTGTGCATGCTTTAGTTGTTTTAATACTATAAGAGCAGTAAAGAAGTAAACTTCTTTAAACATGTTGAGAAATCAAGCTAGATTTATATTCGCTACACTGCAATCTCCCTCAGACACATGAAAGTTGTGAGGGGGATTACCTTGATTATTTCTTCGATAGTTCAACATTCATTTCTAAATGCGACACATCACCAACCGTGACAAGTTCAAACGTCCCGTTCTCCACCTGTAACATCGTTAGGCTTGTTCCGTGCATAAACGGAGGATCCCACAGCTTTTCAAGCGGCATGTTTTTAAAATAGGCAATTAATGTTTTTAAAACAACCGCATGGGTCACAACAAGAACATTGCCTGACGGATGACGGTTCACGATGTCTTGTATGACGTTCATTGCTCGGGTTTGGACATCCATAAAACATTCGCCACGTTCTGGTGAGTAGAGATGCGGTTTATTCCAAAAGTGCTCGTAACCAATCGGATCGAACTCGGTAATTTCGTCATGCGTTTTTCCTTCCCAATCCCCGAGGTTGATCTCCCGTAAATTTTCGTTATGATAAATTGGGATGAGCCGTCCGCCTCGAATTAATTCTGCTGTTTCAACCGTACGACCGCTTGTGCTTGTATAAATCGCGGCAAATTCAACCGATTCAAGCCGCTTGCCTAAACGCACAGCATCCCTTCTTCCTTTTTCCGTTAACGGCGAATCTTGCCAGCCTTGCATTCTTTTTTGTACATTCCACTCTGTTTCTCCATGTCTTGTTAAATATAATGTTAGCATGTTTGTCCCCTCCCGTTTCATCCTCTAAAATATATGTTAAACCTTCTAGTCCACAGCTACTTCTAACATTCGAAACGAAACGTCACCATTCTCCTTCGCTTCGAGTGACGAGTTAATTCCATTTGCTAAAATCATCATCGGATCAGTATGGCCAAAATCAGCGTCATACACTATCGGAAAATCATAGTCACGGGTTGCTCGTAATAAAATTTCTTTTAAAAACTTGTTATCTTCTCCGAAACCAACAAGCGGGTGAAAACGACCAACTACTAATGCTTTTATTTTTTCAAAAACTCCAATGTGGCGCATTTGTGTAAGAAAACGATCAATTGAAGCAGGCGTTTCTTCTTCATCATCCTCAAGACAAAGGATTGCATCGTTAACATCTGGAAAATATGGTGTTCCTGCAAGTAAAAGCATTACTCCCATATTTCCCGCTATGATTTTTCCTTCTGCTCGTCCAGGTTTTAACACTTTTGTTCCTTTATTTGGTATCGTTTTCCGTTTTCGATTATCTTCTTGATCCCAAAGCAATCGCTCAGAAATCCATTCTTTTGAATGACGAAATTCAACTGCTTTTCCCTTTATAAGAACATCCTCAAAATATTCTTTTGTATAATCAAGTAATCCACCATATTCTCCAAACTGAGGAAGCAAAGCTGGACCTAGAAATGTAACAAGCCCTGTTTGTTTAAAAATCGCTAAATGAAGGGCTGTAATGTCACTGTAGCCCATAAAAATTTTAGGATTGTTTTGAATAAGACGATAATCCAAATCCTCTAATAATTGATGGGAGCATGTTCCACCAATCGTAGTAATGATAGCTTTGACCTCAGAATTAGCAAACATTTCATGAAGATCTTCAATTCGCTCCTCCATCGTTCCTGCCATGTACTCATTACGTTTTTTAGCGTTCTTTCCTACTATAACTTGAAAGCCTAAACGTTTTAACTCTTCTATCCCTCGTTGTAGTCTCCTTGGACATAATGCTGCAATTCCTGATGAGGGAGAAACAATGCCAATCGTATCTCCACGTTGTAATCTTTTTGGCCGAATCAATCTCTTTACTCCTCCCATAGTCCGTGTTACATTCATTAGCTGCTTTTTTTCATCAAACGTAAGCTGATAAATATCCGGCATGGAAAGCTGTTTCCAAAATTCATAGTCATAGTTCGAATCATAATCATTCATGATTAACACCATGATATTACCGTGCGTGCCGATGACGATATTTTTCCGCGGTATTCGGTCAGTACTTTCTTCAGCGCCCTAATACCTCGTTCTTGCGCTTCCTTGTTCGATTCGCCCCCGTCAAAAGAAAAATGTTCATCATGCCATACTTTATAAATGGCTGTTTCAAAATTTTCAACCGGTTGCTTTGCAAGTCTTCTTTCCTTGAAATCTTCCATATTTATAATAGGTAGATTGTGATAGAAAGCCACTCCTTCTACCGTCTCAATAGCGCGCAAATACGGACTTGAAATCACCACATCAATCTTTCTATTTTTCAGCAATTCCGTGACCCGTTCGGCGTCCTTTTTTCCTTTTTCCGATAACGGTCGACCTAGTTCATCCGGTGTATACGTTGAGTGAGCATGCCTTACTAGATAGATATTGGTGTGCACTTTATCCATTCCTTTCAAGCCTCTCGAGTGTAAAATCGACAAGCTCTCGTTGCTTCATGATACGGCACTCGGCATTTCCGACCTTGTCTTTTGCAACATGATAAACATTTTCAAAAGCCGCGCCAATTTGTGGAAAACGATCCGCATCGGTTTCAATGTCAATAAACGTTTTCCAAACCCGCTTGCCGTTTTCCATCATTGCCGCACCTTGCTGAAATGTTTTTGCCTTTGATGAGCGAAATTCCGCTAAATGCATTGAGGTATTGCTGTCATATCCGACTCCAAGCAATAGAACATGACCGTCTAAGTCATAAATTCTTGCCAGCGGAGACTGTTCGCCGAATCCGTAATCAATCGAGTGATTGTCAATGATTTCTTCTTTATGTCTGCCCCATGCAGCAAACGAGTACATAGGATGAGCGCTGCGAATGACACCTGGAAACGTACGAAATGTTTCAACAATCACCCCCATGCCGCGCGTCGGCGTTATCGCTGGTTCATAAGCTGGCATATGCTCCCGTATCCTTTCCCACCATTCCTCGGGGACAGGCGGATGTTGCCAATACGAAGGCTCGGAATTATATGTCGTTTGTGTTGGCATCACGATTGTGCCACTTTCCGTCACCGCTTCCATTAATGCCTGAACGACCGTAACCGCTCCACCGCATACCCAGCCAAATGCGCTTAAAGAAGAATGGACAATAAGCGTCATTCCTTCTTCAATTCCTAACCGTTTGAAATCTCCTTTTAGTGTTTCTTTCGTGATTAATTTTTTTGTTTGTTCGACAACCGAAAACTCGCTCATTTACAAACCTCTTCCCTGTCTAAGTAAATCGTTTCAATCGGTATTTCTTCAATGCCTTGTTCGACTTTTTGCACGCGATACGCTTTTGCATGAGGCCGGGAGCTGACTGCTCTCACTAATGTTCCATCGATAAAATGAAGGGCGACACCGTCATCAGCCGCTATCCCATTTTTCATTTCTCCTGATGAAATAAGTTGATGATAAGCTGGTCTTCTCTCTTTTTCTCCATCGTAATGTGGACAATTGCTTCCTTTTAAAAACCCTAAACACGACAATTTTGTCAATTGTCCAGGAATCGAATCAGTTACACCTTCCTCAAACCAACAAATAGAGCCTGCACTTATTTCACTAAGAATAATTCCCTGTTCGTAAGCCTTATAAAATACTCGGTCTAGGCCCCATTCTTTCCATAAGACGAGTAAGTTTCTCGTATTTCCCCCACCCACATAAATGATATCCTGATTCATCACATAATCTTCTAAATCGGGTGTTGGTGATTTAAAAAGAGATAAATGTGAAGGTACACAATGATGCTGCTTAAATGATTGATAGAATCTTGCAATGTAGCTTTCCGAATCCCCACTAGCAGTTGGAACAAAACAAACTCTCGGCTTCTCTTTTTCTGCTTGCCTTAAAATATATAAGTCTAACAGCGAATTTTCTGGTTCCATCGAAAAACCGCCGCCGCCAAGGGCAATGATTTGTTTCGCTCGCACTTCCTCCAAATCCCATTCTAAAATGTTACCAATCGGTACTTTTTTAAGTTAAAAACCGCACCATCAACCATTCGTCCCAGTACTGTCCTTCGTATTTCATTGACTTACGCTCATTTCCATATACTTCAAAACCCAAAGAACGGTATAATTGCACAGCCGCCTCGTTCTTAGCGACAACGGTTAAATGAAGCTGTTCCAATCCGTTTAATTTTTTCGCACGTTCGATTAATTCTTCCAAAAGGCGTTTGCCAATTCCTTTACCGCGATGGGAAGGAGTCACATACATCGCAAAGACGCTTCCTTTATGGCGCATTTTCGTTTTTTGTTCACGTATAAAGGCGACAACTCCTACTAGCTTCTCTTCAACAAAAGCACCGATTGTGAAGCTTTCTTGCGAATCAAGCTGTTCCATTGTTTTTTGTACTAGTGCCCCATGTCCGATTGAAACCGTTTCTTCATAAGTAGTCGCAAATGCTTCCGGGTTTTGACGCAATGCTTCTATACGAAGGCGGACATAATCTTCTACATCACTGCTATTTAGCTTTCGAATCTCCATTTTGTTTCCCCTCCCTGAGTAGATGTTGCTTCATCAGCTTTGTAATATATACCCCTTTAGCAACTTCTATCTCTTTTATTTCCTTAAAACTATGACGTTTATATAAGTGGATGGCAGGTGTATTTTTTGTAGCAGTTGTCACCGTCCTCTCTACTGCATCGTCTTCTAAATCACTTACAAAGTTAATTAATAAACTAGCAATCCCTCGTCGGAAATAATCTGGGTGAACGAACATTCGACAAATATGAAGTGTTTGGTTTTCACGTTCGTACGAAATACCCCCTACCAACATATCATTAACAAAATAACTGTAAAATGTTTCACCTGACTGCTGTATTGTTTGAATCGTATCTTTTAATGGAGGAATTTCGTCAAAGCCGATTAATTTTGCTTCGATTGTATAAGAAAGCAACTGAAGATCCAAAACCCTTTTTGCCCATTGATCAGATAAAATCTCTATTTTTTGTATCAAAATTTTCCCTCTCTACCTAAAATCTAGCTCTTAATCTTTTTTATGTATAATTACTAATATTTCGATAATTTATTATATATTTCTAGTTCATAAAATAACAATATTTCTCACAGAAAATTATATCATTATATACTTTTCTTCGATTTTTAAAAAGATGAATAAAACCACCCACTATTTACTGAGTGGGTGGTGAAACCTTTTCATGTATTTTGATACATTAGCTATGATATATTCATCTTCTTCCTCAAAAGGGCTGACCTAAGGAGTATTAGACCTACATAATGTGTGTTTCTGCGCACGAGATCAGACATTTTAGAGTCAGCCCCTTAATGAATGACGTTTATTTGATTCATTGCTTCTTCAAGGGAATGATAACCTTTTTGTTCATTACCATCCATGCGTATCGTCCATTCTTGCTTTTGCAAAGCAAGTTCGCCGCGAGCGTTTTTTACAAATGGCATATGAAGAACAATCATTTCTTCCCCCTTATTAAGGGTATATCCCATATAATACAAATCATTTTCTCCTTCTTCCTCAAAAATGCCGATTTGATCAAGATCATATGTTTCCATCATCGGTTCTAACGTTTCAATCAACTCATTCATGATAACTTCTCTTTTAACAAAATCCATCAATACGCTCCCTTCACAACTAAAATCAATTGACGAACACCTATAGTTTTCCTTGAAATTGCATTGTAATACCCGCTCTCCCACGTTTCAATTTCTAAAATAGTGACAAAAGAAGCATCTTCAGTCTTAATGAATGTTTAGGTCATTACCTTTCCGCTTTCGAAATACCTATTTGTCGAAGGTTCTTCCCATCATTAGTTATAATAAAATAACTTTCCTTGCCATAAAATCTTCCATCACTTCTTCCGTCTTCATATTTTCAACATTTGAGAATTTGACAGAAAAAAGAACACCTTCAACATCGAAGGTGTCATGAATGAGGTGAAGCCGCTGCGTTATGTTCTTCCAGCCATTTTTTTAATTTTTCCGCTTCAAGCGATTTGCTGAAATAAAACCCTTGGGCAAAATCGCAATCCATTTGCTGAAGAAGCGATACCTGCTCATTATTTTCCACTCCTTCAGCCAACACTTTTATATCTAAACTTTTCGCTAAATGAATAATCGTGTCCACAATCGTTGCATCTTTCGAGTTGCCGGCAATATCTTTAATAAAAGATCGGTCAATCTTTAAAAGAGATACCGGTAAGTTACGAATATAGGCCAATGAAGAGAACCCGGTTCCAA
Organism: [Anoxybacillus] calidus; assembly: GCF_013760845.1. Lineage (GTDB taxonomy): Bacteria > Bacillota > Bacilli > Bacillales > Anoxybacillaceae > Paranoxybacillus > Paranoxybacillus calidus. Next base: position 529,351 of record NZ_JACDUU010000001.1, on the reverse strand, counting down.
AATCATCAATGGCTACTTGTATGCCGATATTTTTTAGTTCAGTTAAAATATTTTTTCCTGTTTCGATATTTTCCATTAAGCCGCTTTCCGTCACTTCAAGAATCAAATGGGCAGGCGTAAATTGTGTACATTTTAATATATCCATCACATGACCAACTAACTCTTTTCGGTTTAACAAATACGGAGAAAGATTTACCGCTAAGCGCAGGTCCGTAAAATGACGTTGCCATTCCTTCACTTGTCTGCACGCCTGCTCTAACACCCATAACGTAATTTCAAAGATAAATCCACTCTCTTCTGCCAATGGAATGAACTCCAGCGGACTGATTTCTCCTAATGTCGGATGTCTCCAACGAATTAATGTCTCGACACCCATCGCCGCTCCGCTGTCAAGTTCAATTTTCGGCTGATAACATAAATAAAATTGCTCCTTCATAATCGCAAAAGGCAAATCTTGTTCAATAATGGCGTTGCGTTTTTGCTGTGGACTATAAAAATGATAGCCATTTTTCCCGCGTTCCTTCACTTGATAAAGCGCCTTATCTGCATACTTCATCAATGTATCAATGTTCGCGCTGTCCGTTGGATAAAAGGCAATCCCAATCGAAAGAGTCGATTGAATCATCTGCTTTTCATAATAAAATGGCTGATGAAATGCTTGAATCAATTTTTCCGCCATCACGGTTGCTTCGTCCTTCGTCACATTTGGCAGCAATAAAACAAATTCATCTCCACCTAAGCGGGCGAAAAAATCACTAGGACGAAGCACTCCTTGGACACGCTTGACTGCTTCTTTTAGAAAATAGTCGCCAGCTTGATGAGAAAAATGGTCATTAATCCATTTAAATTTGTCAAAGTCTAAAAAACAAAGGGCAAACGTACAATTTTGCTCGACCAGTTCTTTCACATGTTTTTCAAAATAGGAGCGATTAGGTATGCCTGTCAGCGAGTCAAAATAGGCAAGCTGGCGAAGCTTTTCCTCGTATCTTTTTCGTTCGCTTATGTTTTTAGCAGCTATCACTACGTAATCAATTTGTTTTTTTTCATTTACAATCGGAGTGCCTTGGGCTTCAAGCCAAATCCAGTTCCCGTTTTTAGACTTCCTGCGAAATTCCACTGCCTGCGGCTCACAATCTGTATATAATTTTTGCAATTTTTCCTTTAGCATAGGAATATCATCTGGATAAATATGTAGAAACAAACCTTCATTAGAATTTGTTTCAACTAGGTTATCAATAGCATGTTTATAGGAAGGAGATACATATGTCAAATTCCCTTCATTCGATAATATGAGTATGTAATCAGAAGAATGTTCTGCTATAAGACGAAAGCGCCGCTCGCTGTCTTGCAGGGCAGACTCCATTTCCTTTTGTTTTGTAATATCGCGAAAAACACTTGTAATATATGTCACTTCGTGTTTCTCATTAAAAATTGGCGATAAAGTAGCGCTGATGGGAACGTATTGGCCGTTTGTTTTTTTGGCCTTAAATTCAATATTACGTAGTATTTCTCCGCGCTTGGCCTGCTCAAACACTTGTTTAGCTCTTTCCCAATCGCATGAATCGATACACGCTAAGCCAATTTCTTTCATATCGGCTTCCGTCCAGCCGAACAATGCTTCAAATGCTGGGTTTACGTTTACGACATTTCCGTACGAGTCGAAAATAACCATCGCATCAGCAAAGTAATGGAAAAAAGCAGAGAATTTATCTGTCATACAAGCTAATACCTCTCCAAGTCATTTTCTCTTGTCAGCATTCTATCTTTTAAAGCTTCGCACTCTAACAAAATAGTTCAGGCTATCAATTTCATTTTCACTAAAATACATACAAAAATCAACAAATTTAATAAAAATTGTCGTAATTTTTCCTAAAAGAAAAGGGGTAAAACCATGTATGCTGCTGATTTTACCCCTACAAAAATTAGGCTACATCATATCCTTGCTCTTCAATCGCCTCTTTTAATTGATCAATGCTTACTTTTGACGGTTCAAATTCTACATCCACTTTTCCAGTTGATAAATGGACAACGACATTTGTAACGCCAGCAAGTTCCATAAGTGCACCTTTCACTGCTTTCTCACAATGGCCACAACTCATTCCTGATACGTTTAATGTTACTTTTTCCATGTCGAACAACCTCTCTTCTTAGTTTAGTTTTGTTTATAATTTCACTCGCTTCAAACGAAGGGAGTTGGCAACTACTGAAACAGAACTGAACGCCATCGCCGCCCCGGCAATCCAAGGTGCTAACAGCCCTGCTGCGGCAATGGGAATGCCGGCAGAGTTGTAAATCAACGCCCAGAATAAGTTTTGGCGAATGTTTTTCATCGTGATGCGGCTTAATTCAATCGCTTTGGCAATAAGCGTTAATTCGCCACCCATCAGCGTAATATCCGCTGTTTCAATCGCGACATCTGTTCCTGTACCGATGGCAATTCCAACATCCGCGGTCGCAAGTGCCGGAGCATCGTTAATGCCATCGCCTACCATCGCCACCACTTTACCTTTCTTCTGCAATTGTTTGACATAATCCGCTTTTTCTTCCGGCAATACTTCAGCAAAGACATGCTCAATTCCTACTTGTTGAGCGATTGCTTTTGCCGTGCGTTCGTTATCACCAGTTAACATATACACTTCAATTCCTAGATTTTTTATTTGTTCAATCGCTTTTTTTGCGGTTTCTTTCACCATATCGGCAACAGCAACAATCCCGGCAATTTTGCCCGCAATCGCAATCAGCATTGCTGTTTTTCCTTGCTGCTCAAACTTTGTCAATTCCTCTTCCAATTCAGTATAAACAATTCCATATTCGCGCATCAATTTTCGTGTTCCAACAACAACGGTTTCATCGTTGACTTTTGCGATAATACCATGCCCCGGTATTGCTTTAAACTGTTTAGCTTCGTATAACGCGACTTTCTTCTCTTTTGCGAAGGAAACCATCGCTTCGGCAAGCGGATGCTCCGATAATTTCTCAGCAGCATAAAGGTAAGCAAGCGTTCGGGCATCTTTCGCTACAAAATCAGTGACAACAGGCTTTCCTGTTGTAATTGTTCCTGTTTTATCCAAGACAATCGCATTGATTTTATGAGCAATTTCTAAATGCTCTCCACCTTTAAACAAAATGCCGTTTTCCGCTCCTTTTCCCGTGCCGACCATAATCGATGTGGGCGTCGCCAATCCTAATGCGCATGGACAGGCAATGACAAGTACAGCAATCGCTGTCTCCAAGGCAGTCGGTAAATCTCCAGGAGTGACAAAAAGAAACCAAATGATAAAGGTGAATGATGCAATCGCGACAACAATTTGAACAAAGTAGCTGGAGATCATATCAGCCATTCGCTGAATCGGCGCTTTCGAGCCTTGCGCTTCTTCCACTACGCGAATAATGTTCGCCAGTGCTGTATCTTTTCCTACTTTTGTTGCTTTCATCGTCAATGTGCCATTTTTGTTGATGGTCGCTCCAATCACCGTATCTCCGGGCATTTTATCAACAGGCACGGATTCCCCTGTTAACATCGATTCGTCAACCGAAGACTGTCCATCTAGGACAACTCCATCGACCGGAATCTTTTCCCCTGGCTTCACAATAATTTTATCACCCACAACAACTTGCTCAATCGGGACTTTTATCTCCCTACCATTGCGAATCACCAGTGCTTCCTTCGCCTGCAAACTTAACAGTTTAGAAATCGCTGCGGTTGTACGTCCCTTTGCTAATGCCTCAAACAATTTACCAAGTAAAATTAATGTAATTAAAATTGCGCTTGTTTCGTAGTATAAATGTGGCGTGTAATTTGGATGAATCAATGTGCGAATACTTTCAAGAAAGCTGTAAAAATACGCTGCTGAAGTACCGAGTGCCACTAATACATCCATGTTGGCACTCTTGTTTCGTAACGACTTATAAGCACCAACATAAAATGGCCAGCCAATATAAAATTGCACCAGTGTCGCCAAAATAAATTGAAACCATGGATTCATGAAGATGTGCGGCATCGGCAAACCTAAATCCCATGGAGAATGAGCAACCATCGTATAAAGCAACGGCAATGACAGCGCAATCGATATATATAGTTTGAGCTTTTTAGCTTGTATTTCCTCACTTTTATGAGTCTCTTTGCTTTCTCGCCCTTCTTTTACCTTTGCCTCATAACCAAGTTTTTTCACTTTTTCTAAAATGTCTTCCAAGTTGACTACCCCTGGCTGATATTCAATTGTCCCAGATTCGGTTGCGAGATTAACGGTTGCTTTTGTGACGCCCTTCAGCTTATTAAGTCCTTTCTCAATACGGGCAGAACATGCTGCACATGTCATGCCGTATATGTCAAGTTCTATTTTTTCAGTTCTAACTCCATAGCCGAGCTTTTCGATTTTTTCAATGATTTGTTTTGGATCTACTTTATGGTCATCATATTGAATCGTTGCTTTTTCCATCGTCAAGTTAACGGTTGCCTCAACACCGTCCATTTTGTTCAGCGCTTTTTCAATTCGCGCTGAGCACGCTGCACATGTCATACCTGTAATATCCAGGCGCATTTGTTTTTGTTCGCTCATGTTATCGCCTCCAATTATGATTTGGAGAATTGCTCAAATACCTTCATTAACTCCTCAATCGCTTCTTCTCCGTTTCCAGCTTTAATCGCATCACGGACACAGTGCTGTGTATGCCGTTCTAATAAATGAAGCCCGACTTTTTTTAAAGCAGCATTAATCGCAGAAAGTTGAACAAGGATATCCACACAATAACGATCATCTTCAATCATCTTTTGAATTCCGCGGACTTGTCCCTCAATCCTCTTTAATCGGTTCAATAATTGAGCTTTTTCCTTTTCGCTGCGAGGATGAGAGAGCTTTTTTGTTTCCGTATAAAAAGTTTCATCTAACATTTCCTTCACCTCTTTAATTATACTATACCCCTGTAAGGTATATGATGCAACCATTTTATCTTTTTGAAGTATGTCTAGCTATACATATAAAAAAGGACCGACCCATGCGTCTGACCTCACACGTAACTCACAATATATAGTATGTCCTATATATTATGGTTGTGCGGTCTGAACACTTGCTTTTAGGTCAGCCTCTTCGCTTGATCCTATTCACACTCGACAAGGACAAGTTTGACAGCGCGTTCCATCTTTTGTTGTTTGATAAAATAAACAACAAGTAGTCCGTACCCGAATTTCTTTCTGTTGCTCTGTCGAAAACGTTTTTTCCTTCCAAAAGCGGGATAGCGGATTTTTATGATAAGCGCCAAACAAATTCCCTTCCGCTTCTTGAACGATAAAGTGAAAATCAGCAAATAACTGGTCGCGCATCGCAACAAATTTCTCATCTTCCATTAACGATTCATAAATCCAAAATATATAAATAGCAACATTTTCCCAAAGAATCAGCTTCGACAACTTCGACACGTCCGCAAGCATTTCAATCAATAAATCCGTATGATTGGCAAAAAGGTCAACAATCAACTGTTTGCGCCAATTTTGACGGTCGTTATCAGCTTGAGTATATTCTAATTTTTCAAAGCGAAATGTTGGCATCCAAACTTCCTTTTCGTCTTCGCTTTCCATCCAAATTTTCTTGAAATCAAAGTGGATTCCCTTATTCCAAACAGACATCGCATAAAGAGACATGACGAGCAAAAAGCTGTATCTTTTCATGAACATCGAAGCAGCAACCGCCTTATTAGGTGCGTGAATCTTTTCCTTTAATGTTTCTAAATAGGCTGTTAAACGGTCTTCACACAACAGTTGATCAAGGCGGATAGACAGCTGTGAATAAGTCGCTTCCGTAGAGAGACGAAACTTCTTTAATTGAGCGATTTCACTTTCGGAAAACATCATTACGATACGCCTTCCTTTTGTTGTAAAATACATCTCCCTTTTCCATAAGGAATACATAACGGAGTGCCAAAAAGCGGATCGTACGTCACTTGACAGTCCATTTGAAATACGTCTTTGACTAATTGACACGTAATAATCTCTTCCGGCTTTCCTTGCGCATATATTTTCTTATCGCGAATCGCCACGATATGGTGAGCATAGCGACAAGCAAGGTTTAAGTCATGTAGAACCATAATAATTGTCCGTTTTTCTTTTTCATTTAACTCAAACAACAAGTCAAGAATTTCAATCTGGTGCGTCATATCTAAATACGTTGTTGGTTCGTCAAGCAAAATGATATCGGTATCTTGGGCTAGAGTCATAGCAATCCAAGCGCGCTGACGCTGTCCTCCGGAAAGCGAATCAAGCGGGCGTTCCGCGAATTCTTTCATACCCGTTACTTCAAGAGCAAATTGAACTTTTCTCTCATCTTCTTCCGACCATTGTTTAAGCCATGTTTGATACGGATATCGCCCTTGTTTGACAAGCTGCAATACGGTCAATCCTTCTGGTGCCGTTGGCGATTGCGGCAAAATCGCAAGCTTTTTCGCTACTTCTTTCGTTGGCAAGGTCGCAATTGCTTCACCTTCGAGCAACACCGCCCCGCTTGTCGGCTTTAATAGCCGAGCAAGCGACCGCAACAACGTTGATTTTCCGCAACCGTTTCCACCAATCAATACCGTAATTTCACCTTTTGGAATGTTTAGATTAAGCTCATCGATAATAATCGTATTTCCGTAAGATAACGTAAGGGATTTTGTTTGCAACGCATTCATATTCATGCACCTCTCTATGAGTTTCGACTTTTATACAATAAATAAATAAAATAAGGAGCACCAATCGAAGCGGTGAATACACCCGCTGGAATTTCAAGCGGAGCAAACAGCATGCGTCCTACTAAATCAGCAAGCATCACTAAAATCGCTCCTAAAAGTGCAGCAACAGGCAACAAGGCACCGAAAGAAGAACCGACGAGTCTTCGCGCCATATGCGGTGCCATTAAACCAACAAACCCAATGCCACCAGCAAAGGCGACTGCCCCTCCTGTTAACGCGGTGCTTAATAACAAAAGGAACACGCGCTGCTTTTGTAAAGATACACCCGCTCCCATCGCAATTTCATCCCCTAATTCTTGAATGTTCATTTTCCGAGCGGATATAAAGCTAATGATTAATAGAATCATCGCCCAAGGAGCCAATAGTGCTACTTGTTTCCATGAAGCTCCATACACACTTCCCGTAATCCAAACATTCGCTTGGCTAGCACGATAAATCGGACCGAGTAACATCAACAAAGTCGTACACGCTTGCATGAACGCCGACACACCAATTCCAATTAAAACAAGACGCATAGGTGCAATCCCATTTTTCCACGCTAATATATACACAAGTAAAGCAGCGATCGTCGCTCCTAAAAAAGCACCTAGTGGTAACCAATGAATGCTAATCGTTAACGAATTATTTTGATCGCTAAATAAAGCAAAGAACGTAACAACCGCCACCGCTGCGCCCCCCGTAATACCAAGCACATCCGGTGAAGCGAGCGGATTGCGAATCATCCCTTGTAAAATCGCTCCCGCAACCGCTAAACACATCCCAACGAGAAGCGCCGTAATAATACGTGGTAAACGAAAAGTGTGAATAACGACTTCGTCCATCTCTGAGCCGTTGCCCATTAACGCTTTGACGACATTCATCGGTGAAATATACATTTCACCGCTTCCTACGCTAATAATAAATACAACTACACTAGCTATAAATAATAGTAAACTAGTAAACATCGCTTTTTTATCGACTAAAAATGATAAATAATCTCCTACTCGGACTGATATGTACTTTCTCATTTTGTCAAAATCCCCCTACGGGCAATATAAATGAAGAATGGGACACCAATAAAGGCTGTCATAATACCAACAGGTATTTCTTGTGGCATAAGAATATACCGTGCCGTAATATCAGCAGCAATTAATAAAACTCCGCCAATCAATGCACAATACGGTAACACCCAACGATGATCAACACCAACTAACGCGCGCGCAAGATGTGGAACAATAATGCCGATAAAACCAATTGGCCCAGCAACAGCTACGGAGCTACCTGCTAATAATATGACTAGTATCGCAACTCCTAATTTAACAAGTTGCGTACGTTGCCCTAATCCTTTTGCGACGTCGTCTCCCATCGTCAATATATTGACTTTTTGCGCCAAGACCATTGTTCCAATCCAAGCAATAAGTAAATAAGGAAGAACAGAAACGAGCATTTCTAATTTTCTCCCTGACACGGACCCTGCCAGCCAAAACAACACTTCTTCTAAAGCTTTCTCGTTGGCAACTAACAAGCCTTGTGTTAATGAGGAGAAAAGAGCCGCCACCGCTGTACCGGCTAATGTTAATTTAAGCGGTGTCATTCCTTCCCTTCCGACCGAACTAATGATGAAAACAATGGCTGCTGCTAACGTCGCTCCGAAGAAAGCGAGCCATGTAAAAACTTGCAGCGAGCTCACTTGAAAAAAGGTCACAACTAATACAATAAAAAATCCTGCTCCCGCATTAATGCCAAAAATCCCCGGAGAAGCTAGTGGATTTTTTGTCAATGCCTGCATCAATGCTCCAGCCATCGCCAAACTAGCCCCAACTGTGGCTGCAATGAAGGCTCTCGGTAAACGAACCGTTTCAATAATAATATGTTGGTTAGAACCATTATTATTAGTCAAAGCTTCAATCGCTGTTCTCCAGTTCGTATCCGTATATCCGTAAATGATACTCATCCACATGCTTATCAATAGTAATATCGTCAGCAATAATAATCCAACGATTCGTTTCTTATTTGTCACCAACATCTCTTGTCTAGCTCCTTCATCACAAAGTCAACCGTTTCGACAATCTCTACAATATAAGTCTATTTGATAATGACTATCAATGTCAATAACTTTGGAAATCATTCTCATTATTTTTCATTATTTTATTGACAATGATTATCAATCCCATTATTATTTTACTTGTGAATGAAAATCATTATCATAAAACGGAGGGAATACATAATGTTGAAGTCCTCAAGATTCACTTTTTTCACAACAATTATATTAGCTCTTCTTTTCGTACTCGCTGGTTGCGGTGGCGCAAAAGAAGAAGCTGAACCAAAAAAAGAAAAAACAGAAGAAGCAACAAGTTATACCGTTGAACATGCCATGGGAACAACCGAAATCAAAGGCACTCCAAAACGTGTCGTCATTTTAACAAATGAAGGTACTGAAGCTTTACTAGCTTTGGGTGTTAAACCGGTTGGTGCGGTTAAATCTTGGACTGGAAACCCTTGGTATGATCATATTAAAGACAAAATGGATGGCGTAAAAGAGCTTGGTACAGAAGGTGAGCCGAATGTAGAAGCCATCGCTGCATTAAAACCTGATTTAATCATCGGAAACAAAATGCGTCACGAAAAAATTTATGAACAACTTAAAGCCATTGCTCCTACTGTATTTGCCGAAACACTAAGAGGTGACTGGAAAGAAAACTTCATGTTATATGCAAAAGCAGTAAATAAAGAAGAAAAAGGAAAAGAAGTCCTTGCCGAATATGACAAACGCGTTGAAGATTTAAAAGCAAAATTAGGCGACAAACTGAAAATGAAAGTATCGATTGTACGGTTTATGGCGGGTGACGTTCGTATTTACCATAAAGATACATTCTCTGGTGTCATTTTAGACCAATTAGGATTTGCTCGCCCTGAGTCACAAAACGTTAATGACTTTGCGGAAAGAGGGGTTACAAAAGAACGCATTCCAGCAATGGATGGTGATATTCTCTTCTACTTCACATATGAAGAAGGAAACGGTGAGGCAACAAAATTAGAAAAAGAATGGATTAATGATCCGCTCTTTAAAAACTTAAACGTCGCAAAACAAGGAAAAGTATATAAAGTGAACGATGCGATTTGGAACACAGCTGGCGGTGTACTAGCAGCCCATTTAATGTTAGACGATATCGAAAAATATTTCTTAGAAAACTAATATAATATAAAAGGTCATTCTCCGTTTTTTATGAGAATGACCTTTTTCATTTATCATTTGTTGTTTTATTGATTTGGCATAAAACCTTGTTGAGAGATTAATAGTTCAACATCTTCAAACTCTTGTTGCAGCAATTTCAAAACAACTTTATAAGCATTCGGATGATACCAAGGAAGAAGATTTAATCGTCCGTAAATGTTTCTTATCCCCATTTTTTCCGTTCTTCTTCCTCTGCTGCCATCACCCATGAAAAAATTATCAATAACAGCCCGACTCGTTACTCTACGCAATGTCTTTGCAATCTGTTTTGAACACGGCAATAATGGTGCAATCGCGACTTGTGTCGGCACTCCTGCTTCAGTGATTTGCTTTAATGCCTTTAAACGTGCAGGAATAGGAGGCGCTGATGGTGTAAAAGCTTTACGGATATACTCTAAATCTGTTTCAATCGTCATACTTACACGAATAGACTGACCAAATTGCTGAAACAAATCAATATCCCTTGTACAGAGCGGTGAGCGAGTTTGCACAAATAAAAAATCTGGTTTTTCGATTAGCATCGCTTCAAGAAGCGAACGCGTAATACGCGCTTTATATTCGATCGGTTGATAAGGGTCTGTCGCTGATGACATAAAAATAGTGACCGGACCTTTCTTCTTCGCTTTTTTTATTTCTTTTGACAATAGGTCCGCAGCATTCTGCTTTATATCCACCCATGTTCCCCATTCTTCTTCACGATACAGCGCAATTGGCATTTGTCTTACATAGCAATAGGAACATCCAAAGGCACAGCCAGCATACGGATTTAGTGTATGGGTGAACTTAGTAATAAAACCGCTGGATGGTGTTAGTATACTTTTTGATTGTATTTCGTTTATTTTCATTCTTTCTTATTCTCCTTCTCCGATCTCACATAAAACATTTGTTCTTATATATAAGTTTTACTACATTTACGAACAGAACGCAAAAAAGGATGAACTACAGCCATCCATCCTTTCCGTTTCATCCCCCCTATTCATTCTTCCCTGCTGATGGGCTGTGGCGGCTGTTCGAACCAACCATTTTCTAGCATCCTAATCATTCCATCTTCTGCGTAGTCATCAGCAATCTCAATAATCAGTCTTATGTAACTTTGCTGCTTACAATCTATTAATACCTACACTATTAAAATGAAATACGTCATTTGTTGCTGATTAATTTGAATCATGTTATGTTGATGAAGAATAACCAAAGAAAGGGTTGATACACTTATGAGAATAAAACTAACTGTCGCTGTTGGTCTAATTTCCATAAACTTATTCCTTAGCGCATGCGCTTCAAACAAAGATTCAGAAAATAAGCATCATCATTCTACAGAATCCGTTACACATTCCGGAGATGTTCGTGAAACAACAAAATCCATTGATCACTTACCTAGCTTTTTAAATAAGTATGAAGAAGAAATGGCTGTTCTTTATCAGCAAGTTGCAAAACATAAAGAGTTACTAGAAAACATTCCGTGCTATTGTGGATGTGATGAGTCATCAGGACACATGAACAATTATGATTGTTTTGTCTATGAAAATAAAAAAGACGGATCAGTTACATGGGACGATCATGCAACAAAGTGCGGAGTATGCTTAGAGATTGCTGCGGAAGCGATCTATGAATATAACAACGGAAAATCCGTTAAAGACATTCGCCAAATGATTGATAAAAAATATAAAGATGGTTACGCAGAACCAACACCAACTCCTGAATTATAATGGTTTAAAGTTCCACATCCTTGTCAACAATAGGAAGTGGAAGGAGGAGTACAAATGATATCAATCCCACCATACCTTGAAATTGTGGCGATTTTAGAAGAATATTACGAAAAGCTGGCGGAACAAGAGAAAAACAACAACAAAGAAGCCTAACATGTTTGGCTTCTTTGTTGTTGTTTCATTCATAAAGTATCCAATCAAAGGATTAGGAAATGATATGTTATATGGCAAAATGTAAATCCGTATCAGAGCTTCCGTTGTAATAAACTTGCTGCTTTGAAAAGAAAAAGGAATGGTCACCGTGCATATTTTCATTGCAATCCTTACAATTTTTTTCGTATGGAAGCAAAAAGTGTATAAAGAGTGGAGTAAATATCATGCAACAATGTTATATTTTCCAATCTGTGATTTGACGTACAATTTCATTTGTACGAACTATTGGCTTTGGAAGTTCGATAACGATGTTTTACTTCCCCATACAATATTAGAACTTGTCCATTTTTTTATCACTTTTCCCGGTACTGTTTTATTATTTTTAGCACAATATCCAGAAAAAAAAGCAATTCAAAGGAAAATTACATATTACTTAACATGGATAGGTATATATTTTGTTGGAGAGTGGCTTCTCTTGCAAGTGGGTGGAATTATTCATAGCAACGGTTGGAGTTTAGGATGGTCTTTTTTCTTTGATTTCATTATGTTTCCGATGCTTCGATTACATTATAAACATCCACTTATTGCCTATATACTCTCTGTACCAATTGCTACATTTTTTATTTACTTATTTGATGTGCCTATTCATATCCCAATTGAAAAACGATAAATTGTTAGTTTTAACGCTCTTTTCGAGAATCATCCCTTCTTTTAAGTGAAAGGCTGTAGGGAGATTGCTACATCCACACATCTTCCCTATCGTTTCTCTAATGAAATAATATATTACAATGGGGATTCATTTTAATGTAAGCTTAAGGCGTTATATAAATCATATAGTGTTTCTATCTTATTGTTTTTTAATTCCTTAAGCAAATATCCCCATAGTTCCGTCATCGCCCTTACATCTCCATCAGCTGTATGGCGTTTTTCGCAATGAATGGAGTAATGGACAAGAGCTTCATCAAGTGTCGGAAACGTACCTTTTCCATGTAAAAGTTCTACAATGGCTCTTATTTCTAGATACCGATGAGTCAACTTCGTTCGATATTGTGTCCAAAGAAAATGATTGATAAATATAATATCATGACTAATGTGGTAACCAATAATGACCCCGTTTTCAAGAAACGCCAATAATTTTGTCATTTCTTCCGCTAGACATGGTGCTGATTCGACATCTTTGTTTGTAATTCCTGTTAACTCAGTAATTTGATTTGGAATGATCCCGTTTGGCTTGATTAGACTAAAATAGAAATCTTGAATCCTTGCATTGATGGTTTTTGCCGCAGCCATTGCAATAATTTCGTCGCCCAACTGCGGATAAAAGCCGGTCGTTTCTGTATCCAATACAAAAAATGGAACCTCTTCTAATGATATGTGAAGATGCATCCGATTTCTTTGCACCTCTTTTAAAATGCTGCGAATCCAAGCTTCTTGATGGAACGCACTATATTTATTTTCCGATATACCTAAAAGCTGTTCTTTCGTCAACCCTAACGACAACAAGCGGCTAACCCACTGTCGAAATCCCCGCTGTTCATACATCTTTCATGCCACCGGCCTTTTTTAAAACGAAGCGCTGTAGCTTTTTCGTTGTTTTCATCGCTTTTTTCAGTTTCCATTGCTCTTCTTTATTCAGCTTTTGTAAATGAATATAATGATCATGCTGTCCGTATTGTGCGGCATGTTTTAAGCGAAAGTATAAACATTGTAAAAAGGCTTGTTTGGTATCCTCGAGTAATGAACGAGGTATCGAGCCCTTTAATTTCTCTATCCGCTCTAACGTTGTGTCGGCTGTTATATTCTCCAATAAAGAAAGAAATTTTACACAGTTAATAAGTTGGACATAACCGCTATGCTTTAAATTGAACTGTCCATAATACGGACCATAGCGTTCTTCTAAGAAATGTCCAAATAATCCAAGGGGAATCTTTGGAAATAACGAATGCTCACCGACTCTTTTTAAAATAATCGGGCGTTGATAAATCCACTCTGTCATCCGTTGCTTTTCTTCTTCCACTAATCGAAGCTCTCCATAAATCGGCCGCATGTCCACGGCCATTAATAAAAAGCGAATATCATTGGGTAAATGACCAGCAAGGTAGTTATAGATTTTTGTGCACCAATCTTGAAGCGAATTGCTCCAGCGTGGATTGGTTGCCATCACATTCCCTGGACAGAATGGATAACCGACAGCTTGTAAATATTTGGTCCCTACTGCTGCAAACTGCTGAATATACGCATAACACTTTTGTTCTTTCCCTTGCTCGCAGTCAAATAGAATTCCATTGTCTTGATCCGCCCAAATCGTTGCCTCTCTCCTTCCCATGCTCCCCATCACAAACCAACACCACGTTTTCGGACGTTCTCCAACCGCGGACTGCACAGTTTCGCATTCAGCGAAATATAAAGTTTTCTTTACGAGAGCATCATGCACTTCAGACAATGAATAGACAAGCTCTTCCATCGAATCATATCTTTTTAATTGTTCATTCATTTGTCTCTCTAGCTTCTCATGAAGCCTTTTAAGTTCAACAAGCGAATTGACCAGACTTATTTCTGTTAACAATGTTTTCATTTCATCCATCTTTCACCATCCTCAAAAAAGCGGCTGACTCACGGGGTTAACTGTGGCAACATAAGAGTTTGCCCTTTGTGTATCAGTCAGCCGCTTTCTCGTTTTCTTAATGAGACGAAGCTTTTGTAACCTTCAAATTCGCCGCATTCATGTACGCAGGATCAAGCTGTTCAGGATAGCCGTAAGAACCGTGTTCACTAATATCCAAACCTGAAATTTCTTGTTCTGCTGTGACACGGAGACCAATTGTCTTTTTCAATATAAACAACACTACAAATGAAACAACAGCTACATAAACTGCTGCCCCAAGGACACCCACCGTTTGTACGATTAATTGGTCAAAACCACCACCATAGAATAATCCCGCTTTACCAATTCCGGTGATTTCCACTAATCGCGGAGAAGCAAAAAAGCCGGTTGAAATCGTACCGATAACTCCTGCAATCCCATGCACAGAAAACGCACAAACCGGATCGTCGATTCCCTTCCCTTCAAAATAGACAGAAGTCCAAAACGTAAATGAACCTGCCACAGCACCGATGACAACAGCAGCCCAAGGTTCAATGAATGCACATGCTGCTGTAATCGCAACGAGAGCTGCCAATACTCCATTGACCATCGCAGGGATATCCGCTTTTCCGGTTAAGATTTTCGCCGTTAAAATCGCGGAAACGGCTCCGGCAGCGGCAGCTAAGTTCGTTGTTAACGCGACATAGCCAAAGAAACCATCGGTCGTTCCCATCGTACTTCCTGCGTTAAAACCAAACCATCCGACCCATAAAATCAAGCCACCAATGACTGTATATACTTGGTTGTGACCTGGAATGATATTCGGTGTCTTATCTTTATTGAATTTACCGATTCGCGGTCCAAGCAAAATCGTAGCTACTAGTGCAGCAATCGCTCCCTGTAAATGAACGACTGTAGAGCCTGCAAAGTCCTGCATTCCCATTGAACCTAACCAACCGCCGCCCCATACCCAATGTCCAATAACCGGATAAATCACCATCGTAAAAATCGTCCCGAAAATAACGTACACGGATAGTTTAGCACGCTCCGCAAATCCTCCCCAGGCAATCGCTAAAGATACACCAACAAATGCTAATTGAAACAAGAATTTTAGAGAAAGCGGTACATTGGCCCAGTCAAGCGAAGCAAATGTATCTTTTCCTTCTTTTAAAAACCACCCTTCTGTTCCAATAAAACGATTGCCTTGACCAAACGTAACAGCAAAGCCAACAGCCCAAAATGCAATCGAAGCAACCGCAAAGCTTAAAATTTGCTTACCAGCGACATGTCCAGAGTTTTTCATTCGTGTCGAGCCTGTCTCTAACAGCGCAAAGCCGGCCTGCATCCCAATAACCAATATAGTTGCTACCATCACCCATAATGAATCTAATCCCATTGATAGTTCTTTCAAACTCATTCCGCATCCTCCTTTGTTATTTTTTATAACTTTTTATGTAATAATATATTACATAAAAGTAAAAATAGCGATACTTTTTATGCGATTTTTTCTAATAAGTGAATAAAAACGCTTCCATATGCAATTTTTTGTTATGTTTTGTTACATAAATTGAATTTTTGTTCATAAAAAAGGACTGACCCTAAAGTGTCAGCCCCTATCGAATAACGAACGCTCATTGACCCACTTATAACCGATTACACTGTCTGCAAATGTTTCTCAATTGGAAAGCCTGCTTGACGCAGTTTCTCACGCAAATTGCGGACATGAGAATCAACCGTTCTGTCTTCTGTATCTGCATCATATCCCCAAAGCGTCATAATCAACTGCTCCCGAGTAAACACTTGATTCGGATGTCTTAAAAACAAGCCGAGCAGCGCAAATTCTTTCGGGGTTACAGATAACTTTTTCCCGTTATATGTAATCTCATATGTCATTTCATTCCAAACACAACTATCAACCTTCCTTTAAGCCTGATCCATCAGCAGGCAACATTCCGGAATAACAAACAAGAGGCTGACCGGCAAGTGTTTGACCTCCCCCATCATATACGATATATGGCGGTTGTGACGGTCTGACACTTTGCTTTCGGTCAGCCTCGCTATTATATAAGTTTATAAAGTATTTGACCGATTAATAGAAAAAGAATCGAAACAAGCATCGATTTAGCGACTCTTAACGGAATACGAGGCAAGGCAAGCAAGCCGATTTGTGAACCGACTGCAGAGCCAATCGCCATCGCCAGTGCATAGTGCCACTCGACAAAGCCTGTCTGATAATAAACAATAAATGCCCCTAAACAGCTGCCGAAAATAAAAACTCTCGTCAGCTGCGCTGCTTTTACATATGTATATTGCTGGCTCATATAATGCAAAACGGCAAATGTCGATGAGCCGGGCCCGAATCCTCCGTCATATATAGCGATGGAGAACGACAATATCTTGCTGATTATGCCCGATTTTTTCTTTTTATTTTCAACAGAAGAAACCCATTGCTTATTTTGTAAAGAAACGAATAACGCAAAAAGTAATAACACAAGAGCAATGGCATTCATCTTTTTTCCCTTATACTTGACGTAATCCTTGCTCCAATTTGTTGCTATTCCAGCTTGGATTGGAATTCCGACAAGCATCATTGCAGGTAACGTTATCAAACCAGCACCGTCTGCCAGTGTACCAACAAAGGAAGATAGGATACCAATTAGCGTTAACAAGAAAAAGGATGTTTCCAAAGCAATCCCTCAAGTCCTTACGTAATTATTTTATTATGTAACAGCACCATTAAATAATATAACACATTTTGAAAATAATGGTAATAAAAAATCCCTCACCTTAAGCAGTGAGAGACTGATAAACTATGATTTAGTATACCCCTACTTGGTTCCATGCGTTCACTACTGCGTTATATGTCGAGCTGCCATATCCATAAAGATCGGCTGCTGATTGCAATAATGACGCTCTAGCATCGCTGAAATCGCTTGTTGACGTTAAATAAACTGTCAACGCTCTGTAGTAAATTTTTTCTGCCTTAGCTTTGCCGATTGATGTAATCGTCAAATAAGCTGCTTTATTTGGAATGCCGCTGTTTATGTGCACCCCGCCGTTATCTTCAGATGTATATACATAATTATTCATATGCGCTGGTTGACCGTATGCTTCCGGATTTGAAAGACTTCTTAACGCATCACCAGAAACGCCTGGTGTATAAACATCTTCTCCCAATAAATAGTCATTCGGCTCTACAAAATAACCGAAAACATCTGACATTGATTCGTTTAACGCACCCGGTTGATTGCGATATTCAAGCCCAGCTGTATAATCAGTTACAGCGTGTGTAATTTCATGGGCTACAACATCAAGCGCACCTGACAACGGTGCAAAGACGCTTCCATCTCCATCACCGTAAACCATTTGCACACCGTTCCAAAATGCATTGTTGTATTGATAGCCGTAGTGAACAGTCGAACGAATGGTTGAGCCATTATTATCGAAGCTGTTGCGGTTATGTGTATTTTTATAATAGTCATAAACAACCCCTGCATAATAGTGAGCATCTACATCTGCCCCTTGTGAATAAGCCGTCCATGCGTTATTGCTGTCAACCGAGTAAGAGCCCGGTAAACTTGATCCGTTTTGCGCCGTGCGGGTTTCAATGACACCATTCATCGGTTTTGTGACATCATATAGGTAGTAAGTACCGTTGGAATAGTACGTATTAAGAGTTTTATAATCTCCTAATATCCCGTAACCATAACCAGTAGTCGCTCCTTCTGCCACTGCATTGTAAGCGTCTACAATTTGTCCGTCTTTAGCATCAACATAAATTTTCCAGTTCGCTGGGTAAGGGAAAATAAACTGCAGCTCTACTTTATATGCTAAATAATAGTCTCCATCTTTCTCATAAACTACTAATTTGCTTTTCTCTACTGTATTTGGCACATCTGATTTTTCCTTTAATAACGGAGGAGTTTCTTCTTTTACTTCCGTTTCCTTTTTCGTCAAGTCAATATGTTTCCACGCCAATTCAATCGCTTCTTGTTCTGTAAGCTTTGCTTTTGTTTGATCTTTCATTTTTACCGATGCATCAGGGCGTAATTTTCCGTTTGTTGCTTTTACCATTCCGTCTTTATCCGTATGAACTAAAAATTCACTACCGTCAATTGGAACGCCATTCAAAGACTGAATATATTTATAGTGAGTCATGCCTAAGTTGTCAGTCTGCACATCAATCAAAGTAAGCTCCTCATCGGGATTGATTTTATAAATATCTTTATTTGCTTTTAAAAATTCTTTAATCTCTTTCTCATTTTTAAAAGGCTTTGCAGACAACTTTCCTGCCAGAAATTGCGGCACGCCAGTTTTCTTGTCCCACTTTTCCTGCAAAATGTCCATTTTTTCATGCGCGTGTTGCTGCGCTTCTGAAAACGGAACCTCTGCATACGATGACGGCAAGAATGCACCAAAAATCAAACCTGTCGCCAATACAAAAGCTGCTCTCTTTTTCATGATTTTCCCCCTTTTGTAATTTGAGTGTATGCACGATATAAATGTATTACAAATGACGTGAAAAAATGACTAATCCATTCTTGCATTAATTGAATTGATTTAATCTTGGTATCCCAACATTGTACACAGACCACATGAACTACTTCTTACTGTTTGCAAACATATAACACCTCCATTTTACACGTTTTTCTTTTATGATTTTGTTTTATATATGGCTGTTTAGACAATTTACGTTTAGATTCGTTCGTTTCCGTTTTTCTTTTTTACTCTATACAGTCAGCACGATTTTTCATAAATATTCCGCACAAAAATAGGCAAACTATCCAGTGAAAAGACTTTTTCTGAAAGGATGAAAACGATGGGAAAACGAAAAGATGAGCGAAGCTTGGAGCAACAAATGAAAGACCGACAAGATGAGCGAGATTTTGAACAAAAGCCTGGTTTTGGGGACAAAAAATTAGAGGGGCCAAACCGACCAGCAGAATAATTTGATAAAAAGGATGATTGCGACAATGAGACATATAATGGCATTAGGAATTAAACTAGTTCTCACATCCATTGTGTTATTTTCCGTTTTAACGATTTTTAGCACCGCCTTGTTTTCAGAAATTACATTAATAAGCTTAGTCATTACGCTAGCAACATATGTTATCGGCGACTTGTTCATCTTGCCTCGCTTTGGAAATTTAATTGCCACCATCGCTGATTTTGTTATGCTTACTGCCGGCATATGGCTATTCAGCCAATTTTTCGTTCAGGGAACGCCAGCCAACCTTATCCTTGCTTCGTTATTTGCGGCGATTTTTATCGCCCTCGGCGAAGCGTTATTCCATGCCTACATGGAAAACCGTGTCCTCGCCCATCATCAAAATGAGGTGCAGTACTTTAACGAAGACAATGTGGCATTGAATCGTCTGCAAACCGAATTTGCCCAAGAAGAAGATATTCATGATTTAAAAAAGCACGATAAAAATGAATAATGGAATCAAGAGACTGTCTCATTCATACAGGCTCGACCTCACACGTCATTCATCATATATAGATGTACGGTTTATTGTTGGTTGTGAGGTCTGCCCATTTATTTTAGCGACAGTCTCTTTTTGCCACAACATCCGCTCACTTTCTCATCGACATTAACTTTTCTTTTAGCTGTTCTTCCATATGGATTAATTCCTGCTCGACCTGCTGGCGTTTGATCCGGCCTTCATGTTGGATTTTTAACGTTTCTTCTAAAGTCGCAATTAAATTTTCTTGCGTTTTCTTCAGCGTTTCAATATCGACAAGCCCCCGCTCGTTTTCCTTAGCGACTTCAATTGTATTCATTTTTAACATTTCCGAATTACGAAGCAGCAGGTCATTCGTTGTTTTCGTCACTTGTTTTTGCGCTTCGACCGCTTTTTTCTGGCGGAATAACGTAAGGGCGATGACGATTTGGTTTTTCCAAAGCGGCACCGCTGTTAAAATAGACGATTGAATGCGCTCCACCAATGTTTGATTCATATGTTGAATCATACGAATTTGCGGCGCCGTTTGAATCGTGATTTGTCTGCTTAATTTCAAATCATGGATACGTTTTTCTAAACGGTCAGCAAATTGAAGCAAATCGTTGACTTCTTGAATATCCATTTGGCTGCCTGAACGTTCTGCCTTTGCTTTTAATTCCGGGATCGTTTTTGTCTGCAATTCTTCCAGCTTCATTTCCGCAGCGGCTATATAAATATTGAGCGCATCAAAATATTCTTTATTTTTCTCATACAATGTTTCTAACATCATAATGTCACGAAAGAGCATTTGTCGGTGTTTTTCCAGCTGATCGGCGATCTTATCAATTTCTACGCCAATTTTTTGATATTTTGAGATAATGCCTTGGATCGATTTGGACATTGAGTTGAACAGCCGGGAAAAAATGCCTCCCTTTGTCTTCATGAAATCATCCGGGTTGACTTCTTTAATTTTCCCCATGAGTTCGCTAATGATTTCACCCACCGGTCCCGCATCTTTCGTTTGTACATGGCTCAAAATAGAATGCGAAAACTTTGATAATTCCGCTTGGGCAGCCACCCCATATTGAATAATCGCCTGCTGATTCTTCGGGTCAATTTGCTGAGCAAGCTGAAGCGCTTTTTCTTTATGCTCTGGCTTCAATGTATCAATGAGTTTAGGTGGCTGCGTTTGCTCAAAAGAAGAAGCATTCGGTGCAGCGAAAGGATTGGCTAAGAGCGAATCAACCGAACTTGTCCAAAGTTCTTGATCCGTCTTCCCATTGAATGCATGATTATCGAATTCTTTCATACCGTTCCTCCTTGTCTCTTTGCCAATGGAATACGTTTTGCTCTTTTGGTTGCTCTAACGCCTGTTTTAACATCTTTATCTCCACATCTAAATCAAACACGTCATCCGAGAGAATGCGCAACAATTCTTGTTCCGTTGATGCCGCCAGCTCCCCAAGAAGCCCTTCTGCATTGCGAATCGCCTCGTTCATCTCTTGGCTGCGCACAGGCTGGCGAACTAAATAAATATATTTTTCAATCATTGTAACGGCAGAATCCAATGTCGTAATAAAAAATGACTGGGCTGCGCGAAACCGGCGCGGATCTTGTTCTACCGCAGCTAATATTTTTTGCGAAGCTGCATAAATGCGGGAAATTTGATTCCATGTGACTAAGGAACGAACTTTAAACCGTGCCCGGCCAATTCGTTTTATTTTCTTGTCCGCTTCTTTCAACTCGCTGCGTATATAATCTTTTTCTTCTTTTAAAAGATCACTCGTAACAACTTTATCCGCTTTTCGCTTCATGTAAGCCGACGTTATAACCATTAACGCTGTTCCTGATAAAAAGGAAAGAAAAAACTGATAGTCAAAAACGAAAAAGACAATAATGGCACCAATTAAACCAATATTCCATGAAACGAACAGCCGCCAAAGTGTTCTTAACACCTTCCGCATGTTTCATCCCTTCCTGCATCTTTTATATAAAGAACCGCTTGTCTACTTTTTTACGTATGACTCGATATTTAGTTTCATCCGATGAAAAAATTATATCTTGTATTTTTAGCATAACCAATTGAGCCATCATAAGACAACTTATCTGCCGAATATGTTTTACAAAGACTGTGTGTTTAAAGGAGATGAGGAACGATGAAACAGATAGACTGGCAGATGCTCTATTTCGTTGGCATGACATTGGTAAAAGAATATTGGTATTTTTTTGGTCTGCCTAAAGTGTATTATTGGGAGTTGAAACGTCAATATACAGAGGAAGATGACGACAATAAAGCGGCATGATGAAAGGAGTGGGCTTTTATGTATGATTGGGACAGCCAGCATGTTTCCGCCTACCATCATGTATCAAAACAGCGAACGATGACGGTAACCGGTCAAGGGACAATAACAGTGAAACCAGATACGGTGACCATTACCCTTGGCATTCGTACAGAGAATAAAATCGTCAGTCAAGCCTTATCGGAAAATGCAGCACGAGCCAATAATATGATTCAGGCACTAAAATTAATTGGGATTAAAGACGAGGAGATCGACACCGCGTCATTTTCAATTTATCCAAAATACGAATATAAAGATGGAACATCATCGTTAGTCGGATACGAAGTGGAACACATTTTTGATATTACTGTAAAAGATGTCAGTAAAGCGGGAAACATCTATGAAACTGCTGTCGCAAACGGCGCTAATATTGCGCGCAATATCCAATTCCAACTTTCGAATCCGGATCTATATTACGAGTACGCCTTAGCCGATGCGATTCGGAATGCAGTCGAAAAAGCTGTCATTCTCGGCCGAACTCTCGGTATTCCCGTTCAAACCATCCCGCTGAAGATAAAAGAGGAAATTGCTGCACTACCACAGCCAATATTTGCAGGCAAAACAATGGTCTTAGCGGAACAAAGCGCCCCTCCGATTCAAACACAAGACATCGTCATCAAAGCAACCGTCCAAGCCATTTTTGAATATTAAATATGAAATAAGAAAAGAGGCTGATCCATCAGTGTCTGACCTCACGTGCGTTTCACAATATATAGTTATTTATTATGTCCTATATATTGTGTTGTGGGGTCTGGCACTTTCTTTTTCGTCAGCCTCCTACTTAAATGTAAATGAAACGGATTGTGCTTTTGGTCCACCAAATAGCACAATCTCTTTTCTTTGCTTCTTCTTTTTGTCTCCCTCTTTCTTGACAGCCGTGATTTCATAAATACCCGGCAAATAGGAACCAATCTTTCCGGAAAACATTTCTGACTCTGTTTTGTAAACCTTTTTCCCGTTAACGTATAACACCACATTTTTTCCTTGGACATGAACGATTAACGAGTAGACTGCTGGTTCAAATACATATTGGTTAAAAAGAAAGAAATGCTTCTCATAAACTCTCATGAGAAAGATCGGCGGTTCTGATGTCAAACCTTTAATATAAACACGCTCTTTGTCATCTTGCTTTTCCAGTTCATCGCGAATTTTTTTATAGCCATCTGGATGCTCATCTAAATAGGTAAAGAGCGGCTGTAAGTTTTTTTCGTTCACATGTATGGCGGAATCAGGAACGCGAATGTATTTTTTCAACTCGGGAAGATCCTTCTCTTCTAACGCTTCGGCAAAGCGCTCAATCGTCACTTCTCTCCCGCCATATGTTTTCATCATTCCGTACCCCTTTAAAACCCCATAGCCAATGATCATCACAATAACGATGAGAAAAAGAATTCTATAAAAATATGTTCGATGTTGCTTTTCTTCCAGTCGTACTTCACTATGCTTATCATAACGTGTCCTTGCAGATTGAACACGAACTTGCTCACCATCAGCGAGAAGAATCGCTTCCTCATCCGTTTGTTCAGAAACGTTACAAGCAGACATGATTTCATCGGTATTTGTTTCATGTGTCGTAGTCTCTTTCACCTAACTTCCCCTCTCTTGTTGGTAAAAATCCCCTGATGATAATCTAGTTCATCTTTATTACGTATCTAGGGAAAATATGTTAGCGAAACGATAAACGACCATGTATATTTACCAATGCTTCTGCCTGCCTGTCATTTCTTATAAGTTACCGCCTGCCAATGACGAAAGCTTTGATCCCTTTCTAAATTCCATTGTCTTTGCTTCAGTTCTCTCCCAAGCAAGCGGTTAAACCATCCGTGTCCGACAACGACAATACGACCGTGCTCCTTGGCATATTTACATAATTGATCGGCTGCCAGTTTAGCCCGTTGCTTTGCTTCGTGATAAGATTCTACATTCCTTGCATAACCGCATAGCCAAA
The DNA here is from genome assembly GCF_013760845.1 of [Anoxybacillus] calidus. Classification (GTDB taxonomy): domain Bacteria; phylum Bacillota; class Bacilli; order Bacillales; family Anoxybacillaceae; genus Paranoxybacillus; species Paranoxybacillus calidus. Next base: position 505,240 of record NZ_JACDUU010000001.1, on the reverse strand, counting down.
ACATTCTAGCCATGATCAGCCAGATATTGATTGGCAGTTTCAAAGGCAGATAGATAAATGGAACGGGCATTTCTACTTCACGGAACAGATGATTAACTTCCGTCGGACACGTCGGTTTAAGCAAATTCGCTGAATGAATCGCCCGAGGCAAAGAACTTGCCACTAACCAATTTGCTTTCTTTACCTTCTCGAATGTAATCTGAGGAATGTCATCATCTTCCGACACTCCATGTAAATCGTACGCTTTAACCCACTCTGCAAACTCGGTGGGTGACAACCAACCGCTTTGCCGCCACTGTGATTTCCCGTGACGAATGAGAGTAATTTCCATTATCCCCCTCCGAAAACAAAAAGGTGTTCACCATTTCATTATATATGATTTACATCTGCGGTACCGTCTTTTTTGCTTGCTGTTTTTCAAATCGCTGAAACATGATGGAATAAATGAAGGCACTGAAAAAGGCGAGCACACTAAGAATGAGAAATGTCCATTGATAGCTAAGCCAAACCGTTATCGTGATGGAGAGAGGCGCAATCGTCCGCCCAATCGTCCAGCGCAAGCTTGCAGCGGCAAAATATTGTCCGCGCATTTCTTCCGGTGCGAGCTTAGAAATAAACGTTTGCTGGATACCAGCAGTCATCAGCTCTGCAAAAGTAAACACAGCCATTGCGATGATTAGTCCCCAAATGTTTGTCGTCTGTCCGAACATCATAATGGAAATGCCATAAATAATCGAAGACCAAATGAACACAGAACGTTCCCGGTAATGAGACATCCACTTTGTTACCCACACGGTAAATAAAGCAACAAGCAAGCCATTTTCTGAAATCAACAGCCCAAACGCTTTTTCACCGCTTAAGAGCACAGAATAAGCCCCAATCGAGAATAACGTTTGCTTCTCGACAACCTCTTTTGTATAGACAGGAATTAATAAATCAAGCTGCATCATCGTCTGCCCGACAAGAATTCCCGCGACAATAAATAACAAAAACGTTTTATCACGAATAATGATACCATAGCTGCGAATCTGCTCACGTAAAAACTGGTACCATTTCATGCTGCCATCGCTTTCAATCGAGTAGAAAGGCACCGTTTCCCGAAGCATTTTCACCAAAATCGTTGCCAACAGCACACAAGAAACTCCTGCTGCTAATAATAATTCAAAGCGATGCTCCTCATAAAAAATTCCACCAATCATCGGACCGATGACAACAGCAATATTCATCGATGTATAAAAAACAGCAAAAACGCTGCTGCGGTCTTCTTCCGGTACAACATCGGCCACCATCGCCTGACTTGCCGGCCAATAAAATGACCCAAAAATGCCGGCTAAAGAAAAACATAAAAATCCAACAAATGGTGAAGTGAACCAAGGAGAACTTGCGAGCGCAAAGAAGAAAAAGGCTAGCCCCTGCCCGTATGCCGATAACACCATCATCCGTTTTCTTCCGAAGCGGTCAGCGCAATAACCGCCCAGTAGGCTGGCAACAACAGAAAACACTTGCGAAAAAATCAGCAAAAAACCAGCTTTGTCTTTACCGAACGCATCAGTAAAATAAATCGTCATAAACGGGAAAAACATCCAAAAAGTAATATGAATCAACGCTTCGCCGAATAAACGTACCTTTAAGTTGCGATCCCAGTCTCTTATTTTCATGATGGCTTCCTCGTTTCTTTTAATCTATAATTCATCGTGTGTGCCGTCATCCGTCTGTTTTTGCGCTCACTCCCCTTTCACTATGATATTATAAACACTTCTTTTCTTTCTTTCTATGAAACAACCATTTTTCTGGCATTATTTCCATCAATCGGAAACATTGTTTCTTTATTCATTTGTTGACAAAGAGAGGCGATAGTGGTAAACCAAATCATTAAGTTTGTTTAAGGAGCATGATGATGAAACGGCCTTTTCTTTCTCTCATTCAAGAAGCAGGACTATCTTGCGGAGTGCAATTTACTGAAATCGAAGAACATATCGTTTATCGCGCGCAAAAGGATGGAAAAACTTTTCTAATGTACAACGTTGATTTAGGCTTAAACAATACTTCCGCAGCGAATATCGCTAACAGCAAGTCACTAACCTACTCCGTCTTGGCCAATGCAGGGCTGCCTTGTGTCGAACATACCTTTTTGCCGAATCCGAACACCGCTTACTCAACAGGTGACACATTTGTAAAAGCAAAGCAATTTTTCCTTGCTCATGGTCCGCAACTTGTCATAAAACCAGATAGCGGCCTGCAAGGGAAAGATGTCTATAAAATCGATTCGCTCCCACAGCTAAAAGATAGGATGTCACAACTTTTCGCCAAACAGCTCGATGTGTCATTATCTCCTTACTACGAGACAAATTACGAATTTCGGGTTGTTATTTTAAAAGGAGAAGCAAAATTGTCGTTTGCTAAGGAAAAGTTGCGCTCATGGAAACATAATTTAACAGGCGGACAGGCAAAAGTACGAGAGCTTGACTTTTTGCCAGCAACGTTTGTCAATGAACTTCATAAATTGGCGATCAATGCCGCCAATGCATTACAATTGACGTTTTGTTCCATTGATGTATTGCATACCGTTACGGGATTAAAAGTGTTAGAAGCTAATGCTTCCGTTTTTTTGAGCGAATATATGAAGACAAGCAATGCTGCCAAACAGCAGGTGTTTGAACTTTATCAGGATGCTTTTACGATCAAATTCAACGAATGAAAGGTCAGGTGTGTGCCTGTCCCTTATTTTACTTTACACACAAGACAAGCCATCATTAACGTTAAGAGCGACTCCGACTTAACCGCCTGTTGGCAGGATTGTTTATGATAAAAAGCTCAGCAGATGAACCCGCTGAGCTTTTCTTAGAACTATGCCGATTTATTTTGCAGCCGTTTTCTCGCCAACCATCGTGAAAGAAGACCGTGGGTTGGTGAAAACACAAAGGTGATCGCAAAGATGACACCTGCGGCTACAGCCATCGAGCCGGAAATGGATACGTTAAAGATTGTCGCAATGAAATAACCGGCAAAGGCGGAAAGCACGCCAACAATTGCACTGATGATTAACATAACGCTTAACTTATCGGTAAGCAAATACGCTGTTGCTCCGGGAACAATGAGCATCGCCACAACTAAAATGGCACCGACGCCGTCAAAGGAAGCAACCGTTGTGAGCGAAAGCATTCCCATCAATAAGTAATGAATCAAGAGAACCGGAATCCCCAGTGCCACAGCCATATCAGGGTCAAAGGAGCTAATTTTGATTTCTTTATAAAATAGAAAAATAATGATTAAATTAAAAACCAACACGGCACCAAGCATCCAAACCGCTTTTGGTCCTAGATTGATACCGTTTATTTCAAGAATGTCCCACGGGATAAACGTAATCTCCCCCATTAAGGCGTGATCCGTATCTAAATGCACCTTGCCGGCAAACAAGGAGAGAAGAATAACGCCAACGGCAAAGAGCGAAGTAAAGACGACGCCGATCGCCGCATCAGACTGAACGCCGCTCGAATGTAACAACTGTACGAAAAATGCCGTCAAAATGCCAACAATAGCCGCGCCAATGAGCATATAAATTCCTTCTAAACTATTGCTAATTAAATAGGCACCAACAATTCCAAGCAGCACCGTATGACTAATGGCATCGGCAAGCATGGCCATCTTCCGCAAAATAAGAAAACAGCCGACAATCCCACAACTGATGCCAACGAGAGACCCTGTCAGCAAAATCCAACCTTCGTAACTCATGTTTCACTTCCCTCCTAAGCTGGCATAACGGTGGTAGGATCGTTTGCCTGAATTTATATTCTCCGGTAATACAAGCGGTTCCCTGCCATATTGCTTTAACAGTTGCTGCAGCTCTGTTAATACTTTCTCCGGAAGCTGTAATAAATCCATTGACTGATCTTGTCGAATGTTAAAATGAGCGTAGTTCATTTCATTCATTAAATATACTTCCATCAGACGGTTTCGCAGCGTAATGTGATACGCTTCGATCAACCCTTTTTCCGTTAAGCACCAAAGCGCGTCTCCCGTTCTTCTGACCAGCTCTTCTTTTTCAAGAGAGTGCAGGATTTTCTGGAGCATGTGGTTGGAAATCGGACGCTTTTTTATCATTTGCTGTTCATGAAAACCGTTTCTCGCTTTATATTGCTTATATTCCTGCTCGGTAAAATCATAAAGAGTCTGTAAAACTTGTTCTCTTGCCACTTGCTTGCGGAGCCGGGATTGACGAATCGCTTTCAGTAACAACCCTCGCTTGGGCGCAAATACCATGGAAATCAAAAAAATGATTGTTGCAGCTACAATAATTAGCGGTCCTGTCGGCATTCCTTTTGTCGTCGTGCTTAACAATGTACCAAAGACACCAGAAAAAGCGCCAATCGCTCCGGCAATAATGACCATATGATCAAGCCGTTCTGTCCAATATCGTGCCGCTATTGCCGGGGTAATTAACATCGCGGACATTAAGATCACCCCAACCGCCTGAAGGCCAATCACAACAACTCCGACAATCAATGTCATTAATAAACCATTTAGAAAGCTGGTCGGCAAGCCGATGCCTTGCGCAAATTGCGGGTCAAATGTTAACAATTTTAATTCTTTAAATAATATAACGGTGATAATAATGAGGAGAACAGCGACCGCGCTGATCAGTTTAACATCAGTGCCAACAAGGGAAGCGGCCTGCCCAAAAATAAAATCATCAATTCCACTTTGGTTGCCGTTATTTTGATGGTTAATATATGTTAACAGTACGATTCCGAACCCGAAAAACACCGATAATACAAGACCGATTGACGTATCCTCTTTAATTCGTGATAACTTAATAATTTTTTCAATGAAAAACGTCGCTAGCAAACCTGAGAGAGCAGCGCCAATAATAAACCATGACATCGACTTTGCCCCGTGAATCAAAAAAGCAATACAGATGCCAGGAAGGGCTGCATGAGCCATCGCATCGCCAATTAAGCTCTGCTTTTTTAATAAGGCGAAGCTTCCGATTAGTCCGCTTGCCAACCCTAAAAGAAGGGTTCCGATTAACACCCACTGTGTATTCGCATCTGTCCATATGGAAACGAGTGTTTCACTCATTGGCGATCACTCCTATTGTTGATTGATAATGGCGTGTTGTTGATTAAGGAAAGTTAAGCGTCCGCCATATGTTTTTTGTAAATTTTCCATCGTAAATGTTTCTTCCGTTGGTCCAATCGCAATTTTCCGCATATTTAACAACAGCACCCAATCAAAATATTCTTTTACCGTTTGTAGGTCGTGATGCACAACAAGTACTGTTTTTCCTTGAGCTTTTAGCTCATTTAGCAAAGAAATAATGGCTTTTTCTGTTGCCGCATCGACCCCGACAAACGGTTCATCCATAAAATAAACCGTTGCATCTTGTGCTAAAGCACGCGCTAAAAAGACGCGCTGCTGCTGTCCACCTGAGAGCTGGCTGATTTGCCGATTGGCATATTCTTTCATACCGACTTTTTCTAAACAAGACAGAGCGAATTCAACATCTTTTTTGCTTGGGCGTTTAAACCAGCCAATATGGCCATATCTTCCCATCAAGACAACATCTAAAGCGTTCGTTGGGAAATCCCAATCAACAGAACCGCGCTGCGGAACGTATCCGACAAGTTTTCGTTGTTGTTTGTACGGTTTTCCATAAATATAGACATCACCTGATGCACGCGGCACAAGACCTAAAATCGCCTTAATGAGTGTCGATTTTCCCGCACCGTTTGGACCGATAATGCCAATTAATTTCCCTTCCGGCACTGAAAAGCTAACCTCTTGTAAAACCGGTTTGCGGTGATACGCTACCGTTACATTTTCTACTGTTACCGGATTCATCTTGATTCCCCCTTTTTATTTCAATGCCGAAACAATTGTATCAATATTATGTTTGTACATACCGATATACGTTCCTTCTTTCGTCCCCTCTTCTCCCATCGCATCGGAGAATAGCTGACCGCCAATCGTTACCGTGTGATTGCGTTTTTTCGCTCCTTCAACAACCGCCTTAATCGATTTTTCGGAAATGCTGCTTTCAATAAATACAGCTTTAATGTTTCGCGATACAATCGTCTGAACTAATGATTGCACGTCTTTCAGCCCGTATTCAGAATCCGTGCTTAATCCTTGAAGCCCCATCACTTCGATTCCGTAAGCGCGACCAAAATAACCGAACGCATCATGAGCGGTAATCAGAACACGGCTTTGTTCCGGAATTTGCGCGATTTGCTTTTGGGCGTAAGCTTTTACATCTTGCAAGCTTTTAAGATATTCATCAGCATTTTTCTTGTAATCTTGTTGATGTTTCGGGTCAAACTTACTTAACTCGTCACGCACCTCTTTCACAGCATATGACCAAAGATCGATATCAAACCAGACGTGCGGATCGTAAGCGTTCGCCCCGCTTTGACTTTTGATCAATTTGTCCTTCGGAATCGCCTCAGCCACAGCAATCGTTGGCTTATTTTTCGCTATTTTTTCAAAAATTTCTCCCATTTTTCCTTCTAAGTGTAATCCGTTGTAAAAAATCATATCTGCGTTACTTAACTTTTGAATGTCTCCTTGAGACGCCTGATAAAGATGCGGATCCACTCCAGGACCCATTAACGCCGTGACTTCGACATGCTCTCCGCCTACATTTTTCACGATATCAGCAATTTGTCCAGTGGTTGTTGTAACGACAATTTTTCCATTTTGTTTCTCTGCTTCATTGGAACTGCTGCACCCTGTACCAATGAACAATAAAAGCAACATACTCATCATAAAAATTGCCCATTTCTTTAACATAAGCATACCTCCTCCTTTTGTACAAAACTATAATTTTTGGTCTTGTGCAACTTTTTGGCTAAAAAAATTTATTTTCTCTTTATTTATTACAGTTACAACATATGCCCAATCTAAAAAAGTGTGACATAACGATCATATATTCCAAAAATGGTTGTAGCAAACAATTGTTGAGGTTACTAAAAAAATTGCCCTAAACCAACTTTAATTTTATATTATTGTCTTCATGAAAATCTGTCAATATTTTTAGTTCTGTCATTGTAAAAACCAATCCGTAGTAGAATTCAGGAAAAAACGAAACTGCCTGTTTCCTGTAGAGTTCAGGAAACAGGCAGTTTAGGTGTTAGAGGGTCAGTCTCATGTTTGGCCGTTTTTTCTTTGTAATACTTATATGTCTTCGGATGAAAAGGCAAACGGGAGTAATTCCTTCACTGTTGTTTCTTGAATATTCCCTTTCAAATTGCTTAAAATGACCCGCATGTTAGGATCACAAAATTCCGCGATCACCTGCCGGCAGGCTCCGCATGGAGATACCGGTCCATCGGTATCAGCGACTATAGCCAGCATGGTAAATTCTTTTTGTCCTTCTGATATAGCCTTAAAAATGGCAGTTCGTTCAGCGCAGTTGGTTAATCCGTAGGAAGCATTTTCTATGTTGCAACCTTTATAGATTTTTCCATCTTTTGTTAAAATTGCTGCACCTACCTGAAAATGAGAATAAGGAGCATAGGCTTTTTCTCTTCCGGAAAGCGCCTCGTTGATTAATTGATTTTTATCCATTTTCATTCCGACCCTTCTGTTTGAAATTGGCATTTCAATCACGACTCTGCTTTCATTGGCTCCCTTATAAATCTAAAGAGCGATTCTTATAGTTAATCGTTCGATGTACTCGTTTCCTCATTTTATATTCTGAACGTCTGCGCTTGCTCTCATGCAGTTAGCCCCTCTTTTTCCAGTGCCAGCTAATCATGCGTACTTCTACCATGGCTTCCAGTTTTAAAAAGTGGGATCGATCATTACGTTTTTTCTTTTAATAATTTATGCTAGCGCCTTATTTTTTCTCCTGTTATTTCTTTTTCAATTCAATCAACCATTCTTATAAAGAGGTACCTCCATCAAATGGATTGAATCTCAATGCCGAATGAATTCGAATCTGGCAGGATACAAATAAAGCGATTTTATAAAAATAATCCCATAACTGTTGCCGATAACATCGAAGCGAGTGTTGAACCATATAAAAGTTTCATGCCGAATTTCGCTACAACATCGCCCTGTTTTTCGTCAAGAGCTTTGACAGAACCTGTAATAATTCCGATAGAGCTGAAGTTAGCGAAACTCACAAGAAACACAGATACAATTCCAACCGTTTTTTCAGATAATGTTCCAGCGATATCTTTAAAATTCAACATCGCAACAAATTCATTAGTCACTAATTTTGTCGCCATAATGCTGCCCGCTTTGACTGCTTCATCCCAAGGAATTCCCATTAAAAAGGCAATTGGCGCAAAGATATATCCTAAGATCGTCTGGAATGAAACATGGAAAATGAGCGTGAATACATAATCGATAAGGTTGATTAAAGCGATAAATCCGATTAACATAGCCGCTACAATTACAGCGACTTTCAAGCCATCCATGATGCTTTCGCCAAGCATTTGGAAAAAGCTCATTTTATGCTCTTCTTCCACGATTAATAAATCTTCTTCATCCGTGATTTCATAAGGATTCACAATATTAGCAATAATTAAAGCTGAAAGTATATTCAGTATAATAGCAATAACAACATATTTTGGTTCAAGCATCGTCATATACGAACCAACGATAGCAATGCTAACTGCACTCATAGCGGAAGTGCATAAAGTATAAAGGCGCGTTTTCGATACGAGCCCGATTTGCTTTTTAGTTGTCAAGAAAACTTCTGACTGTCCCAATACAGCGGATGAAAGAGCAATATAGTTTTCCAATTTCCCCATTCCGTTCAATTTGCTTAATGCCATTCCGACATATTTAATGATAACAGGTAATATTTTGAAGTAATTCAATATTCCAATAAGGATCGAGATAAAAATGATCGGCAATAACACATCAAGGAAAAATGAAGACATCTTTTCATTTTCTAAACCGCCAAAAACAAAATCTACTCCTTGTATACCTAGCTCAATCAGTTTGTTAAACATTTTTGAAATAAACCCGATGATTAAAATACCTGCTTTCGTATTCAGCAATGCAAACGTAAGAATGATTTGAACGGCGAGCATAGGTAAAATTGCCTTATAACGGATATTCTTTCTGTCATTGCTTACAAGATAAGCCAAAATAAATACGAGCAACAAACCAGTTGCAAAAAATAAAAATCTCATGATGTCATTCCCTCCAGATGAGCCGGTGACAACGGTTTCAAAAAGCTCACTAAATCAGTAATCTTTTTGCATGCCGCCAGCTTTTCTTTTTGATCTTATTCGCGATCGCGTCCATCATAACTATAGCAGGTGTTTGAACAAATGTGAATATGATTTTGAAAAAAAGTAAAGCGATTTCATTACATTTACTAAATTCGTCAAAAATAAATGATTTTTCTGGGGGAATTTATCAGAATTTCATTCAGGATTTTTTCGAAACAAGCCAATCGAAAACGGACACTGAAAAAACAGGAATTTTGAGAAGATTATTCTGCCCTGACTGTGTTCCAGTCAGGATTACCGGAACTAATGCTCCGCACATCCCTCTAAATAAATCACCCGCACTTCATTTGTGCGGGTGGATGTTCATGATTTTTCATCTAGCAATGCTCTAGCTGTATATTGATCCGTAATCAAGATATTGGCGTATTTTCCTTTTAATGCTCCTTTAATCGCTTTGATTTTGTTTGTTCCGCCAGCAACAAGAATGGACTTCTCTTTCTTTTGCAATTCACTTAAATCAATTCCGATTGTTCGCTCATTTAAACTTTCACTCACAATGTTTCCATCTTTATCAAAAAATCGAGAACAAATATCCCCTACTGCTTCATTTGACAACATTTCCAATTCTTCATCACTTAAATATCCTAATTGAAACAGCAACGAGTCAAAGTTCACGCTGCCAACCGTAAAAAGGGCGATATTGGCTTTTCTTCCCATGTCTAATAATTTTTGAATATGCCGATCAGCTTCGAGCGCTTTTTTGACCGCCACATGATCGACAATAGCAGGCAGAGGCAAGTGTTGAGGAATGGTATCAAACGCTTTTCCAAACAAATAAACTATTTCTGAAGCATATGTATTGATTTTGGAGTGGCTTACTCCGCCTTTTAATTGGACCACTTCGACATCTTTAAGTGGTTTATGTTTTAATTCCAGCGCAACATTATAAAGGGTTCTCCCCCATGTCACGCCAATAATGTCACCATCGCTTACAGTTTCGTATAAAAAATCGGCTGTTCGTTTTCCTATCGCTGCTTTGACGGCCGAGTCTTCATTTTGCGATGCGGCAGCGACAAAAGCTTTTTTTAATTGATACTTTTCTTTCAATTGCTCTGCTAATTCCTCCATCGTTTCCGATGGATCTATAATTTCAATTTTGACAATCCCCATCTTTTTTGCTTGCTGAAGCAACCGGGACACGGTAGGACGTGAAATCCCTAACTTTTTAGCAATGTCATGCTGATTATAATCAAGCTGATAATATAATTTGGCCACCTCGACGATTTGCAATAACTTATTGTTTCCCATAGTTTCACCCTGTCATAATGTTTAATCCTATTTTGATGTTTCAAAATTTCATTTTAATATGAAAAAATGTTCTTATTCATTATTATAATCAGAAAACTAAAAAAAGAAACTAAGTTTTTGAACATTTCAAGTATTCTTCTAGAAAAAAATCAAGAAATGGTTAGACTGCAATTTTAATTGAATCATTAAAATTGCAAACCCACAGCGTGCAACTTTGATTCAAAGCCAGCGCTTTCATGGATGTTTTTAATTCATCGATTAATTCAAATCCCCTAAATAAATCGGCGTTTTTTCCCCTTGAACATGTTTTATAATATAGGTTCTCATATCTTTTGGATACAGTCTGTATCGGAATAATTGTTGAATCGGCAGCCACTCCATTCCTATCTGATCAGAATCAGGGTTCGTTCCATTGCTGATTTCTGCTTGCTTCCTTTTAAGCTGGCAAGAAAAATAGTACTCTACTTGATGCAAAGCAAAATCAGATGAAGCATGTTCGTGGTTTTTCCCAATATACTCGCGAATAAAAAGCAATTCGCCTATTTCGACCTCTTGTCCAATCTCTTCCATACACTCTCGCTGTAATGTTTCATGGAATGTTTCTCCATGTTCTTGACTACCGCCGGGGCAAAGATAAAATTCTCCTTCTTCATCGATATTCTTTGTGACTAATAGTTTTCTAGTTTTCCTTCTTGAATAATCAACGCTTTCACAGAGTTTCTAATATTCATCTGTATCTCCCTTCCTTAAGAGCGATTTATTACAGCCGCTCTACCATATAACCAAATAGAACAGCGCCCTGCCTCTAGTAATACTTGGGAGTTCACCTTCTTTATCATGCTCTGAAACTTCCATCCAACCTTTCTAATAACTCATAGGGTCGTACTTTAAATGCTTCGTACGGTATGCAATGCCCTTTCATAGCGTCTAACACTCTCGATCTAAATTTCGGACGAGTAATATATTGCATTACATTGGATGAGTCAATTTTGAGAAAACGTACGTCCTTTGTTTCAGTAGAAGTTTTTAAATTCCCCCCGTTGTATTCTCCACGGAATACGACCGAAACCGTACTTCCATTTGAATATACCCCTGTAACCCCAAGCAATTTAACAGAAATCCCTGTTTCTTCAAAAATTTCTCGGCACAATGCCAAGTCTAGTGTCTCCCCCTCATCAACCGCTCCTCCTGGCAATTCCCAGGTATCCGATCTCCAATATGTTTTGACCAATAGAGTCTCTTGCTGTTCGTTTGTAATGTATCCACTCACTGTAACCGTGTGCTTCGGAAAACTGTACGTTCCTGTAGATTCCAAAAAATCTTGCCTGTTGTCTAAGTAAAGATTGCCTAATTTCTGGAGTTGAGATTGTGCTTGTTGGTACATTTCGTCATTTCTTACCCGTTCTTCTATTTTTAGATACTCTTCATAACTCGGGTACTCCCACAATTCTATGATTTCATCTTTCGTTTCCGTGATCCACCGTCCAATTAATTTAGCCCCATTTTTTAGTTGATTAGGCAAAAGATACTCATCAAAAAATGTAGTAAATTCACTCACCTTCTCTGGGAGAACTCGATATGTTTTTCTTTTGTAGATCATTTTATCACCTTCGTTCGTTAAAAATAACGCGAATGGGCGTTACTCCATTGTACGTATTTTATTTGGTATGTACGATTCTTTTTCAACAATGTTTGTTCCGAGCAACTACTACCCGTATTCAATTCCACTGACACCGTTTCTTTTAAAAAATCTAGTAATGGAAAAGAAGGGTAACAAAAAACCTCAAGATCTATTGGATTATTATATGTATTTTCAAAAAACTTTGTTCCATCTGCCTAAAAAAGGGATTAATTTTATACATTACTAGTTAACATCATTCATCTTAAAGGAACTCACCACAACAAAAACCCCTTGATATACAAGAGGTTTCCTCATTTTGTAGGGTGTTAGTTCATATAACATCATAGACAAGTTGGATTTATATACTTACTGAAGTAATGCTTTCATTGGTAGAATAAGTTATTTCATATCTCCATACCATTGTTCATCAAATGGTTGATCCATTCTTTGAATGTTTTTCATCTGTTTCCATGTTTTTTAGACGTTTCAACAACGTTGTCCGCCAGCTTTCCGATAATTCTTGAACGCCTAGTATCCGCTCAATACCTTCTTGGTTATATTTATCGTGATACATGATGTGGTTCGCAAATGAAACGGTTATTCCAAGCGGGTGACGGCTTAATAGCTGCAGGCGGGACTCTCTCGTCACCCAGCCCTCTTTCAACACCCGAAAATAAAAACCGGTATAGCCTGTGTTTTGCACACGAAGCGGCAAATCTTCCACATTGTACTTTTTCGCCAGCTTATAGCAAGGCTGCCACGGTTGGCTCACTTGAACGATCGCTTCGCCCAATTGAAACATATCCCCGATACAAACGTCCTCTTCCACTAAGCCTTTCACCGTCAAATTTTCACCAAACGCTGCCGCTTCCAGCTCCCGGCCAAGCTCCTTTTCCCAATAAGCGTAGTGATCATATGGATAAACGCATACCGCTTTATCTTTACCGCCGTGATGAACAAGATCCGCTTGTCCATCGCTTTCGAAATTCAAAAAAGATAAAAAGACAGGTTCATGGACAGGCTTTTTGTAAATACCTGTCGACAACTCTTTTCCTTCAAAAACGAGTGTTTTCGGTTTTCCTACGTTGATTGAAACAATTTCATATTCATGAATGGTCATAAGAGCCGACTCCTTTCATGGTAAGACTTTTTATCCGTTTAACACTCCATCAAAAGTGATTAAATTTGCTAATTTGTGTGACTCTCCCATTTTGAACGGGAGAGTCGTATATGCAGCACTATTTCACATTTTGAACGCCTTTCTCCATCTTGTATGAACTTGATAAAAACGTAAAGCAAAAGAGGGATGACAATAACAAGAAACTAGCGGATATGGCAAAAACCACTTTCGGGCCGTATATTTCAGTAATCCAACCAAAGAACAAAGTCATGCCACCAAAACTTATCGTCATCACGACCTGCTGAGCAGCGTATACTTTTGGAAGAATGAAGTCAGAAACGTTTTTTTGTAATATTGCCTGCATGCCAATAACTTTTAACTGCTCAAACAATCCGTACACAAATGAAAAAACTAAACTTAGAAAAGCAACCGTATTCATTCCAAATACAAATGTAATGATGGATGTTCCTAAAGAGCCTAGAAAGATGGAGAAAAAGAGGTGCTTTTGAATCACATACGAGATTTTCCAGGCAATAATTCCTCCAACAATGAACCCTGCAAAAAAACTTGCGTTAATATACCCCCACCAAGATGTGCCTGCCCGTAAATTTTCAGCGGCATAAACATACAAAATGGCAGCGATCCAAACCGCTCCTGCCATCGACTCCAACAAAACCATCGCATGAAAGCTTCGCAGCCACTTATGATGAAAAATATAGATCCATCCTTCTTTCATAGCATTCCAGACAGATGGATTCGTTTCCTTCGCAACGTTATCTAAATAGACATTTTTCATTTTCCACATACAAAACGTCGAACCAACAAAAAGTAAAAACGTAAGCCAAATAAGATGGCTTGGCGGCAAAAAAGATGCCAAGACCCCGCCGGCCGCCCAACCGCCAAACTGAATTGTCTGGTCAATGACTGACAGTATACTGTTTGCCCGAACAAGGTCACTTTCTTCTATTAATCTCGGGATCATCGCATTTCGTGCTGGATGAGCAACACCATCCAAAAAGGAGATGAATGAGACGAAAATGAAGATGTGTAACAACGTGTCATTTGAGATAAAAAATGCAACTAATGCTCCTAAAAAAAGCAATAACACTGATTTCCATAGCTGTGAAACAAATAATAGCTTCTTTAATTCGTATTTATCCAATAAAATCGGCACAAACAATCCACACACCAATCTCGATATTGTCACGACAAATGGAATGAGCGCCATATAGAACGATGACTGTGACAGATTATATAATAATGCCATTAATCCAACGATATAAAACAAATCACCGCCATTGGCAAGCGACTGTCCTACTACAAGGTAACGAAATGAACGGTTCCGCATAAAAATCGACCCCTATTTAGTTTTTGAAAAAAGTGATTATAAGGGGTTTTCCATCACATTACGTTTACCTCCTTAAGATGACCTAGCATCCATTAAACGTTACCTTGTAGTTTTATAGGTTTTATTCCCTATCATCTTTAAGCAGCCAATTCACCGCATCTTCCAATGTTTCTGCAATGTAGTCCGGAACAATTTCAGCCCACTTATCATCATATTCTTTGTTTTGATACTTATTAAACACTTTCGCTCCGGCACCTGTTTTTACAAGTATTTTCATACATCCTGCCTGCTCGGCTGCGATCATATCCGTCCAGCGATCGCCGATGACAGCACATTTGTCAAGATGTAAGCCGTTATTTTCGGCCCCCTGCAAAAGCATTCCTGGGGCAGGTTTTCGGCAATCGCAGCCTGCATCTTGCTGATGTGGACAAATGTATACATCATCAAATCCAAAAGATAAAAGTTCCTTCACAAAATCTTCTTGATGTGCTTCACCACGTGAGATGCCGGGGTGATTTGTAAAAGAGAATCCTTTAATGCCAGCATTTTTTAATCGAAAGATGGATTGTAAGTGTAAGGAAACAATGAGAATTCGCCTGGGTATTCTACTTTCTCTGAGCCGCCAATCGTTCCATCCCTGTCAATAAAGACAGCTTGTAGCTTCATGTTCCTCGTGTCCCCCTTAACACCGCTTCGAGCAAGAAACGATTTACATAATAACAATAATATACTAAAATTTTACAATATTAAGTATAATGTAAACCCAATTGTTTGTCATTAAGATCATCAAACGCTCGAAAAGGAGAATGTAAGCTTTGAAAGTTCCGAAATGGTATAGCAGCAAATAAACAAAAAAGGCAGCGATGCAGCTGCCTTTATATCTTACAAAGCGAGAAAACTTCTTCTTCGAAACGAAGTGAAAATAGGAGTAGTTCAAAAAACCATATTGAAAATTTCATCGACCCATTCAGGGTTTTCATGTATCCCGAGTTTTGCGCATAAATTTTTGTGGACTCTTTTGAATTCTGGAACCATATTTTTTATCACATTCATTATTTCAAAAGGGTCCCGGCTACAGCTCCAACTTTCAAGAAGAGATAATTGCCAGTCTTTTAAATTGCTTCTTTTCCCTTCTATCTTAGCCCAATCACCAAACGTATTCGGCTGTATTCCGGCTTCCATGTACCATGCTGATGCCATAGATAAACGCAAGTAGTCAACGCACTGGAGGGCATAATACATTTCTTCTCTCATTACTCTACGGTATGCTTCGTGAACGTATGCAAAAAATTTTGTTCGCCATATTTCAAATTCGATAGGTGATAGCTCATATAATAACCCCTGCGATTTTTCATGAATTTCTGCCATTAGCCCTTCAGGATCATAGACAATTTTAATATTTTTTAACCAAACGGATGGCTGAATATCTTTAAGTTTATAATAAAAGACATCTACCTTTATAAAAGAGTCATAATGAGCAATCGTATAATTTGTCCAAGGGAAGTCCTCATGGAATAAAACATTGCCCCATTTCCTTGCTCTTTGTTTTTTATTTGACCTGTATTCTTCAAACACTTCCTCTTTCACCACAATACGGAGGTCAATATCGGAATATAAATCCGTATTTTCGCTCCCGATTGAACCACCATAAAATACGGCCAATACATTTTCATCATTTAATAAGTCGTTCTCAATTGCTTTCATTAAAGCTTCGCGATTTTTAGGATTTTTATCATCCCTTGCTTGATGTTTCGTCACAAATCCCACACATTTCAAACCAACTCCCGAAAAGATAATTCCAAACATTTTTTCTACAACTAAACACCAAATTCCTTTTCACACTAAACTGGCCCTTCACGAAAAAAGAAGGGGCTGACCATAAGTGCCTGACCTCATGCACAATCTACCATATATTAAATACTTCCCCAGCATGATATGCGGTCTATTGTCGTTATCGGGTCTGACACTTAGCTTTTTAGTCAGCCTCCTTCCGTTAGTTGGAAAATATTAAAGATTAACAAAAAGATCGTGCAGAGCATGGGTAGTCGTAGGAGCAACAATATTATTCGTTAGTCTGTAAATCAACAAAAAATAAAAATGAGCAATAAATGTATAAGGCAAATGCAGGGAAATTTCATTTTGGATAAACGGCAGAAACTCTTGTCCTGAAATCCAGAATTGAAATGGTATGTGCATAAGGCTAAAAAGCATTCCTACAATAACAATGCTAATCCACTTGGAGGATAGGACATCCTGAATGATTGACTGTAAATATCCTCGAAAAATGAGTTCCTCAACTAATGCAATACAAAAAAAGTAATAAAAAAACTTTATAAGAAGATTTACTATGCCAATTGATTTAAACGAAATGATGTTTTCCTTAGATAAAACAAGTTCTGGAATAGCAAAAATCACACCAACTATAAAGGACAAGAAAAGCATCTCTTTGCGTAAACCAATTGTGCGAAATGATTGTTTTCGGAATTTTAAAATAAAAATTAAAGGGGTTAATTCAATTATGCTAATAAACAATCCAAAAAGTAAGTTATTAAATGGTGATTTAAAGAAAAATGTTCTAATTGGACCAATATTCCTTAATGCCCAACCACAAATAAAGATAACAATTGTTAGATATAGAAAATAGCTTATACTAATCAGAAAATCCGTTTTATTATAATTTAGCCGCTCTTGCGATGTTATTTTGGACTTTTGAAATTCCAAACAACTAAGTTTCATGTACCACACTCCCGATACTAGTTATCAACACAGAAAGCATTTAAAAATTCGTTTATTTCACTTTTTCAACAAAAAAAGCATTACTCCTGCTTTGAAGTAATGCTCTTGATTAACTGTGTATTTTTATAAACAAATGAAAAACTGCCTATTCGTTGATTTGACATACATATTGGTTTACATCAAGCTTCCCGTTTGTGCGATCTGATTTTTGCGTTTATCTGTTTCTCCATTCATAAGAAAAAATTCCCATCAAATAAGTAGCGTGATATTCACCCTTATTATCAAACTTTTATATTTTCATTAACTGCAAACCACTTTTACATATTTTACAAGATTTTTTGTTAATTCTTCTCTCCTACAAAAAAACTCGCCACATCAGCGAGTCTAGCATTCGATTTCCACGAACAAACAATGGTAGGTTGCGATAATGTGGCCGTTTTCTTGAAAATCTTGTTCGTATATGTTCATCATTTCTTTAAGGACGGAGGGGCGTTGGCAGTAGGAACCTTGGTTGCTATTGGTTGCTCCTATTTTTCTTAGTGAAGTGAAAAAATCTTTGACGGAATGAAATCGTTCTGTTTCGAACACTTCTGTTCCGAAAATAGCCGCGGTTGGGTGAACCTGTTGAACAGAGTACTCACACAGCTTTAACAAATCCTCTAATGCATAAAAGGACTGGCCAAGACGAGCGTTTGTTTCGAGCTGTAACTTTTGCATCGCTCGTTGAAAGGAAGTGTGAAGTTCATGGAATGTGCCGCAGCCAAAGGTAGAAAAAAGAATCATTCCGTCTCTCTTTAAGATGGAGCTAAGACGAGAAAGTGTCGACTCCAAGTCATTGAGCCATTGAAATGTTGCATTAGAAATAATGAGATCATACCGGTCATATAGCTCCATTTCTTCGATATCACCACAAAGAAAATGGATCGACTTTCCAGAGATCCGCTGTTTGGCAATCTCAATCATTCCTGGTGCTAAGTCGATGGCGGTGATGGTTGCATTTTGAAAATGACGGGACAGCTTAGCAGTGAGGTAGCCTGTCCCACAGCCGATTTCAAGAATATGAAGTGGAGATGAGTCACTTCTTTTCATCAATAGCTGTTTTAATAAGAAATCTGCCATTTTTTTCTGGACGTTTGCAAATTGGTCATACGTTTTTGCATTGGCACTAAATCTTTTTTGCAACAATTGTTTATCAATCATATTCTTCCCCCTACAAACGATTGAATCAACCGGGCACATTCGTCTGTTTTTGTTAAAAACGGAACATGGCCGGTTTTAGGCAATAATTTTAAAATCGCATTGTCACGTGTTTGTTCAAATATGTAGCGCGACGCGGACGGTGGACAGATGGTGTCTTCTTCGCCGTGAATAAGTAACAGTGGCGCAGTGATATCACGCAAAGCAAAACGAACATCAGCTGTCATTAAATAATCGAGACCAATAAGTAATCCTTGCTGTTCGGTGTTGTGAAAGTGGCGTTCAAAATCTAGTACTTTGCCTTGTTCCTCTTCACAAAGTAGAGAAGCAAAAAATGAAGAAAGCGTTTGCTCGCGATTTCGCACTAATTGGCGTTTCATTCGTTCGACTACCCGCCGCTCCCATCCAGCGTCATAGCCATCTCCCTTAGTAAATCGGCTTGTTCCGCCGATGAGAACAAGACGGTCCATTTTCTCTGGAACAGAGGTCGTAAGCTCAAGAGCGATGAGCGCACCGAGCGACCAACCAATTGGAATGAAAGAAGAAAGCTCATTTTCTTCAACGAGTTGAACTGCCTTTTGTTTAAAATCCGCAATTGTTTCAACCCCATCCCATTCAACATAGAAAACGGAAAAAGATGTTTTAAGCCGTTCGGCAAGCGGCAACCAAATCGTTCCTCTCATACCCCATCCAGGAATGAAGACAATATGCTTTTGCTTGTTCATGAAATAATCCCCATTTCTTGACCGATTGTAGCGATTTCGTTAATTGCCCAGTCTAGTTCATCCTTCGTTAACGTCGCCATGAGGGAAAAGCGAATTCTTGCTGTCCCTTCTGGAACCGTAGGTGGTCGAATAGCGACAGCCGCAATGCCTCTTTCCTGCAGCCGTTCACTAAATTGCACCGTTAACTCATTGGAACCGATCAGCACCGGCACAATTTGCGTCACGCTTGTGCCAATGTTGAAACCGAGATCACTAAGTTTTTTACGAAAATATTGACTATACTCATGGAGCTGTTTGCGACGCGCTGTTTCTTGTTGAACGATGTGAATCGCAGCCAGAATCGAGCCTAACACAGCGGGTGGCAATGCCGTTGTAAAAATGAAGCTCCTCATTTTATTGACGAAATAATCGATCAGCCACTGTTTTCCAGTCACGTATGCACCGAAAGAACCAAGTGCTTTGCTGAAAGTCCCCATTTGTACGTCCACTTGTTCTTGTAGACGTAAATCATGAATAAGCCCTTCTCCTCTTTCTCCATAAACACCGCTGCTGTGAGCTTCATCAACCATTAAAATCGCCCCATACTTTTCTTTGAGTTCAACGAGCCCTTTCAATGGAGCGATGTCACCGTCCATACTGAAGACGGTATCCGTGACAATAAGTTTTCGCTTATGTAGCGGCGCTTTTTTTAAAAGTGTTTCTAAATGATCGAGATCGTTATGTTGATAGCGCTTCATTTCTGCTCGGCTTAAAATGATTCCATCGATGATGCTGGCATGGTTCCATTTATCACTAAACACGAGGTCGTTGCGGCCGACGAGAGTAGAAATAATGCCGACATTCGCTGTATATCCGCTGTTGAAAATAAGTGCTGCTTCTGTTCCTTTCCACCTCGCTAGTTCTGTTTCTACATGTTCATATAGGGAATAGTTGCCAACAATCAATCGGGATGCCGTCGAGCCTGCGCCGTATTCACGAGCAGCGCGTATACTTGCTTCAATGAGTCGATCGTCGCCAGCTAATCCAAGATAATTATTTGATGCAAGATTGAGAAGCTTCCGACCATTCATGATAATGGACGAGTTGTTCAAAAAATCGATGGAATGTAAGCGACGTCTTTGCGCTTTTTTCTCTATATGCAGCAATTCTGCTTTCATCTGTTCCTCCCACGAGTGCATCCTCTTTCCTCCCCTTATCTCTCTTTAATGTTAACCAAAAATTATACAAGGTTAACATTATAATTAATCGTATCATATCAAAAAAATTCAGACAATATTTTTCATACACATATCGCTTTCATCTCTCTTTTAGCCGTTCCACATCGACTTCTCCCTCAACTCTGACATCGTTTTCCATTTTGCTTCATATTCTTTCAGCCAATCGGTCACAAGTACGGTACGAATTGCTTTCTTTTGAATGATTGTCATGATTCTCGGCAGTGCAAAAATTCACCATATCATGATTCACAAGCTGTTTTTAGAAAACTCGCACTTTTATTTTTACCAACGTACTCACCAAACTTAAATTTAATTGAGACCATTATTAAATAGGCTATGTTAAATAACCATATTGATATTGAATTAAAATATAATGAATAAGAAAGGTAATTTGACTGTATGTTTTTATGTTAAATATGGAAAGAAAAAAGGGGAGGGAATCATTTGGAAGAAACGAAGTATATAAAAATAAACTTTTATTTGTTACTTGGGATATTGCCACTTTCAATAGTTGGTTATTTATTTGCTGTTTATAAAGAGAATTTATTTTTCTTGTATGAATGGTCTCTTACACTTTTAATCGTAGCTTCCATCATATTGTCAATAATCGGAATCATAAAAAATGAGGGGAATTCAAAGTGGATTTCACTCTCTTACTTTGCTTTTCTTGTGCAATTTTCTGTCCTTTGTCTATTCTTAGGACCATTTACGTTTTACAGTGTAATTTTTGTATTTTATGTTACTACCTTCATTACAATCTTAATCTTTATTATAGCCATTAGAAAAATTAACAAGTTCAAGTTTATACCTTTACTATTTTTAACATTGTCTACAATCTTTACTATTTATGTTATATTCCTAAATGCTTTATGGGAAACCAATTGGATTTAGGCTTTTTTGGTGAAGTTTATTTACCCCATTATAATATCGTTCTTCTTTCGGCCAACCATTAAGCATATGAAAGACCTTCAATTTGTGAAGGTCTTTCATTTTAAATGTAAATCGACAATAATCATTAACATAGCCATTAAATAAAATAAAGCTGACCCCAAAATATACAAGTGGAATCAGCTTTTTGATATAGAAAGATTTCATTCTGTATAAATCATCTTTCTCGTCATGCCTCCATCAACGACTAAATGAATACCGGTGACAAAATCATTTTTTGGATCGGTAAGATATAAACAAGCTCTTGCGATATCTTCTGGCTTTCCTACCCTTCCTGAAGGATGTTGTAGATGATCTTCGGGCCGTAGTTGACTGTAGTCTCCTGTTTCAATCCATCCCGGACAAATCGCATTGACGGTGATTCGATCCGGTCCTAATGAAACCGCAAGCGCATGGGTAAGTGAAAGAATACCTCCTTTCGAAGCAGCGTAAGCCTCTGAATTCGGCTCCGACATAAGAGCACGGGTGGAAGAAATATTTACGATCGCTCCTCCCCCATGGGTTCTCATGATTTTCGCTGCTTCCCTTGAACAAAGGAACGTCCCACGCAAATTCGTATTGATGACATAGTCCCATTCTTCCACCGTTAAATCATAAGGAGATGTAAATACTCCAAGCCCCGCATTATTAATTAAGATATCAATTCGACCAAGCGCTTTTCCCACTTCCTTCATCACGTTCTCAATCTCTGTTGAATTGCTTAAGTCAAAAACGTATGAATACACATCATATCCAGCATCTTGCAAACGTTCGCGAGTTTTTTGCAACCCATCTGCATCTTTATCCATGATTACCACTTTAGCCCCTTGTTCAGCATAAGCCATCGCAAGAGTTCGACCAATTCCGCCTCCTGCTCCTGTTATAATCGCGACTTTTCCTTCATAACTCAACGATCTTTCCCCCTTTGTCTATTAAAAACTAAGTACTCATTCGGCACTTTGAATTTCTTTATGTTGCTCAAACATATCATACCATGTTCTTCATTTCTTTTACCTTTTCTTCAACCAGTCGTTTATGTTGCTGTAAAATCGGTTTTCGATCCTCAATTGTATGATTTCCATCTAGATACTTCATTCAGATGGGAGTTTGTACGGTATTAATATTTTGGACAGAAACCCCATTCAATAGAAGATGATTACATTTACAACGTTTATCGTCGAAACATTTATCATAAGGACACAAAATGTTATTGATTACGGTGATGATTGTTTCGACTAAGACTCATCACAATACTTATGACGCACTGGAGAGGCCACCCAAAACAAAAACAAGGCTAATTTTCACATAGAAATCAGCCTTGTTTATTTCCTAACCTATATGATGGACCTGTTCTTTTTTGGAACGACTAAGCGCGTACGGTAAGCATAACGGCAAGCCTGTACGCGGGTCTCGGATGATATCACACTGAATCCCAAATACCTCTTCGATAATATGTGGTTGCATGACTTCCATCGGAGTACCTGCTTTGACGACAGTTCCTTTTTTAATAGCAATCATATGGTGAGCATAACGGCTTGCATGGTTTAAATCGTGAACAACCATAACAATCGTTCTCCGCTCTTTTTCATGCAGCTCTTCTAAAAGATTAAGCACTTCTAATTGATGAGCCATATCAAGAAATGTCGTCGGCTCGTCTAAAAACAAAATCGGTGTTTCTTGAGCAAGCGCCATCGCAATCCATGCTCGCTGTCGCTGTCCACCCGATAGTTGATCGACAGGACGATGAGCGAATTCTTTCATTCCTGTCGCTTCAATGGCCCATTCAATCACTTCTTTATCCTGTTTCGTTAACGAACCGAAGCCGCGCTGGTGAGGGAAACGGCCATATGTCACTAAATCGGTGACTGTCATCCCTTCTGGAGCCGTCGGGTTTTGTGGCAAAATCGCTAATTGCTTAGCCACTTCTTTCGTTCTTAATTGATGAATCGCTTTCCCATCAAGCAAAACATGACCGCTTTTTGGTTTCAGCAAACGCGCCATCGTTTTCAAAATCGTCGACTTTCCAGAGCCGTTCGCCCCAACTAATGCTGTGATTTTATGGGATGGAATTTCTATATTTAATTGTTTGACAATGACCATTTGATCGTACGCAATATCTAAATTTTCCGTCACAATCAAGCGATCCACTTCCTTTCGATTTGATTTTAAGCGAGCGTAAAAATCCCTTGCTTGGACATATTTAACACTCTATCGGAAGAGAACGTTCAATTCGCCACAAACGCTTGATGGTGGGTCGAAACCATAGCCATTGGTTGAGCGTTGGGATCAAGATACATTTTGACGCTATTGACCGCCGTCGGTCCTTCCATAAATCCTCCGGAAATTAACATTAATTTATTCGGATAATAGGCAATATCTCCTATGGCAAATATGCCAGGGATGTTTGTTTCCATTTTTCCATTGACAACAATACGCCCGTCTACCATATCAAATCCCCAGTCTTTGATCGGTCCAAGGTCAATATGGAAACCGTGACTAACAATCAATTCATCGACCGGTAATTCTGTTGTTTCCCCCGTGTCAACATGTTCAATCATCACTTTTTCAAGAAGAGTTCCTTGTCCGTATAGTTGTTTGACTACATATGGTGTCAATAGTTCGACTGACGAGCGCTTTAGGTTCGTCACGCTGCTTTCCAATCCGGAAAATTGATCGCGACGATGGACGATCGTGACTTTTTCAGCGATGGACTCCAATTGTTGGGCCCAGTCTAACGCTGTATTGCCGCCGCCGGAGATAAGTACTCGCTTTCCACGAAAATGTTCTAATGATCCAACTTTATAATGAAGCGTATGCCCTTCGTACTGTTCCGCACCATCCACCTCTAACTTCTGCACTTCCCATGTTCCATGTCCTATCGCAAGAATGACGGCGCGCGTATGATGTTGTTCGCCATTGATGCTTGTCAACAAAAACGTTCCATCCTTTTGCTTCTCCAAATCAACAATTCGTTGACCTAAAACAATTGTGGGTGCAAACGTTTTGGCTTGCCGCTCTAAATTTTGAATTAACTGCTCCCCGGAAATCTCAGGAATCCCACCAATGTCGCGAATGATTTTCTCTGGGAAAAATCCTCTCACTTTCCCGCCTAACTCTGGCAAGCTTTCAATGACTTTCGTTTTTAATTCGCGCAATCCACTGTAAAAGGCAGCGAATAACCCAACAGGACCTCCACCGACAATGGTTACATCATAGAGTTCAAGGTTTCTCTCCATCATGAAATTCCCCCATACGATTAATGATTGGATCGGGCTAGCAAATACAAGAAGTACGGTGCCCCGATGATCGCCACGACGATACCTGCATGAATTTCTGATGGCTGTAGAATCGTGCGACCGATCGTGTCGGCGGTCAGTAACAATAGGGCCCCTGCGAGCGCCGAAGCTGGCAGCAAATACTTATGATTTGGACCGATGATTCGTCGCGCTAAATGCGGTCCAATCAAACCGACGAAACCAATGCCCCCGCTGACAGACACACAAGCAGACGCAAGTCCCACTGCAGCAGCGAGTAGTTTCACTTGTTCTTTGGAAACAGACGCACCAAGTCCTGTGGCGACGTTTTTTCCAAACGATAACACATCGAGTACGAGCGCTTTATAATACACAAAAGCGAATAGGACGACAATCCAAGGTAAAAGCGCTAAAACGTAATCCCACGTCGCTCCCCAAATACTTCCAGTCAACCATGCCGCTACAAACTGATAAAGCTCCCGGCTTAGTCGAAGAGAAAGAACCGTCATGAGCGCGCTCAATCCAGCCGCAACTGCCACTCCTGTTAAAACGAGACGCGTTGGCAACAGCCCTTCGTGTTTTTCGTAAGACAAGCCAAACACAAGAGCAGCTGCTAATGAGCTACCGAAAAACGCAAGGATCGGCAAAAATAAAACAGGAACGTCCAAATGTGTTGGGAAAAACGACAAATATAAAACGACCATTACCCCTGCTCCATGCGAAATCCCTAAAATGCTTGGATCTGCTAACGCATTGCGGGAAATGCCCTGCATAATGCAGCCTGATACAGCCAATCCCGCCCCAACAAGCATGGAAATCACAATACGAGGCAAGCGAAATTCAAACAAAATCAACTCTTGCTTTTCGGTTCCCATTCCAAACAGCGTTTGAAACACTTCAAGCGGAGATAACCGACTGAAGCCTGTGTTCATACTGATCACAAACACAATAAGAATCAGAACAGAAAAAGTAGCGAGTATGGAAAAACGCCGAACGTTCTTGCGTCGCTCTACTCCATTCATGAAAGCTCCCTCCTTCCTTTTCGCGCCACATAAAGGAAGAACGGAACACCAATAAGGGCGAATAAAACACCGATTGGCGTTTCATAAGGAGGATTAATCATTCTTGCACCAATATCAGCCATAATCATGAACCCTCCACCGAGAACGGCCGAACAAGGAATAATCCAGCGATAATCCACACCGACGAAAAACCGAGCAATATGCGGAACGACAAGTCCGATAAATCCAATCGGTCCGACCGCCGATACAGACACTCCTGCCAAAAGAAGCACAATAATCATGCCAAGCATTTTAACCAAGCCCGTTTTTTGTCCTAATCCTGTCGCTACTTCATCTCCTAGACTTAAGAGAGTAATCGAACGCGACAAAAGCAATGAACCCACTAAAGCGACAACAAGCCATGGAGTCATCACTTTCAGCTGGCTCCATTTCACACCGGCCACTCCACCTGCATACCAAAATGCTAACTCTTGACTTAACTGAAAATGGATCGCAATTCCTTCGCTCAGCGCCGTTAACAATGCACTTACGGCTGCTCCTGCTAACACAAGGCGAACCGGAGTTAAGCCACCCCGAGCAAGCGAACTAATCCCGTAAACAAGCCCCGCCGCAACAGCCGCTCCTAAGAAGGAAAATAGAATTAAAGAATTATAGGATAATCCCGGTAAAAACGCGAAGCAAACCGCTACCATCAATGTAGCCCCAGCATTTAAGCCTAAAAGCCCGGCATCTGCAAGCGGATTTCGCGTCATCCCTTGCATAATCGCACCTGCCACTGCAAAGCTAGCACCTACTAAAACATCCGCAAGCGATCGCGGCAGACGCAAATCTTGAATAATCGCATGTTCCGTTCGATTCGGATTGTAATGAACAAGCGCTTCCCATACTGTTGAAAGCTGAATATTGGCAGCACCAACGGAAATAGACAACGCAATTCCAAAAACGATAGCGAAAATTCCTATCACGATCACCGTTATCGCTATCCAAGGACGCGAATACTGATTTACCGTATCGTTTTTCATGATTTCCACCTGTTTTCCTATATAAGTACAAATAAATTTCTAACATATGTATGTAATCATGAAAAGAAGAACGCTTTTCTACCACAGGGCTAACCTATAAGTATCCGGCCTCACATGCAATTTCACAATATATCGCTCATTGTTTCCTCTTGTGGGGTCTGACACTTTGGGTTAGCATCTGCAACGAAATCGGACAAATGAATTTGTCCGATTTCGTTTAGGAGATTGGTAGAAAAGCTTGCTTATGTTAGAATTTGAAACTAGATTCCTATATGTCTTACTGTACTATTTTTTATTATGGGAAAGCAATGTATCTACGACAAGATCAAGCTGATGTTCTAGCGAAATCGCATCGGTAAACCATACATCTTCTAGTTTCATCTCATAGAAGTGATTATTTTTAATAGCTTTTAAATTTTTCCAGATCGCGCTATTTTTCATGTCTTTTTCAATTTGGTCGGTTCCTTCTGTTCGGTATACCGTCCAAAACATATGATCAGCCTCGTAATCAGGTAACGCTTCTAGGGAAATCGGTTTCCATTGCTGCGGGCCTTCGATGACTTCTTTTTTCGTCTTCTCTGGCGGTGTTAATTGCAACGCATTATAAATGATTTGTCCTGCTCGTCCAAAATTTGCTCCAAACACAACAAAATCTTTTCCTGACAATTCATAAATACCAACTGTCTCGTTTTTTCCAATAACTCCTTGTAACTTTTCACGAGCAGCAGTCGCCTTTTCGTCAAACTGTTTAATCCATTTTTCTGCTTCCTCTTTTTTACCGAGAACATCTCCAAACACACGAATTTCTTCTTGAATACCTTTATAATGTCCAAACGGAATCACAACGGTTGGCGCAATTTTCGATAGCTGCTCATATTGATCCTCTAAATAGACAATAATTAAATCTGGATTCAATTCCGTTACTTTTTCAAGTGAAATTGGATTTCCGACATTTTCAATTCCCTTCATTTGATTTTCTGTAATATAAGGATTTTTCATCAACGGATTTGTAACCGCAATCGGTTTTACCCCAAGAGCTAATGCGTTTCCTAAAAATTCATACGGCATAACAACACGTTTTGGGTGAGTTGGAATCTCCACTTCTTTTCCATTTGCCATTTTAAATGTTCGCGTTGCTTTTTCTTCCATCTTTGTTTGTTCTTGATTTCCAGACACCGTGTTTTTCTCTTGGTTTCCGCATGCGCTAAGCATCATAAGAAAAACAAGTAACATGATACCTATGAAAGAAAATCTTTTTCTATTCATCTTATTCCCCCTATGTATTTTGTGGATATTGATAATCACATCTACATAGAAATGATAATCATTTTCATTTAAAATGTCAACAAAAATCGACATAACTGTTAAATGTACTTCTATATTCGTCTTTCACATCGTTCCGTTTGTTTCCTGAATCATCACATCAATGATCGCTTCTCAATTATTTAGCCACCTTATGCAATACGTCATATCTTTCTTCTACAGAGATTTTGCTCACTCTTTTTTCACTTCTTTCTCAGCTCAAAAGCTTAGTGAAGTTGTTTTGCTGTCTCCAATCCAATTCTCCGACCCCCGCCATTGACAGGAACAACTTTATCGTGAAACACATCCTCACTTCCCAGTAATATCCTAAACTTTATGTTTATTCCGTTCAATCCTATTACACTATCATCCTCTTAAAATGGACACTGCTTGTACGATATAAATGTAACTTAGAGATTTAATCTCTATATAACATTGGCTCATTTGGTCGATACTGCTCTTAGGGAACAAATAGGAAAGAAAAGGAAAGCAGCCCTATGAAACGATTGAAAGTCGCAAGTACTCATGAGTTCACAGCTTGGAAGTGACGGAAAGAAGAACGCAAAGATACCTCTTTGTGCCAACGTATTACCGCAGCTCCATTAGTCATGGAAAATGATCCTCTGCGACGCTAAATCTTTATCGTCAATCGGTGGCTACGTATGTGTCTGTATTCAATCATGGAGGGACTCAAGGCGTTACGAGAGCGAAAAACGCTATAACACAAAAAAGGAAATTCTACTTGTCAGATACGTTTTAGTGATAAAAACATATATCCTTAACGGCTTTGAAAAAAAATAAAAGAGGCTTTCTCAATGCTGAAGAATTGAATCTCCGTAGACAGCCTCATATACTCCTCTGTGTTCAAATAAAAACCTTTGTCAAGATTTACATTTACATCCCGCTATGTTCACCATTATTTTTGAACCAATGAGAATAACGTTATTTTTATAAAACAACCTTCTTTATCTTCCGTAAATCATAGGCCTAAACCGCTCATTTAGGAAAGTGGTCAATCCATTGGTGCTTCTCAAATCATCGACTTATTCTTTAACGAATTTCTAACTATCCATTTATCAATTTCGTAAGCTATTTTTTCCGGTGCATCCCAATGTACACTATGTCCTGCGTTAGATATACCAATAATGGTAAGCTGTTTTATTTTCGCTTTCATCTGATGGATGAAATGGAAACGGGTTTCTTCCATCTCTTTAGGAAGCGTACTATGTAATAAAAGGACGGGAGTTTTAATATTCTCGTAAATCTCACGGAACGGTTCGTTGAAAAAAGATTTTATAATCGATTGAATCGTAAAAAGCGATGGGATGATTGTATATCCGTCTTCGCTTTTTTTCATGGCCGATTCAACCATTTGTTCAATCTTTTCATTCCAACGAACGGCATTCTTTTTTAACTCAACAAAAACATCATCCATCGTTTTGTATCGGGTTGTTTCGTACATATTTTCCCAAAATTTCAAGAGACCTTCGAGCGTGCTGTTCGGGTGATCAGCGGGTCCCATATATCCACCGTCTAACAAAATAACTCCTCTCACTTTTTCAGGAAATTGTTTTGCATAGAAAAGAGCGATAATCGCTCCCCACGAATGCCCTATTATAAAGAAGGGAGGATTTACATTTTGCCCCATCGCTTTGTCAAACCAGTTTGCAAGATTGGAAAATAAGTAATCTTCTTCATGCGCTAAAGGCGGCGTTTTTCCATGTCCTGGGCTATCAAACGCAACAAGATGGTAGTTTTTTAGATAATCAGCTAACTCCAAAAAAGATTCGCTACTGCTAGTAAGACCGTGAAAACATACAAGAGTTGGATGGTTTGTCTCTCCAGTTTCATAAATGTGAACAGAAAAATCTGTCGTAACTTTATTCATGTTTGACCACCTTCCAATCCAAAATCACTCCTACATCATTCTCTTATATTGTTTTTTTATCAAGGATTACTTTAAATAAACACCGCTTATTTTTATAATGGTGGGACAAAATAAAAGAAAAGGCACATACTAAGGAGCAGTTTTATGGAAGAAAGCATCATGAGTTGAAACATCCAAAAATAAAACAACCGATTGAAGATGTCATTGCAGGGTGACGATTCACCAAAAATTTCCGTTCGACTACCACTGAAGAATGATAGGTCTTCCTCCCTTTAGCTGAATAAGAAAAGTGATACAGTTATTGAAGGATTGCTTTCGATCGTTGAGAAAGGTAAATTCTATCCTCTACTAGGTTTAGATTACATTTTTGGTGCATCCATACCTAAACGAGCCCATTCCTCTTTTGACGGACCATAAACGCCGGGAACGTTTAGCCCTGCTTGTCGCATAAGAACGGTCATTTGTCCGCGATGATGGGTTTGATGTTGAATCAAAAACATCAAAAGTGTCCCATTTGTCATTTGCTGACCGAAAAAGTCGATAAGGTCATTCAAATTAGCGTTGGTCCATTGAGTTTTCAGTGCTTGAACAAGGGCATCACTGGCTTTCTTATAGCTTTTTGCAATAAAATCAGCCGAGGAAGGAACAGGCCAATCTTTAGCAGGAGCTTCAAACGTTAACCCTGTACGTGAGACAATCACTTGAATGGCAGTAACGATATGCCAAGCAATACGTCCTAAAGTCCAATTCTGTGCAGTAACTTCCTGCTTAAGTGACTCATCAGTGAGATGATCAAGTACTCTCCTAGTCACTCCAGCCTCGAACTCCCAAGATTTAAAAAAACGGTCTAAAGTTTGAAACATAATAGTCCTCCTCAATTTTATAATATATGATCATTTCACTGAATTTTTGGAATCCCCACATCCCTCCTATTATTTTAAAACCTGTGTTCTTTTTTGACTTCCATTGTTCAAATAACTTGCCTGTCGCTTATCTCTAAGAAGAAATTTTTATAGAAATTTCGTTCATCAACGTATTCTCCGATTATGAACATGTTGCAAAACACATAACAAAAACAAAAAACACCCTTTTTGAAAATTATATACAGTGACTAAAAATAAGATTCCAAGGGAGATATTGTGTTTCAACACATCAACCAATTTTCTTTACTAGAGGTACCTTATGCAACAAGTCGCTCACCTATTCCAAAGAAACTCTCTTTACCGTACCCTATTCTAGATATTTCAGAACATAAAACGGAGCACATATAGAAACCTAACTTCTAAGGTGCTCTATTTTTTTGTTAAGCCTATCATCACTTTTGCTCTGTAGGAAGAACAGGTATATCCTTGCTTCATACATCAGGGATCATTTTGTCAATCTCTTCTTCTTTAACCTCATAGTTATTGATTCGTAAATTCTTTCTGCATTATAACTGAAGCGTTTGCAACCTCTTCTTTATCTCGAACGATTGTGCGATGTTTACGAATCAGTAAAATAGCCGTAATCATATAGACAACACTTAAAGCAAATGGAGTAAGGTGAAATGATTGATCCATAAATCCAATGCCAATAACCGATGAAACAATTACGGTTGTCATCGTTTGGAATAAGTAAATTTTCGCATCGTATATCCAAACATATGGAAGAAAATGTGCTCCCGTTAGAACACCGATGACAAAAGGCATCCATTCCGGTTGGTGATAGGCAACCATAATGACAATAGGCGCAAAGAAAATTTGCACACCTCCTACTAATTCGCCAACGGTTGACAACGGATTGTGAGCAGCTAAAAAGTTAATTTTTAATATTTTTGAAATGAGAATGGCTAAAGGTAAAATCGCTCCAATTCCAAACAAGTAAAGCCATACCAACGTCTCTTGAGGTAAAAAGAAACTGCAAATTCCAACAAACAACCAAAATAAAATACCAGCAATAAACACAGGTTAACCTAAGTGAGCTTCTAATGATAAATCATTTTTTAATTCGTAAATATTCATTTCATTATGTTTCTTCATGTTTTTCTCTCCCTAATTGTTCTTGCTTTTCTATGATTCCATATAATCATAAAATCCGCATTCTTTACGATATTTAGATTATTCGCTAGCATCCCTGTCCATCAAACACTTTCTGTAACCACATGTATATTTCAGAACACTCAAATAGGTAAGTGAAAAATCGTATCATGCTGTATCCTTCTCATTATGCAGACCCCGCCATTGATCTTTATATTTTGTCGAGACTTTCCATAAGACAACCCCTAAAAACGTTCCTAGTGTATTCAAAATGACGTCATCAATGTCCGCTGAGCGTCCTATTGGGAAAACATATTGAAGTACTTCAATCAACAATGAGAAAAGTAAACCCGTTACGATAATCCGACGGCTTTTATTCCATGAGAGAAAAAAGCCAAACGGAACAAACAGCAATATATTAAACAAAATATTCCGAATCGGGACCGTTATATCAACCGAGTAAAAGACAAGGTTATACATTCCGACAAACGGAATAAGATTAAGTACTCTCGGTTGTTCTGGTGAGTAATAAAGCGGGAAAATGGTAATCAATAATATCGCGATCATCGTCAGCGATAATGCAATTTTTTTACACCATTGTTTCCATCCGGCCTTTTTGTTGTGAAAATACCAAATCGATAAAGGAACAACCACTAGCACAATAACCAAAAACAACGGAACAACATCGCCAAATATACTCCATAATTGAATCATTTATATTCCTCCAAAATAGTTATATCTATTTTTTATATTAAATGTAAAATAAATGAAAAACTAGTGAAATCATACATATTCATTATCATTTTTTATCATCTATCAACTTCAACAATTTCTTTATTTTTTACAACTACAGTATTTGACGCATAAAGTACAGGCACAAAACCAATTACAGAGCTTTAGAAGTAACAGATTCTTAATTCTTATTCATGTTTACTTCCATCGGGGTGCTAGCTGATTCCCTTTTTTGGGCTAATAAAACAAGTAGATATCCGAAGATTAATAGACCGGAGATTAACGAAATAACGCCAATCCAATGAAAGTGTGACCAAAAATAACCACCAAATGATCCGACAAAACTTGAACCAAGATAATAAAAAAGCAGATAAAGAGATGAAGCTTGTACTTTGTGATTTCTGGCACAGTCTCCGACCCAGGCACTGGCAATTGAGTGACTGGCAAAGAAACCGAATGTGAAGATGGCCATCCCCATGATTTTTCCAATTAACGAAGGAACTAGCGTTAGGAAGGCTCCGCTCATCATGATTCCGATTGAAATTTTCAAAATCAAGGAATATCCATATTGGTCTGCTTTTTTTCCCATATAAATTGAGCTAAATGTACCACATATGTATACGATAAAAATAAAGCCAATGATGGTTTGGCTTAATCCATAAGGTGGTTCTGCTAGAAGGAAGCTTATATAATTATATAGTGTGACAAAACTTCCCATTAGCAAAAACGAGAGCATCACTAGGCCCATCAAACTTTTATTAACGATATGTACTTTATAAACTCCCCATGCCATTCTCCAGTCCAACGTCTTTTTCACAGAATTACGAGGTACGGGAAGAGTAAGCCAAAACATTATACTTAAAATCAGCGCTAATATTCCTATTGTAGTTAAAGCGATTCGCCAATTAAACAAGTCTGTAAGTACACTCGTTATAATTCTTCCCGCCATTCCTCCTATGCTTGTTCCGCTTATATAAAGTCCCATAATCTTACCGATTCCGTTTGGATTGAATTCTTCTGCAACATATGCCATGGCAATCGAAGGAACTCCTGCAATAAAACATCCTAATAATAACCTAACTATTACAAGGGTCATAAAATTTGGACTGAGTGCAGTCAACAAACTAAGAGCGGCAGTGAAAAACATGGAAATCACCATGACCTGCTTCTTCCCCATCGCATCCGATACAGTAGCGGCAATTAACATGACAATAGCCATCACCCCCGTAGATAC
Source organism: [Anoxybacillus] calidus (assembly GCF_013760845.1). Taxonomy (GTDB): domain Bacteria; phylum Bacillota; class Bacilli; order Bacillales; family Anoxybacillaceae; genus Paranoxybacillus; species Paranoxybacillus calidus. The sequence continues at coordinate 471,384 of NZ_JACDUU010000001.1, read as the reverse complement.
AGATAAACTTAAGCTGGCTACTAGAGCCGAGACATGAAATTCTTGGGCAAAAATCGGCATCAGTGGTTGTGTTGTATAAAGGAGCGCAAACGTCAAAAAACCTCCAAGAAATAACGAAAAGCTTGCCTGTCGATATTCTTTGGTCCCTTTTTGAATAAAAGTCACAACCCTCTCCTGGTTACTAAAATCTATAAACATCTACAAAACGCGATGGAACCAGGAAACACCGCCTGCCGCTTAAGTATCGCCTAAGTTCCATCAGGAATGGAAGCCCCTTATCATCGGCTGTGAAAGACATCTCGTCGTCTCTCTGTTAACGACAGGCTTTCCAGTCCATGACAAAATTTTAGTAATCCAGGATGACACCTCCTTCAGTTGAATTTGATATTAATGGAGTCAACAGATTTTATGCAACACATTCCATAATGACCATTCATTCTCTTGTTGGAAGTTCTGGATTTTACGTAACATCATGCCAAGATATCGGCGTTGTTTCGTTCCGCCTACTGATTATCAGCATTTGTGCCAGCAAGACCGTGTCTTCGTCATATCGTTTATTGAGCGAGATCGGTACGAAAGGTGCTTGTTCATGTCTTTTGCCTTCATTCTTTCAAGCAAACGATTGAAAGCACACCACTTCGTCGAACAAAGCACGCGCATCAACTTGTCTAATGAGCGTAGTTATGTTTCATCATTGGAAACGATTTTCATGATTCGAATCGTTTCCATGATCTTGTCGTCTCCCTATATCGCAATGTCGTTGGAACATATATTCACTAAAATTCATTTCTCTCCTTCTTCTCTGAACAAGAAAATGAACTTTTTTCAACACAGCTAACAGAAGGACGGTTCAGAAGATTAAAAAACATCCATCTGTTCATGTAAAATAACAGGAGATATTTAGTCATTTAAAACATTTTTATCGATTTTAAACAAACTGCTTATATTTCTTATTTAGTTACTAAACACTAAATGTCTTGAACTCATGTTAACCTTCTAAATTCATTCGCTTTGAAACTCGATACTCCTTCTGTTTGCTTAACAAAAGATATGTTGAAACATTTTGAAAAAATCACCGTAAACATACAAAAACAGTAGCTTTAAGAGGGAGCCATCATGAAGAAAATCGCTTTTTCTTTGTTAACATTGGGAATCATTGCATTCGTTAACTGGGGAGTAAGTTTATTTTTTAACGCCGATTTTATAGAATATTCTTTTTTCATAGGGTTGGCGTTTGTAATAAAGTTTTTTAATTCCTCAGGCGGGTTTACCACCAATTTAACTCGTTTAAACATTCAGTCTTATACAGGAATAAAGATGGATGAAGAAAAACCGTTGTTTACTCCTTCAATCGTCTTTTACATTGCTATCATATATACCATTATCTCGCTCATCGTCACTTTCATTTATTACAAAAATTATTTTGTTTAGATATCATACAAAAACAGAGTAGACAAAAGTTAAAATTTTGACAGTATTTTTTATAACGTCTTCTTTCACTAATGTCATTCATTCACTGTGTGCTATTGAGACGCTGTTTATCTATTTTTCCTCAAAGCCTTGACAGCCTTATATTCATCTTCTTTTTTGACATAAATATCAATTTGTTTATGATCGGTAACTGTTCTATAGAAACCTCTGAAATCTACCCGGATCTTTGTAGTGTATCGGATACCATTACGATCTAATTTCGAGGCAATTTGAAAATAATCCTCATTTGTAAACGTAGTATAAAGTAAAGCCCACTTCCGCATAAAATGAATACGACTTATGGAGTAAACGACTAATCCAAACAATACTATTCCAACAATCAATAAGTTCATCATACAAATCCCTCGCATCTCGTAAATAAATGGACTTCCATTGAAATCTTTATTTCATTTTTGATCAATAATGCCTTCAGAACAAATAGACTCCCCTTTCACTTCTCCCCTGCATCCTTCTGTTTGTTAAAAAGTGATACTACTGATTGAAGTATCGCCACCCGTCCACTTTAAAATGGTTTTGCTTGATGTTTATATCCTGCTTTACTTTTTCTATAATGGATTGATATAGAAGCTTTTGTATATTCCCTCTGCGTTTCATTTACGAAGTTATAAGTGCTTGATGAAAATAGCAAGCCGCTTTCGCATACTCTTTCTCTTTGAGATAAATATGAGAGAGCCGATCATGATCAACAGAATGATCCTCTTGTAGCTTTAGTGCTTTTTGCTTGTTACGGATTGGACTGATTCGACATTTTGAAATATTCCCCGAAACGACCGTACAAATGAAAGAGCACTTTTTTAGCTCTTGGCTCCTCTTGAAATCTTTCTCTCTTTTAATCTACTTTTTTCGAGATGTGGAAGAAACAAATGCTCCTGCATAACACAATCCCCTTTAGACGTTGTGTGATAGGCTGTCACAGTTCTTTGTGTATAGTTATCCATTGAACGCCTGCTCTAAGTCTTGCCAAATGTCTTCCCAGGCTTCGAGACCAACGGATAAGCGAATAAGTTGATCAGTAATGCCCATGTTTTTTCTTACATCTTCTGGTACAACGGCATGAGTCATTGTAGCAGGATGTTGAATAAGTGTTTCCGTATCCCCCAAACTTACTGCAATTTTAATGAGTTGGAGGCGATTTAAAAAGCGTTGCACATCTTGTTTTGTGCCTTTCACTTCAAAAGAAACGAGACCGCCGCCAAGCTTCATTTGTTTTTGGCTAATTGGATAATCCGGATTGTCTGGATCGTTCGGGTAATAGACGTTAGATACGAGCGGATGCTCTTTTAACAGCTGTGCTATTTTTTCTGCGTTTGCACAATGACGATCCATTCTCACTGGCAATGTTTTCAGTCCTCTTAATAATAACCAAGCATCAAATGGAGAGATAATCCCACCAATATCTTTTTGCGTTGTCTTTGCCACCTCCTCCATAAACTCCTTACTACCAACCGCAATGCCAGCGACGACATCACCGTGACCGCCAATATATTTCGTCGCGCTATGGACGACGACATCACATCCAAGCGCCAGCGGTTTTTGTAAATATGGAGAACAAAACGTATTATCGACAACTACTTTAATCCCATACTCTTTAGCTACCTTGACGACCATTTCTAAATCGATGAGTTTCATCGTTGGATTAATCGGTGTTTCTACGTAAAGACAAACCGTTTCTGGACGAATGAGACGACAAATCTCTTCTTCTGTTTCCATCAAACAAAAATCATGCGAAATGTTATATTTCTTTTTTAAAAACTGCAATAAACCAAACGTGCAGCCGTATACTCCTTGCGGACAAATTATATGATCGTTCGCTTTTGTCAAAGTAAGCAATACAGCGGATACCGCTGCCATCCCCGAACCGAACGCAAGCGCTGCCTCGCCACTTTCTAAACACGCCATTTTCTCTTCAAGCGCCCTTACAGTTGGATTGGCAAGCCTTGAATAAATATAGCCTCCCTCTTGTCCTGCAAAACGAGCCTCTCCTTGTTCAGCGGTGTCAAATGTAAACGTCGACGTTTGAAAAATCGGCACCGCCAAACTGCCAAGATGTTGCTTTGTATCATAGCCATGATGAATGACTAACGTTTCGAATTGTTTTTCCTCATAACTCATGAAAATCCCCCTATTTGTAAAAAATACCCCCTTATATGTTATGTATACGCTACATAACTTTCGTTTGTAAGCGTTTTCTAAAAATTATGCTTTATGAAGATACTTCAACATGCATGAGCGAGTAAATGGGAGATGAATCAGTTTCAAACAAGCGGAACAGCAGGAGTCGCTTGGTCAACTTCCCTTCAATAGAAGGGATTACCCAAGAATCTCCTACTTCAAACGACCTGTAAGGGGGTTCAGCGGGAGTAGTTCAAGCAAAATGGAATAAATATAATAACCATTCCGATGAACCTCTCCCACCAACACTTCGCTTAGGGGAGGGAGACTTCCCGGAAAAATGTTAAATCACTCTACTCAAAAACCATGTTTATTAATAGCTAGCATTTCTCCAAGAATAGCTTGAATTCATTTTCTGGTCATCATACTATTCCTTGTTCGTGTCCCTTAAATAATAAATATAGTCTGTCGATACTCCCTGATAACCCAACTGCCGAATCATCGCTGCAATATTGCCGCGATGATAAGTTCCATGGTTTACGATATGATAAATAATTTCGCGGATGCTGTTACGAAAATGCTCGCCTTTTGTGTTCGTATAAATGACCGGTTGTTCCAAATCATCTATTAGATTGAGAAATTCTAACATCTCATTATGTAAATAAGTAAATGCATCATTCATTTCTTGCGTTGTTATAAATGGTTTCGCTTCGATCGAATTCACACTTTTTCCGCTTATTCTTAAAAACCATAATTCATCGACAACATACATATGAGCAAAAGTTTGTGAAATGGAAGGAAAAACGCTATTTACTTCCTTATGAATTATTTCTTTTGGTAACTTGCTCAGATGTTCGATCAGTTGTTTGTTTGCCCACGAGTGATAATCAAAAAATTGTAACGTTAACTTTTTCATTTTCTAATCCCCCTAATTTTTACAATATACAACCATTTCGCTTCATTTTGCAGAATTCCTACCACATGTTTCTGTGTTTTTTTGATTGGATTAGGCAATTTTTTGCTTGCAGCCATCGTACATTAAGGATAAGATAAATGGATTGTTTCACTTTATATAGGTCTTGACAAATTTTCTTTTTCAATGGATAATTTTCAGAAAAATCACTCATATAAAAACGGTACGGGACTAGTAAATCTATGAAACGTGCAAGAGAGTGGAACTCATAGGCTGGAAGGTTCCTCACGGGAAGTAGATTGAACCTGCCCTAGATGGCCGCTTATGCAAACATAAGCCGTCTTTCCCACGTTACGGGACGAAAGGTGGGTGCGCATGCGCCAAAAAAGGTGGTACCGCGGAACGCTTTTTCCGTCCTTTTACAGGAGGGGGAAAAAGCGTTTTTTATTGTTAAAAGAAAGGGTGGTGTGATGAAAAAACAACGAGTCGTCGTCAAAATTGGCAGCAGTTCTCTCACCGATAAGAAAGGCACGCTTTCTCATGAAAAACTTTTTGAACATGTTGAAGCGCTCGCTTATTTAAAAGAGTTAGGGCATGAAGTCATTCTCATCTCTTCGGGTGCGGTCGCGGCTGGTTTCGGTCCGCTTGGCTATCCTTCACGACCGAAAACGACAGCAGGAAAACAAGCGGCTGCTGCTGTCGGGCAAGGAATACTCATGCAAGGCTATATTTCTGCATTTCGGAAATTTGCGATTGTCACCGGACAAATTTTACTAACGAGAGAAGATTTTTATAGCCGGGAACGGTTTCATAACTTATTCTCCACCATGTCTGAATTGTTAGAATGCGGTGTATTGCCCATCATTAATGAAAATGATTCCGTTTCTGTTGAGGAACTGACCTTCGGTGACAACGATTTATTATCCGCTCTCGTTAGCGGCTTCTTACATGCCGATGCCCTAATCATTTTAACGGATATTAACGGTTTGTACGATCGTAATCCGAAAACGAATCAGGATGCGAAAAAATACAACTTTCTCGCCGAAATCACGGACGATTTAATCGAATCAGCAGGCGGCAGCGGTTCATCGGTCGGAACCGGAGGGATGAAATCAAAACTTCTCGCAGCACAAAAAGCTCTTTCCTTTGGAGTGAGTGTGTTTGTTGGAACAGGCGTGGGAAAAGAAAAGCTTCGCGACATTTTAGAAGGAAAAGGAAATGGGACATATATTGGTACCCCGTTTCAATCACACATGCAAATGAGAAAACAGTGGATTGCCTATCACGCACAAGTGGCCGGAAAAATTGAAGTCGATGAAGGGGCAGAAACCGCCCTTTTACGGCGCGGAAAAAGTTTGCTTCCAGCTGGTGTAACGAACGTTTTCGGCACTTTCCAAGCGCTTGATGTCGTCGAAGTCGTCAATCAAAAGGGAGCCGTCATCGGCAGAGGGCAAATTTACTACTCTTCCGCCGACTTAGAAAAAGTGAAAGGATGGTCAAGCGACCAAGCAAAACCATATTCGATCAATCAACGCCCAGAAGTGATCCATCGCGATAACTGGGTATCATTGAGAAAGGAGAGTTTTGTGAAATGAGCGAGTTACTGACAAAAGCCCAACGATTAAAAAAGGCATCAAAAACATTGGTCGTTCGATCAGCGAATGAAAAAAATGAGACACTAGCCATGATTGCCGATGCCCTGATGGAACAAAAAGAATGGATTCTCGAAGAAAATGAAAAAGATGTCGCTCTTGGAAAAGAACACGGACTTTCCCCTGCTTTGATTGATCGCCTGCAGTTAACCGACGAACGCATCAGGCAAATCGTTGATGGCGTTCGCCAAGTGATCAATCTTCCTGACCCAATTGGCGAGACCGTTGAAGAATGGACTAGGCCAAATGGATTACGGATTCAAAACATTCGCGTTCCTCTTGGCGTCATCGGTATGGTGTATGAGGCGCGGCCGAATGTCACCGTCGACGCAGCCAGCCTTTGTTTAAAAGCAGGAAATGCGGTACTGTTGCGCGGAAGCTCCTCGGCGCTCCATTCGAATAAAGCGCTCGTTCACGTGATGCAACAAGCTCTTACCCATTCGTCTATTCCTGCGGATGCGATACAGCTTTTGGAAGATACAAACCACGAAACCGCCCAGCAAATGTTCCAACTAAATGGGTACTTAGACGTATTAATTCCACGAGGGGGCGCCAGCCTCATCCAATCCGTGATTCGAAACGCAACCGTTCCTGTGTTAGAAACCGGAGTTGGCAATTGTCATATTTTTATTGATGAATCTGCCCAAAAACAAATGGCCATTGACATCGTCCTAAACGCCAAAACACAGCGTCCATCCGTTTGCAACGCCGTCGAAACCGTTTTAATTCACGAAAACTGGCCTCATGTTCAAGAGTTACTAGAAATTTTACACAGTAAAGGCATTGAACTTCGTGGCGACAACACCCTTTTCTCCTCGTACTCGTTTGTTCATCAAGCCAATGAAACGGACTGGAGCACGGAATATTTAGCACCCATTTTAGCGGTCAAACTTGTGAAAGATGTGAAAGAAGCCATTCGCCATATTGACCAATATGGAACAAAACATTCCGAAGCGATTGTTTCTGAGGATCAAGAAAATGTTCACTTATTCTTTCAATCGGTAGACGCTGCTGTTCTTTACCATAACGCATCCACCCGCTTTACAGATGGCGAACAATTTGGCTATGGAGCGGAGATTGGGATTAGCACGCAAAAATTGCATGCCCGCGGTCCAATGGGATTGCGCGCGATCACCACAACGAAATCGATTGTATACGGAACAGGACAAATTCGGGTGTAAAAAACAGCCAGCCTCCATATTGGGGGCTGGCGTTTATCAATCGCTAGTTTCGTATAAACCCTCCTTCCGAGTGAATCACTTGCCCTGTAATCCATTCCGCTTCTTCGCTTGCGAGAAAGCGGATGAGCCGAGCAGCATCATGTGGTGTTCCGATTCTTCCAAATGGAAACTTGGGAAGGAGTTGTTGTTTGATTTCTTCGTCCATCCAACCTGTATCCGTTGGCCCTGGGTTGACCGCATTGACGGTAATTCCTTTTTCCGCGACCTCAACAGCAAACGTTTTCACAAATGCCTCTATCGCGCCTTTCGTGGCAACATAGGCAATCTCTCCCGGCATCGGTCCTAATGACTGCCCTGATGTCATCATGATGATTCGGCCGCCTCGTTGTTTTTGAAATACTTTCGCAAATTCGACACTAAGCATAATCGGCGCCCTTACGTTGACCAAATAGTGCCGATCCAACATGTCACTTGTCAATGATGAATAATCAGACCGATCAGAGTAACAGGCATTGTTGACTAAAATATCTGGTTCTCCTAGCGTATGAATAGCGGCTTGCAATAATTGTCTTGGCGCATCTTCTTTTGATAAGTCCATCTCTAGGCAGTGGCACGTGACACCTAATTCCTCTATTTTTCTTTTCATCCACTGTGGCTCGTTTCGTTCCATCCCCCACGGCATCGACTCGTCGTATGCGCTCCAATAGGTGAAAAAAATATCCGCTCCCGCTTCAGCTAACGCCTCACAAATAGCAGCGCCAATTCCTTTCATCCGGCTGACTCCTGTCACAATGGCGGTTTTTCCTTTTAATAATCTCAACGTCAACACAATCACCTCTGTTGCAACTTTTTCACATCATGCACAACCGCAACAATCATACCAATCTCTTCCCCGATGATCGTTCTCCATTCCATCTTATAATCTCTCCTTCCATTCGTTCGTATTTACTTTCATCAATACACTTGCTATAGTTTCAAGTGAAATTGAAATTTAGACAATACTGAACGATGGAATCTTTAAAATCCCCTAGGTTATTAGATTTGCTGTGCCATAAAAAACAAGATGGTATACCCCAACTTTTTACAGCCTTTTTCTTTTTTGATTTCTAATCGTTTTTATTCATAGTATTCTTTTCCAAACTCTTGATACTTTTCTTTTGGTGTGAGTAGATAGTACAGCATTTTAAGTATATAAATCAAATTTGATTTTTCGACATATTTAAAAAGTGACTTGTCATCTCTTAATAGGGCTCGAGTCTATTTTCATATTGCATTCATATTCATATGTCGAGAATTTATATAGTTGACCACAATGGCTTTTTTACTTCTCAGATGAACGGGAATTCTCCTACACTTCGCATATAAATATCTTTTTTGAACGAATCGAACTTTTCCTGGGCGTGACAGTGCACGCATACAAAAAAACCCACTTCATAGGTAGATTTTAAATCTTCATATCTACCTATAAAGGGGTTTTACGAAAATCTTTATCGTCATTCGTCCATAAAATGGATAAACCGCAATTAATTTAGTTCTCTAATAATATATTGCGAACTGACCCAGCCCACACGTCCATCTTTTAATATGATTTTATACCAAGAATTTTTGATTTCTAGCTTTCCATCGGTTGTTAACGCCAGCTGAACATACTCTCCCATTTTTAGCTGGCCGATTGGAGCCTTTTCCGTTGATGGCGTCGGTCTTACATTTAATGTGATCGTATTGACACTGCCTAAGTTTTTGACCGTAATGTACTTTTCATAGTCATAAAATTTAATGGAATTCGTCCAATATTCTTGATTGTTGTATGTTAAACGAACCCAGTAATCATTCGTTTTCTCCAGCAACATAAATGTAGATCCCTTTTTCAAAGTGGTTATGCTTTTATCCGCCCTTTTTTGAGCGTATAGCGGAAGGTCTTGATTCGCCACCGCTACAATATTTGTCGGAAACACGTCCGATCCTTGCGGAATACTTGGTAATGCAGGCACTGTTTCGTTTGGTTTAGCGGATTTGTAATAATTATTATCATACGCCAAAATATTGGTCATATGGCGAGCGATGCTTTGTCCCCAATACGGATCGCTGGCGTAGTAAAAATTCATGCCTTCACTGCTCTCATCGACACGTGTTCCCGCTAATGTATTGGTACGAAACCCGAGATATGCTCCTTTAAAATACGGATAGGTCGGGTTTAAATACGTTGCTTTCAGTTTTCGAGCGATATAATCAATCGATTCTTCTACAGACAAAAAGCGATATGCCGCAACAAACGGGGTCGCGTCATAAGCGCCGTAACCGAATAAATTATATTTCATAAGCGCCAGTCTCGAAGTTCCGAAAGCACTTTCATGAATCGCATGCGCAGCTAAATATAACGCATTAACTCCATATTTTTTACCGGCATCGATAAACGCTTGTCCTTTTCCTAGTAAAACGCTTTGCTTATTTGTTGAATTGACATAATTTTCGATATACCGGTTTATTTGTTGAGCCGTAACCGGAGCGGTTGTCCGTAAATCAATAAATTGGTAGCCGTCCCGCACTCCGTTTAAAGGTGCTCCTGTTATGACTTGTGTCACATAATCTCCAGAAACGTAACCGATGGTATTATTATATGTTATTTTGTACCAATTATTGGATGTTTTATGGGTCGGTACAATAATCGTTCCCTTTGAAATCGTTGTAAGGATAGCAGAGTCTGTATTCGGTTCTTTTCGTACATTTAAATTCGCCCTTACCGCAAACGTTTTGCCAGAAATCTCTTGTTCTGTGACAGGAGCAGTGGATGAATTACCCGGTTGTTTTGGTTGCTCTTGTGATGGTTTCTGTTGAACATTGCCCCCTGTGTAACGAGCAAAATCGCTGATATAAATATAGCCAGTTTTGTTTTTATAGGTAACTTTATACCAATTTCCAACACTAAAACTAGATGAAAGAATGGTTCCTTTTGCAATTTTCTCTAACTTTGAGTATCCACTTCCAAAGGAAGAATATAAAAATGTTTCCTTATTCGCTATATATTTCGTTTCCGAAAAACTTTTGGATGAAACTTTTTCTACGTCACTACCTATGACATACAGGTTTTTCCCATTAAAAGACACTTCGTACCAAGTTTGGCCGATACTATTTACTACTTTTCTAGTTGAATATAATCCGTTACCAATGGCTAAACTAGTAATAGCTTTATTTTTCATATTTGGTGTGCTATAAAGATTAGCTTGTTTCTTTGTAAAATAATATGTACCGCTCGTTTTTATATATTGATCATATTCTTTTAAATAACTGCCACTTACCCAGCCTGTTTTTGTATAGCTTTTCTCTTTCGACGTATACTTGTAGGAAACTTTGTACCAGTTCCCCTGTTTCTCTGTTGCCGTGACTGTTTTTCCTTTCGGAATGGTAATGATCACTTTGTACTTCGTTCCCGCTCCCGACCGCATGTAGAGATTAGCAGTCGTTTGATACGTTGTTTTGTTTAATTTTACCGTACTCGCTGCCTCTACTGTACTTACGTTCCACGGAATCATAGAAACCCCCGCAGAAGCAACTAAAAGCCCCGCCGATAAAACGACAGCTTTTCCTATATTTTTCATCTTTTCGTGCTCACCTACTTCTCTTTTTTTCTATCTCCTTACTGAGAAGCGACAAAGAAAAACTGAACAATATTTTTCTACTCTTGCTTTTATTATCGGTTCATTTTCAAAAATGTTAAGTGATTCGTAGATGATGATGTATAAAATTTTGTGTAAAGCATTTTACTAGAATGAACCTCTCCCACCTACACTTCGCTTAGAGGCGGGAGATTTCTCGGTGAACATGTTAAAAGAAAAAAAGCAGGGTATTCTCTGATTTAGCCATCACACATTCAGAGAAAGGATTACCCCACCTATGTCTAAAAGCTACTGAATGTAGACTGGACCAATTAACTGAAAAATATCATTCGTCAGTTTGTAAAGAAAAAATTAGGGCCAATCATGCGTCAAGAAATAAAAAATTTTCTCGAAATTAAACAGGCTGGAACGTCGAATATGAGAAACGGCTACTATCTGCGAAATCGATATATAACTGACTAACTGTTTCGACTCTGTTTAATTACTGTCCCTCGTTCTTGTACTAGAATTACGGTTGCCAGTGCTATCTGTCTATCATTTCTTATCAAGTGGGAATCGAAAAAGCGTGCGGTGAGATCAGAAGCGAAAAACATCCCCGATCAAAAAACCAGGGAGAAGAGGAGATTTATTTAATTTTACCATCCATTTACAAAAGGGGAAGTGGGAAAAACTTAATACTCTAAGCGAGGGCTATTTTTTCAAGTCACATTGGTGATCACCGCTATACTTTACCTTATGAAAACTCTTTCTTCTTAACATCCTGTTTTATAATTTAACCAATTATCCGCTGAAATCTTTTCAACAGTAAACCAATCACCAAAACATGAATGAGTACACCAATGATGAACTGCCACCAAAACGATTCATTGGTGCTGCTCGTAAACAATTTCACGGCCCAATATGGCGGCAAGATCATGCCAAGCATCGACCATTTCGAATCGACAAAATCAATGACAATCGGAGTGCTTTTTTAAACATATGAATCATTTTATTTATATTCATATAAAAATAGACAGCCCTCTAAATATAGAAGACTGTCTATCTTCGTTCCACTAAAGACACTTTAGCTTAGTGTTGCCTTTTTTAAAAGATTCTCTAAAACAAGAGCCACCCCATCTTCGTCATTCATCGCTGTGATGAAGTCGCTATTTTCTTTTACTTTCGGAGCAGCATTTCCCATCGCCACACGATAACCGGCAACGGCAAACATCGAAAGGTCATTATGACTATCTCCCATGGCGACGGTGTCTTTCATATCGATCTTATAATAGGATGCGAGTTTGGTTAGCGCATGGCCTTTCGTCGCCTGTTCGTGGTTGATTTCAATATTGTTTGGATGCGAAGAAGTCACCGTCACACCGGAAATGTCTTTAAATTTCAATGAAACTTCTTCTAACCTATCTTTATTTAATGAAAAAATAAGAACCTTATAAAACACCGTATTCTTTTCCAGCCAGACTTCATGAATGTCATTCACATATGTAACGATAGCTTGTTGAAACTGCTTCTTCACAATCTCTCTTAAGTCAGGGTATTCTTCTGCGACACTGTCCGCAAGCTCCTCGAGATGCTTTCGGTTATGCAAACCGACATATACTGCATCATTCGTATAAATTTCACAATATAAATCTGGCTGCTGGCGAATCCACTCCAGCACAGGAATCAACTTCTCTTTCTCTAATGGAACATCACCAATCAGTGTCCCATCTTCAAGGGTAATTGAAGCGCCGTTCAGACCGATGATCGGACAAACAAGACCTGCTCTTTCCAGCTGTCTGTAAGCATCGTTATACGCCCTGCCTGTCGCAATCGCGACGATATGCCCCGCCTTTTGCGCACGCACAATGGCTTCTTTATTTCCCTCACTAATCCGTCCTTCTGAATTCAACAACGTTCCGTCCATGTCTAAAGCAATAAGCATAGCTAGATCCCTCGTTTCTTTTTGGGATTTGGCTTTCAAATCGCCATCTTTATCGCTGACAAATGCAGCTTTACTATATTAAAACTCTACCTCATTATAATACAAAATTGGGATTTTGAGGATGAAATTATATAAAAAAGCGACCCCTGTTCCGATGGATCGCTTAACAGCCGAAAACAAAGCAATTTTTTATAACTTATATAAAAAATTAATTGTGTCGTAAACCAACTATTCTGTTGTAAAATATATAAAACAAATTTTCTTAATAAACTAAATTTTCGTTCATTGGAGGTATTGTTGTGAGAGCCATTTTAGTTACTGAATTCGGTCCCCCTGAAGTTTTGAAATGCACGACCGTCGACGTACCGTCGATAACCTCTCGTCAAGTTCTAATTCGAGTTGAGGCGACCAGCGTGAATTTTGCTGATATTAAGTCCAGATACGGAAAAAAAGGCTCAGGCAAGCTTCCATTCATTCCAGGTCTCGACGTAGCGGGGGTTGTTGAAAAGGTCGGATCCGATGTTAAGCGCTTTACTGAAGGACAACGAGTCATTGCGTTTCCTAAGATGGGCTCCTACGCTGAGTATGTGGTGGCGGATGAAATTCTTACGTTCGCAATTCCTGATAATGTTGATTTTGACACGGCGGCAGCTTGCCCTATTGTTTCTTTCACTGCTTTTAAGTTACTTGCAGATGTTGCAAGATTAGAACCAGGTGAAACGGTTCTTATTCATGCAGCAGCTGGCGGAGTTGGAACAACAGCAATCCAGCTAGCCAAAATTTTAGGTGCGGGTTGTGTGATCGGCACAGTAGGCAGTACCACAAAGATTGCAACTGCTTTAGACGCAGGTGCCGATCATGTGATTTGTTACGAGGATGTTGATTTTGCCGAAAAAGTAGTGGAATTAACGAATGGTCGAGGGGCTGACGTAATATTAGATTCGATCTCTGGTCAAGTATCAGAGAAAAGTCTTGAATGCCTCGCTATGTACGGAAGGTTAGTTCACTTTGGAAACTCTAGTGGTTACGTTGGACGTTTTCAAACCAAAGATTTGCATTCTAGTTGTCGCTCTGTTCTTGGCTTTAGCTTAGGTACGACAAGAAAAGAACGCCCTCACCTTTTACATAATGCAGCAGATCATGTTCTCCGCTATTTGGCAGAAGGACGTTTGAAAATGAAGATCGGAAAGAAGTTTGCACTCGAAGAAGCAGTAGAGGCACATCGTTGGGTCGAAAGCAGAAATAGCACGGGAAAGGTTTTGTTGACTGTTCGAAATACATAACTGATAGGTGTGAGAGAAACTGAAAAAGGCAGTGGGGTACCATCACTGCCTTTTGATTTGTCAAACTCCATATTCTTCATTCGCTATACATCCTCCTGCTAAAAGTAGTGTTATTTTTAATAAAAATCGAAATAAATCCTGTTATAACAATAAAAAATGACGTGCCAAAATGGTTGTCAGTTGGCACGTCATTTTGCATGTCATTTTTTATTTTGCACCCGAAAACGGAACCTGTTAAGTTTAGGGCTACCTTTTTTATTATTCTATACTGTTTATAATTTCCTTGAATACTTTTGTCGGTTGATAAATTAGTTCATTAAATGGTATGTTTTTTTCAATTATTCCATTGTCCAGTTTTAATATTTTATTGTCTCTTTCCATTTTTATTGTAACATTGTTAAAACGAAACGCCTTAATTTCATTAGCTCTATCTAAATAAGTATCGTTTAGTTCAATCTGAATATCTTTCGTCAGTCTTCTCAGCATTCTCCAAAGCGTTACTTCTTCTCTCGACTTCATGAATAACTCTGGCAACGTATGAGCGCTTTTTAACGTATTTAATGTCGTCATTGTATATACTTGAATACCATATCGTACAGGTCGAATAATTCGTTCAAGTTTCTCCCATGGTTCTAGTATAAATTTCACATACTCATCTTGACTTTGACTCGGAAGTTCTTTAATGTTGCATCGTTTTACGATCTGTACGTCTTTAATTTTTGCATAATACAAAATACCGTTTTCTTTTTCAGAAATGTATTTTGTAATGTACAAAGCAACATACTTCGCTTCTTGCCAGCCGCTCTTTAAGCGTTGAACAGGGATGTGATAAAATCCATATTTTAAGTTAGCTTGAAGCTGTTTATCGTTTCTTACAACTCCGACTAATACTCTTTCATCTAGTGAAGATTGCCATTCTTCATATGTTCCCCGAGGTAAAATTCCCTCTTTTTGGATTTCCTCTGAACTTTTTTCCACCAAATGATCGATAAACTGTTCAAGTAGCCGAGTGGAATTCGGTAAAAACGGAAATCCGCCTATATTAACTTTTTCAATACTTTTGTAAAAATGATGCTGTTCATATAATTCTTCTTGATTCCATGGAAATAATACATACGCACCAAATGCGGTGCGCTCGTATGGACCGTTCTGTTCACTTACTAACGCATCACGGTAACGATGCATTGTATTGATATCCTCTTCTAAAGGCCCGGGTGATGGTTGACTAGTATCGCTGTAATCAATCCGATACTTTGCATCAAATATATAGTTATACGTATAGGACTTTCCTTGTTTCTCTAGTGTTAATACCATATCAGGCTTTTGGGTAACAGTTGGGAGATTTCCAACTGACTTTTGATAGTATAATGTGATTTTTTCTTTCGTTTTCGGATGGATAAATGTTTGTTTGGCAGTTCTGGATTCATCTAATGTGAGATATAATCCATTATTGTTAACCTTTATAATATCTTGTTCAATTGGCAAATATTTTTTAGCTAAAATTTGGCTTAATTTAATAAACGTCCAATACTCGTAAAGCTTGGCAACGTCTTTTACAGACATTTTCATTTGAATGCCTTCTAGCGAAAGCCCACGTAGCATCAACGTATACATTTCAAACGCATCCCGATAACCAGGAGCCATTTGGATGACAAGTGAAAAAATAGAACGGTCAAGTTCCCCGATCTCTCTCCAAAAACTTCGTGATAATTCATTCTCAATTTGTTGCATCCACTTAACGATTCTTTTTGTTAAATGTTCATCCGGATCATGTTCGCGAAAGCGTCGAGGACGTTGAATCTCCTTATATAAATCCTGCATTTTATAATTCAGCCGCTGCATCATCCATTTCACAAAACGATTTTCTAGTGTATCAAAAGAAATTTCTTTTTTAATCGTTAGCCCTGCCGTTGGTATAAGTGTTTTATTATGAATATGGATTCCATTTTTCGTTTCAACAAACAGATATGGTCGCCTATGTAAATAACTACGGCAAAAAGAATCCATTCTCTTAATCTTTTCGCCGCGAACTTTATCGTATTGCTTTGTTAACTCATGATGCGGCTGTCTTTTAATTTGCTCAACGGCATGCATGAAGCGAGTGAAATAGTGCTCCAGCAGGCGATAAAATTCACTCATCGTTGGATTAGTACTTTCGTGAGAACCTGCATGGAGATATGTTTTTTTCAAAAAATGATAGGCCAAATTATAGATTTCATCATTCACTTCATGCAGTAAACGTCTGTAATCTTCCTTATAATCTAGCTTTGTTGGAAAAATTTCAATCGTAACTGATAATAAACATTCCGTTCCATCGTAAATCTCAAAAGTAGAAAAACCGATTTCGTTTTGAAAATGTAACGTTCCCGTTAAGAAATTTTGTGTACCAATTTTCGATGCACTTACCGCTGTACGTAATCGTGGGTGCTCATGATAGAACGTTAATTGTTTGTTTTCCTTTGATATAACAAGTAATTCATATAATTCATTTTCAAAAAAGATGGGACTATGTTCTCCATGGGGAGTAAGTTTATTCACGTTTCTATCAAATACTTCAATTCTTTCAATATTTTTACCTGTACAGTTAAAAAACATTTTTTCGCTTGTATGTAGATTTAAAGCGATATGTTTCAAGTTAGGAAGCTTCCCTTTCATCACTAAAGAAAGATGGGCTGTTTCAATTTTTATGAGTTCAACAATCTCTGAATTAGAACCAGAAGGAAGTAAACCCATCTTCATCAAGCCTCCGTAACATGGTTTGCACTTTTTTAGTTGACTTAGGAAAACGCATATACGAGATTTCAATGACTTCTTCTTCACGATAAGCTTGGTTTGCACAATATTTATATAGTTCAGTTAATACTCGTCGAGTACGTGGGTTACTCCCAGCAATTCGAGGTAAAATCTTTTGATGAATTTGAAAATCTAACGCTTGTTCAAATGAAAGCAGATTTGCTCGTTTGTTATAAATCATATAAAAGCATATTTCATCACGGACACGATAGCCGATTTGAGCACCAATTTCTTCAATAATTGCATTTATTTTTATTAGCTCTTCCGTCACTTGATGCACAATATCTTTATTTTCCTCATAGCAATCCACTATATGAAGATAGTCACTTTTTAAAATATCATTCGTGATGATTAGACTTTCAAGTGCACTGTCTTGTTGGACAAAGTGAAACCGGTCAAGAAACACATCGTTAAATTCAATCGTATTTGCACGGTCAAGTACCTTTTTACTAAATGGATACGTTGTCTCATCCATATTAACTGTACCAATAAAATAGACGTTAGGTGGAATCGGTAAAGGTTGTCCTAAACGCTTTGGTGATAATACGCTTGAGATAACAATTTTTCCATCTTTCCACTTACGGCTTTCCATAACACTTAATAAATCACTGAAATAGTATTCAACACGCGCTAAATTCATTTCATCGAGCACGACAAAATACGGAAGATGTTCATTCTTACTTGCGCTGATCAACACTTCTGTAAGAGGTCCTTTCACAAACTCCCCCTTAATATCAGTATATCCAAGCAAATCGGAACCATCGCTCCAATCAGGACGAACAGGAATAAGTGTAAAACGACCGTTTTCTTCCGTGGCTCCGAGACTTTCTGCAAACCATTGAATCATTTTTGTTTTTCCCGTTCCGGAAATTCCAGATAAAATCACGAAAGGTTTAGTTTTTAGTGATAAGAAAAAATTGATTATGTCATTTCGTTCGTAAGTAAACCCTTTGCTTTGTATGTATCTGTACACATAATCTAGTGTTTCGGAAATATCCAATTTAGTATTAGAGTTATTTGTGACTAACTTTAAACGATATACAAATGGCTTACCTGTGGAGTAAAATTCAATATATTCTGCGAGATGATCCGGTACTACAATCATTTTGTTTTGTTTAGATTTTTGCTCTTGAATATATGTATAGGAAGTATGAAACGTTTCGGTGAAAAATTTTTTCAAATCGCTATTGTACACAATCTGTAAAGTGTCCGAAGGTGTATTTCTATCTTTATTATATAAATAAGCATCAAACTCTTTTTCATCGATCAACAGCGTTACTTTTTCTCTCTCCCCCCTTTTAATATATTGGTTATTATTAGCCATTTGGAAATCTTCATGAAATTCAATCGGAATAGTAGTACCAAAATCGAATATAGATTGATCTACTCTCTTACGACCAATTAAGTTTGGAATATTAGGCTTTGACCAACTTGCTTTTTCTTTTAACATCATTCTTCACCTTAACTTTGTCATTACTATTTGAAACTATTATAAAATTTTTACCAATTATTTTCTATCAAATCATCGTCTTCAAATCTTTTATAACAACGCTAATTGCATACTTTGATGGATCTGCTTAATAGATTGATCTATAATAAATCAGAGAGTTTAACATCCATTTTTCAGTTTACTAAATTATGGAACGTAAAGAGGGAGTAAATATATGAACCTCTACAAATTCACCGAACTATCCGAAAAGGCTAAACGAGTAGCTGCTGAAGGTTATGTCGAGGATGCCCACGCCTTTGGATTTGACCCAACAGTAACTTTAGAAGAAGCATATGAGATTTTAGCCAGTCCATGGGAACGGCATCGCTATGATGAAGAAGGGATATTAATTGGAAAAGTATACTACTCATGCAATGGAGAAGTGTACTTCGAAGAAACGGGAATGTATTGAAAACGTTCATTCGAATATTTTGCCAAGGCGTTAAACAATTTCAGTCTTCCTCACCATTGCTCTTTTCATCTTGCTTTTCTTGATTTAGCTTTTGATAAGCTGGAGCTTAAAACTGAGTGCTGAACACAGGCTTTGAAAAAAACAAAAATCCCTCTCTATTATTCTTCTCCTCTTACTGCCCCTAATATTTTCATATATTCCTCTTTATACTCGTCCTTCACATACTTTACAAACAGGTCGTTTGGGACAAAAATTCCTTCATCCCATTGTCCGATTAGCTCTATGTTTTCTCGCGGTATTCGCTCAAAGAAAAGAATCTCATCATCCCCCTGAACATGGCGATCCTTCCTTCTTGTTCGCCGATCATACTTAATGAAGTCCTCTAACGAGCAAGAGTAATTCCAATATTTTTTGCCGACATCTTCTTTAATAAATAGAAGATCTTCTTCATCCATTTCCTCGAGCGGGCATTCGGTTAGGCAAAACCCGCCATACAATTGACTGCCCATCCACCCTTTATTATTGGGTAATTTCACAGCATATAAATCACTGGATGGATAACCAATCATCAATAAAAAATCAACCGTTATTTCCGGATACAGATAAAGAGCATTCATACGCTTTACCCAGTCAGGAATCCACTTTGGCTTTATGCTATCTAACATTCGACTGGCGTTTTGCACATCTTTTTGGACCTTTTGGGAATTTGGCAACAAACCGTTCTGCAAAATCGATTTTCTATTTTCCCGCTCTGTAGTGTGGTAAGCAATCATAGAGTGATGTACATCACGGAACAGTTTGGCCCTTTATAATAAATTCCATATCCCCATCGTATTAATTCCGGGACTTTCCCAAGTTGAATATGCTCGTGAAACCAATTTTCCATCATTCTGTATAAACCTTTTCTAAAACGGCCGCTGAACTTGATCGTATCACTCTCTTCAACCCCTCCAGTTTCAACGTGAACACGTTGATCCTCATAATATAATAGTGCTTTAAGGCATCAGTTATTATAATGAACCCAGATATCCTTCATAGCCATTCTCCTTGTGATGTATAATGCCAGCAGTTCAATACGAAATATATTTGATATATAACTTTCTCATGAAATCTCTCCCACCTATACTCCGTTTAGAGGAGGGAGACTTCTCGAAAAACATGTTAATTAAAAATATAGGAATTCGAAAGACACGATTGACGCATTCTTTCAATTCCAATGATGCACACCCTTTCTCCTCAAAAGGTTCGTTTTTATCTGAATTCATTTTTCTCATCGTCTTTTTATTAGTCTATATACTGAGAAAAGATTTAGAAAGAAATAGTGAATAAACTTCCCAAACTTCAGAACCTTTTTTATGTATAGAGCATGATTCATTTTTAGTGCAAAAGTCTATCAAACTTGAACATACTCCAAAAGTAATCACAAACAAGTGCATATCTCATGCATCGCTAGTTAATATGACATACTATTATAAAAAGTTTTAGGAACAATAAATAATCCAAATTGCCCTTTAACCATTTAACGCTTTTTAGTAAAATAGCATATATCCTTCTTCATGAAGTACCCCTATATTATATATTTATGACTAGAGCCAACCTTTAAATGGTTGGCCCTTTTTTTTAGAATGTTAAGGAACAATGAGCAGCTTTCAAACAAATGTATATCGTGTATTTCAGGCACTGACCTCTTGTTTATCGGTAACTTTGCTTTTGTGTGAAGCATAACTATGTGAAACCATACCAAACATTACAATAAACATGCCACACCAAGATAAAGCGGAAGGAAATGGAGAAGCTAACAAAATGAATTCTCCAGCTACTGTGAAAAGCACCTCCATAGATTGTGTTGCTTCAACAGCAGCTAGCTTTTGCCGCTCCCTCTTACCATTATCAGTTACACAGAAGAAGAGTAGCGTCACAATGCCCCCGCGGCTAAAACAGATTGTATCGTTTGTTCCTTACTCGGTACTCCCGCAGTGAATAAACGATACAACGAAAGCAAAAACCAAAATGGTAAACTAGCTCATGTCATACCCAGTACACGTTGATAAGCATCTAAACGATCGACACATATACCCATCATTTTCCGATTACCAAGTGGATAAGCAAATGACACAATCATTACAAGTATGCAAACTAACAATATCTCTTTTAAAGAAAGATGATTTGCCTGTCCCACGTGCATAAAGACTATTCCTAGAAGAATAAGGAGTGATATAGCAAGACCCTTAACCGGTCATTTCCCTCTTACTTTTAAAGGACCATTTGCTGCCTCAATAGCATGTAAAAAAATGGAATGAACAAAAAACCAGATATAATGGTAATCTGCCTTGTTCCGGCAATAAGCCAACCTGGTAATACAACAAGACGCAGCATAAAAACTCCTCGTTGCAGTTCAGGAGGAGTTGGTGACATCAGTAAGGATAATCGATCAGTAATTACTTCACTCTTTATCTTTATAACGTATAGCAATAATAGCATTTACAAGTAATCCTAAACCAATTCCGACTAAAATACCTACACTCGGCTTTCCAAATAGCATACCAATACCCATACCTAGAAAAAGAAAAGCTCCGTAAAGTAATCCAGCATATCGATAATGTTTTTTCAAAAATCCACCTCTTTTAAGCTTTTTTATTAGGATTTCTTTGAAAATATACGCTGCATGATCTGAACCTATGTTAAAAACAACTTTCTATTTACATAACATTTCTTTTAGGAAGTTGGTATAAATCCCCACTTAGCGCCCAAGGTGGTTCATTTCTTCCGTTTTTACCGTTTATGCAGGATTTTATACATGGTTGATAAATCAACGTTTTCGGCTTTTGAAGAAGCCTAAAGTCCTTTTTATACATTGATAAATATTTAATTTTTACTTGGGTATAATAAACGATAAAGCAAATGAACAATGGGAGACGAATTGATCCATGGACAGAATCATTTTGTGGTCATTTTTTATCATTGGAATTGTCTTATTATTTTTCAGTTTCCGAAAACCATTAATCAAAGAAAGAAAACCAATCATCAAAGACACGATTTTAGTTTTCCTGATGAAAGCTTATTTTTCAACATTTATTGGCATTTTTGTTGCAAAAGAAAAAATGATTGAATATCCTGTAAGGTTTTTAAGTAAATATTTCGAAACCAGCATTATTTTTGAATCCTTTCTATATCCAATTATGTGTGTTTATTTATTTCAAACCACTTATCATTCAAGATTTCTAGGTATTATTGTACAATGTGCATTGTATACCGCTGCGTTAACGATCATTGAGGTTTTTTGTGAAAAATATACCGATTTAATTCATTACCATACATGGACATGGATGCACTCGTTTATAACCATCTTTCTTCTATCCCTTTTTGTCCGTATCCTTATGCAATGGATAAACAAAATGGATCAATCAAAGGTATAGCGTGCTTTATAGCGCGCTATAAAATCTTTTATATTACTCCTCTTCTAAAATTGTCCCCTTTTTTCCTTAACTAACTCAATTTTTTCCTTTTCATCTTGATATTTTTTCGTTTTGTTATCGATCAGGAGACCAGCTGATTCTTTGATTCGATGACATACTCCATATAAAGCTGCCACCTCAAGAGGACTTTCTTCTTTCTCATAGAGCATTAGGCGTGGGATTTTCCTTTTTCCAAAAAACTCTAAATATAAATGTTCCACTGCTGTTTCATGGCTATTCTTGATCATAAAAGATTGACATGTAACCAAAAAGTTTCATATAATCAATACGAAACCTTTTGGTTACATATTAATGCAACATGGAGGTACGTTAGATGCAAACCAATAATCAAAGCAAAGTTCCAGACATTCGAAAAACGGCTGTATTTAATGCACCGATTCAAAAAGTGTGGGAAGCAGTAGCAACTTCAGAAGGAATCGCCGCATGGTTTATGCCGAATGATTTCGAGCCAAAAGTTGGACATGAATTTACTTTGCAGACACCTTTTGGACCATCACCTTGCAAAGTTCTTGAACTCGACCCGCCTCATCGCCTTTCCTTTTCATGGGATACATCCGGTTGGCGTGTTTCTTTTGAATTAAAGGAACTAAATGGAAAAACGGAATTTACACTCATTCACTCCGGTTGGGGAGAGACGCATGAGATTATTCCAAAAGCAGGAGAAACACATTCAGTAATAAGAAACCGAATGGACAATGGTTGGGAAGCGCTTGTTAATGAGAAACTGCGCAAGGTAGTTGAAGGTTAATGTCTGCGGCGCAAAAACATGATATTTTTCAAGCTATTGCTGATCCTACTCGGCGTAAAATCCTCAAACTTCTTGCTGATAAGAAATTACCTGTCACCGCGATAAGCAGGCATTTTCCTATGAGTCGTACAGCCGTTTCTAAACATTTACGCATCCTTTCAGAATCAAAACTTGTAAGTGTGGAGAAAGCAGGAAGGGAGAAATTGTATAAGCTCCAGCCAGAGGCGCTGCTCGAACTCAAAGAGTGGCTTTCCTTTTTCGAGCAATTTTGGGACAACAAGATTTCCATGCTTAAATATTTTGTAGAAAACGAAGAAATCGGCAAGCTAAATCTGATAATGCCTGAATCCAATGAGGAATCTAAGGATTCGTGACTAGAAGATTAGAATGGTCAACATTTCCATCACCTCTCCCTCATCGAAGTGGATAATAGAAGGGAGAGGTTGATTTTTGCGACGGAGTCCCCACGTGCTTTACTGTTTCTCTAAAAACTCAATCCGATTGTGAAACGGATCACGGAATGAGAAACGAATGACATTTGGAATCGGTTTTTCATCATACGTTTGTACACCTTTTTCTTCTAAATAACGTCTCACTTCTTCAATATTCTGAACTTCAAATGCCGGATGGCTCTTACTGTTATATCCGTCTCTGTTTTCGACTCCGATATGCAGCTCAATATCACCAACTTTATACCATAAACCGCCATTTGTTTTTAATGTCTCTGGTTTCTCGATTTCGGTAAATCCTAATAAATCCGTATAAAATGCTCGTGCCTCGTCCTCCGCTCCTACTGGAATACAAATTTGCACATGGTCTAAACGTTTTACTTGAATTTTCAACGACACTTTCCCCCATTTTCCTAATTTCTTTTTCATAGGAATCCGTTATTCGAAACGTACCTAACATATTTATTATAACATTTAATAGATTGTGCCAAAAACACGGTTAGGGCAAAAGAGATGATAAAAAAACGCAGCAACACTCATAGCCCATATGTTTTGGCTCAGAAAAAGATGCATTAGCATCCTAATGCATCTTTACACTTGAAATCTCTTTCTTATTTTCAGCGTAAACATAAAGGCAGCGATACCAAACAGTAAAATCACCGCTTCAGCAATCCAAACATTTGTCACAACTCCTGTTTGATAAAGTGCCGGCACAACGTCCATCAGCGCATGCAAAAGAATCGCGTAAATAACAAAGATAAAACGGCTTTGGCGAATGCCAAGCAAAACTAAAAGCGACATCGCAATATGGAATGAAATCGCTGCCATCCGCTCGATACCGGCTAATAGATACTCATCAAATCCAGTGTTTAGCACTCTCTCTTTCAGGAATGCGGCTTGTTCTGCTGGAAGCGCAGGAGCAACCGTCGCATCAAATGCCCCTGAATTCACTAAATTCGCCAAAACAAGCGCATTGATCGCACCTAACGTACCGATTAAAATCGCTTCAATCCCGCCGTGTCCTAACCCAAACGACAAGCCGTCTTTGTATTCCCGGTTGTTTTTCAACATCCATTTAAAACCGAAATAGCGGCCAAGTTCTTCAAAAATTCCTGCCGCTAATGTCCCATATAAAACAAAAAGAAAGACGCTGTCCGTCCATTTCAAAGACGGGCCGCTTGCATCAATCATGACAAAATGCAGCGCTTTTTCAAGAACTTGTGAAAATAAAATAAAAATAAGAATCCCTACACCCAGTGGCTTCCATGAAAACAACTGTTTTTTTCGCAAATAAATCAACAAACCAATCGGAAATAAAAGTGAAATGAGAAGCTGAATGATCATGCCTGTCATCGTAAAAGAACTAATCAATATAAACTCCCCCATAAAAATTAGTGTCTTTCAAATAATATATTCCATCATTGTCAACTCATTCTTTATACAAGTTTTAAGATTTTCATATAATTTTGTTTATACTCTTCTTTCACGTATTTTTCAAATGAATCTGCGGTGTAAAAATGCCATGATACCATTGTCCAATTCGTTCGATGTTTTGTGGTGGTATCGCCCCCAAAAAGAGAATTTCATCAAATTTTGGGACATAGCGATTTTTTTTTTCGTACTCTTCGGTCATATTTAATATCATCTTCTAGCCAACAAGAGTAATTCCAATATTTTTCCCTACATCCTCTTTTAAAAATGCCTACACTTCTTCTTCAATTTCTTTCATATTCGCATCATTAAGAAAAAAACCTGCGTATATGAGCGATTTTGACGAATCATTTTTGTAGCGAATCCAAATGTCCTTCATGTTGTACTCCTTTTCTATGTATCACAAATAGATCATGTATGGATGACTGTACAACAAAAATGGAATATTTAAGTAAATAATATGTTAAAAGAGCCATGTCTCGATAGACAGTGACTCTTTAACCATCTTTTTCGATTAAGTTGTTTGATACGAGAGCTAGAGAACGAAGCGAATGGATGATTTACCAAAAACAATAACCCGTTCGTAACCTGTAAATCGTAAGTTCGTAACACGTTTAACGTTCACCGGTCGCGTTCCCACATAAGAGCTTACTGACTATTCTCTTCTTTGTTACCCACAAAGATAAGGGATGCTTACACTTCTCTGCGCTCTCGTTTGGTGCCCAGGCACCCATAAGGGCACTTTTCTAAATGCCCTTAAAGCTACCTACGCATCTAAATATTTATCGGCAAGCGGCACTTCCATTTCGACCGTATAATTTACTTTATCAATACGGCTGGACAACAATTCGACTTGCCGGGACAACTTTTCCGCTGCCTTTTTATATTCGCCCGGGTTAAATAAAGCGACCATTTCCATGACGACATTTCCGCCATAATATTCTCTCTGTTTTGTCTCGCCAAGCCGCTTATACAAGTGAATTTGATTACGCAACACTTTCGCCGTCTCAATCGCGCGAATAAGCGGAATGTTTTGACCATCCCATTCCACCGTATATTGCATATTCGTTTTATGAATCAATTCCTGTAACTCAAGTACATCTTTCTGAATTTCCGCTAACTCTTCAAGAACCTGCTCAACCGTCCGTTCAGGCGGAATATACGTTTCCCCTTTTGGAACAGTAATCGTATGAATTTCGAACAATTCCGTTTCCAACTCATATGACCGTTTCTTAAGAAAAGAGAGGAGATTAATAGATTGCGCTAACGTGATTTTCATTCGCTAATCCTCCAAGTAAACTCATTAATGCCATTATATAGTAATAAAGATGCATTAAAAAGTCAATTTACAGTTTGCTAGAATTGCGCGATTTTTCCTTTCCCATTACTGCCACACCTTCATCCGTTCCGCAAGCGTCGATGTATGTAGCTCAAGCTGTGTGCCGTCCAGGTCAAGAAAATTAACCGACCAGCCAAGTCCACGCTTTATCGGGCCGCGGACAATTTCGACATTGTTTTCTTGCAATTGCTTTACCGCCTTATCGAAATCTTTCTCGTCAATGTAAAATGCAACATGATCGACTCCAAGCTGTTCTCGTTGCTTCGCCTTTTCCGGGCGTTCCTGCAGACAAATCCAAGCGCTGCCCCACTCTAAATAAGCGTCTTTCCGCCCGCGATGAACAAGCCGCATCTTTAGAACATCGAGATAAAATGACAGCGAATGGTTTAAATCGCTTACGTTAATCGTTACATGGCTGAATCCTTGCACGTTCATCTTTCTCCTCCTCCAAAAACTACTAACTTCTCATTTATATATCGACACGATGCCATTGATCTTCCATTGCCTTTTGTTATTAGAATACCATATCTTTCCTTTCTAGCAATCTATTTTTATACAATTTCGAGCGACTCCCTTACCGCTGCTCCCCGTTGAACGGTTATGTATGATAAAAAAGAGGAGCTGTGCCATCTGTGCACATCCCCCTCTTCATGACGGCCTACCGTTTAACTTCGTTAGATGTATGTTAAAACTTTATCAAGCAAAGTATCTAGCCCGCGCAACTCTAGCTCCTGAAATGCTGCCTGTACTTTTTCATCATCGATGTTTAACTGCGCATCTTCCATGTGCAATTGAATCGGAAGACTGCAATAAATGGCTGCCAGTTTTTTGGATAAATGAAGCATGTCAATTTGTTGTGTAATTTTATTCCGTTGCGCTTTTGTCAACGACTCGATATTCTCAAGAATCCCTTCAACAGAACCGTATTGTTGAACTAACTTGAAGGCTGTTTTTTCGCCAATTCCGCGCACACCGGGATAGTTATCGCTCGCATCACCCATTAATGCTTTAACATCGATCAGCTGCTTCGGAAAAATTCCGTTTTCTTCATAAAAGCGTTCTAAAGTATACCGTTTGTAATTACCGATTCCTCTATCAAGTATGTATATATTGACATTTTCTTCAAGTAATTGCAACATATCTTGATCACCAGTAAGGATCGAAATGTGCGCCTCATTCTTTAATTGTGCCGCAATCGTGCCAATACAATCATCTGCTTCAGCACCCAACACACCAATGTTAGGAATGTCAAACGCGGCAACGACCTCTTTTACTAAGTCAAACTGTGGAATAAGTTCCAGCGGTGGTTCACCACGGTTCGCTTTATAATCAGGAAACCATTCTGTACGAAATGTCGTGCTCCCCATATCCCAACAACAAACAACATGGCTTGGTTTCAACGTATGAATCGCTGTTAACAAATGCTTAACGAAGCCATGTATCCCATTCGTTGGAATGCCTTTACTGTTCAACATAAAATAGCCGCTCATCGCTGTTGCATAAAAAGAACGGAATAGCAATGCCATTCCATCAACGAGTAATAAATGATATTTTTTCTCCATAATGAACCTCCATGATTTCCAATCTCTCCAGTCTCCACTTTTGAGACTGCTCAAAAAAGTTTGTTATAACTGCTTTTGCAAAATAATTTTCGGCTCTCCCTTCTCATCTGTATATGTTCCTATAATATCAAATCCATAGCGCAAATTTAATATTAACATCGCGCGCCATTTGTTTTTAGTTTGTGTCGTAACAATTTTATAACCTCGTTTCTTTAACCATTCATGCTGCATGTTCATTAATGTCGAGCCGATTCCTTTTTTTCGATAAGCAGGGTTCACTCCGCCAATCCAGCTATAAAATTCTTCAGAATTACTCTCATACCCGATTTTAAAGCCGATGACTTTCTCCTGCTTGAAAGCGGCAAGAACGAGCAAACTTTCTACTTTGTTCATTTTTTCCATCATTCGCTCTGCCGATGTTTGAAAGATCGTTTCATAAAGATAGCGAATTTGTTCGGCAATTGTTTTCGGCAACTGTCCCTCGTAGACGCGATATTGAAACATAGTAATCGCCCTTTCGTTTGTAAAATTTGAATCTTTCGCGTATTCTATATTATACTAAAAGTCTATATAATTCCATTTTCATGAAAAGGAGGAAACTTCATGAGCGGGTTTGAACAAAATCTTGAAAAATATGCAGCGCTTGCTGTTCGTGTTGGCGTAAACATTCAAAAAGGACAGACTCTTTTTATCACTGCTCCGCTAGAGGCAGTCGAACTTGTCCGCAAAATTGCTGTCAAAGCGTATGAAGCCGGCGCTAAACACGTATACGTCGAATGGAACGATGAAGAACTTACACACATTACATATAAACACGCACCAGATGAAGCGTTTCACGAATTTCCGAAGTGGAAAGCCCAAGCAAGGGAGCAGCTTGTCGAGGAAGGAGCAGCTTTCCTATCCATTTACTCACCAAATCCAGACTTATTAAAAGATATCCAGCCAGAGCGAATCGCAAATTTCAACAAAGCCGCCTCAACGGCGTTAATGAATTACCGCAGCGCCTTAATGTCAGACCGCAATTGCTGGTCCATTATTTCCGTGCCAACTCCGGCTTGGGCGAAAAAGATTTTTCCTCACTTAAATGAAGAAGAAGCGATTAAAAAACTATGGGACGTCATTTTCAATGTCACCCGCGTCAGCTTGGAAGACCCGATTCAAGCGTGGCAGGAGCATAACGACCGCCTCACGAAAATGGTTGAGTTTTTAAACAATAAGCAATATAAACAATTAGTTTATGAAGGACCAGGAACAAATTTAACTGTCGAGCTTGTAGAAAATCATGTTTGGCACGGTGGCGCAGCTATCAGTAAAAACGGAGTTCGGTTTAACCCAAACATCCCGACAGAAGAAGTATTTACAATGCCACATAAAGACGGGGTAAACGGAGTCGTTCGCAATACAAAACCGCTCAATTACGGAGGCAACTTAATTGACAATTTTACATTGACTTTTAAAAATGGGGTTGTTGTTGATTTTACAGCAGAAAAAGGATATGAAACATTAAAACATTTATTAGACACAGACGAAGGAGCGCGCCGTTTAGGTGAGATTGCGTTAGTACCGCATCATTCACCGATTTCAAATTCGAATGTCATTTTCTACAACACGCTTTTTGATGAAAATGCCGCATGCCACCTTGCTCTCGGAAAAGCTTATCCAACAAACTTAAAAAACGGGGCAACAATGTCGAAAGAGGAACTGGAAAAATCCGGAGCAAATGATAGCTTAATTCACGAAGATTTTATGATTGGCTCCGCTGAATTGAATATTGACGGCGTCACAAAAGACGGCAAGCGCGAACCAATCTTCCGAAACGGAAACTGGGCATTTGAATTGGAGTAATTGAAATGATCATACTTTCCACTTACACTGCCTCATAGTGGTCACAAACTGAAAAATTACCCTTCAATTAGGTTATCTAACTTTCTAGCCACGTCTTTCTGCATACTTGGAAGGACGTGGCTATATTGATTCAATGTGATGTGGATAGAAGAGTGTGCTAATCGTTCCGCCCTGTTATTTGAACAAGAAAATCAACAACATTCTTTAACAGACACCCATGCCAATAATAATTGGCAAATCGGTGAATGAAATAACAGCAAAAGTTATCCACAGCTATTTCAGGGTAGGGCAAAACAAAAAAGACAGGGAGCTTGTACGTTACTCTCTGTCTTTGGTTTATAATTTAAATATTTGGTTATGGTACACTTCCTGAACATCATCGTCGTCTTTAAGCGTTTCGATAAGTTTTCGTTGATATATCTGCGTTTACGATATTATCCAATGTATTTGAAATTACTATGTTTAGCATAATGAGAATGCTGATTTTAGTGTACATCATTACACGGATACGCATTTTTTATTTAACTGATACCTTATGAACCTCTCCCACCTACGCGTTGTTTAGAGGTGGGAGACTTCTCGGTGAACATGTTAAATGAGGAAACTTATATCTCCTCAGTCTTTTTTTATCCTTCAAAATAAAAAAGAGAGCTATTTCTGACTCCCTGTTACATTTTCTATTCTTAATTTCCTTTTTCCTCTTTATAAATCTTAGTATGAAGTTTTAACTGCTCTAACTCTTCTCTATAATGTAGTAAGAGTTTTCGCAGTTCTTTCGTTTGGCTGGAGGTTACAACCTTCCCCTCAGGATTCTTGCCTGTCTTTAAAGTTTGCTTAATCTCATTCCTAATCGTTACTAGCTTTTGTCCCGTCTCTTTCACTGTCTTAGTCTGATAGGTCCGCATCATATTAATTAGCATATTCTTAGCATCATGAGCTTTTTTATTCAACTGCCCACCTCCAAGTTTTGCAATTCTCAAACATTGTATTGCAACGGCATTTCTCATTGAAGAAGGAAAAATCATGAATTACTTGCGACAATCAAATCCAAAAGAATCAGTGAAATTTTTTGATAACTATGAAGATGCTTTTAAATGGTTAAGTTGCCTGTATTAGCTAAAAATGAAGAACGTTAAAATCAATATAAATATTTAACAAAACAAAAAATAAAAAACCTAACAACATAAAAAAAGGAATCCCCTTAAAAAGAAAAGGGAATCCCCTCCTCCCAAATTTCAATTAATTCTTTCTTACATTAGTAGCCTGAGGTCCGCGGTTACCTTGTTCAACATCAAAAGTAACTTCTTGACCTTCTTCTAAAGACTTAAAGCCTTCACCTTGAATAGCTGAGAAGTGAACGAATACGTCTTCTCCACCTTCAACTTCGATAAATCCAAAACCCTTGTCAGCGTTAAACCATTTTACTTTACCGTTTTGCATGAAAAAATCCTCCTAAAATGTACCTTCATGTACATATCCATTTTTAACCATTTCGCAAGTAATAAAAAGACGTAAAAAACTGCAACCCCTGAGGAGATTTAACCTTGCTATCCCCTTGGAAGTTATAGCATGTTTAAATCTCTAATTGTATTAAAAGTAAAATGGTTTAAAACCACTATAACACTTTTCTAACATAAAAGCAAAAATATTCCGTTATTTAGAATCAATTTATGCCTCTTAGGAATTTATTACAGATTGTATTCACTATTCGGGGCTATTAATGCCTTGTTTCCTTTCCTTGTTCGTTCCGTGTAATTTTTGACCTGAATGTGATAAAAAAACTCCTGAAGCGCACCATCTAATAACATGAAAAAATCCACCTTTGCATAGAAAGTCAATTTCTTATGCATTGGATGGATATCGTAACGCAGGATGATGATTTTTTAGAATGTATGTAGCTTGTCGACTTTGTCTACAGTCTGAAAGGAGCAGCATGTATGCTGCTCCTTTTTTGCATATCTTTACGATCCAGCTGAATAAGATGACAGTAAGCCATCTTTTTATCAGCTCATGGTCTGATGAGCATCGTAGAGGAGTGAAAGGATGTCAAGCTACATATTTCCTAAGTTATCAACGGAGCAAATGATTTCGATCATCAGAAATGGACTTCCAAAAACCCAAATCCCGAAGAAGATTATCATTATTGGCGCAGGTATGGCAGGACTAGTCGCGGCCTCATTGCTTAAGCAAGCTGGACACCACGTGACAATTCTTGAAGCTTCGGAGAGGGTAGGAGGACGAATCTATACGTTGCGATCCGATTTTAGGGATGATCAGTATCTTGAAGCTGGCGCGATGCGTATTCCTCATATTCATTTTTTGACTTTGGAATATATAAACAAATTCCGTCTTCCAGTTAATAGGTTTTTCAACAGTACTCCTAACGATATTCTCCATGCTAGAGGGATCAAAACTCGTTTAAAGCTGTATGAACAGAACCCTGATATTTTTGGCTTTCCGGTAGCCCCACATGAAAGAGGGAAAACGGCTACGGAGTTGCTTCAGTTAGCAATCAAACCTGTGACAGATTTTATTAACCAAAACCCACGGAGAAATTGGCCTTTGGTCATAAAAGAATTTGATAAATACTCGATGCAAACTTATTTGAAATATAACCCAGTTGGAGTCTCGTTATCTCCAGGTGCCATCGATATGATCAAAGTAATTCTTTCACTTGGAGGATTTCTAGAGCTTTCTTTCCTGGAAATGTTACGTGAACTAATGATTTTGTTTACCCCTAATATTCGTTTCTATGAAATTACGGGTGGGAACGACCAACTTCCTAAAGCATTTGTCCCTCAATTGAAAGAGAATATCATGTTTGGACAAAAGGTGAGGAAAATTGTGCAGCACGACAACCAAGTAACGATTCATTCGGTCCATACAAAAATCTTGGAGCCATTCCAAATCACCGGTGATCTTGCGATTGTGACCATTCCTTTTTCCATCTTACAATTTGTGGAGATTGAACCACACGACTCTTTTTCTTATAATAAATGGAAGGCGATTCAAGAACTTCACTATGTGGGCTCTACAAAGACAGGCATCCAGTTTAAAAGTAGGTTCTGGGAAAAAGAAGGCATGTATGGTGGGAAAACCGTTACTGATCTCCCGATTACGTATAGTCAATACCCGAGTCATAACCTCGGTACAACAGGATCGGGTGTTATTTTAGCTAGTTATACATGGGAAGATGATGCGATACCTTGGGACAGTTTGGACAGTGAATTTCGCATGGAATATGTATTAAAAAACTTGGCCACCATACATGGTAAACAAGTATATCGTGAGTTTGAAACAGGAACAAGCTTCAGTTGGGTTCGAAATCCTTATTCTGGCGGAGCTTTCACGATGTTTAAACCAGAGCAAGCAACCGAACTATCTCCTTATATTTCCACTCCTGAAGGAAGGGTTCATTTTGCTGGCGAACATGCTTCAACTACCCACGGTTGGATCCAAGGTGCAATCGAGTCCGGAATACATGTTGCATATGAAGTCAATAATTTACCAAAAACCCCATATAAGTCCTAATGACCAATAAAAAAGAGGGTAATGGTGTAGAAACACCCCCTCCCATTCTGTATGTAATTATACTTTTACCCGGTTTGTACAATACTAAAACTTACAATGATTAACAGGAGCGTTAACATCATTCTCGTTATCGATCATCATCTTATTGCGAACTCCCATTTACGTTAAAAATGGTGACGAGTTTTTATTTTGCTAAATAGAGTGAGAAAAGGAGAATACTATGCTAACAAACGATTTAGATTTTCGATTAGAGCCACGTTTGAAAGAACTTTATGAACAACATAAAGAACGAGCAAAGAAGATTGATTGGGGCTATCATGAGTTTTTACCATGGGATAAGGGAATGGACTTTAAAAGAGTTCCTTGGGATGAAAGTCAAGTTACTCTTCCTTCCGGTGTGATTACTGCTATTGAAACCGCTCTATTAACAGAAGTAAACTTACCATGGTTTACTACCTATTTATCCGAAACCTTTAAAGGATCCCTTTCTGTTATTACGGATTTTATCCATACTTGGACTTCAGAAGAAGATCAACATTCTGATTTATTAGAGACTTATTTGCTGCTCACGCG
Source organism: [Anoxybacillus] calidus (assembly GCF_013760845.1). GTDB lineage: Bacteria > Bacillota > Bacilli > Bacillales > Anoxybacillaceae > Paranoxybacillus > Paranoxybacillus calidus. The sequence continues at coordinate 437,569 of NZ_JACDUU010000001.1, read as the reverse complement.
AAATGTTAATCCTAAACGGTTACATGAGTTAAGAAAATCAGTCGTTGAGAATGGATTTACGGCTAATTTTCATACACCAATTGAAGCGATGACGTATACGACGTTACAAGAGCTTGCAACGATGGTGTTTTACAATAATGTAGCCAAGGTTGCAAGCAAGCATGATCCAGATCTTGCTACGTTATTACGCCGTCTTGCCAAAGATGAGACACTTCATTATGCGTTCTATCGGGATGTCATTCGGGAGCATTTGGAATTGGAACCCAATTATTGCTATCACATTGCCAACGTGATTATGAATTTTAAAATGCCAGGTGCTGTGATGCCTGACTTTGAAAATCGAATGGCTGTCATTGCAAAAGAAGCGAATTATGGTCCGCTTCAATATTTTGATCAAGTGCTTGATGTCATTGTTGATTATTGGAGATTAAAAGACTTGCGACCAATTGCACCTCTAGCTGAAAAAGCAAGAATTGAGATCTTAGAGTATCATGCAAGATTGAAAAAAATACGTGATAGATTTTCAAGGAGCAACAAATGAATATTCTTAGACTTACAATCTGTCCATGTGTCAGAGTCTGAACCTTTGCTTTTATCGTTTTACAACAAAAAGCTCATGCTCGGCGAAAAGACGCTTATCTACGCAGAAATAGTTGGAAAGTGCTGCGATTCAGCGAGCGCATGATATCAAGATTTAGCGGCGGTTATTGAGAGAATTGAGTAGGATGTTAACTGGTAAACACGCTCCATCGTCGAACTGAAACTGCGCCTGTTGCGCATTGTTAATTCCATGTATGACGATTGCTACACGCAAGAACATGCGATTAACGCGTTAAAAGGCGTAATTAGGGGATTGGATAAGTCAGAGCTTAACATTTATTATATTAAGTCCCTTCACAACGTTAGACAGACGTTTTGGTTTACCCAGAGATTACAAAAAATTGCCCCGTAATTTTTATACCAGGGTTGAACATATTTTGTAGTAATTGATAGCAGCATAAGAAAATGGAAATAGATATGAGCTTGAGAGGCCAGCGCAATCAAAAAGAGCCAACTCCTTAGTCGACTTCTTTGATTTTTGAAAGTATCAATATACCCCATCAGCGCAATAATAAACTCGGGGGGAATAATAGTGGTTACTCTTTTTATTTCCATTTTCATCTTTAATCTTGTTGCTTTTCTCATGAAAAAGAAGTTATCTCCATATGAATATTACTCTTCCATTTTATTTAGTTTATTTGTTTCAGAATTTGTCGATCGATTTACAGATAAATATAATTGGTATTACTTTTTTGAACCTTATTTCATTGAAGGAAAAACTTTATTAGTGGTTTTTGGAATATATCCTGCTGCTACAATGCTTATCATAAACTGGTATCCTTATCACGGTTCAAAAAAAGCAAAAATTTTATATTTGCTTTTGTGGTCCATCTTCTCTACCTTTTACGAGTGGATAGCGCTTAAAGCAAATTTTTTGCATCACAATAAATGGAATTTATGGTATTCCGCCATATTATATCCGTTTCTTTATGGAATGCTCATATGGCACCTCAAATTTATTCATTGGTTAACGTCAAAACAGCAATAAAAAAGTAAGTAACATATGGGGAAATGTTTATTATTATAGTTCGCCGAAAGAACATGCGGTTATTATGATTTAAACAGGAGTCTAGTGTTTATTAAACCGTCTGTAACTTGCAGGCGGTAAAATTTTCGGTTATAATACGAACGTATATTCGCTTTTTATTAACGGAGGGGATTCGAATGAAAATCGAGACAGCCGATATGTGCGATTATTGCTGCAACTTATTCGAAAAGTCGGAACTTATCGATATTACAATTGATGGACGGGATATTAATACATACTGCCGCGAGTGCTGGGATTCGCATATCCGCGACGTGGTTATCAAATTAACCGATCAATATGAAGAAGCGCGTAAGAAATACGCAACAAAATAAGCGCTTGCCAACGTTAGGCAGGCGTTTTTTACTTTTGTTTGTTAAGGCTCCGAGGTATAACAACAAAATCCCCGTGACATCAACGCATAATTACCGTTTGGTCAAACGGGACAAAACGTTGATATAACGGGGATTTCCGTAAATGTAACGTCCCAGGAGAGATTCGAACTCCCGACCGACGGCTTAGAAGGCCGCTGCTCTATCCTGCTGAGCTACTGGGACACAGTATAAAATGATATTTGATTTTATTGCTACTTTTTCAATTTCTAGCGCTATCCCAATCTCAGTAAGCTTATTCAAGACGTAGTTCGATTGGTACGCTGTAGTCATTCCAAAAATGCTTACTCGGACGTACTGAGCTATGGAACATTTCATATGGTGGGCCTAAGTGGACTTGAACCACCGACCTCACGCTTATCAGGCGTGCGCTCTAACCAGCTGAGCTATAGGCCCTTCATGGAGCGGGTGATGGGAATCGAACCCACGACATCAGCTTGGAAGGCTGAGGTTTTACCACTAAACTACACCCGCACTATGGAGGCGGCACCCGGATTCGAACCGGGGGTAAAGGTTTTGCAGACCTCTGCCTTACCACTTGGCTATGCCGCCATTTGAAAAGCGGAAGACGGGACTCGAACCCGCGACCCCCACCTTGGCAAGGTGGTGTTCTACCACTGAACTACTTCCGCATATTGGCTGGGCTAGCTGGATTCGAACCAGCGCATCACGGAGTCAAAGTCCGTTGCCTTACCGCTTGGCTATAGCCCATTGAATCTTCTTCACGAGATGCTTCCTTGAGTATGCTACATGATTCAGCATCGCAGGATGATTTCACAAATTTCAGAAGGAAATTGGGGAAATCATCCGACATTGACTTATTTACCTTACAAATACTATATAACGTCTCTTGACTCAACACCGCAGAATTATTTCTGAAATTTCTACAAGGAAATTTCGAAAATCATTCGACACTAGTATAACAAATACCTAAATGGACCAATTGAAATGGGGCGACTAGTGGGAATCGAACCCACGAATGCCAGAGCCACAATCTGGTGCGTTAACCACTTCGCCATAGCCGCCGTCTCTTGGCAGGGGCAGTAGGAATCGAACCCACACCGGAGGTTTTGGAGACCTCTGTTCTACCATTAAACTATGCCCCTATCACTCTTTTTGTGCTCATTGTAAAATGGTGGAGGGGGACGGATTCGAACCGCCGAACCCAAAGGGAGCGGATTTACAGTCCGCCGCGTTTGGCCACTTCGCTACCCCTCCAAATATTTTAAAAGCAAGCAAGAATTATTATATTCAAATAAAGGGGGTTGTCAATATATTTTTACATATAAAAATTCAACAAAAACGGCTTGATAGGATCATGACTTCCTCAATCTACCACGTTCTATTGTTTTTGTCAATATATTTTCGATTGCGACAACCTACAAATCATATCATAGCGAGTTTTTTATTATTTACGTATAATTTTATCATAACCCTTAAACTTCATCGGTACATTACATAAATCTGAAAGGAGGATTTCCTAAAATGAAGCGATCTTTTGTTGAATTGTTGAACGCTTATCGCCAACTATGGTCAAATCGTTCGTTAGCAAATGACCAAAACTTAAACGAGGAAAATAGCCGACAGTTATTGCTTGAAACGATCGAGAAAGAACTTCGCGATGAAATGACGCATCCACGCGTGCGGCAGTCTCCTGAAGTGAAATTTTATATCGCGCTGCAGCGAATTATGCTCTCCTCCTTAAGCGATCATGAAAAACTCGAGTTAATTAAACTGCATCTTGAAGTTATGAATAAAATTAGTCATTATTGAACTTCCTTCAACTGCACCGTAAAAGAGCCGCCCATGGCTCTTTTTTTCACATAAAACGGCGATTTTCGCAAAAAATATGTAGCGAATTCATTCTTTAGGAGGGATTTTTATGTCGTTAATTCCGTACGATCCATTCCGTCATTTCGATACGATAAGACGCGATTTTGACCGTTTCTTCTCAACCGATTTTCCTTCATTATTTTCCCGCTTTGAAGAACATATGAGCATGCCGCGCATCGATATGCACGAAACAGACCATGAATACATTGTTTCTTGCGACCTACCAGGCCTTGAGAAAAAAGAAGATGTGAACATTGATGTGAACAATAATGTGTTAACAATTAGCGGCACCATCCAGCGCAACCAAGATATAAAAGAAGAGCAACTCCATCGCCGTGAACGCTTTTTCGGACGGTTCCAGCGTTCCATTACTTTGCCAACTAACGCTTCTACCGAAAACATAAAAGCATCGTATAAAAATGGCGTGCTTGAAATCCATATTCCGAAAACGACTTCCCAACATAAAAAGCGCGTCGATATTGAGTTTCATTAATAATATGTCATAAAAAAGCTGTCTCATAAGGGTCTGACCTCACACAAGCCATCAATGATATAGGGGGTGTGTAGTCTGACCTATTCTTTTTGAGACAACCTCTGTTCAGCTACTGCCTTCGCGAATCATTTGGGCATTATGACCTTTTTGGAAATATTTCTGTGTGTTGAGCAGCAAATTTTTGCGGTAAATTGAAACAATCTTATTTTCTAAAACGTATAAAAAAGGCAGAATTAGCACACCTTGTCTATAAAAGGAGCGTTGTTAGTAATGGAAACAAGAGAATTTTTGGAAGAAGAACTCAAGAAACTAGAGTGCTGGGAACAAGAACAAAAAGATTTATGGTTTTGGGAAAGGCTTGGACGACTGCCTTTTAAAATATTAGATAAACTGACCCCGTCCTTCATTCATAAAAAGGTCGGTCAGCTTCTTGATGAAATTGGCAGCTATATTCAAACCGGTGGACAATATCTCGTTCAAGAACAAAAAATATTGAGTAAATTTGCCCAAAATGATACGATTCCACCATTGGAGCAGGTAAAGCATTTTCCTATTGAAACAATGGACCGCGTCTGTGACGAAATCGTGCAATCCCGCACCACGTTTGCTCAATATCAAGGCGCAACAACCGGTGTCGGCGGCATTTTTACGCTTGCAATCGACATTCCTGCACTACTTGGTCTTGCTTTAAAAACATTACAAGAAATCGCAATTGCTTACGGATACGATCCAAAAGAAAAAAAGGAACGAATTTTTATTATTAAATGCTTACAATTTTCCTCCGCTGACATTGTCGGCAAAAAAGCGATTCTCGAACAATTAACGTCTATTCATCATGAACATCAACAAGTTTTTTCACAGCTGCAAGGTTGGAGGGAAGTGGTGGTGACCTTCCGTGACCAATATGGTTGGAAAAAGCTTTTTCAACTGATTCCTATCGTCGGTATTATCTTTGGCGCCATCTTAAATAAATCAATGATTGAAGGCATTGCTGAATCAGGAAAAATGTTATACCGCAAACGGCGAATTTTAGAAAAACTTTCAGAAATGAAAAACAGTGTCTAAGAAAAATTCTTGACACTGTTTTTCTCAATTATATGCTTATTTTTAACAATGACTCATCGCATGGAACCGTTGCGTCATGCAGCGCTTGTTCCAATTCTTCACTATACGCCTGCTTTTGTTCTTCCGTCCAGTTTAAAATACTGGCCATATAGTTGATGACCGGCTTCTTCCATCTCCGCACCCAATCAATATTGAAAAACAGCGCTCCAGTCCGGCGAATAAAATAATCGACTGGCTTAACAGTCATCTCCTCTTCTATTGCATAGACAAGGGTTGCAAATATGTCTCGTGGTATCCCGCTCTCTTCATTATATTTTTCGCCAATTTCAAAAAGCTGATCTACATTCGCTCCATATTGTTTCGCCAGCTGTCTTCCTTGTTGTTCTGTAAAACCGTACTGCCGCGCTTCTATCGCCTTTTTCTCTACAAACTGTAAAAAAGCATGGGAAGAACCGACATTCCCACCGGAAATCGGCAATGTTTTCGTTTGGCATGGTTTAAATGTTCCGTATCCTTCTTCACTCCATTGCTTCATTACTAAGTCGACAACCGTTTCGGCCATTTTTCGATATCCTGTTAATTTCCCGCCTGCAATAGTAATCAGCCCTGATGGAGACTGCCAAATCTCGTCTTTACGGGAAATTTCAGAAGGCGCCTTCCCTTCTTCATGAATGAGCGGACGCAATCCCGCCCAGCTCGATTCGATGTCTTTTTCTGTAAGGTGAACGCTTGGAAACATTCCATTAATAGCGTTTATTAAGTATTCACGATCCTTTGATGTCATTTTTGGATTGGCAATATCTTCGTTATAAAACGTATCCGTTGTGCCGACATATGTTTTTCCATCGCGTGGAATGGCAAAAACCATACGCCCATCTTGTGTATCGAAATAAATCGCCTGCTTTAGCGGGAACCGTTTTTGATCAATCACGATATGAACTCCCTTTGTTAAGCGAAGCGTTTTTCCTGATTTTGAACCGTCCTTTTCGCGCAATGTGTCTACCCAAGGACCAGCCGCATTAATAATTTTTCTCGCATATACGTTGTAAGAGTGCAGGCTGATTTGATCGACACAGCGCACACCGATCACTTTCTTTTCTTCATAAAGAAATTCTTCGACTTTGACATAATTAACTGCATGCGCTCCGAGTTCTGCCGCTTTTTTTATGACTTCCATCGTTAGCCGGGCATCGTCGGTTCGATATTCAACATAATAGCCACCACCAAGAAGACCTTCTTGTTTCAAAAGCGGTTCCTTTTTCAACGTTTCTTCAACGTTCAACATTTTCCGCCGCTCACTTTTTTTCACGTCCGCCAAGTAATCATACAATTTCAGTCCAATCGATGTCGTAAATTTGCCGAACGTCCCTTCTTTATAAATCGGCAATAACATCCATTCCGGAGTCGTAACATGCGGACCATTTTCGTAGACGATGGCTCTTTCTTTACCAACCTCGGACACCATTTTGATTTCAAACTGCTTTAAATAACGAAGCCCGCCATGAACAAGCTTTGTGGAACGGCTCGAGGTTCCAGCTGCAAAATCCTGCATTTCAACGAGTGCGGTTTTCAAGCCTCTGCTTGCCGCATCTAACGCAATGCCGCATCCGGTAATCCCCCCTCCGATAATGAGCACATCGTATACACTTTCATTCATTCTCTCTAAAAACATTTGACGTTTTCTACTTGAAAACATATTCCAAACTCCCCCTTAAAAAATAAAAAGAGACCACTACAAACATGACAAGCCGACACTTATCATGCATGTATGGTCTCTCCTGTTCTCCTGACAAAATATTAACTTATTTTTATTATAGCATAAATTTTTCATTTATCTAGTAAAAATTTTCGCTAAACTCACCGCAACAAAACATCTTTTTCGTGTTGTCAAATGCACTTGCCACTGATAAAGACATAGCTGCTCTTGGCTTGCAAGCACTGATATTAATTCCGCGTTTTTTAAACTTTTCCACAACACGGCGAACCCGATTTTTTTCTGCAACTTCCTCTCGTTGGAAATGATCCAAGATTTCTCTCACCTTTCATCAATAAATTTGAAACATATGTACAAATGTCCTACCAACATCTTCTGCTTCAAATCCATTATAAAATTCGCAAATAATAGTGAAATTTTGACCTTTGTTCTTTAAACAGCTTCTCTTTTCCATTTCTACTTTAATAAGACGTATTTGAACGAAAAAAGTTTCATTTATTTTTATAAAGTCACTTTTTTATGGTTGATGCATAGACTAAATTGAAAATCTGATGAACGGTCATGAAAGGAGTTGCCTGTTGTGAGTGAACAATTTCAACCACCAATCAAGAAGAAACAAGACACTGATGCGCTTCAACATTTGTTGGACATAGTCGAGGAATTTTTCGATGAGCGCCCATTGCAAAAAATGCTGGAAACGCTTGATGACTATTTCCAGCAGACGTTTAAGCAAACATATATCCCAATTGACGTTCATGAAACAAAACAAGAATACATCATTACCGCTCATCTTCCGAATGTAAAGAGCAATCAAATTGAATTAGAGTTTATTGACGATCATTTAATTTTGACTGTGAAAAACAATGAAACGATTGAATCAGTAAATGAACAGTCTCACACTTATCAGAAAAAACAAACTTATCAAAATATTAAACGAACGATTCCATTGCCTTACCCAGTTTCAGAAAAAGAAATAAAAGCATCGCTTCACGATGGAAAATTAGTCATTCGTTTCCCACAGCGACGAAAATTGATTGATGTGGAAGAAAACTAAACGTAGAACAAATCAATAAACGAGGCTGCCCTCGAGTAAAGTGTCAGACCACACGACCACCATAAACAATGTATTATGATGTGTGAGATCAGACACTGATTGAGGCAGCCTTAATTTTTATGAGATTTACTGCCGTATTTTGCATTTTCCTCTGGCGTCGGATCGTTTTGAATGTTGAATTCTTTGGCAAATTCATTGCTTAGCTTATTGTTCGGATATTTGTTTTTTCGTTCGCGATTATCATTGCGGTTTGTCATCATTTCTCACCTCTTTTAATGATTTTCATTCAATAGTTTACACGTTCTCATCTATGTTTACTCTCACAAATTCTTCCGTTTCACTCATACATACTTTCCGCTTTGTTTCGTCACTCTAGTTCTAGGAGGTGTTGTAAATGGATAAGCATGAAGACAGAAGTTTTCACCGAATCATTGCTGAACCGTCGACGGAAGTGAAGCTTGTCATCAAAACGAACTTAGACCCACAAACAATAACAGAAGAAAATCCATACATTGACAAAGGAAATAAAGCCAGTGAAGAATTGAAAGCATTTTTTGAGGAGGAGAAAAAATAGTGGAAAAGACGTTAGCTTATTTACGTGAGATTTTATCGAATTATACAGAACACCATGATCAAACTCCTCGTATCATTTATCATAAGTTGATAAGGAACCCGTATAGAAATGAAGGAGAGTTTGTCCGTGATTTATCACAAAAAGAAGTCGCGTTTTTAGATCGCATTCTTCCGGATGAAATAAAATATGCGATGGATGAGCAAGATTTTGAGCGTGTATATCAATTGAATGAAGTTTATGAGCTTTTATTGTAGAACCGCGGTGAACGACATACCGCGGTTTTTTCGTCAATGATGACATTTTTATCTCCGCAATATGCCTAACACCAGCTCTCGTCTATAACCATATCATGAAATTTTAAACGTTTGCGACAGCCCTTTAATCATTGAGCCTACCTGGTTGACAGCATTCACCATCTGCCCCATTGTATTCATCATTTTATTAATATCAAATGTTCCATCTTTTGTTTTAAACTGCGACATGATGGACTGCCATCCAGGCGCTTGCGGCTTGATTGGCGAATACGGCTTCGGATAAGGAGTTGGATACGGTGAAGCAGAAGGTTGCTGCCACATTGAATGATATGGAGGTCCTTGATAATATGGAAATGCTTGCTGCATGTGCCAAGGATGCGATACATCATAATACGGGAAAGCTGATGAAGGCGCTGGAAACATGCCGGATTGTGGATAACGATACATTGAAAATTCCTCCCCCGAAAGTTAGGCTGCTATCAATGTATGACATTTACCTCAAAAAGGTGAAATAAAAAATATGTCACGAATTGTCGGAAGTTTCAATTTTTTGAATTTACATAAATTCTTTACTTTTATGATAAGATGGATAAAAAGGAAGTAAGGGGGAGTTGTACGTGAATGTACTGGAATTAAAAATGAATTTTATTTCCGTCAGAAATTATGAGCCGGCCGATGTTAACGAATTACTTGATTTCGCAAGACAAGCTTACCTTCGCGGACAAATGACAATTGCCCAATACCGCGATATCATTCGCGAATTAGAAGCAGCAGGGGCATGTACTCCCCACTATAAAGGTGAATATGTTGGCTTATAAGTAGCAATAAAGGGGCTGACTTAAAAGTGTCTGATCTCACGCGAAATCCATCATATATAGTATTCTTATCTAACGTTATGTACTATATGGGATCTGACACTTTCTTTAGAGTCAGACCCTTTTTATGTATATTCATACTCCAGAAATGCCATAGTAAAAAAGAAAAGGAGGCGTTCATCATGGGTAGAGGCGTTCATTTTAACCATAAACGTAAAGGACATAAACAAGAAAAACCAAAGTACGGCACAAATGTTCCTCCAAAAAACACGGAAAGAGTTGAGTTTGCGATTGAACCTGCCGCAAGTGAAGAAAATCGTCCTGTTTCCATTAACGTAGAAAAAGATTTGTAGCGTTTGCACATCGTTTCATGAACAATATGCACAAACACCGCTGAATTAAGGGAGGAAAATTCTTACATGAAAAAACCTCCCTTTATTTTATGATACGAAATAAAAAGACCCCTGCTCATTTCTTTTGCGGGGGCATTTCCTGTAGACGTTCAATGATAAGCATCAATGTATACTCAATCGACTGATGCAACTGCTTGATTCTATGCAATTTTACTGTTGGGTAAAAGATTTCAACCGATAATTTTTCGATGTTTTCACTCACTGCTTCAATTTGCAGAGGGTATATATGTTTCGGTTTCTCATGGTGCACCCATTGTAACGCTATGGCTTTCCATGTATCTGTGACTTGTTTTACTTCATCGGCAAACGGTTTTACCGTGCCAAAAAAATCAGACTCATTGCTGCTATGCTGTGTCTGTTCGGCAATGACCAGCATGCGATGATTATACTCAAGCAGATTCTCTGTAAGTTGTCGAAGTTGTTGATTCAATGATATCACCTCATGTTGTTTAGCAATAACTGAAGTTATGAACTGAATGCCGACAGCGGGACAGTGTTTTGAAAAACATCTGCTTGTTTCATTGTTTCGCTGTCTAAATGATTTTCCACCTTTTCCAACCGTTTTGTCAATTCATGAATATGTGCTTCTTTTTGTTTGCAATGTTCTACAATAACAGAGTGAATGATATCATCCATTTTATAATCAATCTCCTGCATTAATTGAAAAATCTCATTCAACTGCTTTTCTACTTCTTCCTTTTTCACCCAGCGCATTTCCATCTTTTCTCCTCCCCCAATCCCTCTTTGGCTATTAAAATTCGCTATTTCCTTTTCCCTCCCTGCCTAGACGACAAAACTAGAAGGTATTCGGCAAAGAAAGTGGTATACTCTTTCATATCGCGGCGTTTCGACAAATAACACCTCGTATAAATATTTTTGACAAAAAAGCTTGTCTTATGGTAACCGTTATTACTGTGACAGTATTTTTCGTTAACTGCCAAATGATTTACATTCCATTTTTCCCGTGCTGTGATATAATTATAGGCATTCAAAGGAGATGAGCCGTGATGTTCAAATATCCCGGGGGAAGAGTTTATCATCAGGTAAATAACCAAGCGAAGCCTGCTTCTCCGCTTGAAACAAATTACGCAAATCGCGGAATGACACTAGAAAACGACTTGAATGCTACGAATGAATTTTATCGGGAGCATGGCATTGCTGTTATTCATAAAAAGCCAACTCCTATCCAAATCGTTCATGTTGACTATCCAAAGCGGAGCGCTGCCGTCATTAAAGAGGCTTATTTTAAACAGGCATCCACTACCGACTATAACGGAATATATAGAGGAAGATATATTGATTTTGAAGCAAAAGAAACGCGGAATAAAACAGCGTTCCCGCTGCAAAACTTCCATGAACACCAAATTCATCATATGAAACAAATTCTTGAACACGACGGCATTTGTTTTGTGATTTTACGGTTTACTACATTAAATGAAACATATCTTCTGGATGCGAAACACTTGCTCACGTTTTGGCATCGCCATCAAACTGGCGGCCGAAAATCGATTGCCAAGCATGAAGTCGAACAATACGGCCATTACATTTCGCTTGGCTATCAACCACCGATTGATTATATTAAAATAGTAGAAAAAGTCTACTTTAACGAGGCGTCCGTTTAAGAGTGAATTATAACGGACCGTTAGCGCAAAATTAATCTTTCAAATATTAGAAAGGCAGGATTGGCTTATGACAGAGGAATATCGTTCTCGTGTAGAACGTAAACAAGCAAAAAAGCAGCAATCTAAACCAAAGAAATCAGGAAAACAAAAGAAGGGTTCTTTCTTGAAAAAATTAGTATTGTCATTGCTTTTATTAGGAACTATCGGCATGGTTAGCGGCATCGCTACATTTGCCTATTTTGTCATGGATGCTCCACCGCTTGATGAAGCAAAAATAAAAGATCCTCTATCATCAACCATCTACGATATGAATGGCAATAAAATTGCTGAACTCGGAAGCGGTGGGGAAAAGCGAACTTACATTTCCTATAAAGAAATACCGAAAGTGTTAGAGGAAGCTGTATTAGCGACAGAAGACGTGCGCTTTTACGAACATCACGGTCTCGATTTTATCCGTCTTGGTGCCGCTGTGATCGCCAACGTGAAAGAAGGATTTGGGGCAGAAGGTGCTAGTACCATTACCCAGCAAGTTGTTAAGCTTTCGTTTTTATCTCCAGAAAAAACGTTAAAACGGAAAGCTCAAGAAGCATGGCTGGCATTTCGCCTTGAACAAAAATATTCGAAACAAGAAATTCTAGAAATGTATCTAAATAAAGTTTATTATTCCAACCGTATCTACGGAGTTAAAAAAGCAGCAGAGTTTTATTTCAATAAAACTGATTTGAATGACTTAACCCTTGCGGAAGCAGCATTGCTCGCTGGTTTACCGCAAAGTCCAAACAATTATAATCCATACCAACACCCGGAAGCTGCAGAAAAACGGCGCAATGTTGTATTATCTTTAATGGAAAAACACGGGTTTATCACAAAAGAAGAAGCAGAGAAAGCAAAAAAAATACCTGTCAAATCGATGCTTGCAGAATATAAACAAGATACGGCTATTCCATACGATGCATTTATCGATCAAGTCATTAAAGAAGTAACTGACGAAGCAGACGTCAACGTTTTCGAGGACGGCTTAAAAATTTACACCACATTAGACCCTGATGCACAACAATATGTCGAAGACTTATTAAACTCTGACGAATATTTCACAGACAAAAAAGATTTACAGGCAGGCATTGCCCTTCTTGATACAAAAACGGGAGAAATTCGCGCTCTTGGCGGCGGACGCGATAAAGACGGAGTCGCGTTCGGATTTAACTTCGCGACAGAAAAAGTCGGTCAGCCTGGTTCGACCATTAAGCCGATTCTTGACTACGGTCCAGCCATCGAGTATTTAAAATGGTCGACATACCATCAGCTTGTTGATGAACCGTACTCTTATTCCGATGGAACACCAATTAAAAACTGGGACGGTTCATACGAGGGACAAATGTCAATGAGAGTCGCCCTAGCTAAGTCACGTAACATTCCAGCATTAAAAGCGTTACAGGAAGTGGGCTTAGAACGCGCGAAAAAATTTGCGAATAAACTAGGCATGGGGCTCGACGAAATATATGAGTCATATGCAGTCGGAGGTTTAAGAGACGGAGTTTCTCCATTGCAAATGGCAGGTGCTTATAGCGCTTTCGGCAATAATGGAGTGTACATTAAGCCTCATGCTGTCAAAAAAATTGTCTTCCCAGACAACACAGAAATCGATTTAACGCCTGAACCAAAAGCAGCGATGAAAGACTATACGGCGTACATGATCACAGATATGTTAAAATCCGTCGTGAAATCAAGTGTAGGTACGGGTAGACTTGCCAACGTTCCTGGCTTGCATATTGCAGGAAAAACAGGAACAACTAACTACGATAAAGAAACAAGACAAAAGTTCGGCTTGCCGGAAGGAGCTGTTCCAGATAGCTGGTTTGTCGGTTATACACCGAACTACACAGCCGCTGTGTGGACCGGATTCAGCAAGCGCAGCGATGAAGCGTATTTATCAACGAGAGAACAAAAAATTCCGCGCTTACTGTTTAGAGAAGTAATTAGCCACGTTGACAACGGCGAAGGCGGAGACTTCAAAATGCCGAAAAGTGTTGTTAAGCTGCCGATTAAAATTGGAACAAATCCTCCGATGATTGCCAGCAAATATACGCCTGAAACAGAAATTGTCTATGAATGCTTTGTCAAAGGTGCAGAACCTACTAAAGTAGCGGAAGATAAGCCTGAACCATTAAGCCCTGTAACGAATCTGCAAGCAGTTTATGATGCTGCTACTAATTCCATTTCTTTATCATGGGGCTATAATAGCGAAAAATTAGAAGACGTTACTTTTGAGGTTCGTATTACAAATGACAAGGGAGAATCGCAAGTTCTCACCGCTTCCGATTTAGCATTAACGCTGACTGGACCAACTCCAGGCGCTGTTTATACGTTCGAAGTAACTGCCGTTCATGAGAAAGAACAACAACGCAGTGAAACTGTCTCAACAACTGTCACTGTCCCAGGAGAAAACACCGATGACCAAAATAATGATTCAGAAGAACAGCCATCACCTGAGGACAATGTACCTGATGATAATTCACCTGATAACAATTTAGACAATAACGGACAGCCTAACGGAAACGGAAATGAGGATGACGACGGAGATGAAGACAATGGAGGTAACGGAAATAATAGCGAACAACCTGGGGATCATGATGACCAACCAACACCACCGCAACCAGACCCAACTACTCCACCGCCAGGAAATAATAACGGGAATGGCACAGGCACAGGAGACGGCGGTAATAATTCAGGGACGGAACCAGGTACAAATAATCTCCCTAATAGACCGAGGGCTTCTGGAAGCGTAGAACAACAGCAGTGAAGTAAATAATTAATTGTCTTCTCTCCACTAAAAAAGGGCTATCTCATCAATAATGAGATAGCCCCTTTTTGCTAATAGCCAAGTTTTTGTAATAAAGTTTGGTCAGCTCATTAAACAATTCTCCCAACTGGATAAAAGAGTGGTATAAATCACATTTTGCAAAGATAAACTGTAGACGCTCAACACAATTCATCGGCTTGATTCGTAATGTATTGACTTCTCTTTCCCAATTGGCAATGCCTTTGACCCGCGTCCCATTTAACCAATATAAACATGCCATGAAGTATGATATCGCCCGAGTCATTGGTTCTCTTGCGGCTTTTCGATCACGATTTTGAAAAAGGATGTCAAGTTGCTCTCTTTTTTCTTTCCATAGCTGCAATACAGCTGGTATCGACTGCCCGATATCCTTCCACGGCTCGTTTTCCACAAATTCTTTACATGCAAGAATATCGTAATAAAAATAAAACTTTTTCATCATCAGCGGAAATGGCGCTAACTCGGTTGTTTCAATCGTTTCTCCTTCCCGATAAAACAATGGATGGACAAACTCATTCGGTACGCGCAAGATGATCACCTCTTGATTTCATCCGCTTCTTTCCCTCTCTACATAATTCAAGCAGCGGACACACATGACATTGCGGTGATTGCGCTTTACAATGATAGCGTCCAAAAAAAATCATGCGATGATGCGTAATGGACCATTCTTCTTTCGGAACTTTCCGCATGAGCGTTTCTTCCACTTCCAACACAGAATCTTTCCAGCGGCAAAACCCCAACCGTTTGCTGACCCGCTCTACATGAGTGTCAACCGCAATGGCTGGCACTCCAAAAGCAACGGAAACAACAACATTGGCTGTTTTTCGCCCAACTCCTGGCAGTTTCATTAACTCATCGCGATCCTTAGGCACCTCGCCGTTATATTTCTCGAGTAACATCTGACAAAGTTTTTGAATATTTTTCGCCTTATTGCGGTATAAACCGATTGAGCGGATATCCTGCTGAAGCTCCTCTAAAGAAACTGCTAAATAATCCTCCGGCTTTTTATATTTTTGAAATAGCTGCCTTGTTACTTTGTTTACTAGTGCATCCGTACATTGTGCCGACAATACAACCGCAATGAGAAGTTCAAACGGATTACTGTGTATAAGCTCGCAATGAGCATTCGGAAACATTTGTGCCATCTTATCTAGACAATAACGAATTTGTTGTTTATTAAGCAAAACAATCCCCTTCCTGCTTTTTTATACAGAGAAACCAGTTGTGAGTTCCAAAGCCTAATTCCACAGAAAAAACGAGAGACGTTTTTCTCTCGCTCAAGACTGCTCCAGCCAATTATAAAAAGGAACTGTGCGTTTATATTCTCCTTGCGTTTGCGCTTGCTTTGCTGATTGTTGGTGTTTGCGGAATTTCTTTCCGTAACTTTGCGCCTGTTCAATCGTACGAATACCGTTCTTTTTCCATTCAAACAAAATGCGGTCAATATAGCGAAAATTCAATTTCCCTGATAATACAGCTTCCCGAAGGGCTGTTTTAATAATCATAGGATCATGTCCATCTTGGTCCATCCACATTGCTAACGTTTCACACTCAAACGGAGAAAGCGGCCGGCCAAACTCTTGCTCAAACATCGTATATAAGCTTTTTTCCTCTTCTTCATAGCGCTCTTTTTCTCCATAAAATGCTTCCGATAAAAGATGGTGAACGAGCTTCTCCCATAGAGGCTTCAGCGAATACTTTTCAATGCGAATGGCACGCTCATCGACATGCTCCTCAATAGCAAGCAATCCCTTTTGGATAAGTCGTCTTACTCCTTCCATGCATTCAGCAGGACTAATCGTCATTTTCTCAGCAATTTGCGCCGGAGTCGGAAACAATACTCCGCTTTCAATATACGAATGAATATGCAGCAATAACATAAACTCCGTTTCCGTCAGCCCCATTTTTTTGTAATGGTTCAACAGCAACTTCGGAATTGCAATGCTTCCTTCAGCCAACCATTCCGCCATTTTTTCTTTGTTCATTGGAACACACCTCAACTATAAGTATAGCATGAACATTTGACACCCGGATGTTACTTGCTATTTTATTTTTTCAAAAAAATCAACGCTTCATAGACAAGAAAGAGGCTGTCTCATCAAGGGCTGACTCCCTCGAACCATTACAATATTTAAGGGCGTTTTCTCCATTGCCCATATATATTGTAGTTGAGGGGCCTGACCATTATGTTTGAGACAGCCTCATGTTTGTGCAATTACGGATACAGGCGGTTTAATAAACGAGGGAATGGAATCGTTTCCCGAACGTGTTCTACACCTGTAATCCAAGCAACCGTGCGTTCAAGTCCTAAACCGAATCCAGAGTGAGGAACTGAGCCATACTGGCGCAATTCTAAATACCACTTGTATGCTTCCATCGGCAGGTTATGCTCTTCAAGGCGCTGCTTTAACAATTCATAGTCATGGATACGCTCTGAGCCGCCGATAATTTCTCCATATCCTTCCGGTGCAATTAAATCAGCACATAATACGACATCTGGACGTTTTGGATCCGGCTGCATATAGAACGGTTTTAATGTTGTTGGGTAATGCGTAATAAATACTGGTTTATCAAAGCTTTCTGCAATCGCCGTTTCATGCGGGGCACCAAAATCGTCTCCCCACTCGATATCATTAAATCCTTTTTCATGAAGCAGTTTAATCGCTTCATCATATGTAATGCGTGGGAACGGCGGTTTTACAAGTTCAAGCTTAGATGTGTCACGTCCAAGCGTTTTCAATTCAAGCTGACAATTTTTTAGAACAGATTGAACAATATGTGACACATATTCTTCCTGTACTTTTAAATTGTCTTCAAATTCATAAAACGCCATTTCCGGTTCAATCATCCAGAACTCAATTAAATGACGGCGCGTTTTCGATTTTTCCGCGCGGAATGTCGGTCCAAACGAGAACACTTTCCCAAGCGCCATCGCCGCTGCTTCCATATACAACTGACCACTTTGAGAAAGATAAGCATCTTCATCAAAGTATTTCGTGTGGAATAATTCTGTTGTTCCTTCTGGAGCACTGCCTGTTAAAATTGGTGGATCTACTTTTACGAAACCGTTATTGTTAAAAAATTCGTATGTAGCACGAATGACCTCGTTGCGAATTTTCATAATCGCATGCTGGCGTTTGGAACGAAGCCATAAATGACGGTTGTCCATTAAAAATTCAACACCGTGCTCTTTTGGAGTAATTGGATAATCCACAGCTTCGTGAATAATTTCTAAGTTTGTTACTGATAATTCATAGCCAAACGGAGAACGTTCATCAACGCGAACCGTACCTGTTACATACAAAGATGTCTCTTGAGTAATCGACTTAGCCATTTTAAATACTTCTTCACTCACTTGCGATTTCTCAACAACACCTTGAATAAAACCTGTCCCATCGCGTAATTGCAAAAACGCGATTTTCCCGCTTGAACGTTTGTTCGCAAGCCATGCACCAATCGTTACTTCTTGCCCTACATATTTACTTACTTCAGCAATTGTTGTTTTCACGTACAAGTCCCTCCAACAAATCTTCGAAAACTATGCTATGTACATAATTTATATTATACCTTTCGACAAAAAATCAAGCAAGAACGAAAAGCGGAAGCGCCGTGTTCAGCTCTCGAAGCCAAATGTTCTTCACCCGCAGAGGTGCTTGTCACCTCAAGGGGGAAGGTTATTTGGCACAGAGAGCTAGGCCGCTGGAGCTAGACATCAAGAAAAGCGGAGGCGAGCGCCTAACGCCAAAGGAAAATGTTCTTCCGACGAGAAATGCTTGCATTTCGACAGAGGAAGGTTATTTTCCACAAGGCGTTGCGAGCCGAGCTAGACAAAAAGAAGAAAAGCGGAAGCGCCGTGTTCAGCTCTCGTGGACAAATAGACCGTCTCACACGTAATCACCACCGGAAAAAGCGGCTCCGTTTTTGAACGAAACCGCTTTTTGGATCCTTTTAACGATTCATTTTTTGTTCCATAAATTGTTTGATACGTTCGATCGCTTTTTCTAATAATTCAAGTGAAGTTGCATAAGACAAGCGAACATTATCAGGTGCACCAAATCCTGAGCCAGGCACAATTGCTACTTTCGCCTCTTCAAGCAATGCTGCCACAAATTCATCAACGTTATGATATCCCGCTAAAGCTGCTGCTTCCTTGGCATTAGGGAATAAGTAAAACGCACCTTGTGGTTTGACGCATGAAAAACCTGGGATTTGAATTAATTTTTCATAAATAATATTTAACCGTTGTTCAAAGGCTTGGCGCATTTCTTCAACCGTTTCCTGTGAACCGCTGTAAGCAGCAATCGTGGCGTACTGGGCGATTGATGTCGGATTGGATGTGCTGTGGCTTGCCAAGTCGGTCATCGCGCGAATAATTTCCTTATTACCAGCCGCATATCCGATTCGCCATCCCGTCATTGAATGGGATTTGGAAACACCGTTAATAATGATGGTCTGTTCTTTTAATTCAGGTGAAATTTGCGCGATGGAAACGTGTTTATGTCCATCATACACTAATTTTTCATAAATTTCATCCGACACGATTAAAATATCATGCTTTAAGCAAATTTCGCCTAAAGCAGCTAATTCTTCTTTCGTATAAATCATACCAGTCGGATTGCTTGGCGAGTTGATAATAACCGCTTTCGTGCGCTCTGTTATCGCAGATTGCAATTGTTCTGGGGTAATTTTAAATTCATTTTCTTCTAATCCTTCCACATAAACAGGGACACCGCCCGCAAGTTTGACTTGTTCAGGATAGCTTACCCAATAAGGTGTTGGAATAATCACTTCATCGCCTTCATCAAGAATGACCTGGAATAACGTATACAAAGCATGTTTAGCACCAACACATACAATGATTTCCGAAGGCTCATAACCTAAGTTTTGGTCTTCCTTAAACTTTTTAATAATCTCCGCTTTTAAGTCAGCCAATCCCCCGGATGGTGTATACTTCGTATGTCCTTCATTCATCGCTTTTACGGCTGCATCAATAATATGTTGCGGCGTGTTAAAATCAGGCTCGCCAGCTCCTAAACCGATCACATCGTGCCCGGCTGCTTTTAATTCTTTTGCTTTTGCCGTAATCGCCAGTGTCGTTGATGGTGTGAGTGACGCAACGCGTTTCGCTAATTTCATAATCCCTTTCCCCCTGAAATGTTATTGTTGGAAGCTATATCGTTTTAAAAAAGTACCATCTTTAAAGCTTAAATAATAAAATGAATAACGATTATCATCGTCGATATATGTAAGCTCCCAAAGAGGTACTCCTTTTTCCATTCCGAGTTTTGCGGAAATAATTTCTTTCGGATTTCGTTCCGCTTTTAACTTCGCAATTGCCTCTTGTTTCGATACTCCGCTTTTTATCTTTTTGACGATTACGTTGCCCGTTTTTTCTGGCACCCAAGCAGCCACTTTTTCTTTTTCACTGTTCGTTCCAACGATGACAACATATGCTTGATCCCCATAATATGTGTAAATCTCTTCAATATCGGTAAAATGGACTTCACTTACGGCACGCTTCATTGCTTTGGATTCGGCAAGCTGCTTCGGTTCTAGTGCCGCATTATATACATTGACTGCTTGCCAAATCATCATACATATAAACACAAAAAGAATGATGCCCCACTTTTTCATAACATCACATCTTATGTACGGTAAATTGTAAATATTGCTTTTTCTTTATCGTTTTCGTCCAATGCCAAACCAAACATTAAATCTTCTTTTTTTAATGTGCGGTTTAAACAATCGACAATTTTATATAAATCTGGTGAATGCTGAATCTTGACGGTTGCTAATACTTCGATTTTGCTTTCCATAACTCTCTCCTTCCACATCACACAAATTTTGTTACTTATACAGAAATAACACGATGGCCACACTATAAATGGGGCTGTCTCATCAAAGTCTTGGTCTTACACACCATAAAAGATGATGTACATGGTGATTGAAGGGTCTGTCAGCCCCATCTTTCCATTATATTATAACAGGTCCGTTGCTTATTTGAAAAATGTAATTGATAAAAAATTCCCCCGCCTACACCTTTAAAGGAAGGCTGTCTCAAAAAAGGGCAAGCAATTTCCTCATGAGACAGCCTTTTTTACCGTTCTAAGAAAGCCATTGTTCAAGCTTTGTTAAAAGCGAATGTAAAGGTCCCTCATGCACTTGAAGCGGAGGCAATGATGATAAAAAGTATTTTCCATAGGAAGCTGTCGTTAAACGCCGGTCAAAGACGAAAACAACCCCTTTATCATGACTTGAACGAATGAGGCGTCCAAACCCTTGCTTAAAACGAATAATCGCTTGAGGCAACGATAAGTCATAAAATGGATTGCCCCCTTGTGCACGAATTTGTTCACATTTTGCTTCGATCACCGGGTCGTCCGGGGGAGCAAATGGCAGGCGGACAATGACGATACATGAAAGCTCGTCTCCTGGAAGGTCCACTCCTTCCCAAAAATTGCTCGTGCCAAACAAAATCGCTTGGTCAAATTGCCGAAAGCTTTTCGTAAGCTTCGCTGCACTACCGCTGCTTACACCTTGAGCGATCAGCACAAAACGTTCGTCTATGTTCATTTCTTTCATCATCGAAGCAGTTAATTTTAATAATTCGTATGAGGTAAACAACACAAGCATTTTTCCATTTGTGCGTTCAGCAATTTCAATGAGTTGTATCGCAACGGAATGAGCGTACTCCTCTAAAGAAACATCAGAAATGGACGGCAAATCGCTTGGAATCATTAATTTTACCTGTTCCTTATAATTAAACGGAGACGGAATTGTTATGCACTTCGGATAAAAATCATTTAATCCAAGCCGCGAAATAATATAAGAATACGTTCCATTTGTCGTAAGCGTCGCAGAAGTTAATACAACACTTTTTTTCTTAGCAAATAAGCGCTCAGCAAAAAATTCTTCTAACTGAATCGGCTGAGAGTAAATCGTTATCGCATTGGCTGCCCCTTTCACATCCACTTCCATCCAGCGAACAACGAGATCATCATCGCTTAACAATAAATGTTGTAATGCTTCTGTCATTTTAGCGAAAGCAACCGTATCCGTAAAATAATCAAACACAAATTCGCACGATAAACGTTCGATTTCTCGTTCTTTCTGCCGCAACATCATCTGCAGGTCATTTAATTTTGTAATTAGTTCATTTGTACGATCGATTAAACGCCATAGCAACTCGTTAATCGCCTTCCATTGATTTCCTTTTTCTGTCATCGGCTGAAAGCGATAGCGAATACGGACGGTATTCTTTTCGTTTTTTCGTTGCATCACGTAACGGCGAATCATGCGGAACCACTCATCAAATTCAAATTGCAATTCAGCAATGATTTGATCTAATTCAATAAAAATTCTTTCAACGCCCATTTCTAATTTGGTACAAACCGTTTTTAACTTCGCCAGCCACCCATCTTCTTCTGACCTGCCGATTCGCCGCAATAATTGGCGAATTGTCACATAGCTTACTTGCTGTCCGAAATAATTGGCTGCTACGTCCTCCAAATGATGTGCCTCATCGACTAACAAATACTCATACGCCGGCAATAAAGGCGTTTCCCCTGTTAAGTCTTGCAGTAAAAAGGCATGGTTTGTAATGATGAGATGAGCATCAAGCGCCCGTTTTTTAGCCCGCTGAAAAAAGTCAATATCTTTCACTGGCTCATCATCATTGTCAATTTGTAAAGTAGACCAAATCAATTTTCCACCCGATGGCAAGTTTAACTCATCGACATCGCCTGTTTCCGTTTCTGTCAGCCAAACAAGCAATTGGCATTTCGTTAATACCGTATCATAATTTTTATCTTGTTCATGAAGAAAGCGAATAAATTTTCGAAGAGAAAGATAGTTACGTTTCCCTTTCAACACGGCAACTTTGAATGGAAAAGAAACAATGTTTCGCAGCACCGGAATATCGCGTTCGATAAGCTGCTCTTGCAACTGCAATGTATGAGTGCTAATGACGACAGGCTTCTTATGCTCATAAGCGAAAAATAGGCTTGGGATTAAGTAGGCTAACGATTTGCCGATCCCTGTTCCCGCTTCGATTAAAGCATGCTGCGATGTTTCAAATGCTTCGTTCACATCATTCATCATTTCCCATTGTCCTAACCGGTGTTCGTATCCGGCAATTGGGATCGATTGAAAACGCTCAGAAAACTGTTGAAAAGACGAGGCTCCGCTATAACTCGATGTTTCCTTCGGCAAAGCCGATGTTTCCTTCTTTAAAGCAATTCCTTGGTAAAAATGAAATTGTCGCTCATCGTTTAATGACAAAAATTTTTCGCCAATTACTTCATCTAATAAATGATACAAATCGCTCTTTAAATATGTCGATAGCCGCTGCAATTGCTGCAATGTGACTATCGGCAATGATTTGAGCCTCTCAAGCAACGCTAAAAACAGTTTTGCTGTTACTTCAGCATCACTGTCTGCTTGATGCGGATTTTCATGCGGCAGCTTTAATATTTGCGCTAATTCGCTTAATTTATAGCTTTCTATTGTCGGAATTAAAATGCGAGACAACTCTACCGTATCAATTTTCGGTCCATCGAAAATCGGAAATCCTGCCATTTGCAGTTCTTCTTGTAAAAAACTTAAGTCAAATGACACATTATGTGCTACAAAATACGACTTTTCCAACAGCTTTGTTACTTTTGGAGCCAACTCTTGAAAACGTGGTGCTCCTTGAATCATCTTTTCATCAATTCCTGTTAGCTGCTGGATGAACGCCGGAATAGTGCGCTCAGGATCAATAAAACTAGAAAACCGTTCGACAATTTGTTCATTTTCAATAACAACCATTCCAATTTGAATAATGCGATCCCCATTTTGTGGAGAGTTTCCTGTTGTTTCTAAATCAATCACTACAAAGCGTCGATTCATTGTTCCACCTCGATGTTCATTGACAGAGAAACAGTCACTTTCTAAACCATTTCTAATTGACATTTTAACATTGAAGAAAGAAAAAAGACTGACTCAAAGAAGGGACTGACCCATAAGTGTTTGACCTCACGCGTAACTCACAATATATAGTGTTTTTAGCCATTGTTATGTCCTATATATTATGGTGGTGGGTTCTGACACTTGCTTTCGGGTCAGCCTCTTGTAAGTCAGCCTCTATTATAACACTGTCGCAGCCGGTTCTTGCACAATTAACTGTTTAATTTTATTATTTTCATCCATAATCGCTACTTTGGGACGATGCTCGGCGATTTTTTCTTCCGGTACAAGCGCGTAAGAAATAACAATAATAATATCATCCTTCTGTACAAGACGAGCAGCAGCGCCATTTAAGCAAAACACACCGCTTCCTCTTTCTCCAGGTATAATATATGTTTCAAAACGCGCTCCGTTATTGTTGTTAACAATTTGCACTTTTTCATTTGCTACCATGCCGACAGCATCTAAAATATCTTCATCAATCGTAATGCTTCCAACATAATTCAAATTTGCCTCCGTAACGCGAGCGCGATGAATTTTCGCATTCATGAGCGTACGAAACATGAATAAATCCCTCCTATTTAACATCAAGTGTAATATTATCAATGAGACGGGCATTTGTAAACCGAACAGCAACAGCAATAATCACTTTTCCAGAAAGTACTTGTATCGGTTTGAGTTCAGGATAGGAATAAATCTCCACATAATCAATTTCAGCATGAGTATGTGTTTTTATATAATCAATCACAAGATTTCGAATCACGACCGGACTTCTTTCTCCTTCTTCAACGGCTGCCTTTGCCTTTTGTAATGCTTCATATAGAGCCGGAGCTTTTTTCCGCTCCTCTTCGGATAAATAGACATTGCGTGAACTTTTCGCTAAGCCGTCTTCTTCACGAACCGTTGGAACAGGTATAAGTTCAATTGGAAAATTAAAATCGCGAATGAGTCCATCAACAACGGCTACTTGCTGCGCATCTTTCATACCGAAATACGCACGATGCGGCATAACGATATTAAATAGTTTCATCAACACTGTCACGACCCCATCAAAATGACCTGGTCTTGATTTCCCGCACAATACATCCACACGTTCAGTAACGACGGTCTTAATGCTCAAAGGACGTGGATACATTTCAGCTACATCTGGATAAAAGAGAACATCGACTCCAGCTTCTTTGGCGATGGTTTCGTCGCGCTTAATATCGCGAGGATAGCGATCAAAGTCTTCGTTCGGACCGAACTGAAGCGGGTTGACAAAAATGCTTAAAACAACAATATCATTTTGTTCGCGTGCTTCGTTTAAGAGCGCCACATGTCCTTCATGTAAATAGCCCATTGTCGGCACAAAGCCGATTGTTTTTCCTTGTAGTCGAAATTGGTTCATTTTTTGCTGCATATCGTGAATGTTCGTTACGACAATCATTGTTCTTTTCCTCCATACAATGCTGTTAACTCTTCTTCTTTCATTGTAAACATATGACTTGATTCAGGAAATTTACGGAATTTCACTTCTGTAACATAACTTGATAATGCTTGTATAATCGTCTCTTGAATGTTCGCATATTTTTTGACAAACTTTGGCACTCGCTCCACACCATAGCCAAGAACATCGTGAAAGACGAGCACTTGGCCATCCGTTTCGTCTCCCGCCCCAATACCGATTGTTGGGATAGAAAGCTCTCTTGTTATTGCCGCTGCCAACTGCTTCGGCACACACTCTAATACCAGTGCTATCGCTCCGGCTTGTTCGCACCGTTTTGCATCTTCCATTAATTTTCGTGCGCTTTCTGCATCTTTTCCCTGCACTTTATAGCCACCTAACACACCGACGGATTGCGGCGTCAGCCCTAAATGAGCAACAACCGGTACGCCTGCCTGCGTCAACGCAGCAATGACTTCTAATACTTGGTCTGCTCCTTCTACTTTGACCGCGTTCGCTCCTGTCTCCTGCATAATGCGCTGAGCATTTCGCAACGCTTCTTCCTTCGAAATATGATACGACATAAACGGCATATCAGTAACGATAAACGTATTTGGTGCTCCTCGGCGAACCGCTTTCGTATGGTGAATCATATCATCGACTGTGACAGGAATCGTTGAGTCATATCCAAGCACAACCATTCCTAAAGAATCACCAACAAGAATCATATCGACAGAAGCTGCTTCTGCCAACTTTGCTGACGGATAGTCATAAGCCGTCAACATGACAATCGGTTCGTTATTTGCTTTCATCTTTAAAAAATCGTTTTTTGTTTTCATTCATGATACCTCCTCTTTTATCAGAGGAAATGAATCACCGAAGACACGATGAATAAAAAATCCTTCTTTCCTGCTGTTGAGAAAGAAGGACGTACTCACACATATCGGTTGACTTCATCCCTCTGTCCCAGTCCGTTATTTTGGATCAAGGCAGATACTAAATACATTTTCCCTAACAAATAAGGTGCAGTTCCGACAAGATACTGCCCATAACCATTTATTATTGTAACAAAATTCTAACAACTTTTCTATATTTTTTATAATTCAATGTCGGCAGAATGAATATAATGAATCACTCCATCAGCTGCTTCAAGCATTAACACACCCTCATCGGTAATTCCAAGCGCTTTTCCTTTTATGCTATCGTTTGGTGTGTGCGCAATAATTTCCTTGCCGATACTGACCGAATACCCTTCCCAAAGCAGCTTGATTGGTAGAAAGCCATGCTGTAAATATTGACGGTATAATGTTTCGAATTTCAATAAAATCGCTTTAATCAGTTCAGCGCGATTGATTTTTTCTCCTTTTTCAAGCGAAAGCGAAGTAGCTATTCGTTGAATCTCCTCAGGAAACTGCTCTATCTCCTGATTAACGTTAATGCCAATGCCGATGATGACCGAATGAATTCGCTCCGATTCTGCTTGAAGTTCTGTCAAAATACCGACGGCCTTTTTGCCATTGATCAAAATATCATTCGGCCATTTAATATCCGGAAAGAGACCTGTCACTTCCTGGATTCCTTGGGCAACGGCAACAGCCGCAAGCAATGTAAGCTGTGGCGCCTTTTGCGGCGGAATTGCTGGCCGCAAAATCAAACTCATCCAAATTCCCGTCCCCTTTGGGGAAAACCAAGTGCGATCTAATCGCCCACGCCCTGTCGTTTGCAGTTCTGCGACAACAAGCGTTCCTTCCGGAGCTCCTTCATAGGCGAGCTTATGGGCAATCTTTTGCGTTGAAGTCACTTCTTCTTCATAATAAATGTGGCGACCAAGCACTTCCGTTTGCAAACCAAACTGAATTTCATTGGCTGTAATTTTATCAGGAGCTTTTGTAATGCGGTAGCCGAGGCGGCGCACCGCTTCTAACTCAAATCCCTCTTTTCGCAAATCTTCAATATGCTTCCATACTGCTGTCCGTGAACAGCCCAATATTTCACTGATTTTTTGTCCGGAAATAAAATCACCTTTTGCCTGTGAAAATAATTCTAATAATTTTCTTCGAGTTTCCGATTGCACTGCGCCAGCCACTCCTTTATTTGCTCATCATTATTTTCAATTTCCCCAGAAATAATGGCATTTTCAACAAGCGTCAGCATTTCCGCCACCCAAGGTCCGCCTCGTTTATTAAACCATCTCATTAAATCGTTTCCGTTAATGGCTAACTCCTTTCGCTCTTTAATAGGAAGCGAATCAAAAAGCTGCCTTAGCTTCGCCATGTTGATGTCGATTTTTTCTCCACTTAACAAAGAACGAATTTTTTCCGCAGACAAAGCATGCGTTAAACCGTATCGATACAGCTTCTCTTTTGTCCAATCATTGTTTTGTTTAATTTCTCCTAAGATATTTAGAATCGCTTGTACATCTTTTATGAGTTGGTTCGGCAGCTTCCAAAGGCGCAAAAATGGAATTAATGTTTGCTGCACATCGAGCAAATAAGCAAACAGTCCCCAGTATTCAGCCCGTTCCGTTAAGAGCGTCCAATTATGTGCGGCAAGCTGTTCAAGTTGTGCTCGTTTTTCGCAAAGCCCCGGCATGTACTTATATAAATTCGTTTCCACTAATAACGAAAGCGCTTCTTGACTATAGGCACCTTGCAATAATTTTTCAAACTCAACGGTGATCCGCTCAACAGAAATGTGGGCAAGAAGCGGAGCAAGCTCTTGAATCGCTTCTTTTGTTTCTTCACTTAAATAAAATCCGAGCTGGCTGACAAATCGAAGAGCCCGCATCATGCGGAGCGCATCTTCAGAAAACCGCTCCTTAGCGTCTCCAACTGTTCGGATGATTTTCATTTGTATCGCTTCCTGCCCGGCAAACGGATCAATCATTTGTCCATGCTCATCCATAGCGATGGCGTTCATCGTAAAATCTCGCCGTTTTAAATCTTCATGAAGCGAGCGGACAAATGTCACTGATTGAGGGCGGCGATAATCTTCATACTTTCCTTCTGTGCGAAACGTGGTTACTTCATACGAAGTTCCTTCATGGAGAACCATGACAGTGCCATGTTCCACTCCGACGCCGATCGTTTTTGGAAAAATGCGCATCACTTCTTCGGGAAGCGCCGAAGTAGCAATATCAACATCACCAATCGGGCGGCGCAGTAAAAAATCGCGTACCGCCCCACCGACAAAATAAGCATCATGACCATGTGCTTTCAATTGTTTGATAATATGTAACGCTTTGGCAAAAGGTTGTTTCATGGCTTCACACCTTCAATAACACGATGATAAATCCATTCGTACTGCGATACAATTCGTTCTGAATGAAATTTTTCGTATACTTTTTTTAGCGCCTCGTCCGCCATATAGGCATGAAGCTGAGAATCCTTCAAAATGCGCAACGTTTTTTCTGCTGCTTCTTCAATAGCTCCTAATTTGCAAAGATACCCTGTTTTTCCATCCTCGATCACTTCGGGGATTCCTCCTATTTTCGTTCCGACACACGGAACACCGCATGCCATCGCTTCTAATAAAACGAGGCCGAAACTTTCTTTTTCTGATAAAAGAAGTTTTACATCACTAAAGGAATACAATTCTTCAAGATTTTCCTGCTTTCCTAAAAATAATACTTTTTCTTTTAATCCTAGCTCTTTCACGAGGCGGCAAACAACAGTCATTTCCGGCCCGTCACCGACAAGAAGAAGCTTCGCCGGAATTTCTTTCTGAATAAGGTTAAACACCTTTACAATATCCGGGACGCGTTTGACATGACGAAAATTTGAAACGTGAATCACGACTTTTTCTTCAGGACGAATGCCGTATTGTTTTTTCAAATCATGAACATCTTTTTTGCGATAAACGCGCTCATCAACAAAATTATAAACCGTTTCAATTTCTTTATTGACATCAAGAAGTTCATACGTTTGCTGCACAAGCGCATTGGATACAGCTGTCACGATATCAGATTGTTCAATTCCAAACTTTATGATTTCGCTCAATGAAGGGTCATAGCCGAGTACCGTAATATCTGTTCCATGCAATGTTGTCACAATCTTGAGATGTTCTCCCACCATTTGCTTGGCGAGCACGGCACAAACCGCATGAGGCACTGCATAATGAACGTGCAATAAATCCAATTTCTCTCGCTTTGCTACCTCTGCGATTTTGCTTGAGAGCGCTAAATCATACGGCGGGTATTGAAATACAGAATATTGATTGACGCTCACTTCATGATAGTAAATATTGCTGTACACTTTATTTAAACGAAACGGCACGCTTGATGAAATAAAGTGAATTTCATGTCCCCGTTCAGCAAGGAGTTTTCCTAATTCTGTGGCAACGACACCAGAGCCGCCAACAGTTGGATAACAGACAATGCCAATTTTTAGTTTCATTTCATCTCTCCTAATAAATCATGTGAAATTAAAATCGGTTTTTTGGAAATAAATCCTTCAGCGAACGGAACACCTGCTTCTTTACCGAATAACCGCTCACGACTTTCTACTGTTTCGATATAACCATTTGTCAGCGGTGTATCCACTGAACCAGCTGTTTTCTCAAATTGGCTTTTATATGCACGCAAACTGGCTAATTTCAGTTCGATCGTATCACTTATATCGATGAGAAAACTTGGCTGATGAAAACCGTTAATCATGTAAAAATATAGGGACTTGACGCGATGAGCCGGTAAATTTCTTTCATCTTCATAACGTCGAATCGCAGCAGAAAACACCGCTTCTTCGACAAGCGACGCACAATTTCCATGATCCGGATGACGATCCACCCAATAAGGGGCAAATACGATGCTTGGACGATACTCGCGAATAACCGAAACAATTTTATGAATGTATGCCTCATTTTTTAGCAAGCTACGATCCGGAAGCCGCAGATTTACTCTCTCTGTCACCCCTAATATATGAGCAGCTTCCTTTGCTTCTTGCTGCCGCAATTCGACTGTTCCATTCGATGAAAGTTCCGCCAATGTTAAATCACAAATACCGATTTTATAGCCTTTGCGCGCGTATTTTGCAATCGTGCCGCCCATCCCGATTTCGACATCATCCGGATGAGCACCAAATGCTAATATATGTAATGAACGATCGTTCATGTTATTCACCTTGTTTTTCATTGATAATTTTTCGCCACGCGAAATCGCCACGTTCTAAGCCCTTGATTAATATTTCCGCTGTTCCCATGTTCGTTGCAAGCGGAATGGAGTATACATCACATAGACGAATTAATGCGCTCACATCTGGCTCATGCGGCTGCGCGGTGAGCGGATCGCGGAAAAAGATGACCATATCCATCTTATTTTGCGCAATCATTGCTCCAATTTCTTGATCGCCTCCAAGCGGTCCAGACTGAAAGCGATGGATCGGCAAGCCTGTCGCTTCATGAATGCGCAAGCCTGTCGTTCCCGTCGCATATAATTCATGTTTTTCCAAAATCGCTTGATAAGCAATGGCGAACTGAATCATATCCGCCTTCTTTTTGTCATGCGCAATGAGGGCGATCTTCATGCTTTTCTCTCCTATCATTCAATAATATTTTCCAATCCATAGACAAGCGTATTTAATTTCATCACTGTCTCCACTGAAAGTTTAACCCCTGACATAAACGATGCCCGATTAAATGAATCATGTCGAATCGTTAACGCTTGTCCATTTCCGCCGAAAATGACTTCTTGATGGGCAATAAGTCCCGGTAGACGCACGCTATGAATTGGAATCCCATCATATGTCGCACCTCTTGCGCCTTGCAGTGTTTCTTTTTCTTCTGGATGTCCCTGCTTTTTTGAAGGTCTTACCATGGAAATGAGTTCCGCTGTTTTCACCGCTGTACCTGATGGAGCGTCTAATTTTTGGTCATGGTGAAGCTCAATAATCTCAACATCGGTGAAATATTTGGCTGCCATTTGTGCAAATTTCATCATTAAAATGGCGCCAACAGCAAAGTTTGGCGCGATAACGGCACCAATTCCTTTACCTTCTGCTAACTCGGTTAATCGTGCTAAATCTTCTTTTGTAAATCCTGTTGTACCGACGACTGGACGAACACCGTAATGCAATGCTAATTCCGCATGCTTTTTTCCAACTTCCGGAGTGGTTAAGTCAATTAATACATCCGGCTTTACTTCTTGAAAACAGCGCTCAGCGTCCGTATAAATAGGAACATCTATTCCGGTAAATCCGTCTACAGAAGAAAGACTTTTTCCATCGTTCATACGGTCAATCACTGCCACTAGCTGAAAATGTTCCGTATTATGTACTAATGATACTGCTTCCCGCCCCATTCTTCCGCGCGGACCGGCCACAACAACGTTGATTGTTTTCATAGGTCGTCTACTCCTTTGCTTCTTCTTTTCTTGTCCAACGATTTTTATCTCTTGTATGAAATTTTTCCATCACTAAATCATGAGCTTGTTGAAGGTCGATATTAAGGGAGTTGGCAAAACAAATAAGTACAAATAATAAATCTCCCATTTCTTCTTCAATCGTTTTTTCTTTTTCTGATTTTTTTTTCGGTTTTTCTCCATAATAATGATTAATTTCCCGGGCTAATTCCCCTAATTCTTCTGTCATCCTTGCCAGCATTGCAAGCGGGCTGAAATAGCCCTCTTTAAATTGACTGATATATGCATCGACTTCTTCCTGCAATTGTCTCATCGTTTTTTCTGACATCTACGTCACCTCTCATTCTTTCATGTTAGCCAAAACGAGCGATTTTGACAAATATTTTCTACGTTCATTGCTTGCAAAGATAACTTCCTCTATAATTAAGGTCGCCGACTATTCTTCATATACAAGGAGGGCTTTATGTTCGGATTAAAAATAAAAAACATTTTGTTTATTTTACTTGGTGCTGCGATTTTTGCCTTTGGTCTCGTTCATTTTAATATGCAAAACAACTTAGCAGAAGGCGGCTTTACCGGAATTACACTTCTTCTTTATTTCTTGTTCAAATGGGATCCTTCCTATACCAATTTAGCATTGAATATTCCACTGTTTCTTATCGGTTGGAGATTGCTAGGCCGTAATGCCTTTTTATATACCATTATTGGCACAGTCAGCTTATCTGTTTTTCTCTGGATCTTCCAACGCTATGCGATTCATATGCCTTTAAAACACGATTTAACACTAGCAGCGCTATTTGCCGGCGTGTTCATTGGAATCGGCCTAGGTATCATTTTCCGTTACGGCGGAACGACTGGCGGTGTCGATATTATTGCAAGGCTCGTGTACAAATATAAAGGCATTAGCATGGGCAAGACAATGTTTGTGTTTGATGCGGTTGTCATTACGTTATCCTTGATTTTATACCTTTCCTACCGCGAGGCAATGTATACGCTCGTTGCTGTATTTGTAGCTGCCCGTGTCATTGATTTTATGCAGGATAGCGGTTATGCAGCAAAGGGTGCGACAATTATTTCTGAAAAAAGCAGTGAGATCGCTGAAAAAATTATGAATGAAATGGACCGTGGCGTGACGATATTAAAAGGACAAGGTTCTTACACAAAGCGTGAACGCGATGTCCTTTATTGCGTCATTGCGAAAAATGAACTTTCCCGCTTAAAAAACGTCATTACGTCCGTCGATCCACACGCTTTCGTTGCCGTGAGCGACGTGCATGATGTATTGGGAGAAGGTTTCACTTTAGATGAAAATAAACGTCCGATCGAACCTTAAACAAACAGAGGCCGTCTCAAAGGCAAAGTGTCGGACATCACAACCGCAATCTATCGTACATTACACTTGATAAGTACGACTGGCGTGAGGTCAGACACTTATGGGACAGCCTCTCTTATTCTTTTTCGTGTAATTTGTTCTGTTCTTTTTCCCCTCTATATTTTCTCCAGCCAACATAACTTAATGTTAAAATGATGATGCTTCCTGTTGAAATAATCACCCACCATAATGATGGGTCAGCTTCATCTTTTTTCACATCGTCAAATAGCGCCTGCAAGTCTTGTTCCATCTGGAGGAGTTGTTTCATCTGGCCATCAGAGCTAAGCTGAGAAAACGCCGGCGCCTCTAACAGTTCTATATTGGCATCAACACGTTTAAATCGCTCAGGCGTAACATCAATTTTTACACTCGGTTCTATCATCTCATATTGATTTAAAAACTGCTGAAACGATGATTGAAATGCTTGCATGTTCCCATTTTCAACCGCTTTTTTCATTCGATAAAATGCGTCCATAATTGAGTGTTCCATTTCTGACCAAAGCGGTTGATGATCAGAACGAACCGCATCAATAACAAGACGAAAGCGAGTAACACGCTCAACCCGCTCTTCAGCTGGTAAAGTTGAAGCTGTTACTGTTTTTAATGCACTTTCATGAGTGACTGTAATCACACGGAGTTCATCCATTGACTTTAATCGTTCACGGGCATTGAGCTTAAAAAACTCCTCAGAAAAATGTGCTAATACTTGTTTTGCCTCTTCAAATCTTTTGTTTTTGGCCAGCTGCAGCGCCTCATCAGAAATTTGATCAAGCTTTTTCCATTCATCCGTTGTTTGTGAAGATGCAACATATGGAAATAACATCATAAAAATCATGATGAATATGAAGATTTTTTTCTTCATCCTTGTCCCTCCTCCGCTACCTACTAACAATGTATGAAGAGGTGGACAAGAGTAGACCATTATTTTAATGGGGCTCAGCTGCGTTTAGGTCTAACACAAAGAAAATATGTAATTCCAATCGAAACAATGCTCAGCCAAAATGTGAAATAACCTATTTCCGGAATGTATTGGTCAAGCATGCTGTATCGCGGCAACATCCGAAACACATAGTCAATCACATCATTGTGCAGCGTCCAAATTGCAACAAACGCTAAATGCCACGGTTTGATGCGATAAAACGGGGCATATAAAATTCCCTCAATAGCCATTGCCGCGTGCGACAAAATTAACATCCAAGCAATAGGATCAATGGTTCCTGTCACTTTCCAAACTAATATATTCATAACGACAGCCCATATTCCGTATTTAAACAGAGTCACAATTGCCAGCGCCTCCAACAGCGGCCAATTTTTCCCTAATAAAAACGCAATGAGCACAAAAATAAAAAATAAACTTGCCGTCGGGCTGTCCGGTACAAATAACAGAAACTGTGGCGGAGTTTCTGATAGTTGACTGCCGTACCATATGTATCCATAAATCGTTCCCAATATGTTAATAATAAGCAAAATCCATAAAATAGAGCGATGCATGAGCATCGAAAAGACGAATCTCATATTTCACCAACTTTCCCAATAGTATACAGAAGTAAACAAAAAAGCTGACTATGGGCTAGCCAGCTTTTTGTATGATTATTCCGCTTTCAAACCTGCAATAAATTCTGCAAGTTTCTTTAACTCTTCGTCTGTACCTTTGAAGACACCAGGTGGCATGTTGCCTTTTCCTTCTTTGGCGATCTTCGCTACTTCCTCAGCACTTAAGCCTGTACCGACAAGCGATGGTGCTGCCGCTCCTCCAGATAGGTTTTCACCGTGGCACGTTGTACATGTATTCGTTTGCGCAATTTTGTAGCCTTCTGCGTTTTTATCAATTTCCACTTCCGCACGAATCTTACCTTGTTCAGCCGCCGCTTCCCAGTCATGAGTAACGACAGATTCCCAAGTTAAGAAAATCATCGCCGCCAAAGTTAAAAGCATCATTCCAACCGCGACAGGACGCTTCATTGGACGGCGTTCTGGTCCGCGATCTAAGAACGGCGCTAAGAGTAACGCACCAAACGCAAGACCTGGCATGACAATCGCACCAATGACTGTGTAAGGACCTGATGCGTACGAATATTTTAGTAATTGATATAAGAATAAGAAATACCAGTCTGGAAGCGGAACGTAAGACGTATCCGTTGGGTCAGCGATACGCTCTAATGGTGATGGATGGGCTACCGTTAAGCATAAGAAACCGATTAAAAATACGGAACCTACCATCCATTCTTTTAATAAGAAGTTCGGCCAAAACGCTTCCGTCTTCCCAGGATATTCCGAATAATCCTTTGGAATATTCGGCTTTCTCTCTGCAGGAACACGGGAGTCGCCGACAAATTTCATCCCTTTTCCGCGATGCATTTCATGTCCCCCTCCTTTTTCTCATAGGCTAACGCACATTGTGCATCGTAATTTTTACAGTGGACCAGAAATACCTTGTTTACGAATCATTAAGAAGTGAGCTGCCATCAATCCAAGCAATGCAGCTGGTAAGAAAAACACGTGAATCGCAAAGAAACGCGTTAATGTTTGCGCACCGACGATTTCAGGATGACCAGCTAATAATGTTTTAACTGCTGTACCAATCACAGGTGTCGCTTCAGCAATTTGCAAACCTACTTTCGTCGCGAATAGCGCTTTCATATCCCATGGTAATAGGTAACCAGTGAAACCAAGTCCCATCATTACCATGAAAATTAGTACACCAACAATCCAGTTTAACTCACGTGGTTTTTTGTATGCGCCTTGGAAGAAGACACGCAACGTATGTAAAAACATCATTACAATAACAAGACTTGCTCCCCAATGGTGCATACCGCGCACGATTTGTCCGAATGCTACTTCGTTTTGTAAGTAATAAACGGACTCCCATGCGTTTTTAATATCCGGAACATAGTACATCGTTAAAAACATACCAGATAAAATCTGGATGACTGTAACGAAGAACGTTAATCCGCCAAAACAGTAAACGAATGCCGAAAAATGATGTGCAGGGTTAACATGTTCCGGAACTTCATGGTCAGCGATATCCCGCCACAAAGGCGTAATATCTAAACGTTCGTCAACCCAATCATAAATCTTATTTAACACGTATTACGCCTCCCCTCGTGGTTTCGCTTTACCTAAGTATAACGTACCGTCTTTCACTTTTAGTTCATAACGGTCTAATGGATGTATAGGCGGCGTTCCTGGAACGTTTGTACCATCCTTTTCATAACGACCATAGTGACATGGACAGAAAAATTGATTTGGATGTTCCTTATCACCGTTCCAGTTGACTGTACACCCTAAATGTTTACACACCGGAGAAAGTGCCACAATTTCTCCCTTGTCATCTTTGTACACCCATGCAGATCTTGGCTCTTCAGATTCATACCACGCATCTTTTACTTTTACTTTAAAGTCGAAGCGTTTTGGTTCTGTTGTAATATCTTTCACCTGTGCAACAGCAACCATCTCACCGCCCGCTTCGCCCTTTAAAACTGGATCCAATGCGAAGCGTACCATTGGCATTAACATCCCCGCAGCCATAAATCCGCCAACGCCAGTTAAGGTGTAGTTTAAAAATTGACGTCTAGAAACCCGATGCTTATTATCGCTCATTGTTTTCCCCCCTCTATA
Source organism: [Anoxybacillus] calidus (assembly GCF_013760845.1). Classification (GTDB taxonomy): domain Bacteria; phylum Bacillota; class Bacilli; order Bacillales; family Anoxybacillaceae; genus Paranoxybacillus; species Paranoxybacillus calidus. The sequence continues at coordinate 401,166 of NZ_JACDUU010000001.1, read as the reverse complement.
CAAAGTTAAGTCCATCCGGACAATAGCATAACACATATAAAACTAGGACATCCTAATGATATATCAAGAAGTCGACAAGGTCAATATTCTCCTTGCTGTAACCGCTATCACATTATGACAATTTTGGCTTATGACCACTTCGCAATCAATAAATTCATCAGTTGCGAAGTTTGATCTGTTACAATTTGCTGTTTATATTTTTCGTCCATATGTTCAAGCGGAATCGATGGCAGCCAAAGAAGCGTACCCGGTAAATTCGCTTCTCCTGCTTTCCACTCCGTATCGGACGTCACGTAAAAAATATGCTTCATCCCGTTCGCTATTAACTCGTCTGTCCAATCGGCAATCCGCTTCGTTTTTTCTTCCATGTTTTCTGATGTGAAATATGTAAAAGGCGGGAATAAAAATACTCTTCCTTTAAACTGTCTTTCAAGCTCGTTTACGATGATTTGCACAAACTCTCCCATCGAAACGATAGACTTTACGTTTTTTTCCAATGTTAGTGGGATGAGCGGAATCACTGCCGTATCCACATATTCTTTTTCTTGCAAATAAACTTCAACATCTTTAACTGTCCATTTCACGTCCGTTCTCTCCTCTTATTAAGTAAATTTCATCTCAACAATATCATATTTAACATAAAAAAGAAAAACCTTGCTACCATACGCAAGGTTTATAGACGTTTCAATTGATCCGTCAAACGCTTAAATTCCTGCTCATCGCCTCTGTCCAGCGCTTCATCAATTAATTTCATCAGCTGTTCCCTTTGAAAGTTTTGTATCGATTTCTCTAAAAATTGTTCCGCCAAAATTTGGTCTTTCTCATTAACTTGTAAATGTTTCGGGATATACGGATTTTCTTCCAGCACAGCTACATATTGTGGAGAATGGAAGGAAGCTCGAAAGTTCAGTTGAATGTAGATATCCTCATCCCGATTTAATCGGATATCATGGAATGACTTTTCCGCGTCGGTCGTCATGACATTTTCCTTATAAAAACGAAACGGCACATCATCGACACAATGCGTCGACATAATCATTCCGCGCGGGCAATATTGCGCTTTTTCCACAAAGTGCACTTTTTTCATCAATTGATCATGGCTCATTAAATAGTTCAAAATCCAAACACATTCGCGCCTTTTCAGCTGGTAATTGCTCAAAAACCAGCGGATAAATTCTTTTTTTTCATTTACGGATACATGAGTTGTCAATCCGCTTCCCTCCTCTATATTTTCAATAAGAAAGAGGTATATGCTTTGACTATTAGACTTCGATTTTTCCAATGCCTGCAACCGCTTTTTTCATTCTTCTTCCAGTTGAAGAACCATTTCCGCTGCTTCTGTATGGGTCGGGTCAATTTGTAAAATTTGCTCAAACAATTGCTTCGCTGTTTTGCGATTTCCTTCCTCGATAAGAAAATACGCATATTCCTCAAGAAAGTCGACTTCGTTCTTAAAGAAAGTATATGCTTCTTGGTAATGTTTTAATGCATCGGAATACATTTCTAATTGATGTTTTGCCCGCGCTAAATCCCATTCAAACTGTGGGTCGTACTCCCCTTGCTTCATCGCTTCTTCGATACAAGCGACGACATCTTCGTAGCGTTCTTCATGCAAGAGTAGCTTCGTCAATGTCAAGAGCGCTTCTATATATCCCGGATCGACGTTAACCGCTGCACGTAGATGTTCTTCTGCTTCATCCGGCTTTCCAAGTTTCAGCGCAATTTTGCCTGCATACAACAACAATTCTTTATTCCATTCATCCACTTTCAGGCCTTCTTTTACTGTTTCATAGCTTTTTTGCAAATCGCCCTCATGCTCATATGCTTTTGCCAAATATAAATACAATGGGATATATTCTGCATCTAATTCTTTTAGTTCTTTCAGCTTTTCAATCGCCGTTTGGTAATAGCCAGCTTGAAAAGCAGTAAATCCATAGCCAAACAGCGTATGAATTTCCAGCTTTTCGTTCAATGCTTCTTCATAATACGGAAGCGCTTCCTCAAACTGGCCAGATAAACTTAATGCTTCTGCGAGCCGCTGTGGAATAGAGGTGCCGGCAAGCGTCGTTTCTTTTTCTAATACCTTTTTATAAAATTCAACGCTCTTTTGGTATTCTCCTTTTGTTAAATAAAATTCTCCAAGAGCAAATTGAATAATTGGCTCATTCGGCAGTTTTTCATAGGCAAGAAGCAGTTTGCGTTCGCTTACCTCGTCCAGCCCCTGCATTTGATAAAGGTCAGCGGCAAGAAGGCAGGCACGAGGATAAGTCGGATCGTTTTCATCAATTTCTGCTAAAATATTAATCGCTTTTTCTTCTTCGTCAAGTTCCGTATAAACTTCTGCTAAAAATAATAAAATATCTCCTTCATCAGGATAACGGTAAGACAGCTCTTCAAGAATATCACGTGCTTCTGGAAGGAGCCCCCATGAAAAAAGATGTTCCGCTAACATATATTTTTCTTCATCGCTGCATTCTGCTTTTACTTTCGGTATTAATGCAAGAGCTTTTTCAATTTCTCCGTTTTCAACAAGACGAACGAGTTTCTCAATCTGCATCATTCTCGCTAACCCTTTCTTTCATCAAAATATGCTGTAAACATTCCCGGGGCACGAACCACAAGTTCTTTGCCAAAACCGGGATAAAAATAAATTTGCTCTCCTGCTTTCAACAATCTCCCTTTATGAACGGTAATCGTCGGAACATGATTATCATAATCGACAATCGGATTTTCGGCAACTGAACAGCTTAGTGACATCGATTCATACAAATTATAATCTACTTCGCCGCCGATACGGATATCTCCTTTTTGCGGGTAAATGCCGATTTTTTTTAACACCTCTAATGAAAGCGGTGTACGTTCTTTTAACGAGAACGGAATAAACGGAATTTTATGGTTCTTTAAAATTTGTCTCCATTGTTTTTGCTGCAACACTAAAGCTTGTTCGCTTTTCCAATACGGAGAAAAGACAATAAAATAGCGAGATAATGCCTCGTAAATCCAGTACCAAGGTACGCTTTCCAAATTTTCCTCCCCGTTCAATTCAATAAAGACAACCGGAATTTTGCAACGTTTGCATTCCCGTACAAATGACGGTGTTAAGACGCGAAGCGGAATTTTTACCCCAATAAAATAATCAATCGGGCTGTTTAGCAGCTGCTGCCGTAATTGTTGTAGCGCTTTTGGCAATTGCTTTTCATAATGGACATCGCAGACAGCAAGCAATGTTGTACAGCCGCGGGAAATAAAATGCTGCTGCATATATTGTTTAAATTGTACAAATGTTCTTTGCTCCTGAAATGAAAAGTCAAGCATCACATGTCCCGCTGTTAACACATATTCGTTCGCAGGCATCCGAATGAAGTGATAGTGGGAGATTTTTTCACTTATATAATCAATGCGGTTATCGTCAATCACTAACGAACAACATTCCACCTTATTATTTTTTAATACATTTGCCTTTTCGATGATATATGGCACGTTTATCTCCTCCCATCATATTTATCCTTAAGACAAGCTATGATGGAAAAGGGAAAACTATGAGTTTTTTAGAATAATAAAATACCCCATCATTGAAGATGAGGTATTGATAAATAAAAATATTGGTTGTCGGCGAACCACGAAAAATTACACCGTCTTTTATAGCTCTTTTTTAAAATTATTGCTTTTCGGCTGTCATAGGCAAGCTATACAACTTGCTATGTCACGCTGCAGCGTGAAAAGCAACAATGTTTACGAAAATAGTCTATTTTATTAATAGCTGCAAATGCTCAAAAAAGCTTGGATAAGAAACGGCAATCGCTTCAGACCGATTAAGTGTGAGCTCGCCTTCCGTTATACATGCCGCAATGGCTAACATCATGCCGATTCGATGGTCACCGTAGCTGTCAACAACAATATGATTTGCCTTTAGTTTCGTTTTTCCGCGAATAATCATTCCGTCGTCAGTCGCCTCAATATCAGCACCTAATCGGTTTAACTCGGAAACGACCGTAGCAATGCGATCCGTTTCCTTCACTCTCAGCTCACTAGCATCTTTAATAACCGTCGTCCCTTCTGCCTGCGTCGCGAGCAGGGCAATGATTGGAATTTCATCGATTAAACGTGGAATGAGCTCCCCGCCGATTTCGATTCCCTTTAGTTCAGATGTACGAACGGTAATATCCCCCATCGGTTCGCTTTCTTCGTTGCGAATATTTTCAATAGCAATGTCGGCTCCCATCTGCTTGAGTACATCGATAATCCCTGTCCGCGTTGGATTTAACCCTACATTTTTTAATGTAATTTCACTATTTGGCGCAATCGCACCAGCGACTAAGAAAAACGCGGCAGATGAAATATCGCCGGGCACGTCAATGTGAGCTCCTTTTAGCTGCTGTTTCCCCGTTACAGATACGGTCAGCCCATCCACAACGACTTCTCCGCCAAACGCCTTTAGCATTCTTTCTGTATGATCGCGGGATTTATGTGGCTCGATGACCGTCGTCGTACCGTCTGCCATAAGTCCTGCAAGCAAAATCGCTGATTTTACCTGTGCACTTGCTACCGGAGATGTGTAACGAATCGCTTGTAAGTTTCCGCCGCGGATCGACAACGGCGTGTAATTACCGTGCTCCCGTCCGTCAATTTTCGCTCCCATTTCTCTTAGTGGGTTCGTCACTCTTGCCATTGGCCGCTTCGCAATCGATTCATCGCCAATTAAGCAGGCATGAAAAGAACATCCCGCTAAAATGCCAAGCAAAAGTCTCGTTGTCGTGCCGGAATTACCAACGTTTAAAATTTCCGTTGGTTCCTGTAAACCTGTAATTCCTTTTCCTTCAACGACGACTTCACTGCCGTTTTGTGTAATCGAAACGCCTAATTTACGAAAACAGTCAATCGTACTTAAACAATCTTCCCCAGCTAAAAAATGAGAAATGGTCGTCGTACCATTAGCAATCGCCCCGAACATGACAGCACGATGGGAAATCGATTTATCACCAGGAACTTCAATCGCCCCTCTCAGCGATGAAACATTTGTCCGCAATGGTTTCATAGCTCTCTCTCCTTACTAGACTTCATATGTTTTATATGTTGTATATGTTTCAATACATTGTTTCGCCTTGGTACGGTCTTCTTCCGTTTGAAAACTTAAACGAAGAACCCCATAAATTTCCTCTCTTGTCTCAATAATGCGGATATTTGTAATGCTAATACGCTCTTTGGCCAAATAACCTGTAATTTCGGAAATAACCCCTGGATAATCGGGAACATCCACATACAAATCGTAAAAGGAAGGAATCGCACCTTTCGTGCGGATTGGCAGACCATCGCGAAATTGCTTCGCTTCGGCAAAATAGTTGTAGATTTGCTCACTATTTCCTTTTTCGACAAAAGAACGAACGATGCTCATTTCTTGCAGCCAAACATCAAAAAGTTGCAGCAGTTCTTCCTTATTATGTAATAAAATATCGCGCCACATTTCCGGGTTGCTTGAAGCGATTCTTGTAATGTCGCGAAATCCTCCGGCCGCAAGCTGGCTGACAAGCTCATTTTCCCGCTCGTACCGCTGTGCTTGATGAACGAGGCTGGCCGCAATAATATGCGGAAAGTGGCTAATCACTCCAGTAATTCGGTCATGTTCTTTCGGCGAAAGCACGACAAAGCGCGCTTTCGTTCCTTTCAGCCACTCCTTTAATTTGTCCACTTGAGCTGCCTGAACATCCTCTGTCGGCGTTAAAATATAAAAGGCGTTTTCAAATAAATGAACTCTTGCCGCTGCGACACCGCTTTTATGCGAACCTGCCATCGGGTGCCCACCAATAAAGGTAACCCCTTGTTTTAACAGTTTGACAGCATATTCCACAATTTTTTGCTTCGTACTGCCGACATCGGTAATAATGGCATTTTCCTTAAAATGAAGATGACTTATTTCCGCTAAAATTTTTTCCGTCTGCATCACCGGAGTTGCTAAAACAATCAAATCTGCCTCTTTGATTGCTTCCTCAAAAGAATAAGCAATTTCGTCAATGACTTTTAAAGAGCGCGCTAATTCCGCCTCCTCTTCTTTCACATCATAGCCGATCATCCATGCTTCTGGGTGCTCTTTTTTAATGGCTAAAGCAATGGAACCGCCAATCAGCCCAAGACCAATAATCAATACGTTGCCTTTCAAATCGTTCACCTTCTTCTTTAAAACGCTGGCCGAGGATGACCTATAAGTATCTGACCTTACGCATATTCACTATTATAGCTATGTCCTATATATAGTGTTGTGAAGTCTGACACTTTTCTTTTGGGTCAACCTCGACCGCTTGTTGCATTATACGAGCTGTTTTTCTTTCAACATCGCTGTTAATGCTGCAAATACTTCCTGATTCTGTGCTTCTGTGCCAATTGTAATTCTTACGGAAGTTGGAAAGCCAAGGGCATTTCCTGAGCGTACGATAATTCCTCTTTCTAATAAATATTGAAATACTTCATTTCCTTCAATGCCAAAATCGATTAAAATAAAGTTTCCTTCAGAATAGTAGTATTTGAGACTATGTTCATCGCAAAAACGATAAAATTGTTTTAAACCGTGTTTGTTTTTCTCCACGCAATCCTTAAGAAACTCCTGGTCATCTAATGCCGATAACGCTGCAGCTTGGGCGAGCACCGACGTGTTAAACGGTTCGCGCGCCGGTTCCATTTGTTGAATCAACGTTTCGCTGGCAATGCCATAGCCGATACGGAGACCTGCCAACCCATATGCCTTCGAAAAAGTGCGCAAAATCATTAAATTGTCATATTCGCTTAAAAGCGGAACCGTTTGTGGATAATTTTCCGCCTGCACATATTCGTAATAGGCTTCATCGACAACAACAAGAACATGTTTTGGAACTTTTTCTAAAAATGATAAAAGTTCATGTTTCCGTACATATGTACCCGTTGGATTGTTCGGGTTGCAAATCCAAACGATGCGCGTATGCTCGTCGATCGCTTGAAGCATGCTGTCTAAATCGTGATTTCCATTCACAAGCGGAATTTCGCGAACTTCCGCGTTTTCAATCACTGCATTATGCCGATATTGCGGAAAGGTTGGCTTAGCCATTACCGTATTCGTTCCCGCTTCCAAAAAAGCACGGCAAATGATTTGCACAACCTCGTCAGAACCATTTCCAAAAATAATCTGTGTTTCATTGATTCCTAAATGTTTCGCCAATTTTTCACGCAGCGCCCGAGAGTAGCCATCGGGATATATCGCTAAACCATTTAATGATTGCAAAATCGCCTCTTTTACTTTTGGCGAAAAACCATATGGATTTTCGTTCGATGCTAGTTTTATAACTTTTTCCAAGCCGTATTCTCTCTTTACTTCCTCTATCGGTTTTCCTGGTTTGTATGGGGGCAATTGCTCGAGTTGACGTTTCACTTTCATACTGTTCACCTCATCTCATTACATTGTAAAGGCTCAACTAACGATTGAGCATACTGCTGAAATTCGATTAATGCGTCTTTTCTTGTCTCCTCCTGCTTCAAACAATCGGCTAACTGTTCAATTTTTTGCACTAGAGCACTGCCAATGACAACACCGTCACAATGGTCTTTCAATGTCTGAATCTGTTCGCTCCTTGAAATTCCGAAGCCAACAGCAACTGGGACGCGGCTATGTGCTTTCACTTCTGCCAAAAACTCATAAAGCTCATTAGGTAATGTGTCACGTATTCCTGTAACTCCTAATGAAGAGACACAGTACAAAAAGCCTTGCGCCTCAGAGGCAATTTTTTTAATTCTATTCCTGGAAGTCGGTGCAACTAATGAAATAAACGATAGACCCGATTGTTCGCTGAGTTGACGTATATGTCCGCTTTCCTCAAACGGCAAATCTGGAATAAGCACACCATCTACATTGTTTTTTCGCGCTAAAGCGAAAAAGTATTCTTCTCCTAATTGTAACACAGGATTATAATACGTAAAGAGAATAATGGGAATTTTCAATCCTTTTTTTCGCATGAGCGAGACAAGTTCGATGGCTTTTTTCAGCGTCATCTCATGTTTTAAAGCACGCTGGGCGGCTCTTTGAATAATCGGCCCATCAGCGAGAGGATCAGAATACGGGACACCAAGTTCCAGAATGGAAGCCCCTGCCTGTTGAAGCGCTAACGCTAACTCTACCGTCACATCCGGATACGGATCACCAGCGACAATAAACGGAATAAACATCGTCTTATTAGTAGTTGATAACTTCAACACATTCTCCCCCTTGTAAGTAATTCATCACCGTCTGGACATCTTTATCACCGCGTCCTGAAAGACAGACAAGCACCGCCTCTTCTTTTGTCCGTTCCTTAGCGATTTGAAATGCTTTTGCTAATGCATGAGCCGATTCAATCGCCGGAATGATTCCTTCTTCTTGTGCCGTTAACTGTAAAGCCGCTAATGCCTCGTCGTCCGTAATGCTGTCATACTGCACGCGCCCCGTGCTTGCCAAATAGGCATGTTCAGGACCAACACCAGGATAATCAAGCCCTGCAGAAATCGAGTAAGGCTCGATAATTTGTCCATGCTTATCCTGTAAAAGATAAGTGAAAGAGCCGTGAATCACCCCTTTTGTTCCTTTCGTGATCGTGGCAGCGTGATAAGAAGTATCGACACCTTTCCCCGCTGCTTCCACACCGACAAGAGCGACATCCTCTTCCAAAAATGGATAAAACATTCCAATCGCGTTGCTTCCGCCGCCAACGCAGGCAACGACTACATCAGGGAGTTTTCCTTCCCGCTGTAAAAATTGACGTTTGGCTTCCTCGCCAATAATTTTTTGAAACTCCCGCACCATCAACGGATACGGGTGCGGACCAACAACAGAACCAATCATATAATAGTGGTCGTCACAATGCTGTACCCAGTAACGAATCGCTTCATTTGTCGCATCCTTTAATGTTTTATTGCCGCTTGTGACGGAAACGACTTCTGCACCAAGCAATTTCATACGGAATACATTCAGCTCCTGCCTTTTTACATCTTCTTCTCCCATAAAGACGATGCATTCCATACCGAATCTTGCCGCTACAGTCGCCGCTGCCACCCCGTGTTGTCCTGCTCCCGTTTCCGCAATGATTTTTTTCTTGCCCATTCGTTTGGCTAGTAGCGCCTGCCCAATTGCATTGTTGATTTTATGTGCACCTGTATGATTTAAGTCCTCGCGTTTTAAATAGATTTTTGCTCCATTAAATTTTTCTGTTAAATTTTTCGCAAACGTTAACGTTGTCGGTCTTCCTGAATATTCATACAACACTTGCAAATATTCGTTAAGAAACCTCTCATCTGCTAACGCTTTTGTTAATTCTCTTTCAATTTCTTCAATCGGAAGCATAAGGGTCTCCGGGACGAACTTACCGCCAAAATCTCCGAATCTACCTCTCTCATCAGGAACAGCTCTCATACTTTTCCACCTTCTCCTCAATGAATTGTATTTTTCGTTTATTTTTCTGTTCACCATCTTCAATGCCGCTGCTTATATCAATCCCATGCGGCTTGTAACGCAATAACTCCTCAATATTGTCCGGATGCACCCCACCGGCAATCAAACAACGAACTCCCTGTCTTTCCGCTTCTAAAAGATAAGACGGCACAAACTCCCAATTAAATGAAATTCCTGTACCCCCCCATTCCCCTTTCACTTGGCTGTCGATGATATATCCATCTGCTATGCCGTTAAAGCGCTTCATTTGTTCCAGCGCCTCTTCGCTATGATGAATCACTTTCCAGACAGACAAACGGGTCGCTTTTTTTATTTGGATGATTTGCTCTGGCGTCTCTTTACCATGGCATTGAATAATCGAGAGCGGTACTTCTTTCGCAATATGCGCAATTTCGGAAACGGAAGCATTAACAAATACTCCTACCAGTTTCTTCTTGTTTAATTTTACTATTTTTATCCATTCTTTCACTTCACTTGGCTGCACTTGACGCTTGCTTTGCGCAAAAATAAGACCAAGATAATGCGCCCGGCTGTCAGCACTTGTTTGCAAATCTTGGAGCGAACGATGGCCGCAATATTTAAGGAGTATCGACAAAGCTGTTCACCTCGCCAAATAGTTCACGAACTGCTGATAGAACATTTTCTTTTTTCATAAGCGATTCCCCGACTAAAATCGCATCCGCCCCGTATTCCCTTACAGTTTGTATCTCTTTATAACTGCTAATTCCGCTTTCGCTGACAAATAAACTTTCTTTTGGAAGCAACCGGGCCATTTCTTTTGTTGTATCGAGCGATGTTTGAAACGTTTTTAAATTTCTGTTGTTAACGCCAATCAGTTTAGGCGTAAACACGGTTAAAATTCGTTCTAACGTGTCTCGTTCATGAACTTCAACGAGACACTCCAGTCCTTTTTCATAGGCTTCTTCATAAAGGTCATAAAGCTTTTTCACCTCCAGTGCTTCGCCGATTAAAAGGACGGCATCCGCGCCGATTCGTACGCTTTCTTCGATTTGTTTTCGATCGATAATAAAATCTTTTCGTAAAATCGGAACTTGAACCGCTTGTTTAACCTGTATTAAGTAATCGCGGTGCCCTTCGAAATATCGCTGGTCGGTGAGAACGGAAATCGCAGCAGCTCCGGCTTCTTCATACGCCTTGGCAATTGCTATAGGTTCAAAATTTGGGCGAATCACTCCTTTAGAAGGAGAAGCTTTTTTCACTTCAGCAATAAGAGCAGGTTTTCGCTTAGAATGTTTTAAAGCATTGATAAGTGAGATCCTTTTAACATTGTTTTGCGGTGGCAAGATGATCGTCTCGATTTCTTTTCTTTTTGTTTCTAAAATTTGTTCAAGCATGTTTTTTCCCTCTCTTTTATAAGTAAACGTTGAAAATGGAATAACGTTTTTCCGCTGACAATCGCTTCTTTTGCCATTTCGGCTCCCTCGCGTATCGAGTTGACTTTCCCCGCTACATATAGCGCGATTCCTGCATTAATGCTGACGATGTTGATGGCGCTCTCGTTAGCCCTTCCATATAAAATTTCCTTTAATAATTGAGCACTTTCCCTAACGGTTCGCACTTGAATGTCCGAAAGTTTCCCTCTGGCGAGCCCGACGTCTTCTGGAGTTATCACAAAGCGGTGAATGTTGCCATCTTTTAATTCAACGACATCGGTAGGGGCAGCAATGCTGCATTCATCTAAGCCATCCCGTCCGGTAACGAGAACAACATGTTCAGAGCCAAGTTTCTTTAGCGTGCGCGCCATTTTTTCGGCATAATTGGTTGAATAAACACCAATTACTTGCCGTTTGCATTTGGCCGGATTGGCCATCGGTCCAAGCAGGTTAAAAACGGTACGGAAACCAATTTCTTTTCGCGGTATGGCAGCGTGTTTCATCGCCGAATGATAAAGCGGGGCAAATAAAAAAGCGAGTCCTCTCTCATGAAGAGCCTTTTTTGCTTCCTCCGGGGTCGTCTGAATATCAATTTGCAGCTCTTCAAGCACGTCCGCGCTGCCGCTTTTTGATGATACGGCTCTGTTTCCATGTTTGGCTACTTTGATTCCAAGCGATGAAGCAACGATCGCTGCGGCTGTAGAAATATTAAAGGTAGAAGCCTTGTCTCCACCTGTACCGCACGTATCAATCACATCTTCGTCATATTGAACCGTCATCATGCGGCTTTGCATTCCTTTTACCATCCCTGTCAATTCATCAACCGTCTCGCCGCGCAAGCGTAAGATGGATAAAAAACTGGCAATTTGACTAGCTGTTGCTTCTCCTGACATAATTGCTTTCATCGCTTCATATGCCTCGTTTTCCGTTAACGTATCTCCCTCAATGCATTTCGCTAACAACTCTTTAAACATAGGCCTCCCCCTTTTGTTGAAACAATTGCTCCGCTAGAATAATCGCCTTCATTAATGCACTTGCCTTATTATGCGTTTCTTTCCACTCTAATTCCGGCACTGAATCAGCTACAATACCTGCCCCTGCCTGGATATAAGCATAGCCGTCTTTCACAATGGCCGTTCGAATGGTAATGCATGAATCGATGTTTCCATCAAATCCAATATACGCCACCGCTCCTGCATATAAATTCCGCGCTGTCGGCTCAAGTTCGTTAATGATTTGCATCGCCCTCACCTTTGGCGCACCGCTGACGGTTCCCGCTGGAAAAGCAGCCAACAACGCCTCAATGGGATGAATGTCTTCTCGTAATTCTCCTGTCACTTTGGAAATAAGATGCATAACGTGCGAAAATTTCCCAATCTCCATTAAAACAGGAGTCTTTACTGTGCCGTATTTCGCCACTCTTCCAACATCATTTCGGGCTAAATCAACTAACATATAATGCTCTGCCTGCTCTTTTGGATCTTTCATCAGTTCATCGGCAAAATAGCGATCTTCTTCTTCTGTTACACCTCTTCTTCGCGTTCCGGCAATCGGGTGAATTTCGATATGAAGGTTTTGCACTTGAATTAATTTTTCTGGAGAGCTCCCTACAATCTCAAAGCCGTCCATACGGATGTAAAACATATATGGTGACGGATTAACTTGCCGCAGCATTCGGTATAATTGAAAGCCACTGATGCGAACAGGAATGGTAAAGCGCTGCGACAACACCGCCTGAAAGATATCACCGCTGGCGATATAGTTTTTCACCTTTTCCACAGCACGAATAAAATCTTCTTTCGTATAGGTCGAGGCCATTTTAGTCAACGTTACTTTCACATCTTGTTCCTCATAAAAAATCGGTAAAATTTGTTGCGTAAAGCCTTGAACAATTTTTTTCATTAGCTCATTTACTTTTTTCACCGCTTCATTGTACTTTTTGACAATAGTTTGTTTTGTATCATGAGGAGACAATCTCACATAATGAAAAATAATGAGCTCTCTTTTCATGTGATCAAACGCAATGAGCGATTCACAAAACATAAAATGCGCTTTTTTGAGCATTAAATCATCATTCGAATGGCGCTGTACTTTTTCGATTGAGGAAATCATGTCATAACTTAAAAATCCAACTGCCCCGCCCTTAAACGGGATTTCCGATTCAATGGGTTTGATATTTAATTCATGTTTGACAAATAAAAACGCTTCTTGCAAAGTTTTCGTTTTTAAGAGTGTTTCACCTTGGCTGCTAACGACAGAGAATAACGTACCGTCTATGTTTTCGATTGTCAGAAAGGGAGACAGACCGATAAAAGAATAACGCGACCATGGGGATTGTTCATCTTTACTTTCTAGCAAAAAGACCGCTTCCTCCTGCAAATTTTCGAACATTTGCAGAGGGTTGAGTACATCAGCAAAAAACCGTCGAATGATTGGAATTGTTTGAAAACGTGAAGCATCTTCTAAAAACGCGGAAATCATGATCATTCTCTCCTCCATTTTTCGTGGACGGAGAATGAGGGTTTAGAGGTATTGAAAGGGGAAATAAATAAACAAGAGGCTGTCTCAAAAACAAGAGGTCAGACCTCGCCATCACAATATACTACTGTATATAGGGAAGTGTCTTATATATCGTGTATTATGCGCGAGGTCAGCTCCTTATGGGACAAGCCTCAGAAATGTGCAAAACGTCCTCTGCTCACCTCAACTAAACTCACTCATTCTCGTCTATTCTCAACTCATCTTACTCAACTAATGATTAATTTAAGTTTAATAATATTATAGTTCGTCTTTTCCTGTCAATGACAAATCTGGTCGAAGTTGAACAGCTTCGCGTAAATAAATATGGCGTATTTCTTCTTGCTGCTTCGCTGTGTTCACTGTCATCATTACGCGAATACAACGCGGCAATGAATGAGGGACAGGAATTTCCCTCATGCACATAACAGGTACATATGTCCATCCTTCCATATTACGCAACGCTTTTGCCGGGAACGCTGCCGTCAAATCATCCGTCGTAGAAATAAGCACAAAAGCAACATCGTTTGCTTTTACATCATTTGTTTTAATGATTTCCCGCAATAGCTCTTCCGTTGCTTGTATAATCTCTAATTCCTCGTTACGTTCAACTGTTGTTGCCCCTCTTATTCCTCTGAGCATCTTTCATCCCTCCCTTCTCATTTCTCTAATTGTATTTGAGAAAATTGTTGAATGAAGGCAAGCAATTGTTCATCTTCAAATTGTTTTATTTCTACATGACCAATATCCTTTAGTAATACCATTCGAACATTTCCTGCTTTTGCTTTTTTATCGCCCTTCATTTTTTCAAGAAGGCGTGCAGCTTCCAAATGGTTTGGAATCGAAACCGGGAAACCGTAGCGTTCGAACCATGAAACAAATTCGCGATAATGCAAAGTATCATATTCTTTCTCACTCAACCAAATCGCAAATAGCATACCTAACGCTACAGCGTCTCCGTGCGTAATTGAACCATACCCAAGCTCACTTTCAAGCGCATGACCAAGCGTATGTCCGAAATTTAAATAAGCGCGAATGCCTGTTTCCTTTTCATCTTCACGAACAATGTCCGCTTTAATTTGAATTCCTTTTTTAATACAATATTGCAGTTTTTCTCCTTGTAAGTCATCAAGGTTGTGTATATGTTCCTTTAGCCAGTGATAAAAGTTAGCATCCTTAATGAGCGCATGTTTGATGACTTCGGCAAAGCCTGAACGCATCTCTTTTTCCGGAAGCGATTTTAGCAAAGAAATGTCATAAATGACTGCTTCAGGTTGATGAAACGCACCAATCATATTTTTGCCGAGCGGATGATTAATGGCCACCTTGCCACCAACAGCGCTGTCATGGGCAAGAAGAGTTGTCGGTACTTGGATATATCGGATGCCGCGCATAAAAGTGGCGGCGACAAACCCAGCTAAGTCTCCAACAACACCTCCGCCGAATGCGATAATCACTGAATCGCGGTCAAGTCCGTATGTAAGTGCGGCACTTTGGCATGCATAATACTGTTCGAATGACTTTGCTTTTTCTCCATTCGGTATAGTATGTGTAAAAACTTTATATTCATCGCTTAAAATGGAAACAAGCTTTGATAAATAAAGCTTTTCTACTGTTTCATCAGTAATGATCAAAATATTCGATATACTTCCCGGCAAAGCTTTGAGCTGTTGCGGCAAAAAGTGAAGGGCTTCGTCACCTAAAACTACAGAATATCGCTTTAATTTCGTTTCAATTGCAATTTGTTCCATCTTTTAAAACTCCCTTGCATAGCGGCGCATTTTCTCGACGTTTTCCGCAATGACGTCCATGCGGTCTTGACCGAACTGTTCGACAATCGCTGCAGCTATTTCCCAAGCTACAACTGCTTCAGCAACAACACTTGCAGCGGGAACGGCACAACTGTCTGAACGCTCAATGCTCGCGGCAAATGGCTCTTTCGTCTCAATATCGACGCTTTGCAATGGCTTATACAGCGTCGGAATCGGCTTCATCACCCCGCGGACAACAATTGGCATTCCCGTTGTCATACCGCCTTCAAATCCACCGGACCGGTTCGTGCGTCTTTTAAAACCTTCTTCTTTGCTCCAAATAATCTCATCATGCACTTCGCTGCCAGGAAGTCTTGCCGCTTCAAAACCGATACCAAATTCTACACCTTTAAATGCATTAATGCTCACAATTGCTGCAGCAATTTTTGCATCTAATTTTCGATCGTAATGCACATAACTGCCAACACCGACAGGAACGCCTTCGACAATAACTTCAACAATTCCGCCAATCGAATCACCATTTTTCTTCGCTTCATCGATGGCTTCCATCATTTTCACTTCTGCCTCTTTGTCAAAACAGCGGACCGGGGATTGTTCTGTTACTTCCTGCAGCTCTTCAAGCGAAGAAAAGGATAAATTTTTCGCCTTCACCCCGCCAATTTCAAGAACATGACCAGCCACCTTAATTCCGAGTTGCGCTAAAATTTGTTTTGCAACAGCACCAGCAGCAACGCGCACCGTCGTCTCCCGCGCTGAGGAGCGTTCCAACACATTGCGCATATCGCGATGTCCGTATTTAATCGCCCCGTTTAAATCGGCATGGCCCGGACGAGGACGGCTCACTTTCCGTTTTACTTCTTCCTCCGCCCCTTCTTCAAGCGGCTCAATTCCCATAATGTTCGTCCAATGTTTCCAGTCGCGATTTTCAACGACAAGTGTAATCGGCGAACCTAACGTTTTTCCATGACGCACACCGCTTAAAATTTTAACCTCATCTTTTTCAATTTGCATTCTTCGGCCGCGTCCATATCCTTTTTGCCTGCGGGCAAGCTCGACATTAATATGCTCAGCGACAAGCGGCAACCCTGCAGGCACTCCTTCCAAAATGGTCGTCAGCTGTGGGCCGTGAGACTCTCCTGCTGTCAAATATCTCATCTCATTCTCTCCCTTCATCTCTTTAAAGCGATTATGTAACAATATAACATAAAATCGCTATTTTGGAACCCCTATGATAAAAAAAGAATTCATCTTTTCGATGAACTCTTTTGCCATTATTGAACTTTCCGGTAAAAGAACGTATCTTCTGTTTCAAACCCGTATAAACCCGGATTAAAAATTTGTTCAGTACTCCCTACAAAAAAGATGCCGCCCGGTTTTAGGGCTTTATTAAATTTATGGTAAAGGGCATGTTTCGCTTCTTCAGTAAAATAAATTAACACATTCCGACACACAATTAGATCGTAATTCACATCAAATGGATCTGCAAGCAAGTTATGCTTTTTAAAGGTAACGGTCTTCTTTATATCTTCGCTAATTTTATAGTGCAGTCCCTCTTTTGTAAAAAATTTCTTCTTAATCTCTTCCGGAACTTCCTGCAAAGAGCGCTCTGGATAAACGCCGATTTTCGCACGGGAAATAACGTTTTCATCAATATCTGTTGCCAACACAGAAACTTGGGAAAGCGGCATAAACTTCGACAAAATGATTGCTAACGTATATGGCTCTTCTCCGGTGGAACATGCGGCGCTCCATACTTTCAATCGCTTATTCTGCGCCAAAAGCTTCGGCAAGATCTTTTTCTCAAGTACTTCCCACCGTTTGGCGTTACGGTAAAATTCCGAGACATTAATCGTCATACGATCAAGAAATTCATGAAATAATTTTTCGTCGGCTTCCATCGCTTTAAAAAATTCATGAAAGTTTTTAAATCCTCTTTTTTCATATAACGAAGTAAGACGCCGTTTCATTTGCGCCTCTTTATACTGGGCCAAATCAATGCCCGTTTTCTTTTTGACGTTCGCAATAAACTGTTGATAATCGTTCATACAGTGTACTTCTCCTCTTCACCCTAGTCTGATTGCTTGAATGTCTCTTTAACTACTAGTATAGCGTAAAACAAAATGGAAAAAATAGATAATTTTATAAAAATATAAAAGGCGACCGCCCCATCGATTGAGTCAATCGCCTAACCTTTATGATTAATAAATCCACTCATTCATTAATTTTGAATAATTAACAAGCTCTTCACCTTTAAAGAATAAATTAATTTCACGTTCTGCGCTGGCTGGTGAATCGGAGCCATGAATAACGTTTTTGCCAACAGTTAAACCAAAGTCACCGCGAATCGTTCCAGGTGTTGCTTCTTGCGGATTGGTTTTTCCCATCATTTGACGGGCTGTCGCAATGACATTTTCACCTTCCCAAACCATTGCAAATACTGGACCGGATGTAATGAAATCAACTAGTTCACCAAAGAACGGACGCTCTTTATGTTCTGCATAGTGCTGCTCTGCTAATTCTTTAGACACTTGCATTAATTTAGCCCCGACAAGTTGAAACCCTTTTTTCTCAAAGCGCGCTACGATTTCGCCGATTAAATTGCGTTGGACCCCATCAGGTTTGACCATTAAAAATGTTCTTTCCATAACGTATTCTCCACCCCTACAATGTTATGTATCAGGAATACAGGATTCCCATAGAAATAGTATCATTGTTTGAACAAGTTAGCAATATAATCCAATGAAAACGGTTTAAAATTTTCGTTTTCCAATGTATTTCGCGATATTATAAAACGTGTTACGCGCCTTATTTTTCGGCAGCTGCTCTAAAATAGCAAGCGCTTTTTGCAAATAGCGATCGCTGACAGCATATGACTTTTCAATTGCTCCGGTTTGTTTAATAAGCGAAATGATTTCTTTCATCTCATCCGGTGATGTTTCAGGAGTAATTTGCGTAATCTTTGCTTTTACTTTTTCATCTTCCATCGCAAAAAAGACAGGCAAAGTAATATTTCCTTGTAGCAAATCGCTGCCTGCTGGTTTGCCAAGCTGTTCTTCAGTGCCGATAAAATCAAGAATATCATCGGTAATTTGAAACGACATTCCAACATAATAGCCAAATAAGTAAAGGCGCTCATAAATCTCTTTAGGCGCCTCAGCAGCAAGCGCACCAAGCTGACAGCTGACCGCAATTAATAATGCCGTTTTTCGCTTAATTCTCCGCAAATAGCATCGCAAATTTTGATCGAAACGATACTTGTCGCTAATTTGCTCAATTTCCCCTCGGCATACTTCGACAAGCGTATGAGCTAAAATTTGGTGAATCAGCGGCTGATTGAACTGTGTCATTAGTTCAAGTGAACGGGCAAAAATATAATCACCTGTATACATGGCAAAGCGGTTGCTCCACTTCGCTTTAATTGTTTCCTTCCCCCGCCGCAGCTCGGCATCATCAATAACATCATCATGCACAAGAGAAGACATGTGAATAAGTTCTAACGCGACAGCGACATGTTTCATCCGTTCAATGCTATAGTTTCCAAACTTTCCAGCTAATAGAACAAATATCGGACGAATTCGCTTCCCACCTGCTTGCAACAAATGAAGAGAGGCTTCACTAAGCAGCGGATAATTGGACTGAATCGCTGTTTCCAACTCTTTTTCAACGATGTTTAAATCTGTATTCAAGAATGAATACATCGCTTTTAATTTCATATTTGTCACCTTAATCTCGCGGTTTGTATCCTAAATGCATTGCCGCCACACCAAACGTGTATGGCTTTACCTCTACATTGACAAAGCCGGCATCGCGGAACATTTGCGCAAGTTCGTCCATTCCTGGAAAATCGCGTGCCGATTCTTGTAACCATGAATATTCTTCATAGCTTTTGGCGAATATTTTTCCAAACAGCGGCATGATAAAGCGGAAATAAAAGTAATATAGCTGCCTAAAGCCAATCAATGTTGGTTGTGATGTTTCCAAACAAACCACTTTCCCCCCCGGTTTCACGACGCGATACATTTCTTTTAATACGGTCATATAGTCAGGTACATTTCTTAAGCCAAATCCAATTGTAACGTAATCAAATGTATTATCAGAAAACGGCAACTGCATCGCATTTCCATGAATGAGCGTTACATTTTTCAAAGCGCGCTCATTGACTTTTTGTTCTCCCACTTTCAACATATTTTGGCTAAAATCAAGTCCGTATACTTCACCAGTTGGACCAACCGCTTCTGCCAAAGCAATCGTCCAATCAGCCGTTCCGCAACAAACATCGAGCGCCTTTGTTCCTTTTTGCACATTCATTCGCTTCATCGTATCTTTTCGCCATGCTAAATGCCGCTTGAAGCTAATGACCGAATTCATTTTATCGTAATTGTTATAAATTTTTTCAAACACATGATGAACCCGTTCTTCTTTTGATTGCTGCATACATCTACCCTTCTTCCACCGTCTTTTTCGCCATCATTGAGTAATCGCCAATTAACTCTGATAGTCTTGCCTTAAGCAGCTCATTGACTTCTAATTTCAGCTTGAGAATTTCTTCTTTGCAATGGTCAATGTAACGATTGCAAATATGAAGCAAATACTTTTTTTGCTCTTTTGTTATTTCTTTGTTTTTCGAAAATAAAATAGCTGCCATTTGTTCAAAAATAAGCGAACGTTCCGTTTTTAAATACCCTTCTTTTTCTTTATTCAATCGTTTCAACAAAAGATAATAGTAAGTGAATTTAGACGATGTATGCGAACCGTAATATTCACCCATTTTGCATATTAAGGAAGATTCAATGACGGCCGTACTATGAAACAGAGCCTCAATCCGTTCAATATCTTTTTGATAAAGGCGAATTTTATGTTCATTAATTTCTTTAATAGCTTCAGCAAATAAGCCAATTAATTGAATATGATTGGCTTTTGCTAAATAATTGTAATATAAACTACTATACAAATCTCCAGCTAATACGGTTAATTGTCTTTCCTTGAGCAGATCATTCGCTTTATCGGGCAAAGAGTTGGTCACTTCATCATGGGTATCAAGGGCGATTTGCACAAGCATCATCGGGACGATATGATGTTGAATTTCCTCTTCTGAAAGGTTGGCATCTTCCAATACTCTAAGCGACAATAAAATCCGATCTTCATCAATTTGTCTTGTTGATATGTGCTGGATTAAATATGGATGATGAAGGAATTCTTGAATTTTTTCCTTTAACGTTAACACTCTTTTTACAATCGTTTTCAACATAATCACCCTTGCTTCCCCAAAAATAACATGATCAAAATATACAAATTCAATTATAGCATAACTTTTTTACAATTGGCGCTATTTTGTCGTAATTTCGCTCGTCACTTTTTGGTCTCGGAAGTAATTTCCCCATGGCGCGTTTGGATCACCGCTTTTCCACGTACTTTAATCGCAGATGTATGCTCTGTAAATTGAGCGATTAATACTTCCCCATTATCTAGTTTTTCCGAATGGTGAAAGCGCGTATCAGCTCCCCTTGTCAAGCCGATAACATTTACACCATCTTCTAACGCTTTAATGACAATATAATCGTTCTGTTGATACATTCTGGTATTTTCCCTCCTTAACGTAATGAATATCTGTTTTACCTATTGTGTAACAATATATATTTTTTATTGTTTAATTAACGATAAAACTTCCGCGCGAGCAGCCTGGTCTGTCACAAACATTCCCCTTACCGAGGAAGTAACGGTTTTTGCACCTGGTTTTTTCACACCGCGCATTGTCATACACATATGCTCTGCTTCTACAACGACCATAACTCCATGCGGATTAAGCGTTTCAACAATCGAATCAGCAATAGTGGAAGTAATGCGTTCTTGAAGTTGCGGGCGGCGCGCTACCGCTTCAACTGTACGTGCTAATTTGCTTAAACCCGTTACTTTCCCACCACGTGGAATATAAGCGACATGAGCAAGACCAAAAAATGGAACTAAATGATGTTCACACATTGAATAAAAAGGTATGTCTTTTACAAGCACCAGCTCTTCATGCTCCTCGCTAAACACCGTTTTTAAATGTTCACGCGGGTCTTCATTCAACCCTGAAAACACTTCAGCATACATTTTAGCAACCCGCTTCGGTGTATCGCGCAATCCTTCACGATTTGGATTTTCACCGATTGCCTCTAATATTAACCGAACAGCATGCTCAATTTGTTCATAGTTGATATTCCCCATGATTTCCTCCTACTTCAAGTATGTTAAATGTAATCAGATTCTAGCATACATCTCTCTTTAAAAGCAAAAAAGAAGGGTAAGCACGATGGCTAACCCTTCTTCGAAAGCTCTTTTTCTGTTTAAGATGAGCTCAATTTATGTAACATTACTTAACAGCGTCTTTAAGAGCTTTCCCTGGTTTAAATGCAGGAACTTTGCTCGCAGGGATTTCCATTTCTTCACCTGTTTGCGGGTTGCGTCCTTTACGTGCTGCACGCTCGCGTACTTCAAAGTTCCCAAAACCGATTAATTGAACTTTATCGCCATTTTTAAGAGCTTCCGTAATAGATTCGAAAACAGCATCAACTGCTTTTGTTGCATCTTTTTTAGAAAGACCGCTAGCTTCTGCAACAGAATTAATTAGTTCTGTCTTGTTCATACCATTCACCTCCTCCCAAAGATGTTAAAATTTTATAAAAAATTACTTACTTTCATTTCTTCACACTTTTGTGCTTTTCTATACATGTGACACGCCTAATATTAAACGATTCACGTACATAATTCAACATATTTTCAGCAAAACAACGCAATTTAGGCATATTTCACCAAAGAAACTAAGATTTTCTGATAAAAGATTATCATATGTCCCATTTCTTATCAAGATAAAATCCGTGTTTTTAAGCATGTCACGCCAGTTTCGACAAAAAATCGCCTTCATCAAAACTGGCGTTCACAAAGTACTGTCAGCTAAAAACGTTGAACGATTGAACTTCAACATGTTCCATCGTAGCAAAAATTAACGAGTCTTTCAAAAAAAAGAGGCTGACCAAAGTGTCAGACCCCACAACCATCATATATAGGACATAACAATATTATGAGTTACAAGTGAATTCAAGACACTTATCAGGTCAGCACCAAAATTACAATATAATCGCAATAAGTCCGCCAGAACCTTCATTAATGATTCGTTCTAATGTTTCCTTCAGCTTATAGCGGGCGTTTTCTGGCATCAGCGCTAATTTCGCTTGAATACCTTCTCTAACAATTGAACTTAACGAGCGACCAAAAATATCTGAATTCCAAATAGATAATGGATCATCTTCAAAGTCTTGCATTAAATAGCGGACTAATTCTTCACTTTGTTTTTCTGTACCAATAATCGGAGCAAATTCAGACTCGACATCAACTTTAATCATATGAATAGAAGGAGCTACCGCTTTTAAGCGTACTCCAAAGCGAGAGCCTTGGCGAATGATTTCTGGTTCATCCAAGCTCATGTCAGAAAGTGCAGGGGCTGCGATGCCATACCCCGTTTGCTTCACCATCTTCAATGCGTCAGCAATTTGGTCATACTCCGCTTTTGCATGGGCAAATTCCTGCATGAGCTGCAATAAATGATCTCTGCCGCGAATTTCTACCCCAACCACTTCTTTTAAAATTTGGTCGTACAAATCGTCAGGTGCGTATAAGTCGATTTCGGCAATTCCCTGCCCCATTTCAATGCCCGCTAAGCTTGCTTGCTCAATAAACTCATACTGTCCGAACTGTTGAACAACACGATCAACATCGCGCAAACGTTTAATATCTTTCACCGTATCTTTTACCGCTTCTTGATAACTTTCACGAAGCCAATGATCTTCACGAAGCACCATTACCCAGCTCGGCAAGTTGACGTTCACTTCAAGCACGGGAAATTCATATAATGCTTCACGAAGCACGTTATAAACGTCTGCTTCGCGCATGCTTTCAACACTCATGGCCAGCACTGGAATATCGTATTTCTCGCTTAATTGCTGACGAAGCGCTTCTGTTTCTGACTGATGAGGTCGAACTGTATTAATAATCATAATAAACGGTTTACCGACCTCTTTTAGCTCGTTAATCACGCGTTCTTCCGCTTCAATATAGTCCTGACGAGGAATCTCACCAATGGAGCCATCCGTTGTAATGACGACACCAATCGTCGAATGTTCTTGAATGACTTTTCGTGTGCCGATTTCTGCTGCTTCGTGGAACGGAATTGGTTCTTCATACCAAGGTGTATGAATCATTCTTGGGCCGTTTTCATCTTCGTAGCCTTTTGCACCAGGAACAGCGTATCCGACGCAATCTACTAGGCGAATATTCACTTCCAATCCTTCATCAACATTTACTTTGACCGCTTGATTGGGAACAAATTTCGGCTCCGTTGTCATGATTGTTTTTCCAGCTGCACTCTGCGGCAATTCATCTTGCGCCCGCGCTTTATCTGCTTCATTCTCGATATTTGGAATGACAACGAGCTCCATAAATTTTTTAATAAACGTCGATTTGCCTGTACGCACCGCACCAACTACTCCTAGGTAAATATCACCGCCGGTTCGTTCGGCGATATCTTTAAAAATATCGAACTTTTCCAAATGACTCCCCTCCAGTCTTCGAGTCGTTGGACAAACTGACCCTTTTGCTAGTATTCTAGGACACTATATGAATATGATGTTGTCCTATTGAATTATGACTAAAAATAAATAATAAAAAATCCCTTCTCTAGAATGTATTCTCTAAAGAAGGGCTCATGACTTATTTTATTAAAAAAATCGGCTCATTTTTTTGTGGATCAATCGTATATGGCACAGAGTAAGCTGGGACGAACAACGAATTGTCTACCAATAAATCGCGGATATCCTCTCCAGGCCGATATGAATGGTTTACTTTCTTCAATGCATCATATAAGTCCATTCGATAATCAACATATATTTCACCGTTATAGTCAATAAGAAATGGGAGATTGTTTCCGGAAAAAGGGCTCACTGCATAAGGTGGCTCTTTATATCCAAGCTTTTTATAATCTAATGTAAAAATCCCTTTTGCAACCATATCTTTAAATGGTGGATATCCTTTTGAATCCCGATACATTTTAATACGTAACTTTAATTCGCGTATTTTTTCAGCGATGCGCAAATCTAATAGCTTCACTGTCGGTTTTTTCTCGACATCGACAAGAACATATTGAAAAATGCCGCCGCTCTCAAATGCATTTCCCGGTGGTTCCTGCATATACTTCGGTATTAATTTATTAAAATCAATCGGGTATTTTTGATAGATCGGTGTTTTCATATCGCGATTATGAATAGGCAATAAGCCGCCGTTTGCTTCGCGATACTGATCGACAGCCGACTGTACGGATGCTACTTGATCTTGATATGGAATTTGGTTTTGTTTTAACCGCTCTTCAGGATATAAACATCCTGATAGCATTAGCATCGTCGAAAAAACGATGAAAAGCCTTGAAAATGCCTTCATAACACCTCATCCTTTTATGATCAAACTATTCTTGCACCGGGCCGCTGAACACGACAAAAATAATAATCAATCCAGCTAAAATCATTAACACATATGCGATAAGTGCAAAAATAAACTTTAATACTTTGTTTTTCGTCTTATATCGGCTGAAATAAATGGAAAATACAGAAATAAACATGAAAACGATCGATGCTAAAGCAATCCACATTTTTACTAGCCCTGGTGACATTTTATTTCCCCCTTTTTTTCGACAATCATTATATCATAAACATGAAACGAATCTAATAGATTGCTCTGCTCATACACAAAAAAAGCTGAAGTAAAGCGGGGCTCTTTACTTCAGTATATTTTGGTGCTACCCTTTGTCCGGGGCTCAGGTCTATATTTGTTCGTAGTATTGTATGCAATGCTAAACTTTCTTGCATCATCTATTGCCTATTTTCAAAAATCATTTAGTATTTTCGCTCCCCTAAAATATTGGACAAATCTTCCATTTCATGCGTTTTCACGCGAGACATTAATGAGTCAACCGCTGCTTTTGGGTCTTTGCCATTAAAAAGCACATCATATAAAGCGGTTGTAATCGGCATTTCGACGTTCATCTTTTTCGCAAGCTGATAAGCCGCTTTTGTTGTGCGCACTCCTTCGACAACCATCCCCATATTGTCCAGCACTTCATCAAGGCTTTTTCCTTTTCCCAGTAAATTTCCGGCCCTCCAGTTGCGTGAATGAACGCTTGTACACGTAACGATTAAATCACCGATGCCTGTTAGTCCAGCGAATGTCAGCGGATTCGCACCAAGTGTGCTCCCTAAGCGGGCAATCTCCGCCAAGCCACGCGTCATAAGCGCTGCTTTCGCATTATCTCCATATCCTAATCCATCTGTAATTCCAGCTGCAAGCGCAATAATATTTTTTAACGCTCCACCAATTTCAACACCAATTAAATCAGGATTTGTATAGACGCGAAAATAGTGATGATTCATAAATAAATCTTGAATGCGTTCCGCTGCTTCCATATTTTTCGAAGAAACCGTAACAGTAGTAGGTTGACGTCTGCTCACTTCTTCAGCATGACTCGGGCCAGATAAAACGACCACATCTTTTAGAAATGCCCCCGCCATTTCTTCTTCAATAATTTCAGAAATGCGCTTATTCGTATCAGGTTCAATTCCTTTGCTGACAGTGACAATTGTAATTGGCTGCTTTAAGCATTCTCGCACTTTTCTTAATACTTCACGAATTGCTTTTGTCGGAACAGCGAGCACAACCGTCTCAATATTCGTTAATGCTTCACAAAGATCGGCATAACCAACGATCGCTTCAGGTAATTCAATGCCAGGCAAATATTTTTCATTTGTATGTTTTTCGTTAATCTCGTTAATTTGGTCTTGGCGATGTCCCCATAAGCGAACAGTATGACCGTTATCAGCAAGCACCATCGCTAAAGCAGTTCCCCAGCTTCCAGCACCTAAAACAGCAATTTGCTCCAATGTTCATCACTTCCTATTTTTGTATTTTATTTGCGCGGTCGTGCAATGATTTTAATCGGCGTTCCTTCAAAACCAAACGCGTCGCGAATGCGATTTTCTAAGAAGCGTTCATAAGAGAAATGCATTAACTCTGGATCGTTGACAAAGATAACAAATGTAGGCGGCTTTACAGCAACTTGTGTTGCATAATAAATTTTTAAGCGCTGGCCATTATGTGTCGGTGTTGGATTCATCGCGACCGCATCCATAATTACTTCGTTTAACACATTCGTTTGGACGCGCATCGCATGATTTTCGCTGACCATTTGAATCATTGGCAATAGTTTATGAAGACGCTGCTTTGTTTTCGCAGAAACAAATATAATCGGCGCATAATCAAGGAATTGGAAATGGTCACGAATTTTCCGTTCAAACTCAATTAATGTTTTATCATCTTTTTCAATCGCATCCCATTTATTGACCACGATAATTACTGCACGTCCCGCTTCATGAGCATAGCCAGCAATTTTTTTATCTTGCTCAATAATTCCTTCTTCAGCATTTAATACAACGAGCACAACATCCGAACGTTCAATCGCTTTTAAAGCCCGCAACACACTATATTTTTCGGTGCTTTCGTACACTTTTCCTCTTTTTCTCATACCTGCTGTATCAATAATGACATATTCTTGTCCTTCGCGAGTAAAGTTTGTATCGACAGCATCCCGCGTCGTTCCTGCAATATCGCTGACAATGACGCGATCTTCGCCTAAAATCGCATTGACTAATGATGATTTGCCGACATTTGGTCTGCCGATCAAACAAAATTTAATGACATCTTCTTCGTAGTCTTCTTGTTCTTGTTTTGGAAAATGGGCAACAACCGCATCCAATAAATCACCGAGACCAAGCCCGTGCGTACCGGAAATCGGATATGGTTCACCAAAACCAAGTGTGTAGAAATCGTAAATGTTTTCCCGCATCTCTGGATTATCAATTTTATTTACCGCTAACACGACCGGTTTATTGGAACGGCGCAAAATTCTCGCCACTTCTTCATCCGTCGCTGTTACACCATCGCGGCCATTCGTCATAAAAATAATCACATCTGCTTCATCAATAGCAATTTCCGCCTGTTCTCGAATTTGCGCTAAAAACGGTTCATCACCAATATCAATTCCACCTGTATCAATAATGTTAAATTTTCGATTGAGCCACTCGCCGCTGCTATAAATACGGTCGCGCGTAACCCCTGGTACATCCTCAACAATCGAAATACGTTCTCCAGCAATTCGGTTAAAAATTGTTGACTTTCCGACATTTGGTCGTCCAACAATCGCTACAACTGGATTCGGCATCATATCACCCTTCCTCTCAAAATCATATGTATCCACATGCACAAATTCATTGCTTTACATCTCAATGTAAACAAAAAAGAAGCCCTTCTATACAATGAAGGGTCTAGCTGTTTTATTGTACCAAAAACTCCCCATTTCAACAACAGGGGTCTGACCTCCATTACATCACCGCGGTGAATCGCTAGGGGTCTGACCCCCATCGCATTAATACGGTGAAGCACTATAGTTAAGCCTCCCTTTTAATGTTTAACGATGATGAGGAGTTCGTCAGATAAGGAGTGGGCAATGCCATCAAGAATGGCTTCTAGGTTTGTAGCAACGCTTTCCATTTCTTCTCTTGTGTCACATGTAAAAATCGGGGCTCCGCCGGCTATTTTGTTCGAATTGGTTGTAATGACGGCTAAAATGAGCTTTTCATGCGTCATCGCAATTTTCTCCCCTTTTTATTCGCTTCCGATTTTGTCGGCATACGAATCGCATTTTCTAATGTTGGGACATTGCCGATAATCGTCTTTGCTTTTTCAATGTCTTTTTCTTGCGGCAAAATAAAAATTCCGACCCGCCCGTCATCTAAGTCGCGTTTGGCGAGAGGTACCAAAGCCGGTGTCCCTGAATCCCGATATACTCCAAGCGCTGTTGAAATGTCATGCAAAATCGCTTGTCTCTGCCCTAAATTCGCAATCGTTGAACGCGCGTTAAAATTTTTCGGTTTCAAAATAAATCCCATCCCGTATCGCAAAATTTCCTTTTGTCTTGCTGGCAATCCAATATTCATAATATAGATGTTATCTACATATAAACCTGCTCCTTCAAAATGGGGTTCCACATATTCGATATCCACTATATCTTTTAAACGACTGCCAGACATAAATTTTCGCGCCACTAATAAACCGATGATGCTTGCAATAACCCCGGCCCAAATATTCCAAACAAGATAAGCAAGCGTCGAAACAAACGATGCAAAAATAACTAAATAGTTTCTTCCTTCAAACACAATCGCAATTCCTTCAATATACGGTTTCCCGCGAGGCACTAGTTCATATTGATCCAATTCATTCAATGTGTTGCGCTCCATATTGCGTACATCGCGGAATTGAGAAGCAGCTAATGCTAAAAACGTGATTGCCGCAAACTCCTTTTCCATGATTGCAGGAACAGCAATCGTTCCTAATCCTGCAGCAATGAATCCTAACGCGATATGAATAATTTTCCCGTGAAGATATGTAGGATATTGCCGATAATCCGTTTTCAACAAATATAGCCTTGTTACTACTCCTATAAACACACCAAACACGATTGGAAATGTATACTCATTCATGATTGTTTCGTCTCCTTCACTCCCTTTTGTGCAAATAAGTCGACATAAGCGCTTGCATTTTCCAGAACAAACCATCCAAACATCAATGACCAAGAAATGAGAAGCATATCAAAAAACGCTAAAGAACCAATTACATATGAAAAAGAAAAACGTTTTAATATGACCGCATATAAAAAATCACCTTGACAAGCCCCAATAATGAAACATAACAAACGAGAATAAAAATCGCCATAAAGCATGATCGTAATGATAGTTAAAATAACAGCGAGCATCCATGTCTGATTCAGAAACACCCAAACTGGATCAAATAACGCAAACAATTGAAACGACACATACGCAAGCGTCACAATGATTGAACTAATCAGCATATAAATGAGCTGCCATCTATTTCTTCGTGCTGCAAAGTAACACGCCATAAAAAGAATAAAAATATAAGATAATGTCAACTGGAATGAACCGATTGTTGTTTCGTAAATCGATATTGTAATCAAAATAAGCAAAGTCACCGCAAATAAAGTTCGCACTTTATCCTTTTTCATAAGAAACGTATAAATCACCCAAAGCATCCACGAAAACCAATAGAAGTAAATACCATCCATCTTTTCCACCCCCTACTATTCCCATTATTTCATGTTTTTATAAAACTTAATCGATGTATAAAAAAAACAAAAATTGACATAGTAAAAATGAACAGTAGGAAAGGGGCACAAGTCATGGGAAAAGATCGCCAAGAAAAAAAATTAAAGCAATCGCGTCGAGTCGAATCCGACCGCGATCAATCACTTGAATACAAAGGTGCGGCAAGACTTGAAGATGCACAAGCAGCACGAGAACGAAACAAGCAATAGGAAAAGCGGAGGCGACCCAATTTCGCCTAAAAGCTGCCCACGTCCTGTGGACAACGTCGAAATGTCGCCATCCTGGATCCCGCGATGGGCAAATGTTCTTCACCCGCAGAGGTGCTTGTCACCTCGAGGGAGAAGGTTATTTGACCCTGAGCGGTTGGTCGCTGGAGCTAGACAATAAAGAAAAGCGGAGTCGGCGCGTTTATCTATGACACTCGCTTGAAGATTCGCAAAGAAAGCATCAAAAAAGCTGATTCGATGTTATAAATCGAGTCAGCTTTCGCTTTCAAAGGATTGAAAAAGTCGATCGTCAAACGAACCTCATGAACGTTTTCTCAGACTGCTGAATTTTGGCAATGTATTTGATGTTCAGCTCCCTTAATCGCCTTAAGAGGATAACATCACAAATCTTGTTCTGTACTTCTTTTCATCCGTCATCTCCATTGATAAAGAGCCCGTTTCGAATGAGTTCCTCAAGACAAAATACGTGAGAAACTTTCCTTTATTTTCCAAGCATTCTTCCGAGAGGTTTATAAATGTAATCGATCATCTGCGTCGGACCCGGAAGATCGGGGTTTAATATTAATACAATCGCAAGAATCGTTCCAAGGCTTAGCAGCGCAATAAAAACAATTTTTTCTTTTTTCTGTGTCCGATTGATTCGCGGCCACTCGTATAGAAAGATGAGCGCGACCAGAACAAGAGTACCTAGTATAAAACCAGTTTTCATTATTGTTTCACCTCTTGTTCAGGCAATCCTTGCGGAGCAGTGTTCATTCCTGGTCTGCGGACGTATACCTTCGTCTTCACGACCACTTCAACGGTAGGGAAGATTTCCTCCCAGCGATTCTTTACACGGTTCCATTCTCTTGGATATTTTCGATGAAAAATCTCTGCGAATCCAAAAATATCGGCTTTCAGCTCTTTTTGTACTTTTTTCAATGCGGCTCTAATGCGCTTATCCGTTTCATTTTCCAATTCTTTTTCGATCATTTTCGTATGCTTAGGGTTTAGCAAGTCCAATTTCGTTCCGTTTAATAGGATATCGTCTTCCGCAGTCGCTTTCACGATCATCTTCCACTTGCCTTTCCCATATTTAGGGATGAATTCCGTATGCGCTCTTATCAGCGTGGACGTGATATTTCCCTTTTCACCTTTAAGCCTAACCGTGATATTCGCCAGTTTGATCTCATTTCTGAGCCAAAGCACGCCCCGAGTCAATTTATCATCAATATCCCCGATCATTTTATCCTTCTTAAAAATGGCGGTGCGTTGGATAAACGCAATGGTTTGCAGCTCTTTTTTCCCTTTTTCTGGAGGCAAGATCTTCACCATGGGAAGAGCCGCTGCACCGGCATCGCCGCTTAGCATTTGCAGAGCGTCTTTTATCGTTACTCGCAATAAAAGTTGCGATTCTGACAATTCCCGCATCACTTCTGCTGAGCTTTGCTCGATCGGGGGAAGCAATTCGAGAACGCTTTTCGCAGTTCCTTTACTCACTAATACATTGGAACGAAGACGGGTTTGCGGATTGCGGCTCAGAAAGTCCAGATGCTGACGAATCCCTGCTTTTGCTGCTCTCTCCCCGAACACGACTACCTTGGTGTGTCCCCAAAAGACACGGCGAGAAAGCTTTTCTTGCAAGTTTGAGATCGCATCAGCCACGGTGGCACCTGTACCCGATCTTACTATCGTTTCACCACCGCCGCCACCACCGCCACCCATCTGACCTCCTCCACCAATTGATTTCGGGACGACTAGTTGTACTGTAAGCATGATTTTCCCATCTTTTTTTTGATCAATTCCTAACCCTACGATTAGCGCTAAATCGTTTACTTCCGTTCGGTCCCAACAGCCGCTTAGCAACATAAGATGAACGCAAACGAAAAGAATTTTTGCTGCTTTTTGTAAGATGCCCATTTTTGTCTATCTCCTTTTTACCCCTTGTTTCGTTGCTGTCTTTATCCTTGGTATTTTCCCTGATTTGAGTTACTGGCTCTTTTGCGCCATTTTGCGATAAATAGGAGAATGAGAGGAATCCCCATTTGAATCGAAATTCGGTAAAACGGGGAAGAGCTTCCTAGAAAATGGGTCAATTCCATTAAATTCGACGCTGACCAGATAGAAAATAACAGCAATAAAAATCCCACGGGAAAAATGATCGGGCGATAATCTGACAAATTCAGCCATTGAGCCGTTCCCAATACTAAAGCGTAATAAAAGACAGCAATCTTCAAAAAAACACCTGCTACCCAAAGGGCCGCTACAATAGCTTCAATATGTTCTAGAAAGCCCGCGATACTAATGTAACGGACGGCGCTCATCGCGGGGTAGATAAAACCGGCTGTGAGTTCTCCTAAGACGAAAAGAACGGCAATGTTAACGAAAGATAAGGTCAACATGACCGCGACGACCGAGATCATGCCCCATTTTTTTGCTTTATTACGATCGGCTACGTAAGGAAGCAGAAAAGCGATGAGGAAGAACTCAGTAAACCAACCTTGTGGGATCACCGCCCCCTTGAGCGAGGGCATCATTCCTTTTTCCATGATAGGAAACATATTCGCTACTTCCATATCCGGGATCAAAAGGATAAGAAGGATCAATATCATGATAATCACAACTGGTACGATCATTTCCGCAAGCCTGCCTATCACTTCCAAACCGCAGCGGACGGCAAAGGAGCACACTAGGATAATAGTTCCCATCACAAAGACTAATGGAGTATGCAAAAGAAAGCTGCCTACAATAAATTCGCCATACTCCCGGATAATAATTCCACTTACATGCAAATAGAAAAATAAAAAGATCAACCCAACTGCTTTTCCCAGAAACTTGCCGAGAATATCCTCACTGTACTCGATGAGGTTTTTTTGCGGATAGAGCTGATGCAACTGAACGGCGATATAAACCGTCAGAAAGCCGATGAAAGAAGCCCAGAAGGGAGAGAGCCACATATCCTGCTTCGCTTGTCGGGCGGTGATTGCAGGGACTAAGAGAATGGCTGTTGCGATGATCGTAAGATACATCATTATCCCCATTTGTGTAGCAGATATTTTTCCTTTCTCGATCATAATGACCCTCCTTTGCCTTTACTCGTCTTGTCATTTCCGTAATCAGGATTCGGTTTCTGATTCGGACCTTGTCGCTGAATGTTGTCCGTTAAACTGGGGCGTGTATTGAGCTTCCACCAAGGTGCGCGCACCAACACGTCTTTCATTTCACGACCTTGCATTGGAGCCAAGGGAGATAAATAGGGAACACCAAAAGAACGAAGCGCCGCCATATGAGTAAGAATCATGAGCAGCCCAAGCATAATCCCAAGAAGCCCTAACGTCCCTGCCAACAAGATCATCGGAAAGCGCAGCATCCTTAATGCGATTCCAGCCGTATAGCGGGGAATGGTAAAAGAGGCAATCCCCGTCAAGGAGACCACCATGATCAAAGGAGCAGAAACAATTCCTGCTTGGACCGCAGCTTGCCCAATCACTAACGCACCAACGATACTAACTGCGGCACCTGCTTGTTTAGGAAGCCTCACCCCCGCTTCACGCAGGGCCTCAAATACAATTTCCATGATTAACGCTTCAACTAGCGCCGGAAAGGGAACCAGCTCCCGAGAAGCAGCGATCGTTACCAAAAGTGTAGTAGGAATCATTTCCTGATGAAAGGTAAGGATCGCCACATACAACGAGGGCAGTAAAAGAGATATCAAGAGAAATAGATAGCGCAACCAGCGGGTTACCGTGCTAATTAAAGATCGTTGGTAGTAATCTTCAGTTGATTGCAGCAAAGAATAAAAAGAAACCGGTACAATCAAAGCAAAAGGAGTGCCATCTTGAAGAATCGCTACTCGTCCTTCCAGCAGACTCGCCACCACAACGTCAGGGCGTTCGGTATTCAAGACTTGAGGAAATGGGGAATATGGATTATCCTCGATGTACTCTTCAATGTAGCTCGTTTCCAAAATGCCGTCGACTTTGATGCGGTTAAGCCGGGTCTCTACTTCTTGGAGTAACGTTTGCTCAGCAATTCCTTCAATATAAGAGATAACTACTTCGGTCTGGGTATACTCCCCTATTTTCATTGATTTCATTTTTAGCTGCGGGCTTCTCATTTTTCTTCGCAATAAAGCAAGATTAGTCCCTAATGATTCGGTGAAACCCTCCCGCGGTCCTCTTATCACGGATTCCCCCACCGGTTCTTCGATGGAACGTTTTTCCCATTTTGACAAACCTAAAGCAAATCCTTCGATTTGCTTGTCGATAAGCAAGACCGGGCTTCCACCAGAGATATATTCAATGCACTCTGTAATTGTTCGTACCTTCTTTATCTTAGAAACAGTCAATTTTTGTTCTAGTATATGATTTACATCAATCCCCATATCGATAGACTGTTGCTCGCCATTCACTCTAACATCGCTTTCTTTCATGAGAGGGGCAAGCACGCTTGCGTCGGTTTCTTCGATATTGGCTAAACCGTCGATATAGATCAGAGCCGCTTTTGTTTTTCCACCAATTTGAAATTGGCGAAAAACGACATCCATACAATTTTGATAGATATTTTGCAGTTCTTGTAGATTTTGGTCTAAGTTGTTAGAAAGAAAGCCCTGTTGTTGCTGATTTTGATTCTGTTGTTTTTGGTTTTGCTCCTGCTGCTTCTTTACTTTTTTTTTTACTTTCTTTAAAAAAAACATACGATTCCCTTCTTTCTAACGGTAGACGTTCTTAACCTCTATTTTTTCCATTTTTTAAATGAGATAATCTCTTTTCTGACAATAAAATAAAAACCCCCTTCGTCCCGTGATTTTAGTCATCGGGATGAAGGGGTGAATTTATCGACAACTATATACTTTCGTGTCAAATCCTCTTTCCGTTAACCAATGATGCGTATCGCCACGAATGACAAGCGGAACACGCTGTAATTTTCCAATCGTTTTCGTACCAAGAGCGCTCATAATAAGCGATAAATCAGAATGCAAATTCTCAATTTCCTCTATTAATGATGGTATTCCTTCTTCAAGCAACAATTTTAAAAAATAGCCAGCAAAGCCAACAGCCGATGCTCCTAAAGCAAGCACCTTCGCTGCGTCCAAAGCCGTTCGCACACCACCGCTGCCGATGACATACAGAAAAGGAACGGTTTGTGAAACTTCGACAATGGAGGCGGTAGTAGAAATTCCCCAATCATTAAAATAGGTTAACATTTTCGAACGTCGTTTGTTTTCAATTCGTGCAAAATTCGTGCCACCAAAGCCGCCAACATCAACAATTCTCACGCCAATATTTGCTAGTTTCGAAGCTGTTTCTTTACTCATGCCGAACCCTACTTCTTTTACAATAACAGGCACTTCAATTTGTTGAACGATTTGTTCGATCCGCTTTAACGCATCAGTAAAATCGCGATCTCCTTCAGGCATGACCAATTCCTGAATCACATTTAAATGAATTTGCAGGCCATTTGCTTCAATCATGTCAATCGCTCTTTTGGCATCTTCCACAGTGGCTTCGCTACCAAGGTTGGCGAAAATCACACCGTTCGGGTTGACTTTCCGTACGATCTCAAAAGAAGGCCTCTCATTAGGGTCTTTTATTGCTGCCATTTGTGAACCAACTGCCATCGCAATGCCGCATTCTTTCGCAACAATGGCTAATGCTTCATTAATCTTTAAAGTCGCTTCCCCACCACCGCCGGTCATTGCATTGATAAAAATAGGCGAACTTAACGAAAGTTCGCCTAACGTTGTCCGTAAATCAATTTGTGTGGTGGATAAATCAGGCAGGCTCTGATGCACAAACGTTATATCTTCAAAACCATGCGCCTTCGCTTGACCCGTTGACAGCGCATGTTCGATATGGTCTATTTTTCGTTTTGCTCTGCTCACCTTCAATCACCATTATTTATTATTGTTTTAATTTCTTTAGCTGCTCACCAAGCACTTCACCGATTTGGAATCCAGTTCGTTCATTGGAAGTTTGCGCATATTTGCTGTAGTCTTCCTCATTGGCTACATCTTCTAACTCTTTCATACTTAAAGAAATACGACGCTCCGCTTCATTTACATCAAGCACCTTAACCTTTACAACATCGCCTTCTTTTAACACTTCATGCGGCTTAGCGATGCGTTTATCGGAAATTTGTGAAATATGAACAAGTCCCTCCACACCAGGAAAAATCTCAACAAACGCACCGAATGAAGCAAGACGTTTTACTTTTCCTTCAATCACATCACCTGCAGCTACCTTTTGAGAAATGCCGTCCCATGGCCCCGGCAATGTCTCTTTAATCGACAAAGAAATTCGTTCATTATCGCGATCAACAGAAAGAACTTTTACTTTTACGGTTTGACCTTCCGCCACAACTTCAGAAGGGTGACTTACACGAGTATGTGAAAGTTGAGAGATATGTACTAATCCATCAACACCGCCAATATCAACGAATACGCCAAAATCAGCAATTCGCTGAACCGTTCCTTCTAACACTTGACCTGCTTCGATTTGGTTATAAGTTTGCCTTTTCTGCTCTGCCTGCTCTTGTTCAAGAACAGCACGATGCGATAAAATAACACGATTTTTCTCACGGTCTAATTCTTCGACTTTCACCTTTAACGTGCGGCCCTTGTAGTCCGAGAAATCTTCAACAAAGTGCGTTTCTACTAATGAAGCCGGGATGAATCCTCTTACGCCGACATCAGCGACAAGGCCGCTTTTGACGACATCTTTTATAACGACCTCAAACACTTCACCGCTTTCAAATTTTTCCTGCAAGTCCTCCCATGCTTTTTCCGTATCGACTGCTTTTTTCGATAAAATTAAAAGTCCATCATCTCCGTCTGCAGACTCTTCCACTTTTTTTACTTTAGCGATTACTTCATCGCCAACTGCAAGAACATCACCTGCTTTTTCAACATGAAGACTAGACAATTCGCTAATTGGAATGATTCCGCTTTGCTTGCTCCCTTCAATATCGATCAACACTTGTTTGTCCTCGACTTTTGCGACACGCCCCTTCACAATATCGCCTACATGATACACTTTGACTTCCAAATTCATATCCTCTACCATCTTGAAACCTCCTTAAATACACGGCTTAAGTTCACCTTGCAAAGCCGTTCACGGAATTTTTTAATAAATCCCCTATTTTTCTTCATGCAAATGAAAATAAAATAGAGAACAAGCTTCTCAAATTATTATACCATATTTTCTGAAAATTAATGTAACAAAACACTACGATGTTTCAACGTTTAATGTTGTTCTAAAAGAGCTTGAATATGACTCATAATATATTCCGTTGCTTCTTCCGGAGAAGTCTTTTTTTCACGAAGCTCCTGCATATCAATCGGCTTTCCGTATACAACTTTCAGCGTTCGAAACGGTTTATATGGACCGACGATTGCACACGGAACAACGAAGGCATTTGTCCGTAAAGCAAAAAAACCAACGCCTGATAATCCTTTTCTAAGCTTTCCATCTTTGCTTCGCGTTCCTTCCGGAAAAATACCAAGCACTTTGCCATCTTTAAGTATATCAAGCCCAGTGCGCAATGCTTGACGATCGCTCATTCCACGTTTGACAGGAAAGGCATTCAAGTTTCGAATGATATGTTTTAAAATCGGCACACGAAACAGCTCTTCTTTTGCCATAAAATGAACCGGACGTGGAGCAGTAATACCTACCACAGGTGGATCAAGATTACTAATATGGTTGGAACAAAGAAGCACTCCGCCTTCTTTCGGAAAATGCTCCCCCCCCACGACTTCAATACGATAAATAGGTTTTAAAATGCCAGAAACGACACCTTTAGCAAATGAGTAAAAACTCAACGCCATCAAATCCTTTCATTAACAATCTCCATAATTCGTTTCACTACATCATCAATGGATAAAGACGTCGTATCAATCTCAATGGCATCTTCTGCTTTTTTTAACGGCGCAATTTCTCGTTCAGAATCAAGCTTGTCTCTGTAAGCAATTTCTTCTTTTAATTTCTCTAAATCTGATTCGAATCCTCTTGCTAAATTTTCCGCGTGACGCCGTTTCGCTCGTTCTTCCACTGATGCCTTTAAGAAAATTTTTACTTCCGCATTCGGAAGTACATGTGTCCCAATATCGCGTCCATCCATGACAACGCCTCCGTTTTGTGCAAATGCGCGCTGCCGGGCAACCATCTCCTCGCGCACTAATTTATGTTTTGCGACAATCGATACGGAATTGGTCACATCCGCTTGACGAATAACATTGGTGACGTCCTCACCATTCATGAAAACAAGTTGTCCATACTCGGATGGCTTCAATTCAATATATGTATCTTTTAATATATTCAGTAATTGATGTTCATCATTTAAATCGATTCCTTCTTGTAAGGCACGATACGTCAGAGCACGATACATCGCTCCTGTATCGATATACAGATATGAAAGGTTTTCTGCTAACCTCTTCGCTACAGTACTCTTTCCAGCAGCTGCTGGTCCATCAATCGCAATTGAAATACGTTTATCCATAATTCCTCCCAAACTTACAAAAATAAATTTATTATCAAGAAAAAAAGCAGGAAACTCCTGCATTCGATGTTATTTTAACATATGGACCGTTATTGGTCGAATGTTTCAATTGTTTTCGTGACATGATTCTTGCTTACACCTTCATACTCATATATTTTGCCTAAATAAGGGGAAAATGGTGTATATAGAATCATAAATTGGGCGATAAGCAAAAAAATAAATTGAATCACAACTAGCTTCAGTAAAATTCGTTCGATTCGTTTCACACCCATCCACCTTTCTTTTGATTCGGCTGTAAAAGCCGTTTTTCCGCTAATAACGCTTTACTTTCATATTATTTCATTTCATTTCGCTCTTTATTCTTCTCCAATGCCTTTCTGCCGTTGCTCCAGCTGCTTTTCAAAACTATAACGAATTAATAACAACCGTTCTTGCTGTGTCATATTAAGAAATTGAAGTGATGCTTTTTCGACTGATGAATGCTCAACTTTAAAAATGCGAACGACTTTAGATGGGATATTTAAATAATGGATATCTCCTGAGCGCATATGAAGAACTAACCACACATCTACCGTCATTCCCGGTTCAAACCCTTTTATTTTGTGAGGAAGAACAATAGCAGCACCACCAGCACTTATGTCGCTCGTTACGGTTGTAAACGGAGAAAATTTTCCATTAAGCGGATGAATGGCTACATCTACATTTGCTTCTACACGAACATATTGTCGTCGTTGTATACGAATAAGCTGCTGCTCTCCTGGATAAGAAAGAACAACAAGCGGAATCGGTTGTTTGATTTTCCCTGTTACTTCTGTATCAAATAAATAGAGGGAATGGTCGTTGCTGACAAAACTTGCTTTAAACTGCATACCGTTTAATAAGAAAACAGTTCTTCCTGTCTCCATATTCACTGGATAATTGATATGTATACTGTTAGGGAAAATTTCTGCTACTTTGCATTTATATTTATGTTCTGTTTGTCCATTAATCGGTTCTAAAATTAACGTACTGCCTATTTTTAACATGCGTGTTATACCCCCGAAATAAAACAAAATTGTTGCTTCACTTCATTATTTTATGAATTCACCAAACAAATCTACTTTATATTAAAACATGGAATAAAAAAAAGGAAAAGCACAACTGCTTTTCCTTTTTTATCTAAATATTTCCATATACAGGCTCCGTATCCTGAAGTTTTTCAACCTTCTCTTCCATTCCATTTTGTGCGTTGATGAAAATCCGGTACGTATCCTCGCCTAGCGTACCTAAAAACTCATAACAAAGAACTTCATCGTTTAAATCATTGACAATTATCGCCTGCCGTTCTTCCATTACTTTAAGATTCGGGTTAATTTTTGCTCTTGCCTCAGAGACAGTTAAATTCGGTTTTGGAACAGCATCGATTATATTGGACGACAAATAGTCACGCGCCGAAAAACCAACAATCGTTCCATCATCAAGAGCGACTTTCATCTTAATTGCTTCAGGATAAATACGGATGCCATTTTTGTTTGTCACAAAAGTAAGGATTCCGACATTGTCATACTGCGCGCTTTCATACAGCTCTAAATTCGTAAACTTATGTCTTTTTAAAAACTCCAATCCCTTTATTGTCGCCTCATTTAAACTCATTTTTTGGGTTCGAATCGGTCGGTTGTCAATGACCCAAATCGGATAGCCCCCGTTTTTTGTCATATCCATATACGTCTCTGTTTTCATCTTTGGATCGTAAATGGTTAAGCTATAAAAACGGTTAATAGCTCCTTTTCCGCTTTCCACAATCGATATTTTTTCCGTTCCTTTCAAACCTAAAAATGTTTTCGCAACCTCTTTTGCTTCTTCTTTAGAAATCGGTTTTCCTTTAGCGCGAGTAAATTCGCGATCTTCGTTTTCTAAATTTGTAAATGTTGGCCCAAAATCTGTTTCAGAAAATGATTCAACATTTTTTTCCACCGTCTTAAATCCATCGATAATCGTATTGTCCATTGGTTTTTGATTGGAAGCAAGCGCCAGTTCTACGTCCATCCAACGTAAGTTATTTTTTAATACTAAATATTGAACATTGCGCAGCTCGTTTTGAATGTCCGCGGCATTTTTATATAATTTTTTCAACGCTCCATATTCTTCCTTTGTTAACGGTTCTTTTTCTAAATCACGTATCGCTGTCCGATAGCTGAATTCACCAATTTTCGCTAAAAACTCCTCGGTCTTATTGAACGGAAGCAAGGAAAGCGGCAGTTGTCCAACAGAAGAATGAGCTTCAGCAGCAATCCTCCACACTTCCGCAAGAGCCGGTGACAGCGAAGTGCGCGAATTCATTGCTAATGTCGTACCGATTTTGTCATGAAGCAAATCAACTTGGTACGTTAAATCATGAAAAGCGCGCTGGTAATTGTTTTCTGCATGCAGCAATACTGCATTTTTCTCTTGATGTTCGCGGTAGCCCCAATATGCTGTTCCAACTATTCCGAGTGATAAAAGTCCAATTAAAAATGCTCTTACCAAATTCAACACCTCCAATCTATTTACAGAAAATATGCTTGCCGATTCGTTTAATTTGAGGACGACTCCAAATCCATCCGCTTGTCGCTGTATCCGGATTAAAGTAATAAATCGCCCCTTCTGAAGGGTCCCAGCCGTTAATCGCATCAAGTACGGCTTTCCGTGCTGTTTCATTCGGGGTTAACCATATTTGTCCATCGGCTACCGCTGTAAACGCCCCTGGTTGAAAAATCACTCCTGCCACTGTGTTAGGAAACGCAGGATTTTTCACGCGATTTAAAATAACAGCAGCAACAGCCACTTGACCAATATATGGTTCACCGCGCGCTTCTCCATATACAGCGTTGGCCATAAGCTGAATATCATTTTGTGAAAAGCCCTTTGGCACATTGACAGCTGTTGTTTGTGTTGTGTTTTTCGCTTTGTTTTTTGTTTGGTTGCTTAATGGCTTTCCACCGTAATGAGTAAAATTGTTGCCTTTTCGAATTTGTTCCTTCACAAACTGTTCATTATATTTAGAAGCTTTGACTAACTTCTCTTTCGTGCTTTCTCCGGCCAACCCGTCAACAGGCAGGCCAAATTCATACTGAAAGTTTCGCAATGCCCAATATGTACTCCACCCGAACACTCCATCAATCTTCCCTTTATAAAAGCCGATATATTGCAATCTTGCCTGCAGTTCAATCACATCATCGCCAACAGCTCCTTTTTGAATCACTTGATTCGAAAAGGCTTCAGCCTCTCCTGCACGAAGATAGCATATGAGCAAAAACACTATACAAACTATCGCTTTTCGCAATATCGGTACCTCCTCTATACGTTGCAATTATTTTACGAGTAGTTTCTGCACATATTGCCTTTTTATGCAAAATAAAAGTCAGGCTCTCATTAAGCCTGACTTTTCATCGTCCCTTCGATATGACGCAATGCTAATCCTTTTGCCTGCTTTATTTTACGTAATGCCATCCACCATAAGAAAATCATGAATGGAAGCATGTAGTACATCCACTTTTCCTGCGTTAATAATATAAAGTCATAAATACCATGAAGTAAAAACGGAATAAAAAAGGAAAAAAAGACATATTTTTTCTTTTGTCCCTTAAACTTTGCCTTACCGAGATAAAAACCCATAATGACCGCAAACAACGCATGGCTGGAAACAGGCAAAAGCGCTCTTGTAAATGCAAATTCAACACCATGGGCAAACAAGTAGAGAATGTTTTCAAGCGTAGCAAAGCCGAGAGATACGCTAGCACTATAGACAATCCCGTCATAGGGCTCATCAAATTCTTTATGATCAAAAATAGAATAATAAACAATAAACCATTTAAAAAATTCTTCCAGTAAACCTGAAACTAGAAAAGCGTACAAAAACTTCGTTGTCACAATTTTTTCGACTTGAAGCACATATTGCATAAACATAATTGGAAAAACGAGAATCATTCCGAACATAAACGTACGAAAAACAAGCGTTAAAGGTTCTGTTTCATATTCATCTTTTAAATAAAAATAGCTGAGCAGCGCAAGCCCAGGTGCAATTCCAGCAGAAATAACCGTTAACATAAAACTTCCTCGTTTCCATCCGTTTTCTTTTAATGGTAACATGATATTGTCGTCTTGAAAACGGAATTCAGCTGCTTTTCTTATCTATAAAACATGGCAAATCCGGAGGGAAGAAGTCAATGAAAAAAATTTTAATCATTCATACAGGCGGAACAATCTCAATGAAAGAAGATGAAAAAACCGGGGCGGTCAAGCCGGATGAAAAAAATCCACTTCATGACACCATTCCTTCTTTAAAAACTCTGGCCGATATGCATGCGGAAGAATTATTCCATTTACCATCTCCACATATAACGCCAAAAGAAATGCTGATTCTTCGCAATACAATCGAGGAAAAAATCAAAAAAGAACACTTTCAAGGAGTGGTGATCACTCATGGAACGGATACACTTGAAGAAACTGCCTATTTTTTAGATTTAACCATCCAAGAAGATGTACCAATCGTTGTCACAGGTGCCATGCGTTCAAGCAATGAAATTGGCGCGGATGGCCTATATAATCTCATTTCCTCTGTGAAAGTTGCTTCAAGCGATGAAGCACATGGAAAAGGTGTTCTTGTTGTATTAAATGATGAAATCCATACAGCAAAGAACGTCACAAAAACACATACAAGCAATATCGCTACGTTCCAAAGCCCTCAATACGGTCCAATTGGCATTGTCACAAAACGAGGTGTATTTTTCCATCATTCACCAACAAAAAGAGTGACTTACCCGATTCGACAACTTTCTAAAAATGTGGTACTTCTGAAAGCATATGCCGGTATGGATGATATGATTTTTCATGCCATTCAAACGCTGCCGCTTGATGGTCTTGTTATCGAAGCGCTCGGACAAGGCAATCTCCCGCCTAAAGCAGCGAAAGGAGTTAAATCGCTATTGGAAAAAAAGATTCCAGTCATTCTCGTCTCCCGCTGCTTTAACGGAATTGTCCAAGATATATACGGTTATGAAGGAGGCGGAAAGCAATTAAAAGAAATGGGTGTCATCTTTTCAAACGGTTTAAATGGGCAAAAAGCGAGAATTAAACTACTCGTTGCCCTTGAAATGACAAATGACTATGAAAAATTACAGGAAATGTTTATAGATGAATAAAGTAAAACTTTCTTCTCCACAAACAAAATGAGGCTGACCCCATGGCCAGCCTCTAAATTTTAAATGATTAAATATTTTTCTGCTCACGCTCAACGATGCAAGCAGCAATTTGTCCACCATGAAATCTGCCATTTTCAATAAAAATTTCATTCGCATCATTCCCGGCGGCAATAACTCCGGCAATAAAAATTCCTTCCACGTTCGTCTCCATCGTGTCTGGATTATAAAGCGGACGGCCCGTCTCTTCGTCAATACCAACACCCATTTTTTTCAAAAACTCAT
This sequence comes from [Anoxybacillus] calidus, assembly GCF_013760845.1. Classification (GTDB taxonomy): domain Bacteria; phylum Bacillota; class Bacilli; order Bacillales; family Anoxybacillaceae; genus Paranoxybacillus; species Paranoxybacillus calidus. The sequence goes on along the minus strand of NZ_JACDUU010000001.1, from coordinate 357,640 downwards.
GGTCGGGATGATAACCAGTCATTGCAAAAACAAAGTCATTTTTAATCGTTTTCACTTCGTCCCCGACTGTATAAGTGACTGCATCCTCCGTAATTTCTTTTACATGAGCGTTAAATTCCATTTTAATCACTCCTCGACGGACAAGCGAGTCAAATTCCGGAAGAATCCAAGGCTTAATGCTTGGAGAATACTCACTTCCCCGATATAGTACCGTTACACGGGCTCCCGCCTTTACAAGTTCCAATGCTGCATCAACACTTGAGTTTTTTCCACCAATCACGACACAGTCCGTATTATAATATGGGTGCCCTTCTTTAAAATAATGTGTCACTTTTGGCAAATCTTCTCCCGGCACATTCATATAATTCGGATGATCGTAATATCCCGTAGCAATAATGACATAGTCTGCTTCGTATTTGTCCTTTGTTGTTGTTACGATAAATGTTCCATTCGCTTGTTTCTCAACCGCTTCTACTTTTTCAAACGTATTGACACGAATTTGCTTACGCGTCACAACTTCCCTATAATAAGCGAGCGCCTGATTTCGCTTTGGCTTCCGATTTTCTGTAATGAACGGAACACCACCAATTTCTAAACGATCGCTTGTACTAAAAAATGTCTGATGTGTTGGATAATGATAAATTGCATTAACGATATTTCCCTTTTCTATTACTAACGGCTTATAACCAACATCTTGCAAGGCAATTGCCGCTGCAAGACCGCATGGTCCGCCGCCGACAATGATGATTTTCTCTTTTTTCATGCAATGCTCACTCCCTCAAAAGAAATAAAGCGCTTTTACCACATTCCTGTTTTTCATTCATTTTACTGCCACAATGTTGCAAGTTCGCCACGAATGACTCATAAGCAATATGAAACAAAAAATCTCCTATCATGAAAATGATAGGAGATTTTTGGTGAACTTTCAATTTTTAAATCCAGCCGCGGAAACGACATGCTTCCGCCATTTTTCTCACGCCCACCATATAAGCGGCAAGCCTCATATCAACTCGGCGCGTTTGCGCTGTTTCATAGACATTGTTAAACGCTTTCACCATTACTTTTTCAAGTTTCTCTTCCACTTCTTCTTCTGACCAATAATAGCCTTGATTATTTTGTACCCATTCAAAGTATGAAACGGTTACGCCACCGGCGCTTGCCAAAACGTCCGGAACAATGAGAATGCCGCGCTGCGTTAAAATTTCCGTTGCTTCTAATGTTGTTGGACCGTTCGCTGCTTCAACGACAATGCTAGCTTTAATATTATGAGCATTTTCTTCTGTAATTTGGTTTTCAATCGCTGCTGGAACTAAAATATCACATTCAAGCTCAAGCAGTTCTTTGTTTGTGATTGTATTTTTAAATAGTTTCGTCACTGTTCCAAAGCTATCGCGACGGTCAAGCAAATAGTCAATATCTAAACCGTTTGGATCGTATAACGCACCGTAAGCATCGGAAATACCGATGACTTTGGCCCCCGCATCATGCATGAATTTTGCTAAGAAACTTCCTGCGTTACCGAAGCCTTGTACAACGACGCGCGCACCTTTTAAATCAATGCCGCGTTTTTTCGCTGCTTCGCGAATACAAATGGTTACCCCTTTGGCTGTTGCTGTTTCACGACCGTGTGAACCACCCAACACAAGCGGTTTACCTGTAATAAATCCCGGAGAGTTAAATTCATCGATGCGGCTATATTCATCCATCATCCATGCCATAATTTGCGAATTCGTAAATACGTCTGGAGCTGGAATATCTTTTGTCGGCCCGACGATTTGACTAATCGCACGCACATAACCGCGACTTAAACGCTCAAGCTCACGGAACGACATTGTTCGTGGGTCGCAGACGATACCGCCTTTACCCCCACCATATGGCAAGTCAACAATCCCGCACTTTAAGCTCATCCAAATCGATAAAGCTTTTACTTCTCTCTCTGTTACATTCGGGTGGAAACGAATGCCCCCTTTTGTTGGTCCAACCGCGTCATTATGTTGGGCACGGTAGCCGGTAAAAATTTTCACTGTACCGTCATCCATGCGCACAGGAATTTTTACTGTCAGCATGCGAATCGGCTCTTTTAATAGTTCATATACTTCTTCTGGATAGCCAAGCTTCTCCAAAGCTCTATGTATGACAATTTGTGTCGCCTTTAAAACATCGTGCTTTTCCTCATGTTTTTCTTCGTTGGTATGCTTGTCGGCTACCATAAGTAAACCTCCCATAAAATCACTTTGTAAATTATTGTCCACCTTTCATGTCATAGTATACACCCTCAACTTATTTATGCAAAGGAAAAAAATCGATTTTTTAACCTTTTTTATTTCTTTTGCAATCGCTTACATCATTTTTATATCAATAATTCGCAAAGTGTATACTATTTCTTCCAGCACGCTGAAGCATTGTCTATGCGAGATCGATAAAAACAGAAGCTGACTCCAAAATAAATGGCCACAATATATAAGGGCTGACCCAAAAGTGTCTGATCTTGCATGAAATCCATAATATATAGCGTTCTCATTTAATGTTATGTACTATATATTATAGTTATGGGGAGACACTTGCTTTAGGGTCAGCCTCTTATATATTTTGAAGACACTAGCCATTATGAGTCAGCTTGTTTTCCTTCAATAAAATATTGATAAATTTGTTGAACGGTATTGGATTCGATTAACTTTTTGCCATATTCCTGAACGCGATGAATCGTAATCGTTGATGGGCTGCCGAATTCGGCCAATATTGCCACAAAGTCGTTCGTATCAATATGAGAAGGCTCGGCAACGTGTAAATAAAAACGTCCGTTATACGAATATAACGTTCCACCAAAAAAGCCAAGCGTATACAAACGATGACATAATTGGATAATATGTTCGAACTCCTGGAATTCATAAAATATATCTTCACTCTCATCGAGAGTTACTTGCATCTCGATATAATCGTCGCTAAACTCTTCCTCCAAGTCATGGTCTTGGCTTTCACTCGTAACAATGACAACCATTCCCTGTGCCGGTAAAGAGTACACTTCCACCGCGATTGAGCCATTAATTTCAAATCCGAGCTCTTCGTTTGCTTCCTCAATCATATCGCGAAATAATTGATGTACTTTAAACGAATCTTTCCAAAGATCTTCCTTCGTTAATCCGCGGTCGATTAAATCATCGAATGTTAGGAAAATCTTAATTTTATTATGAGTTAATCGTTCAAGTCTCATAAACATCCCTCCTTACCTACACAGCCATCTTCTTATATTTATTGTATGAAAAAAATTATAAATGGTTCTTTCATTGTTACTAATGAGTTTACATCGTTTCTGTACATTTAGACAAGCAATATCTTCAATAAAATTACTATTTTCCTCTCATGGTGCTACAGTTGATTCTCAAGCCATTTTTCCCATTCCTTTTTCGTCTGTCCAACAACATAAACCCCATATATTTCTTTTTCCTTTTTTTCAAGACGTTCAAACGCTTTCCCACCCACACCAATGGTTAAGCCTGGATATTTTTCAGATAAGCGGTCAATCAAAGCAAACGTTTTTTCAATGTTTTGTTTTAATGTGCATGATAAAAACAAAAATTTTGGCTTCACTTCATCAATGACAACGTCTATATCATTTTCAGCAATGCTTGTTCCTAAATAAATGGTCTCAAATCCTTTTTGGCGAAGATATAAAGTAAACATTAATAATCCAAGCTCATGCCATTCATCAGGACCGCATACAGAAATCGTTTTTGGTAAAACCCCATTAATAGGAATCGTTGAAAAAATAATACCAATTTTTGAGCGAATAAACGAGCTTGCAAAATGTTCATGAGCACTTGTAATTTTCTTTTTCTCCCACAAATCGCCAATACATGCCAACAACGAACCTAAAATGTCAACAACGACTTTCTCGACTGTATACATGCTAAAAGCACGGTTCATCAATTCGTTGGCCCGATTTTCATCAAATGACAATAGCGCTTCTAATAACTCGTCCATTAAATGGACATCAAAATCGCTTCTTTCTTCGTCCGTGAAAGAACTCGTTGCTTCCATTCCGTTTTTTTCAAGAAGCGATACAGCCTGACTAATCGTGAATCCTTTGTTTATTTTCGAAATGAGCCATTTTAAAATTTTGACATGTTCCTCAGTATATAAACGATGTCCGGATTCATTCCGCTTTGGAGCGATGATTTGATAGCGCCGTTCCCATGCCCGAAGCGTTCCCGGCTGAATGCCGAGCATTTTCGAGACAGCTTTAATGTTGTACTTTCCTTCCTGTGATGACATCCCGCATCATCCTCCACATACGTTGAGCTGATCCTTTTGATCCATTATAGCTAATTGTACAACACGCGTAAATTTTGTATATGTTTTTTTACATCGATTTTAGCGTAATCAAATTCGTTTCTGCCGGTGCACCAAGACGAAACGGAAGAGCCGTTGTTCCATATCCATTGCTCACGATGACTGTTGTTCCATTTATTTTTCGTACACCGCCCTTTTCATAAATCCCAAATGAAAAGAAACGGATCTGGCCTCCATGTGTATGTCCGCTTAAAACAAGGGAAATGCGCTGATGTTCTTGAATTTTGCCAACAATCGCCGGATTATGGGAAACAAGAATGCGAAACCCTTCATCCCCTGCATCTAAGATAGCTAAGTCAAGCCGAGCGCGATTTTTACTCATATCATCGACACCGAGCAAAGCGATTTTTTCCCCTTTTTCCGATTCGAAAATAACAGCTGTATTGTCTAAAATTTTCACTCCTTCTTCCGTTAAGAAGCTGTCCAATTCATGGAAATCAACTTCATAATCGTTATTCCCCCAGACAAAATAAACAGGACCGATTTCTTTTAAACGCCGAATGTTTTCTGCGACCCTCGCAAACGGAACACCTTTTTCTGTTAAATCTCCACCGATAATTACAATATCTGCTTTCCCTTTTACTTCATTAATAATTTTTTTGGATATGTTGCGTCGGTGAATATCTGAGATAAAAAAGATTGACATCTCTCCAAAACTTCTTGGGAATTCCCGAAACATTAAATTTGTATAAGTGACCTTGTTACGATGCGCCTCAAACCACATGTAAACCAAAAGAAATATGACGATAGCAGCCAATGAAATAAACATAAATCCCCCTACAGATTGTTTTTAAACTTTCGCTTCCGCTGTAAATCTATCGACATCATACCATAAACAATAGAAAAGATTAAAAACAAACCAGTTAAGATGACGTTCATTTGAAATAAAAAATAAAAATTCGCAACAACTCCATAACTAACAATGAGTTCCCCAAGCCGCACTTCGTGTCCAGAAAGATAAAACACTATTTCTTCAACGGCGGAGCGAATAAGAATGGCATTAGCCAAAAAACCGACAAAAAAAGAAGTCATCGCTAAGAAAGACTTAAGCGGGTTAAAAATAAATTCTGTGATAAAATTCGTAAAACGAAACGGGTCCACTTCCGGCATCCAGCTAATCATGAGATATCCACAAATAAAACCGATGAAAAGACAGCATAATTTAAATCGCATAAATCCTCCTCCCCTTTGTTCCACTTGTATGTGAAGAGAGGGAATTTCATGCTGTTATCGACGAGCCGATAAATCATTTTTGTTGTCATGAATAAAAAAAAAAAATCATAAACATAAAGTGATGCACTGTAAAAGGAGGTTCGCCATGTTTACAACACGAAAACAGTATCATCCATATGTAAGCCCTTTTGACCCTTGCCATCCAATTTGCACGAAAACATATGTTACCCCACCGAATCTTTATATTCCGTTTCAACCGCCGAATTTGCCACAATTTCCACTCCATGAAGCATTAAAAAAAGGAACGCTTTGGAAGGTATTTTACGATCCTTATTACGGCCCTTATGAAACGGCTTATAAAGGTGATATCCAATGAAACAAATGCCAAAAGAATATTATGAGCTTCTTGAACAACTGCAAGCCGTTGATTTTGCACTCGTCGATTTAACATTGTATTTAGACACCCATCCACAAGACTATCAAGCGATTCAACAGTTTAACCAGCTGGCTCAGAAACGAAAACACCTAAAAAAACAATACGAAACATTATACGGTCCACTTCAGCAGTACGGCAACAGTTATTCGAATTACCCGTGGAATTGGGACGATACGCCATGGCCATGGCAAGTATAGAGATGTGAGCGGGAGGAGAAAACATGTGGATTTACGAAAAAAAATTACAATATCCGGTAAGAGTGAGCACATGCAATCCGAAGTTAGCAAAATATCTCATTGAACAATATGGCGGTGCCGATGGTGAGCTGGCCGCTGCCCTTCGTTACTTGAACCAACGCTACTCCATCCCGGATAAAGTCATTGGTTTGTTAACCGATATTGGAACAGAAGAATTCGCCCATCTCGAAATGATTGCAACGATGGTGTATAAACTAACCAAGGATGCAACGCCGGAACAGCTAAAAGAAGCTGGGCTTGATGCCCATTATGTGAACCACGATAACGCTCTTTTCTATAATAATGCAGCTGGTGTTCCATGGACGGCCGCTTACATTCAAGCCAAAGGTGATCCAATTGCCGACCTTTACGAAGACATCGCCGCTGAAGAAAAAGCAAGGGCAACGTATCAATGGATTATTAATATGAGCGATGATCCTGATTTAAATGACGGACTTCGTTTCTTGCGCGAACGTGAAATCATTCATGCCCAGCGGTTCCGTGAAGCGGTGGAAATTTTAAAAGAAGAACGCGACCGAAAAAAATTTTTTTAGTTCAGGCCAACTAGCTGGCTCATCAGTGCAGATGTCCTGCTTTTGAGTCAGCTTATTTATTTTCATAGTATAAATTAATATCATATTGTTTTTTCATCCATTCAAACAGCTTATAACGCTCTTTCCATTCTTGTTTCTCTTTCCATAAATCATTACTTTTTTGAATAATTTCGCATCGCAATGCATGAAATTCTTCTTCAGCCTTGTCACATTTCTTTTGATAAAAAAGAATGCTCCAGTACATAGAAAATAAAACAAGCAATATGTATAAATGTTCAGGGCGGTTTAGAAAATCGTCAATCATGGAACTAACAATGAAGTAATTTGGATAAACAATAAAAAGAGCGACATAAATAAAAAAACCGCTAAACCCAATAAACGTAATCATCTGCAACACTTTTACGATTGTCTTCAACCGCTCAAACTTTTGCTTTTTCTCAATAACAGCTGACACCATTTGTTTTGTCACTTCATCGATGTTTTCATGAAACCACTCCATTCTTTTACCCCCAATATCGTTGGTTGTTATAAATATATGTACAAGATTGCAAAATTAGAACGAACTTGTACCATTTTATATCATTAAAAGAAAAAGGGCTGTCCCACGCAAAGGGTCAGACGCCACGTACATCCTGTTTTATTGGAAATGACGCGTCAGGTCAGACCTTTGCCGGACAACCTCTACTTTGACATCTCAAATACTGGTATTTTTAACACTTGCCCTTTATGAAGTTGTGAGCTGCTTAAATCATTCCATTCTTTAATGATTCGCATTCCTTCATCGCTTTTATAATATTTCATCGCAATACTGAATAATGTTTCGTTTTCTTGGACGACATGAGTAATGACCTCCTGCCCGCTCTCCTCTTCATCGCTTTCTATTTGCTCTTTTTCTGATACAGATTTTGAAACAGATTCTGATACAGATTGGCGATTGTTAGCCGACGACTTCACTTTCTCACTGCTTGTTGATTGGGTCGGTTGAGAACTTGGTTTTATTTTCGTTTTTTGCTCATCATTGTGATTAACAATATCTACTGTTTCGTAGCTATCACTTTGATTGAGCTTAATCACACTTGTCGATTTTTTATCATATAAATAATAAATGCTTAAAATCGATATTGGCAGAAGAATAAAGAAAAGCGCCAACAGACGAATGACTGGATATTTAATTTTCCATTTTGTCTTTCTGCTCGTTTTTTTATGCACCTCACTGCGAGGCGGTAATGAGAAGGTATCCAGTTCATTTCCCTCTTGTTTCAAGTCATGCGCTTGCTGCCGCAATCCTTCAGCCTGGTCATGCGAAGATGGTTTGTTCGTCAATGTTTCTTCACCTCAATATTGCTCTTTGCGCTTGGATTGAAGATAATCAAAACGAATTTTCACTGCTAAAACGAAATCAATGAAGAAGTGAGAGAAAATCGTCACCCACAGACTATGCGTAAGTTCGTATACATAGCCGAGAAAAAAACTAAGCAAAACAACGACAATAAACAAAAATATTTTGGATAAGTAGCGAACATGCAATACTGCAAAAATGATGCTTGCAATCACAAGACCCAAATTCGTTTGTATGACACCGCGAAACAATATTTCCTCACTAAAAGCAATCAGAAGACATAGAAAAAATATGTGTGGAATCGAGCGAGTTTGAAAAATTTTTTCATTCACTCCACCATCGTCATACCAATCTTCCGGCAAATAATGCATCAATAAAAAATCAACGATAAGAACGAGAAGTGCACTCCCTGCTCCATACACAATGACGTCATGAAATGAAAATTGCCAGAGCTGCCCGAAAGATTCCCAGTCAAAAAAGAATAAACCAATGATGAAAGATAAGAACAATAATAAAAGCTGTGTAATATATAAATGGATGAGCACTTCTTTGTCGCTCATTGTTTGAATGAGTTGTGCTTGACGTTTCATTACCCATGTCCTCATTTCAAAAGAAAATTCTTTTCAATTCATCCTGCCAATCGAATGCTATCGTCTTTCGCTTCAAGCGGTTGTTCGAAAAGTAACGGCTTATATCAAACCCGCATATATCGCAGCACGCCTCAGGTTTTTGTGTCAGCTGTTCCGTAAAATAAGACAAAACTTGTTCTCTGCGGCAATGAGAATGAAAAATCCACCGCAGCATTGCATTTAATTTTTGTTGTTTTAATTGTTTGCGACTTTCAATTTTCTTCATTAATTGACAGCATAAATCTTTCGCATCAACATATTCCGCTCGTGAATAACGTTCCAATAAATAGTCGATTAACCGCCATTGCACTTCGGTCAGCCCAACACGGTCGAGTGCATATGCTTCCAACTCACTTTTCGATAGATTCATAGATAATCGATTACATAATTGTTCGACCTGTTCTCTTGTCGGCAATTCCATCTCCATAAGAGATTGTACCATGTCCTCATCGCCATTGGTATACAATAATATCGCGACACTATGATTTCCATCTCGACCTGCTCTTCCGATTTCTTGTACGTACGATTCCATCTGAGCGGGAAGATGAAAATGAATGACAAAGCGGATATTTGCTTTATTCACTCCCATTCCAAAAGCGTTTGTACAGCAGACAATATTTAATTGATCGTGCAAAAACTGCTGTTGAATGAGCATTCGCTGCTCAGCATCCATGCCTCCGTGGTAATACGCCGTTTTGTCCAAACCGTTTTCCCTAAGCAGATTAGCCGCTTTTTCTGTCCACTGCCGGCTTGAAAAATAAATGATGCCTGGGCCTTGCAAAGATTTCGCATAAAAAAGCAGTTTCTCGATTTTTTCTTGTAAAAACTCTGCCTTTTCCACCTTAATCGCAATGTTTGGACGATCAATGGAATACAAATGTTTTTTTATGCTACGCATTTGGAGAGAAGCAATGATATCTTCAATGACTTCCACCGTCGCTGTCGCTGTCAGCGCCAAACATGGTGGATTGCCGAGGAGCTGCCGAATTTGTCCGAGCTTTAAAAAATCCGGACGGAAATCATGCCCCCACTGTGAAATACAATGTGCCTCATCGACGACAAACAATGATACGTTCACTTTCAATAAGGCGTTTAGCAGTTTAGGCGACTGTAAAATTTCCGGAGAAGCATAAATAAAGCGGTAACTGTTTAAATGCGCAAGAGCCTCTTTTTTTTCACGGACGGATAAAAAGCTATTCAGAGCAATCACTCGTTTTTCGCCACGATTGCGCATTTGCTGTACTTGGTCTTCCATTAACGAAACGAGCGGAGAAATAATCAACACACTGCCGGAAAGCAAGTATCCAGGGAGCTGGTAGCAAAGCGATTTTCCGCCACCTGTTGGTAGCATTGCAATGACATCATTCCCATTTAAGACATCTTCAATAATGCCCCTCTGGCCTAGTCGAAAGGAAGAATGGCCAAACTTCTCTTTTAATATCGTTTCAAGTTTCACGTTTCCCACCGACTTTCGCAAGCACAAGGCGAATTTCAAAATAGCTTACTGTTGTTCCTAATGCTTCTTTAATTTTCTTCAACTGATTTGTTTGCAATCGAGCCGCTGTTTGTTTGATTTTTTCGATCGTTTGCTGCTCAACAAACGTTCCAATTGAAAAATCGCTTATATTGGCAGCAATTTCGACAAGATGGTCTTCAATTGTGCTTCGTTTTAACTTGCGGATTTGCGCAATTTGCTCGATGCTTTTTCCTTTTTGCAGCCATTCATACGTTTTTCTTGTCGACATCGTTAAAGGGATAGGAACATAAAGGTCTCTTAGTAGTTCATATAAAGCTGGAAAACGGTTTCTATCCATTTCTACCCGTGCCATCATATAATGTAACACATGCTGAAAAATGAGCTGAACATAGATGCGATCCTTGTTGAAAAAGACAGCTATTTGCTCATTGGTCCAGCCAATTCGTTTATAGCTTGTCAAACGTAATACAAACATTGCCGCTTCTTCATCAGAAAAAGCAGAAAGAATTGTCGTTAATTCATGATAAAGCATTTTTCCTAAGTCGTGTACTTGTTTTTTCGAAAGAAGATAGCGCTTGACCCAAGCAAGTGTTTCCTCATGGCGATGAATCGGTTCAAACTTTCGTCCATGCAGCAAATTGGATAATGTTTGAATGACAAGGGAAAGACGATACCAAAATGGTGTTGTTTGTTGATGATATTTAAGTCCGTTTAAATAAGCAGGAAACGGCAGACGTATCAGCCAGTCATCAAGGTATTTATTTCCTATATCTGTTAGCTGATAATGACGCTCATTTATACGCTCTATGAAATGTTTTTCCTGCAATTGATGAAACGTTTGATTTACATCCTTTTTCTCAATATCTTTTAATACACCAAACAAGAATTCTAATTGAAACCATTTACTGTCCTGTAATGTCTGCGATGACTTTTTCCCTTTAAGCAAATGATAAATAGCCGATAAGGAACGTTCACCGCGAAATTGGCGCAAACAATATAAAACAATACAATGTAAATAGTTCAATCTCGATTTTTCCCCCTAAAACTTGTCAAATCACTGATTCTATTGTAGCAAAATCTGTCGATTGTTTTCATGTATAAGCATACATAAAAATGGGAAAATTGAGATGAGCAACCCTTAGTATGATAAGCATTCTCAATGGACTTTTCTATTGAAAAGTTATTTGAACAGTTTTATTATTATACTATGAGGAATACGTTTCCAACTTACATATCCTCGTTAGCGGAATCTATTAATCACCAATACCGTAAGAAGCTAAATCGAACTCAGGAGGTTTTTTGTATGCCGAAGTATACGATTGTTGACAAAGAAACATGTATCGCATGTGGAGCTTGTGGCGCTGCTGCTCCAGACATTTATGACTACGATGATGAAGGTATTGCTTACGTAACACTTGACGACAACCAAGGTATCGTAGAAGTTCCAGATATTTTAATTGACGACATGATGGATGCGATGGAAGGATGCCCAACTGACTCCATTAAAGTAGCAGACGAGCCATTTGATGGAGATCCAAGCAAGTTTGAATAAGATTTAAAAAGTGGAAGCAAGCGACTGCAAGCCGAATTAGCCGCTGAAGCTAGACAACAAAATCTAAAAGCCCCTTTGAACCATCAAAGGGGCTTCATCTATTATTACGCAGCCATTTGTCGATGAATCCATGGCTTCATTTTTGCAAATAATATGATAAAAATAACTGTAACCATGCTTCCCTTAATTACGTTAAACGGTAAGATGCCTGTGACAATTAATTGTCGCGCTTGTTCCGAAGATAATGCCGGAGCATTTAAAAAGAAAGTATACGCAGGCAAAATAACGTAATAGTTTAATACACTCATCATCAATGTCATCACAATCGTACCCAATACTAATCCATATGTTAAACCTTTTGAAGTGCCGAATTTTTGAAATAGATAGGATGCTGGTAAAATAAATAACACTCCAGCAACAAAATTCGCCAGTTGTCCCACAGGAATTCCTGTACCACTACCTTGAATAAGATAGTGAAGTATGTTTTTAATTGCTTCTACTGCAACTCCTGCAATTGGTCCAAATAAAATGGCTGCTAGCATCGCTGGAATTTCACTAAAATCGATTAATAAAAATGGTGGCAATGCCGGCAACGGAAAGTTCAGCATCATCAATAAATAGGCAATGCTGCTCCACATTCCAATAGCCATCATTTTTTTCACATTGTTTGTTTCTTTCATCTTTCTCTTCTTCCTTTCTTTCTGAGATACAGATCCATCTCAAGAAAAAGAGGAAGGTTTCTCTAGCCCCATAAAAAAATCGGGCTGTCCCACAGTGTCTGACCTTACGCACATCACATCATATATAGGTTATTTATCCGACGTTTATATCATGTTGCGTGGGCTGACACTTTGCTTTTGGATCAGCCACGAGAAGTTTTATGGTATGCCAAAGAGACGCCCGCCAACTATATTTTCGGACGCTTCAACCTCCATCTTCTCCCATCCAGACTATACTGTCGGCTCTGGATTTGCACCAGATCCTGCCTTTACGGCTCGCGGGCTTAGAAACCATTGTTTCATCACCGCCGGTCGGGAATTTCACCCTGCCCCGAAGATAGATCTATTTTGTTCGGTTATATTATAACGAATGTTTCTTCATTTGTGAACATAAAAATCTTGAATTAAAGACTTTTTAACCAATTGTTGCTACTCGTTCTCTCATATTCTATAATAAAAAAAGCATACATATTATTAAGGAGGAAATTGTCGATGGCTTTTGAAAACAAAATAGTAGAAGCATTTATTGAAATTCCTACCGGCAGTCAAAACAAGTATGAGTTTGACAAAGAACGCGGAATTTTTAAATTAGACCGTGTCCTATTCTCGCCAATGTTTTATCCGGCTGAATACGGTTACTTACAAAATACACTTGCACTAGATGGCGATCCGCTTGACATTTTAGTGATTGTGACAAATCCTACATTCCCTGGCTGCGTCATCGATACGCGCGTTATCGGCTATTTAAATATGATTGACAGCGGTGAAGAAGATGCAAAATTAATCGGTGTTCCAGTTGAAGATCCTCGCTTCGATGAAATTCGCAGCATCGAAGACTTACCGCAACATAAATTAAAAGAAATTGCCCACTTCTTCGAACGCTATAAAGATCTTCAAGGCAAGAAAACAGAAATCGGTACATGGGAAGGTCCAGAAGCTGCTGCTAAACTAATCGATGAGTGCATCGCCCGCTATAACGAACAAAAGAAATAATGAACTGATAAAAAAAGGTTGACCCATCAGTGTCTGACCTCACGCCCATTTCACAATATATCATTCATTTATCCAAAGTTAAGTCTTATCTATTGTGTTGTGGGGTCTGACACTTTGTTTTGGGTCAGCTTTTTTGTTTTCATACAACATATTGCTTAAACCTTGCTCCCCAATCATTCTATTTCCGAACATTTAAGATAAAAACGCTTACATTTGTATGACTTCTCCTAAGCTCATTGACAGTCTTTTTTTCGTATGATAAATTATCAGAAATTTAAAAAATATCCATCGAGAAAGGAGTTATCACTGTGTTTCGAATTTTAGTATCTGATGCCATCAGTGAAGAAGGTTTAGCCCCTCTATTAAACGCTGAACATATTGAAGTTGTGCAAAAAAAAGTTTCTGACGTCGAAGAATATCTTGACCAGTTTGATGCATTGCTTGTACGAAGCGCGACAAAAGTAACAGAAGAGCTGCTGGCCAAAATGAAAAGCTTAAAAATTGTTGGCCGCGCTGGAGTTGGTGTTGACAACATTGACGTAGATGCGGCAACAAAATATGGAGTCGTTGTTATCAACGCTCCTGACGGCAATACAATTTCAACGGCAGAGCATACATTTGCGATGATGGCTGCACTTGTGCGCCATATTCCCCAAGCACACGTTTCTGTGAAGTCGAGGGAATGGAATCGTTCCGCATTTGTCGGCAGTGAATTATACGGAAAACATTTAGGAGTTATCGGTTTTGGCCGAATCGGTTCGGAAGTGGCAAAACGCGCCCGTGCTTTTGGAATGAAAGTTCATGTATATGACCCATTTTTAACAAAAGCAAGAGCGGAAAAAATCGGAGTAGAACCTTGCACGCTCGATGAAGTGTTATCCGTTTCCGATATTATTACAGTACATACCCCTTTAACAAAAGAAACAAAAGGATTGCTAGGTCCGAAAAATTTAGCAAAAACGAAAAAAGGTGTTTACCTCATAAATTGTGCACGCGGTGGCATTATGGACGAGCAGGCGTTAGTAGCGTTTCTTGAAAACGGTCATGTTGCTGGCGTCGCTCTTGATGTATTCGAACAAGAACCACCTGGTGACCATCCACTTCTTGCGTTTGATAATGTCATTGTCACACCGCACTTAGGGGCATCGACGGTCGAGGCTCAATTACATGTGGCCACTCAAGTTGCTGAAGAAGTATTGAAATTTTTAGAAGGAAAACCAGTTACGTCCTCTATTAATCTCCCAACATTATCAAAAGAGGTTTATGAAAAGATTCAATCTTTCTATAATTTGGCGAAAAAAATGGGCACGGTCGCTTCACAATATATGGTCGAGCCTGTGCAGGAAATCGCCATTACTTACTCCGGAACAGTTGCCGATTTGGAAACAACATTTATTACGCGCAGCTTGCTTGCCGGCTTTTTAAAACCGCGCGTTGCTTCGACTGTGAATGAAGTGAACGCCGCCATGATCGCCAAAGAGCGCGGCATCGTGTTTGGTGAAAAGTTCTCGACAAACTCTGAAGGCTACGCTAACTCCATTGCCTTAACCATTTATGGAGAAAAGCAAACATTTACGATTAAAGGAACACATATTCCAAATTATGGAGACCGTATCGTTCATTTTAACGGTTTTGCGATTGATTTTGCTCCGGAAGGCCATCTTTTATACATTCAACATCATGATAAACCAGGAATGATTGGTCAAGTTGGAAAAATTTTAGGCGATCATCAAGTAAACATTGCGACAATGCAGGTAGGACGTCAAGCTGTCGGCGGAAAGGCAATTATGATGCTATCGCTTGATAAACCGTTAGCCGATTCGATTGTAGAAAAACTGTCTGAGGTTACAGATATTGAGTCTGTGAAAAAGATTGAAGTTTAAATTAGATTCATAGAAAAAGAGGCGGTAGATTCTCCGCCTCTTTTTTCAAGCTAATAAGTTACATTACATTGTATTTTAGAGTCCGTTTTCAATCCCATCAACGTGTTTCATGGCTATACACTCGGCTCCGCCTTTCTTTTTGTCTAGCTACGGCGCCTAGCTCTCTTGTGCCAAATAACCTTCGCCTTAGAAGTGACAAGCACCTCTACAGGCGAAGA
>NZ_JACDUU010000001.1:0-341984 GCF_013760845.1 [Anoxybacillus] calidus | reverse complement strand
AGAACATTTGGCTTCGAGAGCTAATCTCGGCTCCTCCGCTTTTCTTTTTGTCTAGCTACGGCGCCTAGCTCTCTTGTGCCAAATAACCTTCGCCTTAGAAGTGACAAGCACCTCTACAGGCGAAGAACATTTGGCTTCGAGAGCTAATCTCGGCTCCTCCGCTTTTCTTTTTGTCTAGCTACGGCGCCTAGCTCTCTTGTGCCAAATAACCTTCGCCTTGGAAGTGACAAGCACCTCTACAGGCGAAGAACATTTGGCTTCGAGAGCTAATCTCGGCTCCTCCGCTTTTCTTTATTGTCTAGCTTCAGCGCCCAGCCGCTCGGGGTCAAATAACCTTCCGGAGCGAAGTCAAAAAGCGACTTCTTGCTCCGGAAGAACATTTGCCCATCGCGGCTAAGCAGGGCGCTTCCGCTTTTCTTATTACCCAAGCGGCACTGCTTTTCGTTCTCCTTTTTCAAACGTCATAATTTCCGTATAGCCGACACTTCTTGCCAGCTCGATTGCTTTGTCGTAATCCGCTCCTACATGCTCCGGAACATGGGCATCAGACGATAACACAATTGGCACCCCCCTGTCAAAACACATTTGCAATAGTCTTTTATCTGGATACAGTTCACCAATTGGTTTTCGCAGTCCTGCCGTGCTGATTTCAACACACGTTTTTGAGTTTGCCAGCGCTATAGCGGCCCGTTCATACTGTTCCAATAAAAATTCCTCGTCTTGCGGGATATATTTGAAAATTTTTACTAAATCTAAATGGCCAATGATGTCAAATAAATTCGATTCAGCCAGTGTCACAACTTGATCAAAATATTTGCGGTATGTATCGTATAAATCCCGCCGTTCCCACTCTTTTCGATATTCTGCCAAGTCAATTCCAAAGTCATCGATCCAATGAATCGAACCGATAACATAGTCAAACTCGTATGATTTCATAAACTCTTCCATTTCTTTATGCTTGCCAGGCGTGTAATCCATTTCAATCGACATCTTCACATTGATTCCCGCATCCCACGCCTCATGAAATAACTGAATGTAATCATTCATGTCATAATATCTTCGTTCATCCACCCACGGATTTGACAAAATATTTTTCGTTTGATAAAAATGATAAGCATGTTCAGAAATACCAAAATGTTGAATTCCCTTTCGCTCCGCTTCATCCGTGAACCGTTTCAAATAATCGAGCGTTAATGTCCCTCGTTCTAAATGATTGTGATAATCCGTTAACATGTCAATGCCCCCTACTTATATTTTCCTTATTATAGCCTACTTTTTCCTAAGAGGACAACGAGATTAACGAATTTTCTAAATGTTTAATTAGTCATACCGACTAAAAACAATAAACGTATACACACCGCCATACCTGCTACGACAAGCAAACGCTTCATAATGTCTTCCATCAGCCTTCCTCCTTCTATCTTTTTAACCATATATGTCTTATGTGAAAAACAGAACAATTAGAACATATCAAGTTAAATTTTAACAAATTCTTAAAAATGAAGAGGCTGACCCTAAAGCGAAGTGTCAGCCCTCCACAACCATCCTATATAGGACATAACATGAATGAGAACACTCTATATTATGAATTTCGAGTGAAGTTAGACACTTTTGATTCATCCCCTTTAATTTAACGGCATTGGGTTAGGTGCTAATGGGACACTAATTTTTACATTAAACCTATAAGGCCCAATTTGCTCGACATTTCCCCCTGTAAACATGACTGACTTAAAGCCAAATTCTTTCGCTGTAAGCAAAATCGCTTCAAGCATCCAAAGGATTTCTGGCATATTCTCAAGCTGTGATGTGTTTGAAAATTGAATAATGACTTGATCACCATTCACGCGAACCGCCTCGATTTTTACGTTTTTCGGAATCGCCGGTCGAAGCAGCGAATCTACCGGATCATCCATTTTATTTAATGCGGATTGTATATTGGCAAATGACTCATTCGTTGGTGTTAAAAAAACTGGATGAAGTGCATCGAGCCGATACAGAAAATAGCCTCGATTCGTTTTATCGACCGTTAATGAATCGAGCCAACCGGTATGTGAAAGTTGAATTCCCTTTTTACCATCAGTAGAAAAAGCAACTTCTTTTATTCCTGCCCAACGAAACGTTTCTTCAATACTTTCTAAAAACATCACTTCACCAGCTGTTCCGCTTCTAAACACGGAATGATTGCCTGGTATACGAACAGTTAATCGCCCATTTTCATTGAACTGGACAATTGTCAGTGAATCTAACAAACTTTCCGATAAGCCCCACTCTGCTTCTTTTAAAACTGTTTTTGCTTGTTCAAACTGTTCGCTATAAGATTTTTTGTCCTTATCAACGAATATGCTCACAGGAATGACATGCTGCGCATGTAAATCCGGAATACCAAACACAACAACATTTCGATTTTTCCGGCTCGTGCTGCTGACAACTCGCGATGGAATGACTGCAGATTGTTCTTCGCTAACGGTTTTCTCTTCCCGCTCTGCTGGCACTTCCATCACAATTGCACGATCCTTTGTGTTTTCGCTCGCTTTTTCTCCAAATTCATGCCTTGAAATAAACGATGAACCAAGAACGATAAAAAGCAAGAGAGCTGCTGCGGAAGCAACCGATGGAATACCCCAAGCTTTTATCCGCTTCCTTTGTAACTTTGCCGACAAACGCTCATAGATTACTTCTTTTGAACGTTCATCCATAACATGAGGCATTTGCTGTAATAGCTGTTCCATTTGCTCCTCATTCCACTCGAATCTTCTCACGGCGCATTCCTCCCTTCGCTGCTTCTGCTTCCATCTCTGCCTTTAACACTTTTAATGCGCGATGTTGTGTTGTTTTCACTTTGCTCTCCGTCCATCCGAGAGCTTCAGCCGTTTCGGCAATCGACAACGATTGAATGAAACGCAATACAATCACTAAACGTTGATCCATTGTACATTTATCTAAACAGCGATACATCAACTGTACTTCTTCATTTTGAATCGCCATTTCTTCCGGCAAGGGAGTGGGATCTTGCAATTGGCGTGCTCCCCAATCAAACTTTTCAATGATTCTCCTTCGCCAACTTTTTTGTTTGCGAAAAAAATCAATCGCTACATGTTTTGCGATCGAAAATAACCATGTCTTCTCGCTGCTTTTGCCTTCAAAATGCTTATAGGAGCGCAATACTTTTATATATACTTCCTGAACAAGGTCTTCCGCTTGTTCACGATTTTTAACCATATAAAATAAAAAATTAAAGATGTCTTGATGATATTTCTCATACATCTCCTCAAAAACGGTGTCCATTCGCTCCCCTCCCGTTCTTTTATATTTGTCGTTCATTTATCTATTTTTGTTACATACTTTTACTTTAATCTTTTTATACAAAAAAAGGAAGAATATCACCGTATATTCTTCCTTTTAGCCTATTTCCTTTACTAATTTTTCAAACTGATAGAAAAAAAGTAATCACCGACCGCTTCTTTAATCTTTCCTTCAGCCTCCGGGCAATAACTTACCAGTACAGATGTTGCCGGACCTGATGAGGCATAGAGCGGAAGGGAGCAGGAAACTTCTTGATGCACAAAACCATTGATCTCCATCAATCCTTTAAGTTCATGAAAAATTCCTTTTGAACCGATCGGAACGATTTCGTAAATACCGGGTAAAGTTAATAATTGCTGAAATAACGGTAACGGCAATACCCGCTCTTGACGTTTCATCACTTCATCGCCGACTAAAGGCTCCCCAATCACCGCAAATCTCGCTTGCGAAGGAGTAATTCCGACGCGTTTATTTGCTTTATTGACTTTTCCAATCACTGTAAAACTGACAGCTGACTGGATCATTGACATGTTCGATTCTGTACTTCCAGTAATCGGAATGGATAAATGAAGCGCATCAAAAGCCTGATAAATTCCTTTTAGAAGCTGTTTCCATTCCTTATCACCGACAAAATTTTGCAATACAAAGGCAATCGGAACAGCACCAACACTCATTAGTTCCATCAGTGCTACCCTTGCTCCATAATAGCTAACGGTTTCATATGGAACCTTTACTACATCCGCTTCCTTTAATCCGATACCGCCGGAACAATCTGTAGCAATCACCAGTTCTTCTCCACTATCGAGAGGCAAAAATAAAACGTCACGCATGCGGCATCTTCCCGCTATAATGAATATTGGCCTTTAAAAGCATCGGAATGACGATGAAAGATACCGCTATGTTCGCTGCCGTTCCAATGGCTAACGATGGGAGAAGAGCGATGACAAATGCTGTTCCGATGAAAAAAGCAAGCGGAAGCGGCGCGACAAATACATTGCCGACAAAGAAAAAGAGATAGGCGCTCTTTCTCCACCCCTTTTGAAAAAGCAATCCAAAACCGTAAATAAGAAGTCCCATTTCTAAGGCTATGAGCCAATGGAATACTCCAAGCTGAAAAGCGGCAAACCACGCCGAAAATAAGTGTCCAAGCGCAGCAATAAAAGCGCCGCGCTTTGGCCCAAGCAATGCAGCCGCAACTAATGCTGGAGCACTGTCTAAGGCGATGCTCCCGAGCGTTGCCGGCAATTTTAACATGGAGCCGATCACTGATAAGCTAAGAAACATGATCAACAACGTCAAAGTTCGCACATTTGTCATCGTTTATTTCTCCCCTTTATCACGAAACACAATGGCGCTTCTCTCGTATTCCACATCTTTCACCCCTAAGCGCGCATTAATCACACGGGCAACGGCAAAAAAGTAATCGGATAGACGATTCACATACTGTAGGACAATTTCATTGATCGGCTCGGCTTTGCTTAACGACACGATGCAACGTTCCGCTCGCCTTGCTACCGTCCGCGCAACATGAATCGCTGCCGCAGCAGGAGAACCCCCCGGTAAAATAAACTTTTCGAGCGGAGGAGCCTGTTTAATATACTCATCGATTCGTTGTTCTAAAAATGTGACCATCTCGCTTGTCACCTTGTAAGGCAACTTGTTATTGACAATAGCTAAATCACCGCCGCAATCAAACAATTCATGTTGAATTTTTTGCAGCTCCGCATAAATATCTTGAAATCGTTCATCAGTAAGCAGCGTCATCGCCTGACCGACAAATGAATTGACTTCATCGAGTGTCCCGTATGCCTCAACACGCAAATGATCTTTATCAACTCTTCCACCGATAATGCTTGTTTTCCCCTTGTCACCTGTCCGTGTATATAATCTCATTTTCGATTCCCCCTCTTACTTCATTCGTTCTGCTAATCCGCACCAAATGCGGTCTACTCGATTGCACATCTTTACTAATTCCTGATAACACCAGCCTGTCACATCGCGCCAATTCCGCTCTTCTTCATTGATCGGAACAATTCCTTGACTGATGTCGCAGCCGATCCATATCACTCTCCTTTCAAGCTTTTCATTTTCCCAAAGCTGCCATAACCGAAAAGCCTCCCGCCATTCATTACGGCATGACATGATGTCTGTATAAAGCGTTCGGCGAATAAATATCTCCAGCCCTTCAAAAACAATAACGGTCTGCGTCATTTTATGATGAGGCAAGAAAAATTCCGTTTCATAGCCACTGCACCAAATATGCTGTTGACAGTCATTTAATTGATAATATTCTTTTACCCATTTTCGTTTTCCTTGAAAGGCACCACCGACAATAAAATGCATCTCTTTCGTTCCCTCCACCGCTTCAACGTACTATACAGTGTAAAACCACAGCCAAATGGAACATGCCAATCCCAAAATGAACGTTCAACGGGGGCATACCGTTCAAGAATATAGCGAATCGGTCCGCCGTGTGTGACGACCGTAATGTGCCGGGCGTGAAAAACGGAAAACAGCTCAATCACTTTCAACAAGCCTTCCTCTACTCTCGTTTGAAACTGTAAAAAGCTTTCACCATTCGGCGGCGCTAAGCAAAATGGCTGCTCCAGCCATTGTCTATACTCTGGCAAACCTTTTAGTTCATCGTATGTTTTCCCTTCCCAGTTTCCAAAGTGAAATTCCCGCCATTCTTCCATAACGAAAGACGGAGCAACCGATTCAGGAAAAAGCATCTCATATGTCTGCTGACAGCGTTTTAAATCGCTCGTAACAAATACATCCGCTTTTGGATACGAAAGTGCAGCTAGTTCTTTTAACTGTTTCACACCGTTCGTTGATAACGGCACATCCAACCATCCGATGTATTGTTTTTGTTCATTTTCATTCGTCAAACCATGCCGAAGTAACGTAATAGCCATATCGTAAACCATAGCCATGTTTCAACACCTTCCACAAACGCTCCAAGCGTATCTCCGGTGATGCCGCCAAACTGTTTTTTATAAAACGATTTCGACCAAATAAAACAAATAAACGCACTAATGACTAATAGACTAATAGAAAATACTTGATGGATATCCAAAGCAATCAAACCAAGGGGAATCATCACCAAAACAGCAGCAATGATAGATCCATCCACAGCGTTAATATGTTCACGAAACGCAGCTGCCATTCCGTTTGGCTTTGCCAAACGCCCTTGGATTAATAGCAGAGACATAAAGCTGCGCGATAAAAACGGGATAAGAAGGAAAAAAGCAAATTCAATACCATCCATCATCGTTTCATACATAAACAAAAAGCGAAAGGATAGAAGAAAAATAACTGAAATGACAGCGAACGCACCGACGCGCGAATCGCTCATAATTTCCTGTCTTCGCTTTTGGTCACGGTAAGAAAAAAACGCGTCACTGCAATCCATCCAACCGTCTAAATGAAGACCGCCGGAAAAGAGAATCGAAAAAAACAGAAGCCAAAGCGAAAGAAAAAGGATAGAGACAGAACTATAATGAACGAACACCCAATACTGAACGGCCAACAATCCACCGAGCAATATGCCGACAAGAGGAAAAAAACGCACGGACCAACGCGCACTATTTTTATTCCATTCTACCGTTTTGCGAATTGGAAACGTCGTTAATAGCTGAAACGATAGAAGCAATCCACCAATGATGTTTTTCATTCCTTTGTCCTCTCTTTCTTTATGAGCGGCACACCGTTTTGCGCTAAAATCGCTTTATCCGCTAAAGAAACAATTTGTTGATGCAGTAAGCCTAACATTTTCATAAAGTGGTATGTACCGGCATCTTCAGGAACCCCATTATAGAATACTTCATTCGAAACAATGATAAGTGCTTTGCTGTTTTTTCCTAATGTTCGAATCGCTTCATATATACTCGTCGCCTTTCTCAAGCACGAATCTTCCTTATGCCAAAACTCATCAGCAAATAATTCATTTGCCAACAAGTTCGTTAAACAGTCCAATAAAATCACATCATTCTTGTCGAAGCGATTGACAATCGTATGCAGCTTCTCGGGTTGCTCCCACGTCTTCCAGGAAAGAGGATGATGGCTTCGTTCATGTTGATGGCGAATGATTCGTTGTCTCATTTCCTCATCCGTTATTTTCGCCGTGGCGATATAGTGTGCTTCATCATTTTCCGAAACGATTTGCTGTACATATTGTTCAGCAATATGCGTTTTTCCACTTCTTACACCACCACTAATAAAAACAATCATTGCTTCCACCTTACTAAAAAATGTAATAAATGCTCATTCTCTTCTTTCGTTCGTACCGCTAAGCGCAAATACTTTCCCTCAAGACCGAAGAAGTTATATGTATGCCTTGGAACGAAACCAGCTTTGAGCATATCGTGCATAAGCTGTTCGGTTTGCTGTCTTGGCTCTCTAAGCAAGTAAAAATTTACGACAGACGGAGACACATAATAACCGGCATTTTGCAGTATTTTCGTAATTCTTTCCCGCTCCTCGGCGATTTTCTGTTTTGTTTCCTCGACAAAGGAAGTCATTTGTAATAAACGCAAGCTGAATTGCTGTGCTATCCGATTGACACTCCATGGTGGCTGCATCACTTTTAGTTGTTGAATCATATGTTTATCGGCGACTATATAACCAACACGCACTCCCGCTAAATGATACATTTTCGTCAAGGAACGCAGCACAATCATATGTGGGAACTGCTGTAGCCATTGAATCGCCGAAAATCCATCCAGCCAAAAATGATAAAACGCCTCATCAATAATTACATACGTGTCGACATTTTCCGCTATTTTGAGCACATGATATAATTCTTCTTGCGATAGCACCGTTCCTGTCGGATTATTCGGTTGACATAAAAATAAAACATCGATGTCTTTTAAATCATTTTCTAATTCACTCAGATGACATTTCCAATCGTGCTCCTCTGTTGTATAAATCGCGATCACCTTACAGCCATTAGCAATACAGGCAGCGCGATATTCAGAAAATGTCGGCTCGATGATTCCCACTCTTTTCCCGGAAAATAATTGTGCAAGCAGGTAAATGCATTGTGAAGCACCATTGCCTATTAAAATTTGCTCTTTGTTAACGTTCTCTATTTTAGCTAAATAACTACTCAATTCAGACGAATCCGGGTCAGGATATTCCATCATCCATTGGTAAAACTCCTCTTGTGAAGGAGCTTGCTCCAGTGGTAGCTTATATGGATTCGTGTTGACGCTAAAATCAACCAAATGTTCAGGCTGTTCAAAACACAAACCTTTGTATAAAAGATGCGGATTAGCTCCATGTAACGGCAAATTCAAATAAATATCCCCCCTAAACAAAGCAACACAACAAAGGCAGCCACCGTACGAACCATTACGTTTACGGCATCACGAATATGTTCTTTTCGCAAATTCACGAGCGGCTCACCAAGCTTCGGACGGATGGACACAACTCCTTTATATGTATTGACTCCGCCAAGCTGCACACCTAAAATTGCTGCCATTGCTGCTTCACCCCAGCCGCTGTTCGGACTTGGATGTTTCTTGGCATCGCTAAGAAGAAGTTTTAGACATTGCTTTAAAGAAAAAGGGCTCATCCTCACATTGGCCAATATCATGATCAATGCGGTCATTCGCGCAGGTAAAAAGTTTAATAGATCGTCAAAACGCGCCGAAGCCCAGCCAAAATCAATATATGTTTCATTTTTATACCCCAGCATGGCATCGCATGTGTTCACTGCCCGATAAACAAACGCAAAAGTTCCGCCGCCAATGAGAGAATAAAAAAGCGGAGCTGTAATGCCGTCGCTAACATTTTCTGCAACAGTTTCCACACAGCCGCGCACGATTTCTCCTTCATCTAATTGTTCCGTATCCCTACCGACAATCATGCTTAACTGTTTTCGAGCCCTGACTAAATCTCCTTGCTTAAGCGGAATATATACTTCATAGGCAGCATCTTTTAAACTTTTTGTCGCAATCGTTGTAAAGATGACAATGCTTTCTACGATAATACCAATTATCGTTGAAAGCTGATAGCTGATATGAATAAGCGTAAAACTAACTGCATAAGCAACGAGACAAACGATGAACACCGTCAGTATCCCGTTTAATTTTCTATATTCTCCATTATTGAAGCGGCGATCCAAATAAGAAATGAGCATACCCATTCCACGTACAGGATGGGGCAACCAGCGCGGGTCACCAATCAGCCAATCAAGGACTAAGGCTAAAACCATTGCTCCAATATGTTCAATCACTGGAATTCCCTTCTTCGTAGCTTATATTTTTGAATCGCTTGCCTTGTTGCTTCATAGACAGAGCGGCCAATCAATTTTCCAAGCGAGGTAATCGTTCCTGCATATTCAAAATAATGACCTTTTTGTGTGGCGGCAATGGCAATGCAGTCA
The DNA here is from genome assembly GCF_013760845.1 of [Anoxybacillus] calidus. Taxonomy (GTDB): domain Bacteria; phylum Bacillota; class Bacilli; order Bacillales; family Anoxybacillaceae; genus Paranoxybacillus; species Paranoxybacillus calidus. Next base: position 332,290 of record NZ_JACDUU010000001.1, on the reverse strand, counting down.
GTTGATGTCCCCGTCGCCATTGTACCGCTTTCCGGGTCGATTATCTCTTCATCATATAGCGCTTTCACCTTTGCTTCCGTCGCTGTCATCATTGCTTGGGCATAAGCAGCTTCTGATAAGTGGCCATCGATAAAAACCATGATGTTAATCGTTCCAGGCCCTCGGACAACCATTTCCCTTTCCCATGCTTTTGAGGCATCCACGGCATTTCCTACTCCTGCCGTGACAACGGCCAGTATGGAGCTGCATTCGTCCCTTAGATGCATATAAGCGGCATCTTCAAGATAGACTGCGGTCATCATGCCAATCGTACGCGGAATATCAAAACCGTTCATCCGCAAATACTGCTTCATTTCATCATATGCATGATCGCATCGGTACGTTTTCGGCACATGGCGGTTCACAAAATGCGTAGCCCATTGAAAACCTGCCCCGACCAATGCAGAGGAAAACACTTTTAACGGTTCCACGGCTGTCACTGTCATCCTTTCATCGTTGGAAACAATCGTCACTTTATCGCGAATATCTTTGTCATTTTCGCTGTTTGTCTCCATACTAGGCAAAAACGTAATTAACGGTTTGGGCACAACCGGATGTTCCTGTCGTTTTACCGGTGTTTGAAACACCTGAAGTAACGTTGTTTCCTCTATTAAGTTCCGTGGCTTATTGACTCCAATCATCTCTCCATTCTGTAATAAAAGAACGCGATCACAATACAAGCTCGCTAAATTGATATCATGAAAGATCGCAATCACTGTAAGCTTTTTTTCTTTTGTCCAGCTTTTTAATGCATCAAGCAATTTCATCTGATGGGCAATATCCATATGGTTGGTCGGTTCGTCCAATAGCAGCACTTCCGGCTCTTGTGCAAGCGCTCTTGCTAAATAGGTCCGCTGCCGTTCGCCGCCGCTTAAACTATCGACACCTTTATCGCGCTTTTCCCATAAATCCACCTGCCGCAACGCTTCCATTACCGCTTTCTCATCTTCATCCGTCCATTTCGGAAACAATGATGATTGGTAAGCATAGCGCCCAAGCTCAGTGGTTTCTTTTACCGTATAGCCGAAAGACAGCTCGACCGTTTGCGGTAACACCGCAACAATACGCGCAAACTCTTTTTGATTATAGACGGAAAGTGTTTTTCCTTTGAGTGAAATCGTTCCAGCTTGTGGTGATAATTCTCTGCTTAATAATTTCAGTAAAGTTGTTTTTCCGCTTCCATTTGGTCCTAGAATGCCAAATAATTCTCCTTTATGAACAGAAAAGGTAATATCTTTTAACACAACCTCCCTGCCGTAACTATATGAGACATTCTCTAACTGCAACATACTCATCCCGCCTTTCTTTTCATCCTTTTAAAATAAAGAAATGCGAAAATTGGTGCACCAATTAATGATGTGATCACACCAATCGGCAATTCACGCGGAGAAATAATCGTTCTCGCGAGCAAATCAGCTAATACAAGAAAGGCTCCGCCATACAATAGTGATAGCGGTAATAGGCGGCGATGATTCGCTCCACATATGATTCTAGTAATATGGGGAACAACTAAACCAACAAAGCCGATGGTTCCTGACACGGCAACAGCCGCACCAGTAAGCAATGAGGCTCCTATCAAAATCATTAGTTTTCGTTTCGCTACATCTACTCCAATATTCGCTGCTGCTGACTCACCAAAAGCAAATGCGTTTAATTCACGGCTATTCATTAAAAGAAGCAATGAGCCGATGATAAAAAACGGAAACATCATAACGATATAATCCCATCCACGCATTGAGACACTTCCCAACAGCCAGGAAATAATTTGCCGCAACTCTTCTCCAGTCAAAGCAATCATTAAGGAAATAAGAGAACTGAAAAACGCGCTGAAAATAATTCCCGTTAAAATAATTGTTTCAATTGACATTTTTCTTTCCACTGCTCTTGCAAACGCAAGAACGAGAAACAATGTGCAAAGCCCCGTGATTATACTTACAGTTGGCAATGTAAATTTGCCGATAAGCGGCAATTGAATCCCAAAAAATAATACAAACACCGCACCAACAGAAGCACCAGAAGATACCCCTAACGTATATGGATCAGCAAGCACATTTTTCAGCAATCCTTGAAAGGCTGCGCCTGCGAGCGCCAATGACGCACCAACCAAAAACGCTAGTATGACACGTGGCAGACGAATCATCATCACAACTTGGACAAGATTAGGAGAAATGTCCCCATCCAGCGGCACTTCAAACCACGAATGAAGAAAAATGCGAATAATAGAAGAAAAGGGAATCGATAGAGATCCTATCGATATCCCGAGTAAAATGGAGAAGCAAGCGATTGCTATTGCAATAGCGTAAAGACTTGCTGTTGAATTATTTAAAAACTTCCGGGTAAATAACTTTTGCAAGTTCCTCTACTCCTTCAACAAGCCGCGGGCCTGGACGGTCCACCAAATCACTATGAATATCATATACACGTTTATTTTTCACAGCAGGTACGTCTTTCCAAGCAGGACGAGCCATTACTTGTTCAACTGCGTTTGGTGCGTATGTTGTCACAATGACATCCGGATTTAAAGAGATGACCTGCTCCTCCGAAAAACTCACCCAGCCTTCTTGGTCTCCTGCCACGTTTTTCGCCGAAATGATCTCAAGCATATTATTCATAAATGTCCCTTTACCAGTCGTCCAAAGTCCTCCATCAGTTGACACTTCTACCCAAACAGTAACTTTGTCTTCCTCTTTAATCGCTTTTGCTTTTTCTTGAATCTCATTAAGCTTTGTTTTCATATTTTCTATGACTTCGTTCGCTTTTTTCGTTGTACCTGTTGCTTTCCCAACCAATTCAATAGATGTATATACATCTTCAAAGTTTTTTGCATTCGGGATAACTAATACTGTAATACCAGCATCTTTTAATTGCTGCCAACCATCTTTTTGTTGATTTTCTCCTGAAGCATGAGCCAACACTAAATCGGGTTGCAAGGAGATAATCTTCTCGATATTAAGGTTCATTAAATCACCAATTTTTTCCTTATTTTTTACATCCTCTGGATAGTTATCGAAATTTGAAACACCAACTATCTTCTCACCTAATCCTAGCTCATAGGCAATTTCTGTATTGCTTGGAATTAAAGAAACGATTTTTTTCGGCTCAGATTCGATGGTCACTTTCTCGCCTAAACCATCTGTGAGCGTTACAGGAAACGCGGCTTCTTCCGTTTTTGTTTCTTGAGTAGCATTTTGTTCGTTTGGCTTTTCAGTTGTCGTTTCATTGCCACATCCAACAATCAAGCCGAATGTGAGCAAGAAAACAACGAGCAGCAAATAGTGCTTTAGCTGTTTCATCGTGCTTTCCCCTCTCATGTTTTTATGTATATATAAGTGTTTATAAACACTTATCAACAACAAAAAAGCTCATTCCTTTATGGAATGAGCTGGAAACGGCGGAATATGTAGAAATACTCCTTATGTAACGAAGTATTCCTCTACCGTTTCACTATCTCACTCCCCGAAGACAGGAAACACACTAGGCAAAAAGGCAGGTCTACTGACTCATGCTTCATCCTACTCTGAACCTTCCCATGCGGATAACAGCCTGATGCTATCATGCCGCACAGTGGTTAATTCATTTCGTCAGCATTTACAGTTGCGGGGACAGTTCTGGACTTTCACCAGATTCCCTATTAAGTCTACTTGGATCCACTGACCCGTTCGACACCTTTTTTGCCATGCTATTTAATTGTTTGAAATTGTCGAACAATTTACAGTTACTATATTAAAGCAATTGATGATGTTTGACAATAAGAAAATAGATTGAATTGCAACCTTTGTCATTTATATCCCTTCTTTTGTTAAATAAGTGAAAAGAACGACGATAAAATAAAAGGGAGTAGTTTGTAAAAAATTCGTCTTTTTTCAAGATAACAAGAACATATATTTCTGATATTTTTTCACCTTAAAAATAGAAAAAGAGGGCTGACCCAAAAGCAAAGTATCAGCCCCACAACACAATATATACGTGAGGTCAGACACTTATCGGTCAGCCCAATTCGAACATCATTATTAATTGTTAATGTAACGTTCAAACACATCACTAAAGTCTTTTACCGTATATTGTTTTTTCGTATCAACGAGCCACTTGAACGCCGCTTCATTCAACTCTTTAAACTGTTCTGATAGACTGCTAGGAGTGCTTGCAACACGGCCTAATACCGTTGATGCTAAATCAAGACTTTGTCTTGCGTATTCCAACATTGTTTCGTTTTCGCGGGAAATTTCTGCGATTTTTAATAATGCTTTATATAAATCTTTTAATTCTTCAATATGTTTTTTATGCACATCGATAGAGTATTGTTCAGAACCAATCGTAAATTTAATTTCCACATCTAGATCGACCGTTCCCGCCGTTTCAAGCGTGACGTTCGAAATTTTGTGACTGCTGTAATCAAAGCGGCGAAGAACGCGTTTTTTGCTTGTTGCACTTGTTCCGTCAAGATGAATTAACGCCTTATTCGTAAAGCAATACTCATCAGACTTCGACTTAATCAAAAAGTAAATTTTCTCTCCATCTTCATGCATGACATAATCATCGGCATCTACCTTATCATAGTCTTCCGGCTTAATCACAGCTCCAATATCGCTTAATCCAAGCATATCTGCAGCTACTTTTCCGAACATCGTATTGCTCCTCTCATGATTTATTAAACATAATCAAGTGTATTATAACATGCTTAAATGAATAATTGTTAATTTTTTCAATATTACTCAGTTTTAAACATACCGGCTAAAGGAATATCAACCAATCTTTTATACCCCATATCGTTAAGTCCCCAATCATACACCCTTACAAAATCAACCTCAAATTTCTAGTTCATCTATACTTTTATTATTTACATCAACAAGATAAGTGTTAAACTGCTTAAACCACTTCTTTCTCATATGGATATAGCCTTCATATTTTGTTCAAACGAGTTCCGTTTTCTCGTTCCATCATCTTTTTTCTTTCATATAAGGTTTTTATGCTGGCATCTAAATAAAGAATTACATTGGAACGGCATTGCGCAGTTCTTGAAGTTCGTCCTTTAATTATTCCTCAACATTCCAATCTTGTCCAATTGCTTTTGGAAAGTATAACGTGTAAAATTCAACATCTTCCGGGCCACGGTCAAAAATAACGCGCCCCTCAGGCAATTTGTGAAACCGTTCGATTTCCGCTTCGATGAACATTTTCTGATTAATTATAAAATCTTCCTCTTTAAAGATATTAAGTTTCAGCTTTTTTCGTTTTTCGACAATGGGATACGGGTTCTCATATATAAATGTTACGTCTCTTAACCAGTTTTCCAGTCTTTTAGCTAATGAGGTTTTGCCCGCGGCCATTGGACCTTGGAGTGATAAAATAAATTTCATTTTTCCCACTGCTTTCATGTACATATTTTTTCTCCGTTTAACTTGACTCATATCCATGCACAAAAATCCATATTTTCGCATTATATCGCTTAATTATGATAGTAATTTCCTTTTTTAGTAATTTTAACTCAAATCAAGTATATTGCTTAATCGCTTTGATTTCTACAGAAAAAGAGACTTTTTTAAATGAATATACCGTTTGATCTTTCTCTCATCACGCCACATGTTATGAAAGTTCCATCTTGCCAATAGAATAATAAAAGCCAATAAACAATAACATATAGTTAGTTGTTTATCGGCTTCTTTGCTAATAGCTTATTTTATCAACGTGTCATACTTATCAGCTAGTTCTTTTACTATTAATCTTCCTGCTCCTGTTCTTGCTCTTGATCTTGATCGGATTCCGCACGAGAACGCACTCTTGCTTTAGAATCTGAATCCACATCAATGTCAATATCAACCTTTGAATTTCCACTATTAATGACTTTTGCAATATTGGTATTTTTATCTATATTTTTTACATCGTTTTCATTGTCTACATCTGTATCGTTTCTTAGGTCGATATCAGATTCAAAATCAACATCTGCTTTTGAGCGGCTGTCTGAATCTGCATCCGAACGGCTACGGCTATTGGATTTATTATTTTCGTCATTAGAAAAAACTTTCCATTCTTTACTCATTGTCTCATCTCCTTTCATTCTTTATATAAGTAATTTATTCAGATTTACACGAAAGTGTTTAGACGAATGCCATTAGTTCATTTGCTTAATCTAATTAGCCCCCTCATCTATGTAAGATATGGAAGGTAAATTACATATTACCTTCCCCACCCTTTTCGATTTAATAGTTTAACTTTTGATATATCGTTAGTTTCTCTTCTATAGTTGGATTTCTTGTAATTATTTGAGAGAGTCTCTAATTTCTCAATAGCTAATTCAAACTCTTCGTTTGTCATTTGTTTTGTGGCTAATAATGAACAAAGAATTGCAAATGCAATCGGCATCGTATCAACTTGAATATTTACGTTAACATCAACATCAGAATTTCCGCTATGTCCTATTTGTGATTGATTTAATTGTCTATCAATGGAATAAACTTTCCCTAATGAGGATAAACTCCCTAAATTCTCTAACGAAAATTGATTATCATTAACATTTTCCATCACATAACATCCCTTCTTAGGAATACAATATAGAAAAGATGGGGGAGGAACTGTCCCACCCATCCTTTAAGTCTGCAAGATTCTTAGTCGTCTAGCTCCTGTTCTTGCTCTTGATCTTGATCGGATTCCGCACGAGAACGCACTCTTGCTTTAGAATCTGAATCCACATCAATGTCAATATCAACCTTTGAATTTCCACTATTAATAACTTTTGCAATATTAGTATTTTTATCTATATTTTTTACATCGTTTTCATTGTCTACATCTGTATCGTTTCTTAGGTCGATGTCAGATTCAAAATCAACATCTGCTTTTGAGCGGCTGTCTGAATCTGCATCCGAACGGCTGCGGCTAATGGATTGATTATTTCTATTAGTAGGAAAACCTCTCCATGGTTTACTCATTCTCTCTCCCCCTTTCATTCCTTGTACAGTTAATCTATTCAGACATATACGAAAATGATTGGATAAACGCCATTAGGTCGAACGTTGATTTTGGGAAAGTATTTTAAAATGGCGGGAATTTGGATTAGAAACAATGAACATGAAGCTGTTTAGATTCATAATTGGTTACTATAAAACCCACAATACAAGACTATACGTCTTCATATTGTGGGCTCTCCTTTTAATGACGTGTAAAATTCAATATCTTCCGCGTCGCGATCAAAATAATGGTTCCTTCCGGCAATTGATGAAACCGTTCAATTTCCGCTTCGATAAACCATTTCTGATTCAAGATAAAATCCTTTTCCCTGTACATATCAAGATCCTGTTTTTTTCCTTTTCTCCACGATTGGATAAGGATTCTCATACACAAATAAAACGTCTTTTAAATCTCTTTTCTAATCGTTTCGCCAATGTTGTTTTCCCTGCTGCCATTCCGCCTTGTAATGACAAAATCCGTCTCATTGTAATTCCAACCTCCATAATATGTAACGCTATGCTACCGCAGCGGAGAACTCGCCATCCGAATATATGTGTGACGTTTGCCGCGAATCGCAATCGAATAAGTCATAATGTTTTCCGGGATGGCAAAATGCGGTGCAAACACATCAAAAAAATTTAATAACAGTAAATCAGCGTCAAAAGCAGCAGCGATTTCTGCGTTTGTCACTGCTGGGTAAAGCGGCGCAAACGCTCCAATGATTTCCGAAACAATTACTCTTCCTTCTGACGCTTTAATCGATTGTTTTAATTGTTTTCCATTCATATTACGAAAATCAGAAGCAGTACAATCTAACAAAGCGTTTCATAAGGATACTCCTTTTATGTGAAATTATAATTAAAAGCGTCTAATCTCTCCTAATCTTAGAGTATAAAAAGACCCTGAAGCTGACCCATAAGTGTCTGACCTCACGCGCAGTCCACAATATATAGTTCATTTCTCTAATGCTATGTCCTATACATTATGTTGTGAGATCTAACACTTTGCTTTTGAGTCAGCCTCAAGGCTTGTAAGTAATTATAGTTTTTTCATCTCATTAGCAACAAATTCTACATCTGTACCAACAACCACTTGCAAATCAGTTTCATTAAGACGGATTACACCTTTTGCACCTAATCTTTTGAGTTCATTTTCATTGATTTTTGACATATCTTTTACCTTTAAACGTAAACGTGTTACACAGTTATCAATTTGTGTTAAGTTGTCTTTTCCGCCCAATGCGTCAATATATTGAGTTGCAAGAGCTTCGTATTTCGCTCCTGAGTTCGATGCTGTGCTAGCAGTAAACTCACCTTCCATTTCGTCTTCACGTCCAGGTGTTTTTAAATCGAGCTTTTTAATAAGGAAATAGAAAACTACAAAGTAAATAACACCGTAAATGATGCCTTGGATTAACAATAGATATGGTTTTTGTGCAATACCAAAATTCAAGAAATAGTCAATCGCCCCTGCTGAAAAACTAAATCCATGGTGTATATCTAACAAAGTCGCAATGGATAAAGAAAGACCCGTTAACACCGCGTGCACAAAATAAAGCAAAGGAGACAAGAACATGAATAAAAACTCAATAGGTTCAGTAATCCCTGTTAAGAATGATGTGAATGCCACGCCGATTAACGCACCAGATACCGCTTTGCGACGTTCTTTTTTCGCGGCTGCAATCATCGCTAAAGCTGCAGCGGGCAGACCAAACATCATCACCGGGAAAAATCCTGTCATAAAGATTCCAGCATCAGGATCGCCGGCAAAGAAACGGTGCAAATCACCTGTTTTTCCGTTAAACTCACCAAATACAAACCATACTAAACTATTCAATACATGATGCAAACCAACCGGGATTAATAAACGGTTTAAAAAGCCGAAAACCCCAACTCCAACGGCACCAGCGCCAACAATCCACTCACCGACAGAATTGATTCCATCCTGAATAGGCGGCCAAATATATCCAAAAATACCTGCTAATACAAGCATTACAACAGATGTAATAATCGGCACAAATCGCTTACCGCCAAAAAAGCCTAACCAATCTGGCAATTTAATACCATGATAGCGGTTATACAAAAGACCAGCTACAATACCAGAAATAAATCCACCTAACACAGACATATTAATGTCTTCGTTAATGGCTGTTGTTCCCTTTGTTAATACAAAGTACCCAATAGCACCTGCTAAAGCTGCAGCACCATTATTATCTTTTGCCAAACCTACAGCTATTCCAATTGCAAACAACAATGCTAAATTGGCAAAAACTGCGTCACCGCCTGCAGCGATAAAAGGAATATTTAATAAGTCCGGCTGCCCTAAACGGAGCAATAACGCTGCAGCAGGAAGTACAGCAATCGGCAGCATTAACGCTTTTCCAAGCCGCTGTAAAAATCCTAACATCATTTATCCTCCTCTTTTTTACGTGTATAATAGAAAAGCAAGTTACTTGCTTTTCTACATTGTTTATTTATACCTTGTTTACCTTTCCATTTCAATCGTAAATTTATAACGGTCTCCACGATAAATTGATTTTACAAGTTCTAATGGTTGCCCGCTTTCCAAATAACTATTTCGTTGAATAAGCAGAACTGGAGCACCTTCTTTAATTTGCAAAATTTCCGCTTCTATCTTTCGGGCAATGGACGCTTCTAATACTTGAATGCCTGATTTAATTTTTAACCCTAGCTTATTCTCAATAAATTTATATATGGAACCGCTTACAATTTCGCGTGTCAAGCCAGGAACGAGATGACAAGGTAAATAAGATGTCTCGAGCGCCATTGGCAAATGATCGGCCAGACGAACTCTTTGAATCTCATAAACATCTTCTCCTTTATGAATCTGCAGCTGTTCGGCCAACGACTTGTTTGCCTGAATGATTTGAAAATCAAGCACCTTTGTCCCTGGTTCCATACCTCTTGCGCGCATATCCTCAGAAAAACTTGTTAACCCTTTTAATGGCTGTTCAATTTTTTTTGCCGCGACAAATGTTCCTATTCCTCGCTTTCTTACTAAATACCCATCATTGACCAAGTTATTGATGGCCTGACGAACGGTCATGCGGCTAATTTCGTAAGTTTCTGCAAGCTCTCGTTCCGACGGTATTATGTCTCCTGGTTTTAACTGTGCCTTTTCAATTAACTCTTTAATCCCCTGTTCCAATTGATAGTAAATGGGAAGCGGCGAATGTTTGTTAATCATGTTACACATACACCTTTCTTTTTTCTGGACTTAGCAATGATAGTGCCTCTTGATCAGCAATAACGATTACGTTAGGATGTGTGTTTAAAATGGATGCTGGAATTTGCGTAGTGACTTTCCCAGTAAATAGCTGGGCAATAATATGCGCCTTCTTCTTTCCAGATACTAACAACAAAATTTTTTTGCTTTTCATAATTGTAGCAATCCCCATTGTAATCGCATGGGTTGGAACTTTTTCAAGCCGATTAAAAAAACAGGAATTCGCTTGTCTCATTAAAGATGCAAGTTCGACTATATGTGTAGTAGATTCAAAGGAGGTTCCTGGCTCGTTAAAGCCAATATGGCCGTTTTGTCCGATGCCCAACAGCTGCAAATCCATTCCGCCAATTTGTTCAATCAAACTCTCATAATGCTGACACTCTGCCTCGATATCTTTTGCTAGTCCATTTGGAAGGTACGTTTGGTCCTTTGGAATATCTACACGATTAAAGAAGTGCCCATTTATGTAATAGTGGTAACTGTTTGGATGTTCAGGCTCCAAACCAATATATTCGTCTAAATTTACCGTCTTGATTTGTTGATAGGAAGTACCGTTTTGTTTATAGTCATCTACTAAAGCAGCATATGCGCCCATCATCGTTCCACCTGTTGCTAATCCAAGAACAGAATTTGGCTTTTTCTTCACTTGGTCATTAATGATGTCAGCTGCTTTTCGGCTCATATCTTAATAATCTTTCGCTTCGATTAGTTTCATATCCCTCTGGAATAAGCTAATTCTCCACGACAAAACGTCATGACAACGTCATATTCTTCATTAAGGACAACAAGGTCCGCATCTTTCCCTTTTTGAATGCTTCCTTTTCGATCAAGAATCTGCAATTGTTTTGCCGGATTCCAAGCAGCCATGCGAATAACATCTTCAAGTGAGCATCCTGCAAAAGACATCATATTTTTCATTGCATCTTTCAGCTTTAAAATGCTTCCTGCCAGCGTTCCATCTTTCAATGTCGCTCTTTCGCCATCAACAGTAACTTCTTGACCGCCTAAATCATATGTTCCAGCGCCAAGACATTTAGCACGCATCGCGTCAGTGATTAAAACGATACCGTTTGCCCCCTTGTTGCGATAAGCAAAACGCACCATTTCTGGTCCTACGTGAATGCCATCCACAATCATTTCACACTTCACTTCATCATGCATGAGCACCGCTCCGGCTACTCCTGGTTCGCGATGATGGATGCCACGCATGCCGTTAAAAAGATGGGTCGCATGAGTAATTCCTGCATCGATTGCTGCAACGACTTCCTTATAGGTTGCATCAGAATGCCCTATGGAAGCAACAACGCCGCTGTCTCTTAAATATTTTGTTAACTCCAAACCGTTCTCTTGTTCTGGGGCCAATGTTACAAGCCGAATATAACCAGCGGCGATCTCCTGCCACTTTTTAAAAAGCTCGATATCAGGAGCAATAATATGACCCGGATGCTGCGCTCCGGCTCTTTTCGGTGAAATAAATGGCCCTTCAAGATGAACCCCGAGCAGCTCTGCTTCTCCAAAACTGTTTTCATGTTGAATGTAATTGGCTGCATTTTTTAACGCTTTCTCAATGTCTTCCGGAGAAGTCGTCATCGTCGTAGCGAGAAAACTAGTTGTTCCTTCTTGCGGCAAGATTTTCGCCATCGTTTTTAACGCTTCCAAAGTTGCATCCATTGTATCTGCCCCGGCAGCACCGTGAATATGAAGATCGATAAAACCAGGAATCAGTTTATAGCTTTCATCAAGTTCAACAAGCTCCATATCATCATGTAATCGAGGTAGTGATTGAATAGAACCAATGTCTAAAATTTTACTGTTTTCCACTAACACATAACCTTTATCAATGATTTTATCTTCTGCGTAAACAGTAGCATTAGTAACAAGTATCCGCTTTGTTTTCATTATTTTTGCACCTTCTAGAAATCTTTTTTGCAAATATCATAACATTATATAAACTAGTTGTCTATACCACTAAACACTCACAATACAAAGAGACTGACCTTAAGCAACGTGCCAGACCTCACAACACAATATATAGGTCATAATATCGAGATAAATGAACGATATATGATGGATTGCGCGTGAAGTCAGACACTTATGGGTCAGCCCCAGGGCTAGTTTTGATTTAGAGTTTTGATTTAGACTTCTTGCATTGTTGTTCACTATCTTGTTTCTGCTTTTTTACTTGGCAAATAAAATGTAAACGTCGTGCCTTCGTTCAATTTACTATGCACCGAAATCGTTCCTTTATGGGCTTCAATAATGTTTTTTGCAATCGCAAGGCCAAGCCCTGTTCCGGAACGTCCTCGGGTTCTTGCTTTATCCGCTTTGTAAAAGCGTTCAAACACAAATGGCAAGTCTTCTTCCGGAATGCCGGAACCGGAATCTTGGACTTGAATTCGGATACCGTCCCCGCTTCGTTCAGCCATGACATTGACGGATCCGCCTGCGTCTGTATGACGAATCGCATTATCAATTAAGTTCGTCAACACTTGTTCAATGCGATCAGGATCTAACTGAAGTATCATGTCTCGTTCCTTGATTTCATATGACAAATGAATATGTTTTTCTTTTGCCAGTCCTTGAAACTTGCGAATAATCCGTTCGATATAAGGGCCAAGCTCGACCTTCTCGTAATTTAGTGTAATATGTCCTGCTTCCATGCGAGCCAAGTCTAATAAATCGTTCACAAGGCGGCCCATGCGCAGCGATTCATCGTAAATGACTTGTGCCAACTCTTTTTTCTCTTCTTCAGAAGCAGCGATGTCATCAATGATCGCCTCGCTATATCCTTGAAGCATCGCAATCGGCGTGCGCAGCTCATGAGAAACATTGGCGATAAAATCTTTGCGCAATTTGTCTAAACGACGTTCTTCCGTCATATCACGCAAAACAGCAACAGCACCGCGAATCATTGTCTTATTATAAAGCGGTGTCATTAAAATCACCCAACTGCGCCCTTGGAGTGTGATCTCTGTCATTTGTTCCTTTTCTTCAGAAACAACGCGGGCAAATAACTCATTGACTTGCGGGGGCAGCTGTGCCATCTCATTCGCCTGCCATCCTTGCTCGTAGTACCAAGCTTGAAGAAATCGATCCGCCGGAGGATTCGTAATTAAAATTTCCGCATTGCGGTTAAAAGTGATGACACCATCAGCCATGCTGCTTAAAATGCTGGATAGTTGCTCTTTTTCTTGGTTTAAGGCATTAATATTAAATTGCAATTGCCGCCCCATTTGATTGAACGCCATGGCAAGCTCCCCGATTTCATCATGTGTTAAAATCGGCACTTTCGTATCAAACTTTCCGCGTGCCATTTCAAAAGCAGCCTGGCGCATTTTTCGAAGCGGAGCAGTAATTCTCGTTGACAAGAAAAACGCAAATATCGTTGTTAAGATGATGGCAATAAACGCTGCCAGAAAAATAAATTTCGTTGTATGTTTTGTCGTATCTTCAACAATCTTAAGTGACTGATAAATAAAGACCGCGCCATACTTCCCATTTTCTATCTCAAGCGGCACACCGACAATTAATAATTCGCTATAGCGGTCATTTCCTAATTGAATATTAGGCAAATACGTTTTTTTATGCACTTTCTTTCGTTCGGTAAATACTTTCGCTAAATCCGGGTCTTTCTCAATAAATGTTAACGGTATATCAGCCAGCTTTTTATGACCTGGCGAATACCAATAATGTTCGTCATCGGCAATAATCACTGCTTTCGATATATCATCTACAAGCTGCCAGGCAATCGAGCGGCCGAGTTCCTTGTCATCATGTTCCTCCATAACTGCCGCTACTTTTGTTGCTAATTGGGTCAACTTTTTTTCTTCTTCTTCCACATGGTAGTTTTCAAAAAACTCCAATAACAGAATCGTCAAAATAAATAAAACAAACGAAACAAGCAAAAGAATAGTAAACCAAAGTTTTCCAACAACACTGCGCCAAAACACAATCATTCGTTCACAACCTCGAACTTATAGCCTACTCCCCAAACCGTTACAATCATCTTTGCGGCGATTGGAGAAACTTTATTTAATTTTTCACGCAGACGTTTAATATGCGTATCGACTGTTCGCAAATCACCAAAAAATTCATAATGCCAGACTTCTTTCAATAAGTGTTCACGATCAAACACTTTGTCAGGGGATTTTGCTAAAAATAAAAGCAATTCATATTCTTTCGGTGTCAAGCTGACCTCTTTGCCATCTGCCGTCACACGGTGCGCATCATTATCAATCGTTAAATGTGGAAAAACGAGCAAATCTTTCGCAGTTGTATTCGTCTGAACATATGTAGAATTAGCAGCCCGGCGCAGCAGCGCTTTGACGCGGAGCACTACTTCTCGCGGACTGAACGGTTTCACAATATAATCGTCCGTTCCTGCTTCAAAGCCTTGCACGCGGTTTGCCTCTTCTCCTTTTGCAGTCAACATAATGATCGGCGTCGCTTTTTTATCGCGAATTTCCCTGCATACATCAATGCCATCTTTACCTGGAAGCATTAAATCGAGCAAGATTAAGTCATAATCGTTTTCGAGTGCCTTCTTTAACGCGTCATCTCCATTATCCGCTTCTTCGATGACATATTCCTCGCGCTCCAAATACATCTTTAACAACCGGCGAATTCTCTCTTCATCGTCGACAACTAAAATTTTGATTTGCTTATTCTCCATGATGAACATCCCTCCATGCTCATTTTACAAAAACGTGAAATTCCTTTCTATTTCTTCATTTACAAATATTGAAAAAGGGGCTGACCCATAAGTATCTGACCTCACATGCATTTCACAATATATAGCAATTGACCTATATATTGTATTGTGGGGTCTGACACGTTGCTTTTGGGTCAGCCTCTTTCTTCCTTCCGTTACTTTATGTTCCTGCATACGAATGCAGTCCAGCAATGACAAGGTTCACAGCGACTAGGTTAAACATGATAATCGCAAAACCGATGACCGCAAGCCAAGCCGATTTTTCACCGTGCCATCCTTTTGATAAACGAAGATGCAAGAAGGCAGCATAAAAGAGCCATGTGATTAATGCCCATACTTCTTTCGGGTCCCAGCCCCAAAAACGAGTCCAGGCAATTTGCGCCCAAATCATCGCAAAAATAAGCGCTCCAAGCGTGAAGACAGGAAAGCCGATCGCTACCGCACGATAACCAATTTCATCGGCTACATCTAAGTTAACATTTTTGACTAAAGGCTGCAAACTAGCAGCAATCCGCTTGCGCAAAATAAGTCGCAGCAACCAATATAAAACAAATCCTCCTATTAACGACCAAATGACGGTATTTAACTTTTTCGCATTGATCATTGCCGGCATTTCAACGATCGGTTCAAAGCGATCGGCAGTTTGTAACTCTCCTTTGTGCGGGCCGACCAACGCTGGCATAGAATACACAACTTCCGCTTCTTTATCATTTTTATCAATCCATGTAAATTTTGCTTCATAATCCGCCGCTTTAAAGGATGTCGACACAAGCACAAAGCCAAGCGTGCTAATTAAGCAGAAAAGAATAAATTCGAGCCAGAATGTGCGCTTGCTTGGTTTTGATTGATCAACGACGCGGATTAAGTAAATGAGCCCCGCAACGAAGCTGATAGCGAGAATCGCCTCTCCAGCAGCCGCTGTCGTTACGTGAATATGCAGCCAGTCGCTTTGCAGTGCCGGAATAAGCGGAGAAATTTCCCGCGGAAACATGCTTGCATATGCAATGATTAAAATCGCGACAGGCAAGGCAAATAAACCTAATATGCTTATCTTATAAATAAAATAAATGATGATGAAAGCGCCAACGAGCATCATGCCAAAAAATGTCGTAAATTCAAACAAGTTGCTGACTGGAGCATGGCCTGCAGCAATCCATCTTGTAATGAAATATCCTAACTGGGCAATAAATCCGATGATCGTAATCGCAATTCCAATCGTTGCCGAGCGGTTAGTGCTACGCTTCGCTTTTTTATCGCGAATCGCACCGCCAAAAAAAACCGTGCCGATTAAATATAATATAAAGGCGATATAAAGCAATGTACTACTTAGTTGCGCCACTGTCATCCCCTCCTTGCGCTCCTTTTTTCTCTTCTTCCGCTTGGTCAATCGGCATTACAAGTTCTGTGCCGTCAATGATTTGCTTAATTTCATTTTTCAAACCATACCAGTTTTTGTTCGTATGTGCCGCAAACAGCACTTCATCGTTGACACGCTTTAGCCAAATGCGGCGGTGATTCCAATACATTCCTTGAATAAGCCCAATCATAAAAATCGCTCCGCCTACTCCAAGTATCCAAAGTGTGAAGTCGCGGCGCACGGTTAGTCCAGAAACATTTTTCGTCTCAAGACCGGCAAACGACATTTTATATTTATTGTCCCCTAAAGGCTCAATGGTTTGGCGAATAGCCACAAAACTTACTTCTCCTTTCGGCTTGTCAGGAGTAATCATTTTAAAGACAAACGCCGGATTGTTTGGAATTTTTGATTTTGTCGCTGGATTACCATTCTCATCAAAATAGAAATCCGGGAAATAGCTTAAAAGTTCGACACGATATCCATTTCCTAAATCATAAGCAGGTTTCGGATTGCGCAAATCAACTGTTACAAGACCAAATTGTTCATTCGTGTTTTTATCAACTAAATGAAACGACATTTTATTTGGTTCATTCATTTTAAAATCGACCTGATACAATGCATAATGGTCATATTTGAGCGGTTCATTGACGCGAATCTTATACTCTTTTACTTTCTTTAATTTTGGTTCTTCCCCTGGCACGATTGGACCGACGCGCTCGTAAAGCACAACATCGGACTGATAGTTTTTCGCCACCATGCCGCTGCCGACGCGGTCAATCGCTTCTTGGAATACCTCTTTTTCTTTGTCTTTTTCATAGACTTCAAACGTAAATTTCTCATTTTTTAAAAAATACTTTCCGTTTGTTCCCGGAATTTCTTTTGTCTCGCCTTCGCGAATCCATAATACTTCATCGACATACATCCCCGGTACGAAACGAAGCATCGCACCAATTAAAAAGATGATTAAGCCGATATGGTTGACATACGGTCCCCAGCGCGAGAAGCGGCCCTTTTCCGCTAAGATGTTACCGTTCTCTTCCCGAATATGATAGCGGCGTTTTGTAAGCTTCTCCTTTACCTCATCAATCAGTTTGTCATAGTTGTCCACTTTTGAAACGCTGAACAGGCGTTGGCGGCGCAAAAACGTCTCATGGCGCACAACACCTTGATTTTTTAGAGCGCGATAAAGCGGAACGACACGGTCAAGACTGCAAATAACAAGCGACACACCAATCGATGCAATTAACAGCATGTACCACCATGAGCCATACAAATTATTAAACCCAAGCTCATAATAAAGTTTTCCTGTCCAGCCATACTGTTCTTCATAATATTCCGCCGGCGTAACGTTTGGCGGAATGTACATTTCCTGTGGATAAATCGTACCAATCGCAGACGCTAATAACGTAATGACAATAAGCCATACTCCAACCTTTACAGACGAAAAAAAATTCCAAACCTTATCAATAATTGTTTTATTATATGTTTGTGAGCGACGTGCGCTCCCTTCATAGCGCATATCTAACAGCTTTTTTGTCGAATCCTCCACAATCGGCTTTCCACATGATTCGCAAAAAACGGTTCCGTGCGGATTGACATGACCACATTCACATTTTACTTGTTCCATGTTAAAAACTCCCTACGGTTTAATGCTTTCCATATATTGTTGAACCATGCTTTCCGTCATTGTTCCTGTTATGATTTTGACGATTTTTCCATCCTTATTAATTAAAAACGTTGTCGGTAATGGATCAATGTCATAAGCATTCATGACTTGGTCCTGCTGGTCAATAACAACCGGAAATTTTAAATCGAAGCGTTCAGCAAATTTTTTTACGCTCAGCTCAGGCTCTCCGACATTGACCGCAATCACTTCTACTCCTTGATTTTTATACACTTCATATTGCCTGTTCATATAAGGCATTTCTTTTTCACACGGCTTACACCATGTTCCCCAGAAATTGAGAAACACACCTTTACCGCGATAGTCCGATAAGCGATGTTTTTTACCGTTTAAATCTGTTAAGACAAAATCAGGTGCCTCCGAACCAACTGTTACCCTTGTTTTTTCTGTAAAAAAGTTCGCATAAATCGTATAACCAACCGCCCCTAACAGCAATATTAAAATAACCGTTCGCAGCAAAAGACGTTGTTTTTTCATGAGTCTACTCTCCCAAAGCAAATAGATTAAAATATTCCATTGTTCATTATACCAATACTCACTGTTTCAATAATAAAAATTATTTGAAGGTTGTGTGACAAAATGGATAGGTTACTTATGTCCACCCGATAACGCAAGCGCGCGGAGCTGTTTTACTTCATGCGGGGACAGCTCGCGATATTCTCCTGGATTTAATCCTTTTAAGTCAAGAAAAGCGTAACGCTCACGTTTCAATTTCATCACGCGGTGTCCAATCGCCTCAAACATACGGCGCACTTGACGATTGCGCCCTTCATGAATGCGCACTTCGATAATCGCTGTTTGTTTCCGCTTATCGAATGAAAGCATTTTCACTTTTGCCGGAGCTGTCATGCCATCTTCAAGAAGAATCCCTTTTTCAAGCTGCTTTAATTGCTCACGCGTCGGTATTCCTTTTACTTTCGCAATATACACTTTCTCGATTTCATAGCGTGGATGCATTAACAAATTGGCAAACTCGCCGTCGTTGGTTAGCAGCAACAATCCCGATGTATCGTAGTCTAAGCGACCGATTGGATAAATCCGCTTGTCCACTTCTTTAAAAAAGTCAGTGACTACTTTTCTTCCTTTATCATCTTTCACGCTTGAGATAACGCCGCGCGGTTTATATAAAAGATAGTAGACCGGTTCTTCTCTTTCCACTGGAATTCCGTTCACTTCAATTTTATCTTGAGAGCTTACTTTCACACCGAGCTCTGTAACAACTTTCCCGTTTACCTTTACTTTCCCTTGCAAAATAAGTTCTTCTGCTTTTCTTCGCGATGCAATCCCTGCATGTGCGATCACTTTTTGCAATCGTTCCATCCTATTCACCTCTTCAATCATCTTACTGTTTCGGTATAAAATATACAAGCATTCTACCCCATCTATTTTTATCATAACCACTATTGTTTTAGCAAAATAAAAAAGCAACCTAATGACTAGGTTACTTTTTATCTTCCAAATACTAATAATACAACAAGAAACGAAAGAATAAAACTAAGGATATCCGCCAATATTCCGACTTTTAATGCATCCCCCATTTTTTTAATGCCGACAGCACCAAAATAAACCGTTAACACATACAAGGTTGTTTCCGTGCTGCCTTGAATCGTTGAGGCAAGTCTACCAATAAACGAATCCGGTCCATATGTGGCAATTAAATCGGTTGTCATTCCTAATGCCGCAGTACCGGAAATCGTTCTTATCATCGCAAGCGGAACAACTTCAGCGGGAATTCCTATGAAATGAATGAAAGGTTCAAGAAAGTTCATAAAGTATTCAAGCGCCCCTGAAGCACGGAAAATCGAGATGGATACGAGCATGCCGATTAAATACGGAATAACAGAAAAAGCGATTTCAATCCCTTCCTTTCCCCCCTCAACAAACGCTTCATATGTCGGTACTTTCTTGAATGTACCGTAGAGAAGAATAAACCCGATTGTCACCGGTATTAACCATACAGATATCGATTGTACGATATTCACGTTTTCCTTCCTCCTCTACGGGTTCTTTTCCAATAATAATAACGGTCAATGAAAATGGCGCCAATGGTGCCTAATGCAGATGCCACTAACGTTGTACCAATAATTTCTCCAGGAGCGGCGGAGCCATACGTCATACGAATGGAAATAACCGTTGCCGGAATAAGAGTAATGCTTGATGTATTGATAGCTAAAAATGTCACCATCGAGCGGCTCGCCACATCTTGATAGCCATTCAATTTTTTGAGCTCTTCCATCGCTTTGATTCCCATCGGTGTCGCCGCGTTTCCGAGTCCAAACATATTCGCAATCATATTGGAAACGATATATCCCATCGCTGGATGGTTAGGCGGCACTTCCGGAAATAAGCGCTTTATAATCGGCTTAGCCAACGTTCCTAATGCTTTTAACAGTCCGGCTTCTTCGGCAATCTTCATTAAACCTAACCAAAACACTAAAATACTTATCATCCCAATGCTGATGGTAACCGCTTCTTTCGCTCCTTTAAAAATCGCTTCATTGACCTCGTCCATCGTGCCGTTCACCGCAGCAAATCCAATGCCTATAATCGCCATCATCATCCAAATGATATTAACCATGCTCGCCCACACCTAAAAAGCTAAATATATCCCATATCGACTTTTTCGTTCTTTCCAAGCGTCTGCCCTCATAAAGCAGCGGCATTTCATCAACAACTTCATCATTCAAGTACAACATGGCTTTTCCAACTATACGCGGCACATTGTCTTCGTTTTCCCATTCTTTCCGCTTTGGTTTCATCAGTTTGATTTTAATGCGTAAATGCTCCATCTCATCTTTCGTAACAGGATATAAAAAGTCGCGGTTCGCTATGACCTTTTTGCGATAAAAGTCGTCTTTAATATTTTTTACAATGCGGTCATCCTCTACCTTTGCCAACACGTAATTGTCAAAGCCATACTCGTACATGGCGATATGGTCATTCCAATCATCAGATGCATTTAATGTCACTGCAATCAAATCTAATCCTTCCTTAGAAGCGGTTGTAACAAGAGTACGTTTCGCCCGCTTTGTATATCCGGTTTTTCCGCCTGTACAATATTCATAAAGATTGGTCAACAATTTATTTTTGTTGCGCCATACCCTGTCCCATTTTTCATCAGGATTGGGTGCGCGATAAACTTCTGTTCCAGAAATTTTCCGAAACTCCTTGTTTTGCATCGCATAACGCATTAACAGCGCCATATCGTAAGCGGTCGAATAATGGTTTTCCGCATCGTCCAAACCGTGTGGATTGGCAAACTCCGTATTCGTCATGCCAATTTCTGCTGCTTTTTGATTCATTAAAAACACAAACCCTTCAACGCTGCCCGCGACATGCTCAGCAATCGCAACTGCTGCATCATTTCCTGAGCGGAGCATAAGACCGTACACTAAATGTTTCAGCTTAATCTTTTCATTCGGCTTTAAATAAATGGACGAGCCTTCTGTACGAACAGCCCGATTGCTGACAGTAACGATTTCCTCCATTTTTCCCGATTCAATCGCTAAAATCGCCGTCATAATTTTTGTAATGCTGGCGATTCGTCGTTTCGTATGAGCATCTTTTTCAAACAGTACTCTCCCTGATGTCTGTTCTATTAAAATAGCACTTTGAGCGCTTACCGAACGTGCAGACACTGTTTGTTCCGGAATACATGAAAAAAGCAGTATAAGCGTAATCATGAGAAAAAAAGAGCGTTTCCCTAGTAACATGTAATCCCATCCCTTTTGCCGTTTTGTACAAGTTTATGCGAAAACAACATTGATATGATTAGAAATGTACAAGTTACAAAGAAATGTAGAGATCTAAACCCTATAGAGGATGTTCAGAATTCATGTCCTCTCATACTGAATACCACTTATGTAAATACTCGTTTAGGATAATGCGAAAAGAGGCTCGCTCTTATACTTTTGAGCTAGCCTCGATGAAAGTTAAAACGGCTGCCAGCGCAGTTTGCTTGCTTCCTTAAATCGTTGCTCTACATACTGCCAATTTACAACGTTCCACCAATTCTTGATATAAGCAGCGCGCTCATTTTTGTATTGTAAGTAGTAGGCATGCTCCCAAACATCTAACACTAATAACGGAATCGTATCCCACTGCGTCATAAGCTGATGCTTTTCTGTCTGCAGAATTTCAAGCCGGTGTGAACGCGGTGACCATACAAGCAATGCCCAGCCGACACCTTCCGCCTTGTCTGCTGCTTCTGTAAAATGCTTTTTAAACTTCTCAAAACTACCGAAATCTTTATTGATTTGTTGGAGCAGCTCCCCTTTCGGCTTGCCCCCGCCATTTGGTGACATATTGTTCCAAAAAATCGTATGCAAATAGTGTCCAGAGCCATGAAACGCTGCTTCGCGTTCCCAATGTTTGAGCAAGTCATAATTCTCTGTTTCCCGCGCTTTTTGCATCATTTTTTCTGCCTTATTTAATCCGTCGACATAGCTTTGATGATGTTTCGTATAATGCAGTCTCATGATCTCGCGAGAGATATACGGTTCTAAAGCTTCATATGCATACGGAAGTGGTGGAAGCACATGACCACCGATTGGTACCTGTTGTCCTTCTTGCCTTACTGCGCTAAGCTGTTCTGCTTGTTTATACAATGCATCGACCGTTTCTTGAATGCTATAAATAAGTGATTCCGTCCACTCCCCTTCATAATTGTTAAGCTGATTTGTTAAATTTTCTAACTCATTGTACAGTGTCTCCCTATGTTCTCGGTTCAAGGCTTTCTTTATCTGTTCGCTCCAAGCCAACACTTCTTCTACATACTGCTGAAAATGACGTTGTTGTTCCATGCATATCCTCCTCGAATTTCATCGTCATATCGTATGCGTATGAATGGAAAAAGTTTCATATTCATGACAGAGCTGCCCTTTTCATAAATATGGAAAAGAGGTGATAAAAAAATGACGCAAACTTTTGAACATGAAGCGTTATTCGAGCTTCGCTTTTGGATGCAAATTCTCGGGGATCATGCACGTTTCATCCACGATTCACTGTCAGCACAAGAGACTGCTGAAATTGAAAAAGCAAAGAATTTTATCTTATTATTCGATGAACTTCTGCAAAAGGCGCGTCTCTCGTTATCCAAAAACGATTTGTTGTTGCTATTAAGACGCGCGAAAGAGGCTGGGGAACAATTCCGCACTTTTAAACTTCATTTGCTAAAACGACATCTTACGGTGAAAATTTCCTCGTCGCTTCCTCCGACATTTATGAACCACATGGTTAATGAATTAGATGAATGGCTACGAATCGCCAGCTACCTTGTAGAAGGAAAAAACGCTCCAACTGTTCATCCGCTTCACCACGATTTACTATGGCTACTAGATGCCGCAGGACACGCTGGTGCAATTAACGATGAACTTGACAGAGCAGAAACAAAGTTAAAAGAAAAAAGCTACGAGTTTGTTAAGGATTGGGAGGATTTTTATTTAAAAGCGGTAGAAATGGCGGGGTACTTGCGAACAAACTTATATTCTTTTCCTGCGTTATCACGCTTTCACAAGGAAATTGAACTGGAAATGCTTTTATTTAAAAACTTTCTTAAAGAGCTTGAGGAATTGCGGCTAACAAAGGAAGTTTTAGGGACATTTACGCCATTGATGGCAGATCATATGGCAAGAGAAGAAT
Organism: [Anoxybacillus] calidus; assembly: GCF_013760845.1. Lineage (GTDB taxonomy): Bacteria > Bacillota > Bacilli > Bacillales > Anoxybacillaceae > Paranoxybacillus > Paranoxybacillus calidus. The sequence continues at coordinate 308,671 of NZ_JACDUU010000001.1, read as the reverse complement.
GCTACTACTTGCAGAAGCTTGCCGGGTCAACCCAGCAGGTCAGCCGTCCTCCATGCGACCCAACAAAACCGCGGACGGAATAACTTTTTGGCTTTACGCTCATCTTATAAAAGAAAAGCTTTGTTATTGTTAATTGTTGATTTTCGACCAAATGAAAAGCCACCTTATGATGATAAGGTAGCTTTTTTGTGCTTGTTCTGTTCAACTCTCGCACCCGCTCGTTCATTAAGATTGAATTAATACAATCTAACAGGGAAGAGATTTTTTAATTAACTTTGGCTAGTCTTTTTGCGATAGGCTTCTTCCAATACTGATTTTAAACCTTCACATTTTTTTGAAATAAATGTTGTCCAGAATTTCTTACCTTTTTCTGCAAGTTCTTCAGGAGTAAAACTATTTTCATCAAATTTTCCCCAACATCCATCCTTCGTCAGTTTATCCCAGAAGATATAATCAGCGTATATTCGATTTTCCGCTGGAACATCCGAACCCATAGATTTTAGTTTTACAAGTTCAGGACATAGCCACATTGCGGTACATACTGATAATAAACCACCGTGCATTTCGTTAAGTCCTTCTAATCCAGCTGCTTTAATAGCTTCTTCCCAAGGAGTACGACCGTTATGATGAGGGGTTATAACAATCAAATCTTGATACTTATAGTTGATATGCTTGATAAACGCTGCTTCCCAGTAGGAACCACCGTGACCACAGCAAAGAACAAATTTTTTAAAGCCCTGCCTATTTAAATTAACTATAATCTCTTCTAACATATTAGTTAATACATTAGGACTTACAGTAACCGTTCCTTTACAGTTAGCGTGTTCTTCAGATGTATTAAAAGGAAGAGTAGGTAATACATAAGCATTTAACTCTTTCCCATAAGCTTCAGCATATAATTCTGCAATTAAAGTATCCAAATGCATTGGTAAATATGGACCGAATTGTTCCGTAGCTCCAACAGATAAAATAACTGTATCCGTGCCACTTTCTAATAATTCTTTTGTAGAATTTTTATAACTAAGCATAAATACCTCCAAATTATTTATTAATTTTTATCTTATCGGATTCTTGTTCATTCCAACTCACTCCTATCATTAATCTCCAATCATGAAATTCAACAAGGACTAAATAATTCCTTTGAAATCAATAACCAACAACCTCAGCTTATTGAACGAAGCTGCTTCGTTAGTTTAATAAAAATCAACATTGAAATTTAATAGAGCCAAAAGAAAAAGCCAGCTTATTACGATTCAATTAATTGAATCTTTATTGCGAGTACACCCCAACGCTGTTCTTGCTCTTTGCTGTATATTTCGTATGTACTATTGATCATTTCTTCTAATGTCCATCCCTCACAATCGAAAAGTGAAAATGGGATATCTTTATACATTTCTTCAAACGTAGGGTAACGTCTTAATTCCAGTACTTTCACTTTGATTTTTTCATCCATTTCTGGAACCTTTGTAAATTCAATAACGTCACCCACTCGAACTTTTCTTCTTTTTTCGTCGTTAAGTCTTACTTCGTATATTTTTTGCCTTTCTTTATCGAATCAAAAGCCCTTTTATAAAGTCCCATACTATGGAACATAAGATCACCCAATTTTTCTTCAAAAATAGTTGAAGACCCATTCATCACATGAATCGGTCTTCCATCATCACTTTATTTTGACTGAATCATCTTTGTTCGGTAATCTGTTTCATAAAACTCTAATTCTTCGCGAATTGTTTGAAAGCCGCTTTCAAGCGATGCAATCAAGTTTTTGAGCGAAGGCGGAGGCGTTTGCCGGAATTTAATGGAGTTGCGTCCCGTATAGGCCGAACGGCTGTCTTCGTACCATCCCTCACCTTTTGGCGCAAAAAACTCCTCTATGCACGAATGATAAATACGATACAACGTTTTTTCCGCAGCCGCTTTACGGAACGGCTCATCATGAAGGACAACGTGGCACGCTTCTAATCCTTCTTCACAATATACAACAAGACGGCGCAAATCGGAAAGAAGCAATTCATAGTAGTCTTTATCGCCATCCACTTGTTCATTTAACAAGCTTGTAATCGTTGTGTTGTTTAAATAATCGGAAATCGCCTCAACCGTTTTCTTTAAAAATGTTTCCACTTGTTTCATTTGATTTAACACGATTGTATTTCCCATACAAGAACCCCCTATGCCCGATTAAGATGGCTGTTTGATAAATAAAAGCGGTGATTTTAATTCATAGCCACTTTTTGTTTCGATGGCAGAAAAAATTTCTGGCAGCTTGTCAAATTCAACATACTCAAAATAGCGCTGAAACTCTTTCTCTGAGTTAATATATATGCGTTTACGATGGCGAAAGCTTGGGTTTTTTAATAAACAAACTAAAGCAACGATATCTTTAAAGCATACTTCACGCTGACCAACCGTAAAAATCGGGTCTTTTTCGTATGGAGTAAACGATGGGAACAGTTGTTCAAAATAACGCACATATAACACATGTAATGTCTTTTCGATTCCGTCTTCAACAAAAGTTACTTCAGATCGGTTGAAAAAATCTTCGGATGTATTCGGTTGCTCTTTCTCCAGCTCATAACCTTTACATTGCCGAATTAGCATATCAACACCCCTTAGACCGTGACAACATTTAGAAAAGTTTACTTTTATCTTAACACATATATAGTGAATAATGTGAAAATTATTTTAATTCACCGAAATTTTCTTCAAACTTTTCAAAGAACAAGTCCGCTTCTCTCTCAACCTCTTGTTCATCACTCATTTCTGGAAGCGGCGGCAACTCTTCAATTGTCTTTAACCCGAAGTAATCAAGAAACTCTTTCGTTGTGCCATAAAGAATCGGACGGCCTGTTCCTTCTGCTCTGCCCACTTCCTTGATAAGCGCTTTGGCAATTAATGTTTGTAGCGGTTTATCGCTTTTCACGCCACGAATTTCCTCAATTTCTGCCCTTGTAATCGGCTGGCGGTATGCAATAATAGCCAGCGTCTCTAAGGCTGCCTGCGACAAAGAAGATGAACCAGGCGACTCTACTAGCTTCTTTAAATAAGGGGCATGTTCTTTTTTCGTTGTCAGTTGAAATGTCCCTGCCATCTCGTTCACTTCAATGCCTCGGCACACTTGCTGACAATCTTTCTTTAACTCTTCAATAATTTGAAGCGTCTGTTCCTCGCTTATCTCGAGCACTAAAGCAATTTGCTGAAGCGAAAGCCCCTCATCTCCGGCAGCAAATAACAACCCTTCAACGATCGCTTTATAATCATTCATCTCCATCCGTTTTCACTCCTTCGTTGCTAGAGATGAAAATATCGGCAAAGTTTCTTTCCTGCTCAATCATAATGAGATTTTTTTTCATTAACTCAAGAATCGCTAAAAACGTCACAACAATATGTCCGCGATCATAATAAGGAAAAAGCTCATTGAATTTTTTTCGCCTTTTCTCTTTTTTTAATTCGCTTAAAATCTCATCCATTCGTTTTTCAATCGAAATCTCTTGTTTTGTAATTTTTGTATGCAGCGGTTTTTGCAGCTTTTTGCGGCGCAATAGCTTTGATAAAGCGCCAAGCATATCGTATATATTTACATCGAGCGGACGATTTTGAGCGTTGATTTCAGAAGCATAGACGCTTAAATCGCTCGGCGGTTTTGTAAATAAAAGCGACCGCTCCTCTTCACGTTTTTTCAACTCCCGTGCCGCTTCTTTATATTTTTTATATTCCAGCAAGCGCTGCATCAATTCTTCACGCGGGTCTTCTACAAATGGTTCTATCTCATCGTCAAGCGATTCTTCTTCATGTTTAGGAAGCAGCATCTTACTTTTAATCGCTAAAAGCGTAGCTGCCATCACTAAATATTCGCTTGCAATGTCCAACTCCAACTCTTGCATCGTATGGATATAGGCCATATATTGCTCGGTAATTTCCGCTACAGGAATATCGTAAATATCAATTTCATAGCGGTTAATGAGATGCAATAATAAATCAAGCGGTCCTTCAAATGCATCAATTTTTACGCTGTACTGCACGTTCATCCCACCAATTCCAAATACACTACCGTTAAGTATAGATGATATTAAATCGTTGTCCAACAAAATTTTTCATGATTTTATGATACAATACCAATACAAATGATTGTCGTTAGGAGAGAACAGCCCATGTATCCAAAAGCATATATTGACTTTCTTCTTCATTTTCATACGGATCGTGATTATTTTGAATGCCATGAAATATTGGAAGAATATTGGAAAAAAAAGACACCCGAAGATAGGCAGCAAGTTTGGGTCGCTTTGATTCAAATTGCTGTTGCTCTTTATCATCACCGTCGCCAAAATTGGAAAGGTGCAGAGCGCATGATGCGAAAAGCGCTTTTGTTAGCTCATAAAGAACAAGAAGCAGTAGAAAAATTAGGATTAGATGTTCCCAAATTGATACAGCAACTCAAAAAGCGAATAAGTGATATTGAACATCGGCTTCCGTATAAAAGCATGAATTTACCTATTAAGGATGCAACATTGTTCGAAATGTGTCAAAACCTTTGTAAACAGCTTCAGTTGCAGTGGGGGAAAGAAAGCGACCTTTCCAACGAATATCTTCTTCATAAACATAAACTGCGCGACCGTACAGATGTAATAGAAGAACGCGAGAGACAAAAAAGGCTTAGAGAAAAAAAAGAAAGAGGCTGACCAACAAGTGTCAGACCTCACAAACATTCCACATATGGTGGCTGCGAGGTCTGACACTTTACCAAAGTCAGTCTCTTATCATTCACACTTATCGATGAAAGCTGCCGTAAATTCATTTGCTCGAAATTCATATTGCGGGAACATCTCTTTTAACGCTTTCACCATTTGCTTCCCGATTCCTTGATGACGGTGTGAAGGATTTACACTAATGTGCTGAATTTCAGCAATTTCGCCATCAAGAAGCAAAATGCCGATGATCCCAATAATATCATCATCTTCTTTCCATAAAAACAGCTGCCAATCATCGTTTACTTCATAGTTTTTAATCGTTTGCTGGAGCTTTTTTAAGTCTTTCTCTGAAGGCATGAATGAAAGAAGCCCCATCGCAATTTTTTCATAATTTTTTCGATAGCGAATAAGCATAAATAATCCCTCATTACTGACAAGACTTTTCTTCAATACAGAAAAGCAACTCAGTCGTTTTCTAATTAGGTATTATAAACGTTATTTTTCCTATTGTGAACTCCCCTTCACTTAACTTCGTTTGAAGTGGAGGATTCTAAACGACTTACAAAGAACAACATGCAAGAACAGCTTTACATGTATCCGCCGCTCTCTCTATCGCTAAGACAGGATGTACATTCGCTATGATCAACCAAAAATCCTTCCCCATCTTAGCAAAACGTTTGAAGACTTTGAAAGTGAGAGACTTCTTTATATTTTATGCAAAAGAACGAAGAACGTTTGCCATTTCAATCGCACTTACAGCTGCTTCCCATCCTTTATTGCCGGCTTTTGTGCCCGCTCGTTCAATGGCTTGCTCAATTGTATCTGTCGTTAAGACACCAAAAATGACCGGTGTGCCTGTTGATAAAGCAGCGTGTGATACACCTTTTGCCACCTCGTTGCAAACATAGTCATAATGGCTTGTTGCCCCTCTAATAACAGCTCCTAATGTAATGACTGCATCAAATTTTCCTGATTCCGCCATTTTCTTCGCGATTAACGGAATTTCAAATGCCCCTGGCACCCAAGCCACTGTGATATCATTTTCGTCAACACCGTGACGCTTTAAACCATCCATCGCGCCAGATAACAATTTACCGGTAATAAATTCGTTAAAACGTGAAACAACAATGCCAATTTTTAACCCTGTACCTACTAAATTTCCTTCTATTACCTTCATCATTCTATCCATCCTCCTATTATCGAACCATCAACTAACGCAAGATGGTTAACCGTTTTCATAATACAAAAATTTTTACATCTCCACAACAATTTCCTTAAAAGTGTAACAGATGTCCTAACTTTTCGTATTTTGTTTTTAAATATCGTTCATTTTCCTTTTTCATTGGCATTTGCAATGGTACACGCTCAACCACTTCTAAATCATATCCTTTTAATCCAGCAATCTTACGCGGATTGTTTGTCAACAAGCGCATTTTTGTTACACCTAAATCTTTTAAAATTTGTGCCCCGATGCCATAGTCGCGCAAATCAGGAGGAAAACCGAGTTTTTCATTCGCTTCTACCGTATCATACCCCTGCTCCTGAAGCTTATAGGCGCGCAATTTGTTGATTAAACCGATACCGCGTCCTTCTTGACGCATATATAAAAGAATGCCACGACCCTCCTCTTCGATTTGCCGAAGTGCCGCATGAAGCTGCGGTCCACAATCGCAACGGAACGAACCGAATACATCGCCTGTTAAGCATTCGGAATGAACACGAACAAGAACAGGCTCATCAGGAATGACTTCTCCTTTGACAAGCGCGACATGTTCTTTATTGTCTATGGAGTTTGTATAGCCAATGGCGCGAAACTCGCCAAATTCCGTCGGCAATGTAATCTCTACTTCGCGCTTCACCAATTTTTCTTTTCGATTGCGATATTTGATTAAATCTTTAATTGTAATCATTTTCAAATCAAATTCATCAGCGATTTTCCGCAAATCTGGCACCCTTGCCATTGTTCCGTCTTCCTTAATAATTTCGCAAATGACCCCCGCTGGTTTTGCCCCGCAAAGACGCGCCAAATCAATGGCTGCTTCCGTATGTCCAGCACGGCGCAACACTCCACCTTTTTTAGCAACAAGCGGAAACACATGACCAGGACGCTTAAAATCGCTTGCCTTGGTATTCGGGTCTAGAAGCGCTTGAATTGTCGTCGAACGTTCAAACGCGCTAATACCCGTTGTTGTTGTTTTATAGTCGATGCTGACGGTAAACGCGGTGCCGTGCGGATCCGTATTATGATTGACCATCGGATGTAATTCCAACTTATCTGCTAATTCTTCCGTAATTGGTACACATACAAGCCCGCGGCCATGAGTAATCATAAAGTTAATCACTTCAGGTGTCGCTTTTTCCGCTAACACGACAAAATCACCTTCATTTTCACGATCTTCATCGTCACAAACGATAACTACTTTACCTTGCATTAAATCATAAATCGCTTCTTCAATTGTATTAAACATGTCGCTCCCCCCTTGGATTTATTTATATCCGTGCTCTTCTAAAAATTCGAGCGTAATGTTTGATTTAGGTTGCTCATCTTTTTTTCCGTTTATAAACTGCTCAACGTATTTGCCGATAACGTCACATTCTATATTCACAATGTCGCCGATTTGTTTGTCTCCTAAAATCGTTTCCGCTCGGGTATGCGGAATGAGGGAAATCGTAAACGTATCATCCGTCAAACCGAAAATCGTTAAGCTTGTCCCGTCAACAGCAACCGATCCTTTGAAAATCATATATTTTCGCAACTCTTTTGGAATTTTAATTTCGTAATAGACAGCATTGGCAACCGGCTCTTTGCGAATAATTTCTCCGACTCCATCAACATGCCCAGAAACAAAATGACCGCCAAAGCGGCCGTTTGCCGCCATCGCCCGCTCAAGATTCACTTTCGAGCCGCGTTTTAGCATCCTTAGTGAAGTCGCTCTGACCGTTTCCGGCATAACGTCGACGGTAAAGGATTGTGTGGTAAAGGAAGTGACCGTTAAACAAACACCGTTGACGGCAATGCTGTCACCAAGTTTCACATCCTCTAAAATTTTGCGGGCGCCAATCGTTAAAACAATCGCTTCTCCTGATTGTCTCATTTGTTCGATTGTACCGACTTCCTCAATAATTCCCGTAAACATCATTCCTCATCCTTTTCATCTGTAATAGGCAAAGCAACGATTTTTAAATCTGGACCAATCGTTTCGACACTTTTTATTTTCAAATTCATCACATCTGCCATTTGCGCAAAACCGCTGCCACCGATCGGAGCAGGAGCATCTTTGCCTCCGATGACTTTCGGCGCAATATAAGCAATCACTTGATTAACCGCTTTTGCTTCAATAAAACTGCCGTGCACTTCCGCACCGCCTTCAACAAATAAAGAAGTAATCTGTTTCTCTCCAAGTACCTTTAGCAACTCATCAATAACGATTTTAGGTTGATTCATTTTGATGATTCGCACATGCTTCCCACTATATTGCGCCATTTTCTCCTCTTTTACCATGCTACCAACAACAATCCATGTTTCTACTTCCCCATCGTTAACAACGTTCGCATCGAGAGGCGTGCGCAAATGTGTATCTAAAATGATGCGGATGGGGTTTTTGGCTCCTTTCACATGCCGTACCGTTAAACTTGGATTATCAGCAATCACGGTATTGACACCGACAAGAATCGCATCGTGCAGCTGGCGATGACGATGAACATCACGCCGCGCTGCTTCCGATGTAATCCATTTGCTTTCTCCGGTTTTTGTCGCAATTTTTCCATCTAAGCTGCTTGCATATTTCAACGTGACAAACGGCGTTTTGGTCGCGATATAATGAAAGAAAACTTGATTAAGTTCATCTGCTTCTTGTTTTAAAATGCCGACATCAACTTCAATCCCCGCTTGACGCAGCTTGGCAATGCCTTTTCCAGCAACAAGCGGATTTGGGTCAGTTGTTGCGATGATCACGCGTTTGACCCCTGTTTCAATAAGCAAATCCGCACATGGCGGCGTTTTGCCGTAATGACTACATGGCTCAAGTGTCACATACACCGTAGCGTCCTTTGCCTTCTCACCTGCCATGCGCAGCGCATGCACTTCCGCATGCGGTTCGCCCGCTTTTAAATGCGCCCCAAATCCAACAATTTCGCCATTCTTCACAACGACCGCACCGACGACTGGATTAGGAGACGTTTGCCCAATTCCTGCTTTGGCTAGCTCTATTGCAAATCGCATATAATATTCATCTTGTTTCACATGGACGCCCCCTTCCTAAACAAAAAGCCCCAGGATAAAAGCCCCAGGGCAGAATTATGTAAGAACGATTACTTCATTGACATTTTTCGCATGTCAAATTACAGCACATAACGAAGCGTATGAAAGCTGTTTTATATACACCGCATTGCTTTTCGACCAACTATAACCGAACCAAACATTTGCGAACAAATAAATTGGTCGAGAAAACAGTTTTTTGTTCAATCGCTGTCACTTGTGTGCATGTGACATAGCAACGAACAGCTTACCAATGTTGATCAAAAAACAGCTTTTTTAATGTGCTGTGTATAATCCTTCTCCCATCCAGACTATACTGTCGGCTCCGGAATCGCACCGGATCGTGCCTATACGGCTCGCGGGCTGAGAAACGAATTCGTTTCAATACCGCCGGTCGGGAATTTCACCCTGCCCCGAAGGATGAACAATATTAAATTTTTTATCATTATAGCATAAACAAAGTGATTGACAACTAAAAAGAGGCTTGAGAAAAATCAACAATATTTTGATAACAATCATTTCTGATTATTCAGACTTTTATAATTAATAATGTATACTTTTTGTTTTATTTGTTATATTATATGTATAACAAATAAAACAAAAAGAGGGGAATTTATGTTTATTGAGCTAGATTTTGAATCAGACATCCCAATATACATGCAATTGGTTCACGCCATTATAGAAGGAATTGCAACTAGAGAGTTAAAGCCGGGGGATGAACTTCCTCCTGTTCGAACATTAGCCGCTGACTTAGGCGTGAATATGCTTACAGTGAATAAAGCTTACCAGCATCTCAAACAACTAGGTTTCATTCAAATTCACCGAAAGAAAGGAGCGGTTATTAACAGCGACGAAATGCGGCAAGCAGACGATGAGTTTTATGAACGATTGCTCACTTCTCTTCGTCCATTAGCAATGGAATCCATTTGCCGGCGTTTAACAAAGAATCAGTTTTTAACGCTTTGCTCGAAAATTTTTGATGAAATTGAGCTTAAAGGAGGGAAATGTTAATGTCTTTTATTGATATGATTATTTTCAGTGTTACATTGCTTCCCGCGTTGATTTTACTTTCGGCTATGCCTTATTTAACAAGACCGACAGAATGCTTTGGTATTTCCATTCCAGAAGAGGCAGCTAAGCTACCCATCCTTAAAAAATTACGAAAACAGTATGCAAAAATAACAGCAATCTCGACATCCTCATTGCTTGTTTTCTTTTTCTTAACATCCTTTATTCAATCCGAAAGGTTGTTAGGGATTACCACTATTGCCTTTACTTTGCTTTTCATACTTATTCCTTTTGTTATTTATATACCCTTTCATAAAAAAGTCAAGCGATTGAAAAAGGAGCATGGCTGGAAAACAGAGAGAAAGGAACGTGTCATTGTTGATCTTAAATTTCGAGAGGAGCGACTTGTCTATTCGAATGGATGGTTTTTAATCCCTTTGTTTATCTCATTTTTAACTATTCTCATTACTATCGGGATGTATCCGAGTCTGCCTGAACGATTACCGATTCATTTTGATTTGCTAGGAAATGTTACCCGCTATACGAAAAAATCGATATACACGGTTGGAATGTTGCCAATTATCCAAGTCGGCGTCATTTTCCTTTCGATGATAGTTAATACAATTATAAAAAAGGCAAAACAAGAGTTAAACGCAGCCAACCCAGAAAAGTCAAAGAGACAAAATATTTTGTTCCGCCGTCATTGGTCGTTGTTTACAATCAGTTCAACTATTATGATTGCACTGTTATTTTTCGTGATTCAATTAACAATCATTACTCCTATTCCGAAAGCGGTATTGGCAACAACGATCATCATTATACTTATATTTCAACTTATTTGGATCATATGGTTAGCCTTTAAAATCGGTCAGGGTGGCAGTCGAGTAGAAAGTGAACAAGGAGAGAAAACACTGTGGGTTGATTATGATAACGATGAATATTGGAAATTGGGAATATTTTATTTCAACCGCAATGATTCATCTCTTTTTGTAGAGAAACGGTTTGGGATTGGCTGGACAGTCAATCTTGCCCGCCCAGCTGCTTGGTTATTTATAGCCTTTCCTTTCCTTTTGCTGATCGTACTCTTTTTCATTCCAGTAGAGTAGCTTAGAGTCACTCTATAAAAAACACTTAGGGATGGACCTTTGTTGCCATCCTAAGTATTTTTTCTATTTCGCAATAAACAGCCAATAAATAGTTCCCCAGCCAAGACTTGCTGCGAGTAGGATAAAAAACATAATCCAATTTTTTCGATTCATGCTGTTTCACCTCTACCATCATTTATTATACAAAAAGACTTAACAGCCGTTAATCTGTTAAGTCTTTTTTCGATGGAAGATTATTGTTCTTCCCAAACTTTCACTTCTTTCATCACGTCGCCTTGTTTAATGCGATAGACAGCGTCCATTCCTTCAATGACTTGTCCGAATACGGTATGTACCCCATCTAAATGCGGCTGCGGTTCATGAACGATGAAAAATTGGCAGCTTCCTGTGTCACGGCCGCGATGCGCCATGGAAACCGCACCAGTCACATGTTTATGTGGATTGTTGTCCGTTTCGCATTTAATGGTGTAACCAGCATCGCCAGTCCCATTTCCTCTTGGGCACCCACCTTGAGCAACAAAACCTGGAATGACGCGATGGAACGTTAGTCCGTTATAAAATCCTTCATTGGCTAATTTTTCAAAGTTGGCCACCGTTCCTGGCGCTTCATTTGGAAATAATTCGATTACGATGCGGTCACCGTTTTCCATTTCGATTAACGCTTTTTTCATAATGAAACCTCCATCCTGTTTGAATCGTCTTAATAAAACGAGCTTTTTCATTCTACTACATTTTACTTCTATATTCCAAACATTCTTTGTACAATAGGAATGTCTGTTGGAAAAAATGCAATAATGAATGGATAAAAAGGAGGTAATTGTCTTGAAACGAACCATTGTGGGATTGTTATTAACATCACTACTGTTTACTTACCCAGCGATTGCCGCTGCGGATGCGGTAGAGGGCGATGTCATTATTACATTAGGTGAAAACTTAACAGAGCAGCAAAAACAACAAGTGTTAAATGAAATGAATGCACCAGAAAACGCGCAAACCATCACCGTATCAAACGCGGAGGAACATAAATATCTTGGCGGTGTCATTCCAAAAGCGCAAATTGGTACAAAAGCGATTTCGTCATCGATGATTACAATCGGTGCAAAAGGCTCAGGGCTTGACGTAGAAACAAATAACATCACATGGGTAACGGAAGAAATGTACACAAACGCGCTCATTACCGCGGGGGTAAAAGATGCCAAAATTTATATTACCGCCCCTTTCCCTGTTTCCGGAACAGCTGCGTTGACCGGGCTAATGAAGGCGTATGAAGTTTCTTCCGACCAAGTCATTCCTGATGAAGTGAAAAAAGTCGCCAATGAAGAAATGGTCAAAACAGCAAAGCTTGGCGAGTCAATCGGTAATGATAAAGCTGTAGCACTTCTTACAAGAATTAAAGAAGAAATCGCCAAAAACCCTCCAACAACCGATGCAGACTTGCGCGCCCTTATTGAACGCATTGCCAAAGAACTAGGCATTACGCTAACAGAAGAAGAAATTAACAGTTTAATTTCGTTGTTTAACAAAATGAAAAACTTAAATATCGACTGGAACCAAGTAAATGACCAGTTAAGCAAAGCAAAAGATAAAATTTCGACATTCTTGCAATCGGAAGAAGGAAAAACATTTATTCAAAATATTATTGACATTTTAAGAGAAATTTGGAATGCGATTAAAGCCGCGCTTACTTCAGAAAATCAACAAAATCAATAGCGGCTGTCTCATAAATATCGGGGCTGATCCAAAAATATCAGCCCCATTCTTTATCTTTTCGACAATCTCTCCCCCTCCGTTTATAAGCGGAAGACTCCTCGGAAAAAATGTTAAAAACAAAAACAAGCACCGAGCCAACTCGATGCTTGCTTTTTCATTGCTTATTTATTTACTTTCGCCTTGAGCGGCACGTCTAAGCGAACTAAATCTTCATATGTCTCGCGCTTGACGACAAGCTGAGCTTCGCCGTTTTCGACGAACACGACAGCTGGACGCGGAATGCGGTTATAGTTGTTCGCCATTGAATAGCCGTAAGCTCCTGTACAAAATACCGCTAAGTAATCGCCTGCCTGCGCTTTCGGAAGCGGCAAGTCCCAAATTAACATATCCCCGGACTCGCAGCATTTTCCAGCAATAGAGACGACTTCTTCGTTCTCATCAAGAACACGGTTGGCAAGTACAGCCTCATATTTTGCTTCATAAAGAGCCGGACGGATATTGTCGCTCATACCGCCGTCCACCGCTACATATTGACGGACGTTTGGCACTTCTTTCCGCGAGCCAATGGAATAAATTGTCGTCCCAGCATCCCCGACTAACGAACGACCCGGCTCAATCCAAATTTCCGGCATTGGAATACCAAGCTCCGCTACTTGCTTCTTTACTTCATCAATAATTTGTTCAACATACATCGAAGCTGAGATCGGATCGTCTTCGCTCGTATAGCGAATGCCAAAACCGCCGCCAAGATTGACGACTTCTGGTACAAAGCCGAACTTTTCTTTCCAATCGCCAATTTTCTTAAAAATTTTCCGTGCCGCTAATACAAATCCTGTCGTCTCAAAAATTTGCGAACCGATATGACAATGAAGGCCTAACACTTTGAAAGATGAAGATGCCAAAGCCTTTTCGATCGCTTCATCCGCTTGACCATTATTCAAATCAAAACCAAATTTCGAATCTTCCTGTCCTGTTAAAATATAGTCGTGCGTATGTGCTTCAATTCCCGGCGTTACCCTTAGCAATACGGAAGTTGTCACACCATGTTGCTTGCTTAGCTGTTCGAGAAGGGATAATTCATAAAAATTATCGACAACAATGCAGCCTATTTCATGTTGAAGCGCCATTTCCAGTTCTTCATAGCTTTTGTTATTCCCATGGAAATGAATGCGTTCAGGTGGAAAGCCCGCCTTTAACGCTGTATACAATTCCCCGCCAGACACAACATCTAACGACAATCCTTCTTCTTCTACTAATTGCACCATTGCGACTGTTGAAAATGCCTTGCTTGCGTAAGCAACTTGCGCTTTCACCCCATGCTTTTCAAACGTTTGCTTAAAAGCGCGGGCGCGTTCACGAATTAATGCAACATCATAAATATATAACGGCGTACCGTATTCTTGCGCTAAATCAACAACATCGACACCGCCAATTTCTAGATGCCCCTTTTCATTGACGCGACTTGTCCCATGAAAATACATGACAATCCCTCATTCCCGTGAAATTAAACATTTAAAAATGTTAATTTTTATGTGCATCTGAACCTCTGCACGACTAAAACCAGCACGTTCTTGCGTACTAAAGAGTTTCTTTTATCTCTTCGCATAGACATTCACTCTACTTCCACAAGACTTTCATGGATAAGCAATCCAACGATTACATTCACATCCCTATCGGCTCGGTTCCGAACTCTTTTATAACTACTCAATTCGTTTCTTGTATAAGAAAGCAAAAAAGACAGTTAACAAGCAACGATTAACTGCCTTTTCCGCGATAAAAAGATTACGTATAAATTATCACAACTTATAAAAAGTTGCAACTAGTTTTTACAAAATCACGTTGGCTGTTTTTGACGGTTTTGCGGATGCACAATGCTTGGTCTTACTTTTGAGCCAGGTACAGAACGACGGACAAGAATTTGCAAAAACGCTGATGGGTTAAACGGAATAAACGGCCATAAATACGGAGTGTTCAATGAACGAATTTGTACTAAAAGCAATATATAAATCGTTACACCAATGATAAAGCCTGGTACTTTAAAGAATGCAACTGCTAATAAAAGAAATAAACGAGCGATTTTATTAGCAATACTTAACTCATAACTTGGTGTAGCAAATGAGCCAATGGCGGAAACAGAGATATAAAGAATCACTTCAGGTACAAACAAACCGACATTAATCGCAATTTCTCCGATTAATACTGCAGCAATCAAACCCATCGCTGTCGATAAAGGTGTCGGGGTATGAATTGCTGCCATGCGCAAAAACTCCACCCCGATATCAGCAATAAACAATTGAACAATGGTAGGAATATTCGTTTTTTCATTCGGGCCGATATATGAAAGTTTTTCCGGCAACAAAGACGGCTCGATGACAAATAAATACCAAAGCGGCAATAGGAAAATCGATACGAAAATTCCGATAAAGCGCACCCAGCGCACAAATGTCCCAATTGCCGGCGACTGCCGATATTCCTCAGCATGTTGGACATGGTGGAAAAAGGTTGTCGGGGTAATAATGACGCTCGGGGATGTATCGACCATGATAATGACATGCCCTTCTAAAAGATGTGTGGCGGCAACATCCGGTCTCTCCGTATAGCGGACAAGCGGGTACGGATTATATCCTTGTTTCACTAAAAATTCCTCAATCGTTTTATCCGCCATTGTTAAACCGTCAATTTTGATTGCTTTCAATTCTTTTCTAACGAGTTCAACAAGACCAGGGTCGGCGACGTCTTTAATATAAGCGATACATATATCTGTTTTAGAACGTTCGCCCACTTGAATAATTTCATAGCGCAACCGTTCATCGCGAATCCGCCTTCTCGTTAATGCCGTATTGACGATAATGTTTTCCACATAGCCATCGCGCGCCCCGCGAACGACCTTTTCCGTATCCGGCTCTTGCGGCTGCCGTCCCGGATAACTGCGGACATCTACAATAAATCCGTTTGATTCTCCTTCAATTAAAATGACAATTAATCCTGACAAAAGCTGATCAACCGCTTCGTCAAGATTTGCAACAGGATTGACTTGCTGATGAACGAGACGATTTTCAATAATTTGCTTCGCCTGTGCCCTCTGTCTTTCACTATCGTTAATATCAATAATCTCTTTAAGCAATTCGATAATAAACTGCGTATCACAAAGACCGTTGCAGTAATAAATATGTACTTCTTTATTTAGCACCTTCAGCTTTCGAATTCCTAAATCAAAGCTGGTGCCTACCCCGATTTTTTCTTTAAAAAATTGCTCATTGTCACTCAGTTTTTGAGAAATTGGTATATGATTTTTTTGCTTTATTGTCATAGTACCCGCTCCTTTCGAGGATAATTTCTACCGCTTTTCTTGTAATAGGCGAGCCGTATTTAATATGATCTTTATAATTCATTTTTCCAATATCACCAATTCCAACAATGATCGGAACGTTTAGTTGATCTAAGCAATAGACCGTATCTCCATTAATTCTCCCAATTTCTAATTCGCATATTCCGTTTTTATCTACGCCGTACTCGGTTAACATTCCATCGCGATTGATGCAAACATCGACTTTCGTCCACTCATGCTGCCGCGTTTTTGAAGCGACAGCAATGACTCCCAGCACTTCGATTTGCTTATGCGTGGCGACATATTTTAGCGCTTGTTCACCTACACCTTCACCGATAGCGCCGCTATCATCAAACATAACAAACACGGGATCATAAGGGGTTTGCAATATGAATTCCACAAGCTCCTCGCCAGTCAATCGAGTTGGATTTCCATGAGATCGACAAATACAGCGGCCTCCGATTTGCTCAGAAATATATTTAATCGTCCTCCAAGCGAATTCGTCACCATCTGTCACTAATATGACCCGTCTTTTTTTCATTTTGCTTATCCTTTCGGTTTGAAAATCAGGCTGATGAGAAAAGAGAACAAAATCGCCGCAGAAAGGCTGACACCCGTTTGTGCAAACATTCCTGTACCAATGCCAAGCAAGCCGCTCTCTTGTATATTTGCTGTTACTCCATCCATCAGCGCATAACCAAAACCACTAATAGGAAGGATGGCACCAGCACCAGCAAAGGAGACAAGCCAATCATATACCCCGATGCTTCCAAGAAAGGCGCCGAGCACAACAAACATACTCATCACATGAATTGGTGAAAATTTGCCAATATCCATTGCCAGTTGACCAAGTACACAAATGATTCCGCCTACCAAAAATGCAAGGACATATTCCATTACCTTTCCCCCTTGACTACTTCTAAAACAACTCCATGAGCAATGGCCGGTATAGATTGGTTTTGTCGCATCATCGTCGGGCTTAACAATGCACCTGTTGCCACAACAAAAATTTTCCGCAAATTCCCTTTTTCCATTTCCTTTAATAAATGTCCATATGTCACAACAGCACTGCAAGCACATCCGCTTCCTCCCGCAAACACTTCTTGGTCAGGCCTGTAAATAAGCAATCCACAATCATTATGTTTATCAGTAATATCATATCCCTCTTCCCACAACAATTCTTTTAAAATCGGACTGCCTACTCCCGATAAATCACCTGTTACAATTAAGTCATAGTCTTCCGGGGAAGTGTTTAAATCTTGGAAATGTTGCTGAATGGTCGATGCCGCAGCCGGGGCCATGGCTGATCCCATATCAAGCGGATTGTGCATCCCGAAATCAACGACTTTTCCAATTGTTGCAGCGGTTATGCGGAACATGCTGTTTTCCCGGCTAACAAGTGCCGCTCCGGCTCCTGTTACAGTGAAGGTGGCGCTTTTTGGCTTTTGTCCGCCAAATTCAGTTGGATAGCGAAATTGCCTTTCTGCAGTAGCATTATGGCTGCTTGCCGCAGTTAATACTCGTCTAGCAAAACCACCGTCAACAAGTGCCGCGGCTACAGCTAACGTCTCCATTGACGTTGAGCAGGCGCCAAACATGCATAAAAACGGAACTGGAAGATCGCGGGCTATATAATTCGCTGTCACATTTTGATTTAATAAATCTCCTGCTAAAAAAAAGTCGATATCGTTTATTTCTAACCTAGCTTTCGTCAAACATGCTTGTACCGCATCTTTCATTAAACGCCGCTCCGCCAACTCCCAAGTACCTTCTCCACAATATAAATCTGGATAAGTTACATCAAATTGTTCGCCAAGCGGCCCCTCTGTTTCCATTGGTCCAACAGCGGTCGCCGCAGCTTGAAGGTATACTTGATTTTCAAATATCCATGTTTGCTTTCCGACAAGCTTCACGGAGACCCCCTCCTTCAAAGCTAGAATATATTCCAAAATAAATAGTGAATGACGCCAAGAATATAGGCGATGACAACACCATACACAATAACAGCCCCAGCCACTTTAAACATATTGCTAGCAATTCCAAGAACAGCACCTTCACTGCGATGCTCAAGGGCTGCGCTGGCTAATGAATTAGCAAAACCGGTGATCGGAATCATCGAACCTGCCCCTGCAAACTGTCCGATTTTGTCATACACTCCCATCCCCGTCAGCAATGTTGCAAGTAGAATGAAAGTTCCAAGCACCATATGTTGTGCAACAGAAACATCTAGTGTAAAAAATTTTATATAAAAATTCTGCAACGCTTGACCGATTCCACAAATCAAACCGCCTACAAAAAAGGCTTTTACCGCGTTAAGAAAATAGGAAGGTTTCGGTTGAAATATTTTAACTGCTTCTTGATAGTTATCTCGTAACTTCATACAACCCCTCCCCAGCATTTTTTTCAAACAATTCTTTCAATCGTACAACGATTTTTTAAGTCAAGGATCCACTCGAAGCTGTCTGCAAAGGGTCAGGCCTTACAATATACTGTCCATTCTATTTGATAAAGTAACTCTATATGTGAGAGTTGTGTGAGGTCAGAGCCTTCCCTTATGGATCAGCTTCCTTATCAATGGTCAACAAAATAAACCCAATGAAACAAAGAACCAAATACTTTGCCAAAAGCAATTGCCATCAGCAAAATCACAATTTTCTCCTCTATACCAATTCGTTTTGCTAAAATAGGCCATACATTCAGTACTTCTGTTAAAGCGGCTGCAAGCATTCCAATAAAGACGCCGCTAAAAAGTCCCATTGGAATTAACAAATATTTCGACAAATACAACGCCGTATTACGAAGGCTTACCCACCCTCCTGTAAGCGCTCCGGCTACAACAGCCAATTCATACGCATGAATCGATTTCATCGTTTTTGTTAGTTGCGTAAGCCGTGGAATCACACCAAGAACAACGATAAAAGCAACAAAACCGCTACCAACCGCCAAGCCTCCCGCCAAGCCGATCATGATAATGAGGATAACGTCAATCGTCATGAACTCTCCTTATACTCTCTTTGTTTTCATGTAAAATGACGTATTGATCAATCGCTTGCTGATAGTTAAACATTTCGACTTCGAGAGGACTTGGCTCTTCATTAATTCGCTTGCGAAATAAGTGGTTAAAAAATAAAATCATTCCAAGCCCTAAACCGATGGAGTAAGGAATTTGAAATAGCAGCGGTTTATCGTTTTTTTCGCCCGTAATAATCGTATACAGGCGCTGATGCACTTGCTGCATGCTCACATCCTCATGGAAATTCATAATGGCTAATGCCGAACCGATAAACAGCAGCAGCCAAACCAAAGCGAAATAAAGACTTGTAAAATTTCTTTTTTTGTATACGACTTCAACAATCGTTTGTGTAGGACCAATCGTTTGAATATCAAGAGACGAATCGAAGTCCAATATCGCCTTAACGACTTTCATAACGTCAATAATGACGATATTCTTATCACTTGCTTTTATTTTGTAAATCATGATTTTTTTTAGATTTTCAATAAGCTCTGCATCGTTTACAATCATTTGCGCAACATCTCCAATACATACATCCGCGTTCGGATGTACTTGAACACGATTACGCAGCCTAATAAATACCACTTTCTCCACCTGTCTCACATCCTGCGCATTAAATTCCTTATGAAATAGTATGTTTGGGCACTGGAGCAATCATGCAAGGAAATAGGATTTTCCAAAAATTTCACAAAAATATTCTTCTTTGTACCATTTTATTTAAAATCAAACGGCACAAAAAAAGAATGGATGTCACTCATCCATTCTCTCTTTTATTTGCTGCAATATCTTCTTTTCTAATCTTGAAACTTGTACTTGAGAGATGCCTAATCTAGATGCCACTTCTGATTGGGTTTGGTCTTTATAGTAACGCAAATAAACAATGAGCCGTTCCCGTTCATCAAGCTCTTCAATCGCCTTTTTTAAAGCAATTTTATCAAACCATGATGTTGTATTCTGATCGGTAATTTGGTCAAGAAGCGTAATTGGATCGCCATCATTTTCATAAACCGTTTCATGAATCGAAGTTGGTGAACGGCTCGCCTCTTGTGCAAGAATCACATCCTCAGGCGATATATTTAAATAGTCGGCAAGTTCCGTAATCGTTGGCGCTCTGCCGTATTTTTTCGACAATTCATCTTTTGCTTTGCGAATTTTGTTACCTGTTTCCTTTAAAGAGCGGCTTACCTTAACCGTTCCATCATCACGAATAAACCGTTGGATTTCACCGATAATCATCGGAACTGCATAAGTCGAAAACTTAACATCATATGATAAATCAAATTTGTCAACTGACTTTAATAAACCAATGCAACCGATTTGAAACAAATCGTCCGGTTCATAGCCACGATTTAAAAAACGCTGAACAACCGACCAAACGAGGCGCATATTTTTTTCGATAATTTCATCCCGCGCCTCTTGGTCTCCTTCTTGGCTTCTGCGAATCAATTCTTTTATTTCATGATCTTTTAAATGCGTCTGATTATTTTCTTGTTTGACATCGACATCCATAGGCATGTCTCCCTTAATTGCATAGCGCTTTGCTCTTCGTTAAATACTTAGTTAAATGAATCGTTGTTCCTTTATTGACTTCCGAATGAATTACAACTTCGTCCATAAAATTTTCCATAATCGTAAAACCCATTCCTGAGCGCTCAAGCTCTGGTTTTGTCGTAAACAAAGGCTGACGCGCTTCATTAACATCAACAATACCGACGCCTTCGTCGCGAATTGTAATTTGAACAACACCGTCATCAATGACAACAGAAATGTATACAATTCCATTTGGATCGTTATTGTAACCGTGAATAATTGCATTCGTTACCGCTTCTGAAACAACGGTTTTGATTTCTGTAAGTTCATCCATTGTTGGATCGAGCTGGGCAATAAAGGCTGCAACAGTGACGCGAGCGAATGATTCGTTTTGGCTCAGCGCGGAAAATTGGAGGTGCATTTCGTTTCTCATTACGCCACCCCCAATGTTTTTAAAGCATATTGTTCATCGCTTTCAAAGCGAATAATTTTGAATAACCCTGCCATTTCAAATAGCCTTTTTACGGCTGGAGAAATGGAGCAAACAATCATTTCTCCACCGATATTTTTTATTTGCTTGTATCGTCCTAAGATTACTCCAAGTCCCGAACTGTCCATAAATGTTAAATGCTCTAGATTTAAAACAATATGGCGAATTTGTTCTTTTTCCAATAAATCCGTTACTTTTGTGCGAAGTTCCTCGGCCGTATGATGGTCTAGCTCTCCTGCAAGACGAATGAGCAATACATCATATTTGACTTCAAGACCAATCGTAAGACTCATTGCACTTTCCTCCTTGTCACTCGGATAAGGAAAGTTTCGATGCATGCGGCCTAGAATCCTTCTTTCATGACAAAACTAGTGGCCATTCGCTAAAAATAGAAAACGGTATACAAAAGTTGACAAGCATCTCTTAGGACTTCACAAACCAGCCGAATGTCCGTTTAAATAAATCCCACCAACTTGCTGCAGCAACATTTTCTTTGGCTACAAGCGGACTTTCGAGAACAACTTTGCCGTTTTGTTTTAACACAAGCGTGCCGAGTTGGTCACCCTTCTTAATTGGCGCTTTTATGTTTTCTTTCACTTTAATCACTTTTTCAATGTCTTTAATGGATGTCCCTTTTTTCGTTAAAATGGAAATCGGTTCTGATGTGACGATGTCAACTTCATTCCATTTTCCTTTGCTCACTTTTGCTTTGCTAATGACGAGATTTCGTTCATAAATAGGGTGCGTTTTATATTGGCTGAATGCATAATCTAGCATTTTTGTAATTTGTGCGTTGCGCTCTTTCGGTGTCGGAGCGCCAAACACGACTGCAATGACGCGCATATTATCCTTTTTGGCCGTTGCTGTTAAACAATATTTTGCCTCGTGAGTAAATCCTGTTTTTACGCCATCAACCCCAGGGTAAAATTTGACAAGCCTGTTCGTATTCACAAGCCAAAATTTTTTATCTGTGTTTTCACGTAAATAGTCTTCGTATTTCCCTGTATATTTTGTAATCTGGTCATATTTCAAGAGCTCTTTTGCCATAATGGCCATATCATAGGCTGAACTGTAATGGCCTTCAGCCGGCAAGCCAGTGGCATTTTTAAATGATGTATTTTTTAGTCCCAACTCTTTCGCTTTGTTGTTCATCATTGCAACAAATGATGCTTCAGAGCCGGCAATTCGCTCTGCCATTGCAACAGAAGCATCATTTCCTGAGCCAATAGCAATCCCTTTTAATAGCTCATCAACCGTCATTTCTTCTCCGGGTTCAAGGAAAATTTGTGAGCCGCCCATAGAAGCAGCATATTCGCTGGTTCGCACCTTTTCTTTTAATGTAAGTTCCCCTTTGTCGATGGCTTCCATAATTAAAAGCATCGTCATAATTTTTGTCATGCTCGCTGGCGGCAGCTTTTCATGTGCATTTTTTTCATACAGCACAGTGCCAGTATCACGTTCAATTAAAATTGCTGACCTCGCTTCATCTGCTAATTCTACATTTTGTACATTCGTTTTTGTTTTTTCCTCCGCTTGGACGCCTGTGGAAATTGTAAACATAAACAGAAATGTAAACATCATAAACCCAATGAACAACCTCTTCATGTCCCAAACCTCCATTCTTTATACATGCCATTTTTTCCAAACAATACATTTTTATACAGCCCAAAATAAAAAAAGGGGTCTGACCCCCAACACTTTACAGCGTTAACGTAGTGGGGGTCAGACCCTTTTATGAAATTTTATCATAAATTAATGTTGGTGCTTTAACAGGCGTTGCTGAGATTTTAATGTTTTCGTACAGCTTTTGTTTTACTTCTTCAATATTTTCTGTGTTGCTGTAAATGGTTACTAAGGAATCGCCTTTTTTCACTTCATCGCCGATTTTTTTGCGTAATACTAAACCAACTGCCAAATCGATGGTTGATTCTTTTGTAGCGCGGCCTGCACCTAGCAGCATCGCCGCTGTTCCGATTTCATCTGCGACGATTTCTGAAACATAACCGTCTTCTTTTGCTTCTAATTCAAATTGATATTTCGCTTGAGGAAGCTTCGATGGATCATCGACAACAGAGGCATCTCCGCCTTGAGCACTTAAGAATGTTTTAAATGTTTCAAGCGCTGAACCATCTTTCATTGCTTGTTCAAGCATTGCCCGCGCCTCTTCTAATGATGCTGCTTTTTCTGCCAAGTAAACCATATGGCTGCCTAATGTTAAACACAATTCTTCTAGGTCTTTCGGTCCTTCTCCTTTTAGCGTATCAATCGCTTCTTTCACCTCAAGCGCGTTTCCGATTGCAAACCCTAGCGGCTGGCTCATATCGGAGATAATCGCCATCGTTTTACGTCCCACTCGCTTGCCGATTTCGACCATTGCTGTTGCTAACTGTTTCGCACCTTCCAAATCTTTCATGAATGCGCCTGCACCTGTTTTAACGTCCAATACAATCGCATCAGCACCTGCTGCAATTTTTTTACTCATAATCGAAGAAGCGATGAGCGGAATGCTGTTAACCGTTGCTGTTACATCGCGAAGCGCATACAATTTTTTATCTGCTGGAGTTAAATTTCCTGTTTGTCCAATCACAGCAATTTTGTTTTGATTAACTAAACGAATAAACTCATCGTTATCAATTTCAACATGGAAGCCAGGAACGGATTCTAATTTATCAATGGTTCCTCCTGTGTGTCCAAGACCGCGTCCTGACATTTTCGCTACAGGAACACCAACGGAAGCAACAAGTGGGCCTAATACTAATGTCGTCGTGTCGCCAACGCCGCCCGTCGAGTGTTTGTCAACCTTAATTCCTTCGATGTTTGAAAGATCAATCATATCTCCGGAATGAACCATTGCCATTGTTAGCGCTGCTGTTTCCTCCTCGGTCATCCCACGGAAAAAGACAGCCATCGCAAAGGCGCTCATTTGATAGTCTGGAATATCACCTTTTGTATAACCTTCAATAATAAATTGAATTTCCTCTTTTGTTAAAGCGTGTCCGTCACGCTTCTTTTCAATTAAATCGACCATTCTCATTATCCATCACCTTTTTCCATTTAATATGTAATATATGTGTAATTGTGATGCGGAAAGGCTGTTTACTTCGCCATTTCCGCAATAATTGCTTTGACAAAACGTAAAAAGTCAGACTTTACCTTTTCCGTTGTCTCAATCACTTCATCATGCGTTAACGGCTGATCTAAAATACCTGCTGCCATGTTGGAAATACAAGAAATCCCCAACACTTCCATTTGTGCATGGCGAGCTACAATCACTTCAGGTACAGTAGACATGCCGACTGCATCGCCCCCGAGTGTGCGAATCATGCGGATTTCCGCTGGTGTCTCATAAGAAGGACCTGTGTTGCCGAAATAGACACCTTCTTGTACTTTTATATTCAATTTTGCTGCTACTTCTTTTGCCAGCTTGCGGAGACGTTTGCTGTAGGCTTCCGTCATGTCAGGGAAGCGCACTCCTAAGTCAGGGTCGTTCGGACCAATTAAAGGGTTTCCGCCCATATTATTAATATGATCCGTAATAATCATTAAATCCCCCGGTTGGAAGCTTTCATTCACTCCCCCAGCCGCGTTCGTTACAACTAACTGCTCAATCCCCAATGCTTTCATCACACGGACAGGAAAGGTCACTTTTTCAAAGCTGTATCCTTCATAGTAGTGAAAACGCCCTTGCATCGCCAATACGGTTGCACCTTGAAGCTCGCCGTATACAAGCTGACCTGCATGCCCTTCTACCGTTGACACAGGAAATTCCGGTATTTCATGATATGGAATTTTAATCGCATTTTCAATTTCGTCTGCCAGAACACCGAGACCTGAGCCAAGAATTAAGCCGATTTGCGGTGCTTTTGGGAATTTTTCTTTTAGATAGCTCGCTGCTTTTTCAATCGCCGCTTTATTCATCGATATTCCTCCTATTTTAGTTCTTCTAAAAAGCTTGTGCCGTGTTTTGGCATTGTCACGTTAAAGTTATGTGCGATCGTTGCTCCAACGTCAGCAAATGTTTGACGCAGCGGCAATTCTTTTCCGCCATTCATGCTTGGGCTGTATACAAGAAGCGGCACATATTCACGCGTATGGTCCGTACCATGATGCACAGGGTCATTACCATGGTCAGCGGTAATAATGAGTAAATCATCTTCTTTTAACAATTCGAATACTTCCGGAAGACGAGCATCAAACTCCTCCAACGCATCTCCGTAGCCTTGTGGGTCGCGGCGATGTCCGTATAATGCATCAAAGTCAACTAAATTCACAAAGCTAAGCCCTGTGAAATCCATTTTTAACGTTTCAACCAATTTATCCATACCGTCCATATTTGATTTCGTGCGTAATGATTTTGTCACACCTTCGTTATCATAAATATCGGAAATTTTACCGATGGCAATCACTTCATATCCCGCATCTTTCAATTCGTTCATCACTGTGCGGCCAAACGGCTTTAACGCATAGTCGTGACGGTTGGCAGTTCGTTGGAAATTCCCCGGTGTTCCGATGAACGGACGAGCAATGACACGCCCAACCATATATTTCTCATCTAACGTCAGCTCCCGGGCAATTTTACAAATGTTGTATAACTCATCAAGGGGAATGATTTCTTCATGGGCAGCAATTTGCAATACAGAATCTGCCGATGTGTAAACAATAAGAGCACCTGTCTCCATATGCTCTTTTCCAAGCTCTTCAATAATCGCTGTGCCACTTGCTGGCTTATTGCCAATCACTTTGCGGCCTGTCCGTTGTTCTAATTCATCAATCAACTCTTTCGGAAAACCTTCAGGAAACACTTGGAATGGAGTGTCAATTTTTAAACCCATAATTTCCCAATGTCCTGTCATCGTATCTTTGCCGGCAGATGCCTCTTGCATTTTTGTATAATAAGCAAGCGGTTTTTCTGCCTTTGGCACACCTTTAATTTCACGAATATTGCTTAAGCCGAGTTTCGCCATATTTGGCATGTTCAAACCGCCGCGATGCTCAGCAATATGTCCAAGCGTATCGGCACCTTTATCATTATATTTTTCCGCATCCGGAGCTTCACCGATTCCAACTGAATCCATCACAATTAAAAATACACGCTTATATGAATGATTCACGTCAATTCCTCCTGAATATAATAAAATTGCTTTTCTAACTCGTATGATTTCCTAATTGTCGAAAAAACAAGCAATAAAAATTGGTCAGAAGTCTGACAACTAAATTATAAAACGTTTTCATCGTTGTAAGCAATAAAAAAATAAAAAAGGCTGATCGATTCAGCCTTTTAACACTAATCACTAATAAACTATAAAACTACTATGCGCGCGGATGATACATGTTGTATACATCTTTTAATCTTGTTTTTGTTACATGAGTATAGATTTGTGTTGTTGAAATATCAGCATGACCAAGTAATTCTTGGACAGCTCTTAAATCCGCACCGTTCTCTAGCAAGTGAGTGGCAAATGAGTGTCTTAATGTGTGAGGAGTTAATTCTTTTTCAATCTTTGCTTCTTTAGCAAGCTTCTTTAAAATTTTCCAAAACCCTTGCCTTGACAAACGCTCTCCGTGATGGTTCAGAAAAAGTGCTTCCGTTTTTGGTTTTTTCGGGTTTATAAGCATCCCTCTTGCCGATTCCATATACAATTTTAATGCCTTTGTTGCCATGCTGCCAATCGGCACAATCCGCTCTTTATTCCCTTTTCCGTAACAACGCACAAATCCCATCGTTAAGTGAACATCTGATACATTTAAATTAACAAGCTCGCTGACGCGAATGCCTGTTGCATACAATAGTTCCAGCATCGCTTTATCCCGAATACCAAATGGCGTATTCGTTTTCGGCGTCTCCAGCAAAGCCTCCACTTCCGCAGTTGACAACACTTTCGGAAGCGTTCTTTCTAATTGCGGAGATTCAATATGAACAGATGGATCTTGTTCCGTTACCTTTTCTCTCAATAAAAACTGATGGAACGAACGAATGGAGGCGACATGCCTTGCAATCGTTTTGGGTGAACTTCCTTTTTCTTTTAAAAATTTTAAAAATTGAATGATATGAAGACGCGATACATCGTTAAACGAATGGATTTGCTCTACGTTAACAAGGTATTGCATATACTTTTTTAAATCTCTCTCATATGAAACAATCGTGTTTTGGGCTAAGTTTCTTTCCACAATCAAATAGTGAATAAAATCTTTTATATGGTTTTCCAACGCTCTCTACTCCCCATCTCGATAAAAGAACAACAATCGTTCCAACCAATCGCTTCGATGCTTCTCTAGCGTCGATACTTTTACCGCTGAACCTTCAGGCTCATCGTAGCGATGATAATTCTCATACTCTTGATTCATCCATACAATACTATAATAAAATAAAATCGTGCAACCTGTAAATAAAAGGAACACTTTTAACATTTGCAGCAACATCTTTATCCAAGATTTCATGGCCTTCCTCCGTATATGTAATACTTATTTAATAGAGGATATGCCATGTTTTTTTTAATTTATACATATAAACTAAAAAACCTTTTCAAACTTGAAAAGGTTTTTCTACGTAATTATTCATGTTCCTCTTTTTGTTCTTTTTCTTGACAGCGATAGCAAATGCCATGGAACGTTAAACGATGATCTTTAATTTTGAAGTTCCAATCCCGTTCAACAATCGCTTCTACATCTTCAAGCAAATCTTCTTGAATTTCATCAACTGCACCGCATTCAATGCAAACGAGATGGTGGTGAAAGTGAGCAGCCCCTTCCTTGCGAAGGTCATAACGCGACACGCCATCTCCAAAATTAATTTTATCAACAATTTTCAGTTCGGTTAACAGCTCAAGTGTTCGATACACTGTCGCTAAACCAATCTCAGGTGATTTTTCTTTAACGAGGAGGTATACGTCTTCCGCACTTAAATGATCCTCTTCATGTTCTAAAAGCACTCGAACTGTTGCCTCACGTTGCGGCGTAAGCTTATAGCCAGCCGTGTGCAACTGTTTTTTAATTCGTTCAATACGACTTTCCATCTCTACTCCCTCCCTCGCCGTTCAAACATAATTATAACAAAAGAAAGGGAAGTGTCAAAATGAAATGGTTATAAATTAATAAATAAAATGATTATTAAATAATAATTATTTTTTATTTGCGATTTGAATGACTTCTTTCATCAGTGATGGCGATAAATAAGCTTCAATAAACGATGAAGCTAACAAACCAATGCTGACAAATATCATGACAAGGGTGTAACGAACAATCATCGGAAACACTGGCTCATAAGCACGCTTCATAAACTGATTGCGCACCATTTTTAATGAAAACGATACGGATACAGCCCCCATAATGATAAAAGCAGGAATGATCAGCAAATTTTGCGGCATAACTGAAACGAATGATAATAAAAACCCGTGCCATCCCATTTGATTGACTAAAAATCCAACGGTAAATCCGACAACGATGCCTTTTAAAAACAGCAAAATTAAGATAATCGGCAATCCGATAATGGAAATTCCTAAAATCCACATAAGCCCGATATATTTTATATTATGAAAATAGCTTTGTTGAAACATATCATATGCGCTAGCAAGTTCTCCGCTTGATACTTGTCCAAAAAAACGCGTTAAGTAATAATATAAATCTTGTTTTTGACTAAAATTCAAACTGTTCACGACAATGGCACCAAAAATAACGCCCATTAAAAATAAAACAATCATAAACAAATAAATCGATGAGTGTTCACGAAAGTGCAGCACAAATGCAGATTTAAAAGTTTGTCTTCTCATTCCTAGTCTTTCCCCCTATCATACTCTTAGTAGATTGTATGAACAGATTTGAAATCTATGACAGGGAAAAAGATTTAGTAGAAGAAGAGCTAACAAAAAATCGCTCCCTTTACTTACTCAGGAGCGATTTTTCCGTATTTGCCGCCGCCTCCAGCGTGAATATGGAGTTTTCCAGAACGTGCGAGAACAATGAGATTCGCTAGCTTTTCTCCGACAACCTCTGTTAATTGTTCGCGTGACACATCATGTAGCACACGCATTTCAGTTCCAAAATGAGAAAGTAATTTTTTATATGTTTTTGGACCAAGTCCCGGAATGAATTCTAACGGCACTTGATAAATATAAGGTGGACGATAGCTAGGCGAAACAGTGCTTGTTTTCAATTCCTGCAGGCGCTCAAAAACACCTTTTATTTGTTTACGATGTCCGCAAACAGAACAAGGACCGTTCCCGCTTTCAAGCGGATGCAAACAGTTTTCACAGACGGTTCGATGATATTTTCCAAGCAATGGATTGAGTCCGTAGTTGGCAACAATTGCGCGTCCTTCTTCTCGTTTCAATGCTTTTTTCAACTCCGCAAAAGTCGCTGCTTTCATGTGAATGATTTGATATTCCCGAGCGATTTTCCCAAGTGAGTGAGCGTCGGAATTCGATAAATACGAATAGCGGTGGAGCTCAGCAATCTGGTCCGCCATCTTTGTATCAGCGCTCAAACCTAATTCAATCGCATCAATTAAATCCGCTTCAAACACTTCCGTTAAACTTCTACGCACACCTTTGCCGTAAAGACTTTTGAACGGAGTGAAAACGTGTGCCGGAACAAATAATCCTCCTAGTTGCTTAACGAGCTTTTGTAACTCTTTCCCTAAACCATACATTCTCTGCGAACTTAGCGAGATGTTTTTTACCCGCTTTTCCAGCCATTGTGAAAATAGGCGCATTGTCTCAACCGTCGGAAAAAAAGTAAGTACATGAATCGGACCATGACAATGCTCATCATACACTTCGATTTCACTTCCCAAAATCACAGTCATGTTATGGGCACGCACACCGCCGTCTTGATGTTCCGTGAATACCCCCGTTAAAATGGCATGCTCGATTTCAGCCAATACTTCGGGCACATGGCAATCAATAATGCCAATCATGTTTAATCCTTTTATTTCTGAAGCTTCGTTTAAAATATTGAGAAATGTTAGCGTTTTTGCTCCCGTTATTTTTACCGGTCTTCCCGATGCGGTCCGGCCCAGATGAATATGTAAATCAACATAATAGCTATTCATACTTCTCTCCTAACATTTGTTGCAGTTGCAAATATTGGATCGCATACGCTGTTTTTGCATCATAAATTTGATGTTCTTTCACAAGCTGCAACGCCTCCTCAAGTGTGACTTCTAACACATCTACAAATTCGTCTTCGTCAAGCGATGCGGCATTTTCTAGTTTCGATAAATTTTCCGCGATATATAAGTGGACAATCTCATCAGCAAAACCCGGTGATGTATAAAAAGAAGTTAAGTGGCGCAGAGTTTCGCACTTGTAGCCCGTTTCTTCTTCTAATTCCCGACGTGCAGTGGCAATCGGTGCTTCCCCTTTTTCTAATTTTCCTGCGGGTATTTCTACTAAAACGCGCTCCATTGCCTTACGATATTGACGAACCAGTACAATTTTCCCTTCATTGGTCACAGGGATAATCGCCACTGCCCCTGGGTGCTTCACAATTTCCCGCTTGCTTGTTTTCCCATTTGGCAACTGCACTTCTTCCACATATAAGTCAATGACTTTTCCTGCAAAAATCTGTTTTTTCGCAACGGTTTTTTCTACTAAATGTTCCATCATTTCTCTCTCCCGTCTAATATTATTTTCCACCTTATTGTACTATATTTGTGGTTTTTTTACCTTTCATTGTAAAATATGTTTAGTTGGAAACCGTTAAGGGGGAGGATTTTTTATGAAAAAAAGACGTATTGGCTCATCAGACTTATATGTGAGTGAAATTGGTCTTGGATGTATGTCGCTTGGCACGGATGAGACAAAAGCGATTCGAATCATTCATGAGGCACTAGAGTGCGGCATTAACTACTTAGATACTGCTGATCTTTACGATCGCGGCCTGAACGAAGAATTTGTTGGGAAAGCGATCAAAGGAAAGCGCGAACAAGTGGTATTGGCAACAAAAGTAGGAAATCGCTGGGAAGAAGGAAAAGAAGGTTGGTATTGGGATCCTTCGAAAGCATATATAAAACAAGCAGTGAAAAACAGCTTGCGCCGCTTGCAAACCGATTATATTGACTTATATCAGCTTCATGGCGGCACGATTGAAGACAACATCGATGAAACCATTGAAGCATTTGAAGAGCTGAAGCAAGAAGGAATCATTCGTTATTACGGCATCTCGTCGATTCGCCCGAACGTCATTCGCGAATATGTGAAACATTCAAATATCGTGAGCGTCATGATGCAATACAGCCTTTTAGACCGGCGTCCAGAAGAATGGTTTCCATTATTGGAAGAACACAACATTAGTGTGATTGCCCGCGGACCAGTCGCAAAAGGGATGTTGACAGAACGGCCATTGGAAATGGTTAATGAAAGCGTGAAAGAACATGGCTATCTTGATTATACATATGCTGAACTGCAAATGCTCCTTCCACAAATCAAGGAAAAAATGAGGAAAAACCGCACGCTCACAGCAACAGCCTTGCAATTTTGCTTAACACACCCAGTTGTTGCCGCTGTTATCCCAGGGGCAAGCAGCCTTGAACAGCTCAAAGAAAACATTTCCGCTGCCTCTGCACCAAGTTTAACAACCGAAGAATACGAATGGCTAAAGCAGCAGACCAAAACCTCTGTATATCATGCACACCGTTAAAGGGGGTCTGACCCCCACCACTTCACCGCGTTAATGTAGTGGGGGTCAGACCCCTATTTAAATTTTCTCCAATCTAAGTCGCTTTCGTTTAACAATTCTTCAAATGACTTATTTTTCTCGCGTCGTTTTTGTTCTTCACGTCTTTTTGCTTCTTCTTCCGCCTTTTTACGCTGTTCTTCTGCTTCTAACTCCTTCTTTTTCGCTTTTAATTGCTCAAATAAATTGGAATGAAGGTGATCTTTTAGCGTTATTTTCTCCTCTTTTTCTGGCAGTAATGGTTGACGACGTTTCTTCACAGTTCATTCCCCCTATGCATAAAAGCAAACGTTTTTCTTCATGATAATAGCGAACATCAAACTATGTAAAGGAGACGAACATCATGGCAAAAAATCGTGGGCAAAAAGGCAAACCGAACGCCGATACTGTAAAACCAGTAATCGCTAAAGAAGAATTAGAACAAGCCATCCATCCGACCAAAAGACAAAACTCGCCACAATAAAGGGTCTGACCCCCATCGCTTCACCGCGTTAATGCAATGGGGGTCAGACCCCCTTTCATAAAATCTCTGTTATACGCTCCATGTGTTTGGCCATCCACTCAAGCGCCTCATCAAGTGTGGCAAATTCTTGTGTTTCAAACGTCATTTCGTCTTGCAAAAGCCAAACATCTTTCGGTTCTTGATACACTCCGGCGATGGACCAATGCAGCAAGCTATATGGATGATTTTCATGCAAAAAAGACACCCATGTTTTATTTTTAGCAATATTTCCGATTTGTTTTAATTTATCATTCATTGCGTTCACTTCTTTCCACTAATGACATGCGCGGATTCATGATCTCGCTTGGGCTTTTTAACTGAAAACACCCCACCGATTCAACCGTATCAATCGTCATTGTCTCATCATAAAAAATGAGACGAGATTTTTCAAGTAAAATTGGTACAAAATTGGTTTCTACAACGATATCATCTTTATCCGCCTGCTCGACAAGCCAAAGGGTTGTCACCCCATTCACTGCACAACCGCAGCCATCTGTATCATATTTTAATTTTAACTGCTTATTTGTATGAGACAAAATTGGTTTTAGTTTTTCAATCGCTTTATCGGTAAATATGATTTTCACGGTTGTTGATGCTCCTTTTTCCTATTCTGCTATATATGACAATGTTGAATTTTCCGCTCATAACCTTTACTATCAAAAATGATACTTTCATTGACAAAAGGAGGGCTTTATATGTCTAAAGTACAAATTAAAGTAAACGATAACGGTTCATTTCGCGTGACAGGCGATGTTGAATTAATTGATGCAGAAGGCAACAAATTTGAAACAAAAGAAACATTTTCACTATGCCGATGTGGTCTCTCGCAAAAAATGCCATTCTGTGATGGTTCACACAAAGGAAAATTCCAATCAGTTGTGCGCGCTAATCAACAATAAGTCTAACTTAGCAGGTGCCATTAGCGTACCTGCTTTCACCTAAAACAAGCATGCGCATAGTTGACTTTGATATCCGAGGTGAGCAAAATGGACGAGAAGTTGTTAAACAAAATGATTCGCAACTGTTTTTCACACTATTGTCATGATATAGACATATTTCCTTTAGCGAACGACGATTACGAACAGCTATATCAAAAAATTATTTTAGAAAAAGAAAAACACCCTGACATTGATTTATATGAATTAATAAACGACCTTGTTTATGAATATCTCACAAAATAAGAGGCGGTCTCAAAAACAAAAGAGCGGACGCCTCTCTCATCTATATGGACAATGGAGAGAAAAAGCTTTCGAGAGAGTCCCCTCCTTATGAGACAGTCCCTTCTTAGAACGATCAGCCAATTCCTCTCCTTCATAAGCTAGCGTCATTTTTGATAAAACGCTTTTCCTCCCACTTTCTCAACAAACGTTGGGAACAGTTGATACAACTTGCTGCCGATATTCATCCAACGCGGCAAATTCACTTCGCGCGTTGGTGTCAACATAATATCAACGACGCGACACGCCACTTCTTCCGCATCAAGCATATAGCGCTCTACATTTTTCACATAACTTCCTGAAGCATCTGCAATGTTAAAAAAGTTTGTTTTTATTGGTCCTGGATTCACCGCAGTAACATAAACTCCCGACTGTGCGGCTTCCATGCGCAAACTATTTGTAAACCCTAATACAGCATGCTTCGTTGCTGCATAAACACTCGATTTCGGAGTTGCAATTTTCCCTGCCTGTGAAGCAATATTAATAATATGCCCCGTTTGACGCTCTGCCATATGAGAAAGCGCGATTTTCGAACAGGCAATAAGACCGAACACATTGACTTCAAACATTTTTTTCATTTCTGCCAAATCGATATCTTCCACGTTTTTAAATACACCAAATCCAGCGTTATTTACCAGCACATCGACCGTCTTCAACTCATGAAAGAGGTTGGTGAACACCGATTCAACAGCCGTTAAATCGCTCACATCCAAACGATCATAATAGCAAGGAACTTGATAATTAGATTGGATATCACTTGCAATCTCTTTCAGCTTTTCTTCGCTTCTTGCAAGCAAAATTGGCGTTGCCCCACGTTTAGCGACCTCGTAGGCTATTTTTTCGCCGACTCCTGCTGATGCTCCTGTAATGACAATATGTTTTCCTGCAAGCTTCAAAAAAAGTCACCTCATTGCTTATTTCGCCTCATATAAATAATGTTCGTCAACTCTCCGTTTAACGACCTTACCAATGTCTTCGAGATAATCCAACTGCCCAATCGTTTCAGACATCGTTAATATAAATTCCCGTTCATAAACGGCTGGAAACAGCTGCTTACATACGTCAAATGCACTAAGCGGCCTCACTTTAAGCATATCTAATACTTGATACGCCCGCTCCCGCTGTTTGCCTAACCGTTTTTTGACTAGCTCGTTGACTTCGGTTACATCATCGCCATGCCCCGTAAGAATGCGCGAAATATGATAATCAAGCAACTTTCTTAATGAGCAGTTATATTGAAGCAACGGTTTTGGCCGCTCTGTTTCGCTATCAAAAGGCGGCTCTAAA
This sequence comes from [Anoxybacillus] calidus, assembly GCF_013760845.1. Taxonomy (GTDB): domain Bacteria; phylum Bacillota; class Bacilli; order Bacillales; family Anoxybacillaceae; genus Paranoxybacillus; species Paranoxybacillus calidus. The sequence continues at coordinate 273,866 of NZ_JACDUU010000001.1, read as the reverse complement.
AGCGGGTTGGAAGAAATGGTGCAAAGCAAATGGTCTCCCCCAATCATAAGCCCATCCTGCTCACGGTATAGCACAATATGACTTTGCGCATGGCCAGGCGTTTCAATCACCGTCCAACCGGATAACCCTGAAATAGTATCCCCTTCTTGAATCGTAGCTGAAAGGCTGCGTCGGCAAGAATAACGAAGCGAGCTCCGCATTTCTGATAACTGAGCTAAAAAAGCATTTTCGACACCGCATTCTTTTAAAAATTGCTCAAAAAATTGTTGATCCTTCTCAAGAAATTCCGGTGATTTGCTTAACCATCGCTCCCCTTTTATATGACCGACCACATGCAAAGAGGAAGGAAAATAATCAAGTAAACCGACATGATCAGGGTGATGGTGTGTAAGAACCACTTGCTCAATATCCGAAGGGGTAAAACCTAGTTGGCGCAGCTGATGCTGAAACATTTGCCACGCTTCCTCTGTTTTAACACCAGCATCTACTAGTGTCAATGTTTCTCCTTTAATTAAATACATGTTTACATCTCCGACAGCAAACGGGGTCGGAACAGTAATGCGATATACTTGTTCATTGCTCATTCGTAAAGTCCCCTCTTATTATTATATTTTAATAATAATTTTCCATAAAAGCGATGATACTCTCTTAAAAGTTTACAATTATTCTCTTATTTTGTCATTATTTTCGAATAATTCGTATAAAAATTATTAAAATTTTCTGATTTCCCCATTGACAAGGTCTTTATTTCGATGCATAATTGCAAACAAACTTAACAATTTAACGAGGCGATGACTGGGAATAGTAAATCATCAATGGTAACAAGAGAGTGAAACCCATAGGCTGAAAGGTTTCATTACCCCCTTGATGGTTGAACCTGCCCCATGAGCTGTTAGGCAAACCTAAACGCAAAACCAGCGTTATCGGTAAGAGGTGGGCGCTACGTTGGCGCCAATAAAGGTGGTACCGCGGAATACAAGACCTTTCCGTCCTTTTTAGGGGCGAAAGGTCTTTTTTATTTATTATTAACTTCTTGGAGGGATGAATGATGACAAACACGAAAACAATTGCCTTCATCGGAGCGGGTTCGATGGCAGAAGCATTAATTGCTGGTATGACAAAAACGTTATATAAACCAGAGCAAATTATTGTGACAAATCGAAGCAATCAGGAAAGGCTTGAATATATCCAAAACACCTATCACGTTCGAGTGGAAACCGATAAAGAAAAAGCAGTGAAAGAAGCCGACATCATTATTTTGGCGATGAAACCAAAAGATGTTGTGGAAGGGATTACTTCCATTGCTCAAGCCATTGGCAAACATCAGCTCATTATTTCGGTATTAGCGGGAGTAGCAACAGAGACAATTATTTCATTAATCGGCAAAAATGTAGCGATTGTGCGCGCGATGCCAAATACGTCAGCAGCCATCGGCCAATCAGCAACAGCACTCGCATTAGGCCGCTATGCCAATAACAAACATTTAGCCATTGCGAAAGATTTGTTCCGTACAGTTGGCGTTGTCACGGTTGTTCCTGAGGAAGATTTACATGCTGTGACGGCTCTTTCTGGAAGTGGGCCTGCTTATATTTACTACATGGTTGAAGCGATGGAAAAAGCAGCTAAAGAAATCGGGCTCGAACAATCGGTTGCTAAAGATTTAATTTTACAAACGATTACTGGAGCGGCAGAAATGTTAAAATCATCAGCAAAACACCCTTCGATTTTACGGAAAGAAGTAACTAGTCCAGGCGGCACAACAGAAGCCGGCATTAAAATGTTGGAAGAATATCGCTATCAAGAAGCCGTGATTTCCTGTATTAAACAGGCCACAAAACGCTCTATAGAACTGGGGCAATCATTATTACAATTGGTAAAAACACACCGCTGAACTACTGGGAGATTCCTGAGGAAGATCTCCCGCTTCATCGCTAGGAGTCTTCTTTCCTAGTTGATAATTAACCTTTCACTATTCTCTATCGTACAAACTGTATAAGCAGCCTTTTCAATATGAATAGAACAAATAAGCAAGTTAGTTTACCAACCTTTGATGAGTAACCGCTGAATATAAGTAGCAAATAAAGAGGTGAGAAGTGATGGAACGGGTTCTCTTCGTAAACTCCAGAAATAAAACATTAGTAGGTCATTTATACCCGTCCCATTCCCAATCCATTATTATTATGGCGTATGGATTTACATCAGATAAATGTTCAAAAGGCAGATTTGAAATATTAGCGAATACTTTTAACCAATCTGGATTTCATGTTTTAACTTTTGATTTTAGCGGTTGCGGTGAAAGCGACGATGACAGCTTAACCGTTGATAAAGAAGTGGATGATTTACAAGCGGCCATTCAGTTTGTGAAGTCAAGAGGTTATCAAAAAATAGGGCTATACGGTCATAGCCTTGGCAGTTTGATATGTCTAAAGAGCTATACTCCTGAAATAGAAACAATGGTATTATCAGGTGCGTTGACAGATACGATGAAATATGATTGGGACGAATATTTTTCTAAAGAACAAATGACGGAACTGAAAGAAAAAGGTTGCCTCACTATAAAAAGAGAAGGGAATTTCAGAAATAAGATTGTTATTGACAAACAAATGTTGAGAGACTTCGAAGAAATTAATCAGCCTGAATTGTTAAAACGGGTAAAATGTCCTGTTCTGATCATTCACGGGAACAATGAAAAAGATGAAGAAGAGTTACTCCTTTTAGAAAGATCTAAAAGAGGTATGCAATATCTTTCAAAAAATTCTAAATTACAAATTATTGACGGAGCGACACATAGTTTTTTAGAGCATTTGGATATTCTGAAACATTTAGCAAATCATTGGTATGTAAAACATATGGGGAAAGGAACGTAAAACACTTGTCCTGGCGTTTTTAAAATTGACGATCTAGTTCATTTCGTTGCTAATCACTCTCTTTTCATCGAGCGAAGAAAAAGTCGTTCTGAACCTGGTTACTAAAATCTATAAATATCTATAAAACGCGATGGAACCGGGCAACATCGCTTGCCGTTCGGATTCTCACCGAATTCCATCAGGAAGGGACCTCCCTTGTCATTCACCTATTGTGAAAGACAACCCGTGGCTCGCTGTCACTGGCGGCACCTGTCGTGCACCATTCCTTCCATCGGTCAGTACACGACAACGATGTTAGTAACCAGGTCTACACCTCCTTTAGTTGAATTTGATATTGATGGAGCCAACAGAATTTGTGAAAAATATTCCATAACGACCATTCATGCTCTTGTTTGAAGTTATCGATTTTGCATAACATCATACCTAAATATTGTCGTTGTTTCTTTCCGCTGCCTGATTGCTTGCAGGATTCTTCCATTGACCCTAACATGGCAATCAAATGACGTTTCACTTTCGTTTTTATGGTGTCAATGAGTTCTTTTGGTAATCGTTCATGATACCCTAATCCTCGTCTGCCAATGACCAAAGCGGCACTTTCATGAACGGATAAACCGTATTTCTTCATATACTTGAAACGTCCAATGACGCTTGTATACGCTGGATTCACTTTTTTGATACGAAACCCAAGCCGTAAACCCCGGCGAATGATGGTGTCAGTCAGCTTTTTCTTTTTAAAATTGTGTGTGAAGCGGTTAAATCTCTTGTCCGTATCGTGCTGTTGTCTCAGTTGGATGTTTTCAATGACCACTGCGCCTACGTTTTCTTGAAGCAACCAATCATACAGATCGCGAACGGTTTCGCCGATGAAGTTGTTTCGCTTATTCGCTCTGACGTATTCCAGTTCATGACAGTAAAACACTTTCGATTGGATGAAGTTTCCTTGCTTCGAAACAATACTCACGGCGATTCGGTCGATATTGATATCAATCCCAGCGATTCGTTCCACTTGAATCGGTTCATCATAGGCGATTTCCCTTCCATATACCTCTTCTTCATAGATGAGATGGACATAATATTCCCTGTTCTTGCGTTTGATTTCCACGGTGTACGGCCGATATTCGATGATAGGCTTCCCTTTTGGATTCACCCCTACCTGCTCCCCCATAATGACATCGATGATTTCCTGTTCATATTTTTCAGGAACATCGACCGAAAACCTTAAGCGGGGAGCTTGTTTTCCTTCTTGTTGTCTAAGTGGATTCGCGATTTCTACATAACATTCATACGTGTGGTCATCATACACGAAACGAATATTTAAATTTCCTTTTTTGCTTTTCTCTCCTCTTGCAGGTAAAAATAAGATATATTTACATATTTTTGTAGACTTTAAATGAACTGGTTATACCTCCCGTTTCGAAAATGCAAATTGTTTTTCTTTTCCTTTCAAACGTGCTATGATGCAAACGAACTTACTTATTTGTGGGGAGGGATTTGTATGACAACTACACTATTCTCGCCTTATACCATCAAAGGAGTTACGTTAAAAAACCGCATCGTGATGTCTCCTATGTGCATGTATTCGTGTCATAATGAAGACGGAAAAGTGGAAAATTGGCATAAAATTCATTATGCCGCACGCGCTGTCGGCCAAGTCGGGTTGATTGTTGTCGAAGCGACCGCTGTCACGGCTCAAGGCAGAATTTCATCACGTGATTTAGGAATCTGGAGCGATGAACATCTCACTGGTCTTAAAGAATTAGTTTCTTTAATGAAAGAACACGGAGCAAAAACCGCCATCCAATTGGCTCATGCCGGACGAAAGGCGATGATTGATGGGGAAATTATCGCGCCTTCTCCAATTGCTTTCGATGAAAAGATGCGCGTGCCGAGAGAAATGACAAAAGAGGATATTGAAAATACCATTCAAGCGTTTCAACAAGGGGCACGCCGCGCAAAAGAAGCAGGATTTGATATTATCGAAATTCATGCTGCGCACGGCTATTTAATTAACGAATTTTTATCTCCATTAACCAACAAACGACAAGACGAATACGGCGGCACTGCCGAAAATCGCTATCGCTTCTTAAGCGAAGTCATTGACGCGGTGCGCGAGGTATGGGACGGTCCACTGTTTGTTCGCATTTCCGCTTCCGATTATCATCCGGAAGGACTTACTGTCGAAGATTATATTGAATATGCCAAGCGGATGAAAGAGCAAGGCGTAGATTTAATCGATGTTAGCTCTGGAGCGGTTGTTCCGGCAAAAATTGACGTTTATCCCGGCTATCAAGTTCGCTTTGCCGAGCAAATCCGCCAAAGTGTAGGAGTGGCTACCGGCGCAGTCGGTCTCATTACTTCCGGGTTGCAAGCAGAAGAAATTCTCCGCAATGAACGTGCCGATTTAGTATTTATTGGCCGCGAGCTATTACGTAATCCATACTGGCCAAGAACGGCAGCGAAAGAACTTGGAGTTGAGTTAGAAGCACCTGTGCAATATAAACGAGGTTGGTAAAAAATCAAGAGGCGATCTCAAAAAACAAAGGGGCAGACCCCAGCCACAATAAGTACATGAATTGTAAATGGTGCGCGTGGTCAGACCCTTATGAGACAGCCTCTTAATTTTTATTGCCAAATGCGTTTTACTTGTCCTTTGCCATCCGATACGACGATTTCAAACACATCCGGATTTGATAAGCTTTTCCATTCAGCAAAGCCATAACGCTCATCAAATAGCCGCAACATAAGAATAGTCAAATTGCCATGGCTGACGATGACAACGTTTTTGTCATTCGATTGTAAAATCTCATCAATCGCGGCTTTTGCTCTTACCATTGCTTGTCGGTTAGACTCTCCATCCTCATAAGAAAGATTAAAATCTTCAAACGTGCGTTCAAATTTTTCAAGCCATCCGTCTGTAAACCGCCCGTTACCAAATAAGACACGCTCCCCGAAGCGTTCATCTTGCTCAATCGGCAAATTTCGCTTCGCAGCAAGCGGCGCAATCGTTTTAATGGCACGAACATACGGACTGGAAATAATTCGATCAATCGGCTTGTCGGCAAAAAACTCGGCAAGCTGCTGCGCTTGAAGTTCTCCTTCGGCTGTAAGTGGCGCATCAATCGCCTGTCCCGCTGCCTTACAATGGCGAACAATATAAAGACGTTTTTCCATCGGTGTTTCTCCTCTTTAGCTTCTACTTCTTTTTCGGAATCGGAAACGATTTCAAATCAGCGGCGATTTCGACATTTGGAAAAATCGCTTTTGCCTCTTCAAGAAGCTCATCGCACATTTCACCTTGATAGCGCGAACTAAGATGCGTCAAAATCAATTTTTTCGCTCCTGCATGTTTGGCTACTTCTGCTGCTTGCTCGCTTGTTGAATGATAATAGTCATAAGCAAGCTCACCTTCTCCAGCGCCAAATGTCGCTTCATGAACAAGAACATCCGCATCATAGGCTAATTCAATGCTCGCTTCGCAAAATCTTGTATCCCCCAATATAGTCACGATTCTCCCTTTTTGCGGCGGTCCGACAAACTGCTTTCCGTCGATAACCGTTCCATCTTCCAATGTCACTATTTTTCCTTGCTTAATTTGTTGATAAATAGGACCGGGACGAATGCCCATCTCCCGCAACTTATCGACTAGCAGCGTTCCTGGCAAATCTTTCTCAACAATGCGATAGCCGTACGAAGGAATACCATGAGAAAGCCGCTTTGCAGTCACGATAAATTGTTCATCTTCAAAAACAATTCCTTCAGAAATTTCAACGACATTTAGTTCGTATTTTACATGAGTACAACTTACCGATAGAGTTGTTTCAATAAACGATTGAATCCCCTTTGGCCCATAAACGGTTAATGGAGTTTCTCCTCCTTGAAACGAACGGCTTCCAAGCAAGCCCGGCAGCCCAAAAATATGGTCTCCATGGAGATGAGTAATAAAAATTTTTTCTATTCGTCTTGGACGAATCGATGTATGTAAAATTTGATGCTGGGTCGCTTCCCCGCAATCAAACAGCCACGTCGCCCCTCGTTCTTCAAGAAGCTGCAGAGCAATGGCTGACACGTTTCTGCCTTTTGACGGAACCCCTGCTCCCGTTCCTAAAAATACTAGTTCCAAAATCGAATCCTCCTACATTCTTTTTTGTTAGCGTATCAATACTATTTTAACACCTTTCCAACTGTGATGAATCCTGTATAAAATATTTGCGTTCATTACCATAAATCTCTACAATTAAATACTTGAGGATATAAAATTATCTAAAGCGAGGTACATATAAGTGAACAACATGAATCCAAAGTCATTGATTGTTATCTTTGGCGCTACTGGAGATTTGGCAAAGCGCAAACTTTTCCCTTCTATCTATAAACTATATCAAAAAGGAAAGTTAGCGGAAGAATTTGCGGTTGTCGGCGTAGCGAGACGGTCGCTTTCTGATGAAGAGTTCCGCAGCTATGTGAAGCAATCGGTGGAAGATTCAACAAAGCAGGAACTAAAAAATGACACATTTATTTCTCACTTTTATTACCACTCATTAGATGTGACAAACACTGCATCTTATCAAGAGTTGAAGTCGCTGCTTGAGCGTTTGGATGAAACATACAACGTGCCGGGTAACCGTATTTTTTACTTAGCAATGGCACCGGAATTTTTCGGCACCATTACCGCTCACTTGAAATCAGAAGGTCTCACAGCGACAAACGGCTGGAAACGTCTTGTCATTGAAAAGCCGTTCGGTCACGATTTAAAAACAGCGAAACAGCTCAATCAAGAAATTCGCAAGGCGTTTTCCGAGAAAGAAATATTCCGAATTGACCATTACCTCGGCAAAGAAATGGTGCAAAACATTGAAGCCATTCGCTTTGCAAACGCCATTTTCGAGCCGTTATGGAATAACCGCTTTATTGCGAACATTCAAATTACGTCAAGCGAAACACTTGGCGTTGAAGACCGCGGCCGCTATTATGACCATTCCGGAGCGTTGCGCGACATGGTGCAAAACCATATGCTGCAAATGGTGGCACTGCTTGCGATGGAGCCGCCAATTAAACTGACGACCGACGAAATTCGCAGCGAAAAAGTGAAAGTGCTTCGCGCACTTCGGCCAATTGCTCACGATGAAGTTGACCAATATTTCGTTCGTGGGCAATACGGAAGAGGCGTTGTCAAAGGAAAAGAAGTCGTAGGCTATCGTGAAGAAAATAATGTTGATCCTAACTCCAACACGGAAACATTTGTAGCTGGCAAGCTAATGATTGATAACTTCCGTTGGGCGGGCGTACCGTTCTATATTCGTACAGGCAAGCGCATGACAGAAAAATCAACGAAGATTGTTGTTCAGTTTAAAGATGTGCCGATGAACCTGTATTATCGCACGAGCGAAACAATTGCACCAAATTTACTTGTCATTCACATTCAGCCTGATGAAGGAATTACACTTCATCTCAACGCGAAAAAAAGCGGTGAAACAATGAAAACAACACCGATTAAATTAGACTACTGCAATAACTGCATTGACGGCATTAACACGCCAGAAGCATACGAAAAACTGCTTTATGACTGCATGCGTGGCGATGCGACGAACTTTACACACTGGGATGAAGTAGCTGCTTCATGGAGCTTTATCGACCCAATTTCTGAAGTATGGGAAAATACGAAAGCTGCTGATTTTCCTAACTACGAAGCCGGCTCGATGGGACCGAAAGCAGCGGACAAACTTCTGCAAAAGGACGGCTTCCATTGGTGGCCAATTCATTATAATGGACAGTGATGTTCATAGAAAGGAGAATCGCCGATGAAAATATATGACGTAACTGCACCGATTTTTGAAGGCATGCCGGTCTATAAGAACAAGCCGGAAAAACAGCCGAAATTTTCAACTGTCACAAACGATTATGTAACAGAGTCCCGCGTTGACATGGACGTACATACCGGCACACACATTGACGCCCCTCTGCATATGGTTAAAAATGGCGAAACATTTGAAACGATTTCACTTGAAAAACTCGTCGGTACGTGCAAAGTATTTGATGTAACAAATGTCGAGGATAAAATTTTAAAAGCGGACATCACACATTTAGATATTCAAGAAAATGACTTTGTATTGTTCAAAACCAAAAACTCGTTTGACGAGGCGTTTAATTTTGAGTTTATTTATATCGCCGAAGACGCGGCGCAATACTTGGCTGAGAAAAAGGTGCGCGGCGTTGGCATTGACGCATTAGGAGTGGAAAGAAGCCAACCGGGACATCCAACGCATAAAACGCTGTTCGGTAATAACATCATTATCATCGAAGGACTTCGCTTAAAAGACGTACCGGAAGGACAATACTTTATGGTTGCCGCACCGTTAAAACTCGTCGGCACGGACGCTGCTCCAACTCGAGTATTGTTGTTTGAGAATTTACAATAACAACACTCAACACTAGAAATAGAAAATCCCCATATTGCTTATAAGCAATATGGGGATTTTTTTACTTCGCCAACCACTCTGTATGGAAGATGCCTTCTTTATCCACACGCTCATATGTGTGCGCACCGAAATAGTCGCGCTGCGCTTGGATTAAATTCGCAGGCAGCGTTTCCATCCGATAGCTGTCATAGTATGCTAATGCGCTTGAAAACGCTGGAACTGGAATGCCGCGCATAACCGCCACAGAAATAATTTCCCGCAATGCTTGTTGATAGTTTTCAACGATCTCCTTAAAGTAAGGGTCTAACAACAAGTTTGGAAGCTCTGGGTCGCGGTCATAAGCTTCCTTAATTTTTTGCAGGAATTGTGCACGGATAATGCAGCCGCCACGGAAAATCATCGCAATATTTCCATATTGTAAGTTCCAATTATATTCATCAGATGCTGCCTTCATTTGCGCAAAACCTTGTGCATAGGAGCAAATTTTGCTCATGTAAAGCGCACGGCGCACAGCTTCAATAAAGTGCTCACGATCTCCTTCAAACGGTTTTACTGCCGGACCGGAAAGAAGCTTACTTGCTTTAACGCGTTCATCTTTCATCGCTGAAATAAAGCGGGCAAATACAGATTCAGTAATAAGTGGAAGCGGTACACCTAAATCAAGGGCGCTTTGACTTGTCCATTTCCCTGTTCCTTTTTGCCCTGCTTTGTCTAAAATAACATCCACAAGCGGTTTTCCTGTCTCTTCATCAACCTTTGTGAAAATATCGGCTGTAATTTCAATTAAATAGCTGTTAAGCTCACCTTTGTTCCATTCGGCAAAAACTTCATGAAGCTCCTGCGCACTTAAGCTAAGCACGTGCTTTAATAAAAAGTAAGCCTCAGCAATTAATTGCATATCGCCATATTCAATGCCATTATGCACCATTTTCACATAATGTCCCGCACCGTCCGGGCCGATATATGTTGTGCATGGCTCACCATCCACTTTTGCCGCAATTGCTTCAAAAATCGGACGTACAAGTTCATGCGCTTCTTTTTGGCCACCCGGCATGATAGAAGGCCCCTTCAACGCTCCTTCTTCACCGCCAGAAACGCCTGTGCCAATAAAGTGAATGCCTAACTCCGCCAACTCTTTATTACGGCGTTGCGTATCTTTGAAATACGTATTACCGCCGTCGATTAAAATATCGCCTTTTTCTAAGTACGGCTTTAATTGTTCAATCGTCGCGTCCGTAGGTGCTCCTGCTTTCACCATCAACAAAATTTTCCGCGGTTTTTCAAGCGCATTTACAAACTCTTCAATGCTGTATGTACCAACAATATTTTTCCCTTCTGCTTCTTTTAAAAACTCATCCGTTTTTTCGCGCGAACGATTGTACACTGCTACAGAATAGCCTCTGCTTTCAATATTTAGAGCAAGGTTTTTGCCCATTACGGCTAAACCAATGACACCAATTTGTTGTTTTGCCATTTTGAAACGTTCCTTTCTATATTTTATTTATCATGAAAGAACATACCATAGTACATTTAACAATATCAAGTACTATGATTACATTTTCTCGAAGTTGAAGGAATACACTACATGACTGAACTCATTTTTAGAAAATCGATAATCAATATGGTTAAAATGCCCTCTCTTATTCGAATGAGCTGCCACCTTATCGATTGATATGATCATTTGTTTTTCTTCGCTCATAGCAATTCGTCTATATTTCAAGAACCGCTAAAGTAAAAAAGAGTCCCGAAATAGGACCCTCTCTCCTTAAAAATGGAGAAAAATCCCCTCTCGTACTCACATGTCGTGCCCCTTAATAAGCTCATCAATATCCACCATAATGGCCATGTGGGTAGTGCGGATAGTGTGGATAATGGTGGTAATATGGATAGTACGGATAGTGTGGATAATGGTGGTAATATGGATAATGATGGTGATGATGATACGGATAATGACCTCCGTAACCAGAGTATGGTTCATATTGTTGTCTTTCCATTGTTATTCCTCCTTCTGATAGCTATGCCGCCTTTCTAAAGTGCGGAAATATGATTATGAAGGTTACAGTGAGGTGAGAATATAATGTCTTTCATATTTTCTCATCCCCCCTCTGCTTCCCTTTTCGCTATCTAGGATATGTATCTAAATTCTAAATGTATGGGCAAATGCCCTATTTTAAAAACTTATTGCGTGTATATTCAGCTTGTTGGCTTTCTCATCCTCTTTTTTCTGATAAGTGTTTGTAGTTAAATCCATACTTTTTATACTCGTTATGCATTTTGCAAAAGGGCCTCTGTCAGAAAACAAGCGACAAAAAAATAAAGCTCCATTTTGGAGCTTTTTGTTTAAATAACTTGTTTCTCCTGTTTAGAAAGAGGTGTAAGTGATAGTGTATGAATGGTAATCTCAGGTGTACTGCCAACACGAATGTTTACGCCTGTCTGTCCTAACCCTTCACTAATGTAAAATGGCTTTCCGTCTATTTCATGGTAGCCTTTAATCATGTTTAAACGCACTAGCTTCCCCATCTTCACAAGATGATAAGGTTTCGGCCAATGAATTTGTCCGCCATGAAAATGACCGGATAATAGATAGTCAAAATGATAATCTTTCATATGAAGAACAATGTTTGGATCATGAGTTAAAACAAGGTTTAAACCGTTTTTTACCTTTGCATATGCCTTTTGCAAATCGCTTCGTTTTGTACTGAAATCATCAATACCGATGATATTAACTGTTTTCCCCTTAATATGAATCGTTTGTGTTTCATTTTGAAGGGTCATACACCCATATTCCTCAAGCGTCTCCTTTAACGTTTGGAAGTTCTTTTTTCTAAGCACATAATCATGATTTCCAAATACCGCATACACTCCATAGGCAGGTTGAAGTTTTTGGAAAACTTCTAAATAAGGAATCAGTTTTGGAATGCTTCTCTTTCGATCCAGAAAATCTCCAGTTAAAGCAATTAAATCAATTTTCTCATCCTTTAATTTTTCATATAAATATTCGGGGGAAATCGATAGGTTTTCTAAATGAAGGTCAGATAAATGTAGAATATGAATAAAAGAGTTATCACCATGGTGAGCATTGACTGTTAATCTATTAAAAACCGCCTCGTGCGTATTGCGGTTTCCCTTATAAATGAAAAAAATAATAATGGCTGAAAGAATCATAACAAATAAAAACATATATATCTCCTCCCTTTTTACAATTATAGTAAACGGGAAGAGAGATGAAAGCGGGAATTACTGGTCGGATTGGCAACCGTATAATTTGATCAATTTATCTTTCGACATGAATAAATATTTGGGCGGTCTTCTAAAACTGTCTAAACGAAATTGAGAAATAAGATACATCGGAGCAAATGCCATTTGTTTATACCATTTATAAAAAGGATTAATGATGGAAAAGGTTTCAAATCCTAAGCGTTCACACCCCTTATTTAAAATCGTAATTCCTACAATCCCCTTAATATCAGCAAATTGTTCATGACATTGTAAATATTCTGTAAGGTTTGGTAATCCTCTTTTTACCTGTTCGTAAATTAGCCTCCCCTTCTTAATTTCGCTATCCAAACGAATGAGTTCTCTAATTAAACGAACGTTATGCAAATGAATTTTTAAAAGAAGATCATTCTTTGTGATTTCCGTACCATCAGAGAGCACGATATCTCTTCCTTTATACTTCATTAGTCGAACCCGAAAAATATCTCGATTTCGTGTTTTGTCCTCAATATATTCAAGCCGCGAACAAAAATAATAAATCGGATCTAATACACTCCAAATGGTAAGAAAACATTGTCTCATCTTCACCATTACAATATCCTTCTCCTTTTCTTCCTTTTATTACATTTAAAGTGTTTAGCACTAAAGTTCGTTTTATTAATAGAAAAAAAAGGATTTCGTTTATCGTATAACTTATCCAAAAATAACAAACACTTTTAAATAACTATATATTTAGGTGAGTATCATGAAGAGGGTTCTTTTTCTTCCATTACTACAAATCCCATCTGGGCATCATCAAACGGCTGATGCCTTAAAAGAGGGATTACTTTTGCTTGATCCACATATACAATGTGAAAAAATTGAATTATTATCATCAAGATTCGGAAAAGCAGAATCTTTTATTTCTAAATTTTACTTACATTGGATTGACCAGTTTCCAAAAACATATAGCCTATTGTACCGTCAATCGGTGTTTCGCGAATTGAGTAAAACAAAAAAATTTCCCCAATATGAGGTTCTTTTTCTTAATCACTTAAAAAAGGTGATTTCCGAAACAAATCCGAATGTAGTTATATGCACTCATGCCCTTCCTTCCTATTTGCTAAACCAATTGAAAGCATCCGGAGAATTAAAGATACCAGTTATTAATGTATATACAGACTACTTTATTCATCACCTTTGGGGGATTGAGGAGATTGACTATCATTTTGTTGGCCATGCGTATATGAAGAAATTTTTACGGGAAAAAGGGGTTCATGAAAGCCGCATTTTCGTAACTGGTATTCCCATTCATCCGAAAATAACGAAAAATGCAAATAAACAGTGGTGCACAAAACAAGTGTACTGTGGCTTAATCTCCGGGGGGAGCTTAGGGGCCGGGGCTTTGGCAAAACTAATTGAAAAAATCTCGCCGGATGATCCAATCGATTATTACGTACTATGTGGTAAAAATAGACGTATATATGAACAATTAATCAATATGAATCATCCAAAAATCACTCCTTTTCCTTACATCTCTTCAAGAGAAGTGATGAATGACTTATACAATCAAGTTGATTTTATTATTACAAAACCAGGTGGCGTTACAGTTAGTGAGTGCTTATTTAAAAAGCTCCCGATTTTTGCTTACCATGCTCTTCCCGGTCAGGAAGAAATTAATCTTCAGCAATTAAAAGAATTGGGAATTATTTTTGATTTTCAAAATTGGAATCATACGGAAAACATCTCAGAACAACTAATCCGTATCCTACATTCTGAGCATTTATCCAATTATTTTACAAAACTTGATGAGTATCATAAACATTTGTCTCCTGTAGAACCGGCAAGATTGATTTATCATTTAGTCAAGTAAGAGCAAAAGTTTCAGGAAGCTTTGTAAATTGAAGCGTTCGGAAAAAAGTAACTACTATTCAAACAAAACAAACATTTGTTAAATACTTCGCGTTCCAACATAGCTATTTCTACATCCTCACACAAGCGATGAAGCAATAATGGATGTGTTCGTTTGTCTTGGTGAAAATTATTTTTTACAAAAAGGGGAGAAGCTAATAGGCACAGTAGCATCTCACCCTTTTTCATATCAAGATCATCTGACATTTTCGTAGCGTCTGATCTCACTTTAGTCATATAACTTGCATTTCTCCCACCATCTTCATCATTTTCCCCATAATTCGTTGAATTTAGCTTGATAAAAAGTCTTTTTTCGAAATTACAGACAAATATTGAAAGTGCCCTTATTTTTCTGTGGTTATAGATACGAACTTAAGCTGGATAGAATGAACATCCGCTTACACGCATGAAAATTAGCTAAAAACAAACAATAATGTCAAAAAATCCAGAGGAACTTTCATGTACTTATGCTTAGTCATTGTTGTGTATATCGTCTTTGCTAAAAATTTGTAGATTGGGAACGTTGGAAAGAAATAGGTGTCTTCCATCTCATCTCATTTACATCAAATTGACATGTTTTCAAAACCGAAAATGATTGCAGCTTAATCACATAAATAAACTTAAACTTAGAGGAGAGAAATAGCTTGGAAATTAAGGTTATGACTTTCAATATTCATCATGGCAAAGGGATGGATCATAAAGTGAATCTATATAGAATCGCGGAAGTGATCGAAAAAAGTGATGCCCATATTATTGGTCTTAACGAGGTAGATAAACATTTTTCCAAGCGGAGTTACTATGAGGACCAAATCAGTTGGCTTGCAAAACAATTAAACATGAACTATGCTTTCAGTCCTTCCCTTTCTTTAAAGACGAAAAATTTGTCGACCGTGCCACAATACGGAAATGCCCTTCTATCTCGATATCCCATTGTCGCAAAAAACAGCTATTTGTTTGATTTTATGTCTGGAATCATCGAAGGAAGGTCATTGCTTGAAGCAACGATTCAAATTAACAATCAGCTGTTTTTGATCAATGTTACTCACCTAAGTCTTAACCCCTTCCTTCACAAAAAACAGACAGATTTTATTTTAAATAGACTGCGTCACTATTCTTATCCTTTTATGATTATGGGAGACTGGAATATGAAGCCTGGCTCAAGAGGATGGAGAAAAATGACCGGTGAAACTCAAGATGCTTGGTATATTGCCGGTGTAGGAGCAGGTCATACTTTTCCATCCCTTCGTCCTAGAGTAAGGTTAGACTATATATTTGTCAGCCACCATTTTCAAGTCATTAAAGCAGAAGTCATCACAAAAACGCCAAATGCTTCCGACCATTTGCCGTTAAAAGCAACATTATTTTACCACTGAAAGCGAATTAATTATGAACTATCTATTGCTTAATTGGCTAACGCAAATTGGAAGTAGGAGATTTCTTTCCAAATTCCATTAAAAAATAACACCATTTTGTTCATTTAGGTGTTATTTTATGAGCAATCGTGCATTGAATTTTTATGTCTATCCACATCAATCAAGAAGTGTTAAAATCCAATCTTTTAAATCAATAATGCGTAAATATTTTGGGGACGAATCCGCACCTGTTACAATCATAGGCACTAATGAATCTTGTTTATGAAGTCCCCCGTGGCTTGCTCCCCCTACATGAGTCGGGGAACCTTCACCGATAAATTCAAATCCCGGTTTGGCACTTACAACAAGATAATTTCCTTCATGAGAAGTTAGCGAGCTGTACAATCGGGCCAACGCATCCGGATATTCATCATAAAAAATCTTATTATTCTTTACCGTAAGATTCAAAATTCCTAAATCTCCTTCTATATCCCACGATTGTTCATACTCATCAACCAACGTTCCATTCGGTTTAAAAATGAGCCTTCCCTGTTGAACTCCAGATATGACCTGAACGGATTCTTTTTCCATCCAAGCAATGACATCAATTCTGTCGTCCTTTTGTAACGTTTTCGCGATGTCTGATAGTGGCGCACGCTTAGGATTTAATGTATAAATAAAGGCCATTCGTTCATTAACACCAAGTACAACTTCATCCCCATCTTTAACCCCATCTTTTAATGTCATAATTTGATAAGAACGAAGGGATTGTCTTAAATCAATTAAGGCTTTGTTCCGGTCAGAATCAATGGGAGCTTGACCGTTATCTCCCATTATAATCCAATAATTGTCTTTTAAAGCTTCCTCCCAAGAATCGTAACAATCCAACACGCTTTGCAGCTGCCTGTCTACTTTGCGGATTCCCTTTATATCCATCGGACCATTTTTATGGACGCTTTTGTCCATATCAGGAAAATAAACAATGGTAAAAGAGGGGAGAGAATCCGTTTCAATCAGATATTTTAATTCTTGGGCAGAAAATCGATCATTAAACCCATATCTTCGCCAGAAATATCCATTTCGTTTCAAAGGACTGAGCTTAGAAAAGGATCCGTATGTAAACAGTTGGCTTCCTTTTGTCTTCAACTCATTATTCAAAGATGTGAAAAATGTTAGTAGCCTTGGTAATTTTAGATATTGATCTGTATTTCCACGATAAATGAGAGCATTAATGGAAGCGGTTACTTTTCCTCTATTAGACATTTCTTCATGGATGGTTTGAACTTCTTGGCTTAAATGATGATTGTTCATATGATATACAATGTCCTTGATTGATCGAACGATACCAAGCTTGATAAGTTCTCTTATATGACTTCCATAATTAATTAGCCGCTTTTCTGCATCATGAAACCATACTAACCCAGGAATCTTATGAATATTAGCATACGTACCCGTTAGCAGCGAACTGTCTACATTTACAGACATCGTCGGAAAAGGGCTTACAATATTTCGAAAAACTTTTCCATTTTCCACAAAAAACTTGAATACAGGAGCATATCCCTCTTTTACCGCCTTTTCTAGAGGCGGATACATTAAAGAATCTATCATCAGCATAATCACGCGTTTCTTGTTCGCATATGTTGACACGGTTTGACCCATCCTTTACCTATTGTTGTTTGTGTATCATAAAGCATTTTCATCATTTATATTAACCAATATCCGGGTAAAGGAAACAAACAATATGGCAATTAATAATACCCGCCGCTTAGTTGGCGGGTATTATGATTCGTTACTTCTTTTGCTTTTGTTGCTGTTGTTGCTGATTTTGACTATACTGTGGTTCCTCTTGCTGAATTTGTTGTAAACGTTGGTTTACCATGTCAACAAGTTGTTGCGCTTGCTGTGCAGCTTGTTGATAAGTTTGTTTTGCCTGTTGATTCTCTGTCTGTAAAGCAAACGTTTCAAAACTTGCTTGAGCGCTTTTTAAACCGGCTAATGTCTGCTGAACTTGATTGATCACTGTCATACAAAGGCTCCTCCTTAAATGATGTTATAATGTAGGGTACATCATTTAAGTTGGTCCTAATTTTTTAAATCATTAGCTGTAAAAGTTAACACATTAGTAAAATCATTACTCTTTTATGTAATCCCATTTCTATAAATTCTTATTCGTATACCAAAACTTACTTCGCACACTCCTGACAATCACCTAAATGCTTTTCAATCATCATTGCACAATATCGAAATTCATCGTCGCTAATCCTCTTATGCAACGTTTAATTGTGCTGATTTTATTTCGGAATTATATCACTAGTCATAAACGGTTCGAGAGAATGACTTTTCGTTCTTCGTTCCATTTCACATATTCTTTTTAACACCTTCATCTGTTCCTGCATTATATTATCCTATAAAGAAAACCACCTTTATTGGTGGCTTTGAATGTGTTCTTTAATCGCTTTTACACCCGCTAAACTTTCAAATAGTCGATTCGGTTCAACTAATGTAATTAGGCGTTCAGGCAGGCTGGCAATTCCAATGAAATATGGCGTTTGGCGATAAGCCAACATATTTACTTGTTTAATCGACTCGGAAGGTATATCAATAATCTCCTTCGCATCATCGACAATTAAGGCAACGGAAATATCTTCGGTAATCACGACGATCATTCGCGTTTTGTCATTTTCTTGGAATGGTTGATTATACAATATTTTCATTGTATCTAACACCGGCACTAATTCACCGCGAATGCGCACTACTCCGACCATGTAATCAGGCATTTGCGGAATGACAGTCGGTGTGCTCATTTTTTCAATGGAAATTACGTTCTCAACCGGAATGCCATATTGTTCGTTGGCGATTTGACAAACAACTACTTTATTTAGTTTCATCTTCTATTGCTCCTTCACTTACTGTAGTATATACATACTATATATTTCAAATTTCCTTATTTTGCAAGAAAAAAGAGGCTGCCCCAAGCAAATGTCAGCCCCCCACAACACAATATATAACACATCACATTGGATCAATGAACAATATATTGTGAAATGCACGTGAGGTCAGACACTATAGGTTAGCCTCCTTTGCGAATGACCTTTTATTTCGCAACTTCTTCAACAATCGCAACAACCATTTCCGCCACTTTCACCAATTCTTCAATTGGCATGCGCTCGTTTGTTGTATGAATTTCCTCATAACCAACTGCTAAATTGACAGTTGGAATACCAAATCCAGCAATGACATTGGCATCGCTTCCGCCGCCGCTATGGAGCAGTTCGCACGGACGGCCAATTTTTTCCGCAGCGCGCTTAGCGATTTCCACTACGTGATCACCATCCGCAAACTTAAAGCCTGGGTACATTACTTGAACGTCTACTTCCGCACGTCCGCCCATTTCCTTGGCAACGGTTTCAAATGCTTCTTTCATTTTCGCGACTTGCGCTTCCATTTTTTCCGGAACTAATGAACGAGCTTCTGCTAAAATATCAACGCGATCGCAAACGATGTTTGTTTGCGTACCACCTTCAAAGCGGCCGATGTTCGCTGTTGTTTCTTCATCGATGCGGCCAAGTGGCATTTGGGAAATCGCTTTAGCAGCAATCGTAATCGCAGAAACACCTTTTTCTGGTGCCACACCAGCATGCGCGGTTTTTCCGTGAATCACCGCTTTAATTTTTGCTTGCGTTGGCGCTGCGACAACAATATTTCCGACTTTACCGTCGCTGTCTAACGCATAGCCGAATTTCGCTTTAATAAGAGATGGGTCTAATGCTTTCGCCCCAACAAGACCAGATTCCTCGCCAACTGTAATAATAAATTGAATCGTGCCGTGCGCAATATTTTGCTCTTTTAACACGCGAATCGCTTCCAGCATCGCTGCTAAACCTGCTTTGTCATCGGCGCCTAAAATTGTTGTTCCATCCGTCACGATGTAACCGTCTTTAATGGAAGGCTTTACGCCTTTACCAGGAACAACCGTGTCCATATGGGACGTAAAATAAATTGGATCAACGCCTTCTTTTGTTGCTTCTAACGTACAAATCAAATTTCCAGCACCATGTCCGGTTTGCGCCATCGTATCATCCTCGATGACATGCAAGCCGAGCGCCTCGAATTTTTGTTTCAATACTTTGGCAATTTCGCCTTCATGTTTCGTTTCTGAATCAATTTGTACAAGCTCTAAAAATTCATCAACTAAACGTTGCTCGTTAATCATCGAAACAAGGCCTCCTATTTATGTATGTACTCAAAAAAAGTATACACGATAGATCGTCACCTGTCATACACCAAACACCAAAACTTTTACAGAAAAGTGGTAAAACAAAAATAAATAGCACAGAAGCAACTAAATCCTCGCTACACTTATTTTTCTTAAAAACATCATATAAATTTCACAATCTCTTTTTATAATAACAAAGTCGATACGCATTACAGTTTAGAGGGGGCTTCGTTTCATGGAATCATCGTACACCAACAATGGAACAGCAATGAAAGAGTCGATATATAAAGATATGTATAAAGCCATGTGGCGATGGCATTTTTATGCTGGAATTATCTTTGCTCCATTCTTAATAATGTTAGCGATCACCGGAGCGATATATCTTTTTAAACCACAAATTGAATCATTTTTATATAAAGACTACTACTATATTGAGCAAGGAAAACATGAATTATCGCCAAGTGAATTAGTCAAAAAAGTAGTAGATCATTATCCAAATGCGACCATTACCCGATACAGACCAAGTGATGCTCCCAATCGCTCAACAGAAGTGGGCATTGTACAAGACAGCGAAGCATATACGGTCTTTATCAACCCTTACAACGGACAGCTTCTTGGCAAATTAAAAGATCAAAGTGAGTTCATGAATGTGATCGTTAAAATTCATGGAGAATTGATGACTGGCACCATAGGAGATCGCTTAGTCGAATTAGCCGCTTGCTGGGCTGTTATTCTTTTAGTAACAGGTCTATACTTATGGTGGCCGCGCGGTAATTCTTTATACGGAATTTTAAAAATTCGCTTTAAACAAGGAAAACGGATCATGTGGAAAGATATTCACTCTATGCTAGGAATTTGGCTTTCCGTATTTATTTTATTGCTGATTGTAACAGGTCTGCCTTGGGCTGAATTCATCGGTGACAAAATAAATCGTATAGCTACCGCTACTCAGTCGGGATATCCGTCCGGATTATGGGATGATATTCCAGAATCTGTTGTACCAACAAAATCCGTAGCAAAAGTACCTTGGGCCGCTAAAAATATGCCTGTACCTCAATCAAAACAAAACGGAACATCTACCATTTCGCTTGAGCAAGTGATTGACATTGCTAAGGAAAGAAACGTATATCCTGGATTTGAAGTGAACTTTCCAGAAGGAGAAAAAGGAGTATATACCGTTTCTGTTTTTCCAACTTTACCTCAAGATCAAGCCACTCTTCATATCGATCAATACAGCGGTAAAGTTTTAGCCGACTTACGCTTTAAAGATTATGGGTGGATGGCGAAAATGATTGAAATCGGAATTGCTCTTCATGAAGGTCGCTACTTTGGTCTTGTCAACCAAATGATTGGGCTCATCACATGCTTAGGTTTAGTCATGATCGCCTATAGCGGTGTTGTTATGTGGTGGAAACGTCGTCCTCAACGAAAACTAGGCACTCCACCTCTTCCTGAAAACAAAAAAACAATGAGAATCGTTGCAGCGATCATGGTTGTATTTGGGGTAATGATGCCTTTAGTCGGGCTATCCTTAATGATTGTGTTTTTGGTCGATTGGCTGATTGTAAAACGGATTCCAAAGTTGCAGCTTTGGCTTTCTTAAGTTTTTTCAACATTTTCTGTATTCTACAGTCCTGATGGTATGAAAAAAGAGATGCCGAAAATCATCGGCATCTCTTTTGTTTATAACGGAATATTTCCGTGTTTTCGCTTCGGGCGCTCCTCATGTTTATCACGCAGCATCTCGAGCGCTTGAATAATTTTGATTCTTGTTTCACGTGGATCAATGACATCATCGACCATGCCGTATTTCGCCGCGACGTATGGGTTGGCGAATTTTTGGCGATACTCTTCAATCTTTTGCGTCCGCGTTTCTTCAGGATTGGCGCTCTTTTCAATCTCGCTGGCGAAGATAATGTTTGCCGCCCCTTGAGGTCCCATTACGGCAATTTCCGCATTTGGCCATGCATACACAACGTCCGCGCCAATTGACTTACTGTTCAGCGCCACATATGCACCGCCGTATGCTTTGCGCAAAATCACCGTCAATTTCGGCACCGTTGCTTCTGAGTAAGCATATAAAATTTTTGCCCCGTGACGAATGATTCCACCGTGCTCCTGCTTAACACCAGGAAAGAAGCCTGTTACATCTTCAAATGTAATAATTGGAATATTAAATGAATCACAGAAGCGGATAAAACGAGCCGCCTTATCAGAAGAATCAATATCAAGTCCTCCAGCCATAAATTTCGGCTGATTGCAAACAAGTCCGATAACTTCTCCTTTTATTCGCGCAAATCCGATGACAATATTTTTTGCGAAGTCTTTTTGCACTTCCATAAAGGAACTTTCATCAACCACCTGCAAAATCACTTTGCGGACATCATATGGACGCACTGCATCAATCGGAATCGTATCCGCTAAATCCGGACGATAGTCATCTTCATCCGGAACTGGTCCCACCGGTGGCTTCTCTTGGCAGTTTTGCGGCAGATAGCTTAACAATTGGCGCACTTGAGCAAGGACTTCCTCCTCGGTCGCTCCTGAGAAATGCGCATTACCGCTAATTGTATTGTGTACACGAGCTCCCCCTAAATCCTCCGCGCTAATTTTTTCCCCGGTTACCGCTTCGATCACTTTCGGACCAGTAATAAACATTTGGCTCGTCTTTTCCACCATGAAGACAAAATCGGTAATCGCTGGCGAGTAAACAGCTCCGCCCGCACACGGTCCCATAATTACAGAAATTTGCGGAACAACTCCCGAATAAATCGAGTTGCGGTAAAAAATATGTCCATAACCGTCCAAAGAGAGCACACCTTCTTGGATTCTCGCCCCACCGGAATCGTTTAAGCCGATAATCGGTGCACCTGTTTTAACTGCCAAATCCATGACATTGGCAATTTTTTTTGCATGCATTTCCCCTAACGCTCCGCCGAATACCGTAAAATCTTGAGAAAATAAAAAGACTGTTCGCCCATTCACTTTGCCGTATCCTGTGACAACACCATCGCCCGGACCTTTTTTTCCTTCTAAACCGAAATCCGTACAGCGATGCTCGATAAACGGATTCAATTCAACAAACGTTCCTTCGTCAACAAGCAAGTCAATCCGTTCGCGTGCTGTCAGCTTTCCTTTAGCATGCTGTTTCTCAATTTTATCATCGCCGCCGCCAAGTTCGATTTCTCTACGCCGGTCATATAACTCGTGAATTTTGTCGTACATGTCTGCCATTATTTATGCACCTCCGCACCTGGTTTTTGGCAAAGTTCATAAAGCACGCCACCAGTTGATTTCGGATGCATAAATGCAACAAGATTTCCTCCCGCCCCAATTTTTGGCGTTTCATGAATCATGCGAATTCCTTTTGTTTTCAGTTCATCAATACGACCTTGAATGTCGTCCACTCCTAGCGCAATATGATGAATACCCTCACCGCGCTTTTCAATGAATTTCGCAATGGCGCTGTCAGGCGAAATCGGCTCTAACAATTCGATTTTCGATTCACCAATTTTCAAAAATGCTACTTTTACTTTTTCAGACTCCACTTCTTCCATACCTAACAACTCTAGTCGTAACGTTTCGACATAATATGGAAGAGATTCTTCAATCGACTTTACCGCAATTCCAATATGGTCAATTTTTTTGACTTCCATTTCCCCTATCCCCTTTGCTGCAAACTAATCATCACGTTGAAAACGGATACAGTGTAACATTAATGATTTTCGCCATTTCGACAAAAATTCCTGCAACATTTTATAAATTTCATCAATTCCGATATTTCATTTTGCATGTTTCGTTATTTTCCTCGCTTGTCCCATTTCAAAAATGGCGCTAAAATGAAAATGCAACATTAGATATGGGAGGGAAGAATGATGTCCCGTAAAAAAACACAAAAAATTATTGTGTACTTAATGCTTGCTTCGATGTTGTTAACGACTGTACTAACAGGCTTAAGCGTGTGGCTGTAATCCCTGACTCGAGTTCAAAACACGAATTCTATATAAAAAAGGTGACCTTTGTTCGTCACCTTTTTATCGCTCCGTATTGTTTGGCAATCTCTTCAAAAGATTGTTCGCTCCGTACGATTAATACGTTCGTTCCAAGCGGCACCTTCTCAAATAATGCCTCTACATGATCATTCTGAAGCCGCACGCATCCGTTTGTCATATACTTTCCGATCGATTGCGGCACATTTGTTCCATGAATTCCATATATTCTCCCATCTGTGCCATGTGCATCAAATCCAATCCATCTGCTGCCCAGCGGATTATTCGGTGCACCGCCAGGAATATTCTTCTTTCGGTAATAAGGATTTTTTGCCTTGACCGTGACGGTAAACAATCCTTCTGGTGTTAATTCGGTCGTTAATCCTGTTGCCACAGAATAAACCGTTTGTATTTTTCCATCATCAATAAACGCGAGTTCGTTTGTCTGTTTATTGATAATGATAAAGGGATGGCTAACCCCTAATCCCCATAAAGGTGAAAAAGTCAATGCTACAATGAACGCTAACAAAACAGGCATACAATCACCCTTTGCTTTTTATAATAGTGTAAGCAAAAGGCTTTGTTACATACATTTAAGCATCCATTATCCTTTGTTTACCCTATGAAAGAATTTCTTTCGCAGGAAGGTCGGTGACTTCTCAGATAAGGTATTAAATCCACTTTTAATAATTAAATATTGCTCCATTTCCTTAACAAAATGTAAAAGGGCGGCTCTTTCTTCAAATTCCTCCCGCGTTTTTGGCAATTCCATCACTTCAAAACGCTTTTTCATTTCCCGAAGCTGTTGAATAAATTTATCTGCCGTATTCCCTGGATGAATCGCATCGCTCAATTCATCGATAAAATCAGCAACAATATTTCGCTGCTCAACCGTATACGTGATGGACGTAACAAGAGGTAAAAGTCGTTCAATAATCTCAAATTGCTTTTCGCGCATGCAAAAATAACGATAATAATAATCTTCATTTCTTAATAAACGATTTTCTACATTTCGCAGTGCTAACGTTTTTGCTTTTTGCAGCAAATCTGCCGTCAACATCAGTTCTTTACCGTCCCAGTCACTTTCATTCGTCCGCAAATATTTAACGATTTCCTTAAAAATAATGCGAAATAAGTCTTCAATAATCCGTTGATACTCTTTTAATTGTTTCTCGACACTCGGCATGTACATATTGACAAGTAAAGCGACACCAATACCGATAATAATTAATGACAACTCATTCATGATTAAACTAAGAGTAAACTGTTTGGCGGCATAAAAATGAAGAAGAATGACAGAGCTCGTGGCAATTCCTTCCGTCGCCTTTAACATCACCGTTGTCGGAATAAAAACAAGCAATAACAAAGCAATGGAAACCGGATAATAGCCGATTCCTTCAAAAAAGATAAAGGAAAATGCCATCGCCGTAATGCATGCTAAAAAGCGCGCCCAAGCGGTTCGCAACGATTTCTTTTTCGTCACTTGAATACATAAAATTGTAATAATGCCCGCTGATACAAAATTATGTAGTCCGAAATATTGTGCTAAACTTATCGAAACAGCTGTGCCAATCGCTGTTTTTACCGTACGATAGCCTATTTTAAACATAGCCAAAACCCCTATTAAAAAAATAAAAGATGATCAGAGATCATCTTTATCTTTATTATAATTATAGCATCTTTTCAAGAAATTCTTGAGCCCGTTTGCTTTTAGGAGCGGAGAAAAATTCACTTGGCGATGCGTCTTCAACAAGCAATCCCCCATCCAAAAACAACACTCGATCAGCAACTTCACGGGCAAATCCCATTTCATGCGTTACAATCGCCATCGTCATTCCTGTATGAGCAAGCGACTTCATTACTTCTAATACTTCTTTTACCATTTCTGGGTCTAACGCTGACGTCGGCTCATCAAATAGCATCACCTCTGGAGACATTGCAAGAGCCCGTGCAATCGCGACACGTTGTTTTTGTCCGCCAGATAAACGGCTTGGATATTCGTTCGCTTTTTGTGCTAAACCGACTTTACGCAGCAATTCCATCGCTTTTGCTTCTGCTTCAGCTTTTGCCATTCCTTTTACCTTCATCGGTGCGTAAGTTAAATTTTCTAAAACGGTCATATGTGGGAATAAATGAAAGTGCTGAAAGACCATACCAACATTTTGACGCACTTTCATAATATTCGTCTTTCGATTTGTAATCTCTTGGTCACCAATCCAAACTTTTCCATCAGTTGGCTCTTCTAACAAGTTAAGGCAACGTAAAAATGTTGATTTTCCTGACCCTGATGGACCGATAATCGCGACAACCTCACCTTGCTTTATCGTTGTCGTAATTCCTTTTAATACTTCAAGTTTTCCAAATGATTTACGAAGATTTTCTACTTTAATCACTTTTTCTCATTCTCCCTTCAACCGCTTTCCCGAGCAGCGTTAGGATCATTACTAATATATAATAAATAAGTCCCGCAATAAGTAACGGTTCAAAAAAAGCATATTTATCACCGCCGACAATGTAGGCACGGCGCATAATATCCATCGCGCCGATGACAGTAACTACTGCTGATTCTTTCGTTAACGTAATAAATTCATTCATTAACGCAGGTAAAATATTTTTAAGTGCCTGAGGAAGAATAATATCACGCATCATCGGTTTATACGGAATACCTAATGCCATTGCCGCTTCTCTCTGTCCTTTATCAACCGCCAAAATGCCTGCACGGATAATTTCTGAAATGTAAGCCGCAGAGTTTAAACCAAAGGCAATCACTGCCGCTGGAAACGCATCAATTTCAAATCCAATAATTTGTGGCATTCCAAAATATATAATCATTAACTGTAACACGAGCGGCGTACCGCGAAATACCGATGTATACACATTAGCAAGCCATGTTAATACTTTGATTCTACCGATCTTAAATAATGCTAAAATAATGCCGAGCGCAAACCCTAACAATGCTGCAAGCGCTACAATTTTTAACGTCACCAATACCCCTTCTAAAATGAACGGGATTGATGGTATAAATTGAGAGAAATTCAAATTCACTCCAAAACCCATCCTTCCTCGTGAATAGTGAAAAACGGGGCTGACCCATCAGTGTCTGACTTCACGTGCATTTCACAATATATCGTTCATTGATCCCATGTGGATGTCCTATATATTGTGTTGTGGAATCTGACACTTTGCTTTTAGATCAGCCTCGTAACCATCATTATTGTTGCTCAAACCATTTTTTAATCAGCTTGTCTACTTCACCGTTCTTTAATTTCTCTTTTAATACTTTGTTAAATTCCCCAGTTAATTTGCTTCCTTTAGGGAAGGCAATAGCGGTACCAAATTCCTCTTCGTTTGTCGGAATTTCACTGCCTTCTAACTTGCTATTGCTGTTTTTAATATATCCTTTTGCAACTTTATCTTCGATAATCGCAGCATCAAAACGTCCTGCATTAATTTCTTGAATAAGCTCTGGAATACGGTTGCGGCTTTCAATCTTCATATCAACTGTTTTTGCAAGTTTTTTTGCTAATCCTTCTTGAATTGTGCCTGTTTGTACACCAACTGTTTTCCCTTTTAAATCCTTTACCGCTTTAATGCCGCTTCCTTTTTTCGTTACAATGATATTTTTCGTCACATAATACACATCAGAGAAATCAACGTTTTTCTTACGCTCTTTAGTTGCTGTCATTCCCGCTAAGACGAAATCTACTTTTCCTGATTGTAGAGCCGGAATGAGACCTGTGAAGTCCATGTCAACAATTTCAAATTCATAACCTAATTCTTCTGTGATCATTTTCGCTAAATCGATATCAAATCCAATAATTTCGTCACCTTTTGCTGTATCTATGTACTCAAAAGGAGCGTAGTCAGCGGAAGTACCCATTTTTAACACTTTCTTTTCTTCCCCTCCGCTCTGCTTTTCCGATGACTCTTCTGAAGTGCCACAAGCAGAAAGTAAGCCAATAAATAGAATGCTAGATAACAATAATGAAAACCACTTTTTCATCACTTATCCCCCTTTTATTTTCTTAAAATTTAAAATAATTTTAATAATATTATGAAATAGGTTTTTACGTATTGCAATCATTATTTTTATATGAATATATATTCCATGAGTTGTATATTAACACGTTAATTTATAAATATGCAACACTTTTTTTAATTATAGAATTTATTTTTTGTTTTCCAAGAATAGTAACTCACTTTTCTAAACAATAATAATACTTATTTTTCAACGTTTTTTATTAGTTTTGCATGATTATTAAACGAAATGTTACCCTCTCTCATTCCTTTTCACCATTTACGTAATAAAAAAAGAAGCCAAAAATTTTTTGGCTTCTTTATTCTTTATACTTCATCACAATATTTTTCAAACGCTGCCTGTAATTTTTGAATGACCTCCATTGGCTCATGTCCTTCAATTTCATGTCGCTCAATCATTGTGCAAATTTTGCCGTCTTTTAGCAGCGCAAATGAAGGGGAAGATGGCGGATAGCCTTCAAAATATTCTCTTGCTCTTGCAGTTGCTTCTTTATCTTGACCCGCAAAAACAGTCACAAGATAGTCAGGGCGTTTATCATAGTGAATCGCATGTGCTGCCGCTGGACGAGCAATACCGCCGGCACAGCCGCATACAGAGTTCACCATCACAAGCGTTGTTCCTTTTCGGGTTAAAGCCTTATCCACTTCTTCTGGAGTGCGCAATTCTTCATAGCCAGCTTCAACCATTTCCTTGCGCGCCTGTTCAACGACGTCATTCATAAAAAATTGAAAGTTAAATTGCATATGATTCGCTCCTTCTTTCTTTTTTTTCATCATACCAATAAGATGGGCAGCGTTTCAATTAATATGACATGTTTAAACTTTTGACTGGATGTCGATAAAAAAGATGGGGTTGGACTAAAATCCAAAAGAGTATATTTTGAATTAAGTACAGAAATACTTTTCAGTTGGGATTTGCACTGTGTGAAACGGGTTTCACTAACACGGGCATTCATGGAATAAAAAAGTAAACAAACATATTGTGCAACAATCATAAAGTCGTTTAAACATAATAAAAATCACATTTTCTTTATTCTACAAATGGGCCATTTAGTGAAAGATCAATGTTCAAAAATTGGCTCGAATGGAGGAGTTTCATTTAAATTGGCATGCTATTGAATAAGAGACAGATGTTTTTTAATATGAGAATTGGTAGGCAGAGAAAATAGAAAAGTATATTAGACCTTTTTAGGAGGAAATCATTATGAAATCTTCTGTATCAAATGAAGTCATTGCACTCTATCAACAACTATTAGATGCATGGAATAACCGCAGTGCCGATGCAATGGCAGAGCAGTTTACAGAGAAGGGCGAGCTCATCGGTTTTGATGGGAGCCATGCGATTGGACGGGAGGAGATCTTTTCTCACCTTCACCCCATCTTTGAAAACCATCCTACTCCCCCATATGTAAGCAAAGTTAAAGATGTGCGTCTTCTAGGTTCCGAAATTGCCATTTTACGCGCTATAGCAGGAATGGTGCCGCCTGGACAATCAGACCTCGACCCTAAATTCAATGCACATCACACACTTGTCGCAATCAAGAGCGAAAAGGGCTGGCAGATCGAGCTTTTTCAGAATACCCCTGCTCAGTTTCACGGAAGGCCTGAGTTAGTCGAGCAAATGACAGAGGAATTAAGACAGTTACTTAAGTGAGTCCTACAACAATCGGGCGCGATTGTAGGATAAGCACCTATTTTTAAACGACTTTATTACTTCGCTTTTAAGGTGAATATCCTTTGTCCAGTAAAAATAAAACCATTTATTTTAAACCCCAGGAATGATGACCTGGGGTTTAGTATGTTTTAGACTCTAAAATTAAATAACTTTATCCTCTTTCTACACATATTCAAACATAACTAATATATGCTTCCCTTTATTTTTGAAGGATTTTTAGATTTTACGTCTTGATCAATTTATTCGGATACTTTTTTGTTTTCATAAATCTGTAATAACTCTTGTACGGCTTTCGTTACAGAGAGCGTGCCAGAGATTACATTATTTTCAATTATCGGAATATTTTCTTTAACTTGTGGATGCGAAAAAAAGCTTGTTTCAAGATAATCTTTAATCATGGAGTATATCCAGTCTTTCAATTGATTGCGGCGGCGCATCTCAAACACGCCTGATTTTTTCGTCGTCTCCACAAACTTTTCAACCACTTTCCAAATTTCGGAGATTCCTTCCCCTAACAACGCGGAACAAGTGTAAGCTTTCGTTTCCCATCCTGGCGTTGCCGGACGCAAGTAGTGAAGAAACTGATTGTATTCTTCTTTTGCCGCCAAAGCTTTTGGTTTATTATCTCCGTCCGCTTTATTAATAACAACCGCATCGGTCAGTTCCATGATTCCTTTTTTCATGCCTTGCAGTTCATCCCCTGCTCCTGTCAGCGCAAGAAGCATAAAGAAGTCAACCATGTTGCGAACAACGAATTCGCTTTGCCCGACGCCAACCGTTTCAATCAAAATGACATCGTAACCTGCCGCTTCACATAAAAGCATCGTTTCTCGTGTTTTTCGATGAACGCCACCAAGTGTGCCGCCGGATGGGGACGGCCGAATAAACGCCCGCGGGTCGCGCGACAAATTTTCCATCCTTGTTTTATCGCCAAGAATGCTCCCTCCTGTGATGGAACTGCTTGGGTCAACGGCCAGCACGGCAACGCGATGACCGTTCTCGCACAAAAATGTTCCGAACGCTTCAATAAACGTACTTTTTCCCGCTCCAGGCACGCCGGTAATGCCAATGCGAACCGATTTTCCGACATGCGGCAGCAACTTGTTTAAAATTTGCTGCGCCATCTCCATATGCTTTGCTGCATTACTTTCGACAAGTGTAATCGCCTGCGCTAAAATCGTTCGGTCGTTGTTTAATACCCCTTCAACATATTCGGCAATAGACCTTTCTTTCCTTTTGGCAAACCGCTTTCTACCAGATGAGGGAACAGAGGGTTCATCATTTTTTTTGACATACGTTGTCGCAAACTCTTTTGATTCTTCTTCTGGCACCCACTCTGGGCGGTATGTTCGCTCATTGTTCATTGCTTCACTTCCTCATAGCCGAGGCGTTTATAAATTTCTTCTAGCACTTTTTCCGCCGCTCTTGGAATAACTGTTCCTGGACCGAAAATCGCCGAAGCGCCATGTTCATACAAGAAGTCGTAATCCTGTGGAGGAATCACTCCGCCGACAACGACAACGATATCTTCACGGCCTAACTTACACAATTCTTCCACAAGCTGCGGCAACAATGTTTTATGACCAGCCGCAAGGGAACTTATACCGACAACGTGCACATCGTTTTCTGCCGCCTGACGCGCTGTTTCTTCCGGTGTTTGGAACAACGGACCGATATCCACATCAAAGCCTAAATCAGCGAATGCTGTTGCAATCACTTTCGCGCCTCGGTCATGACCATCTTGTCCCATTTTCGCAATCATAATGCGCGGTCTGCGCCCTTCCAACTCATAAAATTCATCCGTCATTTTCTTCACGTGTTGAATTTCTTCCTCATTTGTAAACTCAGAACTATACACGCCGCTGATGGAGCGAATCACAGCTTTATGACGTTTTGCGACTTTTTCAATCGCATAGGAAATTTCCCCTAATGTCGCGCGGGCGCGAGCGGCTTGTACGGAAAGTTCTAATAAGTTACCTTCTCCTGTTTCTGTCGCTCTCGTAATCGCATCCAATGCCTCCTGCACTTTCTGTTCGTCACGGGAAGCACGAAGTTGTTTTAACTTTTCGATTTGGCGAAGACGTACGGCCGTATTATCGACTTCAAGAATATCAATCGGATCTTCTTTTTCCGGACGGTATTTGTTCACGCCGATAATCGTCTCAGCACCGGAATCAATTTTCGCTTGCCGTCTAGCAGCCGCTTCTTCAATCCGCATTTTCGGAAGTCCTGTTTCAATCGCTTTTGCCATACCGCCTAAGCTTTCGATTTCTTCAATATGTTTCCACGCCCGATTCATTAATTCATTCGTTAATGCTTCGACATAATAAGAGCCTGCCCATGGATCAATGACATTACAAATTCCTGTTTCGTCTTGTAAATAAAGCTGTGTATTACGGGCAATTCTCGCAGAGAAATCGGTTGGCAAGGCAATTGCCTCATCAAGCGCGTTCGTATGAAGCGATTGTGTATGGCCAAGCGCCGCAGCATGTGCCTCAATACATGTGCGCACAACGTTGTTAAACGGATCTTGCTCCGTTAAACTCCATCCCGATGTTTGTGAATGCGTCCGCAATGCCAGCGATTTCGGATTTTTCGGGTTAAATGTTTTCATCATTTTCGCCCAAATGATGCGTGCCGCTCTCATTTTTGCAACTTCCATAAAGTAATTCATGCCGATTGCCCAGAAGAACGAAAGCCTTGGAGCAAACGAATCAATATCAATCCCTGCCTTCAATCCAGTGCGGACATACTCCAGCCCGTCGGCAAGCGTATAAGCTAACTCAATATCGGCAGGTGCGCCTGCTTCTTGCATATGGTAGCCGGAAATACTGATGCTGTTGAACTTTGGCATGTATTTAGACGTGTATTCAAAAATGTCCGCAATAATACGCATCGATGTTTCCGGCGGATAAATATACGTGTTGCGCACCATGTATTCTTTTAGAATATCATTTTGAATGGTACCTGAAAGTTTATCTTGCGTAACACCTTGTTCTTCGGCAGTAACGATATAAAACGCCATAATCGGCAATACTGCACCATTCATTGTCATCGAAACCGACATTTGGTCAAGCGGAATGCCGTCAAACAAAATTTTCATATCTAAAATCGAATCGATGGCTACGCCCGCTTTTCCAACATCACCGACAACGCGTGGGTGATCGGAGTCATAACCGCGATGTGTTGCAAGGTCAAATGCGACAGAAAGACCTTTTTGCCCCATCGCTAAGTTGCGGCGATAAAACGCGTTACTTTCTTCTGCTGTGGAAAATCCTGCATATTGACGAATCGTCCATGGTCGATTGACATACATCGATGGATACGGACCGCGCAAATATGGTGGAATGCCCGGCATATAATCGAGAAAATCGAGCCCCTCTATATCTTTTTTCGTATATAAAGGCTTAATCGCGATTTGCTCGTTTGTTTGGAAAAGAAGGTCATCGATAGAAGCTTTTAATTTTTCCTTAATCGCTTGTTTCCAATGTTGTTCGTCTACTTTTTCGTTCGGCACGTGCAAAGAAATGTTCGTAAAATCGACCTTTCTACTCATCGAGAGCCACCCCCATATCTTTCATAAACTCTGCCAGCGTCTCATAGCAATTGGAACCGATATGAATAAAGCCATCGATGCCTGCTTGAATGAATGTTTCCTCGAGTTCAGGTGCTTGTTTTCCGGCAACATATAGTCTCAAACGAGAGTTCACTTTCTTTAGTTCCGTTGCAATCGCTGGAACGGTTTCAACGTAGCTTTCATCTGTACCGCAAATAATATAATGTGTACCTTCGGAGGAAAGTGCACCTTGCACTGCTTCTTCTGCTGACATATAGCCGTTATTTTTCACGACTTCAAAACCGCCAGCCTCAAAAAAGCTCGTAATAAAGTCGGCTCTCGCTTTATGGTTTGGAATCGCGCCAAGATTCATTAAGACAACCTTCGGACGGCTGCCATGCTTTTCTAAATGGGCTTCAGACACTTTTCGCAGCTGCTCGAACGGTTCCGCTAAGCGCCATTGATGAATTGGTTGAATTTGAATGGACGAACTGTCTTCAGCTAAAGCCTTTTCCATTTCCTGAGCGGTCGCTCGGCGCGAAACCATTGAAACAGCTGTTTGTACAAATGTTTTCTCGCTGAATCCTGCTTTTAACTGTTCTACATTCTCTTCATTTAATGGTGATTCAGAAGATGTACTTGCATGTTTATTCGCTTCTGTTCTTTGAACCGGTGGCTCTGCCAAATTTGCATAAAGGTTTGTGCCGACAATTTTCTCCTTGCGTGTCTTCACATTTTTCTTTCGTAATTCAGCCACTTTTTCCACTTCTGCCTGAACAAATCCTTCTTCAAGTGCTTTAACAATGCCGCCCTTGGCTTCGATTTGCTGGAACAACTTCCATGCTTCTTCTGCTAACTGTGCCGTTAACGATTCAACATAATAGGAACCGCCAGCCGGGTCAATCACTTTGCCTAAATGTGATTCTTCAAGAAGAATGAGCTGTGTGTTACGGGCAATTCTTCGCGAAAATTCATCCGCCAGCTGAATCGCTTCATCGAACGGTGAAACATGAAGGCTGTTCGCTCCGCCAACCGTTGCTGCAAACGCTTCTGTTGTCGCGCGAAGCATATTCACATATGGGTCATAGACCGTTTTTGTAAAATGAGACGTACGTGCATGAATGGATATTTTTTGTGACTCTTCATTGCCGCCAAACGCTTGCACAATGTTTGTCCACACAAGACGTGCCGCACGAAGTTTTGCAATTTCCATAAAGAAATTCGCACCAATAGCAAACGAAAAGCCGATGCGCTGCGCCGCTTCATCGATCGTTAAACCGCGGTTTAGACATTCATTTAAATATTCCACCGCCGTTGCAAACGCAAACGCTAATTCCTGCACCGCATTCGCTCCACCGTTGTGATACGGTTCACTATGAACGATGATCGTTTTTACGTTCGGCATGTTCTCTTTCACCCATGCGGTAATATCTGCCATGACGTCATATAATGTTGTTAAAGAAGCGGACAATTGCCCTTTTTTCACAAGAGAGGCAAGCGGATCCATACCGATCGTGCCGCGCACTCTTTCCAACGGAATTTGCTGCTTTTGTAAATAAGCCGCAAACAATGCAAGAAACGCTAGAGAACTCTCGCTTGCATCCACCCGAAGCGAGTAGTCTTGAAGAGAAATGCCTGAAAACATTTCTTCCATCTCTTCTAACGAAGTTACTGAAAACCCAAGCTTGTCCAACACAAGATGAATTTCCGTCTGCCCTCTTTCTAAATCGTGCTTAACAATTTCATTCCATTCCTTTGGACTATTTGCCGACAGTTCTTGGCTGACCGTCCAAGGCTCATGAATGTAGCCATTCACTTCTATTCCACGCACATAGCCAGGGAAGCCTGGATACTGCTCAATA
Source organism: [Anoxybacillus] calidus (assembly GCF_013760845.1). GTDB lineage: Bacteria > Bacillota > Bacilli > Bacillales > Anoxybacillaceae > Paranoxybacillus > Paranoxybacillus calidus. The sequence goes on along the minus strand of NZ_JACDUU010000001.1, from coordinate 238,789 downwards.
TGTTTAAGTGATTCGATATCTTCACGTGTATAAATTGGTTTAATACGCAAATTCTCGTAAGTATTTGAATAAAGCTTTTCAATCGGTTTTCCTTTTAAAGACTTCTCTACTTCTTGTTTCCACGCTTCATAAGTTGGAGGCGGAAACGATTGGTTTTTCATTGCAGAGATATCTGTCATCATAGTCCCTCCCCTTACTTAAAGGAAGCCATTTCTCCCATCCCTCAGAAGAAATCGCTTACTTTCGGATTTTTAGAAATATTCTCTATAGGTTTATTGTAGTACATCTATATAGTTAAAATAAATGTTTAATTTAATTAAAAATATTACAATTATTTAATAAAATAAATTTAAGCTTATTATTGAAATATGTTATACCTTCATTATGAAAGGAGGTGGAATCATTGCTTGTCACCAGAGTTGAACAGCATCACATCAAACGAACGCATCCATTGTGGCAAATGTGCGATGATTTATGTTTGAAATCAAAGAATTTATATAATTACGCGAATTACATCGTAAGACAGGAATTTATCCATCATCACGAGTGGATTCGATATGGTTCATTAGACAAAATGTTAAAACAGGAAGAGGTTTATCAATCACTACCTGCGCAAACATCACAGCAAATTTTAAGATTATTAGACAATAATTGGAAATCATTTTTTAAAGCCATAAAGGATTGGAAGAAGAATAAAGAAAAATATTTAGGCAGACCAAAACTGCCGAAATATAAAAAGAAAAATGGGCGCAATATTGTCGTTTTTACAAACCAACAATGCAAAATAAAAAATGGCTATATCAAATTTCCGAAAACGAATTTAAATTTAAAAACAAAAGTGACAGACCGATTGCAACAAGTCCGAATTGTACCGAGGGGCAGCATCTATGTCATGGAAGTGGTTTATAAAAAAGAAGTTCCAGATGTGATTCGTGAAGGCAGTCGCATCGTAGGGATTGATTTAGGATTAGATAACTTTGTAACGATGGTCAATAACATCGGCATCACGCCGATTGTTATCAACGGCAAAGGAATCAAATCCATCAATCAATACTACAACAAACAAATGGCGCATTTCAAAAGTATATTAAAGAAACAAAACGGACTCGATTGGAGCAAACGATTGGAACGATTAACGGTAAAGCGAAACAATAAAATCAGAGATTTTATGCATAAGGCAAGCCGATATGTGGTGAATTGGTGTGTAGGGCATCATATTGATAGGATTGTGATTGGCAAAAATGACAATTGGAAACAAGAAGTGAATCTGGGCAAACGTCTCAATCAATCGTTTATACAAATTCCTTATGATCTGTTTATTCAACAATTGCAGTATAAATGTGAAGAAGCAGGAATCAACGTTGTGTTAACAGAAGAATCGTATACAAGTGGAACATCCTTTTTAGATGGGGAAGCTCCGATAAAAGGGAATTACAAGAAAAGTAGAAGAATCAAAAGAGGGTTGTTTAGAAGCAATAAAGGGATTTTCATCAACGCGGATGTCAATGGCGCTTATCAAATCGTGAAGAAAGTATCTCCAGACGCCTTTGCGAATGGAGTAGAGGGTGTAGGGTTACACCCAGTTAAGCTAAATGTAGCTTAGCAAAGAATAGTGTTTAATAAGAATTTTTAACTTAATTGAATATATTAAACATTATTCATAACCTAGTTCTAGCAATGAACAAAACGAATGAAAGCTTCTCGCACTTTTAACGGACAGATTTTTTCTTTCGTCTCTGTTACATTTCGGTGTTTATTTTTAGCATCGATAAGCAGCTTTTACTCCTAACCTAGGCATAAAAAAATAACAGCTTGCGCTAACGGTTATTTGCACAGAAAAAAAGACCGAAATAAATCGGTCTTTTACACATTAATTAAGTAATATACATGAAAAATAATATTGAAGGGGTGAATCTTTATAAATTTTCCGGTAAATAGTATTTATACATTTCTAACGCATTTGTGTGTTCCTCTAAAACTGAAATGGTTTTTTGGTTAGGTTTCGTAAAAATGATTGGAAAATCTTTTTCGTCAAACTCTTCTTGGATTGGAAATGCTAAGATTTCTTTATCTATGGAAAATTCCGCTTGTACTCCCGGTTTGTTTCCACGAGCATCTAAACGAATCCACCGATTTAATGATTGAAGAAAAACGCCATTCAATGCATGAAGGGAATAACCCTTGTCAGGGGTATCGAATATCATTAGCCGTTGATAACAAAAACCTGTTGGGATTCCTTGGGACCTTAATAAAGCGGCTAATAGATTCGCTTTTGCATAACAAATTCCTTCTTTATAGTTAAGTACCTCAGAAGCTTTACATGTCACTCTTGTGCTTTGTATATCCCACAAGTGAGAAATCTCGTCTCTTACAAATTCAAATGCTATTTTAACCTTTTCAATTTCTGACTGCGCTTCATGAAACAATTCATTCATTTTTTTCTGAATTAAAGGATGAGAAAAATTTACAACATCTAATTCTTCTAAATAGTCCTTTAAATTAGTTGACTCGGGAATTAGTTCCATTTAAGTCCCCCTTATCAAATATATTTTTAAATATTTAAATAAAAATACAATCGTAATTTACTTGGTCCCGTTCAAGAAAATCAACAACATTCTTTAGCCTTTTTTTTATAAAACTGGTGCAAAATTGAAAAGGACTACTCTTCTTCGAGTAGCCCAAGTTGTAATCGAGCTAAAATAATTCCTGTTCATTCAGTCCCTAATGATTCCGTGACTTGTTCCAACTAAAACTTCCTTCCCATTTTGATTTCGGTAGACAAATTTCATGGCTACCTTTTTGTACCCTTCCATCGGCATAACTTCGGTGATCGTTAGTTCACAAGTAATCGTATCTCCTGTGAAAACGGGTCTAATGTATTCGAAGTTCATGTCTCGCGCAATATAATTCAAATCTCCACCGATTTTTGTGCCAATGCTAGCTGTAAATAAGCCGTGGACCATGAGACGCCCCTTTTCATCCCGCTCCATATGATGTCTTCCTTTGTCTCCTGATAGCTGTGCAAATTGTAACGTTTCTTCCTCAGTAAACGTTCGTTCCCAAGTCAATACGTCTCCCACTTTGATATCCACAAAATTACCTCCCATTCTCTAAGTAAAATATTTAAATTTTCAGTATATTATAACGTATTATATTAAAATGGCTTTCTTTCATAAAATTTAATAGCCCCCCACTCAACATTCCTTTGAAGATAGGTAGCTGGTCAATCTCCAAACGTTCTTAAAAGAGTTCGATCACTCTCGAAAAATGACAGCACAAAAAATTATTCAGTGGTTGTTTTTTGCCGAGATGGCAAATGAAACATGAGCCAAAAGCCACTTATAGAAAGTAGGATGATCAAACAAATCCAAGCCGCATAATAGCTACCTTGCCAATCTATTAAAAAGCCGAATAAAGCTGGAGATAATACAATCGCAAACTGATTTAAGGTTAATGCAAAACTTACCGTTAATCCTATTGCATCTTCCGAGGCCCTTTCTGAAACTTCAACAATAAAAAGACTGAACCATCCGATTCCAAAAAAACCAAGCCATGCACATAAAAAGGCTGTTCCCCATATAGACCAATCATTAGACAAAAAAAGTAACATTATTAATCCTAAAATGGCACACCAGACAGAGATGGTTAATGGAATCGTGCGGTTTCCTTTCCAGAGCCAATCACTAGCCCAAGCAATGACAACTCTTCCTATCATGCCTGCAATCAGAACAATACTTAGAATTTTTCCAGCAAACGAAAGTGAAATCGTCAGTTTTTCAGCTAAGAACACCATGAGATGGGCAACTAATATCATTTGTAGTGAAATCATTGTTACACCCACTAAAAAAATAGGATGTAATTTTTTGTTTTTAAGAATAGAAACTAGTTTTTCTTTAAAAGTATAATTCAAATCATTTCCAATTTTAGTATTTGGTTGATCTCTATATAAAAGTGAGAATAAAATCCCTCCCAAGACAGCTAAAACGGTTTGAGTTAAAACGGCAAATGATGAATCCAAATGCACATAAATCTCGGGTAACAAGGCAGCTGCTACCGCTCCACCTATAGGGATTCCGGTTTGCCTAATCCCCATTGCTAGGCCTCTTTGTGATTTAGGAAACCATTTGATAATTACTTTACTTCCACCAGGTTGCTCAGTTCCGTACCAAACACCAACAACTCCCAAAATAATCACTAAAGCTAGATAGTTATTGGTAAACGAAGCAAGGAGCATGGTTAACCCTAACAATACAGAACCGATACCTATGAGCCACCTTTCACCATATTTATCAAGCGCATCGCCAATAAAAAGCATCGAAAAGATAGGTCCTAAGTGAACGGCAGAAACCAATACCCCCGTTTGAAATTGTGATAAGCCATAATCTTGTTGCCATAAAGCAGCTAAAGGAGCGACTCCATAGGTTACAAAAGTAGCTGAAGCTTGCGAATATGTAGCAAGAGCCAGCACTAACCATTTATAACCGTTCTTTTCAAGTAAATCCATACGGCTCATCCCTTATTACTCCTTTGTTGAAATGAAATGGAGACTTGTGTAAAACACAGGCTCCCGTCATACGTATATTCGTTAAATAATCATTTGATACTATGTCTGTTATCTTAAATTCAATTGTTTTTATGAAAAAATTAAAATGTGCCAAAGAGGGAAAATGTTTTTTTGTTATAAGAGTTATGCTGTTGAAATATTAAATTCATTGTCTATTATTTTACTTCTACTACTATATTCCCTGGTAACCACTCATGTTTGACTAACATGATGAGTTTTTCTTCATGAGCTGGTACTTCAAATGTTAATAACACTTTTGCTTTCCCGGGGCTTTTGATATACACCTTATCTTTCCAGTTTTCATTCTCAATGATTTTCATATCTTTTACTTGATATTCATTTCCTTGATTATTCATCATTCGATAACTGAGCGGTTTAAACACAAACCTTTCATCTTCGCTTTTTAACTCAAGAGTGACGGGAATTGTAATAAATTCCATCCCTTCATTCGGTTTTGTCATATGAGTAGGCGGTGGCACTTGATGACCAAATGTAAGAACATCTGCACCATTATTAAAGACATGCGATTCCCCAAGTTTTAACGTTTTATAAGCTGAATCTATATAGATTTGGGTACTATTAGAATGATTTCCTTTGTTATCATTACTTTCCTTTTCCGACTGCTCTTCTATTTCATCCTCTGTAGCGAATGTTTCAATGACAGCCCCTTTTGTTTCTTCTACCTTCTCTCGTTTTTCTGAAGTAGAATTTGAATGCTTGATATCAGGAATCGCACTCGCTAATAAAGAGAGAATTCCGATAAATAACGCTGCTCCAGCAACACTAAAGACATACTTAAAGCGTTTTTCCGTCTTTTGTGTGTTTTCAAATGTACCTTGAATTCCCTGGTACGGTAATATTTTGACGGCTTTCTCAGCCGGGAGAATCGCACCAATCACTCCCGTTAATATCGGAATCAATATCGTTCCCATATTTATCACAGCAAAGGCAAAACGAGTTCTAGGGTTCTTTTTTGTATCTTCAATGATTTGTTTTACATATAACTGTGAGTCTTTTTCTGTATTAGGTCCCCAAGGCTGATATCGGCAAGCTATTTCCTGTGAAGCATACGCATGAACGCTGGTCCAATCCTCTTCGGTAAATTCCCTTAGCATCACACGTTTTCCACGAATGATAGGCAAGATATCAGTCATGATCGATCCTCTCCATTTAAAAAATTACCTAAATTATAGTTAGATAAAAAAGGAAAAATTCCTCTTTTACTCTGTTAGCACTTAATCTATGAGCGGATTATCCACAAAGTTTCTGATACTTCCATCGAAGCCAAAAAAAATCCACCGCGAATAATTAGCGGTGGATTTTTTCGTATTAATAAATCGGCGTATTGTCTTTTGAAACATTTTCTAAAATTTCTTTGACTCGCGCTAAGAAACGGCCGCAGATTAAGCCGTCAAGGACGCGATGGTCAAGAGACATACATAAGTTCACCATATCACGGACAGCGATCATGCCGTTGTTCATCACAACAGGACGTTTGACGATGGCTTCTACTTGTAAAATCGCTGCTTGCGGATAGTTGATGATACCCATGGATTGGACAGAACCGAACGAACCTGTATTGTTTACTGTGAATGTGCCGCCTTGCATATCTTCTGGACGAAGTTTGCCGGAGCGCACTTTTGCTGCTAATTCAGAAATTTCACGAGCGATGCCTTTGATTGTTTTTTCATCTGCATTCTTAATAACAGGTACGAATAAGGCATCGTCTGTTGCAACAGCGATGGAGATGTTGATATCTTTCTTCTGTACGATTTTATCGCCCGCCCACATGGAGTTGATTTGCGGGAATTCTTTCAACGCTTGTGCAACGGCTTTGACGAAGAACGCAAAGTATGTTAAGTTGAAGCCTTCGCGTTTCTTGAATTCGTCCTTGATAGAGTCGCGGTATGCGACTAAGTTCGTTACGTCTACTTCAATCATTGTCCAAGCATGTGGAGCTTCATGCTTGCTGCGAAGCATGTTCGCGGCAATCGCTTTACGAACAGGTGTAACAGGGATTTCCACATCACCTGGTTGAACTGGAACGTTAGGTGCAGCCGCTTGTTTTGGTGCTGCTTGTGCAGGTGCTTCTGCTTTTGGCGCTTCTTGAGCTGGTTGTGCGGCAGCGGCTGGTTGAGCTGGAGCTGCTGCTGGTTGTTTTTGATCAGCGGTTGGAATATTGCCAGACTCAATTAGCTTAAGAAGGTCTTTGCGCGTAATGCGTCCGCCCATACCTGTTCCTTGTACTTGTTCAAGGTCAATATTGTGTTCTTGCGCAAGACGAAGAACCGCTGGTGAATAGCGACCTTTGTTTGCTCCTGCTGGCTTTTTAGGTGCTGGAGCTGCTGCTGTAGTTGTTTCTGCATTTGTGACTTCTTCTTGTTTAGTTTCAGCAACTGGAGCTTCAGGAGCTGCTGTACCTTCGCCTTCTACTTCAATCGTACAAATCACCGCACCTACTGGTAATGTTTCACCTTCAGCAGCGATTAACTCTTTAATGATGCCAGTGAAAGATGAAGGAACTTCTGCGTTTACTTTGTCTGTCATGACTTCTGCGATTGGGTCGTATTTGTTCACTTTGTCACCGACAGATACGAGCCATTTACTAATCGTGCCTTCTGTGACACTCTCGCCAAGCTGAGGCATTGTAATTTGTTCAATTGCCACGTTGATGACCTCCTATCTCGATTAAAAGCTATGTTCAAGGAATTGCGTTATTAAACCGAACGAGAACTGTTCACTGTACTATGGATGTATACATTAATAGAGGGGCTGACCGCTTATTTTTGAATCAGCCCGGCATAGCAAGGCGCCTTCGCTTTTATTATTAAAACGCTGCCAACTCACGCATTGCTTTTTCCACTTTGTCAGGGTTTACCATGAAAAATTTCTCCATTGTTGGAGCATATGGCATTGCTGGTACGTCTGGACCGGCTAGACGCATAATTGGCGCATCTAAGTCGAATAAGCAATGTTCGGCAATAATTGCAGCCACCTCGCTCATAATGCTTCCTTCTTTATTATCTTCAGTGACAAGAAGAACTTTTCCTGTTTTGCTTGCTGCTTCAATGATTGCTTCTTTGTCTAATGGATAAACGGTACGCAAGTCTAATACATGAGCAGAAATACCATCTTGCGCTACACGCTCTGCTGCTTGAAGCGCGAAGTGTACGCATAAACCATAAGTGATAACTGTAATGTCTTCGCCTTCGCGTTTTACATCCGCTTTACCAATTGGCAATACGTAATCATCTTCAGGAACTTCGCCTTTAATTAAGCGGTATGCACGTTTGTGCTCGAAGAATAATACTGGGTCTTCGTCACGAATCGCTGCTTTTAATAATCCTTTTACATCATAAGGAGTAGATGGCATGACGATTTTTAAACCAGGCTGGTTCGCAAATACCGCTTCAACCGATTGAGAGTGGTAAAGCGCACCGTGAACACCGCCGCCATATGGTGCACGGATGACAACTGGGCAGTTCCAGTCGTTGTTTGAACGATAACGGATGCGAGCCGCTTCAGAGATAATTTGGTTTACTGCTGGCATGATGAAGTCCGCAAATTGCATTTCCGCAATTGGACGCATACCGTACATCGCTGCACCGATTGCTACACCAGCGATTGCAGACTCGGCCAGCGGCGTATCAATAACGCGCTCTTCGCCAAACTGCTCGTACAAACCTTGAGTCGCTTTAAATACTCCACCTTTTTTCCCTACGTCTTCACCTAATACAAATACGCGCGGATCGCGTTCCATTTCTTCGCGAATCGCCATCGTCACGGCGTCAATGTATGAAATTACTGGCATTCTTCATTCCCCCTTACTTCTCAGCATATACGTACTTCAATGCATGTTCTGGTTCAGCATACGGTGCTTTTTCTGCATAATCTGTTGCTTCGTTTACTTGTTTCATGACACGATCATGAATTTCTTTTTCTAATTCATCTGTTAAAACGCCGACTTCTTTTAAGTAGTTTGCAAATGAGATAATTGGGTCTTTCGATCTTGCTTCCGCTAACTCTTCTGGTGTACGGTATGCACGATCATCGTCGTCAGAAGAGTGAGCTGTTAAACGATATGAAACTGTTTCGATTAACGTCGGACCTTCACCGCGGCGCGCACGATCTGCTGCTTCTTTTACCACTTTGTACACTTCAAGCGGATCATTTCCGTCAACTGTATATCCAGGCATGCCATAACCAATTGCACGGTCAGATACTTTTTCGCATGCTAATTGTTTTTCAATTGGAACAGAAATCGCGTATTTGTTGTTTTCACACATAAAAATAACTGGCAATTTGTGAACGCCCGCGAAGTTCAAACCTTCATGGAAGTCACCTTGGTTAGAAGAACCTTCACCAAATGTAACGAATGAAACGAAATCTTTTTTCTCCATTTTTCCAGCTAACGCAATACCAACTGCATGTGGAACTTGCGTTGTTACTGGTGAAGAGCCTGTAACGATGCGGTTTTTCTTTTTACCGAAGTGACCTGGCATTTGACGTCCACCAGAGTTTGGGTCTTCTGCTTTTGCAAATGCAGAAAGCATTAATTCTGTTGGTGTCATACCAAATGCTAATACGACACCCATGTCACGGTAGTAAGGTAAGATATAATCTTTTGTGCGGTCTAAAGCAAATGCTGCACCAACTTGCGCTGCTTCTTGACCTTGGCAGGAAATAACAAACGGAATCTTACCAGCACGGTTTAAAAGCCACATGCGCTCATCGATTTTTCGAGCTAAAAGCATCGTTTCATACATTTCTAATACCGCTTCATCACTTAAGCCTAACGCTTTATGACGATTTTCTGCCATCTAAAAAACCTCCTTTATTCAATTAGAAATGAATGGCTTTTCCATCAACAGCTAACGCCGCTTCAGCCATTGCTTCTGATAATGTTGGATGCGGATGAATGGTATGTGCAACTTCCCATGGTGTTGCGTCAAGCACGCGGGCAAGACCTGCTTCGGAAATCATGTCTGTTACGTGAGGACCGACCATATGAACACCAAGCAAGTCATTTGTTGCTTCATCAGCAACGATTTTCACAAAACCTTCCGCTTCACCGAATACAAGCGCTTTACCAATCGCTTTGAATGGGAATTTACCAACTTTCACTTTATATCCTTTTTCTTTTGCTTCTTCTTCTGTTAAGCCGACGCTTGCTACCTCAGGACGGCTGTATACGCATTTTGAAATCATTGTATAGTCAATCGATGATGGATTTTGTCCAGCGATATGTTCAACGGCAACGATACCTTCGTGAGAAGCGACGTGAGCTAATTGCAATCCGCCGATCACGTCACCGATGGCATAAATATGAGATTCTTTTGTTTGATAAAATTCATTTGTTTTAATGAATCCTTTTTCGATAACGATGTCTGTATTTTCTAAGCCGATTCCTTCAATATTTGCCTGACGGCCGACAGAAACAAGCATTTTTTCTGCTGTAAACGCTTTCCGTTCACCTTTATGTTCTGCTTTAATAGTTACGCCGTTACCTTTTTCAAGCGTTTCAGGAAGTACTTTTGCGCTTGTTACTATGTTGATACCGCGCTGTTTTAATACTTTTTCTAATTCTTTTGAAACGTCATGGTCTTCTGTTGGTAAAATACGGTCTGCGTATTCTAATACCGTTACCTCAACACCGAAGTCATTCAACATAGATGCCCACTCAATACCAATGACACCACCGCCAACGATAATAATCGATGCCGGAAGTTTTTCTAATCGCAGCGCTTCGTCAGACGTAATCACTAATTCACCGTCAATATCCAATCCCGGTAATGTACGTGGACGGGATCCTGTCGCAATAATGACGTTTTTCGGAACAAGCATTTCATTTTCGTCGCCGTTGTTCATTTCAACAGAGATGGTTCCTGGCATTGGCGAGAAAATAGACGGTCCTAAAATGCGTCCTGTTCCTTCGTAAACGTCAATTTTCCCTTTTTTCATTAAATGTTGAACACCTTTATGTAACTGCTCAACAATTTTTTGTTTGCGTTCTTGTACCTTTGCAAAGTCTAACTTCACATCATTTGCAAGAACACCAAATTTTTCGCTTTCTTTTGTTTGTGCATATACTTCCGCACTGCGAAGCAATGCTTTACTTGGAATGCAGCCGGCATGTAAGCATGTACCGCCAAGTTTCCCTTTCTCTACTACTGCTGTTTTTAACCCAAGCTGCGCCGCACGAATCGCTGCTACATATCCGCCCGTACCGCCGCCTAGTATGACGAGATCATATTCTTTTGCCATCGTTTTCTCTCCTTTCTATTGCACAACTTCAGCTTTAGTAAAATTTCCAGGGTATACCTTCTCTTTCTCTTCACCGCGCAACACACGCAAAGCTCCTTCCGCAAGAGCTTGCAGTTCGTTTTCACCAGGCTGAACGATGACATCGGCAATCCAGTTGACGCGCTCTGCAATTTCTTTAACGAATTCTTTTCCATATGCCAAGCCGCCCGTTAATATGATTGCATCGACTTTTCCTTCTAACACTGCACTTGCAGCACCGATTTCCTTCGCTACTTGATAGGCCATTGCACTGTATACTAGTTTTGCCTTTTCATCGCCTGCTTCAATCATTTTCTCTACTTTCACAGCGTCATTCGTCCCAAGATAGCCGACAAGTCCACCTTGCCCAACAAGCATTTTCGTAATTTCATCTCTGTAATATTCTCCTGAGAAGCATAATGAAACGAGGTCGCCTGCTGGCACTGTTCCAGCGCGTTCCGGGCTGAATGGACCTTCACCATCTAATCCATTGTTTACGTCAACAACACGACCTTGTTTATGAGCTCCAACCGTAATTCCGCCACCCATATGGGCAACAATGAAATTTAGCTCTTCATACTTTTTGCCTAACTGTTTGGCAACACGACGAGCTACCGCTTTTTGGTTTAAAGCGTGAAAAATACTTCTTCTTTCAATCAAGGCAAAACCAGAAATTCTGGCAATTGGGTCAAGCTCATCAACAACAACCGGATCAACGATAAATGCAGGAATATTTAGAGCGGAGGCAATTTCGTGCGCTAAAATACCGCCAAGGTTAGAAGCATGCTGCCCCGCATATCCTTTGCGCAAATCTTCTAACATTTGTTCGTTCACACGATATGTTCCGCCTTCAATTGGACGCAACAGCCCACCTCGGCCGCAAACTGCGCTTAATTTAGAAATATTAATGCCTTCTTGGTCAAGCGTTTCTAAAATCGTTTGTTTACGAAACTCATATTGATCAATGATGGATTTATATGACTGAATCACATCTGTATCATGGCGAATCGTTTTTTCAAAAACAGAACGTTCATTGTCAAATACACCAATTTTTGTGGAAGTAGATCCTGGGTTAATGACGAGGATGCGAAATTCTTTTTCCTGCAAGGTGATGACCTCCATTTTCATTTTGAAAGAGGCTGACCCAAAAGTGCCTAACCTCACGCGAAATACACAATATATAGTGTTATGATTGAACGTTATGTACTATATACTGCAGTTGTGAGACCTGACACTTTGCTTTAAGGTCAGCTCCTTCCAGTTTTTTATTTTCGTTAGCGATTACGACGACGGCTTAAAATGTGTTGACCGTTTTGTAAGAATTGACTGCGAGATTTGCGCATTTTTTCGATCCGCTCTTCAGCAAGACGGTCTGCCGCTTTGTATGTTGGGATGTTGTCGCGTTTTGCAATCTCGAATACTTTTTCAATGTTGTTGTAGATTTGTTCTACTTTCTTCATCGCACGCTCACGGTTATAGCCGTATAACTCGTCAGCTACATTGATAACGCCGCCGGCATTGATGACATAGTCTGGTGCATAAACGATGCCCATTTCATGAATGATGTCGCCATGTCTTGCTTCTTTTAATTGGTTGTTTGCCGCACCAGCGATCACTTTTGCTTTTAATTGTGGAATGGTTTCGTCGTTGATGATTCCACCAAGCGCACACGGTGCAAAAATATCGCAGTCTACACTGTAAATGTCGTTAGGGTCAACAGCCTTCGCACCAAACTCTTCAACAACGCGTTGTACAGCTTCTTTGTTAATGTCTGTGACGATTAGTTTCGCGCCTTCTTCATGAAGGTGACGGCATAAGTTGTACGCTACGTTACCTACACCTTGAACAGCAATCACTTTACCTTGTAATGAATCGCTGCCAAATGCTTCTTTTGCAGCCGCTTTCATACCACGATATACACCATAAGCTGTTACAGGAGATGGATTGCCTGATGAACCGAAAGCAGGTGAAATACCTGTTACGTAATCTGTTTCTTCGTAAATGATATCCATGTCAGCTACTGTTGTACCAACGTCTTCCGCTGTAATATAACGACCATTTAAGCCTTGAATGAAGCGTCCGAATGCACGGAACATTGCTTCGTTTTTATCTTTACGCGGGTCGCCGATAATGACCGTTTTACCGCCGCCAAGGTTTAAGCCGGCAGCTGCGTTTTTGTAAGTCATGCCACGTGCTAAACGAAGTGCATCTTCAATGGCTGCTTCTTCTGATTCATACATCCACATCCGCGTACCGCCTAGGGCTGGCCCTAATGTTGTATCGTGGATAGCGATAATTGCTTTTAATCCTGATTCTTTATCTTGGCAGAACAATAATTGCTCATAGTCATATTTTTCCATATATTTGAAGATTTCCATCTTTTATTTCCTCCCCAAAAAATTTTCGTTTATTTTGATGCGGTACAAACCGCAAGAGCTAACGAATATAATTTGCTTTCTGCTGAATCTGCGCGCGATGTTAAGACAATAGGAGCTTTTGCCCCAGCGATTACCGCACCTACTTTCGCATTAGCAAAATATACTAATGACTTATAAAGCACATTTCCTGTTTCAATGTTAGGAACGAGAAGAATATCTGCTTGTCCTGCTACTTCGCTTTCGATCCCTTTATGCTCGGCTGCTAACATGGAAACAGCATTATCGAGCGCTAACGGACCATCAACGATACAATCAGCGATTTGTCCGCGCTTGTTCATCGCAGACAATGCAGCAGCATCGAGCGTTGCCGGCATCGCCGGATTCACGACTTCAACTGCAGCAAGCGGTGCTACTTTTGGATTTTCAACACCAATTGCTTTAGCTACCGAAACAGCATTAGCGATAATTTGTGCTTTTTGCTCTAAATCTGGCGCGATATTCATTGCCGCGTCCGTGACAATGATGTAGCGGTCATATCCAGCTACCTCAAATACAGCAACATGCGATAACACTTTTCCTGTACGCAAACCAAACTCTTTATTTAAAACGGCTTTTAAAATCGTTGCGGTTGGAACATTTCCTTTCATGAGTACATTTGCCTCGTTTAAATGTACAGCTTTTACCGCGAGTTCAGCTGCTTCTACTTTCGAGTTCGCATGTACAATTTGAATTTTGCCACTTTTTGCATAATTTTTGCTTTTTTGTGATACCAATTGTGAAATTTTTTCACGGTCTCCATAAAGGATAAATTGCCCAAAGTTATTGTCCAGCGCCATCGTTACCGCTTCAATCACTTCTTCATCTTCCGCTGCAGCGACAGCCACTGTCGTGTTTTCATATTGGGTTGCTTGGGTGACAAGTGACTCAAGCTTCATCTTCTGTTTCAACCCCTTTTTTGTAGCATTTCAACTCGGCACTATTCTTATATGCAAAAACCGTGCCAACATAAGAATGTTGAAAACGCTTTATTTTACATTTTTTATATATGCAATTTGTTGCATTATACGCAATTTATTGCATGTTGTTATTTGCAATCCCATACTTTTCTAACTTGTAATATAAGTTTCGAATGGAAATGCCTAACGCTTTTGCAGTTGCAGTTTTATTACCGTTATGTTTTCGCAACGCACGCTCAATCATACGCGCTTCATATTTCTCTACCATCTCCGCTAATGTCTGCTCTTCAACATCATCATTCGAAAAACGAATTGCTAAATCAGCCTCATTGCTAGGTATGCGCAATGCTGGGATATGTTTTACATCGATGAGCACTTCATTAAATTTCATAAAAATCATCGCTCTTCCTAAGACGTTTTCTAATTCGCGGACATTTCCCGGCCAATCATACGATAAAAGATAACGAATCGCTTCTTCTGTAAGCCCTTCGACATTTCTTCCGTAATCTTGGTTTAATTTTTGAATTAAATGTTGGCATAACGCTGGAATATCTTGCTTTCTTGCCCGCAAAGGGGGAATATAAATCGGCATGCGATTGAGACGATAATAAAGGTCTTCACGGAATGTACCATCGGCAATTGCCTTTTCTAAATTGACATTTGTTGCTGCAATGACGCGTACATTAATCGGAATGGGCTTGGTGCCGCCAACACGAACAATTTCCCCTTCTTGTAGTACACGTAACAGTTTTGCCTGCGTATTCGCTGACAGTTCGCCAATTTCATCAAGAAAAATACTGCCGTTATTGGCTTCTTCAAATAATCCCCGCTTTCCGCCTCGTTTCGCTCCAGAAAACGCACCTTCTTCATAACCAAACAATTCACTTTCTAATAACGATTCGGAAATCGCTGCACAGTTTACACGGATAAATTTGTTATACTTTCGATCACTTGCATTGTGAATCGCATGCGCAAATAGCTCTTTCCCAGTACCAGACTCACCGCGCAATAAGATCGTTACTGGTGTTTTTGCGGCTAATTTTGCCTGCTCAATCGCGACCATCATTTCTTCTGATGTTCCGACAATATCCGCAAACGAATATTTCGCTTCAAGCGTTCGAATAATTTGCCGCGCTCGATTCAACTCGTTTGTTAATCGCTGAATTTCTGAAACGTCATGAATGATGCCGACGCTTCCTTTTAAAATTCCATCAACAATAATTGGTGCAACATTAACGATGACATCACGGTTTTTCGGTCCGACTTTCATCCGTACGCCTCGTACAGGCCTTCTTGTTTTTAATACTTTCATATGCATACTTTCGCCTTCAGAAATATCAGCAGTAGCGGGTTTTCCGATTACTTGTTCCTCTGAAAGGCCGGTTATTCTCGTATAGGCCGGATTAATCAATATTCCTTTCCCATGTTCATCAACAACGGAAATCGCCTCCTCAGAGGAGTGAATAATCGCTTCAAGCATCATACGAATTTCTTTTAAATTGGTTATTTCTTCAGCCAGTTGAACAAATTCAGTAATATCTTTAAACACAGCAAGAGCGCCGAAGAGTCTCCCGGATTCATCAATCATTGGAACACGCGTTGTAATAATTTTTCTTCCATTTCCCAACGTGAATTCCTGATGAACTTCTGTTATTTTTGTTTTCAACACCCTTGGTAAACCACTAGTTGGAATAATTTCTAAAATATGTTTACCTATCGCATTCCCTTTCTTAACACCAATCATTTTCTCAGCACTATCGTTTACATGAGTAATATAGCCAAATTCATCCACCACAATCATGCCGTCATGCGTGGAGTTAAAAATAAGATCGTGTCTATTCTTTTCATTTTTCAATCTGGCAATGAGTTGTTCTTTTTCCTCTACTAATTGCGCTGTAATATAGGCGACCTCTCCGGGAATAACAACTGTATTTTTCTTGCGCATTTTGCGTATTTCTTTAAACACTTCGACATTCCCTGTCGCCTCGATGACAACATCAATATCTTCTGTTAAAAAAGGACGCCAATCGTGCCCAGTTTTAATATTCATCTCCCGGGCTAATAACATACCTGGCGCTTTTTCGTTAATATCAACAATTGCAACTACTTCCATGATTTTTGTTTCTTTCAAAATTTTTAGCAATGCGGTGCCACCTTTACCTGCACCGACAATCAACACTTTTTTCATTGCTATCACCACTTCTTGCAAATTTTTGCATACACCTACATCATAGCTGCATTTTCTTTTCTTGACAAATAAAATCAAACGTTTATCATTTTCTCAGACAATCATTTTTCCATGAAAGGGTTATTCAAGTTATGCAACG
Source organism: [Anoxybacillus] calidus (assembly GCF_013760845.1). Taxonomy (GTDB): domain Bacteria; phylum Bacillota; class Bacilli; order Bacillales; family Anoxybacillaceae; genus Paranoxybacillus; species Paranoxybacillus calidus. The sequence continues at coordinate 222,282 of NZ_JACDUU010000001.1, read as the reverse complement.
AATAATTGCATTAATCATTTTGCTCATTCCCGGCTTTTTAGCAGCGCTCGGCATCAAATGGATGCGAGATACGTTATTCGGCATTTTGCAGCCGCCTCTTCCGTTTCTTTGGCTCCAATTTCTGCTTGGTCTTCTTTTATTTTTAGCCGGCTTAGGATTTGTCGGGGGCTTTATTTTGCATCGTGATCGAAAACGCAATAAAGTACAGCCAAGGTTTCAACGGAAACAAAAAAACGGTCCGAACGCTTAATGTTCAGACCGCTTTTCTTTATATGGTTTTTAATACGTTTCTTGCCTTTTCGGGATAATCAGTAAAAATCGCATCCACATGATAACCAAACATTTTTTTCATGACTGCTTGTTTATTAATGGTGAATGGACGAACGGCGACGCCATGTTGGTGTGCCTCATGAACCAATGATTCATTGACTGTCGCATGGTAAGGATGCAGAGCCGATGCACCTATGGCTTGAACGTACTTCCATGGTTCATACAAACTTTCCATATATAACAGCGCTGTTTCGATTTCAGGAGCCATTCGATGACAACGCGCCATACTGTTATGGTTAAACGATGACAGAATAACACGTGTCTCCATTTTAAATTCTTTTACCATTTGAATGACCTGCTCTTCAAGCGTTTCATATTGAATGAATCCATTTTTCAATTCAATATTGAACAACAACTTCGTCTGTTTCCCCCACGACAACACTTCTTCTAATAAAGGAATCGGACAAAAGCCGTATTGCCCGGCAAATTTATAGCTCGCGTCAAATTTTCGCAACTCCTTGTATGTAAATTCTTTTACCCATCCCGTTCCATTCGTTGTTCGGTCGATTGTTTCATCATGAATGACGACAATTTGCCCGTCTTTTGTCATTTGTACATCCAACTCAATCCCATCTGCCCCTACTCGTTCCGCTTCTCGGAATGACACCATTGTATTTTCCGGATGTGTCCCCGCCGAGCCGCGATGCGCAAAAATTTTTGTCATGTATTTGCTCCTTTCCTATACTTCTCACAACAAACACTCATAATAAAAATATATGCCAAGTGCAGCAAAAGTTTGCTATACTGTTAGTTACCATGAAACAAAGGAGAGAGCTACCATGCGCCCTTTACAAATTTCATTGGAAACAGCGCAAAAGTTATCAAAAGCATTAGGAATGCCGATTGAACAAATTATGCATATGCCACAGCATATTTTAGTGCAAAAGCTTCTTGAGTTAGAAAAAGCGAAGAAGAAGGAAGAATAATAAAAAGGGTAGTCCTAATGATAAGGACTACCTCTGTTTCACAAAATTATGATGCCTTATGTTCTAAACGTAACTTATCAGCCACCATTGCGATGAATTCGCTATTCGTCGGTTTAGCTTTGGACATGCTGACGGTGTAAAATAGCGCTATATCAACGTTTTTGCGATATTTATACGATACGAAAAACGCATTATTTACCGGCTTCTTATTCATGTTTTCATCGGTAAAAAATGTTCACTTCTTAACGTTGATTCTAGCAAATGTTTAGCGAATTTACAAATAAAAATTAAACGTTATATATAATATGTAAAAAATCGACGAGCCACGCCAGTAGCCCGCCGTGTATATTACGCCATCAACGCCCCTTCGCGCTCAATTAACCGCGCTAATTCATGCGCTATTTTCTTAATATCGGACTCTTGGCGGACATGCATACTTTCGATATGAATCGTAAAACCACCGCCAGCACGTCCTTTATTTTTGCGGTATTCTTGCGCTTCACCGCGCGTTAGTACCATTTCTCCGCGATGCAGGCGCGCTGGGAAATTGTCGTAAGGAACGTAGTTAAGACCGCCGGCATAACCTTTCGGCGTTTTCTCTTTATTTCCTTTAATTTTGTCCCACACCCATCTAGCGCCCCACTCAATCGCTTTCCGTTTGGCTAATCGTGCGGTATCTTGCGGACTACCGAGCATCTGTAAAAGCGTAGAACCTTTAACCGCTTCGTTAAATCCGTCCAAAACGCCCTTACCGATGGCCTTACCGACTTTAGCCGCGACCGGCGTGATAACTTCTATTGAAGCATCGATTGCCGCCGTTAAAATTTGAATGAGTGTCGAAACGGTGTTTTCGATTTTTTTACTACCGCCGTTGTTTAGCCAACTTAAAAAGCGCTGATAGATGTCCTCGATGACAAATTGAACCTTACCGAATATCGTAGTTCGTCGCTTAAATTCCTCGGAATTGGTAAGAGAGGAAAACCAATTATAAAGAGAGGTTGCGGTGTTAGTCATTCCGGTTATGATTTGTTTAATGATATTAGCTCCGATATTCGCGAAACGTGTTAAATCGCCGCTGTCCAGTCGGTTGAGTAAGTTTGTGAGAAAGTTGTTCAAGACCTCAAGTGATGGCGTCCCCATTTGACGAAATGCTACGGCCATTCGTTCTTTAATCTGACTCCATTTTGCGAGCGTGTCGTTACCGATTGTGTCAATCGTTTTTCGCGTAACGCCCATTTTGTTCAGAAGTTCGTCAAGCCCCTTCACTGCTTTGTCAAAAGAAAGATTTTTAAGGTCGTTTAAAACTTTACGGTTAAGGTTGAAGCGCTCAACGAGAGATTGAGCGTCTTTTCCCATCAGAAACTCACGCAAAGCAAAGCTTGCGCCTTCCATCCCTTCTTTATCGTTCAAAACGAATAAACGCTCAGACAAATCATATAACTTTTTCAATCGGTTAATATCTTTCGTCATCGGCAAGAACGCTGACGCTGCCGACATCATGTCCTGCGAATTAAGCAACGGCGAGTTAATCGCTATTTTTTCAATCTCCGACATGAGCTGTTTCGCCTTATTTACGTCGCCCATCATTGCCGTGATTAGCCCTTGCGAACGCTCATATCGCGCAGCTTCACCGATTGTCGCGTTAAACGCTTTATGCGCTGCAACTGCGCCGCCAATCGCAGCAGCAAGCCCGACAAAACTACCGCTTAATCGTGACGCTGCGCTGGAAACGCGACTCATTCCGCTACTCATTTTCGTAACAGAGATGTTCGTTGACTTTAGCGCATTGTTCATGCGTTCGGTTACGCGTTGCATTCGTTTAAAAGGCGCGGAAAGATTATCAATAACTTTGAGTCTTGCAACTAGATCAAACGCCATTGAGCCCTGCCTCCCTTTCGATTTCGTCCATTATCGGGTCATACTCATCAAGTAGATTGCCAATCCTAGTTGCTTTGCGGCTTAATTCTTCGACATATCCAAGCGTATTGTAAATGTCGACATACTCGATGCTTTCGTCAAGAATCCGCAGTGAATGGTCGGCTAAACGTGAGAAAACCGGATCGGACCGCAACGCTTGGAAAAATAAGCGATAGCTCTCGAAATTTTTGACGCGCGACTTTGAAATGCGTTTGCGTTTAGCCATTGCGTCAGATAAGTCGCGCCCGTCACTCAAAAACTGCGCTACCTTGTTCATGCGTGCAACAAAAACGTCGTTGTTCATTCATCGTTTCTCTCCTCTCGTATAGAAATAAAAAAGGCGCCTAGTTGGCGCCAGTTAAACTATTGTGCGAAATAAGTTTCCGGTGTGTTGGCGTTTTCCTCCATGTCCTCACCTTCAAAAGAGTAAGGCTCACAAACAATTAAGCGACCTGTCGAATATAATTTGCCTAGTTTGCTTATTCCAACGTGATTTCCCCAATAATCATGTACGGTAATCAGCTCCCCCATGTCATAAACTCTCCTTTAATTTGAATCCGAGTTGGTCAACCAGTACCGAACGCCGGGCGATTGTGACTTTTAACCGCTGGAATTTCCATTCTTTTTTGCCTTTCATTTATCCAACTCCCTTCTTGTCGGTAAAGACAATTTCCGGATATAAACAGGTACCCTTTGCTCGATGTCCAAAACAACGCGATCAATAGCCGATGCCTCGTATATATCAACCATGACGTATTCCCTGCGCGCCAAGACTTCTCCCGTTTCCGCGTGAACAACAACGGCTTTTACTATGTGATTCTTACCGGTAGGCATTAGCGCAACAATAGTAGGCGATTTCACAATCTCAAGCCCCTTTCGCAATAAAAGCGATTAAAGCATCGTCTAGTTGCTGGCGTAAGCGTTCGATTTCCTCACGTAACTGCTGAATGTCGTTACGCATTGGCGCTCACCGCCTTCTTAGCAGCCTTTTCTAACTGACGCTCAAATCGCTTGTTGTCACGTTCGTTTTCTTTCCTCATTTCTTCGAGCAAATAGTCGGCGTGCTGCTCAACTAACTGCTCAAGCATTTCCGATTTTGTTGTATTGTTGGAAAAAGCAAGGTAATGTACGACCAGGGCAAAATGTTCGTCGGTAAATGGCTCATGCTCATAGTAAAACGTCACAATTGGCTTATCGTGTTTGGCTCTATTGCAGCTCGGGCAAGAAATAACTAGATTGCTGGCGTGATGACGGCCGCCCTTACCTAACGGGATAACATGCTCTAAATGAAACGGTTCGTCAGTTTCCTGCGCGCCGCAATAGATACATAGGCCATCAAAGGCGCGGAAAATACGTTTCACTTCGTCGAGCGTGACTTCATTCGGGATACCGAGTTTTTTGCAGCGCTGTAAGCCGTGATGATATGCAGTCAACGCTCGGCCGTCTAACGTTTTGCGATAATTTGCTGAGATTTCGGCCTTACATGCTTTACAGCGATTGGTATAAGTGTGAGGTACTCGCTTATCTACCTCAAAAAGATGAATCTCTTTCTGCTGTCCGCAAATACGGCAAATTCTCGTTTCTTTTTCTTGGCTCATTTTTCATTCTCCCTTTCATTTTTCTGTTGTAATAAAAAACGCCGGCAACGTTCAGAAAAGAAACGGCACCAGCGTTTATTCGCGATATTCAGCTTTTGTAATACTTGCGTTTTGCTTCATTAATGATTCATTTAAGATTCGATTTAAAGTTGTATTTGAATTAAGCGAGCCGTTTAATTCATGGACAAGGCTTTTTTGATTCGTAATTAATTCAATGTCAACTTGTCCGTAACGGCGCAGCCAGTTCAATGCTTTAAACAGCGATTTATAAGCTGCATAAATTTCGTGGGCGCGCTCGTAAACGATGGTTGCCCGATTAATTGTATTACCGGCCTCATCAACTGCTGACACGATAGCTTCAAACGTTGAGGAGTCGATTAGTCTAACTGTTTGAGTAATCGTGATTCTCATTTTTCTCAGCTCCTCTCTTAATAAATATTTTTCATTTTGCACATATATTAGTTAGAGAAATTTTAATTAATCATGGAGATAATTTATGGTATTTAAGCCAATTAACTTAAATGTTTCATATGTCATCGTCCCCCCTCCTCCGCTTACTAACTGCCCATTAAAAACGGGCTTTTTACGGTGTTCTCACTAATACTTTTTTACTGCAGCTAAATTTTCGGCTCTCCAGCGTTCCATTTTTAAATGTTCCTGCGAATATTTCTCTGTAAAATAAGCCTCAATTTCTTCTGGCGTCATTTGTGAAATAGTAACCTCACAAGGTTTATTGGCGCTAGCTTTACCGAAATTAACACTGACTTTCGGTTGTACTTTCTCGTCGCCGTTGTAATTTACTTCGCATTTAGGTTTTCTTCTTCCACCGAGCATTGCATCACGTTGTTGTACCGCCCGAATCGCCGCCAATTTGTTCGGCGCATAAGGCACCTCGTATTTCCAGGAACGCTTTAACATCTCGTATTCGCTAATCCAAAACGGATATTCAAGCCACCAAACGTAAGTCGTTTCTTTTTTCTTTTTCGGATTGAGTAACGCCTCGTCAGCTCTCTTTTTCGCACGATTCAATGTGTCAAAGTCGATTTTGCACTCGCGCGAGCAAGTTTTGCTGTTGTTCGGTTTTGTTTTATCACGGTAATAGTAGCCGCAATATGCGCATTTTTTAATACGTTTGTCGGTTGTGTCGTGTAGCTCGCCGTTTAATAGCTTTTTAATGATTGGTAGTGCCTCCGCCCGTGTCACCCCTTCCACGTATTGCCTCGCAAACTCAACGGCTCCCGGTCCTGGATTTCTATATTCGGCTGTTTTAGCTGTTTTCATTGAAATTCCCCCACTTGTTTTCGGCTGTTTTGGTTGTGTTGGAAATCGGTAACAATAACATATTTATATAAGAATAACGCCACAACACCGCCCTAATAACGAAGCTAACGCTGCCAACGACTTTCGAACTCGTATCGTTTAACGTACTGCCGTATTTCCTTTACATCACAAAGCAAATAAGCGACGTCGACAATGTTTTGATTGCTCGTTACTTCAATCGCCGGCTCGTCTTCGGCGGGCTTGTCTATTAATAACCGGTATTTATTCGGCTTGTGCCGCACTTGCCCCGTTTCACGACTGCGCGCCTGGTCGATTTCCCCTTTTCGGCGATACTCAACGAAGCCCTTTTCCACTAGCGCTTTAATCGCGTTCTGTACCGTTTGCCGCGAGTTTGTACCGATCATTTTCATTGCGGTGCTTGTCGTAAGGTAAAACGTTGGCCCGTAACGTTTGCTCGTCACCAACATCGCGTAAAGCATTTGCTTTTGGCGGAACGTGCCGCATTGTAAAACCGCTAGTATTTCCGATTTGTAAATTTTGACGGGCTTGTCGGCGTTGCCTAGCGTAATATTTTTGTCGTACACATAAGCGACTAATCGACGCGCCTCTTTTAACCAATAGTCGGGGGTGCTTCCTTTGTTGAAATATTCGCGAGGTGTGTTGAGGAGAATTTCCATGATTGCTTCGACTGCTTCCTCTTGCTCGAAGCCTTGGGAATTGAAAAAGCAGGCAAGTATAAACGTGGTATTGTGTCGTGTATTACTTTCCGTAAGCCGACCGGCCTCAAGTATTCGGCGAGCTTTTTGGAGTGCTGCCGATTCGTCTAAAATGTTGACGGAAATGTCGGTTTCGGTTGCAACGGCCTCAAACTCTTGCGCTTGCTCGTCGGTTAGTCCGAAGTCAACACCGGTAATAACGGAGGCGTCCATCGGCTCGACGTCGAGCAAGTAATCGAATGACTCAATCGGCTCAAGCGTTTCATTGTCAACGAACCAACAGCGGTTGCCTGTTCGTTGGTGAATACCCAGCGGTAATTTAATGCCTTGTGTCCACGTTGGTCGAAACTCGATTTGACCGCCTGGCAATTCCCCGACCTCCGCAATCACGCGATTGTAAAAAGCCTGTACGTTGGCCACCGGCAGCGGCTTATCGAAAAACAAGTCGACATGATAACCTTTTCTGCCGCTCAAGCTAACGTGAATATCCTTGCGCATGATATGAAACTCGGAAACTAGCACGTCGATTAGCTTTAGCGTTGCCCATCGCGCCATTGTACCGTCGCTAAAATCGACGTCAAACGTGATAAACTTGTTAAAATAGCCGCCGTTGAAAATTCCGTATGTTAATTCGCCTGCAAGGTGTGTTTTGAGCATGCTATCGTTTAATGCAACGGTACGAGCGCTTTGTTTCTTGTTTATCGTGACGTATCGACTGTTTGGAAACTGAATCAAATATTTGCTGCGCGTTTGAATATACAACTCGTTAAACTTGTCATAAATTCGATTTAGCTGTTTTATTTCGGCTGTCTGCATTTATTTCACACCTTCCGCTCAAACATTTTAAATTCCGCATCGAGTTCCGGTGTATTTTTGAATACAAAAACGAGTTTGCCAGGGAATCGACGGCTTGGCTCGATTGTGACGAGCTCGTAATTTTTCGCGATTAATTCATTCGCTACTTTAACGCTCAACACACATTTGTATTTTTCGTACATTTCGATACCTCCTCGATTTGTTGATTTTCGTAACAAATACTTAGCCACCGCTCAAACAAAGTCTGACGGTATCGCTAACATGTTACGCTTGAGTAAAAAAGAGTGGATAATATACGGCAAGCCATCTGTAGAGGATAACAGCAACCCTACGCGCGACTTAACGAGGAAGAACAACGAGGATAGTGTGAGGAATAACATACGGTCTACATAACGGGTTTCACTTCGTTCATAACCGCCCTAATAGCGGTTAATTTTTCATCGCTTAAATCGAATGCTTGGCGAATTTTACGCTCAAGCCGTGGAGTAACCCGGCGGTCGCCCGATTCAATTAGCGAAATATACGAATAACTACAACCAATGACGGCGGCAAACTCACGCAAAGTTAGTCCGCGCGTTCGACGGATAAATCGAATCATTTCGCTAGTCATCGGCTCACCTCCTTTCTTGTAAAATTCGTTTACAATTATCGCAGCCGAAGCCGCGGAATTTTCAACGTCTTCACTATACTATACAGTCGAAATTTCATTTTCGCGCAGTTTGGGCGAATTTTTTTTCCTTCATAAGATAAGTCGGGTTTGCACGAAAGCCAGCGAATTTTTCAACGTCTTCATATAACTATACGACGCTACCGAGATTTTCGCGCAGCTGGACGAAATTTTTTTGCTCTTTCACTTATAATCACAGGTCCTTCTGCGATTTTCACACAAGACTCCGTTAAAGAACAATGTGGATTTTTATATTGTGTTAAAATACATTGGAGGTCCATAGTTAACAATAAAAGAGGTGGGTAAAAAATATGTTCAATTTCTTTAAGAAGAAATGCAACCATACTTCTTATAAAATGGAAGCAGAAATCCATGCTGACCCTATTTGGTGTGCAAAATGCGGAGAGAATCTTGATATTGAAGATTTTCCTTTTTCACAAGAATTAAAAGAGGAGCTTTTTAAATGGGTACGCCAATACGGTAAAATTCTAGAGGAATCTGATTATGGTGCGCATATCAAAGAAGAAACTCACAATTCCATAAGAGAACACAATGATAAAGGTTTAATCTTATTTAATAAAGTTAAACAGGAACTTGGTGAAAACTCTAACATAGAGTATGTACCCTCTACTCTCCAAAGGAAATGAAATGGCAGAATCTTTTCTGTCATTTCTTTATTTAAACTCTAACATCTTGTGTAGTTTTTAATAAAAAACAACATTATGATTTAAGTATAAAAACAGATTCTCACAAAAAAATACGCAGCGCTAAGGCCGGCGGAAACTCCAAAAATGACGTTCTTGACTTGTAACGGCCCCTCGCACAACCGGACTGTTGCCGCAGTTACCGGCTCCATGCGAGGTCGCGCCGCCAATTAGCTCTTTCATTCCGAAGCCTTCAACACTTCGCTAATTGAAAGCGTCACATTCAGCGATTTTCTTATTTCGTTGCTTTTGCTAATCACGCGATCGATTTGCTTTTGCAATTCGTTAAAAGTCTCATTAACGTAATTTCGAACGGGTTGCAGTCTTGCCAGCTCGTCTTTCACAACTCGACGCTTACGCAAAACGTCTTGCAATTTTAGCGCATATTCATAAGCGTTTACGTGATTCAGTTCAACTCTTTCCAATTCGTGATATATTTCGCTTATTTGTTTGTCATATTGCGACTGATACTTGTTTAATTCATTGTAAAATGAAGTGACTTGGTAATATAAACTACGGAGTTGTTCGTATATTAAATCGCTTTTAGTGCTCATGCGACTCTCACCCCATTAGCGACGATGTTTAACAACTCAATTTCGGTCATGTTTTCGTAGTTGCGCATGATGTGATTATAAACGTCTTCGGTGAGATTAAATTGCATATAATCCCCGTCGTCCGGCTCATAACAGCCCCGGAAAGTTTCGGAAGGCTTGACCCGCTCTAAAATGGCGACTTTACCGTCTGCGATACTAAGCGCTAGGTTGTCGGTAATAAGGAATCCTTCGCAGTATTCAATCACCGGTCTGTTTGATGGACGGTCCTCGTAGTAATAAGCAATCTTAATCTTACGCATTTTATCCTCTCCCCTTCGATTTTAATTCCGACTGTCGGAATCTTTAAGTCTATTATAATTCCGACCCGCGGAATCGTCAACTAAAAAATTACGGTTCCCGGAATTATTTTTTAGGTGTATAATAAGACTAACGGAGGTGTGAAGAATGGCGCGAAAAATAAGGCTCAAATTGCGCGAAATACTGAAAGAAAGAGACATCGAACAAAAACAACTTGCGGAAAAGGCTAAGGTGACAGAGCGAGCAATTAGCGAGTTATGTAACGATAAAGTGAAACGCTATACGAAAGAAACGCTCGAACGTATTGCTGACGCGCTTGAAATAGATGATATTAGCGAATTAATTGAAATTGTGCATGAAAAAAGTGAGGTTGATTAGACCTCACTTTGCTAATCGGTGTCACCCATCGACTTGATAATTTCGATCACTTCGGTGTCATTTGAATTGTTTCTGTCCTTTTCCTTGAGTTCCTCTATGTATTTATCTACATCTTTCTGCCCATTATTCATAAAATCAAACCTCCTTTTATTAATATCTTTTCGAGTTATCTCCGAAAAATGCATGCGCGCCCAAAAACCCGAAAAATTTTCGAAAACACGAAAGCGACCCGTAACGCAACGAGCCGCTTTTTTATGTCCAGAGTATTATTTCGTAATTCCTCAGCTTCACGTTCCGCTCTTTCGCGTCGCTCGCGTTCTTCTTTCAACGCCTTCTTAACTTCGCGCAGCTCACGTACGGTCATTTCGTCAACTGTCTTTTGTTCTCCGGTACTTGGAATCGTATGTTTTTGTTCGAGGAATTGTTGGCGGTCGATGTCGGATGGGAGCGAAAGCATTTCGACTACTTTTCCGAAGGATAAATACGCAGACGTCTGCGTATTTCCAAATTGCTCGTACGCTTGCATAAGTGCTTGGGCGTTTCTTCTAGCGATACCAATACTATCGAGCCATTTACCGAATTGCCCGTGTGCCAAATCTTTTTCCTTAACGTGCTTCAACCGTCGACCTATCTCGAATATTGCTTGCCCCGCGATTTGTTTGTACGAATTAATTTCGATGACTATCCGGATAAAAAACTGTAAATAATACCATATAAAAGGAGGTTATTACGGTGTTTGTTAGAGAATTTCTTAAAAAGAGCGAAATTATAGAAAGTCTAGGTATTGCTAGTAGTACGGGAACAGATTGGTTTAGAGAGTTTGATCGATTTCTTATCAAACAGAATGAAAACGATAAATCTCCTCTTTATCATCACAGCACTTTAGCGAAAATGCACATGATTAAAAGTATGAAAGACAGGCATTTACCCAAGGATTTAATCGAATACTTTTTATTTCAAATGGAAAGAGATCAAAAATTAGCGATTAAATACCGAGAAATTGAAAGGATTATTTGTCAGGCAAATAATGAACGGAAAATATATTATTAAATCTAAAAGCGACTCGTAACAAAACGAGCCGCATTTTTATTTATCCGATATTAATTTTAATTTGTCCGCTATACATCGACTGTTTAACAGGCTCGTACGCTGGCCTTTTCGGCTTAACCTGTCGCATTAAGTCCGCAACGTCCTTCGATTGTACAATCCGGAATCTATCGCTCGTCACTTTGTACGTATTTTCACCGACAATCCAAACGAAAGGAAAAATCGCACGGTCAGCCGGTTGCCAATCGAAAGAGCGCCAATAACCGGAATCATAAAACCGTTCGTATAGCTTGATTTTCTTCGCCATTACTTGCGTTGAGTAAACGCTATTTTGTATTTCAACGAAAAATGGCGAACCGTTAGCAATCGTGAAAATATCGGGGCGGACGTCTGCGCCTTCATATCTCGGCTCAATGTCAAACTGACGGATTTTCCAACCGTTACGTAATAAATCGAGGTAAAAATCGGCTATCTTTAGGAAATGCTCGACTTTTTGACCGTCCTTTTTGAGCTTGGATTGCGACGGAAAGTAAACGTAAGGTGTGCGGTTAGTGTCGGCGGCAATATAACCACGGTCGCGCAATCGCTTGAGGGCGTAGTTACAGTTCGTGGTCGGATTTTTCGTGTGGGAATAAAACATCGCGGCGATTTGATCGCGTGTTAAACAACGGAATTTCTCAACGGCTTGCACAATGTCCTTGTCGCGTTTTCTCATTATTGCTCCTCCTCTAACATGTTAAAAATAACAGGCTCATTCGATGGGATAGACGGATTAGAATCACCTGCAAAACGATTTTTCCACTCGGTAGATTTATAACGCTCAAGAATCTTTTCGGCGTGCTTCTCGTCAAGAAATGGCGCTTGTAGCTCCGTTATATCGCTTCGTTTAAGAAGGAAACGGCCTGGTGTTTCTTTGGCGATTTTCTCGGCGCCAGGCGTCCCGTTTATTTTGGCGTTGGAAAAGTCGCTAACACGAAAGCCCATGCGGACGGTTAGACAACTCCGAATTTTCGTGTCCAATATATCGTGGCTCGGGCGCTGTAAGCTAAGGACGCAAACCATGCCCAACGCACGACCTAGCGCTACTAATTGGATTAGCATTGATTTCATGTGGTTGTCGTCCATAATCATTACAAATTCGTCGATACAGATAAGGATATACGGCACCTTTTCGGATTCCGGTAGCTTGTTAACGTGCGTCACACGGTATTTATTTAACAACTCCCCTCTACGCTTCATTTCTTCGGCCAAGTACATAAGCATTTTTCGTAAGTCTTCGGGATAAATACAGACGCTTTTAACGTGTTCAATATCGTAGAAAAGGTGAAATTCGCTCATCTTGAGGTCGCCGAGGTAAATTTCTAATTCGTGAGGTTTCTTGTATTGGATTAAGGTGGATATGATGCTGCGGACTTGTGAGCTTTTTCCGGCTCCTGGTTCACCCGATATGAGAAGCCCCGGCTCATTGATTGCGTCGAAAACGTGCCATTGACCGTGTCTATCCATCCCTGCTACTATCGGTAAGTTCAACCCCATTATTATCGGCAAAATAGCGTCATAATCATATTTCAACTCTTTCGGGAATGTCTTGCGGTAAACGGTCAACGTGAAATGCTTGTGATCGCCGTCAACCTCGATATTGTTGCCGAAAATTTGTTGAAAAATGTACTCGCGCTTACTTACTTCTTTCGGGTCAATGCCTGTAACAAGCGAAAATTGGTAAACCAGCTTTTTGCCATCGTCCATAACAGACTTAATACGCGGAAATACTTTGATTTCCTTGTCGCCTGTTTTTCGGCTGACATATAGCCCGGCATGGTAAAACGCACGTTTAAGCCGCGATTTAGCCCGCTGGCGAGCAATAAATTCAATCATCTTACGCATAAAACTCACCTCGTTATAGCGAGAATAGAAACCAAAATACGGAGCCATAAGCGATAACCGGAAATAGAAAACGACCTATTACCTCGATTGTTTCCGATAATTCAAACATACCGCTTCGGGCGGTAAATCGTTCGAAAAAAGTAGCGCCAGCAATTAAGCCGACTCCAGCGAGAAATAAAGCAAACCCGGGGTCATGTATTGGAAATAAATTTTGAGGCGTGATTGTTGGTAAAAAACCGGAATAAACGTATATATCTTTACTAGGAGACGCTTCCTTTTGCGTGCGATGGTTGCCGGCCATGAACTCACGGAAAGGAATCGTCTCTATTCTGTTTTTATGGAACAATTCGCTCACCTCTTATTCCCTATTTAAACAGCTTTTTAAAATCGCATAATTTCAACGTTTACTTGCCGAAAACAAAAGTTTTATATACGTTTGTTGTTGCTTTTGTCGCAACAATGTCGCCATCGTACTAACCTTGTTGTCCGCTACTTTTGTTGATGTTCACCTCCCGAAGATGCCGAACTAGCGATTACTGACGTTTGTAGCTACGTTGGTTGCTTTGTGTTATAGCCTATGCGATACCGTTTGTCCAAGTTGTCACTTTTTTGCATGAGGTTTAAAAAATGACACTTCGGACAAGAATGGTACCGAAGGAGGTTATAACGATGTTTAATTGGTTAGGTCTCGGAAAGAAGCGAAGTAAATTCGGTAAGTGGCTCGATAATGAGGGAATTACGCAGTTAGAGCTGGAAAGAAGATCGAAGTTAAGTCGCGGTACTATTTCAAAGCTATGTAACGATGATTCATACCGCCCAAAGCACTCTACGATAGCCAGCGTTAAAAAGGCGCTAAAGCAACTCGGTAAAAACGTACCAGACGACTTTTTCAATATGTGATGTATATGGTTAGCTATGTTGTATTTTTCGGACTAATTCTCGTCGGTATCGTCTTCTTTGTACTCGATTTAAGGCGACCGCGCCCACAAACGGACTTAATTGACCGGGAACGCTTAAAATGTGAAAGTCCGATTGAACGCCGCCTTTATGATACGCTTCGAATACAGGGTTATTACGTGAAAACGCAAGTCCCTTGCGGTAAATATCGCATAGATTTAGCGCTACCGACGTATAAAATCGCCATCGAGTGCGACGGCCGAGCGTATCACTCGACGCCTAAGCAACGAGCGCACGACCGCCGTAAAGACGCTTATTTGCGCAAAAATGGCTGGCGTGTACTGCGGTTTAGTGGGCGCATGATATATCAAGATTTATCGGCGGTTATTGAGAGAATTGAAGAGGAGGTTAACGGGTGAAAACGCTCGAAAAAGAAACCATCGTCGAACTGAAACTGCGCCTGCTGCGCGTTGTTAATTCGCTTATGTATGACGATTGTTATACGAAAGAACATGCGGTTAATGCGCTGAAAGACGTGATTAGACGCTTGGATAAATCGGAGCCCGACATTTAACCTCGATGACACAAAATTTTTACGCTGGGGTTGAGTAATTAAGAGCGGCAGAAGAGGGAAAAGGTATTCGTTTGAGAGGTCAGTGCAAACAAAAAAGAGTCGACTAATTAGTCGACTGAAACTATCTTACTTTTCCTGTTCGCTCGGCATTGATCACCGAGAAACTTCCGCTATTTCTATGGATTGAATATTTGCAAGAGGAATGTAGCAAAATTTGCACTGCCCTTTCTCTTTCAATCGCAAGTGACGGTTCACCTCATCGTAATAATGTACACGACCAATTACGCTTTGAAAACGATGATTTTGTATGTATTGGATTCGAAGATATAAAGCGAACTCCATTGCTTTAAGGATGATCGAATTCCATTCCTCATAACGTTGATCGTCATGATATGATAGTGCCACATCATCTTCTTGTTCCCGTAGTTCAGCTAACATATCACGATGTTCAGGCATTAAAAATGGCGAGAATTTAATAATCCCTCTATCTCGATAATTCATGCTTTGTGCCCTCCTATATAGCCATTTCGGATGCGGGCAAGACTTCCCGATGTATAACTCACGGCTCGTAGAAGTGCATTGGGACCAAATTTGTCTCGAATTTCATCCATCGCCTTTGCAAGAGTTCGTTCTTTTTCTCTATTTTCGAATAAAGACAGTTGAACGCTTTCTTCATTCATTAAATTCGAGAGCGATACATGAATCATGCGAACACTGCGCCCGTCATAAAACTTTTTGAAAATCCGCTTACAGACCCGATATAACTCCATGGTTAAATTGGTTCCTGTATCGAGCGTGACAGATTGATGAAATCCCCCTTTCTCGTAATGAGAATATCGTACACCAAACGAAACTGTACGCCCTACTTTTCCGAGTTGCCTAGCTCGTTTAGCCACTTCCTCACAAAGTTCCAACACAACTGTCAGAATTTCGTTCTCTCTCCAATAATCACGCAGTAAAGTTACGCCTTTTCCGATGCTTTTTTGAGGTAAGTCGTTCGCTTCCACGAAGGCAGGACTCAAATCAATCCCCCAGGCATGATAATACAATTGTTCTCCCATGACACCGAATCGACTGCGTAAACGTTCAAGGGAACTGTTGGCTACGTCCCCAAGGGTATACATTCCCAGGTTATTGAGATGTTGTTCCATTTTTGTACCGATACCCCATATCTTACGCAACGGAATCGGCCATAGTTTTTGCGGGACTTCTTCATATGTACAATCCGCAATTCCCTGCTGCTTGGCATATACATCTAATACGACTTTGCTGATAAAACGATTGGGTCCAATTCCAATACAAGAAGGTAACCCAAATTGCTTCCATATCGTGCGACGAATTTTTTGAGCTGCTTCTCTTGGTGTGCCATGTAGTTTTTCAGTACCGTTCAAGGTAAGCCAACTTTCATCGACACTATACGTTAAAATCGCTTCAAAGGGAACAAACGAGAGAAAGAGCTCCGTAATCTGAACGCTTACTTCTAAATATCGTTTCATTCGGGCATTAAAGATGTGAATTCGACGGTGTCGAGGTACTTCAAATAGACGACTTCCCGTTTTGATACCATAATCACTTTTCATTTTAGGGGATGCAGCAAGAACAACGCTTCCACTTCGGTTTTTGTCAGCTACAACTACCACGTAGTCATTGAGCGGGTCTAACCCATGATCTACACACTCACAACTAGCATAAAAACTTTTCATATCAACACATAATATATTGTTTTTAGGAAGAAGAGACACGTCAAACAGCATTGGACTTACACACCCCTTCGCAAAATAACGAACATATGTTTTGTTTACGAATATATGTTCCTATATTTTTGATAAAAAAGCAAGTAACATATGTGAAAATTTTTATATAGTTCGCCAAAAGAACATGCGGTTATTGTGATTTAAACAGGAGCCTAACGTTTATTGATATTGAACCACTTGCGGGCTTGCAGGCGGTAAAATTTCCGGTTATAACACGAACATATATTCGTATTTTGTTAACGGAGGGGATTCGAATGACGACCGAGACGACTGATCTTTGCGACTACTGCGTAGAACGTTTTCCAAAATCTGAGCTTATCGATATTTGCATCGATGGAAGCAATATTAATACATATTGTCGCGAATGTTGGAATTCACGTATTCGCAACGTGGTTATGAAGTTAATAAAACAATACGAGGAAGCCCGCAAGAAATACGCTTGCCAACGCTAGGCAGGCGTTTTACTTTAGTTCGTTAAAGTCCGAGTTTTTAAAAATTGCGCGGATTTTTCGGGCACCAGACGCGGAAAAGAAAAAAGGGGCTTGGGGGGTGTGCGGGTAGGCGTACAGCAACACAAAAAGCCGACTAATTAGCCGGCTGTAAGCGCTCCTCGTATTCCTTCACGATCTTGTAGAACGTACTCTTTTTAAGTTCTAACATCGTCATAAATTGTACGGCAGTAATCTCCTGCGCTTTCCAACGCTCATAATTCGCCTCTAATGTTTGGCGCTGCTGCTTCGTTAATGTATCGAGGTTCATTTGCGGACGGCCCAAGTGTTTTCCTTGCGCTTTAGCAACCGCAATGCCTTCCGCCTGGCGCTGACGTATCTTCTTCCGTTCCTGTTCGGCTACATACGCAAGTAGCGATAAGAATTGATCTTCCATTAGCTTACCCATATCTCCCATCGACTTGAACTTACGGCTATCAAATAGCGCCTCGTTTTCCAATACGATAATGTCAGCGTTAAGCTCCCGCGTGATATATTTCCACTCGCTGATGATTTCGTCATAGTTCCGCCCTAAACGGTCCAGCGCGTCAATATAAACGATGTCACCCTCGCCTAATACTTTGCGCAATAGTTGGTATTGCGGACGGTTAAAGTCCTTGCCCGACGCTTTATCGACGAAAATACGGCGAGCCTCAACGCCTTTTTCGATCATCTTATTGACTTGGCGTTGCTCGTTTTGGTCAATCGAACTGACTCGGATGTATCCGTAAATATTCGCCATATTTACCATCACCTTCCGTATATCGTTAATTGAATTATACGAAAAGTGTCCGTAAAGGTCAATTATTTTATAGACGTTCGTAAATATTTTTTACCTACCTTTACGAACGTTAAATAACGGCGTTTTCGGCTGTACGTCCGTATTCCTTAATGGTATACCTTTATAGACAGTTAAACTAAACAAAAGAGAAACGGACAAAGGCCAGTAGATTATTACTCATATTTAATACATCTACCTACTTTTTCCTTTGTTATTTAACCATCGCATTTGTTTGTTGAATAAGTTGTTTAAAAATCCCCCCTAAATGGCTTCCTTATTATCTACAGAATAATTGTTCTTTTGATTGTACATATTAAAGTTAACAGTTATTAAAAGGAGGTGAAAACCGTGTTAAAAAAAATTCTTCATTCACTTTGTGCTCTATCAGTTACATTAATGCTTTGTGGGATAGCTGTTTATGCTCAAAATAACAACATTGACATCAATAACAATACAAACAAAATAACTCACATGGCTCAAAATGCGGACGGTGCTGATAATGATGATGATGATGACGATACAGATTGGGGTTGGATTGGTTTAGTTGGTTTAGCAGGACTGTTAGGAAGAAGAAAAGACAGAAGAGATTAGAACCAATATATTATTAATAAATTGATCTTTTTCAATTCCTTTAAAGCTAATATACTGAAAAAAGACAAATTCACCCGGTTGAGTTTAAGGATCCTTTGGATCCTTTTATTATGGGTAAATTTCCTGATGGTTATTTCTTATTAAACTCAACTGCACGTTAGTTGAAGAAAGAAGAAAACTTCATTCCTTTATACACACTCATCTAACCAAGTAGACACCCCTCGAGTTTCCAAAGTGCACGCGTCCCGAGCAAATTGGCTCGTGATTCCCCCTCAAAATTCTCATTTGTAACATTCCGTTGCACACGTTTCTGAATTTCTTCATTAATATAGCCGAAAAAAACCGATGCAACAACGTTACGTCAAAAGGATTCGAAGGAGCGTGCGCCAGGGACTTGCGGCTGACGAAATGCACAACGCGAAAATTTTCGGACACATCTGCATCTCGACCCTACAGCTGAAAAAATTGCGCTAAAATCACAATTTTGTAACTACCCTTTACACGCCCGAAACCCGTGCCATTACTAGCGTTAACGCCATTTTTCGTGCATTGTCCGTTGTTTCCGGTCACACCAAAATATCGCACGCCTGTAGTATCTTTAACGCTGCCTCTACGTCGCCAGCCAACGCCATTTCGGCAAGCTCCATTCTCCGCGGAAACCTCGCCTTTAACTTCGCTTTTCGGCATTTTTCAAGCTCGCGCTGAAAATCTTTGCGTTGTTCCCACCGCCACAATTGCATCCGGCTTACTCCGCAAGCATCAGCGATTTCCTGGCGCGTAAACCAATGCCAGCGACCGTTTTCGTACAAGCCCGTTAACATTTCAATCGCACGGTAATGCCGTTCATCTAATGGCGGCACCTGGCTCGGTTGTTTGCTACGCTTTTTCTTGCGTGGCATCTGCGTATTCCTCCTTTCGTAGTTTGTTGGTTTTCGGTAACAATAACATATTTATATATAGATAACGCTACAACATCGCTTACTAACGCTGACTAACAGCGATAACTTACGCTAGCTAGACGGAGTCACACTTCAATCGCTAAAAAATCGTATAGCTTACCGACTTCACGCCGGCGCTCAACGGCCAGCATCGCCTCTAAAATGCGGTAAAAATATCCGTTAAACGTTGAGCGAATACGTCCCCGTTTTTGCGCAAAAACCGTTTGCTTGAACGCTTTTATCACCGTGTCAAGCACTTCCTCGATTGGCCTATCGAGCTTGCTGCGCCGGTAAGCGATTAATACACGGCGGTACAAATCGAAAATAGCGTCAGCTGACCGGAAAAATGGCGCAACGGTATTTGTAAATTCTTCCGGTACAATTCCAGGCGTAAATGATTCGTCGAGCGTTGCTGGCGGCTCTGACGTAATATCGTCTTTATTATTCAATCTTGAATGCGCAGTTTCACAAGACATAGTTTCGGCAGGCTTTTGCGCAGCTTGATCGCTTGGTACATCGGCATCGGACGCTTCTTGGCGCGGTGACATTTCCGGGGTGACAGGCGGCATGTCACTCGGTAGCTCTTTTACGTCCTTGACCGACTGAATAACGTAAACATTGTGACCGTTGCCGCCTTTATGCTTACCGGTTGTTCGAGTCGTTGGAATGCGCTTAATAATTCCGTATTGCTCAAGCGTTTTTAAAGCACGCTGAACAGTTCTAACGCTTTTTCCGACTAATGCAGCAAGCGTTTCAACTTTCATAAATGCAACGCCAACAATATCGCAGGCATGTCGGCTTAACGTTTTTAATACTTCGATAGCTGATGCGCTCAATTCGTGACCGTATGTATATAAAAACTGTCTAATCGCCTGGTTCATCGCTTGGATACAATCGAACGACTGTAATTGTCTATATTGCGTATAGTTTGCGTTTGACAATCTCATTTTTTTCCGATTCCCCTCTCATTTGAGAGGACAGTTTAAGAACATACGTTCTATCCGATAGACGCACCTAAATAAGCGTTGACTTTAACGCTTTTTTTCGATAATCTCTATTTAGGGTGTATATTTGTTTGTGGGCGTCCTTCGGGGCGTCCTCTCTTTTTTTGTCTTTGTTTATTTAAACGTCCAAATGATTTAATGGAGAGTGTTTCTGATATTTACGCGCAACCTCACCCTCCGTAAAGTCTAAATATGCCTTTTGCGTGACCTCGGCACTTGAATGACCTAAAATCCTCGATAAAGTTACCCAATCTCCTCCGTTTAACAAGTAATATTTAGCAAAATTGTTTCTTAACTGATGAGGAGTCACTTCTACACCGACTTTTTTCCCTGTTTCCTTTAGCATCCGTTCAAAATTATTAACATCAAGCATTGTTCCGCGAATTGTTGGGAACAAAAACGGACTATCAGAGAATCGATCGCGATACTTCATCCAACGCTTTAAGTCATTCGCCATTTTAAATGAGAAGTAAACGTAACGCTGTTTTCTGTTTTTCGGATTTTCGATTAATATAGATTTCGTTTTAAAATCGACATGCTCCGGCCGAATCGCACAACATTCCCCTGCTCTCATACCTGTATCGAGTATTAAGCGAGTTTGGACCCATGAACGATAACCGTGAAATGTCGTAATATCAAAGGCTTTCAGTAATTTAACAATATCTTCTTCGGATAAAAGCGCTTTTTGTTTGCGCTGTGGCTTAACATTTTCGATATTGTCGCATGGATTTTCTTTTATTTCGCGTTCTTTATACAAAAAATTGAAAAACACTTTAATATTCCTCACATAATTGGCGATTGTTGTATCGCTAATCGGTTTTTGATAATCTGTACGGTGAGTTGGGTAATTTACATTTACGCTATTTAGATTCGAAATTACCGTGTACTTACCGCGCTCGCGCAAATATTTGATATACGCACGAATATGTAACGGTTTTACTTTCTTAAGTTGCTTAATTTTGTGCTGTTCCTCGAGATATAAAAAGAATAAGCGTAAGGTTTGCTCGTAGCTTGCTTTTGTTTTCCGCGATAAATTTTTAGCGTCACAATACAACATAAAATTGTCTAACTGAATATCAAAATCAGACAAAATAAAAACACCTCCTACTTACCGTTGTTTTCCCGGTAAATAAGAGGCGTTTCCTTTTCGTATGCATACGTATAAATATTTATCGGCTTCATTTCGATATTTATCGGTAACTAATGTTTATACTCGAAGCCACAAAACCGTTGATATTAGCGGCTTCAAGACGCCTTATGTTCTAAACGTAACTTATCAGCCACCATTGCGATGAATTCGCTATTCGTCGGTTTAGCTTTGGACATGCTGACGGTGTAACCAAATAGCGAAGAGATGGATTCGATGTTTCCGCGGCTCCACGCAACTTCGATCGCATGGCGAATCGCCCGCTCGACGCGGCTTGCGGTTGTATTATATTTTTTCGCAATGTCGGGATAAAGCACTTTTGTGATCGAACCTAATAGTTCGATGTCGTTATATACCATGGAAATCGCTTCACGTAAATATAAATACCCTTTAATATGCGCTGGAACGCCGATTTCATGAATGATGCTTGTAATGCTAGCATCAAGGTTTTTCGGTTTATTTTCCCGCGTTTGATAAGCAGGCGATTTTTTCAAAATCGGAGCTGTTTTGTCATGAATTTGGCGAATACGATTCACTAAATTTTCCATATCAAATGGTTTCAGAATAAAATAAGCAGCTCCTAAATCAACAGCTTTCTTCGTGACATCTTCTTGGCCGAAAGCAGTGAGCATAATCACATTTGGCTGTTTTTCTTTTTGCATGCGGATTTTCTCAAGCACAGCGAGACCGTCAATATGCGGCATAATAATATCTAAAACGAGCACATCCGGCTTTTTCTCTTCAAGCATATATAAGCAGTCTTGCCCGTTATAAGCGACACCGATTACTTCCATATCATCCTGATTGGAGATGTATTCTTCTAAAAGGTTTACTAATTCCTGATTATCATCAACTATACACACTTTAATCTTGCTCACGCCAATATTCCTCCCCTAATTCCGCTTATTAAAATCATTTAAACGAATTTTATTTTCTAACTAATATTCTAATGGAACAATTCGACAACGCAATAAAAAATCCTCTAATTTTTCAAAAAATAGTAAAAAAATAAGTATTTCAAAAATTTTCACCAAAAATCTCTTACATTCGACGAAATTAGGTATTTGACAAAGTTTTATTTATTCTGTTTGTCGAAAAATCTTTACACTCCTATTTTAAATGAATTTACATCAAATATCTATGCAAAATTTTATAAATCCTTGACTTCTTTTTTCTCCACAACAAAAAGCGAGCTATTATCAGCTCGCTTTTTGTGCAGAGTTCGCATAAATATCAATTCCTGCTTCGTTTAACATCCATTCAATATGAACTCCGTATCCAGAAGTCGGATCATTCACAAATACGTGTGTAACCGCTCCAACTAATTTTCCGTCTTGGATAATCGGGCTTCCGCTCATTCCTTGTACAATCCCACCTGTTTTCTTTAATAGACGTGGATCCGTCACTTTAACAACGATTCCTTTTGTTGCCGGAAATTTTTGCGGCACTGAACTGACAATCTCTATATCAAATTCTTCGACTTTATCGTCTTCCACGACTGTTAAAATTTTGGCTTTTCCTTCTTTTACTTGATGGGACAGAGCAATCGGAATCGCTTTGTCTAATACTCCGTTCTGAATCGGTTTTGATAACGTTCCAAATATCCCAAACGGACTGTTATTTGTAATGTTTCCGATTACTTCCTTATCACTTGAAAATCTCGCTAATTTTTCGCCAGGATTTCCCGTGCTTCCTTTCTCAATCGAAGTAACCATTGATTTCATAATTTGTCCATCTTGAACGACAATTGGCTTTTTCGTATCCATATCGGAAATGACGTGACCAAGAGCACCGTATTTTTTGGAGATAGGGTCGTAAAATGTCATTGTTCCAATTCCAGCAGCGGAATCTCGAATATATAAACCGATGCGATAAGCATGATCATGTTTGTCTTTTAGTGGAATTAATTTCGTTTCAAATGTACGATTGTCGCGGGAAATTTCTAAGTTCAGCGGCTTTCCAGTTTTTCCTGATTCTTGAATAAATGGTGAGATATCACTCATATTTTCGATTTTCTTTCCATTAATTTTTGTAATCATATCACCGACTTGAATTCCTGCAATTTCTCCTGGGGACTTTTTCCCTTGTTCTGTCTCAACAAGGTGGTGTCCAACAACAAGAACTCCTAACGTATTTAATTTAACCCCGATTGATTGTCCCCCAGGAATTACTTTATAATCAGACAGTACTTTAACATTTACTTGCTTGATTGGTAAACCAGCCATTTGTAATATCATGTCGTCTTCACCGCTTTCTTTCGCTTGGATGGAAAGCGATTGACTTCGTTCAGCAACTTCAACGGAAGGCCGATTGCTTTTTACGCTTGCTTGTACGGGAAGCGCGGAAGTGAAACGTAATGTTTCGCCTTCAAACATAACAAGCTGCTTTGGTATGCGAATATAGTCTTTTATTGGCTTTGACAAACCGATCGCAATTAACGAAACAAGGAGAAATGCACCTATTATTTTTCTTATCGTCTCTGCGTTCAAACTTTTTCACTCTCCTCGCTCCCACCTACACCTTCGGTAAATTTGGCTACAGTTTTAATTTTGCCTTAATCCAATTAAATATAATCGTTTTTTGTAACAAAAAGCTACCCATAATGGATAGCCTTTCATTGTTTGATTTTTGTTGCTAATTCAAGCAGTTCTTTTGCATGTTCTTTTGTTAAATCTGTAATTTCAACCCCTGAAATCATTCGACCGATTTCCTTAATTTTTTCTTCCTCAGACAGTACTTTAACAGAAGTTTTTGTACGATTCTCCACCGTTTCTTTTGAAATGAACAGATGCGTATCAGCCATGGCAGCTACCTGTGGCAAATGCGAAATGCAAAGCACTTGTGAATTAACAGAAACGCGGTAAATTTTTTCAGCAATCGCTTGAGCCACTCGACCGCTCACACCAGTGTCCACTTCATCGAAAATAATCGACGTAACTCCTTGATGCTTTGAAAAAATGCTCTTCATTGCCAGCATAATCCGTGAAAGTTCGCCACCTGAAGCAACCTTTGCCAAAGGTTTGAGCGGTTCTCCAACATTGGTCGAAATATAAAATTCAACGATATCCACACCATCACGATGAAATTTTACTGGAATACCGTCAAGCAGCGGATCGTCGATCGAACCTTCCCGCTTTGTAAAAACGATATCAAACCGTGTTTTATCCATGTATAAATCTTTCAGCTCTTGATGAATGCTATCAATAAGAATCTTCGCATATTTCTTGCGCACGTTTGTGACATTTTTCGCTTCAATTAATAAATCTTCCGTTACAGATTCAAGCTCTTTTTGCAATTTATGAATATGGCTGTCGCGATGCTCGATTGTATCAATCTCTTCGGCAATTTTTTCGGCATATTCAAGAATATCGGAAACAGTACGGCCATATTTTCGTTTTAGATGGTTGATTTCATTTAGACGGCTTTCAATAAAATCAAGACGTTCTGGATCATATTCAAGTTGTTCAAGTTGATCACGAAGCTTATAGGCAGTTTCTTCCATTAAATAATAACTGTTCGAAATGGTTTCATACGCTTCTTTTAAAGTGGGATCAATATCCATTACATCATCTAAATGGCTCATTGCCAATCCAATCCAGTCAAGTCCGCGCTGTTCGCCAAATAAGGCTTCATAACTATTTTTTAACGCTTGATAAATTTTCTGGAAGTTCATAATTTTTACTTTTTCTTCCATTAATTCTTCATCTTCATTCGGCTTTAACTGTGCTTTTTGAATTTCGTCTAACTGGAATGTGAGTAAATCAAGACGATGAGCCATTTGTTGTTCATTTTCATTTAGCTTTTGCAACTGCTTTTTCAGCTGCTCATACTTTTTATATACCGCTTGATATTCTTCAAGAGCCGAAGCAATTTCGTTACCACCATATTGGTCTAGTAACGGGAGATGTCTTTCCGGGTCCATCAGTTCTTGATGTTCGTGCTGACCGTGAATGTCAACAAGTGTTGCACCAATTTCTCGTAACACGGCAATCGTTACAAGTTTGCCATTGACGCGGCATACACTCTTGCCGTGAACGGAAATTTCCCGACGAAGCACAACCATTCCTTCGCTAATATCAATGCCAAATTCCGCACACTTTTCATAGCACGGATGCGTTTCATCCTCTAATAAAAATAATCCTTCAATTTCCGCTTTCGTTTCACCATAACGAACAAATTCTGCGGAGCCACGGCCGCCGACAAGCAGGTGGATGGCATCGATAATAATGGACTTTCCTGCTCCTGTTTCCCCTGTTAAAACGGTTAAGCCTTTTTCAAAGGAAATGGAAAGTGTTTCGATAATCGCAAAATTTTTAATTGATAATTCCGCTAGCAATGTGGGATCACACCTCTTTTATAGCATTTCTAGCAAGCGTTTTGAAATGGTTTCTGTATCCTCTGGAGTGCGACAAATGATTAAACATGTATCATCCCCACAAATTGTGCCGACGATTTCATCCCAGTCAAGATTGTCAAGCAAAGCACCAATCGCATGGGCATTTCCTGGTAATGTTTTCATTACTAGTAAATGACCGGCTCCGTCAATTTTCACAAAGGCATCCATAAGCGCCCGCTTTAATTTTTGTAATGGATTAAAGCGTTGTTGGTCTGCCGGCAAACTATATTTATATCTCCCGTTCGTCATCGGCACTTTAACAAGATGCAATTCTTTAATATCTCTTGACACAGTTGCCTGCGTAACATTAAAACCAGCTTCTTTCAGCATATCAACAAGTTCATCTTGCGTTTCAATCTCATGGTTTGTAATAATTTCACGAATTTTAATATGTCTTTGTCCCTTATTCACCTTCAACACCTCGCAATCTGAATCGAAAACCGATTAACACTTTCTTATTATTATGATAATCATCTTGAAGCATCTATACAATGTATGGTACCCATAAAAGGGGCTGACCTATCAGTGTCCGGCCTCACGCGCAACCCACAATATATTAGTCCTATATATTATGGTTGTGGGGTCTGACACTTTGCTTTTGGGTCAGCCGCTTTGTTTTGTTTAATTTGCTTTTAATTGTTGATGCGCTTCAGTTACAATTTTTTGAGGATGAAATGCTAACAAGTTTTCTCCGCGATCTTTTCCTCCGCTCCAGCGAAGATGAAGCAAAAACTCAATGTTTCCGTCTCCACCCGTAATTGGAGAATAAGATAAGTCCACAACATCATAACCTTCATAAATCGCGAAATGGATAATCTCTTCAAGCACCATCTCATGAACTTTCGCGTCACGGACAATCCCTTTCTTGCCTACAAATTCTTTTCCGGCTTCAAATTGCGGTTTTACTAATGCAACAACATCACTTCCGGAAACGAGCACTGTTTTCAACACAGGCAAGATAAGTTTAAGCGAGATAAATGACACGTCAATTGTCGCAAACTCGGGAAGCCCTTTTGTAAAATCCGCCGGCGTTGCATAACGGAAATTCATTCGTTCCATGACAACAACCCGTTCATCTTGGCGAAGCTTCCACGCTAATTGGTTATAACCGACATCAAGCGCATATGACATTTTTACTCCATGCTGTAACGCGCAATCGGTAAAGCCCCCGGTTGATGCGCCAATATCAAGCATAATTTTGTCTTTAATATCAAGCTGAAATGTTTTTAATGCTTTTTCAAGTTTCAGTCCGCCACGGCTGACATACGGTAAAACGTCTCCCTTGACAGTAAGCGGTATATCAACCGGTACTTTTTCACCCGGCTTGTCTAAGCGCATTTCATTCGAATAGACAAGCCCTGCCATAATCGCACGTTTTGCTTTTTCACGTGATTCTGCTAAGCCACGCTCTACTAGTAATACATCTAATCGTTCTTTCTTCGTTTTCATACCTCATGCCCTTTTTTGTTTTCTTGGTATCATGGTTTGTACACGTTCAATCACATGTGCGGTTGTCAAGCCGATTTCTTTTAATAATTCTTTGACACTGCCATGTTCAATAAAACGGTCTGGAATGCCCATTCTGTCAATAACAGCATGATGATAACCCTGATCGTGAGCAAACTCAAGAACTGCACTGCCGAATCCACCTTGCAACACCGCTTCTTCAATCGTTAAAATCGGCATATTCGTTTGTAAAATTTCATGCAGCATTTTTTCATCCATCGGTTTAATAAATCTAGCGTTGACCACTTTGACAGAAATATTTTCTTTTGCCAGCTTTTCTGCTGCTTCTAGCGCCATTGGAATCGTCGTACCGAACGTTAAAATGGCAATATCTCGTCCTTCACGCAATACTTCCCATGTGCCAATTGGAATTTGCTTCAATTCCTCATCTAACTTGACGCCAAGACCATTACCGCGCGGGAAGCGAAGTGCAATCGGACCGTCATCGTATTTAATGGCAGTATACACCATATGCTGACCTTCATTTTCGTCTTTTGGCATCATTAACACAATATTTGGTAAATGACGTAAAAAAGCGATATCAAATACACCTTGGTGCGTTTCTCCATCAGCGCCAACTAAGCCAGCGCGGTCAATACCAAAAAAGACATTTAAGTTTTGTCGGCATACATCATGGACAACCTGGTCGTATGCCCGCTGTAAAAATGTTGAATAAATCGCTAAAAACGGTTTCATTCCTTGTGTTGCAAGTCCCGCCGCCAGCGTTGTCGCATGCTGCTCGGCAATACCAACGTCATACATGCGGTCTGGAAACTCGCTTGCAAAACCTTCTAGCTTTGAACCAACTGGCATTGCTGGGGTAATAGCCACAATTCGATCGTCTTCGCGTGCTAACTTGCGCACCGTTTCACTGATAAGTTCACTCCATGACGGTGGCGCATTAACAGGCTTAACGAAATCACCCGTTTCAATTTTATATGGCCCCGTGCCATGCCACGTCCCGACTTTATCGTTTTCAGCTGGGTGATAGCCTTTTCCTTTTTTCGTAATGACATGCAACAGCACCGGACCTTTTGTTTTCTTAGCATAATGTAAGTTCTCGATCAGATCGTCAAAATTATGACCGTCAACTGGTCCGAAATAAGTGAATCCTAATTCTTCAAAAAATACACCAGAGACAAGTAAGTATTTAAGGCTGTCTTTAATGCGTTCTGCTGTCGCAGCAAGCTTTCCACCGACTGCCGGAATTTTTTTCAAAAGCATCTCAAGTTCATCTTTCACCCAGCGATATTTGCCGGCAGTACGCAAGCGGCCAAGCACGTTATGGAGGGCACCGACATTTGGAGCAATCGACATTTCATTATCGTTTAATACGACAATTATATCTTTCTTTTCATGCCCAATATGGTTCAATGCCTCAAGAGCCATGCCGCCCGTTAATGCTCCATCGCCAATAATTGGAATAATGTATTCATCCGTTCCCTTTAAATCACGAGCAATCGCCATTCCCATAGCTGCTGAGAGCGATGTGGAGCTATGTCCGGTTTCCCATACATCATGTTCGCTTTCGCTCCGCTTTGGAAAACCGCATAATCCTTTATATTGGCGAAGTGTATCAAATTCACAGGCCCGTCCTGTTAAAATTTTATGAACATACGATTGATGGCCAACATCCCATAAAAATTTATCTTTTGGGCTGTCAAACACTTTATGAAGCGCAATCGTAAGCTCCACTACTCCTAAATTTGGACCGATATGTCCGCCTGTTTTCGACAGCTTTTCAATAAGAAATTGGCGAATATCAGCACTTAGTTGAACAAGCTCTTCCGTAGACATTGATTTTAAAAAACAGGGATTCTTAATCTTCATTAAATCCAAACGAGATCACTCGCTTTCATCTCATACTTTGTTACGTGCTGGTATAGTACAGGTATTACCTATTATTATACATGTAAATATGGAAATACATGAATGAAAAACCGTTTCATTTCCATCATTTTCAACGTAAAAAGTGCAACTCAAACATCACAAGGCGAAAAAAGAGCCGCTCACACAACAAGTGTAACGGCTTTCCAGAAGGCACTTTCTCCTAATTGATAAATATACCACAAAATAAGTGAATCGACAATGAACGACCAAATGCTTAATGATCACGTGTAGCAATTAAATCGCAAATATAATGAAGCACTTCGTCAGCAACTTGTGCTTCCTGCAAATAACGTTTGGCTTCTTCAATGTGATAAGCTAATTTTTCTTTTGCCCCATCAAGCGTTAAAAGAGATGGATATGTGACCTTCTTGTTTTCAATGTCACTTCCGACCGGTTTGCCAATTTTCTCTTCTGATCCTTCAATGTCAAGAATATCATCACGAATTTGAAAAGCAAGTCCTAAATGGTAAGCAAACTTGCTTAACTGTCCGATTTGCTGTTCAGACGCTCCGGCTAATATTGCACCGGCTATAATGCTGTACTGTAACATTCTGCCCGTTTTGTTTTGATGAATATACTCAAGTTCGTCTAAAGATAGTTGCTTACCTTCTCCTTGCATATCCGCCACTTGTCCCGCAACCATTCCTTCAGGTCCTGCCGCTTTCGCCAGTTCACTAATTAATTTTATTTTCATTTCTGACGTCACATCTTGGTGATTCATCTCGGCAATGACTTGAAAGCTATATGTCAAAAGTCCATCTCCTGCCAATATCGCCATCGCTTCCCCAAACACTTTATGATTTGTTGGCTTGCCGCGGCGTAAATCATCATTATCCATACTTGGCAAGTCATCGTGAATAAGCGAATAGGTATGAATCATTTCAATCGCACACGCTACTGGCAAGCCGAGTTCCACTTCTTTGCCAAATGCCTTTAACGTCGCAAGCAGCAGGAGCGGACGAATGCGTTTTCCGCCCGCTTCAAGCGAATACATCATTGCTTGTTTAATGATTTCCGGAGCGTTCAGATGTTCCACATATAAAGGAAGCTGTTTATCAACAAGCTGTTTATTTTCCCGCAAAAACTGTTCTACCAACGTTTACTCCTCCTGAATCGCGAACGGCTCTAACTCTCCGTCTTCCCGCAAAATATATTCCATTTGTTTTTCAACATGTTGCAGTTTATCATGGCAAAGCTTCGACAACTTCATTCCTTCTTGAAAAAAAGAAATCGCTTTTTCAAGAGGTACATCGCCTTCTTCAAGTTTTTCAACGATTTCCTCAAGCTGTGCCATGGCTTCTTCAAATGTTAGCTCTTTTTCTTCACTCATATAACTGCTCCTCCTCAATACCCCACACTTGGCAATCAAGATAACCATCTTGCAGGCGCACTTTAATTGAATCGCCTGGTCCAAGTTGATGAATGCTTTTTACAATCTGTTGTTTTTCATCATAAACTAAGCTGTAACCGCGTTCCATAATTTTTAATGGACTTAATACTTGAAGTTTTGATAATAGCGAGGTAAACAACAATTGTTTTTGTTTGAAAATCGTTTGCATTTCTCTTTCTAACGACTTGGTGAGCACTTGTTGTTTCTCGGCAGCTTTTTTCAATTTTTCTGCCGGGTGATGTTTTTGTAAATGAAGATCATATTGCTGCCAGCGTTCGCGTTTTTGTTCAATGAGCCGCATTGTTTGCCGCTCCAGTCGCTCCATTAACATATCAAGCTGCTGCTCTTTTTGCTCATATAGCTTTTTTGGGTAGCGAAACGCATATGACTTCTGAACTCTCACAAGACGTTCAGATTCGTGCGTGATCTTCTCTTTCATAGCGCGAATTAAGCGGACTTTTCGCTGCGCTAACCGCTCAAGCAATTCTGTTAAATGCGGTACTGCCAATTCAGCCGCTCCCGTCGGTGTTGGCGCTCGCAAATCAGCCACAAAATCAGCAATGGTGAAATCCGTTTCATGACCGACGGCAGAAATGATTGGTACGTTGGAAGCGAAAATCGCCCGAGCAACACTTTCTTCATTAAAAGCCCATAACTCTTCAATTGAACCACCACCGCGGCCAACGATGAGCACATCTAAATAGCCAAGTTCGTTCGCCTTTTCAATCGAGCGCACAATGGAAGGGGCTGCCTGTTCACCTTGAACGAGCGTTGGCAGCAAGATCACTTTCGCAATTGGATAACGTCTGCGAATGGTTGTCATAATATCGCGAATCGCTGCTCCTGTTGGCGAAGTAACGACACCAACATAACGTGGAAACTTCGGGATAGGTTTTTTATGCTCTGGAGAAAATAATCCTTCTTCTTCGAGACGCTTTTTCAATTGCTCATATGCCAAATATAAATTACCGATGCCCTCCGGCTGCATTTCTTTGACATACACTTGATAGTTGCCGCTTGGCTCATAGACGGAAATCTCGCCGCGTACCAGCACTTTCATACCATTTTCCGGTCGAAATGCTAAATACCGATTATATCCGGCAAACATGACCGCCTGAATGCGGGCGTTTTCATCTTTGAGTGTAAAATACATATGACCGCGCGTGTGATAGGTGAAGTTAGAAATTTCTCCTTTAATCCATAAATCTTGTAAATGCGGGTCAACTTCAAACTTGCGCTTAATGTATTTCGTAAGAGCTGTTACTGTTACATATTTAATGTCTGCCACTGAGAAACCCCCGCTTATTTGTGTGCTTTTTGCAACTTGTTTTCACGCGCAGCTTGAACGGTATTATGAAGCAGCATCGTAATCGTCATCGGGCCAACTCCTTTTGGCACTGGCGTAAGGTAGCTTGCCACTTCTTTTACTTCATCAAAATTTACGTCACCGCATAGTTTTCCGTTTTCTAAACGGTTGACCCCGACATCAATGACAATCGCTCCTTTTTTCACATATTCAGCACCGATTAAGTTTGGTTTGCCAACCGCGACAATTAAAATATCGGCTTGACGAGTCATATCTGCTAAATTCTTCGTTTTTGAATGACAATAGGTTACGGTCGCATTTTCTTTTAAAAACAACTGTCCAACCGGCTTGCCGACAATGTTGCTGCGACCGATGACAACAACGTGTTTTCCAGCGATTTCTACTCCTAATGATTGAACCATATATAAAATGCCATATGGCGTACACGGAAGGAACGCTTTTTGACCAGCGACCATCCGTCCGATATTAAGCGGATGGAACCCGTCAACATCTTTCTCTGGAGCAATTTTTTCAATGACCTTCAATTCATCAATTTGCTTTGGGAGCGGGAGTTGTACTAAAATGCCGTGTATGGAATCATCTAGATTGAGCCGCTCGATTTGCTCCAATAAAAACTGTTCTGTAATCGTATCTGGAAACTCTAATAGGACGGAACGAATGCCGATTTCTTCACATGCTTTTTGCTTTGCTTTCACATAAGAACGAGACGCAGGATTATCACCAACAAGAACAACGGCTAACCCTGGTTCGATTCCTTCGTTTTTTAACTGCTGTACTTCTTTCGCTAATTGTGCGCGTTTTTCTTTTGCCAACTCTGTTCCACTGATAATTTGTGCGGTCATTTTGACAACTCCCCTCTCATATATATCGTTTATTTTATAATTTCTAGAGCATCTTTCACTTTTGAAAGCACTCCATTAATAAATCGGCTTGATTTGTCATCACCATACTTTTTTGCCAACTCAATTGCTTCATCCATCGTTACACTTACAGGAATATCATCAATATATTTCATTTCGTATGTAGCCATACGCAAAATGGCACGATCAACGTTCGCTACACGTTCTAATCTCCATTTTTCCAGATTATCACGCAGCAGTTGGTCAATTTCTTCTTGATGATTCACAACCCCAAATACAAGCTGGTGAAGAAACGAATCGATTTCCTCCTCATCCACCACATTTTTGATTGCTTCTTGTGGATCAATTCCTCCTACATCTACTTGAAAGAGTGCTTGTAATGCTTTTTCTCTCGCTGTGTGTCGTTTCATGCTATTAACTCCTTTTACTCATATTGTCGAACGTTTATATGATGATAATACCATATTTTCGTGACAAACGATATAATAATCCGTACAAACTATAGATAAACCTTTTGAAATAATCGTTTTTTCTGAAAATAGCGTAAATCACTGTTTTTCTCATTTAACATCATCTGAAATAAGCTCTCTGCTTTTAAACATGGAGACTGCAGTCTAATGATCAATTTCAACTGAGAGCAACAAACACACTTGCTATATTTGGTAATAGAACGAACATTTTCATATTAATTGGCAGATCATCACCCTTAAGATAACAAACTTTTATGAAAAAAACAAAAGAGGCTGACCCAAATGCAAAGTGTCAGACCCCGCAACCATCATATATAGGACATAACAAAAATACTATATATTTTTGGTTACACATGAGGCCAGACACTTATGGATCAGCCCTTTGTTTTATTTACTGCTCGTTTTCCTGTTCAGCTTTTGCAGAATCGAATTGAATACCGACAACGTGGACATTAATTTCATTCGTTTCTAACCCTGTCATATTCAATAATGCTTGACGGATATTTTCCTGCACCTTTTTGGCAACGTTCGGAATAGAGACACCGAAACGAACTAAGCAGTAAACATCAATAATAATTCCTTCTTCTTTTAAATCAACTTTTACACCTTTGCCATGGTTTTTCTTTCCCAATCGCTCAACAACACCAGCCGCAAAGTTACCGCGCATTTGCGCTATACCATCCACTTCAGAAGCCGCAATTCCTGCAATGACTTCAATCACTTCAGGTGCGATTTCTACTTTTCCTAACGCATTCGTTTCTTGTCCCATTTCAAATACATGTTCTGACACGAGGCGCACCTCCATTTTCGTTATGATTTCATCACATCATACATTTCAAGAAACTTCGTGTTAAAGTTTCCTTCCACAAATTTTTCATGTTCGAATAATTTTATGTGGAATGGAATCGTTGTATGAATTCCTTCAATGACAAATTCACTTAACGCCCGCTTCATCCGTGCAATCGCTTCTTCTCGCGTTGGGGCATGTACAATTAATTTCGCAATCATTGAATCATAATAAGGCGGAATCATATATCCTGGGTAAGCAGCAGAATCAACACGGACGCCTAAACCACCTGGCGGTAGGTACATGTTAATTTTTCCTGGTGAAGGCATAAAGTTCTTTTCCGGATTTTCAGCGTTAATACGGCATTCAATCGCCCATCCGTTAAATACCACTTCTTCTTGAGTTAAAGATAGTTTTTCCCCTGAAGCAACACGGATTTGCTCTTTAATTAAGTCAACACCAGTAATCATTTCGGTAACAGGATGTTCTACTTGAATGCGCGTATTCATTTCCATAAAATAAAATTTCTTTGCCTTATAATCAAAAATAAACTCGACCGTACCTGCACCAGTATAATCAACTGCTTTTGCTGCTTTCACTGCTGCCTCTCCCATCAATTTGCGCGTTTCTTCATCAAGCGCTGGTGAAGGAGCTTCCTCAACAAGCTTTTGCAGGCGACGTTGAATCGTACAGTCACGCTCACCAAGATGGATAACGTTTCCATAAGAATCTGCGAGCACTTGAATTTCAACGTGACGGAAATCCTCAATATACTTTTCAATATATACCCCCGGATTTCCGAATGCGGTTGCTGCTTCCTGCTGCGTAATATTAATTCCTTTAATTAACTCTTGTTCATCTCTGGCGACGCGAATTCCTTTGCCACCGCCACCAGCAGTTGCCTTTATAATAACAGGGTACCCAATTTCATTTGCAAGCGCAATGGCTTCATCAATACTTTCAATGACTCCTTTTGAGCCAGGAACAATCGGTACGCCCGCTTCGCGCATCGTTTCACGCGCGATATCTTTAATCCCCATTTTTGTAATGGCTTCCGGGCTTGGACCAACAAAAATAATATTGCATTCACGGCAAAGTTCTGCGAAAGCCGCGTTCTCCGCTAAAAATCCATATCCCGGATGAATGGCATCACATCCCGTTAACTTCGCTACACTAATGATATTTGTAAAATTCAAATAGCTGTCCTTAGATGCTGTTGGTCCAATACAATACGCCTCATCCGCAAGCTGAACATGCAACGAATCGCGGTCCGCTTCTGAAAACACCGCAACCGTTTCAATTCCAAGCTCTTTGCAGGCACGAATCACCCGAACAGCAATTTCACCGCGATTAGCAATTAATAATTTTTTTATCATCGCTCGTCTGCTCCTTTATTCAGGTTTTACAAGGAATAAAGGTTGTCCATATTCAACTAGCTCACCGTTTTTCACAAGCACTTCAACGATTTCTCCGTTTACTTCAGCTTCGATCTCATTAAACAGCTTCATCGCTTCCACGATGCAGACAACCGTATCTGTTTTTACTTTGTCGCCAACTTTCACATATGGCGGAGCGTCTGGAGATGGTGATGCGTAGAACGTACCAACCATCGGAGATGTGATTTTATGTAAGTTCTCCGTATTTACTGCTTCTTGTTTTGGTTTTTCTTCTTGTTTCACTTCTACAGCTTGAACAGCAGGTTGAGCTGGTGTTGGTTGTACAACCGGCTCTTGTTTTGGTGCTGGCGCAGTTGGCTCAACAACCGTTTGCTTTACAACTGTTTCTAAAGGAATATTGCTTCCTGGCTTTTTCATATGAACTTTTGTACCTTCATTTTCGTACACAAATTCCTCAATACTTGACTGATCAATAAGTCTGATAAGTTCGCGAATTTCTTGAATTTTCAACATGACTTACACCCCTTGTTTCTCGACATTTGTTGAAATAGTAAAAAAAGTGGAACATATTATCATGATACGATGACCTTTCCTTATATTCAATATTTGTGTTAAGAATATTATTAAAGCTATTTTAACACCTGCTCATATAAACAATTATTATTATATAGCATTAATTAATTTTTTCTACTAAAAAATAATACGGGGCTGTCTAATGATGACTCCTTCGAACAATCTTTATTATGGAGTCTTGTTTTTAGACAGCCCCGCTATTCATTTTATTTATTGTTGTGGTTGGAACTCCACAGCTACATCTTGTGCTTCGCCAATTTCTTTTTCAACCATTTGAATGATTTCATTTGCTGCTTGCTTCGAAAGTTCTTTCGCCTTTACAGTCACTCTTACTTGCTCGTCATCTACACGTACAAGCACTTCTTCATAGCCTTTTGATTTAATTAACGTTTCCAGCACAGCTTCTTTTTCAGAAATATCAGCTAGTTTTTGAATTTTATCATACGCTTCGCTTTTTTCTTTGGCAGTCGCTTCCGCTGAAGCAACTATCGCATTTAATTCTTCACGCAGTTTGTTTCGCTCATCTTCAATTTGCATACGCAACGCAGTAAAGAGATCATCGCTGGCAATACTGGATGTTACTTTGCCGTCTTCTGTTTCCTCAACGTTTACTTCTGACTCACTATTTGCCTTTGTTGTTTTTTCTTTTGTTTCTTCTTTTGGTTGATTCACAAAAGCGACATTTTCATTTGTTCCTTCTGGTGTTGTCACATAATAAACAGATAATACAACAACTAAACTGAGCATTGTCAATAACCAGACTGTTTGTTTTTTTAACATCATTTCTCGCTCCCCCTATCATTTTTTCGGCATGACCGCAACACGGTGGCTTGGGACATGAAGCACCCGTGTCACAGCTTCAACAATCCATTTTTTAATTTGAATGTTATCTGCTCCTTTGGCGACAACTAACACACCGCGAATTTCTGGCTTCTTTGTTGTCAAAACAATTGGTGTTTCTTCTTCTCCTTGACGGATAATGACCACTTCTTCATTCATCGAATGGTCTTCGACTTTTCGCTTGCCTCCTTCACGGTCTGTTTCATCCGTTGTTTTCTGCTGTGTCGTTCGATTTTTTTCGAGCACTTTCGTTTCTGTTGCATCAACATTGACAACCACTGTTACGTCTTCTACACCAACAATTGCTTCAAGGGCACTTTTCAACTGTTCTTCGTAACGTTCTTCATATTCTGCAATCGTTTTTGCTTTTGTATTGCGCTTCTGCCCGAAAACAGGTTGTGCATTCTGTTCGTTATTTTGATATATAGCCATTGTCTCTGTGTTTGTTTGCTTGTTTTCTCCAAATATATTGCCAGCAAGCATGAAGGCGATGCCGAGAAGAAGAATGACAATGACATAAGAAAAAGGTGTTGCTTTTTTCTTGGAAGTCTCTTCGTTTGATTGCGCCAATAAATGTTTTAAACGTTTAAACATCTTATCTCCCCCCTTCGACCTGGACAGCGATTTTTTCCTCATTTACTCCCCATTTCTTTGCTAAAAATGAAGCGGTATCCATTGCCAGCTTCCCATATTCGTCTGTGCGTTTCATTGGTTCGGAGGTGTCAATCTCAATCGGCTGAACGGTTGGAACGATGCCACTCTGTTCCTTTTTATCCGGCGCAACAATCACTTCAATAAATTGAATATCGTCAGGAATGCGAAAATTTTCCTCTCTGCCTATTTCGAATGTAATATCCTTAATTGTTAAACCATATTGATTCATCAACTCCTCAGCAACGTCTTTTTTCATATGGACAGCCATTTGTTCTAAAATATATGCACGTTGTGAGGCTTGTATTTCTGTTTTCTTTTGTTCAATTACATTTTCTATTACATTTTTTTCTGCATGGCCTTCAGTATGAATCATGGCGATAAGCTGATCAACATCCACCTTGAAGATTTTTAGAATAGGAGATAACATAACGAGAATTAAAATGAGCCCGATGACCATTTTTACATATTTTTGTAGGTTCGTAGATGGGAGCAATAAATCAATCACAATGGCTAATAAAATGAAAATGATAATGTTCGTAATCCAATCAATAATGAATGACATACCCCTACCTCCGCTAACGAACCATCATCGTTAAATTTCCTGCGGCAATGATTACCGTTAAACTGAGGAAAAACATTAATGAAACAATCGCCAGTGAGGCAAAAATATAAATGACACTTTTGCTAATAATGCTTAAACTGGAAATAACAGGCCCACCACCAAGTGGCTGTAAAATGGCAGCCGATAGTTTATAAACGAAGGCAATCAATAAAATTTTCATGGCTGGAAATGCGGCAAGAATGAGCAAAACAGCAACACCGACAATTCCAATCGTATTTTTTAATAACAATGACGCCGCAATCACTGTATCTGTCGCATCCGTAAACATCCTGCCGACAACAGGGACAAAATTTCCTGTAACAAATTTCGCTGTTTTAATAGCAATTCCATCAGCAACCGCTGTGGAGGCACCTTTTACTGAAATAACACCGATGAAAACCGTCAGCACCACACCAAGCGAACCAATACTTACATTCGTTAACAATTGTGCCAGCTGTGTCACTTTGTAATGCTCCGTCATTGTGCTTACGATGCTTAAAAGTGCCGCAAGAAACAAAAGTGGAAGTGTGAAATGTTCAACCATCATTCCTGTCGTGTTCATTAAAAAGACGATAATCGGATGAAAAAATGCCGCAGATATAAGTCCGCCTGAGGAAGCCATTAATGCTAACAACAAAGGAAGAAGCGCGATAATGAAGCCGCTCATCGTCTGAATGGCTTCGACCGCATAATCCATCGCAAGCCGAAAGCTGTTTAAAGCAATAATGATTAACACCATATAAACAACCGCATAAGCGACTTTACTCACCGCATGTTGCTCAAACGCATTTTGCAATGATTGCAAAAACATGCTAAAAACAGTAAGCAATACAAGCGTACCAAGAAGTTTGCCATTGGCGAGCAGTTCATAAAAAGTAAATTTCACAAAGGCCACTAGCCATTCCCGAAGCGATAATTCCTTTTCACCGCTAATAAACTCGATAAACGAACCTTTTTGACTTTCTGGTAAAAAGCCGCCATATTTAGAAACAATCTCATCCCAATATTGCTTAATGTCATCGATGCCAAGCTTTTCAATCTGTTCCTGCATGATTTCTTTCGGAGGGGGAGAAGCTTGTACAACAAGCGGCAACAACAAGAATAAAAAAAGAAAAACACTAAGTGCAGAAACAATTTTTCTTTTCAATAAATCACCCCCTTACACATCATGTTAGGATGATGGTATTAAACCAATCACCGTCTCAATAATCGCCGTTAGAATAGGAATCGCCATGGCTAAAATTAAAATTTTTCCTCCAAGTTCAATTTTCGAAGCAATCGCCCCCTGACCGGCATCTTTGGAGATTTGTGCACCAAATTCAGCAATGTAAGCAATCCCAATAATTTTTAGTATCGTCTCTAAATAAATCATGTTGACATTCGCATCAATAGCAATTTTTTGCAGCATATGAATAATCGCGCTTATTTGATCGACTAAAAATAGAAAAATCACACATCCGACAAATACGGTTAATAAAAAGGCAATGTTTGATTTATGTTCGTTTAAAATAATGCTTAAAAAAGTAGCGATTAAACCTAAGCCGACAATTTGCCAAATTTCAATGACTATTCCCTCCTAACTTTGAAATAAAAACACTGCTTTTATTTTCTGAAACAAATCACTGACGATAGATGCAACCATAAACAAAATGTAAATAAAGCCAAGGAGAGTAATCCATTGAGCGTACTCCTTTTTTCCCATTTGATCGAGTACCGTGTGTAAAAAGGCAACAATAATTCCTACTCCTGCAATTTTAAAGATGATATCGACGTCAATCCCCATACTTGCTTGCCCCCTATTTGTTACATCAATAAAATAATTAGCAGCAACCCCGCTAAAAATCCTAAGCTTTTCACCATTTTTTCATAGCGCGCTTTCTTTTCGAGCGCTTCATGTTCTTCCCGTTCCAAATGAACAAGCGTCAGCCGAATTTGCTTTTGCTGTGCTGTCCGATCGTATTGCCCGAGCGTTTCACCAAATTGCTTCATTACTTCTAGTTCACCGCTTTTTAATGCGGTATATTTCCACACTTCTTCCAGACTTTCATCCCATGCTTGTTTGACGCTCGTTTCTCCAGCTAGTAGCTTTTTAGAAAAGCTTTCAAACAGCCATGAAAGCGGTCGTGAAAGCTGTTTTGCTAAATGGAGTGATGCTTCCGATAACGGAGTGTGACCGTACATAATCTCTGCTTCTAATGACTGCAGTGCTGCCTTCAGCTGCCTTAATTGCCGCGGCCGCTCGCTTAAAAATCGCGATGCTTCTAAACCTGTCCATGTTGTCGCCAACAAAATAAACAACGCTCCGATTAGTTTCATGCCATCACTCTCGCTCTTTCATAAAGCGTACGTCCTTGTGCATCCGTAATTCGTGCAATCGTTCCCGGACCATTTTCATTTGTCAGCTCAATGAATCGTTTAAACACAGCTTGTTCCATAATGGGCCGCAATGTCGGGCGACAAAGTAAATCTTCCCGTTTTCTGCCATGAACGGTCATAAATAAACCAACTCCAGCATTTACTGCTTCTAATATCGCTTCACTATCTTCTGCTCTACCGATTTCATCGACAATCAAAACATCCGGGCTCATTGAACGAATCATCATCATCATTCCTTCTGCTTTTGGACAAGCATCAAGCACATCCACTCGCGGACCTAAATCAAATTGCGGAATCCCCTTCACACTCCCGGCAATTTCCGAACGTTCATCAACAATGCCAATTTTTTGTGAATGAATCTTTTTTCTTTTCATTCCAGTGCTAATCAGGCGCGCGATATCACGCAGCAACGTTGTTTTTCCAGTTTGCGGTGAACCAATAATCACCGTATTCAACCAACGCTGATGAAAAAGATAGGAAACTAGCGGTTCAGCAACACCGATTTTTTGTCTAGCAATACGGATATTGAAAGATGTAACATGGCGGATGGCTTTCACCTTTCCACCTTCAGTAATTACTTTTCC
Organism: [Anoxybacillus] calidus; assembly: GCF_013760845.1. Classification (GTDB taxonomy): domain Bacteria; phylum Bacillota; class Bacilli; order Bacillales; family Anoxybacillaceae; genus Paranoxybacillus; species Paranoxybacillus calidus. Next base: position 181,342 of record NZ_JACDUU010000001.1, on the reverse strand, counting down.
CGCTAGTCCAACACGATGGCCTCCCTGTATCGTGATAAATCCTCGTTTCAATTCTTCTTCAATGGAGTAAATCGAGTATTGGCTCAACTTATTGAGAAGCTGCACACCGTCTTCTGCCGTAACATCATAATTTGGAAAATAGGGTTCTCCACGCACAATCATTTCCAAAGGACGCGCAACTCGGATACGGATTTCTTCAAGATGTTCACTCATGGAAGGAGGCAGCTGCTGAACAATATGTAAGATTGATTTAGGCAAAATGTCGAATATCGCTTGCACTTTCTCCTCCTCCTTGAAAGTTGATTAGTTCATGTTTATGGGATATAGAGATGCTTTATGACTTACTTATAAATAGCAAATAATATAAACCCTACACCGATAGCGATGAAAAATAGCTTTGAAAATGACAGCTCATCTGTGAGTGATAAAAGACCGATTGTCATCGTCGTAATAAAAATGAGCGGGCCAACGATCGCGAGAAAAGCGTTGACGGCAACGGCTTTTTTCACATCATTGAATAAAAGCATAGCAATCGCAGCAGACAGTTCAATCGCAGCGGATAGAAGACGCAATCCTGCCATCGAAAGCACGACCGGTTCAATCATCGACAACCAACGTTTCATATGTCCTCCTGTATTCACGATATGGAATAGCTAGTACAACCTATGCAGAAAAAAGAGGTTTCAGAAGGGAAATTTTTTAGAGGAAAATAAAAAAGGGACTGACCCTAAGCAAAGTGTCAGACCCCTTCATACAATACATGGTACTTCATGTGCGTTATTCCGCGTGTATCGCCCGTGAGTCAGACACTGATGAGTCAGCCCCTCAGCAAAATTAAGCGCGGGATACGTATGTGCCGTCAGATGTGTTGATGATAAGTGTGTCTCCTTCGTTAACGAAGAATGGTACTTGAACGACTAATCCAGTTTCTAAAGTAGCTGGTTTGGAACCACCTGAAGCTGTATCCCCTTTAATACCAGGCTCTGTTTCAACTACTTTTAGTTCAACTGTATTCGGAAGCTCAACACCGATTGTTTCGCCTTGATACATCATAATGAATACTTCCATATTTTCTTTTAAGAACTTTAATTCGTACTCGATTTGTGCAGAAGAAAGTTCAATTTGTTCGTAAGTTTCTGTATCCATAAATACGTGTTGATCGCCATTTGCATATAAGTATTGCATCTTGCGGTTATCGATTTGCGCTTTGTTTACTTTTTCACCAGCGCGGAATGTTTTTTCTTGAATAGCGCCTGTGCGAAGGTTGCGAAGTTTTGAACGTACGAATGCTGCACCCTTACCAGGTTTTACGTGTTGGAATTCGATGACGCGCCAGATGTCGCCGTCTACTTCAATCGTTAAGCCTGTACGAAAATCGTTTACTGAAATCATCGACCTACGTTCCTCCTACTACAAATATTTATAAAATAATTAAATCCTTTGGTGAATGAGTCAGAGATTGATTACCGTCTTTGGTGACAACCGTATCGTCTTCAATGCGTACTCCACCAAGTCCCGCTATGTAAATGCCTGGTTCTACCGTCACAACCATTCCCGGCTCTAACACCGTATCTGAGCGGACAGATAAGGCAGGCCCTTCATGTACTTCCATGCCTAAACCATGACCAGTTGAGTGCCCAAAATATTCACCATAGCCTTGTTCCTTAATGTAGTCGCGCGTGAGTGCATCGGCTTCGCGCCCTGTCATCCCTGGCTTTATTCCGGCCATGCCGCGCAGCTGTGCTTCCAAAACAATTTGATAAATTTTTTTCAACTCATCGCTTACTTCGCCCACCGCTACTGTTCTTGTAATATCAGAACAATATCCTTTGTAATAAGCCCCAAAGTCAAGCGTAACGAACTCGCCTTTTTCAATGACTTTGTCAGTTGCCACACCGTGCGGTAATGCCGAACGATAGCCTGATGCAACAATAATATCAAATGAAGACGATGTAGCGCCGTTTTTTCTCATAAAAAATTCAAGTTCATTCGCTACATCCATTTCTTTTACTCCCGGACGGATAAAGTCGAGGATATGCTTAAATGCTGCATCAGCAATCTCCGCTGCTTCCTTTAATATCTTAATCTCTGAATCGGACTTAATCAAGCGTAACTTTTCAACAACGCCAGAAACAGGAATGAACTCTGCATCAACAGCTTTTTCGTATGCTTTATAAGTCGCATATGAAAGGTCGTCCTGCTCAAAACCGAGCTTTTTAATGCCGAGCGCTGCCGCTTGCTTTGCCACTTCATCAACGATTAAGCCTGTATGCTGAATAATTTCATATCCTTGAACTTGTTTTGCCGCTTGTTCCACATAGCGAAAGTCAGTGATAAAAACAGCTTTCGTTTGTCCGACTAATGCAACGCCAGCTGTACCGGTAAAACCTGTCATATAGCGGCGGTTATAGCTGTTTGTAATTAACATCCCATCAATTCCAAGTTCTGAAAAACGAGAACGCAGTTTCTCTAATTTTTCCATACTCCTTCTCCTCCCCTAACTTTTTCCAACAATGCAAGCAAAGCTAACTTGTACCCTGTAACGCCAAGCCCAACGATTTGCCCAATCGTTACAGGGGCGATGACTGATTGATGTCTGAACGGCTCTCGTGCATGAATATTAGAAATATGCACTTCAACAACTGGAACATTTACACTAGCAATGGCATCGCGAATCGCATAACTATAATGAGTAAAGGCGCCGGGATTTAGTACAATACCGTCAAACTTCTCCTCTGCCTCATGAATTTGCTCGATGATGTCCCCTTCATGGTTGCTTTGATAACAAGTAAGTTTGATTTCGTATTGTGCGGCAAAATGGATGAGCTCTTCTTCTAAATCGTGTAAGGTTTGGCTTCCATAAATTTGTGGTTCTCGCTTTCCAAGGCGATTTAAATTTGGACCATTAATAAGCAGGAGATGCACCATCTTCATAACCCCTTTAAATAGAAAGAATGTTCAAACAAGAACATTCTATCATAAAATACATGCACTCAACTACTCGTTTATTGCCGTCAATTGCTTTTGCCGTTCATGTTCCGCTGCTTCAAAAGAAATGGAGTAGCCAATAAATACCCCATATAAAATATAAAGACAAATCGTTGTAATGGTTGTATCACGGTTTAATTCTGCGACGGACTGCAAATTTGGAAAAAGCGGGTTGAACACGAAAAAAATGAGCGCCCATAACGCTACACCGTATACAACTCCCGCCCATATACTTTTCATATTTTTGAAAAAAGTATAATAAACTAAAGCTACTAATATGGATAATATGCCAATAAGAAAAATCGATAGAAAGTTGCCCAATCGGCCATACTTCCAATCGCCGACAGCCCATGGAAGTAAAATCATGTTCGGACTAAGTTCCGTAAAGTGAAATGTATAAGCAAAATATCCTAATAAACTCCAAAACGCTCCACCAAAAAATCCTGTAATGACTACTTTCATAATTAAAGACATCGGCCGCTCTTTTTGATTTTGTTCAAGCTGTAGATTTTTGCTTTGTTCATGGTCCATATTAGCAACACCTCCACTTATAGTATGTCCATAATCAACCAACTCATGAATAAATGATCAGTAAAAAACGGAAAGGTGCGTCTATATACGTTATTTTTTGGTAAGGATAATAATAACATCAGCCTAGAGGTTTCTTCCTGTTTCTTGTAAAATATAAAATAACAAAATGAAAATGATGTAAGGATTATTTAGATAGGTTGGTGTAAAACATGAAAAAATCAATGAAGCCTGTATACGGTGGTCAAGCTGTTGTAGAAGGAGTTATGTTTGCAGGAAAAAAACACTACGTCACAGCAATCCGCCGAAAGGATAAGACAATTGAATATTTTCGCTTACCAAGAAAAGATCATCCAACATGGACATTTTTAAAGAAAATCCCTTTTATTCGCGGCATCATCGCTATTCTTGAAGCAAGCGCAAATGGTTCAAAACATTTACAATTTTCAACCGACCGTTACGATATGGATCCAAAAGATGATGCAACCATTGCTGAAAAACAAAAAAACGAATCAAAACTAACGATGATTCTCGGAGTTGCAGTCGTTAGCGTGTTATCTTTTCTATTTGGAAAATTTCTGTTCACGCTTATCCCCGTCTTTTTAGCTGAACTTACCCGTCCAGTGTTTTCATCAGATTTGGCACAAATCTTCGTTGAAAGCTTTTTTAAGCTTATCTTGTTGTTAGCTTATATTTATTTTATTTCGTTAACACCATTAGTAAAGCGTGTGTTCCAATATCATGGTGCCGAACATAAAGTCATTAATGCCTTTGAAAATAATGAACCGTTAACGGTGGAAAGTGTGCAAAAACAATCGCGTCTTCATTACCGCTGTGGCAGCAGTTTTATTTTGTTCACTGTCATTGTCGGCGTTTTCGTATATATGGCCGTACCAACCGATCCACTCTGGTTAAGGATTGTGAACCGTCTTGCGTTAATTCCTGTTGTTCTTGGCATTTCTTTTGAAGTATTGCAATTAACCAACAAGCTTCGAGACATACCAGTTTTGCGCTGGCTCGGTTATCCCGGTCTATGGCTTCAGCTATTAACAACGAAAGAACCGACAAATGACCAGGTTGAGGTAGCGATCGCATCTTTTAAAGAGCTGTTACGTCTTGAAGAAGAAAGTGAAGCGGAAGCCAAAGAGATCGTTTAGCAAAACGGCTGTTATGGATAAGACAATTTAGGGAGGTGGATTCATTGCGTCGTCGGGTCATTCATCCGCTTATTTGGCTCATTCTTTTATTGGGGGGTATTGGTTTTACTCACAAGCTGTTCAATCAGCCGGCTGACATCATTCGCCAACTGCTATTAGTGGTTTTCATCATCGCAGCCGTTTATGCTGTTTACCAATTGCTTATAAGACGGCGCATGGGCAAAGAGCATTCCTCTTATATGAAAGCCGTGCATCAATCCAAGAAACGTCATCATGAGCGCGACAAAAACACGCTGTTGAAAACCGCCCGTGCAAAATCGACAAAAAAAGGCACCCGCCCAAGTTTACAAAGAAAACGAACAACTAGTCATTTAACGGTCATCGAAGGGAAAAAGGGAAAAAAGAGGAACCGAGCGTTCTTTTAGCTCGGTTCTTCTTTTTCGTTAAAGCCATATCTCGCTTTCACTTTTCTTTGTCTAGCTCCGACGCCTAGCTCTTCGTGCCAAATAAGTCCCCCTCGAAGTGTCAAGCACTTCTGCGGGTGAAGAACATTTGGCTTCGAGGGAGCTAGGATGGCGACATTTCGCCGTTGCCCACAGGACGTGGGCTGCCTTTAGGCGAAATTGGGGCGTCTCCGTTTTTCTTTTAATATGTCCATTTTTTTAAGAACAGCTCTGTCCGCTTTCTTCCATATTCAATTAGGCGGTCTCGTTCTTCGTCGGTAATGGTGAATTCTGTTGAGACAACATGCTTCACAGGAAGAAACACAATGTTTTTTTCATGACGCCTTGAAACATAACGGGCATCATGCGCCTCCCTCATTGTCTCAAATAATGCTTCATACAGTTCAATCGCATTTGTAATTTTCTTTTTTGGCTTTTTTTCTAGTCTTGCACTTAGTTGAATACCAAGAACTGGGCGCTTTTTGACTTCTTTTTCTTCATCGAATAAAAAAAGCGGAAAATTGCTAAGTATTCCCCCGTCAACAATGATATGTTTTCCTTCACTCGTGCATAGTTTTACCGGTTCAAAAAAATATGGAATACTCACACTCATTCTAACCGCTTTCGCAACGGAAAAAGTTCCCGGATCAATCCCGTATTCGCATAAATCATCAGGCAATACGAGTATTCTTCCATTCGTTAAATCAGAAGCAATAATATATAAACTTTCTTTCGGCAAGTCTGCAAACGTCTTTACTCCTTTTGCCGCGAGCACATTCTCAAGCCATTGTTCGAATAATTCTCCCTTATACAACCCCATCCGCCAATATAGTAAAATCCATTTGGCAAGCGGATATGGAAGCCATATTTTTCGTTCATCAAGTAAGTTTTTCAAGTTCAGTTCATTGACAACTTTTATCAATTGCTCGCTTGTAAAACCGGCAGCAATGAGCGCGGCAATTAATGAACCGGCACTTGTTCCCGCCACTCTCTTAAATCGAAATCCCTTCGCTTCAATCGCTTGATAAGCACCAATTAATGCAAACCCTTTTATCCCGCCACCCGAGAACACACCATCAATTTCCATGCTGCTTCCCCCTTTGTTGTTTTTCTACATGTTTAATGGGGAAACAACGGAATTAGTACATAACATATAAAAAAGGAACAAGTTTTTTCCTTGTTCCCTTATGCTTCTTGTTCATTTTGCTTTTGGATATTTCGAAGCGCTTCCACTCGAGCTGGATCCTCTTCAAAATACTGCACTAAATCTCCGATTCGATCAATTGCATTCCAGCTTAAATGATGTTCGATTCCTTCCACATCGTTATAAATATTTTCTTCATCGACACCGATGATGCGCATAAATTGTTCCAGCAGCTCATGACGATAAACGAGCCGCTTGCCGATTTTCTTTCCTTTAGCGGTTAAGACTAGACCGCGATATTTTTCATATACTAAATATTCATCTTTATCTAATTTTTGCACCATCTTTGTTACTGAGGAGGGATGCACGGACAACGCCTCGGCAATATCTGATACTCTGGCGTAGCCTTTTTCTTCAATTAATATATAAATTTGTTCAATATAGTCCTCCATACTTGGTGTCGGCATAATGTCCCCCTCCTGTCAAAAAATACACTACATAAAAATGAAGAATCAGTACTATAATATACCATTCTTATCAAAAATGACAAGAAGAACAGGAATTAGGTAAAATATTGTATTTCCGCCTCAGGGAAAAATAGTGAAATATATTGTCTCATTGTTGTTTCGAGCTTTTTAGCCTCTTCATCTTGGTACACATATTTTCCGATTCCGTACCTTCCCCATTTGTATTTTCGTTTACTTTCGTTCAAATCAAGTTTGGTTTTTGGATAGCGTTTTTGAATGACCGCTTTTGCCGGTTTCGTAAAACGGTGTTGAATCAGTTCGAACGTTAAATTGGCTCGATCAATACCTTGAAGTTGTTCGGAAAGACGCTGAAATAACTCAAAATATCCTTCTTCCCAATAATCATGCATATAAATAGGTGCAACGATAAAACCGAGCGGGTAGCCAGCACTGGCGACTTTTCTTGCCGCTTCCAACCGCGCTTCAAATGAAGAAGTTCCCGGTTCGAAATTTTTAATGACATAACGAGAGTTGACGCTAAAGCGGAATCTCGTTTTCCCATTATGCTTCGCATCTAGCAAGTGATCAACGTGTTCGTATTTCGTCACAAAACGCAACCGACCATATTCTGTAGTTCCGATAAATTCAATCGTTTTTTTCAATGAATGCGTAAGGTGGTCAATTCCGACAATATCAGACGTACAAGCGGCTTCAAACCGCGTAATTTCCGGAGCACGCTCGTTCATATATTTTTCCGCTTGGGCAAAAATATCGTCTAAATTGACGTACACGCGAATGTATGGTTTACTTCCGAGCGTCGTTTGTAAATAGCAGTAATGGCAATGTCCCATACATCCTGTCGCAAGTGGAATCGCATATTCAGCAGATGGCTTTGACGTGTCAAATTTTAATGTACGTCTGACACCAACAACGAGGGTCGATTTCGCATTGCGGTATTTTTGCAGCTCATTCTCTCCCGGAATGCCACGCACTTGATTATGCGACGTCGTTTCACGAATTTCAATGTTCATTTTTTCGAATTTTTCTTTTAGTTCTTGTCCGAGCGGGTAGTTCAGCGCCTCAGGTTCAAAATAAACAAGCTGTGGAATAAACGGTTCCATCATTTCACCTCATTTTCGTCCATACTTACACTTTAGTATGAGCGAAAAATAAAAAAAGGAATGAAAACAATCGTTTCCATTCCTTCACTATATAGCTGAACAGGAGTATATTGCTGCGATACACTTAGCTTATTTCCCTTTAACTAGTCAGATACATGTCCATCCATTTTATTATTAGTAAAATGTTTATTTCAACTAACAATAAAAAAGGAGCTGTCTCATAACCTCATGAGACAGCTCCTTTTCCAAGTAAATAAATCCTATATTAAATTACAATCCACACTTCAATTGCGCACCGCAGCTTACGCATGTATTGCAGCCGCCGATTTCTTCTACCGTACCCTCGCGGCAAACCGGACAAATGTTTCCGACTTCAGAGCCGATCGTTACATCGGTTGAGCGCAAGTCTTGAATCGTATCAACCAACACAACGGCACGTTTTGTTTCTTGTTCTTTTTCTTCTGGGATTAATTCAAGCTGTTCTTCAAACGTGTTTTCTTCTGCTTTCAATGTCAATACTTGTGCATCACGGCTTCCATCGACATAAACAGTACCGCCTTTCGCGCCGCATCTCCACAGACGCTCGTACACTTTCTGTACTTGCTCAACCGTATAGCCTCTCGGCGCGTTCACTGTTTTAGAAAGACTTGAATCAACCCAGCGTTGAATGATGCATTGCACATCAGCATGCGCTTCTGGCGATAAATCCATCGCTGTGACAAACCAATGCGGCAAGTTGTTTGGATCTGCTTCTGGATGTTTATCCAAATATTCTTGAACAATATCCGCTTTGACTTCAATAAACTTGCCGAGACGGCCGCTGCGGTAGTAAGAGAATGAGAAATAAGGCTCTAATCCTGTTGAAACGCCGACCATGGTTCCTGTACTACCCGTCGGAGCCACAGTCAGCAAGTGTGAGTTGCGAATGCCGTATTTTAAAATGTCTTGGCGAATATCTTCCGGCATTCTTTTCATATAGCCTGTATGAATGAAGGCTTGTCTTAATTTTTGCGTTTCTTCTTCCGTTTCACCGACGAGGAACGGGAAGCTGCCTTTTTCTTTCGCAAGCTCAATCGATGCGCGGTACGCTGTCGTAGCGATCGTCTTAAACACTTCATCGACAAGCTTGTTTCCATCTTCGGAGCCGTATTCTTTCTCACAATAAATCAGCAAGTCCGCCAAACCCATCACACCTAAGCCAACGCGGCGTTCACCGAGCGCTTGCTTTTTGTTTTCCTCAAGGAAATAAGGGGTTGCGTCAATGACGTTATCTTGCATTCTCACGCCGATTTCTACGGTGCGTTTTAGCTTTTCGTAGTCGACGACTTTCTTTTCTTTGTCGACCATATTCGCTAAATTCACCGCTGCCAAGTTGCACACGGAATACGGCGCGAGTGGTTGTTCCAATCTGTTACCCTAGAGGCTTTTTATCCTCTAGTTCTAACGGTTCATTTCCCGTTAGTTCAGCATACGTTTTCATTAGACATATTGTCTAATGCTGCGGCCTCGTGGGCACTTAAAAGCTTTTAGGTAGTCAGCTTTTAAGTGGTCAGATTTTTTCTGACAGCATTATATTCTTCAACAATAACCCCTGTATCTTCTTACACCTCTTTCACTTCTATTCAGCATTGAGGCTATTTCTTTTGTTGATAGTCCATTCCGATACAGTTGAGCAATTTTCAATTTTTCCTCTTCAGTAATAACAGGTTTATGTTTGCTTCTTTTCATCGGTTGTATTTGATTTCTATTGAGTATAGTTTTAACTACTTTGTGTGTTACTCCCAACATTGAAGCAATCTCTCGTAAGGATTTTCCCTCATCTATCCACTTGAGAATCGTAAATTCTTTTTCTAACAACACTGGCTGACGTTTTGCTTTTTGTCCGCCCTCAGACAAGTTATATCCATTTGGATGGAGCGTACCAAGCTTTTGAATGTAATCAATCTCTTTCTCATTTAATTTTTCTTCAGGAATATTCGTCCCCCAAATAATAAACTGAAATGATTTTCGTCCATATTTTCTTATGGCTTTTGAAATTAGTTGATTTTCATTGGTCTTCAAAAGCTTTAAGTGTTATTTAAACCTATCTTCTGGATTTTGGATAGTCTGGCCAACATAACATTTTCCATTTATAACGTCTCTAATTAAATAAATTGAACCTGTCATAACTTTATGAAGAGGTTATTGTTGAAGTTTCAGCTCCTATGCGTTGCCCCTGACTGAGTTTTTAGGCTCAGCCTTCGGTTCAGGTTCCCATCTCAGGGTTCCTGCTTCATTCCGCAGTTTTTAACGTGAGGCAAATCATTCACCACACGGATTTGTCGCAACCACCTTTTGTCCGTACGCTCTTGCGTTTGTCATATCGTTGGCGTTGTCGATGAAGAAAATGCCCGGCTCCGCTGAATATGTCGCGCAAATGTTAATCAATTTCCAAAGCTCACGCGCACGAATTTTGCGGTACACACGAACACGATAGCCCATTTTCTCCCATTCTCGCACATCGCCAACTTCATGCCATTTCTCATTGTAAATACGCATTTCTTCTTCCGAATACGTTTCAATATCCGGGAAGCGCAATTCATACTCTCCGTCTTCTTCAACTGCTTGCATAAACTCTTTCGTCAAGCAGACGGAAATGTTCGCTCCCGTTAAAAAGTCTGGGTTATGCACACTGTATGTGCCGCCTGTGCGCAATTTTTCTTCGGCTTCTTTAATAATTTTCTCGTTGAAACCGCCGTAGCCCGGCACGTTTTTATAATTGACAATCGCTTGGTACATCGCGCGTTCTTGCTCGGTTAACGGCGTAAATTTCAATTTATCTTGCGCCGCTTTTTTAATGCCTTCATCTTCCATATTTTCAATCAAATAACGCAAAATGCGTGGATTTTGCATTTTTGAAATAATGAATTCAATAATGTCCGGATGCCAGTCGGCTAACATAATCATTTGAGCGCCACGCTGTTTGTTACTCACTCGTTACTCGAGTGGGCTAGGTCATTTCTGCCTAGCTCTCTAGTTTTCACTAGAGATCGGACTATTTCATCAAAGAGGGTGCTCCTCTTTGTCTCGTGCCCTAAACGAGCGTTACCGCACGTTTAGTCTACTCCTTCCATAACTGAATGTCTTAGGAAGTTTCGATAGTCTCTGAACCTTCATCTCCGTTTCCAGAGATGCTTGGCTGCTGATAGCCCATGCTCTATCCAACTTGTTTTTAAACCGTCACGCTTGCCGTTGCCAGCTACGTTGTGGTCAAGTTGGCTTTAGGGCGTCCCAGCAATTCACGAGATTTTACTCCCGCCGATTGGCGCTACTTTAACGGGAGCCACCTTGCTCAACAAGATGGGTTAATTTCGCGATGTCATCAAGCCATGAGACCGATCCGGACGATTTTCCGTTTACTCCGCGCGCTAATGTGTTGCGAGGGCGCAATGTTGAACCGTTCGTGCCCACACCACCACCGCGGCTCATAATCTCCATCACTTGTTTCCGGTGCTCGGAAATTCCTTCGCGGGAATCTTTCACAAACGGCATGACATAACAGTTAAAATAGGTCACATCCGTATCTGAACCAGCACCATACAACACACGTCCAGCCGGCACGAAATTCAAACTCACTAACTCTTGATAAAACTTTTCAAACCATTCTTTTCGTTTTTCTTCGGTTTTCTCGACAGCCGCTAAACCGGTTGCGTTTCGTTTGGCAATTTGTTCATAAAACACTTCAAGCGGCTTTTCAATTACATCAAGCGAACGGACTACAACTCCGGTTTCTGCTTCTTCTCCTTCGAGCACGTTTCGATACTCTTCTTCTACTAGTACCTTTGCTTTTTTATTTTCCCAATCAATGTCGATAATATATCCAAGTCCACGTGCTGGAAACTTTGGGTCTTCTTTTACGGTTAAAACGACAAAATCGCCGACACCTAACGTCAACTTCTCCGTATCTTTAAATGAATAACGATCCAGCATCACTAAACGAGAAACGCCTTTATACGTAATTTTCATATCCCCTGTAATCGGATGTACTTGTGGGAAAAGGCGAATATCCTCGTTCAGTTTTTCGATATTAATTTTCATTTTTTCCGAAGACGCAACCGTCATTCTCCAACATCTCCTCTTCTTTCAAATCTTTCTCGTCTTTCGAATTCTGTCTAGATTAAATTACCATATCGCAACAAAAAAAAGCAACTAAAAAAATCAATATATAGTATTATTTCCCGTATTACCCATACTACATATTGTGTTTTTGGTCAGATAATTACGATTTTGTCAAATAAAAAAAAGAGTAGAAAATGGAGAAAAAGGGAGTTATAAGTCAGAATCTCCCCCAATTTAAAGAGAAATGGAGAATTTTCGGGGTTGCTATAAAGATGGAATGACAAAATACCTATATAAAAGAGGCTGATTCAAATGATCAGCCCCCTCCAATACAATGTATAGAGTCAATCTAATAGAAACCATTCCTATAATCGCTAGAGGGAGTCAGACCCTTGCGAGCCAGCCTTTTTATCTTCTAAAATTCCATTCATCTGTTTCGTATTTTGTTCTGGCAATTTCATTCACATACTCAAGTTCTTCACTTGATAATGTATACGGTTCTAAAACGATATTAAGCCCTTTCTCAAATCCTTTATAAAATGCTTCTTTCGCCTCTTCCACCGTTATTTTACGGTCAGTTAGCTCGTTAATCGCAACCGCTTTATTTTTAAAATTGCGCTGCAAACGCTCTTTGACGCGCTCATTTGGATATTTAAACAAGCTAAACAGCAAGTCTTCATCAAGGTCGAGCAAAATAGAACCGTGTTGCAAAATGACCCCTTTTTGCCGCGTTTGCGCACTTCCCGCTACTTTTCTTCCTTCGACAACAAGCTCATACCAAGAAGGGGCATCAAAGCAAACGGCTGAGCGCGGATTTCTTAAATCCGCTTTTTCTTCTTCCGTTTTCGGCACCGCAAAATAAGCATCGAGTCCTAGTAATTTAAATCCTTCTAAAATTCCTTGTGAAATAACGCGGTACGCTTCCGTTACTGTTTTTGGCATGTCCGGATGTTCCTCAGATACGATGACACTATACGTTAACTCTTTGTCATGAAGCACACCACGTCCACCTGTCGGGCGTCTCACAAACCCAAGCCCATGTTTTCTTACAGCCTCCATATCAATTTCTTTTTCGACCTTTTGGAAATATCCTATTGATAACGTTGGTGGATTCCAACCATAAAAACGAATGGTCGGCGGAATCTTCCCCTCGCTATGCCACTCAAGCAACGCCTCGTCTAATGCCATATTAAACGCGGGTGAACAATTACCCGAATCGATAAAACGCCAGATTTCTTTTCCCATCTTTCAACCCTCTTTACTTTTCTTTTTTGTCTAGCTCGGCTCGCAACCGCTCGAAACATTTCAAATCCCCACTGCGGCGGCAATAGCCTCCTCGACGACTTTGAAATGCTGGTCGCGGTTAGGCGCTCGCCTCCGCTTTTCTTTATTATATTTGCCTTTACTAGTTTAACAAACAAAATAGTTTAATGGAAAACTCTTTGCTTCTCATTTACAACACTTATATAATAGAAATTGTCGAAATAAAGAGAGAGAAGGGGGCTCAAGTCGTGGAAATCGCATTAATTGTCCTTGGAGCAATTATCGCTTATTCAGTCTTCACGTATTTGATGCAACGAAAAATAGTGAAAACGCTTACTCAAGAAGAATTCCGGGCCGGCTATCGTAAAGCTCAGCTCATTGACGTTCGCGAACCAGAAGAATATGCGGCAGGTCATATTTTAGGAGCGCGCAACATTCCGCTTACACAATTGCGCATGCGCATGAAAGAGCTTCGTCCTGACCAGCCGATTTATTTATATTGCCAAAGCGGACTTCGCAGCGGCCGTGCCGCACAAATGCTTTACCGTAAAGGTTATCGAGACCTTTACCATCTAAAAGGCGGCTTCAAACAATGGACAGGAAAAGTGAAAACGAAAAAATAAAGGGGCTATTCCAAAGTTGTCTAACTTCACGTGAAATTCATCATATATAGTGTTCTCATCTAACCGTTATGTACTATATATGGTTGTGGGGACTGACACTTTGCTTTAAGGTCAGCCTCCTTATTTTTCGCCCATATTGATCATATACTAATTCTGCTATTAGATGAAATGGTCAAACAATAATAACTGATCATATGGTTCTTATAATGAAACTTAAAAGTGCGAAAAAAGTGATTCACCCAAAATGGGGCGAATCACTTTTTTTCGTCCATTATTGTTTTTGGTAACGCAAAATTGGTTTACGTGCCGCCGTTGTTTCGTCTAAACGTTTGACAACCGTTGTATGTGGTGCTTCTTGAACCATTTCCGGGTTTTCTTCCGCTTCTTTCGCAATTTGAATCATTGCATCGATAAAGGCATCAAGCGTTTCTTTTGATTCCGTCTCAGTCGGTTCAATCATCATACACTCTTCAACGATTAACGGGAAGTAAATCGTTGGCGGATGATAACCGAAATCTAAGAGACGTTTCGCGATATCAAGCGTGCGCACACCTAATTTCTTTTGTCGTTTGCCCGATAAAACGAATTCGTGTTTACAATGACGGTCATACGGCAAATCATAATATTCCGCTAAGCGGCGCATCATGTAGTTCGCATTTAATACTGCATATTCTGTAACTGCTTTTAAGCCATCTGGCCCCATTGAACGAATGTATGTGTAAGCGCGAACGTTAATACCAAAGTTGCCATAGAACGGTTTCACGCGGCCGATGGATTGCGGTCGGTCATAATCAAGATAATAACCGTTTTCCCCTTTAGAAACGACTGGTTTTGGTAAGAACGGAATTAAATCCGCTTTCACACCGACCGGACCAGAGCCTGGACCGCCGCCGCCGTGAGGACCGGTAAATGTTTTATGAAGGTTTAAATGCACAACATCAAAGCCCATATCTCCTGGCCTTGCTTTGCTTAATACCGCGTTTAAGTTTGCTCCGTCATAATATAGCTTACCACCGGCTTCGTGAACGATGCTCGCCATTTCTAAAATGTTTTCTTCAAAAAGGCCGAGCGTATTTGGATTGGTTAACATTAATGCTGCCGTATCTGGTCCTACTACTCGTTTTAAGTCTTCTAAATCGACTAAACCATTTTCATTAGATTTAACGGTAACTGTTTCAAAACCAGCCACTGTTGCCGAAGCTGGGTTTGTGCCGTGCGCCGAATCTGGAACGATGACTTTTGTACGCTTGTAATCACCATTTGCTTCATGATATGCGCGAATCATCATCAAACCTGTCCACTCGCCGTGCGCACCCGCAGCAGGCTGTAATGTCACCGCGTCCATGCCAGTAATTTCTTTTAAGTGTTCTTGTAAATCATACATTAATTCGAGCGCGCCCTGTACCGTCTCTTCCGGTTGAAGCGGATGAATATGCGCAAATCCGGAAAGTCGGGCGACATTTTCGTTCATTTTTGGATTGTACTTCATTGTGCAAGAGCCAAGCGGATAAAATCCAGAGTCCACACCATGGTTTCGCTTAGAAAGAGCTGTATAATGGCGCATAATATCAAGCTCAGACACTTCCGGAAGTTCCGGCTCTTGTATGCGAATATAATCGGCTGGAATTACTTCTTCGACATTGACTGCAGGAACGTCAAGCTCTGGCAGACTGTAACCGATACGGCCTGGTTTACTGATTTCAAAAATAAGCGGTTGATCTTTATGCATGGCTATCCCCCAATTCTTTGACAAGCATGTCGATTTCTTCTTTTGTACGCAACTCTGTTACAGCAACAAGCATATGATTTTCAAGCTCTGGATAATCACGCCCTAAGTCATAGCCGCCAATAATGCCTTTTTCAAGCAATTGTTTGTTTACTTCTTTTATCGGCTTATTGAGCTTCACGACAAATTCGTTAAAGAACGGACCCGTAAACGGCACTTCAAAACCGTTTTCAACGAATGCCTTTTTCGCGTAAAGCGCTTTTTGAATGTTCATCGTCGCCATTTCTTTTACACCCTTTTTGCCAAGCGCTGTCATGGCAACAGAAGCCGCTAAGGCGTTTAAGGCTTGGTTCGAACAAATATTTGATGTCGCTTTATCGCGGCGGATATGCTGCTCACGCGCTTGAAGCGTTAACACGAAGCCGCGACGTCCTTCTTCGTCTGTCGTTTGTCCAATAAGACGGCCCGGTATTTTTCTCATTAGCGCCGATTTTACCGCAAAATAACCGCAATGCGGTCCGCCAAATTGCGTTGGGATACCGAAGGCTTGAGCATCACCGACAACAATGTCCGCACCAAATTGGCCAGGCGGTGTTAATATGCCAAGTGCCAGCGGATTGCTCGCGACAACGAACATACTTTTACCTGTATGTGCAATTGTCTCAATGTCTTTCAGCGGTTCGATTTGTCCGAAAAAGTTTGGATATTGCACAATGACGCAAGCGACTTGCTCGTTCATTTCCGCTTTTAACGCTTCCAGATCTGTAACACCGTTTTTAAACGGAATTTCAACAATCTCGATCCCCGGTCCCTTCGCATATGTTTTCAACACATCACGATATTCAGGGTGAACCGCTTTTGATACAAGCACTTTTTTATTTTTTGTATGAGCTGCACTTAACATAGCCGCTTCTGCAAGTGCTGTACCACCGTCATACATCGAAGAGTTTGCAACATCCATTCCCGTTAATTCACAAATCATCGTTTGGAATTCAAAAATCGCTTGCAATTCACCTTGAGAAATTTCCGGCTGGTATGGAGTATAGGCTGTATAAAATTCCGAACGAGAAATGACATGGTCAACGATGACCGGAATGTAATGGTCATATACACCAGCGCCAAGGAATGACGTGTAACGTTTAATATCTGCGTTTTTTGCCGCAAGCTCTGTTAATTCCTTCATTAATTCTGGCTCAGATTTTGCTTTTTTAATGTTATATTCACCTTTAAAACGAACGCTTTCTGGAATATCAGAAAACAGTTCATCAATCGATTCAACGCCAATCGCTTTCAGCATTTCTTGTTTATCTTCTTCCGTCATCGGCAAATAACGATGAAGCATGGCAGTTTCTCTCCTTTTTCATTTATTTCGCGCGTTTGTAAAATGGGGTGGCTACCACTTTTGCTTTTAGACGTTTGCCGCGAACTTCCACGTATACTTCTGTATCAAGGCTTGCAAATTCTGTTTTAATCAAGGCTAAACCGATATTTTTCTTCAATGTAGGCGATTGTGTTCCTGTTGTGACAAAACCAATTTCTTCTTCACCTGCAAATACTTGATAACCGTGACGCGGAATGCCCTTATCAATCATTTCAATGCCAACAAGCTTACGTAAAGTCCCTTCTTCTTTCTGTTTTTTCAGTACTTCTTTGCCGATAAAATCGACTTCTTTATTCGTTTTGACCGCAAATCCTAAGCCTGCTTCAAGCGGTGTAATATCTTTGGAAAGTTCTTGACCATAAAGAGGGAGCGTCGCTTCAAAACGAAGCGTATCACGTGCACCGAGACCACACGGAAGCACGCCCTCTTCTTTTCCGGCTTCTAAAATGGCATGCCAAAGCGTCACCGCATCTTCTGCACGGCAATAAATTTCAAAACCATCTTCTCCCGTATAACCAGTGCGGGATACAAGCGCTTTTACACCTTGGAGGTCTACATCATCTTTAAATCCAAAAAATTTAATTTCTGATAAATCCGTTTCCGTTAATTTTTGCAGCACTTTTTCCGCAAGCGGTCCTTGCAAAGCAAGCTGAGCGATTTGCTCAGAAATATTCGTTACCTCCACATCACCAAACAGATGTTCTTTAAGCCAATCAAAATCTTTATCTGTATTTGCTGCGTTGACAACAAGAAGGTAATGATCATCTGCTTTTTTATAAATTAATAAATCATCGACTGTGCCGCCGTTTTCATAGCACATTAGACTATATTGAGCACGGCCGTCTGTTAATTTTGCAACATCATTCGTCATCACTTTTTGCAGGAAAGCAAGACTTTCTTTCCCTTTTACCTCAATTTCTCCCATATGTGACACATCAAATAAACCTGCGCGGGTGCGAACCGCTTCGTGTTCTTCTTTAATACTTGAAAACTGAACTGGTAATTCCCAACCACCAAAATCAATCGTTTTCGCTCCGTATTCAGCATATACGGAGAAAAGTGGTGTACGTTTCAGCTGTGTCATATGCTTCCCCCTTTTGCGTATGTCGCTTGTTGTCCTTTTTCGATTATTAGATTTCAAATAAGCAAAACTTTCAATAAAAAAGGACAGATTACCCCCATCATGAATATATGAAGGTCTCTGTCCTGGCACCTGAAAGTTTCCCTATTAAGCAATAGGTTTCCTCTTGGGTGGTTCACATATGTGAACACTCTCCAGAGTTGCGTCAAACAAGAGTCTTTTTGCCTGAGAGATTCACGTATTCCGCTTGCTCCTTCGGCGCTACAAAAACGTAGTCTCTCCCCTTGTTCTCATTCGCACATATATAATTTTCAAAAAAATGGTCAAACTATTAAAACAACACAGACAATGCGACAATTTTTTTAACTTTCTAATTTATTATTATACTACCATTAATCGACCTTTTAGAGCAACAAAAAATACGATTTTCCAGTTAAAAAAACGAAAAATAACCGAACTTTTACGTCATTTTTATTTATTTTGTTAAATTATTTTCGTACATATATGATATTCGATGTATTTATCGTTCGGAAAAAATATATAAAGGAATGATGAGAATGAAGGTTGAGATTGAATTTGACTCCACTTGGAAAGAAGGATTTCTTGAACGACTTGAACAAGATGGGCCTTGGTCAAGCTGGGATTTGTATCAACTTTCTTTAGAAGTTGCCCACCGTTTAAGCATTCCTGACTTTTACGGGCTGCAGGCACCGAACCATTTGCCGCATTTGACACCTCTACCTCATCAGCTTGAGGTCGCCAAACAAGTCGTTGAAAAAATGAACGGAAAAGCAATCTTAGCGGATGAAGTAGGGCTTGGGAAGACGATTGAAGCAGGGCTTATTTTAAAAGAGTATATGATTCGCGGCCTTGTGAAAAAAGTATTGATTCTCGTTCCAGCTTCTTTAGTATCACAATGGGTAACGGAGCTTAACGAAAAATTTTTTATCCCTGCTGTTCAGCAAAAAAAGAGTTATGTTTGGGAACAGTGCGATGTCGTCGTTTCTTCGATTGACACAGCGAAAAAAAGCCCGCACAAGGAAATCATTTATGAACAGAACTATGACATGATTATTATCGATGAGGCGCACAAACTAAAAAACAATAAGACAAAAAACTACGAGTTCGTGCAAAATCTGAAAAAGAAATTTTGCTTGCTGCTAACAGCAACACCGATTCAAAACCGTATTGAAGAAATTTTTCATCTCGTTTCTCTTTTAAAGCCGGGACACTTAGGGAACGCTGCATACTTTACTGAAAAATACGGAAAAACACGATCTTTACACGCAGACGAGCATTTAAAATCGCTTGTCAATAAAGTAATGATTCGTAACCGCCGGACGGATACCGGTATCGAGTGGTCGAAGCGGAACGTTGAAACAATGATCATTGAATTTTCAAAAGAAGAAAGAGAACTATACAATGCGGTTCAATCCCTGAAAAACATTTCTGCGGGAAGTCCATTTTCGCTCATTACAATGCTCCGTGAAGTATGTAGCAGCCGTGAAGCTTTATTTGTCACTTTGAAAAATATGCTTAAAAAACACGAAGGAGAAACTCCTCCTTACTTTAATGAATTAATCGAGAAAATCAACATGGTAACGAAAAACTCAAAAGCCGAAAAAGCGTTAGAACTGATTCAATCCATCAACGATAAGGTGATTATTTTTACGGAATATCGTGCAACACAATTATATTTGCAATGGTTTTTAAAACAGCACGGCATTTCGTCTGTCCCATTCCGAGGCGGCTTTAAGCGCGGAAAAAAAGATTGGATGAAAGAGCTGTTTAAAAATAAAATGCAAGTATTAATTGCTACAGAAGCAGGTGGCGAAGGAATCAATTTGCAATTTTGCCATCATGTGATTAACTATGATCTTCCTTGGAATCCGATGCGTCTTGAACAGCGCATTGGCCGCGTCCATCGTCTCGGGCAAACAAACGATGTTTATATTTACAATTTCGCTGTAAAAGATACTGTCGAAGAGCATATTTTAAAGCTTCTCTATGAAAAAATTCATTTGTTTGAACGGGTTATTGGGGAGTTGGATGATATTCTGACAAAAGTGGAACTTCATAATTTTGAAGACTATTTGCATGATATCTTCTTCAACTCCAGAAGCGAAGGAGAAATGAGAATCAAAATGGAAAATTTAACGGCGATGATTGATTTTGCCGACAACTTAAATAAAGGTGGGACGACATATGCAGCAACATGAAATTCATCATTTTCTTGAAAGATATTTCCGCGCCAATCAATGTGAAATTGCCGAAAATGGTGATGGCTATTTGATTACTGAATTAACCATTGATATGGATAAAGAATTAATGAATCGCCCGTTTTATTGGCATTATATCGAAAAAACGGGCGGCACTCCTGCCCCAATGACACTGACATTCATTACAAAACAAACGAAAGAAACAGAAAAACTCAAAGGTGAACGCCTTCACTTCGGGTCACCGCGACTGCATCAAATTTTTCAATCAGCACAAAAAAGAGGCAGCTATATTCGCCTTTATGAAAACATCCAACCTTCAGAACAACAATTCGTTCCGCTTCATCCCTGGCTTGGTCTGAATGTAAAAGTTTCCTACCAATGTGACCGTAAACGCGATTTTCTTTTATCACTTGGGCTTCACCTAATAAATGGAGCGATTGTCGAACAATTTCAAGATCGGTTAGAACAACTCGAACTAACTCCTAAAATACCGGATTATTGTTTTACAATCACACCGCTCATAAAACCACAAAGCGGAATTGTTCGGTTAGAACAGTACATTAAAAACATGATTCAACAAGACGATCACTCTTGGGCAGATGAAGCGTTAAAAAGATGGCAGGAAGATATAGAACTGCTTGACCACTTTTACGAAGAGATCGATGAAAGACCAGAATGTTATTATATAGAGAAAGAAGCATTAGAAGAGCAATATAAACCGCGCATCCACGTTTCGATTATAAATGGTGGTTTGTTTTATTTACAGCCGCGTCCAAATGTAAGTTAAATATCGAGGCTCTTTTACACGCAAAGGGGCAGACCTCAAGAACGCCCAATCGTTCAAGAAAGTCAGCCCCTTATGAGACAGCCTCATCGTTTTCGTCTAAACAATAACAGCAAGCCAAATGGCAAAATGCCAAACCAGCGATTTAAGAATGGTAGCTTTTCTTGCTTTCGTTGTTCTCTTTTTTTTCTTCTTTCTTCTTTCGGCTGTTCCATATAAGTGACGAACTGCTGCGTCACAAATTTCACATAATCATTCGTTGACAAGCATGGTCACCACCTGTTTTTATCATACAGTATGGCCATTACTTGTGCTGTTTAAGCATGGCAACAATATCGTCAACAATTTCTTCAATTGTCTTGTTCGTTGTATGAATCATAAAATGCGCTTCTTGATAATAAGGTAAGCGTTCTGTCAACAATCTTTTGATTTGTTCTTGTTTATTAGGTTGTTTTAATAATGGACGTGTCTCGTCACTAGCAAGCCTTCGTAAAATTTCTTCCGGTTCACAATGTAAATAAATGACGATACCATGCTTTTTCATCCAATCGCGATTTTCCTTTTGAATGACCATTCCTCCGCCAGTTGTTATAACAATGTTTTTAAGCGGAAGTGTCCTTAACAGTTCCCTTTCGTATTTTCGAAATGCGCTTTCTCCTTCTTTAGCAAAAATCTCATTAACGGACTTTCCCACTTTTTGTTCAATCATTTTGTCAGTATCAACAACCAAAAGACCTAAACGCTTTCCAAGCTGTTTGCCAACCGACGTCTTTCCTGCTCCCATAAATCCTGTTAAGAAAATGGCTTTCATCTTTGCTCTCCTCTTTATTTAACTCCGTTTTTTGTCACCTTATCATATTTCTTATCTTTTGAGAACAGGTGTTTAATATTTTTCTTTCCACTCTATCAGTTCCATGCCTGGGACAGATAAGGTAAACTCAGCTTTATATTCCAACTCGTTATTTGAAATACATAAAACATGAACATTGACTAGTTCTTGACTGAGCCGATTAAGCTGATAATGCGCTTTTCCGGTTGGATATACCACAGTCTCATCTAAGACAGTAACTGTGTCAGAAAGATTACTGAGTTTGTTTTTTATATCAGTCACTGCCATTTGCATAAGCCAATCTAGTTCATACATTTGTTGTTCATGATGGGCAAACTCTATTTCCATTTTATACAGCTCAATCACATGAACAAACAATAACAAAAGAAAGAAGGAAAAGATCATTGTGACAGGAAGGACAAATCCTTTTTCGTTGTTCATGATACTTTCTCCTTTGGTTGAAAAAATGTCATAATAAACATTTCATATTCCTTTCCTTGCTCTGTCATCACTTTAATGCGAAGTCCATCATGTTCCAGTTTATATTGAACACCGGAAATATATTGAAGTGAAATTTCATGTCCTTGTCCATTTACTCTCCTTCGAATCAAATTTCCGTATTTTTCAAAGCTAACTTTTTCACCATTAAACTTGTACAAATATAGGGTTGACTGCTTAATTTCCATTTCTCTTGCTTCCCTTACTTCAGACGTGATTTGCCGCGCAAATACTTGCCATTCCAGACGGCTAAAACGTTCTGATTGATGTTCCTTTATCCATTGAATGTTCAATAACATCGGCATGAACGATACGATGATGAAAAGGCCCGATAACGTAATAAGCATCTCGACTAACGTAAATCCACTGTTCGGTTTATTCATTTTTTCGTGTATCCACACCTTTCAACGGCGCGCTTTGTATAGTCTTGCCAACGAATGCATGCTTTCATGGTTCCGTTTTCTGTAAACTCCCAACGGATCGTATAAAGAACATCGTTGCGTCGAATCGTTTTATCGTGTAACGTTGTTAAATCATACATACGCAATTCTTCATTTAAAATTTGTTGAGCTATACTTTTCAATTCTTCATTTTTTCGTTCTAATGATATTTGGATAAATGAAGGAAGCAATATCGTCGCTACCAAAAGCCAAATTCCTAATGAAACAAGCATCTCAATCAGTGTAAATCCGTTACAATTTTTGCACATAAAACCGACCTTTCCCAAGCAAAAAGACGATTTTGTAAGTTTGTTTACCATAAGTAACTAAAATCGTTCCGGATTTGTTGACATTTCCATTTGGAAAAAAGATTAACGGTGATTGAAGAGTAACTGGCTGAATTTGCAGATTGACTGAATAGGAGCGCTGAAGGAGAATCCGTCCGAAAACACTCCCTTCCATCATTCGGTACACTGGTTGTTGATGATAAAAAACAATGACAACAGATGACTTATGCGTCATTGCATATTGTTGTGCATACAACATATCATCCTTAAACTGCTCAATAAAATAGTCGATTTGCTTTTTTTCAACCAGATGATCCATTTTTGGAACGCTTAACATGATTAATACGCTAATGATGGTAAACACAATTAACATTTCGATTAACGTAAAACCGCTCTCTTTACGCATCGTTTTCACTTACTTCTCCACTGCTATTAATCTGCAACGTATTTCCATTTGGGCATTTATTTGATTTGATATATTTTTGATCAATTAACTCTTGGATTGTCGGTATTGTTCCATTCTCCATTTCATAAGCTTTTACCTGAGCCTGTACCATTTTAATCAGCGCCTCACATCCTTTGTTGTTGATAACGCTATTGTGCTTTGTTACGTTCGGGATGGTAATGAGAATCAAAATGGAAATAATCATGAGGACAATTAACATTTCAATTAATGTAAATCCTTTTTGTTTCATGATTTTTAACCTCCTTATCGCTATAAATGGTTAATGACTTGAAACATCGGCAATAAAATCGCTAAATACATCAATACAACAAGCAAACCAATAAGAGAAAAGAGCAGCGGCTGAATAACGCGAAGCCATCTTTCTAATGTCTCTTCGATGCGCTGTAAGACGAATTGGCTATAGTGCAACAATTCCTTGTCCAATTCTCCGTTTGATTGCCCGTGACGGATGACAAGCGCCAATTCTTTTTCATAATATTTTCTCGATTGAATAATACAATCGAGCTTTTCTCCTTTGGCAAGCTGTTTCTTCATCCTATCAGCTTCAAACTGCAAAATTGGCAAACTCGTTTGCTTTTCAAACACTTGCAACGCTTCATATACAGAAAGGCCGCCATTTAATAAGTTGCTAAATTGGAACGCAAAAAGCTGTGAATGGTATAACACAACTAAGCGCCTCACAAAAGGAATCGCTAAATACCATTTCATTTGCGTAGCAGGATGTAAACGTTTAAATCCGATAAAGTACAAAATGATAAGAAAAAGAACAAACAAAAGAAATGAAATAAACACGTTAGGAAGAAGCGAAAAGGCATGAGTAAAAGAGGATGAGAGAAAGGAACCCTCAGCATAAAACGAAGAAGAAAGGTGGGCAAATTGTGGAAACAATATTTGTTGAATCAGTATCAACATCGTTATCATAAAGAACAACAAAAATAACGGATAACTAGATAACCTTTTTAGCCTGTTGATGTAACGGGCTTTTAACAAAAGCATATTCCCTGCTTCGCATAAGCCCTGGGCAAGATTACCATGCTGTTCTGCAAAAAATAAATATCCAATTGTTTCTGCAGGAAAATAAATCTTTTGCAATGCTTCATGAAGAGGAACGCCGGAACGAAGCTGCAAAAGACATTGCTGCAACTCCTCTCTCTGCGCAGACGATTGTTGAATTCCAAGAAACTCGATTGCTTGCGCTAGGGAATATCCTTTATCAAGGAGTTTTCCTAGACGAAGCAAAAACGTTCCCTGCTTCTCAAGTGACCATTTTTTCTTTCGTCTCATTTTAACATCCAACCTTGTAACAAGCGAGGGGATAAAAATCCGAGGGCAATTCCTTTTTTAATAGCATCCTGTAACGTTTGATAGCGATAGGTGACTTTTTCACCCCGCGCTTCTTGAATCGCTTTTGTGAGCGCTTCGCCATATAACAATTCATATACACAAGTGCGGCGAATTTTCCTTTGTTTTCGACAAATCGGGGAACATTGCTCACCGCAAAACGGACACTGTAATTCAACAAGCCGCTGAGCAGTAACCGCCAGCAACGTCTGTTCGATTTCCTGCAAGGAAACATCAAATTCCAGCAGCCGATAAATCGCACCAACCGCATTTTTTGCATGCAAAGTTGTTAATACTAAATGACCTGTAAGTGCGGCTCGAACCGCGATTCTCGCTGTTTCGGCATCACGAATTTCTCCAACCATGATGATATCCGGGTCGTGACGCAAAATCGCTTTTAATCCCGTTGCATATGTGATTCCAGCTTTTTCATTCACCTGTACTTGCAACACATTTTCTGTTCGCTTTTCAATCGGGTCTTCAAGCGTAATAACGTTTTGATTATATTTGTTTTTACACACATTTAATAGCGTGTACAATGTTGTCGTTTTCCCTGAGCCAGTCGGACCAGTAAAAATGATCAAACCATATGGATGTTGCAAAAGTGATACTAATTTTTTTATCGTACTTGGGAAAAGAGAGAGATGTGATAATGGGAGAAATGAATCTTGAAAAAGAAGACGAATAACGAGGCTTTCTTCATAAATCGTCGGCAAGGTGGACAACCGTAGATTTATAATGGTACTGCCTACTTCCATTTCCATCGCTCCATTTTGCGGGCGTCTTCGTTCACCGATATCCATATCGGCTAAAAATTTAAAATGAGCAATTAACCGTTCACACGTTTCTTTCATCATCACCTCTTTCTCGATCAATACTCCGTCTAGGCGAAACTGGACGATGGCATCATGTTTACGCGGAACAATATGAATATCTGATGCCCGCAGCGAACAAGCTTCCGTGAGCAACCGATCAGCCAATTGTTCAATTGTATTCATGTATTCCCTGATTACTAAAATCTATAAAAATCTAAAACCGCAACGGAATCAGGAAAACGTTGCCTACCGCTCGGATTCTCACCGAGTTCCATCAGGAAGGGATTTCCCTTGTCATTCACCTATTGTGAAAGACAACCCGTGGCTCGCTGTTAGCGATAGTCTAGTCATGCACCATTCCTTCCATCGGTCAGTACACGACAACGATTTTAGTAACCAGCTCTACACCTCCTTTTCATTGTTTCATTAGACATTATTCGCTATCCTTTTTGTTTTTCCTTCTTTTTTTCCTAAAAAATCACAAGAATTTTCATGATCATATTTAATCTTTTGTCATCAATAAAATTTTTCTTGCAGGCTTATCGTTTTTTTAATTGGACATAAGCGATTACTTCACATCATAATCATGCTTTATTTTATTTGAATAAATTGTGAATTTCTCACTAACCCTACAGTTAACTACTATAAATACCATTCCAATGAAAAAATGGCTGTATTATAATGGATTTAGCATGGAAAGTCTTAGGAGTGAAAAAAATGGAACAAACTCTAAAAATAACTAGTGTATTAGCTGATCCAACACGATATTATATTTATCAATACATTACGAAAAAGCACGGTGAAGTATCCGTTCAGGAAATTGCTGATGCCTTCCATATTCATCCGAATGTCGCCCGGCTGCATTTAACAAAATTAGAAGATGTTAACCTGCTTGTTTCGGAAACCCAAAAAACAGGAAAGGGTGGGCGCCCTAGCCGCTTATACCGCCTATCAGACGATGTCATTCAGCTTTACTTTCCATTTCGTGATTACCAGCTTCTTTCGAAAGTTGCGATTCAAGCGATGATAAAGCTTGGTGAAGTTGGAAAGCAAGCTTTATATGAAACAGGAAAACATTTCGGTAAAGAATTAGTTGAAAACCATCTCACCCATGAACAACCGATTAATCAATTATCATTTTCACAAAAAATAGACATTTTAAAAAAAGCAGCGGAAACGGCAGGATTCCATCCAACTTTTGATATTGATGAAAATGAAAACAAAATTTATTTTCGAATTTACAATTGTCCATTTAAAGAGATTGCGTTTCATCAGCCAGAAACCGTTTGTCATATGCATAGCGCCTTCATGCGTGGCATGCTAGAAACTTTATTTACAGAAGTGGAGTTAATTGAAGAGGAAAACATGACAAACGGCTGTGATGCCTGTTCTTATTTAGTCATTATCACAAAATCGAAAGCGATATTTACACAAGCATGAAATGTACATTATAATAGGTAGAGTCAGGGATTTGTTCAAAAAGGAGGGATACATAATGGATCGTATGTTCCGCGTATTAGCATTCTGGACTGGGATTTTCGCAGTAATGTTCTACCTCGGCCACATGCATACAACTTCTTTAATTTTCTTTGGCCAAACAGGTTTCTTCTTACTGTTAAGCTACTTAAAATTAACAGAAAGAATGTATATTTATATCTTTGGCGCATATTTAACGATTTTCTTTGCAGGGTTCACTTACTGGACAACATTTATGATGGTTCCAGGAATAGGAGAATAAAAAGCGATGAGCTTTATCATCGCTTTTTTATATACCCCTCATCTTCTAACGAAGGGATGCTCTTTAAACATGTTGTCCCATTGGATCAAAACATTTTTTTGTTGAATCATTACTTGAAAAGCTGTGCTTATTCCTCCGTCCATAAGTAATGTACGAATCGCTCGGTTTTGCCTGCTTTGTTCGGAAAACGGATTTGGGTCATAATGTTCCATTAAATACTCTAAAATTCCTGCCTCCAATAAAAATTGGTCTTGGCGAATGAGTTTGACAAACTTCCATCCAGCTTCTTCCCCATACATTCGCAAAGCATCCCATTGGATATGAGTCGTTAAATCCATCTCACCAGGAAAAACAAGCGGATTCGTTATAAGCTGATGTTGATAGTACCCGCGCAAACTTCCCTCACGGCGTGCAGGAAGCTGCCATTCTTCATCGGTATAACCGTAATCAACTGTAAATAGGACACCTTTTTGTAAAAGCGAGCCCATCTCAAGAATAAATTGTTTCATCATAAGCGGAACTTCAAAGCGCTGTCCATCTACTAAAGAAATGTTTCTCTCTTGCAAATAAGCAATAATTTCCTCGTTTTCAAGCGGCACCATCGTCTCAACCAATTGTCCCTCTCTTGATGTGATAAAAATTTCATAAAGGCCGTTCTCTTTTTTTTGAATGACATGAACAGGAAATGCATCAAACAGTTCATTACTAAATACAATTCCGCTAAATCGGGGAACATCTTGATAAAATTGTTCAATGCGTTCATACCAAACAATGCTTTCAGAAAGATGATGCAATGTTTCCTTTTGCTTTGTTCGATGATACGGGCTTGTTTCAATCATCATATATGTCAAACGATCATATGTATCAGGTGAACGTTTTTGCCATTCTTGTAACACCGCACGAGCAAATCTGCCATTCCCCCCGCCAATTTCGCAAATCAACGGTGGAATATTTTCTGTTTCCACTAATTGTATAAATATTTTAGCGAACAATTGTCCAAACACATCGGAAATATTGCTGCTTGTTATAAAATCGCCAAACCGACCGATTTTTTCCTTTTCGCGCATATAGTATCCGAGCTTCGGATCATATAAAGCTAAATGCATATATTCTGAATATGAAATTTTCCCCTCTTCTGAGCGCTCAATCGCTTCATGGATAAAACTTTTCATAAAACTCTCCTTTTTTATGTTTTCACTATTGACATAGTAATAAATTTATTATATTTTTAATATAGTAGCTTAACTATATCCCCTCCCATTATATGAATAGAACATCCCCCAAAAAAAGCCCTTCTCGATGATGGAGAAGGGATTTTTTCTTTTATTCAAAGCCATGTAAAAACGGATTTGTATCCATTTCCATACCGATTGTTGTTTCCGGACCGTGACCGGATAAAACAATCGTTTCTTCAGGAAGTGAAAGCAGCTTATCGTGAATACTTCTAAGCAGCTGCGTATGATTTCCTCCCGGTAAATCCGTACGTCCGATGCTTCCGGCAAATAAAGCATCTCCAGAAAACACCGCTTCTACCTCTTCACAATAATATGATACACTCCCTGGGGAATGTCCTGGCGTCTCCAAAACTTGAAAAATAAATTCGCCGATTTCTAACTTCTGCTCATGTGTTAAAACATGCTGTGCCTCTTTTACTTGCACTTCTTCCCCCAGAAAATAATACGAGCCGTTTAACATCGGATTTCCGAGCCAATCTTGTTCATTTTGATGAATATAAAGAGGTACATTCCATTTATTTCGTACATCATCAACTGCTCCGATATGATCAAAATGAGCATGTGTCAACAAAATCGCCAACGGTGTTAACCCTTGCTTTTCAATATAATCTACTAATTTCTTTCCCTCGCTGCCTGGATCGAAAATAATACACGTTCCATTTGAATGAGATAGTATGTATGCATTCGTTTGCAAAGGCCCTAATGGAATTCGTTCCCACTTCATATACATGCCCTCCAAATTTTATTTTTTAAAGACCATTCTATATTAACACTATTTTTTGTAAAATAGGAACTAAAAGACAAATTGCATAAGAGGAGAAAAACAATGCAAAAAAGATTAGGAGTAGAAGCGACAATAAAAAATCTTTTTACCGCTGAATTCGATAACGGAATCGTTGATAAAGACGGTGAATTGCTCATTTTCGAGTCGTCCATACAACTCCTTCCCTCGAACATAGAAACATATTCTCTTTTGGAATTAGAGAATCCCGAACGAACCGATTTATTTAATGACTATGGGTTTATATCTGAACAAGGTCGTACTTATCTTTATCAAGAAACCGTTATTGCCTTCTCAATCGTAGAGGGAGATGCTACAGAAATTGCTATGGCTCTTTTGCAATACGAAGAATACTTAATTGCAAAAGAGCACTGCAATAACGAAATCATTTATTTTATGGACAAAACTTACGAAGATTTGATAAAAAAAGTAGCAGCTGCTTATGATATAAATATCCACATTTTTGACCTCGACAAATAAGGAAAAAAAGATTACAATGTAAAGGAAATCAATCTTTTCCTACATATATTGGCGCATTTTCGACAAAAGGGGGTAAGTATAATGGGTTTAGTGATCATTTTTTCATTAGTGACATTACTAGCGCTTTACGGAGTCATTCGTTCATTGCGTGAAAAGAATATACTCGGATTATTATTTGGCTTAGGTACAGCTGCGGTATTCGGCTGGTTTACAATCATGACCGTTCTTCATCACGGATATCCGGTTGCTCACTAATATTAGCTTTGAAAAACACGCCTTCGTCATGACGGCGTGTTTTATTTGTCTTCCAGTTTCGTTTTTACACTCGCCACTTTATCAGCCATACGGCGTTGAATATCACGACGGTCATCAATGCGAATATTGGTCGCTACACGATGGATTCCTTTTGAAAACGGAACTTCATGAATGGCTTGAATCACTTCAAATAAAACAGCAAGCTCCCCTTCAATAATCGTGCTCATCGGCGTGAGCATAAAGTCAATTTTCCCTTGATCCTTATAGGTTTTGAGTACTTTTTGAATTTCTGCGACATACTCGCTTACGCTTGGAGAAGCTGTTCCAAGTGGTATGACGGTCACATCGACAATTGCCATATCGTTTACTCCTTTTTCGTGTTGATGTCATTTTGATTATACAACTAATCCCTTTTCTCCTCAATCCATATATAATGCCGCTAAAAAAAGGCCGAGACTGTCTTTGTATATGTCATCCAATTGCTCAATTGGCAGCGGATTGACGCCTTCTCCTAATTCAACCGTATATCCTTGCCTTTTCTGCGTATAAATGAACCAATCGCGATATCCAGCATGGCTGTCAATATAACGTACTGCCTTATATCCACTTACTCTAGAAAACTCATTGACAGTTTGTTCAGATTCAGCAGGTTCTAATCCCTCATATCCCCAATAAATTTCCTTTCCTTGCGTGTGAAACGCTAAAATCTTGGAAAAACAGCTTTCCTCTGTCAGGTGAGCCATCGCTATCGTTTCCGGTTCCGTCAATGGCGCAAAGCCAGGAAAATCCCGCGGAGCTGGTGCTTTTGGAAGTTTGCGTTCTTTTTCTACTTCCCATTTGGCTGGAAACTGATTATTTAAATCAATGCCGCGAATATTTGCTTTCCAGTTCGAAAAATCAAGACTGCCATTATTTATGCGAATCACTTCACCTCGATAAGGTTCCTCCTCAGGTGGCCCATTTAATACAAGGTTTACGCCATCAGGATTGACCATCGGCACAATCGATAATGTAATACGATCATAAAACGATAATACATCATACCCATTCAACATATGACCATTTGTTAACGCCAGCAAGTAATCATTCACAAACATCATAATGATGGCCGTTGTAATCCATTCATTCGCATGAAATGAACCGTTCATATGGACTTGTTTTGCACCTTTGCCGATTTTAATTTCGTATAAAGGAAGGCCGAGTACACTTTTTCCAATCGTACGTATTTTTATGAACGGATAATATTGATATAACTTATCCAATTCCTCTTTCATCGTCGCAAAATCATAGTTTCTTTTCCCATTCACAATCGGTTGATCCATTCGTTTCGGAATATTGAGCTGTTGACAAGCTATTATACCGTCTTCAGATAGCTGTGGATTTGCTCTCTTAAAAACTTCAAATGGCATCGAAAACGATTTTGCGATATTTTCCAATGTATCAGGAGTTTGCAGGGTCTGTTTAAACGTTTGATAACCGGGAATGTTTACAGTTTCCCCCTGCTTCAATTGCTCTGATGATAGATGTGGATTTGCGTCAACCAGTAACTCATAAGGAACAGCAAACCATTGGCTGTACATAGATAATGTATCTTTCAAGTATGCCGTTATTTTCAAATCTCTGCTCTCCTCCTCTCTACCTTATTTTCATCGTATGAAAAAATGCTTTGAAACATGAACTCCACTTATTGACATAATATTCGTTTACTGTCTCAGTAAGAGATCCTTTCGCCTTGCCAAAAACAAAAAAGAGGCCGACCCTCAAGCAAAGTGTCAGACCTCACAACACAATATATAGGACATTATACATTGTGAAATACACGTGAGGTCAGACACTTATGTGGGTCAGACCCTCTTTACTGTTTTGTTTCTTTTATCTTTTTGTTTTTATTGTCGTAAAAACGGAGCAAGTCACCGTATATGATTTTATCTGAGTAATCAAGTTCTTGTTTCGCTTTTTCCATGTATGGTTCACAATGAGAAACGTCTGTTTTTAAACCTGTTTTCTTATCATAACAGATGTTTTCTTTAAAGACATAATCTTTGGTGATAAAGCTACCATCACGCAATACAGCAAAATCCATTTTATCTTTAGCAAACAAATCCTGTCCAAAGTGTATATCATCTTTTGTATCGATACCTAATAAGTGAAGAAGCGTTGGTTTCACATCAACTTGACCAGATACTTTAGAAATTACTTTCGGGTGTTTGTCCGTCACACCTGGAATATGAATAATAAGCGGTACTCGCTGCAACTGCACATGATCAAACGGTGTAATTTCTTCCTTGCCTAAATACTGTGCCATTGCTTTATTATGGTTTTCAGAAATTCCGTAATGGTCACCATATAAAATAATAATGGAGTTTTCATATAATCCTTCTTTTTTCAATCTTTCAATGAACACCTTTAACGATTCGTCCATATAGCGAACCGTTGGGAAGTAACGATTTAGTGTACGGCTGTTTGATGTATATTCAGGAACCATTTTATCTTCTTCCTCTAGTT
Organism: [Anoxybacillus] calidus; assembly: GCF_013760845.1. Lineage (GTDB taxonomy): Bacteria > Bacillota > Bacilli > Bacillales > Anoxybacillaceae > Paranoxybacillus > Paranoxybacillus calidus. The sequence goes on along the minus strand of NZ_JACDUU010000001.1, from coordinate 148,649 downwards.
CAAACGGGAAGTGGTTCGTTAACGTAATGAATTTTGTATAAAACGGCTGAGGCAACGTTTTTAAATACGGAATAGATTGTTCAAAGAAATACTTATCTTTTAATCCCCAACCAACAGAATTTTCCTCATTCACATCAAAATATTCTTGGGCAAAATATTTGTCATACCCCAATGATTGATACATAATGTCGCGGTTCCAGAAGCTCTTGTTATTCGCATGGAATACCGCTGAATAATAGCCATGTTTTTTCAAAATTTCTGGTGTTGCCCTATACTCATTTGTCGCATGAGTAAAGAAGACCGCACCTCGTCCTAACGGATATAATGAGTTTTCAATTAAAAACTCCGCATCGGACGTTTTTCCTTGTCCTGTTTGATGATAGAAATTATCAAAATAGTAACTTTGTTTAATAAATTGGTTTAAAAATGGCGTAATTTCTTGTCCATTAATTGTATTGTTAATGACAAAACTTTGCAGCGATTCCATGGAAACGATAATAACATTGCGATTTTTCGCGATACCGAATAACTCTTTCTCTGGAGCTTTCTCGTTCGCACGAATGTAGTTTTCGATATCAGCAAGTTCACTGCTGTCTGCCAATGCCCGCTGTGCTTTTGATTTTGACTGAAGCACAATATCGTAAATGTGATAGTTGTATGTGCCGATGTTTTTCACCAGCATTTCACGGTCAAATGTTCTCGTTAACAATTCAGGGCGCTCTGTTTCCGCTAAACCTAAGTTGAATAATGCGATTGCAGCAACGATAAAATAATAAGCGCGTCGTTCTTTTTTCGTTACAGGTTCAAAATGGACGAGCGCTGATTTTTTTCGAACCAGCCACATCAATAACACAACATCTGCAAACATCATTAAATCTGTAAAGCGGAAAAGCTCAAACACACTGTTCCCCAAATCTCCCATATTGCTCGTTTGGAACAATACAGGGAGCGTGATAAAGTCATTAAAGAAGCGATAAAACATTACGTTCGCATATAGTACAAACGATGTAAGAAAACTTGTGACAATAATATAACGGTTGCGTGCTTTCTCCTTCATAAAGAACGAAAAACCAAACACGAAAAGCAAGAAACTTAGCGGATTAATAAACAAAATAAACTCTTGCTTCCATGACTCAATTTCTATATCAAAGCTAGTCTTATAGACAATATACGTTTTAATCCAAAGTAAAATCGTCGCAATTAATGCAAAACGATATTTGGTGAAAGATAGGTTTTTCATTCTATTGAAACCCTCCTTTATTCAAGAAGCGCCATATTCACCACGACACTCAAATGGAATTATTTGGTAAATTTTTACATAAATAGGTTTTTACTTAAGTAACCAACATCAATCTTAATACTTTTTTAACAAAAAAGCAATTCTTTTTCAAAGATAGGACGCTAGAATAGTAATGTCATAAAGATATTAAAGTTGTACACATTTTATAGACGAATTAGAATAGAAAAAGTTACAAAAAAGAAAGGAGTCAATAGAAAAATTATATTGACCCCCTTTATTACCGCCATATTTACTTCACAAATTTATTTTTTGCCAGCCAGGCTCCACCGATCACTCCTGCGTCATTACCTAACGTTGCGATTGTAATGTGAACACCCTCAGCGACACGTGGGAACGCAAAACGCTTCACATAGTGGCGCACTTTCTCGACTAGCATGTTTCCCGCCTTCGACACACCGCCGCCGATAACAATTTTTTCTGGATTGACACCGTTCGCTAAATTGGCTAATGCTAGGCCAAGATGAAAAGTGACATAGTCGATGATCTCTAATGCTAATGCATCGTTTGCTTTAGCTGCATCAAATACATCCTTCGCAGTAATCTTTCCGGTTTCTTCGTAAATTTGTCTTAAAATGCTTGCAGTTTCCGTGTTTGCTAATTTTTCTTTCGTAATTCTAACAATCCCTGTAGCTGAGGCAATCGTTTCTAAACATCCGGTTTTGCCGCAATTGCAAGGGGCGCCACCTTCTGGAATCGAAGTAATGTGCCCGATTTCTCCCCCGGCACCGTTTGTTCCATGAACGATTTGACCATTGACGATAATGCCACCGCCTACTCCGGTGCCAAGCGTCACGCAAATTAAATCTTTCGCCTCGTTTCCCGCACCTTTCCACATCTCGCCGATGGCGGCAATATTCGCATCGTTGTCGACAACAACGGGAAGCGACGTTTCTACTTCAAGCAAATCTTTAAGTGGGTAGTCTTTCCACGGTAAATTCGTCGTTTGATAAACCATCCCTGTCACCGTGTTCACCGGCCCAGGCGCGCCCATCCCAATACCGAGCAATTTGCTTTTTGTCTGACCAAGCTCTTCTAACTTTTGATCAATCGATTTAGCAATATCGGTTATAATGTTTTTTCCTTGTTCAGAATGGTCAGTACTAATTTCCCATTTATGTATTATTTCTCCATACATATTCACAAATGCCATCTTAATTGTCGTTCCGCCTAAATCAACACCAACTAACCATTTTTCTGTCATATTCATTTCATCCTTTATTTCTCTCTCTTTTTTCACGTTCCAATTGTGCTTCATGCCGCAGCAACAAAATGGCCATTTGATACTCTTTCACATCAATCAATTGTGATTGATACAGCTCTTTAATTTCCTCTTCCATCAGTTCCAAATCCGCTAAACGATCACCAACATAGATAATAATACCATATTTTTTTAATAGTTGTTGAACATCATAAATCGTTTTCATGTTTCCACCTATGTTATCGCTTATTGTGCATATTTTTTTCATACATGTACACTATAAAGTATATAAGAAACCATATCATCGTCAAGAATCGATCAAAAGAAAAAGAGTGCTAACAATGAACACTCTCTGTTAACGATCGGGATCTTTTGGATGTAAAATCGTCGGCCGGCGGTTCTTTAACGGAATCGGTGAGCGGATAAATATATCGCGCATCGCCCGGTAAGAGAATGGAATGAACGGCCATAAATATGGAATATTAAATGATTTCATGCGTATAAGCATCATCATCCATAACGTAATGCCGATGATATAACCATACATCCCAAAGAAAGCGGTCGCTATTAATAAGGCAAGGCGGACTAACCGGTTGGCTAGGCCTAACTCATAACTTGGTGTTGCAAATGTGCCAATTGTCGCAATAGAAAAATAAAGAATTACTTCATTCGAAAACAACCCGACTTCAACCGCGACTCCGCCAATCATTAATGCAGCCACTAAACCTAAAGCAGTTGCAAGTGAAGAAGGTGTATGAATGGCCGCCATTCGCAGCATATCAATGCCAACTTCAATAATAAATAATTGGGCAAACAGCGGAATATCTCCCATTTTCATATGTGTAAGAAAAGATAGAGAACGGGGCGATAATTCAGGATTGGTGACTAATAAATACCAAAGCGGCAGGAGAAAAATCGACGCCCACACCGCCAAAAAGCGAACCAATCGTAAATACGCCCCGACAATTGGCTTATTGCGGTACTCTTCAGCATGCTGTAAATGATGCCAAAAGGTTGCCGGTGCAATTAAAACGCTTGGCGAACCGTCTACCATCACTAATACATGCCCTTCATACAAATGTGCGGCTGCTGTATCCGGCCGCTCTGTATAACGGACGATTGGATAAGGATTCCAATGCCTTCCAGAAATAAACTCATCAATCGTTTTCTCCGCCATCGGCAGCCCGTCCGTATCGATTTTTTTAATCGATTCCTTCACCTTTTTGACAATTTCCGGATCAGCAATATCCTCAATATAACAAATACAAATATCTGTTTTGGAACGTCTTCCTACTTGCATATACTCCATTCGTAAAGAACGATCGCGGATACGCCGCCGCGTTAATGCTGTATTAAACACAATGGTTTCAACAAACCCGTCACGCGCTCCGCGGACAACCCGCTCCATATCCGGTTCCTGTGGCCCTCTCACAGGATATGTACGCGCATCAATTAAAATCGCATATGCTACACCATCAATTAATAATACGGTCGGTCCTGCCAGCACTCCATCGACAATTCGCTCTAAATCGTTTGTTTTCTCTAATTCCACATAAGGGACATAGACTTTCAATAACTTTTCTAACGGTTCGGACTGTAACACCTTTTCATCAAGAGTGGATAAATATTTCATAATATAATGTAAAATATCATCTTTAACAAAACCATCTATCATAAAAAAAGCCATTGCACGGCCTGCATACTCTACATCTAAATAAATAACATCAAAGCTTTTTCCTACCCCTAATCGTTCTTTTAAATATGTAATATTTTCGTCTAAATTTGCGGAAACAAGATGTTTGACTTCTTCATTTTCCATGTGTTCCACCCGCCTATTAACAGACATTTTTATCCCCCATCATTGCCAAATAAAAATCGTTTCATACATATTTTTTCTGTTGCGCTCATACATTTGTTAGTAACTTGTCCAAAATGCAGATGGAGGAATAAAATGAAGCGGATGATCCCACTTTCTATACTTATCATTTTGTTTGTCTTGCTCTACTTTTTATCACCTTTTTCAAAAGAACCACCAACAAGAGAAAGCATCATCTTTTTTCCTCTTGACCCAAATGTAACATTTACAAAAGCGGATACCCGCCTCGTTCTGGAGCCAAAAAAGAAAAATAATGAATATGTCTTACGCTGGTATACAACATCTAGTCTTGACCGTAAAGTATACTTACGCCAAGACATATCATTACTTTTTGCCAATGGACGTTTACTTGGAACATTATCGAAGTGGAAAGAGAATAGTCAAACGCTGCTGCAGGAAAAGATAGTAAAAGAGAAAAATAGTCAATTGTTTCAAGCAATTTCTTTTCATTACGGGGAAATCCATGACGGAGAGACCATTCGCAGCAGTCAAAAAATGAGCGGTGATTATTTGTATGTCATCGATTCAGCTTACAGTCCTTTCATGTCATTTCGTCAGGCAAGAACAACAGAACAAAAAGAATGGAAGCACGTATTGAGTCAAACAACTAGACAATTTCTTGATTATAAAACAAAACAATTAGTCATCCATTTTTCGATTCATGAAAAAAACTACTACCACTTCTATTTGCCGGAATTCATTGTTTATAACGAACAACCATTCCCGGACTTATCCATAGAAAAAACCCAGAAAATAATTGGAAACCTTTGGGAAGGGCTTTATAAAAATTATTTCCTGGGTATTAAAAAGAAAAATGGAACAATCGTTTCCCCTACCGGCAGCACGATGCCTGTTATTTTTATTAGTAAAGATTATACTCATCTTATTGTGCTTTTTGAAACAAGGGACGGAGAGAAAATACAGCTTATTCAGCAAATCTCTTAATATCCGAAAGCAGCTGCTTATATTTCTCATTTTCTGGATGCAAGTTGACCGCTGCTTCAGCTGCCTTTTCGGCATTGGTATATTCCTTTAAATCTAAATATACGAGAGCTAAATTGTAAAACGCTTCATGGAAGCGAGGGTTTGTCTTAACAGCTGACAATAAATATTGTTTCGCTGCTACGATATTCCCTCGTTTAATTTGTATGTAAGATAAAAGAAAGTCCACTTCAGCTTTATATATATCAGCACCATCAATACTTTTAAGCAAACGATACGCTCGTTCATACCTTTCTTTTTCAATGTAATGCTGTGCTAAGCCGATCGTTACTTTTACATCTTCACTCGAATGTTTGTGTAACCCTGAGTAAATTCCTGCGGTTACAAGAAAAACAATCAGGGCAAGAGAAACCAGCTGCTTTGAAACAAAACGATGCTTCGGTAAATGAACAATGCTTGCCGCCAAAAAGCCGCCGATGAGTCCGCCAATATGACCGGCATTATCAATTCCCGGAACAATAAATCCAAACAGAAGATTGATGCCGATTACACTTAAAATATTCATTCCCATTGTTTGCATAAAAAGATGACGATAAACGGTTCCAAAGTATAAAAGCGCGCCAAACAATCCAAAAATCGCACCGGAAGCTCCCGCGGAAACGGAAGACGTAAATAGAAAACTTGCAAGCGTTCCGAAAAATCCAGCAAATAAATAAATGATAAAAAAGCGAAAAGAACCGTAAAGACGTTCAACAGTTGTTCCTAAATAATACAATGCAAATGTATTCATTAGTAAATGAAAGAAACCAATATGCAAAAACACCGGCGTTAAAAACCGCCACCATTCTCCTTGTTTAATGAGTGGATTAAATTTTGCACCGTATTCGATGAGAACGCGCGTGTTCGTACTGCCACCCTTCCATTCAAGAAACAAAAACATGAGAACTTGTGCCACAATAAATAAATACGTAAAGAACGGTTTTCCGTATTCAAACAGCTGTTTTTCTTTTTCTATCTGTTCTCTGGCGAGAAACAGTGTTTTTTGTTTCAGCTGTTCAAGTTCGTCAAACGATTCATTTTCTACAGCAAAATCTGAAACTTCTATCTTCGTTGCTGTCATCTCGCTGAGCTTTTGCAAAGACTCTTTTACATTCGCCTGATGTAACACAATAGTATGTAAAACCGTTTCATTTTTCCCGTCAAACGTTAAAGGCTTAGCAATGAGAAATTCCCAATCATCAACGGGAGGATACGTAGTGACATAAATATTTAAGACTCGAGCTGAGCGCATAATATGCCTTTTCCGCAGCTGTTCGACAACTCTTCCTGTATACTCGATATCCCGTTGCAGCCAGCTGCTCCAGTCCACGTCATAACGGACTATTCTTATAAGCGGAGCTGCTTTATGTTGAAAGGATTCTAACCAAATTTCATTTTGAGACTCCGACAATTTAATAATCCGATAATTTTGTTTAACAAAATGGTGAATTAAATACCAATACAAAATGTTCAATATTTCCTCTCCCTTCCTTATCGCAAAGAAGCCGTTGAAATAAAGCAAAACTTCATCAATGAGTGGGGCCCCCACTGATGTTAGTTGAACTTATCGCACTTCTAGCGTCCGTTATCTCTCACCTGTAGAGGTGGAGTCTTACGGACGACTAGAACAGGATAAAGAGGAAGTCAATCCACTTACATCATGACATATTGCCAAAGGTTGATGTGTCGTAGTCGGCGGCTGCTTTCTCGTATTCAAATAAATGGCCTGCCACCTCGCTTCAAGCGCTCCCAACACATCAAGCTCCCAAGAGTCCCCTATATATAATTTATGCTTACTGTTTGGTGCAATTTTGTTTAATGCGTAATGAAAAATAGCTGGATTTGGTTTTTCTACACCAATCTCTTCAGAAATAATAATAAATTCATCTGAAAAAAAACGAGTAAATCCAAGATAACGAATTTTATTTCGCTGTATCTCACTCGTTCCATTTGTAATAATCCCCATCTTAATGGACTGATGATATAAATGGTCTAAAAGTGATTCCACTCCCCTCATCGGTACAACAAATTGACTAACGATATGGTCGAAATAATGATGAAACCAGTCCGCTAAATCTGTATTCGCTTTTATGTTAAAAGTAAGCATCGTATCAAGAAAGCGGCGCCGCCGATATTCGATTCTCGTCAAACGCCTGTATTGATAATCGCTCCAATATAAGTCACAAAACTTCTTGAAAGTGGAAAACCACGTTTCAAAACTTATATCGTATCCGCTTTTCTTCACAAACAGTAAAAAACAATGCTCAATCGCTCTTTTAAATGTTTGTTCATAATCGACAATCGTATCATCTAAATCAAAACAAATGATTTCCCAATTCATCTAAATCTTCCCAATGTAAACTCTATTGTATCACATTCGTTGCAATACTTGAGCATAAAATGCTTTGCGCACAAACGGAATATTCATTACCAAAAAAACAAACGCCTTTTGTAAAAATCGATTTTTAAAAAACAGATTGATCAACTTGTAACGATAGCGATATAATGCAAAACATCCGATTGCAAGAAAAACAATAGACATAATGCGGTTATACATCCTTTCATTCTCCTTTCATTCTCCTTTCATTTTTACTGCTCTTTATTCTTTTGTCCAATCTGTTACTAAATTATAGAAAGAAAATAAAAAGGACTGGGGCTGATCCCAAAGTGTCTGACCCCACGTGCATTTCACAATATATAATGTCTTATATATTGTGTTGTGGGTCTAACGCTTTGTTTGAAGATCAGCCTCTCCAGCCGCTTCATTCATTCGTGGAATGTACGATTCATAATCTCTTTTAACACTTTTACCAAATAAGCAAATTTTTCTTCTTCACTTCGTTTTCACTCAAGCACTTCCCAAATGCCGCTGCGATTGATGATGGTCGAAATACCAATAATAAATAATTGGCCATCTAAAATAAATCAGAAACTGTTAATATCGAATTTTCATTTTATAAAATCGCTTTCGTTAAAAGGACAAGCCCCATTGTGATTTCGTAATAGGTTGCTCTTTTACACTGGATAATATATATGAGGTATCGCGGATGTTGATAAACAAGCACTCTAAATTATCATAGCTATCTTTTTCTTTTTTCGTGGACAATCTCTAAAACTGAACGACGGTCACAAACAAGTTTTTTACACGATGCAATTATTGTAATGTTGTTACAAAAAAATACAATATCGTTGCAGAAATGATGGATAACCAATTTACCATATCATTATTAATAAAACGCCCACCTTTAAGCCTTATCGTGCCTTGACCGCAATGTTGCTTCTTCTCTGTCTCCAACCCGCAAACAGCGCAACAGTAATTAACTTGGCACACTGCCCCCATCCACGTATCGATCATGCTGCCAAGAAAGCCAAACAAACCAACAAAAACAAGATGTATATCATGCCATAAAACAAAACTAACGATTCCAACAAAGAGCGCTCCACCTATTGCCGCTATTGTGCCAAGCAGTGTCATTCCTCCTGAGGTTCCTCGTTCAACCATTTTCCATGTTGTAATTAAACGTGGCGATTGTTTGCTTAAACTTCCGATTTCTGATGCCCACGTGTCCGAATTAGCTGCAGCAATTGAAACGATAAACATTTCCAGCCAAATCGTGGAAGGCGAAAAAAAATAAATGAGGCTAATCACAGCCGGGACGCTTCCATTTGCCAGCACTTGCATATAATCGCGCTGATCTCCTTTTTCCACTTTTTCGAACATAGCCATCTTTTTATGTTTTTGAAATTTGCTCCAAAGACTCGAACTTACAAAAAACGCTCCAAGCATAATAAGCCCTTTCCACTCGAATCCAAGTGAAATCAACAATCCGACAAAAAAGGCAACAACAGCTCCCGAAACAGAAAGAGAACGAACAAGCCATCCACCAAAGGCAACAATGAACGTAACCACGATATAAATCCATTCATTCATCACAAACAATAACCTCATCATTTGTAATAATCATCTGTACAGGAATATCATGTTGCTCAACTGGTACTCTTTCAACCATTTGTACACTGTAGGCAAGCGAAATCGTCGCTTGGGTGAACTGTTGTAAATAGCGGTCATAATAGCCGCCACCGTACCCGATTCGATATCCGTCTCTTGAAAAAACAATTCCCGGCACAACCATTAAATCAATTTCCGCTGCTGCTACTTCCTTCGTTATATCTTCAATTGGCTCTAATAAATCAAAATATATAGATTCAAGCTGTGCAAATGAATGTATTTCACGAAAAACCATCGTTTTTTCGTCCGGATCACATTTTGGTACGCATATCCTTTTTCCTTCACGCCAAGCTTTTTCAATAATCGGTAGCGTATGTACTTCATTTCCTCTTGAAATCGTAATCCCAATGCATTTCGTCTTCTTCCAGACAGAAAGCGCGTATAGCTTTTCAGCAATCGCTTCGGAATACTCCTGCTTCTCTTTGTCTGTTAATTGTGTGAGCAGCTGTTTCACTTTTTTTCGCATTTTCTTTTTTTCTTCCATACGGATTTCACCTCTCTTTTCATTGTAGCAAAATAAAAAAGCAGCAGGAAATGTCTCCTACTGCTTACTTTGTTTCACGATGAATAGTTGCTTTTTTGTCTCTTGGGCAGTATTTTTTTAGCTCAAGACGATCTGGATTGTTACGTTTATTTTTTGTCGTAATATAGTTACGTTCGCCGCATTCTGTACAAGCTAATGTAATATTTACACGCATTGCTACTTCCCTCCAATACTTAATTAACTATAATCAGACTTTTCTATGATAGCACTTTTTTGTGTGAATTTCCATATTTAATTTATGTTTTTATTACACTTTCTATTTATAACAACATTCATAACATATATAATGAAATGGGGTGACATTATGGAGCATCTGATCGAATATACAATGATTGCGCTCGTTTTTCTGTCGTTATTATTGCTCATTTTATCCTTTTTTGCAAAAGATAAAATCAAAGGGCTCGAGGAACAAATAGACCAGTTGACCATGTCTTTCGTACAAGAAACATATCAGCTCAAAAAAAAATTAAAAATATTAGAAGAAGAGTTATTGATGAGCGACGAAGATATAATGGAAATTGTGCGAAAAAAAGCGCTCAACGATTCTACACAACTAGAGCGTGAACAAGTCTTGTCCCTTTATAAACGGGGATTTTCGTATGAACAAATTGCCAAAGAAACCTCGATGACAACAGAAGAGGTGCGAATGATGTTACAACAATACTTGCGGGGAATGAACTAATGGATAGAATTACCATTCGTACGTTTGCAATTGGAATGTTGTTAGCTACTGCTGTGATAGGCAGCATATACTATTATTCAAAACCAGCAAAATTGACAGAAACAGATATTCATTCTTATTTACAGGAAAAAGGTCTCATCGCAATCAGTACAAAAGAGTATAAACAACTGAAAGAGGCAAAACAACAATTACAATCTAATTCAGCAAATAAACAAGTAAAACTAGCTCAAAAAAATATCGACAAGCCAGAAACCATTTATTCTTATCAATTGGTTATTGATAAGGGGAAAACAGCCTCTGAAATTGCTAAAGAATTAGAAGAAGCCCAAGTGATCAACGATGCAGTGACTTTTATCAAATATTTAAGAGACCACGGTTTGACTCGTAAAATTCGCGGAGGTACATATCAAGTCAACAGTAATATGAATCATGAAGAACTTAGCAAAATGATTACAAAGTCTCGAACTAATCATTAAAGAAGAACTTCATCTATAGGATACCGTTTATGAAAATAAAAGTCCGCTCCTTTATCAATAGAAGGAGCGGACTTCACTTTTTAATTTAATCATTTAAATCATAATGTCTTCCTTTTACGAGATAAAACACACTTTCAGCAATGTTTGTCGCATGGTCAGCAACACGTTCAATATAACGGGAAATAAATGATAATTGCGTAATTTGCGAAATCGCTTCGCTATTGGTTTGCGTCGTCTGCAACAATTCTTTAATCGTTTGTCCATATAACTGGTCGACTTCATCATCCATATCCGCTACTTTTTTTGCAAGAACTACATCTTCCTCGTAATATGCTTTTAATCCTAACGAAAGCATCTCAAGGGCAATTTGATGCATTCGTACAATTTTGTCAATCGGAACGACAAACGGCTGTTCCCCGATACGGATCGTCGATTTTGCAATATTTACGGCAAAATCAGCAATTCGTTCGACATCTGTTGAAATTTTGATGGCCACAATAATACGTCGTAAATCAATTGCAACCGGCTGCTGCTTAGCAATTAATAAAATCGCAAAATCATTTATTTCCTCATCAAGCAAGTCGATTTTGGAATCACTATCAATCACTTCTAAAGCTCGATCTACATTTTTTGTCTGTAACGCATCGATAGACTTGCCAAGGGCAATTTCTGTTAAACTTCCAATCTCAATTAATTTTTGGCGTAATGTTTTTAAATCATAATGAAATTTTTCACGTACGGACATTTGTTTCTCTCCCCTTTTCTTGCTTTATTGAAAAAATCGTGCGAGCAACTCGCACGACTTCTTTGATATTAACCGAAACGTCCTGTAATGTAATCTTCTGTACGTTTGTCAGAAGGATTCGAGAATAATTTATCTGTATCTGTATATTCGATGACCTCTCCGTTTAAGAAAAAGGCTGTTTTATCAGAAATGCGGGCAGCTTGCTGCATATTATGAGTAACGATAATAATGCTATAGTTTTTCTTCAATTCTTGGACAAGTTCTTCTACTTTTAAAGTTGAAATTGGATCTAATGCTGAAGTTGGTTCGTCCATGAGAATGACATCCGGTTCAATTGCCAAGCAGCGGGCAATGCATAAACGTTGTTGCTGTCCGCCTGATAATCCGTACGCATTTTCGTGCAGACGATCTTTCACTTCATCCCAAATAGCCGCACCGCGTAAACTTCTTTCAACAATTTCGTCAAGTATTTTCTTGTCGCGAATACCATGAATACGCGGACCATAAGCAATGTTATCATAAATAGATTTTGGGAACGGATTTGGCTTTTGGAATACCATTCCGACTTGTGTCCGCAATTCCTCAACACGATAAGATTTATCAAAAATATTGCGACCGCGATACATAATTTCTCCAGACGTACGCACGTTCGGCACCAGCTCAATCATACGGTTCAACGTTTTAATATATGTTGATTTCCCGCATCCAGATGGTCCGATAATCGCTGTTACTTCGTTTTCATAAATATCCAAATCAATATTTTTCAAAGCATGATGTTCACCATACCATAGATTTAAATTTTTCGTACGATAAACAACCGCTTTTTCTCCCTTTACTTCATTCATCTTTTTTCGCTCCGTTCTTTCTTTTGTTACTGTTAACTCCATGGATAAAATCCTCCTTCATCCAATTTGATTGAGCACAATCACTTAAAATCTCTTTTGGAATTTATTTCGAATGAACACAGCGATCGAGTTCATGACAATGAGAACGAATAATAACACAACAATTCCTGCTGCTGCGACGTGTTGAAACTCTTCCTGCGGTCTTCCTGTCCAGTTGTAAATCTGCATTGGCATAACCGTAAACGTATCAAAAATGCTTTTTGGTAAGTAGGCAATAAATGTTGGAATACCGATAACAACAAGTGGTGCTGTTTCACCAATCGCACGCGACAACGCTAAAATACTTCCCGTTAAAATTCCTGGAATCGCTGCAGGCAAAACAATTCGATAAATCGTTTGCCATTTTGTTGCACCCATACCATAAGATGCTTCGCGAAGTTGATTTGGAACGGCACGAATGGCCTCTTGTGCCGCTACAACAATGACAGGTAATACAAGCAAACTCATTGTTAATCCTGCCGAAATAACGCTGCGCTCTAAGCCCATGCCGCGAACGAATACCGTTAAACCTAGCAAACCGAAAACGATGGACGGAACACCAGCTAAATTTGAAATGTTTGTTTGGATAAAGTCTGTAAAACGGTTTTTCTTCGCATATTCCTCAAGATAAATGGCCGTACCAACACCTAAAATAAGCGATAACGGAGCGACAATGACCATCAGCCATAAAGACCCGATTAAAGCCGCCTTAATTCCTGCTTCTTCTGGTCTACGTGACGCGAAATTTTGTAAGAAATCCATATCAAGCCAGCCAATTGCTTGAGTGAATATCCGATATAGAAGCACGACAAGGACGATTAAGCCAAAAACGGTAGCAAGAAAGAATAAAAATTTGAAAAAGTTGTTTTTTACAAGTCTCCCTGTCATGTTTTTTATCACTTTTTCTTGATCGATTAGTTTTTTCATTGTTAATATTCCTCCCTAAAGCGACGAGAAATATATTGGGCAAGCAAGTTCATCGCTAGTGTAAAGACGAATAACGTCATCCCTACAGCGTAAATACTATAGTAAATCGTTGTACCGTATCCGGCATCTCCTGTCGTTACTTGAACGATGTAAGCAGTCATTGTTTGGATCGACTGAGTAACATCAAATGATAATACCGGCGATGATCCTCCTGCCACAGCTACAATCATTGTTTCCCCAACCGCCCGGGAGATGGCTAATACGAAAGAAGCAATAATACCAGATGCAGAGGCAGGAAGTACGACTTTTAACGCTACCTCTAATTTCGTTGAACCAAGCCCTAAAGCTCCTTCACGAATCGCATTCGGTACAGAACTCATTGCATCCTCAGAAAGAGAGGCAACCATCGGAATAATCATAATTCCCATCACAATACCTGGACTTAGTGCGTTGAAAATTCCTAAATCAGGAATGATTTGTTTCAACAATGGAGTAACAAATGTCAATGCAAAGAAACCATAAACAATGGTCGGAATCCCTGCCAATACTTCTAATATCGGTTTGATGATTCTTCTTGTTTTATCTGATGCATATTCACTCAAGTAAATCGCTGATGCCAATCCAATTGGAATGGCTACAACCATTGCAATACCAGTCGTTAATAATGTTCCTGTTACTAATGGTGCCACACCGAACGAGCCACTTTCTTCGTTCCAAGGCAACCATTCTTTCTCTGTTAAAAACTCAACAATGGAAACTCTGCTAAAAAATGTAAACGTTTCAAATAATAACGTAAATAAAATTCCTAACGTCGTTAATATAGAAATCACTGCGGTTAGCAACAATAACTTCGGCATTAATTTCTCAACAAACATTAATCCGCTTTGTTTTGCTTTTTTCTCTTTAATCATTTCGCGGACAGAGTAAGTTGGACTGTCTTGTTTCGTAACAGCCATAATGCGAAAACCCCTTCCTTTCCATTTCATGGAAAGATGAGAAGCATCAATTAATGTTGCTTCTCATCTTGTTAACTTCATTATTTTAATCCTTCAAGAGTTTTTAATTGCTCATCATATTTTTCTTGTGGCAGGCGTACGTAACCTACTTCTTCAGCAAAATCGCCAGCATTTTCTAAAATAAATTTTGCAAAGTCATAAACTTGCGCTTTTTCTTTAAGAGCTTTTGTATTTACATATGTGAATAATGGACGAGAAAGTGGAGTGTATTCACCGCTTTGAATCGTTTCATTTGTTGGCTCAACAGGACCTTTTCCGCCATCAATTGGAACCACTTTTAATTTATCTTTATTCTCTAAGTAGTAAGCATAGCCGAAATAGCCGATCGCGTTTTTGTCTCCCGCTACACCTTGAACAAGCACGTTGTCATCTTCTGAAAGTTGTGCGTTCTTTACAAGTTCTGCACCATCGAGAATGACTTCATCGAAATAGTCGAATGTACCAGAATCATGTCCTGGTGAGAAGAATTTAATTTCTTCATCTGGCCAGCCTGGACGAATGTCAGACCATTTTTTCACTTTACCGTCTTCCGTCCACATTTTCTTTAATTCTTCAACTGTTAAGTGGTCAACCCAGTCGTTTTCTTTGTTTACAACAACTGAAAGACCGTCATATGCGATTTGGAATTCTTGGAATTCGATACCGCCGCTTGTAGCAGCTTGTTTTTCTTCATCTTTAATTGGACGAGATGCGTTTGAGAAATCTGTTTCACCTTTTGTGAATTTCTCAAATCCACCGCCAGTACCAGACTGACCGACAGATACTTTTACTCCTGGTTGCTGAGCCATATATTCTTCTGCTGCAGCTTCCATGATTGGGAATACAGTAGAAGAACCGTCCATTTTTACTTCGCCTTCAAGTTGTTCTGCAGCTTGATTTTTTTCTTTATTTTCGTTAGAACCTGTATTTTCAGCATCATTTCCACATGCTGTAGCAAATGCTAGCATGCTGCTCATCATTGCTGAAAAAGCGAGAAATTTAAAATGTTTCATTACTTAATTCCCCCTACGTATTTTCCTTGTTTTGTCCTACGACTTATAGATTACATGCCAACTATTAAAAGGGTTTTAAACAAATGTTAAGCTTTTGTAAACTAAATACAATAGGCAGCATTTCTATGATTATTCTCCCCTTTTTTTGTCAAAGATGTTAAACAGCAAAAAAAAGAAGACATCCCTGTTATAACAAGGAGTCTTCTTTACTATTATTTATTGCTCGTCTTCTTCAGTCATAGACATATCAGAATCAGACGGTACAGATGATGATTCTGTTTGTGCTTCACTTATCCGTTTTTGTTTTAGCTCAAAATAGGCATCTAAAATCTTTTCACCAATTTTTTTATTAATCGGGTAACTATTTCTCTCACTTTGATATGCCCAAGGTACAACAACAGAGAAAGCAATTTCTGGATCATCATAAGGAGCATAACCGACAAGCGTTAAGTTACGAGTTGGCGTCATAAATTTACTTTTTATCGGTCCGTCGTAGAACGCTTCGGCTGTTCCTGTTTTTCCTGCCGGACGATACGGTTTTCCGGCAAAAAAGGCACCCGCAGTACCTCGAGGAGTTTGCATTACACGTCGAAATCCTTCTTGTACTCTTTCAATATACTCCATTTTCATATCAACACGGTTTAATACAACCGGCTCAAAACCGCGAATAACCGGTCCTAATTGAGTGCCATCATGATCATCATTGTTTGGTTCGCGAATTTCTTTCACAATTTGAGGTTTCATTCGATAGCCGTCATTGGCAATCGTAGAAACATATTGCGCCAACTGCAGCGGCGTATACATATCAAACTGTCCAATTGCTAAGTCTAACAAATGCCCCGGCAACTTGCTGTTTCCTGGAAAACCGATGATTTCATTCGGTAAATCGATTCCTGTTTTAACGCCTAGACCGAACTGACTAAAATATCGCCGCATAATCGTAAATGCCTCCGGATCAATTGGTAATGAGTGATGCGGACGATATTTTGCATTACCAATCGCCATAGCGATTTTAAACATGTATACGTTTGAGGAACGCTGTAATGCGGTTAACTCATTGATTGCCCCCATCGTTTCATATGATTTTTTGACAGGTGTACCTTTAATATATAAAGGTTCATCTCTTAGCACCGTTCCAGGTTGAATGACACCTGTTTGCATTCCCGTTAACACGGTTGCTCCTTTTACAGCCGATCCCATTGCATAGGCGGACGTCATTGTACCAAGAGCGTAATCTTTCAGCTTTACTTTTCCATGTTCATCTCTTGTATACAGCTTTCCTGCCATAGATAAAATTTCGCCCGTTTTCGGATTCATCATCACAACAAACGCGCGGTCAAGCAGCTCCCTACCGCCACCTCGTTTTGCTATCATTAATTCTTCTTCAATAATTTTCTCCACTTTTTGTTGTAATTCGATATCAATTGTTAACACTACATCTTTGCCGCGCTGTCCTTTATATATTTCTTTTGTTTCAATCACATTTCCAGATTTATCGGTAATGTTTTTTACTTTTGCTTTTTGACCATGCAACACATCTTCATATTGCGCTTCTAAGTAACTTTTCCCAACGCGGTCATTGCGGCTGTAGTCGCGCGCTAAAAAGTATTCCAAGCGCTCTCGCGGCAACCCCTCTTCAGAAGAGGTAATACTTCCAAGGACCGAACGGAACGTATTTCCATATACATAATGACGCTCCCAGTCCGTTGTCGTACTCACGCCCGGGAGCTCTTCTAAATGTTCGCTTACAACGGCATATTCATCATTTGTAACTTCCTTATTTTTTACAATTTGTGGTGTTAACGCATAGCCGCTGTCTAGTTCCCGCTTAATCGCTAAGACTTCAAGTTCGTCGTTCTTAATTTCTTTTAAATCATCTTCTGTAATTCGTTCCAATGTAAGTTCATAAAGTTTTTTATCAATTTCTTTATTAGTCAGCTCTTCTTTTTTCCATTTTTTTTGCAACTTCTCTCGTTCTGCCTTCGGAATTTTCGCTTTCGCTTTTTCCGGACGTGTTAAAATCCAGTAGTCTTTCATGTCCCTTTCTGTAATTTTATCTGTCGGTTTCTCAATATATTGAGCCAGCTTTTGGGCAATTTCTAATGTTTCTTCCGGCTTCGTCGTTTGTGATCTTGTATATGTGATGGCATTTAATGGTGTATTGTCGACAATCACGCGGTGATACCGATCGTAAATTTTCCCGCGCGGTACTGGAGTACTAACGGTAACATTCTCCGTCCGCTCCACTTCTTTACGATAATGCTCTCCATAAACAATTTGCACAACGCCAAGACGTAAAATAAGGGCTGAGAACAATAAAAACACGACAAAAAAGAGCATATTTAGGCGAAAGGGAACTTGCGGTTTCTTTTTCTTTTTCAAGGAAGAGAACCTCCTATCGTTATACGATTTTTCCTTGTATGAAAACGAATCGTGAACTCTAGTTTTTCTATCTTCCCTATTGTAAAGGAAAGCTCACAAATTTTCTACAAAAGTATACTTCATGTACTCAAATAAAAGCGAAAAAAGGCTTCCCTATACAGGAGAGCCTCCTTCTTCATTTGTTAGCTTGGGGCGAACAATAGCATTTGTTTCATCTGATTGTGCCTGCTTGTCACTAAAGCGTACTTTTCGAATAAACCAATAAATGATCGCATGCCCTGTTCCAATAAACAACATTAATATGGGAATGCTTTTTTCTTTATCAAAAAATGTCACTGAAAACAAAAATAAGCAAATCGAAACAATTCTCCCACTATTTAAAAACAACTCGCGAACTACTATGTACTCAATTCGCATTTTTGTCGAATTCCAACTTCTTCCTATCACATCAAATGTTAAAGATGTGTAGGGAACGAGCAATACTGGATAGCCAATGGCAATCATCATCGCATACAAAATTAATTTTCCATAAGAAACATCAACGATAATGAGAAAAATTGCGCTGTACAACAATAAGCCGCCAAAAAGAATCGCCTTTTTTCTTTGATGATTTTTAATAAATCTCGATACAAAATAATAAACGACAAAGGAAGTCAAAGAATTGACTAAACTAAACGTACCGAGAGCAAGTTCACTCCCTGTGGTTATATATACTAACACAGAGATAGCAAAAACGAAAGTTCCTTCTCTCAATCCTTGAAAAAAGTGAGCATTTGTGATTAAGCGCCAATTTTTATTACGCTTTCGCTCTTTTAAAACCTGAAGAAATAAATAGTCTCCCTCTGCTTTCCTCCTTTGAAGAAAAAAGCTTAACACAACAGCAACAATAAATAAAAATAACGAAATCGAAAAAATGAGCGTATATCCTTTCAATTTTGTCAGCGATGAAATAATATATCCTGCGATAATCGGACCAATCATTCCAGCTACAGAGGATAAAATACCAAGAAAACCGTTAAAAAAGTCACGCGTTTCTGGTTCGGTAATTTCAAATGTCAACACATTAAAAGCTAACCAATAAAAGCCATAGCCGATTCCAAGTACCCCACCGAGTAGTAATAAATAATCATCTGCACGATTCCCAACAAACAGTACCGTCAAAAAGAAAATCGCTAAAAATGATACACCAAGACGTAATACAATAATTCGGTCGATTTTTTTGGCAAGCCTACCCGCTAGAATAAACGTAATTGGTTGCAATGTGACAACCGCTAAATTGTATAATCCTAAATCTTTAAACTCACCGGATTGTTTCCATAGATACACATTCACAAACGTGTTTGAAAGTGAAATGCTCAATGAATAAAATCCGCCTATCAATAACAGCAATATAAGTTCTCGATTAACCTCCACATCACCAATCATTTTTTTTAACATTGACATCATAAACTCCCCTTTGTATCTAAAGGGTAGTTTGTCAATATTATCAAATCCTATACCCGATACAGTGTAACAAAAAAAACCAGCGGATGAAGAATCCGCTGGTTAAACGTTTTTCTGATTGACTAGCTCCGGCACCTAGCTCTCTTATGTCAAATAACCTTCGCCCTTGAAGTGTTAGGCACTTCCACGGTCGAAGAATATTTTCCTTCGGCGCTAGGCGCTCGCCTCCGCTTTTCTTATTACTTCGCTGCGTTGTAGCGTTTTGCTACTTCGTCCCAGTTTACTACGTTCCAGAATGCAGCGATGTAGTCTGGACGACGGTTTTGATATTTTAAGTAATAAGCATGTTCCCAAACGTCTAAGCCAAGAATTGGTGTTTTTCCTTCCATAAGAGGAGTATCTTGGTTCGGTGTGCTTGTTACTTCTAGTTCACCGTTATTGACTACAAGCCAAGCCCAACCTGAACCGAAACGAGTTGTAGCTGCTTTTGTAAACTCTTCTTTGAATTTTTCAAAGCTGCCAAATTTCTTGTTAATTGCTTCCGCTAACTCCCCTGTTGGCTCGCCGCCGCCATTTGGAGAAAGAATAGTCCAGAATAGAGAATGGTTCGCATGGCCACCACCGTTATTGCGTACCGCTGTACGAATGTTTTCAGGTACAGCATCTAAGTTCGCCATTAACTCTTCGATGCTTTTGTTTTGTAACTCTTCATGACCTTCTAATGCTGCATTTAAATTTGTTACATATGTGTTGTGATGTTTTGTGTGATGAATGTTCATCGTTTCTTTGTCAATGTGCGGCTCAAGTGCATCATAAGCATAAGGTAATTGAGGTAATTCAAATGCCATAGAAATTCCTCCTTCAATATTATGTAATTGAACATGAAACATTCATTTACATAATTAATAAACATGAATGTTTCATAAGTTCTTCTAAAATAAGATTACCAAAATTGCCACAATGTTTCAATTTATTTGCCTATCACCTTCTCTATTATTTCTTACGACCCGCTGCAAATATTCTTTTCTTTCATAAAAATCAAAAAACCCCGCCTTATGAGCGAGGTATATACGACCGATGGACCCTGCAGGATTCGAACCTGCGACCGGACGGTTATGAGCCGTCTGCTCTAACCAGCTGAGCTAAGGGTCCATAATGATCCTTCTATCCTAATTCCTCATTATTACTTTGTTTTTTGTCCGTCCCGCTCTCAGTAAGCTGTTTCAAGATGTGGACCGAGCGGTACGCTGGTGTTACCTCAAAGAAGCTTTCTCGGGCGTGATCTAACCTGATGAGTTACATAACCAAAAAACGGTAAAAATTTTAATGACGTATTTAAAATTATCATATGAAGACAATATTGTCAATGATTACAACATAGTTGCTATTATAGTTGAGTTATTTTTTGTGACACGATAAAATGTACTTGGAAAGAAATGAAGGATGTGTGAAAGATGAATATTTTTACTCAGCTGTTTAAAAGTTTATATTCTCCAAAAGATATTGCTCGTTTTCGCTTTCAAGGAATTGGAAAAACAATTTTATACGTTTTCTTTTTAACATTCATCTCTGTATTACCAACAACTTATTATTTTGCCAATGGCTTTCTGGAAGGAATCAAAAATACAGGCGAACTGTTAAAAAATGAACTTCCTGCGTTTACGATCGAAAACGGTGAACTCCGTTCTTCAGCAGCTGAGCCTGTTATTATTGACAAAGGCGGATTCCGAATTATGTTTGATAGTACGGGACAAACGACAAAAGAAGATGTTGAACGCTATACGAACGCCATTGGTTTTCTAAAGCATGAGATTGTTCTTGTTGCCAATTCAGAGGCACAATATTATGATTACGCGATGTTTCAAGATATGAAACTAACAGACAAAGACATACACTCATTTATTGAAACATTGCAAGCTTTAATGCCAGTTATCGTCCCGGTTACGTTCGTGATCTTGTACATATTCGCAAGTGCAAGCAAATTTATCGGCATTTCGTTTCTTGCTTTTATTGGACTGATTATTCGCGGTACACTTGGCAAAAACATTAAATATAGACATACATGGATTATGTCTGCTTACGCCGTCACCCTTTCAACAATCTTTTTCACGATTATGGAGTCTCTACAAGTTATTGTGCCTTATGCCTTAGCGATTCATTGGTTTGTCTCTGTAACTGTATTATTTCTAGCGATTAAAGAAATCCCTTCTCCAAAACTTGCTGAATAAAAACAGGCTGTCTTGATGAGACAGCCTGTTTTTATTCCACTTGAAAAATTTTCGTCAACTTTTCGAGTGATTTGGATAAATCCGTCAGCTTTAAGCCGATTTGATACATATCTTTCATTTGATCGGCTTGTTCTTCTGATGAATTCAGCATTTGTTCGGTGCTTGCTAATGTTTGCTGGGAAACGGAAACAAATTCAAGCGTTGATTTTTCCATAACAGGAAGAGTTTCGTTAAGCTGTTCCAAACCATTTTTCATATGGGCTAAATGATTGCTGACCCGAGCAATTTGTGTCATCAATGTATCCAGCGATTGTTTCGCGTTGTTAGCCTTTGATAAGTAAGAAGTAATATTGTTTGATATCGTTGAAAACTCACTTGCTGCTTTTACTGCAGCGCTTTCCATCGATACAATCGATTGCGTAATTTCTTCGGTTGCTTTTGCTGATTGCTCTGCTAATTTTCTTACCTCCGTCGCCACAACAGCAAATCCTTTTCCTGCTTCTCCTGCTCTCGCCGCTTCAATCGCCGCATTGAGCGCCAACAATTTCGTTTGCTCAGCGATTTGTTTAATTAAATCAACGACTTTTGTAATCGAGTTAGAATGCTCTTTTACCCCATTAATCGTTTTTGACATCCTGCCAAATTCATTCCCTAATAAAAGAATTGCATCAATCATTTCTTTAATATTTTTCTCGCCATCTGTTGCAGAACGGTTCATATCATTAGAACTTTTTGAAATAATAACCATGTTATCAAGCGTTGTTGTAATTTGCTGTTTCATTTGCTCGAATGTATGAATACTGAAATCTGAAGTCGTTGCTGTTTCTTCTGCACCGCTTCTCACGATATGAATGGCACTCACCAATTCATGGCTACATTGCAACACATTTTCAGATGAGAGCTTCAATTCCTCGCCGGTTTGTGATAATTGAACCGTTGTTGCATCAATTTCTGCAATCATTTTTTTCATGTTTGTTAACATTTGATTAAAACTTTCAATCAGCGATTGAATTTCCGGAGTTGTTGCAACTATATCAATATTGGCACGCAAATCTCCTTGCTCTACTTTTTTCATCACATTTCGTAAAATCGTCAGTGGATTTGTTAAACTTCTCACTAACGCAATAATCATAAGCGACGATAAGATTACGCTAATAGCCACAGTGACGAAAGTCAGTTGCTTAAGTTGTTTGATCGTACCAATGTATGAATCTGTTGGCACGACTAACACATATAAGCCTTTTAACTCTTGTATTTCTTTGTATGCAAAAGTATAGTCCTTGCCTTTAATCGTGTAGTGAGATACTCCTTGTTTCTCTTTGTTTATTTTGTTAATTAACTCCGTCGAAAAGCGAATACTTGATCGTTCGCTAACTTTAAATGGTTTTGCCTCATTTTTCGTGATAAGAAAAAAATCCGCGCTTAATCCATCTTGAATCAGCTCTGCTTGCTGTTTTCTAATGCTGCTGTTGAGTTTATGTAAAAACTTATCTTCTTTTCCAACATATATGTACATTAAATTTTGTGCGATTTCATACATCGTATTTACTTCCCGGTCTAACCGGTTTTCAATGATTTTCATCGTCGTGTTTTCCGCTTTTTGATAAGAAACATATCCTACAATACTGATTGAAATAATAAGAACGCTTAAAAATAAAATAAGCAAACGACTTTGCAAGCTAACCTTTAATAGCCATTTTTGAATTTGGTTGTACTTCTTCATCGAACGATGTTGCTTTTTATTTCGAAAGCTGAACGTTAAGAGTTGTCTTTGTTTTTTTGTTACGTTCATTTTCTTATCCCCCAATCCAATTTTTCCCTCCTAGATAACATTTAGGAAAATTATACCAGAAACATGTTAACAAAATGTTAATTAAACATTAATTTTAAACCAACAAAAAACGAACATATTTTTCAAGGACAAACATAGATAAATTAAGTAAGAAGGATTTTGGGGGAATTTGGCTATGAAAAAACTGACAGGCTTTCTCATTTTATGTTTTGTCATATATATTGTTTATCACGACGTTACAAACGGAACATTACCTGCTGCAACCAAAGCAACAACAATATCTCACATTCAAGAAGCGAAATCCGAGAATAGAGACTCATTAAATTACAAAACGATGAAAATAAAAGCGGGAGATACGATTTTATCGATTATGGAAAAAGAAAGGAACGGACCTCTTCCCGTTTCCATTGAACAGTTAATAAAAGATTTTGAAGCCCTTAATCCCGGTGTAAAAACAGAATCATTGCAGATTGGAAAAACATATAAATTTCCTGTTTACAACGAATAAGGTATCGTGAATTTCTTGTCAACTCATCATTATCATTGTTACAATAATTCAGAAGAAAGTATGAACTAGGTCATAGTTCCTCTGAGATTATTGTTGTGGCATGATAAAGCAGTGGCCACCAATCCATTAACTAGTTTTTCAAAGGAGCGAATCACACGTGAGTGAAATTATCCATCGTTCAAAAACCCGTCCCGTTCGCGTTGGAAATTTAACAATTGGCGGGAGCAACGAAGTCATTATTCAAAGTATGACGACGACGAAAACACACGATGTCGAAGCGACAGTTGCAGAGATAAAACGCTTAGAAGAAGCAGGATGTCAAATTGTTCGGGTTGCATGCCCTGATGAGCGGGCAGCAAATGCCATTCCTGAAATTAAAAAGCGCATTAATATTCCACTTGTCGTTGATATACACTTCGATTATAAGCTTGCCTTAAAGGCCATTGAAGGTGGAGCTGACAAAATCCGAATTAATCCCGGAAACATCGGACGCCGTGAGAAAGTAGAAGCAGTTGTCAAAGCAGCGAAAGAACGTGGAATACCGATTCGCATTGGCGTTAACGCTGGTTCTTTAGAAAAGCGGATTTTAGAAAAATATGGCTATCCAACGGCTGATGGTATGGTTGAAAGCGCATTGCATCATATTCGAATTTTGGAAGAATTAGACTTCCATGATATTATCGTTTCATTAAAAGCATCTGATGTCCGTTTAGCGATCGAAGCATATGAAAAAGCAGCTAGAACGTTCGACTATCCTCTTCACCTCGGCATTACAGAGTCCGGAACATTATTTGCCGGAACAGTTAAAAGTGCTGCCGGGCTTGGAGCGATTTTAAGCAAAGGAATCGGTAATACGATTCGTGTTTCTTTAAGCGCTGACCCTGTTGAAGAAGTAAAAGTAGCTAGAGAATTGTTAAAGTCATTTGGATTAGCTGCTAATGCTGCAACATTAATTTCTTGTCCGACTTGCGGACGTATCGAAATCGACTTAATTAGCATTGCTAATGAAATTGAAGAATATATCGCTAAAATTAAAGCACCAATTAAAGTGGCGGTTCTTGGATGTGCCGTAAACGGTCCAGGAGAAGCGCGTGAAGCAGATATCGGAATTGCCGGAGCACGCGGTGAAGGGTTGTTGTTCCGCCACGGAAAAATCGTTCGCAAAGTTCCTGAAGAAACAATGGTTGAAGAACTAAAAAAAGAAGTGGACAAATTAGCCGAAGAATACTTCGCAAAACAAAAAGAAAAACAATCACAAAAAGCTTGACGCTTAACGCGCCAAGCTTTTTCTTTATCGCTTTAACGTATTTTGGGACAGACCCCTTAACGATAAAAT
This sequence comes from [Anoxybacillus] calidus, assembly GCF_013760845.1. GTDB lineage: Bacteria > Bacillota > Bacilli > Bacillales > Anoxybacillaceae > Paranoxybacillus > Paranoxybacillus calidus. The sequence goes on along the minus strand of NZ_JACDUU010000001.1, from coordinate 123,330 downwards.
GGTAGGACGAACATTGCGATGATGATGGAAACGACACCAATGCCAATTGCCCAAGCTCCCAATGTCTCGGCGCCGCGTCTGCGGGCAATGAATCCTAAAATAATCCCGGTTGCTCCAAGAATGACCGGCATTATAAATAAGGAAACAATGGAAACCACAAGGGCTAACCAGCCAAGACCTTTTCCATTCGCTTCTTCATCGTTTCGATCGTATTCCTTATTTTCTTCACGATGGAAAGTGCGGACTGGCTCAGCCACTTCCGCTGCCGTTTCCTCCATAAAATCTGGCTCGCTGTTTGGTTGCATCATCGATTGTCCCTTGGTTTCGTTATACGTTTGTTTACGATCATCTACCATGCTTTTTTCCCTCGCTTTCTTTAAGTGAGGAGCATTTATTAGTATGGTTGTTCTATTGTAAAATATCGCTGTTAATGTTTTCATAACGAGGGAAAAAACATAACTCATATGTTACAATAGGACAAGAAACACGTCTTAAAGGAGTGCAGCTTTAGAATGAAAAGATTAGGTATTGACATAGATGGTACTGTAACATGTCCGACTACATTTATTCCTTACTTAAACAAATCATTTAATAAACAATTAACTCTTGACGATATTACTCAATACGACCTAGCTCCGATACTCGAGACAACCGAAGAAGAACTCAATCAATGGATGGATAAGTATGAACCGATTATTTACCGTCAAGCCCCATTAGCTGAACATGCATTAGATGTAATCAATGACTGGAAACATCGATTTGAGCTTTTCTACATAAGCGCACGCGGGAAACATTTATACGACATAACAGAAGAATGGTTTAAAGAAAACAATGTTCATTACCATCACATTGAATTAGTTGGCTCTCATGATAAAATTGAAGCGGTCAAAAAACACAACATCGCTGCTTTTTTCGAAGACAAATATGATAATGCGTGTGATATTGGTGAGCAATGCAATATTCCCGTTATTTTATTTAATACACCATACAACCAAGGACCGCTTCCAAAACAAGTGATTCGCGTAAATAGCTGGCTCGAGGCGAAAAAGCATATCGATGCCATTTTCAAATAGCAAAATGTAAAGGTCTGCTTCCTCCATACAGTGTAAAAATGTTGGAGGAAGTCAGACCTTTATACATTATGTTGTATACATTCTGGGCATTTTCCATATATTTCAAATTTATGATTAGAAACTTCGTACCCTCGCAAATCCTCTGATAATTCTTTCATCGGACAAGTAGCAATCTCTTTCGTTTTGCCACATTCTATACAAATAAAATGGTGATGATGATGAGTGTCACATTTAAAACGGAAATGCTTCTCTCCGGATAATTCTGTCATTTCTAAAATCCCCAGTTCCACAAACAGAGACAAATTGCGATAAATCGTATCAAAACTTAACCCCGGATAACGTTCTTTTAAAGCATCTAGTACATCTTTCGCCGTTAAATATTTATTTGCCGTTGCAAACAATTGCAGCATGTCCTCGCGTTTGTCTGTATGCTTAAACCCTTTTTCTTTCATTAATTGAATCGCTTCTGTTACATTCATACTTTCTAGCTCCTTCTCCATTTTTTCCATATAATCACAAGAAGCAAAATAAGAACAGCAAGCATGACAATCGTTCCGCCAGGCGCTAAATCAAGATAATAAGCAAAAATTAATCCGAGAATAACCGACAATTCACCAAACAAAATAGAAAACACAATGGTTTGTTTAAATCCTCTGGCGATGCGAATACTTGCCGCTACAGGCAATGTCATTAATGAAGATACAAGCAAAATCCCGACAATTCTCATGGAAGCAGCAATGACCAATGCCACTAATATAATAAAAATGAAATGAACCGTCTTCGCCTTAATTCCCGATGCAACCGCATGTTCCTCATCAAAAGATAGAAGAAATAATTCTTTGTACAGTAAAAAAATCGTCACAATAACACCCAATGTAATAAACAGTACTGTCCATAAGTCAGAGCGACTTACCGCGCTTACGCTTCCGAATAAATAAGAAAATAAATCCGTATTAAAACCATCTGCCATGGAAATAAAAATAACGCTTAAACCAATTCCGCTTGATAAAATAATTGGAATGGCAAGTTCTTGATAATGTTTATACACGGAGCGTAATTTTTCAATAAACAACGAGCCAGCAACCGAAAATGCCATCCCCATATAAAAAGGATTAAACAGAAAAGAACTAATAAATTTCTTTTCTAATAACAAACTTGCAGCAATTCCTGCCAACGTCACGTGGCTAAGCGCATCAGCAATTAAAGACAGGCGGCGCACAACGATAAAAACGCCTAATAAAGGAGCTACGATACCAATTAAAACACCAGTGAAAAAAGCATTTTGCAAAAACTCGTACTGAAATATAGCTTCAACCATTTGATCTATTCCCCCATTAATGGTCATGAGAAAGCACGTGAAGATGATGACCGTAAAATTGCGATAATTCTTTGCTATCTAATTGTGCAAACTCTTGAGCTTTCCCGTGAAAATGCAAATGTTTATTAAGACAGGCAACATGAGTCACTTTCTCCGTAATCGTTCCGATATCATGCGTCACTAATAGAAGCGTAATGCCTAAATGACGGTTCAACTCATCAAGCATATTATAGAAATTTTGCACATGATGTACATCAACCCCGACAGTCGGCTCATCTAAAATGAGTAAATCCGGATGACTGACGATTGCTCTGGCAATAAATACACGCTGCTGCTGACCGCCAGAAAGCTCACCAATGTTGCGATTGATAAATGGTTTCATTCCAACCGCTTCAATTGCATCAATAACTGCCTGCCTATGCTTTTTTGACAAAAAACGAAACATTCCAAGCTTAGACGTTAAGCCGCTTGCAACAACTTCATAAACGGTTGCTGGGAACCCAGTATTAAAGCTATTTGCCTTTTGCGAGACAAACCCGATTCGATGCCAATCTTTAAATTCAGAAATCGGTGTACCGAATAAATAAATCGTTCCTGTTTGTGGCTTTAACAAACCTAAGATGCACTTTAATAACGTTGATTTTCCGGAACCATTTGGACCGACCAAGCCTAAAAATGATCCCTTTGGTACAGAAAGATTAATGTCTTCAAGGACATTTTCCTTTTCGTAGCGGAAAGATAAGTTTTCTATTTTCAACACAATTTCCTGCTCATTCATCATAATAATCACCTAGCATTCAAAAAATTAAGAACGATTACGATTTAACCATTAAAGTAGTATATACGAAGCTGATGCCTTTGTAAACTAAGCCTAATGAAGCGCTGACGTAAATTTTACCCTTTTTAATCGAAAATGCCGCTAAAGATGCTCCTAACAAAATCATTGTCAAGCGATATAAATCAATGACTTACACTTTCTTTTTTATGTTGTCGATGCAGCAAAATACTCCCTACTATTTCCACCTTTTTTCTAGATTTATTATAACACCTTCCCCTCTTCCTTTTCATACGATAAGAATGAGGAGGAGAGGACGATGAATATTTATCAACAAATTATTAATCAAAAAATCAAAACAATTACCCCTGAGGAACTTGTTTCATATAGCCAAGATTACGGGATTACGTTGACAATCGAGGAAGCGAAAAAAATTATCTATATTGCCCGACACAATAAAATTAACGTATTTAATCCCCAAGAACGTATGAGGTGGGTGAAAGAGTTAGCAAAAATCACTTCTCCGCAAACAGCCAAACAAGCAAATGAACTATTTTTGAAATTTATAAAGAAAAAATAACGTAAAAATGGGCGATCCCAATTATCGAGATCGCCATTTTTTCATGCCTGCATAATTTTTGTAAGGAGTTCGGGATCAAAGGTTTGCTGACGTAACATAGCAATTTCAAACTTATACGGTGGCTTTTGCTGCTTTTTATCTTCTCCTACATAAGGAGTCTCTAAAATTTTTGGAACATCTTCCAGTTGCGGATGATGAACAATGTAATTGAGCGCTTTAAAGCCGATATAACCGAAGCCGATATTTTCGTGACGGTCTTTTCGACTTCCGCGCGGATTTTTGCTGTCATTAATATGAAGCACTTTTAAACGGTCTAACCCAATGATTTTGTCAAATTCGTTTAATACACCATCGAAATCTTCAACAATATTATATCCGGCATCATGAGTATGGCACGTATCAAAGCAAACAGATAGCTTTTCATTATAAGTGACCCCATCGATAATCTGTGCCAACTCTTCAAAACGACTTCCGCACTCTGAGCCTTTTCCTGCCATTGTTTCCAAGGCAATTTGCACATTTTGTTCACGCGTTAACACTTCATTTAGTCCTTCAATAATTTTTTTAATTCCTGCCTCTATTCCCGCACCCACATGCGCTCCCGGATGGAGAACAATTTGTTTCGCACCAATCGCCTCTGTTCGTTCAATTTCCGAACGTAAAAAATGAACGCCAAGCTCAAACGTATCAGGATTTACTGTATTTCCAATATTGATAATATACGGTGCATGAACAACAATTTCCTCGATGCCGTGTTCTTTCATATGGCGAAGACCTTCTTCAATATTCAATTCTTCAATTTTTTTACGTCTTGTGTTTTGCGGAGCCCCCGTATAAATCATAAATGTATTCGCGCCGTATGAAACTGCTTCCTCACTCGCAGCTAACAGCATTTTTTTTCCGCTCATCGATACATGTGAACCAATTTTCAACATCATCAAAACTCTCCCTTTTTATTTCCTCTTTGAACGAAGCAAACGCTTTTTCTGTTTTTCCATCTCTTCTTTCAATTTTTTCTTATATCCAGGTTTCACTTTCTTTGGCTTTTTCACAGTCTTTTTAATGATTTGCTCAATTTCATCGTCTTCTTTCTTCCGTTTGCTCCGCTTGTTCCACTCCGGTAAGTCGACCCATTCGTCCCGCACAATGTCGCGATGAACAAATTCGATTCCCATTTTTTCAAGTTTCGCTAGCGAGTCTTGGTCAGAAGGTTCGTAAATAGTTACCGCTATTCCCGAATAACCTGCCCTTGCTGTTCGACCAACACGATGCACATAAAATTCTAAATCGCGAGGCAATTCATAGTTAATCACATGGCTGACCCCTTCAATATCAATACCTCTTGCTGCTAAATCCGTCGCGACAATATATTGAAACTCTAGATTTCGAATTTGTTTCATCATTTTTTTTCGCTCTCTCGGCGTTAAGTCACCATGTAAAATTCCTACTTTTAATCCTTTTTCGATTAACGCCATTGCTACCTCATCGGCCATTTTTTTCGTATTCGTAAAGACAATCGCTAAATACGGATTATATAAAAGAAGCATGTCATGAAGCAACTTTACTTTATCACGATGTCGAAGCGGAACAAGAACATGTTCAATTTTTTCAGCCGCTACTTGTTTGGGAGCAACATGAATATATTTTGGGTTTTCCATATATTTTCTCAAAAACGGCTTTAGCTTTTCCGGAATCGTCGCTGAAAACACTAACATTTGTAAGTTTTTTGGCATTCTCGCAGCAATTTGATCGACATCATAAATAAACCCCATATCAAGCATTAAATCCGCTTCATCAATGACAAGCATTTTTGCTGTATGCACATTAAGCGCCTGTTCTTTCGCTAAATCATTGATTCGCCCTGGAGTGCCGACAACAATATGCGGTTGTACTTTTAACTTTTCAATCGTTCTTAACTTATCAGTCCCCCCGACAAAGCAACGTGCTGTAATTTGTTCTTCATCAGGACAAAATTTAGTAATTTTTAATATTTCATGGTAAATTTGTGTTGCTAATTCGCGTGTCGGTGCGGTAATGACCGCCTGTACTTCATGAAGATTTGGATGAATTCGCTCGATAATCGGTAATAAGTACGCATGTGTTTTTCCTGTTCCCGTCTGTGATTGGCCAATCACACTTTCTCCGCGAATAATGCTTGGGATGATTCTCTCCTGAATTTCTGTTGGTTTATAAAATTGCAAATGCTTAATCGCTTCTATAATGAAAGGCTTCAAGTTAAACCGTTCAAATAACGTCTGTTCCATTGCCTATACTCCTTTCAAAGTAAACTAACACCGCTAAATAACCCGATTTATCATTATATATGATTTCTTACTAAAACTCCAACAGTAGTGCTAGTTTTTCCGAAAAACACTTTTTTCCCTTTTCGCATAAAGTATCAAGAAGAAACATTGTTTATAGATGAGAAAGGAGGGAATAGATGATGTTTGGAAGACATCCCATGTTCGGACCGATGCGTTCTCAAGGATTTATGAATATGCCATTTTACAACCAGCCGTTTTCGCCACGGCCTGGACTTGGTGGATTTTTGACACGATTATTTTCAAGAGGCCAAGCCGCTTCCCCTAATTTTTTCAGTATGGGAATGCCGCCAATACAAAATGCCGCAAATTCTTTAAACACTGGAGGCGGTATTGTCAATATGTTAGGAAACGTACAAAAAGCGCTCGGAGTCGTTCAACAAGTCACTCCGATGGTACGGCAATATGGGCCACTCATAAAAAACATTCCGTCTATGATTAAGCTGTTTAAAGAATTAGAACCTGCTGATGAAACAAGTTCACATACGAAACAAGAAAACGAAACAGAAACAAAAAAAGAACGCGATTTACCAACGACATCCAATAAAAAGAAAGAGTCTGAATCAATCAAAGAGCCAAAAGGCGTCTCCAAACCGAAGCTATATATTTAGTCTTTCTTTGTATTATTCCTCCTTCTTTTATATAATAAAAGAGTTATAAGAGTACTTAATCGGAGGAGGAACCCCGTTTATGGAAGTTATAAAAATTACGCCAAGAGGCTATTGTTACGGCGTTGTCGACGCGATGGTCATTGCTCGCAATGCAGCACTTGATCCTACACTGCCAAGACCGATCTACATTTTAGGAATGATCGTTCACAATAAACACGTAACAGATGCATTTTCCGAAGAAGGTATCATTACGCTTGACGGCCCAAACCGCTTAGAAATTCTTGAAAAAATTGATAAAGGAACCGTTATTTTTACGGCACATGGCGTATCTCCAGAAGTAAGAAAACGCGCACGGGAAAAAGGGCTTGTCATTATCGATGCTACTTGCCCGGATGTAACAAAGACTCATGAACTGATACGTGAAAAGGTTGCTGATGGTTACGAAGTTATTTATATCGGTAAAAAAGGACACCCTGAGCCGGAGGGAGCTGTCGGCGTTGCACCTGAAAAAGTTCATCTTGTCGAAACCGTTGAAGAGGTAGAACAACTCCATATTCAAAGCGATAAAATTATTGTGACAAACCAAACAACGATGAGTCAATGGGACGTCGCTCATATTATGGAAAAAGTAAAAGAAAAATATCCTCATGTTGAGATTCATAAAGAAATTTGTTTAGCTACTCAAGTACGGCAAGAAGCGGTTGCAGAACAAGCAAAAGAAGCGGACGTTACGATTGTCGTCGGCGATCCAAAAAGCAACAACTCCAATCGCCTTGCACAAGTATCGGAAGAAATTGCGGGAACAAAAGCATATCGTGTCGCTGATGTAACGGAAATCGAAATTGACTGGATTAAAGATGCGAAAAAAGTTGCCGTTACTGCCGGAGCTTCGACCCCGACACCGATTACAAAAGAAGTCATTGATTTTCTTGAACAATTTGATCCAAATAACCCCGAAACATGGAAACGTGAACGAAAAGTTCCGTTAAATAAGATTTTACCGAAAGTGAAAAGCAAGAAACAACAATGATGTAAAAGGCACCATAATAAAGAAAGGCTGACCTAAAAGCAAGTGTCAGACCCCACAACTATAATATATAAACACTATATATTATGGAATGTGTGAGATCAGACGCTTATGGGTCAGCCCTTTCTATCGTTACACAAACGTGAATGGGTCTGTATTCACTTCAGATACATAAACTTTTGTATTAAATTTCTGTTTAGCAAATTTCTCATGCAAATAGCGGGCTACACCTTGTTTCATGACTTTCTCAACATTATGTCCAGGGTCAACGACATTAAGCCCCATCATCATTGCATCATGAGCAACATGATAATACAAATCTCCTGTTACATATACGTCAGCACCGCTAAACTTTGCATGGGAAATATATTTGTTCCCATCTCCACCGATGACCGCCACTTTTTTGACGATATCGTTCAAATTGCCGACGACACGAACGTTTTTTACCTCGAATGCTTTTTTTACATACTCAGCAAACTGCTCCAATGTCATTTCCTCTTTTAAACGTCCAATTCGTCCTAGACCAAACACTTTTCCTTTGTTTTCAATCGGATACACATCATACGCTACTTCTTCGTACGGGTGTGCTTTTAACATAGAAGCGATCACTTTTTTCTGTAACGAGGCTGGAAAAATCGTTTCAATACGCACTTCTTCAACCTGTTCAAGCTTTCCTGCTTCACCAATAAACGGATTCGTCCCCTCTTGCGGTAAGAAGGTACCAAGCCCTCTGCTGTTGAACGTACAATGGCTATAATTGCCGATGTGTCCCGCACCGGCGTTACCTAACGCTTCACGTACCGCCACGGCATGAGTTTCCGGTACATAAACAACTAGCTTTTTCAATTTGTCTTCGTATGTAGGAACAAGAATTTCTACATTTTCCAGCTCGAGCGCTTCTGCTAGCCAATCATTTACACCGCCATTGGCAATATCTAAATTCGTATGTGCCGCATAGATGGCAATATCGTGCTTTATACATTTTTCCAATATACGTCCTTGTACTTCGTCCGTAATGATCTGTTTTAATGGACGAAAAATTGGTGGGTGATGCGCAATAATTAAATCGACGTCTTTTTCAATCGCTTCATCTACTACTTCTTCAAGTACATCAAGTGCAATCATCACCGTTTGAATCGGCTTGTTGAGCGTACCAACTTGCAAACCGATTTTATCGCCTTCCATCGCTAAATGCTTTGGCGCCAATTGCTCGAAAAGCTGAATCACTTCATAGCCATTTGGTGTTTTACTCATCCTAATATCCCCTCTACTAATTGGATTTTTCGTTCTAGCTCTTTTCTTTTCGCAAGAGCTTCATCCGTTGTCGCTTTTTTACTCAGTTCATGAACAATTTTTCTCCATTGAGCGATTTCTTGGTGCCATTTCTTTTTAAACGCTTCATTTTGTTCTTTCATTAAAAACGGACCTAAGAGCACTTCTGCTTCTAAATCAACATAAGGCTTCTTTCCATCGCCCTTTTCCGCTACTAACACTTCATAAATTTTTTCATCTTCTTCAAGAATTCGTTCAGCAATCAGTTCCCAATCGTGGTCGATTAACCATTGACGAACGACATGAGCTCCAACGTTCGGTTGTAAAATGAGGCGTTTTACCCCAACAAGTTTTTCTTTTCCTTTATCTAAAATATTTTTTATTAATGTTCCTCCCATTCCCGCGATGGTAATGCAATCTACTTCATTTGGCTGAATCACTTCAAGCCCATCACCTTTGCGCACTGAAATAACATGCTCAAGCCCCGTCTTCTTTACTTGCTCTCTCGCAGAACAAAGCGGACCATCGGTAATCTCACCGGCAACTGCCATTGTAATATAACCGTTTAAATAAGCATAACATGGTAAATAAGCATGGTCCGAACCAATGTCAGCCAGCTTTGATTTTTTCGGAATAAAACTTACTACTGTTTCAAGGCGTTTCGATAATTTTAACTCGTTCATTTCTTCACCACAATCCTGCATGTTTTTTCTCGTTTATTATTATAATACATGGAATGCTCCCGTTCTTACAAATAGAGGGAGTATTTATAAATATAACAAAAAAATCCCTTCACCGAAGTGAAGAGACTTTTTCATTACTTTAATTTAGAAAGCCATTTTGCCATTTCGTCCGCTTTGTCAGCAGGCACTAATCCAGCTGGCATGTTACCGCGACCATTTTGTATCACGTTCTTAATTTCATCTACAGAAAGTCTGTCGCCAACACCTTTTAAGGATGGACCAACGCCGCCTTCATAGTTTGCTCCGTGACAGCCCACACAGGTTTGTTTGTAAATATCTTCCGGTTTTGCCGCCGCAGTTTCTTCCGTTTTCGCGCCGCCTTCTTTTTCTTTTGCGACTTCTTTCATATCGCCTAATCCTTTCCAAGAGAGGCCAAAAACAAGTACAAGACCAAAGAACATGATAAGAAAAAACGGGATTAATGGATTTCGATTCATTATTTAACCTCCTTTATGTATAACGGTTCATTCGAAGATATAAAAAACGGTACAAACAATTTTATTTTACTGTAAATTATAGAGAAGGAAAAGCCCTAATGTACACCTTATTTTATATTTTCACAAACTAGACAAAATTCAGGTTACACATTGATAATGAATTATAAGAAAAGCGATAACAATAATAAAACGAAGCCAACAACTCCCGATATAGCAAAGTAAAGAAATTTTAAACGTATACCTATAAACATCCATAACAAGCAGTTTAAAAAAATCACAAATCCAGAAATTTCTTTTTCATTATAAAAATAAAAGTCACTAAGTTCCACGGAAGCAAGAAACAAAATTAAAGCTCCGTTAATGAGAGGAATATGGATGAACTTTCGCTCGCGCGCAAAAAGAAACATCCCTCCAAAACAAATTGTCAAAAAAATGAGAAAAATGATGGTTTGCAAAACAAATGACAATTCAGTAAAATAAATGACAAGAACAGTAATTGGCATTAAAAGACAAATCACGCTAATGACAGACAAGCGAAAAAGATAAGAGCGGTTATTCTTGGAAAAAGAACGATATCGGTCTTGATAAGTGGTTCCTTCCGTATATAGAGCGAGCAAATAGTCACAATATTGTTCCGGAAGAAGCCGTGAGCGCTTCCAATATTGAATTTCCTTAATAATTATTTCTCTTCTTTGTTCGTTCATCTGACCGTTGACCCTTTCTATATGCAAAACAGGAATAGTTTACCTCTATTGTAAGAAGTAAACTATTCCTTGTAAATCTTTACTCTAAAAAGTCTTTTAAGCGTTTGCTCCGGCTTGGGTGACGCAATTTCCGAAGCGCTTTTGCTTCAATTTGACGAATGCGCTCACGAGTAACGCCGAATACTTTACCGACTTCTTCAAGAGTGCGGGTACGGCCATCGTCTAAACCAAAACGTAAGCGAAGAACGTTTTCTTCACGATCTGTAAGTGTATCCAGTACATCTTCCAACTGTTCTTTCAGCAGTTCATATGCAGCATGTTCAGAAGGGGAAGTCGCTTCTTGATCTTCAATAAAGTCACCTAAATGTGAATCATCTTCTTCACCGATTGGCGTTTCCAAGGAAACTGGCTCTTGAGCAATTTTTAAAATTTCTCTTACTTTTTCCGGAGTCAAGTCCATTTCTTCAGCAATTTCTTCTGGTGATGGCTCGCGGCCAAGATCCTGAAGAAGTTGACGTTGCACTCTGATTAGTTTATTAATTGTCTCTACCATATGAACAGGAATACGAATTGTACGCGCTTGGTCAGCAATCGCACGAGTAATTGCCTGACGAATCCACCAAGTTGCATACGTGCTAAATTTATATCCTTTGCGGTAATCAAATTTTTCAACAGCTTTTAATAATCCCATGTTTCCTTCCTGAATTAAATCAAGGAACAGCATACCGCGACCTACATAGCGCTTGGCAATGCTGACAACAAGACGAAGGTTCGCTTCTGCAAGGCGACGTTTCGCTTCTTCGTCACCTTGTTCAATTCGTTTCGCAAGTTCGATTTCTTCTTCAGCTGACAAAAGTGGAACACGACCAATTTCTTTTAAGTACATACGAACCGGGTCATTAATTTTCACTCCCGGCGGCACCGTTAAGTCATTTAAATCAAATTCTTCTTCTTTATCGAGAACGTCTAAATCCGGATCGTCATCTAAATCAGATTCGCTAACAATATCGATTCCTTGCTCACTTAAATATTCATAATATTCATCTACTTGATCAGGGTCGAGATCAAAACCGGACATACGCTCTGCAATTTCTTCATACGTGAGAACACCACGTTTTTTTCCAAGTTCTACTAACTGTTCTTTTACTTGTTCTAGTGTTACATCAGAATCTGTTTGTTTTGAACGAGCTGAATTCTCAGCCATTTTGTCTCCTCCTTCCAAAACTTAACAACAAATAATAGGAGCATTTACAACAACAACTTTTTCATTTCAATCATTTCTTTAGCAATTCGAGCAGCTTTTATAAAATCTTTTTGTCGTTCCGCTTCGTTTTTCTCGATCTCTTTTTCCTTTAGCTTTAACCATTTTGGATAATTCAACACATGTTTTATATAGTCATTTAACTCTTGGGAAGAGATGTCTTCATTAATGAGAAGCATCGATAACTCAGTCACTAATTTTTTTAGCTGTTCATCGTTTAAACGCTGAATAAAAGCACTTACATCTGGCTCATTTCCCTCTTCATAAAACGCGTACAAGTAAGTGACAATCGCCCGATGTTCTTCAATATTAAAGTTTCCTTGCACAGCCTGTTGCACCGTGAATGCAACCTCTCTGCTTCGCAACATATGTGCAATCAACATACGCTCTGCATTATGAAAAGCGGGAAGCAACTTTTTCTCGGTTGTTTGTTTACTTACAGCAACTTTATACAAAGAAGAACTTTCATCTTTTCGATTACTTTGTCTATAGCGATGCAACTGTTGTCGCAATGCCTCTAAAGAAAGAGAAAACTCGTTTGCCAGCTGCCGCAAATAGTAATCCAATTCAACAGGATTAGAAAGCTTAGCAAGCTCCTGCAATACTTCATCAACGTAACGAATTTGATCACTTTCGTTTTGCAAGTTTTTCCCTTTTTTTAAATATGTCATTTTAAATGACATAAAAGAAACGCTTGCGTCAATGACATCTGTTCTAAACCGCTCAGGTCCAAATTTGCTTACATATTCATCAGGATCAAGTCCGTCCGGCATTGTGGCGATTTTCACATAACATCCTGCCTCTGTCAATAATTGAGAGGCACGAAACGCCGCCTCAATCCCGGCCTTATCTGCATCATAACAGATAATAACCGACTCCACATTTCTTCGAAGAATTCGCGCTTGCTCATCTGTTAGAGACGTTCCCATTGTCGCAACGGACTGAGGTAAACCAGCCTTAATCGCCGCAATCACATCGGCAAACCCTTCGAACAAAATCGCCTGCTGATTTTTTCGAATATGTACACGGGCATTGTGGAAATTGTACAAGATTTTGCTTTTATTAAAAATCATTGTTTCTGGACTGTTTAAATATTTAGGTTGACCTTCTCCTAAAAGTCTACCAGAAAACGCAATTGTTGCGCCTTGATGATCATGAATTGGGAACATAATTCGGTTGCGGAAGCGATCAAAATAAGAGCCATCCTCTTTTCGAATAACAAGACCGGCTTTTTCCATCATATCAAGCGAAAAGCCATGGCCCGCTAGCAGCTTGGCCGCAACGTCCCATGAATTTAAAGAGTAGCCAATTTCAAACTGTTCAATGATTTCACGCGTGAAACCGCGAGCAAGCAAATAATCAAGCGCTTCTTGTCCTTCCTTTGTGTTTAAGAGCAAATGATGGTAAAATTTCTTTAGAAGCTCATGAGCTTCAATCATTTTCGAAACTTCATTTGCTTTTTGATTTGCGTTTGGACGGCTCTCGATGTGCGCATCAGGCAATTCGATATTTGCCTTTGAAGCTAACCGTTTTGCAGCCTCAACAAAAGAAATCCCTTCTATGTCCATAAGAAAAGAAAAGACATTGCCACCTGCTCCACAACCAAAACAGTGAAAAATTTGCTTATCTGGAGAAACGGAAAAAGAAGGTGTTTTTTCTCCATGAAAAGGACAAAGTCCAAAATAGTTCCGCCCCTGCTTTTTTAGTTGAACGTAGTCACTAATGACGTCAACAATATCTACAGAACGCCGAATCTGTTCAATCGTTTCCTCAGGAATACGGTAACCCATAATAACCGCTCCGTATCTTATTATTCTAGACCTATGCCAAATCTCCTGCGAGTTTCGACAAATTTTTTTCTAAGCTTTGTATAGTCGGTTTTGATTTCGTACGTTTCTTTATTCTACATGACTCCACAAAATCCTGCTACTTTCGAATGGTTTTACAGACGATTTTTGTCGAATATTTCAATTCACTATCTCTTGACAAGTAACTATAAATAGTTTATTCGTTCTATGTCAAACCTAAACCTGTTTATATACATTTTTATCACAATTTTTTATTATAATATAAATATTAATAATACGCTATAAAAAAATTCAAAACAAAATAAAAGCACATTTCACTAAACAGTGAATGTGCTACAATTGCCCTTTTTTGGCGATGATATTCATAATGACGTTGGCTGTTTCTTCCACTGCTTTGTTTGTAACATCAATAACATCGCAACCAATTTGTTGAACAACTTGATCAAAATAATCGAGTTCCTCTTTAATGCGATCAATATTAGCATAAATCGCTTTATCATCTAGACCAAGGGCTTTTAATCTTTCCCGGCGAATATGATTTAATTTTTCCGGGCTAATTTTTAACCCGAAACATTTTGTTGGCGACACTTTAAACAACTCTTCAGGTGGTTCGACTTCTGGAACAATCGGCACATTAGCAACTTTAAAGCGTTTATGCGCTAAATATTGTGATAATGGGGTCTTTGATGTTCTAGATACACCGATTAATACAATATCGGCACGCAAAATCCCCCGTGGATCACGTCCATCATCGTATTTTACAGCAAATTCAATGGCCTCTATTTTTTTAAAATAATCTTCATCCAACACTCTTACTGGACCAGGTTCGTTGCGAGGTGTTAAACCAAACAAATTTTCCATTTTTCCAATAAGTGGCCCAATAATATCATACACTTCCACCCCTTCACGTGCCGCTTCTTCCATTAAAAACTGGCGCATTTCTGGCACGACCAATGTGAAAGCGATAATTCCTTGATTCATCTTAGCAAGCGCTACTACTTCTGCTAATGTTGTTTTATCTTCTACATAAGGCACTCGCTTTAGCTGTATGGAAGGGCTATTAAATTGACTTGCTGCCGCCTTCACAACTAACTCAGCTGTCTCCCCACCAGAATCGGAAACAACATATACGAATCGCTGGCTCATCTCAATCCCCCTCTAAATCAAATCGTCTTTTGCTAAATCAACGAAAGCCTTTGTCATGTTTGTTTTTGTAATTCTACCGACTACTTCATATCCTTTCTCCGTCTTTTTTACTACTGGCATCGCATCAATTTGCTTTTCAATTAACCTCTGTGCAACTTCAATTAATAAGTCATCTTTATAACACATCGTAATATTTGGCATCCTTGTCATTATAATATTAACAGGGATGGAGCGTAGTTCTTGTTTTCCGATGCTTGCCCGCAACAAATCTTTACGGGAGAGAACACCAACTAATAATGAATCGTTGTCAATGACAAACAACGTGCCAACATCTTCTAAAAACATCGTCACAATCGCATCATATACGCTGACACTTTCATTCACGACAACAGGAATGGATTGATAATCAGCTACTTTTATTTTTTTTATTTTATCTGCCAGCAATTGCGATCCTGTTTTTCCTGTATAAAAATAACCGACTCTTGGTCTTGCTTCCAAATAGCCAGCCATTGTTAAAATCGCAAGATCAGGGCGAAGTGTCGCTCTTGTTAAATTTAGCTTTTCAGCGATACTTTCTCCTGTAATTGGTCCATGATCCTTTACAATCTGCAGAATTTGTTCTTGGCGCTTATTGAGTTCGATTTTAACTCACCACCTTATAAAAAGATCAAATAGGCTATACTCATTATAAAATATTATAACTGAATTATCTTTTTTACATAAGGAAAAATATAACAAAACAATATATAAAACGGGAAAAGGCTGTCCCAAACAAAAGGGCAACCTCTTATCAAATATATCCTCCTCTTTAGGATTGTAAACCTTTCCTTAATTGTTCCATTTGCTTTAAAAAGCGTTTTGTTTTCAAAGCTAACCCTGAATATTCTTCATAATAGGCGGAAATGATTCGATGCAGCTCTTTTTTCGTTTCTTCTTTCACCGAGATTTTCCCTAACCGAGACAAATCAACATAATAAAGCAATCTTAACAGCTTAATCACGCTAGGAGAAACATGGAAACAGTAAGGGTCTTTATCATAACAATAATGGCAAATAAAGCCCCCTTCCTTGACCGAAAACGCAAACTTCCCTTCGGTTCGCTGACAAACCGCACAGCCATCTAATTTCGGATATAATCCTAAAACATTTAACATTTTCATTTCGTAAATGTATGTAAGTATATCTAAATCCAATCCTTCATTCATATACTGTAATGTTTGCAAAAGCAATTCAAACAAATAAGGGTTCGGACGCTTATCTTCCGTCGCCTTGTCCGTTAACTCGACAATATAAGAGGCATAAGCAGTCGTAAAAATGTCTTCACGAATTCCCCTCATCGTCTGAATTGCTTCTCCTTGCTGCAGAGTGCCTACACCATGGCTTTTTTGAATTAAAAAATGACCGTATGTAAACAATTGAGTAACAGCAGAAAGGCGGCTGCTTGGTTTCTTCGCTCCTCGCGCCATTGCAGCCACCTTTCCCCACTCTCTTGTAAACAACGTAACAATTTTATTGGTTTCGCCGTAATCGGTTATACGAATGACAATGCCTTCACATTTTTCAAACAAAACCATCACCACTCAAGCTGATTCAAACAGCTCAAAAAACCGGATAATCTATTTCTGCTATTTCCTGTTCTTTCTTTTCGGCTGTATCTTGGTTCTCTCTTTCCAACTCCTTAAAAAGGAGATATGTGTCTATATTGCCTGTTTGGCTAAAAAGTTTCCAAGTAAACTCTAGCATCGAACCACACCTTTCCGCCGTAGGCATAGCATATAATTCAAGATTGTAGTTATAGGTTAGCCTGGCCGTTTCAAAATCATGCTATATAAAATTTGTTAATTAATACTCATCTTCCCTGAAACCGAAATCACGAAGCTGCGAAATCCTGTTACGCCAATCTTTTTGCACTTTTACCCACAGTTCTAAAAACACTTTGGAGCCAAGCAACGCTTCAATATCCACTCGTGCCCGTTGGCCAATTTCCTTAAGCATTCGGCCTTGTTTTCCAATGATAATTCCCTTTTGTGAGTCGCGCTCGACAATGATGGTTGCGCTCACATAGACCGTACTGCTGTCCTGGCGTCGTTCAATTGCATCAATGACAACTGCAATCGAATGCGGAACTTCTTCACGCGTCAAATGCAATGCTTTTTCGCGAATCAGTTCGGCAATGATAAATCTCTCTGGGTGGTCCGTTACTTGGTCTGCTGGATAATATTGTGGCCCTTCCGGCAAATATTTTTTTATTTGTTCAATTAATGTTTCCACGTTATTTCCTTGCAGAGCGGAAATCGGAACAATCTCTGCAAATTCATACAAGGATTTGTATTGTTCAATTAGCGGCAATAAATCATCAGGGTGTACTTGATCAATTTTATTAATGACTAAAAATACAGGAGTATTAATTTTTTTCAATCGTTCGATAATAAAAGCATCGCCGCGTCCAAATCCTTCTTCAGCATTAATCATAAATAAAATCAAATCGACTTCTTTTAAGGCATTTTCCGCTACCTTCATCATAAAATCGCCAAGTTTATGCTTTGGTTTATGAATTCCAGGGGTATCAATAAAAATGACTTGTGCATCATCTGTTGTGTAGACACCTTGAATTTTATTGCGTGTCGTTTGTGGCTTATCGCTCATAATCGCAATTTTTTGTCCAATTACCCGGTTTAAAAACGTTGATTTTCCTACATTTGGTCTTCCGATAATAGAAACAAACCCTGATTTATATCCTTCTCTACTCATGCAAATCCTCCGATGAAAATGCTCCTGGTAATAGTTCTCTGACTGTTAGTTCTGTTATGTCACCTTTGAGATTCGTTAAAATGACCTTCATCTCCGGCGAACATAACTCTGAAATGACTTGTCGGCACGCCCCACAAGGTGGTACAGGGCGAGGTGAATCAGCAATTACTGCCAACGCTGTATATTCTTTGTCTCCTTCAGAATATGCTTTAAATAAGGCTGTACGTTCAGCACAATTACACATGCTGTAAGCAGCATTTTCAATGTTGCAGCCGCGGTAAACTTTTCCTTCTTTCGTTAATAATGCTGCCCCAACTTTAAATTTGGAGTAAGGAACATATGCATATTCTCTTGCCTTTTTGGCTTCTTCAATGAGTTGGTTAATATCCAAGTACAGTCTCCCTTTCCTTCCAAATGAAGCACCACTCTATTTCTTATTTTACACGAATCTTATTTAAAATTCATCTTTCTTTAGAGATAAAATTAACAGAAAAATAAGAATTTTTTATCAATCACCTCAGCTTACGAGTGCTATGAAATGAGGAAAAAAGATGATTGCACCTATTATAACAGATATAATCGCAAACACAAAAACCGCTCCTGCAGCAACGTCTTTTGCTATTTTAGCGAGCGGATGAAATTCAGGGGTAATTAAATCAACAACCCGTTCAATGGCGGTATTCACCATTTCTAGAGAAAATACAACGCCAATAGTGATAAGAATGAGCAACCATTCCGTTTTTGAAAGGTCGAACATCCAAGCCGCCATACAGACAAATAAAGCGGCTACACAATGAATCTTCATATTTTTTTCATTTTTAAATGTAAAAACGATACCTTCCCATGCAAAGGAAAACCTTTTTAATAATCGTTTCCACTCTTTCATCGTCTTAACGTTTCAACCCGAATTGTTCAAGAATTTGTTCTTGTTTAGAAAACATTTCTTTTTCTTCTTCTTCCGTCTCATGGTCATATCCTAATAAATGAAGAAAACCGTGTACTACTAAAAAACCAAGTTCTCGCATGAATGAGTGACCATACTCTTCCGCTTGCTCCCTTGCTTTTGGAACGGAAATAATGATGTCTCCTAGCACAGGCGGAATCTCTGCACCGACAATCTCGATTTCTTCGTCCCCCATCTCTTCAAGGGCAAACGAAATCACATCTGTCGGCTTGTCTTTACCGCGATAATCGCGATTAATTTCGCGAATTTTTTCATTATCAACAAACGTAACGCTTACTTCTGCTTCATCTTGGACATTCTCTACTTCCGCTGCATAATTTAGCAATTTTTCAATCATATCCATTTGTTCTTCTGTTACTTCGTTTGTTTCATCAATAAAATCAATGATTAATGTCATGCTTGTTTCACCTTTTCCTTTCGAATTTCAGGATATTCAATTCGCGAGTGAAAAACGCCGTTTAGCGTCTCGCAAAGCGATTGAGCTACAAGTTCCAGCTCTTTCAGTGTAATGTTACATTCATTGAACTGATTATCTTGCAAACGATCAGCAATAATGCCGCGCACGACCTTCTCAATTTTTTCTTGCGATGGATTCGACAGCGATCGAACGGCTGCTTCAACGCTATCGGCAATGCTAATAATAGCCGCTTCTTTTGTTTGCGGTTTCGGTCCGGGATATCGGAATTCTTCTTCTGATACATAACCGGATTGCTGTTTTGCTTTATGATAAAAATATTTCAATAAAGTGGTCCCATGATGCTGCTCAGCAATATCTATTATTTCTTTTGGCATCTTATGCTTTTTTAACATAGCTACTCCATCGGCGACATGAGCAATGATGATGTTTTTGCTTAGCTGCGGCGACAAATGGTCATGAGGATTATCCCCTATTTGGTTTTCAATAAAATAGCGGGGACGCTTTGTTTTTCCAATATCATGATAATACGCAGCAACTCTAGCCAGCAAGCCATTCGCTCCAATCGCTTCGCATGCTCCTTCTGATAAATTCGCTACCATTAGGCTATGGTGATATGTTCCTGGGGATTCTGTCAAGATTTTCCGTAATAAAGGGTGGTTAGGATTCGACAGCTCAATTAATTTCATTGATGACAAGATCCCGAAACCAGCCTCTAAAAATGGAAGCAATCCAATCGTTAATACTGAGGAAAAAATGCCAGAAATAATCGCCATCATGACAAAAATTCCTATTTCAATCAGCGAATAATGGCCGTTATTCATAAAAACTATCGCTATAATCATTACAGTATTAACAAGCGATACAAAAAGTCCAGCTTGCAAAACTTTAGCTTTTTGAAGCTGTTTATTTAAAAATACAGCTCCAGCTAAACCGCTGGCCAGTAAATAAACCCCAGCAGAATAGTTGAACGTTCCAGTAATTCCCTCATTAAACATAATGCTTCCGCATATTGCATAAACAATATTCGTCACAACAGCCAATTGCTCATTGAAAAGGATGCGGATTAAAATGGTTCCAACAGCAACAGGAACTACATAGGCAACATCGGTTAAGTCAATTTCCTGAAGCAAACTTATGAGCTTCATCATAATTAACGTAATCGTAAAAATAGTCACGTATACAAATAAATAAACATTTCGATGATGATTTTCCGGCTTAAATCTCCAAAAATAATATAAAATCGGTGTTAATAACAATATAACAAAAATGCCAAGGCCGATAAAAGGCTGAATGGTCTTTTCGCTCTCCAACAGGCCGACAAGCTTTAATTGTTTGTAAATTTCATTCGTAATAAACTGTCCTTCTTCAACGATAATTTGCCCTTGCAATATTTTTACCGGTTTCACTTCATCCATTGCTTGTCTTCGCTTCTCTTCTGTTGCTGCTTTGTCGTAAATGACATTAGGAATAATAGCATATCTGGCCAATTGAACAACCGCATCTTTCAGTTTATTGTTAACAATCACATACTTTAATTCATTACCGACGCGCATTTTCGCATAATCTAAATCTTTTGAAGTAATCCGTTCGCTCATGATCGTATTAACTGCCGTAACGGTCGCTTCTTTTGCTAATTGTAAATTGGATGGTTCAGCTGTTAATAAAGAATTCCACTGTGTTTCTGACAGATGAGTATATAAATCGCTCGGCAACTTTTCTTTTAACTTTTGTAATTTTTCTAAATGAGTCGTTGACGTTTCTGTTTCTTCCTGAACTTCTGAAATCGTATTGAAAATAGATGAGATTAAATCAACACGGTTTTCCGCATACTCTTTTTTTAATGTATAGACGTCCGCTACGCGATCAGCCGCTTCTCTCCTCATTTTCTCGGTTTTTTCCTCATCTTCAATCGTAATCGGCGAGCGAATTGTTTCCTTAGAAATTTCAAATAGCTGTATATTATATTGTTCCGGCTTCACATGATGATATAACAAAACAAATGTCAATAACGCAAGCAAACCAAACATGGTATAGGGTAAAAATCGAGCATGTTTCATGTTTTTAACTGCTGAACCAATCCTCTTCACCGTTTTCCCCTCGCTTTTTAAACATCCATTCCTATATATCGCTCTTTTTAATTGCCTGAAACCTTTTCTAAAAAAATAGACCCATACAAATAGACGATGGGTCACTTTTTTAGGTTATTAAAAACGTCAAAGCAAATTTACTTTAGCCGAATCCCCTCTACTTTATTGGCCAACACATTGGAAATGCTTTTTTAGCCGCATTGGACACCTATCCGCAGCGCCAAATAACAAATAGCAAAACATCTGTCTATATTCCTGCTTTTTCATATGCGTCAATAATTTTTCCAACAAGCGGATGACGAACAACATCAGATTGTTCTAAAAAAACAAAAGTAATGTCATTGACATTTTGCAAAATTTCTTTTGCTACAGCTAACCCCGATTTTACTCCTTTTGGCAAATCGACTTGTGAAATATCACCAGTGATAACCATTTTTGAACCAAAACCTAATCTTGTTAAAAACATTTTCATTTGCGCTGGAGTTGTATTTTGCGCTTCATCTAAAATCACAAACGCATCTTCTAACGTGCGGCCCCGCATGTACGCAAGCGGTGCAATTTCAATCGTCCCTCGTTCAATCAACCGCTGCGTATGCTCGGGTCCTAACACGTCATTCAACGCATCATACAAAGGCCGTAAGTATGGATCCACTTTTTCTTTTAAATCTCCCGGCAAAAAACCTAAATTTTCTCCCGCTTCAACAGCTGGTCGCGTTAAAATAATGCGTTTCACAAGACCGCTTTTTAATGCGTTCACAGCCATAACAACAGCTAAATACGTTTTCCCTGTACCGGCTGGACCGACACCAAATACAAGGTCATGCTTTTTAATGGCTGTTACATATTGACGTTGGCCTAACGTTTTTACACGAATCGCTTTTCCTTTTGCGTTTTTCGTAATCTCCTCTTCATATAGCTCTGTGAAATAGTCAATTGTGCCATTTTTCGCCATTTGAATGGCATACATTACATCGCGCTCACTGATTGAAATTCCTTTCCGAACGACAATCAATAAATGGCGCAACACATCATCGACTAGTTGAACACGTTCAACATCACCAGAAACACTCACTGTTTCCCCTCTCGTCACAATGGAAACATCTAGTTCTTGTTCAATTCGTTTTAAATGAACATCATGAATGCCAAAAAGTGCAATCGCTTCGTTTGGATTTTCTAACTGCTGATTAATTGTTATTAGCTTTTCTGACATCCTCTATCTAGTCTCCTTGAATAATAGGTTGTGGTATCCCAATATTTTCTATTACTTGGTAATGCATCTCTACTCTTACTTTACCATTCTCTTTCGCTCGGTGCAAAAGTTTTTCGCCTTTAATGGAGGCATCATCTTCGAGTTGGCTGAGCAGTTCTTTACGCGCTATTTCTTTTGCTTTTTGGAACGCCTCTTCCCATGAATAGTTTCTCTCTACTTTCTCCTTTTCGCGATAAATGACACGCTCGTAAAAAAACGGCAATTCCCACCGCCAAAAACGAAACGGTTTTTTTTGCAGTTCGATTTCATAATGAGAAAATGTCGGCTTTTTAAATCCCCAAACTGGCAAAGATATATTTTTAAACGAGAGATAATGTTTTTCATAATATTTCCCCGTAAACACATGAAATGTTGATTGAAGAGGCAGGACAACTGTAGACTTGTACCATGTTTCCCCAAAAATTTTTCCTCGTGCTGGCACCATTTTCATTTGCCCTTCTTTTCCTATAAAACCTGAGACTAAAATTTGCCCTTTCGACACATAATCATTGACTGACACAAGTGGTTGTCCTTCTTCGACAAACATATTCGTAATCACTGCTTTCTTTTTAGCCACTAAATGACGAACCCCGATCTTTTTTTCCGGCTTTGGTTGATTTTTTTCCACCACTTGAAAATAAAAAGTCGTCCCTTTTAACTCGACACCAACCCATGTAATCGCGTCAATATGGTCTGTCAGCTTTTTTTGAATTGTATCCGGGTCATCAACCATAAATTGAAAAGCTCCTCTTTCAATCCCCATCTTTTTCAACTCTTTCAGGATTAAATACTCCGTCTCCGGTTTCGCTCCTCTTACTTGAATGTTCCATACCATATTAGAAAAAAGAAAGATCATCAATAAAAACAAAAATGTTCCTATGAAAAAGCCGCTATTTAATAATGTCTTTTTGATAAGGAACGGCACTCCACTTCTGTCTGTAAAATAGAGCTTGCATTCGCTTTTTCTAGCAATGAGACGAATCTTGGAAACGTCTTTTAAAAGCATATAAAAGCTTGCCGTATACTCATTATGCTTTTTTACTTTCCATATAAAAATATCATTTCGTAAACAAGCATTAATCAATCTTTCTATACCTCTTCCTTTAATTTCCACTTTGACACTGCCTGAAAAATAGTTCAACCATTGGTTCTTCATATTTCTCCCCCTACTCATCTAAATAAAGAACTTGGCTAATTTTCCCCTCTAGCAAAATTTCCTCAGGCAAAATCGTTTTAATGACAAACGTTTCTCCTTTAACGAGGAGTTGACCTTGTTTTAAGAGCAGTCGAATTTCTTTATCGCTAAAAGAAAGCAATCCTCGATGATTTTCTATGTATATATGTATTTGTCCAATCATCGTTATGCGCGGAAGATCCATTAAAATATCAGCGGGTAGTCCCATTTTATTTGTTAACCAATTTCTCATCTGCCGCCGCCATTTTCCAATCATAAAAAGACCCCCCTTTCATCTCATATGTATGAGAGAAACAGAGGGGATAGCACTTGATTTTCTTTATTTGGTAATACGATCTCAACATAAAAAAGACTGCTTCCATTAGGAAGCAGTCTTTTTTAAGATAAATGCTGCAAAACTAATTTGTTCACTAGAGAGCCATCCGCTTTTCCTTTCACTTTCGGCATGATTGCTCCCATTACTTTACCCATATCAGCCTTTGAAGAAGCGCCTACCTCGGCAATCGTTTCTTTAATTAATTGTACAATCTCTTCTTCACTTAATTGCTTTGGCATATATAATTCAAGAATCTGAATCTCTGTTTTTACTTTTTCAACAAGGTCTGAACGACCAGCGTTTTCGAATTCTTGGAGGGAGTCTTTGCGTTGCTTTAATTCACGAGAAAGCACAGTAAGCTCTTCGTCTTCGGACAACTGGCTTTTGCCGAGCTTAATTGCTTCATTCTGCAATGCAGCTTTGACCATCCGAATGACGGAAAGTTTTTCTTTTTCCTTATTTTTCATCGCTTGTTTCATATCATCATTTAAACGCTCAAGAAGACTCATGAAATACACCCTCTTTTAATACTTGCGCTTTCTAGCCGCTTCAGACTTTTTCTTGCGTCTTACGCTTGGCTTTTCATAGAATTCACGCTTTCTTGCTTCTTGTAACGTACCAGTCTTCGAAACGGCACGTTTGAAGCGACGAAGAGCATCTTCAAGCGATTCGTTTTTACGAACGATTGTTTTTGACATCCTACTTCCCTCCCTCCGAACAACACCGCTAACATTTCGATTGACATGCTCTAAACATGTACTTATCAATTATAATATAAGGAAACATTAAGGTCAACTAAAAAAGAAAACTCTTCCATAAAAAAAGGATGACCTAAAGCATCAGCCTACCTATCCGTATATCATGTTTATTAAGTGTATGAAGGCTAGACACTTATAGGTCAGTTCCTACAGTTTTCAATTAATAGCCTGTTGTTGTTTTTCCTTGAACAAGTGCTACACCAGAACTTGTACCGATGCGAGTCGCTCCTGCTTGGATCATCGCTTCTGCTCCTTGAAGATCACGAACACCACCGGATGCCTTTACGCCGATTTCCGGTCCAACTGTTTTTCGCATAAGCGCAACGTCTTCAACAGTTGCACCGCCTGTAGAAAAGCCAGTGGAAGTTTTCACATAGTCTGCTCCCGCTTTTACAGCTAACTCGCAAGCACGCACTTTTTCTTCTTCTGTAAGTAAGCAAGCTTCGATAATCACTTTAACAAGCGCTTTTCCTTTTGCTGCATCAACAACTGCCCGAATATCGCGTTCAACCAGTTCATCGTTACCGTCTTTTAGCGCCCCAATGTTGATAACCATATCAACTTCCGTTGCACCTTTTTCAATTGCGTCTTTTGTTTCAAACGCTTTTGTCTCCGGTGTGTTTGCTCCTAATGGGAATCCAATGACTGTACACACATTGACGTCTGTTCCTTTTAAAAGCTCTGCAGCTGTTTCTACCCATGTTGGATTTACGCAAACAGACGCAAAATTATATTGTTTTGCTTCCTCACACAATTTCACGATTTGCTCTTTTGTTGTATCTGCTTTTAACAATGTATGGTCAATCATCTTTGCAATATTTGTTGTCATATACAAAAATTTCTCCTTTCACATCAAGAAGTCTGACATCTATCATCATACCATTATCTTTTAAAAAAAGCGAGCTTTATGTATAATCTATCTCTAAATTTTTATTATAAACCCAAAGAAAAGAAACTGCCCAAAAGCAAAGTGTCGGACCCCACAACTACCATATATAGTACATAACATTCGATCAGAGCACTATCATATGATGAATTTCACGTGAGGTCAGACACTTTTAAGGCAGTCTTTAAGAACTTAATTGTATTTTTTCAAGAACGTCATCTTCAACAACGCGGACAAATTCCCCTTCATTATACGGATATCCTGCTTTTGTAATTTTCACTTTAACAAGCTTTCCAACCATATCTTCGGTTGCTGGGAATTTTACTTTCAAATAGTTATCCGTATAACCGACATATAAACCGCTGTTTGGTTCTTCTTTATAACGTTCTTCTGGAATAACTTCTAATACTTGTCCTTCAAATTCAGATGCATATTCTTTTGCCAGTTGATCAGACAGAGTGATAAGTCGATGAACGCGCTCATTTTTCACTTCTTCATCGATTTGGTTCGGCATTCTTGCAGCTGGTGTTCCTGTGCGTTTAGAGTATGGGAATACATGTAGTTCTGAGAAACGGTTGTCACGAATAAAATTATACGTTTCCATGAACTCCTCTTCAGTCTCTCCTGGAAAACCGACAATGACGTCCGATGTAACAGCTAATCCTGGCAATGCTTCACGTAATTGCGCGAGGCGCTCCGCAAAAAATTCTGTTGTATACTTGCGGCGCATCCGCTTTAACACGCTGTTTGAACCGGATTGAAGCGGAATGTGCAGGTGGCGGACAATTTTATTCGATTTTTTTAATACTTCAATAACTTCATCAGTAATTTGACTTGCTTCAATCGATGAAATCCGAAGACGCTTCAAACCGACGACTTGCTCATCAATATCGCGAAGCAATGCCGCAAAGTTATAATCTTTCATATCTTCACCGTAACCGCCTGTATGAATACCTGTTAAAACGATTTCTTTATAGCCGGCATTTACAAGCTGCTGAGCCTGACGAATCACTTCCTTCGGATCGCGGGAACGCATAAGCCCACGCGCCCAAGGGATAATACAAAATGTGCAAAAGTTATTGCAGCCTTCTTGAATTTTTAATGACGCGCGCGTCCGGTCCGTAAATGCCGGAACATCCAATTCCTCAAACACACGCGCTTTCATAATATTGCTTACACCGTTAATCGGCTGACGCTCGCGCTTAAATTGTTCAATATAATCAAGCATTTTCACCCGGTCTTGTGTTCCAACAACAATATCAACTCCAGGAATAGCCATTACTTCTGCCGGGGAGGTTTGCGCATAACAGCCCGTTACACAAATGACAGCATCCGGGTTTTGCCGAATTGCGCGGCGAATCACTTGGCGGCTCTTTTTATCTCCTGTGTTTGTTACTGTACACGTGTTAATGACGTATACATCAGCTATGCTTTCAAATTCTTTTCGCTCATAACCGGCTTGTTTAAATAATTGCCAAATCGCCTCTGTTTCATAATGATTTACTTTACAGCCTAATGTATGAAATGCTACTGTTGGCATCATTCTCACCTCACATTAATTCCAATTGATAAGAAACCGCTGCTAATAAATAAAGAGGAGCCGTTTCTGTGCGCAAAATCCGCGGGCCGAGACTACAGGAAATAAAGCCGTTTTCCTTTAATAATGATACTTCTTGCTCGGAAAAGCCGCCTTCTGGACCGAAAACAGTAAGAAGCGACTGTCCTGGCTTTATTTTACGTAATATCTCTGTCAAATTGGCTCGTTCGCCATTCCTTGCTTCTTCCTCGTAAGCAATGATTTTATAATCAACTTTCGTGGAAAATTCAATTAATTCGCGAATGGTCATAGGATGATGGACGACAGGAATTCTTGTCCGTTGTGATTGTTCCGCCGCTTCTTTCGCAATTTTTTCCCATCGCTCCACTTTTCGATCTCCCTTTTTTTCGTCCCACTTAACAACAGAGCGAGCCGCCAAAAAGGGGATAAACGAGAAAGCGCCAAGTTCTGTTCCTTTTTGAATGACAAGTTCCAGTTTATCCCCTTTCGGCAGCCCCTGGACAATATAGACATTGATCGGAAGCTCCGTCTGCTCTTCTACCCATTCTATAATATTGGCAATGACCTCATCATTGGTAATTTTTGTTATTTTACAGAAAGCCGCCTCGCCATTCTCGTTACAGCAAACAATTTCTTCTCCTTCGCGCATCCGCATAACACGGACGATATGATGATAATCATCGCCAACAATCATAACTTGTTGGTCATTGAAAAATTGCTCATTAGAAACAAAATAACGTTGCAAAGCGACACCTTCTTTTTACTCTTTTCTTGCAATAAAAGCAACCCAATCTTCCATGACTAACGTTTCTTCAATAATAAACCCGGCACGAATCAGTCCATCTTTTACTTCTTGCTTTTTTGCTTGAATAATTCCCGATGTAATAAAGAAACCGTCTTTTTCCAGCAGACGATACGCATCATCGATAAAACGTAAAATAATTTCCGCTAAAATATTCGCAACAATGATGTTTGCTGGTTCTTTTATATTGTCTAACAAATTATTTTGTGATACAGTTACAACGTTTTGCACTTTATTTAATTTCACATTCAACTTCGCGCTATCAACGGCCACTGGGTCTAAATCGAGTGCTTTGACTGATTTTGCTCCAAGCATCGCTGCGGCAATACTTAATATACCTGAGCCTGTTCCAACATCAATAACGGTATCATTTGGATGCACGCATTTTTCCAACGCCTGAATGCACATGACTGTTGTTGGATGCGTCCCTGTTCCAAATGCCATGCCCGGGTCTAGTTCGATAATAAGTTCATCACTTGAGACTGGTTCATACGTTTCCCAAGTCGGGACGATCGTAAACTTTTCAGAAATTTTTACGGGATTGTAATATTTTTTCCATGCTGTTGCCCATTCTTCTTCGTTAACTTCACTAATCGTGATCGAGTTTTTCCCTAAATCGATATCATACAACATTAGGTTGTTAATCGCTTGTTTAATTTCCTTGACTGTCTCTCCTAAGAAACTATTGACCGGTAAATACGCTTTAATAATAACTCCTTCTTCGGGATAATCATCAGGATTGAGTTGGTAGATTTCCCCGAAGGAAGTGTCCCGCTCTTTCGTCAAATCAAACGGATCTTCAATAACAACACCGCCTGCTCCCGCTTCGTGCAAAATATTCGAAATCGCCTCAACCGCTTCATGTGTCGTATGAATGCTAATTTCTGACCATTTCATCATCTACCAACTCCATTTTCCGAAATTATTCTCCCTTAAACGCCTTTTTCATTTTATCAAAAAAGCTGTCCTGCGCTCCATGTTGAGCGCTTTGACCGCCTAATCGGTCAAATTCACGCAATAACTGCTTTTGTTTTTCTGTTAATTTCGTCGGTGTGACAACACGAACAATAATGTGCTGGTCTCCTTGACCATAGCCTCTCACATTAGGCACACCTTTGCCTTTGAGGCGGAATTTCGTACCTGTTTGCGTACCAGCTGGAATTTTTAGCTTCACTTTTCCATGAAGAGTCGGTACTTCGATTTCATCTCCCAAAGCCGCTTGAGCAAATGTAAGTGGAATTTCGCAATAAATATCATCTCCATCGCGTTCAAAAAACTCATGCGGTTCTACGCGAAAGACGATATATAAATCTCCAGGTGGTCCGCCATTGATGCCGGCTTCTCCCTGTCCGGCGACACGTAATTGCTGACCATCATCAATACCAGCTGGAATTTTGACGTGAATTTTCTTGCGTTTTTTCACTCGACCGCTTCCACCGCACGTTGTACATTTTTCTTTAATAAATTGTCCTGTACCGTCACAATAATGACATGTTCTTCGATTGACAATGCGGCCAAACGGCGTCACTTGTTCGATGCTAATTTGTCCTGTACCTCGGCAATGGGAGCACGTTTCTTTTTTCGTTCCAGGCTTTGCTCCGGAGCCGTGACACGTATCACATGTTTCTTCGCGTGGAATTTCGATATCTGTTTCTTTCCCGAACGCTGCTTCCTCGAATGTTAATGTCATTGTATACTGTAAATCAGCCCCTGCTCTTGGCGCATTCGGATCACGACGTCTTCCCCCACCGAAGAAAGAACTGAAAATATCTTCAAAACCACCGAAGCCGCCGAAATCAAAATCAGTCCCGCCAAAACCGCCAAATCCTTGATTTGGATCCGTATGACCAAATTGATCATAATGAGCACGCTTTTGGTCATCACTTAATACTTCATATGCTTCTTTAATTTCTTTAAACTTTTCTGCAGCATCCGGTGCTTTATTAATATCTGGATGATATTGTTTTGAAAGTTTTCGGTACGCTTTCTTTATTTCATCTTTCGTGGCATTCTTGCTTACTCCGAGAACCTCATAATAATCTCGTTTGCTCATTACCATCCACTCCCGATTCACTCACATAACGGTAATTGTAACATTTGTCTCTTTATAAACGCAATATTTTTCATATTAAAATTATATATACCTAAAACAAATTCAGACAATGTTCCTTTTCATAGCAAAAAAGTCAAAGCCAAGACAGGCCTGACTTTGACTTTTTATACAATCGAACAAAGGAAGCGACTAGACTAAACATTTTACTTATCATCTTTTACTTCTTCAAATTCCGCATCAACGACATTGTCGTCTTTTTTGCTAGCGTTGTCTGTTCCAGCTGTTTGCTGTGCTTGTGCTTGTTTTGCCGCTTGTTCATACAACTTAACGGAAAGTTGTTGAACAATTTCTTGCAATGCGTTTTTCTTCGCGCGAATCTCTTCGATGTCGTTTTTCTCTAGCGCTGCTTTTAATGCATCTTTTGCTTCTTGCGCTTTTTTCACTTCTGCTTCATCAACTTTTCCTTCAAGCTCTTTTAATGTTTTTTCTGTTGTGAACACTAAATGGTCCGCCTCGTTGCGGAGCTCGGCTTCCTCTTTACGTTTTCTGTCCGCTTCCGCATTTTCTTCCGCTTCTTTAATCATGCGTTGAATTTCTTCTTCAGAAAGACCTGATGAAGATTTAATAGTAATGGATTGTTCTTTGTTTGTCCCCAAATCCTTCGCACGTACATGAACAATACCGTTTGCGTCAATATCAAACGTTACTTCGATTTGTGGTACACCGCGCGGAGCAGGCGGAATATCTGTTAATTGGAAACGACCAAGCGTTTTATTGTCAGCAGCCATCGGACGTTCCCCTTGTAATACGTGAATGTCAACCGCCGTTTGGTTATCGGTTGCTGTTGAGAAAATTTGCGATTTACTTGTTGGAATCGTCGTGTTGCGCTCAATTAATTTTGTGAATACTCCACCCATTGTTTCAATACCTAATGAAAGCGGAGTAACGTCAAGAAGCACAACATCTTTCACATCTCCAGCGATAACACCGCCTTGAATCGCTGCACCAATCGCAACAACCTCGTCAGGGTTTACTCCTTTATGCGGCTCCTTACCGATTTCTTTCTTAATTGCTTCTTGAACAGCTGGAATACGCGTAGAACCACCAACAAGAATAACTTTATCGATATCGCTTGCTGTCAGTCCTGCGTCTTGTAATGCTTGACGAACAGGTCCCATTGTGCGTTCGACAAGATGAGCAGATAACTCTTCGAATTTCGCGCGAGTTAATGTTGTTTCTAGATGCAGTGGACCTGTTTCGTTTGCGCTGATGAACGGCAAGGAAATTTGCGTTTGCGTTACACCAGAAAGATCTTTTTTCGCTTTTTCTGCTGCGTCTTTTAAGCGTTGTAACGCCATTTTATCTTTTGATAAATCAATGCCGTGCTCTTTCTTAAATTCTTCTACTAGATAATCAATGATCACTTGGTCAAAATCGTCACCGCCAAGGTGGTTATCACCAGCAGTTGCTTTTACTTCAAATACGCCATCGCCAAGTTCAAGAATCGATACGTCAAACGTACCGCCACCTAAGTCATAAACAAGAATCGTTTGGTCTTCATCCATTTTGTCAAGTCCGTAAGCAAGCGCTGCTGCTGTCGGCTCGTTAATGATACGTTCCACTTCTAAACCGGCAATGCGGCCCGCATCTTTTGTTGCTTGACGTTGCGCGTCGTTGAAGTATGCAGGAACTGTAATAACCGCTCTTGTTACCGGTTCTCCTAAGTATTCTTCAGCATATGATTTTAAGTATTGCAAAATAATCGCAGAAATTTCTTGTGGCGTATATTGCTTTCCTTCAATTTCCACTTTGTAGTCTGTTCCCATATGACGTTTAATAGAGATGATGGTGTTTGGATTTGTAATCGCTTGACGTTTTGCCACTTCCCCTACTTGACGCTCACCGTTTTTAAACGCCACAACAGATGGAGTTGTCCGGTTTCCTTCAGGGTTTGGAATAACTTTTGGTTCTCCGCCTTCCAACACGGCTACGCAAGAGTTCGTTGTACCTAAGTCGATACCGATAATCTTGCTCATAGTAACACCCTCCTATGTCTTATTGGCTAACTTTTACCATTGATGGACGAATCACACGATCTTTCAATTTATAACCCTTTTGAAATTCTTCTACCACTGTATTTGGTTCATAGTTGCTGTCTTCTACTTGCATAACCGCCTGATGCAAATGCGGATCAAACGGCTTGCCTACAGCCTCGATAACCTCGACACCTTCTTTTTTCAAGGCATCAATTAACGAACGATAGACCATTTCCATTCCTTGAAGAATCGATTTTGTTTTATCATCTTCTGCTTCCACCTTAAGAGCACGTTCGAAGTTGTCTAAGGCAGGTAAAATGTCTGTCACTAAACTTTGAGCGCGATATTTTTCCGCTGCCTCAAAATCAAGTCTTGTGCGACGGCGGAAATTGTCAAAATCAGCATGAAGACGAAGATAGCGATTTTCTAATTCTTGCAGCTTCTCTTCAAGCTCCGCAATTCTTTTCTTCGCAGCCGTTAACTCATTATTTTCTTCTGTCTGTTCTTCTGTCTGTTCTTCTGTTTGCACAGACTGCATTTGTTCAGAAGTTTCTTCCACTTCAACGGCTGCTTCTTCTGATTTGTATGTAGTCGCTTCTTCTTGCTGTAATTCTTTCTCCATCGATTTCACCTCCCTCGAAGAGATCATCTCTATATATGATATATGTCTACATATGTATGAAATTCAAAGGAAAGGATGGAATGTTTTTACAATCCATCCACTATCAATATGACCAACCTTAGTTATTTTGATACCATTGCGTAAGTACTGTTGATAAATCAGAGGCTACACGATTCAATATCGTAATGACGCGGGAGTATTCCATGCGCGTCGGACCAAGAATCGCGATCGTTCCTAGCTGCTCAGTTCCAGCAGAATACGTTGCTGTAATTAGGCTGCAATTTTCCATTCCGCGCAATTGATTTTCCTTACCGATTGTCACTTGAATGCCTTGTTTATTATGCTTGCGCAATAAGTTGTAAAAATCTTTTTCTTGCTCAATCATTGTCATAATGGAACGCACTTTTTCGATATCATTAAACTCTGGTTGACTGAGCATGTTCGTTTTTCCGCCAAAAAACATTTTTTCCGCTGGCTGCAAATCCAACGTGTCAGAGATCGTTTTTAACATGCTATCATAGTTGCGAATATGCGCTCTTAAGACATTCGCTATCTCTTTATAAATTTTATCCTTCAAGTCAACAATCGGTACACCAATGAGACGCTCGTTTAAAATATTGACCATTTTTTCTAAATCAGATGGGTTAATCGAAGATGGAATCGTAATGACCCGATTTTCGACATGACCCGTATCAGTTACAATAATTGCTACAGCCGTTTCTTTATTCAACGGAATAATTTGGATTTGTTTTAGTTTATTTTCCTTTACAGCTGGTCCAAGAACAATCGACGTATAATTGGTCAAATCCGATAAAATTTGCGCTGATTTTTGCACAATTTTTTCCAGTTCATAAATACGCTCAGCAAAAATCGATTTAATTTTTTCGATATCATCTTGCGTTAATCGTTGCGGTGATAATAGATGGTCAACATAATATCGATAGCCTTTTTCCGATGGCACTCGACCGGAGGAAACATGTGTTTTTTCAATGTAGCCAAGTTCCTCTAAATCCGCCATCTCATTGCGAATCGTTGCTGAGCTGAACGTAATTTCCTCTTTTTTGGATAATGTTCTAGAGCCTACCGGCTGACCAGAACGGATAAAGTCATCAATAATAGTTTGTAAAATAAGTAATTGGCGATCAGTTAACAACTATCATCACCTCTGTTAGCACTCATAGACCTTGAGTGCTAAATCTACTATTAAGGTATCAAATCCATACGTTTATGTCAACGTTTATATTACACCGATAAACGCTTGAAATACTTCATTTCCAAGCAGTTTGCCGCGGTGTGTAAGACGGATATGGGTATCTGTTTCTTCGAGCAGTCCCCTTTGTTTTTGCTCGGCAATCTGATTGCCAAATACATCATAAAGAGAGCGGTGATATTTTTGCACAAACTTTTCTTTAGAAACCCCTTCCGTTTTCCGTAGCCCAAGAAACATTTCCTCTTCCATTTTTTCTGCCAACGTAACCTCATGACTTTCTATATACGGAAAACCGGTTTCTTGAATAAGGTTCATATATTTTTTTAACGGTCCGGCATTGACATTTCTCTTGCCGTGTACATAGCTATGCGCCCCGGCACCGATACCAAAATATTCTTCATTATTCCAATACGTCAGATTATGACGGCTTTCAAACCCAGGCTTTGCATAGTTGCTAATTTCATATTGTTTGTAGCCATGACGTTCCATTTGTTCCATTGCCCATTCATACATTTCTGCTTCCTCCTCCTGAGTAGGCAATGGAAGCATGTCTTTTTTCCATAAATTATAAAACACTGTTTTCGGCTCAATAATTAAAGAATAAGCTGAAAAATGCTCGACATCGAGTGAAAAAGCAATATTAAGCGTTTCTCGGAAATGATCGATTGTTTGTTCGGGAAGACCGTACATTAAATCAATGCTAATATTGGAAAAACCGATTTCTTTCGCCATTTCAATCGTTTGCAATACATCATGTTTTCGATGCGTGCGCCCAATTTTTTGCAACAACTTGTCATCGAATGTCTGCACACCGAAACTAAGGCGGTTCACCCCTGCTTCTTTTAACAGTTTCAGCTTCTTTTTTGACAATTCATTTGGATTTGCTTCAAACGTGAACTCCACCTCGTTTACATTAAAACGAAAATACTTATAAATACTATTTAAGAAACGATCTAGCTGCTTTATCTCTAGAACAGTCGGGGTACCGCCTCCAACAAAAATGGTTTTCAGTTCAGCAGCCGGAAAGTTCTCTATTATGTTTTTCATTTCTTTCTCCATCGCCTGTAAGTACTCATCTACTGGCTGTCCTTTAAAAAATACTTTATTAAAATCACAATAATGGCAAATTTGTGCACAAAATGGAATATGAAAATATGCTGCTTTAATCAAGAATGATCACAACCTTCTTAATGCATAATTTGACATGCCATCTTTTATCTGCACCGATTAAACTAAAAAACAAGGGGCTGACCCATAAGCGTCTAACCTCACGTCCATTTCACAATATATAGTTCATTTATCTATTATGTCCTATATATTGTGTTGCGGGGTCTGACACTTGTTTTTAGGTCAGCCTCTATTTATCTGCTTTTATTTTTTGTCATCGATCTTCAATACTGCCATGAATGCTTCTTGCGGTACTTCAACGGAACCGACTTGCTTCATGCGCTTTTTCCCTTCTTTTTGCTTTTCAAGAAGCTTACGTTTACGAGAAACGTCACCGCCGTAACATTTGGCAAGCACGTTTTTCCGCAATGCTTTAATGGTTGAGCGGGCAATGATTTTGTTACCAATTGCCGCTTGAACAGGTACTTCGAACTGCTGGCGTGGAATTAAATCTTTTAGTTTTTCAACAATCACTTTGCCACGCTCATAAGCAGAGTCGCGGTGAACGATAAACGACAACGCATCGACTTTTTCACCGTTAAGGAGAATATCCATCTTCACAAGCTTAGAAGGCTTGTAACCAATTAACTCATAATCAAATGAAGCATAGCCTTTTGTGCTTGATTTTAAGGTGTCAAAGAAGTCATAAACAATTTCTGATAACGGAATTTCATAAATTAAGCTGACGCGCTTCTCGTCTAAGTATTGCATATCAACAAAAATACCGCGCTTACTTTGACATAATTCCATTACAGGGCCAACATAATCATTCGGAACCATAATCGTTGCTTTAACATACGGCTCCTCAACGCGTTCAATTTTTTGCGGATCCGGCATATTGGAAGGGTTATCGACTTGAACTTCTGTGCCGTCCGTTAAATATACTTTATAAATAACGCTTGGCGCCGTGGTAATTAAATCAATGTTAAATTCACGCTCAATTCGTTCTTGAATAATTTCCATATGCAATAATCCTAGGAAACCACATCGGAAACCAAAACCAAGCGCTTGCGACGTCTCCGGTTCGAATTGCAACGCCGCATCATTTAGCTGTAATTTTTCCAACGCTTCACGTAAATCGTTATAACGTGCCGTATCAATAGGATACATGCCACAGAAGACCATCGGATTTAAACGACGATATCCAGGCAAAGGCTCATCCGCAGGATTTTCTGCGTCTGTAATCGTATCCCCGACGCGCGTGTC
This sequence comes from [Anoxybacillus] calidus, assembly GCF_013760845.1. Classification (GTDB taxonomy): domain Bacteria; phylum Bacillota; class Bacilli; order Bacillales; family Anoxybacillaceae; genus Paranoxybacillus; species Paranoxybacillus calidus. The sequence continues at coordinate 86,977 of NZ_JACDUU010000001.1, read as the reverse complement.
ACTCACATTTTTAATAGACGCTGTTAAAAACCCTACATCGCCAACAGTGAGTTCATCCACTAATTTTGGCTTTGGTGTAAATACACCGACTTCCACGACCTCAAATTCTTTGCCTGTTGCCATCATTTTAATCTTTTGTCCCGGCTTTACCGTTCCTTCGACAACGCGAATATAGGCAACAACACCTCGGTAAGAATCATATAAAGAGTCGAAAATCAACGCTTTTAGCGGTGCATCAGGGTCACCAGATGGAGCTGGAACTTTTTCTACGATTTGCTCAAGAATTTCTTCTATTCCAATTCCAGCTTTTGCTGAGGCTAGTACTGCTTCTGAAGCATCTAACCCAATCACATCTTCAATTTCCTGGCGAACGCGCTCCGGCTCTGCGCTAGGTAAATCAATTTTATTAATAACAGGCAAAATTTCTAAGTTATTATCTAAAGCTAAGTAAACATTTGCCAGCGTCTGCGCCTCGATTCCTTGCGCAGCATCGACGACAAGGATGGCCCCCTCACAAGCGGCTAAACTGCGTGACACCTCATACGTAAAATCGACATGTCCTGGTGTGTCAATTAGATGGAAAATATACTCTTCTCCATCTTTTGCCTTATATTTTAGTTGAACGGCATTTAATTTAATGGTAATCCCGCGTTCGCGCTCTAAATCCATTGAATCTAGCATTTGTTCTTTCATTTCACGCTCTGATAACGCACCTGTTTTTTCAAGAATGCGGTCAGCTAACGTTGATTTTCCATGGTCAATATGAGCAATAATGGAAAAATTACGGATTTTCTCTCGTCTTTTTAATCTTTCTTCACGATTCATATTCTTTCACTCCTACTATAATCCCGAAACTACACTAGCTTTGATTATAGCAACACAATGAGTAAGATTCAATTAGATAAATATGAAAAAGCGGATCGTCAAACACCACAATAGCGAAACAGAAATTTTCTAGTGCATAAAGAAAACTTAGCAACCATTGTACATTTGCAGTTTTCATATTCATTTTCATAAAATAAAGAACTGACCCATAAGTGTCCGACCTCCCGCACAACCAACAATATTTTATCCATTCTTAATGGTTGCGGGGCCTAACACTTTTCTTTCGGGTCAGCTCAGTCTCTATTGGTTATCATGAAATAATCGATCAGCGATATTAAGCAATTGTTTGATTCCGGAGCGAACTCCATCCGCTAATTGTTTACCAAGTTCGGAAAATAGATTAAATGTTTTCATCTCTTCCAACTTTTTCTTTTTTTCTTCTAAATCTTCACCTTTGATTGTGTTTCCCATAATAGAAGCGGCTATTTCTCCTTTATCATCCTCTGAAAAACGAATCACCTCTTGAAACGATGGATCATCGTACCCTTTCATTTGCTTCAATCCTTTATTTGCTTGCTGCATCCCTAGTAAAACTCCAACGAATAAAATCACAACTGCTACACAAAAATGAACGGTAAATTTGATCATCACCCTGCTACTCCCTTGTAAAGTTTTCTGCTTATTTTTTTTGTCCAGATGCTGGGGATTGTACTTTTTCCGCTTGCCAGTAATACTCGCTAAACACATCGGCAACAGCCGAAGCGGTGCGGAACAATTCTTCAAACGTATTATCTACACCGCCAAATTCAATTAAAATAGCATTTTCGGATAAATCTTGATTGAACTTTCCGTTCGTCCCCGCTCCTTTTTTCTGAATAACTCCCTTGCTAAGACCAGGATATTTTTGTTGTAGCAATTCATGAAGATCTTTGGCAATTTGCAAGTTCTTTTCATATTTTGCATTGTTTCCACCAATAATAAATACAATACGTGCATAATTACGACCATTAATAGTAACTGTTGTATCATTTCTACGCCGAGTATCGCGATGAATGTCGATGAAGTATTGTAAGTCACGATTTTTCGTCATCGCCTCCTCTACGGTTTTTCTTGACACATCATATGCTTGATAGTATTTCATTCCGTTTTTTACTAATTTATCGATAAAATCCTCCGTATTTACTTCAGCACCAATTCCCCGCTTCTCCATTTCCTCCGCGAGTTTCTCCCCGACTTTCGTTACATTGACCGTTGGATGAAAAGCAGCATCCAAATCAGTTACTCCTTTTAAAGCTGGTAAATATGATTCATGTGTATGAGTATGATAAATATAGACCACTTTTTTTCCATTTGTCGTCATTTTAGGAGGCGGCACCGGTTTCTCTTCGCTCGATTTCTCTGCCTGTCCTAAGCTTTCAACAGAGGCTTCGCGCTCAGCAAGCATCACTTCAAGTGGTGGCGCAGACTCGTATGGCATATTTGTATAATCCAATCCCTCACCTGCAACGATAATTTCGCTATCAAAAATAGAAAAGCCTGGTAGTTCACTACCTAGCAAGCTGCGGGGATCTTCCAGATTAACGCTTGTCATCATTTCAAACATCATTGAAGAGTACTTAGGTTTCCTTTTTTCCACAGGTAATACTTGTGAAAAATAATGATTTTCAAAACTAAACAAATGAACAAAAGCTTCCCCGGGAAAATGAGTTGCTACATTGTTCACCGAGGAAGATGTAATTCGATATTCGGGCTTCAATGATGTCATCACCCCAACAACTGTAAACATCATCATAAACCCTAAAATCGCTAACATAACAATTTTTTTGATGCTTGTCCCATTGACCGTTATCATCATTTGCTGAGAACGAAATCTCCTCATGTTCTCACCCTTTCCAAGCTTGTCTACTAATTTAACAGTATGATCAAGCTAGAAAAGATAGAACATGTTTACACATTTTTCATTAATGAGTATAAGCTCCTGTATTATATTGATCGATATCGTTATGAAGGGCCGCATTGAGTCCACTCGCGAGAATATTCGCCATATCTTCAATAAACATATCTACCTCTTTCGGTGTGACCATAAGATTATGGCCAAGAGGTGCTAAAACTTCATGAATAAACTTCCGCTTTTCCTCATCACTTAACGTTCCAATCATTCCAAGAAAAGCAGAACGATGTTGTTCGTTTGGCATGTCTTCTTCTGTCAATACTTTTCGTTCACCAAATGTCAACCCCGCTGGTGTAAGCGCACTTGATGGACGTTTTCCTTCTTTGATTTCTCTGCCAAAGTGCTTCAGCATAAAGTCAATTGTATCGCTCGTAATCGATACGGCATCAACAACGGTAGGAACACCAATCGCAATGACAGGAATACCGAGCGTCTCTTTACTCAACTCTTTTCTCTTATTTCCAACTCCTGAACCAGGATGAATGCCTGTATCAGAAATCTGAATCGTTGCATTGACTCTTTCAAGAGAACGCGCTGCCAATGCATCAATCGCAATAACAAAATCTGGTTTTGCTTTTTCAACGATCCCGCGGATAATATCGCTCGTTTCAATTCCCGTCATCCCCATTACCCCTGGAGCAATTGCACTAACAGAACGAAAGCCATCCGCAACACTTTCTGGTTGAAGATGAAATAAATGCCTTGTAATGAGCAAGTTTTCGACAGTCAACGGCCCGAGTGCATCTGGTGTTACATGTTCATTTCCAAGCCCAACAACAAGACAGCTTGCATCTTCAGGAATATTTAACTTTTTTAAAAATGTAGAAAATTCTTTCGCGAATACTTTCTCTACCTTTCTTTGTAGCTCTGTATCATGTTCACGAATTCCTTGTGCTTCAATCGTTAAGTAAATCCCTGATTTTTTGCCAATGGATTTTGCTCCTTGTTCCGTTACCTTCACATAGGAAAGTTTAATCCCGTCTATTTCACGGTCTTGAATAATGACTCCTTCAATATGTGAATGAGTTTCACTCTTTTGTTCCAATCGTTCTTCAACAGCGATTTCATGCGCTTCAACTGCTAAATCGGTTCTAACAGAATACAGGCTTAAATCTAGTGAACGTGTCATCGTTTTCCACCTCAAAACTGTCATTTTTATGTATTTTCACCGTTTTCACTCCTTTTCATTCTTGCCTTTTTGGAAAGAGAGTAAGTATTTTCAACGGATTAGTATTGCATAATTGAAATCAGTTTGATAGAATATCACTTGTTCTTAATAAGTTCATTCGATCGCGAACAATCGAGCTTATCATATTCTCGACAGCATTACGGAGGTGAAAATAATGCCAAACATTAAATCTGCTATTAAACGCGTAAAAACAAGCGAAAAGCGCCGCGCACAAAACGCTGCACAAAAATCTGCGATGCGCACTGCCATCAAAAAATTTGAAGCGCTTGTAGAAGCAAAAGACGTTGAGCAAGCACAAGCTGCGTTTGTCATTGCTTCTAAAAAAATTGATAAAGCGGCAAGCAAAGGTTTAATCCACAAAAATGCAGCAAGCCGTCAAAAATCTCGTTTAGCGAAAAAATTAAACAGCATTCTTGCTTAATCATGATAAAACGATCCTTTGAAAAGGGTCGTTTTTTATTTAGAAAAGCGAAGGCGAGCGCCTAACGCCGTATAGAAAATGTTCTTCCGACGAGAAGTGCTTGTCACTTCGAGGGGGAAGGTTATTTGGCACAGAGAGCTAGGCGCTGAAGCTAGACAACTAGAAAAGCGGAAGCGTCGCGATTACTCTTAAAGGTTATTCTTCGAAAACAAAAAAGAGCGGTTCGTTTTACCGCTCTTCATTTAATTTCATTAAGAACAACTCAACAATCAAACGCTTATCCATCAAACCGGCTTTCATCTGATAATCCGCTTCTGCTAAATCATTGATAATTCTCATTAACTCCTCCAATGAGAACAATTTAGCTTGTCCTAATGCCAATTTCACACGAAACGGATGTACTTTTAACAGCGATGCTATTTGCTGTTGACCATATCCTTTTGCTGCTAAGCTTTTCGCTTGATAAATGAGGCGAAATTGATTAGCAAGCAACGCTAAAATCTTAATCGGCTCCTCGTTATTCTGTAATAAATCATAAAAAGTGCGAAACGCTTCATGCAATTTACGCTGTACGACCTTTTCAATTAATACAAAGATATTTTGTTCCAATGAACGAGGAACAAGCAGCCGCACTGTTTCTTCTGTGATTGTTCCACCTTCTCCGACAAACAACGTTAACTTATCCAGTTCATTTGCCAATATCGTCAGAGTAGTCCCAGCAAGCTGTAATAACAAATCAACTGCTTCTTTTTGAATGGTCACGTTCGAAGATAGAAGATGCTCGTCAATCCACCGTCTTATTTCTTGTTCGTTTAACGGTGAGGCAACAAACACTTCTGCTCGTTTGAGTAACATCTTCGTAATTTTCTTTCTCTCATCGAGTTTCTCATACAATCCGGTAAAAACAACAACGGAAAAAGGAGATGGCTCTTCTATGTATTGTTCCAGTCGTTTCGTATTATGTTCGACTTTCTCTTTTCCTTTTTCCGCTGTCAAAAAATAAGGATTTTTCACTAACACTACTCTTTTATCGCCGAAAAACGGTAAAGTTTCCGCATCTTCAAGTGCGACCTCGACCGGCGTCTCTTCACAGTCATAAGCCGATAAATTGAACTCTCTCTCTTCTTCACGAATCGTTGATTGAATAATTAAATTATGCGTTTTGTTAATTAAAAATGGTTCCGTGCCGTATAATAAATAAACGGGAGAAACATGTCCCTGTTTAATTTTTCTCCAAAAATCAATCATCATTGTTCTCTGCTCCATTTCATGATCAAAACCGTTCATTATGTAAGATACAACGTTTCCTCAACTTTTACAAGGGGACCAGCTAACCGAAAAAAGCCGATCCCCCATTTATATAAACGCTGATCACTAAGTCCTAGGAACCTTAGTCATCAACGGTTATTATTAGTTTTTCCGGCCAAAGCTGAACTATTTGTGACAACTCTTGTCAGCGAAGGAAATGGACAATGTCGTATAGATTTTTTTTATTTTTTCGCTTATACTAATTAATGATTGCGTGAGGAGGGGTAACAAATGAACGAGTTTGAAAAAGATGTCAGATGTAAACGAAATGACGCAGTAGACTCTGCGGTTGGATTCATCGTTTCATTTGGATTCTTCGCAACGATGTTTATCATCGCAACATTAGTTAAGTTTTTTGGAGCGTAAATCCATTACAAGAAACGAACTACAAAAGGCCTAGGATGAAGTGATCGAAACGGTTTTTAGCCAGGCCGCCAGAGCATGAATGAATTCGCTTATAAAAGTCTAGTGGAACAAGTATAAGTTCTGTATGCAGATACAGAAGAAACTCTTAAGTACACTAGAACCTGCCGGTTTTAGTCGTGCAGAAATTCAGTCAGAAGGGACTGACCCAAAAGTGTCTGACACTCACGTGAAATCCATCATATAACGTTCTCATCGAACGTTATATATAATAATATGATGGTTGTAGGGTCTGACACTTTGCTTTAGGGTCAGCCTCTTTTTTATGTCTTGTTTCGATACGTTTTGTTATTTATATGCTATGGCAGCATCGTTGTAAAGGTTCCAGATTTTTTCGTATAAATAAATTGAATTGCACCATGCCAATCTGTCCGTAAAATGGTGATATTGTGCGCACGAAGGCGCTGAATAACCGTTTCGTGTGGATGCTGATATCGATTATGCTTGCCTACAGAAATGAGCGCAACTTTAGGCTGTATTCGCTTTAACAACGCTTCCGAAGTCGATGTATCGCTGCCATGGTGGCCCACTTTCAATACATCAGCACGCAAACTTGGAAATGCATGAAGGAGTTCTTTCTCTCCGCTTTCTTCTAAATCACCTGTAAACAGCCATGTCACCCCGCCTAAATTTGTATATAAAACAATGGAGCGATTGTTTTTGCTTTCTTCACTTTCTGTATTTGTTGGTGACAATACATAAAACGAGATGCCTGCTGCGTTCCACTTTTCCCCGCGACTTATTTCTCTTACAAAAACATGATGGCGCTTTGCTGCTTTTACTAATCTTTGCTGCAACCGATCTTTATTTCCTCCCTTTCCAATGAACAATTCCTTTACGGTGGTTTGTTCAATGATGGTTTGCGCCGCTCCCATATGGTCATAATCACCATGCGTAATAATTAACTTATCTAGCCTCGATACTCCTTTTGCCTTCAAAAAGGGAACAACCACATCGGCTCCAACTTCAAATTCATCTTTCCGTTTTCGCCAAGACGGTTTCGAAAAAGAAACAACACCGCCTGTATCAATTAAATACACTCCTTTTCGATATGGCAGTTCAATATAAATACAATCTCCCTGTCCTACGTCAAGCAAAACAACCTCTCCATAACGATCCAAATAAGGAGTGAACCAATCAACAATGATAACGCATACCAGAAAAAATACGCCCTTATATTTTCTCCATCCTTGACTCATTTTTTCAAACTCGACAAAAACAAATAAAATCGCTATACAATAAAAAAACAACATCAACGAAGACGGACGTCCCAATGTCAATGAGAAAGAGGAATGAACAGCTAAAAATTCGATTAGTTGATTTGTCAAAAGCAATATTTTTTCCAGCATAAAAATAAATAACTTGCCAACTGGTGTAAATAAATAATGACCTATTAATGAAATGAGCGATAACGGTAAAATAATAAACGAATATAGCGGAACAAAAACGAGATTTAGTGGAAAGCTGAGAAGAGAAATTTCAAAAAAATGATATAAGAGAAGCGGAAGTGAACTAAGTTGGGCAATTACGGTTGTTGACACTAATTGAAGCAAAGGTGAAGATTGTTGCAAAATCATGTGAGAAGATAAAATAAGCCCTAAAGTGGCAATAAATGATAATTGAAAGCCTGCTTGAAATAAAGCATAAGGATTCAATAGCAGCATAATGATACACGTTGTGCTAAGCGAATCAATCAGAAGCAGTTTTGTCGGCCACTTCAGGCTGATTAACACAATACCCGCCATTAACGAAGCGCGCACGACTGACGGAGAAGCGCCTGTCAGAACTGTATATAGAGGCAAAAGAAAAATGAGAAGCAGTGCAGCTGTTTCTCTAGTCATTCCAATACGGATAGCCAGAAAAAAACTCATACCTATTAACATTGTTACATGCAGTCCGGAAATCGCCAGAAGATGGATTAAACCTAGCTTTTGATACCCCTCAAGAATCGTTTCGCTCATCTGCTCTCGTTCACCGTAGACGAGTGCTTGGACAATACCGATTGTCGCTGAAGGGAAATATTGTTCGATATAAGCAATTCCTTTTTCTCTCACGGCTATAAGCTTTTCATAGAAGCTAAGAGGAGTAGAACGGCAGTGATCTAGAGAAAGAGTATGTGGTTTCAGCAGCCAATGAATGCGTTGAAAGTATAAATATTTTTTATAATTAAAAGCATAAGGATTTCTCGCTGCTTCCGGAACTTCTAACACTCCTGCAAATGAACACACCATTCCAACTGAAAGAAGCGACAATTTCTTTTTTTCTTCTTTCGAACGAATCCGATAACTTATCTTCACTTTTTCCCGTTGTGGTGTTTCTGCTGTTCCTATTAACCTGTCGCCGTCAATTGTAACGGGCGTAACCAATCTGACAGAAAATTGTGTCATCGTATCTTTTAACATTGTTCGATTTTTCCCATCTATATAAATAAAATACACATAAAACACTATCATTGCTGCCAGACAAAACAAACATATTTCGCGTTTCCGAAACAGTAAAAAAAGAAAATAAACCGAAGATAAAATAAGAGGATACACATGAAGAGAAAAGTAGCCGAGAAGAATGCCGAAAATCGCGGACAGAGCAATATAAATGAAATTTCCTTTCATCTTTCAAAAATCCCCTTTTATATATGTAAAGCTGCCAAGTCTGACCCATAAGTGTCTGACCTCACGCACATTTCACATATATCTTTCATTGATCCGAATATTATGTTGTGAGGTCTGACACTTTGCATGGGTTATCCTCTTCCTTTTATGACTTGTTTAAAAAAGAAAATACTTTCGTTGAATCAAATGGAACTTGTTCAACATGAACGTTTGCTTGTTTAAAAAGTTCGATGGCATAAGGATGGTTTTTATAATCCTGCGCATAATAAACCGCTTTAATACCGCTTTGAATAATCGCTTTACAACAGTGCAGGCACGGAAAATGGGTGACGTATATTTCCGCTCCTTCTGTGGGTACGCCAAATTTTGCACATTGAATAATCGCATTCATTTCCGCATGAATGGTACGGACGCAATGATTATCAATGACATAGCAACCTTCGTCAATGCAATGGGCACCACCAGCAATCGAACCATTATACCCTCCAGCAATAATTCGTTTATCGCGTACAATTGTTGCCCCGACTGCTAGGCGTGTACACGTGCTACGCATCGCGAGCAAATGGCTTTGTGCCATAAAATATTGATCCCACGTAATTCGTTCCATAAAGCCTCTCCCCTTGCATGAATAAGCTCAGTATAACAATAGTTTAGCGGGGTTTCATTTATCGTACAACCACTTGATCCTTTATTTTCTCTAGCGATTTCTCACCAATCCCGGTCACATTTAATAAGTCTTCTATTTTTTGAAACGATCCATGTTCTTCTCGGTAAGCGATAATCGCCGCTGCTTTCGCTGGACCGATGCCGTGAAGCTGCTGCAGTTCTTCCACCGTTGCCGTATTAATATTTACTTTCCCCTCATTTGCAGTCGAGGTTGTTACTGAATCTGAAATGACCGATCCGCTCGCCTCTTCACCGATTTTGGGCACATATATAACCATCTCATCATGAACTTTCGCCGCAAGATTGACCTTTGTTTGGTCTGCTTCCTTCGTAAATCCACCTGCTAAGGCAATCACATCTTTTACACGGTCTGTTTCTTTGACTTCGTATACGCCTTGATGAACGACCGCTCCCTTAACATCTACGAATATAGTCAAAGCTGTTTTTTCGTCGTTTTTTTCTTTCTTCTCTTCTATTGTTTCGTTCGAAGTTACTGCTTCATCCAAAAGTAATGGTTCACCATCGTACCGCTGTTGGCTAAACCAAAATAACACAACAACCGTTAATGATAATACAATGGATAACTGCATTTTATATTTCTTTATGATTTCCACTTTTTTTATCACCCTTTCCAATTTAATCATAAAAATAAATAAATTCTCATACATATCGTTTAGAAGGAAAGCATCGGTTTCGCTGTAAAGGAGGGATTGACTATTGAATATAGGATTTATTGGGACGGGAAATATGGGGAGAATTTTGATTGAAGCCTTTGTTGAATCAAAAGCAGTAGACCCAAGCCAGCTTGTGATTACAAACAGAACGATGGCTAAGGCAATGGATATACAAAAAAGCTATCCTGAAATCAAAGTCGTTTCAAGTGGAGAAGAAGTCATTGAACAAGCCGATCTTATTTTTATATGTGTCAAACCGTTAGACATTCACCCCCTTTTAGTTCGCTTATCTTCCCGCTTAACAGCGCGGCATTGTATCGTTTCTATTACAAGCCCGATTACAGTAAAACAGCTCGAATCTCTTGTTCCTTGTTATGTTGTCCGAGTGATTCCAAGCATTAATAACCGTGCTCTTGCCGGCAGTTCACTCGTTACATTTAGCGAGCGATGTGCACCACATTACCGAATATATATAGAACAATTATTTAAAAAAATTTCTCAACCTTCCTATATCACGGAAGACATTACAAGGGTCGCTTCCGACATTGCAAGTTGTGGACCTGCTTTTTTTAGTTATTTACTGCAACGCTTTATTGAAGCTGCTGTGCAAAAAACAGCAATTACAAAAGAGCAAGCGACTACGTTGGCAAGCGACATGATTATCGGTTTAGGGGAATTATTGAAAAAAAGAGTATACACACTTCCAACGTTACAAGAAAAAGTGTGCGTAAAAGGCGGAATTACAGGCGAAGGCATTAAAGTACTAGAAAAAGAACTCGGGGAGATATTTGAACATGTGTTTGAAAAAACGCACGAGAAATTTCGTGAAGATATTGAACAAGTGAAAAAACAATTTGATAGTAATATTCCATAAAAAAGAGAAGATTCCTTCTTGATTTCATAAAAAATAACCATCGAATATGATCGAATGGGTTCATTTCAGAGGTGCAAACAATTAAATCACAAATAAAAACACACAGAATTTCGCAATAGAAAGCTCTGTGTGTTTTTATTGATTGATCTAGATTTTTAACGCATCAACTAAAAAATACAAGCTAAATCGCATCCTTATTCCCAAGCAATGAGATAATGATTAGAGGATGTGTGAATAACCTGTGATTTTGTACGTGAACTTGTAACTCCGTTAAAAGGTTATTGGATATTTATGTTAAAATAATTATAGGAAATGATTAAGCTAACTGGACAGTTCAATTTATTAGGAAAAAATAAAGGGAGATTCAATGAAGAACAAAAGTCATTTAAAAACAATTAACTGGTTTATTTTCGGACTTCTTATTTCAATAGGAGTTATTACAGCAATCATCACACTATTAGATTTAAATAATTTAAATGATACAACACAATCTTTAGATGGCAGGCAATCCCGTGCTGAATTCCGTTGGAGTTCTATGCACACAGCTATGACAGTTGTATTACTTATCCTTTCGACTTTTCTAGCTATAGGTTGGAAGCGTTTATTTCCTTTTAATGTTCCCATTGCTTTAATAATAGCTGGTTTCTATTATGAGTTGTTCTTCCTTACATTTACTGTAGGATGGGTTGGCATTCAAGGAATGATTGGGTTATTACTCGCTCTACTAACAGGAGTAATTTTAATAATTTCTCATTCTGTTTTCATATTTATTAAACGGAAAAAAGCCATTAAAAGTTAACGGTTCTTTAGTTATTACAAATTTGAAGTTTCAATTCTCCATTTCTGAACTAAGGGGGCGATAATTGAATAAGGGTTAGTAAAAAAATGAGCTTGGAGAAACTTCTCTAAGCTCATTTTTAATGTGAATGGTTCTGTGAATTTATTGGTGGATATTTTGCCATTTATCCTGTGATTTAACATGTGTTTTACTTTTTTGTACCTCACAAGTGAACCCACTAATATCGATCGATAGCTATTTTTTAGCAACGAAAAAAATTCTTTCTGATGTTTCAGTTGGAAGTTCATCGGTAAAATCCGCACTAATGTCCAACACTTCAAATCCAGTGGACAAAAGCCATTGTTTATATTGCTCAATCTCATACGTACGTTGCATATGCCATTCATCGAAACGCTCATACATACCGTTAGGCCGCTGAACAAAGAAAGTAAGTTCATGTTCTACACTGTATGGAACGTCTCCAGGGAAGCAGTTCCAAATATAACTGATTTTCTCTTCATTGTTCGCAAATGTTTGATTGGCAAACACATGCTCCATTTTATAAGTAGAATGAACATCAAACATGAACAAGCCTCCATCATGCAGATGCTCATAAATACGGGCAAATGTTTGTCTTACTTCCACTTCACTTTGCAAATAATTAAGAGAATCACAAAAGATGACAACACAATCAAACGGGGAAAATCCCTCTAGCTCCATCATATTTTGCTGAAAAAACTCAACCAGTACTCCGCTTTTTTCTGCTTTTGCTTGAGCAACAGCCAGCATATCTTCTGATAAGTCAATCCCTGTTACTTGAAAGCCATCTTGGGCAAGCCGTATCGAGAGCTCGCCCGTACCACAGCCAACATCGAGCAAACGCGTAGAGCTAGCTCGTCCATATCGTTTCACTTTTTTCTTTACAAAATCTCTCCATGCCTCATATGGAGCATCATTCATTAAATAGTCATACAAATAGGCGAATTGTTCGTATGCCATTACTGCAAATCACTCGCTAAATCTTCGAGCGGCGCATCGCCCCAAAGGCGCTCTAAATTATAATAAGCGCGTTCATCTTTATGAAACACATGGACAACAACATCGCCTAAATCCACTAAAACCCACTTAGCTTCCTCAAATCCTTCTAAACGTTTGACAGGAATTTGCTGTTCTTCTGCCTTTTCTTTAATTTCTCGAGCAATTGCCTGCACTTGTTTTTCAGAGTTCCCATGACAAATCATAAAATAATCAGCTACAAGGGAAATACTCTTCATATTTAATGCCACAATGTCTTCCGCTTTTTTATCGTCTGCAGCTTTTACTGCTACACTTAAAATTTCACGTTCTGTCATCTAGCTGATTCCCCCTTTAATTCCATAATTAATGAATTATAAGTATAAAATGTATCCGGATAGATAGCTTGATTTTTGTTCATCAAAAATTGAATCGTATTTTGCAGGGCTTTTATTAACGCTTTATTTAAATCTTGCTTAGCTAGTTCGCGAACTTCGTCCACTCCTGGAAAAACGCGGCCTGGTTCAATATAATCAGCTACATATACAACTTTTTCAAGCAACGTCATATCGCGACGTCCTGATGTATGATAGCGAATCGCATCTAATATTTCCATATCGTTAATTCCTACTTCTTTCTCTACTAAATATGCCCCAACCGGTGCATGCCAAAGCTCAGTATTATATAAAAGCAAATCTTTCGGCATATTTTGCTCTAAAATGATTCGCTTCATCTCTTCTTTCGGGCGAAATTTCGCATAATCATGGAAAATGGCCGCTAACTCCGCCTTTTTCACGTCAGCTCCATATTGTTCTGCTAAAGCAATGGCTGTCTCCATCACACCGATTGTATGTTGATAACGATGTTCCGTTAGTTGTTTTTTGACAATTTCTAACGCCTCATGTCGCTCCATATAACTCCTTCTCCTCAATGTATAATTTTACATTCTCCGGCACTAAATATTTAATGCTTTTTCCTGTTTTAATCCGCTTGCGAATTAAAGAAGAGGAGACACCAAACTCCGGGACTTCCACTTCAATAATCGGATAAGAAGTCTGCAGTGAGAAGCCCGGACGTTTGACACCGACAAATGTGACAAGTTGAATGAGCTCATCAATTTTATACCAATTCGGCAAATATTCAACCATATCAGCACCAATAATAAAATAAAATTCGTAGTTTTTATATATATGTTTCAACTTACAAATCGTTTCATACGTATAAGATGGACCTTCTCTCTCAAGTTCAATCGTTTGAATTTTAAACTGCGGATGATCATCAATGGCTAATTCAAGCATTTTCAAGCGATCGAAGCTGTCCGTTACTTTTTTTCTTTGTTTATGAGGAGGGATACGGTTTGGCATAAACCATATTTCAGACAAGTTTAAAAATGTTAACACTTCGTTCGCCATTAATAAATGTCCGTTATGCGGCGGGTCAAATGTTCCGCCAAAAATGCCGATTTTTTTCATCTCTCACCCTCCTCATAAGTGCCTTTTTGTTAGCTTGGCAATACGATTTGCTTATTTTCTTTTGATTCTTTATATAAAACGATGACATTCCCAATAATTTGTACAAGTTCTGCCTGCGCTCCTTCAGCTAATTGGCGCGCTACCGTTTCACGGTCCTCTTCACAGTTTTGTAGCACGCTCACTTTAATCAACTCACGCGCTTCTAAGGCATCAACGATTTGTTTAATCATATTCTCGTTAACGCCTCCTTTTCCCACTTGAAAAATTGGATTTAAATGATGAGCTTTAGACCTTAAAAACCGTTTTTGTTTACCTGTTAGCATATTTTACCTCCTAGCTGTTGAATAACAATTTGTTTCATTCTATTTATATCGGGAAAGATGCCTGTCCATTTTTCAAACGCTAATGCTCCTTGGTAAACGAACATTCCTAAACCATTTTGCGTGATTGCTCCGCATCGCTTTGCCTCTTTTAACAACAGTGTTTCTAGCGGATTGTATATAATGTCACTTACAACCGTACCTTTTTTTAAATTGGCAAGCGAAAGAGGGATCTCTTCCACATTGGGATACATTCCAACTGATGTTGTATTGATAATAATGTCGTAATTCCCTAATAAATGTTGTGCCTCATGAATCGAATAAGCCCTCGACAAAACCGAAATGGTTCTCTCATTAATCAATTCCTCTGCTTTATTCACCGTGCGATTGCAAAGATCGATACACGCCGCTTTACTATTTGCAAGCGAAAAATAAATTCCTCTTGCTGCTCCGCCGGCGCCGATAAGTAAAATACGTTTTCCTGACAGCTCAATGTTCAACTCTTCACACAATGCACGGACAAATCCCTCTCCATCGGTATTATAGCCAATAAGACGCCCGTTTTCATTCACAACCGTATTGACAGCACCAATTTGCAAGGCGATTTCATCGATTTCATCTAAAAATGGAATAATCGCTGTTTTATGAGGAATCGTGACATTAAAACCAGCTATTCCAAGCGCTTTCATCCCCTGAACAGCATCCTTCAGATGCTCTTTTTCCACGTGAAACGCATGATAATACGCATCAATGCCGGTTTGTGTAAATGCATCGTTATGCATAAGCGGCGACATCGAATGATGCACCGGACAGCCAATCAGCCCGAAGAGCTTTCTCATCCCCTCTCCCCCTTAACATTTTTAAATTAAAGATTTCCGTAAAATAACGTTTACTCCTTTTGGAACATAGGCAACGATTTGTGCTCCCGGCTCATTGCATGTCACCCAGCCAAGGCCGGAAAAAACAATATCCGTTTTTGGCTCTTTAATCGTAAAAGAGTGAGCGACTAGCGATGGAAATTGTTCGATATAGCTTGCTCGCGGCGGCTGCAGCAATTCACCGCGTTGATTTTCATATAAATGATCCGCCTTTTCAAGCTTTGTGCGATGAATATTTAATTCATTTGAGAAATAGCAAACAAACGAACGCCGTCCACCTTTGACATAGTCAAGTCGAGCGAGACCACCAAAAAATAACGTCTGACCTTCATTTAATTGATACACTTTTGGCTTAATTTCTTTTTTTGGCGTGATTACTTTTAAATCTTTCTTGTCTACATAGTGAGCCATTTGATGATGGTTAATAATTCCTGGCGTATCATACATCACTGCTCCGTCCTCTAACGGAATCTCAATCATATCCAGTGTCGTTCCCGGAAAATGCGAAGTCGTAATTACATTCCCTTCACCGGTCACTTCTTTTATAATCCGGTTGATGAACGTAGACTTACCTACATTCGTACATCCAACAACATATACATCTTTTCCAAAGCGATAATGTTCAATCGCTTCCATCACTTTTCTCATGCCGATTCCTTTTTCAGCGCTAATTAAAAACACATCAATTGGCTTTAGTCCTAAATCTTTGGCCGATTTCTTCATCCAATGAATGAGTTTTGTATATTTTACCGATTTTGGCAGCAAATCCACTTTGTTTCCGACAAGCAAAATATTGTTTTTACCGACAAAGCGGTGTAACCCCGGCAGCCAGCTGCCATTGAAATCAAAAATATCAACAATTTTAACAACAAGGCCGTCTGACTTTCCAATTCCGTGCAAAATTTTTAAGAAATCATCATCTGTTAACGAAACGTCTTGAACTTCATTGTAATGCTTTAGACGAAAACAGCGTTGGCAAATAACCGTTTCCTTTTCTAGCGCAGCAGGAGGGGCATACCCGATTTGCTTTTCATCCTCCGTTTGAATTTGTACCCCACACCCAACACAGCGAATTATTTGTTGTTCCACACTCATTCCTCCCAATAAATCATTCCTTTTTGTTTCATCATATTTAAAATTTTTCGTTCAATTTTCCGATTAATGCGCGTAAAAAATCCATCTGTATCAGCAACCGGCACAACTAAAATCGTATGTACTCCAAACCGGTTGCCTCCTAATACATCTGTCAATAACTGATCACCAATGACGACAACTTCTTCTTTTTTCAACTTCATGAGCTGTAACGCCCGCTGAAAAGCGCGCGTTAATGGTTTCCTCGCCTCGAAGATAAATGGGATATTTAACGGTTCTGCAAACGATTTTACTCGTTTTTCGTTATTATTCGATACAATCGTGACTTGAATGCCTTGATTTCGCATATTTTCGAACCATTTTACCAAATCAGGAGTAGCAGTCGGACGATCCCATTCTATAAGCGTATTATCAAGATCTGTAATAATCCCTTTGATCCCTTTTTCTTTCAAGGTTTCTGGAGTAATGTCAAAAATGCTTTTGACATGCTCATTAGGCAAAAAATATCGCAGCATCACGTTACACCTTCGCCTTTCTATAACATTAAACCTTTAAACATGATACATAATTTTTTTTATTGTTTCAAAACAAACTTAGACAAATATATACAAACTAAAAAAAGTTTTCGACAAACACTTAACTTTTTCAACATTTGTGGATAAGTTTATTCACATTATCCATACACACCTAATCACTTATTCTTATGATTATAAACACAATTTCCACAACTTATCCACGAAAAGATGTGGATAAAGGAACGGTTGTTCTATCATCTTAATCATGATAAATTATAAATAACTTACCATTATATGTATTTTTATACGCATTCATTCCATAATTGAAAGGAGTTTCTATAATGAAAAATTTATCAGATGAGTTGCTGATTGAATCTTATTATAAAGCAATAGAACTTAAATTAAGTCCAGATTTTATTGAATTAATTAAGAGAGAAATTTTCCGCCGCTCGTTAGGGCATAAAATTAAACTCTCCTCATAATGAGCCAAGAAGGGGCTCTATTTTTTTATTGTTTTAAATATCCGATTCTTTCACCGACTTTGATATCCATTGGCACTTTAATCGCTGGATCGAGCTCAAATGTATCCTTTTCAAATAATAACACTACCGTTGAACCAAAAGAAAAATAAGCCATTTCCTCTCCCTTTGTAAGATATTCGTCTTTATGCGTCAATTCGATGCTGTTCACAAACATCGCCCCTACTTTTACAATCGCTGCATGCTTTCCATTTACATTTACTTCGGTAATCAGACGGTAGTTTTTCGCTAAAGGTTCCTTTCCATATTTTAAACCTAGCCGATTCACTGGATAAGATTTTTTACCAAGTGACCACTGATTCGTAATCACACCAGATATTGGACTATGTATGCGGTGATAATGGCTCGGGCTTAAATATAAAATAATAAACAATCCGTTTAAATATTTTTCAGCTGCTTGATTGCTTCCAAGCATTTCTTGAACGGAATAAGCTTTTCCTTTAACAACAATTTCTTTTGTTTCTGTAATGGTTCCGACATCTTCAATGACGGCATCCACAGGGCTAATCACGCTGTTTTCTGTTTGGTCAATCGGTCGGATTCCCTGCTTTAACTTACGAATAAATAATTGTTGCAATGTTTTATATTGTTTTAAATTTTTTTCCATTTCGCTTTGGTTAATACGATAAATCTTTGCATAAGATGGAATAAACAATGCACTGAGCCGCGATTTAGTAAATAACGCAATTAGTTTTGAGGATACGGAATGATTTGTAAGTTCTATAAATAAACGATAAAACAATTTTAACAAGCCTAATTCCCTCCGTTTTTGAAAGAATCATTTTTACTACTTTCCATATTATAAATAAAATGTTTATAATTGAAGTACGCAACGTTCCGCGTCCCATCTCTAAAAAGGAGTGAGGAGAAGTGTTTTTATCGGATTATCTGGACCATACTTTGAAAAAACTAAAAGCCCATACAGCGAACGCATTAACATTAATCAATCTTTCTTTAGGTGGATTTTCAATCCTTTTTACATTAAAAGGACAATTAAATGTAAGTGTGCTGCTTATTTTCTTAGCTGCTCTTGCTGACCGGTTTGATGGGACCGTGGCGCGGAAATTAAATATTGAATCAGAGCTCGGCAAACAATTGGACTCAATGAGTGATATTATATCATTTGGAGTAGCACCTGCACTATTGCTTTATCAAGGTTTATTACATGAATTTGGTGTTCCAGGTGCGTTTTTTACGATTTTATATATTGGATGCGGAGCATTTCGTCTTGCCCGTTTCAACATTACGGAAAATAACGGATATTTTTCCGGACTCCCAATCACAGTAGCAGGAGTACTGCTAACATTAAGCTATTTAACGATTCATTATTTTCCACCGCAATTTTTTATCTTTCTAATGATTATCTTATCATTTTTAATGGTAAGTACTTTTAAGCTAAAAAAAGTTTAACTAGAAGTGGGCTGTCTCGTGAGCGTCTCAACTTCCTTAAACAATTACAGTATTTATGGTTATGATCTCTCCTACCCCATAGATATTGTAGAGGGATGACGCATGAGGCAGCCTTTTATATGTTACTCATACTAAATTCCCTTTTCAAAGTAATGCATTAATTATATGATAAATTTGGAAGGACAATAGTTTACTAATATATTAAAACTATCTTTACTTTTATGAAACTGCCATCATGAGAAGAATCGTTGCGTAAAACAATAACGTACAAACGATGAACACCATTATTTTCGCACTAACATCTTGACTAATACATAGAGGTGATTATATGGACAAAACATCAATTATCGGCATTATTCTTGGCATCATCGCTGTAGGAGTTGGAATGGTTTTTAAAGGAGTAAGTCCTTCCGTATTGATTAACCCGGCTGCTATTTTAATTATTATCGTCGGAACGATAGCATCCGTTACAATCGCCTTTCCAACGAGCGAAATTAAAAAAGTGCCAAAATTGTTTGGCGTGATATTTAAAGAGCAAAAAATTCCAACGATTGAAGAACTTATTCCGCTTTTTGTTGAATGGGCAAACATTGCCCGTCGCGAAGGATTATTAGCATTAGAAGCAAAAGTGGAAGAAATTGATGACCCATTTTTACGCAACGGCTTAAGCATGGCGATCGATGGGCAGACGGAGGAATTTATCCGCGATGTCATGACCGAAGAAATCGCAGCGATGGAAGAACGGCATCAAGCAAATGCAGCCATTTTTACACAGGCAGGAACATATGCCCCAACATTAGGAGTACTTGGAGCAGTAGTCGGTTTGATTTCCGCATTAAAAAACATGGAAAATATTGAAGAGTTAGGAATTGCCATCAGTGCCGCTTTCGTTGCTACGTTGATGGGGATTTTTACAGGTTATGTATTATGGCATCCATTTGCTAATAAATTAAAAAGAAAATCAAAAGAAGAAGTAAAAGTGCGCCAAGTAATGATTGAAGGAGTTCTTTCCATTTTAGAAGGACAAGCACCCCGGGCAATTGAGCAAAAATTAGCTTCTTATCTCCCAGAAACCGAAAGAAAAAAGGTGCTGGTGGAGGGAGATAGACAAGATGACTAAAAAGAAAAAACATCATGATGAAAATCATATCGATGAAACCTGGCTCATTCCATATGCAGACTTGCTAACTTTATTATTAGCACTTTTTATCGTTTTATTCGCCAGTAGCCAAATTGATTCAAAAAAATTTCAACAAATTGCCCACTCATTTAATAGTGCTTTAGAAGGAGGAACAGGTGTTCTTGAGTTTCAAAATCCAGTAGAGGAAGAATTAGAACAACCTCCGTTAAATCAAAAAGGTGAAATCAATGAAAAAAGAGAATTACAACAAGTACAACAAAAAATTAATCACTATATTGAGCAAAAAAATTTAACTGGTCAACTTAAAACGACATTAACAGAAGAAGGACTGCTTGTTACTATTTTAAATGATGTATTATTTGATTCTGGAAGCGCTGAAGTAAGGACGCAAGATCGAAAACTAGTCAAAGAAATTTCCCAGCTGCTTGTCATGAACCCACCACGCAGCATTATTATTAGCGGTCATACCGATAATGTACCGATTAATAATTCACAATTTGCATCGAACTGGGAACTAAGCGTGATGCGTGCCGTTAACTTTATGAGTTTATTATTAGAAAACAAGCAGCTTGACCCTCGTTGGTTTAGCGCAAAAGGCTACGGTGAGTATAAACCAGTTGCCTCCAACCATACAGAGGAAGGAAGAAAGAAAAATCGCCGCGTTGAAATTTTAATTTTACCAAACGAACCAACCAATTAAAAAGAGGATGACCCTACAGCAAACGTCAGACCCCGCAATCCCCATACATAGTACATAAGAACACTATATATGATGGATTTCTTGTGAGGTCAGACACTACTTATGGGTCATCCTCTTTTTCATTTCTCTGCTAAATTTTAAAGGAAATTTTAATAATTCCCGCCTTAATCATCGTATCTACAATAATGACAAGCGCCGGCCCTAAAAATAAACCGGCAAACCCAAGCAACTGAAAACCTAAATAAACGCTAACTAATGCCGCAAGCGGGCTAATTCCTAAATTGGAAGAGAAAATTTTCGGCTCAATTATTCTGCGAATAACCGTAATGACGATAAACAACACAATAAGCCCAATTCCTAACCCTTGATTTCCGTTCATCAAGCTGAAGATAGCCCAAGGCACAAGAACGGATCCCGTTCCTAAAATCGGTAAAATATCTACTACTACAATTAATAATGATAAAATGATTGGATACTCGACCCGTAAAAGCAACAAGCCGACAAACGCCAATAAAAATGTAATTAAACTTAATAAAAATTGCGCCTTTAGAAAGCCAATTCCTGCCTTATTCAACTGTGTCATAATAATGGTTAACCGTTGTTTCGTATCAGCAGATAAATATTTTTCAATTTTTTTCTTTAATCTAGGCAGATCCAAACTAATAAGAAAAAGAGCGATTAAGTAAATTAAAAAATGAATAATCAACCCTGGAATAGCCGTGATATAATGAATAATTGACTCCGTTAAATTTTTCGCAAAATTAAGCAGTAAGTTTTTA
Organism: [Anoxybacillus] calidus; assembly: GCF_013760845.1. Lineage (GTDB taxonomy): Bacteria > Bacillota > Bacilli > Bacillales > Anoxybacillaceae > Paranoxybacillus > Paranoxybacillus calidus. The sequence goes on along the minus strand of NZ_JACDUU010000001.1, from coordinate 65,399 downwards.
ATGGCCTCAACGCTGTTTTCCAATGAAATAATAATTTCTTTCGGAATTGAATGGGAATACAGTTCCCATTTTTTTATAAACTGGTCGACAACCACAGTAAATTCCGATAAGACAGAAGGAAGTTTTTGTGAAAATGTAATCACCTGTTCAATAATAATAACGATCGTAACGTACGAAGCAAAGCCAATGACAATAACAAACAAGGAAAAAACGGTCGTTACTGTATGAATTCGTTTAAACTTGTATTTTTGCTGCATCTTTTGCACGAATGGCTCTAGTAAAAGAGCGGTAATAAGCGCAAATATTAACGGTAGGCTATAAGGAATTAAATAAAAAAGAATCGCTAATAGTACAACAAGTGTAATAAACTTTTTTACCATCGTCTTCGTTCATCTCGTTTCTATCATAATTGCAACTTCTATGTTAAATATAGCGAATGACTGTCGCAAAAATCAATAAAAAAACGGTCTTCATAATGACCGTTTTAAAATTTTCCTGTTGCTTGAAAAGCAATAATAATGAATCCAAGAATCCATACATATACCGCAAATACTTTTAATGAATGTTTCTTTAAATAACCAATCATCCATTTGACTGCCAAATAACCGAATAAGGCAGAAGAGATGGTTCCGACAATTAAGGAAGGAACAGAGATGTTCTCGACATTTCCTTGGACTAAATCAACCGATTGCAACACAATTGCCCCAGCGATGGCTGGAATCGATAATAAGAATGAAAAATAGGCTGCTGTTTCACGATCAAGTTTGCGGATTAGTGCCGCAACAATCGTTAATCCAGAGCGGGAGATAGCTGGGAAAATAGCTGCCGCTTGAAATGTTCCAATCACGAATGCATCGGTATATGTAATATCATCCATTCGTTTATATCCATTTTTGATTCCATCAGCAAACCAAAGAAAAAGCCCTGTTATTAAAAATTCCCAACCGATGGTTATACCTGTTTTCGAGATTTCTTCAAAATAATCTTTAAACAGCAAACCAATCACAACCGCTGGAATCGTTCCAACGACTAACAAAAACGTTAATTTGCTAAACGGCTTTCTTAAAATATACAAAAGCTCTTCTTTATAAATAATAAACACGGCAAGCAATGTTCCGATATGAAGCATCGTATCGAGAAACAATCCCGCCTCATCTAAGCCAAATAGATGTCTGCCCAAATATAAATGACCGGTACTGCTAATCGGCAAAAATTCCGTCAAGCCCTGAATAAGACCTAAAATAAAGGCTTCGAACTTCGTCATTTTATCCCACCTATCTTTATTTTATTCCACTTAATGTATTATATTGATATTTGTCCAAAGACACCACTATTTTTTCATTCCATATACAAATACATAATCGCAGCTGACCAATTCTATAACAATCACTCCGCAAATAGCTCGCGGTCAGAATAGCGGGCTTTTGCCATTTTCGGCTTAGCGATCGTATAAACCAATGTTACAAAAGATGACTTGCAACTGTTGCTTTAAACCATAAATAAAAACACAGGAGAACACCTCTTCTCCTGTGTAAGTTATCATTTTCCCCTCTTACAGAACATACTTGTTTCTTTTTTGTTTCCTTTAATAGGCTATGTAAAATAAATGACTCTCCTTGTTTTAGTTAAATGTTATCTCCTTCAATCTCCCCTAACCGAATTTTTGAACCTTGTAAATCCCCTAGAATTTTCACATTTGTTGCCAACTTTTCGTTTAAAGAGCGAACGGTGTGAATCACTTCATGATAGCTTTCATGATTACCATGTGACAAGTTAAGGCGTACAATGGTCATTCCGTGTAAAATAAGCTCCTTAATCATATCTTCGTCGCTTGTCGCCGGGCCAATCGTGCAAATTTGATCAATAGCCAATATAATCTCCCTCTTTCATCAACTGATTCTAACATTCCAATTGTTTCCGTTAATGATCTTTTACAAAAAGGGAGCATTTATCACTTTATCGATCAAACCACCCTTTGCGGCGAAACCAGAGATACATCGAAATTCCTAAAATCGCCATAAATCCAAGAACGGCAAAGTAACCGTATTTCCATGACAGTTCCGGCATGTATTCAAAGTTCATTCCGTATATTCCGGCAATAAATGTGAGCGGCATAAAAATAGTAGTAATTACAGTCAGAACCATCATAATCGAATTAGTCCGATTGGCATTGATGGATAAATAATTATCGCGGATATCAGATGTTAATTCGCGATTCGCTTCAATCATCTCCGCAAGTTTTAATAAATGGTCATATATATCTTCAAAATGCGAACGCTGATCCTTCGACATTTCTATATGAGTGGAATTTAATAATCGGTACAAAAGATCCCTCATTGGAAACACCGTTCGCCGCAGTTTTAACAATCTGCTACGAATGTCAAAGATTTGGTTTATTAATAACTCTAAGCGTTTTCCCTTATTTTTATTATCAACATCATTTAACTCATCTTCAAGTTCATAAATGATTGGAAAATATTCATCGACCAGTTTGTCCAACACTAAATAAAATGCGTAAATCACCCCTTTTTTCCAAGAAGATCGATGCTGGTACATTCGATTCCAGGCCAAATCGATTTCAGATAATATTTCATCATGATAAGTAACTATATACCGATTGGATAAAAATACATCAACTTCTCTCGTCTCAAGCGTATTTTTATGCAAAGAATGAAGTACAAAAAAGTTATAGCCGTCGTAATAGTCAAGCTTTGGCCGTTGTAAGGCGTGAAAGCAATCCTCTATCGATAACGGGTGAAAACGAAAAAATTGTGAGAGTGTTTCTTTCTCTGTTTCATTAGGCGCTTGAAAATCGACCCAATACCAAATAATGTTTTCCTCCACTAATTGATCAAGTGGTAAATTCATTAACAGCTCATGTTGCTTAGTTAATGCCATTGTTCGAATCATGTGAAGTACTCCTTCATTTCAAAAAATGACGAACCTGCAAGTCAGTCTTACAGGCCCGCTTAACAAAGTTATTATTTCCCTTTTCTTTTCTTGATAAATCTCACTAATATGTAAAGAAGTGTAGCAATAATAGCTCCTGTAATAACCGGCTGCAAATAAGGTCTTGCCATTTCATCAATTTGCTGCCAATTGTCACCTAACTTTTCACCGAGATAAATAAAGAAAATCGACCATGGAATCACAGCAGCCGTTGTGTATAGCGTAAATTTAGACAGCGGCATTTTGGCAATTCCGGCTGGTATCGAAATCGCATGGCGCACAACCGGAATAAAACGAGCGGTAAAAATAACCCCTGTTCCATATTTTTGAAACCATTCCTCAGATACATCAAGATGTTTTTTATTAATCAACAAATATTTACCGTATTTATCTAAAAATGGACGGCCGCCGTAATATCCCATCCAATAAAGAAAAACTTGCGCGAGTGTACCGCCGATCGTGCCGGCAATGACCGCACCGATAAACGTAATTTCCCCGCGCGATACTAAATATCCTGCATAAGACAATACAATTTCACTCGGAATGATCTCAATCATTAATCCAAGCGCAACCCCTATATATCCTAGGTCCGCTAAAAACGTAAAAATCGTTTGAATCAGTTCATGCACTTTATTTCCCTCCTATGTATGTACAAAGACAAGCTTCTTTTTTAAACGATATTCCGAAAAAATTATACTATACCATTATACATGAAAGAAAAAAGATTAGCGTTCTTTTTAATACTTAGCCGCAATTTCTTATCTTTTTTTCATAAATAAACACGGACAGACTTTGATTTTCATACATATAGAATAATAGGCAAACGCCTAAAATTATTGGCGTGAGGTGAGAAGATGTCCGGTTTATTATCTGCGTTAGCTTTTATTGTAAAAGAGCTACTGTTTTTAGTGTCATATGTCAAGAATAATGCATTTCCTCAACCGTTAAGCCCACAAGAAGAAGAAAAATATTTACAGCTTATGGCACAAGGAGATCAGAAAGCAAGAAACATTTTAATTGAACATAACTTACGCCTTGTTGCCCATATCGTAAAAAAATTTGAAAACACAGGAGAAGATACGGAAGATTTAATTTCCATCGGTACGATCGGTCTTATTAAGGCAATTGAAAGCTATTCCCAAGGGAAAGGGACGAAACTTGCCACCTATGCGGCTCGGTGTATTGAAAACGAAATATTGATGCATCTCCGTTCTTTAAAAAAAACGAAAAAAGATGTCTCCCTTCATGACCCGATTGGTCAAGACAAAGAAGGGAACGAAATCAGCCTCCTCGATATCTTAAAATCCGAATCAGAAGATGATGTCGTTGATATGATCCAATTAAACATGGAATTAGAGAAAATTAGAAAATATATTGACATTCTTGATGAACGTGAAAAAAAAGTGATTATTAGCCGGTTTGGCCTTGATTTACAGAAGGAAAAAACGCAGCGGGAAATCGCCAAAGAACTTGGCATTTCAAGAAGCTATGTATCTCGAATTGAAAAGCGGGCGCTCATGAAAATGTTTCATGAGTTTTATCGAAACGAAAAAGAGAAGCGGAGATAGCCACATACTTTCGCAAAGTAAAAGGAGCAATCGTTAAGGGATTGCTCCTTTTCTTTATTATTCTGCTTCCACGCTTACTTCTGTGCCAATAATTAAACCGATCGTTGCTGTAATAATAATCCCCATCACCATTGCGAACATCCCGTTTTCCTCCCTTATGCTTCTTTGATTTTATTTTACATTTTGAAAAAACCAGTGGATTACACGGGATGTGAACAATTTATGAAAACGTTTGTTTAATGTCTTCTTCTTTCTTTTGCGAAAAGAGAGCGTAAATAAGAAAACCCGTAACACCCATTCATTCCCCCTGCCATTCAATTAGGTGGAATCTCCCGTCCCCAAAATCCACATAATAAGCAAATACTTTATCGTTTCCATTGAAAAAAACCCCTTTCCTTTTCCAATTTTGTGATTAAAACGGTCGGTAAACTTTACATTTACGGTCTACTATTTCTTCTTCAAGCTGACGCACATAACGGTAATGCTCCAATTCTTCGTTTGTCGGCTTTCGTATTTCAATTGTCACCGTAATAAAAAACAAATGAATCGTCATTCCATTTCACCTCCTTTAAACAAAAAACCGCAGGTACAGTGTCGTCCTGCGGCTTTGGAAATAAAAAACCACAGGCAACGAACTATTCTCCCTGCGGCTACAACTCGTCTAACGTATAAAACTACTGCTTGTGAACAACGGTCGGTCGAATAGTTTCGAATCGGCTTATAAAATTGTACATTATGAATGTGCCAGTTTTCATCATCATTGTATTCGACCTCCCTTTTGAAAAATTTTATAGAGGTAATTATATCCAAAACTTCCATATTTGTAAACAGCAATTTAGAAAAATAAACAATAGCCCTATCCGTTATGGTGCAACGGATAGGGCTATTGGTCAAGTTCGCGCAATAGGCGAATATATTTGACAGCTTTTTGGTAAAAGGAAAAAGCTCCGACTAATAAAATAACAATAAGGCCAAGCAAAAACGGTTTCTTTTCTATCGCAATCATCGATTGGTCTGCTGGGATGAGCATACCAATATAGAAAAAGACGCTTAACGCTAATAAAACACCCGCATATGTTTTATAGTCAGTTGCTTTTTCTTTCCATTGTTTTTTTTGTTGTTCCATCATATCCCCCACTTTCCTCATTAAATGTACCATATGTTTCGAAAAATGGGGGATGTAATTTTAACCAACTGCCTACTTTAACGCTTGAGCTAAATCCTCTATTAAATCTTCCACATCTTCTAATCCAACAGAAATGCGCACTAATCCATCCGTAATGCCAAGCTCTTCGCGGCGCTCTTTCGGAATCGAAGCATGCGTCATTTTAGCCGGAAGCGAAATTAAACTTTCCACTGCTCCTAAGCTTTCCGCAAGCGTAAAGTATTTTACGCTGTTTAGCAGCTGATCGGCTTTTTCTGCGCTGCCCACATCAAAAGAAACCATACCACCGAATCCGCGCGCTTGCTTTTTCGCCACTTCATGATTTGGGTGAGATTCTAAGCCCGGATAATACACTTTTTTCACCGCTGGATGGCTCGCTAAAAATTCCACGATTTTGCGTGTATTCTCCTCATGCTCTTCCATACGAATTCCAAGCGTCTTAATTCCGCGCATTAATAGCCATGAATCGTGTGGACCAAGAATGCCGCCTGTTGAGTTTTGGATAAAATGCAAATCCTGTGCAAGTTGCTCTGAATTCACGACAACAAGACCAGCAACCACATCACTATGGCCGCCTAAATATTTTGTTGCGCTGTGAAGAACAATATCAGCGCCAAGCGTAATCGGTGTTTGCCAGTATGGCGTGCTGAATGTATTATCGACAATCGTTAATAAGCCGTGTTTTTTCGCCAGCCTTGCCGCTTCTTGAATATCCGTAATTTTTAAAAGCGGGTTGGTTGGAGTCTCGATGTAAATGGCTTTTGTATTTGGTTTGATATTTTTTTCAATGTTTGTTACATCGCTCGTGTCAACAAACGTTGATTCAATTCCTAAACGGTTTAACACTTTCGTCATAACACGGTATGTGCCGCCGTATACATCGTCTGTCAAAATCACATGGTCGCCGCTGTTAAACAACATCATCACAGCTGTAATCGCCGCCATACCAGAACTGAATGCGAAACCAGCATGACCTTCTTCAAGATCTTTAATTAGCTGCTCTAATGCATGACGAGTTGGATTTCCCGTACGCGAATATTCAAATCCTTTATGTCCGCCGATTCCCTCTTGTTTGTAAGTACTTACTTGATAAATTGGAACCGAAACAGCCCCTGTATGTGGGTCTCCTGAAATACCACCGTGAATTAATTTCGTCTTACGTCTCATGATTAAATCCCACCTTCATAAATTTTTTTGCTTAAATAACGCTCACTGCTGTCCGGGAAAATAACGACAATATTTGTTCCCGGTTTCGCTTTTTCTGCTTCAACGAGTGCCGCATGAAACGCTGCTCCGGAAGAACTCCCTACAAGCAATCCTTCTTTTGCTGCTAATTCTTTGACGCGCCGGAAAGCGTCTTCATCCAATACAGTATGAATCGCATCGAAGTAACTTGTATCCATATATTCCGGAAGAAACTCCATACCGATTCCTTCCGTCTTATGCGGTCCCGGCTCTCCTCCGTTCAAAATCGAGCCTTCTGGTTCAACGATAACCGTTTTAATTTTTGAGTTCTTTTCTTTTAAAAATTGCGCCGTTCCCATAAATGTACCGCCTGATCCCGCTCCAGCGACAAAAATGTCAATTTGTCCGTCCAGTTGTTCCCAAAGCTCAGGTCCAAGCGTCTTGTAGTATGTTCGCGGATTGGCGGGATTAGCAAATTGCTGTGGACAATAGGAATTCGGAATTTCTTTTGATAATTCTTGTGCCTTCTTTATCGCACCTTTCATTCCTTCGCTCGTTGGTGTATTAATAACCTTAGCTCCTAGCGCTTTCATTAGCTCTTGCTTTTCGACGCTAAATTTTTCCGGAACACAAAAAATGACGTTAACATTTTTGCCGATGGCCGCCAGTGCTAATCCGATTCCAGTATTCCCCGCTGTTGGCTCAATAATGGTGCCGCCTTCTTTTAATTTTCCTGTCTCGAACGCATCACGTAACAATTCCTGGCCTAAACGATCTTTAATGCTGCCACCTGGATTAAAATATTCAAGTTTAGCGAACAAGCGCACTCCATCTGGTAACGGAAATTGCGTAATCTCCACGATTGGGGTGTGTCCGACTAATTCATGAACATTTTTATAAACTTTCATGATGTCACTCCTTATATGTGTACATGGAAAGAGGAAGGATTCTCCTCCCTCTTTTCACGCATATTTAGTTCTTTAATGCTGTTAACATCGATAACACTAAATTTGAGGAATGAAGTGCTGCTGTGTGTAAAAACTGCTCAAAGGAAATGTTTGACTCTTTTCCAGCAATATCAGACAATGCACGAATAATAACAAACGGTACGTTAAATTGCGTACAAACTTGCGCAATCGCCGCCGCTTCCATTTCTACTGCATATAAGTCAGCAAATTTCGTACGCACGAAATCAACGCGAGCTGGATCATTCATAAATGAATCCCCTGTTGCGATTAACCCTTTCACAACTTGAATATTGGTAATTTGTTGCGCACTTTTCTCTGCCACTTCCACCAATTTCTTATCTGCTGTGTAACGTGCTGGCATCCCTGGCACTTGACCATATTCATAACCAAATGCTGTTACATCGACATCGTGATGAGCAACTTCAGTAGAAATAACGATATCACCGACATTTAATGTTTGTAAAAATCCACCCGCAGAGCCCGTGTTAATGACATAATCCGGCTTAAAGCGCTCAAGCAAAATCGCCGTTGACATTGCAGCATTCACTTTTCCAATTCCTGACTTTAATAAAACAACATCCACATCATTAATCTTTCCTGTGTAAAACTCGGAATTAGCGATTACTGTGTCTTCGCGGTTTGCGATTTGTTCCCGTAAAATTGTTACTTCCTCTTCCATTGCGCCAATAATTGCAATTTTCATTTCCTCTACCTCTTTCCTACTGTTTTACAGCCTCCATCAACCAGACGAATTTATTTAAGCGGGTAAATTCAACAGAAAAGCCACCCGCTATAAACATGCGCTCAAGCGCATCAAGCGTTGTATAATACTCTCTTTGCAAATCTTCAGCAAGGTTATGGAATCCGCGCTCAAGCGCTTCATTAATCGTCTGCTGGAACGCCTCCTGGTTCGCAAATGCCGTATCAGCAAACACTATTTTACCACCTTTATGAAGCAACTTTCCATAGTTTACGATGGCTTGTGCTTTTTCTTCGTCTGTTAAATGGTGAAACGCATATGTGCTGACAATTGTATCAATCGTCTCTTTCGGAACAGGGAATTGTAAGAAATCTCCATCTTGAATCGACACACTGTTCCCTAGTTTTTCGAACGCTTTTTCCCTCATTGGTGCTGAAGGCTCTATGCCATACACTGTTTTTCCGGCATCGAGAAGTTTTTTTGTTAAATTCCCAGTACCGACACCAAATTCCAACACTACGTTTCCTGATTTGTTAACAACTGTATTTAAAATCGCTTCATATCCTTCAAATACCTCGCGATATTGTTCGTCATGACCTTCAACGGACTCGTCATATGAATTTGCCCATGTTTCAAATAGCTCAAGAAATTCTCTTCCCATGATGTCACACCTCATAAATATTATAATTCTTATAGATATAGTATGAATTAGTAATAAATCTGTTCTCAATGTATCATAAGTTTTGAGTTTATTCAATCAGAATCTCTTTGCTCTATTGGAACTCAAGTAGGAAATTTGCTACACTTTGCTTGTAAAACGACAAAAAAGTGAGGGGGATACAATGAATTTTACGTTAGACATCATCGAAGATAAAATTGAATTTTTTGAAGCAACTGACATCCAAACGTTAGAGAAAAAAATTAATGAGCAAATTGAGCATAATAAAGCCATTTTGTTAGAAGTTCATCACGTTTCTCATCAAATGCATATCGGACCAAATGGGGAACGTTTTTACAGTGCAGTCGTTCACTTTAAAGCAAAAAAATAAGAGGCTAAGGAAAGTGTCAGACGCCTCACCTCAATCGATCATACATCACGTTTTAGAAACACGTGATATACGGTGGATGACGAGTGAGGTCAGACACTTACTAGCCTCTATTCTCTATTTCGTAATTGTTGAACTTTCACTGGTTTCCAACCTTGCTGCTCCACCCACTCAATATACACTTTATAATTCTGCTGCTTATCCTTCGTGGAAATGGTAGCAACAGCTTTGTTCGGTCCATTATTGCCGATAAACCAAACAATCATTTCTGATTGAGATAGGCGAGTAGCATAGCTGATTGCATCAAGCATTTCTTTCCAGTCAACAGATTCTTTCTCAAAGGTTGTTACATGTGGTTCTGATTGCGTTGTACCAATCGGCTGCCATGATGGGTTGACAATTTCTTGAATAATATTTGAATTTGGATCTCCTTCAATCACGGTTACTTCTTCGTTCGTTTCCTGTTCGCTTTCCTCTTCTAATTCTTCTTTATTGTCGTTTTTCACATTCTCATTAAATTCGACTTTTACGCTTTCTTTGTCCTCTTTCTCCTCTTTTTCTACTGTTTCTTCTTTTTTCTCGTTCACTGGATGGCTCGCTTTCTCTGGTTCTTTGTCATTAGAAAATATTAATTGCCAGCCAAAAAAGAGAATGAGAGTGAACACGAAACCAATTAATGTATTTAAAATGCGGTTTACTTTTCTTCGTTTTGCCCGTTGCTCATAGCGGGCTCCTTGGAAAGATGTTTTTGGTTTTGTCAACAACCTTATCTTACCCCTCTCCTTTTTTAAATCGTTTTCTATTTTATCATTCGTACGTCTCCTTATAAACTATTTCGCAGCAATTCCATATTTATGTCCTATTTAGATATTTATGAATGTTGTTCATTAAACTCATATATCCTCTTGACAACATCATAAAAGACATCATTTGTCACAGCTTTATTGCTCGTTTGTTCTAATTCTACTACAACAAGTGCATATTTCGGTGAATCAGCAGGGAAGAAGCCTGCAAACCACTTATTAATGAGTTCTTCGTCATGAGATGTTATTTTTCCTGTTTCTGCCGTTCCAGACTTCCCCGCAACTTCATAAGGCAATGTTTGAAACCTTCTTCCTGTACCTTCCTCATGAGTCACGACACTTCTCAATAATTTCTGTAATGTTAGAGCCGTATTGTATGAAATAGTTTCATTTGAAAATTTTTGCTCAGGGAAGGAAAAAAATGTTGTTCCATTTTTATAAAGGATTTTGTTTACTGCTCGCACTTGCTTCGCTTCCCCGTTTCTTGCAATGGTTGCCATCATATTGGCTACTGCTAGCGGTGAGATACGAACATCTTTTTGTCCAATTGCTGTCTGGGCCACTGCTAGCGGAACATATTTGTCCTTATTATCATGCCAGATGATTCCCTTTTTTTCTTCCGGAAGCTGCTTAAAATTTTCAAAATGATAAACATGACCTTTCCAACTAACTAGTGGATATAACCCGAGTTTTTGTGCATATTTCTCAATGATGTCTTTATCTTGTTCAACAAGCTCTTTTCCTAACGTCCCGAATGTATTGTTACAGCTTAAGGCAAAACTATCAGCAAAATTAAGCATTCCATAGTTATGATTTTCTTCAGGTTTTCCATCGATTGTTTTACTGCAGTCAAACGTTCGATAAGGAGAGACAAGACCTTGTTCGATCGCCGCAGCAGCAATGACCGTTTTAAAAATAGAGCCTGGAATCTGTGGAAGAATCATCTGATTGCCGGAATCATTATCCGCATAAGGGTCATGTGTATTGATTTCCGGGACGCTGACCATCGCTAAAATATCATTTGTTTCAACATCAAGCAAAACTAGACCACCTTTTTTTAAACCATGTTCTCTAACAACCTCTTGAGCGATTTCTTGTAAATCGCGATCAATTGTCGTTTGAACCGAAACCGGATAAAATGGATTCGCTGGTTCGCTGTACTTCACCTGAAGTCCAAATAAAGGACCGCCGTCACCATCAACATGATATAACAGTCTTGTTTCTCCATCCGGAATTAAAAATTCATCAAAAGCCCCTTGCAGTCCGGAAATGCCGATTTTCGTTTTCGGAGATAAATGCATTTTATCAGGATAACGCGACCGTAACAAATCTGGATTTTCTCTTATTAATCCAATTAAATGTTCGGCATATTTCTTTTCCAGTGGATATTGCTTTTTTACCGCAAATACCCCAGGAATACGTAGCTGATTAATCTTCTTCATTTGTGTCTCCGTTAATCGCAAAGGCTCATTATTCATCATAAAAATAAATGGTTGTTTTTGTTCTTGTAATGCTTGCTGAATCACATTAGCTGAAACATTTATGATCGTAGCTAGTTTTTCAATCGGCCAATCCATTTTTTTTAAAAACGGAAATAAAACTAAAGTTGGAATGTAATCATGCATCAATGGTTTGCCATTTCGGTCAATAAATGTTCCTCGGCCATCATCAAGCACCATTTCTTGGGTTCTTTGTGCGACACTTGCTTCAATGAGATTCACTTTTTCTTTAGAAAAAGACTCCGTGCTGACAAGTTGTATTTGTATAATTCTCCCAATTAATAAAGCGATACCAAGTTGAATAGTAAATAAAATAAACCAGACTCTTTTCGTTAACATAAAAAACACCTCGTCTTCATTTTCGACGAGGTGTCACCGTTTAAAACCTATTTTACTGCTACAATTTTTACAAGCATTTCGCCGCCAGGCGTTTGTACCGTTACTTCATCGCCAACTTGTTTTCCAAGAAGAGATTTTGCAATTGGCGAATCGTTTGAAATTTTTCCTTCAAATGGATCAGCTTCTGCACTTCCTACAATTGTATATGTTTCTTCTTCTCCATCAGGCAGTTCGATAAAAGTTACAGATTTCCCTAATGTAACAACATGTGGATTTTCTGTATCTTCTTCAATAATTTTGGCGTTACGAATCATATTCTCAAGCGTTTGAATTCGCGATTCAACGAATGCTTGCTCATCTTTTGCAGCATCATACTCAGAGTTTTCAGAAAGGTCGCCAAAGCTGCGAGCAATTTTAATGCGCTCAACCACTTCCTTGCGTTTTACCGTTTTTAAATATTCTAGTTCTTGTTCTAACTTTTCCTTTCCCTCCTTCGTCATCGGATACTGTTTTTCTACTGCCATATCCCTTCACTCCTTTAATTTTTTCTACATATGTAAAATGTACGAACAACGAAAACGGTTGTTCGTACGGTTAACATATCAAAACTGTAAACATATTTTATTTTATATCTATGTTATGTTATTACAAAATTGCTTTTTGTTCAAGAATTGTGCGAATTTTTGTTACCATTAAATCAATCGCGACATGGTTATGTCCGCCTTCTGGAATGATAATATCGGCATATCGTTTCGTTGGTTCAATGAATTGGTTATGCATTGGACGAACAACAGAAACGTATTGTTCAATAACCGATTCCAGAGTGCGGCCACGCTCTTTAATATCGCGGAGCAAGCGGCGAATAATGCGAATATCTGCATCTGTATCAACGTATACTTTAATATCCATTAAGTTGCGCAATCGTTCATCTTCTAGTACGAGAATCCCCTCTAAGATGATCACATCTTTCGGTTCTACGTAAATCACTTCATCTGAACGAGTATGCAAAGCATAGTCATATACCGGTTTTTCAATCGGTTCGTAATTAAGCAATTTTTCAAGATGCTCAATGAGCAAGTCATTATCAAAGGCAAGCGGATGATCGTAGTTCGTTTTTAGCCGCTCTTCAAATGGTAAATGGCTTTGATCTTTGTAATAGTAATCTTGCTCTAGCATTAAAATGGAATGCCCTTGAAAATGTTCATAAATCGCTTTTGCTACGCTCGTTTTCCCCGAGCCGGAGCCGCCAGCGACTCCGATGACAACCGGTTTCTTCCCCATGTTAATCTCAATGCCCCTTTCTCATCATGTTGTATGGGAAGACTTCTTTGTCTACTCTAAATTTGACAATTTGCAGCGGATGACGTGCCGCATCTAATTCGTTTCCATCTTCGTCCCAAATTTTCTCAATTTTTTGTGTAAAGTTCTCGATTTGCGGTCCAAAAAATTCTACTTCATCGCCAGGTTTAAAGAAGTTTCGTTGCTGTAATATCACCATTTTTGTTTCCTTGTCGTAGTCTAACACAAGGCCGACAAAATCATAAGTTGTTTTCTTGCTATGAACACCAAACATTTGTTCTTTATAACCAGGAACTCCCTCAAAAAAGGCCGGTGCCGTATCACGATTCGCACATTTGTCAAGTTCCTCAAGCCATTCTTTTTTAATGACGAAATTGTCAGGGTCGGCACAATATGCATCAATCACTTTGCGGTATACACTTACGACCGTTGCCACGTAGTGAATGGATTTCATACGTCCTTCAATTTTTAAACTGTCAATGCCTAATTCAATCATTTTCGGAATCGATTGAATTAAGTTTAAGTCTTTCGGACTCATTGCAAACGGTGCGTCATTCTCATCAAACAAAGCGATTTCTTTTCCAGAATCTAATTTATATAAGTCATAATCCCAACGGCATGACTGACAGCAGCCGCCGCGGTTAGAGTCGCGTGCTGTCATATGGTTACTTAACACACAGCGACCTGAATAAGCAATACACATCGCCCCATGAATAAAGGCTTCAATTTCAATATCGACTTTCTCCTTAATTTCGCGAATTTCTTCTGCGCTTGTTTCCCGTGCTAATACAACGCGCTCTAATCCTTCTTCCTTCCAAAACTGAACAGCTTTCCAGTTTGTTAGAGACTGTTGAGTACTTAAATGCACTTCAAGCTTCGGTGCGATGCGGCGCGCTGTTTCGATAATAAGCGGGTCAGCAACGATAATTCCGGTAACACCGGCTTCTTCTAACCCTTTCAAATATTTATCTAATCCTGGAATGTTTTCGTTATGTGCATAAATATTTGTCGTTACATAAATTTTCGCACCATATTTGTTTGCAAAACGCACACCTTCAGCGATTTCTTCTAATGTGAAGTTATCAGCATTAGAACGGAGACCGTACTCTTGACCGCCGATAAAAACGGCATCCGCGCCATAGAGAATCGCTACTTTTAGCTTTTCTAAGTTGCCGGCTGGAGCAAGCAACTCTGGCTTTTTCGTAATGACGCGCTTTCCGTTAATAATTTCGGAAATTTTATCGTTTTTTACAATCATGTTCTTCTCCTCCTTTTCTTTAAAATTAATAAACCGTCTCTTTAAAGAAAAAGCCTGTATCTAACGGTCGATGCTTCGGCTGAATTTCTTCGATTTCCGCCAGCAATTGATCTTTTACTTTTCGATACTCTTCACGGTTTTCTGCGCATAAATCGATGGCAAGGCGGTATTTTTTCGTTACTTCGGTAATATATTCCCGTTCTTGTAAGATGCCGTCAATTTTAAAGCTATCGATTTCGGCATCAATCATTTCTTCCAATTCATCAATGATACAAATATCATTCGGACTCATAATGTGTGTCCCGTTTTCGTCTTCGAAAATCGGATATTTATTATCGCGCTCTTTATCGTAAAGGAACATTCCTTTTTCATATTTACGTTTTTCAATTTCCATTACTTTTCCTTGATATTCAAAATAGTTACCAATGAGCGAGCGCTTTGATTGGAACATACATGTCATTCCGTGAACTTGCACTTCGATTTCTACTTCAGCATGCTCTTTGATTTCAATGATGGCATCCATGTTAATTTCACGGGCAAGCACAGCGCGTTTTGCCCCTTTACGTCCCCAGTAGTTGCAGGTATACCAGTTCGTCGCTGTTGTTTCTGTGTTCCAATGCAATTTCATATGCGGTGCTACTTCACGCACGGTCATTAAAACAGCTGGATCGCCAAACACGATCGCATCTACGCCCGTATCCGCTAAAAATTTTACATAGTCGCCTAACTCGTCCACTTTATCATTATGGAAAATGGCATTCATTGCTACATACACTTTTACATTATGCTGATGGGCGATTTTCACTGCTTCAACAATATCTTCCCGTTTAAATTCTCCCGCCAAACGCAATCCATAGCGCTGCTCACCGATCATAACAGCATCAGCACCTGCTTCTGCCAAATCGCGAATGTGCGCAACATCAATTGGCGTTACAAGCAATTCTGGTTTTTTCATCATTGTTCACCTCTTTTTCTAGATATCGCTATTCCGTCTCCGAGCGGTAAAATCACCGTATCATAGCTCGGATGAGCCATAAGCCACTCATTGTACTCACGTATCTTCTTTACTAAACTGCGAATCCGCCTCATTTCAATCGGTTCAGCGTGAGCAACTAGACCTTTAAACAATACATTATCGGTAATAATAATCCCGTTTTTGTTTAATAGCGGCTCATACATTTCAAAAAAGCGAAGGTACTGCCCTTTCGCCGCATCGATAAAAATAGCGTCAAAAGGCCCATAATTGGCGACCTCTTCATACAGATGAAGAGCATCGCCAAAGAGTACGTTAATTTGTTTCGCAGTGTTCGTTTTCTCTATATAAAAAAGCGCCTGTTCATATCGTTCTTTGTCACGTTCTAATGTCACAATGTTGGCATTCGGCAACGCTTTAGCCATTCGAATAGCCGAATAGCCAATCGCTGTACCGATTTCTAAAATCTTTGCTGGCTGCACTAATTTTAATATTTGCAACATCGCTTCAATACCGACTAATTCCATGATCGGAACATCATGTTCTTTGGCGTATTCTTCAATTTCCTCTATTTCGTGTTCACGCTTTGGAATGAGCGTTTCTAAATAACTTGTGACTTCCGGTGATAACAAATCGAGTTCCTCCTCGAAAAAATAAGAGTCCAATAACTGAACTCTTGTGAAAAAATGATTCATAACTTTATATATACTATCATAAATAAGATAAGAATGCGAAACTTTTTTCTCTTTTCTAGCCATTCCCTAGCTTTTCTACTGTTTGCCAATATATTTCGCTTTTTCGCGATTATGCTCTTTTAACGTTTTTGTAAAAATCACTTCTCCATTTGGCGTTGCAAGGAAATACATATAATCCGTTTCCGCTGGCTGTAAGGCCGCCCGAATCGACATTTCACCGGCATTGGCGATCGGACCAGGTGGTAAACCGTTATGAATATAAGTATTGTAAGGAGAATTCACTTTTAAGTCTTTATAATAAACGCGATCTTTATGTTTGCCGAGCGCATAAAGAACGGTTGGGTCCGTTTGCAGCGGCATACCTACCCGCAAGCGGTTGTAAAATACGCTCGCAATTTTTTCACGGTCTGTTTTTGCTGTTGCTTCTTCCTCAATGAGCGAAGCCATCGTTAATAATTTATGCGGCGTAAATTCCATTTCTCCCATTTCTACTTCATATTTCATTATGACTTCTTCCGTTTTATCGAGCATCGCTTCGATGATCGTTTCCATTGACGGTTTCTTTTCGTGGAATGAATACGTAGCTGGGAATAAATATCCTTCAAGCGGATAACGAATATTTTTATTTAAAATTTCCTCAGATAAAATCGTCGGATATTTTTTGATTAGTTGTTTTATATAGTTTCGGTCATTCATCTTAGCCATAAATTCCTCTTTTTTGTAACCTGTCTTTTGCGCAACAATTGTGGCAATTTGTGTCAATTGCTTTCCTTCTGGTATCGTAATTTTCAATTTTGTTTCTTTGGCTACCTTTCCGGTCTTCAATGAAGCAATAATCTCTTCTAACGTCATCGCCCGATTGAGTTCATATTCTCCAGCCTGGAAGTCAGCATGATTTTTAAATTTCACATAATAGCGAAAAATGGTTGCATCTTTAATAATTCTTTTTTCTTCCAAAATAGCTGCGATTTCGCTCACAGAAGAGCCGATTGGAATCGACACATGAATCGTTTTTTTATCTTTAGGGTCGACAGGTTTTAAGGCCGATTTTATATATATATAACTTCCACCCACAGCAATCATTAGAAAAAGTAACATCACAGCAGAGACAATCAACACAATTTTCCTGACAAGTTGTGCGTCTTTTTGTTGATTCGTAAACTGATTCACCATCTTCCTCCTCCTCTCACTCGTGATATTATACTACAAATTTTCACATTTTTCGCTATTAGCCGTCTATTTCCTAAAAAAAGGTGACCGTGCGTAAC
This sequence comes from [Anoxybacillus] calidus, assembly GCF_013760845.1. Taxonomy (GTDB): domain Bacteria; phylum Bacillota; class Bacilli; order Bacillales; family Anoxybacillaceae; genus Paranoxybacillus; species Paranoxybacillus calidus. The sequence goes on along the minus strand of NZ_JACDUU010000001.1, from coordinate 47,684 downwards.
GGTCACCCTTTTCCACTTATTCTTCGTCTCCCTCTTCTTGTTCAGCACAGAACGTATTCCAAACTTCTTCAATCATATCCCATTCTTCTTCTGTTTCGATTGGCTGAAGCTCTCCTTCTTCCTCGCCTTCCCCTGGGATAAAAGCGGAAACGTGAATCTCTGTTTCTTCCTCATCGTCATATTCTGCACCGATTGGGTAGTAAAAAACGTATGATTTTCCAAAGTCTTCAGATTCGAATGTAAAAAGGACCTCACATAATTGTTCATTTCCATTCTCATCGACTACTGTAATATGTTTATCGCCATGTTCCATTATGTTCACCTCAATTTAATTTTTACTATCAAGATAGGACTGCAAAATCATGACTGCCGCCATCTTATCGATCACTTGCTTTCGCTTTTTTCTGCTGACATCGGCGGCAATTAACATACGCTCTGCTGCCATCGTTGAAAGACGCTCATCCCATAAAATCACTGGAAGACCGAATTCTTGTTTTAATATTTCGGCAAATTGCTGACTTGCTTCACCACGTGGACCAACCGTTCCGTTCATATTTTTTGGAAATCCGAGTACAATTGCTTCGACATGATACTCTTCAATAAGCTCCCGAAGTCGCTTAAGACCAAATTGCCCTTGTTCTTCATCAATCTTTATTGTTTCAAGTCCTTGAGCTGTCCAGCCAAGTTCATCACTAATAGCGACTCCTAATGTTTTCGTTCCCAAATCCAAACCTAGTACACGCATATATTAATCCTCTCGGTGCTTGTGTAAATAGGATTTCACTAACTCTTCAATTAATTCATCTCGTTCAATCTTTCGAATGAGCGTTCTTGCATCTCTATGGCGCGGGATGTAAGCTGGGTCGCCAGATAACAAATAGCCAACAATTTGGTTAATCGGATTATATCCTTTTTCTTTCAGCGCTTCGTACACAGTAAACAGCACTTCCTTAATGTCTGTTTCGACTGGCTCCTCTGAGAAGTTAAACTGCATTGTTTTATCAAATGAGCTCATCGCTTTGCACCTCTCTCTCAGATTCGGCAGAATCCGGCATATCCATCTTACATCCATTGTACACCATCTAAGCGAATTATAAAACGGATTTTACCCATTCTTCGACAAATTGAAGAGCTTGATCCACCTTATTTGGATCTTTTCCTCCCGCTTGCGCCATATCCGGACGGCCGCCACCACCGCCGCCGCATCGCGTTGCTACTTCTTTAATTAATTGACCAGCATGATATCCTTTGTCAACTAAATCTTTTGTCACGCCAGCAATCAGATTCACTTTTTCTCCTTGTACAGATGCCAACACGATGACAGCAGAACCTAATTTTTGTTTTAATTCATCGACCATCGTACGCAAATTATTCATATCTGTTGCATTTACTTTACTTGCCAGTACATTTACACCATTTATTTCTTTAGTTTTATTCACAAGATTCGCCGCTTCCATGTTACCTAAGCGGGCAGCTAATGATTCATTTTCGCGCTGCAATTCACGGATTTCGTTCATTAACGTATCAATCCGGCTGACAATATCTTTTGGATTTGTTTTTAATTTTTGTGCCGCTTCTTGTAATAAGGCAATTTGCTCATTCATTAAACGATATGCTGCTTCCCCGGTTACCGCTTCAATGCGACGCGTACCTGCTCCGATTCCAGATTCGGAAACAATTTTAAACAAGCCGATCGCTGCAGTATTTGGCACATGGCAGCCGCCGCAAAGCTCTAGACTGTAATCGCCAACTTTCACAACGCGAACAATATCGCCATATTTTTCACCAAACAGCGCCATCGCTCCCATCGCTTTTGCTTCCTCAAGCGGTTTATAATCAATTTCAACAGTGAGACTGCGCCAAATTTTATCATTGACAATCGCTTCGATTTGTTCTAATTCTTCCGGTTTTACTTGTCCAAAATGAGAGAAGTCAAAACGTAAGCGCTCCGGAGTCACTAAAGAACCAGCTTGGTTAACGTGAACGCCGAGTACATCTTTTAATGCTTGATGGAGAAGGTGTGTCGCTGTATGGTTTTTAATAATATTGGCACGCTTCTGTTCGTTTAGATGCGCTGTATATGTTTCACCTTTTTTGAGCGTTCCTTTTTCGACAATCACATGGTGCAAATGTTGACCATTTGGCGCTTTTTGTACGTCTTTGACATATACTTTCGCTGTATCATTTTCAATCCAACCTTGGTCAGCAATTTGTCCGCCGCTTTCAGCATAGAATGGTGTTACATCGAGAATAATTTGCGCTTCTTCTCCTTCGTTGACTTCATCAACTAATTCGCCGTTTTTCACAATAACTTTCACAACAGACTCCGTGCGAAGTTGATCGTAGCCAACAAATTGGCTTTCCACTCGAATGTCGCCAAGAACGCCGCCCTGTACTTGCATCGAATCGACTTCTTGACGAGCTGCGCGGGCACGTTCACGTTGGCGTTCCATTTCTCGTTCAAAGCCTTCATGATCGACTTTCATACCTTCTTCTTCCGCATACTCTTCTGTTAATTCAACCGGGAAGCCATATGTATCGTATAAGCGGAATACATCTTCACCGGAGATCGTATCGCTACCTCGTTCTTTTTCTTTTTGAATAACGCTTGCTAAAATCGCCAGTCCTTCATGAAGTGTTTCATGGAAGCGTTCTTCTTCATTTTTAATCACTTTTTGAATAAACTCCGCTTTTTCTTTTACTTCTGGATAATAATCGACCATGATTTCTCCGACAACTGGAACTAATTCATACATAAATGGACGGTCAATGTTTAATTTTTTCGCATAACGTACCGCACGGCGCAACAAGCGACGCAATACATAACCGCGACCTTCGTTTGAAGGAAGCGCACCATCACCAATGGCAAATGTCACTGTACGAATATGGTCTGCAATCACTTTGAACGCAACATCTTTGTCAGCATCAACACGATATTTCTCACCAGAAATTTCTTCTGTTGCCTTGATAATCGGCATGAATAGATCTGTATCAAAGTTGGTCGGTACATTTTGTAAGATAGAGCACATGCGCTCTAGCCCCATACCCGTATCAATGTTTTTCTTTGGAAGTGGCGTATATGTACCGTCTGGATTATGGTTAAATTGCGAAAACACAAGGTTCCATACTTCTAAATAGCGTTCGTTTTCACCGCCTGGATATAATTCCGGATCGTTCGGGTCATTTCCGAATTCTTCCCCGCGGTCATAGAAAATCTCTGTATTTGGTCCGCTTGGCCCTTCACCAATATCCCAGAAGTTCCCTTCCAAACGAATAATGCGCTCCTCTGGAATGCCGATTTCTTTGTTCCAAATTTCAAACGCCTCGTCGTCTTCAGGATGAATAGTGACGGATAAGCGATTTGGATCAAAGCCAATCCATTTATCGCTCGTTAAAAATTCCCACGCCCAATGAATCGCTTCGCGTTTGAAATAATCACCGATTGAGAAGTTACCGAGCATTTCAAAGAACGTATGATGACGCGCTGTTTTACCGACATTTTCAATATCATTTGTACGAATCGACTTTTGTGCATTACAAATGCGCGGATTATCTGGAATGACACGGCCATCAAAATACTTTTTTAACGTTGCCACACCGCTGTTAATCCATAATAACGATGGATCATCAATCGGAATTAAAGACGCACTTGGCTCAACTGCATGACCTTTTTCTTTAAAAAAGTCAAGAAACATTTGACGAACTTGCGCAGATGTTAGCTTTTTCATATCCTTTCCTCCTCTTTTCTTTATTTAAAAAAATAAACTCTCATCCCTGCTCAGGGACGAGAGTTTTGCTCGCGGTACCACCCTGTTTATGAACGTAAAAAACGTTCATCACCTCAAAAGCCGTAACGTGACTTCCCCGGCAGGTTTTGCCTGCGCTCTGGATTAGCGTTCTGTTACCCTTCATCTGGAATTTCTTTCAGCCGCGGAAATTCCTCTCTGTGCGCGAACTCGCGCTTTAAGATGGACTGTAACATACTCGATCCTTCATCGCGTTTATGTATCCATTTTCATTCAAATTATAGACAAGTTAAGATTATTTTGTCAATGATTGCTGAACTGTGCTTTCACATGTAATAATGCTACTTTTAAAACAGCTGCGAAAGGTACTGCCAAAATTAATCCTACAATCCCCCCAATTTCCCCACCAAGAAATAACGCAAACATAATGACAAGCGGATGCATGTGAAGACTTTTTCCAACAATAAAAGGAGACAATATATTGCCTTCTAAAAACTGCAGCACAAAAATAATGACAACGACAATCATCACCATCTTAATTGAAATGGTTGCTGCCAAAATCACCGCTGGAACAGCGCCAATAATGGGGCCGAAATACGGGATAATATTCGTAACACCAATAATAATCCCGAGCAATAAAGGATATTTCATTCCGGCAATCCATAAGGCAACAGTGGCAATCGTACCAATAATTAAACAAACAAATAACTGGCCGCGAATATAATTGCCAAGCGACTCATCAACATCTTTTAAAAACGCTATCCCACGAGAACGCCAACGTTTTGGAGTAAGGTACCAGACCGCTTTTTTTATTTGCTCAATATCTTTTAACATGTAAAAGACGATGAACGGGATTAACGCAAAAACCATCGCTGAATTGACGAAACCTTTTAGACTGTTCAAAATCATTGTTAGTAAATTCCCTACTGATTGTTCCGCCTGTACTAATAATGTTTCAATTCGTTCATGAATATCTTCGGGCCAAGCGGATGTCTCATTGTGAATTCGTTTTGTCCATCCTTTGTATGTTTCGATTAATCCCGGCAAATTTTCGCTTAAGTCTCTTAATTGTTGTATAAAAAGAGGAATACCTTTATACAATCCATAGCCAATGCCGCCGAAAAACATGATGTAAATAATTAAAATCGCTAAAACTCTCGGAATTCCTCGTTCATGAATATTTTCAATAAGCGGATGCAGCAAATACGTAATAAATCCAGCAATCGCAAAAGGAGTTATTGCTGTAAATAATAAATCAAATATAGGTACCCAAATCGCTTTTAGGCGAATAACTAAGTAAACCATAACGATGATTAATAAGACTTTCCCTAATCGGACAAATGACAATAACTGTTGTTCGCGCAAAAAATATCCCTCCCACATTATTAGTGTGAGGGAATTCATAACAATTATGCGAATTTCCTCATAAAGCGGGAATTTTATTTAAACTTGAAAAGCGCTTTAACGTATTTTATGATTCACAAACAAAGAGCAGCTGACTTAAAAGCAATAAGTCAGCCGCTGATCATGCTCTAGAAAATCGCTCTTCTTAAACGTCTTCCCATTTTTCTAATTGTTCTGCCGTTGAAGTTATTGCGTTGAGCATATTGATATGCTGCAACACCTAAACCAATCGCCACTAAAGAGGTAACGGTACGGTTCATGCTGCTTCCCCCCTAAAAATTAATGGTCCGTTCATTTTCATCAAATAAATCATCGAGAGAGCTTAAAGTACCGTCTTCTTCCACTTGGTGAGTGTAAATCATTCCTTTAGAAACGGAAAGTTCAATAAAGCAATTCCAGCAATAATACTGATTGACGCCGATTTTTCCTAAGTCTTTACTTTTACAATTTGGGCACTGAAGCACCGAGGCCACTCTCCTTAGACAATTGTGTTCACGATAATCGCTTCTTCCCCGACAGTAAGAGGGACCGTTTGAATCCTTTTTTTCCCTTCCGTTACATCAGCAAAGAAGCCTTCTGTTATCTCATATCCTTCGATTGTGCCCAAATGTTCATGAAAATATACATCATCTAATAACCCAAGTTTTTCGCCTTTAGAAGTAATAACTGGTTTGCCGGCAATCCCTCGGTGCGTATAAAGAGAGTAGCTTTGTTCGGAAAGATTTACATGCTGAATGGCAGAAGAAACGGCGACGATTACCCCGTCTGTTCCTATCGCTGTAATGGCTGACATCGGGATATAACGACAGCGCTCGAAAAATTTTTTGCACTCCATGATTAGCCCTTCTATTTTTCCTGTATTCGTAAAACAAAGGTCACTTACTTTTCCAAGCATTTTGCCCGTTTCCTGTTCATAAACGGGCAATCCTTTTACGAGTGAAAATGTTCGCAAAGAGCTCGCCACCTTTCCGAACATTTTTATGTTGCGCTTTCTTCCATAAAGTCATACGGTGAAACGTTTTCCATGCCAACGTGCGCATCCTCAAGTGGAAGTTCTCCTTCTTCTATCGGCTTTACGATTTCAGTCAGCTTATGTGCCAATGTCGTTTGGCGAGCTCCATCATCGCAGCGAGCGACCCCTAATTTCAGCGCCTCTTCCTCGCCGCATAAAATTAAAAATTGTCTACTTCTTGTCACAGCTGTATAAATTAAGTTTCGCCGCAGCATTCGATAATAGCTTTTGACAATCGGCAAAATAACAATCGGGAATTCGCTTCCTTGTGATTTATGAATCGAGCAGCAATAAGCGTGAGTAATTTGCGTTAAATCCTGGCGAGTATATGTAACCTCATTCCCGTCAAACGAAACAACGACTAAGTCTTGCTTTTCCGTATTTTCTTTTGCGTAAAAGATCGCCACAATTTCGCCCATATCTCCATTAAAGACGTTTTGATCAGGCTGGTTGACAAGCTGCAACACTTTGTCGCCAACCCGATAAATAACCTCACCAAATAAAAGTTCGCGCTTTTGTTCGGACTTTGGATTAAATAACTCTTGAAGCATTTTGTTTAAATTGTCAATTCCTGCTGGTCCGCGGTACATTGGGGCCAGCACTTGAATATCTTTGGCACTATAGCCTTTGCTTTTTGCATTGGCGGCAATTTGGCGAACAACTTCTAACACTTGTGAAGCATTGCATTTAATAAAAGAACGGTCCGCTCTCGGTGCAGCAATGTCAGCAGGAAGTGTACCATTTTTAATATGATGGGCTAGATCAATAATCGAGGAACCCTCTGATTGGCGATATACTTCTGTAAGGCGAACGGTTGGAATGGTATCTGTTTGCAACAAATCTTTCAATACTTGTCCCGGTCCGACAGATGGCAATTGGTCTTCATCGCCGACAAGAATGACTTGAATGCCATCCGGAAGCGATTTAAAAAGCTGGTTCGCCAGCCACGTATCAACCATCGACATTTCATCGACAATCAGCAGTTTACCGTTAATCGGTTCATCTTCATCATGCGCAAAGCCTTCTACACCGTTCCAACCGAGCAAACGATGAATTGTCACCGCCGGTAAGCCTGTCGATTCGCTCATTCGCTTTGCTGCCCGTCCAGTTGGCGCTGCTAGCAAAATTGGGAAAGGATTTTCTTTATCATAATCTTTTGGGTTAAGGGAGAGACCATGTAAGTCGGCAAAAATTTCGACAATTCCTTTGATGACAGTCGTTTTTCCTGTCCCCGGTCCACCTGTCAAAATAAAGACTGGAGAGGCAAGCGCTTTTTGGATGGCTTCTTTTTGCAAAGGAGCATATTGAACGGAAAGACGTTCCTCGAGTCTCCCGAGCGCCAGCAAAAATTCTGATTCAGGAAAAACGGTCACTGCGTCTGTTTGTTGTAACAGTCGTTTTATGTTCGTTACAATCCCTTTTTCCGCAAAATAAAGCGACGGAATATAAAACTTGGCATCTTCCTCAATTAGTTTTCCTTCTTCGATAAGCATTAATAATTGCTGCGAAATGGCCGTTTCCGGAATTTCCTCGTCCCGTTTCGCTTCAAGCAAATGTTTGACATTGACAAGCAGTTGTTCTTCGGTTAAATAAACGTGCCCTTCCTGCAAACAATCGCGTTCGAGAACAAATAAGCAAGCCGCACGAATGCGGTCAGGGTGATTTCCCGAAATCCCTAATTGGTACCCTAAGTCATCAGCACGTCCAAAGCCGATTCCTTCAACATCCTCAACGAGTTGGTATGGATTTTGTTGAATGATTTCGAGCGTTTCATCTTTGTACACTTGATAAATCTTCATCGATAGCTGCGGGCCAAAACCAAATTGGGAAAGAGCAATCATAATCTGCTCTAAGCCTTGATGCTCTTTTAATGCCTCATATAGTTCCTGAGCCTTTGCCTTTGAAAGTTTCGGCACTTTATGTAATGCTTCCGGGTCTGCTAATATGACAGAAATCGCGTTTTCTCCTAAAGTTTCAACAATTGCTTCCGCCGTTTTTTTACCGATTCCCTTAAACAAATCACTGGATAAATATTGAATAACTCCTTCCTTGGTTTTTGGAAAGTCTTTGCGAAAATGGTGGGCAACATATTGCCTTCCAAATTTCGGATGATCTTTAAACGCACCATAAAAAATATAAGTGTCATGTTCATACATCCGAGGGAAATATCCAGTTACAACAACTTCTGCTTCATCAAAAGGTTCATTTGTTTCATCAATTCGAATGCGAACGACGGAATACAAATTACTCTCATTATGAAAAATCGTCGCAACATGAGTTCCTTTAATAAACGATTTTTCAATGAAGTCGAAAGTCTCTTGTTGTTGCACCTGTTTTCCCTCCACTTTTTCATTAATGTTGCTTTAATGCCTTTTCCATTAATTTCTTTCCATGCCCTGCGAGTAAGTGATCAGGCTGAATGGCAAGCGCTTTTGTAAACATGTTGAGTGCTGTCTGTACATCCTCTTTATAGGCGTAGGCAACTCCTAGGTTATAGTAAGCATCGGCATGATTTTCATCTAATTGAATCGTTTTATGGAATTGTTTCATCGCTTCATCAACGAACTCCAACTGCGCTAAACAAAGGCCAAACTGAAAAATCGCTTCCACATCGTTCTCATTTAATTCAACGGCACGCTGCAAATATGGAAGTGCAAGCCTCGGCTGTTCCAAAAACATAAGTGACATGCCAAGCATGAAAAAAACATCAGCATTTTCCATCCCTTTTTGAATCGCTTTTTCAAACATGTCTTTCGCTTGTAAGAATTGTTGGCGGTTATAATAAAGCGAACCGATGCTATAATAAGCAGCTGCTGCAGAGTCATCAAGTTCAATCGCTTTTTGAAAAAATTTGAGCGCTTTCTCCTCTTCGCCGACCGCTGCCAACACGTTTCCGAAGTTAATGTAACCAACGGGATCGTTTGGATTTGCTTCAATCGCTTCATTAAAGCACTTAACCGCTTCTTCATATTTCCCTTGTTGCATATATTGAACTCCTAAAGTGTTTTTATCTTCCATTTCACTTCAACTCCCTTTTTAGTTTAACATACATAAAACCTCAACTCAGCCAAGAGTTGAGGTTTTTTCATTCATTAGCCGACATACCAAAGTTTTTCGCCGCCGCGGAACACTTCATCAATCGTTCCGCCTCCAAGACACTCCTCACCGTTGTAAAAGACAACTGCTTGACCAGGCGTCACAGCACGTACCGGTTGGTCAAAGACCACTTTTACTGTCTGTTCGTCCATAACATGAACAGTAACACCTGTATCCGGTTGACGATAACGAAACTTCGCCGTACATTTTACCGGTTCTGTCGGTATTTTACCAGATACCCAGTTGACATTCGTCGCAATAATAGCATCAGAATATAGTAGTTCGTTATTAAATCCTTGCGCAACATATAAAATATTTTCTTTTAGATTTTTGCCGACAACAAACCAAGGCTCACCGCTTCCGCCAATTCCAAGACCGTGACGTTGTCCAATCGTATAATACATTAGGCCATCATGTGTTCCTTTTACCTCTCCGTCTAATGTTTGCATCGTTCCAGGCTGAGCTGGCAAATAACTACTTAAAAATTCTTTAAAGTTGCGCTCCCCGATAAAACAAATGCCAGTACTATCTTTTTTTGTTGCTGTGGCAAGTCCTGCCTCTTTTGCGATCTCCCGTACTTTCGCTTTTTCAATATTCCCGATTGGGAACATAATTTTTGAAAGTTGCTCTTGTCCTAATTGATTTAAGAAATAGGTTTGGTCTTTATTTTGGTCAACGCCGCGCAACATTTTATATTCGCCATCGCGATATTCTACACGCGCATAATGCCCCATTGCTAAATAATCCGCTCCGAGAGACATCGCGTGCTCTAAAAATGCTTTGAATTTAATTTCTTTATTGCACAGTACATCCGGATTCGGTGTGCGACCTGCTTTATATTCATCTAAGAAATACGTAAACACTTTATCCCAATATTCTTTTTCAAAATTAACGGCATAATATGGAATACCGATTTGATTGCAAACACGCATAACATCGTTGTAATCTTCTGTTGCTGTACATACTCCATTTTCGTCTGTATCATCCCAGTTTTTCATAAAAATACCGATAACGTCATATCCTTGCTGTTTTAAAAGCAATGCCGCGACGGAAGAGTCGACACCTCCTGACATGCCAACAACGACACGAGTATCTTTTGGTGCTTTGTTCATGAGGTAACCTCCATCCTATTTGTTTGTCAGTCTCCGTACAATCTTTACTGTTTCATAAGCGGCTTTTTCGATTTGTTCTTCTGTATTTCCAAGCCCGAAGCTAAAACGAACCGAAGAGCGAATTCGTTCCGATTCTTTACCAAACATAGCAACAAGAACGTGAGACGGATCAATCGATCCCGCTGTGCAAGCAGAACCGCTTGAAGCTGCAATCCCAGCTAAATCTAAGTTTACAAGCATTGACTCAACATTCGTTCCTGGAAAAGCGACATTCAACACATGCGGAAGCGAATTATTTTCGTCTCCATTCACGATGTACGGAATACCTTCCTGTTCAAAAATTCCCAGCATTTTCTCTTTAAATGAACGATACATACTCGCTTTCTCGTTCATTGTTTGCCGCGCAATTTCAACTGCCTTCGCCATTCCGACAATTCCGGCTACATTTTCCGTTCCAGCACGACGTTTCCGTTCTTGTTCGCCTCCATATAAACGCGGAATGAGCTTCACCGTTTCCCTTGCATATAAAAATCCGACACCTTTTGGACCATTGATTTTATGAGCGGAAACAGATAGCAAATCAATATGAAGCTCATTTACATCAATCGGAATAAGTCCGTAAGCTTGTACGGCATCGGTATGGAAGAACGCCTGATGCTCTTTCAACATTTGGCCAATTTCTTTAATTGGCTGCAAAACACCTACTTCATTATTGCCAAACATAATCGAAACAAGAATCGTATCATCACGAAGCGCGCGTTGAAAATCTTCCAAAGAAATTTTTCCGCGCTCATCAACAGGAAGATACGTCACTTCAAATCCTTGTTTTTCAAGGTAATGACACGTGTGCAGAACAGCATGATGTTCAATCGCTGTTGTAATAATGTGCTTTCCTTTTTGGCGATTTGCCATTGCCACACCAACTAAAGCTAGATTATCTGCTTCCGTCCCACCGCTTGTAAAAATAATTTCATTTTCTTTTGCTCCGATGCTTTTGGCAACTGTTTCCCGTGCCACGTCAATCGCGTGACGGCTTTGTCTTCCGAAGAAATGAATACTTGAAGGATTGCCGAAAATTTCCGTCATAAACGGTACCATTGTTTCGACAACATCAGGGTGCATTGGTGACGTTGCGGCATGGTCTAAATAAATCCGTTCCAAAGAAAATTCTCCTTTCTATTCAATCGATTAATTAAATATAAAACATATACGCTTCCTCATCACCGTCACTATATTTGGCTAAATCTTCAAGTGTCGTGCTATCTAATACTTCTTGCACCGCATCGCGAATGCGAATCCATAGTTCGCGTTTGGCTGGCTCTTCTTCTTCCAATTCTTCAACCGGGCTAATCGGCCCTTCAAGAACACGAATCACATCTCCTGCCGTAATTTTGGCTGGATGATCCGCTAATACATAACCGCCATAAGCGCCGCGAATACTTTTCACAAGTCCAGCATTTCGTAACGGTGAAACAAGTTGTTCTAAATAGTGCTCAGATAAATCGTGCGTCTTGGCAATCGATTTTAATGAAATCGGGCGATCGCCATATTTTTTCGCTAGTTCAATCATAATCGTTAATCCATATCTGCCTTTTGTTGAAATTTTCATGATACTCCCCCTACCTACTTAAACCGTTCATTTTCATATGAACTTGTCTCATCAATATTCGGTTAACAAAAGATTGACATTGTGGCAAAGCAATACCAACGACCGAGCCAATCGCAACGCTGAAAATGAATGTGCCGATCGCAACCGGTCCGTCCAGGAGCCAGCCAAAAAAGAGGACAAACACTTCTATGCCGATTCGAATATACTGCACTTTCCATCCTGTTAACTCCGTTAAAGCAAGCATAAGACTGTCGCGGGGATCAGCACCCACTTTTGCCGAAATATACAGCCCTATTCCATATCCTGTGATGACGATACCACAAAGGAACATGATGATTTTTAACCATAACGTATCAGGTGTGCGAATATAAGGAATCAGCATATACAAATCAATAAACAGGCCGACAAATACCATATTTGCAAATGCGCCTATTTGCGGGAAACGCTTTGAAATAAGTGCAGTAGCGGTTAACACAGCAAAACCGACAATAATCGACCACGTCCCGATGGTTAATCCAAATTGACGATACAGCCCGATATGCAATACATCCCATGGTGCGCTTCCCAAATTTGCTTTAATCGTTAACACGATTCCAAAGCACATGACAAGCAAACCAGTAAAATATATTCCCCACTGCATCACAAGATGGGTAGATTTATAAGAGGTTTCATTTTCTGTCATATAAACACTCCATATATAATACAAAACAACTTTGTCAATAAGAAACCTATGTCATTATAGCATAAATCTTTGTCGACTTCATTTTAAGTAAACTTCATCTCTTTATTTTTCACTTCCTTGCCTCTTCAATTCTTCTAAACGTCCATGCACTTTTGCCAAATATTTCTCTTCACCGCTCTCTTTCGGCACATAATACTGCACCCCTAACAACTCATCCGGCAAATATTGTTGATATACCCAACCGTTCGGATAATCATGCGGATATTTATATCCTTTCCCATGACCTAAAATTTTTGCACCTTGATAATGAGCATCTTTTAAATGGTCTGGAATATCACCCATCTTTCCGCTTCGCACATCATCAATCGCTTTATCTAATGCTTTATAAGCAGAATTCGACTTAGCGGAAAGACATAATTCAATAGTCACGACAGAAAGCGGAATTCTTGCTTCAGGCAGCCCAAGACGTTCTACCGCTTCAATCGCTGCCATTACTTTTACTCCCATCATCGGATTCGCAAGACCAATATCCTCATAAGCAATAACGGCTAAACGGCGGCAGATTGCCGATAAGTCTCCTCCTTCAAGAAGTCTTGCCAAATAATAAAGCGCCGCATCGACATCGCTACCGCGGATGCTTTTTTGAAAAGCCGATAAAAGCGAATAATACACATCCCCGCTTTTATCATGATGAAATCCTTTGCCTTCCACACACTCAAGCACCGTTTTTTCATCAACATAAATAAAGCCGTCTCTTTTCTCCGAGGCATAAACAACATCTTCTAAAACATTTAAAGCAGAACGTGCATCCCCGTTTGTCGATAAAGCGATGATTTCCAATAAGCGCTCATCAATTTCAATAGGAATATCCCCGAGTCCCCTTTCCTTGTCCGTTAACGCTCTCTTTAAAAGGATAATAATGTCATCTTTCGTTAATCTTTTTAATTGTTTAATTTGTCCGCAGCGACTTCTAATCGCCGGGTTTACTTCATGAAAAGGATTTTCTGTCGTTGCCCCAATTAAAGTAATTAAACCTTTTTCCACGTTCGGTAATAAATAATCTTGCTGCGCTTTATTAAATCGATGAATTTCGTCGATAAACAAAATGACATTTCCGAACATTTCCGCCTGAGTAACAATTTCTTCCATTTCTTTTTTTCCTGAAATGGTAGCGTTAATCGCATAAAATTCCCGTTCAACAGTTCCGGCAATTGCATAAGCGAGCGATGTTTTTCCAATCCCTGGTTCGCCGTACAATAACATCGATGGCACATGGCCATTTTTAATCATTCGATATAAAGATGTATGGGGACCAATGATATGCTGTTGACCAACTATTTCATCAATATTTCGCGGTCTCATTCGTACGGATAAAGGTTCTTTTGCAAACAACATAAATCGTATCTCTCCTTTTTTATCACTGAAAAAGCAAAAGCTCTCTGACACCAGAGAACTTCTTAGTTAGTAAAATAAACATCCATTTTGGCTTTCAGCTCTTTAACAAAACAAGTTAAATCGATACGTTGTAAATTTTGCAGGTAGAGTAATAATGCTTCCACAATAAATTTTCGCACCTCTTGATCATTTCTGGAAAATTCCTGCTTTAAAGTATTTAATGAATGAATGACATCACTACTTACAACATGGTTTTTGTCGCTTTCATCTTCTAATCTTTCAATCATTTCATCAATGTGTCTAATGATTTGTTTCCTAACCTTCTCCTTGCTTATTTTTCCGATATCGATGTAGTCTTTCATCACTTCGTCTGTAAGCAGCGGAGTTTCTTTGTCTGTTAAGCTTTGTATCATAGCATCTAGCCGCTTGATCAAAAATGGTGCGAGCTTATCCAAACGAATTTCTTTTTTATCAATGGCAATGTAAAACAAATATTCTTTCAACATTCCATTTAACATGGTAGCAAGGTCTAAAGCAAAGTTTTTTACCGATTCTCCGTAAATGTCAATAATGGCGTTGCGGTACCAATTCAGTGTTTCGGCACGAATGCGAAAGACAAGTTTATGAACATCATCATTCACTTTCACCACTTGTTCTGTCATTTGCATGCGAATAAAATCTTTATGGTGATCAAATTCGCGAATTTGCACTTCAAGCTGTTTCATAAACTTTTCCTTTGAAGATAACGTGTCATCTTCTGCTACTTGCGAGATTTTGTCAAACAACAAATCGTAATAATAGCTAAAAATCGACATCGCAATCTCGTCTTTTGATTTAAAGTAGTTATATAAAGAACCTTTAGCTAACCCGCTATTTTCAGCAATTTCTTGCATAGAAGTCGCATGATATCCTTTTTGGGCAAACAACCTCATTGCTGCTGCAATAATTTGGTCTCTTCTGCTCAATGTTTCCTTCCTTCCTTATTAATGCATTCTTTGTATTATTATAGCGCTTTCTTTGCTTCTCATTAAAGAGAAAGTTCTGTATAAATAACGAAAAAAGGACGCTTGGCTACAGCGTCCCCCTTTATAATTACGCATTATTATTTATTTGTTTTTTCTGCCTTCACTTGACGCATAAAGAAGATTTCATACATAACCGGAATAATAATTAACGTTAACAATGTAGATGATGTTAAACCGCCGATTACTGTGATTGCTAAGCCTTTAGAAATTAATGTTCCAGAAGATTTCGTTAACGCAAGCGGAATTAACGCAGTAATCGTAGCGAATGCCGTCATTAAAATTGGGCGCAATCTCGTCTTACCAGCTTCAATGAGCGAGTCACGAATGGCCATTCCTTTTTGTTCACGGTTTTGTCCGATACGGTCCACAAGTACAATCGCGTTTGTTGTAACAATACCTATAAGCATCAGCAAGCCGATCATGACGCTGATGGACATCGGTTCATCGGCAATGTACAAGCCAAGTAGCGAACCAATCGGTACGAAAATAAGCGATGAAAGAATAATAAATGGAATACGTGCTTTTCCAAACGTAATTAACATCGTGATGTATACAAGACCGATGGCAACAACCATCGCTAAACCTAACTGCTTAAATGTTTCAACCGTCTCGTCGCTGCCGCCGCCACCTTCAAAAGAAACTTCTTTCGGCAAATCAACTTCTTTTTTCACTCCATCAATCACTTCTTGTGTGACTTTTTGAATATTATCGCCGACGATTTGCGCGGAAACTCGAGCAAATACTTTCCCATCTAATTTCTGAATGGCTGTATACGTTTCAACTTCTTCAACTTTAGCCAACTCTGTTACAGGAACAAGCCCCCGTTTTGTGAAAATGACCGTATCCTTTAACGCTTCAACCGAATCAATATCTTTATCATAGGAAAGTTGGACCGTACGATTAACGTCGTCAAGCTTTAGTGTTCCAACTTCAACCGGTTTTGTTTGGTCGGTAATCGTTCCGAGAATTTGGAAGCCGGAAACACCGTACTCTGCTGCCTTTTCTGCATCGATATCAACGACGATTTGTTTTTGTTTGTCTGAGAAATTATTCGTTACATATTTTAAATCTTTACGTGAATTTAAGTAATTTTCAACATCTTTCGCTGCTTTTTGCAGGGCTGCTAAATCATTCGAGTACAGATCGATATTCACGTTATTATTGGAAGGAGGTCCTCCCGCATCCAATTCTTGCACTCCAAGTTTTGTACCTGGGGCTTCTTCATCAGCAATATCCTGCATGTTTTTCTCAAGTTTTTTAATAAATTTTGCAGCATCTACACCATCTTTAAGAATAATAAAGTAGTTCGCTTGGTTTTGCCGCTTTAATCCCGTGCGGAAATCACGGCTGCCGATTCCGGCTGTGACTTCTTTAATTTCTTTTTGCTTATCAAACATTTTTTCGATTTTTAATGAAACATTATTCGTTTTTTCAAGCGATGTAGACGAAGGCAGTTCAATACTTGCCACTAATGTTTTTTGTTCCTCATTTGGAATAAATGTAAAGCCTAAAGCTGGAACAATCGCGAATGATCCAATAAGCAGCACGACAGATAAAGCTAAAATTAAAATTTTATGATTTAATGACCATTCAATTGCACGCGCATAAATGCGTTGCAATGCGCCTTCCTTTTCTTCAGGCGGAACTTTTTTAAACGAGAATTTCGCCAAAATTGGCACAATCGTAACAGCAACAATTAATGACATTAATAATGCAAAGACAATCGTTAAGGCAAACGGCAAGAAGAATTCACCGGTAATTCCGCCAACAAATCCGAGCGGCAAGAAAACGACAATTGTTGTTATCGTTGAAGATGTAATCGCCTTTAAAATTTCTTTTGTAGAATCTTCCACGAGCTCATCTGTGATTCCTTGTTTTGATCTGCGGACGCGGCGGAAAATGTTTTCGATAACAACAATACTATCGTCAACAACGCGGCCAACAGCAACCGCCATTCCCCCAAGTGTCATAATGTTTAGGGAAATATCCATTCTTTGCAGGAAAATCGAAGCAACCAACAATGATAATGGGATCGAAACAATCGCAATAACTGTAGCACGGACATTTCGTAAAAATACTAACACCGCTACAGATGCGAATAACGCTCCGAGCAATCCTTCACGAACTAACGTTTCAATCGATTGTTTAATTCCCTCAGCAGAATCAAAACCGATAGCATAATCAAACTCATCTTTATAAGAATCTAACACTTTAATAACTTTTTCCGCTACCTCGACAGTATTGGCATCTTGCTTTTTCGTAATGGCCATAGAAAGAGATTCATTTAAGTTATAACGTGTAATTTCTGGTTGTTCAGTAACGGTTTCAATTTTTGCAATATCCTTTAGCGTCAATGGCGTACTTGATGCTTGCGCTTGTGCTCCCGGAGCATTTTGACCGCCTGGAAAGCCTTGTGATGTACCTTGAACTGTTTGTGTAAGCGGCGAAGATAACGGTAAGTTCTCCAATTCTTTTACTGTTTTAAGCTTTTCTTGAACACGTACAGGAATTTGCAGCGTTTCTGTATTTACATTTCCCGCTGGAAACGATAAAAACTTTTCATTAATCTGATCCTTAATTTGTGATAAACTTAATCCCGCTTGTAGAGCTTTATCTTTATCGACTGTAATCTGCACAATTTCTTCTTTTGTGCCACCAACAGATACAGAGTTAATGCCATCAATTTTATTTAACTCCGGAATGACATTTTGCTCTATTAGTTTTTCTAAATCAACACCTTCTTTAGCGAACAAGGAGATGTTGAAGATTGGAAACGTCCCGAATGAAAAACGGTTAATGTTTGTTTGTACATTTTCTGGTAATTTCGCGTCTTCAATAAATGAGTCGACTTGTCGTTCGACTTCATCCATATCTGTGTCAAACGGAAATTCAAGATTAATAATCGCAATGCTCTCAAAGGAGGAGCTTTGCATTTTTTTCATGCCCTCAATCGACTTGAATTTTTCTTCTAGTTTAGAAGTAACCTGTTCGTTAATATCTTCTGGGGATGCACCAGGATAAACCACTTCAACGGATAGCTGCGGATATTCAATATTCGGCAATAAGTCTACCTTCAAGGAAGAAAAAGAGTACAATCCTCCGAGAATAAGTAGAAAAGAAATAATAAACACGGCTACCGCATTTTTTAAGCTAAACCTTGTTAAGAAGTTCATAGTTTCCTTCCTTTCCTAAAGACTACATTACGACCGTTCGGTAGTTTACTAAACTGACTGATCAGTCATATCACTATAACAATATAAACGAATCATTAAAAATTTTCAATAAATAATGCGCTCTATGTTCAAAGCTGAGATTCTTTCTTACAATTACGCAGCAATGTCTCGTTTTTTAAAGATTAACCACGTTAAACTGTTAAACGCTGCAAAATAAACAAGAAGCATCATAATCGAAAAGGACATCGTCATTCCTTCAACAGGCGGTATTCCGTCAATGTATTGCATTAAATTTGTATTCGCAAACAATGAATATTTTGCCCACTCAAATTTTGCAGCAAGAAGCATCGTAATTTGCGAACCAGTAAACATTAAGAAAATTGCCAAGCCTATCGCGAATGAGCTGTTGCGAAACACAGTTGAAATCATAAAAGCAAATGTCACCATCATCACGAGATTGACAGAGTTGAGTCCATAGACGCTTAATACATGAAGAATCATACTTGTTTCGACAACTCTTCCATCTTGATAAGCTAAATACGGGTCACGAACATTTTCCACACCAAAAACGACCGCACTGACTATAAACGAAGATATTAACAAAAATAATAACATACACACTGCAAATAAAATGGTTGCGGCATACTTTGAAAGTAAAATTTTCGAGCGACTTGCCGGGCGAATTAATAGCAGTTTAATTGTTCCCCATGAAAACTCATTAGCAACGCTTCCGGCTGCGATAACAATCGTAAATAAAGTAATAAACTCAATTAGGTTCGATGACTCGACAACAAATCCCCAAAATGAATTGGATGCAATCGGCTTTAACTCATGCTCTAGACGATATTCATTAATTCTCAATTGTTTTTCTAATTGTTTGTTATAAGCTTTCGGCATATTCCCTTCCGAAAGCTGCGCCTTCAATGTTTGATTCTCCGCTATAATTTGTTTCTTCCAATCTCCTGTTGCTTCTTCTTTATGCGTTCCCTTGATCATCAATGCTCCTGCTATTGTCGCCAATGCAAGCAACCCAATCATCACCCATGTGCTCATCCGACGATAAATTTTCATATTTTCGTTTTGAATTAATGAAATAAAACTAGGCAATTTCGTTTCCTCCAGTCATCTCTAAAAATCTTTCTTCTAACGACTTCGCGACAGTTTGAATACCGTATACTTTTACACCTTTGGAGACCAAAGCTGCATTAATCGCTGGGATTTGCTCACGCTCAACAGAAATCTCAATCCCTTGTTTTGTTACTTGTCGCAACGCATTCGAATATATCTGCCTAATAATACTTACTGCCTCCTCAACAGGGTTCACATTTAACAAAACTTTCTGGGAACTATTGACTAAATCTTGAACGGATTCGATTCCTACTAATCTTCCATGCTGTATAATTGCAAATCGGTCACACATCATTTCCATTTCTGATAAAAGATGGCTAGATACAATAACAGCTAATCCTTCCTGTTTCGCTAACTTACGCAAATAGTCGCGAATTTCACGAATTCCAGCTGGATCAAGCCCATTAGTCGGTTCATCTAAAATAAGTAGAGAAGGTTTGTGCAACAAAGCTTGTGCCAAACCTAACCGCTGTCTCATTCCAAGCGAATATGTCTTCACTTTATCGTGAATTCTCTTTTCTAAACCAACCAGTTCAACAACCTCATTGATTCGTTCTTTTGTGACTCCCTTTACCATTCGTGCATAATGAAGCAAGTTTTGATATCCAGTTAAAAACTTATACATCTCCGGATTCTCAACAATAGCTCCAACATGTTGAATCGCTTTTGCAAAATCTTTTTTTATACTGATCCCGTTAATTAGCACTTCGCCACTCGTAATTCCCATAAGCCCCACAATCATACGAATCGTTGTCGTTTTTCCCGCTCCGTTTGGCCCAAGAAATCCAAATACTTCACCAGCAAATACATCCAGCGATAAATCGTGAATAATCGTTTTTTTTCCAATGTCTTTCCGTAAATTTTTAATTTGTAACACAGGTTTCATTTATTTCCCTTCCCCTTTATACATTTTTTTCAGCCAATCGACGACGCTTTGATGATTCGTTTCTCTTAATTGATCAACCAAAGCTCGTTCAATCACCTTTCCGTCGCGGATTAATATAACCTCATCCAGTAAAAATTCGATTTCGCTCACCTCATGTGTTGTTATGATCACGATTTGTTTTTCTAAATTGATAAAGGAGATAAGCCCCTTTACAATCGACTCTCGAACCATAGGGTCAAGTCCGGATAATGGCTCATCCATAAGCAAAACAGGTACTTCTCTCGCAAGAGTTAACGCAATTTTGACACGACCGCGGCTTCCTTTCGATAAAGTTTTAAGCTTTTTATTCGGGTCTAACTGCATAAAATCTAGTATTTCATTCGCTTTTTCCTTATTAAAATCGATAAACTGTGAAGCGTAAAAATGGATCATATCTCGAGCAGTAAAGTTATGATAGTAAGCATCTAATTCTGATAAATAAGCTACCTTCTGGCTTATGTTTCTTGTTACCTCCTGTCCATCAACGAGCACCTTTCCTTTTGTCGGAAAAGCTAAACCGGCAATTAATTTTAATAGCGTAGATTTTCCGCTTCCGTTAGCTCCCAACACTCCAACGATTTTTCCTTTTTCTAACTGTAATGAAACATTTTCTAGTGCCACAAGGTTGCCGTACCTTTTCGTTACGTTCTGCAGTTCAATCATCGTTAAACTCCTCCCTCTTTCTGATTAATATCTTTTAAGGAGGTAATAATCTCATCCATGGTAAACCCTAGCTCTTTCATATTCCGAACAAATTCAGACATAATTTCCTGCTTTAACTGCTCCCTTAAACGCTTTATAACTTCTTTGTTTTCCGTTACAAACGTTCCTTGACCGCGCCGCGTTTCCACAATCCCCATCCTTTCAAGTTCGCTATAAGTTCGTTGCACCGTATTGGGATTGACCCCCGATTGCACTGCCATTTCCCTTACTGATGGAAGCTTCTCTCCAAGCCCAAGTTCATTTCGAATAATTTTTTTATTAATCCTCTCTGCAAGCTGCATATATATCGGTTTGGATGCGTCAAATTCTTCTGTCATTGTGGCTACACCTCAACTTTTCTATCAATCAACCAGGCAGATAAAATAAATAATCCAATAGCTATAATGCTATAATACACAAATGTCCCAATTGGAATTTGCCCCACTTTTTCCATCATTACGTATTTTTTCTCTAAAGCGATATTTCTAACGACAGCTATATCAAAATAGCCCCACTTCGTTAGCTTTTCATATAACACGGTCTTTTGAAACAATTTCCCCATCCCAGTAACGAAAAAGCTAATCATGACAATGACTAGCCCGCCGAACCTTGTCATAAATCGTTTAAGCAGCTGGTAAATCGTCCAATAAAACACTAACCAAATCGCTAAATAAATGGAAAGCAAGGCAACGTTAATGCCAACCAATAAGCCGCTTTTTAATACAAGCATTGTCTCCCATGTTTCTTCTGAAAAGTATACGCCGCGCAATTTTAATAACCCGATGTACGCAAACATTCCAGAAACAGAGAAAGAGAAGAGAAAACCTACCATTCCTGTTAACAGTTTCGCCAGCAGCAAACTGAACGCTGAATGAGAAGTATGGAGCCACAAATGTAAATGTTTTGCCTCTGTTTGCAAACTTAAATACATAAAAACGGTTAAATAAAAAATATGCAAAGCAACGATCACAATCGATGGTACGAACATAATTTGCGGATCGTTGTATTTCAGAGAAAATATATAGGCAATTAGATGGCCAGCAATTACTAATGCGATACTAACTAAAATTCCAGTTTTAGAAATATGAAATTCTTTTCTTAACAGACCTTTCCATTGATTCATTTCGTAGCCCCCAAACAATATTAGTGAATTAGTGTTCTAGTTAGATAGTACACTATTACACCAAATAATGTCAATTGGATGATTCATTCATTTTTATAAAAACAGAGAATGTTTAAAATTTATGTAGTGTGGAAAACCTATTAGAAACTCTATGAAATGACGTGCACAGGGGTGACATAATGAAAACACGGCAAGATGCATGGACGCATGAAGATGATTTACTGTTAGCAGAGACGGTGTTGCGCTACATTCGTGAAGGTGGCACTCAGCTAGCTGCTTTCGAGGAAGTAGGAGATAAGCTTAATAGAACCGCAGCGGCTTGCGGCTTTCGCTGGAACGCAGAAGTAAGAAAGAGATATGTGGAAGCAATTGAACTGGCAAAGAAACAGAGAAAAGAGCGAAAAAGAGCATTAGAAAGCGCCGCGAAGAAGCTTCAGCGAACAGAACAACATTCGTCACAACTTATTTCATCTTGTCTTCTTCCTGCTCCAAATGCGATTACACTCGAGCAATGTATTGCTTTTTTACAATCGTTAAATCAAACAGATATTCAATCTCAAAAACTTAGAGAAGAAAACAATCGACTCAAAAAGCAAAATGAGGAATTACAACAGCGAAATAAAGAATTAGAGAAAAAGCTAACTGATTTGATGGAACAACAAGAGATGATTCAAGAAGATTATCAAGCGCTCATCAAAATTATGGAGCGAGCCCGCAAAATGGTGTTGATGGAAGAAATCGAAACACAACAATCGGCCCATATATTCCGTATGGACAAAAATGGGAATTTAGAACATGTTGCGACACAATAATAAAAAATCGCGAAGCAAAATGCTTCGCGATTTTTTTACTCCTCACCAACGCGATGAATTTTAACATCCTTTAATACTTCTCTTACCACATAGGAAGCCATAATAAGCCCTGCAACGGATGGAACAAAGGCATTGGAAGACGGCGGCATCTTTGCTTTCCGAATTGTCGCTTGATCATTTCCCACTTCCTTACGCACATCCTCACGAATAATAATTGGCTTTTCATCAGAGAAAACAACAGGAATGCCTTTATGAATCCCTTCTTTACGTAATCTTGTGCGGATAACTTTCGCGATTGGATCTGTGTGCGTTTTCGAAATATCAGCAATACGGAAGCGAGTAGGATCCATTTTATTGGCTGCTCCCATACTCGAAATAATTGGAATATCTCGTTTTAAACATTCTTTCATTAAATGAATTTTATACGTAATCGTGTCAGACGCATCGATAACAAAATCCAAACCATAACTGAAAAATTGTTCATATGTTTCTTCCGTATAGAACATTTTTAGAGCAATCACTTCACACTCAGGGTTAATATCAGCAATACGTTCTTTCATTAAATCGACTTTCGGACGGCCCACCGTAGAAAGAAGCGCATGAATCTGGCGGTTAATATTCGTAATATCGACATCATCTTTGTCAACTAATACTAATCGGCCGACACCTGAGCGTGCCAATGCTTCAACAGCAAATGAACCGACTCCGCCAATTCCTAATACAGCTACTGTCGTATTTTTAAGTTTTTCTAAACCTTCCTTACCAATGGCTAGTTCGTTGCGAGAAAATTGGTGTAACATCTGCACCCTCCGTTATAATCCTCAACATTTTTAAAGTCGATATTATACTACACGATAAATATAAGTATTTCAATCGGATTTTTTTGTCACTTCTATAACAAAAAACCCTATGCAAAGCGTAGCTTTACATAGGGGAATCGTTCTTTATGTAAGTCCCAATCGTGCCGTCGCGATGCCTTCGTTTTGAACCCGCTCACGGCAGGTGGGTGCCCTGTTTCAAGGTTTGCACGTCCTCACTGCCAGAGGCATGTACGCCGCTTGAAAACCCCGGGCTCCCGTATAACTTATTGTTCGGTCAAAACAACAGGTTATACGACGAACACATCAGGACTCATGTTGTGACTGTATCATAACATAAATGGAAAGCGATTTCAAGCAAGAGATATGAGGGTTTTATTCATTTTTTTCCAAATTTAACGATAAATGCAACTCCTGAAGCTGCGCTTCGTCAACCGCACTTGGTGCTTCTGTTAACAAGCAGCTTGCGCTTGCTGTTTTAGGGAAAGCAATCGTATCACGAAGGTTTGAGCGGCCAGCAAGCAGCATAACAAGACGGTCAAGTCCTAAGGCGATGCCACCATGTGGCGGTGTTCCATATTCAAACGCTTCTAATAAAAAGCCGAATTGCGCACGTGCTTCTTCTTCCGTAAATCCAAGCGCCTCAAACATTTTCACCTGAACAGCGCGTTCAAAAATACGCAATGAACCGCCGCCAAGTTCATATCCATTTAAAACAAGGTCATATGCTTGCGCACGTACTTTGTCTGGTTCTGTTTCTAACAGCGGTAAATCTTCGCGTACAGGCATTGTAAATGGGTGATGCGCTGCATAATAACGACCTTCTTCTTCATCATACTCTAACAACGGCCAGTCAGTCACCCACAAGAAGTTGAACTTTGTCTCATCAATTAACTTTAGATCTTTGCCAAGCTTTAAGCGCAATGCACCGAGAGAGTCCGCAACAACGCTTTTCTTATCAGCAACAAACAACAATAAATCTCCTGTTTCTGCATCTAACGCTTGCTTAAAGCCTTTTTGCTCTTCTTCAGTAAAGAATTTCGCGATCGGACCTTTTAAGCCGTCCTCTTCCACCTTTAACCACGCAAGTCCTTTTGCACCGTAACGGGAAACAAATTCTGTTAAACCGTCAATATCTTTACGGGAATATTTATCTGCGGCTCCTTTCACATTAATCGCCTTTACTTGTCCCCCGTTTTCAACTGCGCTCGCAAATACTTTAAAGCCGCAACCTTTTACTTGTTCGGATAAATCGACAAGTTCCATCGCAAAGCGAGTATCTGGCTTGTCAGAACCATATCGGCTCATTGCTTCATCATAAGACATTCTTGGGAACGGAATTGGCAAATCAATTCCCTTTGCCACTTTCATGACACGTGCCATCATTCGTTCCACCATCGCCATAATGTCCTCTTGGCTCATAAAAGATGTCTCAATATCGACTTGTGTAAACTCCGGCTGGCGGTCAGCACGCAAGTCTTCGTCACGGAAGCAGCGCGCAATTTGATAGTAACGTTCAAAGCCGGCAACCATTAATAATTGTTTAAAAATTTGCGGCGATTGCGGCAGCGCATAAAATTCACCAGGATGAACACGGCTTGGCACTAAATAGTCACGCGCACCTTCTGGAGTACTTTTTGTTAAAATCGGTGTTTCTACTTCTAAAAATCCTTCTTCATCGAGAAAATCACGGATGGCTTTTGTTACTTGATGTCTCATTTTAAACGTGTTAAACATAACAGGACGGCGCAAGTCTAAATAGCGATATTTAAGGCGCACATCTTCCGATACATCTGTTCGATCATCAATCACAAACGGCGGTGTTTTCGCCTCGTTAATAATCGTTACACGTTCAGCTTGAACTTCGATCTTACCTGTAGGAAGATTGGGATTAATGGTTCCTTCTTCACGGGCAACAACAATTCCCTCTATATCAAGAACATACTCTCCACGCACAGTCTCTGCTACTTTTAACGCTTCCTCGGATACTTCCGGACTAAATACTACTTGAACAATACCAGTGCGGTCACGAAGATCGATAAAAATGAGTCCACCAAGATCACGCCGCTTCTGCACCCATCCTTTTAGACTTACTTTCTCACCAATTGCTTGTTCCGTCACTTCACCGCAATAGTGCGTTCTTCCAAACATGTTTCTTCCTCCTTACACCAATTTCTCGCGCAAATATTCGGTAAATGAATCGAGTGACACTTCCACTTGTTCGCCCGTAGCCATATCTTTTACGTTTATGACGTTCTTTTCTAACTCTTCATCTCCAATAATGGCTACATATTTTGCTTGCAAACGATCAGCGGCTTTAAATTGTGCTTTTACTTTGCGGTCCTGATAGTCTTTCTCTGCTGCAATACCTGCTTTTCGTAACTTGTCCACGATCACAACCGATTCATCTTTCGCTTTTTCACCCAACGCAACCACGTAACAATCAATCCCTTGAGCTACTGGAAGCGTGATGCCTTCTGCTTCGAGCGCTGCTAATAATCGTTCAATACTCAAAGCAAAACCGATTCCCGGCGTTTCTGGCCCACCGATTTCCTGAACTAGTCCATTATAACGGCCACCGCCGCACAATGTCGTAATTGCGCCAAATCCTTCCGCATTGCTCATAATTTCAAAAGCAGTATGATTATAATAATCAAGTCCGCGGACGAGGCGAGGATCTACTTCAAACTCTACTCCTAACTTTGTTAAGTACATTTGAACCTTATCAAAATAATGACGTGATTCATCATTTAAATAGTCAATGATAGAAGGCGCTGTTGCCATCAACTCATGGTCACGGTCTTTTTTGCAATCTAAAATGCGCAACGGATTTTTTTCTAATCGTGTTTGACAGTCTTCACAAAATTCGTGAATGCGTCCTTTAAAATGATTAACAAGCGCTTCACGATGGGCGATTCTGCTTTCCTTATCTCCCAAACTATTAATGACAAGCTTTAATTTCTTCAATCCTAATGCTTGATAGATTTCCATCGCTAAGGCAATTACTTCCGCATCAATCGCTGGATCGTTGCTTCCGAGCGCCTCTACACCAAACTGAACGAACTGACGGAATCTTCCTGCCTGTGGACGTTCATAACGAAACATTGGTCCAACATAATATAGTTTAATTGGCTGGTTCGGATCTCCATACATTTTATTTTCAACAAATGAACGGACAACCGAAGCCGTTCCTTCAGGACGGAGTGTTATACTTCTACCGCCGCGGTCTTCAAATGTATACATCTCTTTTTGGACAATATCTGTCGTATCGCCAACACCGCGCAAAAACAACTCCGTATGTTCAAAAATCGGTGTGCGAATTTCTTTATAGTTGTAACGCCGACAAATGTCTCGCGCCATTTGCTCGATATACTGCCACTTTTCTGCTTCACCCGGCAGAATATCTTGTGTTCCTCTCGGAATTTGAAACGCCATGCTTCAACCTCCTAAGTTTCTACATTTTTATGTAATGTAAAAGCAAAAAACTCCCACCCCTATGAAACATAGGGACGAGAGCGAATTTTCCCGTGGTGCCACCCTAATTGAAGCCGCATGTGCTTCCACTTCATCCGTTAACGCTCGGAATGCGTTCTCTTCTACTAGACTACTCTCGTTCAAAGAGAAACCTACGGAGTGTTTGTTCGTTAAGTCATCATGCAGAAATGCTTTCAGCCTAAGGCATTTCCTCTCTGTTCATGTGTATTCTTAACTACTCTTCTCCATCATCGGTTTTGTATGTAAGAATTTTTCTTTTATCTTACGAATGAACTCGCATTTTGTCAAGAATTGCAGCAACATTTAAGAACGATATAATTGTTTTTTTAACTTTCGGACTTCTCTTAAAGTTAAACCAAACTCTGAAGCAAGTTCAAATGCAGCTAAATCCGCCTCCCGTTTCATAAATTCATGAAAATCAATATGAAACAAATCACTCGTTCGTGCCTGTGCAAACTCCCCTTTTGCGCTGTTTCTCACTGCGTCTCACCCTTTCTTGCTTGAAAAAACTCACTACTTATCTTTCCCGTTATTTGCAAAAATAAAAGGATTTTTTTAACTTTTAACGAATTTAAAAACGAGCTTAATTTCCGGCTTGGCTTTCATTGACAAGAAAGGAGGCTTCTCTTTTAGCAGTGAAGGATATAAAAAAGGGTACATACGTTTTGCTCGCTATTTTCCTTCTCTTCTCCATCCATGTATCTAGTGTGGGGGCGGAGACAAAAACGGCCACCATCACCGTTAATCATCTCAATGTGCGCGAAGGTCCAGGACTTCATTACAGAGTAATAAAACGCGTAAATAAAGGAGAAACATATACAGTCATCGAACAGAAAAACGATTGGATTCAACTTCGGCTAAACGCGAAAGAAACAGGATGGATTTCCTTACAATATGCAAGCGAAGCAGCAAACACAATCCAAACAGCCATCTCAGCTGTTGATCATCTTCGGGTTCGCACAGGTCCAGGAACAAAATATGACGTTATCGGTTATTTAAAGCAAGGACAGACGGTAGAGGTGCATCAAAAAACAAAAGACTGGGCGAAAATTCACTCATCTAGTCTATCAGGCTGGGTTTCTGCCAATTATCTTTCTCCACAAACTTCGCTAGAAAAACAGCTGATTGGCATCGTTACAACGAATCGGTTGAATGTACGTGATGAACCTTCAGAAAAAGGAACGATTATTCAAAAACTGAATGATGGTGATCATATAAATATCGTCGGGCAACAAGGCAATTGGCTGAAAATCGTTCTTGAAAATCAACAGACTGGATGGATATCCAGCACATATGTTTCACTGCAAAACCGTATTGCTTTAGAGCCTACAAATTCATACATTCAAATTCTTCATCCCAAGACAAACATTCGGATAAGTCCATCGCTGGATGCCCATATCGCCGCAACAGCGAATCGCGGTGAAACGTATCGCGTCATTCGTAAAGAAGGAAGCTGGTATTATATCGAACTTACCGATCAAAGAACCGGCTATATCGCAGAGTGGGTGGTTTCCACAGTGAACAAAAAGAGCGGCACGATCAAAAATAAAACGATTGTACTCGATGCCGGACATGGCGGAAAAGACAGCGGCACAATTGGCAAAAACGGCACTCTAGAAAAAGTATTAACGCTGCAAACCGCGAAATTGCTACAGCAAAAACTGAAACAAGCTGGGGCAAACGTCATTTTAACAAGAAATGACGACTTATTCATTTCCTTGCCAAACCGTGTGAAAATAGCTTCCAAATATGAAGCCGATGTTTTTATTAGCATTCATTACGACAGTTCACGTGATACAACTGTAAACGGAATCACCATTTACTATTATGACAACAAGCGGGATCATCCTCTCGCCGCATCGATTTATTCACAGTTAACAACGATTCACCATGTGAAACAACGTGGAATACGCTTTGGCGATTTTCATGTTCTTCGTGAAAATAACCGACCGTCTGTTTTATTAGAACTTGGATATTTGAGCAACCCGACAGAAGGACAGCTCATCGTTTCACCTTATTATCAAGAAAAAGTAACAGATGCTATTGCTGAAAGTTTAAAAAACTATTTCTAGTAGTATCACTAACACTCAAACAAAAAGGCGAATAACGATTCCGTTACTCGCCCTTTTGTTTACTTTCAACAATTAATGTCACAGGTCCATCATTTGTAAATTGCACATCCATCATTGCCCCAAATTTTCCAGTCTCCACTTTAATTCCCTTTTGCCGTAACTCTTCATTAAAAATCTGATAAATTTCCAACGCATGATCAGGCTTAGCAGCTTCCATAAAATTCGGACGTCTGCCCTTGCGGCAATCTCCATACAGCGTAAACTGCGACACAGATAAAATCGCTCCTCCGACATCTAAAACGGACAAATTCATTTTCCCAGATTCGTCTTCAAAAATTCGCAGATTGGCAATTTTGTCCGCCACAAACGCTGCATCTTCCCTTGTATCATTATGAGTGACACCGACAAGCAACATAAGACCAAAGTCAATTTGCCCTACCGTTTCACCTTCGACAATCACTTTCGCATTTTTTGCACGTTGCACAACCACTCTCATTAGACATACCCTTTCTAATTATTCATTACTCGCTGAACAGAATAAATATCTGGAATTTGCTTAATTCGTTCGACTACTTTTTGTAAATGGCTCAAGTTATGAATGGATATGGCCATATGAATCGTCGCAATTTTATTACGGTGATCCGAACGACCGGAAACAGCCGAAATGTCTGTTTTCGTTTCATTGACAGCTTGAAGCACTTCATTCAATAATCCACGACGGTCAAATCCAAATATTTCTATTTCAACGTTATACTCTCGATTTGCTTTCGCATCGCTCTCCCATTCAACTGAAATAAGACGATCTGCCATTTCTTCCGAAGAAATGTTTGGGCAATCAGCACGATGGACAGAGACACCTCTTCCTTTTGTAATGAAGCCTATGATTTCATCTCCCGGAACAGGATTACAGCAGCGGGATAAACGGATTAACAAATTGTCTACTCCCTGTACCTGTACGCCATAATCGCGTTTTTTGCTTGGTGAAACACTTTTTACTTCGTGTACGGCTTCTTTCAATTTTTTTTGCTGCTCTTCTAAATCACGCTGTTTGCGCCATTTATCTGTTAAACGATGAGCAATCTGTGCAGCAGTAATGCCGTTATACCCCACTGCCGCATACATATCTTCCTCATTAGAAAAATTGAACTTTTCCGCCACTCGTTTGACGTTTTCCGGTGTGAGCACTTCTTTGACATCAAAGTCTAAGTTTCTAATTTCCTTTTCAACTAGTTCTTTTCCTTTTTCTATATTTTCTTCACGGCGTTGTTTTTTGAAAAACTGACGAATTTTATTTTTCGCATGGGAAGTTTGCGCTAGCTTCAACCAGTCTTGACTTGGACCATAAGAATGCTTGGAAGTTAAAATTTCAACGATGTCGCCAGTTTTCAATTTATAATCGAGCGGCACCATCTTTCCGTTTACTTTTGCACCAATCGTTTTGTTGCCGATTTCCGAGTGAATTCGGTAAGCAAAGTCAATCGGCACCGAACCGGACGGAAGCTCAATGACATCTCCTTTTGGCGTAAACACAAACACCATGTCCGAGAATAAATCCATCTTTAACGTTTCCATAAACTCTTCAGCATTTGTCATATCATTTTGCCATTCTAAAATTTCCCGGAACCATGAAAGCTTCTCTTCAAAACTGTTCGGCTTTACGCTTTTTCCTTCCTTATATGCCCAGTGAGCCGCGATTCCGAATTCAGCGATTTGGTGCATCTCAAATGTTCGAATTTGCACTTCCAAAGGTTCACCTTTCGGACCAATGACCGTTGTATGCAGCGATTGATACATATTCGGCTTCGGCATGGCGATATAATCCTTAAAGCGACCCGGCATCGGCTTCCAGCATGTATGGATAATACCAAGCACCGCGTAGCAGTCTTTGATGCTATTGACAATGATGCGAACCGCCAATAAATCATAAATCTCATTGAATTGTTTATTTTGCATCACCATTTTGCGATAAATGCTGTAAATATGTTTCGGGCGTCCAGAAATTTCTCCTTTTATAGACACCTCATTTAAACGCTCACGAACTTCTTGGATTACTTCCTCAAGATATTGCTCACGTTCAGCACGTTTTTTCTTCATTAAATTGACAATTCGATAATATTGCTGCGGATTTAAATAGCGCAATGCTGTATCTTCTAACTCCCATTTAATTTTCGAAATTCCGAGCCGATGCGCTAAGGGAGCAAAGATTTCCAATGTTTCATTCGCAATTCTCCGCTGCTTCTCAAGCGGTAAATGCTTCAATGTCCGCATATTGTGAAGGCGGTCCGCTAACTTAATTAAAATGACACGAATATCCTGCGCCATCGCTACAAACATTTTGCGATGATTTTCTGCTTGTTGTTCCTCTTGGGATTTATATTTAATTTTCCCTAACTTTGTTACTCCGTCAACGAGCATGGATACTTCAGAACCAAACTCTTTAAGTAAATCCTCTTTCGTCACGTCCGTATCCTCGACCACATCATGCAAAAACCCAGCTGCAATTGTCGCTGGATCCATCTTCAAATCAACTAAAATACCGGCAACTTGAATAGGATGAATAATGTACGGTTCACCCGATTTTCGATATTGGTCCTTGTGAGCCTCCTTGGCAAATTCGTACGCTCGTTGAATAAATTTAATATCTTCAGCAGACAAATAATGGCTTGCATTTTCAATTACTTGTTCTGCTGTTAACACCTGTTCATTGGCCATGAAATAATCACCTTTTATAGTTCAATTGTACGTATTGCACGAAAAAATAACTATTGACATTATTATCATGAAAAATTTTTTAGATGTAAAGAGTTAGCATAAAGAAAATATACCCATTCTAAAAAAATGGAAATAGTTTTATATATAAGAAAGAGCACCCATTAAGAGTGCCCTCAACAATTAAAATTGCATTAATGCTAATACATCATAGCCTTCTAATTTTTTTCGTCCTTCTAAATAAGTAAGTTCGATCAAGAAAGCAATCCCTGCTACAACTCCGCCTAATTGCTCAACAAGCTTGATCGTTGCTTCAATTGTGCCACCTGTTGCCAATAAGTCGTCAGTAATTAAAACGCGTTGTCCTGGCTTAATGGCATCTTTGTGCATTGTCAGTACATCTTTTCCATATTCTAGACCATATTCAACACGAACGACTTCGCGCGGAAGCTTTCCTTCTTTGCGTACAGGCGCAAATCCTACCCCAAGCGCATATGCAACCGGGCAGCCAATAATAAAGCCGCGCGCCTCTGGTCCAACGACAATATCAATTTCTTTTTCCCGCGCGTACTGCACGATTTGGTCAGTCGCATATTTATAAACTTCACCTTTATCCATAATCGTTGTAATATCTTTAAATTGAATACCAGGTTTTGGGAAATCAGGTACAATTGTGACATATTGTTTTAAATCCATTAGATTTTTGCCTCCTCATAATTTAACGAACCTTTTATCTCATCAAACCAGCGCTTTAATTGCTGATAAGATGAATATAAAAATATATTTTCAAGCTCAAACTGAGCTTGCTTAAAACAATAAGTCGGCGATTCCGTTAAATCGCGCTTATTCGGATTGTTTGTGAGCGTTACAATGCCATTTTCCATTGTAACAAAACCTAGCTCTAAAAATACCTTCACCATAAAGTGAATCGTTTCTTTTGTCCATCCGCGCGAGCGTGCCAAATCATCGCCATACCTTGCTAAATCAAATGGGCTTCGCTTCATTAAAAACAGATAAAGCCATTTAAAATGATCGCGAGTGGGCATCGTGCTGAAAAAGTGATTCTCCCTCTGATAGAATAACGCATAAATTCGTTCAGGTAAACTAGGAGTTAATAAAACTTTTATCATTTCTGAAGATGGCGGCAAATCCAATAAGACGACATATTTATTTTTTAATTCCACTTTTTTAGCATTTTCCAATGAATCAATATAACATACTTCTTGTTTTAATTCATGCAGCGGCAATGCTTCCATTGTTTCTTGATGAAAAGCAATCAGCGTACGTTTTTCTTTAGGAAGCGATAAAAGAAAAGGATGAACATGACGCATACCGCGGATATCAAAAAGCTGCCATTCTTTCACAGAAACATCATGAATGAATAACTGTGGCTTGCGGAAGTTATTCCACTCATTAATTGATAACTCTCCAACAATGGAAACTTTAGAATGAGGAGCAATTTCTTCTTGTAAATAACCATATCCAAAGCCGATGCTGTCAATCGTCGCTCCGTCTTGTTCAAACACCGCTTTTAAATGAGACTGATCAGCCCCAACGCGGCGAAGCATTTGGATGGAGACATCTTCAATTAACACTTTAGGCTTCGGATTTTCCATGCCAAACGGAGCAAGCATTTGCAACTGTTCAATCGTTTTTAATGAAATATCAGCAAGCGAGCATTTTATATCAACTTGCGTAATCGGCGTAAAATCTTCCTCCGTCAATAATTCGCTAGCTAATAAATTTAATCGTGTTCGTAATTCGTCAATATGTTCGGTACTGAGCGTCATCCCTGCAGCCATCGGATGTCCGCCAAAATGCGGTAAAATATCGCGGCATGTCGATAAATTAGCAAATAAATCAAAACCAGGGATGCTTCGCGCCGAACCTTTAGCAAGTCCTTTCTCTTTGTCGATGCTTAACACAATAGTTGGACGATAAAAAACTTCCACAAGCCTTGAGGCTACAATTCCGATAATCCCCGGATTCCAGCCTTCTTTCGCAACGACAAGCACCGCGTTGTCCTTTGGTGGATAATTACTTTCTACTATTTTTATCGCCTCTTCCGCCATTTCATTGACAAGCTGCTGCCGCTCTTTATTTAATGCATCGATTTCCTCTGCAAGCATCTCAGCTTCTTCTTCATCTTCTGTCATTAATAAATGAACAGCGGGATCAGCCGTTCCTAATCTTCCTGCTGCATTAATGCGGGGCCCAAGCATAAAACCGACCGTATCTTCATTTAACTGGTCAATGCTAACACCGCATTGTTTAATTAAAGCTTTCAATCCAACTCTTTTCGTTGTTTGCAGTGATCGTATCCCTAAAGAAGCGATCAAGCGGTTTTCTCCTAGCAGTGGAACAAGATCGGCAATCGTACCAATTACAGCTACATCTAATAAATGATGCGGTACCTTACCAAGAAGAGCATGTGCGACTTTAAAGGCAACGCCTACTCCGGCAAGTTCCTTAAACGGATACGTGCTTCCCGGCTTTTTCGGATGAATAATCGCATAGGCCTCCGGCAATATTGGTCCCGGCTCATGATGATCGGTAATAATTAAGTCCATTCCTAATTGTTTCGCTAACTTCGCTTCATTCAGTGCGGCAATTCCTGTATCGACTGTAATAATAAGTGAAAAACCGCTTTCTTTCGCCCATCGGAACGCTTTTTCATTTGGGCCGTATCCCTCTGTAAAACGATTAGGAATATAAAAATCGACACAAGCTCCTAGTTCTCTCAATGCACTTACCATAACCGTTGTGCTGCTAACACCATCGGCATCATAATCGCCAAACACAAGAATTTTTTCTTGCGCAGCAATCGCTTGGCGAATCCGCTCGACAGCGCCATCCATTCCATCGAGCAAAAATGGATCATAAAACGACTGCTTTTCGACATATAAAAAAGCCTCCGCCGCCTCAACCGTATCCACACCACGGTTTACTAATAACGCGGCAACAAGCGGGGCAATATTTAACGCTTCCGCAATTTTATTTACTTTTTCCATATCAGGGCTTTGTACAGCCCAACGAGTTTTTGAAGTTAACATTGTCTCCACACCTCAACTCTCCTAATTATACAAAAGGAAAAGAGGCGGAGCAATGAATCACTCCGTTTTTTGATTTCAAATGATACGGATTTATGTACACTATACCATTCGGTAACGTTAACCGTTTTTCTTTAACATACTTTCTAATCTTATGTCCTAGCAATTTTTAAGTCATGTCCATGCTCTCTATCATGCAACTCATTCATTTGCTTCACTTCAGGAGTTGCTTATCTTTTACAAATTCACCCAGAATCAGTCTATCTTCTCATATTTCCTCTCGATTAAGTGTTCATTCGAGGTTCTGAAAACTTTCATTCTAACATATATGGTTACAAATAGTTTTTTTAGAAAAATGATAAATCACTAAATCATCATCCAGAGACAAACAAGAACCAAACATATTTTTCATAACAAATTTTTATGAAAGGTGTGAGATGAATGATAAAAAAAGAAACGGATGGAGTTAAGGAAGGTTTCATGGCCCGCATAGGTTTTTCACTGGCTGATTGGAGTGAAAGATGGTTCCCAGATGCTTTTGTTTTTGCTTCAATCGCGGTTGTTTTTATCTCGATTGTTGCCTTATTGATGGGACGGACTCCTGCACAAATTGGGGTCGATTTTGGCACCCACTTTTGGGATTTGATCCCTTTCGCAATGCAAATGGCCTTTATCATCATTACCGGTTACGTCGTAGCTTCTGCTAAACCCGTTCATAAACTGATTGTAAAACTTTCTTTAATCCCTAAAACCCCGAAGGGCGCAGTTGCCTTTGTGGCCTTCTTTGCCATGGTAACATCTCTCATCAGTTGGGGGTTTAGCTTGATTTTCAGCGGAATCCTTATAAGAGAAGTGAGCAAAAGGGTGAAAGGAGTCGATTATCGGGCAATCGGAGCTGCAGGGTACCTTGGGCTCGGAAGCGTTTGGGCTTTAGGACTTTCTTCTTCAGCAGCATTAGTGATGGCAACCAAAGCCTCGATTCCTCCTGCATTATACGAAATTAGTGGAACGATTCCAATGTCAGAAACAATTTTCACGTGGCAAAATTTAGTTATGATTATTGTGCTTATCATTTTGTCAGTTGGGATCGCTTTTTTATCCGCTCCCAATGAGGATAAGGCAAAGACGGCAGAAATGGTCGGTATCCGTTATGGCGAAATAGAAGTTGTTAATGTGGAGACGAAAGCGGAAAGACCAGGAGAATGGTTAGAATATAGCCCAATCTTAACCCTTGTTTTAGTTGCGATTGGTTCAATCTATATCATTCACGTTATTACGAATAAAGGGCTGATTGCTGCACTTGATCTTAATAATTATAATTTTATGTTTTTAATGTTAGGGATGCTTTTACATTGGACACCTAGAAACTTCTTGAACGCAGTCGCTAAATCGATTCCTGCTACTGGTGGGGTGCTCATTCAATTCCCTCTTTATGCAGGAATCTTTGGAATCTTAATGAACTCCGGACTCGCTGAAGTATTAGTGAAGTTTTTTCTTTCCATCTCAACTGAAAATACTTTCCCGATCATTGTCGGAATCTACTCAGCCATTCTCGGGCTTTTCCTTCCTTCAGGCGGCGGAAAGTGGATCGTGGAAGCCCCATATTTGCTCGAAGCCGCAAAAGAATTACATGTCAGCATGGCATGGGTTGTACAAGTATATAATGCGACCGAAGCTTTGCCCAATTTGATAAATCCTTTCTGGATGCTACCTTTAATGGGGGTCATGGGTGTCAAAGCAAGAGATCTTGCTGGATATTCCATTTTACAATTGATCTTTCATATTCCTGTTGTACTCTTCTTAGTCTGGATATTGGCAAAAACAATGCCGTATGTCGCTCCAATTATCGAATAATTGAATGTTTGAACTACTCCCATTTTATATTCCATACCAAAAGATAAAAGATGCCCCATGTTTCCATGGGGCATTTTTTGGTTAACACATATCACATTAAACAGCGCTCGGCTCGCAGCGTGTCAGCTGCTTGAATCAGCATCTTCGCTGACATGCGCCGAGTAATCGCAGGCGCAGTTTCTGGAAAATAACCTTCCTCCGTCGACATGCAAGCATGTCTCGTCGGAAGAACATTTTCCTTCAGCGCTAGACGCTCGCCTCCGCTTTTCGGATTGTCTAGCTCGGCGACCAACCGCTCGGGGTCAAATAACCTTCTCCCTTGAGGTGACAAGCACCTCTTCGGTCGAAGAACATTTGCCCATCGCGGTTAGGCGGGTCGCCTTCGCTTTTCTTTACACTTGCGGCTCTAAATCGCTCTCTGTTTGTTTTTTTCCTTTTTTTAATTGTTTTCCTTTCCAAACGACCCATAATTGAGCAGCGATAAATAAAGAAGAGTAGACGCCGAACATTAATCCGACTAATAACGCTAGTGAGAAGTTGCGAATGGCTTCGCTACCAAAAATAAGCAAGGCCATTACCGTGAAAATAACCATTAATACCGTATTCACTGAGCGAGTAAGCGTTTGTTGTATCGCTCTATTCACGATGTATTTTAAATCATCAACCGTTTTTACTTTCCGTTTTTTCATGAGATCGCGAATGCGGTCAAATGTCACGATCGTATCATTAACCGAGTAACCGACGATCGTTAACACGGCCGCAATAAACGTTAAATCGACTTCTAAACGCGTTAAACTGAAAAATGTAATAATGATAAAGGCATCGTGCAACAAGGCGACAATAGCGGCCAACGCCATATACATTTCAAAACGAATCGTCACATAAATAATGATGCCAAGTGACGAAATTAACACAGCAATAAGCGCATTTCTCGCCAATTCTTTTCCAACCGTCGGAGAAACAGTGCTCACGTTCGGCTCAAAACCATATTCTTGTTTAAAATGGCTCTTTAACTCAGAAATTTCTTTTTTGCTGAGAACGCCAATAAAACGGGCAACTCCGACTTCTTGATTGTTACCTGATAATACGATATCTTTCGGTTGTAAGTTGAGCTTTTTAAACTCGTCTTCCAATTGTTGAACTTTTAATGGAGAGTGACTCATCACTTCGACGCGTGTACCACTCGTAAAGTCAATACCAAGGTTTAATTTCATTGTTAAAAGCATAATAATACCAGCAAGAGTTAGCGCAATAGAAAGAGTAAAAAACTTTTTACTAGGTTTCATAAAATCAAGGCGGTCAAACTTTGTCGGTACCTCAGTATGTTCATTCGTTTCAGCAATATTTAAAATTTCCGTTTCCTTTACACCAAAATATCCTGGCTTTTTATTAAAAGCGCGGCTTTGCACTAACAATCCGAGCAATAAACGCGTCCCGTAAACGTTGGTAATAAAGCTCACTAAAATGCTAATAATGAGCGTCGTTGCAAAACCTTTGACAGAACTTGTCCCATAGATGAATAAAACAACCCCTGCAATAAGCGTCGTAATATTTGCGTCAAAAATGGTCGCAAATGAACCTTTATTCCCTGTACGATAGGCTGACATAATCGATTTGCCAAGTTTGATTTCTTCTTTGATTCGCTCATATGTAATAATGTTCGCATCGACAGCCATCCCGACCCCTAAAATAAGGGCAGCAATTCCCGGCAATGTCAAAACCCCGTTCATCCAATCAAAAGTGAGCAAAGTAAGATAAATATAAACGGATAATGTAATGACTGCGACGATGCCTGGTAAACGATAGAAGAAAATCATAAATAAGAAAATAGCAGCAATTCCGATAATCCCTGCAAAGACTGTTTTTTGAAGCGCATTTTCGCCAAACTGCGCACCGATAGACGTCGAATAAATTTCTTTTAATTCAACCGGCAATGCCCCTGCATTTAATAAATTTGCTAATTCTTTCGCTTCTTCAACGGTGAAATTGCCGACAATCGACACATCTGTTTGATCAAACACTTGATTGACGGCCGCAGCAGAAATAAATTTTGGCTTCGCTTTCCCAGCCTCTTTTTGGTACGAATCTACTCCTTCTTTAAAATCAAGCCAGATGACTAATAAGTTATTCGGCGGTCCCATTTTGGAGACCTTTTCCGTCACTTGTTTAAATTTATCCGCATCCTTCAATTTAATTGCGACACTTGGCTTACCGTTTTCATCGAACGTTTGCTTTGCGCCACCTTCTACTAGGTCGCTTCCATCCATTAACACATTGTCATTCACATCGCGGAACGTTAATTTTGCCTGGGTCGCTAGAATTTCACGCGCCTTGTTTTGATCTTTTACCCCGGCAAGCTGTACACGAATGCGGTCTTTTCCTTCAATTTGAATATTCGGTTCGCTCACCCCGAGCACATTGACGCGTTTATTTAAAGCCTCAACTGTACTAACGAGAATTTCTCTATCAATTTTCTCTCCTTTTTTCGTCGGTTTTACTTCATATAAAATTTCAAAACCGCCTTGAAGGTCCAAACCGAGCTTAATGTTGTTGAGAATGCCTTGAATCGTCGTCCCCATCGTGCCGCCCAAAAGCAACAGCAGCAAGAAAAAGGCAATGATGCGACTTCGTTTAACCATTAGCAAAAATCCTCCTTATATAATAAAAGAATCTGGCTGACACAACCAGAATTCTGCCAACAACCTCATTATGAAACAGTTCACCACTCCTGTCAATTTATGTTCAAAAATCAAAATAATTCTTCCAACGCTTCAAGATTATCTTCAGCAAACCAATTTGTTTCTTGATGAGCTTGCACAGTCATATATGTCATATACTCGCTTACGCTGAGTGTAAGAATATCATTGACGATTTCGAACAACTTTTTTTCCTCTTTTAGTTTTTTCCATTTTTTATAAAATAAACAATCCCATATCTCGTCAATCGTGACTTGTTCATAACCAAGCAATTGAAATTCCTCTTTTTTACATATTAAAGCAGGCATTACTTGTTCGCGCAGCGCTTTCATTTGCTCCTTTTCCATTTTCTATTTTTCCTCCATCCCCACAATACTTGTCATGCTTGTTCATACTAGCCGCATATAGTTAATTGTATAAAATATCACCTGGTTTGAGAAGGTAGGGAATCGGTATGTCCAAATTTTTAAAAGGGACGCTTATTCTTATTGTCGCAGGTCTTATCACAAGAGTTCTCGGCTTTATTAATCGAATTGTTGTTGCCCGCATGATTGGGGGAGAAGGTGTTGGCTTATACATGATGGCTGTTCCGACACTCGTTTTAGTCATTACCATTACGCAAATCGGGCTGCCAATTGCCATTTCAAAGCTTGTTGCCGAGGCGGAAGCGGTCGGAGATCAAAAAAAAGTAAAAAAAATTCTTGTCGTTTCTTTGGCAGTTACAGGAACATTAAGCATTTTCTTTTTTCCAGCCATGATTTTATTAGCTCCTGTCTTGTCAGAGACGTTATTTACCGATTCACGCACATACTATCCGCTTCTCGCCATTTCGCCAGTTGTTCCAATCGTCGCTGTCTCCTCTGTACTACGAGGATATTTCCAAGGAAAACAGCAAATGAAACCATACGCCTATTCCCAGCTTATTGAGCAAATTGTCCGAATTAGTTTAATTGCTGTTTTTACAAAAGCGTTATTGCCGTACGGAATCGAATATGCAGCAGCGGGAGCGATGTTTTCCTCTGTTATCGGAGAACTTGTTTCACTCATTTATTTATTATTTATGTTTCGGTTGAAAAAACACATTAAGGTAAGAAAACAATTTTTTAAAAGCGTGAAAGCTGGAAAGGATACGTTTCTTGATTTAATGCGGATTGCGCTCCCTACGACCGGCAGCCGCTTAATTGGTTCTCTTGCCTGGTTTTTTGAGCCGATTGTTGTCGCGCAAAGTTTAGCGATCGCCGGAGTCACTACCGCTTTAGCAACAAAACAGTATGGAGAATTGACTGGATATGCCTTGCCGCTATTAATGCTGCCATCGTTTATCACTTATTCGTTATCTACTTCGCTTGTTCCAGCGATTAGCGAAGCCGCTGCCAACAAACAAACATTGCTGATTGAGCACCGCCTTCAACAAGCGATGAGACTGTCGCTTGTAACAGGGGGGCTGGCTGTCGTTTTGCTATACGTCTTTGCCGAGCCGATGATGCAATTAATGTACGGCTCAAGCAATGCTGCCATTTTTGTTAAAGTGATGGCTCCATTTTTCATCTTTTACTACTTTCAAGGTCCTCTTCAAGCTGTGCTGCAAGGTCTTGACTTGGCAAAAGCAGCAATGATGAATAGCTTAATTGGCGCTGTTGTAAAAACGATTTTTATTTTTGTGTTGGCAACAAGACCGAGCCTTGGAATTATGGGAGCAGCTCTGGCAATTATGGCAGGGATCGTTCTTGTGACAATACTTCATTTTGCCACAATCGTGAAAGTCATT
Organism: [Anoxybacillus] calidus; assembly: GCF_013760845.1. Lineage (GTDB taxonomy): Bacteria > Bacillota > Bacilli > Bacillales > Anoxybacillaceae > Paranoxybacillus > Paranoxybacillus calidus. The sequence continues at coordinate 6,278 of NZ_JACDUU010000001.1, read as the reverse complement.
TCCTTTTCATTGTATATAAGGGAATACGTAAAAACATTTATGAGCATGGGGATATGTGGAATGATCGGAGATTTTATGTTTAAACATGGGCTGACATCCGCTTCGCTAAACATAAGAACGCTTTTCGCTATCATGATCACAACGATTGTCTATCTATTCTTATTATTACTGTTAAATCTCATTAAAAAAGAAGAAGTAGCGCGCATTCCAATGATTGGACCATTTTTATCCCGTTCTAATCGTTCGTAAGAGAGGCTGTCCCAAAAAGTGTCAGACCCCACAACAAAATATATAGGACATCCACATTGGATAAATGAGCTACGCGTGAGATCAGACACTTATGAGACAACCTCAAATTTCACTTTATCCCGTTCACTCCGATGAAAAGTAACAAACTTTTGCTTCTAAACGTGTCCAAATAAGAATATGTTTTTCATAAAGACAGCTTTGCATGAAAGGGGGAACGGGTATGGTTAGATTAGGAAAAGCGGTTTTATACGGAGTGGCGACCATTTTTGTATTAGCCCTCATTGTCAGCTTCGTGCTGTCGCTCATCTTAAAGTTTACAAATGCTTCTGAGGCTACATTTGCATGGGTCGCTTTTACTTGTTCGCTCATTTCTTTCTTTGTCGGCGGATTTGTCGCAGGGGGAAAAGGGAAAGAAAAAGGCTGGTTAGTTGGCGGATTTACAAGCATCTTATTTACCCTTCTCATCTTTTTGTTTCAGTTTTTAGGGGTTGATAAGCTATTCACCGCCCAGCAATGGCTATACCATCTAGCATTTCTTATTGCAGCCATGTGCGGCGGAGTCATTGGCGTGAATATAAGCGCTTCAAGAAATTTGTGATTAAAAAAAGAGGCGGCCTTCTTTTTGGAGAAGCCACCTCTTTTTTTTATTTATCAGTAACTACTTCACGCACTGCTGAACGTTCATATGTAAGACGAGAACCATCACCAGCGCGAATGACAACTTTGTCTTCATCAACAGAATCGATAATGCCATGCAAGCCGCCAATTGTAATGATTTTGTCGCCTTTTTTCAAGTTCGCTTGCATTTGTTGAATCGCACGCTGGCGTTTTTGCTGTGGACGAATCAACAAGAAATAGAAAATCGCAAAGAATAAAAGAAGTGGTAGAATATTCATTAATGTTTGCATTTATTTCCCCCCTTTCAAAGCAAATCTCTAAAAGTTTTTCGCATTTGGCTTATTAAATCCATAGCGTTCAAAAAATTCTTCACGGAAATCGCCAAGACGATCTTCACGAATCGCTTGTCTAACTTGCTCCATCAATTTTATCAGAAAATATACGTTATGATAAGAAGTTAAACGAATTCCGAATGTTTCATCACATTTAATCAAGTGACGAATATAAGCCCTTGTATAGTTGCGGCATGTGTAGCAGTCACAGTTTGGATCAAGCGGCGTAAAATCTCTTGCATATTGCGCATTTTTTATGATTACTCGCCCTTCGCTTGTCATCACGGTTCCATTCCGGCCAATGCGCGTCGGCAAGACGCAGTCAAACATATCAATACCGCGAATCACCCCGTCAATGAGCGAATCTGGTGAACCAACTCCCATTAAATAACGCGGCTTATTCGCTGGTAAAAGCGGAGTTGTAAATTCAAGGACTCTATTCATGACCTCTTTCGGCTCTCCTACCGATAAACCGCCAACCGCATAGCCAGGGAAATCAAGGGAAACTAAGTCTTGCGCGCTTTGTTTGCGCAAATCTTCAAATTCACCGCCCTGAACAATTCCAAATAATCCTTGTTCGTTTGGACGTTTATGTGCTTTTAAGCAGCGCTCTGCCCAACGGCTTGTCCGCTCGACTGACTTTTTCATATATTCGTAGGTTGCCGGATACGGCGGACATTCATCAAATGCCATCATAATGTCAGAGCCCAAAGCGTTTTGAATTTCCATCGCTTTTTCAGGGGATAAAAATAATTTATCTCCGTTTAAATGATTCCGAAAATAAACCCCTTCTTCTTCGATTTTGCGAAATTCACTTAAACTGAAGACTTGGAATCCACCCGAATCCGTTAAAATACCACGGTCCCAGTTCATAAACTGATGCAGGCCGCCTGCTTCTTCTACGATTTCATGACCAGGACGAAGCCATAAATGGTATGTGTTGCTTAAAATAATGCCTGCTCCCATCTCTTTTAATTCTTCAGGAGAAAGCGTTTTTACCGTAGCAAGCGTCCCAACCGGCATAAACATCGGCGTTTCAAACGATCCGTGCGGCGTATGGATGATTCCTAATCTCGCTCCTGTTTGTTTGCACGTTTTAATCAACTCGTAACGAATCGGTGTCAAATGAATATCTCCTTTCTATCGATCCTCTTAAATAATCAACATGGCATCACCAAAGCTAAAGAAACGATATCTCTCTTTCACCGCTTCTTCGTAAGCACGCAGCACATTTTCCCGCCCGGCCAGCGCGCTGACAAGCATGATTAATGTGGACTTCGGAAGGTGAAAATTCGTCACCATGCCATCAATCGCTTTAAACTCATAGCCCGGATAAATAAAAATATCCGTCCATCCACTTTCAGCAACAAATGTGCCGTTATGTTTTGAAGCAATGGTTTCTAAAGTCCGCGTTGAAGTTGTACCAACAGCAACAATCCGACCACCTTTTTGCTTGACCTCATTTAAAAGCCGTGCCGTTCCTTCCGTCATTTGATAAAACTCCGCATGCATATCATGCTCTTCCACATTTTCCACGCTGACTGGACGAAACGTTCCAAGACCAACATGAAGCGTAATAAAAGCGATATGTACACCTTTCGCCCGAATGTCATCAAGCAGCTGTTCGGTAAAATGCAGGCCGGCAGTCGGCGCCGCCGCCGAACCGCGCTCGCGGGCAAATACGGTTTGATATCGTTCACGGTCATCTAATTGTTCTTTTATGTAAGGAGGAAGCGGCATTTCCCCAAGTGACTCTAATACCTCATAAAAAACCCCATCGTAAGCAAATTCTAAAATTCGTCCGCCGTGCTCTAATGTATCGATACACGTCGCTTTCAGTCTTCCATCCCCGAAAGAAATCGTTGTCCCTGCCTTTACACGCTTTGCTGGTTTTACCAGCGTCTCCCACCGATCTCCTTCCATTTGTTTTAAAAGAAGCACCTCGATTTTTGCTCCTGTATCTTCTTTTTCTCCATAAAGACGTGCTGGTAATACGCGTGTATCGTTTAAAACGAGACAATCTCCTTCTTTTAAGTACGATAAAATCGCGCGAAACGTTTCATGCTTCGTTTTTCCGGTTTTTTTATCAAGTACCATCAGCCTGGATGCTTCCCTGTCTGGAAGCGGTGTTTGCGCGATTAATTCCTCAGGCAAATAAAAATCAAATAAATCTACTTTCATATCTTTTCACCCGTTTCTATTGTTGAATTAGCGGAATCGGCCAAGAACGTAAAAAATGAATGATAAAACAACGCTTAACAAAATTGAAGTAACAATCGGAAAATAAAAGGTCGTGTTCCCTTTTTTAATGACAACATCTCCAGGAAGTCGGCCAAGTTTCATAAATTGCATCAGAAATCCCAAAATAATAAGGACAACTCCAATCATCATAATCGTTTTTGGAAGGCTGTTCATGATTTGGGCACCTCCATTCCAAAATGCTCGTATACTAAGTTAGTGACCATACGCCCGCGCGGGGTACGTTGTAAAAAGCCGATTTGCAGTAAATACGGTTCATATACATCTTCAATCGTTTGCGCCTCTTCACCAATCGTCGCAGCAATTGTATCCAAACCGACAGGGCCGCCACGAAATTTTTCAATAATTCCTTTTAACAATTTATGATCGATATGATCTAGTCCTAAGCGGTCTACTTGAAGCAACTGTAACGCTTCCTGCGCTAAGATAAACGTGATCGTACCATCGCCGCGCACTTGGGCAAAATCGCGAACGCGTCGCAAAAGCCGGTTCGCAATTCTTGGTGTCCCCCTTGAACGTCGGGCAATCTCAAAGGCAGCTTCTTCTTCAATTTCTACATCAAGAATATCCGCCGTTCGTTTCACAATTTGTGCAAGCTGTGCTGGCAAATAATACTCAAGACGGCTTAAAACACCAAAGCGGTCACGAAGCGGTGCGGATAATGCTCCCGCTCTGGTCGTCGCACCGACTAGCGTGAATGGCGGGAGGTCAATGCGCACCGAGCGTGCTGTCTGTCCTTTACCGATGACAATATCTAAACAATAGTCTTCCATCGCCGGATACAGCACTTCTTCCACAGAACGATGAAGTCGATGAATTTCATCAATAAATAATACATCTCCAGGCTCTAACGACGTTAAAATCGCTGCTAAATCTCCCGGACGCTCGATCGCAGGACCGGATGTCGTACGCAGATGAACGCCCATTTCGTTGGCAATAATCGCCGCTAAAGTCGTTTTTCCAAGCCCGGGAGGCCCGTATAAAAGCACGTGATCAAGCGTCTCCCCACGCATTTTCGCCGCTTCAATAAACACTTTCAAGTTATCTTTTACTTTATCTTGTCCGATATATTCACTTAAAAACTTTGGGCGGAGACTGTATTCAAGCGAAATATCCTCGCTATTTGCGTCACTGGCAACAAGACGCTCTTCCATTCTTCTTCTCCCCTATTTTAATAATTTTTGCAGTGCCAGCTTAATATATTGATCGGTTGACAAGTTTTCCTTCATTAACGCCGGCAGTACCTTTTGAATTTCCCGCTCGGCATAGCCAAGCACTTTTAACGCTTCAATCGCTTCATCCAACGCTTGGGAGTTCGATGAAACAGGATATTCATCTTCCGGAGTGAACAGATCTGGAAATGCACTTGGAATGACATCTTGCAGTTTTCCTTTTAAATCAAGAATCATTTGCCTTGCTGTTTTTTTCCCGACGCCCGGAAACTTGCATAAAAACTTTTCATTTTCTTCCTCAATCGCCTCGACAAGCTGTCGCGGCTCTCCAGCAGCTAAAATCGCCAACCCGCCTTTTGGGCCAATTCCTGATACTTGAAGAAGCTTTGTAAACAACGTCCTCTCTTCACGTGTATGAAATCCATAAAGAGCGATTACGTCTTCCCGCACATATTGATATGTATAAACTGTTACAACATCCTCTTTACTTTTCCGAAAAGAAAACGGATTCGGTGTCAAAATTTGATACCCAATTCCGTTATTTTCAATGACAATATATTCAGGACAAACATAGTCAACATAGCCGCGAATAAACTCAATCAAAACCGTACTCCTCTCCTTTTCATCACTGCCTTACATTGTATCACATAATCAGCGAGAAAAGAATAAAACTGCGAATGTATATTCTTCTTTACATGAATTTTTTACATGGTATTTGCTATAATAGTTGCAATTAAAACGTTAGGAGAAGAAACTTGAATGGACATACAATATTATTTGCAAAAAATCGTTCGTTTGTTTAGAGAAAAGATGGTGGACAATTTAGTTGGTATTTATTTACACAGTTCATTAGCGATGAGATGTTTTCATCCTGATAAAAGCGATATTGACTTTTTAGTGATAGCCAAAAAAGAACTGACATTCAAAACGAAAAAAAGCATCGCGAGAAAATTGCTCACTTTGCACGAAGAACTTCCCAATAACGGCGGTTTGGAAATGAGCATTCTTTTAGAACGTTATCTAAAACATTTTGTTTATCCAACTCCATTTGAGTTGCACTACTCTTCTTTTCATAAAGAAAAATATAGCCAAGATGAAAACTATATTTGCGGCGGCTTGGAAGATCCCGATTTAGCGGCTCACATCGTTGTTACTTATCATAGAGGCATCGTGCTCTATGGGAAGCCAATTAAAGAACTGTTTCAACCTATACCGAAAATATATTATATACAGTCTATTCTTTCTGATGTGAGTGATGCCAAAGATGCGATAGTCAAAGATCCTGTTTATTATACGTTAAATCTATGCCGAGTCTTATATTTCCTTAAAGAAGGTGCCATCTCTTCTAAGAGAGAAGGAGGAGAATGGGCGATAGCATCATTGCCTTCTAAGTACAAGCACTTACTTATCGAATGCTTGAATCAATATAGCGGGATGTCTCCTAATCGTCTAGAAATAAGTAATGATGAATTAATTGAATTTGCAACACATATGCTTAACGAGATACACAGTATTCAAAATGTTTCCTAAAAGAAAAAAGGGCTGACCCATAATGGTCTTACCCCTGTCAAGTAGACAGAATAAAAGAAAGTCTATGCAACCTTTCTCCGATATTCCACCGGAGAAAGGTTGTTCAATTTCTTCTGGA